>NZ_AP024652.1:0-2400000 GCF_019977315.1 Arthrobacter sp. StoSoilB22
ATGACAGTAGACGAAGCCAACCACGCCAACACTGTCGGAAGTTCCTGGCGCAGGGTACTGAGCCTTATGGAACAGGACGACCGGGTCTCACCCCGTCAGCGCGGTTTCGTCATCCTCGCCCAAGCCCAGGGCCTCATCGGTTCAACCTTGCTGGTGGCCGTTCCCAACGAGCTCACCCGCGAAGTCCTCCAGACGCAGGTCAAGGACGCCCTGGACGATGCCCTCCGCAACGTCTTCTCCGACGACATTCGCTGCGCAATCGACGTGGACACCGATCTGGTGCCCGTCCACGCGGAGCCGGAACCCGTCGTCGAGCTTTCTGCTGTTTCTGACTTCGCCGAACCGAAGCCTCAGCCCACACCCCCGAGTACCTCACATGAGTTCGGGCGCCTGAACCCGAAGTACATCTTCGATACCTTCGTGATCGGTTCCTCGAACCGCTTTGCGCACGCTGCCGCCGTGGCTGTGGCGGAAGCGCCCGCGAAGGCCTACAACCCGTTGTTCATCTATGGCGATTCGGGTTTGGGTAAGACCCACCTGCTCCACGCGATCGGACACTACGCCCGCAGGCTCTACAGCGGCATTCGGGTCCGCTACGTGAACTCCGAAGAATTCACCAACGACTTCATCAACTCCATCCGCGATGACGAAGGCACCAGCTTCAAGACCACGTACCGCAACGTGGATGTGCTCCTGATCGATGACATCCAGTTCCTGGCGGGCAAGGACCGGACCCAGGAAGAGTTCTTCCACACGTTCAACGCCCTGCACAACGCCAACAAGCAGGTTGTCATCACCTCGGATCAGCCTCCCAAGATGCTGGCAGGCTTCGAGGACCGCATGACGTCGCGCTTCGAATGGGGCCTGTTGACGGATATCCAGCCGCCGGAACTTGAGACCCGGATTGCGATCCTTCGCAAGAAAGGCCTCAGCGAAGGCCTCTCTGCACCGGATGATGCTCTGGAGTACATCGCGTCGAAGATTTCCAGCAACATCCGCGAACTTGAGGGCGCACTGATCCGTGTGACGGCATTCGCGAGCCTCAACCGCCAACCGGTGGACGTGGCCTTGGCGGAAATGGTTCTGAAAGACCTGATCACCGACGACGGCGCCCAGGAAATCACGGCGAAGCAGATCCTGGACCAGACGGCCGACTACTTCAAGCTCAGCATGGAAGAGCTCTGCAGCAAGTCCCGTACACGCACCTTGGTGACAGCTCGACAGATCGCCATGTACTTGTGCCGCGAGCTGACGGACATGTCCCTGCCGAAGATCGGCCAGGAACTCGGAGGCCGTGATCACACCACTGTCATCCACGCGGACCGCAAGATTCGTGAGCTGATGGCGGAGCGCCGTGTGATTTACAACCAGGTCACTGAGCTCACCAACCGGATCAAACAACAGCAGCGCGACTCCTGAAATCCACATCGCACCCGCCATTACATACCTTATTAACAGGTGCATGTGGATAAGCCTGTGGATACTTAAGGGGACAAGCTCGGTTAATGGGCTTAAAACCCTTAAGCCACCTGTGGATCGTTAAAAACGGGCCTGGGAGTTGTCCCCATCCACACCCTGTTTAAAACCCAGTTAACACACAATCCGTGAACAGGGCTTAACCGCGGAACTGCGGGGCGAGATCGAGTTATCCACAGTTTCCACAGCAGTTATTAACACTACGAATCCCAAAAAATTGAAATCCCTCAAATAACAATCTCGTTCCGGCGCCCATCCCCTTCTGCAGATCACGGGCAACCAGACCGGCCAAGGCTGGCCCGTGGCTATCCACATACGAGGGGGCTGGCCTGACGGGGATGGGTTAATCGCGGATCTTCCGGCTAAGCTGTCAGCAGCGCTCCCATCCTTGGGTCTGTTTGTAGTTCGCTCAGCGCGGACCATGCAGGTTCCGGTGCCGGACCGCGAAGATTTAGCGGCTTCCAAGCAGGAATCCGCAGCTACTACATGGCAGCAGCAATGAAAGGCGGCACCCTTCCGTGAAGTTCAGAGTCGACCGCGACGTCCTGGCAGAAGCCGTTACGTGGACCGCGCGGTCGTTGTCTCCGCGGCCGCCCGTACCTGTGCTCTCCGGCCTCCTCCTCAAAGCCGAGGCAGGAACCGTTAGCCTCTCCAGCTTTGACTACGAGACCTCGGCTCGATTGGAAATCCCGGCAGATATAGCTGTTGAGGGCACCATCTTGGTTTCCGGACGATTGTTGGCAGACATCTGCCGCAGCCTTCCATCGGCTCCTGTCGAAGTGGAGACCGACGGCAGCAAGGTCACCCTCACGTGCCGTCGAAGCAGCTTCCACCTGGCCACCATGCCCGAGTCCGAGTACCCGGCACTTCCGGCGCTTCCGGCAATCAGCGGAACCTTGCCGGGCGACGCTTTCGCCCAAGCCGTGTCCCAGGTGATCATCGCAGCGAGCAAGGATGACACCTTGCCGATCCTTACCGGCGTCCGCATGGAAATCGAGGATGACCTCATCACACTCCTTGCCACGGACCGCTACCGCCTCGCCATGCGCGAGGTCCCCTGGAAACCGGTCACTCCGGGCATTTCCACCAGCGCACTGGTCAAGTCCAAGACACTGAACGAGGTAGCAAAAACGCTCGGTGGCAGCGGCGACATCAACCTCGCACTTGCTGACGACGACAGCCGGCTCATTGGCTTCGAAAGCGGCGGACGAACCACCACATCACTCTTGGTGGATGGCGACTACCCCAAGATCCGCTCGCTTTTCCCGGACTCCACTCCGATCCACGCAACAGTCCAGACTCAGGAACTCGTCGAGGCCGTTCGCCGAGTGTCGCTCGTGGCCGAACGAAACACTCCCGTCCGCCTTGCCTTCACCCAGGGGTTGCTGAATCTTGACGCAGGTACAGGCGAGGACGCACAGGCATCCGAGGAGTTGGAAGCCCAGCTTTCCGGCGAGGACATCACCGTTGCCTTCAATCCGCACTACCTCGTTGAGGGCCTGAGCGTGATCGAAACCAAGTACGTTCGTTTCTCCTTCACCACTGCACCGAAGCCTGCCATGATCACGGCCCAGGCTGAGGCGGATGGCGAAGACCAGGACGATTACCGCTACCTCGTGATGCCGGTCCGCCTCCCCAACTAGCTGGAACGTAGCAGCCACCTTCGCAGAAAAGAGTTCACACCGTGCACATCGGATTGATCGGCCTCGGCAAAATGGGTTTCAACATGCGGGAACGCATGCGGAACGGTGGCATTGAGGTCACCGGTTTTGACCGCAATCCCGAGGTCACGGATGTCGCGTCGGTGGATGAACTCATCGCTGCACTGCCCACTCCGAGGTTGGTCTGGGTGATGGTTCCCTCCGGTGCCATCACTGATGCGGTGGTGACGGAGCTCGGTGAGAAGCTCAGCCCGGGTGACATGGTGATCGACGGTGGCAACTCGCGTTTCACGGAAGACCAAAAGCACGCTGCTGCACTTGCCGAGAAGAGCATCCGCTTCGCGGATTGCGGTGTATCCGGCGGTGTGTGGGGCCTGCAGAACGGTTACGGGCTGATGGCAGGCGGCGCCGACGAAGACATCGAACTCGCCATGCCCGTTTTCGACGCTCTCCGCCCCGAGGGTGAACGAGCCGACAGTTTTGTCCACGTGGGCGGAGTCGGTGCGGGCCACTACGCCAAGATGGTTCACAACGGCATCGAGTACGGCCTCATGCAGGCATACGCCGAGGGCTATGAATTGCTGGCGGCAAAGGACATCGTTAAGGACCTTCCCGGGACTTTCCGTGCATGGCAAAAGGGCACGGTTGTCCGGTCCTGGCTCCTGGACCTCATGGTCAAGGCACTCGACGAAGATCCGGGTCTGGCTTCGATTGACGACTACGTTGAGGACTCCGGCGAAGGACGTTGGACTGTGGAAGAGGCAATCGCCAACGCAGTGCCCGCCCCGGCAATCACGGCTGCGCTTTTTGCCCGCTTTGCCTCGCGCGAAGATAATTCTCCGGCCATGAAGATGGTCTCCGCCCTGCGCCACCAGTTCGGCGGACACGCCACCCGTCCGGCCAACTAGGCCGCAGGAGTCCTGCAAACGGCGTGTACCTAGAACATCTTTCGCTGACGGATTTCCGAAGCTATGCACAGGTCGACCTGAAACTCGGCCCCGGTGTGACGGTCTTGGTCGGTTCCAACGGAATCGGCAAGACCAACCTCATGGAAGCAATCGGATACCTGGCCACGCTGAGCTCCCACCGGGTCAGCACGGACGCTCCGCTGCTTCGATTCGGTACGGAGCGCGCTTTGATCCAGGCCAGGCTGGTCCGTGGAGAACAGTCAACGGTCATAGAGCTCGAGATCAATTCCGGCCGGGCAAACCGGGGACGCATCAACCGCAGCAACCCGGTCCGGGCCAGGGACATACTGGGAATTTGCCAAACGGTGTTGTTCGCACCCGAGGATTTGGCGCTGGTCAAGGGCGATCCTTCAAACCGCCGACGCTTCCTGGACGAATTGCTGGTGAGCCTCGTTCCGCGGCATGCTGCCACCCGCAGCGACTACGACCGCGTTCTGAAGCAACGCAACGCATTGCTCAAATCCGCCCGGGCAGGTAAGTTCACCGCCGGACATGAGGCAACCCTGGATGTCTGGGACCAGCACATGGCACGCGCCGGCGCGGAATTGCTTCATGCCCGCCTCGAGCTTGTGGAGCGGTTGCGTCCTCACCTGAACAGCGCTTATGCACAGCTCACCGACGGTTCCAAGGACGCCGGCGCTGTTTACCGCTCAACCATCCAGGGCGTACTTGACGACGACGGCGGTCCAGCCGACCACGGAACGGAACCTTCGCCGTCGGTGGACGACCTCCGGCTGCTGTCCGTTGACGAGCTCACGGAGCGCTATGTCCAGGCCTTCGCGGCATCGAGGAAAAAGGAGCTCGAACGGGGCATCTCCTTGGTAGGGCCGCACCGGGATGAACTGGAACTTGTTCTGGGGCAGGCACCCGCGAAGGGTTATGCGTCCCATGGTGAAACGTGGTCCATGTGCCTCTCGCTGCGGTTGGCTTCCTACTATGTGATGTTGGACGATGCTCGGACCGGGGGCACCGCTCCGATCCTCATCCTGGATGATGTTTTCGCTGAACTGGACGTCCAGCGCCGGCGTAAACTGGCTGCAATAGTCGCCGGCGCCGAGCAAGTGCTGGTGACCGCCGCCGTCGATGCCGATATCCCCGAGGAGCTGGCCGGACGGCGCGTAACCGTTGTTCCGGGAGGCATCGATGGCGAAGGATAGCCGCGAGGGACTTCAACCTGGCCGTGAACCGGATGAGATTGATGCTGCACAGGCGGCGCTGAACCGTATGCGCGAGGCTGCGGCTGCCCGCGGAGAAGTGCGGCAGCGGGCGCCGCGGCCCGGGTCTGCTCCCAAACGTAAGGGGCTCCGGGATACCAGGGGTTTTGCCCAATTCCACGGCAGCGGCCGTGATCCCTTGGGTTTGGGAAAAGTGGTGGGACGCTTGGTGGCCGAACGTGGTTGGACATCGCCCGTGGCCGTTGGTTCCGTCATGGCGGAGTGGGAGACGCTGGTGGGGCCGGATATCTCCGCCCACTGCACGCCGGAGAGCTTTACTGACACCACACTCCATGTTCGTTGCGATTCCACCGCGTGGGCGACGCAGCTGCGGTTGCTGAGCACCAGCCTTCTGGAGATGTTCCGCAACGAACTGGGCGAAGGGGTTGTAACCAGCATCCAGGTGTTGGGACCTTCGGCTCCAAGTTGGCGAAAAGGCGGACGCAGTGTTAACGGTCGAGGCCCGAGGGACACGTACGGCTAAACGGCGTGCAGGGCGTTTCAACGCCCCCGAGTCGTATAGGCCCCCGTCGGGACCACCGTAGGGCCATTGAAGATAGGGCCAGCGGTCTCCCACGGCCACATTCAGCTGTCGGCTGCCCCCGTATTTGCAAGGATTTGCGCCTTTCCACGATAGAATTGGCGTAGATCACTGAGCGCCGGTGAAACGTCGTCGGGTCCTGAATCCACTCCTGTGGCATCGGGGACCCCCGTCGTCGGACTAGACGGCGCAATCAGTCACGTGCCCGTTGGCGGCCGCGGTTAGCCGTGGGCAACTCCGGGAACGGCCGACATCGAGTACAGAGGAGTCGAAAGCGCCTGTGGCTAACGACAATGCAGAGACCTTGGCAGTAGAGCCCGAAGAGGAGACTGTTCCCAAGCCTGACACGCCCGTGGAGGAGCGCAGGGAGTACGGTGCCAGCGACATCACCGTGCTGGAGGGCCTCGAAGCCGTGCGTAAACGCCCCGGCATGTACATCGGCTCAACCGGTCCCCGCGGCCTGCACCACTTGGTTTATGAGGTGGTGGACAACTCTGTTGATGAGGCGTTGGCTGGTTACTGCAGCCACATTGAAGTCACGCTCCGTGCTGACGGTGGAGTGCGCGTGGTGGACGATGGCCGCGGTATTCCCGTGGATATCCACCCGACAGAGGGCAAGCCGACTGTTGAAGTAGTCATGACCATCCTGCACGCAGGCGGTAAGTTCGGCGGCGGCGGCTACGCCGTGTCCGGTGGCCTTCACGGTGTGGGTATCTCCGTAGTCAACGCCCTGTCGCGCCGGGTTGATACGGAAGTCCGCCGCCAGGGTCACGTTTGGCGCATGACCTTCGCCGACGGCGGCAAGCCTCAGGGCGAACTCGTCAAGGGCGAGGCTACCGATGTCACGGGGACGTCCCAGACGTTCTACCCGGACGGCACCATCTTCGAATCCACCGAGTTCGATTTCGAGACACTGCGTGCACGCTTCCAGCAAATGGCCTTCCTGAACAAGGGCCTGCGCATCACGCTGACGGATGAGCGTCCGGTTAACCGCGGCGGCGACGACGATGATCTCGATCTGGATGCCGTGGCAACCGAAGGCGAGGTAGCCGCCGAGCACCGTACCGTTGTGTACCAGTACCCGGACGGTCTGCTGGACTACGTCAAGCACCTGAACTCGAACAAGAAGGTGGAGATTGTCCACGAGGACGTCATCGCTTTCGAAACTGAAGACACCGAGCGGCACATCGCCGTCGAGGTCGCCATGCAGTGGACTACCGCTTACTCGGAAAGCGTCCACACGTATGCAAACACCATCAACACTCACGAGGGTGGAACGCACGAAGAAGGCTTCCGTGCCGCGATGACCTCGCTCATCAACCGCTATGCGCGCGAGAAGAGCATCATCAAGGAAAAGGAAGACAACCTTACCGGTGATGACATCCGTGAAGGTCTGACCGCCGTCATTTCGGTGAAGCTTTCCGAACCGCAGTTCGAAGGCCAGACCAAGACCAAACTGGGCAACTCCGAGGTTAAAGGCTTCGTCCAGCGTGTTGTCACGGATCAGTTGGGTGACTGGCTGGAACGTAACCCCGGCCCGGCCCGCGACGTGATCCGTAAGGCCATTTCGGCTGCCCAGGCACGTATGGCCGCTCGTAAAGCGCGCGACAATGCCCGCCGGAAGAGCCCGCTGGAGTCCTTCGGCATGCCCGGCAAGTTGTCCGACTGCTCGTCCAAGGATCCTTCGCGCTGCGAGGTCTACCTCGTGGAGGGTGACTCCGCCGGTGGCTCGGCCAAACGTGGCCGCAACCCGGAGACCCAGGCCATCCTTCCGCTGCGTGGCAAGATCCTGAACGTGGAGCGCGCTCGTTTGGACAAGGCTTTGGGCAATGCCGAAGTCCAGTCAATGATCACCGCCTTCGGCACTGGCATCGGCGAGGACTTCGACATCAGCAAGCTTCGCTATCACAAGATCGTCCTGATGGCCGACGCTGATGTCGATGGCCAGCACATCACCACCTTGTTGATGACACTGTTGTTCCGTTACATGCGTCCGCTCATCGAGAATGGCTACGTGTACTTGGCCCAACCGCCGCTGTACAGGATCAAGTGGTCAAACGCCGCCCACGACTACGTGTACAGCGACCGCGAACGCGACGAAACCATCCGTAAGGGTGCGTCCATGAACAAGCGCCTGCCCAAGGACAACGGCATCCAGCGCTACAAGGGCCTGGGCGAGATGGACTACACCGAGTTGTGGGACACCACCATGGACCCGGATCGTCGCACCCTGTTGCAGGTCACCATGGATGACGCCCTGGCCGCAGATCAGACCTTCTCCGTCCTGATGGGCGAGGACGTCGAATCGCGTCGTAACTTCATTCAGCAGAACGCCAAGGACGTCAGGTTCCTCGATATCTAGGGGCCCACAGGGGCAACTGAATATTCCAGAACTGACATATACCTGAAACGGAAACCTTAGATTATGAGTGACGAAACTCCCGAAGTCCCGGAATCGAACGACGTCGATGATGTCGGTCTCGAGGGTGATGTGCTGACTGACCGCGTGGAGCAGGTTGACCTGCAGACCGAGATGCAGCGGTCCTACTTGGACTACGCCATGGCCGTCATCGTCGGCCGTGCCCTCCCGGACGTCCGCGACGGCCTCAAGCCGGTCCACCGCCGTGTTCTGTACGCAATGTTCGACGGCGGGTACCGCCCTGACCGCTCCTTCAACAAGTGCGCACGCGTTGTTGGCGACGTCATGGGTACCTACCACCCGCACGGCGACATGGCGATCTACGACGCCTTGGTCCGCCTGATCCAGGACTGGACCATGCGTTACCCGCTGGCGCTGGGACAGGGTAACTTCGGTTCGCCCGGTAACGACGGCGCTGCTGCACCGCGTTACACCGAAACCAAGATGGCTCAGCTGGCCATGGAAATGGTCCGCGACATCGACGAGGAAACCGTCGACTTCCAGGACAACTACGACGGCAAGAACCAGGAACCCACTATCCTGCCGGCGCGTTTCCCCAACCTGCTGGTCAACGGCTCCTCGGGTATCGCCGTCGGTATGGCCACCAACATTCCACCGCACAACCTGCGCGAAGTTGCCGACGGTGTGCAGTGGGCGCTTGAGAACCCGACGGCCACACGGGAAGAACTTCTCGAGGCTCTGCTGCTGCGAATCAAGGGACCTGACTTCCCCACGGGCGCTACCATCCTCGGCCACAAGGGCATCGAAGACGCCTACCGCACCGGCCGTGGCTCCATCACCATGCGCGCAGTGGTCAATGTTGAGGAACTTCAGGGCCGTACCTGCCTGGTGGTGACCGAGCTGCCCTACCAGGCCAACCCGGACAACCTGGCCATCAAGATTGCCGAGCTGGTCAAGGACGGCAAGATTTCGGGTATCGCGGACCTCCGCGATGAAACCTCCGGCCGTACCGGTCAGCGCCTGGTGATCGTGCTCAAGCGCGATGCCGTTGCCAAGGTGGTCTTGAACAACCTGTACAAGCACACGCAGCTGCAGGACAACTTCTCGGCGAACATGCTGGCAATTGTCGACGGCGTTCCGCGCACCTTGAGCCTGGATGCTTTTATCCGGCACTGGGTGGCTCACCAGATGGACGTCATTGCACGCAGGACCCGGTACCGCCTGCGCAAGGCCGAGGAAGAAGCGCACATTCTGCGTGCACTCCTCAAGGCTTTGGACATGCTGGACGAGGTTATTGCCCTTATTCGCGCCTCCAACACCACCGAAGCTGCCCGCGAAGGGCTCATGGAGTTGCTGGAGATCGACGAACTCCAGGCCCGCGCCATTTTGGACATGCAGCTGCGCCGTTTGGCTGCCTTGGAACGCCAGAAGATCCAGGACCGCCACGCGGAACTCGAAGCGATGATCCTGGAGTACAACTCGATCCTGGCTTCGGAAGAGCGCCAGCGTCAGATCATCAGCGAAGAACTCGCCGAGATCGTTGCCAAGCATGGAGACGATCGCCGGACGCATATCCTGATGGGCTTCGATGGCGATATGTCCATGGAAGACCTGATCCCTGAAGAGGAAATGGTTGTCACCATCACTCGCGGCGGATACGTCAAGCGCACTCGTAGTGATAACTACCGTTCGCAGCAGCGCGGCGGCAAGGGCATCAAGGGTGCACAGTTGCGCGGCGACGACGTGGTGGAGCACTTCTTTGTGACCACCACCCACCACTGGTTGCTGTTCTTCACCAACCTTGGACGCGTGTACCGGGCAAAGGCTTACGAATTGGCTGAAGCCGGACGCGACGCCAAGGGCCAGCACGTAGCCAACCTGCTGGCTTTCCAGCCGGATGAGCACATTGCCCAGGTCCTTGACCTGCGGGACTACCAGCAGGCCCCTTACCTGGTGCTTGCCACCAAGAATGGTTTGGTCAAGAAGACCCGGTTGGAGGATTACGACACCAACCGCACAGCCGGTGTCATTGCCATTAACCTGCGCGACGAGGACGAACTGGTATCCGCCCAGTTGGTCAGCGAAACCGATGACCTGCTCCTGGTGTCCCGCAAGGGCCAGTCCATCCGCTTTACGGCCACCGATGATGCTCTGCGTCCCATGGGTCGTGCCACCTCCGGTGTGACGGGTATGAAGTTCCGTGAAGACGACGAACTCCTGGCCGCAGACGTGGTCCAGGATGGTTCGTTCGTGTTCATCGTCACCGAGGGCGGATACGCCAAGCGGACTGCCGTTGATGAGTACCGACTCCAAGGCCGTGGTGGCCTGGGCATCAAGGTAGCCAAACTTGCCGAAGACCGTGGTGACCTTGTTGGCGCCTTGATCGTGCAGGAAGAAGACGAGGTTCTGGTGGTCATGGAGGGTGGCAAAGTGGTCCGCTCGGCAGTGACCGGCGTCCCTGCCAAGGGCCGCGACACCATGGGCGTCATCTTTGCGAAGCCGGATAAGAATGACCGCATCATCGAGGTTGCGCGCAACAGCGAACGCGGCTTGGAAAGCGAAGAGTCCGAGGACGGACTCGACGATGACGTAACGTTGGCTGCAAACGACGGCGCCTCTGAGGCGACCGTGACTGCCGATACGGAAAACGACGCAGACCCGGAAATCGAAACGGGCGCGGAGCTGAACGAAGACAACACCGGAGGTAACGAGTGAGTAATTCCGACTCATATCCCAAGCCGAGCACAGGTGTCCCCGGCGGACTCCGGCAGCCCTCAGGCAACACGCAGTCGGGAACGCCTGCACGTCCCCAGCAGCGCCCTGGAACCGGGTCCGCGGGATCCGGTGCCGGAGCGCGGCCCGCGAGCGGAGCTAATTCCGCTCCGCGTCCTTCCGGCGCTCCCGGACAACGCCCGGCACAGGCCGGTCAGCGTCCCGCTGGCGCCCCCGGACAGCGGCCTGCACAGCCCGGCCAGCGCCCGGCCGGCACCCCTGCCCAGCGTCCCTCGCAGGGTGGGCCCGGCTTGGTGAAGCCGGCTCCCAAGGCCAAGGTTCGCCGCGCGCGGCTTCTTGTCAGCAAGGTTGACCCGTGGTCGGTCCTAAAGATGGCATTCCTGTTGTCTGTTGCTTTGGGCATCGTCACCGTGGTTGCAGCAATCGTCTTGTGGACTGTGTTGGATCTCACGGGCATCTTTGACCAGGTGGACAGCCTCCTTGGCACCCTGGCAGGCTCCGAGGGCAGCGGGTTCGAACTCAAGAAGATTGCTTCACTCGGCCAAGTGGCATCTTTTGCCACCATCATTGCTGTAGTGAACGTGGTTCTGTTGACTGCGCTGTCCATGCTTTCGGCCGTGCTGTATAACATTTCCGCAACGTTGGTTGGTGGCGTCGGCGTCACCCTGACTGACGACTAGCAAAAACTCCCGGAAATCAGCCGAAATAGGCGGAATTACACCGGGGAAATGCCTCGATTTGAGATCGGGCCGGGATGTGCTGTACAGTCATATCTCGGCCCGATGAGGCATCGGGGCGTATAGCTCAGGCGGTTAGAGCGCTTCGCTGATAACGAAGAGGTCCCAGGTTCAAGTCCTGGTACGCCCACGGAACCACAAAGAGGTTCAGGTAAAACTGAACCGGAATGAGGTGCTTGTGAAGAAGTTGCTGGTAGTTGTAGCAGCTGCTATCGCAGGCGTCCTGGTCTATAAAAAGGCTCAGGAATCCGAAGCCCGGAAGGATGTCTGGAGCAAGTCAACCGATACGGTGGACTAGCCGAAGAGCCCGGTGCGGATTGGTAAATTCCAGTCCTGACATGGGGTATGATTGACGGGTTGCTTCTTATGGGGGCATGGCGCAATTGGTAGCGCACCTGCTTTGCAAGCAGGGGGTTCGGGGTTCGAGTCCCCGTGCCTCCACCATAAGGAAAGTCCCGGTCAGAAATGACCGGGACTTTTGCATTTAAGCCCTTCCTCCCAAGTCGTCGGGATTCTATGTATTCGAAATTTGCGGCGGGCTAATGCTGCGTGGGAGGAAGGGCCACCTTCAATCACACTAGGGTGGATCCGTGACCCTTCTCATTGCTGCGCTCGGCGTCCTGGGTGTTGCCTCCTCCGGCCCGCTCATTGCCGGCACGCTTGGTGCCACTTCGGTGACCGCACTGGCCATCGCATTCTGGCGTAACGCAATAGGTGCCGTGGTGATGGCGGGCCCCGTCATCATTCGGGAACCGAAAGCGTTCGGGAGGATCACGCGGCGTGAGTTTGGTTGGTCTGCCGTGGCTGCCGTGGCGCTGGCCTTCCATTTCGCTTGTTTCATCACGGCACTGCAGCTGACATCGGTGGCTGCGGCTACTGCCCTGGTATGCCTGCAATCGGGGTGGATCGCCGTGTTCCAGGTGTTCCGGGGCACCCGGCACCGTTGGCCGGTCCTGGCGGGGCTTGGCATTGCTTTTGGCGGCGTGGTGGCGATTACTGGATTCGATATGGGCTCGTCCCCGGAAGCGCTCCTCGGTGACCTCCTGGCACTTGCGGGCGGCGCCCTGGCCGGCCTGTACACGTTGGCCGGTGGCAAGGCGAGGCAGTCCATGGGGACTGGAACGTACACCACACTTTGCTACGGCATGTGTGCGGCGATTGTGGCCATGCTGGCTTTGTTCACTGCCCAGCCACTCTCAGGGTTCGACGCCGGCGGTTGGCTTGGCATTATCGCCATCACCGTGTGTGCGCAGCTGGTGGGGCACACGGCCTTTAACCATCTACTGGCTACGATGAGCCCGCTACTGGTGTCCATGATCATCCTGCTGGAGATTCCAGGTGCTGCCCTTTTGGCGGCCATCTTCCTGAATGAAACGTTGCCTGCCGGTACTTATGCGGGGTTGGCGCTGATCCTTGTAGGGCTGGCCGTGGTTGTAGCCGGTCAGCGGCGTGGCAGGCCGGAAGCAGACCGACGCGAAGCCGAACTGGGCGCAGACTAAGATGCCGCCGTCGGGCGTTTAGACTCCGCCGCGGCGGGTGCCTTGCCCCGAGTTGGCCGTGTGGATGGCACGCAGCAGCTTCGCCGGAAAGTACACCGAGAAGAACACCACCATAGGTGCCTTCAAAGCCATCTTCTTGACGTTGTGCGCCTTGTACGTCCGATCGAAGCGCTGGACGTAGTAGCGGTAGTCCCTGGGTGAGTCCTCAAGTCGCCGGGCAGACATCCCGGACACCATTTGGGGAAGGTACTGCACTTTGAGGTCGTGCTCGAACAGGTGCAGCGAAAGATCAATGTCCTCGTGCATCTCGTCGTTGGGGTCCAAACACGCTTCATCGCGGATGGTTTCCCATGCCGAGCGTCGAAGGGCCATGTTTGATCCGAAGAGGAAATGGTACTGGTGCTTGGCCAGGCGGAGCATGAGCTGGCGCATCTTGTCATCCGCTTTGAGCCCGAACCGGCGCATTGGCATGTCGTAGTAGACCACTGGACCTGTGGCAGCGGCTACCGAGGGATCCGTGAAGGCCTTTTGGACCTGTTCCACCCAGTCCGGTTCAAGGACTGAGTCAGCGTCGATGCGGCCTACGACGTCCCCTGAGGCGTTGTTCAGCCCGTGGTTACGGGTGGGGATGAGACCTTGCGCGGCCTCCTGCCGCATGAGCAGGATGGGGCTTTCAGGGTATTCCTGTTGCATCTGGCGCACTATTCTGGCCGTGCGGTCTGTGGACAGGTTATCCACCACAATGATCTCTTGCGCGGGAACCGACTGGTAGATGGCCGCGATGAGGCACTGGCGAATGACGCTTTCCTCGTTATACGCCGGGATAACGATGGATACGCCGGGAGGTTCCGGAGCATCCTTAAGGGAACCCGCTAGGGGTCTATCGGCTGACATCACCATAAATCTAACACCCGTGCCCGGGCAGGTGATGGAGGCATTGATGACAAGGCGGCAAACACTGAAGGGATCCCGGCAATCGCCGGGATCCCTTCAGTGTTTGACGTTCTCTGCCCCACTTCGAGGCGGTGAGTCAGTGTTTAGTTCTGTGCACCCTTGGCATCTGACTCCTTGCCATCGGTGTCCTTGTGCAGGCTGGCCGCGATGTTCTTGACGGCGGTCTTTGCGTCCGTCGCCACTTTCTCCGTGGAGTCCTCGACGTTCTTGAAGGCATCCTTGGTTGCCTGCTCTGCCTCAGCTGCGGCTTCCTCCGGTGTGATGTCCGCAGCCTTGGGCTCGGCAACTGCCGGAGCCGCTGCAGGAACAGGAGCAGGCGTCGGTGTGACCGGAGCAGGCGTCTTCCACGGATCTTCAACCGGCTTGGAAGCCTTCCAGGCAGCAACACCGGCAGCAGCGGCGGCGGCAATGACCGTGACGATCAGCCATCCGCGCTTCTTGGGCTTGGGCTGTTCCTTCACCAATGCAGAGGAGACCGCCTTGCTGGCTTGGTCCGTCACAGCCTTGATCTGCTTGCCGGTGGCCTGGGCTTGCTCCTGAACGCTGTGGACAACGCCGGAATCAACCAGCTTCTGTGCCACAGCATCAACCTGCGCGGGGGCATTCTCAAGGACGTGGTGGACCGCTACCGAAGCCTGTCCCAACTGCTCGGACAGCTTGGGGAGGTATTCGTCCACCACCTTGTCCCGTGCATGGCCGAGCGCCGGGGTAGCCCTGTTGAGCGTCTCCTGGATCCTAGGTGTGGCGTCTTCCACCACGTCATGGATCTTCGGCGCGAGGTGCGCCAGCCCATCCTGAATCCGCGGTGTGACAACTGCAACGCCGTCAGCGAGGTTGTGCGCAGCGGACTTCAGACCCTCTTGAATCTTGGGCGAAGCGCTATCAATGCCGTGCTGGATACGCGGAACAGCCCAATTCACGGCTGCTTCCACACGCGGTGCAGCCCAGTCGCGGGCGTTATCCACACCGGCCGTGACTGATTGTTCGAGTTCGCGGGCAATACGGTCTGATTTCTTCACAACTACCTCCCGATACACATGCTCGTTTGTTGCTAGCCTACGTCGCTTGTGGAACACCGGCTATTCATCTGTCCGAGAACGTCCAGGATTTCACCCAGCGCGGAACCGGCTTTACGGCCGGACGGGCGTTGACCCTGCATGGAAGAATGGGGCCATGACCATCGCAACCGCAAAAGCAACGATCCACACGAGCCTCGGCGACATCAAGGTTGACCTCTTCGGCAACCACGCCCCCAAGACGGTCGCCAACTTTGTTGGCCTGGCCACGGGCGAAAAGTCCTGGAACCACCCGGAAACCGGCGAAGACAAGACCGGTACCCCCCTTTACAACGGCACTATTTTCCACCGGATCATCAAAGACTTCATGATCCAGGCCGGCGATCCCCTGGGTCGCGGCGTGGGTGGCCCCGGCTACCAGTTTGACGACGAAATCCACCCGGAACTGACCTTCAACGCTCCGTACAAGCTGGCTATGGCCAACGCGGGCATCCAGATGGGCAAGGGCACCAACGGGTCACAGTTCTTCATCACCACCGTGAACACCGACTGGCTGTTCGGCAAGCACAGCATCTTCGGCGAGGTCACGGATGAGGAATCCCGCAAGGTTGTGGATGCGATCGAGTCCGTCCGCACCGGCATGGGCGACCGCCCGGTTGAGGACGTCGTCATCAACAGCATCGACATCGAACAGCTCTAGTCACACACTGAACCAGAGCCCATGAGTTACGGAATTCCGTCGGCCGAGCCGTCCGCTGATATTCCGGTGTGCCCCAGGCACCCGGACAGGCCCTCCTATGTGCGGTGCCAGCGCTGCGGGCGCCCTGCATGCCCCGAGTGCCAGCGGGCGGCCGCCGTCGGGTTCCAATGCGTTGACTGCGTCAACGAACAAAAACGTACGACGCCGACATACCGCTCCCCGTATGGCGGAGCCTTGGCAGTAGGCCGGCCTTTGGTGACGTACGTGATCATCGGCTTGTGCGCACTGGTTTATGTCCTTCAGTGGATTGTGCCCGGTGACGCGGTCTTCGAGAATTTTGCGTTCGCCAACATCTTTGCTGTCAGTGAGCCATGGCGCATGGTCACGGCAGCGTTTTTGCACTCGCAGGGTTTCCTGCTCCATATCGTCCTGAACATGTATACGCTGTGGATCTTCGGACAGGCCCTTGAGCCTTTGCTCGGGCGGATCCGATTCCTGGCTGTGTATCTTATTTCCGCAATTGGCGGTTCCGTGGGCTTCCTTGCCCTGACTCCCACATTCCCGCCGGTGGGAGTAGTGGGTGCTTCCGGTGCCATTTTCGGCCTCTTCGGCGCCATGCTTGTTGTGCAGCGCCATAGGGGTGGAGAAACCAAGCAGCTGTGGATTTTGATCGCCATCAATGGCGCCATTGGCTTCTTCGTGCCCAGCATTGCGTGGCAGGCCCACTTGGGTGGGTTGATCACCGGTGGCCTTGCTGCTGCAGCGATCGCCTATGCTCCCAAGGGCAAAAACCAAGCACTTCTCCAGGCTGGAGGACTCGTTTTGGTAGCGGGCCTGCTGGCCGTGGTCACCTGGTTCCGCGTCACTGCAGGTTAGCTGGCCTCTCCGGCCTTCATGACGGGCTGGCGCAGGATGGTCTTGAGCCTCTCCGGTGCGGTGCGCCGAGGATCGCTGAGATAAATTTCGTGGTGCTTGCCGGTCATCACCAACTGCTGTTCCGGAATGAATTTGTTGTGCATCTCCTCCAGCACTGGTCCTTCATCGTCATACGGACCTACGTGTAGTGTCTGCACGCTCAAACCCTCGTTGAACGGTTCCAGACGGAGAGCCTCCACAACGGGTCCTTCCCCCTTCTTGGCGACCGTCTCCCGCGCCATGTTCAGGTGTTCCCGGGTTATCCAGTCGGGGACCATATTCATCAGCGACCAGTCCCAGCGTGACTTGTCCCTGGTGATGGTGAATGAATCCATGTCATCGGACCACCACAGCGCCTCCAGCGGCATCACTGTGTAATCCTGGCCAAGCTCGCGCTTGCTGAGGAACTTCAAAGCGTAGGTGACTGGATACAGCGTTGTTAGCGCATCCTTATAGGACTGGGCTGTGTTGGGGTCCCCATGACCGTCGATCATCAGGTACTGCATAACGGGAACCGTGATGACCGAAAAGTGCCCCTGGCTGGCCCTGTAACTGGGTATCAGCTTCTTATGATCGCTCTTCATGCCACCACCGTACTCGGAGACCTTATCCACAGGTGTTATCCACAGTGTGTGTAACTTACACGCATGTAGTTATCCACCTTGGCCGTCCGAGGACTCGTCAAATTGCAAGATATCCCCCGAAAGGCATGGGTTTCTCCACACCTGTGGATAACTTTGTCCCCCGCGGCAACGGAAATGTGGACAAAAGGGCGACTTCACCAGCATCTGTGGACAAGCCTGTTAATGACGCCGTGGAGAGCCGAGTATCAACAGGCTTATCAACAGTGTTAATAACTTACATAGCTGTAGTTCAGAGGGAACAAGGGTCTCCTGTTCGCCTGCAAACCAGGGATCCCGGAGTCGAAACCCACAAGTTTTTCCCCAGCTGTGGATAACTTGTGTGCAGGGGCTGTTGTTAAGTGGGTAACTTTCCCGCCGCTCATCATGACGGAGGCATAGCGCGCAGGTGGTGGATGTCAGACAAGAAGCACTCCAAAGAGCGCATTTGGCGAAGCCGACAATCCTAGAATGCTGAATTCCTAGTGAAGCTTAGTGGACTATCCACAGCGCAATACACAGTGGGCATAAGTGGAGTTGGATGCCCTGTGCCCTCGGATCGCCGGACTGACACCAATAATGGACCCTGGTACGTGGATGTCCACAGAAGTTATCCACGCCTGTGGATAAAGTTACACACTTCTGTGGACAGCTCTGTGGACTATCGGGGCCGCAGGCCCGCCGGGGTTCGGGTTAGACCCATACCCCGGAGGTCCCCCGCCGATGACTGTCCATCAAGTGGGTGTCAATGATTCCCACGGCTTCCATGAGGGCATGCATCGTGGTGGGTCCCACAAAAGCGAAACCCTTCTTCCTCAATGCCTTTGACAAGGCGATCGACTCCGGCGAGGTGGTAGGGATGTCCGCCATGGTGGTGGGTTTGGGAGTGGTGTGCGGCTGGAACGACCAGACGAAGTCCACAAGACCGCCCTCTTCGCGCAACGCGATGGTGGCCTTGGCGTTGGTGATGGCCGCTTTGATTTTCAATCGGTTGCGCACAATTCCGGCGTCGAGCATGAGCCGTTCCTCATCGGCCTCGGTGAAGGCCGCGACACTCTCCGGATGGAAGTCCAGAAACGCTGCCCTGAAGGCATCCCGTTTCCGAAGAATGGTTGCCCAGGATAAACCCGCTTGGAACGCTTCGAGGCTGATGCGCTCGTACATGCCCTGCTCATCGCGGACGGGCATTCCCCACTCGTGATCGTAGTAGGCCTGCATGAGGGGATCCGAGGACGCCCACAGCGGACGCGCCAAACCATCCTCACCCACGACTATGCCACTATCCGCGGTCATGCACGCTCCTTCGATGCCGGCCAACTCGAGGGCCAAGGCGGTAATTCAGCTTTCGGGAATATTCTCCCCGGAGCCTCGGACATTTTTGAGGTGGGACCCCGGCATCATGACAAGCCCGTGACTCGCATAGTGATATTGATCCGTCCCTGCGAGAGGCCGCAGCCATCCGGCGCCGTTTTTGGGAAAACTTTGGGGATCCCGTGATAAGCAAACCTGGACGGTCCTCCAAAGACGAAGAGGTCTCCCGATCGAAGCTCAACGTCTGTGTATGGCTTGGTCCGGGTTTGGGTATTGCCAAACCTAAACAGGCACGTATCACCAATGCTCAGGGAGACCACAGGGGCGTTGGAACGCTCGTCCTTGTCCTGATGCATTCCCATGGCGGCACCGTCGTCGTAAAAGTTCACCAGCGCGGCGTCGGGCGTGTACTTGTTCGCCAGTGCGCTCAGCGCTTCGTCACTTTCAACGCCCTCATAGCCTGAGGAGTAGGCCGCTTGCACTGCTTTCCGCCCCAGGCGCACCATCCAGTCCGGGAAATCGAGCACGGGACGGCCATTGACGTCAGTGGCTTCCCGTGTGTAACGGTAAGGCTGCCAATGCCAACCCAAGCACACAGTTCTCACCGACATTTGATGTCCGCCCGGAAGAGTAGCGGCACGGAGGGGAACCGGCCCTTGGGTCCATTCGCCAAAGCGGGCTACTATCCATCGTTGCTGCTCAAGGGTAAGCCAAGCAGGAACATGGACGGCCCCGGGCGCAATCAGGCGGGGACCGGCGTCGTGCCTTTCCGGCTGAACGAGCTCCCGCGGAAACAAAGCGTCGTCGCTCATGCCGCCGCCTCAAGGCGGAGCAGTGCGCGTTTGGCCTCGCTTCCACCAAGGTAGCCACCGAAATTGCCGTCAGACTTTACTACCCGGTGGCAGGGCACAATGAGGGGCAAGGGGTTGGTAGCACAAGCGGTTCCGACAGCCCGGACAGCATTGGGACTGCCGGCTGCCTGGGCCACTTGGGCATAGCTGGCTGTGCTGCCATAAGGGATCCGAGGCAGGTGACGCAGGACATTGAGACGGAAACCGCGGGATAGCCGGAAATCCAGCGTGAGATCGAACTCCGTCCTGGTGCCCTTGAAGTACTCGTCGAGTTCACGGGCGGCGTCATCCAAACGTGCCGGAGCCTGAAGAATGCGCGGACTGACAGTGCTTGCCAGAAACTGAAGGACGGAGTCGTGGTCTTCCAGCTCGAAAGCGACACGGACAATTCCCCGGTCCGTAGCAGCCAAAAGGAGCTTACCCAGCGGGGAGTCCACAATCCTGTAAGCAACGTCCAAAGTGTGGGTGAGCTGAGCGTCGCGCGCCAAGCGGGCATGAAGGCTGGCAATGGCCGGTTCGAGCCCGATGTCCAAGGGATGGAGGAGCGAAAGAACCTCGGCGTGATCGGGACTGAGTTCAAGGGTCATCAGATGTCACCTTTCGAGGATGTGCGGGCCAGCGACTGGTGGGAGGCGAGGGCAGAGCGGAGAGACTTCACGCCGTCAGCTCCGGCGCGACGGGCAGCCTCGGCGGTGCCGCCCCACAAAGCAGCAACATCCTTATAGGGAAGGCCCCCTAAATAGTGGTAGGCCACCGCCTGGCGCTGCTTCGTGGGAAGACCCGCAAGGGCCTCAAGCAGTTCATCGTGGCCGTCACCAGGAATCCCGAGACTGGACGCTTGCTCAGGTGGAAGGTCAACCGGCAGGGCACGGCGGGTACCGGCCCGTACATGGTCGATGCACTTCCGGTGGGCGATGGTGACCAGCCAGGCTTCAACATTCGCTTCGGGAGGCAGTGCCGGGTATGCCTGAAGGGCAGCCAGGAACGTATCTGACCATGCATCATCGGCGTCGTGCACGCCAAGAATGGCACGGCACACCCGAAGCACTGTGGTGCCATGTTCATGGACCACGGATTCGAACGGCTTCTTGTCGACCATCTGCCTGGGCTTCATCAGAACAGCTTGCCCTCCCGCACCTCTACCGGCTCTTCCAATTCCAGGAGGAACCGTTTATTCCGAAGCCCACCTGCGTACCCGGTGAGTTGACCATGACGCCCCACCACGCGGTGGCAAGGAATGACGATGCTGATGGGATTGCGTCCCACAGCAGAGCCCACCGCCTGAGCCAGATGGGGATCCCCCAGTTCTGCGGCCAGCTGCCCGTAGCTGACGGTTTCACCGAACGGAATATGTTGCAGTCGTTCCCAGACCTTCTCTTGAAACGGGTTTCCGACTGCCTCGAAAGGAACATCGAACATAGTCCGATGACCATTCAGGTACTCGGTGAGCTCGGTCCGAGTCCGTGCGAACACCGGATCGTCCATCCCGGTCTGATCCCCAAAGTAGTCCTCCGAAGGCATATGCCAGTGACCCTCATAGAAGATCCCCGTCAAAAATTCCCCGCGGGCAGTCAAAGTCAACTGCCCCAGCGGGGAATCCAAGGTTGCGTGCCGGCTTCTCATATCTTGT
This sequence comes from Arthrobacter sp. StoSoilB22, assembly GCF_019977315.1. NCBI lineage: Bacteria > Bacillati > Actinomycetota > Actinomycetes > Micrococcales > Micrococcaceae > Arthrobacter > Arthrobacter sp. StoSoilB22. The sequence goes on from NZ_AP024652.1 coordinate 21,207, forward strand.
AGACGTTCACGGGCACGGAAATGTGAGGTGCGGAATTCCTAGGAGCGCCAGCGTGTGGTCATCAGGAATCCGACGATCGCTATGCCGAAGCCGGCCACGATATTCCACGAGGCCCACTCGCGGACGGGGAACTGGCCCTCGGTAATGTAGAAAGTAATGATCCAGACCAAGCCGAGGATCATCAGGCCGAACATGACAGCCTTGTACCAAACCGGGTTGGGCTTGTACTGCTGTGCTGCGGAAGTCTGCTGGGCCTGACGGGCAGGCCGCTTGCGGGGCTTGGACTCGGGCACGGATCCTCCTGGCTGTTCGGTTTAATACCCGTTTCCGCCAGCCTTGATATCCTGCAGGAAGGAAAATTCCAGCGGTTAACGGCCACACGGCGTTCCGGGTTGGTTCTAGCTGTCAAGTCTAGCCGCAACCGGGGGTCCGCCTGTGCCGCCCGCGCCCTATGCAAGGAGACCTTGTGGCGCATCAGCAGCAGACGGCGGCCTCCGCCATGCCGTCCGCCAGCCAAGGGCACGAACTGCGCCCACGCAAGCGACTCCGGGCCTCTGACGTTGTCCGCAAGATCAGTCAGATTCTGGGTGAACTGCTGATTACGGCAGGCATAGTGCTGCTCCTTTTTGTGGGCTGGGAACTATGGTGGACCAACGTGGAAGCTGACGCCAAGCAGACAGAAGCGGTCAAGAGCTTTGCTCAGGAATTCTCCGGCCCCATAACCCCTGCGGCGCCTGCCGCCCCCGTGGATTATGGACCTCCGGTGGTTACACCGGCGCCCGCCTACGCGGGAATGATCGGAATCATGTACATCCCCCGTTTCGGCCCGGATTACACACGCCCCATCATCGAAGGCACCGGCTCGGACGTTCTGGACACCTTGGGATTGGGCCACTACGGAAGCACCAGCATGCCTGGCGCGCCGGGCAACTTTGCGGTAGCTGGCCACCGTCAAACCCACGGTGCAGTCCTGGACAACATCCACACATTGGTTCCCGGAGACAAGATCTACATCCAGACGGCAGACGGCTACTACACCTACGTTTTCCGCAACAACCAGATCGTCCTCCCGGACCGTACGGACGTCCTGATGCCCGTTCCCACCGAAGCGGGAGTCCAGCCCACGGAAAGTATCCTGACCATGACCAGTTGCAACCCGAGGTTTGGTGCACAGGAACGCATCATCGCTTACTCGATGCTGGATAGTTGGCAACCTGCCTCAGCCGGTCCGCCGTCGGAAATCGCCGCCCAAGTAGCGCGGGCACACGGAAAGGGGTAACCAATGTACGCGTGGATCTTCCGCAATCTGCCGGGACCCTTGTGGGTGCGGATCCTGACATCCTTGGTACTGGTGGGCGTAGCCCTGGTACTGATGGTGGAGTTCCTCTTCCCGTGGTTCTCCCAATTCACCACTTTGACCGACTCAACGATTGGTTCAGTGCAGCAGCCATGAGCACAACAAAAATCCTTGTAGTGGATAACTACGACAGCTTCGTTTACACCTTGGTGGGGTACCTCCAGGAACTCGGTGCCGAAACAACGGTGGTCCGCAACGACGACGTGACGCTGGCAGAGGCCATAGAGCTGGCAGCAAGCCGCGACGGCGTCCTGGTCTCCCCCGGCCCGGGTACGCCAGCCGAAGCAGGAGTCTGCATAGAGCTCATCAAGTGGTGTGGCGAGGCCGCCAAGCCCATGTTCGGTGTCTGCCTGGGACATCAAGCCCTGGCCGAGGCCTACGGCGGAGTGGTGACACACGCACCGGAACTCATGCACGGCAAGACCTCACCCGTCCAGCACGAAGGCAAGAGTGTCTTTGCTGGTCTCCCGTCGCCCGTGACGGCAACCCGCTACCACTCCTTGGCGGCGGTTCGGGACTCCATCCCGGACGTTTTGGAAATCACCGCCGAGACAACCAACGGAGTGGTGATGGGTCTGCAGCACAAGACCGCTCCCCTCTGCGGCGTCCAGTTCCACCCGGAATCGGTGCTCACCGAAGGCGGGTATCAGATGCTGGGTAACTGGTTGGAGTCCCTGGGCATGACCGGTGCGGCCGAACGAGCCTCGAAACTGAGCCCACTCATCAAGCAGTAGGTGAGGTTCCTTACTTTTTGGTGGGCTTAGGCGTCGGGGTCGGCTTCTCAGTCTCCGTGGGAGTCGGCGTGGGAGTAGGTGTGGGTGGTGGAGCCGGGGCCTTCGCCACCGTGACAGTGACAACCTTGCCCTGAGCCACCTCGGTGTTGAAGGCATCGCTTTGAGCCGTGACTGTCCCAGCTGCAACCTGCGAGTTTTCCTGTTCCACAACTGCGATGTTGAGCCCGTTGGCCTTCAGCGCGGCTTCCGCTTCGGCCAACGGCAAGGCGATCAGCTGCGGCATGAGGACCTTGCCGGTGGATACCTGCAGCTCCACTTTGCTTTCCACGGCGATCGCGCCGCCCGGTGCGGGAGCCGTGCCGAGCACTACGCCCGCGGGGACAGTTGGGCTGTGGGTCAAGGCGGTCACTACTTCGCCTGTGATGCCGAGCCGCCGCAAAGCTTCGCGTGCGTCCGGTTCAGTGCGCCCCACGATGTCCGCCGGGATGATCACTGAGCTGGGGCCATTGGATATCTTCAGGATGACTTCAGCATCCTGTTCCAACAAGGCACCGGCTATCGGTGATGTCCCAATGGTCATGTCCTTGGCCACGGTGTCGTTTGGCTCGCGAACTGATTTGGGCTTCAGTTTGGCTGAGTACAGTTCCTGGATGGCCTGTGATTCAGACATGTTTGTTACCACCGGCACGGCTATTTTCGCGGGGGGCGGCGGCTGCATGTTCATGAGGCTGTAGAGCCAGAAACCGCCGCCAGCCAGTACCAGGATTGTGAAGATCACCAACGTGGCAACCCAGGCACGACGCCGGGACTTCTGGGCCGCCGGCAGCTCACGTTCCGGAGGGAGGCCCAAGGGAAGTGGTTCTTCCTGGGGCGGATCAAGAGGCTCATCTTTGAACTGGTTGGCATCGAGGAAGCCCACGGCCGTGGCACTCAAAAGCTCTGTTGCCGGGTCTTCAGGATCAACGAGGTCGTTGGGGTCCGTGGGAGCCTCGCTGGCTGCCACAGCGGGCACGGGGATGCCATTGCTTGCCGCACGCAGGGCGCGGCGGAAGGCTGCCGCGTCCTGGAACCGATCCGTGCGGCTCTTCTGCAGCGCCTTTACCAGGACGGAATCCAGTGCCTCGGAAACTTCGGGATTATGGGCGCTGGGCAGGTCCGGGATTTCACGGACGTGCTGGTAGGCCACCGATACTGGGCTATCGCCGATGAACGGAGGCCTGCTGGTCAGCAGTTCGAAGAGCAGGCAACCGGCAGAGTAGAGGTCACTGCGTGCATCCACCGTTTCACCACGGGCCTGCTCCGGCGAAAGGTACTGGGCGGTGCCCACCACGGCCTGCGTTTGGGTCATTGTGGCGGCAGAATCGGCCATGGCGCGCGCGATGCCAAAGTCCATGACTTTTACATCGCCGGTGTCGGCACAGACCATCACATTGGCAGGCTTGATGTCGCGATGGACGATGCCTGCGCGGTGGCTGTATTCGAGAGCGCCGAGGACACCCAGGGTAAAACCGACGGAATCCTCAACGCCAAGCTCGTTGGCCTTGATCATGTCGCGCAGCGTGCGTCCGGCCACGTACTCCATGACGATGTACGGGACACGCACGTCTTCCCCCGGGCCTCCAGGAACCGAGTATTCCCCGGTATCGAAGATGGCCACAATGGACGGGTGGTTCAACGCGGCGACAGCCTGGGCCTCGCGTTTGAAACGGGCCTGGAACTGGGGGTCCCGGGCAAGGTCGGCGCGTAGCACCTTGACGGCGATGGTGCGTCCCAGCAGTGTGTCTGTTCCCCGGTAAACGTCGGCCATGCCGCCACGACCGATCAACTCGCCAAGTTCATAGCGGGAATTGAGGATGCGCTGGGAAGACACGGGCGTGTTCTCCTCTCGGTGCGCAGGACCTGGACGTGGCGTTGACATGGCGGCTTACTTAGTTCCTGGGGCTGGCGGAGCCGCTGGGAGTGGAAGTGGGAGTTTCAGGCTCGGTGGGCACCAGAGCCTTGGACAGGTAGTAAGTGACCGTTGAGCCCGCTGCCACCTGGGTGCCGGCCGCAGGTGAGGAACGCACGAACGTTCCCGGCTGCTGGCCGATGGCACCGTTGACGGGTTCTCCTGCCACCCACTGCAGTCCGGCTCCTTCAATGGCTTGCCGGACCCGGGCTTCGTCAACTCCCGGCGCGATGGCAGGTACGGCCACCAATTCCGGGCCCTTGGAGTAGGTCACGGTGATGGTTTGTCCCGGGTCAACAGGACCGGTGGGGTTGAGGCTAATAACGATTCCAACGGGGGCGGTGTCGTCGAAGACTTCCTGACCGTTCACTCCAAGACCCAAGGCGCGAAGTTGTCCGCTCACCGTCTCGAAAGGTTGGCCCTGGTACTGCTCAGGAATGACGTTGATTTTCTGGGGAACCGACTGCGTGGGCTGGGGTGCCTCAGTGGTCTCCGAGGGCCTCGGCGTCGGGGTGGCCGACGTAGAGGTAGGGCTGGCGCTCCGGCTGGTGCTGGTGGTGGTGGACTCGCTGGGCGCGGGGCTCGGCGAGAAGAATCCCGACTGGGAGATCAGGAAACCAACCAAAGCAAACAGGACCAGAAGGATCAGGGCCACCAGAGGCCATGTCCACGGGCTGCGCTTCTTGCGCTCCGGCTCAGCGTCATCGAAGTTCTCGTCGTCGGTGTAGACCACTTCTTCGTCGTCGGTGAGCTGACGCTCTGCCTCCAAGGCGTTCGCCCGCGTCAGGGGGTTGTCAGATGCGGCTGCGGCTCCCAAAGCAGCTCCTGCAGCGCCGGCGCCCAGCACCGGAAGTGCGGAGGTCGCCGTCGTCGACTGCTCCTTGCCGTAAGGCGAGGTGACGACGCCGGTGGGTGCCGTTGCGGTGTCCACCGGTGCCGTGATGGGCCCGGTAGTGGATTCGAACAACAGCATGCCGGGTACGTCGGCGTGCGCCGTGGCGATGTCACCGTTGCGGATGGCTTCAGCGGCTTCGGCCAGCTTGATGGCGTTGGCCGGGCGGTTCTTGGGATCCTTGGCCAGCATGGACATCAGGAGGGCGCGCACGGGCGTGGGCAGCGTCTCCGGAAGGGGCGGCGGTGCGTCGTTTACCTGGGCGAGGGCAATGGCAATCTGCGATTCACCGGAGAACGGTCGGTGGCCTGTAAGGCACTCATAGCCGATGACACCGAGCGAATAGATGTCCGAGGATCCCGTTGCCGTCTGTCCGGTTGCCTGTTCCGGAGCCAGATACTGGGCGGTGCCCATGACCTGGCCGGTCTGCGTGAGCGGCACCTGATCTGCCAATCGGGCAATGCCGAAGTCGGTGACCTTGACCCGGTTGTCCGGCGTGATGAGCAGGTTGCCCGGCTTGATGTCACGGTGGACCAGACCCTGCGCGTGCGCAACTGCCAGGGCGCGTGCTGTCTGGGAAATGATGGAGAGCGTCATGTCCGGAGACAGGACCTGTTCGCGCTCAAGGATGCCACTCAGCGGGTGTCCGGGCACAAGCTCCATGACCAGGTAGGCCGAACCGGCTTCCTCGCCGTAGTCAAAGACATTGGCGATGCCCACGTGGTTGAGCAGCGCGGTGTGTCGTGCCTCGGCACGGAAGCGCTGGAGGAAGCCGGGGTCACCCGTGTATTCCTCCTTAAGCACCTTGATGGCAACGATCCGGCCCAGGATCTGGTCCTTGGCCTTCCAGACCTCGCCCATGCCGCCAATCGCAATACGACTGGTCAGCTGGAACCTGCCGCCGAGTGTGATTCCTGAAGTAGGCCTCACTTATTCAACACCGCCTCAAAAATCTTCTTTGCGTTCGGACTGGTTAGCTGGGCCCCGGTTAGCACGTCCACACTCTCCATGACAATGGTGACGGCTACTTGCGGGTCGTTTGCCGGGGCGAACCCGGTAAACCATGAGTTATTCAAACCTGAATCGCCGAGCTCGGCGGTACCTGTCTTGCCGGCCACCTTGACGCCCGGAACGGCTGCACCCTTGGCAATGCCATTGTCTACGGCACTGGTCATCCACTCAGTGATCTGGCTGGCGATTGGCTGCGTAGTGCTGGTCCGCAGTTTTTCAGGTTTGGGTTCGTTGATGACCCGAAGATCAGGCGCACGGATGGCCTCAACCAGGTTGGGCTTCATCTGCACCCCACCGTTGGCAATGGCCGCCGTCATCATGTTGATCTGCAGCGGCGTGGCCTTCACATCGCGCTGACCCACAGACGACTGTGCCAACTGGGCCTGGTCCAGGTCCTCCGGGAAGACGCTGATGGCTTGCTGCAGCTTGAGCTGGTCACCGAAATCCTGGCCGAAGCCGAACTTCTGCGCCTGTTCCCTGATGGCGTCCTGGCCAAGGTCAAGTGCAATGCTCGCAAACGGGGTGTTGCACGACTGCTCCAGGGCAAAGGCGAAGGACGCTGTCTCACGGACGTTGCAGTTGCCGCCGGCATAGTTGGGCAGGCTGGCACTGCTGCCGGGCAAGGGAAGGCTGCTGGGATTCGGGAGTTCGCTGTCCTTGTTGTACTTACCGGAATTCAGTGCCGCAGCAGTATCAATGAGCTTGAAGACCGAGCCGGGCGAAAGCAGGTTACCTGTAGGACCGCTGACGTTCTGGTTCAGGTTGATACCCGGAATCTGGTTCAGCTGTGCATAATTTGCTTCCGCTGTGGTCCGGTCATGGGTGGCAATCAGGTTGGGATCATAGGTCGGCTTGGAAGCCATGGCCAAAATGGCGCCGGTCTTGGGGTTGGTGACCACAATGGAGCCCCGCTGGCCTTCAGGAATCAGATCCATGGCCAACTGCTGCAGGGCAGGATCCAAGGTCAACTCCACAGATGCTCCTTTTGGCTCTTTACCGAGGAACATCTGGCTCATGCGATCCAGGAACAGCTGATCAGAGTTGCCCGCCAAGGTTTCCCCCATGGACTGTTCCAAGCCGGTGGAACCAAAGAATTTGGAGAAGTATCCGGTGATGCCGGCATACAGCTGTGGCTGGTTGTACTGGCGCTGGAAGGCGCAGGACTCCGTTCCGGGAACCGACTCAACCACCGGTTTTCCACCCACAATGATGGAGCCGCGCTCGTTGCAGAAGGATGCCAAAACAGCGCGCTGGTTCCAGGGGTTGGCGTTGAGGTCGTCAGCACCAATCACCTGGACGTAGCTAATGGCGCCGAAGATCAACGCGAACATGGCGACGGCAGCCATCCAGCTGCTGCGAATAGCCTGGTTCATTGTTGCTTCACCGCCTCTGTTGGTGCGCTGGGTGTCTGTCCTGTAGCCGGTTTGCGGCTGTCCGGCGTGCTGCTTGCGGGCGGTTTGTTAACCATGGGGGTGGTGTCCACCGGGCCGCGGGCCGTGTTGGAGATCATGAGCAGCAGGCCAACGATGATCCAGTTGGCCAGAAGCGAAGAGCCGCCGGCTGCGAGGAACGGAGTGGTGAGGCCGGTCAAGGGAATGAGCCGGGTGACGCCGCCAATCACTACGAAGCATTGCAGGGCAATGGCAAAGGACAAGCCGCAGGCGAGGAGCTTTCCAAAAGCGTCCCGGGTGCCCAAAGCTGCGCGGAAACCGCGGGTGAAGAGCAACATGTACAGCATCACCACGGCGAAGAGGCCTATCAAGCCGAGCTCTTCACCAATGAGGGCCACAATCATGTCGCTGTTGGCGAACGGGACCAGATCCGGCCGGCCCTGGCCAAGACCAGTGCCCACCAGGCCGCCGTCGGCCATGCCGAACAAGCCCTCCACGATCTGGCCGCTACCGCCGGGTGACCTGCCGAAGACCTCCGGTGTGAAGGCATTGATCCAGCTATCGATGCGGAAAGCGACGTGGGAGAAGATCTGGGAAGCAATGAAGCCTCCGCCCAGAATCAGCAGCAGGCCGATGACCACCCAGGAGATACGGCTGGTGGCCACGTAAATCATCACAATGAACAGGCCGAAGAAGAGGATGGAAGATCCGAGGTCGCGCTGGAAGACGAGGACGCCGATGCTCACCAGCCAGGCGGTGATCATGGGGCCAAGGTCCTTGAACCGGGGGAACTGCATAGGGCCGATCTTCCGGCCCGCCAGCAGAATGAGGTCCCGGTTGGAGGACAGATACCCTGCGAAGAATATGGCCAGGGTGATCTTGGCGATTTCACCGGGCTGGAACGTCATGGGCCCAACGCGGATCCAGACCCGAGCGCCAAGGATTTCACCCGCGGAGATGCCGGGGATCAAAGGAAGGACCAGGAGGAACGCACTGACCGCCAGGGAGATGTACGTGAACCGGCGCAGGATCCGGTGGTCTTTGAGGAACCAGATCACGGCTATGGAGACCGCCATGGCAATAAGGGTCCACCGGAGCTGGTTGTTGCCCGTATCGTCCCCGGGACCGTCCATCCGGTGGATCAACGCCAGGCCGAGGCCATTGAGCGCAACCACGATGGGAAGTATTACCGGGTCTGCATACTTCGCGCGCAGCCTGAGGACGACGTGGAATGCGAAAGCAGCCACGGCCAAAAGGCTGGACTGGAACCAGAAGTCGCTATCGAGTCCGACTTCCGAGTTGATACTCACCAAGGCACTGGCGCCGATGCCCACGGCAAGGGCCAGGACGATGAGCACCAGCTCAACGTTCCGGCGGGGTTTGGGGGCTATCTCAGTCTGCATCATTTGGCCGCCTCACAGGGAGTCGGGACGGGCGAAGGAGTGGGGCTGGCGACGGCGGCCGTGCTGGGAATGGGCACAGTGGCCGTAGGTGCTGGCGTAGGGGTTGCCGATCCCGACGCGGTGCCCGCGGCCGTGGGCGCGGGGCTGGGGCAGTTCGCAGAGGCGCTGCCGGTGTTCCGCAGGTTCTCCACGATGTCCTGCGCACCGTCGAGGTCGCCCGCCGGTACTGTCTGGCGTACGCTCTGTTGGCCGTATTCCGGCAATGAATCCACCCTGATATCGGTTACGGCTTCAAGCCGGGAAAGTTGAATGGGGCCGAGCCGCTGCGAGATTCCGTTGAAGATGGCGACCCGCTGATCGTATTCGCCCACGTAGTAGCGCGTTTGGGTCCAGGCATAGCCAAGCCAGAGGCCCACCACCACACCCAGGACAACCACCGCTGCAACCGCAGGCATCAACCAGCGCACGCGGCGTCGCGGCGGCTCTTCCACCTCAACGCGGTCCTGTTCAGCCTTGTGTGTCAGGACAGTAGCTGCCCTCCGTGCCACAGTGCGGCCGGCCACCGTGGGAATGGAGCCCGTTTCGGCGGCGGTTGCAGCTGCACCAACAAGCTCATGAGGCCGACTGGCCAATTCCTCGCGCAGCACTTCCGCCGACAAATGCTCGCCGAGGTGCGGGTCGGTGGTGGCAGGAGGTTCAGTGGACTCGCCGGTTGAAGTGTCGTCAGCCGCGTCTTGTTTGTTGTCAGGATTGCCCGCACTAAACGACGATCCAGCGCCTGCCTGCTGCTCGGCTTTGGGCTTCGACTCGGTTTTGCTGTCTTCTACAGCTTTGTCCGCAGCCACATCATCGGCGGACTTGGTGGCCGTCACCGCGTCAGGCTCGTCAACCGCGGCAAGCGCCGCTGCCGGAACGACGTCGACGGCGGCCGTGTTGACGTCGTCGTCGGTCTCCTCCGCAATCTCCAACATCACCACGGTGACGTTGTCCGGGGCGCCGGCTTCAAGGGTCAGGTCAACAAGGATCTCAGCACATTCGCGTAGGTCCTTGGTTTCACGGACCATGCGCTCCACCACGTGGCCGGCAACGTAATTGAGTCCGTCGGAGCAGAGCAGCCAGCGTTCGCCAGGTTCCACATCCAGGACATCCAGGTCCAGCTCGGGGCTGGCATCGACGTCGCCGAGGACTCGCATCAAGACGTTCTTGTGCGGATGCGTTTCGGCTTCCTCCGGGCGCAGCCGGCCCTCGTCAATGAGCCGCTGCACGAACGTGTGGTCAATGCTGACCTGTTCAAACTTCTTGTTGCGCAGCCTGTAGGCGCGGGAATCGCCAATGTGGGCGAAGTGGAGCTTGCGGCCCTCCAAAAGCAGGGCTGTCACGGTGGTGCCCATCCCCGAAAGCTTGGGATTTTGGTGCACGAGCTCGGAAAGAAGGGAATTGGCGGTCTGGATCTCGTCGGCCAGGACGGTGTCCGCACCCTCCGGATAGTCGTCATGATCAAGGTGGATCATGTCCAGAACCGTTGAAGCGGAAGCGACATCGCCGCCGGCGTGACCGCCCATGCCGTCGGCCACCACGGCAAGATGGCGACCCACATATGCGGAGTCGTCATTCTTGGAGCGGATCCGTCCGACGTCGGAACGAGCGGCGTAGCGCATGATGAGCGGGCGCTCCGCAGGCTTTTCCTGGCCTTTGGGGGTCTCGGGGGAGGCCATGGACTACGGCCTCAATTCAATGACCGTCTTGCCGATTCTCACGGGGACGCCAAGCTCAACAGGCAATGCGCGGGTGAGCTGCTGATCGGCCAGGTAGGTGCCGTTGGTGGAGCCCAGGTCCTCGATGAACCAGCGGCTACCCTGCGGGAACAGGCGTGCATGCCGGCCGGAAGCGTAGTCGTCCTCCAGGACAAGCGTGGCTTCCTGCGCGCGGCCCAGCAGAATGGGGCTGGCCGCCAGGGGGACCGTGGTGCCTTTGAGGGGACCCTCAGTAACTACAAGTGTTCGCGCATGCTGGATTGCCGGCGGCGGCGAAGCCGCTAGTTCAGGATGCTTGCGGACTTCCCGTGCCGTGGGAACGCCGGTGACAGCCTTGCGGCCTATCTGGAAGTCGCGGCGCATGGTGGTGACGATGCTGAAAATCAGGACCCAGAGTAGGAGGAGGAATCCGAAGCGAAGCGCTGTGATGGTCAGTTCGCTGATGTCGTTCACGCGTGACCGCCCGGGGTTTGGGGGAGGAGGCGGAAAATGATCTTGGTACGTCCCATCGTGATGGTTGAGCCGTCTGTAAGCTCCACGCTGCCGTTCACTTTATGTCCATTAACGTAGCTGCCGTTGGTGGAGCCGAGATCAACGGCCCACGTGGTGCCATTTTCCGTGCGGACCTCAAGGTGCTTCCGTGAAACACCTGTGTCATCCACCAGGATGTCGGCTTCGGAGGAGCGACCAAGCACCACGGACAGGGCGTTGAGCGAATACCGCTGACCGCCGATGTCCAGTACAGGCTGCATGCGCGTGGGCTGCCGCACCGGAGCGGCGGGGACGTTGGCCCTGGGGGACGGCGCCGGTGCTGATCCGTCGTTTGACTGCTTCTCTGTTCGCGAAGCGATCTCGAAGTGACCGGCACGTTCCTCGTCGTTGCGTCGGAACGAAATGCGCACGGCGCCTTGGAGCGTGTAGCCCTGGCTACGGACGTGCTGGATGACGACGTCGCACAATTCCTCGGCCAATGGTGTTCCCCATTCCTGGGCCCGGGCAAAGTCCTCGTCACTCAACAGGACATCAAAGACATTTGGAGCCAGCGTCCGCCCGGCAGCGATGGTGATGGACTTATTGTCCAACTCGCGCCTCAGCTTGCTTGCAATCTCCACTGGCTCAACACGTGCCCGCGACCCCGTGGAGAAGACGTTGCGGACAGCCTTTTCAATGCCGCGCTCGACTTTATCCAGCAAACCCATGGTCCTTCTCCTTTCCTTGCCGCGGCACCCGTTGTGCCTGGTCCGATAGTCCGTCCATTGATCCGTCCGCACACACAGCGAAGTACGCGCCTGACGGCCCTTCCACTTCCCGATACTACTGGGACTGACTGGGAATGGCCTTAATCCACAACGCCTTGCGACCCGGAAAAGTTCGTTTCCGGCCCATGGTAGCGCGGGAGGGGAGGGCTGAAATTCTCACCTGGTTAAGCCATTGTTGGGGGACTCCTGGCCTCTTCGGGGACGCCTCCTACCTTTCGATTGGTGTTTTGCGGCGACTGTCCGTTATGCTTGATCTCGCTGCTTTTGAAGGAAACGAAGCTGGGAGACCAGCGGAAGTCCGGAAAAAGAAGTTGCGCGCGAGTGGCGGAACGGCAGACGCGCTGGCTTCAGGTGCCAGTATCCGAAAGGGTGTGGGGGTTCAAATCCCCCCTCGCGCACGCAAGTGAAAGAGCCCCGGTCTTAGGACCGGGGCTCTTTTGTTTTCCAGTTGGGTGAGGCCTATGGAACTTGCCGCTTCAGCGCACGTCCCAGGCGCGCAGCCGCTTCCTCCAGCTTTGACGCCGCAACGTCGCCGTACGCCAGGCGCAGGTGCCGGTCAGCGTCCGTTCCGGGCCCTGAGGGGAAGAACGAACCCCGCTGGTACTCCACCCCTTCTGCGCTGGCATCAGCGGCCAGTTGCTCAGGGTCCACGGAGTTGTCTGCCAGTTTGGGCCAGAGGAACAGTCCGCCGTCCGGGAGAACAGTCTCAAAAGCTCCAGGAGCTTCCCGGTGCAGGGCGGCAACCAGCGTTTCAGCGCGGTTCCGGTACAGGGCGCGGGCCCGGTTCAGGGTTGCGTCGAAAATTCCAGGGTCGGACGTGACCAGTTCCCCGATGATGGCCTGGACCAGCGTGGAGCTGTGGGAATCCTGGCGGCTGCGCAATGCCACCAGATCACGCGCCAAGCGCTCCGGAGCCACGGTCCATCCAAGGCGCAACCCCGGCCCCAGTGTCTTGGTGAAGGTGTTGATGTGGAGGACGTGGTCCGAGTTATTGAACTCCTCCACAGTCTCTTGCTCGCCCGTAAAGCGAAGCTCACGGTACGGGTTGTCCGCCAGGACCACGAATCCGTAGTGTTCGGCCAGCCGCACGAGTTCTTTCCGGGCCTCTCCGGACAGCGTGCCTTGGGAGGGGTTGTGGAAGTCAGGCACTGTATATAGGGCGGATGGTCGGGCACCGCCCCTGAGCTGGTCCGAGAGCTGATCGACGTCCAGACCCTGCGGACCCACAAATACGGGCAGAGTCCGTGCGTCAGAGAGCTGGAGCCCGCGGAGGAACAGCGGGAAGATCGGGTTGTCCACGGCCACCAGGTCGCCGCGTTCCACTACGGACTGGATTGCCAAGGAGAGTCCATGGAACCCGCCGTTGGTGATGAGGATCCGGTCAACAGAGACGCCTTCGCGTTCTGCGATCCACTCCCGCAGCGGCGAAATACCCTCTGTCCGTGAGTATTGGAGCGCAGGGACGCCGGGCTTGGACAGCACACGTGTTGTGGCGGCGGCCAGTTCCTCCGTGGGGAGGACGCTGGGATCCGGAATGCCACCAAGAAGCTCGATCGCATCTGCCCGCCGATCACGCAGCGTCTGGTCCCCAAAGCCTTTGGGGGCGGTAAAGGCCTCGATGAGCGCGGGCCGACGGGTGGATATCAGGTTCACGGTCATGCTGTTGCCTTCGCTAGTTGTTGGTCGGCTGCCGGCTCTGAGGCCACGGCTGCCAGGGGAATCGCTTCAAGGAGGGCGCGGGTATAGGGGTGTTGTGGTCTGTGGAAGATCTCCTCCACAGGTCCGTCCTCCACCACTTGGCCGCGACGCAGGACGGAGAGGGTGTCGGCCACCTGCCTCACCAGTGCGAGGTCGTGCGAAACGAAGAGATACGTCAGCCCCAATTCACGTTGCAGTTTGGACAGCAGCTCGAGGATTCCCGCTTGGACGCTCACGTCCAGTGCGGAGGTGGGTTCATCCAAAACCACGACGTCGGGCCTCACCACCAGCGCCCGGGCGATCGCCACCCGTTGGCGCTGGCCGCCGGACAGGTGCGCAGGCCGCCTCGAGGCCACATCGGATGGAAGGCCCACGGCTTCCAAAGCCTCGCGAACCCGCTGGGCACGCTCTGCCTTGGTGCCCACGCCGAACTCATCCAGTGGTTCGCGGACAATCCTGCCCACCCGCCATGTGGGGTCGAGGGACGTAAACGGGTTCTGGTAGACCAACTGGAGATGGCGGCGGATCTCGCGGACGTCGGACCTGGAACGGCCCGACGTCGATTGGCCGGCTACCGTAATCTCCCCAGCGTCCGGCTGTTCAAGACCCAGCAGCAGCCGGACCGCAGTGGTTTTGCCGGACCCGGACTCGCCGACGAGCGCGTGCGTTCGGCCACGTTCCACGGAGAAGGACACCCCGTCGCAGGCGAGGACGTCCTTTCCGCCGGCGGAGAAGCGCTTGGTCACCCCTTGAACATCGATCTGGGGTCCCGCTGTCGGTGAAGCAACAGCCTGAGTGCGGGAGCCGCCGTCGTGCGCTTCCTCAAGGTGGTTCGCTTCCGTAAGGGTGATGCGCTGGTTGCGGTACCGGTCCGGGTGGAGCGCCGGGACGTCGGCCTGAAGGCTCCGCGCGTAATCGGTGGTAGGCGAAGCGAACACTTCCAGGGACGGTCCACTTTCCTGCACTGAGCCGTCCTTCAGCACCACCAGGGAATCGGCGCGCTCGGCGGCGATCGCGAGGTCATGCGTGATGAGGAGCAGGCTGATGTCCAGCTCGCGGCGGAGCTCGGTCAGCATGTCCAGGATGAGCTTCTGAACCGTTACGTCCAAAGCGGAAGTTGGTTCATCAGCCACGATCAGCGCCGGACGAGGCAACACCGTGAGCGCGATCAGCACGCGCTGAAGCATGCCGCCGGAGAGCTGGTGCGGGTAGGAATCGTAAACCCGGGCAGGGTCCGGGAGGCCTACTTGCTCCAGCACGTCCAGGATTTTTGCGCGGCGGACCGTTGGGTCTGTTTCGCCGAGCAGCGCGGCGGCCTCGTGGGCCTGCGCGCCGATGGTCCGCACGGGGTTCAAAGCCGATGCAGGGTCCTGGGGGATGAAGCCCAGTTCCCGGCCGCGGAGGGGACGGAAGTGCTTCTCGGGCAGCGCCAGGACATCCTGTCCGTTGAGCGCTACACGCCCCGTGGCCGTCGCTTCTCCGTGGGGAAGCAACCGGAGGATGGCCTTGGCGATAGTGGACTTGCCCGATCCCGACTCTCCGATGAGCGCCAGGCTCTCGCCTTTGGCCACCGAAAAGGAGACGTCATGGACCACGGCGGTGGGACCGTAGGCGATGGACAAACCGTGCACTGTTAATAGGTCTGCGGACACGTTGCGGTCCTTGGTGTTCAGGGTCATGTCATTTCGCCTTTCGCAGCCAGCGGCTGATGCGGTTGACGGATAAAACGGTGACCACGATGACCAGCGCCGGCGCGTAGACGAGCCATGGAGCGGTTACGTAGGTTTTGCCCGAGGCCACTAGGAGACCCCAGTCGGAGGCCGGGGGCGGATCGCCGTAACCCAGGAAGGCCAGTGAGGCAATGATCAGGATGGACGTGCCGAACTGGAGCACCGCCAGTACCAGCACGGACCTGTAGGCGTTGGGGAGGATATGGCCGAGCAACGCGTGCAGCCGGTTCCCGCCTTCCAGATAGGACGCCTCCACGTACGTGGCGCTGCGGACGCGCATCACTTCCGCGCGCATCAGCCGGGCAAAGACCGCGACGGCGGACACTCCGGTGGCGATGGCGGCGTTGATGGTTTGGAAACCCAGCGAACTGACGATGACCACGGCCAGCAGGAACCCGGGGATGGCGAGGAGAACGTCAACGAACCGGCCCAGAATGGAGTCCAGCCAGCCGCCACGGAATCCACTGGCGAGCCCGATGATGCTGCCCACCACCAATCCGATGAGCACCGCCACCAAAGCGCTGGTGACGGAGGACGCCGTGCCGTAGACGACGCGTGCGTACTGGTCGCGTCCGAGGTAGTCCGTGCCGAACCAGTGCGCGGCGCTCGGTGCCGCCAGTTTGCTCGCGGTATCGCCCGTGACCGGGCTGAAGGATGTGAAGAAGCCCGGGACGAGTGACCACAGGATGACCAGCAGGACCACGGCGAAAGACAGGATTACGGTGACTGGAGGCAGTCCCGCATTGAGCTTTTTGGATGCTGTTCCAACATTGCGTAGTTGGGTGTAGCCAAGCGTGGCAGTCATGCGCCCACCTTTTCCCGGAGTTTGACGCGTGGATCCAACAGCGGCGAGGCAAGATCCGCCACGAGGTTCACGGCCACGAAGACCACGGCTGAGAGGGACACCACGGCTTGGAGCACGGGTTGGTCTTCTCCCGTCACCGCCTTCTGGACAACGGTGCCGATGCCGTCACGGCCGAAGATGGTCTCGGTGATGACGGAGCCGCCCAGAAGCTCACCCACAATGAGCGCCACCATGGCCACGGAAGGGAGGGCGGACGGCTTCACCAGGTGTTTGGCGAAGAGCCTGGCCTCGGTCAGCCCGCGTGAACGGGCCACCACGGCGTATTCCTGCCGGGATTCGTGGTCCAAACTCGCTATCAACACCTCGGCCAGTGGAGCGGAGACCGGAATGGCCAGGGTGATCGCGGCGAACAACGTCGCCACCGGGCTGTTGGGATCTGTGGTGGTGAAGGAATGGAGCCGGAAGGCAAAGAACTCGATCAGCACCAGGCCGATCACGAAGTTGGGGACCGACAGGAAGAACGACGGAATGGAACGGACGGTAGCCGCCCACTTGCCCGGCAAATACTGGGCGCCGTACGCGATGACCACCGCGAAAACTATGGCGATGAGCAGCGCGCTGGTGGCAAGAGTGAGCGTGGAAGGCAGCGCATCTCCCACGATCTGGGACACGGGAAGATTGGACTGCAGCGAGAAGCCCAACTCTCCCGTCAGGAACCGTCCCAGCGAGAGCAGCAGCTGCACGATCACCGGCTGATCCAGGCCGTAGAACGCCACGATGCGCTGGATGTCTTCTTCGCTCAGGCCGTGCTGTGGGTCCCGGAGCGTGTTGGTGATGGCGTCACCGGGGAGGACGCTGATCACCAGGAACGTGAGGACATACGCCAGAAGAACGACGACGACCGCCTGACCCGCGCGGGTCAACGCAAAGCGCTTGTAATCGCTGGTCACTGCGAGATCCACGCGGTGTAGAAGTTGGCGTAGGCCAGGCCGTTGTACTGGACATCCTTGATCTTCGGGCTGATCAGGTAAAGGCGCTGGACGAGTTGGTTAAGAGGGATAAAGTAGCCCTGCTCCAGGACGTACTGCTGGAGCTCGTCGGCGACCTTCTCGCGGGATGCCCGGTCCGAAGCCGTGGCGATCGCAGTGGAGAGGTCGTTGAGCTTCTGGTCGCTGGTACCCAGTCCGAACCAGTCCTCGCCCTTGTTCTGGCTGGTCAGGACTCCGGCGACCGTTCCGACGTCGACGAAGCTGCGTGAGGTTTGGAACAGCGGCGGTTTGCTGGCCTGCACGGCCGCGTAGCCGGCCACGTCCACCACCTTGAGGTTGATCTTAATACCCACCTTCTTGAGTTGCTGGGCAATGAGCTCGTCCTCGGCCTTGGTGGACGGTACATAGGGATTAGGCGTGAGGGTAAATTCGAGGGTTTTGCCGTCTTTGGTGCGGTACTCGTCAGAACCCTTGGTCCAGCCGGCGTCCTCCAGAAGCTTGTTGGCCTTTTCTGCGTCGAACTCAAAGGAGTCGCTAAACTCGCCTGCCTCCGGGACGTTGCCCTGGATAAACGTGGTGGCCGCGTTCCAGTCGCTGGTGTAGACCGTATTGCGGATCTCTTCGCGATCGATGCCGTGCTGGATAGCCTTGCGAACAGCGGGATCGTTGGTGGGGAAGGCCTGCGTGTTGACCTGGAATCCGTCCACGAAACCCAGGTAGCGCGGCGTCCCCACCGTGAAGCCCTGTGCCTTGAGCGATTCGATTTCCTGGGGCTCAACGTTGAAGGCAACATCGGCCTGGCCGGAGACCACCGTGGAGGTCCGGACCGAGGTGTCCTTAATGACCTTGTACGTGATGGTGTCCAGTCGCGCCGGACCGGTGTGGCCGAGCGCTGCGGGACCCCAGTTGTAATCCTTGCGCTTCTCCAGGACGTAGGTGTCGCCCTGCTTCCAGGACTTGACCACGAACGGTCCGCTGCCGATTTCCTGGCTGAGGTCGGCCTGGGCTTCCACCGGCAGAGCCAGGGTCTTCGGGGAGAGCAGGATGCAGCCGTGGTACGCCAGAGTGGCGATGAAGCCCAGCGCGGGAGAGGAGAAGGACACCTTCACGGTTTCCGCATCCGAGGCCTCTGCTGACACGAAGTTGCTGGACGGGAAGAGGCCCACCTTGCTGACGCCACGCGTGGAATCGCCCTTGGCCCAGGCGTTGAGGTTGGCCACCACCGCCGCTGCATCCAGCGGCGTTCCGTCAGAGAAGGTCACGCCCTTCTTCAGGTGGATCACGAAGTCCTTGGCGCCGTTGAGTTCTTCCCAGCTCTCAGCAACCCACGGGCTCAACACGCCCTTTTCATTGACGTACACCAGCTTGTCAGTGATCTGGCCCCAGAGGTTGCCCTCGTAGCTGGAGATGGACGTCTTGCTGGAGACCCACCCGGTGTCGTAGCCCTGGATGAGGAAGGTGATGTTGCCGCCGTCCACCGGAGTGGTGGAGCCGGCGCCAGTGCTGGCCGTCGTCCCTCCGCAAGCTGTGACGAGGGCAGCGGTTGAGAGGGCGCCGAGGCCTGCGAAGAAGGCCCGCCTGCGGAATTCGGGGGTTTTGAAGGTGTTCATGGGTGCTCCTGATGCGTTGGGGGATTGCGTTGGGTGATGCTGGGGGCAGGGTGCTAGATGGCCTTGCCAGGGTTGAGAAGTTGCTGGGGGTCGATTGCAGCCTTGATGGCGTGCTGCAGCTCGCGGCTGCGCTCCGAGAGTTCCAGCGCGGCCCATTCGCGCTTGATGGTTCCTACCCCGTGCTCGCCGGTCACCGTGCCGCCGAGTGAAAGCGCCACCTTCACCAGTTCAGTGGCAGCTTCCAGAAGCGGGGCAGGCGGGTTCGCGCCGTCGTCGGGCGTTTTGTCCTTGGTGATGAGCGGGTGAAGGTTCCCGTCGCCCGCGTGCGATACCGCCGAGATGTCCACGCCGAAGCGCGCTTCCAAGGCCGGGAAGGAGGCGTAGACCTTGGGCAGCTGGGACTTGGGAACGGCGATGTCCTCGCCGATGTACCACTTGTCCTGCGGGAGGCCGCGGCCACTGCGGCGCAGTTCCCACAGCCGCACGCCGTCGTCGTCGGACTCCACGGTGACGCGGCCACCAACCGCACTGAGCGCGGTGGCGAGGTCCGCCGCTTGGTCGCCGATGCCGTATCCGTCGATCTCGATGAGAATCAACGCAGCACCGCGGCTGCGCAGGCTGGTCCCCGAGTGGGCGTCGATGTTGGCCAGGCTGGGGGTGTCGAAGAACTCGATCGCGGCCGGGCGCACGGGCGACAAGGTGATGGCTGCCAGCCCGTCCGTGCCCTCCGCGGTGCTGTTGAAGAACGCGCTGACCGTCATGCGGGCCACGGGGATGGGGCGGAGGCGGACCGTTGCCTTGGTGACGATGCCAAGGATGCCTTCTGAACCCACAAACAACGAGGTCAAATCCAGTCCTGTGACGCCCTTGATGGAGCGGTGACCAATAGTGATGAGGCTGCCATCTGCGAGGACGACGTCCAGAGAAAGGATGGACTCCCGGGTCACCCCATACTTGGCGCACCGTAGCCCGCCGGCATTCGTGGCGATATTGCCGCCGATGGAGGAAATATCGAAACTGGCGGGATCCGGGGCGTAGAAAAGCCCGAAAGGTTCAAGATGCTTATTCAAGTCCGCATTGATGACGCCCGGTTCAACCACCGCTACTTCGTCCAGCGGGGAGACCTCGATGATGGCGGTCAGTTTTTCCGTGGAAATGACCACCTGGTCCTGGTGTGCCGTGGCCCCGCCCGACAAACCCGTCCCGGCTCCGCGGGGGACCAGTGTCACGCCATGTTCTGCTGCGAGTCTTACCGCCTTCTGAACGTCCGCTGCTGTTGCCGGAAGCACGACGGCGGGGCCCGGGTTTCCGCTTGAAGCTGCGGTTTTGGCCGTGGCTGCGTCGTGACTGTAGCGGGTGGTCCCGATGCCCGGCTCGAGGACCTCGATGCCCTCAACCTGGCGCCTGAGCTCCTGGACGTAAGTCTGGATTGCGGTGTGTTCATGGGTGAGCTGTGTTGTCATGCCGGCGTCTCTCTGTCCGGGTGCATGACAAGGCATTCCTGCGTGAAGCACCCAAAGGCTTTTGATGGATTTCCCGGTCACAAATGACGGGTTCTTCAAAAGTTAGCGGGACTCGGAATTTACGCGCCAGTTTTCTGAAATGTCGATCAATAGTTCTCAATGGGGCGTCGTGGGGATTCCTATTTCGTCAAAAGGGGACGCTGAAAGTCGAATTGTGTCCCAGTAAAAAGCGCCGCGACGTCATATGTCGCGGTACCGCTAAACGCGCTTAAGTGCTACTTAGTTGGGTGTGCGGGAGGTTAGGCGCGCGCGGAAGCCGCGAACCGGCGTCGTGAGTTGCTCAGGTGCAAGCGCATGGCGGCTGCGGCAGCCACTTGGTCGCCCTCCGCGATGGCCGCATATATAGAGGAGTGCTCGTGGACGACCTGGGCAAAGCGCTCGGGTGAGTCCTGGTGGTCGCTGGCGACGAGGCGCGGGCGTGGCATGGTGATCATGGTTTGGCCCAGGGCGGAGATGCAGTCCGTGTAAAAGGGGTTGCCCGTGGCGGCGGCAATGGCCCGGTGGAACTCGAAATCGGCTTTCATGGAGTGTGCCGGGTGGCCGGAGCTGGCGATGAACTGTTCCAAAGCTCCGTGCATCGCCTTGAGCTGGCGCTCCGTGTGGTTCCGCGCGGCCAAAGCGGCAGCTTCTGTTTCCACGCCAACGCGGAAATCCAGCATCTGCAGCCGATCTTCCATGCTGGAAACAGCCCGGGAACCGGGCGCCGGAGACGGGCCGTCTGCCGGCGGGGTCAGCGCGAAGCTGCCCCGCCCGCGTTCGGTTTCCACCAACCCCTCGGCCTGCAGCCGGGTCAGGGCAGAGCGAACCACGGTCCGACTCACCCCGAACTCACTAATGAGCGTGTTTTCGCTGGGGAGCTTCTCACCTGGCTGGATGACGCCGTCCACAATGCGGTTGCGAAGATCGGCGGCGAGATCCGCGGTCAGGTTTCGGCTCATGGGTTCAAGATTACGCGCCGAACTCTACTGATTCGGTGGTCCAGGCGCGGGCCTGCTCACTGAGGGTGACACCAAGCCCCGGCCGGTCCGGAACGATCATGCGGCCGTTCTTGGTTTCGAGGCGCTCCTCGAACAGCGGGTCCAACCAGTCGAAGTGCTCCACCCACGGCTCGCGGGGGTACGCGGCGGCCAGGTGAAGGTGGATTTCCATGGCGAAGTGGGGTGCCAGGCCCAGCCCGCGTTCATCCGCCAACGCTGCGAGCCTCAGGAATTGGGTGATGCCGCCGACGCGTGGTGCGTCGGGTTGAATGATGTCGCAGCTGTTCGCGTTAATAAGGCCCTTGTGTTCGGCTACGGAGGCGAGCATCTCACCCGTGGCGATGGGGGTGTCCAGAACCCGGGCCAGGTGCGCGTGGCCTTCGAAGTCGTAGGCATCCAGCGGTTCTTCGATCCATATGAGGTTGAATTCCTCCAGCTGGCGGCCCATACGCAGCGCGGTGGCCCGGTCCCATTGCTGGTTGGCGTCCACCATGAGCGGGACGTCCCAGCCGATGTGTTCGCGGACTCCGGCAACTCGGCGCAGGTCCTCCTTGGAGTCGGGCAGGCCAACCTTGATCTTGATGCCGCCGATGCCATCGTTGATGGATTGCGTGGCGCGTTCCTTGACCTCGTCCAGCGTGGCGTTGAGGAACCCGCCGGAGGTGTTGTAGGTCTGCACGGAGTCGCGGTAGGAGCCTAGGAGCTTGGCGAGGGGGAGTCCGGCGCGCTTGGCTTTGAGGTCGTAGAGCGCGATGTCGATGGCCGCCAGGGCCTGCGTAGCCACACCCGAACGGCCCACGGAGGCGCCGGCCCAGAGGAGCTTGGTGTAGATCTTGCCGATGTCGTTAGGGTCCTCGCCGATGATCCCTTCTGCCACTTCCTTGGCGTGCGCATACTGCGCAGGGCCGCCGGCGCGTTTGGAGTAGCTCAATCCCAGGCCGCGGTGGCCTTGTTCCGTGGCGATCTCGGCAAACAGGAAGACCACTTCGGTCATGGGCTTTTGCCTGCCGGTGAAGACCTTGGCATCGCTGATGGGTACGGTGAGGGGTAAACGTGCCGTGGACAGCTTGATGTGGCGAATCAGATCTACGGTGCTCATGGTTCTCCTAGTAAATGCGGCGTCCTTGCCTGTCACTTAGGATACAAGTTTTGTACTTGTACTACAAGGGTTAGGTTTGCCCAAGCGACGTCACACGGGAACGCACGACGGCGGCACCCGGCTTGGGGGGACACCCTCCCCTGAGTTCCAAGAATTTATCGCGCGAATGCAACACACTGAGGTACGTGGCGGACAGGTACTGGGTATGAGCTACCTATCGAGAGCCCCCGACCAGGAAGAAGCCTTTCGGGCGCTGTATCAATCCGCCTATGCTGACCTGCTCAAGTTCGTTCAGCGCCGCACAGACGCGGCACATGCCGAGGACGTAGTGGCTGAGGCATTTCTCATCGTCTGGCGGCGCTTTTCTGAAACGCCTCAGCACGAGGACGATGCGCGGGCATGGATCTTTGGCATCACTCGAAACCTCATGCTCAACGCCCGCCGTGGAGAGCAGCGTCGACACGCGCTGGGCGTCCGCCTCGCCGACGCGACCTCTGTATCCAACGCCGATTCCCACGCTGATCTGGTCAGCAGCCGCGTTGATCTAGGCAGAGCCTGGGAGCTGCTCTCCGCGATCCATCAAGAGGCCCTCGGGCTGGCGATCTTCGAGAACCTGGCCGCACCCCAGGCAGCACGGGTATTGGGCATTTCTCCCGTTGCGTTCCGGCTCCGCCTCACCCGCGCAAGGCGAGCCCTGCGGCTACTCCTTGATCACATCCCGCGCCAAGAGTCGCCGGCGCCAGCCACATCTTCCGAAAAGGCCACCACACCATGAAAAACAGCCGGAACATCGATACTCTTCTGCGGTCCATGGACGCCGCCGAGCAGAACAAACCTACTGACCCGCGACGTTCGCAGAAAGATCTGGAACTGATTCTTCGGTCCCACCCAACTCCAGCCGCCAGGGGCGCCGAACCTGCAGAACACCAAACGTCGACGTCGATTCCAAGCCGTCGTCGTCGTCGCGCCCTTGCTTTGGGTGCAGTTGCTTTCGCAACCACAGTTGGATTCCTGATGGGGCCGGCTCTCTCGGGAGGCGACCCGGCCTTTGCAACGTGGACCGCCGCGCCGGGTGCGCTGATAGGTGCCGAGCGCGATAGCGCGGTTTCCGACTGCGCCCGGTCCAGCAAAAGGATTGGTGATGGCATGTACGTCAATGACGTGGCAGTAGCTGACGTGGCAATTGCAGAAAAGCGGGGAGCCTGGACCACGGTTGTCCTCAGCAGCACTGACGGCTTCGAAGCTAACTGCACCACCGATTCCTCGGCCCCATGGTTCAAAAGGGGTTCCTTTGGCTCAGTAGGAAAGCCGGGAGATGGCAAGAAGCCCACCGGCAGGGATATCAGAACCAGCCAACTCGGTACCGGCGTCATCGGTGACAATCCGCTCTCGATGGCTTCAGGGCAAGTTGGCCCGGACGTGGCCTCCATGACCTACATCAGCACGGCAGGCGAGAAGATTACGGCCACAGTATCGAAGGGCCAGTTCGCCTTCTGGCTTCCGGGAGGGGAGCTGACGAACTCGTCAGAGGAAAAAGTACCCGTCGAGGTGACTTACAGCGACAACACCAGGGAAATCCGCTACCTCAGCCTCTGATGCGCACCTTTGGGAACTTGATCCCGGAGCGCCCCGAAACCCGCAATCAGGGTTTCAAGTCCCAGGACGAAAGCTGCGTCGGTTGGCCGCTCCTGGCCTGCCAGGGACAACCTATCCACAGCGGCCGTGAAGTTGGGGACCTGCTGGGCGAGGCTGCCGGCGTCGAAGATGTCATCCGGGGCCGTGACGTCGTAAGCGGCGCCAAACACGAAGGCTTCCAGGGCCACGATTGCGGAAATAATGCGGTCCTCCGGGAACCCGGCATCGCGGAAACCGGCGGTCACTGACTCGTACATGGCGAGCGTTTTGGGGGCATTGGCCACGGGCAGTACGGCAATGATCGGAATCAGGGGGGTGTGCGCGGAGAAAACGTCCCTATAGGACCAGGCCCAGCGGCGTACGGCTTCATCCCACGGTTCGGTGCCGAATGCGGAAACGTCCACCATTGCGGCCAAATGGTCCATGAGCAGAATGAGCACGTCATCTTTGGAGGCCACATGGTTGTAAAGGGCGGAAGGCGCGACGCCCAGGGAGCGTGCCAGGGCGGCCATGGTGAGTCCGTCGTAACCCTTGCTGCTGATTAACTCCAGTGCCGCCGTCGTGATCCCGTCCTGGTCCAAGACAGCCGCGGTCGGCCTGCCGGCGCGCCGGCGAGCAGGTCGGGCGGAAGAAGCGGGGGTGGGTTCGGGCATCGGGAGCCTTTCTGCTGCCTGTGTCCCCAGCATTATTCCACTGGGTCTTCACAGGGGCGGACTCCAGCGCTATTATGGTTATAAATGAATGCCATTCATTTATTGGTCAGCCACCACGGACGGCCACGGAGAGGACATCATGCAGAATCTTGAACGCGACGTTGTGATCGTCGGCGCCGGACCGTCAGGGTTGACGGCAGCACGCGAATTGAAGAAGGCCGGACTCAGCGTTGCGGTGCTCGAAGCACGCGACCGCGTGGGTGGCCGCACTTGGACGGATACCATCGACGGCGCCATGCTGGAGATCGGCGGCCAGTGGGTTTCCCCGGACCAGACAGCCCTCATGGAACTGCTGGACGAGCTCGGACTCAAAATGTACTCGCGCTACCGCGAAGGCGAGTCCGTCTATATCGGTGCAGACGGCAAGCGCACCCAGTACACCGGTGACACTTTCCCGGTAAACGAAACCACCAAGGCCGAGATGGACAAGCTGGTAGCCATCCTGGATGAGCTCGCTGCGGAGATCGGCCCCACCGAACCCTGGGCCCACCCCAAGGCACGCGAGCTGGACACCATCTCCTTCCACCACTGGCTCCGCCAGAACTCCAGCGACGAGGAAGCCTGCAACAACATTGGCCTCTTCATCGCCGGTGGCATGCTCACCAAGCCCGCACACGCCTTCTCCGCACTCCAGGCAGTCCTGATGGCGGCCTCGGCCGGTTCCTTTAGCCACCTGACCGACGAAGACTTCATTCTGGACAAGCGCGTCATCGGCGGTATGCAGCGGGTTTCGCTGCTGCAGGCAGCAGAACTGGGTGACGACGTCGTACTCAACAGCCCGGTCCGCACCATCAACTGGTCAGAGAACGCCGTGACCGTTGTTTCGGATGAGGCAACCGTCAACGCCCGCTTCGTGATCATGGCGGTGCCGCCCAACCTGTACTCCCGCGTTTCCTTCGAGCCGCCGCTGCCGCGTCGCCAGCACCAGATGCACCAGCACCAGTCGCTGGGCCTGGTGATTAAGGTCCACGCTGTTTACGAGACCCCGTTCTGGCGCGAAGAAGGACTTTCCGGCACGGGCTTCAGCGCAGGCGCACTGGTCCAGGAGGTTTACGACAACACCAACCACGGCGATTCCCGCGGCACTTTGGTGGGCTTCGTATCCGACGAAAAGGCCGACGCCGTGTTCGAGCTCAGCGCCGAAGACCGCAAGAAGGCCATCCTGGAATCGATCGCCGGCTTCCTGGGCGATAAGGCCCTCACGCCCGAGGTCTACTACGAATCCGACTGGGGCTCCGAAGAGTGGACCCGCGGTGCCTACGCGTCCAGCTACGACCTCGGCGGCCTGCACCGCTACGGCAAGGACCAGCACGCGAACGTCGGGCCGATCTACTGGTCCTCGTCCGACCTCGCAGCCGAGGGCTACCAGCACGTGGATGGTGCGGTCCGCATGGGCCAAGCAACTGCCGCACGCATTGTTGAAGCCAACAAGCTGGCAACGGTAGCCGTCTAGCGGCAGAAAAGAACTAAGCGGCAGGCCGGGGGAGCGTCATTCCCGGCCTGCCGGCACCACCTTTTAAGCGGTACTCCAGAAAGGACCACCATGCGCTACGTAGTGGGTTACACCGCCAATGCGAGGGGGCGCGATGCCGTTCACCTCGCCGTCGCGCTGGCCAGGAACCACGATGTGAGCCTGGATCTGGTCCTGGTGATCCCCGAGGATTCCCCTTTCAATGCCGTCTATCCGCCCGAGGCCGGCTACAACGACATCCTCACCGACCAAGCGAAGCGCTGGCTGGACGAGGGCCTGGCGTTGATCCCGGCGGATGTCACCGCACGCGCGCACATCCGCCGCGGCGATTCCGAGGCCCGCACGCTGATCGAGGCCGCAGTGGAATTCGACGCCGCGGCCTTGGTCATAGGCGCCAGCAACGGCGGGCTGCTCAAGCGGTTCACGATCGGTTCCGTGGCGAGTTCACTGCTCCACTCATCGCCGGTTCCGGTGGCTTTGGCGCCGCAAGGGTATCAGCGTACGGATCCGATAACGCGCTTGAGCTGCGGTTTCGGGACGCGCCCGGGCGCTGATGAACTTCTCGACGTCGCCGTTGAATCTGCGCGCGATCGCGGCCTTCCGCTGCGGCTCGTCTCCTTGTTGGCGCTCGACGGCGGTAACTCGCCTGGGTTGGCCGACGCCGCCTGGGTGCATGCCGCCGACCGGCTTGCCGCCGTCGGGGGTTCCGCGGACGCGGGCGGTTCTGCGGACGCCGCCGGTTCTTCAGACGTGACGGCCGCCGGTTCCCTTCAAGGTGAGCCGGAGATCGTGGTGGCGCAGGGCCGCACCATCGAAGAAGCCGTTGACCGACTCGACTGGGAAGACGGCGAAATCCTGCTGATCGGTTCCAGTCGCCTGGCCCAGCATCGGGCCACTTTCCTGGGCAGCACCGCAAACCGGATCCTGCGTGCCCTCCCCGTTCCCATGATTGTGGTCCCCCGCGACTACACGCGCCACAGCGCCTAGCAATCGCCTGAGAGGCAGAACCCATGTCAACTGCACCAAAGACGGTCCAGTCGAAGGAATCATCCCTGAGTGAAAAGGGACTGAAGGCCGGATCGGTGGGCTTGATCGGCGCCGTCGTGATCGGTGTTTCCTGCATCGCGCCCGCCTACACGCTCACCGCGGCCCTGGGCCCCACAGTGTCTGAGGTTGGCGTGCACCTGCCCGCCATCTTCCTGGTGGGCTTCATCCCCATGCTGCTGGTGGCGCTCGGCTACCGCGAACTGAACAACGCAATGCCCGACGCCGGCACCTCCTTCACGTGGGCGACGCGCGCCTTTGGTCCGTGGATCGGTTGGATGGGTGGCTGGGGGCTGATCGCGGCCACGATCATCGTGTTGTCCAACCTGGCTGCGGTGGCGGTGGACTTCTTCTACCTCATGCTCGGGCAGATCTTCAGTAATCCGGCATTGGGTGAGCTGAGCAAGATCCTGCCGTTGAACATCGCCACCACGCTCGTGTTTATCGCCTTGGCTTGCTGGATTTCCTACCGCGGCATGGAGACCACCAAGGGCGTGCAGTACGTGCTGGTGGCCTTCCAATTGCTGGTCCTGGGCTGGTTTGCGGTCTCGGCGTTCGCCCATGTGGCCAACGGCACGGCCTTTGACGCCACCGCCATTTCGCCGGACTGGTTCAACCCGTTCGCTGTGGATTCCTTCTCCTCGTTTGCTGCGGGCGTATCGCTCTCGATCTTCATTTACTGGGGCTGGGACGTCACCCTCACCATGAACGAGGAAACCAAGAACCCGGAGAAGACACCCGGCCGCGCAGCCACCATCACAGTGCTGGTGATCGTGGTCATCTACATGACCGTTGCACTGGCTACCCTGTCCTTTGCTGGCGTTGGCGAGACCGGTTTGGGGGCCGGCAACCCGGAGAACCAGTCCAGTATCTTCGCCGTCCTTGCCGGCCCGGTGATGGGTCCGTTCGCGATCCTCATGTCTTTGGCGATCCTGAGCAGCTCCGCCGCGTCCTTGCAGTCGACGTTCGTGTCGCCCGCACGAACCATGCTGGCCATGGGCCACTACCGTGCTATCTCACCTCGCTTTGGCAGCATTAGTCCCACTTTCAAGTCGCCCAGCTTCGCCACCATTGCAGCTGCCATCGCTGCCGCAGGCTTCTACGTCATCACAAGGACGGTGTCCGAGAACGCGCTGTGGGACACCATCACCGCACTGGGCATGATGATCTGCTTCTACTACGGCATTACCGCGCTGGCCTGTGTCTGGTTCTTCCGGACATCGGCGTTCAGCAGCGTCCGGGCGTTCTTCTTCAAGTTCCTGGCACCCTTGCTGGGCGGCGTGATCCTGCTGGTCATGTTCGTCAAAACAGCCATTGATTCCATGGATCCGGAGTACGGCTCGGGCTCCTCGGTGGGCGGTGTCGGACTGGTGTTCGTCCTGGGAATGGGCGTCATCCTGCTCGGCGTGGTGATCATGCTGGTGATGTACAAGGTGCGCCCTGAGTTCTTCAAGGGCAAGGTGTTGACCCGGGCGTAGCCAGTGATGAGGCTGGCACGCCCGCAGCTCGCTCGGCTGCTTCAAGGGCCCCCGCAAGGCGCTCGACGGCGGCCCGGTAATCCGTCCCAGCCGTCACCTTGCAGAACTCGGCCTCCCGCATGGCCCGCGTCAGCGCCGCCGTCTCCGCTGACCGCACATCGGTCATGGCGGGGAAATCGATGGTCCTGGCGGGATCAAGCTCGTAGCGGCTCCACTGTTCAAGGAGGTTCTCGTGGCGGGCGGCGTCATCGGCAAAACCGGTACGACGCCGGGGCTCGGCTGCGTGGAGGCGTTCGACTTTGCGGATGCTCGCCAGGGTGGCTGCCGCGGTGGCGATGCCGACGAACATCATGATCAGCCCGGCCGGTGGCCAATGCACAGCCGGGACAAGGATGGCGGGCGTAACGACCACGAGGCCGCCGAACACGTCCCAAAAGACGCCGTCCGGTTCCTGCCCACGCCCATAGCTGAGTTTCCTGTGCAGGACGTACGTGGTTGCTGCGGTTGCGAGAACCAGAGCTGCACCCCACAGGAGCATCATGGCGGGCATCGGACCACCTCCAGGCGAATTCGCTGCTTTGCATTCAGTATGCGCCAGTGGCTGGATCCGCGCGACACCCTCCATCGGACAATTCACCACCGCAAACGCAGGTGAATTGTCCGGATCAGGGTGATTCCTGCCCGGGACTGTGTCGCACCCGGGGCGTAGCCTAGGCAGCATGAGAATGAAAATGTGCAGCATCCACGTCAAGGACCCCGCAGCAGCTCACGCTTTCTACACGGAGACACTGGGCTTCGAGACCCTGATGGCGATGCCTGAATACAACTTGTTCATCATCAAGGATCCGGGAGCGGACAACAGCACGTCGCCGGGGCTGCTTCTGGAGCCGAGCGATAACCCCATCGCCGCGAACTACATGAACGCACTCCATGAGTCCGGCCTGGCTGCTATCACCTTTGGTGTGCCCGACGTCCAGGCCGAGTATGAGCGTTTGCTTGCCGCCGGCGTGAAGTTTCAAGGTGAACCGTCTGAGGATCCCTCCGGCGTCAGCGCAGTCTTCGATGACGGGTGCGGCAACTTCATTCAGCTCCACCAGGACTAGTGCCTTAAATAACTGTGGCCGGGACCCGCTGGTCCCGGCCACAGTTAGTGAAAGCTACGCGTGATCGCGCTTGGAGGTCTTCGGAGCATCACGCTTTGCAGCGGCATTGTCCCTGGCTTCCTTGGTGGCGGCCTTCTTGGCGGCTTCGTCCTTGACGCGCTGCGCCTCGGAGCGAACAGCTGCGTGTGTGGCGCGTTCGGTGACCAGCCACTGCGGGGGAGACTGCAGCAGCTCGGCGATTTCCGCCGTCGTGAGTGCTTCTTCTACTCCGCCGCGGGCCAGGCCGCTGATGGAGATGTTGAGCTTGTGCGCGACTACCGGGCGCGGGTGCGGGCCGTTGCGGCGCAGTTCGGCGAGCCACGCCGGCGGGTTGGCCTGGAGTTCGGCGAATTCGTCGCGTGTGATGGACGAATCCTGGAACTCCTGGGGTGTTGCGGGCAGGTAGATACCGAGTTTCTTGGCAACTGTTGCCGGCTTCATGGACTGGGAGTTCGAGGACGTCATGCTTCAAGGGTATCTGGCCGGTACTGTGAGTGTGTGCCAGACGCTGAAGAATCCGCCGAAACAACCGAACCCCTAGCCGGTCTCCGCTTCGCCTATGTTGCGGGTGTGACTCCTGGGAAATGGATCCGGCGGTGGGAAGAACGGATGCCCAACTTCCCGTTGCACTCGTTCATGTCCGACGACGCCGCTCAAGTTTCGGTGTTGCGTGACGGTTTGGCTGACCTCAGCTTTGTTCGGTTGCCCGTGGACCGCGAAGGTTTGAACGTCATCCCCCTGTATGAGGAACAGCCCGTGGTGGTCGCTCCCAAGGGGCACGAGATCTCAGTGTTTGAGGAGGTCGCGCTGGAAGACCTCGTCGAGGAGAACTTCCTGGATGTTGACGAGATGGGCGGGCCGGACATGGCCCTCCAAGTGGTGGCATCCGGTGCTGGACTGGCGATCCTGCCGATGTCCGTGGCGCGGCATCTCAATGTTAAGGACACGGTGATGCGCCGCCTGACCGGGGCTCCCACCACGCAGATCGGCTTGGCCTGGCTGGTTGGAACGGACAGTCCCGTGATCGAGGAGTTCATAGGGATCGTGCGCGGCCGGACGGCGCAGAGCTCACGCCAGCCCTCGGCGCAGCAGGAGAAGCCCAAGAAGGTGCCTAAGCCGGATCGACGCGGCGGTGGCCCCAAAAAGCCCGCAGTCGCACAGCGCTATGCGCCGAACCCGGACAAGGGCCGTGGCAAGGGGTCCCGCAAGAAGGGCAAGCGGTAAGCGGTGACGCTCCTGCCCAGTTAGTGGGTAGAAGTGCCGGACTTTGCGGCCAGATCGCTGGTATCTTTCACTTTCGAGTGAGGTAACCGGGGAGGAACGCGGCCTAGTCCGGGCTTACCCGCCGTGGATAGCGCTTTGCTGCTGCTCTGATCGGTTGAGGTAGGCAAGGAGAAGATCCCCGGCCTCTTCCAGATCCCCGGACTCCAACGCTGAACAGATCTGCTCATTTTCCTTCAGCCAGTCGCTGTAGAAATGCGCGTTCATGGTGGCTTTGTGGAAGTAGAGCCGCATCTCGGCAAGGATCTGCGCCATGATCGTGTTCAGCCGGTTGCTCTCGGCCAGGGCCACGATTGCACCGTGGAAATGCTGGTTTGCGCTGCCCAGGCCTTCGTTGTCGTTGGCAGCTGCCGCCCGTTTCCCTTCCTCGACGGCGGCCCTGACGGCGGCGATCCGCTCCGGCGAACCACCCGCGCGGATTGAACTGACCTCTATGGCGCGGCGGACCGTGTAGACGTCGTGGATGTCGCCTGCTTCAAGGGTGGCCACAAAGACACCCTTATTGGGCTGGCGGAGGAGCAGCCGCTCACCGGCCAGCTCGGCGAACGCTTCGCGGACGGTGTTCCGGGATACTCCCAGGTCCTCGGCAATAGTGGCTTCGGTGAGTTTGGCGCCCGGCACCAGGAATCCCTCGGCGAGCTGATACCGGAGTTCTTCGGCGACTCTCTCAGCAACAGACGGAACTCTCATCCGGACGCGTGCCCGCGCACTATCAAGGCCAACGTGTTCGTTTTTTTCCTGATCTACACCGGCCATGACACCAAAATTACACGATTGCCGGAAATTGGGATCGCTGGATTGTTGAACAATCCAGCAGATTGGTGCATCCTAGATGTAACGCACATCACGAGGCAGGGATCACATCATGGCAATCATCGATCTGAACAGCGACGTCGGAGAGTCTTTCGGGCGCTGGACACTCGGTGATGATGCGGCCATGTTCGAGTCGGTCTCCAGCGCCAACGTTGCCTGCGGATTCCATGCTGGCGACCCCAGCGTCATCCGCAGCACCTGCGAGAAGGCGGCCAAGGCCGGCGTCGTTATTGGCGCCCATGTCGGCTACCGCGACCTCGCGGGATTCGGCCGCCGCTTCATGGATATCGATCCCATGGAACTGGCCGATGACGTGCTTTATCAGATTGGTGCGCTGCAAGCGTTGGCTGCCACCACCGGGGCCAGTGTCCAGTACGTGAAGCCCCACGGTGGTCTCTACAACGCAATCGTGAAGCACACCGCCCAGGCACGGGCCGTCGTCCAGGCTGTGAGATCGGTTGACCCCAACCTTCCGATCCTTGGCCTTCCTGGTTCCGAGGTCCTGCGCCTCGCAGAGGAAGCCGGCCTCCGGGCTGTTTCCGAAGCGTTCGCGGATCGCGCCTACAACCCGGACGGAACATTGGTTTCGCGATCCCAGCCGGGCGCGGTTCTGCATGATCCCGCCGAAGTGGCCGAACACGTCCTTCGGATGGCTACTGAACAATCCGTCAGGACCGTTGACGGCTCCATCCTGAAAATCCGCGCAGAAAGCATCTGTGTGCATGGTGACTCACCGGGAGCCGTTGCAATGGCTACCGCTGTGAAGTCCGCTCTGGCCGACGCCGGCGTCACGGTCGGCTCGTTCCTCTAGCCCGCCCCGGGCTCCCGCACCATCCCTCATCCCCCCGGAGGACATCATGACCAGCACCAACAACGCAGCCAAGGCAGTGACAAGGAAGCCACCGCCTGGCGCTATCAAGGCATACGTCGCCAGTCTTACCGGAACGTCGCTTGAGTACTATGACTTCGCTATCTACTCGGTGGCCTCGGCCCTCGTATTCCCCAAGATCTTCTTCCCCGGCAACGACGAATTCGTGGCGTTGCTCCTTTCCTTCTCAGCCTTTGCAGTTGGCTACCTGGCCCGGCCGATTGGTGGCGTGATCTTCGGACGCCTGGGAGACAAGATTGGCCGTAAGTACGTTCTGGTCTTCACGCTTGTCCTGATCGGCGTGGCCACGGTCCTCATCGGTGCCCTGCCGGACTATTCGGTGATCGGTGTCGCGGCCCCCACCATTCTTGTGTTGCTGCGTTTGGCGCAGGGCATTGGCGTTGGCGGCGAGTGGGGCGGTGCAGTGCTGCTGTCCAGCGAATTCGGCGACCCCAACAAGCGCGGCTTCTGGTCTTCCGCGGCCCAGATCGGCCCGCCCGCCGGCAACCTCATGGCCAACGGTGTTCTGGCCATTCTCGCCGCTTCCCTCAGCGAAGAAGCATTCCTCTCCTGGGGCTGGCGCGTAGCCTTCCTGGCTTCCGCACTCTTGGTGGTCTTCGGCCTGATCATCCGGCTCAAGCTTGAAGAAACCCCCGTCTTCAAGGCTATCCAGGCCCACGGGGATCGCCCCAAGGCTCCCATCAAGGAAGTCTTCACCACACAACCCAAGGCTTTGGTGGCAGCAGCGCTTTCCCGTGTTTGCCCTGACATCCTTTACGCGCTGTTCACCGTGTTTGTGGCGGTTTATGCCACCAAGGAACTGGGCATGACCACCGGCAACGTCCTGTCCGCCATCCTCATTGGCTCCGCGTTCCAGCTCTTCCTGATTCCGCTGGCCGGCGCCCTGACGGACCGCTTCAACCGCCGCTGGGTCTACGGCATCGCAGCAGCGGCCACCGCAGCCTACATCCCGCTGTTCTTCCTGATGATCCAGGGCAAGTCCGTGGCCATGCTGACCGTCGGCACCGTGATCGGCCTGGCACTCCACGCGTTCATGTACGGCCCCCAAGCGGCCTTCATCACCGAGCAGTTCCCGGCCAGGCTCCGGTACGCCGGCAGCTCGCTGGCCTACACCCTGGCCGGCGTGATTGGTGGAGCCGTTGCTCCCATCATCTTCACCGCCCTCTACGGCGCAGCAGGTGGCGGATGGTACTTGATCGCCGTCTACATCCTCGTCGCTGCAGTAGTCACCATCGTCGGCATGCTCCTGGGCCGCGACCCCAAGCCGGAAGAAGATGTCCGACTGATGCAGGGGACCCAAGCTCAGCCGGCGGCGTAGCGAAAATGGAAACCGTAATGCAAACCACCACTGCTAAGAGGGTCCGCTCCGTCAGGCCCGTCGGCACCCGGGCGGTTCTGGCCGAGCTGGACGGGCTGCAGGATGTCCTTGCACTGCAGGACATGCTCTACAAGTCCCCGCTTCCCGGACAGGTGGACGTTCTCGCCGCCGCGGAGACGGTGATGGTGGTGGGGGAGTCCGCTGCCGCCACCCGCGCCATCGGCGCGCGGCTCATGGAGTTGGAACTGTTTGCCCCGGAGGTCACCGACTCCGGCCTGGTGGTCATCGATACCGTGTACGACGGCGACGACCTCGCCGACGTCGCGGAGCTCACCGGGCTGAGCGTGGACGGCGTTGTAGCTGCGCACACAGGCCAGATCTGGACCGTAGCCTTCGCTGGATTCGCTCCCGGTTTTGGCTACATGGTGGGCGAAAATGAGGTCCTCACGGTACCCCGACGCTCCTCCCCACGTACGGCGGTTCCAGCTGGATCCGTTGCCCTCGGTGGTCAGTATTCTGCCGTCTACCCGCGCCGTTCCCCGGGTGGCTGGCAGCTGATCGGCCGGACCGGCGCACGGATGTGGGATCTGGACCGGTCGCAGCCGGCGCTTGTCAGGCCCGGCGACCGGGTTCAGTACCGCGCGGTCCGCGAGGTTGTGACTGCTGGAGCTTCGGCGCGCGAGCCTGAAACGGAGCACCACACTGAGTCCGGTCTTCGGATTCTCAATCCAGGTGCACAGAGCCTGATCCAGGACCTCGGCCGCCGGGGTTTCGGTCCGCTGGGTGTCTCTGCCGCCGGGGCCCTGGACAGGGCATCCCTGCGGCGGGCTAACCGGCTGGTGGGGAACGCTCCTTCAGCTGCGGCCATCGAATCGGTCAATGGCGGGCTCACCGTCGAGGCCGTCGGTGACCAGGTGATTGCCGTGGCAGGTGCGCCGAGTACGCTGACCATCCAGTCGCCGTCGAGGGTTGAGTCCGAAGAGTCCGACGACGGCGATCGGCCGGGCGCGATGCGGACCGTTCCGATGGCCACACCTTTCGCGCTGCTCGACGGCGAAGTGCTCACCTTGGGTGCTCCCGAGTCAGGGTTCCGAAACTATGTGGGAATCCGAGGCGGAGTGGATGTGCCGGAGGTGCTGGGTAGTCGCTCAGCGGACACGATGTCAGGGATCGGACCGGGCCCTCTCATGGCTGGTCAGGAGCTTCCCGTCGGCGAGGACACAGTTTCCACCGCGGTGGGTGAGCCCGAATTGCAGCCCAAGTTTCCGGGCGCCGGCGTTACGGTACTGGATGTGGTCCCCGGGCCGCGGGCGGACTGGTTCGAGCCGGAAGCCCTTGATTCGCTCTGCGACCAGGAATGGCTTGTCACGCCGCAGTCCAACCGTGTGGGCATGCGCCTGGACGGGACTCCGCTCAAGCGCACCCGTGAAGGTGAGCTTCCCAGCGAGGGCACCATGGCCGGAGCCCTTCAGATTCCGCCGGCCGGATTGCCCGTCCTGTTCCTGGCGGACCACCCCATCACCGGCGGATATCCCGTGATTGGTGTGGTGCGCGATGAACATCTTGATCTCGCCGCGCAAGTGCCCATCGGCGGAAAGATCCGCTTCCGGCTGGTTCCGGATTCCCCAAGCTTCACCACGACTTTTACGAAGACCCCAGAGAAGTGAGTATTTGATGCGCAAGGTCCTGATCGCGAACCGTGGCGAGATCGCCGTCCGCGTCGCCCGAGCCTGTGACGACGCCGGCATCCTGTCGGTAGCCGTCTACGCGGACATCGATGCCGATGCCATGCACGTAGGCGCCGCCGACGAAGCCTACAGCCTGGGCGGAAACTCGCCGGCTGACACGTACCTGAACATCGGGAAGCTGCTGGCCGTCGCGGAGGAGTCCGGTGCTGACGCCATCCACCCCGGGTACGGTTTCCTTTCCGAGAACGCGGAGTTTGCACAAGCAGTGCTCGACGCCGGGCTTGAATGGATCGGACCCTCACCGGACTCCATTCGTCAGTTGGGCAACAAGATCACTGCCCGCGAAATCGCAGTCCGCGCGGGTGCTCCCTTGGTTGCCGGAAGCGACGGTCCCGTCTCCTCTGCAGCGGAAGCGCGGGCTTTTGCGGAGGAACACGGACTCCCGCTCGCGATCAAGGCGGCTTTCGGTGGTGGTGGCCGCGGTCTGAAAGTGGTCCGGGAGCTCGCCGAAGTTGAGGAAGCGTTCGATTCCGCGGTCCGTGAAGCTGTAGCGGCGTTCGGGCGTGGTGAGTGCTTCGTGGAGCAGTATCTTGACCGGCCGCGGCACGTGGAAGCACAGATCATCGCGGATAAACTCGGCAATGTAGTGGTGGTGGGCACCCGCGATTGCTCGCTCCAACGACGCCACCAGAAGCTTGTGGAAGAGGCTCCCGCTCCGTTCTTGAGCGATGAACAGCGTCAACGAATCTACGACGGCTCCAAAGCCATAGTGCGGGAGGCCGGGTACTACGGCGCCGGGACTGTGGAATTCCTGGTCTCAGCCGACGGCGCCGTGGCCTTCCTCGAGGTCAACACGCGCCTGCAGGTGGAACACCCCATCACCGAGGAAACTGCCGGGATTGACCTTGTGCAGGAGCAATTCCGGATTGCCGCCGGATTGCCGTTGAGCATCACGGAGGATCCTGTGGCGCAGGGACACTCCTTCGAGTTCCGTATTAATGCCGAGGACGTGGGCCGTGGATTCTTGCCGTCCCCCGGCACCGTGGCTTCCTTCGAAGCGCCCACCGGTCCTGGCATCCGCTTGGACACCGGGGTGCGGTCTGGCTCCTTCGTGGCGCCGCAATTCGACTCCCTGTTGGCCAAGCTGATCGTCACCGGAGCTGACCGGCAGCAGGCACTGCGCCGTGCCCGGCGTGCCTTGGCCGAAATCAACATCACGGGCCTCGCCACCGTCCTGCCGTTCCACCGCGCGGTCCTGGAGTCCGAAGACTTCACGTCCGTTGCCGGAATGCGGGTTCACACCCGATGGATTGAGACCGACTTCGCAGACAAGATCCCGGTGGATCCCGAATACAGCGTGGTTCCTCCCGGAGGGGAGCGGCGAACCATCACCGTGGACGTGGATGGGAAGCGCCTCGCGGTTGGCCTTCCCGCGGATCTGCTGGATGGCTGGGCGCGTTCCGGGCAGGGCATTCCGGCCTTTACCGCGCCGACCGATACGCCGGGTTCGGTCACACGTGGAGACTCTCCCGCGGAATCAGCCCTCGTCTCCAGCATGGCCGGAACAGTGGTCAAGTGGCTCGTTGAACCCGGTGCTGAAGTAGCCGCCGGGGATCCCTTGGTGGTCCTGGAGGCCATGAAGATGGAAACCCAGGTCCCTGCGCACCGTGCAGGTACGCTCTCCGAAGTCCTGTCAGCTCCCGGTGGCGTGGTCACAGCCGGAGCCGTTCTGGCGCACATATCGTAAACCCGCTTTTCCGTTGCCAACCCGCTTTTCCGTTCCTGCCCAGCGACGGAAAAGCGGGTTGGCAACGTGATTGAGGGCTAGGACGTAACGGCAACACCCAGCACGCTGTCCAACAAGCTGTTACGGAATTTGCCCGAAGGGTCATTGGCCTGAACCAAGGCACGGAAGTCCTCGAACCGCGGGTAGAGCGCGGCGAAGTCGTACTGGCCGGGCGTGAAGAGCTTGCCCCAGTGCGGGCGGGCTCCGAACGGACGCAGGGCTTCCTCAAGCTCGGGCAGCACTGCTTCCACCTCGGTCTGGAGCGGCTTCCACGTGAAGTGGAGTGCCACGCTTTGCTGCTGGTAGAACGGGCTGAGCCAGAACTCGTCAGCTGCCACAGTGCGGATTTCAGAGATGAACAGGAGCGGCGCGAGCTTCTGGGCGAGTTCTCGGACAGCCTGCAGCGCGGCCGGCGCCTGATCCAGGGGCAGGAGGAACTCACTTTGGAGTTCCTCGCCGTTGCTCGGCGTGAACTCGTGGCGGAAGTGGGGCAAGCGGTCCAGCCATTTTCCTGCCACGTCCAGCTGCTCTGTGCAGTTCTCAGCAGACATATCCGGCAACGGGTGCATGGCCGCCGTCGCCGGGGTTGCACCGAACAGGTCCGGCAGGGGAGCTTCGGTGTTTAGGGCCTTGAGCCAGACCTGGGGGATGGTATCGCCGGTGTAGTCGGTGAAGAAGCTGACGCTGTAGGCACTGGATGCGATGGTTTGGAAGTTCGCCAACGCACCCTCCCAGGACAGGTTGGTGAGCACGCGCTGCCGGACCTCGTAGCTTGGTCGGATCGCGAGTTCCAGCCCTGTGACAATGCCAAGTGCGCCCATTCCCACCACGCTGGCGAGGAATTCGTCGTCGTCCGCTGTAAGGGTCACCAGCACGCCGGAGGCGCGCACCAGGTCAACGCTGACGACGGCGGCAGCCAGCGACGGATTGTTGACTCCACTGCCGTGCGTGCCGGTTTGGATAGCGCCGGCAACCGAGATGTGCGGGAGGGAGGCGAGGTTGTGGATCGCGTAGCCCTGTTCCTCAAGGGCGCGGCCCAAGGCCCCGTAGCTGATGCCACCGCTGACCTTGACTGTGCTTTTCGCGGTGTCCACTACTACCTCCTGGGGGAGGGCGTCGAGCAGGATGTGGGTTCCGTCGGTGTCTGCAACGGTGTTGAAGGAGTGCCGGGAACCAAGGGCCTTGATGCGGGTCGCGTGAGCTACGAGCTCGCGCAGCTGATCCACAGTGGTTGGCCGGTGGACGTCGGCTGACGAGTACTCAAGATTTCCTGCCCAGTTCTTCATCGAATGATCTCTCGCTTGTATTTTTAGACTCTGTAATTGTTAAGGTTCACAACTAATTGCGTCAAGAGGAGTCCAAGTCGGCACCGGATAGAGTTCAAGAAATCCGCTGTCTATCAGGAGTCGCAACGTGAGCAAGGGATCAAAGCCCACCATTCGGGATGTGGCCAGGGCGGCGGACGTCTCGCTGACCACAGTTTCCTATGTGCTTTCCGGTCGTCACGGTGGCACTACCCGGATCAGCCAGCCCACGCAGGACCGTGTCCTGGCTGCGGTGCAAGAGCTCGGGTATGTGCCCAATCAGGCCGCACGAGGGATGCGCCGGGGCAAGACTGACGTAGTTGCCGTGGCCATCGGAAACCTCGAGTGGCCGTGGGACCGGGCACTCGCCACCGCCGCAGCCACGATCCTGCCCCAGCACGGCTACCAACCAGTGATCCTGCTGGGTGATGACTGGCGGAAGTTCATGATGTCCGGCGGTGCGGACGGCGTCATCATCGGCTATTTCCCGGAAGCAAAGTCCGAGGACGAAACAGTCACTGAATTAGCCCGCCGTGGCGTTGCCCAGGTGGTCATTTCAGGCACCATGAAGCAGGCCGGTTTCGATGTCCTTGCTCCCGAACCCGAGGCCGGGCTTGCAGAATGCATGGAATTCCTCACTGCGTCGCACCGCAGGATCGGCTGCATCCGGAGGGCGGACCCGGCCGGCCGGCCCAAGAGCCGCTTCGCCGCCTACGTAGCAGGACTGAAGAACGCGGGCATCCCACTTGATGAGTCCTTGGTCAGAACGTCGCAGCACCGTCCGGCCATCGCATATCAGTCCGCGCTTGAGCTGCTGCAGCTAGCGGACCGGCCTACCGCCATCTTTTGCACGGACGACATGGAGGCGCTGCAGGCCATTCGGGCCGCCTACCGCCTCGGCCTTCGTGTGCCCGAGGACGTTCAGGTTGTCGGCGTCGGGAACTCTACCGAGGGCCAGGAGTACGATCCAGCCCTGACAACAGTGGGTCCGGACCCGATCTTTGAGCAGGTTGTCCGCATGCTGCTCGATCGCCTGGCGGGAGTTACACCGGCGGAGGGCATTCGGGTGGCCTCGCCGTGGAAGTTGCATCGGCGAGGTACCACGGAGGGCTAGCTAGTCCTTTAGTGGGCGGCGAGCCAGCCAAGCAGCCACGATCGCACCCGAGATGTTGTGCCACAGCGAGAACACGGCCGACGGGAGTGCAGCCAAGGCACCGAAATGTGCCGTAGCCAGCGTCGCAGCCAAGCCAGAGTTCTGCATGCCAACTTCGAATGCGAGGGCACGGCGGGCCTTATCATCCAGGCGGCCGAGCTTACCGGCAAGGTAGCCGAGGCCCAGGCCGAAACCGTTGTGGAGGACTACGGCCAGGAACACGATTCCTCCGGCGGCAACAATCTTGCTGGCGCTGCCTGCTACGACGATCGCGACGATCAGGGAAATCACGACGGCGGAAGCCCACGGAAGTGCCGGGAGAACCTTCGCCACAACCTTGGACAGGAAGAGGCGGGCCAGAAGGCCCGCGATGACCGGCAGCAGGACGGTCTTCACAATGTCCATCACCATGGCACCGGCATCGATGTGCAGGAAGGATCCCGCCAGGAAGAGTGTCAGTGCGGGGGTCACCAAAGGTGCAATGAGTGTGGAAACGGAAGCGACGGCCACAGAAAGGGCCACGTCCCCCTTGGCCAGGAAAGCCATGACATTGGAGGCGGTGCCGGAAGGAGCGCAGCCAACGAGGATCAGGCCAACGGCCAGTTCCGGTGGAAGCTGCAGGAGGACCGCAATGAGCCACCCGGCTCCGGGCATGATCACGTAGTGCGCCACGATTCCCAACGCCACAGCCCACGGACGCCGGGCCACCGAGGCGAAGTCTGGTGGGGTCAGCGTGAGGCCCATGCAGAACATGATGACGCCCAGCAGGTAGGGAACTGCGACGCCCATGGGCTTGAACAGATCGGGAATCAGGAAGCCGAGAACGCCGGCAACCACCACCAGAAGGGGGAAAACTGTGACGGCGATACGCGCAATCTTGGCTTCAGCGGCTAGTGCGGCGTTGACGGGCGCAGCGGTTTCTTCTGTTTTCGATGGGGATTTGGTTGCCTCAAGCATTCATCCATGCTCACACTCGGCGCCCAAACCGAGCGAGTTCGTTACATCCACGCAGGGGTATATGTCAGGGGTTGAGCTTACCGGCAAGTCGCTCGCGCATACGGACGCTGGCTTCGTTGAGCCCGATGAACTCTACGTCACGCCCGTGATTCCGATACTTCTCGGTCACCGAGTCCAGCACGGCCACTGTTGAGGCATCCCAGATGTGCGAGCCGTGCAGATCGATGATCACACGGTCTATGCCCTCTGAGGAATCTTTCGCATAGTCGAACTGCGTGTACAGATCATTGGAGGAAGCGAAGAACAGTTCGCCGTCCACCGTGTAGGTGGCAACAACTTCACCGTTGAGCTCCAGTTCCGTCCGCTCAACAGTTGCGAAGTGGGCCACCCGCCGCGCAAAGAGCACCATGGCGGTCAAAACGCCGACGCCGACACCCACCGCGAGGTTGTGCGTCGCCACCACGGCGGCAACGGTAATGAGCATGACGGCGGTCTCGGACTTGGGCAGGCGCTTGAGCGTAGCAGGCCGGATGGAATGCCAGTCGAAGGTGATCAATGAAACGAAGATCATCACGGCCACCAACGCCGCCATGGGGATCATGCCCACAACATCGCCCAGGACCACCACCAATACCAACAGGAAAACGCCGGCCAGGAACGTCGAGAGCCGGCTTCGAGCCCCTGAGCCCTTGACGTTGATCATGGTCTGACCGATCACCGCGCAGCCACCCAGGCCGCCAAGGAATCCGGTGACGATGTTGGCCGCACCCTGACCCCACGAGACCCTCGTCTTGTTGGAACGGGTGTCCGTGATGTCGTCCACCAGCTTGGCAGTCATCAACGATTCCAGAAGGCCCACCAACGCCATGGACAGGGCGAAGGGTGCAATGATCTGGAACGTCTCCAGGTTCAACGGAACGTTGGGCAGGAAGAACCCGGGCAGGCTGTCCGGGAGTTCGCCTTTATCGCTGACCGTGGGAACATCGATGCCACCCACCACTGTCACCAACGTAATGAGAACAATGGCCACCAGTGGCGCGGGAATGGCCGAGGTCAAGCGAGGCAGCCCGAACACAATCACCAAGCCCACAACCACAATGGGGTAGACCATCCACGGCACGTTGAAGAGCTCGGGCATCTGGGACATGAACACCAGGATCGCCAGCGCGTTCACGAAGCCGATCATCACGGACCGCGGGATGAAGCGCATCAGCTTGGTGACGCCCAGAACGGCAAGGA
Source organism: Arthrobacter sp. StoSoilB22 (assembly GCF_019977315.1). Taxonomy (NCBI): domain Bacteria; kingdom Bacillati; phylum Actinomycetota; class Actinomycetes; order Micrococcales; family Micrococcaceae; genus Arthrobacter; species Arthrobacter sp. StoSoilB22. The sequence goes on from NZ_AP024652.1 coordinate 63,298, forward strand.
TGATCTGGAAGACGCCCGCCAGGATGATGGTGGCAATGAGGTAGTCGAGCCCGTGTTCCTTCATGACCGGCGCGATCACCAGGGCCACAGCACCAGTGGCAGCAGAGATCATGGCAGGACGCCCGCCCACAATCGCGGTGACCACGCCCATGGTGAAGGAAGCGAACAGCCCGATCCGGGGATCAACGCCGGCAATCACCGAGAACGCGATTGCCTCGGGGATCAGCGCCAGGGCCACCACGAGTCCCGCCAGGGACTCCGTCAGCAGGCGACGGGGCGAACGGAAAGTCGCCCGCAGTGACATGAGTTGCTCGGGAGTCATGGGTCCTTACAGTGCGGGCTTTACAAAGCAGTCTGGCGGTAACGCTCAATCTGCTTAAGACGCCGCAAGAGGCTGTCGCGCCGCGGGTGCGGGACGACGTCGGGCGCCTCAGCGGTGAGATCAATGTGTTCGGTTCCGTACTGCCACAGCAGGAGGTCATCCAGGAGGCGGTCCGGGCCGGGGGAGTAGCGGTGGTCCAGGGCCTTGCGGACCTCGGTGATCCGATTGGCACTAAGCAGCCCGGCAAGTTCCACGGTTTTGGTGAGTCCGTGGGCGGCGAGCAGTTCAGCGGCCCATCCCCAGTCGTCATCTACTTTACGGTCAACGTGCGGCAAGAGGGTACGCCAGACGTCACGAACCCGGTTTGGCGTCAGCGGCGAGCCCCCCTCGCCTTCGAGGTCCCAGTAGCTACGGACTTCCTCGTAGCGCTCATGAAGATCCGCGAAGGCGCTCTCCACGGTTTCCAACATGGCCGCTGTGGCCGTGAACTGGCGATCGAAATGCGGCGTCCAGGCTCGCGGGTCTTCGGCCTTGAAGCGGATGTCGTGCTCGATCTCGCTCCAGGCATGCGCAAACACGGTACGGATCTGGCATTCGAAGAAGTAGCTGCCGTTGGCGGGCATGTCCGGGTTGAAGACGTGCTGGTATTCCTTCACGGCTTCGTTCTGAATGGTCCGCAGAATGAGGTGGCGGCTGGAGTAACCATAGGTTCCGGACTCGATGGAGCCGATGTCCTTCTCGCGATCGCCGCGGCAATCAAAGAGTTGGCGCTGCCGCTTGATGATATTGGCTACGGCGGCGTTCTCCGCCGGCAGTTTGGTGATGACGCGGATGCCCACCATGTCATTCAACGTGCGGAACGGGTCCGGGAATTTCAAAACCCGCGGACCGCCCGGCTCCAGGGGATCATCCGTGCGGGAAATCTTTTCGCGGAAAGACTCCACGGTTTTGGTCCGCCCCGTGACGAACAAAGGGGTGACCTCGGCGTCGTTCAGCATGTCCCTCAAAGTGAGCAGCACATCCCGTGTGACCCGCTTCAATGCAGGGCGAACACGCTCATAGAGCGCCACATTCGCATCCACTGCGTCGCGCTGGGCCTGATCCAGGCTGTCCCAATTGCTTGCCATGCCCCCAGCTTACGGGGCGGGTCCGACACTGAACCGAGCCACCCGCCGTCGGGGTGCCTCTAGCCAAACAACCGAATCGTCAGGATAGGCTCAGTACAAAGGAGGGCGCAATGTTGCGGCACAAGTACAGCTACGGCGAACACCCCAGCCAATGGGGCGAACTCTTCATACCTGAACCGTCCAACGGAAACCATCGCGGTGCGGCTACAGTCGCCGGCGGAATCGCCGTTGTGATCCATGGCGGCTATTGGCGCTCACAGTACGGCGCTGAGCTTGGTGAACCCCTTGCTCGCGACCTCGCAGCGCATGGCATCACCGCCTGGAACCTTGAGTACCGGCGGGCCGGCAACGGCGGTGGTTGGCCCCATACCTTCGAGGACATCCTCGCCGGAATCGACCATCTATCCCATATAGCCGGCGACCATGACCTGAAACTCGGCAAAGTAGTGGCGCTGGGCCATTCGGCTGGTGGCCACTTGGCCGTCTGGGCTGCCGGGCGGCAGAAGCTGTCCTCCATTGGAACGCCCGACGCCGACCGCCAACTTCAGCGCGGACCGGAGGACAACGCTGTGCACTTGACCGGCGTCGTCAGCCAGTCGGGCCTCCTGAACCTTGCTGCGGCAGAGAAGCTGAACCTCAGCAACGGCGCCGTCTGCAACCTCATGGGCGGCGATTCTGCTAGATACCCCAAACGGCATAAATACGCTGATCCCATGAGTTCGCTGCCCATCAACGTCCCCGTCTATGCCGTTCATGCCACGGATGACGAGGACGTTCCTGCGAGTCAGTCCGAAGCGTACGTGGCTGCGGCCACGGCGGCCGGAAGTGCGGCCCAGTTGCTGCGCGTCCCTGGCGACCATTTTGACCTCATCGACCCCAAGGCCGTGGCCTATAAGAAATGCCGCGAACTGGTGCAGCGGTTGCTCTCGTAATTAGTGGGCCGTAGGGGGCCGCCTCTGGCAGAGTGGTCTCCATGCTGACAGTCATTGGTGAAGCTTTGGTGGACGTCGTTCAACGCTCCTCGGGAATCGAGGCCCATGTGGGTGGGAGCCCGCTGAACGTTGCGGTTGGTCTGGCGCGGCTGGATCACCCGGTGCAATTCATTGGGCGCTACGGCCGCGACGCGTACGGCGATTCCATTGCGGCGCACCTCCGTTCCAGCTCGGTGATGGTGCCGCTTCCGCCGGATGAGAAGCCAACCAGCGTTGCCACCGCGCAGATCGACGACGACGGCGCCGCCACCTACGTTTTCGACCTCGCCTGGGAACTCCCCGGACTCGCCGGGCGGTTGCCGCTGATGCTGCAAGGCTCCACCCTGCTGCACACCGGCTCCATTGCCACTTTCCTGGAGCCCGGCGCCGCGGAGGTGATTGCCGCCGTCGAGCACGCCCACCCGAGCAGCACCATCAGCTTCGATCCCAACTGCCGGCCCAGCATCATCACGGATGTTGAGTATGCACGAACCCAAGCCGAGCGCTTTGTGGTGCTGTCCGACGTCGTGAAGGCCTCGGACGAGGACCTCGAATGGCTGTATCCCGGCGTTGATCCTGTGGAATCCGCGCGCCGCTGGCTGTCCTTGGGCGGTGAAGAAGGACCGGCTTTGGTGGTGGTGACGCGGGGTTCACGTGGTCCGTGGGGCATCACCCGGGCAGGGGAAACCCAGATTTCCGCGCCCTCCGTGAATGTGGTGGACACCGTGGGCGCAGGCGATTCGTTCATGGCGGGGCTGTTGTCCGCCATTGTGGACCACGGTTTGGACGGCGCGCAGAACCGGTCCGATCTCCGGGCGATGCCGGTGGAAACACTGACCGCCATCATGGATCACGCCACCCGTGCGGCCGCCGTTACGGTGTCGCGGGCGGGCGCAAACCCGCCCACGCGAGCTGAGCTCAACCACGGAGTGGAGTAGGTCCTAGCCGGCACCGTGTCCGTCAGCCACTTCTTCGCCAGCCTTCACGGGTCCCGGAGGAGTGCCGTCGCCGAATGGGCGGCCGCCGAGGGATTCCCGTCCGTGATCGGTGAGCCAGCCGGATAGGTCAGGACCGGCAGGGACGATCTTGGTGGGGTTAATGTCCTCGTGGACCATGTAGTAGTGCTGTTTGATCTGCACGAAGTCGATGGTGTCCCCGAACCCGGGTGTCTGGAACAGGTCCCGGGCATATCCCCACAGGGCCGGCATTTCGCTCAGTTTGTTGCGGTTGCATTTGAAGTGCCCGTGATAGACCGCGTCGAACCGGGCCAGGGTGGTGAAGAGCCGGACGTCTGCCTCGGTGATCGAGTCACCCACGAGGTAACGCTGACCGCTGAGCCGCTCTTCCAGCCAGTCCAAGGCAGTCCACAGCCTGTCATAGGCGGCATCGTAGGCTTCCTGGGATCCGGCGAAGCCGCACCGGTAAACGCCGTTGTTGACCTCGGTGAAGACGCGCTTGTTGACCTGGTCAATTTCCTCGCGCAGGTGCTCCGGGTACAGATCCGGCGCACCCGGGCGGTGGAATTGCGTCCACTCACTGGAAAAGTCCAGCGTGATTTGGGGGAAGTTGTTGGTGACCACTGCTCCGCTGGGGATATCCACCATGGCAGGGACGGTGATGCCGCGGGGGTAGTCCGGGAAGCGGCGGAAGAACGCTTCCTGGAGTCGCTCGATTCCCAGCACCGGGTCCTTGCCGTCGGGGTCCAGGTCGAAGGTCCAGGATCGTGCGTCGTGCGTGGGGCCAGGCTGGCCGAGGCTGATGACATCCTCCAAACCAAGAAGCCGGCGCACGATCACGGCACGGTTGGCCCAGGGGCAGGCCCGCGCTGCAATCAGGCGGTAGCGGCCGGGCTCCACGGGCCAGCCAGGCTCACCGTTGGGTCCGGCGGCACCGTCACGGGTGATCCTGTCCTCGATGTAGTTTGTGTCCCGGGTGAACTCGCCGCCAGTGACGTAAGCTCCGCGGGTGCTGTGTTCTTCGACTTCGCTGGTCTTCTCACTCATGACTTCACACTATGCTGCGCTCCCTGAACCGCGCGACCTTGTGGGCCGGTGCGCCCACGTAGACTGGCATGATGCGGCTCGTAGCAAGCGATATTGACGGCACAATCCTCGGTCACGACGGCAAAATCAGTGACCGGACCATCAAGGCATTTCAGGCGTGCCGCGACGCAGGGGTGGAGCTCGTCTTTGTCACGGGTCGCCCGCCGCGCTGGTTGTACCCGCTTCAGGAGCAGCTGGGTCACAGTGGGATCGTGATTTGTTCCAACGGTGCGGTGGTGTGGGATCTCGAATCCGAGAAGGCTCTCTCTTCCTGCGCTCTCGATGCCAACGCCGTTTTTGAGGCACGCCGCATCATTAAGGACATCCGGCCTGACGCACTGTTCGCTGTTGAGACCCTCACGGGTTTCCAGCTGGAGCCGGGCTTCATTGAGAACGAAACCAGCGAGTTGCTCGCGGAGTTCACCCCCAAACCGCTGGCCGAGACGCTCACGGCGGAGGACGCCGTCGTGAAGTTCCTGGCGATCACCCGCAAGGGGACGCCGGATGAGTTCCTCGCCGAAGTGCAGCCGGCCGTAGCCCACCTTGTGTCCACCACGCACTCAGCGCCGCGGACCGCGATGCTGGAGATGTCCGTTCCGGGCATCAACAAGGCCGTCACACTCGCCCAGTACGCCGAGTCGCTGGGAATCCAAGCCGCTGATGTGGTGGCCTTCGGGGACATGCCCAACGACATTGAGATGCTTCGCTGGGCCGGTCACGGTTATGCGATGGCCAGCGGACACCCGGAAGCCATCCTCGCTGCCGGGCAGCAGGCGCCGCACTTTGACGACGACGGCGTAGCCCAGGTTCTCGAGGCAAAGCTCACGGAGCAGCGGGTCAGTTAGCTGCTGCACCGGTGAGCCTTAGGGCTGAGCGAGGCATGGGACATGCGAACCAGCGACGGCATGCCGCACGCCACTAAGACGTAGGGTTCCAGCGTGGCTACGCGAAGAATCGTTACTCTGCATGATGACCTGGACGGCACGTACGCGGAGGAGACAGTGTCCTTTTCCGTTGACGGCACTGCCTATGAAATTGACCTCAACGGTCCCCACGCCAAGGAACTCAGGGAGGTTCTGCGGCCCTTTGTTGCCGCTGCCCGGACAATAAAGCCGACCAGAAGGGCGCGGCGTCGCTTGACCAGCTAACCTCACGAATTACGGGTGCCGCACACCCTCACCGGCGAGCAAAGCGCGGTAGCCCTCTTTGTAGGTGGGGAAGGTGAAGTCGAAGCCCGTCGTCCGCAGGCGGGCATTTGAACAGCGCTTGTCGCCGGGGCCGGCGTCGGACGCGCTGTCAGGTGCCGCCGTCGTGGGTTCCGGGCACCCCATCTCTGAGGCGAGGAAGCGCATGACGTCGCCCATTTCCGCCGCGTGATCATCAACGCCTACGTAGACGGAGTCCGGAGAGGCTTCCATGGTTGTGAGGTGGACGATCATGGCCGCGGCGTCGTCCCGGTGGACGCGGTTGGTGTGCCGGGGTTGGGCGGGGATGACAGCTTTGCCGTTGCGGACCTGGTCGATCAGCCGGGTGCGTCCAGGGCCGTAAATTCCACCCAGGCGTAGGGAGATGGGCTGGGTGGCCGTGCCGCGCGTCCGGGAAAACAACAGATCCTCAGCCTCCACCAGAACTTTCCCGCTGAACCGCGTGGGCTCCGTGGGAGTGGACTCGTCCACCACAGCGCCGCCGGAATCCTTGTACACAGCCGTGGAGGAGACGAACAGGATCCGCTGTGGCTGGATGGACTGCCGTTCCAGCGCGTCCAGCACGTTCTTCACGCCGTTCAGGTACGCCGCCCGGTAGGCCTCTTCGGTGGAAGTGTCGGCGGCGATGGCCACCACCACAATGTCCACGTCCTCGGGCAGTTCCGGCACGGCAACCGAGAGGTCCGCAAAGACACCGCGGATCTCTCCGGGCAGCTTTTGGGGGGAACGGCGCAAGCCCACTACTTCATGGCCTGCAGCCGCCATACGCAGGCCAACTTCAGTTCCCAGGTCGCCGCAGCCGGCAATCAACACAGTCATGCCCCTAGTTTGTCAGTCCTGCAGTGTCACCTTGTTCCCAGCTTCCATACAACCTGCGTTCAACTTGCCTCCGTAGGCTTCCAGCCAAGACCCGTTCGCATCGTGTCTACCAGTCCTATTTTCAGGGTATTTGAAGGGGGAACCATGGCTAAGCGTCGGATCAACAATGTCAACACCGCGCCTTTGCGGCGCATCGAACCGGATCATCATTGGCGTTCGCTTCGTCAGGGCGACCGCGTCAATGTCACGCTGACTCCTGGTTTCGAGTCCGCAGGTGTTGTGGACGCCGTCACCGGCGATGCCACCGCGGTGTGGGTGGAGCTCGACGACGGTCGCGGCCGGACGCTGGTGCACGTCAGCGACGGCGTGGCGATCGTTCCGCAAACGACGGCGACCCTCCCGCAGGAGAGCTAAGCGCCCCTTAGCGATGGGCTACGCTACGGGAGTGACGCTGCCCTATTTCCTCCGCAAGGACGGTTCGGTGGGCCCTTTGGCCTTCGCCCACCGGGGTTTCTCCTTGGATGGCCTGGAGAATTCCATGGCCGCTTTCCACGCTGCAATGAAATTCGGAACTGTTCATCTGGAAACGGATGTCCACACGACATCCGACGGCGTACTGCTGGTGTTCCATGACTCCTCTTTGGACCGCGTGACCGATTCCGGGGGCAAGGTTTCGGAGTTGACCGCTGCTGCGGTGGCTGCGGCGCGTATTGGCGGGGTGGAGCCGGTGCCAACTTTTGATGAGCTGGTCACGTCGTTGCCCCATGCCCGGCTGAACCTGGACGTCAAGGACTGGAACTCCGTGGGTCCTTTGGCCGCTGCGATCGAGAAGCATGGCGTCCATGACCGGGTTTTGGTCACCAGCTTCTCGGACAGGCGGCGCCGCGCAGTTCTTGCCAGGCTTTCACGGCGAGTTGCCTCTTCTGCGGGCAGCTCCCTCACCGCGATCTTCGTACTTCTTGGGCCGGTGCTTCCGGTTCCTTTGGCACGCAAGCTGCTCTCCGGCGTCGACGTTTTCCAGGTTCCTGTCCGCTACGGCCGGTTCCCCGTGGTGACGCCCGGATTCGTACGGCGCGCGCACCGTCTGGGTAGGCAGGTTCATGTGTGGACCGTCAACGATCCGGCGGAGATGGAGCGTCTGCTGGACCTGGGTGTGGACGGTATTGTGTCCGACCGGCTGGATCTCCTGAAGGAAGTCCTGGTGCGCTGGGGCCAATGGGTCTAAAACTCGGCGCAGGGGGTTGAGTACCATCGGCCGCCGCGCAAGGATATGGAGTGTGACCCGATTCCGTTTAGCCATCCTGGATGATTACCAGCAGGTCTCCGGCGATTACGCCCCGTGGGATTCACTGCTCGACGACGGCGTGAAAGTGAGCGTCTTCAGCGCGCCTTTCGTATCGCAAGAGCAAGCAGTGGCCGCTTTGGCACCATTCGACATCATTGTGGCGATGCGCGAACGCACCCGTTTCCCACCGGACGTCCTTGAGGCGCTGCCGAACCTGAAGCTGCTGGTGACCACCGGCATGGCGAATGCAGCGATCGATCTTGAGGCCGCGGCCGAACGCGGGATCGCGGTGTGCGGAACGGCGGGCTCTCCGGCTGCGGCGCCGGAACTGACATGGGCCTTGTTGATGGCCTTTGCCCGGAATCTGACGGTGGAGGAGAACTCGCTGCGGGCCGGTACCTGGCAGACCGGCGTGGGGTTCGAACTCGAAGGCAAGACGCTGGGAATTGTTGGCCTGGGCAAGATCGGCAAACGTATGGCCGGCTATGCGAAGGCATTCGGTATGGACGTCCTCGCCTGGAGCCAAAACCTTACAGCTGAGGTCGCCGCTGATGCGGGCGCCCGGAAGGTCAGCAAGGAGGAGTTGTTCCGTGAGTCCGACGTCGTGACGCTGCACCTTCGCTTGTCTGAGCGGACGGAGGGGATTGTGGGTTCGAAGGAGTTGCGTCTACTGGGCCCCGAGGGCGTGCTGGTCAACACCGCACGTGGCCCCCTGGTGGACGAAGCGGCGCTCATCCAGGCCCTTGAAGAGGGGTGGATCCGCGGCGCTGCGCTGGATGTGTTCGACGAGGAACCTCTTCCCTCCGGGCACGCGCTGCTGCATTCCTCGAGGACAGCGCTTTCGCCGCATGTCGGCTACGTGACGCACGAGAGCTACCGGCAGTTCTATGGCGGGGCGTTCGAAGATGTTAAGGGGTGGCTTGATGGGGCTCCCGTGCGGGTGATCAACGGATAGTTCTGCGGGGCTGCGGCGTAGGCTCCGCACCCTTTCGCGCGGATCGCACCAGAGGTTACGGGGGCATTTGGCGGCAACGGGTGCGACGCCCGAAGCCCCGGCCGGATCCACCCCTACGTTCAGCCTCTGAGAGCCAACGTTACGCTGCGGGCAAGCGCTTTCCGGGGCAAGCTGGCAAGATAGGAGCCATGCGTATCCTCATCGCCCCGGACAAGTTCAAGGGATCACTGACCGCCGCCGAAGCCGCGTCAGCCATGGCCGAAGGTGCCCTGCGCGTTTACCCGGATGCCGTGACCACTCAGTTTCCCGTTGCCGACGGCGGGGAAGGTACCCTCGACGCCGCGATCGCTGCGGGCTACGAGGAACGGAACAACGCGGTTGTGGGCCCTATCCTCAAGCCTGTCGGAGCCTCGTGGGCCATCCGCAAGGATGCTTTCGGTGGGGCAAGCGCAGTCATTGAGACAGCCATGGCGTCCGGTCTGGCCCACATGGAGCCGACACCTGAGAATTCGCTGCGCGCCCATAGCTACGGCTGCGGCCAACTCGTAGCGGCGGCCCTCGACGCCGGCGCTACCGAGATCGTGCTCGGCTTGGGCGGCTCAGCGATGTCCGACGCCGGTAGCGGCGCCTTGCGTGCCTTGGGACTCAAACCCCTTGATGCGGCCGGCAATGTAGTGCCCCTCGGCGGAGGTTCCCTTGCCGACGTCGTTGCCTTGGATGTCTCCGAGCTGGATCCCCGGCTGTCCGCCGTGAAGTTCAGGATCGCCGTCGACGTTCAAAACCCGCTGTACGGGCCGGAAGGTGCCGCGCACGTTTTCGGCCCCCAGAAGGGTGCGGATGAGGACGCCGTGGAAAAACTCGACGCCGGTCTCCGCAATTGGGCGTCGCTCCTTCGGGAGGCCACGGGCCGCGATGTCAACGTTCCGGGAGCTGGGGCAGCGGGCGGGTTCCCGGCGTCGTTCCTGGCTTTCAGTGACTCCGCGCTGGAAGGCGGGTTTGCGCTGGTGGCCGGGCTGACCGGCCTGGCAAAGCACTTGGGCGAGGCCGATCTGGTGATCACCGGTGAAGGTTCCATGGACGAGCAGTCGCTCACCGGCAAGGCACCCATCGCGCTGGCTGACGCCGCGAGCGTGCATGGCATCCCGGTGATCGCGGTGGCTGGACGCATCACAGTCACGCCGGAAGACCTGGCGAAACACGGCATTGTTGCTGCAGCCCAGTTGCTGGACGTTGCGCAGCGCAAGGATGGCGTCCCGGACGTCGCCGACGCCGTTGCTAACGCCGCCAAATACCTCGCGTGGGCTACCAGTCAGGTGCTTGAAGGAGCGTAGTTACTGCCGGTAGCCCTCAACTTCGCTGATGGGGCGCGGTTCGGCGCTGTCCGGGTTCTCCCCGGCATCCCGCTTCGCCCTGCGCTGGCGGAGCAAATCCCAGCACTGATCGAGCTGGGCTTCCAGATGAGCCAGGCGCGCCGTGCTGTCGCCGCCGTCGTCGTCTGACCCGGCAGCGTCGCGGAGGCGGTGCTCTTCCTCCACAAGAGACTGAATTCGTTGCAAAAGGTCCTGCTCGTCCATGTTCTCTCTCCTTGGTTAACGTGGGGCGTACGTTGAACCTAGTCCTGCTGATGGGGCGCGTCCACCGCTGACCGGCGGCATACTTGGGACATGAAATTCACAACCACCGTTGTGGGCGAAGGCAACAAGGCGGGCATTGAAGTTCCTGAACAGATCGTTGAGGGGCTGGGCGCAGGCAAACGGCCGCCGGTGGTGGTGACCATCAACGGTCAGAGCTACCGCAGCAGCATCGCGGTGATGGGCGGGAAGTACATGGTGGGCGTTAGCTCGGCCAACCGGGAGCTGATCGGCGCCGCGGCAGGGGACACCGTCGAGGTGGGCCTGGAGGTGGACACCCAGCCGCGCGTTGTGGAGGTGCCGGATGATCTTACAGCTGCTCTGGACGCCGAGCCAGAAGCGAGGACCTTCTACGGAACGCTCAACTACAGCGCGCAGCGGCGTTACGTGGAACCGATTGGGGATGCCAAGACTGCGGAGACCCGCGCGCGACGGATTGCCAAGATGATCGCGGATCTTAAGGCCGGGAAGAAATAGCCCTTTTGGCTCGGCAAACAAAAAGCGCGCTGAACCATGCCATGTTCCGCCTAGTGGCTTCACTACTAAGTAGTGACAGGCTGCAGGGCGCATCTAGAATGCGGAACCGCAGCCACGGCTGACGAGAAGACGAGACCCTTTTGTCGGCCGGTCACGGCGCACGAGCAGGGCCCCATCTGTTGGCTGGCCGGCCGTGTGTACGTCCGCTCGCTCAAGCGGACAGTGTGGCCGGTTCTGACTTAGACCCCCCGGGCCGGCCACACGCCCCTACGCGAGCGGCCCCCGTCCGGCGATCCATCAGATGCGTTACAAGAGCTCCCGCTGATATGCGCTGTGCTTCCTGCCCCACTTCCGCGCCATAAATCATCCCAGGTCGCCACAGACTAAGCGCCAGAGTTGTTGCGTTGGGGGATGATCCATGGAGCACGAGGAATGCCGGAACCACCACTGCCTGGAAGGGCGGATCTGGAAACAAATGGGTGAGTTCCCTGATGGGCCTTGCCCGGATTGCTCGGCCGTGGACGGAGCCTCCGTTCCGGACCCATGGAGTAGGCAGCCTAGAGCGTCGCGGCTGCGGAGCTTTCTGCAGCGGTTTCTCCTTGAATAGCTCCGGATCTTCCTGCCTGAGATAACTACAGTGCGGGTCTTAACTTCGGTTCGGAGCTGCGCTATCTTAATCCAACCTGCGTCGGGCTGGCTGGGGAGCGCACGCCACGTCAAACGAAGCGAGGTATAGCAATGCGCATCAAAATTCTTTCCGCCGCACTCTGTGTCGGTGCCCTGACCGCGTTGTCCGGCACTCCGGCATTCGCCGCCGGCCAAGTGGAAAAGGGCCCTGAGAACTCCAATTCAATCTGCTCATATTCCGGCCTGAACGATGATCCCGATGCTGCCTACCCTGAGGGTGGAAGGGTGCAGTCCTACGGTCAAGCGGTCAGGCAGGGGCTTAAAGCTGAGCTGGCCGCCCGTGGAGAATCTCCCAGTCTCCTCTGCAACGGCCACAGGCTTCCCTGGCAGGAGGTGACGGGTAGCCACTGACGTTTGGATCAGGCAAATGGCTGTTTCTTCAGGGATCATTCCCTGCGGGAGACAGCCATCTGCGCCTGGCTGCTTAGGCGACTTCCGCCGTCGTTGATGCCTTTCGGGCTATCAGCCAGGTTCCCGCCGCCGTCGCAAGGAAGACGGCACCCAGGATGCCCCAGCCCAGCGCGCCATGTTCGACGACGGTGGCGGTCACCACCAGCGGTGCGAGCATGGCGCCCAGCGCCGATCCCATACCGAACATCCCTTGGTAAGCGCCGGCTTGGAGTGGATTGGCGAGCTCGAAGCTAAGTCCCCAGGCTCCCGCTTGTGAGAGGATTTCCGCGAACGCATGCAGGAGGGCAGCGCCGCACAGCAGGGCGATGGCGGCGATGGCCGGCGCCCCGCCCGCCGAGGCGTAGAGCACGCAGGCCAGAGCCATGAGCACCCCACCAGTCAGCACGATCTTTCCTGCACGGCGAGGGTGGTCGGTGCCCCGGGAGAGCGGCACTTGCAGCAGGACGACACACAGGGTGTTGATGACAAGGATGACCGATATCAGGACCTCTGGCGCGCTGGTGTCCTGTGAAATCCACAAAGGAACGCCCATCTCGGCGAGCCCGAACTGCATGCCGAAAATACCGGACAGCACGGTCAGCAGTACGTAGCGACGGTCCCTGAAGGGGGAGATTCCGCGCTTCGGTGCAGGGGTGGCGGGATCGCGGCGCGGTGCATCTACGTGCTGGGGGAGGCGGCGCAAGTACAGCGCACTCAGGATGTAGACCACGCCGGCGCACAGCATCATTCCCCGAAATGCGTCGGCGGTTCCGGCCAACAGTGCGAGTCCGGCAATCATGCCTCCAACGGCAATGCCCAGGTTGGTGATGGTGCGGAGGACTGCGCGCGCATTCACGCGGTTTGGGCCGTCGAACGCCCGGGCGATGATCGCGGAACGCGTGGCATTCGCGCCCCGGTTTACTCCCACTGCGATGCAGGCAATCACGACGGCGGTGCTGAAGTTCCCGGCGAATGTATAGCTTGCGATCGCGAGACCTTCGATGGCGACCATGCCCACCAGGAGTCGACGGGCTGAAAAGTGGTCGGCGAGTCGACCGCCGATATACGACGTGGCAACGCCGACCCCGCTGGACGCAGTGAGAATCGTGGCGATTTCTAAGGCGCTCAATCCGACGAAGCGGCTGAAGTACAGCACTGTCAACGTGAGGAAGATACCGCGGCCCACTGTGGCTACGAGGATGGCAGAAGCAAGGATCTTGAGGGTGGGATCTGAGAGTGCGACGCGGAGGCCGTGCTGTTGAGCCGGTGCGGTATCTGCGGGGGAATTAGTCACACTTGTAGTTCTGCCACCCCCCTGGCAGTGGCTGGAATTGATGTAGCGTAATGCTTCATGTTGAAGTACGAGTTGTCAGACGCAGATCTGGGCGGCGTGCGCTTTGGCATCTCGCCTCTCTGTGAACTTGGACTGTCCCTCAGGGCTATCCGCGACCCGAGCCATTATCCACTTCAGCTGCCTTGGCTGCGCCGGACGGAAGAGGCCCGCTCACGCTTGGACTTGGATGGATTGCTGGCCTTGGTGGATGACCGATTGTGGACACCGGACTTCCTGAACCCGCGGCCCGAGTCCCCACTTACGCGGATCGACGACGAATTTGCGGCATTGGAGCAGATTTCGGCCACCCAATTTCATGGGGACCTGATCCGGGTGCACGGCGCAGTTCCGTCCATCTTTTCCGGCCCTGTTGCTCCAGCTATCCGGCGAATGGTCCGGATCCTCAGGGAGTTCTGGGACACCTGCTTCGCACCCCATTGGCTGCGCATGCGCACCATTTTGGAAGCGGACATCGTCTACCGCGGCCGGCAGATCGCGCAGGGTGGGTTGTTTACTATGCTGAACGACTTGTCCTACGCTGTGGAATTCGACGGTCGCGTGATTTCCGTGCGGTTGAAGAACCCGGCGTCGAGGACCGAGAAAACCGACGGCCTGGGGTTGACCTTGGTTCCCACCATGTTCACCCGCAGGGCTTCTGCTCCCGTGAACCATGGCGATCCACCGCTGCTGATGTACCCGGCTCGGGGCCAAGGTGCCATGTGGGAGGCGGAGCGGGTCACGAATCCGGCCGCGATAGTGGCCGTGTTGGGTGAGGTTCGGACCAGTCTGCTCACGGCCCTTGCTGCCCCGGCCTCGTCCACCGAGCTGGGCCTACGCTTTGGCGTCACAACGTCCGCCGTAAATCAGCATCTTAGGGTGCTCCGGGACGCCGGACTGGTGACCTCAACCCGTTACGGCCGCAGCGTGCTCTACTTCAGGAGCGAACTTGGCGCGTCGTTGCTGTTGGGGTGACCGCTGAGGCGGCCCGACGGCGGCAGGCGGGTGGCGCCGTCGTGCATTCAGTCTTTTCGCAAGCTGTACGTGCTGACCACGTTGCCCTTGCTGGTGGCGTACTGATTCTCGAGGACGAGCCGGTGCAGGGGATCGCCGTCTTCAAAAAGTCGTCGCCCGCTGCCGGCCACCACCGGGTGCGTCATCAGGGTGAGTTCGTCCAGGATGCCTGCAAATAGCAGCTGGCGGACCAGGGAAATGCTGCCGCAGACCGCGATTTCGCCGCCGTCCCGCGACTTCAGCTCGGTGACGAACTGCTCAACATCACCCTCGATCAGGTGCGAGTTCTCCCATTCAAGGGGTTCGGTGAGGGTTCGGGATGCAACGAACTTCTCGATCGGGTTGATGAAGGCTGCAAAGTCGTCGTCTTGCTGCGCGTTCGGCCAATATCCGGCCCATTCCTGGTAGCTGACACGGCCCAACACCACGGTGTCCACGGTGTTGATCATCTTGGTGAGTCCCGTACCGAGTTCGTCGTCGAAGCTGCCGAACTGGAACTTGAAGGGGTCCTGAACTACGCCGTCCACTGAGTGGAAAAGGCCAGCGGTGACTTTGCGCATGTGGATCTCCTGTTGGGACGAAGGGTGCTTTGTTTTAGGCGGCGCGGCTGGCGGTCTGGAGGCCCCAGGAGGGGAGTGCAGTCACGTTGCTGAAGTCTGCCGCGAAGCGAAGCGGAACGGCATGGAGTGCTGCGTAGCCCTGCAGCTGATCCAGTGCGTCCGGGTCAATGGTCGCTTGGGAAAGGTCCATCTCAACGCCGAGTCCTCCACCCAAACCCTTGGTGCGCTGAACCACCGGGTAGAGCCCTTGGAGGCTGGAGGTGGTCACTCGACCGGTCGCTGCGATCTGGATCTGTTCGCCGTCAACGTCGACGCGAACAACTACGGAGAGCTTGTCGCTGGCCAATGTACTGCCTTTCATCCTTGCTGCCACGCTGCAGCGTCCCCAGCGTATGCGCCGAGTGTGACCTGCGCAACAATACGACGGCGGAGCTGCCGCCAGCGCCGCGGTCACATAGCACGTATTTCTGCGAGGAAACTGTATTCTCTACCGAGAGGCCTCTATCAGGCCATCCATAGCCTGAATATTGGGGGATAAGTGCG
Source organism: Arthrobacter sp. StoSoilB22 (assembly GCF_019977315.1). Lineage (NCBI taxonomy): Bacteria > Bacillati > Actinomycetota > Actinomycetes > Micrococcales > Micrococcaceae > Arthrobacter > Arthrobacter sp. StoSoilB22. Next base: position 78,656 of record NZ_AP024652.1, read on the forward strand.
CTCAAGTACCGCCGCTGGCGTGCCGGAAAAATCACGTCAACTTAGCCTTTTGTCGAAGCTGACGGCTGCGCTTGTGGCAGTGCTATTGATGATGGTCGCGCTCCCCGCCCTACCGGCCAATGCCGTCACAGTGGCGAGCGAAGCTCCCCAACTCACGGCCGTTGAATTGGTCTCCGCAGCCCAACTAGCGCCTGGGCAGACTGCGAAGGTGCGATTTACGCTTAGCCAGCCTGCGCAACGCGTGGAGTTCCGGTACCGTGATGCGTCCTTGTCCGAGCCTCGTAGCCTGATCTGGACGGGAGACCCTGGGCCCGGCCCATTCACAGCTGAGGCCACGGCAGCCATTGGCGCCAGCGACTTTTACGAAGGTCTGCAGCGGTTGACCGACGTTCGTATTGTCTTCCAAAAAAGCGGTCAATCCTACCCGGCCGAAACTGCGGCCCGAAGGAACAGCTCATCCGATTTTCTGTTCAGCGACAACGCTGGGGATCCGCTGCTTCAAAATGCTGACTTCGCCGTCAGTAACCCTTCGAGAGTTTTGCGGACCCCCCAAGCCTCGGTTTTGCCGAAATTCCAAGCGAAGCAAGATGTGTGGAGCAACTGGAACTATGGGGTAAACGGCACGGTATCTCCCGGTACATGGACCGCAGGCGTCACGAAGGTGCACGTGCAGTGGGTTTCGGGGGGAGTTGCGAAGCTCTTTCGCTACGAATCCGGAACGGAGCCATTCGAAGGGTCCGTCCGATCCGCTGATGCGGGGAAGGAAGTGTCCTTGCGCGTCACAACGGTAACCCCGGGGTTCACATCGGTATCCGCGGAATCGGAGCCCTATCTGTTCGTCACGAGCGGCCCGATCGCTGTCTCAGGGAAGCCCTGGATCAACTCCGCATTGAAGGCAAGTTTTGACGTCTCGTCCATCAAGGGCATCCCGGTCGGCACGACTCCCAAGGTGGAATTTTTTTGGCTTACTAACTCCACGTCGTATTCCGCTGGCACGGGGCTTCCCCCTGGCGTGGACTATGTTGTCAAAGACGCAGACGGCGGAGGAACTGTGCGCGTCACAGCCGTTGTTTCGCTTGGAGGCAAAGTTGTAGGCCGTTTCGTCAGTGATTCCACTGAATATGTGACTAATCCGGCCCCGTCTCGGAACTATGTCAATCGGGAAGTCAGCGACTTTCTGATGGCCCGGACTAGTGACGGCAGGCTCTGGATGTGGGGCCGCAACTTCGGAGCGTTCCCCAAGGAGATTGGAACGGGTTGGAACGTCTTTGACAAGATTTTCTCTCCCGGGGACTTCAATGAGGACGGGCACGCCGATGTGCTGGCCCGGAAGCCCTCCGGAGAACTGTGGATGTACCCCGCTGACGGTCAATACTGGTGGAAACCGGCTTCGTTGGTGGGCGTTGGTTGGCAGGGCATGACTGAACTCATTGCTCCCGGCGATTTTGACTCGGACGGCCACGATGACGTCCTGGCCAGAAACCGGGACGGCAGGCTGCTCCTCTACCCGGGTAACGGCAAAGGTGGCTGGCTGGCTCCACGGCAAGTCGGTGCTGGCTGGAACATGTTCAACAGGGTCTTCTCAACAGGCGACTTTGACGGAGACTCGCACGCCGACATCCTCGCCACGAATGCGGGTGGCCAGTTGTTCCTCTATTCCTCCAATGGCAAGGGTGGTTGGCTTGGCTCGAAGGTGATCGGCTCGGGTTGGCAGTCCTTCAAGGGCGTGTTCAGCGCCGGCGACCGGGACTACGACGGCTGGACCGACATTTACGGAATCGACGGCGCGGGGTACATGTATCTCTACCCCTTCAAGTCGGGAAGCTGGAAACCCCGGACTTTGGTTGGCGCCGACTGGGACGTCTTCACCGCATTGTTCTAAAGCAGCGGGCAACTTTGCAGGGAAACGCCACGTGCCGCCGTCGTACTTCTTGTGAAAGTACGACGGCGGCACTAGCTGTAGGGGGTCGCTGGCCGCTAGGCTGTCTGGCCTGCGTGATTTACAGCCCATTGGGGAAGGTGCCAAGGACACCCCGACCTGTTGCGTCCTCAACGTTATAGATCATCGCTGATGAGACCTTGGGATCGTTGTACCAATCGTCTAGTTCAACCCGGGGTCGACCCAGCCCACACCAGAAACGACAGAAAAACCCGCGCAACTGTGGCAGGAACTCTACGTGGCGCTGCTCGAAGGAGTCTGCGAAAGGGCCCGCAGGTAACTTTCGGCCAGGTCAGTCCAATCCCCTGCGGATGCTTTGTCGTCGGCAACAAGCTTTAGGCAATCGGTTACCGTGTCATCCGCGTACCTCGGCATCAAATGCGGCACGGAGCGGCGTTCCCAGGCCGCAGTGAGGCCCTTACGGCTTTCTGACTTTCCCATTTCAATCCAGACGTCGTTTCCGACAGTCAAGTCATTAACGCTGTTGAATTCCGGTGCTTTGGGCCAAGAACTCCACGCACTGGTAAATGCGGACGCAACAGCCGTCCTATCGTTGGGCAGTCGCAGAATTCCGTAGTAGAGGCACCCCAATGCAAGTCCCTCGACCACCCGCTTCACTTGCTGACGCTGCGCTGTGGCACCGGTGCTATTGACAAGCTCAATCAACGGACGAGTCTCTGCAGACTCCGGCAAGGTCTCCTCTGACACCCGGGAAATACGCGGCATCGCGGTGACCCGCGGCGCTGGCGGAACATCCGAGGTAGTCACGCTATCGAGAACCCAATAGCGGCTGCCGGCCATCTTGCGCTGAATAGACCGCAAGATCACGATTGTTTCGTCGTCTTGGAAACCAGTGGTCATAGACCAGTCCAGCCCCGATCCCACGACACCGCTGGCGAACACGATTTCCGTGGCCAACAGGGCACGGCGCCAATCGGGTTTGCTGAGAGCTCCTCCCGCCCTGATCACCTCACCAATTCGGGAGCCCTCACCAAGCAGATCATTGATACTAAGAAAACCCATGGCCACAGCCATCGCATCAGATGGGCGGGCGGGGCCACCCCACTCCAACAAGCCCCGCCAGAGAAGCAAGCGCTCCTCATCACTGAGATCTAAAGCAACTGTATTCACCATACTGACCGACGCTCTCCGATGCTGTTTCTTAACTACTGCATAAACCAGAAGCCCCATGAATCCTTCGGACGGAACACACTTCCTCCGTCTTATGGAAAAGATCCCGCATGACAACAGTTCCGTCCTTGGGGTATGCGGTCCTGCCTGGTGCTCCATTCCCAGCCGGACGACTCAGCCCGTTTTCGCGGACATCTTAAATCAACTTCGCCAGCCCCTCCTTGATATACGAGAGAAAGTCACCCCGGCTTGTCAGGAGCGTCCGGCCGACCGTTTATATGTTTCGGCCCGACATACTCTTCCTGCTGCAGATCAGCCGGGTCGGAAACTATCTCCGCGGCCGATTTTGGCATCCGGCGGCGCGGTGAGAAGTCGACTTTCCAGCTATCGAGTTCGAAGACGTCGTTGTCCTTATCGAGATTGATCGCAACTAGGACGGGAAAGCCATCCTCATCGTTAAACCAACCCTCCGAAAGGGTAAGTCCAAACCTTCTGGATGGCTTCGTGCTCTCAAATAGAAGGCTGCCCATTCCACCGTCGTTCATGTCGCTAACCCGCAGGGCGTCTAGATCGAGCGCGCTCCACTTTGGCTCGTCCACACGATCAAGCAGGGTTTTCATGATGAGGACTTCGCCAGGAAGAAGCGATCTGAATGCCATCTCAAGATCTTACGTTCGCTATGTACCCTCTCGATGCCGTCGAGAAGCGGTGGGACAGGGGTGAAGACGGCGAGTTCATCAAGGCCCTTGCCGACAAAGTGATTGACCACTTCAAGGTCTACTAAGCGACTGTCGGCCCCGAGGCCTCGAGTGGATAGGACTTGCTCCGCTTGCGGACCTCAATGAATTCATGGGCACTCCTGCCCATTTCGGCCCCTAGTCTCCGCTGATAGTTTGGCCATGTTCGTTGAGGCCTATGTGGGGAGAGACTATGAAGCGTCACAAGACCATTGCCACGTTTGCAGCAGCGATCGCACTTGCCTCCGGCGGCCTCGCGGTTGCGGCGCCGGCGCAGGCTGCGGGCTACACCTACCTGTACCCGACCGACTTCAGCTCACAGTCCTCGTGCAACACGAAGCGCCTCACCATGAACTCCTCCTGGACCCGCGCAAGCCAGTGCTTCACCATGACCGACACCGGGAAAGTCGTGTGGAAGTTCTCCGTCACCGTGCGTGGCTAGTCTCGCTACCAAGCCTTCAAGTCACGAAACGCCAAGTGCCGCCGTCGTACTTCTTGTAAAAGTACGACGGCGGCACTTGGCGTAGGTGGGCCAGTGACCGCTAAGCGGTCTGGCCTGCGTGCTGGCCCTCGGAGATTTCCTCCACGAGCTTGCTGTTGAAGGCCGGCAGGTCGTCCGGGTTGCGGCTGGTGACCAGGCCTTGGTCGCACACCACTTCCTCATCACTCCAGTTGGCGCCTGCATTCTTCAGGTCCGACTGGAGCGTGTGGAACGAGGTGACGTTGCGGCCCTTGATGACGCCGGCGTCGATGAAAATCCATGGGCCGTGGCAGATCGATGCAACCGGCTTGTGCTGTTCGAAGAACGCGCGCGTGAAGTTTTGGGCGTCCTTGTCCACTCGGAGGTTATCCGCGTTGACGACGCCGCCCGGGAGAACCAGCGCGTCGAAATCGGAGGCGTTTGCGTCGGCCACGGCAAGATCGACGTCGAAGGTGTCACCCTTCTCCACGCCATTGAAGCCTTGGAGCTTTCCCTTGGATGGGGCCACGAGCGTTGGCTCGCCGCCCGCGTCCTTGACGGCCTGCCATGGGCTGGTGAGTTCCACCTGCTCCACGCCGTCCGTCAACAGGAATGCGACCTTCTTGCCTGCGATGTTGTGTTCTGACATTGTTCCTCCTCGTTGCGCAGCGGGGTGCTTTTTGGGCGTGGACCGCCGCTGTGAGAGTTGTTTGTCTGACCTGTTCCAGCCTAAGTAATGAAACTTTAGTAAGCAAGCTGACTATCCACAATACTCTCGAAGAGTTGCTTAAGTATCGAATAACGATAGAATAAGGCTGTTGTTCGATAAGGGAGTCTCATGGGAAAGCTGACAATCCTCGCCTTGCGGGTAGTAATCGCGATGGTGGTGGCGGGTTCATTGTTCGTTCAGGTGCGGATGGTCCCGCTGCTCTCCGGCGACCTCGTTGAGGCTGGCGCCCCGGATGGTCCCCGCATTGCGCTGCTCGCCATCGTGGTCCTGGGTATTCTGTGCGTCCAGGTGGTGGCGGTCTGCGTGTGGCGTTTGCTGACCATGGTGCGCCGCGGGACGGTGTTCTCCCACAGGGCCTTCCGGTTTGTGGACGTCATTTTTGGAGCCATCGCAATCGCCGCGTTACTGATGTTTGGCATCGCAGTGATCCTGGCGCCCGGTGAGATTGCCCCTGGCGTCGTGCTGCTGATCTGTGGAGCGGCGTTGTTGATCGGGGGAGTGGCCCTGGTGGTGCTGGTGATGCGAACCCTCCTCGCCCAAGCCGTAGCCCGGGACGCAGAAGCGGAGCATCTCCGGTCCGAGCTGGACGAGGTGATCTGATGCCGATCATCGTGGACATTGACGTCATGCTCGCCAAGCGCAAAATGCCCGTAGGAGTGCTCGCCGAGAAGGTAGGCATCACCCCGGCCAACTTGGCCGTGCTAAAGAACGGCCGTGCGAAGGCGGTGCGTTTTACTACGCTCGAAGCGCTGTGTGAGGTGCTGGAGTGCCAGCCAGGGGACCTGCTGCGGTGGGAGTCTGAAGATCGCTGGGATACCGGAGACCCATCTGTCGACGAGCCTCATCCAACAGTTCCATGGTCCCAACAGACTCCTCAGGAGTCATGAACGGGCTCTTGGTCAGCCCGGCCTGCAGGCAACGCGTCACCTCGCGCAGCTCGTAACTGAACCCGTGCCCCAGCACCTCAAATTCCTCCGTCCGCAGTGTGCCACTACGAGGCTGGATAACGAGCTCGGCCGGCTTGAAAAGGGGAGCCGAGGATCGCAGCCAACCTTCCGTTCCTCCCACCGTCACCACGCCGGGGCACTCAGTGCCGATCGAGGTGATGAACTGAGCGTGTGCCCCACCCTGGTAATCCAACGTGACGGAGCTCTGCAGGTCCACTCCCTCAGGAGTCAAAACTCCGTTGGCCAGCAAACTGCGAGGCTCGCCGAAAACTCCCAGGGCCCACGTCAACGGATAGACGGCAAGGTCCAGCAACGCTCCGCCCCCGGCAGCCGGATCCCAGATCCGTGAAGCGGGATCGTAGGCAGGTACAAAGCCAAGATCGGCCTGAAGCCAGCGCGGCTCTCCAATTTCTTCCGAACGCAGGATTTCCATGGCGCGGCAGAAGCTCGGCAGGAACCGGGTCCACACTGCCTCCATGAGGAAAAGCCCCTTGTCCCGGGCGAGGTCAGCCAGCTCACGTGCCTGCACGGCATCCATGGCCAGGGGCTTTTCGCACAGTACGTGCTTGCCCGCATTGAGCGCGGCCAATGCGACGACGTGATGCTGCGCGTGCGGCGTGGCGACATACACGACGTCGACAGCGGGATCCGCCAGCAGCCGCTCGTAACCGGGCGTCTCCCCGACGTCGGAATACGCAGAGACGAAGCCAAACTTCTCAGCAAAGCTCCGCGCCGACGCCTCCGTGCGCGAACTGACAGCCTGAAGGACAGAGTCCTCCAGGAGCGCGAGGTCTTCCACCACCCGTTGTGCAATAGAGCCTGTGGCCACGACTCCCCATCGGATGGGATGGCCTGTCGCCCTGGAGGGCGCTACGGTGCTGACGGGAGCAGGAATCATGGAAAAGCCTTTCAAGGCATAGAGCTATACGGAATCGCGGATCACGATCGAGGTAGGCATTCTGTTCACGCGTTCTGCCGGTTTGCCCTCGATCAGGTTCACCAGGGTTTCGGCCATTTTCTTGCCGAGTTCAACAATCGGGTGATGCACGGTGGTGAGAGCTGGGGTTACGGAGGTAGCGAAGGAATCGTCGTCAAAACCCACCACGGCGATGTCCTCCGGGATGCGCAAACCGCGCCCTTGAATGGCGGTGTAGGCGCCGGCAGCCATCTGGTCGTTCGCTGCAAAAACGGCGTCAACAGGCACGCCGCGGTCCAACAATCGATGCATGGCTTTGGCGCCCGAGGCCAAAGTGAAGTCGCCCTCCTCCACCAAGCCTTCCCCCAGGCCTGCCTCCCGTACGGCCGTCCTCCACCCAGCAAGGCGGTCCAGCCCGGGAGGCATGTCTTGGGGGCCGGCAATGGTTGCAACGTTTTTTCGGCCGCTCTCGGTCAGTAGACGCGTGACCTCATAAGCCGCTTGCTCGTTGGCCACGTCAACGTAGTAGCTCTCCTTGCCACCTACCAAGGGCCGCCCCGCAAACACCATGGGCAAGGACCCCGAGAGGTGCGTCCAGGAGTTATCGCCACTGTGGTGCGACACCACCAGAACCCCGTCCACGTTGCCCCCAAGCAGGAAGCTGCGGGTCTTCTCCGGTTTCGACTCCGAGGAGATCACCATGTTCAGCGTGTACTCGGTATCGGTGAGATACAAGGCGATGCCCTGCACTACCGAGGCGAAGAATGGGTCTGCGAAGACCTTGGACGTCGACTCCGGAACGATCAGTGTGACCGCATTAGCCCGGCGCTTGGCGAGCGAACGAGCAGCACGGTTTGGCGTGTAGTCCAATGCGAGGATGGCTTTCCTTACCGACTGCGCCAACTCCGGGTCCACACTGGGGCTGTCGTTGACCACCCGGGACACGGTGGCCCGCGAGACCCCGGCCAAGGCAGCCACCATTTCAAGGGTGGGTACCGGCCGGGGGCCGCTGGTGTCCTGCGTCATGGTCATCTCCGGAACGTAAGAAAAAGTATGCCTTTGAAGGCTACTTTAGGCGTTCACAGTGGCGTCGGCCGATGCCTTGGCCGAGGCGATAACCCTCGAATATGCCAGTCCGCTGTCCTTGACCGTGCGCTCAAAGGTGTCGTAGTCCACGCGAACCACCCCGAAGCGCTTGCCATAGCCCCAGGACCACTCAAAGTTGTCCAGGAGGGACCACACAAAGTAGCCGCGCACATCGGCGCCCTGGTCCAGCGCCTCGCCCACGGCCGTGATGTGATCCAGCACGAACTGGGTCCGCTCGGCGTCATGGACCGCCCCGTCAGGACTGACCACATCGTGGTAAGCGGCACCGTTTTCGGTGATGTACAGCGGTGGCAGCGTGGGGTATTCCTCGCCAAGACGCACCAGGAGCTTCCGCAGCCCGTCCGGGTTGACCTCCCAGTTCATGGCGGTGCGCGGCAGGCCGCGGCTGGGGAATGCGATGTCCTCCGAACCAATCCAGCACGACGACGTCGGGCGGGTTGCGCCGCCCGAGTGGCCGTCGCCGTGTTCATCAGTGGGGTGACCACTGATGAGGTCATCGTGGTAGTGGTTGACGCCCAGAAAGTCGATGGGAGCACCGATGATCTTCAGGTCGCCAGGTTTGATGACGTCCCGGATGCCGAACTGCTCAAGGTCGTTGAGCGTGTCCTCCGGGTAAACACCTCGGAGAATCGGATCGAGGAAGATCCGGTTCTGCAGCGAATCAAACCGGCGGGCGGCGTCAAGGTCCACAGGATCGGAAGGATCCCGTGGGATGGAGTTGCTCAGGTTGAGTGTGATCCCCAGCTGTTGGGCGCCGCGGCTCCGGAGCTCATTGACCACCAGGCCGTGGGCGAGGTGCTGGTGATGGATTGCCGCGACGGCAGCTTCCGGTTCCTGACGGCCCGGAGCATGCACGCCGGCCGCGTAGCCAAGGAGTGACGAGCAGAAGGGTTCGTTGAACGTGGTCCAGTGCTGAACCCTGTCTCCCAGTGCCGAATAGACGTCGTTCGCGTAGTCCACGAAGCGGTAGGCGGTGTCGCGGTTGGCCCAGCCGCCCTTCTCCTCCAGCGCCTGCGGCAGGTCCCAGTGGTAAAGGGTCAACCAAGGGAGGATGCCGGCGTCGAGCAATTCATCCACCAAACGCGAGTAGAAGTCCAGGCCTTCTGCGTTCGCAGCGCGGCCACCGGGACGGACGCGTGACCAGCTGGTGGAGAACCGGTAGGAATCCAGGCCCAGCTCCTTCATGATCCTGACGTCCTGCGGCATCCGGTGGTAGTGCTGCACCGCGTCCTTCAAGTTTTCACCGTTGGCAATGGCGCCCGGAACGCGGGCGAAAGCGTCCCACACGGAATCTTCCTTGCCGCCCTCGTGGCTGGCACCTTCCACCTGGGCTGCGGCGGTGGCCGAGCCCCAAAGGAAGCCCTTGGGCCACACCCTGTTAAAGGGAGTGATCGCTGGGTAGGTTGTTGCTTCGAATGGCATTAGCCCTTCACTGCTCCTTGCATAATTCCGGATATGAGTTGTCGTCCCGCCACGACGAAGAGGGCCAGCAGCGGAAGTGTTGCCATGACGGCGCCGGCCAGGACTATGGAGTAATCCACATACCGGGCCGACTGCAGTTGGCTGAGCGCCGTCTGCAAGGTGGGATTGCCGGCGTCGAGCACCAGCAAAGGCCACAGGAAATCAGTCCACGCCGTCATGAACGTGAACAGGCCCAGGATGGCCATGGCCGGGCGCGCGGCCGGGAGTGCCACATGCCAGAACGTTGAGATCATGGACGCGCCGTCCATGCGCGCCGACTCGATCAGCTCGTCCGGGATCACGTCCACCAGATACTGCCGCATGAAGAAGACACCGAACGCCGTGACCAGCGTAGGGATCACGACGGCGCCGATCTCACCGGTCCAGCCCAGCGTGCGCATCAGCATGAACAAGGGGATGATGCCGAGCTGCGTGGGGATGGCCATAGTGGCGATCACCGCTACCATCAGCCAGTTGCGGCCGCGGAAGCGCAGCTTGGCAAACGCATATCCGGCCAAGGTGGAGAATCCCACCACGGAAATGGTGATGATGCCCGAGATCAGCACGCTGTTGCCCAGCGCAAGCCAGAACGGGACGGTGTCGAACACCTCCCCGACGTTGGTCCAGAAATTGCCGCCCGGGAACAACGGCGGCCACGTCTCCCCGAGGGCCTCGTTGGAGCGGCTGCCGATGATCACGGACCACCAGAGCGGGTAGGCCGATGCCAGGAAAAAGGCGAGCAACAACCCGTAGGTGAGGAACCCGGGCCGGCGGCCGTTGCCAAAGAGTGCTTTCCTGGCGGTCAGGGACCGGGAGGTTCGCTGCGGAGCCGGCGCTTGTGGTCGGTTTTGCGTGAGGGTCATTGCCCGCTCCTCGGGGTTGATTCTGGTGCCGTTACCGGTTCTGCCGTTACCGCCTGGGCGGCGAGGCCGGCGTCGTGCGCTTTTGCTTTCGCCACGGAAGAGCGCTTACGACGGCGGCGGCTGGCTGCTCCGCGATCGTCGCCGTTGGTGGCGATGCGGCGTGAGATTAGCCAGTTCACGATGCCGAAGAGCAGGATGATCAGGAACAGGAGCCAGGCGATGGTGGAGGCTTTGCCGAAGTTCTGCCGCTGGAAGGCCATCTCCCACAGGTACAGCACGGTGGTCTGGAACTGTCGTGCCGTTCCCCCCGCCGCCACCGGATCGAACAGCCGGGGCTCCGTGAAGATCTGCAACCCGCCAATGGTCGCAGTGACAATGACGAACACCATGGTGGGCCGGATGCTCGGCAGCGTGATGCTGAAAAAGCGCCGGACCGAACCGGCGCCATCGATCGCTGCAGACTCGTAGATGTCGCGCGGCACCGACTGCATGGCAGCCAGGAGAATCAGCGCGTTGTAGCCTGTCCAGCGCCAATTCACCATGGTGGCAATGGCGATGTGGCTGGGAAGGGTGTCGTTCTTCCACATAACGGGGTCAATGCCGAAGCTGGCCAGGATGTTGTTGATCAGCCCGTACTGCTCGCCAAACATGTTGGTGAAGATCATGGCAACAGCCACGGGAGTCACGACGTAGGGAAGCAGGATGCTCATGCGCCAGAACGTCTTGGCGCGGAGGTTTTGGTCCAGCACCGCGGCAATAATGGTTGCCATGGTCAGCTGGGGAATGGTGGAGATCAGGAAGATACTGACGGTGTTGAACAGGGAGTTCCAAAAGAACCTGTCCTGAAGAACCTCTGCGAAGTTCTGGAATCCCACAAACTCTCCCTGGCCTTTGAGCAGGTGCCAGTCGAAGAGGGAAACGAAGAACGTGTAGCCCAGGGGAAAGAGCCCCACCAGGGCGAACAGGATGAAAAACGGTGCGATATAGAAGTACGGGGATGCCTTCATGTCGAAGACATTCAGGCGTTGGCGGAACGTCGGTTTCGGTTTGGTGGCGGCCGCTCTGCCGGCTGCCGGGCGATTCAGGGTGGTGGTCATGGTCGGGTCTCAGACTCTGTGAGGGGGCCTCCGGTTTCCCGGAGGCCCCACGGCCGGGTGCTGCTAGTTGTTGACCACGAGGTCGTTGAGAAGCTTGACGGCTTCATTCCAAGCCTCATCTGCGGTGCCCTTGCCCGAGTCGAGCATCTTGAGGGCCGGACCGAAGACGTTCTCCTGGATCACGGAGTCATCCGGACCCTTGAACTGTGCGATCACACCTTCAGCGCGGGACTCAAAGATGGCGCCATAGGGAGCGTTGTTGAACAGTTCGTTCGGCTTTGCCGCTTCCACGATCTTTGCCTGTGCTTCCAGGGTGCTGGGGAAGTTGTTCGCCGCAGCGGACTGCTTGATCTGCTGCTCAGGTGCGGTCAGCCATGCTGCCAGCTTGGCTGCTTCAGCGGGGTGCTTGGAGGTCTTGGGAACCGAGAGGAAAGCACCGCCCCAGTTGGAGGCACCGCCCGGGAAGACATCCGCTACATCCCAGCCGCTTGCCGGTCCGCCGCCGGCGGACTCGAGCTGGCCCTTGATGGTGCCCAGCATCCACGCCGGGCAAACGTGGGTAGCGAAGGATCCGTCCACGAAGGCCTTGCCGTTACCCCAGTCGAACTGGGTCTGGTTGGCGGAAAGACCATCAGCGGTTCCGGAGGCGAGCATGTCGAACTTAGCCCGCATTTCCTTGTTGCCTTCGACGTTCAGCTTGCCGTCCTTGGTGTAGTAACCCTCGTCCATCTGGTTGACCATGGAATTCCAGACGAAGCCGGACTGGTCATACCAGGCCTTGCCGGTGGCCTCTTTGTACTGGCGGCCCAACTTGAAGTACGTTTCCCAGCTTCCGTCCTTGCCGCCGAAAAGTTCCGCGACTTTCTCACGGTCACTCGGCAGGCCCGCCGCCTCGAAGAGCTTGCCGTTGAAGCAGAGTGCCTGCGGTCCTATGTCCGTGCCGTAACCGATCACACGGCCGTTGGGGTCCGTGCCCTGCTTGAACTTCCAGTCCACCCAGTTGCCCTTGATGTCCTCAGCGCCGTGCTCCTTGAGGTCCACGAACTGGTCCGAGACCTCCATGATGGAGCCGAGCCAGCCTTCCTCGATAGCCGTGACGTCGCTGAGCCCGGAGCCTGCGGCGAGCTTGGTGAACGCATCGGTCCGGGCGTTGGAACCGCGGTCGATGTTGGTGGCCTCGATGGTGACGCCGGGGTTCTGCTTCTCATATTCGGCATACAGGTCGTCGTATCCGAAGGTGCCGAAGGTGGTCACGGTCAGTGTGACGGGGTTGTCGGCGCTCGCTGCCTTATCGCCTCCGCCGCTGCAGCCCGCTGCTACGAGGGCCAGTGAGGCTACGCCCGCCAGGGCAGTGAATTTCCTTAGTCGTGAAAACTCCACGATCACTCCTTTGTGTGTTCGAGCGACCGTACGCCAATGGCGAGAGAGCGCTCTCTGGGATGTGGGACCAATGTATGTGCTGCAAGTCACTTACGTCAAGAGAGCGCTCTCTCAGAAGTGCTCTATGTCTTCGGGCGACCACTTAGCCGCGTCCTCGGTGCCCGTCCCTCGAAGGGTTGGCTCTCGGGGCTTTGGGTGGCTCATGTCGCCGAGAATCCGTCCCTCGATGATCACTTCCGGGGCGGCTGGAAGTTTGAAAAATCGCGTGCAATAAGAACCGAGTACGCCCTGAATTCATCCCACATGCTCGCTGGCGTCATCGCAGAAGCATCCCGGGGCAGGGATCGATTCATGCGTTTTGTTTCCCGCGCAATATTGAGATGGCCTGAACGCCCGCTGCAGGTAACCCTTTTTGGTTCAGCGGCACGCGGAGACATGCGCAATGACTCTGATATCGACTTGCTGTTCATCATTCATGACGGTGCTGACGACGACCTATATGAGCAGATTGGAAACCTGGCCGTGGACGTGTACCGCCTTACCGGCAACGACGTTCGTCCGATGATTTACGAAGCGGCCGAAGTGCGGGCGGCACCGATATTCGACTCGATTATGAGGGAAGGCGTCCACGTTCACGGTGACCGTCACTGGTTGTCGCGCCGCCTGCTTGATGCGGCGGCTGCCTAGTGACGGCGAGGTCAGATGCGAGTGCGCGGCTAGAGGATTCGCGGGCTTTCCTCGACGTCGACCTTTAGTTTGGCTGTAGGCTGGGCTGAACCACGTGGGGGCGCCGGTTCCTCCCGCATGCCGAAGGAATCGTCGAATGAAACTCTCCACGCCCAGCTGCCCAAGCACCCCGGAAACGTCACCCAAACGGCGGCCGCAAGGGATTGCCGGCACCAAAACGGCCGCTGCCTTGCTCGCCACCATGCTTCTCATCGCGTCCGGTGCGACGCCGGCCACCGCTTCCGATGAATCGCCCACAGTTCAGAACGACCACGCCATGGGATCTACAATTCATGGTCATGAAAGCGCAGGCCACTTGTTCACCCTTCAGGCCACGGAGTCCGCCTCATCATTGCCGGGGGTGCCCGGAATGGATGTCAGTAGCCACCAAGGGGTGGTGGACTGGACCAAGGCTGCAGAAAACGGGGCCAGGTTCGCGTACGTCAAAGCCAGCGAGGGAACCGAATACAGCAACCCGTACTTCGCCGACCAGTACGCCGGGGCAGCTTCGGTTGGGATGCTGCGTGGCGCGTATCATTTCGCACTTCCCAACGCGTCTTCCGGTGCCGCTCAAGCCAGCTATTTCCTGCAGAGCGGTGCAGCCTGGACTCCTGATGGTGAAGCACTGCCTGCGCTGTTGGACCTCGAGTACAACCCCTACGGCAGCTCTTGCTACGGAATGACCCCGGGTCAAATGGTTTCGTGGATCTCCGACTTCTCCACCACCATCCTGTCGCGAACCGGGCGCCTTCCCGCCATCTACACCACCACGGACTGGTGGAACACCTGCACGGGTAGGGCCAACGGATTCGGCAACCACCCGCTGCACATCGCGAGGTGGTCAGCGACGCCCGGAGAGCTGCCCGCAGGTTGGCAGGCCTACACCCTGTGGCAGCACGCCGATTCCGGCGTTTTCCCGGGTGATCAGAATGTTTTCAACGGTACCGTCCAGCAGCTGGCAGCCTTCGCCAGCAACCCAGGCCCCATCTTTTCCGACATAACCGGGGGACAATTCACCACCGAAGTCAATTGGCTCGGGTCCCGTGGAATTTCAACCGGATGGACCGAGTCCAACGGAGCCAGGACCTACCGGCCCCTGGCCCCTGTTGCCCGTGATGCAATGGCTGCTTTCCTGTATCGCTTGGAAGGTAGCCCGGAGTTCACGGCCCCCGCCAAGTCGCCCTTTGCCGACGTTGCCACCACCAACCCGTTTTACAAGCAGATCACCTGGCTCGCCAGCAAGGGCATTAGTACCGGATGGATTGAGGCGAACGGGACCAAGACGTACCGCCCGCTTGAACCGGTAGCCCGCGATGCCATGGCCGCCTTCATGTACAGGCTGGCCGGTTCGCCGGAGTTCAATGCCCCAGCGGAGTCGCCGTTTGCGGACGTTGACACCACCAACCCGTTCTACAAGCAGATCACCTGGCTGGCGAGCAGTGGCATCAGTTCCGGGTGGAACGAAACCAATGGGACCAAGACCTACAGGCCTTTTGAGCCGGTGGCCCGCGATGCCATGGCCGCGTTCATGAGCCGTTTCGACACCAAGTTTGGGGACCAGTAAGGCTGCTCCGGATCCACACCTCATCCGCAGGTCCCGGCAGGAAGCCCTACTTCCCCTTCTTCCCGCCCCTCTTGGCCGCAGCATTCATCGCTGACTTCACCGCAGGCGGCAGCCCCGCCGTCTCGGTTTCCGGCTCGGCCACAGTCCCGCGCCAGTGGGCCAGCCCCTTCATGCCGTGGTAAATCACTAGGGCAGCGGCTGACCCGAGGGCAATACCCGTGAACTTCAGCTCGCCAATGGTCCACGTGTAATCAGCAATGCCGATGATCAAAGCCACGGCGGCTGTGGTCAGGTTGATCGGGTTGGAGAAGTTCACCTTGTTCTGAACCCAGATCTTCACGCCGAGCACGCCGATCATGCCATACAGCATGGTCGCGGCGCCGCCCAGGACGCCCGCCGGAACGGTGGCGATCAATTCGCCGAATTTCGGGGAGAAGCTCAGCAGGATGGCGAAGATACCGGCCACCCAGTAGGCCGCCGTCGAGTAGACCTTGGTGGCGGCCATGACGCCGATGTTCTCCGCATACGTTGTGGTACCGGAACCGCCGCCGAACCCGGCAAGTACCGTCGCGGCGCCGTCGGCCATCAGCGCGCGGCCGGAGACGCCGTCGAGGTTTTGGCCGGTCATCGCGGCCACCGACTTCACGTGCCCCACATTCTCCGCCACGAGCACCAGCACCACCGGCACAAACAGGCCCACCACGCCGATGTGGAATTCGGGCGTCTGGAACAGTGGCAGGCCTACCCACGCGGCGGCGTCCATCTTTTCGTAGTTGACCTCGCCGCGCATCATCGCCACGAGATACCCCACCACAACACCCACCAGGATGCTCAGGCGGCCAAGAATCCCGCGGAACAGCACGGAAACCAGGATGATGGTAACCAGCGTGATCAGCGCGGTGACGGGAGCGGCGTCGAAGTTCGCTTTCGCGGCCGGCGCGAGGTTCAGGCCGATCAGCGCCACAATCGCGCCGGTGACAATGGGCGGCATTAGCCGGTTGATCCATTCGGCGCCAAACTTCTGGACCACCGCACCGATAAGCGCCAGTACGACGCCGGCAAGCACCACACCGCCCAAGGCGCCGCTCACGCCGTACTGCTGCTGGGACGCCATGATGGGGGCGATGAATGCGAAGCTCGACCCAAGGTAGCTGGGCACCCGGCCCTTGGTGATCACCAGGAACAGCAGCGTGCCGATACCCGAGAAGAGCAGTGTGGTGGCCGGGGGCATGCCCGTGATGATGGGGACAAGGAACGTCGCGCCGAACATGGCAACCACGTGCTGCATGCCGATGCCGATGGTCAGGGGCCAGGCGAGCCGCTCGTCGGGGGCCACCACGTGGCCGGGGCGGATGGACTTGCCATTGCCGTGGAGCTTCCATTTGATGCCGAGCATGCTCATGGCGGGGCCTTCCTCAGAAGAGTATTGGGATTCGGTGCAACATTACCGCCAATGCGGACCTTGGGTCGGCGGCGAATGCTGGTCTCTAGCGGGGAACCAGCCCGAACAGGAACTTTGTTTTGACCATTACCCACAGTGTGGCAAGCAACGCGATGTACACGGCAGTGTTCAGCCACAGGTTTCCGTCCCGCAGGGCAGGGATGTTGGCAATGGCCACAATAAAGAACACGTGCATGATGAACACGTACAGCGTGGCCTGGCCCAGAGGTATGAAGAACCAGCCCACGGCACGAGACAACGGCTTCCAGAAAGCACTCAACAATGCGTACAGGGCAATGGTGATGAGGAAGACGTTGAGCACCCGCCCCGGGCCAAGGTAGGTCCTACTGAAGAAGGTGTCGTAGACGAACCTGAACGTGCTTTCCGGGATCAGCGCGAGCCTAACGTCCAGTTGATTGGTCAGGTAAGGGCCGCTCCAGGAGAACACCGCACAGGCAGCGGCCAGGAAAATGCACGCCCCAAGCAGCAGGCGCCGCTGCGGGTCACCGAACCACTCGATGATCTGACGCCGATAGAACCCGGCGGTCATCCCCACAACAAACAAGAGCTGCCACACGAGAAGCGGGAAAGAATCCTCGAACTGCGACGGCAGCAGGCGGAAACGGAAAATTGATCCCGCCGTGTAGAGGCCGACGCTGAGCGTGAGGACCAGCCAGGTGAATCCGCGCGAGAGCGCAACGAGGATCAGGGGGCTAATCAGCAACAGGATCACGTAGAGCCCCATGATGTTGAACTGCCACGGCCCAACCTGCAGCAACAGCAGAGCCGGGATGAGACCCTGCGGGACGGGGAACTGCAGCAGTCCCTCCATCCCGGCGTAGAGATCGTACGTAGTGCCTGCCGCTGCGCGGCCTGCCCCGCCGGTTCCTTGATCCGTGAAGGTGGTGACTGCTGCGGCGTTAATGAAAGGAAGCAGGCTCAGCCCGTACACGATCAACACCACGGCAAGGGCCGTGAAGTACAACTTCCAAGCGCGCTTGGTGGTCCCGTCTACAACGTCACCCAGGTCGGTGGCTATTCGGGGACCGTAAACCATGCCGAGGACCACACCGGAGAGCATGACGAAGAGCTCCGCACCGGAAACCACCCCCAAGGTCTCCTGGCTAAGCAGCTGGAAAACGGAGTTGATGCCCACATGGTTCACCACCACGAACACGATGGCCAGGCCCCGGAGCATGTCGATCCGCGCATCACGCTTACCCGTGCCGGTGTAGGACCATTTACTGGCGAAAGCCCGCGAGGACAACAGCCACAATGCCGCCACAGCAATCAGCACAGACCCGGCCGAAGCCCACGCCGCCCAGCCTTGTATGACCGTCCCACTCTTCGCTTGAGGGGCCTCAATGCCGGGCACGTTGTCCAGGCCCTTCTCCGTGACAGGTCCAAGAGTGAGGCCTGAGGTGTCCAACGAGGTTCGGAACGGGGTGGCCAGCTGGGGCTCAGCAGTGCTCCTCCAGTCAATGGGCACCCGCCCTGGTTCACGCACATCGGTGGTCTCATTCCACACCACAGCCCGGACCGCCCCATTACCGGGCTCCGCCACCGAGGCAAAGACCTGGTGCCACCACGTTTGCTTGACGTCCAGCTCAGAAGCGCCACCGGCTCCGGGCGAGTACAAAGCCCCCGTCTCAACCAAGAGAGGCTTGCCGCGGGCCTGTGCATAGGTGTTGTAGAAATTGTCCGTCCCAGCCCCGCCGCTGGAAATTCCCCCGCTGGATACGTGCAAGGCTTCATTGAACTCACCCGCCGTGGGCAGCGTATTGCTGGCCTTACCGGCGCCCGTCGTGTCGTGATAGACGGACAGCCCAACCCAATCCACCACGTCGTCGCCCGGATAGTACGGCTCAAAAGCGGAGTCATCCTGATCCCACACGCCATTGCCGCTCGTGTCCACCGATTCCAAGGGCACACCCTTGGGAGGCGTAGACGTTGCACTCTGGAACGGGTAATCCTTCTCAGCTGTGGGAGACCACACCATCTCCGGATCCGGCAGGGTGGACCGGAGTGCTGCGGCTACGTTGTCGAAAGCAGCTCGATAAGCTTCCGGCTCCTGTCCCCAGCTGACCCACGGGGCGTTCATTTCCGGTGCGAAGCGGATGAAGACCTTCCCTCGAAAGCCAGCTGCCGCCGTCGTGATTTGACGCGCAAAAGCGGACGCAACGTCGTCGTTGATGTCCTTCAGGGCGATCCCGGGGCGGACCGTGAGCAGCGCGTGCGAGCCTTGGTCCGCGATCTGGGAGAAGTAACCCTTCAAATATTCGCGGCCGCCGTCATCCACGGGCATGGACACGTTCTGGCCGTACAAAGCCGCGGGCGTACCGAGTCGCTGGGCGTAATCCGCAGCTGAGTCCTTGTCCCAGTCCAGCAAAGCCCCGAAAAAGCGTGTTCCAGGATCCTCGACGCCAGGCTGCTGCTGTTCGGAACCAAGTGTCTGCGTGGACGCCAACGCCTGCCCGGTTGGCATCAGGAACATCACCAAAAGCACCACAAGAACAGCCAGTGCCCGCTGGCGGGCCGCTAAGGGAAAGGTAGGCATCAGGCCCCTTCTGGTGTCGTCATTCCCACGGCTGAACGTCCCCCACAACGGGTGGCAGCTCGTATGCACGATGCTACCGACTTTTGCGCTGTGCCCAACGTCACGGGCCGTCATGGGAAGAGGACAACGGAAGTTGAAGTTGCAACCATGGAAAGCAGAAGTGCCCGGCCGGTTCAGGGTCAGGCCCAGCGAAAGGTTTACCCATGACGATTGCACACGAAGAAGCAGTCATTGACGCCGCAGCAGTCGACGCCATCTTTGCC
Source organism: Arthrobacter sp. StoSoilB22 (assembly GCF_019977315.1). Taxonomy (NCBI): domain Bacteria; kingdom Bacillati; phylum Actinomycetota; class Actinomycetes; order Micrococcales; family Micrococcaceae; genus Arthrobacter; species Arthrobacter sp. StoSoilB22. Next base: position 97,975 of record NZ_AP024652.1, read on the forward strand.
GAAGCCCGCACCGCCAACAGCTTCGCCGGCGAGGTCACCGACGAGCAGGCCCGCGCCATCTACGAGCTCACCAAGTTCGGCCCCACCGCATTCAACTCCCAGCCGCTCCGCGTGACCTACGTCCGCTCGGACGAGGCACGCGCCAAGTTGGTGGACACCCTTTCGCGTGGCAACCAGGCCAAGACCGCGTCCGCCCCGCTGGTTGCCATCCTGTCCTACGACACCGACTGGCAGGGCCAGTGGGACAAGTTCCTCCCCGCCTACGACGCGCCCAAGGCTATGTACGACGCCGACCCCGCTTTCGCCGCTGCTACGGGCAACAACAACGCTCACCTGCAGGCCGGCTACTTCATCCTCGCCGTGCGCTCGCTGGGGTTCGCCGCTGGCCCGATGACCGGTGCCGACTTCTCCGCAATCGACGCCGAATTCTTCCCGGCCGGCGACCAGAAGAGCTTCCTGGTGGTCAACATCGGCCAGCCCGGCCCGGACGCCTGGGGCGAAGCCAAGCCGAAGTTCGCTTACGACGACGTTGTGCGCACCGTCTAGAGTCTTCCCGCAGCAGAAACGCCCGCTCACTTTCGTGTGAGCGGGCGTTTTGCCTTAACGGGGCGACCCTCTGGACGTTCTCTCACATCCCTCGGGTTTGGGGCCAACGCTCTATCACTTCCACCCGGGAGAGAGGGACCCGGATTTAGGGCTGGAATGTGAAAGAAGATTTGAGGAAGTTACGCGATAACGCCGTCCACCAACGCCTTGGCCTCTTCCTGGACCTGCTTCAGGTGATCCGCACCCTTGAAGGACTCGGCGTAGATCTTGTACACATCCTCGGTGCCGGAAGGCCGTGCCGCGAACCAGGCGTTCTCCGTGACAACCTTCAAGCCCCCGATTGACGCGCCGTTGCCGGGAGCCTCGGTGAGCTTGGCCGTGATCTCTTCGCCTGCAAGGGAAGTCGCGGTGACGTCCGCGGCGGAGAGCTTGCCCAGCTTGGACTTCTGCTCGCGGGTGGCCGCAGCGTCAATGCGTGCGTAAACAGGCGCGCCGAACTGGTCAGTCAAACCCTTGTACAGCTGTGAAGGAGACTTGCCGGTGACGGCTGTAATCTCCGACGCCAGCAGGGCCAGCAAGATGCCGTCCTTGTCCGTAGTCCACACACTGCCGTCGAGCTTATTGAAGGATGCTCCGGCCGATTCCTCGCCACCGAACGCGCCTTCACCGGAAAGCAATCCAGGCACGAACCACTTGAAGCCCACGGGAACCTCAACCAACTTGCGGCCGAGCCCACTTGCAACGCGGTCGATGATCGAGGACGAAACCAGCGTCTTGCCCACAACAGACTCGGGGTTCCAGCCGCTACGGTTCCGGTACAGGTAATCGATGGCTACGGCCAGGTAGTGGTTGGGGTTCATCAAACCACCATCCGGTGTCACAATGCCGTGGCGATCGGCGTCGGCGTCGTTGCCAGTGGCGATGTCATAGGCGGCGGTACCATCGGCACCGGCGGCCATCCGTTTGATCAGCGACGCCATGGCCGACGGCGACGAGCAATCCATGCGGATCTTCTCGTCCCAGTCGAGGGTCATGAAAGCCCACTGCGGATCCACGGTGGGGTTGACCACCGTGAGGTTCAGCTGATGGCGCTCGCCGATCTCGCCCCAGTAGTCAACGGACGCGCCGCCCATGGGATCAGCCCCGATGCGGACGCCGGCGTTCCGGATGGCGTCAAGATTCAGCACGGAAGGGAGGTCGTCCACATAGCTGCTGAGGAAGTCGAACTTGCCGGTGGTGTCGGCGGCCAAGGCATCGTTCAACGGCATGCGCTTGACCCCGCGGAGGCCGTTCTCAAGCAACTGGTTGGCGCGGTCAGCTATCCAACCCGTTGCGTCCGTGTCAGCGGGGCCGCCGTGCGGAGGGTTGTATTTGAAACCGCCATCACCTGGCGGGTTGTGGCTGGGGGTGACCACGATGCCGTCAGCTTGGGGAGTGCCCGGGGCGGCTTCGCGGTTGTACTTGAGAATGGCGTGGCTCAGCGCCGGCGTCGGGGTATAACCGTGGCGTGCGTCCACCAGAACGGTCACGCCATTGGCAGCTAGTACTTCCAGTGCTGAGTTCTGCGCCGGCTCACTGAGGGCGTGGGTGTCACGTCCGATGAACAGCGGCCCGGTGATGCCCTGACGGCCACGGTATTCGACGATTGCCTGCGTGATCGCGAGGATATGCGGCTCGTTAAACGACGCCTTCAAGCTGGATCCGCGGTGCCCGGACGTACCAAATGCCACGCGCTGCGCAGGGTCGCCCAGATCTGGAGTTACGTCGAAGTACGCGTCCAGCAGGGCTGTGATGTCAACAAGGTCCTGGGGAAGGGCAACTGTGCCCGCTCGGCTAGCCATGGGGTCCAGCATGCCAGACCTTGGCGTCAGCTGACACGAAATGTCCGCCGATCCGGCCCCTGTGACGCCGAATGGCGTTGTTACGTCAGGACAAAAACCGCCGAGTCAGCAAAGATTCATTCCCCGTTCACACCACAGCAGGCGCACCCGTTCCCCTTGGGTGCGCCACTTGTTCACCGGTGGCGCACCCTTTCGCGCCATTCGCTCCAGAGGTTAGGGGCGCGATCGGGGGTAGGGGTAGCGAACAACCCAGTGGGAACGAAACCAGGAACGCTAGACGGCGGTGTAGCCACCATCGACGAGCACGTAGGAGCCGGTCATGAAGCTGGCCTTGTCGGAGAGGAGGAACGTGGTGACGTTCGCGACTTCCTCGGCCGTGCCCAAGCGGCCAAGCGGGTGCTTCGCTTCGAGCCCGCTGACAACTTCCTTCGGCGCGGCGGCCAGCAAGGGAGTGTCGATGTAGCCGGGGCCGATTGCATTGACGCGAAGCCCCTGGGCTCCGTATTCAGCCGCCGCGTTCTTGGTCATGCCTACAACGCCGTGCTTGGCTGCGGTGTACGCGGCGTTGCCGGGAGCGGCTACGGCGCCGTGGATCGATGCCATGTTCACAATGGCGCCCTCGGATGCGCCAGCGGCAAGGATGGCCGGGACTTGGTAGCGCATTCCGTAGAGGACGCCACTCAAGTTAATGGCGATGACCCGGTCCCAGTCCTCGATGTCGATTTCTCCAACGGGAGCACTGGCACCGCCGATACCGGCATTGTTGACGGCGTAGTTGAGGGCTCCGTACGTCTCCACTGCGAAGTCGACGGCTTTCTTGCTGTCCTCGGCCACAGCAGTGTTGCCTTGGAACGGTACTGCAGTGCCGCCGTCGGCCGTGATCTGCTCGGCTACGCGCGTGGCGGCGTCGAGGTTGACGTCCACAACAACAACGTTGACGCCGTTCTTCGCGAGGTCCTTGCTGATTGCTTCCCCGAGGCCGGAGCCTCCGCCGGTGACGAGCGCGGTTTTGCCTTCGAAGTTACCCATGATTCCTCCTTTGCGGGACAAAGCCCCGCAGATTTCGTTGGTGAGCGATGATTTAGGTCGCTATGGATGAAAACCAAGTCCGGCTCGAAAATATTCCATGCGTATGCATGAATATGCCCCTACGTGATTCGGTGGCACACGCGCGGGTCGCGCGCTACCTTATGTGGCGCCCCTGGCGGCGGTAGTGTTGGGACCAAAGACCACATCCAGGGGGATACCTATGTCAGACCAGCCATCCAAGGGCAACGAGGATAAGCCTGCGGGCTACGAACCGCCCCAGTACGTCCCGCCCGCACAGTTCAGTGCGCCCGAGTCGAGCACGTCCCATCAGGGCCCGTCCGCCGGAAGCACACCTGACCAGGGCGCTCCCGAACACGGCGCTCCGGAATACGGCGCCAACGCCACCCAGCCGATCCCGCCCTACGAGCAGGGCTCGCAAGGCCAGAACCCGTACACGCCGGGTGATTACAGCCAGCAGCCCCCCTCGCCCTACGGCCAGCCGCCCAGCCCGTACCAGCAGCAGGCGTTCAACCAGCAGCCCTACGGCCAGCAGCCTTACGGTCAGCCGCAGTCACCCTACGGCCAGCCCGCCTACTACGCCATGCAGGCCGAGCCCAAGGGCCTGAGCATTGCCAGCATGTGCTGTGGCATCGCCGTCTACGTTGGCTTCGGGTTCTTCATCCTCCCGCAGATTGCAGCCGTGATTCTGGGCCACCTCGCCTTGAAGCGTGAGCCTGCAGGCAAGGGCATGGCGATCGCCGGCCTGGTGATGGGTTACCTCGGCGTTGCGCTGACGCTGATCTTTGGCATCATCTTCTTCGTCGCCATTGGCGCGTCAAGCAGCGGCCGCTACAACTACTAAGACGCGTACGACGGCGACCCTTGCGTCAGGTGGGATTTCCACCGGACCCAAGGGTCGCCGTCGTTAAGGTTGCGTGCCGTGTGCCGGGAAGCCTAGCGAACGCCGCCCATCAGCTTCTTGATCGCGGGCGTAGCCGCAGCCAAGCCAACGGCCAGGACCACTGCAACGCCGCCGATCCCCAGGAAGTACGGGAGTTCGTCCTGGGGGTTGTACAGCCCGGCGAGGATGCCGGCCAGCGTGGTGCCGAGTGAGACGGACAGGAAGAACAAGGCCACCATCTGGGTGTGGAACGCCTGCGGGGCGAGCTTGGTGCTCACGGACAGGCCGATGGGGGAGAGGAACAGTTCGGCCAAGGTGAACATGAACAGGATGCCCACAAGCGCCAGCAGTGGAGTTTTGCCCTCGCCGGCCAGCGGGATGAACGCCAGGAATGCCAGTCCCATGATGAACAGGCCGGCGGAGAACTTCAGCGGCGAACTCGGCTGCTTGGAACCCAGCTTCGTCCAGAGCGCAGCCATGACGCCGGCGAAGATGATGATAAACACCGGGTTGATGGACTGAACCCAGGCGGCCGGCATTTCCCAGCCGAACAGGTTGCGGTCCAGCTTCTCCTGCGAGTACACGGCGATGAAGGTGAATTGCTGCTGGAACAGTGCCCAGAACCCGGCCGATGCAATGAACAAGGGGATGAAGGCCACCACGCGCTTGCGCTCAATGCCGGTGACCAGCGGGCTTCGGAAGATCAGGAACAGGTAGATCACAGCGGCGCCAATTGCGGCGTAGGCCATGCTGCTGGCGAGGTTGTTGGCGTTGACGAGCCCCGTTCCGAGCAGTACGCCGATGACAACCAGGATGGCCAGGAAGATGAGCCCATACTTGGTGCGGTCCTTCGCCGGGAGCGGGTTGGGAACGCGGTGCGCTTCCTCGGGGAGCCTTTTGCGGCCCAACGCGTAGATGACCAGGCCGATGGCCATGCCCACGGCTGCGGCGCCGAAGCCCACGTGGAAGCCGTAGCTCGTCTGCAGCCAGCCGGTCACCAGCGGGCCGATGAGCCCGCCGATGTTAATGCCCATGTAGAAGATGGAGAAGCCGGCGTCGCGGCGCTCGTCCTTCTCGCCATAGAGGGTGCCCACCAATGCCGTGGCATTGGCTTTCAAGCCGCCGGAGCCGATACCTACGAGCACAAGGCCCGCTATCAGGCCCGGAACGCCCGGAAGCAGCGCCAGTGCGATGTGGCCGGCCATGATCATGATGGCCGAGCCGAACAGAACTTTTTCGGAGCCGAAGAGACGGTCGGCGAGCCAGGCGCCGAGGATCGTCGACAGGTAAACGCCACCACCGTACGCGCCCACCAAACCAGCAGCGAGTCCCTGGTCAATGGAAAGACCGCCCTGCTCGGCGGTGAAGTACATGTAGTAGAGCAGGATTCCCTGCATGCCGTAGAAGGAGAATCGCTCCCACATTTCCACGGAGAAGAGGCTGGCCAACATCTTTGGGTGGCCGAAGAATGACGTATCGCCCGCTGGCTTTGCGGACTCAGCCGTGGTTTGAGGTGTGCTCATTTTCTCAATGCTGGCACTGACTGCGGGCATTGTCACATCGATCAATGCCCGGGGCAACCACTTTCCATATGTTAGACGTGCTGGTTACCGGGCCTCCAGGACGGCTGCAAGCTGGAGAAGTTGCAGTTCAGATCCCGGCCGGCCGATGATCTGAATTCCCATGGGCAACCCTGAGGCAGTTGTGTGCACCGGGATGCTGATGGCCGGGAGCCCACAGACGTTCACCATGGAGGACCACGGAGCGTACTCGCACTGCCGTTTGTAGTCCTCATCGGCATCGCCGGCCCACTCGCTCGGCCACGGCTCGCCGCTGTGGCCGCCGCCGGTAAACCAGCCGATGGGCCGCGGTGTCTGCGCCAAAGTGGGCATGAGGATCAGGTCCCACTCCGCGTACTGCGCCAAGGTGTCGTGCTCGAATTGCCGCAGGAAACTCAGCGCTTCATTGACTTTCGAGGCGCTCCGCTGTTGCGCCCGACGCCGGAACGTCCGGGTCAACGGGGTCAGCAGCGCCTCACGCTGGGGTGCTATGCGGGCACTCCCGACGCCGGCAGTCCAGGCTGTTGTGAACGCTTCGGGATAGCGGTTGTCGTAGCGGATGCCGGCCTCGGTGACGCTGTGGCCGGCTTTTTCCAGCAGCTTGGTCCCGAGCTCCAAGGCATCAGCTGCTTCTTCGTCGATCTGGAACGGGTAGATACCGGCCCACGGGCTGTCCAAGCTCACCCCGATCCTCAAGGGCTCCGGGGCCTGCCCCACACTGGCGCGGTATCCGCCGTCGGGCGCTTGATCCCGCGGGACCAGCGCGTCCATCAGCAGTGCTGCGTCTGCCGCGGTCCGGGCGAGCGGCCCGGCAACCACCAATTTAGCGGCATCGCCCGCGCTGGCGCCGCCCGGCACCAAGCCCCGTCCCGGCTTTAGGCCCACCAGTCCGCAGGCGCCTGCTGGAATCCGGATGGAGCCGCCGCCGTCGGTACCCGGCGCGAACGGAACCAGCCCCGCAGCTACGGCGGCAGCGCTGCCGCCCGACGACCCGCCCGAGCTTCGTCCCAAGGCATGCGGATTGCGCGACGGCGGTGCCACCCGGTTTTCGCTGTAGGCCGTAAGTCCAAATTCCGGAACCTGGGTCTTACCCAGCGAGATGACGCCCTGCCCTTTCAACGTTGCTGCGAGGGCGCCGTCCTCCGGAGCTGGTTTGTGCTCGAGGGCTGCGCTGCCGTGCGTGGTGGGCACGCCGGCCACATCCGTGAGGTCCTTGAAGGCGGTGGGCATGCCGTGGAGGGCGGGGAGTTCTTCGCGGCGGCCCTCCCGGGCCAGCCTTGCGTGCAGCGCGTCTGAAGCCGCGGCGTCTTTGAGGGCCTGTTCGGCCGTGACGGTGACGAAGGCACCCAGTTGCCTGTTCCGCGATTCGATGGCCTGCAGGAAATGCTCGGCGGCTTCCCGGGCGGAGAGATCGCCCGCAGCGAGGGCATTGCGGAGCTCAACGGCTGTCAGTTGCGAAATTTCTTGCAGGGGAGGCTCAACCAAGGAATCGTGGCTCCAACCGTTCCTCCACAGCAACAGCGTCCACGCTTTCGCCGGCGCCGGCTGTCACCCGGAAGGCAGCCTTGTTCTTCACTTCGGACACCACCTCCACCAGTTCCGTTCCCCGGTAAACCAGCCCGACGCCGTCGTCCGTGCAGTGGGTCTCGCCGAGCGTGCCGTTGGCCACCAGCTTGTGGATGGCCGGGGCGCGCCGCAACTCGGAGTCGTAATGGACGCCGTTGGCGTAGGGGAGGAAGCCCAGAGCATTGGTGACAGGCTTGAGTTCCGGGCCGAAAGAATCGGTCACACCACCCTGATACCAGCAGATGGACCCTGCCGAAACGCCAGCCAATACCACTCCGCTCTCCCAAGCCTTCCGCAGGATTCCGTCCAGTCCGTGCGCCCGCCACACAGCCAGCAGGTTCACCACCGAGCCGCCGTTCACCCACACAACGTCCTGCTCCAGGAGATGCGCTTCCGGGTCCTCGATGTTGGGCATAGTGAAGAGGTTGAGATGGCTGAAATCGAACCCCGCAATGCGTGCTGCCTGGTCCATTTCCGCAGCCCACCAGCGCTGATCACCGGATGCAGTCCCGATATGTGTCACCCGGGGTGCCCGGCCGCTGACGCCCGAGAGCTCCACTGCGTAGTGCATCAGGTGGTTGAACTCGATCCGGGTCCGCTCACCCGGCTTGTAGCCGCCGGAGGTCGCCAGAATGGTTGCTTGTCCAGAGGTCATTCGGGCACTCCTAACGGGCCGGGGGTGGGAAGGCGCTTCCGTCCCAGTCTTAACGTCCTGGCGCCGGGAAGCAAGGGCAGGTGATTCCGTGGCGTTGCGGTGTCCCGTGAAGTTACGGTGCCACGCGTCGGGGACTAGGCTGGATGCTGGACTAAATCGATGGGAAGGGAACGCCATGAGCGACTTCGATACCGTACCTGTGGGCGACATTCCGGCAGATGCCAGCATTCTGGACGTCCGCGAAGACTACGAATGGGTGGCCGGGCACGCGGAAGGTGCAGTGCACATCCCCATGGACCAGCTGCCGGCACGCCTGGACGAACTTGACCCGGATGACGATCTCTTTGTCATCTGCCGCACCGGAGGCCGGTCATTCCGCGCTGTCCAGTGGCTCGTGGGGCAGGGCTATTCTGCCGTGAACGTCGCCGGTGGCATGGACATGTGGTTTGAGGCGGGGAAACCCATGGTTTCGGATAACGGGCTCAAGCCGGTAGTTCTGTAACCCGCGTATATAACCAGCAAGGAATATCTCCGATGTCAGCAGTCACCTACACCTTCCTCGGCCCCGAGGGCACCTTCACCGAAGCTGCCCTCATGCAGGTCCCTGGGGCTGCGGACGCCACTCGAGTCCCGTGCACCAACGTCAATACGGCGCTGGATCGGGTCCGGGCCGGAGAGGCTGACGCGGCCATGGTGCCCATCGAGAACTCGGTGGAGGGCGGGGTCACTGCCACGCTGGACGCGATTGCCACGGGCCAAGAGCTCCGGATCATCCGTGAGGCCCTTGTTCCCATCACGTTCGTGCTCGTGGCGAGGCCCGGCGTCGAGCTTTCGGACATCAAGCGGATCTCGACGCACGGCCATGCCTGGGCGCAATGCCGTCTGTGGGTGGATGAGCACCTCCCGCAGGCCGATTACGTCCCCGGATCCTCGACGGCGGCATCCGCCATGGGCCTGCTGGAGGACGACGCTCCCTATGACGCAGCCATTTGTGCCCCGTTGGTTGCTGCCGGACAACCCGGCCTCAACGTCTTGGCCGAGGACATTGGCGACAACCCCGAGGCTGTCACCCGGTTCATCCTGGTGAGCAAGCCCGGCCTTCTTCCGGACCGAACGGGCGCGGACAAAACCACCGTGGTGGTGCCGCTGCCGGAGGACCACCCAGGCGCGCTCATGGAAATCCTGGACCAATTCGCGTCCCGCGGCGTGAACCTGAGCCGCATCGAATCGCGGCCCACTGGACAATACCTGGGCCACTACTTTTTCAGCATCGACGCTGATGGGCACGCCACTGATTCGCGGGTGGCTGACGCGCTTGCAGGCCTGCACCGGATCAGTCCGGCAACCCGGTTCCTGGGCTCCTATGCCCGTGCCGACAAGCAGCCGGCCGTGGTTGCTCCGCACACTTCTGACGCTGCTTTCGCTTCGGCGCACGCGTGGGTGGATTCAATCCTGAGGGGCTCCTAGCCCGCTATCCACAGGCGGAGCGTCTGCCCTTTCGCAAGAATGCTTCTGTGCGTATGCTTGCCTGATCCATAAACGATGGATGAATGGCAAATGAAAGGAGCGGTCATGTCTGTCCACCGGGATGACAAAGACGGCCAGGGCATGATCGTCAATCCGAAGCCCACTGGCGATAACCAGGACGACTGGAATGGCGATGAAGCTGATCGCGCTGACCGACTCCGCTTTGAAGAAGAACAAGCGATGATCAAGGAGCAGGCTGAGGCTCGCGCTGCTGCCAAGGCGGCCACTGAGGAAGCCGAGAGGGATGCTGCAAAACCGGACGTCGGCGCTCTCTAAACGGTTTTGGCTTTCGGCACCCGCACCAGCAGGGACGCCGGCTCCACTTGCACGGTGACGGTTGTCGCCTCGCCTGAGGGGTCGCCGTCCAGCTGGGTGGCCATGGGTTCCTGGCTGCGGATGATGACCTTCCCTGAACGGTAGAAGCTCATCATCGGCAGGTTCGCTTTGTGCTTGAACAAAACCTTCGTGTACATGGCGAGCCAGCCGAAAGCACTGCGGGGACTCATCACCACAATGTCCAGCATTCCGTCATCAATCATGGCCTGAGGGATGAAATCAATGCCGCCGGGAATTAGGCCACAGTTCGCGAACAGTACACTGCGGATCTTGCGTGCCTGCTCGGGCTGGTCGTCCATGGTGATGGTGACGCGTTTGCGGCGCCCGGGCAGGTGGCGGACGCCGGCCTCCGTATAGGCGAGCCAACCAACGCTCTTCTTCAGGTCTTCCTTGGTGTCACCCACAACCTCGGCGTCCAGGCCCATGCCGGCGATGACCAGGAACGTGTGCTTCGCTGACTCGCCCGTGATGTCGTTATCCACGCCCATGGTGGCGGTATCGATGTAGCGCTGGTTGCCGAACAACGCCACCTGGATGCAGTCAGCGAGGTCGGTCACGTCAAGATCCACGTTGCGGGCCAGCAGGTTACCGGTGCCCAGCGGGACAAGGCCCATGGCAACGTTCTTGTGCGCCAGCGACTCTGCCACAACGCGCACTGTACCGTCGCCGCCGCACGCCAGAACGACGTCGGCCCCGTACGCCAGCGCTTGGCGCGACTGACCGTAACCGGGGTCGTCCACGGTGGTTTCAAAGAACTTGGGCGGGTCCCAGCCGGCTAGATCGCAGGCGTCGATGATGGCTTGGCGGGCCTCTTCGGCGTTGTTTTTCACCGGGTTGAGGATGACCGCCACGCGCTGGTCCCCGGGGCCGGGCTTGTGTGAGTCCTCCCGGACCGCGCTCCTGATGTGGCGGGCTTTCAGTCGGCGCACACCCCACCAACTGGAGACGGCAAAAACCACGCCCCCAGCGAGAATCAGGTACAGGATCCAGTCGCTCATGGTGCTCCCACACTATCCTCCCGGGCAGTCTCCTCTTGCCTCACGCCCGTGACGGAGGGACTTTGCCCGCTGCGGGCCGGAAAACCACGGCAGATTCGAATACTCTTGTCTGGTGATCGACGTAAAAGACCTCAGCGAAAATCCGGACAAGTTCCGGGCCAGCCAGCGCGCCCGTGGCGCCGACGAGTCCGTTGTGGACGCGATCATCTCCGCTGACTCCGATCGCCGTGCCGCGCTGATTCGCCACGAAACCCTGCGTGCCGAGCAGAATGCTTTCGGCAAGAAGGTGGCTCAGGCCAAGGGCGAAGAAAAGCAGGCCCTCCTGGCCGAGGTCAAAGAGCTGGCCAACTCGGTCAAGGCCGCTTCCGCCGAGGCTGCCGCAGCGCAGGCCAAGCAGGAAGAGCTGCTGCGGGTCATCCCCAACCTTGTTGTTGACGGAGTCCCCGAGGGCGGCGAGGACGACTACGTTGTGGTCAAGACCGTAGGCACTCCCCGCGAGTTCAAGGATTTTGAGCCGAAAGACCACCTGGAAATCGGTGAGCTGATTGGCGCCATTGACATGGAGCGCGGCGCCAAGGTGTCCGGCTCGCGTTTCTACTTCCTCCGCGGCGTCGGTGCACGGTTGGAAATGGCGCTGCTGCAGATGGCCATGGAGCAGGCGATTGACGCCGGCTTCGTCCCCATGATCACCCCCACTTTGGTGCGCCCCGAGACCATGCAGGGCACCGGTTTTGATGTAAAGCACGACGCCGAGATCTACCGTCTCGCCGAAGACGACCTTTACCTCGTGGGAACCTCGGAGGTGGCCCTCGCGGGCTACCACGCTGACGAGATCCTGGACCTCTCTGCCGGCCCCATCCGCTACGCAGGCCAGAGCTCCTGCTACCGCCGCGAGGCCGGCTCCCACGGCAAGGACACCCGCGGCATCATCCGCGTGCACCAGTTCAACAAGGTGGAGATGTTCATCTACACCACTGTGGAGGAAGCCGCTGCCGAGCACGAGCGCCTGCTGGCTTGGGAAGAGGAAATGCTGGCAAAGTGCGAGCTTCCTTACCGCGTGATCGATACGGCTGCCGGTGATCTGGGCATGTCCGCGGCACGCAAGTTCGACTGCGAAGCCTGGGTCCCCACGCAGAACGCCTACCGCGAGCTCACTTCCACCTCCAACTGCACCACGTTCCAGGCGCGTCGCCTCAACATCCGGGAACGCGTGGTCAACGACGAAGGTGTTGCCAAGGGAACCCGAGCCGTTGCCACGCTGAACGGCACGCTTGCCACTACGCGCTGGATTGTTGCCATCCTTGAGCACCACCAGAACCCGGACGGCTCCGTCAATGTTCCCAAGGCATTGCAGAAGTACCTTGGCGGCCTTGAGGTTCTCCCGGTTCTCTAGATTCCACTTGTCACCCTCCTACGGACAATTCACCCTCGAGTGCGCGGGTGAATTGTCCGTAGGAGGGTGTTTCTTTGCGGGGTCAGCCCAGCCGCGAGGAGTTTTGCCGTGAACAAGGCGGGATTGTTGGCCGTTGCCCAGTCCCATCGCACTACTTTGAACCCGAGAGCACGCAGCCTGTCCTCACGTTTCTTCTCGGCGAGGACCGCTTCCCTGGTGCTCTGTCCACCCAGATACTCGTCCCTCAAGTACTTTGCATCGCCGTCGAACTCTCCGATTACTCGTTGGTCCCGCCAAAAGAAGTCCGTACGGGCAACGAACCCCATGGCATCGCGGAACTCGCACTGCAACTCCGGAGCAGGGAAGCCGAGAAGGTGCATCTGGGCGCGGCTAAGCGACTCGCCCGCGGAGCCGGAATTCTCGTCAGCAAAGCTCAGAATGTGCTCTACGCGTTGTCTCTTGGCCTCGGAAGCAAGGCCCTCGGCTGCCGCGCTAAGTGCCGCTTTGCTCATGAAAAGCGACGGAAACCTTGCTGCACTGATCGCGTGATCGGCCAAGGTGACGCCCTTGGTGAACGAACCCCTGGCCAGGACATCAACGGCCGTTCGCGCCGGTCCTGTGAGTCGCAACCCGCGCAGGTACACGGTGTCGGTTGAGTAGTAGTGCCGGTAGATGCCATATCCGCGGATCCGCTCCAGACCGCTGGTTCCCGAGGAATCCAGGGTGGCTGCGCTGGTGCTCGGCTTTCGAGCGCCGGCATGCCCGCGCGAGGCGTTGGCAAGGTGGATGTGCGATGGAACGCCGACCATCTGCAGTCCCCAGAGTAACGCGGCTGTTTCGAAGCAAAACTCCGCGGAAGGGTTCTCCGCTGCCACGGCCCGTGCGGTTGCAGCGTATCGATCCCAGGGTTTGAGCCCCAGCCAATGCTGTTTGTCCACGTATACGCCCTGGCGTACCCGGACAAGTTCGCCCTTCTTGTACCGTCTGCTGAGCTGCCGCGATGCACCTGTTTCCAGTTCATGCCGGGCAGCCACTATGAATTCGTTCTGATAGTCCATGGACCACTGTTGCTGCACAGGGATTCACGTGACTCCCGCTCAGTAGGGCTATGTGGAAAGGGTTCGGTTGTTCACCGTTATGTGGACAATTCACCGGCGGATGCGGGGGTGAATTGTCCGGTAGAGGGTGAAACTCGGAACAGGTATTCACCGTGCGTTAACGCGCAGCTGTGGCGCCGGTCCTAGTTCAGTGTCCGGGGTGTCTGCTCTACTGTAAGTATGACTATTTTGACTGATACTCCAGTTGCTGGCATCGATGACCAGCCAAATAACAACAACAAGTACATGGTGGCATTGGACGTGGACGGCACACTCGTGGACCACGACGGCCACATGTCGGAGGGAGTTCGCTCCGCCGCCCAGGCTGTGGTTGCAAGCGGCCACGACGTCATGATTGCCACCGGCCGCTCGCTCAATGCGACGCTTCCCATCATCCAGAAGATCGGCCTCGAGCGAGGCTACGCCGTGTGCTGTAACGGTGGTGTGACCCTCCGCCTTGATCCGTCGTTGGAGAAGGGTTACGAGATCATCCATAAGGCAACGTTCGACCCCGCTCCGGCTCTGAAGGCCTTGCGGGAACGGCTGCCCAACGCCAAGTACGCCCTGGAGGATGAGGACGGAAACTTCCTCTCCACGGAGCGCTTCCAGGATGCCAGTTTCGGTGTGGAGTCCATCGGCGTCGACTTCCAGACCATGTTGGATGCCACGGCAGTCCGCGTAGTGGTCTTCAGCAGCGAGAACACCTCGGATGAGTTCAATGAGGCCATCAGGCACATCGGACTTTCCGGCGTGACGTACTCGGTGGGATGGACCGCCTGGCTGGACATCGCAGCCGAGGGCGTCACCAAGGCCAGCGCCTTGGAGGTTCTGCGCCACAAGCTCGGAACGGACCAGGCCAACACGGTTGCCGTGGGCGATGGCCGCAACGACATCGAGATGCTCACGTGGGCCGGCCGCGGCGTTGCCATGGGCCAGGCGCCTGACGAGGTCATTGCCGTCGCGGATGAGGTCACCGCTTCAGTGCTCGACGACGGCGCGGCACAGGTTTTGCGCAGCCTCCTGTAACTGCCGCTCGTCTTAGCCGGGCGAACCGCTGTGGCCAACACACCTCCGGTTCGCAACCCTCACCGCTGAGCGGCGGGGGTTGCGAACAAAGGCGGGCTCCGAGGCGCTGAGCTGCCTAGACTGGGCCTGTGTTCTATGAAGAATGCCCACCACCTCCCGGGCTCCAGCCGTTCGTCACCGGGCTGTGGTTTGTCCGCGCTGAGCCGCAGGCAAGGTACGAGAAGATCCTCCCCGGGCCGTCTGCGCACCTGATCCTGAACCTCTCCGACCCTTACAGGCTCATCAGCCCGCCGGAAGCAGGAATAGCCGGCAACGTCCCGGAAGCCGGCACGGGCACCACCCGGACGGAAGCCGGCTCAACTGAAGTGTCCACGGGTTTCTATGCGGGCCTTCAGCGCAGCTACTTGATCAGCGAAAACCCGGACCAGCTCTTCAACGTTGGTGCCCGCCTGACTCCCTTTGGCTTGGCAGCGTTCACCAGCCAACCGCCGTCGTTGTTCCAGAACCGTGTGGTGGACGCCGAGACTGTATTCCCGGGTTTTTCGGAACTACGCACGCACCTCACCGACGCGGAACCCGAGCAGGCGTTCGGGGCCCTGAGCACCTTCCTCCACCAACGGCTAAGGCCCAGCTACCGGGCGGATCCCAGGGTGGAGAAAGCTACAGAAATCCTGGCGCAGGAGGACGTAGCGATCGGCGTGCTGGCCAAGGATCTGGGTGTCAGCCCGCCCACGCTGGAGCGGATCATGATGCGGGACTGCGGAGCCACGGCAAAAGCGTATTCGGATGTATGCCGCTTCAACAGGATGGTGAACCAAGCGGCGGCCCTGCCGAAGGGCTCGGTGCCGGGCCGCGAGCTTCTTCATTTGGCCGACTATTACGATCAGCCGCACCTGATCCGGTCCTTCAGGCGCTTCAGTGGGTACACGCCAACGGAGTACCTGCAGGTGGTGCAGAGCTATGGTGCGGAGTACGCCACGTTCGTCCCGCTGGAGGAAGTCACCAGCTAGCCTGCGGTTTTTTTACAAGACCCCGCGGGCTGAAGCACTTACAGTCATCTCAGGATCTACCCGCTCTTGAGAGGACAGCGATGGACCTTCAGATCAATTGGCTCGCCGTGCTGTTGGCTGCGCTGGCGACGTTCGTGGTCGGCGGACTCTGGTACTCGCTGCTGTTCGCCAAGCCATGGCAAAAGGCGGCCGGTGTCAGCGATGAGCAGCTGAAGTCCGGAACGGTTCGCGTCTTTGTGGGCTCGTTCCTTCTTGCCGTGGTGATGGCTGTTTTCCTGGCCGCGTTCATTGGCCGTGGTGGGCTCGCATTCGGAACCTTCGCCGGCCTGGCCGCTGGACTGGGATGGGTAGCAACAGCGCTCGGCGTGAACTATCTGTTCGAACGCCGAAGCCTGACTCTGTTCGCTATCAATGCCAGCTACAACGTAGTCACGTTCACCGCCATGGGCGCCATCATAGGCGCGATGCAGGGCTAGGAGCTGGGGTGGCGCCTCAAAGCAGCAGCGTTACTTGAAGTATGTCTGAACGGTCCCGCCGCCCGCCGATTCAACAATGGCCTGCGCAACTACCCGGAGCTTGACGTTCCGGTTGCTGGAGGCTTTCTTGATGAGTTCAATCGCTTCCTCCTGGGTACAGCGGTTCTGCGCGATGATGATCCCTGTTGCCACGTCGATCACGGTACGGGATTCCATGGCTGCCCGGAGGTTGTTGGCTGTCTGGCTGTGCTCGGCGATCAGGACAGCCAGGCGCAGGCCCTTGGACGCCTGCTGCACGTAGTCGTTGGCGCGCTGCACGGCGGCTTGGTCGAAGGCATTGGGGTGTTCGGAGTAGAGGTTGAGGCCAGCCCTTGCAGTGTCATCACTGAGGGGGAATGGCACTGCCAAGACGGACCGGATGCCGTGTTCAGTGACGATCTTGTTGTACTCCGGCCAGGTGTTGTCTTTGGCGAAATCAGGTATGTGCACTTGGGTGATTTCACGGCAGGCACGCAAGCACGGCCCGTCGTCGAAGTTGTACTGCAGTTCATCCAGCATCCGGGCGCGCTCACCGCTGCTGGCCACCGTCCCGGCGGAGCGGTGTCGCATGAGCGTGATGCCGCAGTAGACCTCGTTTCCGGGGGTGCTGAACATGCCGGCCGAGTGCCTGGCCAGCTCCTCCAGGAAGGCTTCAACGTCAGGGGTATCGAGCAGCAGGTCTTGGATATCGGCCACGACTGTAGTCGGCTCGGCGAGCTGAGGTTCTTCCATGCGGAACTCCAATCCCTGATTTGGCTACCTTTCGAGACTAACCCCGAGAACCCGTTGAAAGCTAATAGTAAGTGTGCTTCTCTTTTTAAGGAGTCTTGCCGTGGGCTCACCCTAACCAGCAGGTCCGAGGATTGAAGCCCCATGCGACAGATCCCACCCTTTGGCGTCCCCACACGTCCCCCCACCCAAGCGCCGGAAGGCAGAATCCGCCAGAGCTTTCAGGACAGCCTGGTCCTGGACCACCTCAATCTGGCAAAGTCCATAGCCGCCAGATATTCCGCCCACACTCACGACCTCGACGACGTCAGGCAGGTGGCGTACATGGGCCTCATCAAGGCGGCGCGCGGCTATGACGAGGCAAAAGGGGTCAGTTTTCCCGCCTACGCCGCACCTACCATCGCGGGCGAGGTAAAACGCTACCTCCGCGACCATTGCTGGGTGGTCCGCCCACCACGGATCATCCAGGATGTCCGGCGCCAAGTGCTGGCCCGGACGGAGGAATTGACCCAAACACTCCAACGCACCCCCTCTCCGGAGGAGGTGGCCGAAGATTTGCAGTTGGAGCCGTGCCAGGCCCGCGAAGCACTCATGGCCGGCACCAGCAAGCGCCCGGATTCCCTCGACGTGCCCGCGTCCGAGGGGCGTGATGGTCTCCAAGGATCGCTTTCAGCGTTCGGCTGCCCCACGGATCGGCTGGAGGACGTGCTGGCTCTGCGCAACGCCATCCGCGGCCTGAGCGCTGAGGACCGACACTTGCTGTACCGACGCTATTACCGGGAGGAAACGCAGTCCACCATCGCGGAGGGGTTGGGAATGTCGCAGATGCAGGTGTCGCGCAAGCTCTCCAAAATCCTGGTGTCCCTCCAAACACAACTGTTGGACGAAGAAGCCCAACTGCAGGACGGGACGGCGCCCTAAAAGCCTGGAATGACAACCCGGGTTACCGCCGGAAGCGGGTTTCTAACAGCGCAGCCCCTCCACTGCGTCCACAACGTCGCGGACACTGACGGCCAAAAGCGCCGGATCGGGATCCGCTGAAAACACATCACCACGGCGGAGTTCGACTGCGGTCAGCACCACGTGCGGTCCGGGCGGCGGCCCCCACTCTTCGGCGGGCGCCGGGCCGAACAGCACTACCGAGGGGCGCTCATACGCGGACGCGAGATGCGCCGCGCCGGTATCTGCTGAGATCACGAGGCGAGCCTCGGCGATGGTGGCCGCAAATTCGGCGAGACCTTGCCGCCCGGCCAGCAATCCGTCGTCGAGATTTACTCCTTTGAGTTTGGCCAACGCTGCGGTCTCCTCAGCGCGCCCGCGCTCTGACGTGCCTCCTGTGAGAACTACCTCGTGCCCGCCCGCGGCAAGTTCCACAGCAACCTCAGCGAACCGTTCCACCGGCCACAGCCTGCTGCCATAGGCCGCCCCCACGTGCACAACGGTGGCGCCGGGACGCGGCGACGAAATCGCGGGACGGTTCAGCCGATAGTCCAGGGGATCGGCGTCGATACCGTGCCAGTTGAGCAGCCTCGTCCAGCGCTCGCGCTCCGGTATGCCGGTGATCCATTCAGGCCCTTCAGTGCCGTGTGAAGCATGCGCCACCACCCGGTTGGCTTGGAGTTCGTCAATCCGCAAACGGCTTTCAGCGCCGTTTCCGTGCAGGTTCACGGCGATGTCCACAGCGCCCCGGGGAACTGTCAGGGGGTCATCGAGCCCTGGGGTTGGCAGGAGGTGAATGCCGCCCACCAACTCCAAAGCCTCGGCAATCCATGCAGGCGCGGCGTACAAGATCCGGTGCTCGGGGAACGCCCGGCGCAAGCCCCGCAGTGCCGGGACGGCAACCAGGAGGTCCCCCAATTTCAGGGCGCGCAAGGCAAGCAGCAGCGGCTGATGGTTGTTCTCGTCACTGTCCAAAACTGTGTCCAAGGAGGCCTCCCGCTAGGAGTCTAGCTGCAGGAAACTTCTCGGGGCCGCATTGTTTAGCGCCGGGAGAACCGGGGAACGTTGCGGGTATGGGAGGAACCGTAACGTTGAAGGCGGTCCTGTTTGACCGCGACGGAACACTGGTTGTTGACGTGCCATATAACGGCGATCCGCAGCTGGTGCGACCCATGGATGGTGCCCGTGAAGCATTGCAAAAAGTACGCCAGGCAGGGCTGGCCACGGGAGTGGTAACCAACCAGTCGGGCGTGGCGCGTGGGCTGTTGACCGTGGAGCAGATGCACTCCGTCAACCACCGAGTGGATCAGTTACTGGGACCGTTCGACGTGTGGGAGTTCTGTCCCCACGGACCAGAGGACGGTTGCGCCTGCCGCAAGCCCCGGCCGGGAATGATCCTGGAAGCCTGCCACACCCTGGGTATCAGCCCGGAGGAGGCGGCCTTCGTTGGCGACATTGGTGCTGACATGGAGGCGGCTGCTGCTGCCGGTGTCAAGGCTGTGTTGGTGCCAACGGAAGTCACGCGACGCGAAGAGATCGAGGCGGCCGGCCGTGTTGCGGAGGACCTGGGCCATGCAGTGGAGCTCCTGCTGACGGAGGCTCCGGGCCGGACTATGGACGGAACTCCGGACCGGACTATGGACCGGACCTTGGACGAGCAGGATGCCCCTGTATGAGCCGCGTCCTGGTAGCCCGGCTGGACAGTATGGGCGATGTCCTCCTTTCCGGACCTGCCCTGCGGGCCGTGACGAACGGAAGCCGCCCCGATGGCAGCCGACCCAATGACGTGGTTCTGCTCTGCGGTCCCGAAGGATCGAGCGCAGCGGAGCTACTGCCAGGAGTCACCCAAGTGCACACGTGGGCGTGCCCGTGGATTGTGAATCCCGCGCCGCCTGTCACGGATGAGATGACCCGGGGCTTGATCGACTTCGTCCGCAGTTCGCGGATTCAGGAAGCGGTCATTCTTACCTCCTTCCACCAGTCCCCGCTTCCGCTGGCGATGCTCCTTCGCCTGGCCGGCGTCAAAAAAATCACGGGCGCATCAACGGACTACGCTGGTTCGCTCCTGGATGTCCGGCTCAAACCTGGCGAGGATTTCCCGGAGGATCAACCGGAAGCGATCCGGGCGCTCACCATCGCAGAGGCCGGCGGGTATGTGCTGCCCAACGGGGATGATGGGAAGCTTCGCATCACCACCGGCGAGGACCCTGAAGGTGTGGCTGATGAGCTGGCTGATGAGGGCCGGTACATTGTGGTCCATCCGGGATCTGCCGCACCCGCAAGGGCATGGCCCGCACTTCACCACGCAGCAGCTGTGGAACTTTTGGAGGCGTACGGGCATCGGGTGGTGGTGACAGGAGGCCCGGACGAAACTTCGCTCACGGCAACGGTGGCCGGCCCCGCCGCCCGGAACCTCGGCGGTGGAACCAACCTCCGGACGCTCGCAGCGGTACTGGCGGGAGCCGCCGTCGTAGTCACCGGCAATACCGGTCCCGCCCATCTGGCGGCAGCGGTGGGAACGCCGGTAGTGTGCCTGTTCGCCCCGGTGGTTCCAGCCATCCGATGGGCACCGTACGGCGTCCCGCTGGAACTGCTGGGCGACCAGGAGGCGCCCTGCAAGAACTCCCGTGCCCGTGTTTGCCCTGTCGCCGGGCATCCCTGCTTGAGCTCAGTGACCCCGGAACAGGTTGTGCAAGCTGTTGAACGGCTCCTGGGTGGCGTGTCATCTCTGTCCACCCGACGGAAGGTGTGGAAGCCATGAGGATCCTGGTGTGGCACGTCCACGGCGGGTGGATGGAGGCATTCGTCCGCGGCCGGCATGAGTACCTACTGCCGAAAACGTCCGACGGCGGCGCGTGGGGTTTGGGGCGAGGCGGCCGTCAGTGGCCTGCCGCCGCGCAGGAAGTGGACTTGGAAACCCTGGACCCTGGCAGTGTTGAC
This sequence comes from Arthrobacter sp. StoSoilB22, assembly GCF_019977315.1. NCBI lineage: Bacteria > Bacillati > Actinomycetota > Actinomycetes > Micrococcales > Micrococcaceae > Arthrobacter > Arthrobacter sp. StoSoilB22. The sequence continues at coordinate 118,582 of NZ_AP024652.1, forward strand.
GCTGTTGTCCTTCAGCGGCCGGAAGAAATCGCAGCAGTTTCCCGAACCCTTGGCCGCAGCCCCGGCGTTGACCTCCCGGCCGTGTACCTGGAACACAACACCCCCAAGGGCGACGTCCCATTCACCCTGCACCCCTTGGCGGACCAGGGCGCCATTCCCGTGGTCCACGTTACCCATTTCAATCAACTCTTTTGGGACACGGGAACGGCAACCACCACGGTGATTGAGCACGGCATCCCGGACCCCGGACACCTGTACACGGGGGAGCAGGAAGAGATGGGCGTGGTGGTTAACGAGCCTGTCCGGCGTGGGCGGGTCACGGGAACGGACCTGCTCCCGGGCTTTGCCGGTGTGGGGCCGCTGCGGGTCTTCGGCATGGGGACAGAGGCCCTGCCCGAAGCACTGAACCTCAAGGGATTCGGCCTCAGCGAGGAAAGGCTACGCATCGCCGGTGACGTCCCGGCCCCGAAACTCCACCAGGAACTTGCCCGCTGCCGCCTGTACCTTCATCCCCTGCGCTGGACCTCCCTCGGGTTGGCGCTGCTGGAAGCCATGCACCTAGGAATGCCCGTCCTGGCACTAGCCACCACCGAGGCGAGCCGCGCCATTCCGCGCGGTGCAGGCTTGGTCTCCAACGACGTCGGCGATCTCCAGAGGTTCGCCCGGCGGCTGCTGGATGACCCCGACGACGCCTACGCCATGGGCATGGTGGCCCGCGAGGCCGCGCTGCAACGCTATGGGCTGGACACGTTTCTTGGCGCCTGGGACCAACTCCTGGCTGACCTCCCCCAAGGCGGCCGCCGCCACCACACAGAGAGGACGCACCCATGAAAATCTCCATGGTCTCCGAACACGCCAGTCCGTTGGCCGCCTTGGGAGGCGTTGACGCCGGAGGGCAAAACGTCCACGTGGCGGCGTTGTCTTCAGCGCTGGCAGACCGCGGACATCAGGTCACGGTGTACACGCGGCGCGATGACCCCGATCTACCTGCAAAGGTGCAGGTTGGGCCGGGACTCAGCGTTGTTCACGTGGATGCCGGTCCGGCCCGGCGCATTCCCAAAGACGATCTCCTGCCGTACATGGGAGAGCTGGCGGACGGGATCTGCGCAGACTGGGCCGGCCACCTGCCGGACGTGCTGCATGCTCACTTCTGGATGTCCGGACTCGCTGCCATCCAAGCATCCCGCCGGGCACAAGCAGCGGATCCCGTACCAGTGGTGCAGACTTTCCATGCCCTCGGATCGGTGAAACGCCGCCACCAAGGGGCCGCGGACACCAGCCCGCCGGCCCGGGAATGGCTGGAACCGTGGGTAGGACGCACCGCGGACTGGGTCATCGCCACGTGCCCCGATGAGGTCTTCGAACTCAAGGCCCTTGGCATCAGCCGCTCCAAAATTTCGGTCGCACCCTGCGGTGTGGATCTTACGTTGTTCCCGGGAACGTCCGACGCCGAAACCAAGTCCCGCACGCATCGCATCCTCAGCGTGGGACGCCTGGTGCAACGCAAAGGCGTGGACTTGATCATCCAATCCCTGCCGCTGATGGCAGAGGCGGGCTTCAACGACGTGGAACTGCTGATTGTGGGCGGTTCCGGTGACGCCCTGACGCTTGAAGAAGACCCAGAAGCCCAGCGCCTCCATACCTTGGCGAAGGAACTTGGCGTCGAGGACAAAGTGAGCATGCGTGGCCAGGTCCCGCGGGATGCGATGCCCGGAATTTTCCGCAGCGCCGACGCCGTGGTCTGCGCTCCTTGGTATGAGCCGTTCGGCATCGTGCCCCTTGAAGCCATGGCTTGCGGCGTGCCTGTGGTGGCAGCAGCTGTGGGCGGACTGCGGGAAACCGTGGTGGATCAAAAGACCGGACTGCATGTCCCGCCCCGTGACCCCGAAGCGTTGGCCGAGGCGCTGGGAAAGCTGCTGGCAGATCCTGATCTTCGCGCCGACATGGGCCGTGCCGGTGCTCGGCGGGCCCGTTCCCGCTACTCCTGGGAACGCATCGCCGCAGACACCGAGAAAGCCTACCGATCCGTTCTGGCGGCAGGACTGTCCCGGCAAGCCGGCGAACGCTTGGAACCATTGGAAGGAACGGCACTGTGACTATCAAAGGCCTTATGGCCCAAGAATCCACCCTCCCGTCGGCACTCCCGGATAACGTGCCTGCCCGGTGGTCCCCGGACGCCAGCAATTCCAACCACATCGCCGAGGTCACCAAACACCTGGACAACGTCCTGCCCGCTCTGGAATCCCTGCGCTCGCAGTCGGGACGCTTATCCGAGTGGGGCACCGAACTCGCCAAGAGGCTGCTATCCGGGCAACGGTTGCTGGCGGCTGGCAACGGCGGTTCAGCTGCTGAGGCGCAACACCTCACCGCCGAGCTGGTGGGCCGGTTCGACGAGGAGCGCGCGCCCTTTTCCGCGATCTCGCTCCACGCAGAGTCCTCCGCCGTCACTGCACTCTCCAACGACTACGGCTTTGAGGAAGTCTTCGCCCGCCAAGTCAGGGCCCACGGCCGCGCCGGGGATGTTCTTATCCTGCTCTCCACCAGTGGCCGCAGCCCCAACCTGCTCAAAGCCGTCCGTGCAGCACGGGAACGCGGCATCACCACCTGGGCACTCACGGGCACCGGCCCCAACCCGCTCGCCGAGGCCTGCGATCAAGCCATCACCGTGGACGCTATCGCCGCGAACGCCCAGGAAGGCCACCTCATTGCCGTCCACGCCGTGTGCCGGGCCTTTGATGCCGAGGTAGCCCGACGGGCCGGCTCGGCATTGAACTCCTTCGGAGGGCGGCAGCCTTGAGGATCACCGTGGTTGGGGATGTCCTCCTCGACGTCGACATCAACGGGACCGCCACGCGGCTCAGCCCCGACGCGCCGGTGCCGGTGGTGGACGTGGCCGACATCCGGCGTCGTGCAGGTGGTGCGGGTCTGGTGGCTACCGTGCTCGCGCACGACGGCCACGACGTCGCGCTGGTCACCGCGTTGGGGAACGACGACGGCGCCAGCCACCTCAGGCGAGCACTGACCGGCGTGTCTGTGCTCGCCGGAGCCCCGCTCGCCCCGACGCCCACCAAGACGCGCGTGAGGATCGGGACGCATCCGATGGTCCGGTTCGACGAAGGATGCGCGCCGGCTCCCGTCCCGGCCTGTACGGAAGAAATGCTCCATGCCATTGCCTCGGCGGATGCCATTGTGGTGGCCGACTACGGCCGAGGAATCGCCGCCAACGCCGAGATTCGTTCCGCCCTCACAGATGCTGCCAAGCGCGTCCCTGTGGTGTGGGACCCGCATCCTGCCGGTTCCCAACCCGTGGAGGGGGTCGCCGTCGTGACGCCCAACCTTGCCGAAGCGTTGGCCTCTGCCAAAGCGGGAGGCTTGGACCCGTCCCGTACCGGTGCCGAAGAAGCTGGCCAACACCTGCTCCAAAAGTGGGGAAGCGGCGCCGTTCTGGTGACCAAGGGTGCAGACGGGGCGTTCCTGATCTCCGCCGATGGCACGGCGCAGGGCTTCCCCGCACCCAGGACCACTGTCAGTGATCCTTGCGGGGCCGGCGACCGACTCGCCGCAAGCCTCGCCGTGCACTTGGGGCTCGGGCTCGGCATCGCGCAGGCTGCCACCAAGGCAGTGGAGGATGCGTCGGCATTCCTGGCAGCGGGCGGAGCGGCATCGCTGGCGGTGGTGACCGAAGCGGCGGCGTCAACTTCCGGGAACCAAGCGAGTCCCGTCGTCGAACTTAAGGGTCTTGAAGTGGTGGACCCCGGTGACCTGCATCCGGATGGGGTCCAACTGGCCCGGGCCGTGCGGAGCAGCGGAGGCACGGTGGTGGCCACGGGCGGCTGCTTCGACCTCCTCCACGCCGGCCACGCCCGGACGCTGGCCGCCGCGCGCAGCATGGGCGATTGCCTCATCGTGTGCCTGAATTCCGATGAATCGGTCCGGCGGCTCAAGGGCGCACACCGGCCAATCGTCAGTGTCGAAGACCGGGCGGAGTTGCTGCTGGCACTCGAATGCGTTGACGCCGTGGTGGTCTTCGGCGAGGACACCCCCGAAGCCTGCCTCAGCGACATCCGGCCCGATATCTGGGTCAAGGGTGGCGACTACACGCCCGAAGAATTGCCGGAAGCCCGCTTGTTGGCGGACTGGGGAGGGCGCTGCGTGACAGTGCCCTTCCACCCGGCACGATCCACCAGCGGCTTGGCTGCAGCGCTTGCCAAGGTCAGCTGACCAATCACCCATCACCGAGAGGAACCGCATGAACACGCAAACACCCGGCCGCGTCATCGTCACTGGAGGCGGCTCCGGACTTGGCGCTGCGATCGTGGAAGCCATCCGCGACGCCGGCGGCACACCCTTCGTCTTCGACCGTGACGTCAGCAACGTCTCCGGCGCCAAAGCCTTGGAAGTGGACGTCTCCAACCGCGAAGCAGTGGAAGCTGCCGTCAAGGAGGCCGCCGAAACCCTGGGCGGCCTGGACGGGGTGGTCACTGCCGCAGGCATTGATCGCTGCGGCAAGTTGGGCGACGTTCCGGCAGAGGAGTGGGAGAAGGTCATCGGAGTGAACCTCCTAGGCACAGTGTCCGTCATCCGGGCAGCTTTGCCGTACCTCAAGGGATCCCGGGGCCGGGCCATCACCATCGCCTCCACACTCGGGCTCCGGGCGCTGCCTGATGCCACGGCATACTGCGCCTCCAAGTTCGGAGTGATCGGCTTCAGCCGGGCCTTGGCCGCAGAAACAGGGGGAGTCATCGGCGTCACCACCATCATCCCTGGCGGCATGAAAACGCACTTCTTCGATGACCGCGACGAACAATACAAACCGCAGGACGATTCCAAGCTCAACGATCCCGCCAACGTGGCGCAGGCCGTGGTGTTCGCCCTCTCCCAGCCGTTCGGCAGCGAGGTCCGCGAACTCCTTATTTGCCCCGCAGAAGAAGGCTCGTGGCCGTAAGGTCCAGGACGTCCTGAACAACATCGGCCACGGCGATGCCCCTGATGAGGGTGTCGTCGTGGCCGCAATGCGGTGCCGTCCAACCAACTTGGGTGACGTCCGAGCCACAGCGCGGGCAGCGCGTCACCCAGGACATGTGGACGCGGTGCAGGCTCCGACCGCGCGGACCGGCGTTCAGGGCGTTGCCCACCCAGAAGATTCCTACCGTAGGCGTCCCCAACGCCTGCGCCAGGTGCCGCGGACCGCTGTCGCTGGCGAGCATCACCGTGGCGTCCGCCAAGAGCGCAGCCAAGTCTCCAATGTCCAATTCGCCAGCCACGGAGCGCACGGCGTTGCTGTCCACCTCAGTGAGATGCCGGACCGCCGATTCCGCCACTTCCTGCGCCAAGGCCTTCTCTGAACGGTCACCCACGATCAACACCTGCGCCCCTTCGGCTGCTGCTGCGGCCACCGCTTCAGCGAAATACGACGCCGGCCATCGCCTTCGCGGATCGGTGGCACCCGGGTGGACCACCACCAAAGACCTCCGTTGAGGGTCCCTGAATCCCGCGATGTTCCTTTGATGTTCCGGTAGCGGGCGAAGGGGAGGAGCGATGATCGGCGGAGCTCCGGCCAAACCTGCGAGCTCCAGCCAGCGGTCCGGTTCGTTCTGGTAGTAGACGTAGTCCAGATTCCGCTCCAACCGATCCGCGTCCTTGGTCCGCGTGCCCACTGTGTGGCGCGCACCAAGGCGGAGCAGGAAAGGGTTGGAGAAGCGTCCGCCGCCATGCATCTGGAACGCAACATCAAACTCCTTGGCCCGCATCGCCTCTACAAAGGCCTCCTGCGCCGCAATATCCTCCGCATCGTCCTCAAAGCGCTCGCCGTTCCGTGGACCGTCGTGGACGCCGCGCGCCACGGGCAACATCTGGACGTCGTCAACGGGACCTTCCGTTGCGGCCACCACTGCCGCGTGGATGGGTGTGCCCAAGAGCGTGATGGTGGCGGCGGGGTATGCGTTCTTCAACGCAGAGAGGGCGGGATAGGTGTAGATCAGGTCACCCAAACCGCCGCCCCTGAGGATCGCAATTCGCTTGACGTCATTGAACTTTTCCAGGATTGGACCCACGCCGGGGCTCGGAGTCGTCAGCGGTTTCTCCATGGATGATTCCTTTCGCTGCCGATGCTGCGGGCTGGTTCTTCCGTAGCTCCGGGGCCGTAGTGATTCCGGGCGGAAACTCCCGGGCTCGGCGTGTGAAGCCCGTGCCGCGGGGTACCTGAGGGGAACAGGAAACTGTAAGCCCAACCGGAAGGTACCCCATGGCACGCCTATCCAATCAAGAAGGCCTGGCCAATCAAGAAGGCTTGGCTGACTGGTTGCCAGGTCGCTTGGCCGAGGAACGTCCTGTTGTGACGGTCATCGGAGATTCCATTCTGGATGGCTGGTGGGATGGAACCATAGACCGATTCTGCCGCGAAGCCCCGGCCCCTGTGGTCCAGGTCCAGCGCCGCGACTTCGCCCCGGGAGGTGCCGCCAATACGGCAATGAACCTCGCCGCGATGGGGGCGGACGTTCGCTTTGTTTCACTGGTGGGAGAGGACCCCGGAGGCCACACGCTTCTGGAGCAGCTCAGCTCGGCGGGAGTGGACGTATCGCACGTCGTCGCCCATGCAGGCATGACAACTACCACTAAATTCCGGGTGAGCAGCGGCGGGCAGGTGATGCTGCGCCTGGACGATGCCGCCAAGGAGCTCCCCGCTGATGGCCTCCGCCAAATGGCCGCTGCTGTTCCGGAAGCCCTCCGCGGCTCATCAGCCGTGGTTCTCTGCGACTACGGAGCCGGGGCTTTGGACGGTGCGGTGCGGGATGCAATTTTCGATCACCTGGGTCCCGGAAGCGACGTACCGGATTCCTCGGAAGCCGGCTCTGCCAATGCCCGGCAGGACACCCTGCTGGTAGTGGACGCCCACCATCCAGGACGTTGGGCCGGGCTCAAGCCGGACCTAGCCACCCCGAATGCGCAGGAGGCCGCCGGGCTGCTGGGGACCGAGTTTCCCGGAGGCGCTGCCAGGTGTCCCTTTGTGGAAGCCCACGCGGACCAGCTCCTGCGCGCCTCAGGTGCGGCCGCCGTCGTCGTGACTTTGGACCGCGAGGGAACCTTGACGATCCGGCGTAACGACACCTTGCAAAAGCCGGCTACCCACCGGACCTGGGCGCGGCCGCAGGCGGAGAAACAAGCTTCGGGTGCCGGCGATACGTTCGTGGCGGCGTTGACTATCGCCCGGGCCGCGGGAATGCCGCTGACCAGCAGCGTGAACCTGGCTCAAGCGGCCGCCGATGTGGTGGTCCACCGGCCAGGTACCTCCGTTTGCACCACCGTCGAACTGGCAAAGCACCTGCGGGGATTCGCCGATACAGCACTGACGGATGCCGAGTTGGCCCGTCAGGTGGACGAGCACCGACGGCAGGGAAAACGGATTGTGCTGACCAACGGCTGCTTCGATGTACTCCACCGCGGCCACACCCGGTACCTCAACCAGGCCAAGCAACTGGGTGACGTGCTGGTGGTGGCGCTGAACAGCGATTCCTCCGTGCGGAAACTCAAGGGCCCGGACAGGCCGGTCAACCATGAAGCGGACCGGGCGGCAGTCATTGCGGCACTCAGTTGCGTGGACCATGTCACGGTCTTTGATACCCCCACGCCCATACCGCTCATAGATCTCCTGCGGCCGGATGTCTATGCCAAAGGCGGCGACTACACACCGGAGATGCTCCAGGAAACCGAGGCGGTGGAACGCTACGGCGGCACGGTGACCATCCTGGACTACGTGCCCGAACACTCCACCACAGCGGTCCTGGAACGCATCCGTTCCACGGGCGAAGCCCCGCAGACCTGAGGAAGAAGCAGACATGCGTATTGTGATCATCGGTGCAACAGGACACGGCGGTACTGAACTGCTGAAACGGCTCCAGAGGGCACGTTCTGAAGAGGGCGCGGACTTGGAACTGGTGGGTGTGGTCCGGCGGCAACCTGATCAGGACGCCGCCCCGTATCGCGGAGTCGAGTGGCACACCCTGGACATCAGTGCCGCTGAGGATCAACCCGCCCTCGAAGCAGCGTTGGCAGGGGCCGATGCACTGGTTCATCTGGCGTGGCTGATCCAGCCGAACCACAACCGGGAGATGCTTCGCCGGACCAACGTAGCCGGGACAGCCCACGTGTTGGCCGCCGCCCGCAAGGCCGGAGTGGGACACGTGGTGTGCGCATCATCGGTGGGAGCGTACTCCCCGGCCCCCAAGGACCAACGAACCACGGAAGACTGGCCTGCCGGCGGGATCCGCAGCTCGCACTACAGCGTGGACAAGGCAGCGCAGGAAAGGCTTCTGGACAGTTTTGCCAAGGAAAACCCCGGCATTGTGGTGGCACGGCTCCGCCCGGCGCTGATGTTTAGTGCCGGTGCGGGGAGCGAGGTTGGCCGCTACTTCCTGGGACGGTTTCTGCCCCGGCTGGTTCCGCGTAAGCCTTGGTTGCCGTTCCTCGCCGTCCCCAAAGAGATGGTGTTCCAGGCAGTCCACACGGCAGACGTCGCCGATGCCTACTGGCGAGTGGTGGAGCGCAAAGCGCAAGGCGCATTCAACATTGCCGCCCAGCCAGTCATCGACCCCAACGCCTTGGCGTGGATTATGAACGCCCGGCGGGTGATGCAGTTCCCGCTGCCGGTGCTGCGCGCCGTCGTCGAGGTCAGTTGGCGACTCCGCCTGCAGGTGACCGACAGCGGCTGGGTGGACATGGCGGCCAGCGCACCAATCATGGACACCGCCCGGGCGCACGCTCTTCTGGGTTGGTCGCCCACGCATTCTTCGCTGGAGTCACTGGCAGAAATGCTGGATGGACTCGGCGCAGGAAAGGGGCGGGAGGCGTCTCCTCCGCTGAGGCCGCGGTAGCCCTATTCGGCAGACAGCACCACGGTCAGGATCCGGCGCAGGCTCATGGCCACGGACGCCGGCGCGTTGACGGGGGATTGGTCAGCGGCGGCCTCGGCCACGGCGTCGCTGAGTACGCCGATGCTGTCCTTCGCTTGCGCCAGACGGTTGGCCAACTCACCGTTTTCGGCGTCGCGCCAGTGATCGACCACCGCCGCCACGGACTCCAAAGCTTCCGAAAGGGGGCCCACGACGGCATCCGGGATGACCGTCCCTGCCCCCTCCTCCCAGATGGCGCTGGCCAGGACGTCGGTGATGTCCTGGACGTGGAAGGTAAGACGTTCCAGGGTGCGCAGACCGGCTAGATCGCTGGGCAGGCGGGTTGCACGACGGCGGGACCTGGGGTTCGCTTTGGCGCTCAGTTCAGCTTGATGCACCGCCGTCCGGACGCCGGCTGCCGTGAGTGAAAGTTCGTCGCTGCGGCTTGCCCAGGCCTCATGGTTTGGTGGCCAGGACTCTTCCATGGCCCGGGCCATGTCCTTGAGCTGGCGGGACAACGCGCCTTGGTGCCCCGCGATGGCGGGATCGATGTCATCCAGGTGAAGGGGCGGAAATATGAGCCAGTTCACCGCGAATCCAACGCTGACGCCCAGGGCCATCTGGAGGACATAGGCGAACGAGAATCCCTCCGCATTTGAATCACCCAGTACCAGCACGAACAGTGCGGCCATGGGAATCCACTCGGAAGCCGTGCCAAGCCGGGGAAGGCCGCCGATGAGAACGCCGAGTCCCACCACCACCGCGACGGCAAGGGCAGTAGGGGCGGCCACGGTGGTGATGGCGAAGGCCATGCCGATGCCCAGCACCAACCCAGCCAGGCTCTGTAGGCCATGTTTGGCGGAGTCGGCCACTGTGGGGTGCATGCTCACCAGGGCGCCCAGTGGTGCGTAGTACGGATATTCGGCGGCCGGTCCGGGCATAAACGGTGCGAGGTACCAGGCCAGTCCGGCTGCAACAGCCGTTTTGGCGGCAAACAAGAGGCGGTGGCGGGTCACGGTTTTTCGTAGCGCGGGAATCAGCCGTCGCCTGTTGGGCAATTGGCTCATCAAACCAACGTTGACAGGTCTGCCCTCCCGTGTCGAGCGAAAAGCGGCGAATGTGGGCCACGGCATCTTTTGCAGATTCAGGCGATTAGAACCGGGTCAGGCGGGTACACACCCATTGATAGTAACGATACTTACTATCCCGGCTGCTGTCCGCAGCCTGCCAACTGTGGAAAGAGAGCGATAATGACTGAGAGCAAATCGCCGCAGGACGGAAGCTTCGCGGCGCCAACCACCGGTGCCCATGTAGGCACCGAACCGTTCACGGGAAATTACTTGGACTCGGCCGATGGTGAGACCCAAACTGCAGGAACCACGGGAATCAGCGGAACCCCCACGGGTTCAGGTTCCGCCAGCTCAGGCAAGGTGGATACTGCCAAGGAAGAAGCTGCGGGAGTCGCAGGCGCCGTAGGTGAGGCTGCCGGCGGAGTCGTGGACACCGCCAAGACCGAGGCCGGTCACGTGGCTCACGAAGTCAAGGTCAACGCCCGCCAACTGCTGACGCAGACCAAGGGTGAGCTGGCCGATCAGGCTCAGGCCCAGCAGCAGCGTGTTGCAGAAGGTTTGCGGTCCATCTCCGACGAACTTTCCACCATGGCCAACTCGACTGAAAACGGTGGCGTAGCAACCGATCTGGTCCAGCAGGCGGCGCAGCGATCCTCCTCGATTGCCCAGTGGCTGGAAGGCCGGGATCCCGGCTCGCTGCTGGATGAAGTCAAGGGCTTCGCACGTCGCAAGCCGGGAGCCTTCCTCATGATCGCTGCGGGTGCTGGCATCCTTGCCGGCCGCCTGGGCCGGGGCATGGCAGGCAACGCCTCCGATGCGGCCTCCACAAGCGGCGTGCCAGCCACCACGGAGACGCCTCGCGCCGCGTACTACCCCACCCAGGGCTACCCCACCCAGGGGGGTGCGGTGACTCCGCCGGCAGTGGACCTCCCCGGACCGACGGCCACCACCGCCGGATACGGCTCGGCCACCACCACCGGCTACGACGCGGGAACCACCGGTGGCTACGACGGGTCCACGCTCCCTTACCCGGAGACCGAGGCTGGCGGCGTTAAGGCCCAAGGCGACCCGCTGGCAGGACCGCTCCATCCCGATGACCCCCAGTATGGAGGTCACCGATGAGCAGTCCCGCCGATCTACCTCCCACAGAAGCGCACATGAAGGCGGAGACCCTTCCCCTGGGTGAGCTCCTGAGCGACCTGACGCGTGATGTTTCAACGTTGATGCGGCAGGAAGTGGAGCTGGCCAAGGCGGAACTCAAGGAGTCCGCCACCAAGGCAGGCAAGGGCGCAGGGATGCTGGGTGGGGCTGCATACGCCGGCCACATCACCGTGCTGTTCCTGTCCATTGCCCTCTGGTGGGCTTTGGGCCAGCTTGTTGGCCTTGGATGGTCCGCCGTAATCGTCGCGGTCATCTGGGGAATCGTCGCAGCCGTTTTGGCTGCCAAGGGCCGCAAGGAACTCAACGCCATCAAAGGCATGCCCCAGACCGCTGAGACGGTCAAAGAAATACCCCCCGCTTTGAAACCGAACACTGAGGAGACACGATGACGCAGAACCCCGACGCCCTGCGCGCCGATATCGAAGAAACTCGCCGGCGGCTCAGTACCAACGTTGACGCCGTGGCTGACAAGGTCACGCCGTCGCACATCGTCAACCGCCGGGTGGACAAGATCAAAACCGCTGTGTTCGGCGCCCGCGATGACGTCAGTGATGCTGCCGGGAACGCTGCACACCGGGCCGGAGACGCTGTTTCCGGTGTGGCCAGCAATGTTTCCGGTGCAGTCTCGGACATCGGGGACGCCCCGCAGGTCATCACCCGCAAGGCACAGGGCAGCCCGATCGCGGCCGGCCTAATCGCTTTCGGCGCGGGCTTGCTGGTGTCCTCGTTGTTCCCGGCTTCGGAAAAGGAACGCGAAGCTGCCCAAGCGGTCAAGGACGCAGCTCAGCCCCTCACCGATGAGCTGAGTCACGCGGCCCAGGAAGTTGCCGAGCACCTGCGCGAGCCAGCACAGGATGCCATGCAGAACGTCAAGGACAGCGCCACGGAAGCCGCGGCCAACGTCAAGGACGAAGGCCAGGCAGCTGCCGCTGACGTGCAGGACCGCGCCGGCACCGCCAAGGACAACATCAGCAACCAGTAACCTCCCGCGCTGACCCAAGTGAGTCGCAGCAGAGCGCGTTTTGAGCCCTCAAAACGCGCTTAACTGCGACTCAGTTGGGTTATGCAGGGGTGGGTGGGTACTCACCCTTGATGACAAAGTAGGAACCCCGGATAGTCCCGGCAAGCTTTGACTTCTGCCGGGCAAACTTGAACTTCGCTTCCAACTCGGCAGGGACCTCCATCCCGTCGGCCAGCTTGAAACCAACCGCCCTTTTCCCGTCTTCAAGGCTGTACATCACGTTGATGGCCAGGCCTGATTCGTAAAAGACGTAGGCCATATGAAGGTCTTCAACCTGGAACGCAGTGGCTTCCAGGGGGCGGGACTCAATGACCAGGTCGCGTTCTTCGCGAAGGATCCGGCTGACGCGGTCCACCACGTCCGGAACCTCATTTGCCGGGCTCACCTCAAATACGTGGTTGTACTTATTGTGGAAGTAGCGGGCCTCATTGGCGCGCAACCCAGCTGCAGCCTCGGCTACCGGCGACGATTCCAAGCCGACTGTGGATACAGTCTTGAAATCAACGGTGTACGGCATGGGCCCTCCTGGTCAGTCAGCGAACTTCGAGAATCATCTGCAGCAAACGGGCTGCTGCGGGACGGGCGGCGTGTTCCTCTGCCCACTGTGCCCGCGCCAGCGCTTTGCTGACTGCTTGAGTGGTGATGCCGAGCTCCTGGGCAACGGCTCGCTGTTGACCCCGGACGCCCGGGGTGAGCAGATCCAACACCCGCCACTCCGCTGCACTCCGGTGCTGCACTATGTGCCCCAGGAGTCGCAGCACGGCTTCAGCCTCTGAAGCGAGGGCGGCAAGGGGGCCGTCCACTGCCACGGGAACACGTTCTTTGCCGTTGCGAAGACGGTCCACCGCCCTGCGGGCGTAAACGAGGCCATGTCCGGAGGCGTCTTTGACCAGGTTGGGCAAGGGCTCGTTAATGGGCCCCACCCCGATCCCCACGTACCACTGGCCCGTACGGAGCGCGATCAGGGCCGTCTCCACGGCTTGATGGCTGCACTCCACGATGCCTTGGACCTCGTCTTCAACCGAGCGGTCAAAGTCGAGCCGCGCAGGAATGTGCCGCAGGTCCTTGAGCAATTGCGGCACAAGATCGCCGTCGTGGCGACTGTCGCGTTGGTTGATGGTGAGAGTGAACATAGTGGATCACATGCTACCGGCTGGTAGTCGGTCTGCAAGGGCCAAATTTGCCCATGGTTGAGTGAATCCGCTCAGTCAAGCGCCGTGCGGCGCGTCAGTACGACGGCGGGCAGCGCACCTGCCGCCGCCCGCGCGGCGTCGGGTATTCCGGCGTCCTGCATGGCCCCTTGGATGACTAGGACCAAAGGGGCGGGGTGGTTGTTGGAGGCAAAGACCCAGAAGGTGCCGCGGGCCTGGAAAACCACCGCAAACTGGCCTCCGGCGCCCAGAGAAACCTTGCTGCGTGCCACGAGTCTGTGATCGGGGTCGGTGCCATCGATGGTGGTGACAGCTTTGATGCTGCCGGGCACCACGTCATTCCAGCGGAGCACCAAAGTGGTGTGTTTCTGCGAGTACTTGGCCACCACCCCGGCATCAAACACCAAGAGTTTGCGGAAACTCCCCAGGAAGGTCATGGACCACAGCAGCAGGCCGGTCAGGATGCTCGTCAACGCAAAGAAGGCGGGATCGTTGAAGTGTCCGGCCTCCCGAGTGGAGCGGATGGGACTGATGAACTCAGCCACCGTTCCGAAGACGAAACCCACAACAAGGCAGGGGAGTAGGACCTTCCAGAAGATCTTGCGCGAGGAGGCTACATAGCGGAGCCGCCCCAGTTCAGGGCCGAGCCTGCGCTCAACCCGGCGAACCAGCCAGTTACGGCCGTGCATCCGGGCGCTGGCCGTAAAGGTTGGGCAGGTTCTGCCGCTCTGCAGCAGCCGCCTGCTCTGCCGCCGCTACCTTGGGGTCCGGGATGGGCTGCTGGCCTTGCGCGATTCCCGAGCGCCGGTCCATGGCTGCAAACTTCGGGTCCCAGGTGTCATCTCCGCCGCCGCTGATGGCGGAGGCAATGAGCATCACCACGAAGAACGGGAAGAAAGACCAGCAGACGGCGCGCCAACCGCCCAACCAGGCTCCCGCCGTCGTGCCGTTCTTGATGCGCACAGAGCGCATACCGCCCGCGGCGTCGCCTACGCTGCCCACGGATCCCCAGATCATGCCGTATATGAAAAGCCCAACAAACCACAGGACCACGTAGAGCGTCAGCCACAAACCGTCGTTGTATCCCAAGGCCGAGCCGCTGTTCATCATGGCCTCCCGGATCACGACGGCGATCACGGCCAGGACCGCGTAGCCCACCAGGAACACCACGGCATCCAACACACGGCCCCAGAAGTGCGCAGTGCCGCTGGCCTTGACGAAGTACGCGCCGGTGTCCGTGTGGCGGCGGACAGGGCGTCCGGTCAGCGGATCCACCAAGCCGGTGGAAGTTGAGGGTTTAGGAGTGCTCATGAGGGGCTTTCAGCTCGACGGCGGGATGCGGCTTTGGACGGCACGTTTTGGAGCGGAACGTCAGGACCGGAACGTCAGGCCAGCCCGGCCAGTCCGCCCAGGACGCGGGCCAAGGAAGGGGCGGAAGTTTCCTGCAACTCGAAGGTCACGGCTCCGCCCTGCTCCGGCAGATCGGATTCCGGCGCGCCCTCCACACGAGGAGTCAGCACGTGGACGCCGGACGGGCCGGTATACACAGTGACGGTGGGGAAATCGTTGGTGTCGGAGTTGAATGCCACCACGTTGCTTGCGGCTTGGGTGTCAGCCAAGGCTGTGGCTGCGTGGGCCTCGAATTGGGCCTCCGTGTAGAGGGCAGGGTCCGAGTCGCGCGCGGCAGCCTTTTCCGGGTCCACGAATTCAGCCAGGCGCGGTACCAGTTGTTCGCGGGTGATCACCGTGAAGCCGTGCAGTCCGCTCTCGTCCACTTCCTCCAGCAGTACGCCGTCGTCGTGGAGGTAGCTGTAGAGCCAACGCTTGCCGGTGGAGACGGTGCGCTCCACGGATACGATGCTGCTTCCGCTGCGGCGGAGGGTGAGTGCGCCCGTGATTTCCTCGGTGGCGTGCAGCCGCGAGGGTTCAGTTTCGCCCTCGAAGACCACCGGGTACACGAGTTCCTTGGCCAGCAGGCCGCGCAGGGCAATAGCGCACATGAGCTCCTTGCTGGCGTCCTGGGCCGAAAGCCACGGCAGGGCCACCAGCTGTTCGTGCTGAACGCCGTCCAGTGCCACAATCTCTTCATCGGTCAGTGTGGGCAATGGCGCTCCGATTGCACTGGCCGAAGCCAGGACCTTCGCTGCGGCCTCAATGTCCCGCTGGGTCCATTTCATGGTGCTGGTGGTCATCCGAATATCCCTCCGACAAAGTTTCCGACTGACTTGGCGGCGTCACTGACCCCGTCTGCCACCTTACTGCCTACGTCCTTCGCGAAGCCCGCCACCTCCTTGGCGCCGTCGGCAATGTAGCTGCCCGGGTTGCGGGCGAAGTTGCTGATGGAGTCCCAGTTGTCGGCCACGAGGTTGCCCAAAGCCCAGGCTCCGGCAACAATGCCGGCGCCGATCACGATCGGAGCACCGATCGGGCCCAGCAGGGCTGCGCCACCGGCCGTCATGAGCATGATGCTGCCAACGCCACCCACGACGGACAGTCCGCCGGCCACGCGATCGCCGGTCCCGCGCCAACCGTCGTGCTGGGGGTTGATCATGTCGCTGATGCCGCCAACGATGTTCAGCGGTGCCGCCAGCGCTCCGGCTATCCGGAGGCCTTTGGAGAACTTGCTGGCGTCCTGGAATGCCTGGCTGTAGGGGATGCTGGCCCTGGCGTCGTTGAGGACGTCGGTGACTTTCTCACCGTTGCGCAGCGCGGTCATGGCGTCCCGGATGACGGTCCCGCCTGCCCGCCAGTTGGTCAGGACTTCGCGGGTCTTCACCCATTCGGCGTTGCCAAGCTTGAGGTATTTGTACGCCGTCCACAGCGGGGCGGCCAGTCCTTTGACGCCCATTGCTGTGTCATAGACGTCCTTGAGAACACCCACCGAGGTGCCGGAGCCGTCATTGTGGCTGGCGAATTCCTGCTGGTTGGCGTGCTTCT
Source organism: Arthrobacter sp. StoSoilB22 (assembly GCF_019977315.1). NCBI lineage: Bacteria > Bacillati > Actinomycetota > Actinomycetes > Micrococcales > Micrococcaceae > Arthrobacter > Arthrobacter sp. StoSoilB22. The sequence continues at coordinate 134,810 of NZ_AP024652.1, forward strand.
TCAGCTGGCTCGCGTTCTCACGGAGCATGTTGGCGGCCTTGACCAGGCTCTGCCGGTGCTGGGAGTTCCAATCACCCTTGAACACGGTGGCATCGCGGCCTTGCCATGCCGTGGTGGAGTTGATCGCGTTGGACAACTGTGTGCTTTGCAGGCTGATGGCGTCGGCAGCTTTGCCCATCACGCCTGCCAGACTGCGAAGCTGCGCTATGTCCGCGCCATAGAACCCAGCCATGTGGAACCCCCTGTAAACAAGCATCGAAAAGTCTCGTCCCAGCCTAAAGGGACCTGCGAGCTGCCGCGATGGGGAGACATGCCCATGTGCATAAAAAAGAACGACGGCGGCCGGTGCGGTTCGCAGGGAACCGCACCAACCGCCGTCGGGACCCAACTGAGTCGCATTAATGCGCGTTTTGACCGCTCAAAACGCGCTTAACTGCGACTCGGTTGGGGAAGAATCAGTGTCCGGCAGCCGGGACGTAGCGCTTGATGGAAGCTTCCAGCTCGGCTTCGGCAGCGGCACGGTCGCCCCAGCCTTCAGCCTTGACCCACTTGCCCGGCTCAAGGTCCTTGTAGCGGGTGAAGAAGTGCTCGATTTCCTTGATCAGGAATTCGCTGACGTCGCTGACTTCCTGGATGTGGTCGAAACGTGCGTCCACGGGAACGCAGAGGACCTTGGCATCTCCGCCGCCGTCGTCGGTCATGTTGAACACGCCGATGGGGCGGGACTCAACAATGACGCCCGGGTGGAGATCGAAGTCCTGCAGGAGCACCAATGCGTCCAACGGGTCGCCGTCTTCGCCCAGGGTGTTCTCGAAGAAACCGTAGTGCGTGGGGTACTGCATGGAGGTGAACAGGACGCGGTCCAGGCGGACACGGCCGGTTTCGTGGTCAACTTCGTACTTGACGCGCGATCCCTTGGGGATCTCGATGGTCACGTCGTGCTTCATGGAATGCTCCTTGACGGGTGTGGGTGGGGCGCGGCAGGCAAAAGCACGGCCGGCGCCGCCGACTACTATTGAGGATATAGCGAGAGGCCCGGGTTTCTTGAACCGGCGGGGACATTTCAGGACTGACAGGACCAAGCAACTTCCATGATGGGCGTGAAAAACGGGGGTGCCCGCAAGCGGGGTACGCCGGTGTGGGGGCGCTTTGCATGGCCGCTGCTACTGACCACAGTTTTGTTATGCCTTGGCGCCGTAGTGGTGGTGGGGATGTTTCCGGGCCTGATCACTGTCCCGAAGCCCATGCCTGCAGTTCCCGCCTGGCATAAGGTGCCGGACCGTCTATCCGACGTCAACAGTGTGCTTCCCTTGGATGCGAAGGCTCCTATTCCTGTGCCTGCCCAGGTGGCAAAACTCCTCAACGCCACGCTCACACCGGATGGTGCCGGCAGCATCAGCGGCGTGGTGATGGACGCCTCCACGGGCCAAGTCCTTTTTGATCGCGACGCCAACGCCAACCGCATCCCGGCCTCGAACATGAAGCTGCTGACCGCCGTCGCCGCGCTAACGGCGCTGGGCCCAGAGTCCCGGTTCACCACCCGCGTGCTCGCATCCGACAATCCCTCAACAGTGGTGCTGACCGGGGGAGGGGATGTGCTGCTGGGTTCCGGCGCCTCCGAACCCTCAGCCGTTCTTGGCCGTGCCGACCTGGCATCGTTGGCTGCGGACACGGCCGCCGCTCTGGCTTCGGCCGGTGTGAACGGACCGATTACCGTACAAGTTGACGACTCACTCTTCAGCGGCGCGCCCCTTAATCCCGCCTGGAGCCTGGACGACGTCGCTGCCGGCGAAACCGCGCCCCTGTTTTCCTTGGCGTTGAACTCCGGCCGCTATAACCCTGAGGTTTTGACCGGTCCCCGACCCCAGGATTCCGCCATCACCACCGCCCAGGCGTTCGCCGATCAGTTGGCGGCCGCGGGCGTCCCGGTGAGTCCCGGCGTAGAACGCGGCAAAGGCCTCCCCGCCAAGGTGTTGGCTGCTGCTGAGTCGGCCACCGTCAGCGAGCAAGTGGACCTCATGCTCGAGTCTTCGGACAACTTCCTCGCCGAAGCGTTGGGGCGCATGACCGCTTTGGCGTCCGGCCAGGCAGGGACGTACGACGGCGCCACTGCAGCCGTGCGGCAAAGGCTGGGGGAGCTGGGGATCGCCACGGATTCGATGCAGTTGGCTGACGTTTCCGGCCTGGCCTTGGAGAATCAGGTCACCGCCCACCAGTTTGCCGAGGTTGTCCGTGCCATCACCAGCGGACCTGACCCTGCCCTACGGACAGCGCTCGATGGGTTTCCGGTAGCCGGACTTACCGGAACCCTGGATAACAGGTATGTGGACGCCGGCACGTCCGAGGGCGCCGGGCTGGTACGCGCTAAGACCGGGACGTTGAATACCGTGCTCGCATTGAGCGGTTACGTTGTGGACGCTGATGGCCGGCTGCTGGTGTTTTCGTTCATCGGCAATGGGCTGGATCCCGGAGCCGCGGGCAACAAGGTGGCCTTGGACCGCTCTGCGTCGGTGCTTGCCGCGTGCGGCTGCCAAGGCTGAATCCTCAGCGCGGAGCGAACTTAAGGCTCACTGTCAGAGACGTGTGGTGTGATGGACCGTATGGTGTCATCTGCCCGCGATTCGTCAGCAGGGGCCCCGGCCCTGATCAATTGGGACCTGGCCGCCTCTACGGCTGCCCGGCTTGCCCCTCCAGGTCCGGAGCTTAGCGCCGGGGAAATCGGCAAGGCCGTGGATAATCTGCGCTTCAACGCGGATATCTCCGTCCCGCACGTGCACGACATCACCGGCTTGGATGCCGCGAAGGACCTGCGCGATTCGCACGTCCTGGTGGTGGACAGGGCCTCATGGTCCAAGGCCAACACGCAAAGTTTCTCAGTGATGCTCCAGCCCGCCCTGGAGAAGATGCTGGAGAGCCGCAGCGGGGTGGCAATGACCCCGGCTGCGACTGCTGCCAGCGGCGCCATCACTGGCACTCAACTCGGTGCCGTGCTGGCGTTCCTCTCCAGTAAAGTCCTCGGCCAGTACGACCCTTTTGCTGCGCTGGCCCCGGATTCGAATGTTCCCCCGGGCGGCCGACTCTTGCTGGTGGCGCCCAACATCATCTCCGTGGAGCGCGAACTCAACGTCCACCCGGACGACTTCCGTCTCTGGGTATGCCTGCATGAACAGACCCACCGGGTCCAGTTCGCGGCTGCGCCTTGGCTCCGGCACCACATGCTGGATGAGATCGAGAAGCTCAGCGGCAATCTTCTGGGCAACATGGATACGTTGGTTGAACGCGCCGGCGCTGTGGCCAAGTCACTGCGCGACCGTAACCCTTCCGAGAAGACGCCAGGCCGTGGCGCCATCCTGGATCTCCTCCAGAACCCGGAGGAAAAGGCGTCCCTCTCCCACATCACGGCTGTCATGAGCTTGCTCGAAGGTCACGCCAACGTGGTGATGGATGCCGTGGATTCGAGCATCGTCCCCTCCGTGAGGACCATCCGCCAGCGCTTCAACGAACGGGGCAAGGACCGCGGCGTGGTGGAGAAGTTCATCCGCAACCTCCTCGGCCTGGACGCCAAGATGCGCCAGTACACCGATGGCGCCAAGTTCGTCCGCGAAGTAGTTGCCGTGGCCGGCATGGAGGGCTTCAACCGGGTGTGGGAGTCCGCCGAGTACCTCCCCACCGAAGAAGAGATCCACAACTCCAAGCTGTGGCTTGAGCGGATGGGACTTTGAGCGTTCCTGTTGGTTCTGGTGGTACCGCCAGCGGGTCCGCTGTGGGCGCTGTAGCCAAGGGTCGACGTCGGCCCGGGCGTTTGGCGCCTGTCGTCGGCAAGGCGCGGAAGCAATTGCAGAACGCCCTGTCCTCCGCCGGCTATCCCTCACGTGTGCTTGTAGCCTGCAGTGGAGGCCCGGATTCATTGGCTTTGGCAGCAGTTGCCGCCTACTTTGCCAGGCGGGGCCATGTAGACGGGCATCCAGTGTCCGTGGCGGGCGTAGTGGTGGATCATCAACTGCAGGCCGGCTCCGCGGAGGTGGCTGCCCGTACCGCTACTGTGCTGCGCGAGCTGGGGCTTTCTCCGGTCGAAGTGCGGACCGTGGAAGTCGCCGCCACTGGTTTTGGACCGGAAGCCGCAGCCCGGGACGCCCGGCATGCTGCGTTGGAGTCTGCCGCATCCCGGCTGGACTGTGATGCGATCCTGCTGGGTCACACCTTGGACGATCAGGCCGAACAGGTACTTCTGGGCTTGGCCCGTGGGTCCGGAACACGATCCCTCGCTGGCATGAGGCCCGCACGGGGACGCCTGCTCCGGCCCTTCTTGGGTCTCCGCCGTGAGGAGACGCTGGAAATTTGCCGGGTGGAGGAGCTCTCCCCCTGGCACGACCCCAGTAATTCCGATCCCGCCTTTGCCCGCTCCAGGACGCGTGTTGAAGTGATGCCGGTTCTGGAAGAGAAACTCGGCCCGGGTGTTGCAGAATCGCTGGCCCGGACCGCGGCAATCCTGCAGCAGGACGCGGACTTTCTTGAAGAGCTGGCCAACGAGACCTATCTCTCACTTGTGCAGCGCGTGGACGACGGCGCGTGGTTGCCTGAAGACGCCGTACGTGAGCTGCCCGCAGCGCTCAGGTTCCGTGTGATCGCGAAGGCGGCGGCCGACGCCGGCGGTCAACAACCCGGCTACGGGCGCCTCCAAGCTGCGGAAGCGCTGCTTCGCAGGCAAGGCTCGGCAGGGCCCGTGGAGCTGCCCGGCCACGTCCGTGTGTACCGCCTGTCCCTCAGCGATCTGGAGCAGGAAGGACCTGTTTCCGCGGGTGCTTTGTCCGCGTTCTCGGCGGGCGCTGCGGCTGATGGCGTTCCCCGACTAGCCCCCCGCTGTGGGAAGCTAGTATTCCGGCATCAGAAATCGTCCCAACAGTAGCCGCACCCGAGCATCAAAACAGGAGCCATTGGTGGATTCAAACGACGTCCAGGCAGATCTCAAGCACGTTCTTTACACCAAAGAGCAGATCCAAACGCGTATCGCGGAGCTCGCGGCGCAGATCGACAAAGACTACGAAGGCCGCGACATCCTTATTGTCGGTGTCCTCAAGGGTGCTGTCATGGTCATGGCTGACCTCGCACGTGCGCTGCACAGCCACGTCAGCATGGACTGGATGGCTGTCTCGTCCTACGGTTCGGGCACCCAGTCCTCCGGTGTAGTCCGGATTCTCAAGGACCTTGACACCGACCTGATGGGCAAGGACGTGCTCATTGTTGAGGACATCATTGACTCCGGCCTGACCTTGTCCTGGCTCAAGTCCAACCTTGAATCCCGTGGCACGGCCAGCGTCGAGATCTGCACAGCTTTCCGCAAGCCGACCGCCGCCAAGGTGGAAATCGACGTGAAGTACGTTGGCTACGACATCCCCAACGAATTCGTCGTAGGTTACGGCCTCGACTACGCCGAGAAGTACCGCAACCTGGACTTCGTGGGCACCCTGGCCCCGCACGTTTACGAGTAAGCCCTTCCGCTTAGCCCGTTAGCCCTGTTTGTCCTGTTTGTCCCGCCGCACCCTTTCCCGCCGTCTGCACCCGTAACCTCTGGTGCGTTTGGCGGGTGTGGGTGCGGCGTTGGCGCTTAAGGGGTGCGCCCGGCGGGCGCGGGTGCGGTCATAGGGGACCCGAAGCCTGACGCCGCAACGGCTCCTCGCGCTAAACTGGACCATGATTGGTGCTCCCGCCCGTCTCTTGACGTGGCTCGCCGTCATGGCGACTCTTCTCACGGCCTGCACTCCTGCGGTCGATCTCACTGAGACCGATGCCGGACAGCCCATCGCGTCCTCTTCCGCCATGCCGACTACGGGTGACCTCCAGGCGGTCCCGTCAACGGGCGCCACACAGACCCCTGTGGCACCGCAACCCGCACCGCCGCCACCGCCGCCCGCTGTTCCTCAGGCTTTCGCTTTGAACCTCTACCAAGAGGGGGACTTTGTCCCGCAGTACACCTTTGACTGGTGTGTTGCGGCGAGCATCCAAATGGCACACAACCTCGTCGATGACACCGGCGGCGGAACGTGGGCAACCTCCGCACAGCAAAGCGAGCTGTGGGAGATGGCCCGTGCACGGTCATCGAATTCATTCAACGGGGCCAACCCGCGGGGCTGGGCTCAGGTCTTGACCGAGGTTGGAATGGGCCCACATGCGGTGGTCAGCATTGCCACCTACGAGGACACGCTGCAGACGGCGGCGCGTGCAATAGCCGAAACCGGGCGGCCTGTAGGGCTCGTCATGTGGAGCGGTCGGCATGCCTGGGTAATGAGTGGCTTTGAGTCCATGGGTGATCCCACGCAATTCGCGGAGTTCCAAGTGACGGGGATTCGTGTCTTGGATCCGCTCTATCCCCATGGCAGTGGGCAGTGGGGCCCTTCTCCGGAGCCCAATAGTCTGCTTACTCCGGAGCAGCTTGCCACACAGTTCGTGGTCCGTGAGCCCCGGCGCTGGAGCTCAGACCTGCCCACTGGTTACTTGCTGGTGCTCCCGGTCGCGGCCTGATTCAACCGGACTCTCAGGCCGCCCGCAGGGAGCGCAGGCCGCCGTCGTTCAGAATGCGTGCGAATGCTCGCGGGTTCATCATCTCGGACCAGTCCCAGCGAACCACAGTGAGGCCTAATGCCCGCAGCCCATTTTCGCGGGCCTTCTCTGCCATGATTGCCTGCTGGATGGTCTGGTTTCCCCGTAACTTGTGTCTCAAATATTTTCCGTGCCCATCGAATTCCCCCACAAGACCGAGTCCAGGCCACCAGAAATCGGTTCTGGCGGTTCGCCCGTTCCCCAACGTAAAAGAGCCCTGAAGGCTAGGCATGGGGAAGTTGAGCAAGATCATTTGGGCTCGACTCATGGATTCCCCCACCGATTCGGGCTTTTCCGAGGAGAGATCCAGAATCGATTGGGCACGTCGCTGCCTTGAGACGCTGGTGAGAGCGGAGACAGCTTCAACCAGTTCGTCCACTGGCGCCGGCGGACCCCATGCCTTGTCCTTGTTCCAATCGTCGGCCGTAAAGGCGTCGCCCCACCTTTGGTTTCGGCGGCTGGAGTCCACGAGGGCCAAGGCTTCGGCAAAGTTCAGGGCAGCTGCCAGCTCCACTGTGGTGCGGACCTTGTCTGTGACTTTGAAGCCGCCCAGTTGGGTTACCCCAGTGTCGAGAGGTCCCAGGCTTCTCCTAATTCCGTGCTTTGACCTGCCACCCCGGGGGTCGCCTGTGACGGTGCATAAGCTCCGCGGCACTCCCACTACGCCGAGGCCCCAGAGGAGCGCTGCCGTCTGCAAGTTGAAGAGGGGCGCCGTATTGGTCGTATCGACCAGCGCAGCGGCTTGGAGGCCGTGCCGCTGACGCTCGTTCAATTCCGCCCAATAGGCAGCGCGAATATAGGCTCCGCGTCGAATCCGAACGAGCTCGCCACGTTTGGCCTGCTTCGCGAGCTGGCGCGCGTCCTGTCCAATGCGTGTCGCATCTGAAGCAAGTATGAGTTCCGGAATGAGCATAGGTTCCACGCTTCCTGTTCTTCTGCGAAGGCGAAAGCACCCGTCCGAGGTATGTGGAAAGCCGAGCTATGTGGAAAACGGCATCGAGACCACTCGGACGAGACCCAAAATGGCGCACACCAACGGGGCCCAGTTGTTCGCAAGCTCCTCCCAAGCCGGCACCCTCTTCCGCCGGGCGCGCCTGTTCTTCAACAAGTGCGCACCCTTTTCCGCCGTTCGCTCCAGAGGTTACGGGTGCGGATGGCGTGAACGGGTGCGCGGGCGGTGGGGGTGGTGGGAGCCGGATGCGGAAGGGGTGCGGATGGCGTGAACGAGTACGCAGCAAGGCGACGCCGCACCCGCACCCAACGAGAGTGCATAACCCCTGTTCCAGCGCACCCAACGCGAGTATCCTGTGTACGCCCAGAGGGAACTTTTGGACTTTCCGATGCGTGAGTTACTGGGAACGGTGTATAGCTAGAAACTGAAGCAGCACCACTCGCGCGCAGAAGTTGCGCCTCGCAGCACTACCAGGAGGGACGGGGCAAAACCCCGATCAGATGAAAGCTAAGAGTTTCTTCAAGGGCCCGGGCATCTGGATTGTTGTCGTCGTTGGCTTGCTCCTGGTGGCATTCGCAACGCTGGCTCCGGGCGGTTCCACGCGCATTGACACCAAGGAAGGCCTCGAACTCCTTTCCCAAAGCGGGAAGGTTGAGCAGGCCAAGATTTTCGACGCCGAGAACCGCGTTGACCTGGTGCTCAAGGACAACCTGAACCTGGACGGCCAAGATAAGGGCAAGAACGTTCAGTTCTTCTACGTCACAGATCGCGGTCCGGATGTGGTTAAGGCTGTCACCAACGCCAACCCGGACAAGGGCTTCACGGACCAACCGGTGGAGAATAACTGGTTCTCCGGCCTGTTCTCCCTGCTCATTCCGGTGCTGCTGCTGGGTGTCCTGTTCTGGTTCCTGCTTTCCCGCATGCAGGGCGGCGGCTCCAAGGTGATGCAGTTCGGCAAGTCCAAGGCCAAGTTGGTCAATAAGGACATGCCGCAGGTGACCTTCGCTGACGTCGCGGGTGCGGACGAAGCCGTGGAAGAGCTCCAGGAAATCAAGGAGTTCCTCCAGGAACCGGCCAAGTTCCAGGCTGTGGGTGCAAAGATTCCCAAGGGTGTGCTGCTCTACGGCCCTCCGGGTACTGGTAAGACGCTGCTGGCCCGCGCTGTAGCTGGCGAGGCCGGCGTTCCCTTCTTCTCCATCTCCGGCTCGGACTTCGTTGAAATGTTCGTCGGCGTTGGTGCTTCGCGTGTTCGCGACCTTTTTGAACAGGCCAAAGCGAGTTCCCCGGCCATCATCTTCGTTGACGAAATCGACGCCGTTGGACGTCACCGTGGTGCCGGCATTGGCGGCGGCAACGATGAGCGCGAGCAGACCTTGAACCAGCTCCTCGTTGAGATGGACGGCTTCGATGTCAAGACCAACGTCATCCTTATCGCTGCCACCAACCGCCCCGACGTCCTGGACCCTGCGCTGCTGCGCCCGGGCCGTTTCGATCGGCAGATCACCGTGGAAGCTCCGGACATGATCGGCCGCGAACAGATCCTCAACGTCCACGCCAAGGGCAAGCCCATGGCCCAGGGCATCGACCTGAAGGCCGTTGCCAAGAAGACACCTGGCTACACCGGCGCCGATCTTGCCAACGTGCTGAACGAGGCTGCCCTGCTGACGGCGCGTTCAAACGCCAACCTGATTGACGACCGCGCGCTGGACGAGGCAATCGACCGCGTCATGGCGGGCCCGCAGAAGCGCAGCCGGGTCATGAAGGAACTAGAGCGCAAGATCACTGCGTACCACGAAGGCGGCCACGCTCTTGTTGCTGCCGCACTGCGTAACTCCGCTCCGGTCACCAAGATCACCATCCTTCCCCGTGGCCGTGCTCTCGGGTACACCATGGTGATACCTGAGGATGACAAGTACTCGGTCACCCGCAACGAGTTGCTGGACCAGATGGCCTACGCCATGGGCGGCCGTGTCGCTGAGGAAATCGTGTTCCACGACCCCTCAACAGGTGCATCCAACGACATCGAAAAGGCCACCGCCACGGCCCGGAAGATGGTCACCCAGTACGGTATGAGCGAACGCGTGGGTGCCGTGAAGCTGGGCCAGGGCGGCGGTGAGCCGTTCCTGGGCCGCGACGCGGCACAAGAGCGTAACTTCTCCGACCAGATCGCCTATGTTGTGGACGAGGAAGTGCGTCGCTTGATCGACCAGGCACACGACGAGGCTTACGCCATCCTCACGGAGAACCGCGACGTCCTGGACCGGTTGGCCTTGGAGTTGCTGGAGCGCGAAACCCTGAACCAGCAGGAAATCGCTGACATCTTCCACGACATCCGGAAGCGCGATTTCCGCGAGATCTGGCTGTCCAAGGAGTCCCGTCCGGTGCAGTCGATTCCTCCGGTGGAGAGCCGCGCCGAGAAGGCTGAACGCGAAGCCCAGGAAGAGGCCAAGCAGGCCCGATTGGATGAGCCTTTGGACGTCGTGGCACCGCATGCCCAGGGAGTCAGCAGCCAGGAGTCGTTCCAGGCCCCGCAGCCCGACGGCGGCAACGACCACCCGCATCACGGCTAAGCTTCTGCTGTGACTCATTTCGACGACGACGACGACCTCGCCGCCGCCCACGGTTCCGCCGCGGGCTCCAAGCACGGACACAAAGTGGACCGTCCGCGCATTGAAGCGGCTGTCCGTGAGATCCTGCTGGCTATTGGTGAAGACCCTGACCGCGGAGGACTCCTGGACACGCCTAAGCGCGTAGCCAAGGCTTACGCCGAGGTCTTCGCAGGCCTGCACCAGCACCCTGCGGATGTCCTTTCCACCACGTTTGACCTGGACCATGAAGAGCTTGTCCTGGTGAAGGACATTCCCTTCTACTCCACGTGCGAGCATCACTTGGTGCCGTTCCACGGAGTGGCACATGTTGGTTACATTCCGTCACATGACGGCAAAGTGACCGGCCTGAGCAAGTTGGCACGACTGGTGGATATTTATGCACGGCGGCCCCAGGTGCAGGAACGCCTCACCACCCAGATCGTCGAAGCGCTGGTGAAGCACCTCAACCCGCGCGGCGCGATTGTCGTCGTCGAATGTGAACACATGTGCATGTCCATGCGCGGCATTCGCAAGCCCGGCGCGAAGACCGTCACCAGTGCGGTGCGCGGTCAACTCCATGACCCGGCCACCCGCGCCGAGGCCATGAGCCTCATACTCGGAAGGTAAGCACTATGGACTCCCTCGCTGCAGCACCCGGAACCGGCCCGGCCACAAGCCCTCTGCCGATTCTCCGCAAACCGCGACCCGCGGCCAGGTTCGAGGACCTGCCAACGGACCGCACGCTCGTTATGGGAATCCTCAACGTCACCCCGGATTCCTTCAGCGACGGCGGTACTCACCGGACGCCGGACACTGCCATCGCACTCGGCCTGCGCATGTTTTATGCAGGTGCCGACATCATCGACGTCGGTGGCGAATCCACCCGCTCGGGTGCTGAACCGGTTTCCCCTGAAGAAGAACAGCGCCGCGTCATTCCCGTGATCCAGGCGCTGGTCAAGGCCGGTGCGCTGGTCAGCATTGACACCATGCACACGTCCACCGCGGCTGCTGCCATTGAGGCGGGTGCGGCCATCATCAATGATGTCTCCGGCTTGACCATTGAACCGGACATGCCCGAGCTCGTGGCCCGGACCAAGGTTCCGTACATCCTGACGCACCGCCGGGGCGACGCCCTGACCATGGACAGCCTCACGGACTACAAGAACGTGACGGAGGACGTGGTGGCTGAGCTCAGCGGCGTCCGCGACAAGCTGTACGCCGCGGGTGTTGCGCCGGAGCAGATCATCATCGATCCCGGCGTCGGTTTCTCCAAGAATGAGGACCAAAACTGGGAGATCCTGAAGAACCTGGACCAGCTTTTCTCGCTGGGTCACAAGGTGATGGTGGCTGCTTCCCGTAAGCGGTTCCTCGGTTCGCTTCTCACAGTGGCGGGTAAGTCCGCTGCACCCTTGGAACGCGATGCGGCTACCGCTGCCATCACTGCTTTGAGCGCCACGAAGGGTGCTTGGGCTGTCCGGGTTCACGACGTCGGCCCGAGCCTTGACGCCGTCAAGGTCGCCGCCCGCATTTCCCGCTGATTGGATACCGCTGTGGACAGGATCACGCTGACCGGCGTCACCGCCGTCGGTTATCACGGGGTGTTCGATTTCGAACGCCGTGACGGCCAGCCTTTTGTGGTGGACGCCGTGCTGTACACGGACTTCACCAAGGCAGCTGAGACGGATGATCTGCAGTACACAGCCCACTACGGCGAAGTGGCTGAGCTGATTACCAAGCACATTGAGGGCGAGCCTTTGAACCTCATAGAGGGCCTGGCTGTGAGGATTGCCGAGGGCATCCTCGAGAACTACAGTGTTGCCGCCGTTGATGTCACAGTTCACAAGCCCAAGGCGCCCATCGAGGTACCGTTCGGCGACGTTACTGTTAGCGTCCACCGGGAGCGATCATGACGTCCGGCTATACCAAGGCCGTCCTGGCCCTTGGCAGCAACCTGGGGGAGCGTAACGACACCTTGTCCACTGCCGTCGCGGATCTGGTGGACCCGCCGGAGGTGCGCTTGTTGGGTGTCTCGCCGGTGGTGCAGACAAAGGCCGTCGGTGGTCCGGAGGGCCAGCCTGATTTCCTGAACATGGTCATGGCGGTGGAGACCACGCTGACACCCCTGGAACTCTTGAAGCACTGCCATGCAGTGGAACAGAAGCATCACCGTACCCGCGAGGTGCGATGGGGTCCCAGGACCCTGGATGTGGACGTGATCGTATTCGGTGACGTCGCCAGCGAGGACCCCGTTCTGACGATTCCGCATCCGCGGGCAGCGGAGCGCGCTTTCGTGCTGTACCCGTGGTCCCTGCTGGATCCGCACGCCACACTGAATGGCAGGAGCGTGGCTGAACTGGCCGCCGTCGCCGCCGACATGCCGGACATTCGGCGCTTCGACGGTTTTGGTGACGTAGCCGGTGTGCCAGCCGCCGGAGCAGTGGAGCAGCCATGAAAGCAATGCGCCCCGTGGTTCTGATGCTCATCGCTGTGATCGCTGCGGTGATTGGTTGGTTGGCTACGGTGGCTACCAACCGTTTCAGCATGCCAACCCCTGTGCTGCCCGTTTCCGCGCTCATCACCATGGCGGTCATCGCCGGGCTGACGCTGGTCATGGGTATCAGAGTATTGCGTTGGCGCAACGGTAAGAAGAAAAACCTGCTTGATCCGATCCTCGCGGCCAGGACGCTGATTCTGGCTCAAGCCTGCGCCTACGCGGGGACTCTGCTCTTGGGTTGGCATGCGGGAATCGCCACGGACCTTCTCCGTATTGGTGGCTTGCGTGGCGGCGAGGGAATTCTGTGGAATGCCCTTTTGATGGGCGGCGGCGGCGTAGTGATGGTTGTGGTTGGTCTGGTGGTGGAGCGGTTCTGCCGCATCCCGCCGGAGGACCTGGAAGGTGGGACCGCCGGACCGGAAACCCGTCGAGGCGAAACTAAAGGTGAAGGCGAGTATGCATACCGAGGCGATTGATCCTCCCGGCGTCCAGTGGCTGCGGGTATCCCCAAAGTACGTCACCGTTCGCTTAGTGGAGTGGGCTATCGGCAACGTTGTGATGCTGGTAATCCTCAGCCTGCCTCTCGTTTTCGTGTTGCTCGGCTGGTGGCGGTGGCCGCCTCTGTGGCTGGCGATCACGGTTCCCGCAGTGGTGCTGGTGTTGGCCTTGTGGAGGCTGGTGCTGATTCCGCGCCAAGTTCGCGCAATCGGGTACGCCGAGCGCGACGATGACCTTCTTATCCGCCGCGGTATTTTTTTCCAGCGAACCATGGTTGTCCCTTACGGCCGGATGCAATATGTGGACGTTGCGGTTGGGCCCGTTGAACGCAGCCTGGGGTTGTGCACGCTCAAACTTCACACGGCCTCTGCGGGAACCAATGCGCAGTTGCCTGGGCTTCCGGCAGTAGAAGGGGCACGCTTGCGCGAGCAGCTTTCGGCTCGCGGAGAAGCCAGGTTGGCCGGGCTGTGAGCCTGGAAAACAACGCCACTGAGAGCCTGCCGGGCAAGCCGGAACCAACGGTCGACGGCGACTGGAACCGCGTCCACCCTGCGTCACCGTTCGTTCGCGGCTGGGTGGCGCTTGCCGCCGTCGGGTTCTTCTTTGGTCGTGACGCTTTCGAGCGAACGCTGCAGGGCCGGGATTTCGTGGATCCGAACCTCAGCGGCCGGGCGCCGTGGCTGTTGGCCGGGGGCGCCGTAGTGTTGCTGTTGACGGTTGGCGGGTTCATTCTTAGCTGGTACTTCACGCGCTACCAAGTGGCGGAGGGGTATGTCCGTGTCAACACCGGCTTCCTGTTCAAGCAGCAACGGCAGGCCCGTTTGGATCGCGTTCAGGCGATCGACATTGTGCAGCCGCTTTTGGCGCGGATCTTCGGGCTCGCTGAACTGAAGTTTGAAGTGGCCGACGCCGGTGAGTCGGCCGTGCGGCTCGCTTACCTCCCGCTGGACCAAGCTAAGCAGCTGCGTGCCACCATTCTTGCGCGGGCGGCGGGTGTAGTCAGCGGACCGGAAACCCCAGCGGAAGTCCCGGAAGCTCCGGAGCATGTTGTGTTGTCGGTGCCGCCGTCCCGGCTTATTGGTTCCCTGCTGCTCAGCGAGCAGACTGTCGGCATTTTGCTTGGGGCCGCAGTTGTTGTCACAACGTCTGTGTTGTTTGACAACAACGCTATTTTCCTGGCGCTCATCCCCGGCATCCTGGGTATCGCTGCGTCTTACTGGAGCTCCTTCAACAAGGGCTACAACTTCACCGCCGCGATTTCCCCGGACGGCATCCGCCTCCGGTATGGGCTTCTTGATACGCAGGCGCAGACTCTTCCGCCCGGGCGGATCCAGGCGCTCATGGTGGCGCAGCCGCCCCTGTGGAGAATCTTCGGCTGGTACCGGATTCACGTCAACGTGGCGGGTTACGGCCTGGCGGCCAGTACTGATGGCGCCCGAACAATGTTGCTTCCCGTCGGACTGAAGCCGGAGGTGTTGCGGATGATGTCTTTGGTGTTGCCTGATCCTGGAGTTGAGGATCCGGAACGGGTTTTCACCGCGGGACTTGATGGGCTTGGGCCGGTTCAACCCAACACCGCCACGAGTGACGGCTTCACCACCACTCCCCGCCGCGCAAGGTTGTTGGCCCCGCTTGGCTGGCGGCGCAACGGTTTCCTTGCCACCAAGACTGCGTTGCTGATCCGTTCCGGCCGCTGGTGGCACACGCTTGTGGTGGTTCCGCATCAACGGACACAATCCATGGCACTGCACCAGGGCCCGTGGGCGAGGCGATTCGGCGTGGCCGATCTTGTCCTCCACACTACGGCAGGGCCGGTTTCCCCGCGGGTGTTCCAAGCCGACGTGGAGCAGGCAGTTGAGCTGTTCGATCAGCAGGCTGCCCGGGCCCGGGAGGCACGGAAGCGGCAAACCAGCGAACAATGGCTGGCGCAGGTGGCACCGCAAGCCCCGGAGCTCGCAGCCACACTAACGGAACAACCCGCCCAGCCCGCACCACCCCAGACTTCACCGCAACAGGAGGACCGCCACGATGGCTAGGCCAGGACGACTCGGTGTCGGGATCATCGGCGCCGGCAAGGTGGGTGCCGTGTTGGGTGCCGCTTTGCGCGCGGCCGAGCACGCCGTCGTCGGGGTTTCTGCCGTGTCCGAGGCGAGCCGCGAGCGTGCGGAGAACCTGCTTCCCGGCGTTCCGGTCCTGGAAATCCAGGACATCGTGGAACGCTCGGAGCTAGTTTTGCTGGCCGTCCCGGACGATGCCCTCGGCGAATTGGTGGCGGGGTTGGCCAAGCTCGGTGCCTGGCAGCCCGGGCAACTGGTGGCGCATACGTCGGGCCGGTTCGGCGTCGGAATCCTCAACCCGGTCCGGGCAGCGGGTGCGATTCCGCTGGCGCTGCACCCGGCCATGACCTTCACCGGCATGAGCCTGGACCTAACCCGTCTCATGGATTGCACGTTTGGTGTCACGGCGGATGCTGCCATGCTGCCGATCGCCCAGGCACTGGTGGTGGAGATGGGCGCGGAACCCGTGGCCATTGCTGAGGCCGATCGCACGCTCTATCACGCGTCACTCGCGCATAGCTCGAATCATATGGTCACGCTGGTGGCGCAGGCATCGCAAATGCTGCGGGAGATCGGCGTCGAAACCCCGGAGGCCATGCTTGGTCCGCTGCTGCGTGCAACTCTCGAGAACGCCCTCGCGTCCGGCGAATCTGCGCTGACCGGTCCTGTTGCGCGAGGGGATGTGGGTACCGTTTCCGCGCACGCCCAGGCATTGAAAGAGTACGACGGCGGTGCAGGCGGCGACGTCCTTGAGGCCTACCGGGCCATGGCCCGGGCGACTGCGCGCAGGGCGGGAAACCGTGGGCTGCTGCGTCCCGAACAACTGATTGAGATTGACGAGGCCTTGGGCGCCGAACCCAAGGCACCGGAAGGAAACTGAACAGCATGGCCATCAAACTCGTGACCACGGCGGCGGAATTACGGGCCGAGAGTGCGCGGCTCCTGACCGCCAAAGGTGGAAATTCGCAAGGACTTGTACCCACCATGGGTGCTTTGCATACGGGCCATGCCGCGCTGGCCCGGACCGCTGCGGCGGAGAACGACGTGGTGGTGGCCACCATCTTCGTGAACCCCTTGCAGTTTGGCGATGCCGTGGACCTTGACCGCTACCCGCGCACCCTCGACGCTGACATGGCCCTGCTTGATGCCGAAGGCGTGGACTTGGTGTTCGCGCCGTCCGTGGACGAGGTGTATCCCGGCGGCCAGCCCTTAGTACGGGTGACATCCGGTCCGCTGGGTGAAAAGTGGGAAGGGGCCTCGCGCCCGGGACATTTCGACGGCGCCCTTACTGTGGTGGCCAAGCTGTTGCACTACGGACTCCCCGGAGGTGCTGCGGCTGGCGGCACGACGGCGGCCTACCGGGCCTATTTTGGCCAGAAGGACGCACAACAGTTGGCATTGGTGAAGCGCATGGTCTCGGACCTGAACTTCCCGGTAGAGATTGTGCCCGTGCCCATCGTTCGCAGTGAGGACGGTTTGGCGCTCTCCAGCCGGAACAGGTTCCTGTCCGACGAAGAGCGTGAAGCGGCGCTGGTGTTGTCGCGGGCTTTGCGCCTCATTGAGTCCCGCGCGAACGCGCATGAACCGCTTGACCTCGATTCCGCCGTCGCGCTTGTTGAATCGCAGCCGCTGGTGGAACTGGACTATTTCGACGTCGTGGATCCCACTACACTGGAGCCGCTCGCAGAGAACTGCAAGGAGACTCCCTTCCGCGGTGAGGGATTGGCGATCATTGCCGCCAAAGTGGGGCCGGTGCGGCTCATCGACAACGCCCCTTTGTTCTCCTAGCGTTAGGAATTTTTCTACTGACGGGAATTGGATGGGAGTTTAGACTGTTCTAGTCTTCACCGGCATAGATCGCCGGACACCAAATCCAAACCCTTGGGGAATCCTCATGTCTACCGACGTCACGTCCGACGCCAACGGCAAGCCTAGTTCGGGCGCTTCCGGCTCCGTCACCTCCACCGAGGCGGCGCCCCCGGTAGTGCCGACGGCCCAGGCTCCCGGGTCCCAGGCCCCAGTGTCCGGGAAGATGTCACGCGAATCCGTAACGGTCATTGTCACGCTGTTGGTGGCAACCTTCGTGGTGATCCTCAACGAGACCATCATGAACGTCGCCCTGCAGCGCCTCATGACGGACCTCCAGGTGAGCGCGTCCACTGTGCAGTGGCTGGCTACGGGCTTCATGCTGACCATGGCAGTCGTCATCCCCACCACGGGTTTCATCCTGCAGCGGATGAGTACGCGCGGGGCTTTCATGCTGGCCATGGGGCTGTTCAGCGGTGGAACGTTGCTGGCCGCACTGGCACCGGGATTCCTGGTGTTGCTGCTGGCGCGCATAGTACAAGCAGGTGGTACTGCCATCATGCTGCCGCTGCTGATGACCACCATCCTCACGCTGGTTCCGATGTCCAAGCGTGGCGCCGTGATGGGCAACGTCAGCATCGCCATCTCGGTGGCGCCCGCCATGGGACCCACCGTTTCAGGCATCATCCTGGACCACTTCTCCTGGCGCTTCATGTTCGTGTTCGTGCTGCCGGTTGCCCTGGCTGCGTTTGCGATCGGCGCCAAGTACCTCACCAACGTGGGCGAACGGGAGAAGACCACGCTGGACGTGCCTTCTGTCATCCTTACCGTCCCTGCCTTTGGTGGGCTGGTTTACGGTTTGAGTCAGATCGGTGGAGCCGAGGCTGGCGTTGTTCCCGTCATCGCGCTGGTAGTAGGCGTCCTCTGCCTTGCACTGTTTGTCTTCCGGCAGCTCAAGCTCCAGAAGTCCGACGCCCCGCTCTTGGACCTTCGCGCTTTCAAGTTCCGGATGTTCACGGTGTCCACGCTGCTGATGGTCGTCGCCATGATGGCCCTGTTCGGCGGGGTCATCCTGTTGCCGCTGTACCTCCAGAACACTCTTCACCTTCAGCCTTTGGAGACCGGACTGGCTCTGCTGCCGGGTGGTTTGGCCATGGGCTTGTTGGGTCCGGTCATCGGGCGGATCTTCGACAAAGTTGGTCCCCTGCCGCTGACCGTCACAGGCTCGGTGCTGATGGTCCTGACTCTCTGGCAGTTCTCGCGTCTGGATGAGGCAAGTTCCCTTGGCTGGGTTATTGCCCTGCACGTCACACTGAGCCTTGGCCTCGCCCTGCTCTTTACGCCGGCCTTCACCACAGGCCTGAACCCACTGCCGCCGCACCTCTACTCCCATGGTTCAGCGATTATCAGCACGGCCCAGCAGGTTGCGGGTGCTGCCGGCACTGCGCTGCTCGTGTCCATCTATGCTGTGGTTTCTGCATCATCCGGTTTGGTGGCAGGCATGCAGGCGGCATTCCTGGCCGCGACCGTTATCGCGGTGGCGGCTGTGGTCCTTGGCGCCATGATGCGCAAGACGGAAGGCGCAGGAGGCCACGGCGGTCACTAAGCCTCCGTTTGGCCCCTCCGACGCTCTCTCACATCCCTCAGGTTTTGGCCCAACGCTCTCTCACTTCGGTGGGGGAGCGTTGTTGTTTAAGGGTTGGGTGTCGGGCGGCTGGTTGTGGGGTTCGATGGCGGTGGTGCGTGGCGGTGGGTGTGGTTGGAGCGGCGGGTGGGGTTGGCGGCGGTCATCCTCTGTGCGCTCGGTCGTTCCTCCCTTGGACGCGCGCTGCCGGATAACCGCGGCCTCCTTCGGTCGCTCTCTCACTTATTTGCTGTTTTTGGGCGTCGCTCTCTCACGTCCGGCGGGTTTGGGGGCGTCGCTCTCTCAGGTTTTGCGGGTTGGGTGGGTGTTCGACGGCGGTGCTTGGGTTTTGGTGTTTGGTTGGCGTGGTGGGGGGTGTGATGGGCTTCACGGGAGGCTTTTGTTGGGGTTGGGGTGTGTTTTGGGGGTGGTTTGGGGTTGTTTTCTTTGTGTTGGCGGGGTTTTTGGGTGGTGTTGGGGTGGATTTGGTGTGGGGGTTGGGCGCGTGTAGAGTTATTCGAGTCGCCGCCGCTGATGCGGAAAGATAGCGACCGACTCCCTTTCAAATTACCGGTTCCGGTTGTGCTTTTGTGTGCTTCTGGTTGGTGTGGGAGGCCCGGGTTGTGGTTTGCTTTGTGCGGCTGGTTCGGGTAAGTTTGAAAAGTTGCTCCGGAGCGATCCTGGACCCCTGTGGGGGTGTTGGTGGTGCCGGTTAGTGTCTGTTGTTTGAGAACTCAATAGTGTGCCAAGTTTGTTGATACCGATTGTTTTTTTGATTGGTTGAAATTATGGCTGGATCATTGCGCACCCCCGTGTGTGGTGGTCTGGTTTTCAGCTGGTTTCGAATTTTGTGCAGCCGTGTTTGCCGTTATTTCCGGTGGGTGTGGTTGTGTCTGTTTGATTTGTTTTACTTCAACGGAGAGTTTGATCCTGGCTCAGGATGAACGCTGGCGGCGTGCTTAACACATGCAAGTCGAACGATGATCCCAGCTTGCTGGGGGATTAGTGGCGAACGGGTGAGTAACACGTGAGTAACCTGCCCTTGACTCTGGGATAAGCCTGGGAAACTGGGTCTAATACCGGATACGACCATTCCACGCATGTGGTGGTGGTGGAAAGCTTTTGTGGTTTTGGATGGACTCGCGGCCTATCAGCTTGTTGGTGGGGTAATGGCCTACCAAGGCGACGACGGGTAGCCGGCCTGAGAGGGTGACCGGCCACACTGGGACTGAGACACGGCCCAGACTCCTACGGGAGGCAGCAGTGGGGAATATTGCACAATGGGCGCAAGCCTGATGCAGCGACGCCGCGTGAGGGATGACGGCCTTCGGGTTGTAAACCTCTTTCAGTAGGGAAGAAGCGTAAGTGACGGTACCTGCAGAAGAAGCGCCGGCTAACTACGTGCCAGCAGCCGCGGTAATACGTAGGGCGCAAGCGTTATCCGGAATTATTGGGCGTAAAGAGCTCGTAGGCGGTTTGTCGCGTCTGCTGTGAAAGACCGGGGCTCAACTCCGGTTCTGCAGTGGGTACGGGCAGACTAGAGTGCAGTAGGGGAGACTGGAATTCCTGGTGTAGCGGTGAAATGCGCAGATATCAGGAGGAACACCGATGGCGAAGGCAGGTCTCTGGGCTGTAACTGACGCTGAGGAGCGAAAGCATGGGGAGCGAACAGGATTAGATACCCTGGTAGTCCATGCCGTAAACGTTGGGCACTAGGTGTGGGGGACATTCCACGTTTTCCGCGCCGTAGCTAACGCATTAAGTGCCCCGCCTGGGGAGTACGGCCGCAAGGCTAAAACTCAAAGGAATTGACGGGGGCCCGCACAAGCGGCGGAGCATGCGGATTAATTCGATGCAACGCGAAGAACCTTACCAAGGCTTGACATGAACCGGAAAGACCTGGAAACAGGTGCCCCGCTTGCGGTCGGTTTACAGGTGGTGCATGGTTGTCGTCAGCTCGTGTCGTGAGATGTTGGGTTAAGTCCCGCAACGAGCGCAACCCTCGTTCTATGTTGCCAGCGCGTGATGGCGGGGACTCATAGGAGACTGCCGGGGTCAACTCGGAGGAAGGTGGGGACGACGTCAAATCATCATGCCCCTTATGTCTTGGGCTTCACGCATGCTACAATGGCCGGTACAAAGGGTTGCGATACTGTGAGGTGGAGCTAATCCCAAAAAGCCGGTCTCAGTTCGGATTGGGGTCTGCAACTCGACCCCATGAAGTCGGAGTCGCTAGTAATCGCAGATCAGCAACGCTGCGGTGAATACGTTCCCGGGCCTTGTACACACCGCCCGTCAAGTCACGAAAGTTGGTAACACCCGAAGCCGGTGGCCTAACCCTTGTGGGGGGAGCCGTCGAAGGTGGGACCGGCGATTGGGACTAAGTCGTAACAAGGTAGCCGTACCGGAAGGTGCGGCTGGATCACCTCCTTTCTAAGGAGCTGCTAACAACTGGTTGCTGTGCCTGCATGGGTGTGGTGGTGGTTGTCAGTGTTGCCCATTGCGCAGGCGTCTGTTCTGCGGTGGGTGCTCATGGGTGGAATATCAACGAATCAAATTTTTTTGGCATGGCCTTGACTGGTTGTGTCCTGGTGCTAGTACGGCGGTCTGTGTCCCTTTTGGGGGTGTGGGTTGTGTGGAACGTGGCTGGGGCGTGGTTGGTGTGGGGTTGTGTTTGGCGCACTGTTGGGTCCTGAGGCAACAGGACCTTTTTGCAGCAATGCATAGGGGGCACTTCTGGTGTTTCTTTTGTTCCTGCTTCCGGTACGGCCGCTCGTGTGCATGGCTCCCCTTTTTTGGTGGGGGTTGTGGTGGGTGGTGGTCTGGTTGACGGGGTTGTTGTTTGAGAACTACATAGTGGACGCGAGCATCTAGAACATGCATGTGGCTGATCGTCTATCCCTTTTTGGGTGGGGTGGTTGGTGTGTGTGTTCTTACAGCAATTTCTTATGAATGAACCTGGCCCTTGTGGTCGTGGTTCTCTCGAATAGATGATGCATGACCGGATGAGAGTCCGGTCTTTGTGTGGTCAAGTTTTTAAGGGCACACGGTGGATGCCTTGGCATTAGGAGCCGAAGAAGGACGTAGGAATCTGCGATAAGCCTGGGGGAGTTGATAACCGAGCGTTGATCCCAGGATGTCCGAATGGGGAAACCCCGCACAACGCTGTCATGGTGATTGTGTGACCCGCATCTGAACACATAGGGTGCGTGGGGGGAACGCGGGGAAGTGAAACATCTCAGTACCCGCAGGAAGAGAAAACAATAGTGATTCCGTTAGTAGTGGCGAGCGAACGCGGATCAGGCTAAACCGTTTCATGTGTGATAGCCGGCGGGCGTTGCATGGGCGGGGTTGTGGGACTTTCCGTTCTGGTTCTGCCGGACCAGTGAGGTGAGGTGCAGGCATAGGTGAACGGTCTTGAAAGGCCGGCCAGAGAGGGTGTGAGCCCCGTAACCGTAATGTTGTGCACGGCCTGGGGAGTATCCCAAGTAGCACGGGGCCCGAGAAATCCCGTGCGAATCTGTCAGGACCACCTGATAAGCCTAAATACTTCCTAAT
Source organism: Arthrobacter sp. StoSoilB22 (assembly GCF_019977315.1). Classification (NCBI taxonomy): domain Bacteria; kingdom Bacillati; phylum Actinomycetota; class Actinomycetes; order Micrococcales; family Micrococcaceae; genus Arthrobacter; species Arthrobacter sp. StoSoilB22. Next base: position 156,984 of record NZ_AP024652.1, read on the forward strand.
GACCGATAGCGGACCAGTACCGTGAGGGAAAGGTGAAAAGTACCCCGGGAGGGGAGTGAAACAGTACCTGAAACCGTGTGCTTACAATCCGTCGGAGCAGTCTTGTTACTGTGACGGCGTGCCTTTTGAAGAATGAGCCTGCGAGTTAGTGTTACGTCGCGAGGTTAACCCGTGTGGGGTAGCCGTAGCGAAAGCGAGTCTGAATAGGGCGAGTGTAGTGGCGTGATCTAGACCCGAAGCGGAGTGATCTACCCATGGCCAGGTTGAAGCGACGGTAAGACGTCGTGGAGGACCGAACCCACTTCAGTTGAAAATGGAGGGGATGAGCTGTGGGTAGGGGTGAAAGGCCAATCAAACTCCGTGATAGCTGGTTCTCCCCGAAATGCATTTAGGTGCAGCGTTGCGTGTTTCTTGCCGGAGGTAGAGCTACTGGATGGCCGATGGGCCCTACAAGGTTACTGACGTCAGCCAAACTCCGAATGCCGGTAAGTCAGAGCGCAGCAGTGAGACTGTGGGGGATAAGCTTCATAGTCGAGAGGGAAACAGCCCAGACCACCAACTAAGGCCCCTAAGCGTGTGCTAAGTGGGAAAGGATGTGGAGTTGCGAAGACAACCAGGAGGTTGGCTTAGAAGCAGCCATCCTTGAAAGAGTGCGTAATAGCTCACTGGTCAAGTGATTCCGCGCCGACAATGTAGCGGGGCTCAAGTACACCGCCGAAGTTGTGGATTTCACATATTGCCCTAGCCTTCGTGGTTCAGGGGTGTGGAGTGGTAGGGGAGCGTCGTGTGGGCAGTGAAGTCGCGGTGGAAACCAGCGGTGGAGCCTACACGAGTGAGAATGCAGGCATGAGTAGCGAAAGACGGGTGAGAAACCCGTCCGCCGAATGATCAAGGGTTCCAGGGTCAAGCTAATCTGCCCTGGGTAAGTCGGGACCTAAGGCGAGGCCGACAGGCGTAGTCGATGGACAACGGGTTGATATTCCCGTACCGGCGAAAAACCGTCCATGCCAAGCGGGGGATACTAACCGCCCGGAGCCTGCCCTATCACCCTTGTGGTGTGTGGGTTTTGGCCGAGCGCGGGATCTGATCCCGGGAGGTAAGCGTATTAACAGGTGTGACGCAGGAAGGTAGCCGGGCCGGGCGATGGTTGCCCCGGTCTAAGGATGTAGGGTCAGGGATAGGCAAATCCGTTCCTGTGTGTTTCGAGCACGATCCTGAGATCTGATGGGACCCCCGTTCGGGGGGATCCGGTGATCCTATGCTGCCAAGAAAAGCATCGACGCGAGGTTTTAGCCGCCCGTACCCCAAACCGACACAGGTGATCAGGTAGAGAATACCAAGGCGATCGAGAGAATTATGGTTAAGGAACTCGGCAAAATGCCCCCGTAACTTCGGGAGAAGGGGGGCCTGCCCCGTGATGGAGACTTGCTCTCCGTGAGCGGGTGTGGGCCGCAGAGACCAGGGGGAAGCGACTGTTTACTAAAAACACAGGTCCGTGCGAAGTCGCAAGACGATGTATACGGACTGACTCCTGCCCGGTGCTGGAAGGTTAAGAGGACCGGTTAGCCCTTACGGGCGAAGCTGAGAATTTAAGCCCCAGTAAACGGCGGTGGTAACTATAACCATCCTAAGGTAGCGAAATTCCTTGTCGGGTAAGTTCCGACCTGCACGAATGGAGTAACGACTTCCCCGCTGTCTCAACCATAAACTCGGCGAAATTGCAGTACGAGTAAAGATGCTCGTTACGCGCAGCAGGACGGAAAGACCCCGAGACCTTTACTATAGTTTGGTATTGGTGTTCGGAGTGGCTTGTGTAGGATAGGTGGGAGACGTTGAAACCCGGACGCCAGTTCGGGTGGAGTCATCGTTGAAATACCACTCTGGTCACTTTGGACATCTAACTTCGGCCCGTGATCCGGGTCAGGGACAGTGCCTGATGGGTAGTTTAACTGGGGCGGTTGCCTCCTAAAAAGTAACGGAGGCGCCCAAAGGTTCCCTCAGCCTGGTTGGCAATCAGGTGTCGAGTGTAAGTGCACAAGGGAGCTTGACTGTGAGAGAGACATCTCAAGCAGGGACGAAAGTCGGGACTAGTGATCCGGCGGTACATTGTGGAATGGCCGTCGCTCAACGGATAAAAGGTACCTCGGGGATAACAGGCTGATCTTGCCCAAGAGTCCATATCGACGGCATGGTTTGGCACCTCGATGTCGGCTCGTCGCATCCTGGGGCTGGAGTAGGTCCCAAGGGTTGGGCTGTTCGCCCATTAAAGCGGTACGCGAGCTGGGTTTAGAACGTCGTGAGACAGTTCGGTCCCTATCCGCTGCGCGCGCAGGAAATTTGAGAAGGGCTGTCCTTAGTACGAGAGGACCGGGACGGACGAACCTCTGGTGTGTCAGTTGTACTGCCAAGTGCATCGCTGATTAGCTACGTTCGGATGGGATAACCGCTGAAAGCATCTAAGCGGGAAGCTCGCTTCAAGATGAGATTTCCATACACATTATGTGTGAGAGGCCCCCAGCCAGACCACTGGGTTGATAGGCCGGATGTGGAAGCGAGGACTAAAGACTCGTGAAGCTGACCGGTACTAATAGGCCAACAACTTACACCACACAACACACACTGCACGCGTCCACTATGTGGTTCCCGAACAACAACCGTTCACGGAACCAACAACTGAATACACAACACCACAGTTGTAACCACAGTCTTCCCACCCGGGAAAGCAGCCCCCACAAGGGCCCGCACACCCGGGACGGGTAACAGAGTTACGGCGGTCATAGCGTGGGGGAAACGCCCGGTCCCATTCCGAACCCGGAAGCTAAGACCCACAGCGCCGATGGTACTGCACCCGGGAGGGTGTGGGAGAGTAGGACACCGCCGGACAACCATTAAGAAGAGCCCCAGCCACCGGCTGGGGCTCTTCGACTTTAACCCACCAACAACAAGGCTGAGCAGCCCGCCCCGGTATCACTTGCCGTCGAAAGCACGTGCCTGTTGCGAGCTGTCAGCCCTTGGCGGGACGAGCCATGGGTTCGACCCGAACTACGCCGCGAGCACGAAATAGTGCATGGTATGAGTTCAGCGTTAGGCGCCAGATGGTTTCGCAGCTTTTGCTGCCGCCTTGGCTGCCTGCTTATTTGCGCGCACTTTACTTAGGGAGTCCGGGTCAACAATGTCAGCGACGGAGAGGTAGGAACCTTCTTCGCCATAGTGGCCGGCGGCTTCCCGCCATCCGTCTGCCTGCAGCCCGCATTGTTTGCCCAGCAATGCCAGGAAGATCTTTGCTTTTTGTTCGCCAAAGCCTGGCAGGGCCTTGAGCCGGCGGAGTACTTCGGGGCCGTCAGGGTTCCCGCTGGTCCAAATAGCAGCTGCGTCCCCATCCCATTCACGATGCACTGTCTCTGCCAGAGCCTGGACTCTTGCGGCCATGGAGCCTGGGAACCTATGGACGGCCGGCCGTTCCTTGAAGACTTCAACGAAGCCGGCTGGGTCGTACTCTGCGATTGTCCCAGGGCTGAGGGAGCCCAGCCTGGTGCGGATCTTCTCCGGGCCAGCAAACGCGGACTCCATAGTGACTTGTTGATCCAGCAACATACCGGTCAACAACGCAAAGGCGTCGTTGCTGAGCAGCTGGTCCGCGGCGGCATGGCCTGTGATGTGCAGTTCCATGCTCACCATCCTCCCATCACAGTGGGGCGTCGTCATCGGGGGTCCGTTCGGCGCTGTTCCGCCCCGCGACCCGGCCCGCGGTTCACCGGCGGTTCATGGCGTTCGACGGCGGTGTTGCACGCGTTTTGTGGGTGGTTGGGGCCGTGGCTAGGGGTGGATTTGCGTTGGGGGTGTGGGGCGTGTATTGTTTTCTGAGTCGCCGGGTGCGAAACGGAAAGCCGGAAGGTGTGTACGGTTCGGTAGGCGGCCTAAAATAACTCTTCTTTTCCAATGGCCCTGTTGGGTGTGCTGCTTTTGTGGTGTGCTGTGGGTGATGTTTTGGAGGGTCTGTTGTTTGAGAACTCAATAGTGTGCCAAGTTTGTTGATACCGATTGTTTTTTTGATTGGTTGAAATTATGGCTGGATCATTGCGCACCCCCGTGTGTGGTGGTCTGGTTTTCAGCTGGTTTCGAATTTTGTGCAGCCGTGTTTGCCGTTATTTCCGGTGGGTGTGGTTGTGTCTGTTTGATTTGTTTTACTTCAACGGAGAGTTTGATCCTGGCTCAGGATGAACGCTGGCGGCGTGCTTAACACATGCAAGTCGAACGATGATCCCAGCTTGCTGGGGGATTAGTGGCGAACGGGTGAGTAACACGTGAGTAACCTGCCCTTGACTCTGGGATAAGCCTGGGAAACTGGGTCTAATACCGGATACGACCATTCCACGCATGTGGTGGTGGTGGAAAGCTTTTGTGGTTTTGGATGGACTCGCGGCCTATCAGCTTGTTGGTGGGGTAATGGCCTACCAAGGCGACGACGGGTAGCCGGCCTGAGAGGGTGACCGGCCACACTGGGACTGAGACACGGCCCAGACTCCTACGGGAGGCAGCAGTGGGGAATATTGCACAATGGGCGCAAGCCTGATGCAGCGACGCCGCGTGAGGGATGACGGCCTTCGGGTTGTAAACCTCTTTCAGTAGGGAAGAAGCGTAAGTGACGGTACCTGCAGAAGAAGCGCCGGCTAACTACGTGCCAGCAGCCGCGGTAATACGTAGGGCGCAAGCGTTATCCGGAATTATTGGGCGTAAAGAGCTCGTAGGCGGTTTGTCGCGTCTGCTGTGAAAGACCGGGGCTCAACTCCGGTTCTGCAGTGGGTACGGGCAGACTAGAGTGCAGTAGGGGAGACTGGAATTCCTGGTGTAGCGGTGAAATGCGCAGATATCAGGAGGAACACCGATGGCGAAGGCAGGTCTCTGGGCTGTAACTGACGCTGAGGAGCGAAAGCATGGGGAGCGAACAGGATTAGATACCCTGGTAGTCCATGCCGTAAACGTTGGGCACTAGGTGTGGGGGACATTCCACGTTTTCCGCGCCGTAGCTAACGCATTAAGTGCCCCGCCTGGGGAGTACGGCCGCAAGGCTAAAACTCAAAGGAATTGACGGGGGCCCGCACAAGCGGCGGAGCATGCGGATTAATTCGATGCAACGCGAAGAACCTTACCAAGGCTTGACATGAACCGGAAAGACCTGGAAACAGGTGCCCCGCTTGCGGTCGGTTTACAGGTGGTGCATGGTTGTCGTCAGCTCGTGTCGTGAGATGTTGGGTTAAGTCCCGCAACGAGCGCAACCCTCGTTCTATGTTGCCAGCGCGTGATGGCGGGGACTCATAGGAGACTGCCGGGGTCAACTCGGAGGAAGGTGGGGACGACGTCAAATCATCATGCCCCTTATGTCTTGGGCTTCACGCATGCTACAATGGCCGGTACAAAGGGTTGCGATACTGTGAGGTGGAGCTAATCCCAAAAAGCCGGTCTCAGTTCGGATTGGGGTCTGCAACTCGACCCCATGAAGTCGGAGTCGCTAGTAATCGCAGATCAGCAACGCTGCGGTGAATACGTTCCCGGGCCTTGTACACACCGCCCGTCAAGTCACGAAAGTTGGTAACACCCGAAGCCGGTGGCCTAACCCTTGTGGGGGGAGCCGTCGAAGGTGGGACCGGCGATTGGGACTAAGTCGTAACAAGGTAGCCGTACCGGAAGGTGCGGCTGGATCACCTCCTTTCTAAGGAGCTGCTAACAACTGGTTGCTGTGCCTGCATGGGTGTGGTGGTGGTTGTCAGTGTTGCCCATTGCGCAGGCGTCTGTTCTGCGGTGGGTGCTCATGGGTGGAATATCAACGAATCAAATTTTTTTGGCATGGCCTTGACTGGTTGTGTCCTGGTGCTAGTACGGCGGTCTGTGTCCCTTTTGGGGGTGTGGGTTGTGTGGAACGTGGCTGGGGCGTGGTTGGGGGGTTGTGTTTGGCGCACTGTTGGGTCCTGAGGCAACAGGACCTTTTTGCAGCAATGCATAGGGGGCACTTCTGGTGTTTCTTTTGTTCCTGCTTCCGGTACGGCCGCTCGTGTGCATGGCTCCCCTTTTTTGGTGGGGGTTGTGGTGGGTGGTGGTCTGGTTGACGGGGTTGTTGTTTGAGAACTACATAGTGGACGCGAGCATCTAGAACATGCATGTGGCTGATCGTCTATCCCTTTTTGGGTGGGGTGGTTGGTGTGTGTGTTCTTACAGCAATTTCTTATGAATGAACCTGGCCCTTGTGGTCGTGGTTCTCTCGAATAGATGATGCATGACCGGATGAGAGTCCGGTCTTTGTGTGGTCAAGTTTTTAAGGGCACACGGTGGATGCCTTGGCATTAGGAGCCGAAGAAGGACGTAGGAATCTGCGATAAGCCTGGGGGAGTTGATAACCGAGCGTTGATCCCAGGATGTCCGAATGGGGAAACCCCGCACAACGCTGTCATGGTGATTGTGTGACCCGCATCTGAACACATAGGGTGCGTGGGGGGAACGCGGGGAAGTGAAACATCTCAGTACCCGCAGGAAGAGAAAACAATAGTGATTCCGTTAGTAGTGGCGAGCGAACGCGGATCAGGCTAAACCGTTTCATGTGTGATAGCCGGCGGGCGTTGCATGGGCGGGGTTGTGGGACTTTCCGTTCTGGTTCTGCCGGACCAGTGAGGTGAGGTGCAGGCATAGGTGAACGGTCTTGAAAGGCCGGCCAGAGAGGGTGTGAGCCCCGTAACCGTAATGTTGTGCACGGCCTGGGGAGTATCCCAAGTAGCACGGGGCCCGAGAAATCCCGTGCGAATCTGTCAGGACCACCTGATAAGCCTAAATACTTCCTAATGACCGATAGCGGACCAGTACCGTGAGGGAAAGGTGAAAAGTACCCCGGGAGGGGAGTGAAACAGTACCTGAAACCGTGTGCTTACAATCCGTCGGAGCAGTCTTGTTACTGTGACGGCGTGCCTTTTGAAGAATGAGCCTGCGAGTTAGTGTTACGTCGCGAGGTTAACCCGTGTGGGGTAGCCGTAGCGAAAGCGAGTCTGAATAGGGCGAGTGTAGTGGCGTGATCTAGACCCGAAGCGGAGTGATCTACCCATGGCCAGGTTGAAGCGACGGTAAGACGTCGTGGAGGACCGAACCCACTTCAGTTGAAAATGGAGGGGATGAGCTGTGGGTAGGGGTGAAAGGCCAATCAAACTCCGTGATAGCTGGTTCTCCCCGAAATGCATTTAGGTGCAGCGTTGCGTGTTTCTTGCCGGAGGTAGAGCTACTGGATGGCCGATGGGCCCTACAAGGTTACTGACGTCAGCCAAACTCCGAATGCCGGTAAGTCAGAGCGCAGCAGTGAGACTGTGGGGGATAAGCTTCATAGTCGAGAGGGAAACAGCCCAGACCACCAACTAAGGCCCCTAAGCGTGTGCTAAGTGGGAAAGGATGTGGAGTTGCGAAGACAACCAGGAGGTTGGCTTAGAAGCAGCCATCCTTGAAAGAGTGCGTAATAGCTCACTGGTCAAGTGATTCCGCGCCGACAATGTAGCGGGGCTCAAGTACACCGCCGAAGTTGTGGATTTCACATATTGCCCTAGCCTTCGTGGTTCAGGGGTGTGGAGTGGTAGGGGAGCGTCGTGTGGGCAGTGAAGTCGCGGTGGAAACCAGCGGTGGAGCCTACACGAGTGAGAATGCAGGCATGAGTAGCGAAAGACGGGTGAGAAACCCGTCCGCCGAATGATCAAGGGTTCCAGGGTCAAGCTAATCTGCCCTGGGTAAGTCGGGACCTAAGGCGAGGCCGACAGGCGTAGTCGATGGACAACGGGTTGATATTCCCGTACCGGCGAAAAACCGTCCATGCCAAGCGGGGGATACTAACCGCCCGGAGCCTGCCCTATCACCCTTGTGGTGTGTGGGTTTTGGCCGAGCGCGGGATCTGATCCCGGGAGGTAAGCGTATTAACAGGTGTGACGCAGGAAGGTAGCCGGGCCGGGCGATGGTTGCCCCGGTCTAAGGATGTAGGGTCAGGGATAGGCAAATCCGTTCCTGTGTGTTTCGAGCACGATCCTGAGATCTGATGGGACCCCCGTTCGGGGGGATCCGGTGATCCTATGCTGCCAAGAAAAGCATCGACGCGAGGTTTTAGCCGCCCGTACCCCAAACCGACACAGGTGATCAGGTAGAGAATACCAAGGCGATCGAGAGAATTATGGTTAAGGAACTCGGCAAAATGCCCCCGTAACTTCGGGAGAAGGGGGGCCTGCCCCGTGATGGAGACTTGCTCTCCGTGAGCGGGTGTGGGCCGCAGAGACCAGGGGGAAGCGACTGTTTACTAAAAACACAGGTCCGTGCGAAGTCGCAAGACGATGTATACGGACTGACTCCTGCCCGGTGCTGGAAGGTTAAGAGGACCGGTTAGCCCTTACGGGCGAAGCTGAGAATTTAAGCCCCAGTAAACGGCGGTGGTAACTATAACCATCCTAAGGTAGCGAAATTCCTTGTCGGGTAAGTTCCGACCTGCACGAATGGAGTAACGACTTCCCCGCTGTCTCAACCATAAACTCGGCGAAATTGCAGTACGAGTAAAGATGCTCGTTACGCGCAGCAGGACGGAAAGACCCCGAGACCTTTACTATAGTTTGGTATTGGTGTTCGGAGTGGCTTGTGTAGGATAGGTGGGAGACGTTGAAACCCGGACGCCAGTTCGGGTGGAGTCATCGTTGAAATACCACTCTGGTCACTTTGGACATCTAACTTCGGCCCGTGATCCGGGTCAGGGACAGTGCCTGATGGGTAGTTTAACTGGGGCGGTTGCCTCCTAAAAAGTAACGGAGGCGCCCAAAGGTTCCCTCAGCCTGGTTGGCAATCAGGTGTCGAGTGTAAGTGCACAAGGGAGCTTGACTGTGAGAGAGACATCTCAAGCAGGGACGAAAGTCGGGACTAGTGATCCGGCGGTACATTGTGGAATGGCCGTCGCTCAACGGATAAAAGGTACCTCGGGGATAACAGGCTGATCTTGCCCAAGAGTCCATATCGACGGCATGGTTTGGCACCTCGATGTCGGCTCGTCGCATCCTGGGGCTGGAGTAGGTCCCAAGGGTTGGGCTGTTCGCCCATTAAAGCGGTACGCGAGCTGGGTTTAGAACGTCGTGAGACAGTTCGGTCCCTATCCGCTGCGCGCGCAGGAAATTTGAGAAGGGCTGTCCTTAGTACGAGAGGACCGGGACGGACGAACCTCTGGTGTGTCAGTTGTACTGCCAAGTGCATCGCTGATTAGCTACGTTCGGATGGGATAACCGCTGAAAGCATCTAAGCGGGAAGCTCGCTTCAAGATGAGATTTCCATACACATTATGTGTGAGAGGCCCCCAGCCAGACCACTGGGTTGATAGGCCGGATGTGGAAGCGAGGACTAAAGACTCGTGAAGCTGACCGGTACTAATAGGCCAACAACTTACACCACACAACACACACTGCACGCGTCCACTATGTGGTTCCCGAACAACAACCGTTCACGGAACCAACAACTGAATACACAACACCACAGTTGTAACCACAGTCTTCCCACCCGGGAAAGCAGCCCCCACAAGGGCCCGCACACCCGGGACGGGTAACAGAGTTACGGCGGTCATAGCGTGGGGGAAACGCCCGGTCCCATTCCGAACCCGGAAGCTAAGACCCACAGCGCCGATGGTACTGCACCCGGGAGGGTGTGGGAGAGTAGGACACCGCCGGACAACCATTAAGAAGAGCCCCAGCCACCGGCTGGGGCTCTTCGACTTTAACCCACCAACAACAAGGCTGAGCAGCCCGCCCCGGGAGCGAGCCTGCGCCGAATAGGCGGTGACAAGCTCGCCCCCTAAGAAGCCGCACGCCGAATAGGTGAGCGGGACCTAATTATGGCGTGGGGCTGCCGCCGTTGACGTTGAGCGTTTCACCGACAACGTAGCTGGATTCCGCTGAGGCAAGGAACACGTAGGCCGGAGCCAGTTCGGCGGGTTGGCCTGCGCGGCCCAGGGGTGTGGATTGCCCGAATTCCGGAAGTTCTTCCTTCGGCTGACCACTGCTGACCTGGAGCGGGGTCCAGATAGGGCCGGGTGCTACGGCATTGACCCGGATGCCCTTGGGCGCCAGCTGCTGCGCGAGTCCCTTGGTGAAGTTGTTGATGCTCGCCTTGGTGGTGGCGTAGTCCACCAGCGTTGGTGACGGGTTGTAGGCCTGAATGGATGTGGTGTTGATGATGGTGGATCCGGCAGGCAGGTGGGGGAGCGCTGCCTTGGTCAGCCAGAACATGGCGTACACGTTGGTCTTCTGCGTGTGGTCGAACTGTTCGTCGGTGATCTCGGTGAGATCTTCCTGCGCCACTTGCTTGCCTGCGTTGTTGACCAGGATGTTCACACCGCCGAGGACGGCAATTGCGGTGTCCACCACTTCCTGGCACATGGCAGAGTCTTTGAGGTCTCCGGGCACCTTCACGGCCTTGCGGCCTGCGGCCTCGATGATGCCGGCAATTCGGGCTGCGTCTTCTTCCTCTTCGGGCAGGTACGAAAGAACGACGTCTGCCCCTTCCCGGGCAAAGGCGATGGCCGTGGCGGCACCAATTCCCGAGTCCGCGCCGGTGACGATCGCCTTGCGGCCTTCCAGCCGTCCCGTTCCGCGGTAGCTTTCTTCACCCAGGTCGGCTTTGGGCGTCAGTTCAGCATCGAGGCCGGGCTCGGGCTGGTGCTGTTTGGGTGGCGAGATTTTTTCGTAGGCCGTGACGGGGTTTCGGAATGTGTACTGATCAGTCATGGTGGTCCTCCTGTTGCCGAGGTCTGGAACACGTCATGCAGCTGCCGGGAATCTGAACCGGTCAACGCACGCCCCCTAAATGGTAAGGGGACTTAGTATTAACAGCCTAAGCGGGGGACAAGTTTCTGCCAAACCATGGTTCAAGGACGTAGAGCCCGCCCGAATGCCAGCGAAGGTCCCTAGCCCGAGAAGAACTCTGACAACTCCGAGATCAGCTTTTCCGGAGCCTTGATGGGCCCGTCATGCCCCGAGCCGGGCAGGATGGTGTAGCTGGATCCGGAAAGGATGTCATGGATCTGGCCGCACGCAACGCCGAAGTATGCGGGGCTCTTTTCGCCCACCACAATCAAAGTCTCCAAAGGCAGTTCAACGAACGGCTCGGCCGGCATGTCCGCAGCGATGACCGCCTTGATCTCGCGGACACCGCAAGTCATCAGCTCACGCATCTGCTTGCCCAATGGAGTTCCGGCGGCAAGTTTGTTTGCCAAGGTCAGCATGGACAGGGGCATGCGGGCGAAGGCGCCGCCGGTCTCAACTCCCTTGATGAGGATGGCGAGGGCGCGATCATAGTCACCGGCCGCCGTCGCGCGTTCATAATCCGGTGTCCAATCAGCTTTGACACTGTGGTTAACGGACACGGCGGGGTCGTACACCGCCAGGCGTTCCACCGGAAGGGTCCGGGCCGCGTGCAGCGCCACTGCGCCGCCGAAGCTGTGACCAAACACATCAGTGCTGGACGTGTGCTTCATGACGTCGTGGAGGTCCCGGATATCCGCTTCAAGCGTGTAGTCCTCCGACTGCGGGGACGAATCCCCGCGCCCACGGCGATTGAACGTGTGGACCGGGCGGCCAAGGGCCTCGCTGAGTTTCTGAGCGAAACGCTGGTAGTCAGTGGCAGTCACCATTGAGGCAGGAACGACGACGACGCCGGAGCCTGCTGCTGCCAGTTCACCGCCGGTGGTGAGTACTTCGAGGTGTCCGCCGTCGTGGGTCATGATGATGTCGCGCGTCATAACTCGAGCCTAACCGAGCGACCTGAATGCAGGCAGCATGCCGCCCCTTATGTGTATAACCAGGGAACGGATCAACCCTTGAAGTAGTCCGAGATGTCGGAGACCAATTCATTGACCGCGGCCGGAACAGAGCCGTGAAAGCCTTTGGGCGAGACTTCCAAGGTGCTGCCTGGAACGGCCCGGTTCAGGCGTGCGGCTGCCACTTTGTAGAACTGCGGGCTCTTCTTACCCACCATGAAGTGCGTGCTGGGAGGAAGGACGGAGAAATCCCGCGGAGTGTCGGACTCATCGAAGGCTGCTTTGAGTTCCCCCACGCCAGTGGGCAGCAAGTCGCGGAAGAGCTTGTTGACTTTGGTTCGTGACACCACGGCCATGAGCCCGACCAGAATGGGTTCCGGTACGCGGGCAAGTGCTGTACCAGCCTCCATGCCCCGCTTCATCTTTGCCATGGCCTGGTTGATTTCACCGGCATTGACGGAGTCCTCGAACCCTTTGATCCACCCGGTATCCATGCTGCCGTCAATGTTTACGGCGGCGTCGTACACGGCAAGTTTGTCCGGCTGGTGGGGCGTGCCTGCGAAGGCTTGGGCTGCGTTGAGCGCCACGGCGCCGCCCAAACTATGGCCCATGATGTTACGGGCACCCGTGGCGTCCATGATGGTGCGGACATCGGCGATTTCCGTCGCCATGGAGTAATTGTGGGGTTGCTCGGTTGACTGGCCCCGGCCGCGGCGATCGTACACATCCACGGCCCAGCCTTCGCCCAGTCCCTTGGATAGGGCTATGGAAAAAGGACGGTAGATCAGAGCAGTGAGGAATGCGCCTCCAATGAGCACCACACGGCGCTCCCCGGGCGCTTCTTCCGTGCCGTAGCTGTACAAGGCGAGATTGCCGCCGTCGTGCGTTTTGATGTCCCGTTCCCTCACCGGAACATCCTAGGGGGCGCTGTCGGTTTCGTCCTCCACGGGACTACCGGGACTACCCGACAGGAACCGGGCGATCCGCGACGCGAGCCGTTTCCCGGGCCGGAGCGGACCCTCATGGAACTGAAGCGGCACCACCGCGAAGGTGATGGCCGGCACGGCACCGGCCAGAATCCGGCCGGTCTCGGCGAAATACGACGGACTCCACCCGCCGCTGAGCATGAGAGTAGGGGTGGAGAGGTGCATGAAATCGTGAAGGTGGGCGTCCGCGTCCAGTACCGCGCGCATTTCCGTGACGGCGGTGGGTAGGAGGGAGCGCATCTCCAAACCCAGCCGGGTCCGGGCGGAGAGGACACTGAGCGCACGCAGCGCACCCATGGGCAGATAGGAAATCGGCCCCGCCGTTCCCAGTCCTTGCACCAGATGGGCCCAAGCGTGATCCAGCTGGCCGGAGGTTACAGCTTCCTCGAGCTCGGGCCGCCACCGGCTGCTGAGGTTGCCTGAGAGCGACACGGCGGCGTCGTACGTCACCAGCTTGTTGATTCTGGCTTGGCGCGCGGCCTGCAGTGCTACGAAACCGCCATAGCTGTGTGCCACCACATCCGTGGAGCCGGTGCGTTCCATGACGGTTTGAAGGTCCGCGATCTCGGTGCCCACAGAATAACCGGGCGGCTGTGGTGTGGAATGTCCCCTCCCGCGCCGGTTATAACTGTGCACCGGACGCCCCAGCATGACGCTCAGCGTCCGCGCGAACGGCCAGTACAGGGCGTCGGTCACCAAGGTGCCATGAACCAGTACGACGCCGGCTGGTTCAGCAGGTGCCTTCGAACCCGGAAGGGAAGCACCTGCAGAATCGGCAGGCCGAAAGGTGTGCACCTCAAGCTGCCCGCCGCCGTCGTTCGTTTCAACCGTCCACGTTTCCACAGCCTGAGTCTATGCGTTTCCCCGATCTGGGCCCCCGGAAGTAAAGGCCCGTAATCACCGGTAAACTTAAGGATTGTGACTTCCGCAAACACCCCCGCCCAGAACACCTCCGCAGAGCCCATCGATGCCAGCGAGCAAATGCGCATCCGTATGGAGAAGCGCGCCAAGCTGATGGAGCGCGGCACCGAGGCCTATCCGGTGGGTGTAGAACGGACCCATTCCCTCAGCGAGATCCGCGAGAAGTACGCACACCTGGAAGCCGATGAAACCACGAGAGACACCGTGGGCATCACCGGCCGCGTCGTCTTCGTCCGCAATACCGGCAAGCTGTGCTTCGCCACGCTCCAGGAGGGCGGGGTGGACGGCAAGGGGGTGCGCCTCCAGGCAATGCTGAGCCTGGCCAATGTCGGTGAGGAAGCGCTCGCTGACTGGAAGGCCCTTGTTGACCTTGGAGACCACGTCTTTATCAAGGGCGAGGTCATCTCTTCCCGCCGCGGCGAGCTGTCTGTCATGGCCGACTCCTGGTCCATGGCATCCAAGGCCTTGCGTCCGCTCCCGGTCCTGCACGCGGAACTGAATGAGGAAACCCGTGTTCGCCAGCGCTACGTTGACCTCATGGTCCGCGACGAAGCCCGCGAAATGGTCTACAAGCGTGCAGCCATCACCCGCTCGGTCCGCGACACCCTTGACCGCCACGGTTACGTGGAGGTGGAGACTCCCATCCTGCAGCTGGTCCACGGCGGAGCTACCGCACGTCCGTTCGAGACGCACATGAACGCTTTCGACCAGAAGATGACCTTGCGCATCGCCACTGAGCTCTTCCTCAAGCGCGCCGTTGTTGGCGGCATTGACCGCGTCTATGACATGGGCCGGGTCTTCCGCAACGAAGGCGTGGACTCCACGCACAGCCCCGAATTCACCACCCTCGAATGCTACGAAGCGTGGGCGGACCAGTTCGTCATGGCCGAGCGCATGAAGGAAATCATCCTGAACGTGGCCGACGTCGTGGGGACGCGCACCATCCAGACGGACGCCGGGGAAATTAACCTCGACGGCGAATGGGCGTGGATTTCGGTGTACCCGGGTATTTCCGAAGCTGTGGGGATTGAAATTACTCCGGACACCGCGGTAGATGAACTGCTGGCAATTGCTGCCAAGCATGAGGTCAAGGTGGACCCCAAATGGGACGCCGAGAAGATCGTTGTGGAACTGTTCGGTGAGATCGTGGAACCAACCCTGCTGAACCCCACATTTGTTTACGACTACCCGCCGTCCGCCCAGCCGCTGGCTCGCCCGCACCGTGAAGACGGCCGGCTCATTGAGGCCTGGGACCTGATTATTGGGGGCATGGAGCGGGGAACAGCGTTCTCCGAGCTCATTGATCCCGTGATCCAGCGTGAGCGCCTCACAGAGCAGTCCCGTCGCTCCGCTGCAGGCGACGAGGAAGCCATGCAGCTGGACGAGGACTTCCTGAGGGCCCTTGAATACGGTGCACCACCCATGGGTGGCATCGGGTTGGGTATTGACCGCCTGGTGATGCTGTTTACCGGTGCTGGTATCCGCGAAACCATCCTGTTCCCGTTGTTGAAGCCTGAAGGTCACTGATTATGGAGTACATCGCAGTCCTGGCGCCATCCATTGTGGTGGGATTGATCTTCTGGTTTGCCATGAGGTCGATCTTCAATGCGGACAAATCAGAACGTCAGGCGGAAGCCAAGGCGCAGGCCGAAGCGAATTTGAAAAACTCGGGACCTGCCTCCGAGGGGCCGGCAGCTAAATAGCTCAATTGGGTTCAGCTAACTGAAGAGAATCCAATTACGCTTTGACGTGCATGCTTGCCGTGAACGATAATCATCAAAGGAATCCGGGGAATTTCTGAATATCCAACCCTCCAAATGAGAGGCACCTCATGGCACAGAAAGTAAAAATCATCCTCGTCGATGACCTGGATGAAGGCGCCGCGGACGAAACTGTCCGTTTTGGCCTCGATGGCGTGAGCTACGAGATGGACCTGTCCACTGCCAACGCAGCCTCGCTGCGCAAGGCATTGGAGCCCTACGTCGCAAAGGCTAGGAAGACTTCTTCCGGCCGCGCAACCAGGGGCCGTGCAACAGCCGCACGTAACCAGGATTCCGCGCAAATCCGCCAGTGGGCCCGTGACAACGGCTACACCGTCAACAGCCGCGGTCGTATTCAGGCTGAAATTCAGGAAGCCTACCAAAAGGCCAATTCCTGATTAACCGCTGCAATGCCCCGGCAGTCTCTTGCCGGGGCATTGGCGTTTAAGGCGGAAGTTTGCGGGAGTCCCTCCCAAGCCTTGGAATATCCTGTGAATCCCCAGGAGTAGCAAGGTTCGAATACCGGCATGAATGGGGTTTCAACTAACTCGCGGCCAAGGGCGGCCGGAAATGCTTCCGGCCCGGCGCCACTGTGTGATGCCCGGCAAGGCGACAGGGTGACACCGGCGGCTAGCCGAGGTCAAGGGCTGGAGCCGGATTTATTCCGCAATCACGTCATGTTTCCCCTGTGGCGAACACGCCCCAAAAGTGCTTCTCAGACACGTAGCATCAAAGTACGTCGTAGCTAGGAGTGTGGCGAAATGTTTGAGAGATTTACGGACCGTGCCCGTCGCGTGGTCGTCCTTGCCCAAGAAGAGGCACGGATGCTCAACCACAATTACATCGGTACCGAGCACATCCTCTTGGGTCTGATCCACGAGGGTGAAGGCGTTGCTGCCAAGGCGCTCGAGTCCCTGAGCATTTCGCTCGATGGCGTTCGTGAGCAGGTGCAGGAGATCATCGGTCAGGGCCAGCAAGCCCCATCCGGTCACATCCCCTTCACCCCGCGCGCCAAGAAGGTGCTTGAGCTTTCCCTCCGCGAAGCACTGCAGCTCGGCCACAACTACATCGGTACTGAGCACATCCTGCTCGGCCTCATTCGCGAAGGCGAAGGCGTGGCCGCCCAGGTGCTGGTGAAGCTTGGGGCGGACCTGAACCGGGTCCGTCAGCAGGTTATCCAGTTGCTCTCCGGCTACCAGGGCAAGGAGACCGCTGGCAGCGGCTCGGGCCAGGGCCAGCCGGAAGGTACTCCTGCCGGTTCGGTGGTGCTTGACCAGTTCGGACGCAACCTCACCCAGGCTGCCCGCGAGAACAAGCTCGATCCCGTGATCGGCCGCGAGCAGGAGATGGAACGCGTCATGCAGGTCCTCTCCCGCCGTACCAAGAACAACCCCGTCCTGATCGGTGAGCCCGGCGTCGGTAAGACTGCCGTCGTCGAAGGCCTCGCCCAGGCGATCGTCCGCGGCGATGTCCCGGAGACCATCAAGGACAAGCAGCTGTACACGCTTGACCTCGGTTCCCTGGTTGCCGGTTCCCGCTACCGCGGTGACTTCGAAGAGCGCCTGAAGAAGGTTCTCAAGGAAATCCGCACCCGCGGCGACATCATCCTCTTCATCGACGAGATCCACACGCTCGTTGGTGCAGGTGCTGCCGAGGGCGCCATCGATGCTGCATCCATCCTCAAGCCGATGCTTGCCCGTGGTGAACTCCAGACCATCGGTGCCACCACCCTTGACGAGTACCGCAAGCACATTGAGAAGGACGCTGCGCTTGAGCGTCGTTTCCAGCCCATCCAGGTCAAGGAACCCTCTGTTGCGCACGCGATCGAGATCCTCAAGGGCCTCCGGGACCGTTACGAGGCACACCACCGCGTAACGATCACCGACGGCGCCCTCGCCTCGGCGGCACAGCTGGCCGAACGTTACATCTCGGACCGCTTCCTTCCGGACAAGGCGATCGACCTCATCGATGAAGCCGGCGCACGCCTGCGCATCCGCCGCATGACCGCTCCGCCGGAGCTCAAGGCCATGGACGAGCGCATTGCTGACGTCAAGATGGAGAAGGAATCGGCAATCGACGCCCAGGACTTCGAGGGTGCTGCCTCGCTGCGCGACAAGGAGCAGAAGCTCATTGCCGAACGCGCAGAGAAGGAACGCACGTGGAAGTCCGGCGGCATGGACGACATCTCCGAGGTTGACGAGGATCTGATCGCGGAAGTTCTTGCGAACTCCACGGGCATTCCGGTCTTCAAGCTCACCGAGGAAGAGTCCTCGCGCCTGCTCAAGATGGAAGACGAACTGCACAAGCGCGTTGTGGGCCAGGACGAGGCCATCAAGGCTCTGTCCCAGGCCATCCGCCGCACCCGTGCAGGCCTGAAGGACCCCAAGCGTCCTGGCGGCTCGTTCATCTTCGCCGGGCCCACCGGCGTCGGCAAGACCGAACTTGCCAAGGCACTTGCCGAGTTCCTGTTCGGTGAAGAGGACGCCCTCATCACGCTGGACATGTCCGAGTACTCCGAGAAGCACACGGTTTCGCGTCTCTTCGGTGCACCTCCGGGCTATGTCGGCTACGAAGAAGGCGGCCAGCTGACCGAGAAGGTCCGCCGGCGTCCGTTCTCCGTGGTCCTGTTCGACGAAGTGGAAAAGGCCCACGCGGACCTCTTCAACTCTCTCTTGCAGATTCTGGAAGACGGCCGACTGACCGACTCCCAGGGCCGCGTGGTGGACTTCAAGAACACGGTGATCATCATGACCACCAACCTTGGTACCCGCGATATCTCCAAGAGCGTGGCCACTGGCTTCCAGTCCGGTACGGACACCCAGACCGGCTACAACCGGATGCGGGCCCGCGTGACGGAGGAGCTCAAGCAGCACTTCCGCCCCGAGTTCCTCAACCGTGTTGACGACGTCGTGGTGTTCCCGCAGCTGACGCAGGACGAGATCATCGAGATCGTGGACCTGTTCGTGACCCGCTTGGAGCGTCGCCTCAAGGACAAGGACATGGGCATCGAGCTCACGCCCGCCGCCAAGGTTCTGCTGGCCACGCGTGGTTACGATCCCGCCATGGGCGCCCGGCCTCTGCGCCGGACCATCCAGCGCGAGATCGAGGACCAGCTGTCCGAGAAGATCCTGTTCGGCGAACTCCACTCCGGCGACATTGTTGTGGTGGACGTTGACGGCGAAGGTGACGACGCCAAGTTCACATTCGAAGGCAACGCCAAGCCGCGAATCCCGGAGATCGCTCCGACCGCGTAAGCGCAATAGCAACTAAGCCCCGCCTGCTCCACACAAGGGAGCGGGCGGGGCTTTTGCGTTGGAGCGTGCCGAGTTTTTGTACAGGTAATGCCCATAAGGTGGCTCCATAAGGGCGTTACATGTACAAAAACTCCGAAGAAGGAAAGCGGGGACAACTTGCGGGTACTCATGGTCAGTCCAGGTACGCGGGGCGATGTTGCACCTATTGCCGGGCTAGGGGGCCGCTTGCAGGGGCTGGGTTACGAGGTTGCCGTCGCGGCCAACCCTGCCTATGCGCCTCTGGTGGTTGAGTCGGGTTGCGAGTTCAGGCCGCTCCCCGGAGATCTTGAGGCACTGATCAGGCAACCAGCGCCCGGCGCCAAGGCGTCATCCGGAAGTGTGCTCACCTTCTGGGGGAAGCTCGCTGAATATATGGACGACGCCGCCACCGGTACCTTGGCTGCGGCTGAGGCCGGCGCCGACGTGATCCTGGCTAATTCAGTGGCGCCCTATGCGTACGACATCGCCGAAGCCATGGGCATTCCGGCCATCGGCGCACATTTGCAGCCCACGGAGCCGAGCGCGGCATATCCGCCGGTTCTCATGAATTCTGCCCGGAGCCTTGGCGCTCTGGGAAACAAGATCATCGGTGAGCGCGCAGCTGCGGGTCCAGCTCCCTATGACGCGCCCAGTGCACGCTTGCGCAAGGAGTTGGGGCTCGGCAAGCAGAGTCGCGCGGCCGGTGAGCGCCGTCGTCGAAAAGCGCACGCCACTATTCTTCACGGCATCAGTCCTTCAGTTCTGCCAAGGCCTGCAGATTGGCACTCGGGCTTGGTGATGGCTGGATACTGGTGGCCGGCCGTGAAGGCGGACTGGCAGCCTTCGGCGGAACTCGTGGCTTTCCTTGCCGCAGGCCCACCGCCCGTTTTTGTCGGTTTTGGAAGCAGCGCCCACATCGATCCCGCCTTCATCCTCGAGGCCACCCGCCGTGCCGGAGTGCGGGCTGTTGTACAGGGAGCGGACGGAGCCCTGGGTGACGATGCGATTGGCATTGGGGGCGTTCCGCATGAGTGGCTGTTCCCGCGGATGGCGGCAGTGGTTCATCACGCCGGGGCGGGAACCACTGCGGCCGGCTTTCGTGCGGGAGTGCCTGCCATTGGCGTCCCGGTCTACACGGACCAGCCGCTGTGGGCGGCCCGCGTTGCATCACTCGGAGTGGGTCCCCAGCCGATGCCCTATAAGAAGCTGACTCCGGAGCGCCTTGGTGACGCGATCGCACAAGCTGTCAGCACGCCGTCGTACGCGCACCGCGCCGCGAAAGTGGCGGCGGCCATCGCAGCGGAGGACGGAACCGCGCCCGTGCTCCAAGCCCTGGAAGACCTCCCAAGTAAGTAGCAGCAGAGCGCGTTTTGAGCGTTCAAAACGCGCTCTGCTGCGACTCAGTTGGGTGAATATGTGAAAGTACTGTTTCACTGTGAGTGAACCACTCTGTGATCTGGTGCACAATCCGTGTTGAATCGGACCATGGACTCTGCTGACACTCATGCACGGGCCGAGCAGCCCGAAACCCCGTTCCACGACATTGACCACTACCTCGCCATCCCCCGGGTCGGTGGCCTCACCCTCAGTCCGGACGGCAAGCGACTGGTCACCACCGTGACCACGCTGAACGGCAAAGGAACCGAGTTCGCCACTGCGCTCTGGGAGCTGGACCCCAGCGGCCGGAAACACGCGCGCCGCATCACCCGCAGCTCAAAAGGCGAATCCGGTGCCGTCTTCGCTGCCAACGGCGACCTGTACTTCACCTCGGCCCGTCCCGATCCGGAAAGCCCCGACGCGGACCCCGTGAATGCACTGTGGCTGCTGCCCGCGGACGGGGGAGAGGCCCGCGTGGTCCACTCACGTTCGGGTGGCATTGGCTCGGTCATGGCCGCCCGGGACGCCCATGCCACCTTCGTCAACGCTGAGGTCCTGGCTGGATCCGCGGACGAGGAGAACGACGAGGAACGACGCAAAGCCCGCAAGGACAACAAGGTCTCGGCCATTCTGCACAGCGGCTACCCGGTCCGCTACTGGGATGCCGACCTCGGTCCGGCCGAGCCGCGGATCTTCGCTGTGGAGCAGGGCGAAGAAGAAGCCCCCGGCAAGCCGTCCACCGTGGATGCGTCAACGCCGCTGCGCCTCCGGAACCTGACACCCGGCGTCGGCGGATCGCTGCGCGAAGCCAAGACAGTGGTGAGCCCGGACGGCAAGACCATCTACACCAGCATGACCAAAGCGCTCGCGAAGGCTGACAGCCGCGAGGTGCTTGCCGCCGTCGACGTCGCGACCGGGACCGTCAAGGTCCTGCTGGACCACCCGGGAATGAGCTACTTCCCCGGTCCGGTGAGCCCGGACAACCGGACATTGGTGGTGCAGAGCGAGAGCGACACAACACCCGCGCAGGCTCCCCAAGTGAAACTCCACATGCTCAACGTCGCCGGCGGCGAGACCACCGACTTGGAGCCGCTCGCGCACCAATGGGACCGCTGGGCCAACCCCGTCGCCTGGCTCCCCGACGGCAGCGCCGTGCTGGTAACAGCGGACGACGACGGCGCGTCGCCGGTTTTCCGGATCAGCGTCGCGGATGGAGCAGTCACTCGGGTGACGGAAGACGCCTCCGCCTATTCCGACGTCGTGGTTTCTCCGGACGGAACCACGGCGTATGCGCTCCGAAGCTCGTACGAGTTCCCCGCCGAGGCTGTACGGATTAATCTCTCCACCGGTGAGGTGGTCCGGTTGCAGGCGCCGGCGGAGCGGCCTGTTTTCAAGGGCAAGTTGGAACGTGTGGAAACGACTGCCGAAGATGGCTCCCGTATTCCTGCATACCTGGCGGTCCCTGAGGGCGCGTCCAGGGACAACCCGGCACCGCTCCTGCTGTGGATCCACGGCGGGCCATTGGGTTCGTGGAATGCCTGGACGTGGCGCTGGAACCCGTGGCTGCTTGTAGCCAAGGGCTATGCCGTCCTCCTTCCCGACCCCGCCCTGTCCACCGGCTACGGCCAGGAGTTCATCCAGCGCGGGTGGGGCGAATGGGGAAAGAAGCCCTTCACGGACCTCATGGCCATTACGGACGCCGTGGCTGCCCGGCCGGACGTTGACGAATCGCGGACAGCAGCAATGGGCGGGTCCTTCGGCGGCTACATGGCCAACTGGGTTGCCGGGCAAACCGACCGCTTCAAGGCAATCGTCACCCACGCCAGCCTGTGGGCACTGGACCAATTCGGCCCCACCACCGACGCCGCCCAGTACTGGCTCAAGGAAATGACCGTGGAAATGGCGATGGAAAACTCGCCGCACCGGAACGTGGGCAATATCAAAACTCCCATGCTGGTCATCCACGGTGACAAGGATTATCGAGTTCCCATCGGCGAAGGCCTCCGCCTCTGGTACGAGCTACTGTCCTCATCCCAGCTGCCGGCCGATGAGAACGGCCAAAGCCCGCACCGCTTCCTGTACTTCCCCGACGAGAACCACTGGATCCTGCAGCCTCAGCACGCGAAGGTTTGGTACGGAGTGGTTGAGAGCTTCCTGGCCAAGCAGGTGCTGGGCGAGGACGTTCCTTTGCCGGTGGAGCTGGGAGTGTAGATCCGGTGACGCGGGAACCCTCATTGGCCGCCGCTACCGTTTGTCTTGGTGTTATCGGGACAGGATTCTGCGCAGGTCCCCGTTGAAATCGCCGCCGTAGACAAACCGGGCAAGCCATGCGATCGGCCCGATCGCTTGTGCCTGAGCGATGACATGCGAGGGTGTCCCTTGTTGCTCCAGCTGCTTCAGTTGTGCCTTCCATGCCGCTGATACCGAGCCGCTGGCTCCTCGGTCCCAATGTTCAACCGACGTTGCCGCAAGGTGTTCAGCCGCCGACCGTAAGTTTCGCATAGCCTCTTTGCGAGCTGCGGGACTGAGGTCCCGCTGGAGTTCCAGCAATCGTTTGCGGTTCAGGCGCCAAGCGAGGAGGGCCAGGAGTGCAAGTGTCAGCGTCATCTTGATGAGCCACGGTGCGACCTGCCCGGTATCAAATCCTCGATCATCGGCGACGCCCGTGGCAGCCCTGAAGGTCACGAGGCCGACGACGAAAAGTCCCACAATCAGTGTGCACACGGTTCCGTATCGTGCTGCCGGCCTTGCGGGCACCGGGAGGAAGAGTGCAACTGCCAGGAGCACGATTCCGATCACCGCGGCAGGGGAGGCTACCGAAGCTGCCTGCTCCGCGGTGATATAGGTGCTCTTGCGATCTGAAGGACCGAACATCACGGCTGCTGTCAGTGCGGCCGACAAGCCGGCGCTGAGGAGGAAGCCCCACAATGCCTGCCACAGGATTCGCTTTCGTCCCCTCGTAATGTCGGGGGCTTTTGCTAATGCACCACGACGCTCGTGCAGCCTATGCAACTCGCGGTACAGCCGCTGCCGAACCCTGTCATTTACGGCAATGGCCTTCGCTGCCGCTTCCGAGACGGCGACAACATCGCTGAGGGTGCCCTCCAGAGTGAGAACGGCCTTCTTCATCTCAATACCTTTCCAGTTGGGTGGCACCACTTGAGACTAGTTCCTCCCTGGCGTCCTGTCCGACGACCGGACTCCGGATCATCCGTTCGCGAACCATGTGGTGCTGTGTGCGCGGCCGGGACCTGTTTGCCTCGTTAGGATGGGGGAGTGAATTCGACCTTCAGCCTCCGCCCTGCCCGCACCAGCGACGTGGCGGCGATCAAGAGGCTTGTGGCCCCCTTGGCCGAGGAGCGGATCCTCATGGCCAAGGAGACTGTGGCGTACTACGAGAGCCTCCAGGAATTTCGGATTGCTGAATCCGACGATGGCGAAGTGATCGGCTGCGGGGCCCTGCACGTCATGTGGGAAGACTTGGCGGAAATCCGCACCCTTGCCGCAGCCGACTCCTGGCGCGGGCGCGGAGTGGGTCACGTCCTTGTGGAGAACCTTCTGGAAGAGGCGCGAGCCCTGGGCGTGAGCCGCGTGTTCTGCCTGACGTTCGAGGTGGACTTCTTCAAGCGTCACGGATTCGAAGTCATGGCTGACCAGTCCGTGGTTGATCCGCAGGTGTACTCGGAGCTGCTGCGCTCGCATGACGAAGGCGTTGCCGAGTTCCTTGACCTTGCCCGCGTAAAGCCCAACACCCTGGGCAACACGCGCATGATCAAGCAGCTCTAACACCCGCCGCAGCACTCTTGCGGTTTAATTTCCGCCACCAAGGCCAAGTGGCTCAGGCCTGCCCGATTATGCGTGATTTATTTTCCCTTCTCTTATATCCACTTGATGGATAAACTGATGGTGGCTTGCTGGGGAAGCTTCCACCACATCGGTCAATTGAGAGAAGATCATGCAGTCCCACGCGTCCTTTTCAGATGTTTCAGAACTCCAACTCAGCGTGCACGGCCCCGTGTTCACGCCTGCCGATCCGGGGTTCGCTCCCGAAGTAGCGGCTTTCAACCTCTCTACACAGCACCAACCTGATCTTGCCTTCGGCGCCCTCGATGCTGAGGACGTTTCCGCGGCTGTTCGCTGGGCGGCTGAGCGCGGTATGCCCGTCTCCGTCCAGTCCACCGGTCACGGCGCCACCAATGCCATTGAGGGCGGCCTGCTCATCAGCACCCGCCGGATGCTGGAGCTGAGCATTGACCCCATCGAGAAAACTGCCCGCGTTGGTGCGGGCGTCCGTTGGAAGGCCGTGGTGGATCTCGCCGCGACCTTCGGTTTGATGGGCCTCTGCGGTTCCACTACCGACGTTGGGGTGGTGGGCTACACCCTGGGCGGCGGCCTGCCCATCCTGGGCCGCAAATATGGTTTCGCCTCAGATCACGTCATTGCCTTTGAACTCGTCACCGCCGACGGCACGCAGCGCCGGGTGACCAAAGACGAGAACCCGGAGTTGTTCTACCTTCTCCGTGGCGGCAAAGGAAACCTTGGCATCGTCACGGCCATGGAATTCCATCTCTTCCCGGCGGACGATCTTTACGCCGGCGGGTTGTACTTCGACGGCGGACATGCGCCTGAGGTCCTGCGGGCATTCCGGGAGTGGGTGCCTTCGCTGCCGGTGGAGGCATCAGCGTCCATGGCGTTCCTGCGCCTCCCGGAGATGGAAATGATTCCGGAGCCACTGCGTGGAAAGTTCGTCATCCATCTCCGCTACGCCTATCAAGGTGATCCGGCAACCGCCTCGGAAGTCCTGGAGCCAATGCGCACTTGCGCACCCTTTATGATGGACGCCACCGGGCCTTTGAGCCCCACCCAATTCGACACCATTCACCAGGACCCGGACCAGCCGGTGCCTGTGCGGGAGCATGGCTTCCTGCTGGATCGTCTGGACGAACAAACCGAAGATGCCCTGTTGCGGCACTTTGGTCCCGGGGTGGACAGTCCTGTGTTGTTGGCGGAACTGCGGCTCCTGGGCGGCGCCCTGGCAAAGAGTGCGGACGGAGAAGACATTGTGGGTGGCCGTGACGCAGCGTTCAGCTTCTTTATGGGAGCCATTGCTGTCCCGCCGGTCCTGGACATCCTGCCAACAGTCTTTAACTCGGTTCATGAAGACCTTCGTCCGGCTGCCAATGCGGGGACGTTCGTGAATCTGCACGGCCACTTTGTGGATGCTGAGGACAGGGAAAGGCCGTGGCTGCCCGGTGCACGCGAACGGCTCAGGAAGGCGAAAGCGGAGCTGGATCCGAAGAATATGTTCAGCTTCGGTCACGTTGTAGGGCTTCCGGTCATCGATCAGACGGTGCTGCTGCAGGACGTTGTCTCTACCGGCGGCGACGCCGTCCTGAATAGCTAAGGGGGATGCGAACAATGGACCCCAGGGTCACGTTCCCCGATTTCTCCGCATTCCAGATCGATATGCCTTACGGATCATGGCCCCACGAAACCTCTTTGCAGGACGCGGGCCACTCGAACCCTGATCTGTACTCCGCCTTCTGGCCCGAGTATCAGGCCGGAAGTAAACCCGAGGCGGTGACAACCCAAGCGGCCGAGGATTAGCGGACCGAAAAGCAGCATCACCGGAAGGGATAGTCATTGGGGGCTGTCCCTTCCGGTCATTAAGAGGGTGGTCCTAGCGTTATTTATGCACAACCGGCGCTTCAGGCCTACCGTGCCAACAGCCCCCGGTAGTAGGGTCAGAGCACCAGCCACAGCACGCCCAGGAGCATCACATGAAAAAGCTCATTAATGATCCACGCGCCGTGGTGGACGAGTCCGTTGAAGGTTTCGGCATGGCCCATGCCGACATCGTGGACGTCCATCCCGACCCCAAATACGTCGTCCGGAAAGGCGCTCCCGTAGCGGGCAAAGTAGCCCTTGTCTCCGGTGGCGGCAGTGGCCACGAGCCCCTGCACGCGGGCTTCGTAGGCCTCGGCATGTTGGACGCCGCGGTCCCCGGCGCAGTTTTCACCTCGCCCACACCGGACCAAATCATCCCGGCAACCGTCGCCGTGGACTCAGGCGCCGGCGTCGTCCATATTGTGAAGAACTACACCGGCGATGTCCTGAATTTCGAAACGGCCGCCGAAATGGCGCAGGCTGAAGGCGTGCGCGTTCGTTCAGTGTTGGTCAACGACGACGTCGCGGTGGAAGACTCGCTGTACACGGCTGGCAGGCGCGGGGTTGGTGGAACGGTCCTGGTGGAGAAGATCGCCGGTGCATCCGCCCAGCGAGGCGACGACCTTGACGCTGTCACCGCCATCGCTGAGCGCGTAGTGGCCAATGTGCGGACCATGGGTGTTGCCCTGTCCGGCTGCACGGTTCCGCACGCCGGTACGCCGAGTTTTGAACTCGCGGAGAATGAGATTGAGATCGGCATCGGCATTCATGGCGAACCTGGACGGCACAAGATTGCGATGGAAAGTGCTGACGCCATCACGGACCGCCTCCTGGAGCCTGTGCTGGAGGACCTGGCCCTCGCGTCAGGCGAGAAGGTCCTGCTCTTCGTCAATGGCATGGGCGGCACCCCGCAGAGCGAGTTGTACATCGTGTACCGACGCGCTGCCCAAGTTCTGGCCGAGCGCGGCGCCACCGTGGAGCGCTCGCTGGTGGGGAACTACGTGACCTCCCTGGAGATGCAAGGGTGCTCAGTGTCCGTGCTGCGCCTCGATGACGAGCTGACCAGGCTGTGGGACGCGCCCGTCCACACTGCAGCCCTGCGGTGGGGAGCCTGAGCATGGGTTTGGACGTTCAGTGGGCGCTGGAATGGTTGAAACTCTCCGCTAAAGCCATGGACGAACATCGGGTTGAGCTCATTGAGCTGGACCGGGCGATCGGCGACTCTGATCACGGCGAGAACATGGACCGGGGATTCCAAGCTGTGCTGCAGAAGCTCGACGAGACCTCGCCCGAGACTCCCGGAGCGGCGTTGAAGGCTGCAGCGATGGCGCTCATGTCCAAGGTGGGCGGAGCTGCCGGACCGCTTTACGGCACGGCGTATCTGCGGGCAGCAACCTCCCTGGGGGACGCGAACGACATTGAAGCGGAGGCGTTAGCCGCTGCCCTCGTGGCCGCCCGTGATGGCGTGGTGGCCCGGGGCAAAGCCGAGCTCGGCGACAAGACAATGATCGACGCCTGGACGCCGGCGGTTGAAGCTGCCCAAAAGGCGGCCGCGAGCGGTGCAGGCGTGCTGGCGGTTCTGGAAGCGGCTGCGGACGCTGCCGAAACCGGGGCCGTGGCCACCGATCCTTTGGTGGCACGCAAGGGGCGGGCCAGCTACCTGGGGGAGCGCAGTGCAGGCCATCGCGACCCCGGCGCCGCTTCCACCGCGCTGCTCCTCCGCGCGGCCGCAGCAGCTGCCGCCGGTTCCACTGGCGATACAGGAACCGACGCCGTATGACCGTGGGGATTGTGGTGGTGTCGCACAGCAGCAAGATTGCTGAGGGTGCGGTGGAACTCGCCGCGCAGATGGCACCCGACGTCGAACTCGCCGCCGCCGGGGGAACTGACGACGATCGAATCGGAACCAGCCTGGAGAAGGTGCTGGCCGCCGTCGAGCAGTCCCTGGTTGATTCCGGGGGCGACGGCGTGGTGGTGCTGACCGATCTTGGTTCTGCTGTGATGACAGCCGAGTCGGCGGTGGAGTTCGCCAGCGATCCCGAAGCCGTCCTCATCGCCGATGCGCCGCTGGTTGAGGGGCTCGTTGCTGCGGCCGTCGCCGCTCAGGGAGGTGCCGGCGTCGAGGATGTCCGCAAAGCAGCCGAAGCTGTGGCGTTCGGCAACACGCCCGCAGGTGATGCGGGCCCGGAGGCCCCTGATGTCAAGCATGAGCCGGATGCAAGCGGTGAATTCGAGCTCATCAACCCCTTGGGAATGCATGCCAGGCCGGCGGCCAAAATCGCCGGCGGGCTGTCCGGGCTGGATGTGGAGGTGACGGTCAACGGCGTTGATGGCATGTCCATCATGGCGCTCATGGCACTGGCCGCCGGCAAGGGTTCCACCCTGCGCGTTGAAGCGAGCGGCAAGGACGCCTCGAAGGCCGTGGAGTACGTGGGGCGGCTTGTGGAGGAAGGGTTTGGAGAACTCTAGGTTCTGACAATTTTCTCCGAAATATTGCTAAGTACACTGATTAGTGATGTTGTAGAGGTACAGGTTCACTACAAGGAAGAGGTACGAAACGTGGGTGCTGACGACAAGATGGAGAACGCTGGCGAGAAGCTGGGCGGCAAGGCTAAGGAAGCTGCCGGAAAGCTGACGGACAACGAGCGTCTGGAAGCCGAAGGCAAGGGCGACCAGACGAAAGCCGACCTCAAAGGTGCCGGCGAGAAGCTGAAAGATGCCTTCAAGAAGGATTAAGAATCCAGGCAGGGCCGCTGCAATTGCAGCGGCCCTGCCTTGTTTCTGAGGCGGTTGTTGTGTGAGACGTCGCTTGGCGGCGCCCTATCTTATGGAGGATCTTGGTGAACATACTGGTAAAAGTGTTTGGCCTGGCAATTGGCCTTGGAGCCGGCACGCTCGCAAACAAAACGCTCGAAGGCCTCTGGGAGAAGAAGACCGGCAAACCTGCCCCCAAAGACAGCACGGACCTCAACGATTCACTACCGGGCGTGCTTGTGTTCGCCGTTGTTTCCGCAGGCGTGGGCGCAATAGTTCACGTTCTCACCCAGCGCGGCACCAAGAGCGCCATTGCCCGCATGAAGAAAACTGCTGACGAGGTTTAACACATGGCTATAGCTAAATACCCGAGTGTGGTTATCGATTGTCCTGATGCCGGCGCCTTGGCCGCCTTTTATGGCGAGCTCTTCGGCTGGGAAGTGGAGGACAAAGGTGACTGGTTTGATATCCGACCCAGCGATGGCAGCAACTGCATCTCCTTCCAACAAGTGGAGGTGTACCAGGCGCCCAAATGGCCCGGCCAGACCATCCCGCAGCAAATGCACCTGGACATGATCGTGGAGGACTTGGACAAGGGCGAGGAAGTTGCCCTTTCCCTAGGCGCCAGCAAATCCGACCACCAGCCAGGCGAAACGTTCAGGGTACTCCTTGATCCGGCCGGGCACCCTTTCTGCCTCTGCCTCACATGAGGCATTCACGAAAGCCGGGCCTCCAAGGCTCAGCCCTGCTGCGCGGCCCATTCATCAACGCGGCGGTTGCTCTCCTCCTCGGAGATGTCCTCAACCCGCGTCATGATGGACCAGCGCACGCCGAACGGATCGCGGATGCTCGCGTAACGGTCACCTGAGACGAACGTGGACAGCGGCTCGCGGATAGTTGCCCCAGCATGTTCGGCCTTCTTGACCAGTCCGTCCGCGTCCTGGCAATACAGGCCGAGGGAGTAGCAATCGTCCTCGCCGCTTGGCGCCGGCACCAGATGGTATTCCGGGTTGGGCTCGCCGAGTTGAAGGTGGCCGTTGCCGAAGTCGAGTTCGGCGTGGACAACCACCCCTCCCATCTCGGTCTCGCCCACAACCCTGGCCCCGAACACATCACGGTAGAACGCAATGGCTTCCTTGGCGTTGGGCACCGAGAGGAACGGCGTCAGGCTTGTCAGGCCGATCGGGATGCCATGTGTGGTGTGCTCGCCGTGGGCTGCTGTGATGGACTCTGTGCTTGTAGTATCTGTCATGGTTATGACGCTACGGGCACCTTGCCCTGTTGCGCTTGGAGATTTGCGACAGCTTTGATCCTCAGTGGAGAGGCTCCAATGGAAGGTTCGTTCAAGGGCATCCTGTATCCGGCGCGACTGCCCACCTTCCATCGCATCCCGGCTCCGGCTTCTGTGTCCCATTTGGTGCAGTGGTTCTGGATTCCGGAGTGGGACATCGAACCCGGCCGGTCATCACGGCAACATGTGATCGCCTACCCCACATCCAACCTGGTGGTGCAAGGCGATGCGGTGGAGTTCTCCGGGCCAACCACCCGCGCCGCCTACCGCGACCTGACAGGCCAGGGCTGGGCCGTGGGCGCACTACTCCGGCCCGCAGCAGTGCCGCTTTTCACCGACAACCCCGCCGCTCTCCGCGATCAGGAAGTGGTGCTGGACTTCGCCCACCTTCAGAAGGCAGTGTCGGCAGCCATGACGGCCACTTCAGGTGGCAACACGCACGACGGCGGCGCTCGCCGAGAGCGGGCAGTGGAAGCCTTTGTTGCGTGGCTGGTTTCGCGGGAGTGCGTTGCTGACGAAGAAGCCCTGCTCGCGAACCGGATGATGGATGTGATCGCATCCGAGCCCGATGTGTTCTTGATTGAGGATGTGGCGTCCCGTCTTGCCGTATCACCCAGAACCCTGCAAAGAATCGCTGCAAAGTACGTCGGGTTGAGCCCTTCCGCCCTCATACGGCGCCGCAGATTGCAGGATGCCGCAGAGCGTGCCCGGTCCAACCCAACAGCGGACCTTGCGGCGATCGCCGTCGAACTTGGCTACGCAGATCATGCGCACCTAACGAACGACTTCCGTAAGTACCTGGGTTTCACGCCAAGTGGTTACCGGAAGGCTGTTGGGGGACCACCGGGCTAGTCTTCGCCCGATCCCGGCTCGCTCATGGTGACTAGGAGCCGGTTCACGTGGCAGCTGCAGGCGCTGCACACGTTGCGGGAAGGACGAAGACGACTCCGGCGGTTCGAGGCTCATCATCGACGCAGGTGCATAGCCAGCACTACCGCTGCCGCAAACCTGCTCCGTCCAGCGTCAGGCCAGCCGAAATGACCCGCCCACACTGCTCGCCGTAGGGGTACTCACCTCGGGGAGTGAAGGTCAGGGTACGCGTCGGCAACGCGACACCGGCCGGGGAAAAGCCAGTCACGGTTGCCTCAAGAGGACTTTCGGACAGTGCGGGGAGCTCCATAAACCCGTGAAGCGTCCCGTCAGGCGAGGATGTCGCGGAGCACACGCCATCCGGGGTGCAGCCCTGGTCCACGGAGGTGGCCCCGGGGTTCAGCATCAGTTCCTTTTCAGTGCAGATGCCATCCTGGCATGCCTTCAATCGAAGCGAAGCGACGTCCGGGGCATAGTCCGCCGCCACGGTCAGGGATACGCCGGCCACGTGTCCGATCGCCGGGCAGCCCACTGGTTCGGCCAAGCAACCGGGAAGCAATGCTGCGGTCCCGGCAAGGGTCAACGCCAATCCGATTCTGCCCATGCTTCAGGGTAGTGCTGCACTTAGTGGGTGTCGCGGGAATGCCGCCGCAGCAGCGCAAAAGGCGCCTGCATTGTTATTGATCCTGGAAGCCTGTTGCCCAACCGATACCGCACCCGGCCAAAGCTACGCCGGAAGCCGCAAACCGCCGTCGTGCATTTCAGCCAGACCGTCCAATAACAGGCCCTCAAGGGCGCGCTCGAGTTGCTCGGGCGCGGAGTTGAGCCGGTGCAGTGCGGCGAGCGGGATTCCGACGCCGGACGGCGCGAACCCGAGATCCGCCGGTGCTTGCTGGAACATTTCGCGGGGCACCGGGGTGGCCGCCTCGCGGAGGACGGCCATCACGGCACCGCGCACCTGGCGGTCCGTGCCGTGCCAGGACTGCCCCTTTGGAGTGTACGACGGCGGCGGCTCGCCGGCGGCGAGCCAGGCGCAACTGGAACGGACCGGGCATTCACCGCATTTGGGACTGCGGGCGGTGCACACCATGGCGCCGAGTTCCATGACCGAAGCGTTCCAGCGCACGGACAACTCCTGGTCCTCGGGCATGAGGGCCTCGGCCAGCCGCATCTCCGCTGCGGTCAAGGCCGGCGCCGGGAGCGCGCTGCCGGAGATGAGCCGCGCCTGGACGCGCCGGATGTTGGTGTCCACCACTGTTTCGCGCCGGCCGAACGCAAAAGCCGCGACGGCGGCCGCCGTGTAGTTGCCTACACCCGGCAAGTCCAGGAGCTCGTCAAAAGTGTCAGGAACCTTGCCGCCGTGCTGATCACGGATTGCGACGGCGGCCGCGTGCAGCCGCAGAGCCCGGCGTGGATAACCGAGCCGCCCCCAATGGCGGACGGCTGCGCCCGACGGTTCGTCGGCAAGGTGGGCGGGTGTGGGCCAGCGTTCCATCCAGTCGAGCCAGACCGGCAGCACGCGGACAACGGGTGTTTGCTGAAGCATCACTTCGCTAACCAGGATGCCCCACGCGCTGCAATCCGGCTCGCGCCACGGGAGGTCGCGGGCCGTCTCAGCGAACCACTGATCAAGGGCTTGGTGGAGGCCTGCCAGCTGGCCTGAATCGGGAAGTGTCATGCTGCCATCCACTGTAGTGGAATCCGGAGGCATGGCCGTCCGGGAGTGGCCATGGCCGACGTCACACAGGCCGGCATGAGGCTCGTTCGGCGTGGAGGTTAGGTCCCCATGCGGCTGCGAGCCTAGCCTAGAACCATGGCCAACAAGGGTAAGCAGACGCCGACCGCGCGCACATCAGCGGCGGCGAAGGGCGCTTCCCCCAGCGCAAAGCGACGGCCGAGCCCCGCCGTGTACCGGCGCCGTCGGCAAGTGTTTTTCGGCGCCCTGCTGCTGGTTATCGTAGTGGTGATCGGCGGCGTCGTGGCCCTCACCGGCGCGCTTTCCGGGAATCCGGAGCCGCAGGCCGTCAGCACGTCCCAGGCATCAACGGCGCCGACGCCGGGAAGTACACCGACGGGCACAGCGGCGGCATCGCCGTCGCCCACACCCGTATGCGACTTGAACTTGATGACTGTCGCCGCCAAGACCGATAAGCCCGCTTACGGTCCGGAGGAAAAGCCGCTGCTGACCATGACCATCACCAATGGCGGCACGGCCCCGTGCGAGGTCAACGTGGGCACCTCCCAAATGGAGTACCTGCTGATGAGCGGCTCGGACCGGATCTTCTCCTCCAAGGACTGCCAGACGGGCGGCGAGGATCTCATCAAGACCATCCAGCCCGGCAAGAGCGAGACGGCGAACTTCCCGTGGCAGCGCAACCGGACGCTGGAAGGCTGTGCCAGCATCGCGGCCACGCCGGGCGCGGGCGGCGCCTACTACACGTTCGAAGCCCGCCTGGGGAACAAGGCGAGCCCCAAGGTCGCCTTCCAGCTGAACTAGTTTTCGTCCGAAAATAGGGCCCGACGGCGGCAGTCGCCTTTAAAGGAAACGGTCCAGCAGGCTCGCTTCGGCCATGCGGCTCAAGCCTTCGCGGACTGTGCGGGCTCGCTGATCGCCGATTCCGTCCACGGTCATGAGGTCGTCAATGGTGGCAGCCATGAGGTTCTGAAGTCCGCCGAAGTAGTCCACCAAACGGTCGGCCACTGCCTTAGGAACGGACTTGAGGCCGGACAGGAGACGGTACCCGCGCGGCTGAACCACGGCGTCCAGCTGCTCCACTCCGCCGGCGAAGCCAATGATGTGGGCAATGCGGCTGAGGTCGATAAGCTCCGTGGGGCCAAGGTTGAGGAGAGCCTGGACGGCTTCCTCGATCTGCTCAGGAGTGGCGTCGGGATCGGAGTAGTCGCGGATGATGACTTCGCTCCCCGGGCCGCGGCCTACGGTGAGTTCTTCCACCTGGAGGGAGAGCAGGCGGCCGTCTTCGCCGAGTTCCAGCACGTACTGGGCGATTTCCTCGGAGATACGGCGGACCATTTCCTGGCGCTGCAGGGTGACTGCAACGTCCCTGACCGTGACCAGTGCTTCGATCTCCAGGGCCGAAAGTGAGCTGGTGACCTGGTCCAGCCTGGCGCTGTACCGCTCCAAGGTTGCCAGGGCCTGGTTGGCGCGGGCGAGGACCTTTTCGGAGCCTTCCAGGACGTGGCGCAAACCGTTCACGTAGAGGGCGATGATTTGCATGGATTGGCTGACGGAAATAACGGGAACGCCGGTCTGGATGGCTACACGTTCTGCGGTGCGGTGCCTGGTGCCTGATTCCTGGGTTTCGATGCTGGAATCGGGAACCAGTTGGACGGCGGCCCGGACAATGTTGCTGGCATCCTTGTCACAGATGATGGCGCCGTCCATCTTGGCCAGTTCGCGCAGACGTGTTGGGGAGAAATCGATGCCGATGTCGAATCCGCCGGAACAGATGGAGTCGATGGTGCGGTCGTAGCCCAGCACGATCAACGCACCAGTCCGTCCACGAAGAATGCGTTCAAGGCCGTCACGCAGCGGAGTTCCGGGTGCGACTCTGGCAAGGGTCGCCTTGAGCGACTCTTCCGGGCTCCGGGCCATAGGGTTTCCCTTCGAAGGTGCAAGCCATGGCTCACAGACAAGCTGAATCCGGCGTCAGCGAGCACTCCCAAAAATGCCCACATGACGACAAGCACAATGATAGGGCTTCCGGACACCGTTAACCGCACCAGCAAGCCCCAAAGTGGGTCATTTCGTGATGTTCGGTGCTGCCTCGAGAGTGGTTTGGCTGCCGATTGATGAAACCCTATTTCCGTCAACCGGCCGCCCACCGCGCTAGCGCTGGCCGCGGCCAAGGCCTGTCAGCAAGGCGCTGCCCGCCTCCCGCCACAGTCCTTGGTTGCCCGGCAAGGAGGTACTTTCTTCCAGATATTTAATCCAATCGCCGTATTCGCTGATGTCCCGCGCACTGGCCGCAGCTACGGCATCGCATGCGAATCCCACTGCCGTGCTCCCATCGTCCAAGGTGATGGACCCCAGCAGCATGGGTTCGGGCAAGTCAGCGAGGAAAGACCCCAGGGCGGACTCGGAAAGCAACCACCGTTCTGCCACCAGCCCGGTTCCCTGTTCAGATCGAACTACGCCCGGCTTAGGGGGCGTGGTTTCCAGCGCCACCATGCGGTACCTCGCCGCAGTGGCTACCAGGCCATCCCAAAAGGCTCCACGCCGCTCAAGTTCCGCTGCCAACGGCTGGCCCTTCCGGTGGGCGCCCACCACCACAAGAGGTACGACGACGGCGCCCGCGGCAACCGGCCAGGGAACCTTTGGCGCGGCGTCGCTGGCAGCTCCGGCAGCGAACAGTCCCGGCTTCTCCGGGGTGAGCTCGATCCGCCGTGCAATGTCCGCGGCCACGCCGTCCTCGAAAGTTCGGGCCACCACAGTGAGACCGAACTGGGAGACGCTCCCTGACTCCCCGGTTTCAGCGGTGTCAGTGACAGTCCCGGCCGGCACTGCCACAGCGCTGAGGTCGAAAAGGTTGCAGAAATTGGTATACGTACCCATCCGGGAATTGACCCCCACGGGATCGGCCGCGACCTCTGCCAGCGTCGGATGGAAAGGTGCGGTTGGCACGATCAGGGCATCGAAGCCCTCCAGTCGCAGCATGGCCTCACGGCGGAGCCGCTCCAGGGCCCCGGTGTCAGTCACGTACTTGTGCGCAGGGACCGTGCCCGCGGCTGTGATGATCCCGGCCACAGTGGGGTCGAGCGTGGCGGAAACCCCTCCGTCCTGCACCGTGTCAACAAAGCTGCCGACGGCGGCATAGCGTTCGGCCACCAATCCGCCGTCGTACAGCAGCCGTGCAGCCTCAAGGAAGACGTCCAGCTCGATGGCTTCGGCCACCACGCCCGTGGAGCGCAGCCGTTCGATCTGTGCCTTGAACTCGAGCGCCCACGCGTCCGGGAGGGCAGGCAGGGCAGCGGGGTAGGCCACCCGCGGTGTGGCCGGCGCAGCGAGCTTGACGTCCGCGGGCCAGCTGCGGCCCTCACCGGCCATGATGCCCATGGCGAGCTCGGCCGTGGCGAGGTCGCGCGCGAAAATCGTGGCGGTGTCCCAGGAACGGCACGCCGGAACTACGCCGTCGGTGGACACCACGCCCAGGGTTGGTTTGATTCCCACAATTCCTTGCAGCGCTGCGGGAATCCGGCCCGAACCGGCGGTGTCCGTCCCGATGGCAAGGTCCACCAGGCCCAAGGCCACTGCCACGGCAGAACCCGAACTCGAACCGCCGGAAATTCGGTCAGGACGCCGCGAATCGCGCACAGCTCCATACGGGCTGCGGGTACCCACCAGTCCCGTGGCGAACTGGTCCAGGTTGGTAGCTCCCAGCACCAACGCCCCCGCAGCGCGGAGCCTCGCAACCGGCACCGCATCCCGGGCGGGCACCTCGCCAAAACCGGGGCACGCCGCCGTCGTCATCACACCGGCAACGTCCACGTTGTTCTTCACGGCGAGCAGGAGACCCGCAAGCGGCAGGTCATCCCCGGCGGCAGCAGCGGCGTCGATCCGGGCCGCCTCTGCGAGCAGTTCATCCCGCCCCCGCAGGTGGATCCAGATTTCAGGACGGTCGACGGCGTCAATCGCCTCAAGCGCGGC
Organism: Arthrobacter sp. StoSoilB22; assembly: GCF_019977315.1. Classification (NCBI taxonomy): domain Bacteria; kingdom Bacillati; phylum Actinomycetota; class Actinomycetes; order Micrococcales; family Micrococcaceae; genus Arthrobacter; species Arthrobacter sp. StoSoilB22. Next base: position 193,347 of record NZ_AP024652.1, read on the forward strand.
AACAACGCGTTCCGCAGTGGTGACTTTGGGGCTGATCATAGTGCGCTTCCTTCCAGCACAAGTGCCGGTTCCCGGACATCCACAGGCTCAAGCACCACCAAAGCCTCGCCTGCTACCACCTGCGCGCCGGCCGTGGGCAGGACTCGTTGAACCACACCATCCACCGGAGCCTGGATGACCGTCTCCATCTTCATGGCCTCCAGGGAGACCAACGACTGGCCGGCTACCACCACGTCGCCAGGTTCCACGTCCACTTTCCACACGCTCGCGGCGAACGGGGACGTGACCAAGGTGCCGCCGTCGGGAACCACCACGTCGTCCGCCGGCGGGGCCAGGGAAACAGCCTGCTCTGCGCGATCGAACTCGCCGGCTTCCTCCCACGCCTGACGTTCAACGGCGAATGCGGCCGCCTGTGTTTCACGGAACTCCGCAATGGAGACGCTGTTGCGTTCCAGGAATTCCTCGTGCTCGGCCAGAGAAAATGTGCCTTCCTCGATCTCTACGCCCCGGCCCCTGCCAGCTGCCATGTCCGCGCGGAGGTCCAACAGTTCCTCAGGGCTGACGGGGTACCAGGAAATACGGTCGAAGAACCGGAGCAGCCACGGGGAACCTGGCTCAAAAGGTGCGGCACCCGCGTAACGAGACCATACCTGCGTGGTCCGCCCAACAAACTGGTAACCACCGGGACCCTCCATGCCGTAAATGCACATGTAGGCACCGCCAATGCCCACGGCGTTCTCCGGTGTCCACGTGCGGGCGGGGTTGTACTTGGTGGTGACCAACCGATGCCGCGGATCCAAGGGCGTTGCCACCGGAGCTCCCAAGTACACGTCGCCCAGTCCCAACACGAGGTACTCGGCGTTGAAGACGGTATCAAAAACGTCGTTCACGGAGTCCAAGCCATTGATACGGCGGATGAACTCGATGTTCCACGGGCACCAGGGGGCGTCGTCGCGGACACCGGCCATGTACCGCTCAATGGCTTCACGGGTTGCGGGATCATCCCAAGACAACGGGAGCCGGACGCTGCGGCTGGGCACCACCAGCTCCGAACTAGCAGGCAGTGAAGCATCCACCTCGCGCACAAGGCCCAGCAGTTTGGACGTGGGCAGGAGGGACGGATCGGCCTTGATCTGCAAGGACCGGATGCCCGGGGTCAGATCCACGATGCCCGGGACACCAAGGCGTTCGAGTTCCTGGTGCAGGGCGTGGACCCGTGCGCGGAGGCCAAGGTCCAGCACCATATCCCCGTATTCCACCAGAAGGTTGTCATCACCCGAACGGCGGAAGGTGACCGCAGGCCGGCCCTCGCCTTCGGTCACCCGGCCCAGCACGCCGTCGTCGCCGTCTCCGCGCAGCACCCCGGCTGCGCTGCTGCTGAAGTCCGTTCCGCCCGGGAGTATCAGCTGCCGTGCAGTGCCGAGTTCCTTGACGGACGGTGCATCAACCGATCGGATCGGCGCGAAACGGACCTTGTCGCCGGGCCGCAACTGCCCCAACTTCCAGCGCTCGCCGGTCACCACGGTGACGGGGCAGACAAAACCGCCAAGGCTGGGACCATCCGGGCCCAGCAGGATGGGGGTGTCGCCGGTGAAGTCCAGGGCGCCTACCGAGTAGGCGGTGTCGTGAATATTGGAGGGGTGCAGTCCGGCCTCGCCGCCATCATTGCGCGCCCAGCGCGGCTTGGGCCCGATCAGGCGGACGCCGGTGCGGGCGGAGTTGAAGTGGACCTCGTATTCGGCGGCATAGAGCTCTTCAATGTCTTCGCGTTGGAAGAATTCCGGTGCGCCATGCGGCCCTTCCACCACTTTCAGCTCCCAGTCGGAAGTGAGTGCCGGGCGGCTCTCCTCCGGAACTATGCCGGGGACGGTTTCGGGGAGGCGGTCGCTGGCCGTGCGGAGCACATCGCTGGCCCGCAGCACACGGCCGCCATGGCCACCGAACTGACCCAAGGTGAAGGTGGACGCACTGCCGAGGTATCGGGGAATATCCAGCCCGCCTTCAAAGAGAATGTAACCTCGCAGCCCGGATCCGTCTGCTGACCCGACGTCCAGGAGGCCGTTTTCGGGGACGGTGATGGGCTCCCAGGTGCCGGCCGCGTTGCCGTTGACGGTGACGGCGACGTCAGCGCCGGTGACGCACACCGTGGTGGCGTGGGTGAACCGAAGCGCCGGCCCGGCCATGGTGAACTCCAACCCGGGCGCGCCCTCGGGGTTACCCAGGGCAGTGTTGCCCAGCCGGAACGACAAATCATCCATGGGACCACTGGGCGGCACGCCGATCTGCCACAGTCCGGTCCTGCCCGGCCAGTCCTGCACGCTGGTCTGGAGGCCCGGCCGCTCAACGGTGATCCGCGGTTCCGGATCGCCTACGGTGTCCAGGGTTCCGGTGGAATGCCCGGCCGAGCGGACCACGTCCATTCCGGCCACGGCACGCAGCATGCCCAGGTTCGTCTCAATGCCATCAATGAGGGTCTCTGCCAGCGCAGTGGCCAGGGCGTCGAAGGCGGCGTCGCGGGTGGTACCGGACGTGATGACCTTGCCCAGCAGGGGATCGTAGCTGGTGGAGACTTCGCTGCCGGTTTCCACCCAGGCGTCAATGCGTACGACGTCGGAGGCCGGGTACTGCGCGTTGGTGACGGTTCCGGCGCTGGGCTGGAAATTCCGGGCGGGGTCTTCTGCGTAGATGCGGGCTTCCACGGCATGTCCTGAGACGGGCACGCTGTCCGGCACGCCATCAAGCACTGGCTCCTGCTGGGCCAGATTAAGCATCCACTCCACCAGGTCCACGCCGGTGATGGCTTCGGTGACGGGGTGCTCAACTTGCAGCCGGGCGTTGACTTCCAGGAAGGACGCTTCCTGGCGGACGGGGTCGTAGACGAACTCCACTGTGCCTGCAGAGCGGTAGCCCACGGAGGCGCAGAGTGCGCGTGAGCTGCGGTGCAGCTCCTCCCGCAAAGCGTCCGGGAGATCCGGCGCGGGTGCCTCTTCGAGTACTTTTTGGTGCCGGCGTTGCAGTGAGCAGTCACGGTCGCCGAGGCTTACGACGCGGCCCTCACCGTCGCCGAACACCTGGACTTCCACGTGGCGGGCGTGCTCGATGTACCTCTCAGCGAAGACCCCGGCGGTTCCGAAGCTGGAGCTGGCCAAGCGGGCCACCCGGGAGTAATTGCTGCGGAGGTCGGCTTCGTCGCGGCACACTGCCATGCCGATTCCGCCGCCACCGCCGGTTGCCTTGAGCATGAGCGGGTAACCGATGGTTTCCGCCGCGGCCACGGCTTGGTCCACGTCGTCAAGCAGGCCGGATCCCGCAATCATGGGAACCCCGGCGCGTTGAGCAGCATCCCGCGCGGTGTGCTTGGTCCCGAAGATTCGGAGCTGTTGGGGGGTAGGCCCCACAAAGACGAGCCCTGCTGCCTCCACGGCTTCCGCGAACGCAGCGTCCTCGGACAAGAATCCGTAGCCGGGGTGAATGGCGCCGGCACCGGTGGCAGCCGCCGCACTGAGGATGGCTTCAACCTTCAGGTAGGACTCCTTGGCCGGTGCTGGTCCCAGCAGGACGGCCTCATCTGCGAGCTTCACATGCTTGGCGCCACGGTCAGCCTCGGAGAAAACGGCGACAGTGCGCAGCCCCGCCTTGCGTGCCGATTCGATGATCCGGCAGGCGATCTCGCCGCGGTTGGCAATGAGGAGGGTGTCGAAACGGGTCATGCGCGGGCCTCCGGACGTGTGACGATCATGCGCACCGGCGTGGGGTTGAAACCGTTGCAAGGGTTGTTGATTTGAGGGCAGTTGGACACCAGCACCAGGGTGTCCACCTCGGCGCGGAGTGCCACCCGCTTACCCGGTGCGGACAACCCGTCCACGATGCCCAGGGCGCCATCCGGGTCCACCGGCACGTTCATGAACCAGTTGATGTTGGACACCAGGTCCTTTTTGCCCAGGTCCCACTTGGCGCCTTCAATGAGGAAGTTCTCCACGCAGGCGTGCTGTTCATGGGTGTGCTGCCCGTAGCGGAGGGTGTTGGATTCCTGCGAGCAGGCGCCCCCGATGGTGTCGTGGATGCCCACTTCATCGGCCACCACGGTCATGAGTTCCTGGCCGCTGTCCGAACGGAGAACCGAGCCGGTGGTGAGGAAGATCGAGCCCTGGCTGGCGATTGTCATGGCGGCGGAGTATCGCGTGCCGGTGTCATGTGCTGCGTAGAGGATGCAATCCACGGCCTGGTTACCGTCCAGGTCCACGATGGTGAGCACGTCGCCGGCAGCCACTACGGCCGACCATGGGCCGCGGGCTTCCACCAGCTCGTCCAGTACCACTTTCCCCTCTATGAGCGCGGGGCTGATTTCTGCGATGGCGTTCATGCGGAAGTCCTTGCGTTGTAGTCGAGTTCAGTGTTGTGGAGGGCAAGACGCCCTTCCGGGCCAAGGTCAACAGTGGAGGTTCCGTCCACCAAGGCGGCGAGGTCCTGCGGCGCACGCCACGCGACGATGTCCACAGCGCTGCCTGTGAACTCCGGACGCGGGTCCAGGGGGTGCGCGGTATTGGCCAGTACCAGCACAGAGTCCATGTGGAGGAGAAGCTCGACGGCGGCTCCGGCGCCGGCGCTCCCGGCGAACTGAATGCGGCCGTCCGGGTCCACGGTGACGCCCTTGAAGAACGACAACGACGGCGGTAGTTGCCTTTGGCTGACTCCGTGTTTCATGCCGCCGAGGGTGAGGAGCTCGCGGCCTGCCGGTGACGGGCTATGGGCTGATCCGGAACCGTACTTGGCAGTGTTACCAGCCACGTTGGTGGTGCCGGTGAGGGCATCGTGATTACCGGAGGAATCGGCCACAACGGTTGCCATGAGCCGTCCGGCGTCGGAAAGAAGCGGGTGGCCCGTGGTCATGTAGGCCTGCCAGGGGACTTTGACCGTGTCCGCAACGTTGAGCCGCTCATGTTGGGCACCGCTTCGGAGGATGACAGCGTGAACGCAAGCATCGCCGTCGAGGTCCGTGAGCCTCAGGCGCGTCCCGCGGGCCAGTTCCATATGGGTGTAGCGGCCGAAGGCGAGGGTCTCCGCCCAGGTCAGGGAGTCCTTCGCCTCGGCAGGGAGGTTTTCGATCAGGCGGGCCGGGGCAGAAGCTGGCGGGACGTGGATCATGGTTTCGGCCGTACGCCCGTGCTGGGCTCGTGCGTGCAGCTTGGCGCCGGCTGTTGTGGCGGTGCCTTCAGGGGTCCGTGTTTCAAGAGTCTGTGTCATGGCAATCATTTCTGTGCTTGAACTGTCTGTGCTTGAACGTGAAGTGGTCTGATGTTGGGCGGGTCAGCCCGCGTTGGCGGATTCCGCGGCCAGCGCCGCCTTGTCCTCCCGAACCCGGATGTTCCGCCGGACCCAGATACCCAGGAGCAGGACGGCGCCCACCATGATGGGGGCGGAGTAGAGCAGGATCCCGTGTTCACCGGAGGGGTCATACACTTCGGGGCGGGGCCAGGACAGGTTGATGACCATCAGTGCGCCATACATGACGGCGAGGATGTTGACCGGTAAGCCCCAACGGCCCAGGGAGAAGAGCCCGGCCGGCATGGTCTGACCCACCCGGTTCCAATCGCCGCGGAAACGGCTGAGCAGCTGCGGAACCGTGACCATCAGGTACGCCAGGTACACCATCACGATGCACACACTGCAAAGGGTGGTGAAGAGGGCGGAGTTGCCGATGTTGATGGCAAGGATGCCCACCGCCAGGGCGCCAATCGCGATGGAGGGCCACATGGGGGTTCCACGCTGCGGGTGGACCGTGGAGAGCAGGGCCGAGGCGGGCAGTTTGCCATCGCGGGCCATGGAGAAGACCAGCCGCGAACCCGCCGTTTGGATGGCCAAAGTGCACACGAAGATGGCGATGGCCACGTCAACCAGCAGCACTTTGCCCCAGAACGTACCCAGCACGGCAGTGAGCACATAGGGCAGCCCCTCGGTGGCGAGCCGGCCGTCGTCCAGACTTGGCGCTGCCATCAGAGCGGCGATGATCATGAGTCCGCCGCCAATACCGGAGATGATCAGTGCCGAGAGGATGGTGCGCGGGGCCGTCTTGCGGGGGTTCTTGGTTTCCTCCGAGAGCTCCCCGGCGGAGTTGAAGCCCACCATGACGTACGCGGCCATCAACCCGGACACCAGGAAGGCGCCGACGGCGCCCAGGTCCGAGGTTGTGACAACACTGACGTCCGCTACCACCTCCGGGCCGCGCTGCGCTGCTGAGAACAGGGCAAGAATTACCGCAGCGACGCCCACGATCTCGCAGGTGACGCCGATGGAGTTGACGTGAGACATGAGCTTCACGCCCAGGCAATTAATCACGGTAGTAACCACCAGGAGTATGGCGCCAAGGATGACGGCGTTCGCCGCACCCGTGGTGGAGGTCAGAGAGGGGTCGCCGCCCACCAACTGGAAGCCATCCCACAGCTGGGGAAGGACCACTTGGAGTGCGATGGCTGCTGCGGCAGCAGTGATGACCTGGGCGATGGACATGAACCAGCCGGCGAACCAGCCCACCACTTCACCGCCCATGCGGCGCGACCACTGATAGACGGCGCCGGACAACGGGTACCGGGCGGCGAGCTCTGCAAAGTTCAATGCCACAAGGAGCTGGCCCACCAGCACCACCGGCCAGGTCCAGAAGAAAGCAGGACCGGCGAAGGAGTAGCCAAAGGCGAAGAGCTGGAAGATGGTGGTGAGGATGGAGACGAACGAAAAACCTGCGGCGAACGATGCGTAGCGGCCCAGCTTGCGATGCAGGGTGGGCTGGTAGCCGAGTGCTGTCAGGTCTGCATCATCAGTGCGGCCGGCCGCCGTCGAAAGGGTGGAAGTCATCGGTTTCTCCGTGTCTGGAACGGGATGTGGAACCAGCCCGGAGAGGCTTATGATCACCCGTCCGGAATATCGGTCACTTGATAGTTTTCCAGCACGGTGTCCCCGCAGCGTTTCGCAGATGTAAAGCCTGGGTTACCGCGTGTTTCCGGGGCGTAAATGAAAACTCACCACCACGGGAGGCGGCCGTGAACGGGAACTTTGGGGTTGGCGCGGTGCAAGAATGAAGGGTGACTACAGCCGGACCGGGACGCCCCCGTAAGCAGCAGGCGGTGCGCCCTGGGGCCACCGCCCGCGAAGAGATACTGGATGCGGCAGCCGAGCTTTTCACGGGCCAGGGGTTCGCGAACACCTCCACCCGGGCAATCGCCGATGCCGTGGGAATACGGCAATCGTCGCTCTATCACCACTTCTCCACCAAGGACGAAATCCTGGGTGAGCTGCTCGGCGGGACGGTGTCCACCAGCCTGGCGTTTGCCCGGGCTGTGCGGGATCATTCCGACGACGCCGGCCTGGCTGCGGCACGGTTGCACGCGGTGGTGTCGTTTGACGGTTCACAGCTGTGCAGTTCGCGCTGGAACCTGGGGGTGCTCTACCACCTCCCGGAAGCCAGGGCAGAGATCTTCCGACCCTTCATGGCAGCCCGCAAGGAACTCAGGACTATCTACGGCGAGTTGGGGCGGGAACTGGCGGCCATCTGTGACGCCGACCCGGGCCTGGGAGACGCCGCGTTCCGGCTGGTGGAGTCCTTGATCAACCTCCGCGCGGACGGGCTGATCGCAAAAGATTCGGCATCCACCACCGCCGATACCGTGTTGACGCTGGCCGGGCTGAGGCGCGATCTCCCGGCAGTGAGGGCTGCAGGCAAGGAGCTCATCCTCCGCTTTGGAGGGGTTGCCTTGCGGGCGCCAGCCGAATCTCTCGCCGGCTAAGTCGTTCTTGGTGCCACATCCAGAGGAACGGGAGCGTCTCCCTCCTTGACTCCGTTTCTTGCGACGTAAGTACTGCGTTCATCACTGATGCCCGTCCTGTCATAGACGTACAGCGTTACTTCGTCGAAGAGGTCGGCAAGGGGGTCGTTGAATAGGGCCACGGCATTGGCATTGCACGTGCTGGCTGTCGTCGCGCCAGCTACATAGAGGCCGTCGATCGCCTCCGGAGGTGTAAACCGTCCGCCAAGATGGGAGCCCGTGCCCGCAAACGCTTGCTCGCGACCACCCCACCAGCGTTCGCGGGCCTGCGCTTTAGCAGTCTCGCGGCTCACTTCTACGTCGACGACAGTGAGATGGCTATAGTCGCCGGTCAGGAGCCATTTGAGGTAGCGGTCTTTGAGGTTTGGCCACGAAAAAGTGCCCTCAATGGCAACGTTCACGCCGTCTTCAATCGATCGCCGCAAAACCGCGTTCGCTAGATCGGCAGATTCCGTGTGGACAAGCGAGGCCAACTCATTGGGCAATAGCGCGCGCCCGTCCGGCAGCTGAAGATCGAGGAGATCGTCAAATATGCCGTCGGTGCAAGCAGTTTCAAGAAGATGCTCCTTGATGACATCCGGGTCGATGACCCGATATCCCGTAAGCCCAAGCTTTTTCACCTCGGTTGACTTCCCGGCGCCGGGTGGACCAGCAGTGATGAGAGCCGCAGACCCATCCTTACCAAGGTCTGCGGCGTCTGATGTGTAGCTCTCGATCAGCTCAGAATGGAATTTACGGCGCAACTTATCCCGTGCGTCATAAAAGACCGCTGTTGATCGGTGGGAGTCCTTATGAAGAAAGGACCCAAGCTGTGACAGACGAATCAACTCGCGCTCGGTGCGCAACCGCGCGTCCATTGCCGTCATCCAGGTCCCCCTTGGTAGTGTCCGCGGAGGACCTGCGAACATGCTCCAAGAGGTAGTCGAAGTCGTCGTCACTCAGCAGGCCTCTGTGAAGCGCATCTGTGACTTGCTCCCAAGAGCCTGAGGTTCGAATGCTCAGCGGATTTTCCGGCTGAGCATCCTGCGCGAAACTGTAGTTCCAGCTTACAAGCTCGGTCAGCATGGACGCGTGATCCAACTGGCCAGCAGCGTGCCGCAGGATCACCTCACGAGGAGACCTGGCGATCGCGGCAGGCACTGCCTCAACACGCCGCAGTATTCTGGAAACTTCTGCCTGCGAAATCCCGGCATCGTTGGCTATTGCCGTCTGGGAGGCGCCGTCCTTGTGCGCTGCCATCACCGCGCGAATGTGATCCAAGCGCGCCAGTTCCTTCTGCGCGTAGGCGATCTGAAGAGGCCTCAGGTTCGTCGGCATGATTGGGTTTCTCCTTCCGCCGAAGGCTATACCAAATGTATAGCTGTACCTCAGTCTTGTCCTGCGGCTGCGCACTGTCAACACGAGCTACGTCACTTTGCTCGTCCCGGGAGCGGAGTCTTGCCTCGGTTGTTTAGTAATCCACCTGGCGCTTCATCTTGTTCCCCAGCCACAGCATCGCCAGGCTCACCACCAGGAAACCGACGGAAATAGCGAGGGCAAACACCACCACGCCACCCCAACCGCCGGCCCGGGCAGGGTCAATGAACCAGTACGGGTACCAGTTGACCAAAGCCCCGCGAATGAGGCTGTAAACCAGGTAGCCAACAGGGTAGAGCAGCCAATACCAAATGTGCTTGGGGCGCAGGGTGGCGCGCGGCGGTTGAAACAGCCAGTCCGCAACCATCACCACTGGCATCAGGTAGTGCACCACAAAGTTGACCCACGGAAGCAGCGAGCCGAGGTCCTCACCCGCCAATAGCGCACCAAAGACGAGCCCCACCACGGCCATGGCGATGGTGGCCGTGCCGCGCGTAACATCGTCCGCCTCGGTAGGCCGTTTCCGGACCAACACCCGGTACCCACTGATCAGCAGCACCAACGCAGCGAAGATATTGGACAGGTTGGTGAAGTAGCTGAAGAAGTTCCACAGGTCATAGCCCAGGCCAAGATGAACCGTCAGCTGTGTTCCCACCGCCACCAACGTCAGAAGGCCAAAGAAAAAGCGTCCCCCGATAAGCACATTCCGTTTGGTCATGCCTCTCATCCTCGCTGACTGCACACCCTGAACCGCCCCGACACCCCGGGGCAGGATCAGGTGATCAGCAGTTCCAGGGCCTCGGCCAAGTGGCCCACTTCGCGCACCGAGAAGCCCTCCGGGATTACACCTGCACCCGCAGGGCTCGCCGGGACAATGGCGTGCGTGAAGCCGAGCCGGTGGGCTTCCTGGATGCGCTGGTTGATCCCCGGCACGGGGCGCACCTCGCCCGCCAAGCCAACTTCGCCGAAAGCAATGAGTCGTTGGGGGAGTGCCTTGCGGGACTTCGCCGAAGCTACGGCCAAAGCAACAGCCAGGTCCGTGGCCGGTTCGGTCAGCTTCACGCCGCCCACGGTCGCCACATAGGAATCGTCCTTGTGCAACACGCAGCCGGCACGCTGCTGAAGAACGGCCAGCAGCATGGCCACCCGGGAGCTCTCCAGCCCGCTGGTAGCACGGCGGGGTTGCGAGTTGGGACTCTCGGCAAGGAGCGACTGCACCTCTGCAAGCAGCGGCCTGCGACCCTCCATGGTCACAGTGATGCAGGTGCCCGAAACGGGCTCACGGGTCCGTGAAACGAACAAACCGCTGGGATCAGCCAACCCCTCGATGCCCGTTTCGTTGAGGTCGAAGCATCCGACGTCGTCCGTGGCACCGTAGCGGTTCTTCACGGCGCGGAGCAGGCGCAGACGGGAGTGGCGCTCGCCTTCGAACTGGCACACCACGTCTACCAGGTGTTCCAACAAACGCGGGCCGGCGATGGTGCCTTCCTTGGTCACGTGGCCCACCAGCAGCGTGGTCATGTTGCGTCGCTTGGCCGCAGAGATGATGGACGCCGCCACCTCACGAACCTGGGACACACCGCCCGCGCTGCCCTCCACGTCCGCGCTGCTTAGCGTCTGAACGGAGTCCACAATCAGCAACTTGGGTTCAAGCTTCTCCACCTGGCCCAGTGCCTGGCCAAGATCTGTTTCAGCCGAAAGATAAAGGGTGTGGGCCACGGCGTCGATCCGCTCGGCCCGCAACTTCACCTGCGCCGCCGACTCCTCGCCCGTGATGTACAGGACATCCTGTCCCGTGCGCGCGAATTTCGCAGCTACATCCAGCAGCAGCGTGGACTTCCCGACGCCGGGTTCCCCAGCCAGCAGGATGACGGCACCGGGGACCAACCCTCCTCCCAGGACGCGGTCCAACTCGTCCACTCCCGTGGGCAGGAACGCCGCGGTGGTCCCATCCACCTCAGCGATCCGGCGGGCCGGCTCCAAAACTGTTGCGGCCGCCGTCGTACGCGCTACCGTGGCGCCGTACTCCTCCACGGTTCCCCAGGCCTGGCACTCACCGCAGCGGCCCACCCACTTGATGGCGGTCCAGCCGCATTCGGCGCATTTGTAAGCGGGTGTCTTGGAAGCGCGGGAGGTCTTGGAAGCCATGGGTTCCAGCGTAGTGGCGGGGACTGACAGTATTAGCCACCGGGTGGACGCTACAGCGCCGGGAGCACCGCCCGGGCCTCGTCCGGTTCCATGCCGCTCGCCTCCAGCAGATCAACCATGAGTGGCCGGAACAGCATCACCACGGTTTCTCCCTCGAGCCTTTGCACGTCCAGCATCTTGGGATGCAGGCGCGCCGCAATGTCTGAAAGTTCGTTCCGGGCCCGGCGCAGATGCACCCGCCGTGTGCCCTCGCTCTGCTCCGACAACCCAATGGTCATCTCGTCGATCGCCGCGGCAGTTTCCTGAAGGACTTCGGAGATGCTCTCGATCGCTTCGTCGGACAACGCGGCATGGTTGATTGCGCTGGTGAGGCGCCGGGCAAACACCCGGCTGTTACGCAACGCCAGGTCGATGTACTCCAGGGAGTGCTCCAAGTCGGCAAGCTCATCGCGGTGCCTCCGATGTGCCGGTGCCAGTGTGGCGACCTCACCGGAAGCCCGCAGAGTCTGCCGCATCCGATCCACCAAAGGCTGGCAGTTCCGGCCACGGATCAGGGCATGCCAGGCCTGGGTGGAATCGCTGTCGATCATGGCCTTGGCACACTCACGCAGCACCTCCGAAAGCTCATGCAGGATCTTCTGGACATCCTTACGGGGCTCCCGGCGCGGGTCCTTCGGCACCAGGAATGTCACCAGCAGCGCAAAAACGCCACCCACCACGGCATCCAGGCTTCGGGTAAACGGCCCACCTGCCGGCGCCGGCAGCAGGACCACCAGCAACGACTGCAAGCCCAGTTGGGTAGTGAAGATGGTGCCGCTGTCCAGGAACCTGGCCAGCAGGATGGAAAAAAGAAGCACGACGGCGGCCTGCCAGATCCCAGCGCCCAGCCAGTGAAGCAGCAGGTCACCAACCACGATGCCCAGCGTGCAGCCAAGACCCACCTCGATCACCCGGCGCAGGCGTGGATCGCGGGAGAAACCGAGGGCAATCAAGGAAGAAGTAGCGGCAAACAAAGGACCCTGGTGGCCCAGCACGTACTCAGCGAAAGCGTAGGCACCCACGGCGCACACCGTCATCTGAATGGCCGGTGTCAACGAATTCCGGCTGCGAACCAATCCGGTCCTGACTCTGGCGCGCAGGAACCTCTTGCTTGCAGTAAATCCCTTTGCGGCAGCCATGCGTTCCAGTCTATTTGCCCGGCCGGCGTTCCCACGAAGAGCAACTACCTCAAGCCAGGCACCCCTCAAGGTGGCACGCGCCACATAACCCAATGGTCCGCCGTCGTTCATCTTCCGTTCACCTTGCACCGCAGATCCCGTTACCTGCGCTCCTTACCTTCAGTAAAGGAACACATTGGTCCACAGCTCGCGCACGCCGAAATCTCCGTTCGGCCCGCATCGAAGAATCCCTGGAAGGGGCACATCCAAGTGAAGGCAACTCACTTCGGCCGCAACGCGGCAATCGCGGTCATCGCAGCCGGCGCTCTCGCGCTCACTGCTTGCGGTTCAGACAACGCAACCGGCACCACTGGGGGCACCCAGTCGGCAGCTACCGGCCCCAAGGTCACCGGCACCCTGACCGGCATCGGCGCGTCCTCCACCGGCGCAGCAATGGATGCTTGGAAGGCCGGCTTCTCCGCCGCAAACTCCGGCGCGACTGTTCAGTACTCCCCGGACGGTTCCGGCGCAGGCCGCAAGGCCATCATCGACGGCTCGGCACAGTTCGCCGGCTCCGATGCCTACCTGAAGGACGAAGAGCTTGAGAGCTCCAAGGCCAAGTGCGGCCCCGACGGCGCCATCAACATCCCGGTGTACATCTCCCCGATCGCTGTTGCCTTCAACGTCCCCGGCGTCACGGACCTCAAGCTCGACGCCGCGACCGTCGCCAAGATCTTCCGCGGCGAAATCGCCAAGTGGAACGATCCCGCAATCGCCGCCCTCAACGAAGGCGTCACCCTGCCGGACCTCAAGGTCACCCCCGTGAACCGCTCTGACGACTCCGGCACCACCACCAACTTCACCGACTACCTCGCAGCTGCTGCTCCCGAGGTTTGGACGGACAAGGCTGCCGGCATCTGGCCCGCAACCCTGGCAGGCGAGAACGCCAAGGGCACCTCCGGTGTGGTCAAGACCGTCACCGACACCCCGGGCGCCGTAACCTACGCTGATGACTCCGCCGTTTCCGGCAAGCTGGGCACCGCCTCCATCAAGGTGGGCGACGAATTCGTCAAGATCTCCGCTGAAGCCGCTGCCAAGGCCGTTGAAGCCGGCAAGCCCGTTGACGGCCGCGCCGCCAACGATGTTGCCATCAAGCTGGACCGCAAGACCACCGCATCGGGCGCCTACCCCGTAGTCCTGGTCTCGTACCACGTTGTCTGCACCACCTACGAGACCGAGGAAGTTGCTGACCTGGTCAAGGGCTTCGAAAGCTACGTCGTTTCTGACGAAGGACAGAAGACCGCAGCTGACGCCGCGAAGTCCGCACCGCTCTCCAAGGCGCTGCAGGACAAGGCAAAGGCGGCTATCGAAACCATCAAGGCCAAGGCCTAAGGTTTCCCGGCGGGTTTGCTGAACCCGGCTGAACACTGAAGTTCCCTGTCCCGCTCTCCGGTGGCCACCGCGGCACCGGCGCGGGGCAGGGAACTTAGCCATGTAAGACCAGTTCACTCCAGACTGAAGGAACGTGAAGTGACCACCAACTCCCTGACAACCTCCCAAGGCGCAGGACGCGCCGGGGACAAGGTTTTCTCCGGGGCCGCCATGGCCGCAGGGTGCCTGATTCTCGCGGTCCTCTTCGGAGTCGCGTTGTTCCTTGTGGTGCAGGCAATCCCTGCCCTGACCGCTCCGGCCGAGGACATCCAGGGCGGCAACGGCTTCTTCGCCTACATCGCCCCGATCGTGGTGGGCACACTGATTGCCGCCGTGATCGCCCTCGTCATCGCCACCCCCGTGGCAATCGGCGTGGCACTGTTCATCTCCCACTACGCTCCGCGCCGGCTCGCTGCCGGCCTGGGCTACGTGGTGGACCTGCTCGCAGCCATCCCCTCCGTTGTCTACGGCGCCTGGGGTGCGGCTTTCCTGGCCAAGGAGATCTCCCCGGCCTATGACTGGCTGGCCACTTACCTCGGCTGGATCCCCATCTTCGAAGGACCGGCGTCCGCCACCGGCAAGACCATCCTGACCGCCGGCATCGTCCTTTCCGTTATGGTCCTGCCCATCATCACCTCCCTGTCCCGCGAAATCTTCCTGCAGACCCCCAAGCTGCACGAGGAAGCCGCGCTGGCACTCGGAGCCACCCGCTGGGAAATGATCAAGATGGCCGTGCTGCCCTTCGGCCGTCCGGGCATCATCAGCGCCATCATGCTGGGCTTGGGCCGGGCACTTGGCGAGACCATGGCCGTTGCCCTGGTGCTCTCCTCCGGTGTCCTCACTGCCAGTCTCATCCAGTCCGGCAACCAGACCATCGCCGCGGAAATCGCACTGAACTTCCCGGAAGCCAGCGGTATCAAGGTCAACACGTTGATCGCCGCCGGCCTGGTGCTGTTCGTCATCACCCTGGGCGTGAACATGATCGCCCGCTGGATCATCACCCGGCACAAAGAATTCTCGGGAGCCAACTAAATGTCCGCCACAGTAGTCCGCAAGCGCTCAGCGCTCACCAAGGGCCAGCTGCCCAAGTTCGCGCCCTACATTGTCCTGGCCGTCGCACTCATTGTGGGCGCGGCCATCATGGCGCTCATCGGCTTCAACGCCTTCGGCTGGGGCATCGTCTCCGCCATCCTGTTTGCCGTGGTCCTGGTTTCCTGGAGCGGGGCCGTTGAAGGCTCCAGGAAGGCCAAGGACAAGCTCGCCACATGCCTTGTGGTGGGCTCGTTCCTGATTGCACTCCTGCCCCTGATCTCGGTGATCTTCACCGTGCTGGTCAACGGCATTCCCGGCCTCATCACTCCCGGCTTCCTGGGCACGTCCATGAACGGTGTCACCGGCGCGTATGACAACAAGGCAGTGGAGGAAGGCGCCCCGGTCCTGGGCGGTATCTACCACGCACTGCTGGGCACCATCCAGATCACGCTCCTTGCCACGGTCATCTCCGTACCCGTGGGTCTTCTCACCTCCATCTACCTGGTGGAATACGGGAACGGCCGTCCGTTGGCCCGCGCCATCACGTTCTTCGTGGATGTCATGACCGGCATCCCCTCGATCGTGGCCGGCCTCTTCGCGGCAGCGTTCTTCTTCGCCATCGTGGGCCCCGGCACCAAGACCGGTGCGGTAGCCGCCGTCGCGCTTTCAGTCCTGATGATCCCTGTTGTTGTCCGCTCCAGCGAGGAAATGCTCAAGATCGTCCCCAACGAGCTCCGCGAGGCATCGTACGCCCTGGGCGTCCGGAAATGGCGCACCATCACCAAAGTGGTTATCCCGACGGCGATCTCCGGCATCGCGTCCGGCGTCACCCTGGCGATCGCCCGCGTGATCGGTGAAACCGCGCCCATCCTGGTGACCGCCGGCTTCGCCACCACCATCAACAACAACGTCTTCAGCGGCTGGATGGCCTCGCTGCCCACGTTCATTTATACGCAGATCCTCAACCCGACGTCGCCGTCCAACCCTGAGCCGTCGGATCAGCGGGCCTGGGGCGCGGCGCTGGTGCTGATCATCCTGGTGATGCTCCTGAACCTCGGAGCCCGCCTCATCGCCCGTCTGTTCGCGCCCAAAACGGGCCGCTAGCCGGGCCAGCCGCCGTTTGACGGCGGCCCCTTCACACTTCCAAACCCCCAAGGAACAAAGGAACACCATGTCCAAGCGCATCGACGTCAAAGACCTCAATGTCTACTACGGCAACTTCCTGGCCGTCGAGGACGTCAACATCAACATTCAGGCCAAGTCCGTTACGGCCTTCATCGGCCCGTCCGGCTGCGGCAAGTCCACCTTCCTCCGCACGCTGAACCGCATGCACGAGGTCCTCCCCGGCGCACGCGTCGAGGGCGAGGTCCTCCTGGATGGCGACAACCTCTACGGCCCCGGCGTGGACCCCGTAACGGTCCGCACCCAGGTGGGCATGGTCTTCCAGCGGCCCAACCCGTTCCCCACCATGTCCATCCGCGACAACGTGCTGGCCGGCGTGAAGCTGAACAACAAGAAGATCTCCAAGGGTGCAGCCGATGCCCTGGTGGAGAAGTCCCTGGTGGGCGCCAACCTGTGGAACGAGGTCAAGGACCGCCTGGACAAGCCCGGCTCCGGCCTTTCCGGTGGTCAGCAGCAGCGCCTGTGCATCGCCCGCGCCATCGCCGTTGAGCCCCAGGTGATCCTCATGGACGAGCCCTGCTCCGCCCTGGACCCCATCTCCACGCTGGCTGTTGAGGACCTCATCAACGAGCTCAAGGACCAGTACACCGTGGTGATCGTTACCCACAACATGCAGCAGGCTGCGCGCGTGTCCGACAAGACCGCGTTCTTCAACATCGCAGGCACGGGCAAGCCCGGCAAGCTCATCGAATTCGCTGACACCACCAGCATCTTCAACAACCCCGCACATAAGGCCACGGAAGACTACGTCTCCGGCCGCTTCGGATAAGGGGTCCTGCAGATTCCGGCTTCTATGGGGGGAGTCGGCACAGAACGACGGCGGCCGTCGCCTTGGGGGTACGGCCGCCGTCGTTTTTTCTTAACTAGTTGGGTTCGTTCGTGAAGTTCAGAGGTCCGCCAGGGGCGAGAACGCCAGCTCCAGGATGAAGGCCGCTGCGGCCGTGATCAACGGCGTTGCCACCCAGAACAACAGGATTCTCCGGACCAGGCGCCTATTCACAGCGTGGAACCGCTGGTTCACGCCGGCGCCCAGCACGGACGCGGTCAGCGTGTGCGTCGTGGAGAGTGGCAGGTGAAGACCTATGGCGCCCACGAACAGCATCACGGACGTCAAGGTTTGTGCCACGAAACCTCGCAGTGGATCAACCCGAATCAGTTTGTGTCCAAGGGTGTGGGAGATCCGCCAGCCGCCGAACATCGTCCCCGCAGTGAGCATGACGGCGGTGAGCAGGAGGGTCCAGAGGGGCACGTCGCTGCCACTGGACAGGCCCGCGGCCACGACCGCGAGCACCATCACAGCTGCCGTGCGCTGACCATCCTGGAGGCCATGGCCGAAGGCCACAGCTGCGGTGGAGACGGCCTGCGCCCGGCGGAACCGCCGGTTGACCACGTTCGGTTGCGTGTAGCGTGCAGCCCACGTCACTGGCCAAACCAGCAGGTACGCAGCCACGAACGCGATCACGGGCGAGAGCAGCAGGGGCAGGGCAACTTGGGCGAGCAGCACGTTGTCCATGCCGCCCACCGCGTTCCCGCCCACAAGAATGCTCGCGGCGCCGGCACCAATCAGGCCGCCAACCAGCGAGTTCGTCGAAGACAAGGGAATGCCGCGCCACCACGCGTAGACGCCCCACAAGATGGCGGCGGTGAGCGCGGAGGCCAGTATGGTGAGGCCGCTGGTCCCACTGGGCAGGGTGATCCACGACTGCGTGAAGGCGAGAATGAAGGTGCCGCTGAGCATGGCACCCACAAAATTGAAGATGGCCGCCAGCAGCACAGCAATCGACGGCGTGAGGGCGCGGGTCCGGGTGGAAAGCGCGACGGCGTTGGAGACGTCGCGGAAGCCGTTGAGGAACGCGAACCCGGAGGCCAAAGCAACGACGAGGACCAGGAAGGCGAGGGTCACGTCATGATTCCTTGACGATGATGCTGCCCACCTGGGTGGCGACCTTCCGCATGTCCTTGGTAACTTCCACCAATTGGTTGGCGATGTCGCGATGCCGGGCATACTGCGTGGACTTCATGTCCTTGAGCATCTCGGCAACCCAGATCCGGTGGGAGCGTTCTGCACGCTTGGCGAGCCTCAGGATTTCGATCCAGTAGTCCTCAAGCTCGTCCAGGTCCTCGAGCTTTCGCATCGCATCCACGGTGAGCTCGGCCTGCCGGCTGATGATCTCCAACTGGTCTGCGGCACGTTTGGGGAGGCGATCCAGCTTGTAGAGCGCTACGAGGTCCCCGGCTGCGTCGAGCTTCTCCATGGCCTCGTTGAGGTGGCGGGAGAGGGTGTACATGTCCTCGCGGGGGAGCGGGTTCACGAAGCTGGTCCGCATGTGCGTCAGCAGCGCGAAATGGAGGTCCAAGGATTTGGATTCGTGCTCGTGCAGCTCTTCGGCGAGGCGCTGGTGCTCACTGGCCGGCGCGCCGAGTATTTCCGAGAGCGTTCCAGTCGCGGCAACAATGACGCCGGCCATCTGCGCGAGCAGTACGAGCCCGGCAGGTTCCTGGGGAAAAAGGCGCAGCTTCATGTCGCTTCCGGGCTGGGGACGGGTGGGCACGGGCAGTATGACTTGACGCCGCCCGTTTCGGTCCCAACTTTACCGGCACTGCCGCGAGGTCTGCGAAGTTCACGCAGCGTTGCGGGTACTTCTCCCCATCGCTGTGCCTCCGCAACCATGCGACACTTGGTCAAGTACCAATTAATCCACTCAATGGGGGAAGCATGCGCTTGAACTATGTCATGAAAATTTCCGGTATCGCCGCTGCCGGCCTGTTGGCTCTGACGGCTTGTGGTGGGACCACGGCAGGCTCCACGACGGGTTCCGAACCGTCGTCGTCCTCCTCCGCCGCGGCTTCACCGTCCGCGTCCGCGTCTGCGTCCCCGCTGGCCTCCACCTCGTCCGAGGGCGCCGGTACTTCGTCGGGATCCTACAAGGTGGCCGCTTGGGCGCTGCCCATCTCCGAGGCAGGGGACAAGCTGGGCACCATCAAGGGCGACAGCTTCAGTGTGGACGTCTACCAGGTTGCCACTGACGTTGCATCCAAGGACAGCATGTTCGTGGACAAAGAAACCAAGGAAAACCTGCTCAAGAAGGGCGACCCCGTGGTGTACCTGAACTACGTGGTGACCAACACCTCTTCAGCTGATATCCCCCTGAGCCACTCGCTGATCACTCCCAACGCAAAGTACACGGACTGGAAGTACCTCGGCGGAATGCCTTCGGACTCCAGCAGCGATGGGTACAAGAAGCATGGACTTTCCAGCTCCGGCGTGAAGCTGAAGGAGAAGGACCCGTTCGTGCTGAAGCCGGGTGAGTCCTTCAACATTGCGGAGAACTTTGCCTACACGGCCGGTAAGGAAACCGAAATCAAGGTGACCATGACGCCGCAGGATGCTGCCGGCGACCTTGATCATGACAAGAAGGAAACAGCTGAGACCACGGTCACGCTGAAGTAGTTCTTACCGCGAAGGCCCGGGCCGGCATCACTGCCAGTCCGGGCCTTCGGCGTTTGGGCATAAAAATGGTGCCGAACCGGATACGCCTCTCGGCGGTAGGCCGCTCGAAGCGGCTATATGTTGAAGCCCGGGGGTTTCGCGGTTCGACACCAGCTTTAGTTTTCACCGTCAGGCGGGCTAAGTCAACATTGACAGGCCGGGCCCGACGTGGGTAGGTTTGGCCCCTTTTTCCGGCTAGTCCAGCTCACCCAGGCGCCACGCATTGGCCGCGTGCTCAAGGTCTTCGGCGGTCTTCACCAGCTGGTGTGAATTGCGGGTTAGCTTGCTGGCATGGCCCTCGTTGCTGTGCTCCGCGCCGTCGGCAAGAGTCGCTTGGCCCAGCGCCACTACGCGGCAGAAAGCGGCGGAACGTTCCAGCGCGACGTCGAACTCGCCGTCGAAAGCGCCGGACAAGATGGCGTCAGCCATGGTCTTCATTTCCTCGGCTCCCGGCGGCTCAGCGGCACCTGCCACCACGTTGGACACCTGCGCGGTGTCGCGACCGGCTCTGAAGTAGACGGAGATCCTCTCGGGATTCTGAATGGTGGCGGCGCGGAGGGCATAGAGCCTCCAGAGCGCGCCGGGCAACGAGCGCGCGGGACTTTCGGCCCACATCTCGGCGATGGCTTCGAGGCCCTGCTCATCAGCCAGCTTCACCAGCCGGCTTGTGACCGTGGGATCGTCGCTGTCGCGGCCGCGTCTGACCAGCGCCTGCGCGGCGAGGTGGGCTGCTTCCGAGACCCGCGCGGGGTCGGCACCACCTGCGAACGGTTCGAAATCGATGGGCGCGAAGGGCTTGGGCTTGTGGTGCCTGTTCGCTCCGCCGTACGCACGTGATCCTGGCTGTTCGCTCATGAGTTCACCGTACTCCTGTGCTCTGGTGGGGTCGAGTGAGGACCCTGGCCAGTCGGCGCCCGGTGCCGCCACCACCTACTTTGGCGCCGCATAGGGTTCGACACGCCGCCCCAGGCTCCCGCCGTCGTCGTCCGCGGTTCAGAGTGGGTCTCGACGGCGCACATCACCTTCAGTTCCTCGCAGGCCTTGACCTTGGGGTACAGTATTCATGGCTGTTTCAACAGCTGGAGGGGCCTTTAGCTCAGTTGGTAGAGCATCGGACTTTTAATCCGTGGGTCGTGGGTTCGATCCCCACAGGGCCCACCCTCCTAGACAGGCCGGAGACCTTGAGTCTCCGGCCTGTTTTTTGTCTCCGCCCGGACGCGCGGGCGCTCTGACCCCCGTCAACGGACAAATCACCGCCGCGTGCCAGGGTGAATTGTCCGTTGGGCGGGGTTTCCCGAAAAAAATCTCTTGACTCCCACCCCTGCGTAACGCCAGCATGGTTTCTATAACGTTGTAGAAACCCGCAATAACCAGCAGACAAGGACCCACCCTTTGGGAAACCCAGAAAACCCTACGGCCAAAATCACCATCGACCCCGCGTTCGTCGTGGGCCCTGTCAGGAGGAAGACGTTCGGCGCTTTCGTGGAGCACCTGGGCCGGTGTGTGTACACGGGCATCTTCGAACCCGGGCACCCCAAAGCCGACGACGACGGTTTCCGCACCGACGTCCTGGAACTCACCAAGGAACTCGGCGTCTCCACGGTCCGCTATCCGGGCGGCAACTTCGTCTCGGGCTACCGCTGGGAAGACGGGGTAGGGCCCAAGGAGGACCGCCCCACGCGCCTCGACCTCGCATGGCACTCCAGCGACCCCAATTTGGTGGGTGTGGACGAGTTCGCCAAATGGTCAGCGAAGGCCGGAGTCGAACCCATGATGGCCGTGAATCTGGGCACCAGGGGCACACAGGAAGCATTGGATCTGCTGGAATACTCCAACATCAAGGGTGGGACGGCCCTGTCCGAACAGCGCAAGGCGAATGGCGCCGTCGAGCCTCACAACATCACCATGTGGTGCCTCGGGAATGAGATGGACGGCTTCTGGCAGATCGGCCACAAAAAGGCCGGCGAGTACGCACGGGTCGCGGCGGAGACTGCCCGGGCCATGCGGATGGTCAACCCGGACCTGGAACTGGTGGCCTGCGGGAGCTCGGCGCCCACCATGCCCACGTTCGGCGAATGGGAGCGTGTGGTCCTCAACGAGACGTACGAGCTGGTGGATCTGATTTCCGCGCACCAGTACTTCGAGGACTTCGGGGACCTGCAGGAACACCTGTCTGCCGGGCACCGGATGGAGGCCTTTATCAAGGACCTGGTTTCACACATCGATCATGTGAAGTCGTCCACTAAGTCCGAAAAGCAGGTCAATATTTCCTTTGATGAGTGGAACGTCTGGCACATGTCGCGCGACGAATCCAAGGCACCTACAGGGGATGACTGGCCTGTGGCGCCGGTGCTGCTCGAGGACCGCTACACCGTGGCGGACGCCGTGGTGGTGGGCGATCTCCTCATTACGCTGCTGCGGAACACGGACCGGGTGCATTCTGCCAGCCTGGCCCAGTTGGTCAACGTGATCGCACCGATCATGACCGAGCCGGGTGGCCGAGCCTGGAAGCAGACCACATTCCACCCGTTCGCGCTTACCTCCCGGCATGCCTCGGGCACGGTGCTGAATCTGGCCGTCGAGTCCCCGCTGCTGGACAGTGAAAAGACGTCCGGTTTCACGTCACTGTCAGCTGTGGGGACCTATAACGCTGAAGCCAACGAGGCCGTGGTCTTCGCTGTGAACCGCTCGGCGACGGACGCGCTGACGCTGGATGCCGCCGTCGGAAGCCTCGGCGCAAGCAAAGTCATCGAGGCCGTGACCTACACGAACAAGGACCCGTACTGGCAGGCAACGGCTGACGACTCGACGTCAGTCCTGCCGTCCGAAAACGTCAGTGCAAAGCTCGACGGCGGTCGGCTCACCGCAGAACTTCCGGCCGTGAGTTGGAGCATGATCCGGTTGTCGCTGGACTCCTAGGCAAGTCCCACGAGAGCTAGGCGATCTGCTGCGTGCCGTCGTGGAACATGGGGTACGCAGAAATTGGTGTCACAGTGGCTGACAGGGTCGGCTCCGGTGCCTGCGTTGCGGGCGCCGGGGCAGGCTGGTCACCGGTCACGATCTCCATGGATTCCATGTCCAGCAGGCGTCGGCTGCCGGTTTCGTCCTGGAGCCAAAAGAGGTCCGTGCCCACTACTGTTTTGACCACGGTGCCCCGGTGATAGAGGCGGCCGTTGTGCCAAGCCTCAACGTATTCACCCGGCTTCAGTGCGTGTGGCTCGTCCTGGCTACCCGGCATGGTGCCGAATGCCTGCGCCAGGCTGGCCTGCGTTTTCAGTGCCTGAAATAGATCCCTGTTTGCAATGCTCATGTCTGCTCCCCTCAGCTGTATCCGTCCGTTGCCCCCAGCATTGCGCATCTATGTTGCAGGCGCGTTGCACGGGGATGAGCGGAATGTGACAGGTGGCGGGGCGCAGGCGCGGACACCTCACTACATCTGCAACGATGTATACCGAGCCGGAAATGAACCAGAAGGAGCCCTGCATGGCCGTGACCATGAACGACGTCGCACGCGCGGCAGGAGTGTCCTTGAAGACGGTCTCCAATGTCATCAATAACTACGAGTTCATCCGGCCCGCCACCAAGCAGCGGGTCCTTGATGCTATTGATGAGCTCGGGTACCAAACAAACCTGACGGCCCGAAGCCTCCGCTCCGGAAAGACCAACATGCTCGGGCTGGTGCTGGCCGACCTCTCCATCCCGTACTATGCCGAGCTGGCCTCGGACATCATGAAGGCCGCTTGGGCCCGCGGCTACCGGGTTTTGGTGGAGCAATCCGGCAACGAGGCAGAGCACGAGAAAGCTGCGCTTCAGGGCCAGTTCCGCAGCCTCACCGACGGCCTCCTTTTCATCCCACTGGCCTTGCAAGCCGAGCAGATCATCGCCTCCGCCGGCAAGAAACCGTTGGTCCTCCTGGGCGAATTCGTGCAGGACCCCCGGCTGGACATGGTCCTCATCCAAAACCAGGAGGCTGCCGCCGCCGTCACCACGCACCTGCTGGCGGGCGGCCGCCGTCGTATAGCCGTCCTGGGCGCGCACGACGGCGACGAAGCCGGCAGCAACGGCCTCCGCCTTCGCGGTTACCGGGCTGCGCTCGCTGACGCCGGGGTGGAGCATGACCCGGCGCTGGTGGTCCCCTGCGATTGGAGGCGCGACGGCGGTGCTGACGCCACCGCGCGGTTGCTGGACAGCGGCGTGGAATTCGACGCCGTTTTCGGGCTCAACGATGCCCTCGCTTTAGGGGCGATGCACGAACTCCTGCTCCGTGGCCGGAAAGTCCCGGAGGAGATTGCCGTGGCCGGGTTCGATGACATTGACGAGTCGCGGTTCGCGTCGCCGTCGTTGACTACTGTGGCGCCGGGGCGGGCGGAAATTGCGGAGCGGGCCGTCGAACTCCTCATCCAGCGGATCGAAAGCAAAGATGCGCTGCGTGCCGTCCAGCAGCCGGCGGCGGCGTTCGAAATGCGGGTCAGGCAGTCCGCTCCGTAGGTCGTCATTGTCCCGGCCGCTAGGGTTTATGAATGAACGCTATTCCTGCCGCCCTCATCACCCCTGCCGTCATGATCGACACCGATGTCCTGGACCGGAACATCGAACGGATGGCGGCGAGCATGCGCGGGCGCGGGCTGGGACTCCGTCCGCACGTGAAGACGCACAAAACGCTGGAGATTGCGCGCAAGCAGCTCGCCGCGGGAGCCGTTGGCATCACTGTGGCCACGATCGGGGAGGCCGAGGTCTTCGCTGCGGACGGCGTGAAGGACATCTTCATCGCTTACCCCCTCTGGGTTGAAGCGCCGCATGCGGAACGTCTTCGCGCGTTGACGGCCACGTGCCGCCTCGCCGTCGGCGTGGATTCGGCGGAAAGCGCGACGGCGATGGGCGGCCAACTTGGCGCGGATGCCGGCAGTATTGAGGTGCTGATCGAAGTGGACAGCGGGCACCACCGAAGCGGAGTCCTGCCGGACGAGGTGGTGGATGTTGCCAGGGCAGCCACGGCGGCGGGTTTGGCCGTGGCCGGTGTTTTCACCTTCCCGGGGCATAGCTACAAGCCCGGCATGCCCACAGGTGCTGCGGGTAACGAGAATGAAGCGCTGGGTCTTGCGGCAACGGCGCTGACTTCCGCTGGTTTCCACGTGAGGACCATCAGCGGGGGGTCCACGCCCACGGCCCTGATCACCGGTGAATCCGCAGCCACGGAACTGCGTCCCGGAGTTTACGTGTTCGGCGACGCCCAGCAACTGGAACTGGAGCGCTGCGGCTGGGATGACATCGCTCTGACGGTCGCCGCCACAGTGGTCAGCAGGCACGAAGCCCGTGGCGGGAACGTGCGCCGGGTTGTGGTGGACGCCGGCAGCAAGATCCTGGGCAGTGACCGCCCGGACTGGGCTACCGGGTACGGGCGGCTCCCCGAATTCCCTGAGGCTCGCGTCACGGCGTTGTCCGAGCACCACGCCACGGTTGTGTGGCCGGACTCCTCGCAACTGCCGCCCCTGGGCACACGGCTCCGAGTCATCCCCAACCATGTGTGCCTCACTATGAATCTGGTGGACGAGGTCACTGTGGTGCGCGGCGGGGCTGTGGTGGAGCAGTGGAGCGTTGCGGCTCGGGGCCGAAACAACTAGGCCGATTCTTGACCAGGATGAGGTGGAGGAATGGCACGATTCCTGGTGCCAGTGCAAATTTCCATGGCATGCGCTTCACTGGAATGACTCCTCTATCCCGCTTTTGAAGGACAGGCCTTGACGTACTCTGATGTGATTCCTTCCCTCCCCAAGCCCGAGCATCCCCGTCCACAGCTGGTCCGTGACAAATGGCTGAACCTCAACGGCACCTGGGAATTTGAGATCGACGCCGGTGACTCCGGTTTGGAGCGCGGACTCACCACGCGTGAACTCAACAGCCGGATCCTGGTTCCGTTCGCACCGGAGTCCGCCCTTTCGGGGATTGAGCACGTAGATTTCATGGAAGCCGTCTGGTACCGGCGCACCGTGTCCATCCCTCAGGAGTGGGCCGGACAGAACGTCCTTTTGCATTTTGGCGCGGTGGATCACGACGCCACGGTGTGGGTAAACGGCGTGGAAGTAGCCCGTCACCGTGGCGGGTTCACGCCTTTCACGGCAGACCTCGGGGGAGCGGCAGAGCCCGGTACGGACGCTGTGGTTGTGGTTCGAGCCAGAGACTCACGGCACGAGATGCAGGCCCGGGGCAAGCAAGCCACCTGGTACAACAACACCCACTGCCAATACACGCGGACCACCGGAATTTGGCAGACCGTCTGGATGGAAGCGGTGCCTGAGATTCACATCAAACGCCTCCGCATGACGCCCAACCTTGCCGATTCCAGCATCACCCTGGAGGTGCCGGTCAGCCAGAACCGAAGTGGACATTCTGTCACCGCCGTCCTCAGCGATGACAGCGAGCTGCGTGTAGAAGCCACGGCCAAAGCCGACCTGGATCTCACGCCCTCCCTTCGACTGGAAATCCCTGCAGAATCACTGCGCCCTTGGTCCATCGAAGATCCTTTCCTCTATGACCTGGAGGTCAGTGTCCGCGACTCCTCCGGCAATGTGATTGATCAGGTCAGCAGCTACGCAGCGGTTCGATCGGTTGCCTTGGACGGCAAAGTGGTCCGCATCAACGGCAAAGCAGTCTTCCAACGGCTGATCCTGGATCAGGGCTACTGGCCGGAGTCCTTGATGACGTCGCCGGACGATGCTGCCCTCGTCAAGGACATTGAATTGTCCATGGCCGCAGGCTTCAATGGTGCCCGGCTGCACCAGAAGGTCTTTGAGGAACGCTTCCTCTATCACGCCGATCGCCTGGGTTACCTGGTGTGGGGTGAGTTCGGCGACTGGGGTGTCTCCGGTGGCGGAACGGTGGGTCACAATCAAAAGCCCACAGCGAGCTTCGTGGCGCAATGGCTGGAGGTGCTCAAGCGCGATTTCAACCACCCCTCCATCATTGGTTGGTGCCCTCTCAACGAGACCCACCAAGTGATGCACGATCGCCCCACGATACTTGATGACGTCACGGAAGCCATGTTCCTTGCCACCAAGCTCGCTGATCCTACGCGTCCGGTCATCGATGCCTCCGGTTACTCACATCGCATTCGGGAGACCGACATTTACGACTCGCACTCGTATGAACAGGATCCGGACCGGTTCCGCATGGAACAACAGGGCCTTGCGGACGGAAAGCCGTACATCAACCGCACGGCGGACGGCCAGGAGTATTCAGTGCCTTATGCAGGCCAGCCCTACTTCGTCTCCGAATTCGGCGGGATCTGGTGGAACGAACTTGAGGCCCGCCAGGCCGTGGACGGAAGCGACGTCGCCTCTTCATGGGGCTACGGCCAGCGCGTCAGCAGTGAGGAAGAGTTCTACACCCGCTTCGATGGACTCTGTGCCGTATTGCTGGAGAACGAGGATATGTTCGGTTACTGCTACACGCAGCTGACGGATGTGTTCCAGGAGAAGAACGGCATCTTCAACTTCGACCGCAGCAACAAGTTCGATCTGGAGAGGATCCGCGCCAGCCAGCTGCGGCCTGCCGCGATCGAAACCCGGTGGGCGTAGGCTACGTGGCACTCATGAAGACCTAACCTCGCAGTTAAGCCGCAGCTAAGCCCCGGCTGGAACACTCGCGAGCAGCGTGTGGAACTCCCGGTTGTGATAAACCAGTGGAGCTGAACCGGACGGGTTAGCCCGGATGTCCACAACTTTCGCTGCCAGCAGCACTGAGCCCCCCAGCGGCGCCCGATGGATAATTTCGCACCGTAATGCCCAGACGGCCTCCTTGAGCAGGGGCTCTCCTGTGGGCAGGACCTCCCATTCCATGGTGTCCGTGAATCGCGGGGCGGATGGGTCCGCGAAGGCGCGGACGAGCTCCAGCTGATCGGCGCCCACCAGATGGACCAAGATTGTTTGCGCGGCTGCGATGACGGAAGCTGATCGCCCGCCGGTCACAGAGAAAGCGAGTATCGCCGGATCCACGGCCACAGATGCCACCGATGATGCCGTCAGCCCCACTGCTCCCTCTGGACCCGTTGCTGTGACAATCGAGACTCCTGCCGGATGGGCGCGGAACGCGGCCCTGAAAAGTTCGCCGACTGGTTCGGATGGCACGGGCTTGGGATGGGTCATTAACGCACTTTCATGGGGCTGGCGGGGATGGCGGCCTCTCAGACGCACACCTCATTGATGCTAGAACCTCAACAATGGTTGAGGTCAATTCCTGAGAAATCGACCCCCGCCCGTGACGCCGTGGAAACGTAGCCGAAACTTCCGCTCCCTACGCTGAACACAATGTCCAAGTGCCCGGCGTCCCAGGAGTAACCATGCATCTTTTGCCCCGTGAGCAGGAGAAACTCATGATCGTGGTGGCCGCCGACCTCGCACGGCGTCGCCAAGGGAGGGGGCTCAAACTGAACTACCCCGAAGCTGTGGCGATCATCAGCTACGAGCTCATCGAAGGCGCCCGCGACGGCAAGTCAGTCGCCCAACTCATGAGCTACGGAAGCACCCTGTTGCGCCGCGAAGACGTGATGGAAGGCGTGCCTGAGATGATCCACGACGTCCAGATCGAAGCCACTTTTCCCGACGGCACCAAGCTGGTCACCGTCCACAACCCCATCCGATAGGAGCCCCCATGATCCCCGGTGAATACAGGCTCCAGCCCGGTCCCGTCGTGTGTAACAGCGGCCGCCAGGCGATCGCCGTCGAGGTTGTGAACCGCGGTGACCGCCCCGTGCAGGTCGGTTCGCACTATCACTTTGCCGAGGCCAACAGGGCCCTGGAATTCGACCGAGAAGCCGCCTACGGCCGTCGGCTGGACATCCCCGCAGGTACTGCCGCACGGTTCGAGCCGGGGGACAGGAAAACGGTCCACCTGATCGAACTCGCAGGGACGCGCGAGGTGCACGGCCTCAGCAACGCAGTTAACGGAAAGCTCGACGGCGGAACTTCAGTAACCGGGGAACCCCGCCCGGGCGTCGCAGCGGAGAGGGACCACCAGTGAGCTTCGAGATTCCCCGCAAGCAGTACGCCGAACTGTATGGCCCCACCACCGGCGACGCCATCCGTCTTGCCGACACCGAGCTGTTCCTGGAGATTGAGAAGGACTACACGGCTTACGGCGAAGAAGTGGTGTTCGGCGGCGGCAAAGTGATTCGCGACGGAATGGGTCAGAACGGCCAACTCACGCGGGCTGAAGACATCCCGGACACCGTGATCACCAACGTGATCGTCCTGGACTACACGGGTATCTACAAAGCCGACGTCGCCCTCAAAGACGGCCACATCTTCAAAATCGGCAAGGCCGGCAACCCACAGATCGCCGACGGCGTGGACATCGTGGTCGGTGCCAGCACGGAAATCATCGCGGGCGAACGGAAGATCCTCACAGCCGGCGGCATCGATACCCACATCCACTTCATCTCCCCGGAGCAGGTCCCCGCAGCCCTGTGCAACGGAATCACCACCATGGTGGGCGGCGGCACCGGCCCCGCCGAAGGAACCAAAGCCACCACCATCACCCCCGGCGCCTGGCACATCTCGCGCATGCTGCAAGCCGCCGAAGGGCTCCCCGTCAACATCGGCCTGTTCGGGAAGGGCCACGCATCCGCCGTCGAGCCCCTCGCAGAACAGATCCGCGCCGGTGCAGTGGGGCTCAAAGTCCACGAGGACTGGGGCTCCACCACGTCCTCTATTGACATGTCCCTGCGCGTTGCCGACGAATACGACGTCCAAGTAGCCATCCACACGGACACCCTCAACGAGTGCGGCTTCGTGGAAGACACCATCCGGGCGATCGATGGACGGGTCATCCACACGTTCCACACCGAAGGCGCAGGCGGAGGCCACGCCCCGGACATCATCAAAATCGCCGGGCTGCCCAACGTGCTCCCTGCCTCCACCAACCCCACGCTGCCCTACACCAAAAACACCATCGAAGAGCACCTGGACATGCTCATGGTCTGCCACCACCTCAACCCGGACATCCCCGAAGACGTGGCCTTCGCCGACTCCCGCATCCGCGCCGAAACCATCGCCGCCGAAGACGTCCTCCACGACCTCGGCATCTTCGCCATCACATCCTCCGACTCCCAGGCCATGGGCCGCGTCGGCGAGGTGGTCACGCGTACCTGGCAGGTGGCCGATGCCATGAAGCGCCAGCGCGGCGTACTGAAGGATCCATCCGGAACCACCCACGGATCCGCCGAATCCGACAACTTCCGGCTCAAGCGCTACGTGGCCAAATACACCATCAACCCCGCCATCGCCCAAGGCATGGCAGACGTCATCGGATCCGTGGAAGAAGGCAAGTTCGCAGACCTGGTCCTCTGGGACCCCGCGTTCTTCGGTGTGAAACCCGAACTCGTCATCAAAGGCGGCCAAATCGCCTACGCACTCATGGGAGACTCCAACGCCTCCATCCCCACACCGCAACCGCGCACCATGCGGCCCATGTTCGCCACGTACGGAAAAGCCCTCCAACAAACATCCATCACGTTCCTGTCCCAAGCCGCCATCGACGCCGGAGCGCCAGCCGAGCTCGGCCTGGAACGCATCATCAAACCAGTCACCGGCATCCGCAGCCTCAGCAAAGCGGACCTCAAATACAACGGCGAAACCCCGGACATCGCCGTCGACCCCGAAACCTACAAGGTAACCGTCGACGGCGTCGAAGTCACCTCCCAGCCCTCCGACGTGCTGCCCATGGCCCAGCGCTACTTCCTCTTCTAGGAGCCACCATGATCATCGAAAAAATCCTGGGCAACCTCCACGAACAACCCGCTGACTACGCAGGCCACCACAAAGAAAAAGTAGTGCTGCCCAGCGCCCTCCTCGTCAAACGCATCCAACGCGTCACCACCGATCACGGCAAAGAACTCGGCATCCGGCTCCCCAGCGGCACCGGGGACCTCCGAGACGGCGACATCCTTGCCGTCACTGACACCAACCTCATCGTCATCTCAGTACTGCCCACCGACGTCCTGGTGATCGGGCCACGGAGCATCCACGAAATGGGCGTCGTGGCACATTCGCTCGGCAACCGGCATTTGCAGGCACAATTCTTCGACGCTGCGTCTGAATACGGGGCCGAAGTCATGGTGTGCCAGTACGACCACACGGTCGAAGACTATTTGAAGAGCGTCGGCGTCCCCTACGACAGGCAAGAGCGGGTCATGCCGGTGCCATTCCGCCATGCAGAGCATTCGCACTAGAGTCATGCGTCGCATCAGGTTGGGTGCGCGCGCTTGCGCTCCACTGGGAAGGGGGCCGTGCCCGTCCCCAGCCGCTCCCAACCTTCGCAAGCTCAGGTCGGGGCCCTCGCGGCAGTGGGCCCCCCGCGGGGCCCTCCACACCGCGGCCCCCTTCCCAGCTCCGCTCCAGCGCACAGACCGCACCGGCGGCGGTGCGGCTTGAGCCCGACATATCAGCTTGCTCTTCAACAGTTGACTGACTCAGCTTTGCCTACGGGGGCGTTTGCTCATTCTTTGGGGTTTGAGAGCTACATCCACCGTGAGTTGGTTCGTGATGAGATCACTTTTGGGAAGTGGTTGGGTGCTTTTGTGGGGCAGCAGTTGGTCTTTTCCGAGGGGTTGGCCGTTCGCTTTCTTTATGAGGGGGTGGATGTCGGCTTGCTGGATGGGGTGTTGTCTTCGCAGTTGTTGGCTCGGGAAGTGCGGGAGGCTTCGCTCAAAATGGGTGGGCGGTTGTTGGAAATTGGCGGGGAGGTGTTCCCGTCGGCTGAGTTGGAAGAGTATCGGGGGCTCGTTCGGGCGGGGTTGGCCTCGGGGCATCAACCTCTGGCTTTTGGCGTCATTGCGCGGTCTTTGGGGGTTCCCTTTGAGGCGGCGTTGTCTGCCTATCTGTTTGCCACCGTTACCTCGCTGACGCAGAACGCCGTGCGGGCCATACCGCTCGGGCAGAACGCCGGGCAGCGGGTACTTCGGGACGCGCACGACGCCGTCGCTGCCGCTATCCACGATGTAGCACAGCTGTGCTGGGACGACTTTGGGGCCGTCAGCCCCGGCCTCGAAATTTCACAAATGCGGCACGAACGGCAACGTGCCCGCATGTTCATGAGCTAGCAAGTGCAAAGGACAGACAACATGACAGAACCCATCAAAATCGGCGTCGGCGGGCCCGTCGGAGCAGGCAAAACCCAGCTCGTTGAACGCATCACCCGGCACATGAGCCGCGACATCTCCATGGCCGCCATCACCAACGACATCTACACCATCGAAGACGCCAAAATCCTCGCCGCCAACGGCATCCTCCCCGAAGACCGGATCATCGGCGTCGAAACCGGCGGCTGCCCCCACACCGCCATCCGCGAAGACACCTCCATGAACACTGCGGCCATCGAAGAACTCAAAACCCGGCATGCTGACCTGCAAGTCATCTTCGTCGAATCCGGAGGCGACAACCTCTCCGCCACCTTCAGCCCAGAACTCGTCGACTTCTCCATCTACATCATCGACGTAGCCCAAGGCGAAAAAATCCCCCGCAAAGCCGGCCAAGGCATGATCAAATCCGACCTCTTCATCATCAACAAAACAGACCTGGCACCCCACGTAGGGGCAGACCTCGCCGTCATGGAGAGGGACTCCAAGGAATTCCGCGGAAACAAGCCGTTCTGCTTCACGAACCTGAAGACCGACGAAGGCCTGGACGAGGTCCTGAACTGGATCCGCCGCGACGTCCTGATGCTCGATCTAACACCGTGAGGGTTCTTGGGGCGGCGCCCGCGCCGGATTTTGGGCCGTGCCCGCTTCGCGATGCCCGCCACGCCGCGGCCCAAAAATCCGGCTCGGCCGCCTCGACGGTTTCGTCACCACCGGAGATGCGCCTATGAACACGACGACGCAGGTCGAATTCGGCTCAGATGTTGTGGGGGACGTGGGGCCTGACTCCGCGTTGATTTTGGGGGAGCGGGGGGTGCGGGGGCGGTTGGAGCTTGGGGTTTCTGTGCGGGGCGGTAGGTCCGTTGCTTCGCGGCAGTTCCATGAGGGGGCTTTGAGGGTGCTCAGGCCGCATTACCTGGATCAGAGCGGGCAGGTTTGTTATGTCATGGTCAATCCCGGGGGTGCGTATCTTGGGGCCGATCTGTTTGTTATTGACGTGGAGGTTGAGGCGGGGGCTGAGCTGTTGCTGACCACGCAGTCGGCAACCAAGGTGTACAGGACTCCGGGCTCATTCGCTGAGCAGCGGATGACCATCAAAATGGGGGAGGGCTCGCGGCTGGAGTTGATGCCGGATCAGTTAATCGCGTACCGGGAGGCGAGCTATCGGCAGAATTCGCGCATCAGTCTCCACCCGACGTCGAGCCTCGTCATGGCTGAGGTCATCACGCCGGGGTGGTCGCCGGACGGCGCGTCCTTCAAGTATGAGGAGGTGCGGCTGCGCAACGAGATCTGGGTAGAGGGGGAGAACGGTGCGAAGCTGTTGGCGCTGGACAACCTCCTGATCAGGCCACCTCTCAACGACGTGACCGGGATGGGGTTCATGGAGGGCTTCAGCCATCTGGGCTCGTTAGTGGTGGTGGATCCGCGGGTTGATCAAGGGCTTGCCGATGAACTGGACCGGATAGCCCGTGACTTTGACGCTTATACCGGGGTGTCTTTAGCGGCGGCTATTGCCGGAAGTGCGGGGCTTGTGCTGCGATCGTTGTCCAACAGCACTGAGGAACTCAACAAATTGCTGGGTGCGTGCACCGGCGTCCTGCGGGAACGTTGGTATGGGCAGGCGCCCTTGAACCTGAGGAAGTACTGATGACTGCGCTGACCGAGTTCGCCACCATGTACCGGGAGCGGGAGACGTTGTCCCTGCGGACCCGGCTGCTGTTCACTTTCGGTGCCGTAGCCGCTTTGCATCTTGCCGCCGTCGTGCTGTTGCTTGTTGGCACCGCAGGTGGCGCGCAGCCGCTGGCGCTCGGGCTGGTGATCACCGCGTACGTTGCCGGTATCAAGCACAGTTACGACTGGGACCACATCGCCGCCATAGATAACTCCACGCGCAAATTCGTGGCGCAGCACAGAGACCCCGTGAGTGTGGGTTTTGCATTCAGCCTGGGTCACAGCTCCGTGGTGATCCTGGCCGGGCTGCTGGTGGTGGCGGGTGCCACCTTGATCGGGCAGTTCATGGAGGACGGCACCACCGGTAACAAGGTGCTGGGCCTGATCGGCAGTGGAGTCTCGGGGTTGTTCCTGCTGGCGATGGGCTTGTTCAACGGCTCCGCGTTTGTGCGGGCGACCAGCGTATACCGTCAGGTACAGCGGGGAGGTGATGTGCGGCCCGAAGACCTTGAAGCGAAAGGCTTTGTTGCCCGGCTGCTCGCCAAACCGCTGTCCAAAGTGGAGCGGCCGCGGAACATCTACGTGATCGGTTTCCTGTTCGGCCTGGGGTTCGACACTGCCACCACCATCGGACTGCTGGTCATCACCACGACGGCGTCACTCGCCGGTGTCTCGCCCCTCGCCCTGGTGGCCCTCCCGCTCGCGTTCACCGCCGCCATGACCCTGTGCGATTCCGCCAACGGCGTGGCCATGATGAAGATGTACAAATCAGCCATTCACAACCCGCGGCGCAAGCTCGGCTTCAACGCCCTGATCACCGGCATCTCTGCTGTTTCTGCGCTCTTCATCTCCGTGATCACACTGGGTGGCTTCATCAACGCCGCCTTTGAACTCGAAGATCCGCTGACCACGTGGCTCGGCAGCATTGACCTTGGCGACGCGGGCCTGATCCTGGTGGGACTGTTCGTGATCGTCTGGGCCGTATCAGCTAGGAGACCGCCACTGCGTTGAAAAGCTCGTTGGTGTCCACACCAAGGTCCGGGGCGTCCAGCACGTTGGTCAGGAACACCACGCAGCGGTCCTGCTCGGGGAGCATCCACCACTCAGTGCCTGACCAGCCCGGATGCCCATAAATCCCCTGCGCGAACAGCTCGGACTCATTGGCGGGCATCTGGAAGCCCAGTCCGGTGTGGCGTAGGGGCTGGGGCCGGGTGGTGATGTGCGAAACCTCTGTGGTCCGGGGGCGGCGCATGGCGGCAAGAGTTGCGGGACGGACGGCTTTCCCGGAACCCCGTAAGAGCTCGGAACCAAGACTGAGCAAATCTGCGGCCGTGCCGAAGAGCCCTGCCCCGGGATGCCTGTGCTTGTACATCTCCTGGACGTCCAGGCCCGCTGCGTCCGTGCCGTGGACGGTGTGCGGGTTGGAATCCGTGTTGAACGTGAGCCCGTGCGCCCCGGTATCGGCGGCCAAAGCCAGGAGCTGGTTCTCGAACGGAACTCCGCCTGACCACTCGGCCATCGCCGCTGCACCCTCAAAGGCGATGTTGCAGTATTGCACCAGAGATCCGGCGTAAAAGGCTTGATCCGCGGCGGTGAGGGCTTCGCGGAGGGGAGTGCCGCCGTCGAGCGCCGGGTCTGAGATTCCGGATCGGTGGCTGAGTAGCTGCTCAAGCGTCACGGTATCCGTGCGGCCGGTGCCAAAGCCCGGCAGGGCGTCACCCAGCGAGGCGCCAAGCGAGAGTTTCCCCAACTCAACTTGCCGCATGACCGTCAGGGCCGTGATCGGTTTGGTGACCGAGAACAGCGCAAAGTGATCATCGACTGCAGCCTGCCGGCCGTCGTCGGAACCAAACGCCACAATGTCCTCAATGCCTTGGCTTGAGGCAATGCCCAGCACCGCGACCGGCACGCGTTTGAGCTCTACCTGCTTGCGGGCCCAGTCCGCTGCGGGTCCTATTTCCACCATTGCCTGTTCACGCCTTCGTTCGGGGTCCGGGGTTGCTGCATCGAATCTATCGTGGACGCCGGAAGAAACTTGCCACCCATGTAACCTTGGCAGCCCGGCCGGAAACTATACAAGTATCCTGCAGTTCAGGGCTCTAATTACCAGGGGGAACAATCGTGCTTTCAGAGCGCGAATTGGCGTTCATCGCCATTCACAAAGACAGCTACCCATCCGTGTTCAAGTTCGTCTGCCGACGTGTTGAATCCGCGGACGTAGCTGAGGAAATCGCGGCCGACGTTTTCCGCGTCGTATGGCAGAAGTGGAGCGATGACTCACACCCGGACCTTCCGTACCTCCTGACGGTTGCAAGGAACCTTGTGGGAAATGCGTACAGGAGCCGCGACAGGCGCCTGGCGTTGCAGGAAAAGCTGCGGACGACGGCGGTCCAGCGCTTTGGTGGCGACTCCGAGAATGTTGCTGTCCAGGACGCAATGGAAGCACTGCGGGAAAAGGACCGCGACATTTTGCAGATGGCCTACTGGGACGACCTGGGGATTGCCGACATCGCGAAAGTGCTGCAGTGCAGCGAATCGGCGGCAAAAGTCCGCCTTCACCGGGCCCGCACTGCGTTCCGGAAGCATCTGCCTGCAGGGGCCAACTCGACTACACAGAAGATGGGGGTCTGAAGACAATGGATCCGATCAAGAACCAGATATCAGCGATTGACCCGCTCACTATCGATCCCGTGGCGGAACCCAACGGCGAAGAAGCGCTGCACAAAATCCTTTCCGGCACCACCGTGTTCAGCGACAACAGCCCACTCGCGGCAGTGACGTCCCTGGAACAGCGCAGGCGCCGCAAGGCCCAGATTGCGGGCGGACTGTTGCTCGGCGCTGCTGCCGTGATTGCGGGGGTGCTGGTTGCCTCAAGCTTCGAGACAGTCAGTTCCAATCCCTTGCCCGCTGTGACACTCCAAAGCTCCACGCCCACGCCTACCGTCACCCCGACGCCCACGCCCACTGCGACACCTTCGGCGACGCCGTCAGCGACGCCCACGGTGGCCGCGCCGGTGACCACCCCGCCCGCACCCACCACACCGCCAGCAGTGGCCTCGGCGCCAGTGGTGCCACCCGTGCAGGCGCCGACCAGCCAGACCTATACCTTCCCGGACGGGCATTTGTCCTTCACCTATCCGGTCGGCTGGAGTATCCGGGCGGACCAAGGACCATTCGATCCTCCTGGGACTGCGGAAGCCTCGCGCATTGTGACTGTCTTTGATGCCGCTGGGGCTGAGGTAGCTCGTGTGTTCAATGGAAACTACGCGGATGGGACTGCTGGTTTGGTGGACCGAACCATTCTGGACCGGGCTGTAGTGCCCGGCGTTCGCGACAACTCGGGTGAGCTGGTGGAGTTCGGTTTCTCCTCTAACCAGTCACAGTACATTCCCTACGAAGGGCCCCCCTACGAGGGAATGCCCTCACCCCGAACGGGACCTGCCGATGGACCTCCGACGTACATCATGGATGTACGGGTGTCCTCCGAGCTCAAGGCCGGAGTAAGTTCCTCCGGGACCAACCAGGTCCGCGTACCAAACGGCATCATGAGTGCTTACGCGGTGTTCGATCCCGCCAAGCAGCCAGCCTTCGCAACCCCGGAGGCGGCCAAGGCTTGGATGGGCAGCACCCAGTATGCCCAACTCAAGTCCATGCTGCTCAGCCTGAGCTACAAGTAGCCCATCTGAGTCGCAGTTGAGGCCGTTTTGAGCGTTCAAAACGGCCTCAACTGCTACTTACTTGGGTTAGCGGACAGGTGGGTTAGCGGACAGTCACCAGGTGGCTGGCGGGGTCGTACCGGAAGGTGACCGGGCCGCCGTCGTGCTTCAACGCGATGTTGCTGCCGTTGGGGGCTCCGGCCAGGCCGTAGTTCTCAGCCCAGGAGCCGTTGATGGCGGCCTTGAACTCGTAGCTGCCGGCGGCCAGGTTGGGCACGGAGAGCTTCCAGAGTCCGTCAGCGGCGTCCAAGGACAACTGGGCCTGGGCGCAATCGGGCATCCAATCGCCAGCGCAACCGAGCTCGGAGTTCAGGCTTCCCGGCACGGAAACGGCTGCAGGCTGCTGGCCCGCGGTGACTGCGCTGATGAGATTGGTGGCGTGGTCGTACAGGAACGTGACGGCGCCGCCTGTGTGCGTGAACGCCACGTTGGGGCCGTCGAGCTCACCGCCTGCGCCGTAGTTTTCGTCCCAGGTGCCGTTGAGCGCAGCCTTGAACTCGTACGTTCCCGCGGGAAGGTTGGGCACGCTCAGCTGCCACAGCCGATGCGTCGGCTCGTAGCTCATGAGCCCCTGTTCGCAACTGGGCTGCCAGTCCTCGGTGCAGCCCAACTCGGTGTTGAGGCTGCCGGCCACGGTGACAGTTTCAGGTTGCGTCGGCTCACCCACCACGCCGCTCTTCGGCTCGCTCGCCGACGTCTGCCCGCGGTTGTCCAACACCACCGCGCGGTACTCCACCGAGGCCCCCGGCTCCAGGGATGACACGTCATGGAACACCTGATAGGGGGCGTTGTCATCCGTGCCGATCGCCGTCCACTCACCACCAGCCGTGCGCGCTTGGAACGTGACCTCATAGAACGAGTTACCGTCGACGTCGGCCGTTACCTTCAGGCGGCTGGCGTCACCAGCTGCGGTGACCGGCTTCTTAAGCACGACGCCGGGCGCTGCCTTGGACTTGGCCAGTCGCCCCGATGCTTCATACACCACAGCGGAAAGCGGCGGTACGGTAACGGCCAGTGTGGCGTCCTGTCCGGTCTTGATGTTCTTGGCGGCGTCACCATAAACCAGTTTGAACGGCTGTTTCGCTTCATATGTGGGGATCGCCGCGGTCTGGGCTGTCTCGCTGTTGTTCACTGCCACGATGTACTCGCGCTGCTCTTTGGCATCAATGCGTGAGAACGCGTAGATGCCGGCGCCGTCGGCTGCGTAGCGGTTTTGCTGGGCACCGCTTCGGAGCGTGGGGTGTTCAGCTGCGAGGGCCGCGAGTTCACTGATTTTCTTGTACAGCGGGTGCTGGGTGTCGAAGTTGTCAGTGGCGTGCGTGGAGCTGGTCCCCAGGAGATCATCATCCAGATACTCCTGGACCTTGCTGGCGAACATGGTCTGCCGCGAGTCCTGGTCTCCGCCGGCCCCGGTGAAGCCTTGCTCGTCGCCGTAGTAAATCACGGGGTTGCCGCGCGAGAAGTACATCAGCTCATGGGCGAGCTCGTCGCGTTCCACCAGTTCGGCGTCGGACGCTCCCGGGTTGTCCTGGGCGATGAAGGTGCCGATGCGGCCCATGTCGTGGTTACCCAGGAAGGTGGGCAATTGGTAGACGTTGGAGTCGGCGTCCGTGTACCAATCATCCCCGTTGAAGAAGTCCGCCAAGCCGGTGGCTTTGCTGCTCTGGGACGCGAAGCTGCGGGCTGCGCCTTGGAACCCGAAATCCAGCACGGCCTGCATCTGGTTCCTGGTGGTGAACTTGGACGTGATGCTCTTGGAGGTATCGAAGACCTCGCCGAACATGAAGAACTCGTCCTTGCCCTGTTCCTTGGCGTAGCTGAGAACCTGGGGTCCGAACTGCTGCCAGAACTCGTCATTGACGTGCTTCATGGTGTCGATGCGGAAACCGTCGATCCCGAAGTCGCGGATCCAGGTTTTGTAGACGTCCATCATTCCGTTGACCACTTTGGGGTTCTCGGTGAAGAGGTCGTCCAGGCCGAAGAAGTCGCCATAAAGGGAGTCCTCGCCGGCAAAGTTGGTGTTGCCGCGGTTGTGATAGAGCGTGGGGTCGTTCAGCCAGGCCGGAACCTTGACCTCTTTCTCCGCGTCCGGGACCACAGGTGTGTACGGGAAGGACGTTGCGGCATCCAGGGCCGGGAAGTCTTGCGTTCCCGCGTAGTCGCGGTCATCGAAGACCTCGCCCGCAGCGGTTCGGTAGGGCTCGGTTTCTTTGGAGATGTAGGGCGCCGAGGCGGTTTTCTGGTACTGGATGACGTCCGCGGTGTGGTTGGTGATGATGTCGAAGTACACCTTCATGCCACGGGCGTGGGCGGCGTCAATGAGCGTCTTCAGCTCGGCATTGGTGCCAAGGTGGGGGTCGATCTGCGTGAAGTCCGTGACCCAGTACCCGTGGTAACCGGCTGAACTGTTCGCCAGGGTGCCGTCGCCTTGCACCGCCTTGTTCTTGAAGCTTGGTGTGAGCCAGAGGGAGTTGGTGCCCAGCCCCTGGATGTAGTCCAACTGGTCTTGGAGACCCTTCAAGTCCCCGCCGTTGAAGAACCCCTTACGGCTGGGATCGAAGCCGGACACCATCGGATCGGAACCCAGCCCGCCGTCGTCGTTGGCGGCTGTGCCGTTGTTGAAGCGGTCGGCCATGACGAAGTAGAAGTTCTGATCGCTGATGCCGCCGCGGATGGAGTGCTGGGCGGCGGGGTCGGGCGTGGGGACGGGAGCGGCGTCTGCGGGGAGGACGGCCGAGGCGGTAAGTACCGCCGTCGTCATGAGGACGGCGGCGATCCGGTTCAGTGGTGGGCGCTGGGGGCAGTCGTTGGATCTATAGCTGCGAGATAGCAAGTGATGAAACCTTCCGCTAAGCGACAGTGCTGTGGCATTTAGGTGTTGTGGGACAAGTCACAACTGTAAGCGCTTCCGTATGCTTAATCCACGGGTTGCGGGTATTTCGAATTGTGAAGGACCCCGCTAAAACTCTTTTTCTGGAAGCGTTTGCATGCGCTCTACCCGAAATTGTGCAGGATTTTCACTGTGCCTTTGCATGGCCACATTCCAAAACGCTATGCATCCGTCCATAACCAAGCCCGTGTGACTTGCATAGGGTTGAAGAGATCTGCTTCACAAAACACCCCCGATCTATCCCCAAGGATGAGTTTCAACGATGAAGAGCATCGCCCTCCTGCGCGAACGAGCCACCCGCGTCATGCCTACCGGTTCCCACTGCCCGGCGTCGGGTCTCTGGAGCCCGGACTCCGATCCGGATGCCGTCCAGGTTTTCGCGGAAGGCCACATCCTCCCGGCCCACCAGGGTGTACCCACCGTCTGGCGGCGCCGCACCGCCGCTGAAGCGTCGGCATGACCAGCACCATCCTGAACAGGCCCGCCGACTACCGCCACGTGCCGGCGGCCGAGTGGACTGAGCTCGCCGCGGGCGATCCCGTATGGATCTACGACGTCGCGTGGGGCGCCGGGACCGGCCGCGTGGACGATGTTTCCAAGCACCAGGAACTGCTCTGGGTCATCCTCGAACCAACCGGCCGCAGGCTCATCTGTGGAACGGACGACGTCGAGGTCTGGACAGCCTGAAAAGACCCGCCGAGATGGCACAACATGACAATGTCTGAGCGGATGATTGTCATCAAGTGCCATCTCGGCGTCAGTTAACCGGCGGGGACCAGAACGCTGGGAGAGCCCGTCTCCACACGGCTCACGGGACCGTCCGGCAGTCCGGTTGCCGGGTCCAGCCTGAAGCTCACGACGTCGTCCGAGCCTTCGTTGGCGACGTACAGCCAGCCTTCGCGGACCAAGTGGTGGCGCGGCCACTCACCGCCGCACGGTACCTCCCCGACGGGCTCCAGTTCAGCCCCGCCGTTGGATACCTTCACCACGCAAATGGAGTTGGACCCGCGAACGCCCACATACGCGAAACGGCCGTCGGGAGACAACGCGATCTCCGCTCCGGCGTCGCCTTCTTTGGCACCCGTGGCGCTCGCCGTAACTATGGTTGCCAGCCTGTAAGTACCGTCCGGTTCCATCTGAAGTGCTGCCACTTCCACTGAATATTCGGTGTCCACCACAACGGTTCCGCTGTGATGGCGGGCCATGTGCCGTGGCCCGGAACCCTTGGGCAGGATCACCTGATGATCCAACTGCAGGCCTTCGCCCGGCGCGTACCGCCACACCCTCACCAGGTCATGTCCCAGGTCCGTGGTCATCACACGGCCATCCGGCAGCATCAGGCTTGAGTGCGCGCGGCTGGGTCGCTCCCCGTCCGGAGTCGTTGCAGAGTGGGGATCGACGGCGGCTGCCGCGTTGGTGCGCGAGGTGATGGCGCCGTCGTCGTCCAGTTCGTAAAGGATGACCTGACCGTCGCCCCAGCACGTTGCCACAATGAAACGTCCCTGTGGATCAGCCGCCACGTGGCACGTTGCTTCACCGGCGGGCCAAGGATCGCCGAAGGCCTCCAACTCAGCGTCGCCGGTCCGGCGGTACGCCCGCACGGTCTTACCTTCCTCGGCGACGGCGTAGACCACCGGGAGCGTCGGATGCAGTGCGAGGAATGATGGTGAGTTGGCGGGGACCGCCAGGCCAAGGGACGTCAGCTGGCCATTGTCATCAGCCGAAAGTGCGGCGATGCCCTCGCCCTTGCCATTCCTGTCGGCAGTGTACGAACCAACCCAGATCAGTGTTTCCTGGCTAACCATGGTCAGTGGCCCTGAACGTCGGAGTCCACGCCGGCGTCCGGACCGGCGTCGAGGGTTTGAAGCCTGGTGAGGTCATCGGGGTCCAGTTCGAAGTCGAAGATGTCCAGGTTCTCCCTCATGCGCTGCGGATTGGAGGTCTTGGGGATGGCCACCAAGCCCTGCTGGACATGCCAGCGCAGCACCACCTGGCCGGGTGTTTTACCGTACTTTTCGCCGATGCCGGCCAGCACGGGAGCATTCAAAAGATCGCTGCTGGCACCCAGCGGGCTGTAGGACTCGGTGATGATGCCATGTGACTGGTTGAAAGCCCGTGCAGCCGTACGGGGAATGGAGGGGCTGACCTGGATCTGATTGACCGCGGGCACCACATCCGTTTCGCGCAACAGCTGATCCAGGTGGGCCGGCTTGAAGTTGGAGACACCGATTGATCTCACTTTGCCCGAGCTCTGCAGCTCCTCAAAGGTCTTCCAGGTGGACACGAACTCACCGCGGCGGGGGAGCGGCCAGTGGATCAAAAGGAGGTCTACATACTCCAGGCCCAAGCGTTTCAAGCAGCCGTCCAGCCCTGCAACGGCCTTTCCGGAACCCTGGAATTCACCATCTAATTTTGTGGTGATGAAGAGTTCTTCGCGACTCACCCCACAGGCACGGATGCCGTTGCCCACGCCCTTCTCATTGCCGTACTTCTTTGCGGTGTCCACGTGCCGGTAGCCGTGCGACACCGCCTCCACCACGGCATCGGCAACCTGGGCATCATTCAACGGCCACGTGCCAAGGCCCAGTTGGGGGATCTTGTGGCCGTCGTTGAGTTCAATGAGCGGGGCAGATGTCATGCGCGCACATTCCTTTCGTAAAGCCGATCGCATAGCTCCATATAGTCCTCGAGAACCACCTGCAGCTCAGGATGCTGATCATGCCATGACACGATCTCTCGCGCACCGTCCGCGAACGGAATCGTGGCCCGGTAATCAGGGACAAGGGCTTTGATTTTGGAGTTGTCGAACACCACGGAGTGCGAGCGGTCACCCAACAGGTTGGGGCCGAGCTCGGGACTGTGGGCTGCAATCGTGTCCGAAGAAACGTGGAACAGCTCCGGTTCGTCCACCCCGGCTGCCCGAGCAAACAGGCGGTAAATCTGGTTCCACGGCAGGAACTCGTCCGAGGTAATGGTGTAGCTCTCGCCCACAGCTTGGGGCCGCCCCAAGAGACCAACAAAGGCCTTGGCGAAATCCCGGCTGTGAGTCAGCGTCCAGAGCGACGTGCCATCACCGTGCACCATGATGGGCATCCCCGCACGCATCCGGTGAATATCGGTCCAACCGCCCACCATCGCGATCTTGGTCCGGTCATAGGTGTGGGAGGGCCGGACCACGGTCAACGGGAAGTCCAGCTCACGGTAGGCCTCGTACAGCACCTCCTCGCAGGCGATCTTGTCCCGCGAATACTGCCAGAACGGGTTCTTGAGGGGCGTCGATTCCCGGATAGGCAGTGTTGTGGGCGGCTTCTGGTAGGCCGAAGCGGAACTGATGAAGACGTACTGTCCGGTCCGCCCGCGGAACAATTCCAACCCGGCCCGCGCCTGATCCGGGGTGTAGGAGATAAAGTCCGCAACGGCGTCGAACTCCCTTCCCTGAAGTACCTCACGTACAGCGGCGGCATCCCGAACATCCGCGTGGAGCACTTCCGCCCCGTCGGGGACCGGCCGCCCGGCTGACCGTCCCCTGGTGAGGATGGTCAGCCGGTGGCCCAGTGCGACGGCGCGTTCAGCCGCCGCCGCACTGATGACTCCCGTGCCGCCGATGAACAGGATGTTCCGTGGTGAGACGGTGTCCGCCGCAGGCTGCAGGCTGCTTGCGGGATCGCTCACCAGGCGTAATCTTCGGGGGCGGGGCGGTGGCCCGGGAAGATGTCATCCAGCCGCTTGAGGGCATCCTCGTTCAAGGTCACGTCCAAGGCGCGGATGCCCGCATCCAGCTGCTCCTGGGTACGCGGCCCAACGATCGGGGCCGTGACCGCAGGCTGGTGGAGAAGCCAAGCCAACGCAACATCCCCGGGTGCGTGGCCCAGTTCGTCCGCGAAATCCTCGTACTGGCGGATTTGCTCCTCGTGCTTCTTGAGGGTCTCCAATGCCCGGCCCTCAGCGCGGCGAACACCCTGCTCTTCCTTTTTCAGCACGCCACCCAACAGCCCGCCCTGAAGCGGAGACCAAGGAATCAGGCCCAGGCCATAGTTCTGCGCAGCCGGAATGACCTCAAGCTCCACTTCGCGCCGGAACAGGTTGTAAATGGACTGCTCACTGACCAGCCCGGTGTAGTTCCGCCGGCGCGCCGCTTCCTGCGCCTGGGCGATGTGCCAGCCGGCAAAATTGCTGCTGCCAGAGTAGAGGATCTTGCCCTGCTGGACGCCCACCTCGATTGCCTGCCAAATCTCGTCCCACGGAGTATCGCGATCAATGTGGTGGAACTGGTAGATGTCGATGTAGTCCGTCTGCAGCCGCTTAAGGCTCGCATCCAGTGCCCGGCGGATATTGAGTGCCGACAACTTGGACTCGTTGGGCCGGTCCGTCATAGTGCCGTACAACTTGGTGGCAAGGACCGTACGCTCGCGGCGCTCGCCGCCCTTGGCGAACCAGCGGCCGATGATTTCCTCTGTCCAGCCGCGGTGCTCGGTGCCGCCGTACACGTTGGCGGTGTCAAAGAAATTGATGCCCGAGTCCAGTGCGGAATCCATGATGGCGTGTGCCGTTGCCTCCTCCGTCTGCGGACCGAAGTTCATGGTGCCCAGGCAAAGACGGGAAACTTTCAGGCCGGAACGGCCCAGGTGGGTGTACTGCATGTGGTTGAGTCCTTTGCTTTGTTCGTGGGGCTTTAGAGCTGGGTGAAAGCTGCGACGGCGGGATCGGAGCCGATGC
Organism: Arthrobacter sp. StoSoilB22; assembly: GCF_019977315.1. Lineage (NCBI taxonomy): Bacteria > Bacillati > Actinomycetota > Actinomycetes > Micrococcales > Micrococcaceae > Arthrobacter > Arthrobacter sp. StoSoilB22. The sequence goes on from NZ_AP024652.1 coordinate 238,083, forward strand.
GCGCGCCTGCCTCCAGTGCCGTAATAGCTGCCAGCTCCGATTCGGTGAGAGTGAGATCGGCTGCGCCGAAGTTCTCACGCATCCGCTTGGAGTCCGCGGACTTGGGAATCACGATGGTCCCCTGGGCGAGGTGCCAGGCCAGGATCACCTGTGCAGGAGTAGTGCCGTGGGCGGCGGCTACCAGCGCCACTTGCTCCGCGTTCAGGTCCTTGCCTTGGCCCAACGGGCTGTATGCCTCCACGGCGATGCCCAGGTCGCGGCACTTGGTGGCGAGTTCGGCCTGCTGGAACGTTGGGTGGACTTCGATCTGGTTGACGGCCGGGACCACCTCTGCCTCCTTGAGCAGTGCGTTCACGTGGTCGGGAAGGAAGTTGGAAATGCCGATGGCCCGGATCTGCTTGTCCTGATGCAGCTTCTCCATCTCCTTCCACGCCTGCGTGTAGAGGCCCTGCGAAGGGACAGGCCAGTGGATCAGGTACAGGTCAATGACCTCAAGGCCCAAGGCGTCGCGGCTGCGTTGGAAGGCGTCATATGCCTCGCCCTGCTCGCCGTTGCGGAGCTTGGTGGTGATGAAAAGTTCCTCCCGGGGAATGCCGGAGGCGGCAACAGCAGCACCTACTCCGGCCTCGTTGCGGTACGCGGCTGCGGTGTCGATGTGGCGGTAGCCGGCTTCCAGGGCGTCTTCCACTACCTTCTGCGTTTCTCCTGCAGCTACTTGGAAGACGCCGAATCCAAGCTGGGGAATGGTGACGCCGTTGTTCAATGTCAGCTCTGGCATGACGGTCTCCTTCGACGGAACGATTACGGTGGTGACACTCCAGAAAGCGTTTTCGGAGGCTCTGTACCGAGCCTATTCACTTTTGGGGTCAGAGTCAGCAACCCAGCGTGATCCTGTTTTTCCTAGGTCTGGTAGTCCTACCCACAATGGTGGTCTTTCACACGCCTCGAACGGCAGAATGGACGGATGGGTCAAAGCGCCGAGTTCGGTAAGTTCCTCAAAGTCATGCGTGCCCGCCTCTCGCCCGAGGACGCCGGAGCGCAGGAGAACAGTGGTGCCCGCAGGGTGCCCGGACTCCGACGTGAGGAAGTGGCCCGGCTTTCCGGAGTGAGCACCGACTACTACACACGTCTGGAGCAGGGCCGCAACATCCACCCGTCCAAAGCGGTCCTCGACTCGGTGGCCCGGGCACTTCGACTGGACGCGGGGGAGCATGCGCACATGATGGACCTGCTGGAGCACTGCGCCAGTTCCGCAGGCAACCCAGGCCCGGTTCAAAAGGTGAGGCCCGCACTCCGGCAGTTGCTGGACGCCGTGGGAGACGTACCAGCCATGGTGTTGGGGCGGCGGGCGGACGTGCTGGCCGGAAACCGGATTGCTTACCTGCTCTTCACCGACTTTCCGTCACTTCCGGCTCCGGAACGGAATTTGACGCGCTGGATCATCCTGGATCCCGCGGCGGGGCAGCTGTTCAGGGATTGGAAGACCGTGGCTGCTGAAGCTGTGGGTGCCCTGCGCATGGATGTGGGCCGCCACCCCAACGATCCCCAAACCAACCAACTGGTGGGAGAGCTCGCCGTGCACAGCGAGCATTTCCGGCAATGGTGGGCCGGGCACAGGGTGGCCTCCAGATCCGCAGGCACTGTGCGGTTGCACCACCCGATCGTGGGCGACCTCGAACTGAACTTTGAGACGCTGAGTCTCCCGGACGACCCCGACCAGATGCTGAGGATCTATTCCGCGAAGGCCGGCTCGCCGTCGTCGGACGCTTTAACGCTTCTCAGCTTGGGTGACGTAGGCACCGAGCCCGTCAACGCACCCGAACCCGCACGCCGAGACGGCAGTTAATGACAATCCGGAACTGTCACTAACTGCCGTCTCGTGGAGAAGGTCATCAGCGCTTAGGCTGTTCAGCGCTCCAGGCGGAAACCGAGTTTGATGGTGACCTGCCAGTCGGCTACTGCGCCGTCTTCAAGGTGGCCGCGGATTTCCTTGACCTCAAACCAGTCCAGGTTCCGCAGGGTCTGGGAGGCTGTTGCGATGCCATTCTTGATCGCGTCGTCAACGCCTTCGGTGGAAGTTCCTACAATTTCGGAAACGCTATAGGTGTGGCCGGCCATGGTGCTCCTCATCAACGTCATACGAATCTTTGGAAATTTCAGGCCCGCCAGGCAGGCCGTTCATGCAGACTAGCCCACGGATCACCGTGCGGCCAGAGGTGGTGCAGGCTTAGCTTTCGCGCCAGTCGTTGCTGGTGATGTGCGAGCCTGCCTGCGGTCCCATCTGCAGCATTCCGCCATCCACTGGCCACGAAGCGCCGTTGACATAGCTGGAGGCCGGTGAGGCGAGGAACGCGATGACGGCGGCGATTTCACGGGCATCTCCGGGTCGGCCCAACGGGACTCCCGGCCGTTCCTTTTGCCTCGGATCCTCGTCTTCCTGGCCCGTCATGGGAGTCGCGATTTCGCCGGGTGCCACGTTGTTGGCGGTGATGCCGTACTGGGCGAGTTCCAATGCCATGGTCTTGATCAGGCCGCCCAGGCCATGCTTGGACGCGTCATAAGCCGAAGCCCCAACTCTCGGCTGGAACTCGTGGACGCTGGTGACCGCGATGATGCGCCCACCTCGGCCGGCTTTCACCATGCGCTTTGCTGCCGTCTGCATGGCCACGAAAGCGCCGTTGAGGTTGGTATCCAACGTGGACATCCACGTGTCGTAGTCCAACTCCAGGAACTTGGTGCCGTCCCCGGTTCCGGAGTTGTTGACGAAGACGTCCACGCCGCCAAGTTCCTCAGCCAGATTGTCAATTGCTGCGGCCGTTCCACGGGCATCCCTGGTGTCCAGTTGGTGCACCACTGCTTTCTGGCCCAGACCGCGGACCTCCTCCGCAGTTTCCTCAGCGCCCTGTTGGTCCGAGTGCCAAGTGATCCCCACATCCATGCCCGCCTTGGCCAACGCCACCGCGGTGGCCTTTCCTATGCCGGAATCCGATCCTGTGACGATTGCGGTCTGCGGGGAAAATGGTTCGTCGCTCATGGCGTTGCCTTTCGGTCGGGTAGTCGTTCCGATGATTTATCCCTACCCCGTGATTCCGGCCGTAAACACTCCCGGCGCAAAAGGGTCATCCCGGTGCAGGGTGATCGAGTGTAGATTTCTTGCAGCAGCACCCAGCAAATCCCCACAACCAGGAGTACTCATGTCAGAAGTTATTGTGGTCGGCGTTGACAACAGCGAGACGGCCAAGCGCGCAGCAGTGGCAGCAGCGAAGCTCGCCACGGCACTCGGCGCCGAGCTGCATGTGATCAGCGGCTTCTCCGATGACCGCATCGAAGAATTCGGCAGCGGCAGCGACCGCATCACCGTTTCCTCGGCCGACTCCGCGGAATACGTTGCCCGCAAGGTCTCCGAAGAGCTGGACGTCCCTGCCGGCAACATCAAGTACTTCGCAGCCCGCGGCACTCCGGCCAACGCCCTGATCAACTACGCCGAGACCAACAACGCCTCGCTGATCGTGGTGGGCAACAAGCGCATGAAGGGCCTCGGCCGCGTCCTGGGCAGCATCGCCAACAGCGTGGCGCACGGCGCTCCCTGCGACGTGTACATCGTGAACACCGACGTCGAGGCGTAGCCACCCATGTAGGTAGCAGCAGTGCGCGTTTTGAGCCCTCAAAACGCGCACTGCTGCTACTTAGTTGGACGTGCCGTTCAGCACCACCACGTTGGAACGGCTCACTCCGCTGCCCCTGACCAGCAGGACATGCCCGGGCTGAGGGGTGTCGGACGTGACGGTGAGGTCCCGCAGGGCGGAACCGTCCGCAGCCACCAGCAAGGTAACGCCTTCGCTGTTGCTCAGGACCACATCCTCCGCATTTCCCGTTGCCCCGGCCAGGGTGATGTTCCGGAGGTCACCCCAGATAACCGAGGGCTCGTGGTAAATTCCCGGTTGCAGTAGCACCGTGACAGCTCGTGGGTTATTCGCAGGGATTGCGCCAACGGCCGCCCGGATGCTGGCAAAATCGCCCGTTCCGTCCAACGCCACGGTGATGACGTCCCGAAGCGCCGGCTCGGTCCCGCCCAACGGTCCTCCGAAAGCACGTACCCGCGCCGGAACGGCCTTGGTGGGCGTCAGGTCATAGGAGTAGGGGACGTCGAACGCCATGCCCCGTTCCTGGCCGGTGTTCCCGGTGCACTCCTCGAATACGTTATGACGGGCCACCAGCGCACCGCCGGGCCCCTGGTGGTGAAGCGGGTCCCGGACATCCCGGAAGTAGTTTCCTTCCACCAGCAGCAAGGCAGCGTTCCGCCCGAGCATGCCGTAGCTGGAGATGTTCTCCAGATAGTTGTTGTAGACATGCGAGGCTGCCGTATTGTCCAGGCTGGCGTTGCGCTGGTGCGTGTTCCGGATCCAGTTGTGATGCAGCGTCACCCGGGTGACCACGTTCTGCGTCCAGCCCTCTCCGAGGGCCTTGTTGTGGTCTGAAAAGACGTTCCAGGACAGCGTGACGTTGTCGCAGTCCTTGCGGATATCCACCAGGCCGTCGCCCAGCCGGGTGAAATGCATGTGGTCCACCCAGACGTGTGTGCTGGTGTCCACCTGGATCCCGTCCCTGTCATTGTCAGGCCGTTTCCCCACAAAGTCCCCGGGGATGTAGGAGTCCCGGACCGTGAAGTTTCTGAACACGACGTTGGCGACATTGACCAGTTTGAAACCCGCATTGACTACTGCGGCCCCTGCGCCTGCGCCGAGGAAGGACTTGTTGGAGGTCACTGTCAGTTTCTCGTACTCCGCGAACACCAGTTCGCCGTGCAGGATCACCACCAGCGGCTCGGCACTTTTCGCGAAAGCCCGGAGTTGTTCCGAGGTTCTGGCGTGGACCAGCGTGCCGCCCGCACCACCAGTAGTGCCGTCGCGGCCGTGGGTTGCGACGCCGGCGAAACCCTCGGGTGCCGACGTCCAGGAACCTCCGCTCCCGCGGTTCACCGGCAACCTGGCTTCGCCCCAACCGTGGGGATCGACGCCGGATGGGGCACCATCAGTGGCCGGCGCCGCCACTGCTGGGCTGAAGAGGCCGGTGGAGGCCAGAGTGCCAGCTGCGAGTCCAGCGGTTAGGAGGGTCCGGCGTCGAATGTTCGGTTTCTGTGCGTCCGCCATCTCAAGCGCCTGCCGCCGGGGTCCAGTCACCGAGGAACCTGTCCTTCGTGAATTTCAGGGCCTCTTCCGGAGTGAGTTGGGGGTGGAACTCGTTGATGTATGCACCCGGCCCGGTGTTGTTGAACTCAGCAAAGCGCCCCTCGGTCCAAGCATGCCCACTCATGTCTGACCAGCCCTGCTTAGCGATGTGACTGCCCAGGTTCGAGTCCCGGATGACGGCCATGGGGTGCGCGTTGGGGTCGCTGCTGGCAAACCAAGGGCGTCCCAAGCTGACGGTCCCGGGTGCGGCGTCCGAAGTGAGGGTGCTGTCCACGATCAGGAAGCCGTAAGGGTTGGAGTCCTTGGTGCTGGGTGCCACGATGTAACCGTTGTTCGTGTCGCTGCCGCGGTCCAGCGAATGGATGGTGCAGCCTTCAAACACTGCGGTGCCCCGGCCGTAAAGGAAGTCCACGTCACCTTCTATGTAGCAGTTTTTCAGGTAGGTGCGGGCAGTGGCGTCACGGCCGGTGGTGTCAGCGAGGTAGGTATCCTGGTTGCCGAGGAACCTGGTGTTGTCGAAGATGACCTTGTCTGCCACCGTCCGCACCGCGAGGGCCTGGCTACCGCCGTGAACGGCCTCGTCATAAGCGTTTTCCACTGTGAGGTTCCGGACCGTGGTGTGTTCGGCCAGGACGTTGAGGGTGGCACTTCCGGCCGCACCCCAGGTTCCGCCGAAGAACTTTGCTCCGTTTGCAGGGGTGTCGTAGGAAATGACGACGTCGGCCGGGTTGGCTGTTGCTCCTTGCAGCGTCACGTTGGGCCGGTCGGCCCAGACATTCACCGCTTCCCGGTAGAAGCCGGGCTCGATGGTGATGGTCCGGGGTTGTGTGTTGCCCACAGGAATCGAACCGATGGCCGCCTGTACGCTGCCGAAATCGCCGGTGCCGTCCAGCGCGACCGTGACCTCCGTCGTCGTGCTGGGTGCTTTGTTTTCGCGGGGTCCGGCACTGCCGGTGACCAGTTCGGGAACCCTGGAGGAGTCGTCCTTGGCGTATGAATAGAACTGTGTGGGGTCGAACGCGATGCCCACGTTATCCTTGCGGCCGCGGGTGGAATCAAAAACGTTGTCACGGTTGACGATTTCCGTGGCAGGGTCCTTGGCCACCACGGGATCGGCAACCGAGGTGAAGTAGTTGCCCTCCAGGACCACCTTGGCGGCGTTGCGGCCCATCATTCCGTACTGGCCAATGTCCTGCAGGTAGTTGTTGTAAACGTGCGCAGCCGCTGTATTGTCCAGGCTGAAGTTCCGCTGGACAGTGTTGCGGATCCAGTTGTGATGGATGGTCATTTTGGTGACCGCGTTGCTGGTCCAGCCAACGCCCAGGGCTTTGTTGTTGTCCGCGAACACGTTCCACGAGTAGGTCAGGTAGTCCGAGTCTTTGCGGGTATCGATCATGCCGTCGCCCATGCGCTCGAACTTCATGTGGTCCACCCAGACATGGTGTGAGGTGTCGAGTTGGATCCCGTCACGATCGTTGTCCGGGCGTTTGCCGTCCCAGTCGCCGGGAATGTAGGAATCGCGCACTGTGAAGTTCCTGAAGATCACGTTGGACACGTTGATGAGCTTGAAGCCGGCATTGACCAGCTCCACGCCCGCGCCCGTACCGATGAAGCTCTTGTTCGATGCGACCGGAATCTTGACGTAATCCTGGGCCATGATGCTGCCCTTGAGGAAGATCACCAGCGGCTCCTCGGCAGCGGCATAGGCTGTGAGTTCCTCCAGCGAGGACACGCTCACGTGCCTCCCCGCCTGGCCTCCGGTGGTGCCGTCCAGGCCGTTGCCGGGAAGGGACGCGAAACCGTCCGGACGTTGCTTCCACAGGGCCGCCGGTGCCGCCGGTGATTCTGTGCCGCTGTGGATGGGCTCCGCCCTGGCAGGCACAGCGGTAAAGCTTCCAAGAATGACGACGGCGGTGGCCGCGCCGAGCAGGCGTCGCAGGCGCATGCAAAACTCCTTTGTCTTGTCTTGTTGGTGTTGCTCTGGGGGAGGGGCCTACTTAAGGCCGGTGGTGGCAATTCCGTTGATGAGGTATTTCTGCCCTGCAATGAAGAAACCGATGATGGGGGCGATGGACACCACTGACATGGCGAACATGGGGCCCCACATGCTTTGTCCTTCCGAGTCCATGAAGGCGCGAAGGGCCAAGGGAACGGTGTAGAGGTCCTGGTTCTGGATGTAGAGCAGCGGACCAAAGAACTCGTTCCATGTGGAGATGAACGTGAAAATAGCCGTGGTGGCCATGGCCGGCACGCAGAGGGGCAGAATGACGCGGATGAAAGTTCGGAACGGGCCGCAGCCGTCAATCTGGGCGGCATCGTCCAATTCCTTGGGAAGAGACTTCATGAACTGCACCATGAGGAAGATAAAGAAGGCATTGGTGGCCATGAAGTTGGGGACGATCAGCGGCAGGTAGGTGTCCAGCCAGCCGAGCTGGGAGAAGATGATGTACTGCGGAACCAGAAGAACGTGGCCTGGCAGCATGAGTGTTCCCAGCATGAGGGCGAAGAACAGCTTCCGCCCGGTGAACTCCATCCGCGCGAAGGCGTAAGCGGCCAGTGCGCAGGAGAAGATGTTGCCGACGATGGAGAAAATCACCACGATCATGGAGTTGATCAGGTAGACGTGGAACGGCTGGTCCAGCGCGGTCCAGCCCTGGGCGTAGTTGGAGAAGTCCCAGTTTTCGGGCCAGAGACCCAGCTGCCTAAAAATATCGTTGCTGGGCTTCATCGAGCTGGAGATCAGCCACATCAACGGATAGAGCATCACCAGCCCCACCAGGCAGAGAATCAGATGCCGTGAGAAGCGGGAAACCGGGGTTCCCGTCAGGGCGTCTTCGGGTTGATCCTGCTTGGCCAGCTTGCGCTTGAGAGGTAAATCAAGGAGTGCCATGGGGTTGCCTTAATTGTCGTAGAAGACCCAGAACTTGGATGCGATGAAATTGATGGCCGTGAAAATCGCGATGATCATCAACAGCAGCCAGGCCATGGCCGAGGCATACCCCATCTCGAACTCGGTGAAGCCCTTCTGGTACAGGTAAAGGTTGTAAAACAGCGTGGAATCCGCTGGGCCTCCGGTACCCCCGCTCATCACATAGCCCTGGGTGAACGTCTGAAACGAGCCGATGAGCTGCATGATGAGGTTGAAGAAAATAATGGGGCTGATGAGGGGCAGCGTAATGCTGCGGAACTGCCGCCACTTGGACGCCCCGTCAATCGAGGCAGCTTCGTAGTACATCCCGGGGACCTGCCGCAGGCCCGCAAGGAAGATCACCATGGGGGAGCCGAAGGTCCAAACATTCAGCACAATGAGGGTGCTCAGCGAGAACTGGGGGTCGGTCACCCACGCCGGGCCCTGGATTCCGAATAATCCCAGGAACCCGTTGACGATTCCGTCGTTACCGAAGATGTAACGCCACAGCATCACGATTGCGACGCTCCCTCCCAAGAGGGAGGGCAGGTAGTACACGGAGCGGTAGATCGAAAGTCCTTGAAGGCCCCGGTTCAGCACCAAGGCGACCAGCAAAGCAACAGCGAGGGATATGGGCACCGACACGAAGGTGTAGATGAACGTGACCTTCAGCGACTGAATGAGCCTGGGGTCCTCGAACATCGCCTGGAAGTTCGCCAGCCCCACAAAGTTGGGCTCGGTAAAGAGGTTGTAATCCGTGAAGGCGAGGTACAGCGAGGCAAAGAATGGGATGACGGTAAAAAGCATCCCCAGAAACCAGGGAAGCAGGAAAAGATACCCGGAGCGCTGCTTCCTGCGCCGGGACGGGCGGATGCGCTGCTTACCGCCCGCTGCGGCTGCGGCCGGGGCGGCGCCAGATGGTTGTTTGATCAGAACCGACATAGCGCCACGACCCCCTCGTGAATAGCTGCAGGCTTACTTGTTGATTGCTGCATTGCTCTTCTCCATGAAGGTCTTGGCCGCATCCGCGGGGCTGATCCGGCCGAACTCCACTTCAGTGGTGAGCTGCTTGAGGGTATCGGCTACAACACTTGCGCCTTTCGGATAGACGTAGGCGGGCGGCAGATCGTCTTCCTGAATGGAGGCCATCATGTCCACAAACGTCTTATCGTCAGCGCTCAGCTTGGGCGTGATGGCGTCCGCCACCTCAGGGTTGATGGGGACACCGCGCTGCGTGAGGACTTCGGCGGCACCTTCAGCGTCGTTCGTCAGGAAGTCCACCAGCTTGGCGGCCTCCTTGGGATGCTTGGACTTGGCAGCGATGGACCACAGCATGGTGGGATCTGCGGAGTAACCGCGGCGCTCGCCCGTGGTTTCACCTGGAATGCGGAGCAAGACCACTTCGCCCTCCACGGCCTCGTTGTAGCCCCGGAAGTTGTTGATGGGGATGATCTGGGAGGCGACTGTGCCCTTTGCCAGATAGGACTGCGCGGGGGATCCCCCGATTTGCTCGAAGAAGCCAGCTGGTGGGTATCCGCCTGACTTCCGGAGGTCCACGCTGTACTGGAACCAGTCCTCTATGGTCTTTTCGCTGACGCCGAGCTTGTTGTCTTTCGTATAGAAATCTTCGCCTCGTTGGCGAGCCAGAATGATGGGCCCGGTTTCCGTGGCGACGTCGTAACCGGCGCCGTAGACCTTGCCTCCGGTTTTCTGGGTGACTTCGGTGGCGAACTTGGCGTAATCCTCCCAGCTCCAGGTTTTGTCGTCCGGGATGGTGACGCCGGCCTGGTCCGTGATGGTCTTGTTGACCACCATGCCGATGGTGGTTACTCCGGTGGCGAGACCGTAGAGCTTGCCGTCAACCTCGCCGCGACTCAGCGTGGTTTCCGGAACCTTGTCCAGGTTCAGCTCGGGGAAGGACTTGAGGTCGGCGAGGGTGCCGCGCTGGGCGTACTCCAAGAGGCTGCGGTTGGCCATCGCCAGGACGTCAGGCGGGTTGCCGCCTGCGAATCGGGTGGCCAGTTTGTCTGCGTAAGGGGCACTGTCCTGGTATTCGGTTTTAACGGTGATTCCCGGGTTCTTCTTTTCGAAGATCCGCAGTGCAGCTTCCGTCATCTTGGCCCGGTTGGCATCGCCCCAGAAGACGAAGTTCAGTTCCACGTTGCCGCCGCTTCCGGAGGAGGTTGCGCCACCTCCTCCGCAGGCGCTCAGGGCCAACCCGGCCGCGACCACCGCGGCGCCCAGGACCAGCCTGCGCGGGATAGGAGTGCTTGCTGTCTTCTTCATCGAATGACGCCTTTCTGGTGCCCGATCTTCGGGCATGGATACAAACTCGCTGAATATTTAGACGGAAACTTTCCGGTGTACGGGCGTGGGCAGCATTGCTTAGACCATCACAGCGACCCAAGAGTGAGGTGAAAATTACTGAGTAAACGATTTCTAGCAACGAATGGCTGTGACTGTCAACACATCACAACTCAATACCGGAAAATAGTTCAAAGAAACTTTCATAAGTAGTTGCCGAACTCTTTCTGGTCTGTTTATGCTGATTCCCACGCAGCGGAACCCATCACAAGGAGGTCGAATGGGAAGCTTCCAACTCAACGGCGCAACCGTGCTGGAGATGAACACCGGCGGCGATCTGGCAACCGTGCTGTCTCCCAGGCCGTACCTCCACCCTGTACGGACTCTGGCCGGAGTGGCGGTGACGGAAGCTGGTCCAGTTGATCACCCGCACCACCTCGGTCTGTCGCTCTCTTTCTCGGACCTGAACGGAACCAACTTCTGGGGTGGATCCACATTCACCGAAAATGGCCCGGCAATCCTTCCCAACCACGGACGTCAAGTGCTCGCGGAATGGCTGTCCCTGGAGGGGCTGGGGAAGGGGACGGTGGTGTGGCTGGACAAGAGCGGAGACCCGTTGGCTGTGGAGGGGCGGAGCTACCGATACCAAGCGCACCCTGCCGCAAACACGTGGAGCCTTGCGTTCGAATCCCTGCTTCAGCCTGCCGTTGACGTGGAGCAGTTGTCCGTGTCGTCGTCTGCCGTCAAAGGGCGTAGCGGCGCTGGCTACGGCGGCATATTCTGGCGCTTCCCGTCGGGTGATGTCCCGGCCAAAGTGCTGTGTTCAGGAGGAACAGGGACGGGCATAGCCCATGGATCACTTTCCCCTTGGCTCGCGATGGAAACCCGGCATGAGGGCAAAAACGTCAGTGTCATCCTCGCTCAAGACACCTCCGCGTTGCGCCCTTGGTTTGTGCGCACTGACGGCTATGTAGGCGCGGGTCCGGCCGTCGCGTGGGACCACCCGGCAACAGTGGACCGGGGCAATCCGCTCAAGCTCAGTCTCCACGCAGTGGTCCACGACGGCTCCCTAACCAGCCCCCAGCATGTCGAGGAACTCCTTCTCCACCACTTCAGCAGCTCACCCGACAGGACACCATGACAACCCGACACCGCACCCCCGTCTACAACAACCCCATCCTCAACGGTGACTGGCCGGATCCTGACGCGGTACAGGTTGACGGCACCTATTACCTCGTCGCCTCCAGCTTCAACAGGGTTCCCGGCCTGCCGGTATTGCGGTCGCGGAACCTGGTGGACTGGGAGCACGCCGGGCATGCGCTCCGGGAGCTGCCACAATCCAGCCACTATTCGCTGGTGCGGCACGGAAGCGGCGTGTGGGCTCCGGCGCTGCGTTACCACGACGGCAAATTCTGGATCTTCTACCCGGACCCGGACCACGGCATCTTTGTACTCAGCGCGGAGAAGGCGGAAGGTCCGTGGAGTGCACCTCACCTTCTCTACGCCGGTCGCGGCCTCATTGACCCCTGCCCGCTGTGGGACGAAGACGGCACGGCGTACCTGGTCCACGGCTGGGCCAAGAGCCGGATCGGAGTCAAGAACCGGCTCACTGTGCACCGGATGAGCCCGGACGCCTCCCGGCTCCTGGACCATGGAACCCACGTCATCAACGGCGAAGACCTGCCGGGCTTCTCAACCCTGGAGGGGCCCAAGTTCTATCAGCGCGACGGCTGGTACTGGATTTTCGCGCCGGCGGGAGGCGTTGCTACAGGATGGCAGTCGGTTTTCCGCTCGCGGTCGCCGTTCGGACCTTACGAGGAACGGCGCGTCCTGGAGCAGGGCGATTCGCCCGTGAATGGCCCGCATCAAGGCGCCTGGGTCACTACTCCTGAGGGCGAAGACTGGTTCCTGCACTTCCAGGACCGGGGGCCGTACGGACGCGTGGTTCACCTCCAGCCCATGGGCTGGGGTGAAGACGGCTGGCCGTGGATGGGCAAAACAGCGGACGACGGCGGACCGGGAACCCCGGTTTCGAGCCACCCCTACCCGCGCGGTACTTCGCCCGAAAACTGTGCACCACCCGCCGGTGACAACTTCACGTCCCCCGGCCTGGGCCCGCAGTGGCACTGGCAGGCCAACCCCCGGGACGAATGGCTGTCCACCTGTGGAGGAGGACATCTGGTACTCCGTCCGCAAGCCAACGATCCCATCAATCTCCGCGAGCTCCCTAACGTCTTGGGCCAGATCCTCCCCGGCGAACCGTCCACATTCACCACCACCCTGGAACTGGACGATGTGGCTCCAGGTACCCGGGCCGGCGTCGTGGTTCTGGGTCAGCGGTACGCCTGGCTGGGGATCGTACGCACCCCGGACGGCTACGTCCTGGGTAGCGGAACCGGCAGCGAAGGTCCGCGCGAGCAGCCGATAGGGCGCGCCGTGGCCCTTCCGGGGCCGCGTATTGAGCTGCAGATCCGCATAGATGAAACTCCGCAGGCCACGTTTGCCTGGCGGGTGGGTCCCACGGATCCGTGGCAGATTCCCATCTGGGATTTCGATGTTGTTGAGGGCCGCTGGATCGGCGCTGAGCTGGGGATTTTCGCGGCGTCGCCCTTGGGCTCGCGTCAACGCGGGAGTGTTATCGTTGGTCCCGTGCGGGTGGACACTGCGCCGGTCCGCCGGGCGGCCGCCCAGCGCGTTGCCGCCCCCGTATCCCCATGAGTTCAAGGACCGCCCCATTGACCGCCACTCCGCGCCCCAAGATCGCAGACGTGGCTGCCGCCGCCGGCGTCTCCGTCCCCACTGTTTCCAAGGTGTTGAACGGCCGCTCCCACGTCTCCGAGGCAACGCGCGCCCGTGTTCAGCAGGCCTTGGAGGACCTTGATTACACCAAGCGGCAGTCGCCCACCGAACCCGGATTGCTGCAATTGGTGGTGAACAACTTTGATTCTCCATGGGTCCTGGAAACCATGGAGGGAGTGGAAGCTGCTGCTGCGCGGCTCGGCTACACCGTGGCCTACACGCGGGCCGTAAATGCTACTGCCGGGAACTGGCAGAAATTGCGTGAGCCCTCCGGCAACCGGCTCGACGGCGTGATGCTGTTGGCTCCACGGCAGGGATCACCACTGGTAGAGCTGGCGCGTACGCTGAACATCCCCGCTGTTGCCATAGACCCTGAAGGTTCCCAAGGCCTGCAGATTCCCAGCGTCAGCCCGGCCTCGTTCTCCGGAGCGCTGCGGGCGGTGTCCCATCTTCTGGAACTTGGGCATGAGCGCATCGGCATCATTACCGGCCGCGTCCACAGCCCGGGTCATGGGCGTGCCCGCTACGCAGCCTACGCGGCCGCCCTTCATGAAGCCGGGCTGCCGGTACTTCCCGAGTTCGTGCGCGACGGCGATTTCAGTATCGAGTCCGGGCTTCGGCTCGGCGGAGAACTTCTGGACCTGCCGGAGCGACCCACGGCAATTTTCACGGGAAGCGACCTGCAGGCCTTGGGCGTCATGAACGCGGCGGCCCAGCGATCGCTGAAAATCCCTGGCGACCTCAGCGTTGTGGGCTTTGACGACATCGCCCAGTCAGCACTCACGTCACCGCCCCTCACTACTGTCAGGCAACCCCTCGCCCAGCTCGCGTCGATGGCCGTGGGCATGCTCACGGAGCAGATCGAACAGGGAAGTAGTTCCTCGGCTGCCTTGGAAGTCGCCACGGAGCTGGTGGTGCGGGGAAGCACCGCCCCACCCATGTAGGTAGCAGCAGAGCGCGTTTTGAGCCCTCAAAACGCGCACTGCTGCTTCTCAGTTGGGTGAGGCGGGGCTTAGTGGCCCTGGAAGGCCTCGGCCAGCCACCACGATCCGCCGTCGGACGCTATCTTTGCGTCGATCACCAGGGGCCGGTCCTGGGTCCCGGCTTCGTAGACGGCAATCCACGGGCGAATCGCTTCCAGATCCGCCACGGTCCGCACCGTCACGCCTTCGGCGCCGAATCCGCGCGCGATCGCGGCGATGTCCGTTTCCGGGAACACGACGCTGGAGAGCTCGGCCTCCGAGTGCTCCGAAGCGAAGTGGTGGACCTCGGCCCCGTAGGCGGCGTCGTTGTAGACGATGCACACCAGGGGTAGTTTCAGCCTCGCGGCGGTCTCCAACTCGCTGATTCCCATGAGGAACCCGCCGTCACCGGCGCCCAGTACCGGCAGCCGGTGTGGCTGCGCGAGGGCAGCACCAATCGCTGTGTACAGGCCCAGCCCGATGGCTTGGAATGCCTGCGTGAAGCAGAAACCGAACTCGTCCGGCACAGCAAGGTATTGGCTGGGGTAGCCCATGAAGTTGCCCGAATCCACGGCCACGATCCGCTCGGATGGGAGCATCGAATCGAGTTCCCGGGTGAGGACTCGGGGATCGATGGAGGTTGCCGTGGACAGATCCGCTGTGGAAACGTCCCGCCACCGTGAGCTCTGTTTGATGGCCAGAGCGTTGGCTTCGGTGCGATACTTCCCAGCGGGCTCGGATTGCACGGTCCGCAGCGCCGTCAGGGCATCCGCAGCCGTCAGCGCCGAATCACCCAGCACACCCAGGGTGATGGGCCGGTTGGCACCCAGGGCGGCATCTTCGACGTCGATCTGCACCACAGTGGTGCCAGCCGAAATGAGCCGACCGTGGCGCATGGTCCACATGTTCAGCGCGCAACCCCAGCCCACAATCAGGTCCGCACCGCTGATGAACTCCGCCGTGGCAGGCGAGGAAAAACCGCCGGAGATGCCGAGGTTGTGGGAGTCGCCGTTGAATAGCCCGCTCGCCACTGCCGAGGTTGCCACCAGCGCGCCGGCATGCTGTGCCAGTGCCAGGATTTCGTCCCGGGCACCCCGTCCTCCGCGTCCGGCAACGAACACGGGCCGTTCCGCGGCGGCAATGAGTGCCACCAGTTGCTCAACGGCGGCAGCGTCAGGGCGGATCTTCAACGGCTCAGGCACGACGACGGCACTCACCTCATCTGCCGCAGTGCCACTTTGGATGTCCAGCGGCAGGCTCAAAACCACCGTGCGACGCTCATTCACCGCGGTGCGGTAAGCCCTGACGGTGTCCGCCACAGCTGTGGCGGGGGAGTGGATCCGTTCGGCCACGGCTCCTACGCTGCGGGCCAGGGCGTCCTGGTCGATCTTGAAGTTGGAGCGGATGGCAGCGGCCTGGGTATCGGCGGTGAGCACGATCATCGGCGTCCGGCTTTTGGCTGCCTCCCCGATCCCGGTGATGGCGTTGCTCAGTCCGCAGCCCTGATGGGTAGTGACCACACCCACCTTGCCGGACATCCGCGAATAGGCGTCGGCCATAGTGGCGGCACCGCCCTCGTGGCGGGCCGCCGTGAACGGAATACCTTCCGCCATGAGCGTGCCGGTGACATCGAAGTTACCGGAGCCCACCACGCCGAAAACGTGCCCGACGCCGAGCTTCGCCAGCGTCCTGCCCACCAGGGTGGAGACCCTTACTTCCGCGCTCATGCTCGCTCCACCGTGCCCTTTTCCACCAGTGCGTACACACGGCTGGGGCTACCCGTGCCGCCCACGATCGGCAACGGAGCAACCACCAACGTGGCACCGGTGACAGGAAGTCGATCTACATTCCGCAGCGAGGTGACGCCATACTTGTCAGCGCCGAGCAGGAACGAATGAACCGGGAACATCGGATCCAAGCCACCTGCCTGACCGGCGTCGATGCCCACGGTTTCCACGCCAAAGCCACTGATCGAGGCGTTACCGGCAAGCCACTTGGCACCCGCGGCGGAGACCCCGGGAGTGTGGGGTCCGGCGTCGTCCGCGTTGACGAAAGCCGCAGCGTCAGCGCCTCGAGCCGCCCAGCCCGTCCGGAAGATGACCCAACAGTTCTCCGGGAACGCGCCGTGCTCTTGCTGCCACTGTTCAAAGTGCTCCGGTTCCAGAAGGAAGTCCGGATCCGCGGCAGCTTCAGCGGTCTTGTCGATCACCACCAGCGGCCCCACCAGGCGGTGTGGTTCAATCTGGTCCACGGATTTGCCGTCCTTGCCCGTGATCCAGTGGACCGGTGCATCCAGGTGCGTGCCTGCGTGTTCGCCCACTGTGACGTCGTTCCACGCCCAAGCCGGACCGGCGTCGTCGAAATTACTCACCGGTGAAACCGACAAGCCCACGGTGTTCGCGAACGGCTGCGGCAGGTTCAGGATGGGGGTCTCGGAACTGAGCGGCGTGGTGAGATCGATGATTTCCACGGAACCACTCGAGAGGGCTGCAGTGAGCCCGGCCAGAACAGACATTGTTCTCCTATCGCTTGCTTGGTTTAAGTGCTGCTTGAAGGCGGGAAAGTGGTGAGGGTAGTGCGGTCAGCTTTTGGGCTACCAAGTGTCCGGAACCGCCGGAAAGTCCGGGGCCGGGATGGGTCGACGCGCCGATGTGCCAGAGACCTTCGACGGCGGTTTGGTGTCCTGCCGCTGCGGGGAAGGGCCGCCAGAGCAGGTTTTGGAAGAGTTCCGCGGAGCCGCCGTAGGGGTCGCCGTTGACGGCATTGGGATTGGCTGCGGCCAGATCCGTCGGTGCCAAAACCTCCGAGGCCAGGACGGTTGCCCTGGTTCCCGGGGCGAACTGCTCCAACCGGGCCAGGACCCGTTCCAGATAGCCGTGCTTCAGCTCGTCAGTCCAGCCGCCCGCAACGTCCAGTTGGCCGGCTGCGTCACCTACGGGCGTGAACGGGACTTCCTGGAGCTGCAACCACAACGTGGCTTTGCCCTCCGGAGCCCGCGACGGATCGAGGACGCACTGTTGGCCCACCACCACGGTAGGTTCGTTGGGCAGCAGACCCGCTTCAGCCTGGGCACAGGCGATTCCGGTGCTGTCAGAGCCATTGCTGATATGAACCAGAGGGACGGTGTTGAGCCTGGGATCGAGCCATTCCACAGGCTTGTCCACAGCAAGGTGGATCTGCATGGCACCGCGGCCGTTCTGGTAGCGTTCGGCGGCCTGGGCCGTACCAGCGGGTGGTTGCCGGAGGAGCCGGGTGTAGAGGGCCTGGGGCGAAACGTTCGCGAGCACCGTGCCGGCTGAAACCACGCCTTGGGATGTGCGGACGCCGGTGACGGCATCTTTGCCGGAAACCTCGGACGACACCACGATTTCCTCGGCCTCCGCGCCCAGCATGATCCGCACCCCGTTGTCGCGCAGCAACGACTCGAACGCACCCACAAACCGCGAAGCACCGCCCGTAACCAAGGGGAGCCCAAAGCTGTGCATGCTCATGGCCATTACTGGCAGCATGACGCCGCCTGTGGCTTGGTCCGGGCCGAGCCCTGCGTGCAGAAGCCAGGGTGACCACAGCTGGTCCGCTTCCCAGCCATCAAAACGGCTGCGGACATAGTTTCGTCCGCTCATCACGGAATCGCGGACGAAGGCTTCCGTCCCTTGGAAGCGCCCGCGTCGTAAGGCCCCCAAAGCAATCTTTGCCACTTCCCCAAAAGACCGAAGCTCTGCTCCGAAAGCCCCGAACACCGTTCCTGCGTTGCGGCCCAGATCATCAAGCATTGCCAGATACGCAGCTTGGTCGCCGGGTTCCTTGAACGCAGCAGCTGTGGTGGCCGGGTCCCGCTCCGCGATGACCACGCGGTGGGCTCCGGTGGCCGGGTCCGCGGCAACGCTCGCTGTCACCGGGCCGGAGGTGTTGGAATACTCCAGGCCCCTGGCGTGCAGCTCCTTGCCCAGCGCCCCGTAGGCACCGCCGGACACGAACAACGGGTGCCAGGAGGAGAAGGAGTCGTGGATGAAGCCCGGAAGGGTCCGCTCGGCGGAATGGATGAAGCCACCAAGACGGTCAGAGCGCTCGATGATGCACACGCGCTTCCCGGCCAAGGCCAATTCTGCCGCCGCCACCAGGGAGTTGATGCCTGAACCGATGATCGCTACGTCAACTGAATCGTCCATAACCGCACCTTTCATAAGGGTGTGCCTAGAAATCCGGATGGCTGGCCGTGGCGTGGTACTTGCCGCCGTGGAACACCAGGGGAGCACCGCCGTCGTGCTTGTAGCTTTCCACTTCACCCACGTAGATGACGTGGTCCCCGGCGTCATGTCGCGAAACGGTGCGGCACTGGAAGGTTGCCACAGCGCCGTTCAGCAGCGGAATGCCGGCAATTCCTTCAGTGGTTTCCGCGCCCACGAACTTGTCCGTGGCAGGTGTTGCGAACTGCCGGGACAGGACGTGCTGGTCACTGGCCAGGATGTTGATGGCAAAGTGCGTTGCGTCCTCGAAATCACCCAGGCTGGGCGCCCGTTTGCTGGGGCACCAGAGCACCAGCGGCGGCTCCATGGACACTGAGGTGAAGGAATTGGCGGTCATGCCCACTTTTCGGCCGTCCGCCGCCACAGTGGTCACCACGGTGACGCCCGTGGCGTACTGACCCAGGGCGCTGCGGAAATCACGGACATCAAACACCGACGTGTCCTCTTCTTTCTTGGCCTGCATGAAGTCCGCGGCAGCTGCGGAGTCGAACCACCAAGGGTACGACGTCCGGGGGTCATCAAAACCGCTCACGATGCTTGCTGCCAGGGCCGGATGGTCAGCGGCTTCACGGAGGAGCGTCCTCTGGTGATCACGCCGCGGCTTCAGGAGATCGTTGGTCCATTCCACGGCCCATTGCCCCCAGCCGCGCCAGAATTCGTCGAACGTCCGCTCCATCCATGGGCGGTCAAAAGGTTGCTGGCCGCGGCGAACAATCGCGTCAAGGTAGTACTTCGCAGCCAGGGTCGCGTTGTTGGATCCCTGCCCGGTGAGGGGATCATTGAGGACCACGGCGTCGCCCAGCCCGAACACCAACGTGCCGTTGCCGAGTTCCCCGACGGCGGACCTCACCGTGGGCGTGATGCGTCCCAGGAGCGTGGCACCGCTATCGGTCAGCTCCGCGTCGGCGAAGTTTTCGGCCTCGTGCGGGAAATGCTCGCGCAGGGTTTCCAGCGAACGCTCGAGCTGCTCTTCGGGGGTCCCGACGTCGGTCCAGCGGTCCATAGGGCCGCCCACCACGCCCTCGAACACCATCATGCGGCACGGGCCGGAGACGGTCAGGCCGGGGAAGGTAAAGAATTCGCCGACGCCGGGTGCCATGGACATGCGGATGGCGTCGCCCCCGCCGTCGGTACCTGTGGCGGACGAGCCGGCGGAAGCACCGCCGTCGGACGTGACATAGTTCAGCGCCAGAACCCTTTGCGGCCGGTCGAAGGGCGATTTTGCCTTGTCCCGCGGGAAGATCTGGCCGATTTCGCCCTTGCCGGTGCTGACAATGACCAGTTCGTAGTCATGGGCGAGTTCTTCGAGCATCCTCGGGGTGACCTTCTCAATGCGGAAGTCGCCACCGGCTGCAACGAACGTCTCGATCCAGAGGGCACTCTTGATGCGCTGGTCAATGGACCGGGCGGGACCGTCCAGGGGTGCTTCCCACTCGATGGGTTCATCAGCATCCACGCGTAGCCGGATGGAGGTGATGCCAGGGACGGATCCGGATTCGTAGAATTCGGTGAGCGCCGTTCCCATGTGGGCTTCGGCGTCGAGGGCGGTTGAGAACATGCACTGGCTGGACATGATCTTGCCGGTGCGGATCTGGGCTGCGGACCGGTCGGACAGGAGCGTTACCGCGAAGCCGTCCCGTTGCAGGCCCAATGCCAGCTGGGCGCCGGATTCGCCGGCCCCTACGATTGCTATTTTTCGCATGGTTGAGTCCTTATTAGCAGGGTTGCGCTACGAAACTTTGGCGGCGGAAAGGTCTGCGAGGTAGCCCGCGGCTTTGTCCGGGTACATGAACCAATCCTGGAATTCCGGAGGATGGTTGAAGCCGTTGGCGAAGCGGTGCGCGATGTCCGGTTCGCTGTTCGCAGCACCCAGCAGCTCCAGGACATGCGGCGGAGGCGGGGCCAGGAGGGCATTTGTCCAGTGTGCAACGTGCTGCGCGTAATCCCAATAGCGCTCGAAGGTTGCCTGCATGAAGCTCGCATCGTAGGCGCCATTGCCGTGCCGGGTGATGCTGTCCAGATACGACGCCGCGCACTTGCTCGCGTTGTTGGAGCCCTGCCCGGTGATGGGATCGTTCAACACCACGACGTCGGCCAGGCCCAGTACCTGCCTGCCGCTAGGCAGTGTGGCAATCGGGTGGCGGACGGTGGGGGCGAACCGGCCTTGAAGGACACCGTTGGGATCGGTCAGTTCCACATTCGTGGCACGCTCGGCTTCCCACGGCAGGAACTTCGAGAGGATGTTCTTGGAGTTCTCCAGGTGTTCCTCCGGGCTGAGCCCCTTCCATGTGTCCATCGGGCCGCCGGGCACGCCTTCGAAGACCATGATTTCGCAAGGACCGGTGGTGGTCAGCGCGGGGAACACGAAGTACTCACCTATGCCCGGAATGAGGTTGAACGAGACCGCCGAGTACTCTTCGCGGGGTTTCAGGCCCGTCACATAGGTCAAGGCCAGGGCGCGCTGCGGGGCATCGTAGGTGCTGCGTTCGGCGTCGCGGGTGAACAGTTGGGCGATCTCACCCTTGCCGGCCGCCACGATCACCAGGTCCGAGGTCTGCGTGTACTTTTCCAGCTCAGCCAAACCGGCATCTTCGAAGACCAGCTCGCCGCCGCGGGCTGTGAACTCTTCCATGAACTTGGGGAACTTCACCCGCTGATCGATGGACTTGGCGTGGTTGTCCAGTCGTGAGGCCCAGCTGATCGCCTTCTCACCCGGCAGCTCGGGGTGGGGGATGGTGAAGGAGATGCCGTCCACGGTGGGAGCATCGGGCCAGAAGTCCAGGCCGAGGGCCCGCTCGTTCTCAAGTGCGTTGTGGAAGATGCATTGGCTGGAGGCTACTTTGCCGCCAGCAATTTCCTCGGACGTGCGGTTGGAGATGGTGGTCACCTGGTAGCCGGCGTCCAGGAGTCCGATGCCCAGCTGAAGCCCGGACTGGCCGGCCCCGACGATGGTGATGTGGCGTTGCGTCATGGCGTTGCCTTTCTCTCTGGTGGAGGTTGTTGTGAAGCTTGGCGTTAGTTTGCTGCGAGCAGGGGAATAGCCTCTTCGGCTCGTTCCGGTCCCAAGGCGGAATAGCCGCCGTCAACGGCCCAATCGGCACCGGTGACGAAACTTGCTTGGTCACTGGCGAGGAAAGCGACGACGTCACCCACCTCGTGCGGGCGGCCGACCCGCTTGAGGGCGTGGAAGGGGGCCGCAACCGAGTCTGTCTTTTGGAGGTTCCCGTTGCTGAGGGAGTCCATGATGTTGCTCCAGACCCAGCCGGGGCTGACGGAATTCACGCGGATGCCGTCTTCTGCGAAGTCCACGGCCATGCTGCGGGTCACCTGAACCAGGGCTGCTTTGCTGGCCGGATAGAGCCATCGGCCGGTCTGGGCCACCGAGCTGGAAATGGAGGTGAAGTTGATGATGGCACCGTGGCCGGACGCCTTGAGGTAGGGTCGGGCCGCATTGCTCGCCACCACGGCGCTGACCAGATTGACGTTGAGTGCTTCGAGCCAGTCGGCTCGCCCGGAGGCTGCGCCGTCGTCCTTGTAGGTACAGGCGAGGTTTACCAGGACGCCGAGCCCGCCGTAGAGGGCCACGGTTTCCTCCACCAGTTCGCTGACTGCGGCATCGTCGGTGATGTCCGTGTGGGAATAGTGAATCCCTTCCCCGAGAGCTTTGGTGAGGGTGTCGCCGTCGGGAGCTATATCCGCAACCACCACCGTGGCTCCGGCGTCGCGCAATGAGGTCACCACGCCTTGCCCCACCTTGGTGGCCCCACCGGTGACGATTGCCGTCCTGCCTTCGAGTGCTGACATCTGCCGAACCCTTTCTCTCGCGTGCTGTGTTACGTAAATATGACGTGCGTCATATTCACTCTTGAAGTGACTCTAGGTTGCCCTTCTCCGGCGGAATATCCACTTGGCGCAGTGATCATCCGAATTACGCAGGTTCTTCCTCTTCCTCGTGCCAACCCACCCATGCCGCGGAAGTGAGGTGGGTTTCCCTGGCCCGAAGCTCCGCCGCCCAGAGTTCGAAGTGGCTCCTGTCCCATTCGTCTCTGCGGTCATGTGCCACCTTGATGTTCTTCACTGGTCCTCACCCCGCTTCCGTCGCTGTTATGGTGCTGTGAGCTGCGTCATACTTGTCTCAAAAGCGACTCTAGACAGCCGTTGGACTCCGGAATATCCAGTTGGCGCGAGGATCGTCCGATAAGCGAAAAGCTGCACAAGACCCTGTGAAGTAGGTGGCGGATGGTGAGGATTCTTCCCCGTGATGTGCTCCGGGGCCGCCCAATCATGGCCACCACTGACGTGGACGAGGCACACGCCAGGATCGCCGAACTGTTCTGCAGCCACGAGCTTGCACCACTGACGCACCAGTCCTCGGTGGACATGAAGTTGCGCTCCCTGCACCGGGGTGACGTGGGGATCGAGTTCCTGGACTACGGAGCCGACGTCCGGATTGAGCCCGAGGGCCTGCAGGATTTCCACCTGGTGCAGATCCCGTTGGCAGGGCACGCATCCATGAAGGTGGGTGCCAGCACGGTGGAGTCGGGTCCCCGGATGGCCACTGTTCCTCCGCTCCACCGGCCCTTCTCCATGAGCTGGGACGGCGGAAGTCCGCACCTCATTGTCTACGTGCGTCGTTCAGCGGTTGAGCGGGTGGCGGGTCAGCTTTATGGCCATGACACCGTTGATCTGGGCTATGGCATGGACCTTTCAGGTGCCGCCGGCCGCGCGTTCTTGAGGTCCGTCGTCGAGCTTCATGACGACATGATCAGCCAGCCACGTACCACTGCTCCCGCGTTTGTGCAGGGGCTGCTGGCGGACAGCATGGTGTCACGCCTGCTGATGGCCATGGAGTTGCCCGGTGATGAGACCCGGGACGCGGAATCTGAAAGCCGCCTGGTCCGGGAGTTCCGCGAGCTGTTGGACCGGCATGCTTTCGAAGAACTCACCGTGCCGGACATCGCCGAGTGCTTGGGTGTCTCGGTTCGAACGCTGCAAACGGCACTTCGGGCGGAAACTGGAGCGACGCCGTCGGAGTTGCTGCGGAGTATCCGGCTGGACCGTGCCCGGGAGATGCTCCTGGAGGCGAGCCCCCGCGAGCAGAGTGTCACGGCCATCGCGGAACTCTGCGGCTTCACGCACCAAGGGCGCTTCTCTGCGCTCTACGTAAAGGCCTTCGGAGAGCTACCCAGCGAGAGCCTGCGCCGATGACGGAAAGCTATCGGCGAGCATAATCCAACAGCGGCCCCATGGCCCGAACCGCCTTCTTGAGCTGCTCCGCATTGATGGGGTTGTACCCGTAGCCAGCGCGGGTTTTCATACCCAGCAATGTGGTGAGGTGTTTGGCGGCGCCCCCATCCACTGACTTGAGCAGAGCTACCGCGTCATTGTGGTCCTGGCCCTGCGCGAAGTGACCGAGCCGAGCAATGCAGATGGCCTCAGAGGCGGCGATTCCTGCGTGGATGCAGAGGGTTGCCACGGCGTCGGCAACTTCGTAGTGTTCTTCAGCAAGTTCGAGGGCATCCATGGCCACCCGCTGGAACTGCGCGGCCTTGCTCAAGCGACCTCGGCGGATACTTTCGCTTCCCGGTGTGGTCCTCATCTAAGCGCCACTGCCAGCGCGGAGAACGCGGCGCAACCACGTTCCATCGCCGAAAAGTGTGTCGCCCTCATCGATGATGGACTCGAAAATCGACGAAGGCGCTACTTCCGACTCCAGGAAGACAAAAGGCCGCGTGTCGTTGCCCGTCCAGGCGCTGATTTCGCCGGCCAGAGTGGCTATTCTGGTTTCGGCCTGCAACTCGTTGACGTCGTTCGGAAGGGCGATGAACAGGTCTATGTCGCTATCGTTTCGCATGTCATTACGTGCGGCCGAGCCATAAATCGTGACGACAATCGGCGCGAATTCCCACAACTCGATCTCGGTCCGAATGCGCTCGATGAGATGGTCTTTTGCGCTGGCCATCTCCTCGACTGCTTTGGCCAAGAGGTGATGACGATTGAGGCGGAAAATGTGGGTTCTTCCGGCAACTTTCTCTAGGACAATGCCTTGATCGACCAAGCGGGCGAGTGCCTTGCGGACTCCGGCGAGTGAGCTGGGCTCGGGAAGGAGGCTGCAGATGCCGGGGGCGGTGAAGTCGGCATCAGCCCGCGCAAGGACGTACAGCGCACCCATATCCAGCGACGGGCTGATGGCAGTCAAGGGGTTCTGCAGGCGCAAGATTCCTCCTATGTCTACTATTGTGCACTTATAGACACAATAGTAGACCTCGCGGCGAGTGCCGGTGCCAGCTACGCCTCCAGAACGTACGTCTTCAGATCGTCCAGCGTCTGCTGCATGTGCGCGTCCATCGCGAGACGGGCCTCGTTGGGATTGCGCGATTCCAAAGCCGCGGCGATCTTCCGGTGGTGCCCGATCGCGTGTTCCTGGATCTCCGGGAAGGCTGAAGTCTCGGCGCGCCGGGCTTCCAGGACCCTGTGCAGGGGTTCGAAAAGCACTGCCACAAACACGTTGCCTGAAGCGTGCAGGATCACGTCGTGAAAGGCGAGGTCGGCTTCGACAAACCCGGCGAGATCGTTGACTTCGTGGGAGGTCTGCATCTTTTCCACGTGGTCCCTGAGTGCGGCGAGCTCATCATCGGAGATGCGCTCGGCGGCGAGTTCGCAGGCGCCGGTTTCGAGCATGCGGCGGAGTTCAATCAAATGGATCGCAGCCGCCGCGTCCTTGGTTCCTTCAGACGCCGCACGCAACACGGCTTCCAAGGAGGCCCACTGGTTGAGGGGGTTAACAAACGTTCCGCGGCCGCGTTCAACGCTGAGGATTCTCTGGGCCTCAAGGGTTTTCATGGCCTCGCGCACTGTCATGCGGCTTACTTCGTGTTTGGCGCTGAGCTCCAGCTCGCCCGGTACCACTGTTCCGGGCGGAAATTCGCCCGCGATGATCCTGTCCAGCAGCTCATCGGCCACGACGCCCACCAATGACTTGCGTGCCATGTGTCCCCATTTCCTGTCCTTCAGACCGCCCGGGTCCCCGTGGATTACCCTCGGGGCGGGCGGATGTCAGACATCTTACGCTGGCGGTGGCCAGCTTGTTTCCCAAAATTCAAGGAGCGCCTCTGCGCAGTGTTCGGGCTGTTCCCAGTGGACGTTGTGGCCGGCGCCGCGAATGGCCGCCAACCGGCGACCCGGGCTTGCGGCCACGAACGCGCGCATTTGCTCGATAGGGCGCACCCGATCTCCAGTACCGGCGATCACCAGTAGTGGCGCGCGGACGCGCCCAGGCACTGAAGGTTCGACGCCGGTCATGGCCGCCACCGCGCTGGCGGACAGAATCGGAAACGGAGTGTCGAACCCTGTGCTGAGCCGCGCCATGTCTGCTGCGGCCAGCTCTCCATACCAGGCGTTCATGAGCTTCACTACGGTCCCGGCGTCGAAGAACCCCTGATCCAGCTGAGTCCTGAGCACCTCCTTGAACCCCTGATTCTGCGGCACCGGCGCCATGCCCACAAGGGTCAATGAAGCCACCAAGCCGGGGCGGGCTGCCGCAAGCGTCAACGAAACACTGCCACCCATCGAATGTCCCACCATATGCACCGGACCGCTGGCCCGGGCATCAAGGGCCGCGGCCACGGAAGCCGCTGCCGAGTCCAAGGTCCATTCGAAGTCCGGCGGCAAGGTCTCACCCGGGTGGTAGCCGGGGAGGTCCAGAATCCAGACTTCCCTGCCGGCGTCGAGCAACTTATTTGCGAGGGGTTCCCAATACACGGAACCGGACGCCCAGCCATGGATCAGGACTGCTGGAATGGGCTGACCTGCGGGAACGTCAGGGGTGAGGACGTTCACGAAGGGGAGTGGAACAGCGCTGCCAGCCATCCTCTCAGCCTAGTGATGCGCAGCACCTTGCGCGGTGAGGAGCCGTGTGTCACACTAATTCAAATGTTAGATGTCTGACATCTTACATTCACTAAACCGCAACAGAGATTTCCCACGATGGAGTGCATAGTGACCCTTGAAGCCGACGTTCTGGCCGCTTTCCCGGCGGAAGTCCAGATTCCTGCTCAGTTGGTTGCCGACGCCGTTGCGGCGTCTGCCGCGGACGCACCAAAGATCCTGGTGGTCCTCGACGACGACCCCACGGGAACGCAGTCAGTTGCGGATCTCGCTGTGCTCACCCGCTGGGACGTGGAGGACTTCACCTGGGCGTTCACCCACATCCGTGCGAACCAGACCAAGCCCGCGGTCTACGTCCTCACCAACACCCGCAGCCTTGACCCGGCCGAAGCCGCAGCGCGCAACGAGGAAATCGTCCGCAACGCTCTGGCTGCCGCAGCCGCCGGCCACGTGAAGCTGGGCTTCGTGAGCCGCAGCGACTCCACCCTCCGTGGCCACTACCCGCTGGAGCCGGACGTCATCGCCGCCACCGTCGCTGCAGAAACCGGCGAACCCACCGACGGCGTGGTGATCGTTCCGGCATTCCCCGACGCCGGCCGCATCACCATCGGCGGTGTGCACTACATGCGCGCCGACGCCGGCGCACTGACTCCCGTGGCTGAGACGGAATTCGCCAAGGACGCGAGCTTCGGTTTCGCCAACTCCGAGATGGCCAAGTATGTGGAGGAGAAGTCGCAGGGCCGGTTCCCCGCGAGCGACGTGATTGTCCTGGACCTGAACATCATCCGCGCCGGAGCGTCAGCGCAAGATCCCACCATCTCCGCCAAAGCGATCGCCGACGCCCTGGAATCCGCCGCCAACTCCACGCCGATCGTGGCTGACATCGTCACCGAGAACGACTTCCGTGCCCTCGCCCTGGGCTTGGAGGAAGCAGAACGCCGCGGCAAGAAACTCCTCTACCGCGTGGGCCCGCCCTTTGTCAGGGGCCGCATTGGCCAGGAAATTCGCACTGCGCTGACCTCGGAAGAAGCCTTCGCAGGCAACACTCCCTCCTCAACCGGTGGATTGATTGTGGTGGGCTCCCACGTTGGCGTCACCACCCGGCAACTCAATGACCTCACTGCGCAGCACAGCTCGGCCCGCATCATCGAGATCGACGTCGAGAAGCTCATTGCCGGAACCAAAACCTCGGGCGAAGCAGAAGCCGACGCCTACATCGAAACCGTTGTGTCCGACGTCGTCGACGCCCTTCACAAGGGCGACGTGATCGTCCACACCAGCCGCCTGCTCATCAAAACCGACGACGCCGCAGCGAGCCTGAAGATCGCCCGCACGGTTTCGGCCGCCGTCGTGGCCGTGGTGAACCGGACACTCAAGACCTTCCCGCCGCGGTTCGTCATCGCCAAGGGCGGCATCACGTCCTCGGACGTGGCGGCGCACGGCCTGGAAATCCGCCACGCGATTGTCCGCGGACCCATGCTGCCGGGCATCGTCTCGCTGTGGGAGCCGGTGGACGGTCCCGCCAAGGGCATCCCTTACATCGTCTTCGCCGGCAACGTGGGTGACGACCAGTCCCTGACCCAGGTTACCCGCAAGCTCAGCGCCACTTTCTAAAAGCACACATTCAATGGAGAACACCATGACCAGCAGCAACTACACCATCACCGTCCTGGGCCTCGGCGCCATGGGCCTGCCCATGGCCACCCGCCTTGCCTCCGAGCTGACCGTTCACGGCTTCGACATCGCAGAGCCGCGCCTGGAGCTCGCAGCAGCGGCCGGCATCAAGACCTTCGACTCCGCCCGCGAAGCTTCCCAAGGTGCCGATGCGCTGCTGTTGGCCGTCCGCAACGGCGAGCAGCTCAACGATGTCCTCTTCGGCGAAAACGGCGTGGCCTCGGTACTGAAGCCGGGCGCCGTGGTGATCCTGGGCAGCACCGTTGGCACCGAAGCCATTCCCGCAACGGTAGCCAAGCTGGCCGAGTATGGCGTCGCGCTGGTTGATGCCCCGCTGTCCGGTGGACCCAAGCGTGCCGGCGAAGGTGACCTGCTGATCGTTGTTGGCGCCGAGCCCGAGGCACTCGAAAAGGCGCGCCCCGCACTGGAACTGCTGGCGTCCACCCTGAGCATCGTGGGCGACAAGCCCGGCGACGGCCAGGCACTGAAGACCGTCAACCAGCTCCTGTGCGGCGTCCACATCGCCGCCGCCGCAGAAGCCATGGCTCTCGCCGACGCCCTCGGCCTCGACCAGGCCAAGACCCTCGCCGCCCTGGAAGCAGGCGCCGCCGGTTCCTTCATGCTTTCCAACCGCGGGCCGCGCATCCTCGAGGCCTACACCGAAGAAGGTGCCGAGGTCCTCAGCCGCCTGGACATCTTCGTCAAGGACATGGGCATTGTGGGTAAGGCAACCCGGGCCGCCGGCCTCGCCGCACCCGTTGCTGCCGCTGCTGAACAGCTTTACCTTCTCGGCCAGGCCCAGGGCCTCGCCGCCGCCGACGACTCCGCCGTCATCAAGGTTGTTGCGCCCTCCAAGCGCACTGCCTAACCCCGGAGTTTTTGTACAGCTAACGCCCTCATGAGCAGCCCAGAAGGGCATTAGCTGTACAAAAACTCCACACCCCCAACAAGAACCCGCGACGACGGCGGTCCCCCCTTCGCCGTCGTCGCTACCTCCGCCGGTCTTGCCTAGACTGGTATGTCAAAGGAGACACCCCCAATGAACCCCCTCGTCAACTCGCTGATGGTTCGGGCGGCCGATGCCCCCGCCATCAAGCCCGCAGTGGAGCTGGGAACACCGCTTCTGCTGACCATCGCCGCGGCCGGGATCGCCCTGTTGCTGGTGCTGATCATCCGCTTCAAGATCCAGGCCTTTGTTGCCCTGCTGGCGGTCAGCATCCTGGTGGGCGTCGCCGCCCAGATCCCGCTCAAGGACATCTTCACCGTGGTGACCACCGGCGTTGGCAGCACCATGGGCAAGGTCGCCCTGCTGATCGCCCTCGGCGCCATCCTTGGCCGCATGATCGAGGTGTCCGGTGGCGTGCAGTCACTGGCCACGCACTTCACGGAGAAGCTCGGTGCCAAGCGCGTTGCTGTCGCTTTGACGGCCGTGGGCTTCCTGGTGGCCATCCCGGTGTTCTTCGAGGTTGGCGTGATCGTTCTGGTCCCCATCGTCTACGCCTTCGCCAAGATCGCCAACGTTCACCCCATCAAGTTCGGCCTGCCCATGGCCGGCATTATGCTGTCCATCCACGTCGCAGTCCCGCCGCACCCGGGCATCGTGGCCGGTGCCGGCGTCTTCGGCGCGGACATCGGGCTCATCACCATGATCTCGCTCATCATCTGCATCCCCCTCGGATTCCTCTCTTACTGGGTTGCCAGCATCATGAACCGCAAGGAGTACGAGCTCCTCCCCGGTGTGAAGCAGCAGGTGGAAGAATTCGGTTCCGAATCCCTGGTCCACGTGGGCCACGACGGCCCCGGCGCCCGCGCAATCGCACCTCCCCGCCCAGGCCTGATCATGTTCCTGATCGCCGCTCCGATCGTCCAGATCCTCCTCGGCACCGTTGGCACGCTGACCCTTCCCAAGGACAACTACTGGTACGGCGTGGCTGCGTTCATCGGCAACCCGTTCTTCGCGCTCCTGGTGGCCGTGGCGCTGTCCTTCTTCCTGCTGGCCGTTCGCCGTAACTGGTCGCTCAAGGAAACCGGCGAAATCTTCGAAGGTGCACTGCCTCCCATCGCGTCCATCCTCATGGTGGTTGCTGCAGGCGGTGTCTTCGGCGAAGTCCTCCGCACCTCGGGCATCGGCGCCGCACTGTCGCACACGCTGGACAGCCTGGGCCTTCCGGTGATTGTCCTCGGATTCATCATCTCCCTGGCACTGCGCGCCGCGCAGGGTTCGGCCACAGTGGCCATCGTGACCACCACCGGCCTGCTCACCTCCGCTGTGATGGAGGGCGGCTACTCGCCGGCCCAGATCGCCGTGATCGTGATTGCCATCGGCTTCGGCTCGCTGGGCCTGTCCCACGTCACGGACGCGGGCTTCTGGACCGTGATCCGCTACTACGGCCTCACGGTTTCCGACGGCCTCAGGACCTGGACCGTTCTCACCACCATCCTGGGCCTGGCCGGCTTTGCGCTGACGTATGTCGCCTGGATCCTGGTGGGGGGCCTGGGCCACTAATGCGCACCAAACTCGACCACTTGGTCAACTCCGCCCTGGCCTCCGGCTCGGCCGTTCCCGCCTTCACTTGCTACGACTTCACCACCGCCTTGGCTGTAGTGTCGGCGGCGGAGGAAGCCCGGCTCGGCGTGATCCTGCTGGTGGCTCCGAAAACTGCGTCCACACCCAACGGCCTGCGCCTCATTGCAGCCCTGCGCGGCCTCGCCGACGACGCCAGCGTCCCGGTTTCGGTCCAACTGGACCACGCTTCGGATCTCAAGGTCATCCTCGACTCGGTGGCCGCCGGTGCAGACGCGGTCCTGGCTGACGGTTCGTCCTTGCCCTACGAGGACAACATCGCCCTGGTTCGCGAAGTCCGAGCCGCGCTGGACGCCCAAGGCGCCTCCGACGTCGTCATCGAGGCTGAACTCGGCGGCCTTGCGGGTGACGAGGACAAGGCGTTTGGTGCCGAAGATTCAGCGCACGACGCCGGCACTTCAGTTGCGGGGCTCACCAACCCCACGCAGGTGGCTGACTTCGTGGCGCGAACGGGTGCGCAGCTGCTCGCCGTCGCGGTGGGCAACGTGCACGGAAAGTACAAGGGCGAGCCGAACATCCGTTGGGACGTGCTGCAGGAAGTTGCTGATAACACCGAGGTGCCGCTGGTACTCCATGGTGCGTCGGGCATTCCAGCGGATGAGCTCGCGAAGGCCCCTTCTCTGCAGGTGGGCAAGGTGAACTTCAACACGGAGCTGCGCACGGGAATCCTGTCCACTCTCGAAGCTGAAACCGCTGCACACCGGGCCGACGGTGAGAATCTGCAGGGTTTGCTGGCCCGCTGGAACGGCTCGGCTGCCACGTTCGCCGGCGCCACGCTGGAGTTGCTCAGCGCCTAGGGTCAAGTTCAAGAACACAGGGAGGCTAGGATCAAACCATGATCCTGGCCTCCCTGATTTTTGCGACGATAGCCGCCCTGCTCCACGTCTACATCTTCACCATGGAGTCCATTACCTGGACCAAGCCCAAGACCTGGAAAACGTTCAGCATCACCTCTCAGGCCGACGCGGAAACGACCAAGCCGCTCGCCTACAACCAAGGCTTCTACAATCTGTTCCTTGCCATTGGCGCGTTGATCGGCATCGTCGCAGTAGCCATGGGTGCAACCCAGGTCGGCTGGACCCTCGTCTTCAGCAGCTGTGGTTCCATGCTCCTCGCGGCACTCGTCCTCGCCGCCAGTGGAAAAAAGTACCTCCGCGCAGCAACGCTCCAAGGCACAACGCCGTTGCTCGCCGTCGTGCTTGGAATCATCGCCGTTACAACCTCCTGAGTTTTTGTACAGCAGATGCCCTGAAAACGCCTTCTGAAGGGCATCTGCTGTACAAAAACTCGCGGGCTTAGGACTCCGGGGGACCGGATTGTGCCGCTGCGCCGTCCATCCACAGGACTTCCCAGTGGTGGCCATCCAGGTCACGGAATGCGCGGCTGTACATGAAACCAAGGTCCTGGGCGTCGTAGGTTTCGGACCCGCCGGCTTCGAGCGCCTTGGCGGCCAAGGCATCCACGTCTTCACGGCTATCGGCAGAAATGGCGACAATGGCCGCCGTCGTGTTGTGCGTGTCCGCGATGGGCTGCTTGGTGAATTCGCTGAACTTGGCATGGGTCAGGAGCATGGCATAAATGGTGTCGCTGAAGACCACGCAGGCTGCAGTGTCATCGGTGAAATTAGGGTTGATGGTGTAGCCAAGGGCCGTGTAGAAGGCCTTGGATGCTTCAAGGTCGCTGACGGGCAGGTTGACGAAAATCGACGTAGTCATGCCTCTGATCCTGCCGGTGTTTCCATGAGCCGTCCAGAGGCAATTCTGCGGTAGCTGATATTCCGGAAGGGACAGGCGCCCCGCCTGCTGGTCCCGTACCTCAGCCGGGCGGACAATGAAGTCAGCACGCAAATGCGTGCCACTGCAGGGGAGCCATGGAGATGGATGCGAATCCTACCGCCGGCAAGGCGACGGCTGTGCAACGGGACCCGGTGATCGACCTTGTCCGGTTCACCTGCCTGCTCCTGGTGGTGGCCGCGCACTGCATGATGGTCAGCCCGGTCCTGCACAAGGACGGGACGGTCACTACCGTTAACGTGCTGATGGAGCAGGGTTGGTTCACCCCTGTGGCTTGGGGACTCATGATCGTGCCGTTGTTCTTCGTCCTGGGCGGTGTGACAGGTCTGCAATCATGGCGTCGGCTGAAGGCGCTTGGCGGGACTGGATTCGACTTCGCCCAGGTGCGGCTCCTGCGCTTGGTGCGTCCGGCCATGGCTTTGCTGGCGATCATGTGGGGAGGGCTGTGGATCGCGCTGCTGCTGGGTGTCCACCCGCAGGTCATCCAGTTAATGACCGCCGGCGCCGCCATGCCGCTCTGGTTCCTGGCGGCCTACCTCACAGCGCAACTCAGCATTCCCCTGATGGCCCGATTTCACGAACGCGCGCCACTTCTGACATTCGCCGCCCTGGTGGCCCTGATCATTACAGTCGATTCCCTTCGCGGCGCCATTCCCGTCCTGGCGTTCGCGAACATGATCTTCCTCTGGTGCGCCGTCCAACACCTGGGCTTTCTGATGGCTGACGGCTTCTTCGAGCACAGGAGCCGCACCTGGCTGGTTGGGGCCATCGTCTCCAGCAACCTCTTGCTCGGCGTGGTGACCGGTGTGGCCGTGTACCCGGGGAACATGGTGGTTAACCTGAACCCGCCCAATTTCTGCCTGCTCCTCTTGGGCATTTCCCAAGCCGCAACACTCCAGTTGCTGCACCCCGGTCTTCGGGCGATCGCCGGCTTCCGTTGGATCCAGGCAGTCATAGCCGTTGCAGGACGGCACTCCATGACCATCTATCTGTGGCATCTTCCGCTTCTGGTGGGCATGTCCGGGTTGCTGCTGCTCACTAATGTTCCCAAGCCGTCGGCCGGGACCGCAGAGTGGTGGTGGGCGCGAATACCCGTCTTTTTCGCGGTTGTAGCCCTGTTGGTCCCTGTGGTGTGGCTTCTTGGTCGCTTGGAGAACCGTCCGACGGCGGCCAGCCACGCCCGCGGTCCGTTGCGTTCCGCTGTGGTGACGGCCGGCGTCGTGGTTTTAGTCCCGGTGGCTGATGCCGCCTTGAACGGTTTGACGCTGGCACTGTTGGGCGGGGGAGCGGCCTGCTTCGCCCTTGCCGTCCTTCTTCTCGGAAGGGTTCCGACGCCGGTGGTGCAACCGCCGCTGCGGGAGGACGCGGAAGTATCCGTGGAGCGGTTGCGGACGTTGCCAGAGCCGGATTTACGTGCCAATCTCGAAACATGACCGAGTACACGGATTCACTGGCAGAGTCGTTCCGCCCTGGCGTCACCACAGTGCGCAACGACAAATTTCACCGCTATGAGCTACATGTGGACGGAGAGTTGGCCGTGATTTCCCAGTTCATGGACAAGCCCGGTCATATTGACTTCATTCACACTGAGACGAAGCCGGGGTTCAACGGCCAGGGCCTGGCGAAAGTACTGGCGCACTTTGCGTTGGATGATGTGGTGGCGTCCGGAAAGCGGATCATCCCGCATTGCCCTTACATTGCCGCGTACTTGAAGAAGCACGAGGGCTACGAACAGGACGTTGATTGGCCTGCTGAGAAGCCTGTGGGCCAACCGAACAACGAGTAGACGTTCAGCTCTTTTTGCGTTGGACCGTGGTGGTCTGGAACGGCCAGATCGGTGGTGTTCCGCTGAGGGAGACCAAGGCGTCATGCTCATCGGCGATGAGCTGTCCCCGACACGTGGCCCGGACCTGCATTGCACTGACCAGGCTTCCGCCGTGCAGGTGATCGGAGTCCGTGACCAGGTAGGAGAAGCTCCGCATCACTGATTGGCCAGGGGCCAGGCGGCTGATTTCAAGATCCCGATGGACAGGTTCAGTGGTGTAGTGGAGTACCTCCATGCCCTCGTTGGTGAAGGAACGCGGTATCAAGGCGATGTCCCGCAGGTAACTGCCCGAGTCGTTGGTGATCCATGCCGTGAAAATGACAGTATCGCCCGGAATGGCCCAAGTCCTGTCCGCGCCGTAGACCAAGGCGACATGTCCCGCGTTCTTCTTGCGGGCAAGCAGTCCGGAGCGGCAGTGCGGCAATCCCCGAACCACGGCCCCCTGACGCCGGTGGGCCTTTTGGTGGAGTGCGCGCGTCAACTTCAGGAGGGGGCGCCGGACGCCGGTATTTCCTCGGCTCAGTGCGGCGGTTGGGAAGGTCATGACTCACTAGTGCTGCCAAGTACGGAATCGTGACGCGAAAAATGCAAAAACATGAGTTCTCTACAGGTATGACGAGCGCGATTCAAGTCACGCGGAATCTGATGTCACACTACTGCTTATGGATCATGTAACTTCGGTAAAGGGCGGCGGGGACGCCTCAGCCCTCGCAATGGCCGCTGAAAGCGATCCCCACATCATTTCCATGGTGCGTCAGGGGGTTACGGAAGCCTTCGACGTCCTCTATGAGCGGCACCTGAAGATTGCCCAATATGTGGCTCGTGCCCAGACCGACAATCCCAGTGACGCCGACGATGTTGTTGCTGAGTCATTTGCCACAGTCTTCCAGTTGCTGACCGAAGGCAAGGGGCCCAAGGAGTTCTTCCGTTCCTATCTCCTGACCGTGGTGCGCCGCACGGCTCACGACCGGAACCGCAGGGCCCGACGAATGCCGACTGCTGCCGACGACGCCGTCCTGGATTCCGCTGTATTGGACAGCGACCCCGTCCTCAACGACCTCGAGTCCAGCATCATGGCCAGGGCGTTCAAGTCCTTGCCCGAACGCTGGCAGGCCGTACTCTGGCACCTGGACATTGAAGGCCTGAAGCCGGCCGCGGCGGCTCCGCTGGTGGGGCTCACTCCCAATGGCGTCTCGTCGTTGGCCCTCCGGGCGAGGGAAGGACTGCGTCAGGCCTACCTCCAGCAGCACATCAGCCAGACGATGGATGACGGCTGCGAAGAGTACGCCAGCCAATTGGGAAAGTACGCCCGCAACGCCCTGAGACGCACCTCTGCGGAGAGAGTCAGGATTCACCTGGACGGCTGTGCCAAGTGCACTGCCCTGCTGATGGAACTTAACGACGTCCAAGGCGGCATGAGGGCCATCCTGTTCCCCTTGGTGACGGGCATCGCCTTCAGTCCGGCCGCGTATGCGTCGCTTGGATCAGCAGCCATAACCCCAGGGACCATCGCGGCGCGCAGCGTCAGCCACGTGTGGAAGATAGCGGCGGCGATCGTGGTGGGAGTACTGGCGCTGGTGGGAGTCCTCGGATGGTTGCTTCAACCCACTGCCGCCACCGAGTCCGATGCTGCTGGGGACGGTGGTGCGAAAGTCCCTCCGGTCCACGCGACGTCAGCTCCAGCCACAACACCCTCGCCAACTACAACGCCTTCGCCACCCCCAACGCCGGGGGTCGAGGCTACCGGGGTGTCACCGGGTCTTGCCCAGGTTCCCGCTGCAGAGACGCCCGTGGCCGCCGAGCCGAAACCCACCGCCGTCGAGACTCAGCCAGCGGAGGGGAAGCGCAGTGCCGTGGTGGTGGACTCCGGGACGGTGTCGTCGACGGCGGCGCCCGCGGCTTCCAGCCCTACGGCACCTGAAACGCAAACGGTCGATGCGACGTTCGCCTCAGCTGCCGGCTCCGGTTCCGGGGAACGGGAGCTCCGTGTGGAGTTCGCGGTGGACGGCGAGGGGTCGCCCACAACGGGAGAAGTGGTCTTTACCCTCCCGGACCAGGCGACTTTCGTGGCGGACAGGACTGCTGCTCCCACTGGGTGGACGTGCGCCGGAACGGCTTCCCAACCCCGTCAAGTCCGTTGCGTCACGACCTCAATGGCCGCTCACGATCTTGCGTTCCGGCTTGGCGTCGCCCTGCCGGATGCTGCCCGCGGAGGGATGCTCAATTACCAGTTTGGCGGCCGAGGCATTGCCAACAAGTCCTTCGCCAACGCCTATCACTAGGCAACTTGTGCCCACTGCTTGTGCTTGACGGCTTGTCCTTGGCGCGGCAAATGATGGATTCCCAAAAAGTTTTTCGGATTTCCGCGTCATGATTCGGCCGCTGCCCTCACCTTAAGTTCGGGTCTCCTGTGTTTTCGGTGCCCCCGTTGGATGCATTGATTTTTCAACGACAAGAACATCTGGTTGAGCGCACTGAGGAAAACCCATGAAGGACGTACGTCCACGCAAGCTTCTTGCGGGCATGATCGCTACGGCTTTGATGACGGCCGTGATGTCGCTGGGGTTTGGTGGAGCCTCAGCGCAGCCTGCCTGGGCCACGGCACCTGGAACACCTGGCGTGGCCCAGGCAGGCACTACTGTCTACGTTGAGGACTTCTCCAACGAGGACGCCACGGCCGGGGCCATCGGCATCCTGGACTATCAGGGCGGTCCAGCAGCAGCCCATGAAAGCTATGAAGCTGACACGCCTTACACGCCGGCGGGCGGCGAATGCGACGGCTGGATTCTGAACTCCTTCACTCCGTTGCCCACGGCTGACTCCGGTTGCCTCAGGAACCAGCCGGCCGGTTGGGCGCAGGTCCAGCAGATGGCCGTAGAGCTCGGCTTGGCACAGGGGCAGAGCCCGGAGCAAGCTGCCGGAAATCAGGTGTTGTCCGAGTACACCAACAGTGCCGCCGGAAGCATCGCGGCCGGTGTGCAGTTCCGTACAGAGGGGAACGCTGTTCCGGCAATAGCGGGCCACTACTACGCTGTGTCCGCATACTTCGCCCAAGTGAACTGCCATGCAGCACACGCCAGCCAGACCTTCAGCCTCCTCGTCAATGGGACGCGGCAAGTCCTCAGCGCCGGGCTTGATCCGTGTGGCAGCAGCACCCAGGCCAGCGTTCACGTCACCAAACTGCAATCCGTTCCCTACCAAATCCCGGCTGGCACCATCAACCCCACCCTTGGTCTGGAACTCCGGAATGAGACCACTACCGGAGCCGGCAATGATGTGGCGTTCGACCTCCCGCAGATTGTGGACGTCACACCGCAGCTGGACAAAGCCTTCACTCCTTCCCTGGTGGGTCCTGGCGGTACGTCCCGAATGACCCTGACGGTCACCAACACCGATGAACTGGCAGCGAAGAATGACTGGTTCTTCACGGACACCCTCCCCACCGGAGTTGTGGTGGCCGCTACCCCCAACCTCGGCGGGACGTGTGAACAGTCGACAGGGACCAGCCCGATGCTGCGGACTGCGGCGGCCGGAAGTCCCTCGATTTCCGTGACCGGCGGTGATATGGCGCCGGGCATGTCGTCGTGCACCATCACGGTGGACGTCACCGCTGCTGTAGAGGGAACGTACGCTGACGGTCCTGCCTCTATGGCCACCAACCTGGTCCCGCCAGCGAACGCTGCCCTGACCGTGCGCGCCCCGCGCCTGGAAATGAGCACGGCTCTGAATGCGACACGCCTGCAGAATTCGGACCAGTTCACCACTGAAATCCGGGCAGGCTCGGCCGATGGGCCGGTGGTGGGCAGTAGCGTGAACTCCACCACCACGGGGTCCGGTGCCACGGTCACTGCGGGTTCCGGCACCACTGGCCAGTACGTTGCCGCAGCGGGCGCCACGTATTACCTCACTCAATCGGGCACAAACCTGTCCGGCTATGACAAGAACATCACTTGTGCCGACGCCCACGGACTGCAGCCGGACCTACCCAACGGCGCGGCCTTCCCCGGTTGGCTTGCCATCGTTCCCGTCGCCGGTGCCGACATCAGCTGTGTGGTGACCGCCACGGCCGACTCGGCGCCGGACATGGAGGTCACTGTCCTGGCCGACGCTTCCGCCGTCCGGTCTCCTGCAGTTGTGGGGGACCGGATCGGGTACTCGTTGACGGTAAGGAATACGGGAAACGTCACACTGACCGACGTAGTGATCAACGATTCGAAGCCTGTCCTTTCTGCCATGGCCTACAACTGGCCAGGCATTCCGGGGGAGCTTCTTCCCGGCCAGCTGCTGGTAGCGACCGCATCGTATGCCATTACCCAGGCCGACATCGACGCCGGCCACGTCGCCAACAGTGCTTGGGCTACCGGGAACCCTCCCGCGGGTCCGCCTGTCACTCCACATACCGGCGTTGCAGACACTCCCTTGGTGATGGCGCCGGCCATGCAGTTCACCGGGTCTTCAAGGAAACCCGATGCTGAGGTGTCGAAAGTGGGCGATGTCATCGCCTACACCTTCACCTCGACCAATAGCGGCAACGTCACGCTCAAGGACGTGGAGATCGATGCTCCGCTGGTTGGCCTTTCCTCCTTGGACTACAACTGGCCGGGTACTCCGGGCGTGATTCTCCCCGGCCAATCCGTGACGGCCGCGGCAACGTATACGCTCACTCAGGCGGATATCGACGCCGGCCGCGTGGTCAGCAGCGCGTCCGCCACGGGTACTCCTCCCGTGGGCCCTTCCGTCACGCCGCCGCAGAGTGAAACAGGCACTACGCTGAACACCATCTCGACGTTGGAGTTCGGGATAACCGGGGACGCTTCCGCGCTGGGAGACCCGACGCGGGTGGGCGAGATGATCGTGTACAGGTTCACGCTGCACAACGCCGGGAGTGCGCCACTGACGGCTGTGGCAGTGGCCCATCAGAGGCAGGTTCTCACGGATCTGGACTACGCCTGGCCCGGTGCCGCAGGAACCCTGTTACCCGGTGAAACTGTCACCGCTACGGCACGTTATGCGGTCACCCAGGCCGATACCGACTCCGGAAACGTCACCTATTCGGCCACGGCAACTGGTACGCCTCCGCGGGAACTCCCGGTGATCACTCCACCAGCGAGGGTTACTGTGACTTTTCCTCCGGTCTCCCCGGATGGGGCGGCGCCCCCGGAGGGTACGTCTCCTGCGGCGGGTACCAATCCGGGATCGGGTAAGCATCCTCCATCGGGTACGCATCCTCCATCGGGTACGTTCGGGGCCGGGGATGACCCGGCGCCGGCAACCACTCCTGCGGGGGCCGCCAATGCCCCCGGGACTTCGGATGTCCCTGGCCAGCCTGAGGGATTCCTGGCCAGCACCGGGGCTGTCCTCACGGTGCTACCCATCAGTCTGCTGGTTACCGGGTTGGGGCTTTTCATGCTCCTCAGTGGACGCCGCAAGCGCTCCAAGGCATAGGGCATAGGGCATAAAGTGCGCGGCGGCCGGGACCCATCCCCGGTGCCGCATGCTGTGTCGGTTATACCGAGTTTGTTGGTGAGGGTCTCTTACGTTGCCACTGCACTGCGTGCCAGAAGAGCAGGGCGGCGGCCAGCAGCAGGCCGCCCAGGAGTACGTACGGGGTGTAGGACATCAGCATGAAGCTGAGCTGCGCCGATGTGTTGAACTGTGTTGGTCCTGCCATCGCTGCCGCTGCTTCGGTCAAGGCCCAGAACCCGAAGCCCAACAGCCCTGCATCCAGCACCCACAGCGCAATGATGAAGGGGTTGGGCGAAGCGCGTTTATGCGCGGGGTCTGCGGGTTCGGGCGCGTCAGGGCTGACGGCGGGCATGGCGTTGCCGTGCTCGTCGATTTCGCGGAAACCGATGCGTTCGTGAACGTGGTCTTGCATGAGGTCCCCCAACCGCTTGTTGCCGATAGTCCTTGCACTCTACTCCCTGCCCGATGCGAGCCGCAGGTGGCAGCTGCTGGTGGCTGTGGACGTTTCGGGTGGCCGAAAAGCGAGCCACATTTTGCACCCAATGTCGCTGGATGGAAAGTCAATGACGCGGTCCCGGGCGGGAAAAACGCGAGAAACCGCCTTCTAGGCGAAATAGGTCACAAAAGTTTGACGGAAAGGCTTACCTAAGTAAGGCTTACCTTGCTAACAAGCGCCCCAACGCAATGGAAGGAAGCTGACGTGACGTCACCTAGTGTCGAAGAGCGGATCGCTCAGGAGCAGGATTTTGGCTCCAAAGTGGAACTGGCCCTCGCTGCCACAAACCAGCTGTTCAACGCACGAAATTCACCCAGTTACGTCGCTCAGGTCCTCCAAGGGGTCAATGCGGTCTCCACCAAGGTCCAGCGGACCTCCCAGCCGTTTACCGGCGTCGGGCATGCAGAACTGAAAGCCAAAGTTGGTGCCGTGGACCTGGAGCGACCGCTGCCGGACACGGCCGCTGCCCTGGAAGAGCTGGACGATCTCTACCTCAAGGACGCCATCTACTTCCACGATTCCCGCTACGCCGCACACCTGAACTGCCCGGTGGTCATCCCCGCGCTGGTAGGTGAAGCCGTGCTCTCGGCCGTGAACTCGTCCATGGACACCTGGGATCAGAGCGCGGGTGCAACCATGATCGAGCGCCGCCTCATCGATTGGACCGCGGAGCGCATTGGTTTCGATGCCGACGCTGATGGCGTGTTCACCTCCGGCGGCAGCCAGTCCAACTTCCAAGCGCTGCTGATTGCCCGCAACCACGCGGTCGCCAAGCTGCGGGCGACGAACGGGGACGCCCGCCTGCCGCACCTGCTGGACCGGCTCCGGATTTTCACGTCCGCGGACAGCCACTTCAGCATCCAGAAGTCCGCGTCCATGTTGGGCCTCGGCTTCGACGCCGTGATTGCCGTGCCCACCACCGAAGACCACCGCATGGACCCCGCTGCACTCGCGGCTGCTTTGGCAGAAGCGCACGACGCCGGTCTGGTGCCGATGGCGGTTGTGGCCACTGCCGGGACCACGGACTTCGGTTCGGTTGACCCGCTCTCCGAGCTGGCGGCACTGGTCCGTGCCTACGATTCCTGGCTCCACGTGGACGGCGCATATGGTGGCGGCCTCATCGTGTCCGGCCGTCACCGGCACCTCCTGAAGGGGATTCACCTGGCGGATTCTGTCACCGTGGACTTCCACAAGACTTTCTTCCAGCCGGTCAGCTCCAGCGCAGTCCTGGTCCGTAACGGCTCCATGATGGGCCATGTCACGTACTACGCGGACTATCTGAACCCGGAAAGCGCTGCGAAGGCCGAGATTCCCAATCAGGTGGACAAGAGCATTCAGACCACCCGCCGCTTCGATGCCCTGAAGCTGTGGTTGACCTTGCGGATCATGGGTGCGGATGCAATCGGGGCGCTCTTCGACGAAGCTATCGACCTCGCCGCCCGGGTAGGGACCTTGCTGGCTGAGGACGCCGAGTTTGAGCTCGCCGCCGCACCGCAGTTGAGCACTTTGGTATTCCGCTACCGCCCGATGGTGGACGGTGCAGCCCTCGACGACGACGCTGCAGACGCCCTCAATCCCGCCATCCGCGCAGCGATCTTCGCTTCAGGCGAGGCCGTGGTTGCCGGCACTAAGGTGGCTGGCCGCCACTACCTCAAGTTCACCCTCCTCAACGCCGAGGCGAGCTTGAGGGACATCCAGGAAATCATCGAACTTATCCGCCGGACGGGCAGCGAGCTGCTGGCGAACACCACGGAGGCTGCAGCGTGAGCACCCAAGACAACGGCAAGATCTACGACGTCGCAGGGATCGGCGTCGGGCCTTTCAACCTGGGCCTGGCCGCGCTGAGCGAGCCTGTGGAGAACCTCGACTGCGTGTTCCTGGACCGCCGTGAGTCCTTCGACTGGCACCCTGGCATGATGCTGGAGCCGGCGCACCTGCAGGTTCCGTTCATGGCGGACCTCGTGACGCTCGCCGATCCGACGTCGCCGTTCTCCTTCTTGAACTTCCTGAAGCAGACCGGCCGGCTGTACCGCTTCTATATCCGGGAGAACTTCTACCCGCTGCGTGCCGAGTACAACCAGTACTGCCAGTGGGTGGCCGGGCAGCTTGAGTCTGTTCGTTTTAGCACGGATGTGCTGGATGTGACGTACGACGACGGCGTGTACCGGCTTTCGGTGCAAGGCCCGGAGGGGGCCGAGGTGCTTCGCGCCCGCAAGCTGGTCCTGGGCACCGGCACCTCGCCCTATGTTCCGGATTCCTGTGCAGGGATAGTGGACGCCGGAGGACTTGTCCTCCACAACGCCGATTACCTGTCGAGGAAGAGTGAGCTGCAGTCCAAGCGCAGCATCACCATAGTGGGCAGCGGCCAGAGTGCTGCGGAGCTGTACTACGAGTTGCTTCA
Organism: Arthrobacter sp. StoSoilB22; assembly: GCF_019977315.1. Classification (NCBI taxonomy): domain Bacteria; kingdom Bacillati; phylum Actinomycetota; class Actinomycetes; order Micrococcales; family Micrococcaceae; genus Arthrobacter; species Arthrobacter sp. StoSoilB22. The sequence continues at coordinate 280,618 of NZ_AP024652.1, forward strand.
GGAAATCGATGTGTACGGCTACCAGCTCAACTGGGTAACCCGTTCAGGCCGTTTCTTCCCGTTGGAGTACACCAAGCTCACCCTGGAGATGACCTCGCCGGAGTACGTTGACTACTTCCACTCGCTCCCGGGGGAGCAGCGCGATTCCCTGATCAAGAGCCAGAAGAACCTCTACAAGGGCATCAACTCGGACCTGATCGACGACATCTACGATCTCCTGTACACCAAGAGCCTCTCCGGAATGGTGGACACGCAGCTGCACACGCACTCGTCGCTCACCGCCGCGGAGTGGGACGCTGCCACGGGCACCCACACGCTCCAGCTGCACCACGAGGAGCACGGGAAGAGCTACAGCCTGGAGTCCGAAGCCGTGGTCCTCGCCACCGGGTACAGCTACAAGGAGCCCGCCTTCCTGGCCGGTATCCAGGACCGGATCCGCCGCGACTCCAAGGGCCGTTTCGACGTCGATCGGAACTACGGCACCGGTGTGGAGGCTGGCGAAATCTTCGTCCAGAACGCCGAGCTGCACACCCACGGCTTCGTCACCCCGGACCTCGGCATGGCTGCTTACCGCAACTCCTGCATCCTGCGCGAAATCACCGGCCGCGAGGTGTATCCGATCGAGCGAAGCATCGCGTTCCAGCAGTTCGGCGCGCCTGCTGCCGTGCCTGCCAGCGTAGCTGAGACAGCGGGGGCAACAGTATGAGCTTCACCTTCCGGCCCATCGATCCCGTAGCGGACGCACCTGTCCTCCACAGCTGGGTGAGTCAGGCATACGCGCGATTCTGGGGCATGGTTTCGGCCACCGAGCAGGATGTTGTGGAGGAGTACTCCAAGATTGCCGAATCGGGCCATCACCAAGCCTTTTTGGGGCTCGACGACGGCGTCCCCGCCTTCCTCATGGAGCGGTACCGGCCGGAGTCCTCGCCGCTGGCAGACGTCTACGAGGTCCAACCCGGTGATGTTGGCATGCACCTTCTGGTGTCACCGCCCGCAGGCGATCCCCAGCCTGGTTTTACCACCGGCGTCATGCAGTCCGTGATGGCGGAACTGTTCGCCGACCCGGTGACCCGGCGGGTCGTCGTCGAGCCTGACGCCCGCAACCACAAAATCCATGTCCTGAACGAGAAGGTCGGTTTCCGGCCGCACGGCGTGGTGACCCTTCCCGCCGTCGACCCCGCCGAAGACCATAAGCAAGGGCTGCTGAGCTTCTGCACCCGTGAGGATTTTCTCGCTACCCTGACCCCGATTCTGGCCGCGCCTGCCGCGGCGACCAGAGGAGAATTCCTGTGACCACCACTGCCGATAACGCCACCACCACTGCGGCTGTTGATTCCGTGTCCCACCTGACCCCGGAACGCTGGGCAGCCGCCAACCGGCACCTGGTCCGAAAGGCGATCGCCGAATTCTCGCACGAGCGCATCCTGGTCCCGGAGCTGATCCGCCAGGAGGGCGCCGGCGTGGGGCTTTACAAGGTGGTGAGCGATGACGACGCTACGGAATACCGTTTCCGCGCCAAGCTGCTGCAATTGGAGCACTGGTCCGTCACCGCCGAATCCATCGTTCGGTTGCGGGACGGCAAAGAGCTCCCTGTGGATGCCTTGGACTTCATTGCCGAGTTCCACGAGGCCCTGGCCATCCGCCAGGAAATGCTGCCCGTGTATCTGGAGGAAATCAGCAGCACGCTGGCCAGCCATGCCTACAAACAGGGCAAGCCGTTCAGCTCGGCCGAATTGGCCGCGGGCATCACGGGTGGGACTGACCGGGCCGCTGATTTCCAGGCCATTGAGCACAGCATGACCGAGGGCCACCCTTGTTTCGTGGCCAACAACGGCAGGCTTGGATTCGGGATTGCGGACTACCACGCGTTCGCTCCGGAGACCGGTGCAACCGTGAAGCTGCAGTGGATAGCCGTGCACCGCAGCAAGGCTGTGTTCACATCGAGTGCTGGGCTGGATTACCGGACGCACTTCGAGGCTGAACTGGGGCCGGCCACTCTTGCGTGGTTCAACGCGGAACTGTCCGCATCCGGGCTGGATCCGGAGGACTACCTCCTCATGCCCGTCCACCCGTGGCAGTGGGACAACAAGCTCACGGTGACGTTCGCGGCAGAAATCGCCCAGCGCCACATCGTGAACCTTGGTACGGGCGAAGATTCGTACCAGGCGCAGCAGTCCATTCGTACGTTCTTCAATACCGATTTCCCGGAGAAGGCCTACGTCAAGACGGCCATGTCTGTGCTGAACATGGGCTTCATGCGCGGGTTGTCTCCGCAGTATATGAAGGCAACTCCGGCCATCAATGACTGGCTGCAGGAACTGATCGGCAATGACCAGGAGCTCCAGAACCGGGGCCTGGCCATGATCCGTGAAACCGCGGCAATCGGGTACCACAACCACTACTACGAGGCTGCCTCGGCCAAGGGTTCGCCCTACCGCAAGATGCTCTCTGCCCTGTGGAGGGAAAGTCCGCTGCCGCTGCTGGAGGACGGCCAGCAGTTGGCCACCATGGCATCGCTGCTGCACGTGGATTCGTCCGGAAACTCCGTGGTTTCTGCCCTGATTTCCCGGTCCGGCCTGGCGCCCACCAAGTGGCTTCGCCGCTACTTCGAGGCCTACCTCGTGCCGCTGGTCCACTGCCTTTATGAGTACGAGCTCGCTTTCATGCCGCACGGTGAGAACGTCATTCTGATCCTCGAAAACGGCGTGCCCGTCCGGGCGATCATGAAGGACATCGCCGAGGAAATCGTGGTCATGGGGGACAGGCTGGAGCTTCCGGAGGAAGTCTCCCGCGTCAAGGCTGAAATCCCTGCCGAGGAAATGGTCCTGGCCATTTTCACGGACGTGTTCGACTGCATTTTCCGCTTCCTCGGAGCCATTCTTGTTGAGGACGGGACGCTGCGCGAGGACGAGTTCTGGGGGACCGCTGCCTCCGTACTGCGGGAGTACCAGCAGCGCCACCCGGAGCTTGCTGACCAGTTCGCTATGCACGATCTCTTTGCGCCGGACTTTGAGTTGTCCTGCCTCAATCGCCTGCAATTGAGGAACAACCAGCAGATGCTGGACATCTCCGATCCCTCCGGCGGGCTCCAGATGGCCGGCCGCTTGGCCAACCCCTTGGCTAAGTTTGCTTAGGCAGACCCTGGGGAAGCCCTAGGGGAAGCTTGGGGACCGCAGGGCTGTGGCACTTCCTGCGGTCCCTGCCGTCATCGCCCCCCACAGGGTTATTGTCAAAGTGACGATAACCCTGCTACAGTCATTATTGTCAGAATGATAATAACGAACTGAAGGATGACGATGATGGCGCTGCTCGACTGGATGAACTCTGCGGCACTTCCCAACCTCTTCGGCAGTCCGGTGAGCTGGATCGAAATCATTGGGTTCGTCACCGGCGCAGCCTGCGTCTATGGAGTCGCGAAGCAGAAGCTGTGGAACTGGCCCATAGGAATCCTGAACAACATCGCGTTCATTATCCTGTTCCTCGGAGCCGGTCTGTACGGTGAAACCGTCCTGCAGGTCATTTTCGCCGCTGTCGCTGTCTACGGTTGGTACAACTGGATCCGCGGCAATACCGGTACGGACAGCCGGAACGACCTCCCCATTCGGGATGCCAGCCGTAAAGAGCTTTTCCTTGGCCTCGGGGCCACGGCGATCGGTACTGCAGTTGTGGCGATGGTCCTCACCCACGGAACCGATTCCCAGGTTCCCTGGCCGGACGCTTTCGTGCTGACCGCATCCCTGGTGGCCACCTACGGGCAGGCCAAAAAGATCTTCCAGCACTGGTACGTGTGGATCTTCATCGATGTGGTCTCCATCCCGCTCTACTTCAGCCGCGGCCTGACGTTGACCGCCATCCTCTACCTCGGGTTTCTCGCTCTCTGCGTCTATGGACTCATCGACTGGAAGCGCACCCGAAGCGCTGCAACGCCGGCCACCCCCGAAGCCATCAAGGCAGGAGCCTGAGATGTACAAGCAAGCAATGGTCATCGGCAAGTTCTACCCGCCGCACGCGGGCCACGCACATTTGATAGCCACCGCCGCGGCCCAGTCCCGGAAGGTTGCCGTCCTGGTACTTGGCAGCCGTTTTGAGTCCATCACTATTGATGAACGGGTCAGGTGGCTGGCCGCTGAATTCGATGACGTCCACGGAGTGGAAATCTTCGGAATGCGCAATGACTGCCCCGAGGACTACCACTCGGACGAAATTTGGACTGCCCAGAACGAGCTGATGCGGCTGGCCTTGAAGAGCCATGGTGTGACAACAATCGACGCGGTCTTCAGCTCCGAAGAATACGGTTCACGCCTTGCTGCGGCTTTCGGAGCAGAGCACGTGCCGGTGGACCCGTCCCGGCAGGCCTATCCGATCAGCGGCACCATATGCAGGGAGGACCTCGGCACCTCATGGCCGTACATCATCGCTCCCGCCCGCCAGGAACTGGCAACGCGGATCATCGTGGTGGGCGCCGAGTCCACTGGCACCACCACTTTGGCCAACGCGCTGACCGAACATTACCGGCCGAGGTTCCCCCGGATTGCCGACGTCCCCGAGTATGGCCGTCAGTTCACCTACGAGAAGTTCCACCGCCTCCGCTCGGAGACGCCCGACGCCGGTATAGAGGACATGGTGTGGACCGCCGAGGACTTCAGTTTGATTGGCGCACGGCAGAACGCGATGGAAAACGCGGCAGCGGATGCCTGCCCCTTGGTGATAGCAGACACCGATGCCCTGGCCACCACGCTGTGGGAGCGGTACTACCTCGGCGAAGGAAGCTTTGGCTCCTTCCACGCGGCAGATGTTCTGCCCCGCAGGGATCTGTACTTGATCACCGATCACGAGGGCGTGGACTTTGAAGACGACGGGTGGCGTGAAGGCGAGCACCGGCGGGCAGAAATGACCGAGTGGTTCAAGGAAACCCTGACCGAGGAGGGGCATTCCTGGATTCTGGTCACAGGTGACCATGATCGGCGTGTGAAGACTGCCGTCGAGACGATTGACCTCATCCTTGCGCAACGGAGCGGATTCACTTCACCGCCGTGGGCAAGCCGAACCGTTCTGGCCCCATCCGTTGTGGCCCCATCCGTTCTGGAAAGGGCATCGGCATGACGGCGAATTCACAGTCCGCGAAGGAATTCCTCCAAAGCTATAACCCCGGGGATTACCCTTCCGTGGCCCTCACCGCAGATCTGGTGGTCTTCGCGGTGTCCGCGGGCGCTTTGAACGTGGCGCTGGTTCGCAGGGGCGGGCATCCGTTTAAGGATGAGCTGGCGCTGCCCGGTGGTTTCGTCGGACCTAAGGAGTCTGCCGAACAAGCGGCACAACGGGAGCTCGTAGAAGAGACGGGGCTGGACCTTGGGAAGTTGCCGGTACACATCGAGCAGTTGGCCACGTACACCAGCCCGGATAGAGACCCGCGGATGCGAGTGGTTTCCGTTGCCCACCTGGCCCTGCTCGCGACGGACGGGAGCGTACTACCGGGGATTGCCGCAGGGTCCGACGCCGCAGCTGCTGCATGGCACCCTGTCCACGACGTCCTGCGCAGCAACGATCTGGCCTTCGATCACCTCGAAATCCTGCAGGACGGTCTGCGGCGGCTGGCCGGCAAGATGGAATACACCACGGTCGCAGCCCGCCTGCTGCCGCACGAGTTCACCCTGACGCAGTTTCGCACCGTCTACGACGCAGTGTGGGACACCACCCTTCCGGCGGGAAACTTCACCCGAAAGATGATGTCCCACCTGACTGACACAGGCCGAAAAGCGAGGGCGGCTACCGGTGGTGCCCCGGCAGCGCTGTTCACCGCCACTGACCGGCACATCCATCCGCCCATGGCGAACCCAACGAACTTGGCAAACCCAACAACCCATCTAGCGCGTTAGAGAAGCAGCATTGCCTCCGTGGAGTAGCTCTGCGACGAGCTCATTGATCCCCGGAACCAGCACACTGCGTGGACCGAGGGATCGCCGGGAATGACCATGGGCCGGAGGTTGTCCACATCCGATCCCTCGGTGATGGCTTCCCATGTCCAGCTGGCGCCGGAATCGGAAGTCCGGCCCCGGTAGATCTCGTAGTGCGCAGTGGTTGCACCGGTTCGCGGGTCCACGGGTGCGGAGATGTAGACGCGATCCAGGTTGTTCGGGTCCACAGCACCCAGCCCGGTGTAGTCCTGCTCGTGCGGTAGCAAGCCGGGACCGGCGACGGCGAGGGGATGCAGCTTCCAGCGCAACCCATCAAAGCGGGCGTACAGCAGGCGGTGATCGTCGACGTCGAGCCTTTGCTCCCGCTGCAGCGGACCGTTCACGTCGTTGGCCCGGCACGTGAGGATCGCCGCGAGTTCCTTGCCTTGCCGGCGAAGGTCAGTAGTCCAGCCATGGGTGAGGACATCGCCGTCGAGCGTTAGCCCGGCTTCGAAAACGGTGGTGAGGGCCGTCTGGTTGATCCCGGCTGAGCCGATCACGGGCTTGCTGACCACCTTGCCCTCGGCGTCGTGGAGCGCATCGCCCTGGATGTAGCCGTGGTAGATGCTGTTGTTGTAGTCGCGTGGGTGGTGGTCCGTGGTGATGAGGTCGATCCGGTCCGTGCCGTTGCCGGCATAGCGGGTGTAGCCGTTGACGTAACCGATTTTGGGTCTGGTGAAGAGCTTGCCGCCGTAGCTCCAGGTGCTGCCGTGGTCCTCGGAAATCATCAGCGTGGGGTCGTCGTTGATGGCGCGGACAAAATTGTAGACCCGGCCTTCGGTGCTTAGAGCGTGCAGGTTGGAGTAGGTGGCGCCGCGACCGTCGGCGAGTTCCGTCCAATCGAACTGCTGCTCCGGTTCCCACTGGGAAGCGTCGTGCGGCTTGGTGGAGACGCGCCAGCGGGAGTAGTTGTCCGTTTTGTGCTTGGCGTACATTGCCACATAGTGGCCGTCGGGCCGGATGAGGAGGGCGGGAGTGTTGTGGTCATCGGACTCCAACCTTTCATGGAGTACGTGGACGCGGCTCTGACCGGTAGCAAGGTTCACCACCGCAACTTCAATGTTGCCGCCACGTTCCGCACCACCCTGTCCTTCAGGTGCAGCGACCGAGCCCACCAGCAAGGTGTTGTTTGCGGGGTCGATCAGTGCGCGCTCGTCCTGGAACCAACACCACGCCCCGTTGTTGTTGAGGACAAGTGGCTCTTGGGGGAAAGAGTTGACCATGGGAATCCTTTGCCGCTTTGCATCGTTTCAATTCCGGTGTGGGTACTAGTCTAGGCGCATGACCACTCGAGCCAACGAACTTACAGCCTTGGTAACCGGGGCCACCGCCGGTCTCGGTGCAGAATTCGCCCGCCAACTTGCCGAAGCCGGACACCACCTGATCCTGGTCGCCCGGGATGAACAGCGCCTCAAAGAAACAGCCGAGGAACTTGAACGCGACTTCAGTATCTCGGCGGAGGTCCTTTCCGCGGACTTGACCACCGACGTCGGCGTCTCAGCCGTCGCAGACCGTTTGCGGGACGCTTCACGGCCTGTGGATGTCCTTGTTAACAATGCCGGAATCGGGCTGTTGAAGTCGTTCGAACGGAATGAGCTGGACGAGGAACGCCGGCACCTGCGGCTCCACGTCCAGACACCCATGGAGCTGAGCCACGCGGCATTGGAAGTCATGCTGGCCCGGGGGAAGGGACGGATCATTAACGTCGCCAGTGTGGCAGCGTTCGCCAATAGGGGCAGCTACTCGGCGGCCAAAGCCTGGCAAGTGACCTTCAGCCGGTGGGCCAACACCGCCTACGCGAAATCCGGCGTGCAGGTCACGGCCGTTTGCCCCGGTTTCACCCACACCGAATTCCACGATCGCATGGGCATGGACAAATCCGTTGCACCCCGATTCCTATGGCTGACAGCCGATCGCGTAGTGCGCGAAGGGCTGGAGGACAACGCCAAAGGCAAGGCAGTCTCCATTCCGACGCGTCGGTACAAGGTGGTCAGCTTCTTCGCCCGTGTCCTCCCGGCGAAGCTCACGTCCGGCCCGCCTCGCCGGCGGTTGGAACCCTAGCTCGCCGGCCGTTGGAACCATAAGCCCCAAAAATTGTCCTGCGGCTGCTTTCCTGACGGGGTGGCTGGCTTTAGGCTGATGCTGGAGTGCGGCACCGGGCGCGGCTGCTGCGCTGGGGCTACAGCAGCGTGGTCCCGCAAACGGGGCCCGCGAGTCGTCCCGCTTTCCCGCGAACCATGCCGTGTCCGAAGCAGGTAACGCATGGACGAGGCAGCTCCCACGGACGGCTCCAGACAGGGAGGACACGACGGCGGAACGGTCGCCGTCGAGGACAGCGACGCACGCCTGGTGCTTCTTGTCCGAGCAGGAACCACGGCCGCGTTCGAGACGCTCTATGCGCGGCATCAGCCCATGGCTCGAACCGTGGCCGCCGCCCAGCTGGATAATTTTGCTGATGTTGACGATGTTGTGGCGGATGCGTTTGCCTCGGTCTATCAGTCCCTGGCTGCCGGGAAGGGGCCCGATTCCTTTTTCCGCGCCTATCTGCTGACTGCGGTTCGGCGTGTGGCCCACCGCGTCAACCGGGACGCGACCCGTACCAGCCCGACATCCGAATCGTACATTCTGGATACCGTGGATGCCCATGATGATCCCGCCGTAGCGAAGTTCGAATCTGCGGCGGTGGCTCAGGCGTTCCGGTCCCTACCGGAACGCTGGCAGGAAGTCCTTTGGTACGTGGACATTGAAGGGCTGAAGCCTGCAGCCGCTTCGCCGCTCCTGGGCCTGACGCCCAATGGAGTGTCCGCACTCGCACTCCGGGCGCGGGAGGGCCTGCGCCAGGCGTACCTCCAAAACCACATCAGTACATCGGCAGGGGAAGATTGCGAGGAATACTCAACGCAATTGGGTGCGTACTCGCGCGAAGGATTGAGCCGGCGCAAGCAAGCCCGGGTGCAGGAACATCTGGAAGGCTGCCCCAAATGCACCGCCCTGCTCCTTGACCTCAGTGACGTTCAGTCCGCCATGCGCGCATGGATCTTCCCGCTGGTAGCAGGGGTAGCCTTCAGCTCGGCCTTCCCTGCGCTCGCAGGCGGAGGCGGGGGAGCCGGTGGCACTGGGTCGGCACCAGGCGGCACCGTCATCCGCGGGGTGGAACCCCGGGGAATTTCCCTGCCCTGGAAAGTGGGCGCTGGCGTCTTGGCGGTGGCAGCAGTGGCAGCGAGTGCCGCCATGGCGCTGGGAGTTGCGGGCGCCACCACCTCCGAGCCGCCGATTGTGGGTGCATCGCCATCCCCGGGTGAGCCCACGAATCCGCTGATCCCACCGGTTGCTGAGGACATTTCGGAGGAGTATCCGCTATTACCGGACTTCAGCGATCCGTCCCAAGGCAGCCCCGAGAAGCCGGCCTTCTACCCCTTCCCGCCCAGCACCACACCAGACCCCGGCCCCTTACCCAGTCCGTGGCCATCGCCGGGTGAAACTCTGCCGCCAGCGCTTCAGCCATTGCCTACCATTGCACCTTCGGACCCTGCCACCTTGCCGCCGCTGCAGCCCACGCCGGCACCTTCCGTAAGTCCTTCGCCGAACCCGACAGCAAGCCCAACGCCCATCCCCACGCCGAGCCCCGGCCCCAGCGAAACGCCGGCTCCCTTGCCTGCAGTGACGGCCACGTTCACCGCTGTGCCGGGCACAACGGCGTCGGACACCAACGTCACTGTCACTTTCCGCCTCAAGGACCAAACGGCGGTGCCCGCGTCCGCCGAGGTGGTCTTTACGATTTCCGCCGGCACGGACATGATCCCGGGCAAGCTCGTTGAACCGGCGGGCTGGACCTGTTTAAAGGAGGCTGCTGCCACAACGCAATTCCGTTGCACCAGCACCGCCGTGGACCCGGATGACCTGACGTTCCTGCTCGGAGTGTCCAAGCAGGACGAGGCGGAGGTGGCTACGCTCGACTACTCATTCAGCGGCACAGGCATAGGGACGGTGACCTTTTCCAACACCTTCTGACGTGACCAGGGCCCTTAGCGCCCATCGGGTTACTATGGCACTTCATTCGAGCCTGAGGGGGCAGTGCTATGAAGAACGGATCCTTGACATTCGCGGTGGCAATGGTTGCAGGGGGACTGCTGCTGAGCGGCTGCTCAGGTACCAGCTACTCCGGTTTGGAGGCGTTGCAACGGGAGGCGACGGAGGCAGACACGGCCCCGGAAGGGCTGACCATGGGCGAAGTTGAGCTGGAAAAGATCCTTCTGGTGGCTGAGGCTAACGGAAAAAAGTACTACTTGGGGGAAGGCAAGCAACACCGGCCGACGTGCCTGATCGTAGGATCCGCCGACGCGTATTTCTCGCATAGTGGCTGTAGCGATTCCATCCAGGGAGAGTTGTTGAGGATTGGTGGCCCCGACCAGAAATCCGCCGTTCTGGTGTCCGATGGCTACGACACCAAGCAGTTGGAATCGAGCGGCCTGACGAAAATCCACCCGAACATCCTGGTAGTAACGAACTAGCCCGTTTTCTCAGGAACCCGGCCCCGCGGTGCCCGCACCAGCACAGCAACCGCGATGCCAACCACGGCTCCCACGAACGTTTCGATGGCACGCTCCATCACCAGCACGCCCGGATCCATGGGGGAGGCCAGCTGGGCGATCAGCAGGATCACCGGGGTAAAGAACACCATGGCCCACCCGTAATGCCGTGCCATGAACAACTCCGTGGGGAACTGGCACAGCACCACCAGCACAGCCAGTACCACCGCGGTTTGACCGGGGAAGTACTGAAGCGGCGATAGCGGACTGGGAAAAAGTACGACGGCGACAACCGCCAACCCGAGGAACGTCCCCACAATCCGGTGGATACCTCGGTGGACGCGGCTTGGGAGGTCGGCACCGGCGAGGGGCACGGCCGCGGCGGCCATGGCCCAGTGCGGGTGGCCGCTTCCGCTGAGGACGCCGATGGCGCCCGCGGCACTGACCGCCAGGGAATAGCGGGCGGCATGGACCAGAGCGGCTTGACGCAGCGGGCCGCGGAGGACGGGGATGTCGCGGGCAGCGCCGGAGTCCCACGTGCGTCGCCGGAACCAGCCGGTAAAACCGACCACCATGGAAAAGGCGGCGGACGCTGCCGCGATGAGTACCGCCGTCGTGAACGGAACATTGGTGGGCACGGATGCGCAGGCGCCCAGTGCGAGGATGCCGAAGAACGGGCCGATCGGTTTGAGGCGCACGGCGTCGGCGTATAGCGACCCGACGCCGGCAAACAGGGTGGCCACCAGTACCAGCCACCAGGAGTGGATGTGGTTGACGGAAAGGAACACGCCGATGGCCAGCCCGCCCACCAGGAACAGGGCCGCCTGGGCTTGGTGCTTGAGCCGCAGCTGATGTGTTTCGTTGCGCCCGTACATTCCGGTCAGCGCACCGAAAACGGCGTACATCATGAGATCCGGGCGGCCTATGAGAATGAGGAACAGCCCGGGTACTGCCACACTCAGGGCCACCCGCACAGCCGAGAGGCGATCGTTGTTGGCAGGGCCCAACCGGTGGAGTTCGCGGGCGTGGACCATCAATCCGGTCACAGAGGAACACCACCAATCGGCTAGGGGTTGTCTTTGCAAATTAGCAGTGTCGCCGCCCAGGCCGCCATAAGCCCGGTCACAACCCGTAGTGGGCTTGGGCGCGCGTACGGGGAAAGGTCTGGGAAGATCGAGGTATGCCCGTCGCTTTCGTCTGCCGCACCCGCTCCACCATGTCACCGCAGGAGCTGTTCGATCTTTCCCGCAACATCGATGCCCACGTGGGGTCCATGACCCAGAGCCGCGAGAAAGCAATCGGCGGCGTCACCACCGGGCTGATCTCCGAAGGTGAGACTGTCACCTGGCAGGCGTGGCACTTGGGAGTCCGGTTCCGCATGACCAGCCGCATCACGCGGATGGAGGCGCCGTCGTCGTTCTCTGATGAGCAGGTGGAGGGCCCTTTCAAGTACCTCCGCCACACCCACGAGTTCCGGCCCGAAGGCCGCGGGACCCTCATGGTGGATACGGTGGAATTCGCGGCGCCGTTCGGTCCGCTGGGCAGGCTGGTGGAGAAGCTGGTCCTGGCCCGCTACCTGCAGAACCTGATTGAGAAGCGCAACGAATTTCTTATTGCCCAGTATCAGCCAGCCCAAACCCCTAAAGCCCAGGACCCGCGGCAATGATCAGGCTCGCGCATGCGGACGACCTGCTGATTCTGCAGGAGATCGAGCGTGCCGCGGGCCAGGCTTTCCGGGCTTTAGGGATGGACTCCATCGCGGACGACGAGCCGCTCTCCATCCATGAGCTGAACAGTTATGCCACAGCCGGGCGCGCATGGGTTTCTGTGGATGGGCTCGACTACCCGGTGGCGTATTTGTTGGCGGACATCGTGGACGGCGAAGGCCACGTGGAGCAAGTCAGCGTTCATCCGGATCATGCGCACCAGGGCCTTGGCCGGGAACTGCTGCATGCCGCGCGCGTCTGGACGCGGGGCCACGGAATGCACAGGCAAACCCTCAGCACGTTCCGGGATGTGCCGTGGAACGCCCCGTATTATCGCCGCCTTGGTTTTGAAGTGCTCGACGCCGGCAGCTGGGGTCCGCAGCTGGCCCACCTGATGGAGCACGAGGTTGAGTTGGGCCTGACCCGTTGGCCGCGCGTTGCCATGTGGCGCGCCGCGGTCCCGCCAGGTAGTTAGCCCGCCACCAGCTCCACCTCGTAGCTGTCCGTGTTGAGCAGGTACGCGGCGTAGTGGTCCGGGCCGCCGGCGTGCGGATACTTGGACTCGAACATCTCGTACCAGCCTGCGTCCGCGCCGAGCGTCCGGATCCTGTCCACGTTCTCCCGGGTGCCTGCATGGAAGGCCACGTGATTCACCCCGGGATCAGTGCGGCGGTGGGTTGTACCGGTAATGGCATCGGTCTGCTCCACCACCACGTACATGCCGTCGAGCTTCCAACTGCACCCGGTGGGCCACTCCTGGAAGGGCTCATAGCCGAGCTCGCCCAGCAGCCAACCCCACTCTTCCCTGGCCCGCTCCAGGATGGGCACCCAGATTTCCAGGTGGTGGATGGAACCAACAGGGGCGGCGGCGATCTCAGGCATGCGCCGAGTCTACGAGGTCCGGGCCCGTTCCACATCGGCGGCGCTCGCAGCGTCACCACGTTCACGGAGCCCGGCGATCACACCGTCGATGTCCGCGGCAGGACGGTTCTGGCTCAGCTTGGCCTTGGCCTCCACCCGGGAAATCAAGAGTTCGACGCCGACAATCGCCCTCAGTTGGCCGGCGATGAACCGCTGGGGCGCGTCCTCCACGCTCCACGGGTCCCGCATCCCGGCCTCGTGGTGATTGGAGAGCCGGCGGACGTGCCTGCCCAGCCAGTCGGCATCGTCGTGGATAACAAGCTGACCGTAAACGTGTGCCGTGGAGTAATTCCACGTGGGCACCACCCGGCCGTGCTCCGCTTTGGAGGCGTACCAGGACGGCGAAATGTAGGCGTCGGCACCTTGGACGATCATCAGTGACTCGCCGATCGCAGGCGAGGACCACTGAGTGTTATTACGGGCCATATGTGCGTGCAAGGCGCCGTGCTCACCCACCGTGGGCTCGTAAACAAACGGCAGAAGAGTGGCGAGCAGTCCATGCTCTGACGTGGTGACCAGATTGGCTGCGCGGGCTCCGGTCAGGAGCGAGTCAACAGCCTCCGGTGATGCGGCAAAGTGTGCTGGGGTGTACATGGAGTACGTCCTTTCAGAACCGGAATAATCAGGAGTTCGACGGCGGGTTGAGGCGCACGCTAACGGCGGCGCCGGCGCAGATGATCACCGCGAGGCCACCTACCACGGTGATCCAGGTGATGGACTCGCCCAGCAGCATCCAGGCCCACGCAATGGTCATCACGGGTTGGACCAGTTGGATTTGGCTTACCTGGGCCATGGGGCCGATCGCGAGGCCCCGGTACCAGGCAAAGAAGCCCAGGAACATGCTCACCACCCCCAAATAGGCAAAGGAGAGCCACTGGGCGCCGGATGCGGAGGGCAGTCCGGAGCTGAGCGAAACCGCAGTCAGGATGATCATCACTGGCGAGGCGACCACCAGCGCCCAGGAGATGGTCTGCCACGATCCGAGTTCGCGGGCCAGCATGCCACCTTCTGCGTAGCCAACAGCAGCGGCAAGCACGGCAGCCAGCAGGAGCAAGTCCGCCCAGTGGAGCGAGCCGAACCCTCCGGACTGGACCAGCGCAAAGACCAAGGCCGCCACCACTCCGGTGAGCGTCAGGACCCAGAACAAGGGACGCGGGCGTTCCCGTCCGCGAATCACGGCCGCTGTGGCCGTGGCAGCCGGGAGCAGCGCGATCACCACCGCTCCATGGCTGGCTGAGGTGCTGGTGAGGGCAAAAGTTGTCAGCAGCGGGAAGCCGGCAACCACACCTCCGGCCACCACGGCCAAACGCAACCATTGGGAAGCGCGGGGCAACCGCTGCCTGGTGATGCCCAGGGCCAATGCCGCCAGCAGTGCGGCGACCACGGCCCGGCCGGCTCCAATGAACAGGGGAGACATGCCCTCAACAGCCACGCGGGTGAAGGGAACTGTGAAGGAAAAGGCCAGGACGCCCAGCAGGCCCCACCAGATTCCGGTGGACGTCCGGGCGGATATCACTGCCCGCGAATGCATAGTAGCGCTACTATTGTGACTCATGAACAACGATAGCAGTTCCCGGATCGCCCTGCGATTGAAGGAGTGGATCGCTGATGCGGCGCCCGGGGCAAAGCTGCCATCAACCCGGCACCTGGTGGCCGAGTACCAAGCGAGCCCGGTGACTGTCCAAAAAGCCCTGCGGACCCTCACGGCGCAAGGCCTGATTGAAAGCCGCCCCGGCGTTGGAACATTCGTCCGCGCATTCCGGACAGCGAGGCCGTCGGACTACGGCTGGCAGACGGCTGCCCTGCGATCAGCCCAGACCGCACGTCCGCTGAACTCCGCCGCGATGCGGAGCGCTTCCAACAACGTCATCGCGTTCCACTCGGGGTATCCGGACCGCGAACTGCTTCCGGAACGTCTGGTCCGTGCAGCACTGACCCGCGCAGCCCGCGGCGAGGCAGCCCTGTCCCGGCCGCCGGCGCAGGGTATCCCCGAACTGCAGACCTGGTTCGCGCAGGAACTCAGTACCTCAACGCCGGTGGGCGTCACGCCACCCCAGCCCAGCGACGTCGTGGTTCTTCCCGGCAGCCAAAGCGGCCTCAGCTCGATTTTCCGCGGGCTGGTGGGCCACGGACAGCCACTGCTGGTGGAATCGCCCAGCTATTGGGGTGCGCTGCTGGCTGCCGGCCAGGCGGGCGTGAAGGTGATTCCTGTTCCCAGCGGCCCGGAGGGGCCGGATCCCGAAGAGCTGGACAGGGCCTTTGAGGAGTCCGGTGCCAGACTGTTTTATGCGCAGCCCAATTTCGCCAATCCCACGGGTGCCCAGTGGGCGGCGCGTCGTGGCGAGGAAGTGCTGAAGATTGTTCGCAGGCATGGAGCCTTCCTGGTGGAGGACGACTGGGCCCACGACTTCGGCATCACGGCACCCTCCGTCCCGGTAGCTGCCAAGGACGACTCCGGGCACGTGGTGTACATCCGCTCGCTGACTAAAAGCGTGTCACCGTCCATTCGGATCGCAGCGGCGATCGCGCGCGGCCCGGCTCGTGAACGCATCATGGGTGCGCAGGCGGCCGAGTCCATGTACGTGAGCGGCCTGCTGCAGGCGGCAGCCTTGGACGTGGTCACGCAGCCGGGCTGGCAGACGCACTTGCGCGGCCTCAAGCACCAGCTCCAGTCACGCCGCGACCTCCTGGTGACCAGCCTGCGGGAGCATGTGCCGCAAGCCCATCTCAGCCATCTGCCCAAGGGCGGCTTGAACCTGTGGCTCAGGATGCCGGACGGGTTCGACGTCGAACGTCTCACCAAGGATTGCGAAGCGGCCGGGGTGCTCATTGCCGCAGGGACGGAGTGGTTCCCCGCGGAACCCGAGGGGCCCTATGTCCGGCTCAACTATGCCGGTCCCAACCCGGGAGCGTTTCCTGAAGGTATGCGGATCATGGGCGAGGCGGTGCGGGGGTTGCTGGGATCCTGACGCTTTCCCGTTGCCGGCCCGCTATTCCGTCGCGGGGCAGCGACGCAGGCGCGGGGGAGCGACGGGGTTGCGCCGGGGTTGCGCCGGTCAGCCTGCAGGTGTTTCGGCCACCGTACGGCCGTAGCCTGCGCGACCGGTCTGATCGAACCCATGCCGTTCGCGGGTCATGAGATGGATCTCGTGGCCTTCCGGATCCTTAAGGACCACAAGCCAGGCCACCGAAGCATCAATGACGGGGGAGTGCGGAACACCTTCCCTGTCCAAGTGCTCCAGCCAGGCCTCCAGGTCTTCCCGGTGCGAAATATCGATAGCGAGTTCCAGGCCCTCCTAGGATTGGGCCGCGGGATTGGCCCGGAAGGAAAGGCCGGTGGGGTTGGCGCCGGGCAAGCGGCCGGCGGCACCGGCGATTGTTCCGTCCGGACCGGGGAACTCCATGACCGCCTCCCAGCCGAACACACGGGAGTACCAACTGCACGTCCCCGCAAGGTCCCTGACCGGCAGCTTGGTTCCCAGCAGGCCGTTCAGCGGTGGGATGGATTCTTCCATAACAACACGCCTCCTAATGCACCGTCACTGAATTAGTACACCTATACTGCAGACAAGCCGGGACCAACGACGCCGGGCTCAGCGAACGCGACGCCGGATACCTTGGAAGCCCGATTGCAGGCACTGGCCAACAACATAGCTGCAACCATGATCCGGACCGGACCGCTGTTTGCCGTTGCCCGCGAGGCCGAAGCCAGCGAACCCCTGATCCGGGAAGCCTTCGACGCCGCGCGCAGGGACACCATCGCCGCATCCCGGCGCATGTGGCGCGGACTGGAGCGGGACGGCCTGATCGGCAGCGGGATCGACGTGGACTGGGTGGCCGATACCACCGCGCTTCTTGGCGCAGCGGACACGTATCTCCTGATCCGGACGGCCATGGGATGGGACCAACAGCAACTTGCAGCCTGGCTATCCCGCACCTGGCTCTACTTTGCCACGAACCCTGAACCGGCCGCCGTCGTGCACCCTTAAACGCAGCAGCCACCAACACCAAGGAGAGCGCCTTGGGGCTGGTGGCTACGGTGGGCGGCAAGCTGCCGCGAACTAACTGAATCGCTATGCAGAAGTTGCAGGCAGTGAGTTCCTAAGCCGGAGTCAGGTCCTTGTTGCCTTTGCCGAGCGATGAATCATCGATGGGCCGGCCGTCGAACGGCATCTGATCTAGGTTGATCAACGGGTTGGTGTCCTGCGTTTCCACCAGTTCACGTGCCTCTGCCTGGGTGTCCACGCTGGGCATGGAGCCCGGCAGCGGGCGGCGGGCCGATTCCGGCAGGAAGAAGATGGCAATGGCGCCGATGATCGAGGTACCCATCAGGTAGTAGGCGGGCATCATGTCGTTGCCCGTGCCTTCAATGAGTCCCTGAACGATGAACGGGGTGGTGCCACCGAAGATCGCCACGGAGAAGTTGTAGGCAATGCCCATTCCGCCGTAGCGGCTGGAAGTGGGGAACAGGGCGGGCAGTGCCGAGGCCAGGTTTGCCACGTAGAACGTCACCGGGAAGGCGATCAGTGCCAGGCCTGCAAGCGTGGACCAGATCTCGCCGATGCCAATGAGCATAAAGGCGGGAATGGAGAAGACCACTGTGCTGCCCGCGCCTACCCACAGGACTGGCCGGCGGCCGATGCGGTCCGAGAGGCGGCCGGTAAGGGGAATGCAGATGGCCATGATCACCAGGACCGGGATGGTCAGCAGGGTGCCGTGGACGGGATCGTAGCCCTTGGAGTCCGTGAGGTACGTGGGCATGTAGGACGTCAGTGCGTAGCCAACAATGTTTGCTGCAGCAGCCAGGATCATGGCCAGGAGGATCTGGCGCCAGTAGGCCTTGATGATGCCCACAGGTCCCTTGGCAGCAGCGGCATCCTGCGCTGTTGCGTCCTTGGCCGATGCCTCCTGGGCATCAAGGGTGGCCTGGAACTGAGGGGATTCCTCGATCTTGCTACGGAAGTACACCGCGATGAGGCCCAGCGGACCAGCGATCAGGAACGGAATCCTCCAGCCCCACTCCTCCATGGCGGCCTGTCCCAGCGTGAGTTGCAGGACCGAAACCAGGGCGGCGCCCAAGGCGAAGCCGATGTAGCTGCCCATGTCCAGGAAGCTGGCGAAGAATCCGCGGCGCTTATCTGGAGCGTACTCACTCACGAACGTGGTGGCACCGGCGTATTCGCCACCGGTGGAGAAGCCCTGGATGAGCTTCAGGATCACCAGCAACGCGGCGGCCCAGATGCCGATCTGCGCATAGCCGGGAAGGAGGCCGACGGCGAACGTACTTGCCGCCATCAGCATCAGTGTTGCGGCGAGCACCTTCTGGCGGCCCACCTTGTCGCCGAGCCAGCCGAACACGATTCCACCGAGGGGGCGGGCGATGAAGGTTGCGGCGAAGGTTCCCAGCAGGAAGAGTGTCTGGACCGAGGGGTCTGCCTCCGGGAGGAAGACAGGACCCATGGTGGTGATGAGGTAGCCGAAAACACCGACGTCGTACCATTCCATGGTGTTGCCGACGATGGTGCCGCCGAGTGCTTTGCGCAGCATCGGCTTATTCACCACGTTGACGTCGGACTCTTTGAGCCGGCGCTTCGGGCGAAGCTTCTTCGTTGCGTTCTTTACTGCGTTTGCTGCGTTTGTGGCGGCCGGGGTGGGGCCTGCCAATACCTGGTTCCCGGTGGCGTTCCTTGCGCCATCCGGAGAGACGGTGTTGCTTTGGTCTGTGGGCATTTGGGCTTCTCCTAGGGAGGTCATTTGCTTGCGACTTCTGCTGCCCCGCTCTGGGCAGGGTTTCAATTTTACGGGTTTTAGGCCGAAAACCCGAGTTGAGATCCGATTTTTGGGCTGTTTTTGGGTGCAAATTGCCTAGCTGTGTTGCATCTCATTACCCGCTGTTGCCCCGCTACCATGCGGATCCGCCTCCGTTTTTGCCCTCCAGAGCACGTTGTTACCAAATTGTTTAGCTGAGCCCACTTAACGGGGCAATTTGGGTCCCGGAAGCTGATGAATCGATAGGCGCGCGGGTACCCATCACCACGGTTGCGTCTGCCCTTTCGTCCGAGGCCACCTCCGCGATGAACCCCGCCTCGCCGAGAATCCCTGCCGTCGCCAGCGCCTGCTGCCCCGAGGTTTCCATCACCAGGAACCCACCCGGCGCCAGCCACTGAGCCGCGCCCAGCGCTACCCGACGCTGTACCGCCAAACCGTCAGCGCCGCCGTCGAGCGCTGCTCTCGGCTCGTGGAGTCGCGCCTCCGGCGGCATCATGCCTATTAACTCCGTGGGCACATACGGCGCGTTGGCGAGCAGCACGTCCACCGTCCCGCGCAACGTCTTAGGGAGGGCTTCAAACAGATCCCCGTGGTGGACGCGTCCGCCACGGGGCTCGACGTTGTATCGCGCGCAACGGACCGCAGCGGCGTCGATGTCCGCGGCATGCAGCTCACAGCTCCCCAAAAGATCGTGGAGCGCCGCTCCTATAGCCCCGGAACCGCAACAAAGGTCCACGACGACGGCTCCGGGCTTGGCGATGGTCGCGGCCTTCCGGACCATGAACTCCGTGCGACGCCTGGGCACGAACACCCCCGGGCTGACAACCATGCGCTTTCCGCAGAAATCCGCCCAGCCCACAATGTGTTCCAGAGGCAATCCGCTGAGCCGCTGGTCCACCATACGGTGGAGCTCGTCCGGATGGCGGGCGGCGTCGATGAGGAGTCGGGCTTCGTCCTCCGCGAAAACGCAGCCGGCGGCACGCAATGCGGCGGCGATGGATGCTCTCCGGGTCACGTTTGCCATGCTAGCCGAGGACGAATCCCGAAGGGGTTGGGCGCCGGGATTCAAAGTTGCTGCAGGTGAGGGGTTCACAAATCTGCCGGGACTTAGCTAGGGTATGAGGCATGGGAACACTGATTTTTGAGTAGACCGGCCTCTGCCCCTCGCGGCACAGCCGAGTTTCACCTGACAAAAATCCACGCCTGTTGAGGCCCTGCCTCCATGCCGTTCCCGTTCTCGACGTCTTCTTCCCGAACCGCAACGACATAGGATACGTGTCTCTTCAGGACTCACACTTTTAGGAGTCCACATATGACTGCCAACCCTTCCGAAAACAAAAAGACCCCGGCCGCCGGCGGTATCAAGTCCAAGCTGACCGACGCGCAGAAGGCCATGCTGGCAAGCAAGTCCGGGGGCGGTGCTCCAGCGGGCTGGCAAAGCACTGGCAAGGGGCACAAGCCCACCGCCGCCAGCGGCAAGCAGGCTAAGACCGAGAAGAAGGTCCGCTGGTAAACCTGCGGGCAGGCACACTGAAAAATAGGCACACTGGAAAGGAAGAACCATGACTGCTGAACGCATCAATCCTGAGGTTGCAAGCCATTTGGTGGAGTCCATGGACATGGCGCCCATGCCCGAACCGACCACCATCGCGGTCGCGTTGGGCGCCGACCAAAGCAGGCAGTGGCCGGACGGTAACGGTAAACGACGCCACCCGAAGGAACGGGGACAAGCCCACGGCCGCATGGGCCAGGGAGCAGCTGTGACGGCGGTCCACCGGACCAGCCGCCCGCAGATGCCGCACTCCTCCTAATAACCCGGCCACCCAAACAAACCCGAACGAACCCGCACCACCTGCGTAGCCAGCCCAACTGAGGAGCAGCACAGCGCGTTTTGAGCCCTCAAAACGCGCACAAATGCGACTCAGTTGGGCTGGCTCACGTCGTTAGGAGACTTATCCGGACGCCAGCCCCGCCACACCGGATGACGGAGCCGGCCGGGCCCCGTCCATTCGCCGAAGGATACCTCGGCCACCAGCTCAGGGCTCACCCACGTGGCACCCGCTGCATCTTCGCGGGGTATGTCTGTGAAAGGGCATTCGCTTACCACCCGGGGTTCAAGATGCTCCATGACATCCCGGAGCTGCCAGTCCTTGAATCCGGTGCCCACCCGGCCCACGTAGTGCAGCTTGTGGCCGTCGGGGATGCCCAGCAGCAACGCGCCGAAAGTCCCGCTTCGGGCCCCCGCGCCGGGCCGCCAACCTCCCACCACTACTTCCTGGCTTTGCTCCAGCTTGAGCTTGATCCACGACCTGCTGCGACGTCCGATCACATATCTGCTGTCGGCTTTCTTGGCCATGACACCCTCCAAGCCAAGCTCGGCGGCGCTGGTCATGAGGTCTTCCACGTCGTGGTCCAGCACGGCGGAAAGGTGAAGGGGGCAACCTTTACGAAGACGCTCCGAAAACCCGGAAAGCCTCTCGCGGCGCTCGCGGAACGGCAGCCCGCTCAGGTCCCTACCGTCGTCGTACAGAAGATCGAACAGCATGAGCTGCACCGGAACCGTAGCCCGGGCGCGCTCGATGTCCGCACCTTTGACCAAATTCATCCTTAGCTGCAGCCGTCCGAAGTCAGGCCTGGACCCTTTGCCGAGCGCCACGATTTCGCCGTCCGCAACGAAGTCTCCGTCGGGCCAGCATGTGCGGTCCGTCAGTTCGGGATAGGCGGCCGTAAGATCGTTTCCGTTGCGGCTCATGAGCCGGATCTTGCCCTCCGTACCGGTGATGATCGCCCGGATTCCGTCCCACTTCAGTTCAAAGAGCCAATCGTCGCCGCGGAGATCAGCGGCGGTTCCGGCGGTGGCCAGCATGGGGGTGTAGTTCGGCATGGGCTGCGGCTGAGGTGGATCGGACTTGGGCGCCGCGGTTTTGGCCGCAGCCGGGCTGCCCCGACGCACACCCGGCTGTTCCTTCATAAGATGGATCAGCCAGTTCTGACCCGTATTGATGAGCGCGAACCGTTTGGTGCCGCCAAGGCCACCACCCGGCTCGCCTGTAAGGGTGGCGATCACTTCCTTGCCGTCGCGCCACTTCTCGCAGGTGTACTCGCCGCGGTCCCAGATGGTCATGGTCCCGGCCCCGTACTCGCCCTTGGGAATGACGCCCGCGAAGTTCGCGTATTCCATGGGGTGGTCCTCGGTATGTACGGCTAGGTTGTTTCGGTCGGAGGTTTCCGGGATGCCCCGCGGCAACGCCCACGAGGCCAGGACTCCGTTGTGCTCCAGGCGCAGGTCCAAGTGGTAGCGGCGGGCGTGGTGCTCCTGGATGACGAATATGCCGCCGGGCGGCGGAGGGTCGCCGGGCTTCGGCTGGGCGGAGGAGGAACCCGCGGATTGCGGTGTGGCAGAAGCGCCCGACGACGACGGGAACGGCTCCGGGGTTTTGTCCGGATCGCGCATCCCGACGTATTTGGCGAGACGGTTCTCGACTGTCACCACCCGCTCGCGGGAACGGCCGGTGCCTGAACCGCTTCCGTGAGCACCGCCGTCGTCCTTCTCATCCTCCCCATGAGGCGGCAGGTGCCGTTCGGAGATCGGTGCGAAGTGGTCTTTGCCGGTCTTCACGCGCTTCATCACGGCCCGGTAGTCCAAGTGCTCCAACGAGGCGGAGGAGAGCTCCCGCCACGTGCGCGGCGCCGCCACGGTGGGGATGGCGCGTCCGCGGAGGGAGTAGGGGACGATTGTGGTCTTGTTTCCGCTGTTCTGGCTCCAGTCCACCAGCACTTTGCCGTGGCGGAGGGACTTCTTCATGTCGCTGACCACCAGATCGGGGTGGTCCGATTCCAACGCCCGGGCCAGCTCTTTGGCGAAGGCGGACACTTGCTCGGACTTCAGTGTCCCGTCCAGGCCGGTGTAGAGGTGGATGCCTTTGCTGCCGCTGGTAACAGGGACCGGGTACATTCCCATGTCCTGCAGGATGGAACGGGCCAGCTTGGCCACTTCAACGCATTCGGGCAGACCTGCCCCGGGCCCGGGGTCGAGGTCCAGGACGAAACGGTCGGGGCGGAGCGGCTTCCCGGAAGGGTCCACTTGCCACTGAGGAACGTGAATTTCCAAGGAGGCGATCTGGGCCATCCACGTGAGCGTCGCAAGGTTGTTGACCAGGGGATAGACGTTGGTGTGGTCCGAATGCTGAATTGTGGCGCGGGGAATCCACGTTGGCGCGGAGTCCTCCAGGTTCTTCTGGAAGAAGACTTGCCCGGGGTTTTCGGCGGTACCCACTCCGTTGACCCAACGCTTGCGGGTGACGGGCCGGTTGGCAGCAGCGGGGATCAGGAAAGGTGCCACTGCGGCGTAGTATTCCAGCACTTCGGCCTTGGTGGTGCCGGTTTCCGGGTAGATGATTTTGCCCAGATTGGTGAGAGTGAGCTCGTGGCCTTCCACGTTCACCCGCTCCTGTTGCTTGCCTGCCACCTCTTCTCCTCCGCTGTGTTGTGCTGTTGACTGGGTGCATGAGGGCCATATGGAAGGGATCTATCGCGTTCGGTCTGGTCAACGTACCAGTGAAGCTCTACAGTGCCACGGAGGATCACGATATTGGCCTGCACCAAGTCCACAATAAGGACGGCGGGCGTATTCGGTACCAACGGAAATGCGAAATTTGCGGCGACGTTGTTGCGTACGAGGATATTGATAAAGCTTACGAAGAAGAAGGCCGCACCGTGGTCCTTACGTCTGCGGAATTGAAGTCGTTGCCGGAGGAGAACAGCCGCGAAATTGAGGTGGTGGAATTTATCCCCGCCGAGCAGCTGGACCCCATCATGTATGAGCGCAGCTATTTCCTGGAGCCGGACTCCAAATCGCCCAAAGCGTACATGCTGCTCAGGCAGACGTTGGAGGACACTGACAGAATCGCAATTGTCCAGTACGCCCTGAGGCAGAAGACCCGTCTGGGGGCACTGCGGGTGCGTGGGGACGTGCTGTTGCTCCAGGCGCTGCTGTGGGGCGATGAGGTCCGCGAGGCCAAGTTCCCGTCACTGGAGACGGACATCAAGATCTCGGACAAGGAACTGGAGATGTCCTCCGCCTTGGTGGAATCCATGGCGCACGACTTTGACCCCGACGAATACACCGATGACTACCAAGCGCAGCTTCGAACATTGATCGAGGCCAAGTTGGAGAAGGGCGAGGCCCTGGACACCGAGGCAACCTTTGGCGTGGTGGAAGGTGAGGGCGAGGGCGGCGACGTCATCGACCTCATGGAAGCCCTCAAGCGCAGCCTGGACAAGAAGCGCGGCAAGGAAAAAGCGGACGACGACGCTGCTGCCGCCAGCAAAACTGCCAGCAAACCAAAGGCGCGGGCCAAGAAGAAGGCTTAGGTCGTGTTGCCTTCGCCTAGGGGTTAGGCGCCGGTTTCGTAGTGCGGTTCCGCCACCGGTTTGGACTCGGGTGAACCACGTTCACGGAGGTACACGGAGGCTCCTACCAGGACGGCGACAGCGAGGAACTCACTTTGCCAGTTCTGGAAGGACTCAAACCAGAACTGGCTGGAAGCCATGTATTCCCAGGTGGAGACCTCGGGCAGGCCATGGCTGAGCTGTTCCTCGTTGTAGGCGGCTGCGCCACCTACCGCGTGCAATGTGAAGGAGGTCAGAAACAGGAGGCCCAGCAGGCCGGAGAGTGAGTGCTCGTAGACCTTCAGCACCCATCCGCCGCGCCTTACCGGCCACGGGGTCTTGGGTGACTTCCTGGCATCGCGGGGATCTTCATCCTGGGGTGCTTCCTTGTCCACGGGTTTTGACTCCGAGGAACCCCTCTGGAACAGAAAGACGGTAAGGACCACGTACATGGCCATTTGAAGAAACTCCGATTCCCAGTTTTCAAAGACGGCTTCCCAGAAGCTGCCTGATGTCAGGAAATCCGTGATACCGGTGGCTGGCTGGCCGTGAGCCTGTTGTTCCTCGCTGTAAGTTGCCGCTCCCGAGATGATCATTCCCCCGAGGAAGACGACGAACAGGCCTGCGTTGACCAGCAGCAAGCCGTGGTCTTTGACCCAATGGCGCGCGGGATCTTTGTCCTTGCTGGATGTTCCGGGGTGCTTCATGGGTCTGAGCATCGGGCTCACTCTTCCCTGGGAGTTCCGTTGTCGTCGCTGTTTCGGACTGCGCGACGGTGCAGCCATAGGGGTGTCCCCACCACCAGGAGCAGCAGCACCAGGATGATGAATCCTGCAGCTACAAGTCCGGCCGTCCGGCCGGCGGTGAAGTCGAAAACAAGGGTGGCAGAGCCAACGATCAACAAAGCCACACCAGCCAGCGCCCACTTGGTGACCACATCGGCACTTGAAACCAGGGTGGCCTTGAGCCCCCTGCGGAACAAGCGGCGATGCACGCTGACGGGGAGCACTATCAGCACGGTGGTCACTGCTGCCACCATCACGTTGAAGAGGTAGAGGCTCCGTTGCCAGTCGTCCAGGAGTTCGAAGCGTTCTTGGAAGGGCAGCGTGAGCAGGAAACCGCCAAGGATCTGCACCCCTGTTTGGAGAACCCGTAACTCCTGGATCAGTTCCATCCAGTTCCGGTCCATTCGTTCCTCGGTGGACTCGTTCCTGCCGATCCTGGGGGCCTGCTCCGGTTCTACCATCTGTGCACCTCCGTGTGGTTTTGGTGGACGACGACCCTGCGCGGGACTACGGTCGAACTGTCAGCATTCCTCGATCTTTTTGAACGGGGCCTCATCGGAAATCCAAGGAGGAAGCTATGAGTCAGGACGAACACCGCGTGGACCCGGAAAGCGAGCCCGGCGGCTACGGCACGCCCACGCCTGAGCAGGAAATGCCCGGTCAGGGCGATGAGCGCGAGACGCCGGAACGGCCGGCCCAGGGAGTTCCCGAGGCCCCGGGTGACGAGTTCCCCACACCTTTGGATCCGGATGCGGCCCCACCGCCCTCGGCAACCGGGAGCCGTGGGGAAGAGGCCTAACTACACCGGGGTGTAGGGACGCCGGGGGCGTTGCCCCCGGCGTTCGATCCTCGTTCGGTCTCCTATACCGTGTGTCCCCTGCGACCCGACATGAAGCTCAGCAGCCAGCCGATGGCTGCGATAACGAGGAGGACGACGCCTACCCACAGCAGCCAGTTAAGGGCTTGCGAGAAGCCACCTACAAGAAGGAGAACAATTGCTACTACACCAGCAATGATCAGAAGCGTATTCATGGTCAGCACATTCCTTTCCGCGGGAATCTTTGATGAACCGCCGATTCCCGAGTATGCATTCCGAGTTACTTCGATTTAGTTATGCCGGTACTTGGTTGCGTTCTACGGATCCAAGTGCCTTTTTGTGTACCACTAAGGCGATCCGCGCCCGAAGGGGAAGTTCGCCAGTCGTGAACAGTAACACTCCTCATTGTACTACTAAGCTTCCTTATGAAAGGGTTATTGCAGTCGTCACTTGATGATTGGGCAGTGCCGCAGAAACTGTGCGGCACGTTTTTGGCTCACATGAACGTCTATGAGAGGAACACATGAAAGCGTCACAGCAGCTTGCAGACAACCTTCAGATCGTCTTGACGGACCTTATTGAGCTACAGCTTCAAGGAAAGCAGGCGCACTGGAACATCGTGGGGCCGAACTTCCGCGATCTTCACCTCCAGCTGGACGAGCTGGTAGTGGCTACACGCGAGTTCGCTGACGACACCGCCGAGCGTATGCGAGCCCTCCACGCACTCCCGGATGGCCGCAGTGCCACCATCGCCAAGGGCACTCGCCTGGAGGAATTCCCGGCAGGACTGGTCAACACCAAGAACGCCGTCAAGCTGGTCACCGACCGCGTTGAGCGCGCAGTCCAGACCATGCGCGATGTCCATGACGAAGTGGACGAGGAAGACCCCACGACGGCGGACCTTCTGCACGCTTTCATCTCCCGCCTTGAGCAGCTGGTATGGATGATCAACGCCGAAATCATGAACGCCGGCGCCGCCGTGACGGATCCGGACGAGGCGTAGCGGGAACCCGGCTCCGGCTGTTGCAACCTAGGCAGGCAGGCCGTGCCCAGGCTTAAGCGAAGTGACCTTTCCAAACCCGGCATAGTTCGCCGCAGGGTAGGCAAGGGGTTCAGCTACCGCCACCCTGACGGGAGCTTGGTCAGCAAGGAGGATCGCCAGCGCATCAATGCGCTGGCGATCCCGCCCGCGTGGACCGATGTTTGGATCAGCCCGTTCGAGCATGGGCACATTCTGGCTACTGGTGTGGACGCTGCCGGGCGAAGCCAATACATCTACCATCCGGGTTGGCGGGAGCGGAAGGACACCGAAAAGTTCATCAGGGCCGCAAAGCTGGGCTTGGTCCTGCCTGCGGTACGCCGCAACGTGACCGTGCATCTCCGGGATTCCGACGATCCCCGACAACAGACCCTTGCTGCCGCCGTGCGGTTCATGGACCTCGGTGCGCTCCGCGTCGGTTCCGAGATCTACATGAAGCAGAACGGCTCGTATGGGCTCACGACGCTTCGATGCCGGCACGCCCGCGTGGAAGGGCCGGACGTTTTCCTCAAGTTCCCCGGCAAGAGCGGTCAGTTGTGGGACACCTCCATTCACGATCCCGCCCTTGCCGCGTTCCTGGAACCGCTGGCAGGGCGGCCGGGCAAAGAGCGCCTGCTGGCCTACCAAGCCAAGGGCTCCTGGGTATCGGTGGACGCGTCCATGATCAACGAATACCTGCGCGGAGTCGCCGGAGAGGCTTACACCTCCAAGGATTTCCGGACGTGGAAGGGGACGGCGGCTGCTGCCATGTGCCTCATCAAGTCGGGCCATAAGGGAACTCCCAGGCAGGCCATTGTGCGGGCCATCAAAGAGGCATCGGACCTCTTGGGCAATACGCCTTCGGTGGCGCGCTCGTCCTATGTTGATCCACGGATTATCGAGGGATACCTGTCCGAGGAGCTCAAGGACGTCAAGCCAACGGAAGCGTCCATTGCTGCCTACTTGAACGAAGAGGCGCCAAAGTAGGCCAGACCGCACCAGGGAATTTTATGAGTACACTCGTACTAATAAAGTTTTTAGGGGTTCATGGCGTCTGGGGGCGTAAATGATTTTGTTGGCAATCGTGGTGTGTGAAGTTGCTTTCTGGGTGGCGATTCTCGGAGGGCTCGCAGCGCGGTATCTGCTGCGTCGCCCGCGCCTTGGCGGGGTCTTGCTGATCCTTGCCCCGGTGATCGATGCCATCCTGCTGTGCCTTGTGGCGGTGGATCTGCTCGGCGGGGGCACGGCCTCGTGGCACCATGGACTGGCTGCAATCTACATTGGGATCTCCGTCGCTTACGGCAAGCGCATGGTGGCGTGGGCGGATGCCCACTTCCAGCACCGGTTCGCCGGCGGACCGGCGCCGGAACGGCTCACGGGAAAGCCTTACACCATCAAATGCTGGCGGGATGTGCTGCTCACGGCGTTGGCAGTAGCCATCGCAGCGGCGACACTGGGGGCGATCATTCTCCTCGTCAACGACGCCCAAAGAACCGCAGCCCTCTGGGACTTCTTCCGTATCCTGGGCATCATCCTCGCCATCGACTTCCTGTGGGCCGTGAGCTATACGATCTGGCCGAAGAAGCCCGCCCGCGCCCTGTCACCTACCGCTCTGTAGAGCTGAACCATGCCCCGGAGAATCGATGCAGAGGCGCGTAGCGCAGCAATTGCGGAAGCTTCCTTGCGTGTCCTTGAACGGGATGGATTGTCGGGCCTTTCGGTGCGCGGGGTGGCGGCAGAAGCGGGTATAGCCGCCGCTTCACTACGACGCGCCTTTGCTACGCAACACGCTCTGCGTGAGTTCTGCCTGCAACTCATTGAAGACCGGGTCACAGCGCGAATGGCTGCACTTGAGCTCTCGGGCCGGGAACTGGTTGATGAATTGCTCCTGCAATTGCTGCCTCTGGACAGGGAACGGCGTCTGGAACTGGTTGCACAGGTCCAGCTCGGCGTCCTTTCACTGAATGACGCTGCGCTTCGTCCCGCAGCGATCAGGCTCAGCGACGGAGTGGAACGCGTATGCCGCGCAGCCGTGCAGATCCTGGCGGAAGGGGGTCAGTTCCATCAGGAGCGGGACCCCGAATATGAAGCTCAGCGGTTGCGTGCGCTCTTGGATGGGATCGCGATGCACGGGCTGTGGAGCGGGGACCTCTTGGAATCGGGTCCCATGCTCCTGGTGCTCGCACGTCATCTCGACGAACTCGCAAACCCTTAGAGAGACGCAAAGAGCCCGGTGCCACCGGTATCCGGGTGGCACCAGGCTCTTTGCGTGGCGCTGAGGGGTTTGGGTGTCCCTATTAGGCGTCGTGGTCCGTTTCGAGGATCTTCACCAGGCTGTCCAGGGCTGCATCCGCGCCTTCACCTTCGGCGCGCAGCACCACAACATCGCCGTGGGAAGCGCCCAGGCTCATGAGGGACAGGATGCTGGCGGCGTCCATGGCGTCATCGGCGGGCTCGCCCTGACGTGCGATGGTGACGTCGATGTCCAGGTCACCTGCTGCCTCGGCGAAGATGGCTGCAGGGCGGGCGTGGAGGCCCACGCGGCTTGCGATGGTGGCTGTACGTTCTGGCATTGGTGCTCCTTTTTATGAAGGGTGGCGGTTAGGGGAGATGGCTTTGTGGGAAGTCTAGACCGTGGGGCCTGGACGGTGGAGAGCCTAGACGCTGACGGTGGCCGGGGCGGCTTCCGCTTCCACCGGCTTCTTGACTGCAAAGCGCTTGAGGGCGATGACGGCCAGCGCGCTGACCACCATTCCGGCCACGATGGCGACGATGAACATTGGCAGGTTGCCAATGGCAAAGAAGACGAAGAGCCCGCCGTGGGGAGCCTGGGAGGTGACCCCGGTAGCCATGCAGAGTGCGCCCGTCAGTGCGCCACCCACCATGCTGGCCGGTATGACGCGCAGCGGATCGGCTGCTGCGAACGGGATGGCACCTTCGGAGATGAACGAGGCACCCAGCAGCCAGGCGGCCTTGCCGTTTTCGCGCTCTGCGAGGCTGAAGAGCTTCTTGTTCAGGACCGTAGCAAGGGCCATGGCCAGCGGCGGAACCATGCCTGCCGCCATGACGGTGCCCATGATGAGCCACGGAGCCTGGTTGTCAGCGCTGCCGGCACTCAGGCCTGCCACTGCGAAGGCGTAGGCAACCTTGTTGACCGGGCCGCCGAGATCGAAGCACATCATGAGGCCCAGGATGATGCCGAGGACTACGGCAGAGGCGCCGCTCATGCCCGTCAGCCAGTTGTTCAGAGCCACGGTAAGGCCGGCAATGGGACCGCCAAGGACCAGGAACATCAAGCCCGAAGCGACGATGGAAGCCAGCAGTGGAATGATGACAACCGGCATCAAGCCACGGAGCCAGCGGGGTACCTGCCAGGTTCCGATGAGATGCGCGATGTAGCCGGCCAGGAGACCGCCCACGATGCCGCCCAGGAAGCCTGCGCCCATGAAACCTGATACGGCACCGGCGACGAAGCCCGGCGCAATGCCCGGCCGGTCGGCGATGGCGTACGCAATGTAGCCAGCCAGTGCCGGGACAAGGAATCCCATGGACAGGGCGCCGATCTTGAACAAGACCGCACCAAGATAGATGGCGAGTCCGCCTTCGGGAAGATTGCCGAAGTTGTTCTCCAGCACTACCTTGTCCGCAATTTCAGTGATTTCGTAGCCGCCCAGCAGGAAGCCCAAGGCAATCAGGAGCCCGCCACCGGCCACGAACGGAATCATGTAGCTGACGCCCGTGAGGAGTGCGCGCTTCAGCTTCTGGCCAATGTGCTCACCCTTTTCCTCCTGGGCGCGCTCAGCCTGCTCTTCGGCACCAAAGTGCGGAACGCGGCGGGCGTGCGGGTCCGTGGCGGCTGCCAGAGCTTCCTCCACCATCTTGGTGGGTTCGTCGATGCCACGCTTGACCGGTGCGTTGATGACCGGCTTCCCGGCGAAGCGTTCCTTGCCGCGTACGTCAACGTCCACGGCGAAGATTACGGCGTCGGCGGCTGCGATGACTGCCGGATCCAGCGGTTTGGCGCCGGAGGAACCCTGCGTCTCTACCTGAAGGTCAACACCCATTTCCTTGGCCGCGGCAACCAACGAATCTGCAGCCATGTAGGTGTGCGCAATGCCCGTTGGGCACGCGGTGACGGCCACGATGCGCTTTGGTGCGGCAGTCGTCGTCGTGCCGGCGGCGGCAGCGGCGGGTGCGGACTCTGCGGGTGCTGCGGCAGAAGCGGGAGCAGCAGCCGGCTTATCGGCCAGCGCGCCATCCACGAGGTCAACAATGTCCTGCTCAGTGGCAGCCGCACGCAGCGCTGCCGTGAAGTCCTTTTTGATCAGCGAACGTGCCAGCCTGGAGAGCAGCTTCAGGTGTTCCTGATCCGCACCGTCCGGGGCTGCGATGAAGAAGATGAGGTCAGCGGGACCATCCTTGGCTCCGAAGTCCACCTTGTGGGACAGCCGGGCCATGGCCAAGGCAGGCTCCTGGACGGCGGCTGAGCGGCAGTGCGGGATCGCGATGCCGCCGGGGACGCCGGTTGCGGTCTTCTGCTCGCGGGCGAAGGCGTCGGTAAAGAGCCCTTCAACCTCGGAGGCGCGGCCGGTTGCGGCAACTTTGCCGGCCAGGACGCGGATGACGTCGGCAGGGGAGTCGCCCAGGTTTTGGTCGAGGGTGACCAATTGGGTTGTGATCAGCTGGGTCACTGTGAGTCCTTCTGGAGGGCCGTGATGGTTACGGCATTGGGGGTTGTCTGGTGGACTGCCGGGACAGTGGAGCCCGGCAGCGAAGCAGCAGCGGCACCATGTGCCACGGCTTGACGAAGGCAGTCCTGCGCGGAGCCGCCTTGGGTTGCAGCCAACAAGTAGCCGGCCAGTGAAGAGTCCCCGGCACCCACCGTGCTGACGGCTTTGATGGGCGGATGCGTGGCGAACCACGCCCCGTCTGCGGTCACCAGGACTGCGCCCTTGGACCCGAGTGTTGCGAGAACGGCGCCCACACCGCTGGCGACGACGGCGGCAGCGGCTTGGGCGGCTTTGGCCGGATCCGCTTCCAGTTCGTCAGCTGTGGAGACGTTGGTGAAGCCGATAGCGGCGGCAAGCTCTGCGAGCTCTTCCGCGTTCGGCTTGAGAAGGTCCGGCTTCCCTGCGGCATCGCCCACCACAGCGGCCGCGAGCGGCGCCCCGGAGGAGTCAATGGCGATGCTTGGGGAGGCCGTTCCGTCCGTGTTCGACCGGAGCCGACGAGCGATGGTGGCGTAGAAATCCGCGGGCACTCCTGGTGGAAGTGATCCCGCGAGAACCACCCAGCTGGCGCCACGCGAGCGTTCCAGCAGCAGCCCGATCAGGGCCTCCTGCTGTTCACCGCTCAGTTCCGGGCCGGGTTCGTTGATCTTGGTGGTGACGCCATCCGGTTCGGTGAGCGTGACATTGCTGCGCAGCACCTGACCGATGGGCAGCGCCGCGAACGGTACACCGCCGTCGTGCAGTCCGGAAAGTACCGGGTCCGAGTCGGCGCCCGGCAGAACGGCCAGGGTGTCCAGGCCGGAGGCCACGAGCGCCCGGGAAACATTGACGCCCTTCCCGCCGGATTCCTGGTGGACAGCGACGGCGCGCTGCACTTCGCCGCGGGCCAAGGCTCCTGGCAGTTCCACCGTGCGGTCCAGGCTGGGGTTGGCGGTCAAAGTGACGATCATGCGACCACCACGTCAACGCCGGCGTCGGCCAAAGCCGCAGCTAGTTCAGCCGAGGGCTGCTGGTCAGTAATCAAGGTGTCAACATCCTTCAGGGTGGCGAACTGGACCAGGGTTTCGGCGTCCAGCTTGGAAGAGTCGGCCAGGGCAACCACGCGCCGGGCTGAGGTGACGAATGCGGCTTTGACCGCGGCTTCCTCGGGATCGGGGGTGCTGAGTCCGAACGTTGCGTGGATACCGTTGGCTCCGACGAATGCGATGTCCGGGCGAAGTTTGTAAGCAGCTTCCACGGTGGACTGCCCGACGGCGGCCTGCGTCAGTCCGCGGACACGGCCGCCAAGGATCTGGAGTGCTATGCCTTGGGTGGACGAGAGCTTGCCGGCGATGGGGATGGCGTGGGTGATGACCACGAGTTCATCGTTTCCGTTCGCCGATGGCGTTTGCTGGGCCAGTAGGTCTGCGAGGGTTTCAGTGGTGGAGCCCGCATCCAGGAGAATGCTTCCCGTGGTGAGCTGGGGGATCAGGGCGAGTGCTGCGTTGGCGATGCGGAGCTTTTCCTCCGGACGCTGTACGGCACGCTCGAGGATGCTCTCCTCGCGGGTGCTGAGGCGGTCCGAAGGGACGGCGCCGCCGTGAACGCGCCTGAGATTGCCGGCGACCTCCAGGGCCGCGAGGTCGCGGCGGATTGTCTCAGTGGTAATGCTGAAACGGTCGGCGAGGTCTGTGACACTCACCCGTCCGCGCTCTGCGACGAGTGCGGAGATCAGATGCTGGCGCTCTTCGGCGAACACTTACCCTCCATTGGTCAAGCTGCTTAGCAGTGCAGCCACATCAGTGACTGCTGTCACAACGATGTGGAATTGCTTGACTCTATCTTTGTTTATGTTGGTAAGTCAATAGAAATCAACATAAACAAAGATTTAGGCAGGGAAGATCTGGGCGAAGATCCGGAGGAGCGCGGCGGTCCGGGGCACGAAAAAGGCATGCCGCGCTCCCTGTAGCGCGGCATGCCCTCATTCGGATCCCGACTGGGGGAGTAGCGGGACCCTGTTCATGGGAGTAAGCAGGCGGTGCCTGATGTGCTGGTGGGCAGGCCTACGGCAAACGCCCTGGTTCACCCGGCGTTGGGCGTCCTGGCGTGGGCTCTGCTACGGGTGGTGGTCCCGGCTCCGGCAATGGAACCGGCTCGGGCATGGGACCCGTTTCGCGGGTGGGGTCAGGGTGCGCGGGGTACGAGGGATTCGGTGGCGAACCGCTCATGATCAGGCGCTCCGCCGGTGAGTGGCGTGCTGTGGCCGGAGTCGTCCGGGATCGCCGGAGGGGTATCTGCTCGAGTTCCACCCAGAGCCCGGATAGTCGATGGGAAGATTGTCCGGATCCGGCGGATCAGGGAGGCTGCGCTTACCGGCCTGGCCGGGCTTGCTGCCCGTGGTTTGAGGCTCATTTCGTTGTGATTCTGCGTGCATGCTGTCCCTCTCGGTAGCTCCGGAAATTTTGGTGTAGCTCCTCATGGCCAACCGGCCTCAGTCAGGCATCTCCATGCGGAAGCCGCAATGACACCCGAGAATGCGCGTGTTGATGAGTACCTCATACATCCGTTGCTGCGCGCCCGGCGACAGGACCAAGGGCGATTGGATCCTTCGCAGCTCGCAACTCTTTGTCTTCATCGGTTCCCCGCAGTGCAGGTATTGACCGCCGAACTGCAGGACGCCTTGAGGGGCACCCGGACGGTTCAGGACTGCTGCAACGCGCCGAACGGAAGCAACGTGCTCATACGAGTACCTACAAACATGGCACTCATACGCAACGTCCACCATGTTGGGTGCCGGCGGATAGTGGGACTGGATGGAGTTCACCAGAAGATGCTGATCTGTATTGCAGCGCGAGCACCAGAGGGGTTCATCGGGTGGCGGATGTGCTTCGTCCGGGACTCTGGACGCTGGCTGAGCCGGCATGGGTTTGTACCTCTGCATCAAAAAGTGAGGGACGCCCGTCTGCATGAGCTCAATAGCCTGGGCCCGTGATCCGGACCATGTGTCGATTGTGCACATAGGTGCACCGCAGATGCAAGGATTCTGTTTTCCGTTGTCCAAAGGGTGACGAGTTGGTGTGAGGCGAACGTAAAATAAGGCATGGACGAAATGAGCGTGGATTTTGCGGTGCCTGATGCTGTCTCTGCGCCCGACGATACTTCGGTGCCTGAGCAGCTGCAGGATCTGGTGATAGACAGCGAAGATGTGGGCGGGTTCCTGCATGAGCTCGCGGTCTTTTCGGCATCCGCGGTGTCACAGGCCGTGGGCTTGGACGTGCTCTGCGGCATCACCCTCAGC
Organism: Arthrobacter sp. StoSoilB22; assembly: GCF_019977315.1. Lineage (NCBI taxonomy): Bacteria > Bacillati > Actinomycetota > Actinomycetes > Micrococcales > Micrococcaceae > Arthrobacter > Arthrobacter sp. StoSoilB22. Next base: position 315,515 of record NZ_AP024652.1, read on the forward strand.
CGTCGCCATCGCACCGCCACAGTGGCGGGAAGCAACCACGAGGCCAGGCTGATCGATGAGGTTCAGCAGGCGTACGGTGATGGTCCGTGCTTGGAGGCCATGCGCAGCCGCGTAACGCAGCATGTTGCTGACACCTCCACGGAACAGAGGTGGTCCGAGTACTGCTCAGTCATTGCCGAGCGGGGACATCTGTCCGCTCTCTGCGTTCCCTTGGAACTGGATGAGGGTGCAACGGCGGCGCTTAACTTCTTCGCGCCGCAGGCCAACGCCTTCGATGAAGCAACCATCCGGAATTGCGAACTCTATGCAAGCCAGGCCGAGCGATCGCTGAGACTGGCCGTCCGGATTGGCGTCAAGCAGCAGCACGCTGAGGACCTCCAGGATGCCATGCGGACGCGAACGGTGATCGACTTGGCAAGTGGAATCATCATGGGCCAAAACCGCTGCACGCAGGAGGAAGCGTTCCAGATCCTGAAGAAAGCGTCCAGCACCCGCAACCAGAAGCTGCGGGACGTCGCGGAATCCCTCGTCAAGAGTGTGGCCAGGGAAGCTCCCGTGGCCCATTTCGAGGCCTAGTGCGCTCCCGCTAGCGGATTGGCAGCAGTCTCATCTCTTGTGACGGCTGCCACTGGTGAACTACATTCATACATGGGTTAAGCAGATAGCCCTTGGAGCCTCATGAGTTGGAGCCATCCGCGATGGTCCAAGAACTGCACCTTTTTAGCCGTGGCCCCTTTCGGCCGGCTCACAGCGTGCCTCCATGCAGGCTCCTTGAAGGAGCACAAGGAGAATGGCAATGACGCTTGGATCCCCAATTCCCGCCCCGCAGCCTGCAAGCCGACGGGCACCTGCAACAGTTGATACCGGAGCACGCCCGTGGTGCACCGTTTGCAATACTGATTCCTACGTTTTCGTAGAGACGGTTGTGGAAGCAACACCGAATCAGTCGGAGATCGTCGAAGTCAGCTACACCTGTAGCGAATGCGATACGTTCTACGCCCACGCAGTCCGCCTGGACGCGCTGGTTCCCGCCATCCAAAGTGAATTTCTTTCCACTTCAGCAGCCGGGCTCTGGTTCAGCTGCACCCACTGCGGCGATCCCATGACCCTGGGGCGCCCCACGGAGCGCGTCATCGAGGCGCCCCGGACCACTGACGATCCGGAGAGCCCCAGCCTGCTTGAGGTGTACCTGCAAACGCAGGTGCTCCATTGCCGTTGCGGTTTTCAAATGGAGGTTCCGCGCCACGTTGGCTAACCGCCGTCTCTAAAAAACTAACGGTTGGGAGGGGGGTTATGCGTACCTTTGGCGTCGAAGAAGAATTGCTGATCGCAGATCCTGAGGACGGGTTGCCCTTGGCTCTGGCCTCCGGACTCCTGGCTGTGGCCGCCCCCTCCCACGCGGAATGGGATGCCGGCGGTGGGCCGTCGCTGAAGTCCGAGTTCAAGCAGGAACAGATTGAGGTTAACTCGCTCCCGTGCCGGACCGCCCAGGAGTTGCGGGCTCAAATCCGTTCAGGGCGGGCGTTGGCCGACTCTGCAGCCCGGGCGGTGGGAGCACGCGTTGCTGCGCTGGCCACGCCTCCGGTGTTTCACGCGACCCCCACCACCGGAAACCAGCGCTACGCCACCATGGGCAAGGAATTCGGCCTGATTTCCCGCGAGCAACTCACCTGCGGCTTCCACATCCACGTGTCCATCGAGTCGCCGGACGAGGGCGTAGCCGTGCTGGACCGGATGCGGCACTGGCTGCCGGTCCTCCTGGCCCTCAGCGCGAATTCACCCTACTGGATGGGTGCTGACACGGGGTTCGCCAGTTACCGCACGCAGATCTGGAACAGGTGGCCCACCGCAGGTCCCATGGATGTTTTCGGCTCAGCTGCCGGATACCGGGCGGTACTTGCGGAACTGCTGGGCACAGGAGTTCCGCTGGACGAGGGAATGATCTATTTCGACGCGCGCCTGTCCAGAGGGCACCCCACCGTGGAACTCCGGATCGCCGATGTCTGCCTCTACGCCGAGGATGCGCTCACTATCGCGCTCCTCGCCCGTGCCTTGGTGGAAACGTCGGCGGGCGAATGGCGCAAGGGCGGACCGCCGTCGAGCACTTTGACTCCGGTGATCCGCATGGCCAACTGGAAAGCCAGCCGTTTTGGCGTCAACAACCAGCTGCTGCATCTGCTGGAGCAGGCCCCTTATGCTGCCGCGGACGTGGCGGGTGCCCTGCTTCGGCACATCCGTGGCGCCCTGACGGCATCCGGGGACCTGGCGCTCGCGCGGACAGGGGTGGCGAACATCCTCCGGCGAGGGACCGGCGAACGGCTGCAGCGACAGGCCTACGGCCAGCGGCGGCGACTGTCCGACGTCGTCTCCGCCGCCATTGCCTCCACCCACAATTACGGTGAGCGATCCGACGCCGGCCTCTTAAGTCGCTAAGAAGTACGACGACGGCGGAGGTCACCTCGAGCGCTGGAGACGCCCCACCGGGGTGACCTCCCGCCGTCGCGCTTGATGATCAGCCCTGGTTGATGCGGATCATGTTGCCGGAAGGGTCACGGAAAGCGCAGTCGCGGGGACCCCATGGCTGGTCGATCGGTTCCTGGAGTACTTCGGCGCCGGATGCACGAAGCTTTTCGAAGGTGGCGTCAAGATCATCGGTGGTGAAAACCAGCATGGGCATGACGCCCTTGGTAAGCAGCTCCTGGATGGCGTCGCCGTCCGCCTGTGAGCGGCCGGCGTGCGGCGGGGAAAGGACCAGTTCAAGATCAGGCTGGGCGTCGCTGCCGAGCGTGACCCAGCGCTGACCGTCCGAGCCGACGTCGTTCCGGACCTCGAAACCGAGGGCATCCCGGTAGAAGGCAAGGGACTCATCAACATCGTTGACAGTGACGTGTGCGTATTTCAATGAAATGTTCATGAATCACACGCTATGGCAGCTACGATGCGGGCGCTTCTTCAATCCTGCTCATGTTCTTGCTGCCGCTTCTTTCAGGACGCGTGTGCTGCTTGGCAATACAGCTGGGCATGGCCTTGACGGCATGGTGCTCACGGGCACGGTATTCACTGGGGTTCATGCCGACGATCTCCGTGAAGCGCGTGCTGAAGGAGCCCAGCGATGTACAACCGACTTCCATGCAGGCGTCGGTGACCGAAGTTCCCGCCCGGAGCAGGGCCATAGCCCGTTCGATCCGTCTGGTCATGAGGTAGTTGTACGGCGATTCTCCGTAGGCGGCCTTGAACTGGCGTGAGAAATGCGCGGGGGACATCAGGGCGCCGGCGGCCATGGTGGGCACGTCCAGGGGACGCGCGTATTCGCGGTCAATGAAGTCGCGGGCGCGCCGCAGATGGGCCAGGTTGGCCAGTTCCTGCGGAGTCATGGGCACAGTCTACGGAGTCTTGGGCACGGTCCACTAGGCTCGTGCCCATGGAATCAGTGGTGTGGTCAAAGCCCGGGAACCAGCGCAAGGGCACGCCTCTGCTGGTGATGATGCACGGTTATGGGACCAGCGAGCAGCGGATGGTAAACCTCTTTCCGAACCTCCCCGGCGAGTTCACCTGCGCAGCGCTGCGAGGTCCCAAGGTCATCGGCGACGATTATGGCTGGTTCCTGCTTGACTATTTCCTCACCAACGACTTCGCGGATGTTATGGCGTCCACCAATGCGGTGTTCAACTGGATCAATTCGGTCAAGGACAATCACAGCAGCGTCAGCCTGCTGGGCTATTCGCAGGGCATGGCCATGGCCAGCACCCTCCTCCGCCTGCGGCCCAGCGCTTTTAAGGCCACCGTCGGCCTGTCCGGGTTCGTGCTGGACAACGATCTCCTGGCCTTGAGTGAGTCCTTCGATGTTCCGCCTCCGTTCTTCTGGGGGCGGGACAAGGCCGATCCCGTGATCAATGAGGATGCCATAGCCCACACCGAGGAGTGGCTGAACGCCAATGTAGCCCTGACGGCCCGCACCTACCCCGGGATGGGGCACAGGATCGAACCGCCGGAACTGGTGGATGTGAGCGCGTTCCTGAAGTACTACGTTCTGGACGGCGACAAGTAACGGGCGCGAGCCCCGCATGAGGGCCGGCACACCGGATTAGAAGGCATGAAGCCTCCGGAATCAAGCTTCCGGTGAGATTCGCGTCACAATTTCGCATTCGAGCGCACTCTATTGAATGACAAAATTGTAAGCGCTTACACTTTTGGCTGGTGACCCGGCTCGGGGCATACGCCAAGACGTCAGGCGAGGATGGAAAGGGTTGAGGCCGTGTTGCATGGTTAGGACTCACAGGGTGACAATCCAGGACGTTGCCGTCTTGTCCGGATTGTCCATTTGCACGGTGTCGCGGGCTCTCAGGAATCTCCCCAATGTTTCTGAAAAAGCACAACGACACGTGGCGGAAGCCGCCAGCAAACTTGGCTACAAAGCCTCAGCCGCAGCGTCCAGGCTCGCCGGTGGAAGCACGGGATCGGTGGCAATCGTCGCCCCGACAGCCACGGCCTGGTTTTTCGCCCAGGCTGTGGAAGCCGCCGAGGAAGTCTTCGGAGACAGCGGGTACGACACCGTCCTGATCAGCCTGCGCAACAAAGCCAGCGTGCGGACGCAGTTCTTTGCGGATCTTGGAAACCTCGCGCAAAGAGTGGACGGACTGCTCCTGCTCAACGTTGACCTCGCGCCCCATGAACTGGAAGCGTTGGAGGCCTCCGGGCTCGCAGTTGCCAGCGTGGGCATGCGAAATGTTCCGTGGGACAATGTAGGTATCGATGACGAGCACGCAGCCTGGCAGGCTACCCAACACCTGCTGGGGCTGGGCCATTGGGACTTGGCCGTTCTTTCGAGCAATGAACACCCCGTTGTAACTGAGACGCCACGGTTCCGCGGCTTCAGGCGTGCGCTGGATGAACACCACCTCACCGTCCACCCGGACCTTGTGGTGGGAACCGGGCCAAGCATCGACGACGGCAGACGGGCCATGACTGAACTCATGACCCGTGGCGGGAGGCCCACTGCAGTGTTCGCTCACTGTGACGAGGCCGCGTTCGGTGCGCTGATGGCGCTGCGGGAACACGGCCTTTCCGCGCCCAAGAACGTGTCCGTGATCGGCATAGACGATCACCCCATGAGTTGGTTCCTTGGCCTGAGCACTGTGGCGCAACCCGTTGCCGACCAAGGCGCCTTCGCAGCAAACCTGCTGTGCGAACGCCTGCTGAATACTGAATCCCCCCATCAACCCTCCAACCACCTGCTCGATACCAAGCTCATCGAACGCAAGACCACGCGCCACAAGCGCTGAACGGAACAATGCACATGACTGATCTTCGTAATGCTTGGACCGGCGCCTCGGCGCTGTTGTTCGACCTCGACGGCGTGCTGACGCCCACGGCCGTGGTGCACGAACAGGCCTGGCAGGAACTTTTCGATGGCTATCTGGCCAGTAGGGGCCACCCGCAGGGTTACCAGGAGAGCGACTACTTCGATCACATCGATGGCAAGCCCCGCTTTGATGGTGTCCGTGATTTCCTGACGTCCCGCGGGATTGCCCTCCCTGAAGGTCCGGTGAATGACCACCCGGACAACGAAACCGTGCAGGGTTTGGGCAACCGGAAGAATGCCATCTTCAACGAGATCGTGGATTCCCGCGGTGTTGAGCCGTACGAGGGTTCGGTCAAGTTCATCAATGCTGCGGTGGAGCTGGGGCTGAAGGTCGCGGTCGTCTCTTCCTCCCGGAACGCGCCTGCGGTTCTGAAGGCCGCCGGGCTTGACCACCACTTTGAGGTGGTGGTGGACGGTATGGTTGCCGCCGGCGTCGGACTGCCCGGTAAGCCGGACCCGGCCACCTACGTCTATGGGGCGGGTCTGCTGGGCGTGCCTGTGGAGGAATGCATCGTGGTGGAGGATGCAGTATCCGGCGTTCAGGCTGGCGCAGGTGCCAATTTTTATGCCGTGATCGGCGTGGACCGCGGAGCCGGCCGCCAGACCCTGCTGGACGCCGGCGCCACGCTGGTGGTCGACGACCTCAACGATCTTCTCTGACCCTACTTTCTACGAAGGACAACAACTGCCCATGGCACTCATCAGCTCCGACCGGCTTCGCTTCCCCTGCGAGCCCTGGAAGCTCGTGGAAAACATCCACGTCCCCGGTGACGAGGGAACGCTGGAAACGCTGTTTGCGCTTGGCAACGGCCACCTTGGCATCCGTGGCTCACATTCAACAGCGGGCGACGGCGAGCTTCCCGGAACGTTCATTAACGGTTTCCATGAGATCTGGGACATCAAGCACGCCGAGAACGCCTACGGTTTTGCCCGGACGGGCCAGAGGATCGTCTATGTGCCGGACGCCAACAATTTCACCGTATCCATTGATGGCGAGGCCTTGAGCCTGGCCGAATCCACGGTGTTGGACTACCACCGTAGTGTGGACTTTTCCACAGGCGTCTACGAGGAAAGCATCACCTGGGCCTGCCGTTCCGGCGCCACCGTCACCACGGTAGAGCGCCGCGCTGTGGGCTTCGATTCCCGCGGATGTCTTGGCCTGGAGCTGTCGCTGACAGCGGACCGGGACGTGTCTGCGGACATCACCTCCGGCGTCGTGAACCGCCAGGACCAGCCTGTGGAGGACCACTCGGTCCATGACCCGCGCCGCTCCGGCCGGCACGCGGGCCGGGTCCTGCTGCCGCTGCACCTCCAGGGTGCCGACGGCTCACTTCGCCTCGCCTGGGAGACGTCCGAGTCCCGCCAGCGTGTGGCCATGGGCGTGGATCACTGGATCTCCGCTGAAGGCCAGCCTTTTGAGACCTTGGTGGCTGAGGATGACTCCTCTGTCCGCTACGTTTTGGCCATCCACGACGGCGACACGTTCCGTTTGGAGAAGTCGGTCAGCTATGTGGTGGCCGGGTCTTCGGACGCCGAGGACCGCGGCGAAAGCCTCGCGACGGAAGCCGAAGCAAACCTCGTGCCTTTCGCCGACATCCTGGCCCAGAGCAAGGCCCACTATGCCGAGTACTGGACCACGGCCGACGTCTACATTGGGGGACAGCCGGAGATGCAACAGGCCGTGCGCTGGGGCTTGTTCCAGCTGGCGCAGGCCACTGCGCGTGCCGGTGTGGCTGGTATCCCTGCCAAGGGAGTGAGCGGTTCCGGGTACGAGGGCCACTATTTCTGGGACCAGGAAATCTACCTCCTGCCGTATCTGACCTACACCAACCCTTGTGGTGCCAGAAAGGTCCTGGAATCACGTCACGCCATGCTGCCCGACGCCCGGGTGCGGGCCAAGGAGCTCAGTGTGGACGGTGCGCTGTTCCCGTGGCGTACCATCAATGGCCTGGAAGCCAGCGCCTACTACGCAGCCGGAACGGCCCAGTTCCACATTGCTGCTGCCATCGCCTTTGCAGCCAACCGTTACGAGTGGGCCAGCGGAGATGCCACCTTCCGTGGGGAACTGGGCGCTGACCTGCTGATCGAGACGGCCCGCATGTGGGCTTCGCTGGGTTTCTTCGGCAAGGACGGACTGTTCCATATCCATGGCGTTACGGGTCCGGATGAGTACACGGCTGTGGTCAATGACAACCTGTACACCAACGTCATGGCGCGCTTTAACCTTCGGGCTGCAGCTGCGCTGGAAGACGAAGGCGTCAGCGATACCGAGCGTCTGGTGTGGCGGCAGGCGGCCGAGCGGATGTCGCTGCCCTACGATCCGCACCTGCAGTTGCACAGCCAGGACAACGACTTCATGACCCTGGAGCCGTGGGACTGGAACACGCCCAAGTCCAAGTACCCGCTGCTGCTGAATTTCCACCCGTTGGTGATCTACCGGCACCAGGTCCTCAAGCAGGCCGATACGGTGCTGGCGATGTTCCTGCAGTGGCAGGACTTCACGGCTGAGGAGAAGCAACGCGCCTTCGACTTCTACGATCCCATCACAACCGGCGACTCCACCCTGTCCGCTTGTGTGCAGGGCATCATGGCGGCCGAGGTGGGCTACGGTGACGTCGCGTTGCAGCACTTCACCGAGGCACTGTTCATTGATCTGGACAACTCGCACGGCAACACCATCGACGGCGTCCACATCGCCTCCACGGGCGGTATTTGGAGCTCCTTGGTATGCGGCTTCGCTGGTATGCGGGACCAGGGCGAAGTTTTGCGCTTCGATCCCCGCCTGCCTGTGGAGTGGGAAGGCCTGTCCTTCCGGCTTAAGGTGCAGGGACGTTTGTTGGCCGTGGATCTCGCACAGGGTTCCATCGCCCTGACACTTGTATCCGGGGAGGACTACAGCCAGGAGCCACTGCGCATTGACGTGCGGGGGGACAACGTCACCGTTGGTGCGGACACCGTCACGGTGCCGCTGGACACCGTACCCGTCCCGCCGCCGTCGATCTTCCCCAGCGTCTTTCCGACGGCGGGCCTTCCGATCATCCGATAGTTCCGGCTTCCGCGGGGCTACTTTGCGGCGAGGTCCATGGTGGTCAGGCGCAGCCACAACCACAGGCGGTTCTGCGGGTCCGCCAGGTCCAGGTTGAAATCCCCGGCCAGGCGGGCCACGCGGTAACGGACGGTGTTGTTGTGTACATGGAGTTCAGCGGCCATGGCGGAGATGTTCCCGTTGGTGGCAAGGTAGGCGCGGAGGGTGTCCAGGTAGTCCGTTTGCTGCTCGGCATCGCGGGCTTGAATCCTGGCGATCTGGTCCGCGCCGCCCAGCCCGTTGTCTTCAATGAACTCCCCGATTTTCAACAGGTTCAGGGGGATCTGGAAGTCCTCATGGAGCGCCACGCCAGGCGACTTGCCCTGCCGCGACTTCCCCTGACTCGACTTGAGCTTCAGCAGGTAATGCAGGGTTTGGATTGCCTCGGACCTGGACCGGGGCAGGTGCTCGATGTCGTGGGCGATGCCACCCACTGTAGCGATAACGGGGAACGAGCTGATGGTGTGCGAATATGCTTCGATTTCCTGGATGATCCGCCCGTGCGCAGCTCGCGGCTCAGCCCCGTTACAGGGCAGCAGTGCATAAACCACCGACCCGATCAGGGCACTGTGGCTGGTGCCGAACTGCACGTTGCATACCGTTGTTACCAAGTGCAGCAGCCGGTGGATGTCGCGCACGGATTCCAGGCTGCCGGTCTCCGGACGGACAATTGAAAATGCTGCCACGGCCAGGCCATTTACGGTATCCAATCCCAACTGCGCGGCCGCGAACGATGCGTGCGGGGTGTCGTCCATGAGCGTCCGGATGAGGTCGGCGTTGCGTCGTTCCCCAAAGTCGGAGGCCGAGCGGGCGTGGAGCATGTGCAACCCGGCCAAGGGCGCCATCCGGTCCAAAGCATTCAAAGCCGTGACGCGTTTCTCCTCGCCGGGGTCGATGATCCAGATGGAACCCAGCAGCTCTCCGCCTGCCCGGACGGCCAGCGCAAGTCGCGCCATACCGTCGTCGAGCGCCGGTACCATCACCGCTCCCGGGGCGTCGTAGACCATCTTGAAATCCTGGTCGAAAGCTGGCTGGATGGTTTCCTGCAGGGTCAGCGTGGTGATGCGCCGGAGTTCATCGATTGGCTGCCCGGGCAGTGTGGAATAGCCCAGGATGCGTCCCAGCGGATCCACAATGCTTGCCGCGCCGTTGGTCATGGAAGCCGCGGCATTGGCGAAAGCGTAGAGGTCACCCAACCGGACCCCGGACACCGAGTCTGCGGCAGCGCCCATCACCGAGGCCCGCGCTAGCGCCACCAATCGGGTCCAGTCGGCATGATCCGGCGCCACGAGCAGTGACAGGCTGTGCCGGACTGCCGCTGCACGCAACTCCTCCATCCGGGCCCCGTGCGCTTTGACGATCACCGCCGCTGCGCTGCTGTTCGCTGCCCTGTGGAGGAGTTGGTCAAAATCAGGGGATCCGTACGTGCACCCCACGGCCAGGATGATGCGGTCGTCCACGCTGGACCAGTTGTCCAAGGGGTCGTACATCAGTACGTCTGACACTGGATGCCCCAGGTTCTCAGGCGTGGGGTTGGCGTGCACCAGATCGGCCTGCATGAGCTGGATGCAATCGGATAACCGGACAGTGGTTTGCTGCATGCCGGACTGCTGCGTCAGGGCCTGGGAGCGCTCGGTGGTTTGGGGCTCTGGAAGCGTCTCTGCTGGATCCATAGCTGGACGTTATCACAAGCCTATTTCTTATCTTATGGAGGAATTCACATATTGAGTGGAGGAGATCTGCGTCACTATTGGGAAAGAAGCTGGACGGGTAACCCAGCAGGAACTCAAAGGACACACCATGAAACTCAAGGACATCAAGGCGCTCGCCTCGGTGCAGGGACCGGCCCGAACCGTCTCGGAGCGCCTGTCACGTAAGTGCTACAGCGTGGAGGACATGCGGAAGCTGGCAGCCAAGCGCCTGCCCAAGAGCATCTTCGAATACATCGAAGGCGGCGGCGAAGATGAGGTGTCGCTGCGCCGCAATCGCTCGTCATTCGACGATTGGTCCTTCCTCCCAAAATGGGGTTCGGTGGACAACTTGGACCTCAGCTCAACCCTCCTCGGCGGACCGGTTTCCATGCCGGTGACCCTTTCGCCCACAGGCGGTACCCGGCTGTTCCACCCACAAGGTGAGTCCGCCGTCGCCCGCGCAGCGCTCGCCGCCGGCATCCCGTACGGCTTGGCGCACCTGAGCACCACCACCATGGAAGACGTCAGTGCCGCGGCGCCGGGACTTCGCCGGTGGTTCAACCTGGAACCAACCTCGGACAAGGGCCTCCTGCAGGCCGTCCTGGATCGGGTGTCCAATTCCGGCTACGAAGCCTTGCTGGTCAATGTGGACTGCCGGGCCATCGGACACCGCGAGCGCGATTACCGCAACGGGTTTACCGCCCCGCCGTCCATCAAGCCGAAGACGGTTGTGGAGGGAATGTTGCACCCTGCGTGGGCGCTGGGGTTCCTGGCCAATGACGCAATTGCCTTCCCCAACCTGGACGCTGAGGTTCCGGCCGGTCCCTTGGCCAGCTCGCCGGACATGTGGCGCACGCTTCTTGCCGGTTCGTATGAGCCCACCGACTGGGATGACATCCGGGACCTGCGGGAACGCTGGAACGGGCCGATCGTCCTCAAGGGCGTTGTCTACCCGAACGACGCCGCGTTGGCGGCTTCCATGGGAATCGACGCCATCCAGGTCAGCAACCATGGCGGACGGCAATTGGACCATATGGCGGCCCCGCTGGATGTCCTTGGCGACATTGTTGAGAGGACTGCCGGCCGGATGGAAATCATCGTCGACGGCGGCATCCGCAGGGGTTCCGACGTCGTCAAGGCGCTGGCTCTCGGCGCGGATGCCTGCTCCATCGGGCGCCCCTACTTGTATGGGCTGGCTGCCGCCAGCGAGGCGGGGGTGGCCCACGTCCTGACCCTGTTCCGGGCAGAAATGACCCGCACCATGATGCTCCTGGGAGTGTCCACCATCGAAGAACTGCGCACTGAAGGCCGGGATTTGATCCGGCACCGCAATGAAGCGTTCACCCGCACCCAACCCACGGAGCCCACCTGGGCTTTGCAGAAATGAGCATCCTGACATGAAAAATTCCCCAACGCTACAACGAACCAAGCTCGGCCTTCCGGTTGCCGTTGTCACTGCAGCGCTGATGCTGTCAGTGACGGCGTGCAGCCCCGCCGGCAACGCATCGGCGTCGAACCCGTCCGGCGGCGCTGCCGCAGCGGGTACCGGTGTCCCTGCGCTGGAAGTCAACCAGGCCGCCGTCGACCTTCTTCCGGAGTCCATCAAGGCTTCCAAGGTGCTGCGCGTTGCCATCCCCACCAACGAGCCGCCGACGCAGTTCTACCTCGAGGGTACCCAGGATATGGCCGGAACCAACCCGGACGTGGCTCGTCTGATCGGCCAGGCTTTGGGTGTCACCGTGGACATCCAGGTGGCCAACTTCGATTCCATCATTCCGGGCCTTGCAGCTGACCGTTACGACATGACTGTTTCCTCCATGACGCCCACGGAGAAGCGGATGGAAGTCCTGGACTTTGTTGACTACATGCAGATAGGTAATGCGATTGCCGTTCCCAAAGGCAATCCCGGTGGCATCAAGGATGAGAACGCACTCTGTGGCAAGAAAGTAGGGCTCCTCACGGGCTCCTACCAGCTGACCGTGAATGTCCCTACCTATGACCAAGCCTGCACAGCCGCCGGCAAAGACGCCATTCAAAAGAGCGAATTCCAGGACACCCGGCAGGCCATCTCCGCACTGACCAGCGGACGCCTGGACACGGTGCTGGCTGACTCGCCCATTTTGAATTACGCCGCCACCCAGAACCCGCAGATCGAGGTTGCCCGGACATACGAGTTCGCTCCCGTCGGGGTGGGCGTGCCGAAGGAATCCGGCCTGGTGAAGTCCGTATCCGCGGCACTGGATGCCGTGATCAAGAGCGAGTCCTACGTCAAGGTCCTCGGGAAGTACGGCCTTGAATCCAGTGCCATCACCGACGCCCGCGTCAACTTCGCCCAGTAGTGAAAGAGGTGACTGCTATGAATACGCAACCCTCAGCCCCCGATACCAAGGAGCCGGCCACATCAGCGGCCGGTGACTCCATCCCGGTGGTGCCCCTGAAGCACCCGGTCCGTTTGGCCTTGGCGATCGTCCTCATTCTGGTGGCGCTGGGTGCTGCCTGGGATGTCGCAGTGAACGAACGCTACCGCTGGGACGTTGTGGTGTCCTACCTGTTCGCCCCACAGATCCTCGCCGGTGCAGGGCTGACGCTTCTGCTGACCGTAGTTTCCATGACCGTGGGCATCGCGCTGGGAACGCTGCTGGCCATCATGCGGCTCTCCGACAACCCGATCCTGAGCACCATCAGCCGCGGCTACATCTGGTTCTTTCGCGGAACGCCGCTGCTGGTCCAGTTGATCTTTTGGTACAACATTGCGGCGCTGTATCCGGTGATCGCTTTCGGGCTTCCCTTCGGTGGACCATCCGTGGTGTTGGGATCGGCAAATGTGCTGATCTCCCCGCTGGGTGCGGCACTGCTGGGGTTGTCCCTTAACGAGGCTGCGTACATGGCCGAGATCATCCGTGGCGGCATCGGCTCGGTGGACAAAGGCCAGTACGACGCCGCCCGGGCCCTGGGCATGAGCGGTGGCAAGCTGATGGGCCGGGTGATTCTGCCGCAAGCCATGCGCGTGGTCCTTCCCCCCACCGGCAACCAGGTCATTTCGATGCTGAAGGGCACGTCCTTGGTGAGCGTCCTGGCGATCTCGGACCTGCTCTACTCCGCCCAGATCATTTATGCGAACAACTACCAAACCATTCCGCTGCTGATCGTTGCGAGCCTCTGGTACCTGCTCATGACCACCGTCCTGAGCTTCTTCCAAAACAAACTTGAACGCCGGTACGGCCGTGGTTTCGACTCAGCGCCGCGACGGATCCGCAAGCCTAAGACAAGGACAGCATGATGACTACCGCCATGGTGGAAGCCCGGGGAGTCCGGAAGAACTTCGGCGTTATTGAAATCCTGAAAGGCATTGACCTTAGGGTTGAAAAGGGATCGGTGACCTGTTTGATCGGCCCGTCCGGTTCCGGCAAAACCACCTTCCTGCGCTGCATCAACCACCTTGAAAAGGTTGACGCCGGCCGCCTCTATGTTGACGAGCACCTGGTGGGCTACGCCGAACGCAACGGCAAGCTCTACGAAATGAAGGAACGCCAAACGGCCCGTTCGCGGCTCAACGCGGGCATGGTGTTCCAACGTTTCAACCTCTTCCCCCACATGACGGTGCTGGAGAACATCATCGAGGCCCCCGTGCATGTGCTTGGCCGGCCCCGGCGCGAGGTTGTGGTGGAAGCGCAGGCACTTCTGGACCGGGTAGGCCTGGGCAACCGCGGACACTCCTACCCACAGGAGCTCTCCGGTGGACAGCAGCAACGCATCGCGATCGCCAGGGCGCTGGCCATGAAGCCCAAACTGATGCTCTTTGATGAACCCACGTCCGCGCTGGATCCCGAACTGGTGGGCGAGGTCCTGGACGTCATGAAGTCCCTGGCTGAAGCAGGAATGACCATGGTGGTGGTGACCCACGAGCTTGGATTCGCCCGGCAGGTGGCCGATCAGGTGGTGTTCATGGACGGTGGCGTGGTGGTCGAAAGCGGCCCGCCCGAGCAAGTGCTGGGCAATCCGCAGCACGAACGCACCAAGGCGTTCCTCTCCAAGGTTTTGTAAGCATCGGTTTTGTAAGAACTCCAAGCACGACGAAAGGCATCACCATCATGACCCGACTCCAAGTCACTACGGACCTCGCACCAAGCCCGGCCGGCCCCTATTCCCAGGCCATCGTGGCCAACGGATTCCTGTTCACGGCGGGACAAACACCCCACCACCCCATCACGGGCGAGCGGGTTGGGATCACCATCGAGGAACAAACCATTCAGGCCATGAAGAACGTGGGCGAAGTCCTGGGTGCCCACGGCCTGGACTTCTCCCACGTAGTCAAGGCGACCGTGCACCTGCACCACCCGGGGCGCGACTTGGACGGGTTCAACGCCATCTACGAAAAGTACGTTGTTGCCCCATACCCGGCGCGCACCACCGTGGGTTCGTTCCTGGGCGACTTCTTGGTGGAGATCGACGTCGTAGCGGCCGTCCCGTAGCAACCGCACCCTCAGGAATGTCGGGGCCAGGGTGCCTGCCTGCCTCAGGCGGCATCCTTGTCCGGGGCGGATGGCGGCTGTCCTTCCACCACTGCGTCACCGACCGGCGCCGTTCCGGACGCCTGGCTACCTGCCAGGCGCCGACGCTCCAACTCGCAGTTGATCAAATCCAGCAGCGCCTGCGCCGGTTCGGATAAGTGATGAGTGTCCGGTGATCCAAGTTGGTCGCAGTGGATCAGCACGTGTCGGATGCGTTCCAGTTCGCGGGAGGGCACCAAGGGCCAGCGGTGGAACAGTTGCCGGACGGCTATTGCTCCGAGGAGGGCATCGGGCTTGTTTGCCACTACATGATTGCCGTGCTGAGCGGCGGCCCGTCGCCTGGCGATCGTGGCCGCCGACAGCGCGACGCCATGGGCCATGAGATTCTCGGCCTTAAGTGAATTCGGGGCCATGTGAGGACCTCCCCGGGTAGGGCGAAGGAAGCCGGATGCCTGACTGTGGAATTAGCTTACAGAATGTGACTTATGTCATGTCAATATTAACGGGAGATATCCGCCGTCGTCATTGCAGAACCGTTCCGCCGCGGCGGCCCCCCGTGTCCTGTGTGCGGCACCGCATCAATAGTTGCGCCGGACCGCCGTGCTGTCCAGGTCGCGGTGATGCCGCGCCCGGCGGAGAAAGCTGCGCAGCGCCTCTGTTTCCGACTGGGTGCGAAGGATGGTGAAGTCCATGATCCCGGCTCGTTCGTCGGTGTCCCACACCCGCCAGCCCGTGCCGTCGCGGTCGATCCAGGTGGAGTTTTGTGAACGGCCGGTCGGACCGAACCAGTTCGCGGTCGCCATGCGATGCGCGGCGAGGTATTCCGCTACCTTCGCCACGGTCAGGAGTTCGCCGTCCGCCAGCAACTCGTCCAGGCCGGGCAGCTCTCGATTGTGCATGGTCCCATTCTCCTTCGGAAGAGGTATTTCGCCACAAAGCATCGACACGATGATGGCCCTGAGGCTCAACCCAGGTGAACGTGCGGGGTATCGCTTGTTCCGCTGAAGGTCCTACGGTCGATCCTGATCAGGAGCAGTGCGACGGGGACGATCAGCAGCGCCACTCCGGCGGCCCACAGGAACACCAGCGAGTAGCCCGAGGTCAGCGCAGCCAGCGTCCCGCCGCCGAGCGCTGCTGTGGCCGCCGCCGCGATGGTGCTGAAAAGCGCAATGCCCAGCGAGCCGCCTATCTGCTGTGATGCGTTGACCAGCGCGCTCGCGACGCCGGCATCGTCCTTGCCCACTCCGAACAGGGCCAGGTTTTGCATGGGGACAAAGACCATTCCGAGGCCTACGCCCATGAGGATGAGGGCCGGCAGCATGTTGACGGCGTATGTTCCCCCGGGAGTGACTTGGGTAAGCCACAGCATGGCTGCAGCAATGAAGATAGGCCCCAACGCGCTGGGGATCCTTGCCCCCAGCTTGGGGAGGTTCTTCGCAATAAGGCCAGCAGTGACGATCAGGACCACGGTCATGGGTAGCGAAGCGATTCCGGCTGCGAAGGGCGCGAAGGCCAGTACGATCTGCAGATAGAAATTGATGAACAGGATGCCGCCAATCAGCACCGCTCCGGCCAAGAATGAGGCCAGGAAGGCAGCCGCCCGGTTGCGTTCTGTAGCGACGTGCAACGGCAGCAGTGGATTCTTGACCTTTCGCTCGACGGCGACGAACAGGACCAGCAGGGCCACGCCTGCGGCGATGAAGCCCCATGACTCGATAGCCGCCCAGCCGTGTTCGGCATTCGCGAAACCGTAGACGAGGGCGCCCAGGCCGGACGCGGCAAGAACGACGCCGGGCCAGTCGTATTTGGTGGAGCCGCCCGCTTTGCTTTCGCTCACCAGGGTCCAGACGCCAACGAGGGCGATGATGGCGATGGGGACGTTGACGAAGAAGCACCAGCGCCACGAAACGAACTCGGTGAGGAAGCCGCCAAACAAGACGCCTGCGGCCGCGCCCACCCCGCTGATGGAACCGAAGATGGCGAATGCGGTGCCGCGATCCTTGCCTCCCGGGAAAGCGACCGTCAGCAGGGCCAAGGCTGCGGGTGCCAGGAGTGCAGCAAAGATACCCTGCAGGGCACGGGCCCCGATCAGTTCCCAAGGCTGCTGGGCCAGGCCACCGATGAGTGAGGCGATCGCGAAGCCCGCGGAGGCGGTGATGAAGGTCCGCTTCCTGCCCCAAAAATCAGCGATCCTGCCACCTAGGAGCAGAAACGCGCCGAAAACCAGTGCGTAGGCCGTGACCACCCATGCTCGGGTGGAGTCGCTGATGCCCATTTCCATTTGAAGCCGGGGGAGTGCCAGGTTCACGATGGTTCCATCCAGGACCACCATGAACTGGGCAAGCGCGAGGAACGGCAGGGCCCGCCAACCCATCGCTTTCTTCCCGTCCGGTCCCCCCGAGGGAGTGGTCTTATCGAGCAGTTGTGAGGTCACGGGGCACCAATCATCGAAGTAGTAATACTTACAAAAGTATAAGTACTTTTGGAGATGACGGTAAGCGTAGGTGGCGTGACGTCGCTTACGCCCGGGTGGACTTGGTGGCGGGGCCGTTCACGTGGTGCTCAGGCTCGGATAGTATTCCCGCCAGCTTCTGCAACGCCGGAAGGCTGGCTTGGATGAGTGCCCGTTCCTCGGGGGTGAGTCGCTCGCTGGCACTGTCCAGAACGCTGGCCCACACCCCGTCCAAGAGGGCCTTGATCCTCTTGGATTCGGGCGTGGGGTGTAGGGAAACGTAGCGCTTGTCCGATGCGTCTTTTACGCGCGTGACCAGCCCGGCAGCAACCAACTCACGGAGCTGGACACTGACATTGCTGAGTTGGCGTCCCAGGCGTGCAGCGACTTCCGCCACCGTGACGCCCGGGTGGCCTTCCACCACGCGAAGAATTTCCAGGACGCCGTTTGAGATGGGTGGCAGGCCGGTCTCATTGAGTGACTTGCGCCGGATATCTGACGAAATGTCAATCATGCAGACGGCCAACGCCGCAAAGTTCACTGGCTTTTCTCCCATTCGTCAAGCATAGGTGGGGCGCATCGCCGGCCCGTCTTGCTCGCGGTAGGTAGCCCGCCCTAGTCATTCATCCTTTTGCCCGAACAGGCGCCGCATGCCTCCGCGCGCCAGCATCAGGACGA
Organism: Arthrobacter sp. StoSoilB22; assembly: GCF_019977315.1. NCBI lineage: Bacteria > Bacillati > Actinomycetota > Actinomycetes > Micrococcales > Micrococcaceae > Arthrobacter > Arthrobacter sp. StoSoilB22. The sequence continues at coordinate 333,294 of NZ_AP024652.1, forward strand.
TGATGAGTGCAGTAACTGCGAAGAATCCGCCGAGCTGAACGGCGTCACCAAAGGCGAACGCCACCAGCTCGAGAACCAGGAACTTGCTCCCTGGCAGGATAAGGAGCAGCGCCACGATGCTAATGACCCGGACAACGACGGTCTTCCCGCCCCGAATTCGCCCCACGATCTTTTTCTTGGCGAGCAGCACAATCTCAAGCACGATCTTGAGCAGGATTGCCGTCAGCAGGGCCAGTAGGAACGACTCGGAAATAACAGCCGGGAGTAATTGGATAAAAACGCCCAACACCACCAGATAGACCAGGACATCCACAAGATCGATCGGGCGGATCCGCATTCGGTGAGCGTACCAACCATGGAGATGATGGCATAGGGATATCTGCCAGCACGTTCCGATTGCTAGGCTGGACTCATGACCCGTCGCCTAGCCGCCCTGTCCGCCGCCCCGTTGTTGTTGCTGCTCGTCGGGTGTGGAGCCGTGGAGGAAGCTGCCACAAACGCTGCCAGCGACGCCGCCTCGAAGGTGGCCACGGCCGCCGCCGATGAAGTGACCAAGCAGGTCTGTGCTGTAGTTCAGGACGGCTTGGTCAGCGTTCAGGACAAGCAACTCCTAGTCGGCTTGGTCTCGGCCGCCGAAGCTGCCGGTGTCCCCGCAGAGATTACGACGCCGTTGAACCAGATCGCGGAAGCAGGAGACGAAGTGCCGGCTGAGTCAGTCCAGGCATTGAAGGATGCCTGCGCACCGTAGTAACTGGTGCCCGAAGCGCCCGGCATCCCAATGATTCGCATCTAGGTGCGGACGAGTTGTCGGCGGGCACGATGAGGCGGTTCCTGTCTTGAAGGCGGGGGCCTCTCGGTACCTGATGGTTCGCCATCCGATGATGACGCGTCACCCGATGAATTGGGGTCGCTTTCGCCTCCTGAGGCACGCTCATAGCCCGGCAATGGTGGCGCAGTGGATTGGTACGTGTGCCCGGTTGGTGTGCTGAGCTCCATGGTGTGGACCTCTCCTGAGAGCGGTTTGCTGTTCCATCCGGGGTTTTCTTTGGTGTGGTTGCAGGCTTCGCAGAGTCCTGCGCCGTTGTTAGGTGTGGTGGTTCCGCCGGAGCGCCAGGGGACCACATGGTCGATGTGCCGGATGGGCGCGTCGCAGTAGGGGGTGCGGCAGGTGTCGTCCCGGGCTTCGATGAATCGTCGGAGCCGGGGTGGGAAGAGTCGGGCTTTGGAGTCCATTTTCAGGAGTTCGCCCGTTCCGGGTGCGGTGTAGAGCCGCCGCAGCCACACGGTGAAGTCGCGGTCCGGAACTGGTGAGCCTGCCTGGCCGGTCGCCAAACCACTTGCTTCGTCTGCCTGAGGTTCACGAAGTAGTTTCCGTGCCCACTGGGCCGGGACGATTCCATAGCCTTTGAGCCGGGCCGGTTCGCTGTCTGCCTGAAACAGGGTCCGGTCCGTCATCACCAGATCGAGGTTGATGCCGCGACCCCGCCCGGGGTTCCGGTAACGCGTTCGACCAGGGTGTCAGCCATGACCTGACCGCGGGAACGGGAGTCACCGCCGGCCCGGGCAGTATCAGCCTCACGGGTCAGGGCCGCATACGCCGCGACGCCTTGGGCCACTGGCAGGAGGGCGGTCAGGTAGGTCATGGTGTCCGGGGCGGGTCGCAGGCTCACGGTCCGTTCGGTGGCTGCGTGACTGGCGCGTTGGGCCACCGAGCGGGGATCACGACGATACGCGGCAGCCTTGACCGCGGCGATGATGGCACGGTCGCCTTTCCCTTCGAAGGTCCCGGTGTCCGGGGCGAGTTCCTCATCCACCGCGCACCGGTCTTCCACGGACAGGCACGCTGTTTCCTTCACCAGCAGCATGGCCCGCCATTCATTGAGCTGGCCCGATTCCAGGGCAGCCAGGGTGCGGGGCATCTCCGTCGCCACAGCCTTCGCGAAGCCCAATAACCGGGACCCACGGTTCGGGGACTCCCGCCGGGCCAACGCCACCTGGGCCCCGACACCCTGACCCTGCTCGGACGCAGGAACACCAGCAGCGGCCTGCTCGGCCCGCTGGGCAAGATCAAACGCCACAGCGGCCCGCGCCTGCAGACCGGTGATGGCGGACTTCAGGTCCTCCAACCCCCGGAGCTGGTCAATCAGCTCTCCACTGGAGCGGGCAAGCGGAACAGAGCCAAGGAGCACGACGAGGTCAGACACCCGGGGCACTGAATAGCCTGGCAGAGGCCCCGCGGCAGGGAGTGCGGAGTAGGAGGGCCGGGGTAGTGCTTCCCAGGCGCGCCCGAGCTCATCATCGTGTGACGGCGTCTGCGTGGCCCGGATCTGCTCCATGCCCCAACTCTTCCAGCACGCAGCAGGCGCTATAAGACCACAACTTCCGTATGTGGAAACCACGCCCTATGTGGAAAACAGTGCCCGTGCGGAAAACAGTGCCCTGGAGGAAAACAAGTGCCCGGTCGGCAAAGAGTTGAGATCTCGCCCCTCAGCGGTCGCTCGCAACTCCAACTCCAGCCCCAGCCATCACGCTCCTGGCCCGCACCGTGACGGCTGCCCCGAGAACTAGAGCAGCAGCAACAGCCGCGGCCACCGCCGTCGGGAATGACTCGGGTGCGTCGGCGCTGCGGCCCACGGTGATCCACAAGAGGCCCCACGCGATTGCAGCCGCCAACGCGAGCCGGCCGTGACCCTTGATTGCCAAAGCGATTCCAACCACGGCTACCACCACCAGCACAGCCACGGACCAGATTTCGGGACGCAACCCAAAGCCCTGAAAACCAGATGCCTTCAGAGCCGCCGCGATGTTGGCGCATGTGGCCACACTGACCCAGCCCAGATAGAGGCCCAGGGTCCCGTCCACCACCACAGCTTCAACCCAGGAGCCAGCGCGGGTCTGGCTGTAGCGGAGGAATGCCACCACGAGCGTCGCCAGCAGGGCCAGGATCACCACAACACTGACCAAAAGAAGACCCGCCTGCACGGACAGGATCCACGCCGCATTGAGAATCATGGACGCCGCAACGATCCAGCCAAGGGAGCGCTGCCGTTCCGAGGACCGCTGCGAGGGCAACCATTGCCACACCGTGTAAGCAACAAGCCCGGTGTACACCACGGACCATATGGAGAAGGCAGGCGTGGCTGGCGCCAGCAGGGTTGAGTCGGCGGCCAGGGCGCCGCCGGCGGCCTGCGCGATCGGTGTCCCGCCAAAGACTCCGACGCCGATCATGGAACCAACAATGCAGATCACCAAGCTCACAGTGACTGCGATCTGCCGCCGAAGATCCGGGCTTTGGGTTGCCATGTGCAGTGCCTCTTTCCTGGTGCTATACGGGGGTGGGATGTGCGGGGTCATGCATTCAGGGGGTACGTGACTTACTATCAAATTGCTAGTGAAACGAGCTTTACGCTTATCGAAGGAACACGGGATGGACGCTCAAAGTCACGCAAAGGGCTATTGGTACGGCAAGGACCCTGGTCAAAAGGCCATAGCCATCGACGTGCTGAACGCCCTGCGGGATTACCGTGCTTCCGAGCAAGCGATGCGGCGCAGGACGCGTTCGTCCATGGGCATGGGCGAAAAGGACCTCCTGGCGCTGCGTTATCTGTTCGAAGCCGAGGCCGACGGCAAGGTGATGAAGCCGAAGGATCTGGGCGACAAGCTCGGCATAACGTCGGCGTCCATGACAACCCTGATCGACCGTTTGGTGGAGTCCGGCCATATTCGGCGGGAACCCCACCCCACCGATCGCCGGGCACTGATCCTGAAGGCAACGCCTGGCTCGGACCAGGAAGTACGGCATACCTTGGGCGGCATGCATCGGAGGATGCTGGATGCGGCCTGCGCTTTGACCCCCGAAGATTCCCGGGTGGTGGTGGGCTTCCTGCAGCACATGCGCGAAGCACTCGACACGATTGATGACGAGACTGAAGACGGTGCGCATCCTGAGGGGCCCGCCCAGTCATGACGTGAGGCTCCACTGCAGGATGAAAATGAGCGTCACCAGGAATCCTGAACCGTAGTTGAGCCAGATGAACCGCCGCCATGCCACATTGGTGCGTGCCGCCGTCGTGTCCGTGACGTTCCAATAGCGTGCGCAATTGATGATGTAGGGGACGGCGATGATCGCCGCGAGCGGTCCGGGCCACGGAGTGGCCAGCATGGCCAGTCCGGCAACCAGCCAGAGCACGACGGCGAGCCTCACCGTCCGGCGGGCGCCGATGACTGTTGCTATGGAGCCGATCCCGGCCTGACGGTCGGGTTCGATGTCCTGGACGGCGCCGAACGCATGGGCCGCCATACCCCACAGGAAGAACGCCACAAGCAGGACCACCAAGCCGGGTGTCACGTCCGCCCCCGCCAAGGCCAGTCCGGCGACGGCGGGACTCACGAAGTGCGTACTGGACGTCAGCGAGTCCAAGACAGGGCGTTCCTTGAAGCGGAGTCCTGCGACGGAGTAGGCCACCACGGCGAAGGCGCTGACGGCCAGGCTGATCCATGCCGCAGGCCCGCCGGCGAATGCCAACACCAGCAGGAAGGGAACGTTGGTGATGGCTGCGAGCCACAGCATGGGGCGATGGAGCCTCGGCTGGAGGAGCGCGCCTTCCATGCCGCCTTTGCGCGGGTTTTTGAGGTCCGACTCGTAGTCGAAGACGTCGTTGATCCCGTACATGGCCAGGTTGTAGGGGATCAGGAAGTAGAAGGTGCCCACGATCAACACCCAGTCGATTTCCCGCGTGGTGAGGAGCATGGCCGCGGCAAACGGGTAGGCCGTGTTGATCCAGCTGACCGGCCGTGATGCGAGTAACGCCTGTGGGATAAGGCCTTTGAGGTTACCCCCACGGTTGGATTCTCCGGAACGCTTGCGCGTCAGCCACATCCACAGACCAGGCAATGCCACGGCGCCGGCCAAGGGGTAGGCGAAGTCCTCGATGGGTGCCAGGCCTACTTTGAGGCCAAGGATGTGTGCGGAGTCGTAGTGGAAGAGTTCCATGCCGATCATGACGGAGTCGAACACCGCCGTGAGGACGGCCAGCGCAGCGAGCGCGAGGCCAACGGCTTTCCAGTGTTTGCCGCTTTCACCAGGACGGGCGCCCTGACGAGCAAAGATCACACCCGCGGCGACTGCCGCGGCGATGAAAGCGAGCGCGAGCCACAGGTAGGTCATACGTTCTCACGCTCCCGTGCTCTTTCACTGCGTTTGGCCGGAGTCCGGTCAAGAAGCTGCCGTGCGCCTGTGTACAAAACCATGGTGCACAGCACCAGGAAAAGCAGGAATACGGGTTCCTCTATTGGCAGTTCTGGTGCCAGGAGCAGCCCGGTGGCGATAGTGCCTTCGCCGCGCAGAAAGATCCCCAGGCCGATGCCGGCCACGTCCCAGCCGAGCAGGAACAAGACCCCGACGGCGGTCACGATCGCCGCCGCTTTTGCGTCCCGCCAGAAGAACAGGCGGAAGCGGTGGTCGAGCAGAAGCATGCAGGTGATGCCCATGACTAACGACGCCAAGTAGAGAAAACCCATCAGCCAATCCTGCTAGCTACAGGCCTCACAGTGGTAGGGCCGGTGCTGTGATCGCCGCGGATCCGCTTCAGGACCAGCTCGGCACTGATGAGGCACATGGGCACGCCCACGCCAGGAGCGGTAGTAGCCCCGGCGTAGTACAGGCCGCGAACACGCTTGGAAGCATTCTGGGCCCGGAACATGGCGCTTTGCTTCAGGGTGTGTGCCGGTCCCAGCATGCCGCCGCGCCACGAGTTGTAGTCCCGGGCAAAGTCGGCCGGTCCGATGGTGTGCCGGACCACCACTCGTTCGCGGAGATCCGGAATGTTGGCCCACTGGGCGATCTGGTCGATGGCGGCGTCGGCGGTCCGTTCGATGAGTTCATCGCCCGCACCGTCGGGTCCGCCTGCTCCCAGCGAGGGGTCGGCGGGGATGGGAACCAGAACAAAAAGATTCTCGTGGTCCTTGGGTGCGACGCCGGGGTCGGTGGCGCTGGGTTTGCACACGTAGATGGAGGCGGGATCCGGGATGCTGGGGTCGTCCCCGAAGATTGAGGCGAAGTTGGCCTCCCAATCCCGGGTGAAGAACAGGGAGTGGTGGGGAAGATCCGGCAGGGAACCTTTCACGCCCAACATCACCAGGACTGCGCCGGGCCCACTGGTCCGGCTCTGCCAGTACTTCTTGTTGTAGCTCCGGTCCTGGACTCCGAGTAGTTGTGTCTCGGTGTGGTGGAGGTCGGCGCCGGATACTACTTGGTCGGCAACGCTGTAGTGCTCCGCGCCGGAACTGTCGCGCCACTTGACGCCGGTGACTTCCCGGCTGTCTTTGCCGGTAAACCATGCAGGAAGTTCCAGGCCGTCAAAACGCCCGATCTTCTTGGGGTGGGCCGCCTCACGGGTGGTGATCTTGAGGGCTTCGGCCCCCGTGTGGATCCTGACTCCCGCGTCGATGGCTAGGGTTTCCAGGCGTTCAACCAGCGCCCAAAAACCGCCCATTGGGTATTGCACGCCGTCGCTCAGGTCCAAGGCACTCATCAGGTGGTACATCGCCGGAGCAGCGGACGGGCTGGTGCCCAGGAAGACCGCCGGGTAACCGAGGACCTGGCGAAGGACGGGGTGCTGGAAGCGCTGCGAGACGTATTTGTCCAAGGGCGTCAGCAGTAGCTGGGCGAGCTTGGGCAGGCTCCGCACAACGTCCGGTTGAAGCAGTGCCTGCAGTTTGGTGAACGGGTTGTAGAGGAAGAACCGTTCAGCCATCTTTGTGGTGTGTTGCGCCGAAGCGAGGTAGGAACGGAGTTCCTTGGCGCTGCCGGGCTCAACGCTTTCGAAAGTGCCCAGAACCTGGTCGCTGCCAAGGGGGATGGTCAGCGGGTCCGGCCGCACGCCGTCGTGGTTTGGCTCGCTGAAGATGCGGTACGCGGGACTGAGCGTGCGCAGATCCAACTGTTCGGCGGTGCTGGTGCCGAGCAGCTCAAAGAAGTGATCGAAGACGCCCGGCATCAAGTACCAGGAGGGGCCGGTGTCCCAGCGGAAGCCGTCGCGTTCGAGGCTTCCGGCGCGGCCACCCACTTGGTGGCGTTGTTCGAGGAGCTGGACCTCGTGTCCTTCGTGGGCGAGGAGTGCGGCGGTGGCAAGCCCAGCGATGCCACCACCGATCACCACTGTCCGGGTCATCGCTGGAGCTCCATCCATGTTGAGGCGACGGCACGGGCGGCGAGCCCGGCTTTTACCGTGTCCGGTACCCGGACCCGGGATCGGTAGAGCTCGTCCACAGTGGTCTGCTCAATTCTGTCCGTCAGTGCCTGGAACAGTGCTGAGGCGCTCCGGACGGCGGCCCTGGCGTCACGCGGCAGCAGGGGAATGACGGCGTTGGCATCGGCCAGCTGCGCACGGATGGTGCGGACCCATTCCATGCGCTCGCGGTCCTCAAGATGGTCCGAGGTGCCAAGGTAGCTTCGGCCCAGGCGGGTTGTGTCGTCGGCCAGGTCCCTCAGGAAATTGATGTTCTGGAAAGCAGCACCCAACCTGCTGGCGCCGTACTCCAAAGCCGCGGCGTCGCCGTCGTCGATGCTCTCATCCCGCATGAAGACGCGCAGGCACATCAGCCCCACCACCTCGGCGGAACCGTGAACGTAGCCGTCGTGGGCGTCGGCGTCGAAGCGCAGCGGGGCCTGCTGTGGGGCCTGCTGTGGGGCTACAACGGGCGAGCCTTCAGTGTGCTCGCCAAGGTCCATGCGCATGGAGTCAAAGAACGGATCGATGAGCGAGTCATCAATCCTTGCGGTGCGGGCTGTCTGGGCGAACGCGTGGATGATGAGGTCGCTGCTGTAGCCGAGCTGGACGGCCCTGTGTGTCTCGTCAATGAAGTGGGTCAGGGCGTCGCACTGCTCCTGGTAGCTCAGGCCGGCTTCGGCCGTCACTCCGTCAACGAGTTCGTCGGCCACCCGCACCAGGGCGTAGATGTTGCGGACGTGCTGGCGGTGCCGGGAACCCAGGAGCCTGCACGCCAGGCCAAACGAGGTGGAGTAAGCGGAGATGACCTGGTTGGCGGCACGTTCGGCCGTGCGGGTGAAATGCGTGAATGAGGTATCCGTCGCGACGCTCATGATTGCCGTCCCTCCAGCTGTCCCGCGAGATTGAGCATCACGTTGCGGACACTTTCCGGGATGGTGCTGGTCAGTTGATGGTTGAAAGCTTGCATTTGTTCCTCGATGAGGCTTTGGACAAATGCCTCGGCCCCGCAGTCGGTGAGATGCCGGCGGACATGCTCGCCGTCTCCGACGCTGAGTTCGGGCATGCCGAAGAAGGGTTGGATATCCGTCCACGCGATGGTGGTCCGTGCGTGGGCGATGATGGCCGTCTCCTTGCCTTCGCGGAGGTCCGAAAAGGGATCCTTACCGTGCCGGCGAGGATCCCCGAAAGTGGACAGGAGGTCGTCCTGGAGTTGGAAGGCGAGGCCAAGATGCCTGCCGGCTGTTGCCAGCGCATTTTCGATCCCGAAGTCGGCGCCGGCCAGCGTAGCGGCGGCTCGTAGCGGAAGTTCGAACGTGTAGGTCGCTGTCTTGTAGCCGCACATCACCAGGATGGTCTGGAGGTCCGGGGCAATAATGCCGTCGCCCAGGCCCACGTCCAATTGTTCGCCCGCTACGGTCTCGTTGATGGTGTGTTCCAGGAGGTCCAGCAGCCTCAGGCGGAGCTCGTGGGGGAGGTCTGCGCGGGCAAAGGACTGGTGTGTGGCCGCAAGGAGCATGTCGCCCATCAGGATGCCGCCGGTCTGGGCCCAATGAAGGCCGTTGCCGGATCGGGCGCTATCTTCGCCGGTGGTTTGGGCGCCGGCGGTTTGGGCGCGGGCGGTTTCGCCGGCTTCGGCGAGGAGGGATCCGATCAGGTTGGGGTGTCCGCGGCGGACGAGGTCGCCGTCGATCACGTCATCATGCAGGAGGAAGGCGTAGTGCAGGAGTTCGATGGCGGCGGCGATGCTGATGGCGGTTTCGCGGTGGCGTGGTTGTGCGGAACGGCGGTGTTCCTGCTGTAGGGCGTCGTAGGTCTCCATCAGCAGAAGGGGCCGAACGAACTTGCCGCCGAGGACGTTTTGGCCGGCGAGCGCCCAGAGTCTGGCGAAGTCCGGGCCGTAGGCTGTTGCTGCGCTGGCCCTCTTGCCGATCAGCCCGCTGAGCTCGTTTTCGATCGCGGTGCAGAGATCGGTCCGGCCGCGGACGGTGTTTGAGGTGATGGTCATGCTTGGGCTCCGGCTTGGAGTGGCAGGGCGTCGGCCTCGAGGAGCTGTGGGAATTGAAGTCCAAGCCAGGGGCTGAACGCGGCCGGCGTGTGTTCAAGTGCGTCGGCGAGCAGCGCAGGCGAGATCCAGGCCCAGTCCGCAACTTCGGCGGGATTTGGCTTCAACACCCCGGCGATGCGGGCTGTGTATACGGGGCAAACTTCATTCTCGACGATCCCCAGGGGGTCTACGGCCCTGTAACGGAAGTGCGGGAGGACCAGGTCAATCCTGGTGACGTCTACTCCGAGTTCGAACTGTGCCCGCCTGAGGATGGCGTCCTCGAATTCCTCGCCGGGGCCGGGGTGGCCGCAGAAGCTGTTGGTCCACACCCCGGGCCACGTCTTTTTCTCGGGTGAACGGCGGGTGAGGAGAACTTCCCCGACCTCGTTGAGCAGGTAGCAGGAGAATGCCAGATGGAGGGGGGTGTTGAGTGTGTGGACTCCTGCTTTGGGAGCCTGCCCAATGGGCGTTCCTTCGTCGTCAAGGAGGACTACCATCTCTGTCGCGTTCATGTTGCGCCTTCCTCCACACCTTCGTTTCTGCCTAAACCTGAATATTGCTAGACAAGCTAGAAGAAAGGCTACCATGTAGGAAGTTAGGTGTAACATACCAATCATGTCCAGATCTGAAGATATACCCGAAGAAGCCGGGACCCCGGTATCTGCCGGCATTTATCATCTGGACGCCAATGACCCACATCAGGAACTGGTGGATCGCTCCGGCCTTTCCGGCGAGGACGTTGAGCAGATCAGCGAACTCATGGCAGCGCTGGGACGGCTGCGCGAGGCCGAAGAACGCCTCTCCGACGCCTCGCTCAGATACATGAAACTCAACCAATCGGACATGCGCGCACTGCACTATCTGATTGTCTGCGCCAATCACGGTGTTATTGCCACACCCGGCGCCATCGCGTCCAGATTGCACATCTCGACGGCGTCAACCACCAAGCTGCTCGACCGGCTGGAACGCGCCGGGCACGTCACACGACACGCCCACCCCTCCGACCGCCGCGCGCTCGCCATCGCCATTACTCCCGAAACGCACGCGGCCGCCATGAAGACCGTCGGCCGGCAGCAAGCCAAGCGGTTCCTGGCCGCAGCACGCCTCACCCCCTCCGAACGGAAGACGGTTGCGCGCTTCTTGGATGACATGGCGCAAGAGATCGAGGTTTCCGGTGAAGCGTGGGCTGGTTCTGGGGCGCAGCCCGGGGTTTAGGACGGAACCCGGCCCCAGTGCTGGACGCTCAGTTCAGGAATCTCAGTACAGGAAGATCGGCAGCCAGTCCCTGTTGTGCGCATGAACCAGCGCGAGGAACAGCACCAAGTCGAAGAGCAAGTGCACGGACACCACGTAGGTGAAGGATTTGGTGAGCTTGAACGTATACCCCTGGAGCAGGGCGAAGGGGAAGGTCAGCAGCGGACCCCACGACTGGTAGCCGATCTCCCACAGGAATGACGAGAAGACCACTGCTTGCAGGAGGTTGGCCAGCCAGTCCGGAAAATGTTGGCGCAGCAGGGTGAACGTGGTGCAGATGAAGAACAGTTCGTCCCAGATTCCCACGGCGTTAACGCCAAGGAAGAGCCTCCAGAAGATCTCCGGATCGGAAGCATCCGGCCAGTTTTGGTAGACGCCCGTCCTGATCAGGTACACCGGCAGGATGAAGTACCCGAGTGCAACCACGCCTATGAGGTACAGCTTCGCGGCCAGCGGCCACTTGCGGCCCGTGTTCACCGGGAATCTGATGATGTCTTCCCGGTAGAGGAACCGCGACACGAGCCACGGCAGCAGCACAGCCAACGCCAGGGCGCCACCCATGAGTGCCATGTGCTCTGTGCTGAGGTCAGCGTTGAGGGGCACCAGGCTGAAGATGGTCATGCCGGCCGCGATCAAGGCGAGGTGCCGCATCAGCCGGTGGTCGATGAACGCCGCAGTCAGTACGCTGGCCACCAGCAAGCCGTAACCGAGCAGCCCGTTACCCAAGGCAAAGAGCGGCACGCCGGACAAGGAAAGCAGCGCCGCTGGCAGCAGCTTCCAGGTCAGGGCGGTCCGGGGCAATTCCATGGACATGGTTGTCACCCCTCCAGCATGTCAGGGGTTCGTGTCCGGCAACATGTTTTCCCTCGTCAGGAGTCATCCCGGTGTCTCAGGTGCAGCGATTCGTCTGTAAGATTCGTGACAGGGCCCACATGTTTTCGTGGGGCCGGTCATGGCTGGCTTTGCCCAGTGGGGGACACACAAAGGAATAATTTATGGCTCAAGACGCGGGCTCTTCACGACCGGAAAGCGGCGACTCCACAAAGGGTGACGCTGAGGCATCACCGGCCGGAGAAGACATGACCATGCGCGAACAAGTGCTGGACATCATCGAATCCATCCTTGCCGACAGCGATGCGCGGAGCGAAGGCGTCAGGAACAATCTTCGCGCGCTGCTTGATGCACGCCCCGAAGACCCGGAGCGCGTTCTGCTGGAGCACTTGCTGGGGACCCGCAAGACGCAGGGCTCAACGGCCAAGGTACCGGTCCAGCGTGAAGCAGCCAGCCTGCACTTGGAGTCCTCGGACATAGCCCGGACCGTATCGGTCCCCGTCAGTCATGAAGTCCGCGAAGGTATCCAATCCATCCTCGCGGACAAGCTCCTGTTGACAGCCTTCCAGCCTGTTCACGCGCTGCCCGGCGGCGAAGTGGTGGGTGTGGAGGCGCTCACCAGGTTCGTCGGTGAAGATGGCGCCGGTGCAGATGTGTGGTTCAACGAGGCAGCGGCAGCCGGCTTGGGCACAGAACTCGAAATTGCGGCACTGCATTGCGCCCTGACGGCCGCACACGATGTCCCCGAAAACATGTCCGTTGCGCTGAACCTCACTCCCGCAACGTCCAGCGACCCCCGCGTGCGGAACCTACTGGCCGCTGCGGCACTCGCCCCGGACAGGATCATTGTTGAACTGACCGGCAGCTTGGATGCCGTTGGAGGACAAACCGGCGACGACGGGCTGGGCCCACTGCGCACCCTGGGTTTGCGCCTGGCCATCAGCGCGTCCGGAGCCGCTTTGGTTTCCATGGAACGGATTGAACAGCTGCGCCCGGACATCATCAAGCTGGATCGACACTTGATTGAAGGTATTGAAAGCAGCGACGGACAAAAAATCCGGGCCAGGGCCATCGTGGAGCTCGCGCGCGAAATCGGTGCGGACATCATTGCCGAGGGCATCGAAACAGCTGCTGAGCTTAACGAGGTCACCGAGCTGAAGGTCTCTGCGGCGCAAGGCTACCTCCTGGGCCGCCCTTCGGTTCACCCCTTGGACTGGTCCGCGTGGAGCATCCGTGCGCAGACCGAAGCACAGCCCGCAGGCTAGCCAACTGCCCGGCATTTGGGTGACTCGCGTAAAGTAGCATGCGGGGGTTTTTCGGTCCCAAAAAATCGGGGACTGCTAAGGCAGGGACCCACCTAGCCAGGAAGTTCTTCGTTGATGGACAGTTTTTTCAGTATGCTCGCGGATCTTCGCGATAAAACAATCCCAGCGAGGTTGGCGGCACGCATGAACTCCCCGCGGGGCCTTTTGTGGGGCTTCGTGGTGATTCACCTGGTGTTCCTGGCCTTCGCCGCCGTGCTGTCGTTGCGCGGGGAGGCCTTCAGCGACACCTTTATCTACCGTGACTGGGCGCTCGCAGGATTCAACGATGCCAACCTGAGCGGTGGTCCCAGCCCCTGGGTGTACCCCATCCTGGCGCTGATTCCCATGGGCCTGGCAGCAGTTGCCGGCCCCGGCCCCTTCTTCTTCCTGTGGGTTCTGCTGACCACACTGCTGAACGGCTGGGCGGTTCTTAAACTCACTGACCGCGGCCGTCGGCAGGAAGCAATTCCGGCTGCCTGGTGGTGGCTGGTCTTCGTCTTCCTCATGGGCTGGTTGGGATTCGCCCGTGTTGACGGGCTGACTGCCCCCATAGTGCTGGTGGCACTGGTCTACGGCGCCACGCGGCCCTTCGTCGCGTCGATCCTCCTGAGCGTCGCCACCTGGGTGAAGGTGTGGCCCGCGGCCGTCATGCTGGCCCTGTTCGCGGTGGTCAGGAAACGCCTGCACGTTGTGGCGGCAGGAATTGCGACGACGGCGGTGGTGGTTGGGCTGGCCGCGGCAGTTGGCGCCGTGCCCAAGTTGCTGAACTTCCTGACACAACAGGGAGACCGTGGCATGCAGCTCGAAGCGACCTTCACCACTCCATGGTTGTGGTTGTCGGTCCTCGGCGTCGGGGATTCGCGCATGTACATGAACACCGACATCAATTCCATGCAGGTTGACGGACCCGGCACGGCGCTCATGTCCGTGTTGATGCAGCCGCTCCTGCTCCTGGCTGCGGCCGCCGTCGCCGGTCTAACCTTCTGGGCACTGCACCAGGGGAAGCTCAACGGAGGCGTGGACCGCACGGAACTCCTCCTTTCAGGAGCCCTCACCCTGGTGACCGCCTTCATCGTTTTCAACAAGGTGGGTTCACCACAGTTCATGGTGTGGCTCGCTCCGGCCGTGGCTGTGGGACTTGCGCACAACTGGAAAGAGTGGCGTGTGCCGGCCACCATGCTGATAGTGATCGCGGTTGCCACCTACTTCATTTATCCGCTCTTTTACGATGCATTGAGCCACAACAATCCGTGGATGGCGCTGGTCCTTACTATCCGTAACGTCCTGCTGGTGGTCCTCTTCTTCTGGTCAGCGCGTCGCTTGTATTCCCTGGGCCGTAAGCCATCCGTGGTCACGGCACCTGCAGGCAAGGAGCACTAAGATTTCAGCGACGTTCTTCGACCGGCTGGTCCAAATCCGCAGCCGGGTCCTGCCCCCTGCCGTTGTGGCGTGGTTCGCCCGCCCCTCCAGTGTGTGGTGGGGATTCGCTGCGGTCCACTTCTACTTCCTGTGCTGGATGGCGTCCTTCTTCCTCAACGGCAACACCTTCAGCGACACTGAGCAGTACCGTCAGTGGGCGATGGATGGTTACAACCCGGAGAACCTCAGCGGGAAAATCAGTCCGTGGGTCTACCCCGTACTTGCCCAGATTCCCATCTTCCTGGCAGGCATTGCCGGTCCGGATCTCTACTTGTTGATGTGGACCCTGGGGATCACTGCCCTCAACGCCCTGGGCCTCTGGTACCTGACGCGCGGCCCACGGCGTGTTACCGGGATCGCGCCCGCATGGTGGTGGCTGTTCTTCACCGTGTTCATGGGGTATCTCAGCTTTGCCCGGGTTGAGGGCATCACAGCCCCCATCGTGCTGATCGCGTTGATCTGCGCAGCCCAAAGGCCCGTTGTTGCCTCAGTTCTGCTGAGCATCGCGACGTGGATCAAAGTGTGGCCGGCAGCAGTGCTGGCACCCATGATCATTGCTTCGAAGAACCGGCTGCAGATGGTCGCTGCCGGGGTGGGCGTCACCGTCGTCGTAGGCCTTGGAACGTACCTCGCCGGTGGCTTCAGCCACATCCTGGACTTCTTGATCAACCAGGGTGAGCGCGGCATGCAACTGGAAGCTACTTTCTCCACGCCCTGGGTGTGGCTCAGTGTCTTCAACATTGCCGGATCCAAAATGGCGGACAATACGGCCATCAACTCCACGGAGGTTTACGGGCCCGGTGCCGAGGTTGCTGCGTTCCTGATGCAGCCATTGCTGATAGTTGCCGCTATCGCGGCCGCCATCCTTCTCATCCGTGCCTTGAGGCGGGGAGCGGAGCGCGAGGAACTGTTCCTCGAGGGCGCCTTGATGATGACTACCGCGTTCATCGTGTTCAACAAGGTGGGCTCGCCGCAGTTCATCATCTGGCTGGCCCCTGTGATCATTGCCGGGCTGACGCACGACTGGAACCGTTGGAAGGTGCCGGCAGCCTTGCTGATGGCCATTGCCATGACCACGTTCGTGATTTATCCGCTGTTCTACACCCCGCTCATTCACGCCCACCCGGTCATGGCTGCGGTGCTGACCACCCGGAACGTCCTGCTGGTGGTACTGCTGTGGTGGTCGGTGCAGCGGACAGTGGAACTCGGGCGGCGAGTAAAGCACGACGACGCCCCGGTGGTCCCGAAAGCGCTCTAGCGGATAGTCGGAGGGCGGTGGAGCAGGCGACGGTCAGTCTGCCCCACCCAGCGCGATAACTTGCCTTGAACCAGCAGCCTGCGGGTATGGATGTCCAGGAACACCAGGTAGAACGCGAATAGCAGCGCAATGGCGAATGCCAGCGAGGACAGGTCCACGGAGACCTCCACAAAGGACCATACCGACAACTGATCCTGCGCTCCGAACACCACAAAGAACGTCACCCCCACGTAGAGGCACCGCATCTGCCAGTCATCCCTGATCCCCGTCACAGCCAGGAACGGGACGAACCACAGGATGTACCACGGCTGGATGATGGGGGAGAGCAGCACGATCGCCGCGAAGGCAAGCGCCATTCTCCGAACCACCCTGGAATGGTCCCCGCGGAACATCAGCACCAGCACCAAGGCCACAGCGCCCCACTTCATGGCGGCTCGCAGAATGTCCGCCATGGCATTGCCGGGAAGCCCCAAGGCGTTGCCGAGGAACTCGATCTGCTGGCCTATGAAGCCGGACGGCGAGTAGCCCGTAAAGCCCGGGGTGGGATCCGTGATAGCCCACGCCCAGCCCAGCCCCAGGCCATAAGGGACACCGCTGACCACCAGGATGGCGAAGCTGATGCTTGCCGTTGCTGCCCAGATTCCGAACTTACGCGGCCAGGAGGCCCCTGCGCCTGCCCACATCAGACCAATGAAGGGCAGCAACAGAACGGTGGCCGGTTTGATCCCGATGGACAGTGTCACCAGCAGGATGCCCAGGAGAGGCCGCTTGGTGGCCGCGAAGTAGGTTCCCGCAACGGCGAAGCCCACCATGATGGCGTCGTTGTGGGCGCTGGCCACGAAGCTGATGAGGAAGAGTGGATTGGCCACCGCGATCCAGAGCGCCCGAGCACCGTTGATGCCGTGCAGCTCCGCGAGCTTGGGCACATAAATGACGCACAACAGCACCCCGCCTGCGGCAAGTAGCCGGAACAGCAGGACTGATACGTCCGGTTGGGCGCCCGTGATGGCAACCACCGCGTGGGCCATCCACAAGAAGTACGGCCCGTACGGAGTACGGGCTTCCGCCCACGCCGGGTCCGCGCCCAAGGCGAACCAGTTGTTCAAAGCCGAGATGCCGACGTCGTAAGGGTCCTGGCCCTCCATCATCAGCCGGCCTTGGCCTATGTACGCATAAACGTCACGCGAATAGACGGGCACAGCGAACAGCAGGGGAAGCGACCAGGCTCCGATCGCAGCGACAATCGGTTTGAGGGAGTTCCCCTCCCAGCTGCCCATCCGTTGGCCCAAACGCAGCCAGGAACGCACCAGCAACATGGCACCCACGGTCAAGAGGACAGCGGAGACCGTGACGCCCCAGCCCTCAGTGCGCAGGGCAATGACTATGGGATGGCGGATCATGGGGGAGCCATTGGCGATCCAGCCGATGCCAATAGAACCGGCAAACATGAACAAGGAGCCAAGGAACCCTTGCAAAATAGCGGGATACGCAACGGGCTTTGTTGCTGGTGTTGTTGGTTTCGGGGACTTGGTAGCAGTGGAGGTAGACGGGCTTGCTGCTGCTGAGGTCTCTGGATGTGGACTGGGGGTACTGCCTGCCGTCATGACTGGTCGGTTCCCCCACTCACGGTATGGCGCTTCCAAGAAATGAAACGCGGATTGAAGCCGAAGAGCTTGTACTTGCGGCAAGTGAAATTTTAGCGTCGATCCAGCCAACACCACCACAGGCGCGGCAAAGGGTGACGGACTCCATAGCCGTGCACCGTTATGCCGCGGAATATTCCCCTGATGTCATGACTGCTGAGGAATGGTCCCCGGGTCCCGGCCTATATATGCTCCTGGAGGCATGCTTGCTCCGAATACGGGGCCTGGCTCCGGCCGCTTTGCGTGCCGCCCGTCGTCGGCCTTTCGCTGCGTCAAGCGGCGCACCACCCACGGAAACAGGTGCTCCCGCGCCCAGATCATGTCGCCCGCGCGCGCCTCACGCCAGTTCCGCTCAGGCAGGGCCTTGGGCGTCAGCGGTTCCAGGGAATGCGGGACGTTGAGTGAATCGAGCACCATGATGGCAATGGTGTGTTGACCCAGCGGGGAAAAATGTAGCCGGTCCGCATTCCACATGCGGGGGTCCGTGAGTTGGCGTAATGCCCAGAGGTCGGCGATCAGGGCATCATGCCGTGCCGCAACGACCCTGATGTTCTCGTTGAAAATGGCCACTTTGCCGCGGGCGAGCCCCAGCACAGGGGTAGCGCCAAAGTCCGGCCCGGCAAAGAGCAGGATGGTTGCGCCGGTAGCTGCCAGCCGCTCAACACCCGCGTCCAGCTCGAGGGCGAGCTTGTCCGGATCGCTCCTGTGGAAGAGGATGTCGTTTCCGCCGGCGTTGAGGGTGATCAGATCAGGGCGCAGCTCGATTGCCGGGCCCACCTGCTCGTCGAGTATTTGGTGGAGCAGCTTTCCGCTGATGGCCAGGTTGGCGTAGGCGAAATCCTCATGACCAGTGCTCAATTCCTCGGCAACCCGGTCCGCCCAGCCTCGGAGGCCGCCGGGGCTCCGCGGTTCGGGATCCCCCAAACCTTCCGTGAACGAATCGCCCAAAGCCACATAACGGCTCCACGGGTGCTGGCCGGTCCGGAAACTTCCGGAACCGGCCTGCCCCGAGCCATCCGTATATTGGGCGTTCATCTCCCCATAGTGCGCTTACCGGGCCGTCTGCGCCATGGGTGGCCTGGGCGTCAGCAACTTTTCGGACGCAACCTGACGGCGATTCGTTCCAGCGCCTCGTTGACCGGAGCAAAAGTTGCCGGCAGGTTCAGGAAGCCATGAAGCATGCCATGAATTTTCACTTGCTCCACGTCAACACCCTGGGCTGCAAGTAGGGCACTGAATGATTCGCCGGACGCCCGCAACTCGTCGTATTCGGCATTCAGCACCAATGTAGGTCCGAGGCCACCCAGGTCTGCGTTGGCGGGCATTGCGTATCCCGGAACGGGGAGATCATGTGAGGTGCCCAGGTAGTTCTCTGTTGCCGAGTGGATCATCCGAGGTGTCAGCCTCATGGCATTGGGCAACTCCGCCAAAGCGAGCCGCAGGGACTCCGACGGCACAGGGGGCTCGGCGTGCATCAACGGGTACACCAGCACAAGATGCTCCGGCACCCACCCGTCCTCGTCCCGGAGCCGCAGCGCGGCGGCAGCGGCCAAATTCGCACCAGCGCTGGCGCCACCCAAGGAAATCGATGTGATGCCCCACTCCGTCATATTCGCTCGGACCCAGCGAATGGCGGCAACCACATCATCCAGTGGTACTGGGTAGTGCACGCCATTGACGGCTAGCCGGTAGTCCACGCTCACGATTGTTGCTGATGCCCGCTGCACCAACTGCCTTGCAGTCCAGTCGGCCTCTTTCGTGTCCAGATCCCCGAATTGGAAGGCTCCGCCGTGCATCCACACCATGGCGTGTGGGGAACCAGCTACCTGACTCGGTTCTAAAGGGGTGTAAATGCGAAGTGGTACCGTGCCATGCGGGCCGGGAACAGAGATCAATTGGGTGGCGGCAGACGGAGGGGGAGGCGCGTCCAGGTAGGCATCAAATGCCTCCATCTGTGCCCTCATGGACGGCTCGCGAAGGCCGGCTTCCAAGGATGGAATGCCCTCCAGCAAGGGCAGCCGAGCGGCGATGTCGGGGTGAAACGGCATAGCTTCCTTTCGAGGTCCGTGGCTTTCAGTTGGCGGTGACGAGGAGACTAACCCTCACCGCACTGATGTACTTGTCGGAGAGGATCTCAAGGCGCTCGTCCCCGTTGAGGAATCGTCCTTTTCGTAACCCGGCTTCTGTTACTACCAACTCCCTCACGGCATCAACTTCAACCTCATATCCGGGCTTGTGGAAGTCCACCTGGGCTCCTTGGCCCACCACGATGAACTCGTTGGGATTGATGGCCAGGACCATTCCAAAGGGACGCCCGTCCCCTGGGGTAGGACCGTGGGTAGCAGCAACCGTTTCTTCAAGGAGCTCCGGCGCAGGAGGAACCCTCACGCCTGCGTCCAGGAGCATGCCTTCGAGGAGCTTCCTTGAATTGCGAACAGTAATTTCGATGCCCGCCAGCTCGGTGCTGGTGGATTCCTGGTCCGGGTCGAGAGCGAAACCAAAAGCCCGACCGTCGCGCTGGGCATCCACAATCTCCGGGGTGAGGGAAGTGATGATGGAGCAGGCTGTGCTGAACTGGTTGCCCTCCCTGGCTTCTTCCACACCGAAGACGTTGTAGCCGAGGCCTCCGAATTCGCCAATTGCCAGAAAGGCGTCTCCGGCGCGGAAACGCGCTTCAGGGATGAACAACGGATTGGAATCGGACGCGTATTGGCGCATGACTTCTTCCGAGTTTGGAACGTAGATATCCGGCGCCAGAAAGTCGATCGCCGGCGCTGCGGCCCGCCACACCGGGACCATGCGGGCCGTTGGACCGCCGCTTGGGTACTGGCCGGGCAGGTCCTGACCACGTTGGGGCCCGATCCAGGCGTTTGCGTAGGCAGGCAGTGGCAATATTTCCTTTCCGGCGGCTGCCAGACCTCCAACGAAGGATGCGAATCCCCACGCCATGAACGTCTCCTCAGCAACGGGGTTGTCATCGCCGAAGCGTTCGGCCCAGCTCAAGTTGCTTTCCGGATGTGTGGCCAGGGTGCGCACAAACTCCTGGTCAAAGGAATTGGGAGATTCGGAAACCGCAGTGATCAGTTTCTCGGGCAACTGTGCGTTCCATGCGGCTTCGGCGAGGGCGCTGTGGTCCCTTCCGGCCCCCAATAGCCCAACCTCGTTCTCAACCTGAACCATGATGACTGTATGGTCAGGATCGATCTTGGCCAGATGCTTCAACAGGGCGACATAGGCAGTCCGGTCCGCTTCAAAGAGGTCGTGGGAGAAAACGGACAGGCTTGGCCGCGGCATGGATCCCGGATAAGAGAAGGGGGTCTTCAGGGGTTTGGCCCCCCTGTCCGCGCGCGGGAACCGTTCACGGTCAGCACGCACCCAGCCGGGGGCATAGGTGGAGAAAGCGTTCTTGAATGCACCGAACCAGATCATGACCAGGCGGACGCCGGCGGAACGTGCGTCCTCTACCAGCCCGTCCACGATCGAGAAGTCGAGTTGTCCTTCAACCGGTTCAACTTGTTCCCAGGAAACAGGGGCGATCACGGTGTTGACCCCTGAAGCGGCCATCTTTGCCCAGATGGGCGTCATGTAGTTGCGATCGGAAGCGCTCGAATTGTGCAGCTCACCCCCAATGCAGAGAAACGGCTTGTTCTCAACAATGAGGCGGGTGTGGCTGCCTGTCCGCTCAAGTCGGGGAGGGTTCTGGTGTGGCATGGTGATGGGTCCTTTATGCTTGCTGGGCGGAAAACGGTGGGCGCGGCTACGGGTTCAAGGGGCACTGGGAGTGGCGGACAGGCTGAATTCCTGGAAGGACAGGCCGTTCCCAATCCTTACCCGGAAATCGCCGGGTTCAACGATGTATCCGGCTGGACATTAACTTTCACGGTGAGGATCCTCCTGGGATGGATTGTGGACCTGGTGCCTTATGAGGTCCAGCGTGTGCATGACAGCCAGAGAGTCGCCCAAGGGCATCACGGAACTCTGCGGGCTACCCGACTCGAGGAGGGCATGGAACTCGAGAATTTCGTACCGGAGCCCGCTGCCAACAATGGGCGCCTGAATCACGTGGGACTGTTGAAGTCCCGGCCCCGAGGGGTTGTAACGTGACACAGTGAGCTCATTGGGGCAATGGTGCGGGGCGGGCAGCTCAATGATGCCTTCGGTCCCCAGTATCCGCGCGTTGTTGGGAAGCACCGTGGACATTGATGAGCTGATGTATCCGGTTGCGCCGTCACTAAAGGACAGAAGCGCCGTCGTGTCCAGGTCCACCCCGCTGCTGCTGCGGCCGAACGCGGCCACGTTAGGTTCATCGCCCAAGAGCCAGTGCGACAGTTGCACAGGGTAAACGCCCATCTCCAGCAGGCTTCCACCGCCCAATGCGGCATCATACAACTGTGGCCGCGCCCGCGGCCCGGCGTCCGGAATCGGGAAACCGAAGGACGCTTCAACCTTGCGCACCTCGCCGATTGCACCATCGTCCACCAGCCGCTTCAGCTCAACGTAGGCAGGCAGGAACCGGGACCACATGGCCTCCATCAGCACTGTCCCGGATCGCTTGGCGGTTTGGGCCAGGTCGAGGGCTTCGGCATGGGTGGCGGTAAACGGCTTCTCCACTAGGACGTGTTTGCCCGCCTCCAGGAATTGCCTGGCATGCTCGTGATGCAATCCTGCAGGGGTGGAAACGTACACCGCATCAATGGTGGGGTCATGGGCGAGGTCCTGAAAGGACAGGTGCTGCTTCGGGATGTCGAATTCGGAACAGAACTTCCCTGAGGCAGCCGCGGTTCGGGACGCTGCCGCAGCAAGAATGGCTGTGGGGACTTCAGCAAGGGTCTGCGCGAATTCACGGGCAATGGTTCCGGTGCCGGCGAGCCCCCATCTCACGATGTTGTTCCTGGGCACGTCAATCCTTTCCTTGCAGGGCCAGATTGGCAGGGTCGGCCAGGCCGTCAGCTTCGTCCGCGGGGAAGGCCGCTTCATCCGAAAGGCGTCCATCGGGCAGCAACAATGCTGCGATGAAGCCCAGAACATAGACGCCGGCCAGTGCAAGGAACACAGGAGAAAACACGTCGTGGTAGATCGACGCGATCTCTGCCTGCAGCGCGGGGTTGGCGGCGTGGACCAAAGCAGGCGTGAGGGTGTGGGAGTCAAGCCCGCTTGGCAGGAGCGAGGCGACGCCGAACCCCACCACTCCGCCTACTACGGCAGAGCCTATGGTTGACCCAATCTGGCCGCTCAGACCGGCAGTGGCGGTTGCGGTGCCCAGTTCACTGCGTGGCGCAGCACTTTGCACGATTGCTATGGCGAGGCTCATGAACGCTCCCGTGCCGAGGCCGACGAACGCCATGATCGACGCCGGGACCCACAGCGGCGCACCCTCCGGGAGCAGGGACATGGCCACGAGTCCGAGTGTTCCCATCACCGTACCGACGATCGGAAAGACACGGTAACGGCCTGTCGTTGAAGCGAGCCAGCCGGTCACCAGGTTGCCGGCCAACATACCCAGCACGGTTGCGATGGGCACCAGTCCTGAGATGGTGGCACTCACGCCATAAGCCATCTGGAAATACGTTGGCAGGTACGCCGTAGCTGAGATGAGCCCGGCACCCATGACTGCCGAGAGCCCCACGCCTGCACTGAAGGTGCGGTTGCGAAATAGCTGAACCGGGATGATGGGGTTCTGTTGGCGGCGCTCGACGGCGACAAGCCCGCCCAGCGCTGCTACGCCTGCACCCACTGCGATCCATGCTGATGAGGTTCCTGAGCTGAACCACGTAACTGCCAGCACCACCGCCACAAGGACAGCGGTGAGCAGTAGTGCTCCAACGACGTCGAACCGTCTTTTGCCCGCTGGATTGATGTGTGGAACGGCCATGACTGCCAGGAGAAACGCGGCCAGCCCCACCGGGACGTTGATCCAGAACACCCAGGGCCACCCCCAGTGGTCTGTGATCAGACCTCCGAGGAGCGGCCCGATCAGAATCGCAACCGGAAAGGCTGCACCGATGAGTGAGAGGTATTGGGGACGTTGCCTTGACGTCGTGACCTCGGCAACGATTGTCTGCGACATCAGTTGGAGGCCTGCGGCGCTCATGCCCTGAAGGACTCGCGCGACGACGAGTTGGGTCATGTCTTGCGCGAGGCCACACATGAAGGAAGCGGCAACAAATCCGACGAGCGCAGTAAGAAAGACCATCCGCGGACCGACCCGATCGCCCAGCCCTCCGAGGACCGGGAGCAGGACGGTACTGGCGAGCGTGTAGCCCACCACCACCCAGCTCATGTGCTGGAGGGCTCCAAGTTCTCCGGCGACAGTGGCCAACGACGTCGAAACGACGGTGTGATCCAGTGCTCCAAGGAACGACACCGCCAGCAGTGCTGCCATGAGGAGCCGGAGGCGTGTGGGAGAAATCGGGACCGTGCTGCGGCGGCGGACTCCGGTCACGGCGTTCCGGCGATCTCGGCCTCCAGGCGGTGCAGAAGGGCATGCTGCCGACGTACCTGTTCGATGGAACGGTAAGGCAGTCGATCGCCTTCGTACTCGCTGGACAAGTACCCCGACCATTCGTTCTCCTTCAGAGTTTGAAGGATTTCGCGCCAGGGGATCTGGCCATCAACGAGGTTCTCGTCGATGTCGAAGAATTTGGCCTGAATGAACGACACATAGGGGAGGACATCCACGAGGTCCGGCATGGGAACGGCTAGGGGTTTCCGCCAGCCTTCTTCCTGTGCTTCTTCACTGAGTCCGTCATGCTTGGCGGTGGTGATTGCCCTTTGGAAGATGCCGGTGTCGATGAGCAAGCGGAAGTTCTTCGATCCGGTTCGCTCGATGAATGCGATGTACTCGTCCACCACCGGGTGCTTGATGGGAGTGGGCGCATGGATTTCCGGGCAAATGATGAGGTCCAGCTCGGCTGCGAGATCGAGGTTTCGCTCGATCACTTCCTCCCAGATCGGATGGGGGCGCAGGTCCATTGACACCACACCGATCTTGGGGCGGATTGAAGTAAATCCGAGGCGATGGGCGAGCCGAAGGTCACGCGCCAGCATCACAGCACCCTCATCGGCGGTGAGGTCGCGGTCGCGCCACATGCTTGAGTCGATCCAGGACCCGTAGTTGGTGGGCTCCAGTTGGTATTTCTCGAGCAATCCGTACCATTGGTCAATCCATGCGGTGGTCGGCTCCGGGTAGTTGGGCACATGACCTTCGCCGAGGATCTCGATCCCGGTTGCGCCGATATCAGCTATTTGTGCCATGGCGTCTTCGAGGGTGAGGACAGTATTGATGTCTCCGGTGTAGCTGTAGAGGGACACACCGTACTTGAGGTTGCTCATGCGAGGACCGTGACCTTTCGCTGGGATGTGAAGATTGACGGTTGGAATTCTGCAGGGATGTAGGGTGCGTGCAGCGCAATATCAACGCGAACGTCGTGGACACCAACTTCCAGGCCGCCTGCCAGCGGAACCATGACGGTGGCCAGTTCATCGAGCTGCCAACGGACGTCCGTGGACCGGCGCAGTTCCTCGATGCTGAAAGTGCGGCCCTGAAGAGTCCAGCGCGGTATTTCCCGACTCCACTCCTGACCGTCAACGGTGACAGCTACGCCGTCGATGAGGCTTCCCCAGAGGCCTCGGTAGTTGGGCATGCGGAGGGCTATCTCGAAACCGACTGTGTCGGTTCCTTCCTGGACGTTGCGAAAGCCCCGGCTTTGGATCAGTTCTCGTTCGAGGACCATGGTTTCCTCACTTCTTTGTGGACGTGGAGTTGATTGATTCGGCGATGTGGCGTGCACCGGCGACGGCCAGAGCCACCCCGGTCAAAGTGGGGTTGCAGGCTGTGGGGGTAGGAATGACACCGTTGCCGGCAACGAACAATCCCTGGACATCCCACACCTGTCCGGTGGGGTCACACACGGAGGTTCCGTCGTTTGATGTCCCCATCCGCAGGGTGCCTTGGTAGTGCAGTGAGGCACCGGCAGGGAAGGTGAGCGGTTCATCGCCCAGCGGCTCGCCCAGGGACCGGGCAGCGGCGACCACCGATTGGCGTGCTGCTGAAAGGGTGCGCTCGTCGCGTTCTGTGAAGGTGTAGTGGATGTTCATCGCCGGCAGCCCGTAGGCGTCCGTGGTGTCTTCGGAGAATTCAACGCGGTCGGACGCTTGAAGGTCTTTGGCGCAGAACCACCCAAGGCCCACGATCGAACCCGGGATGACGTCCCCTGAGATTGGCACCGGCGATGCGTCAAGTTGCATGACCTGCCCATGAAAGGGCTGTTCATCGGTGAAGGGCACCCAGCTGACGCCACTCTGGGCAGTGATGGTGGTGTCGCGTGATGAGGCTGCGGGAATGTCATCTGCGACGCCGGTCAAGCGGACAGCATGGACAATTTGTGGCTGGTCGTTCAGGTACCGGCCAAGTGCTTCGGGGCGGATACCGGACGCGAACAGTAGCTGCGGACCACGGAGGGCATCGGCTGCGACTACGACGTGCCGGGCCGCAACCTCGTGCTCATCTCCGGTCCTTTCGTCGCGTACCCGCACACCGCTGACCTCACCGCCGCTGGTCAGCACCCGCACCACCACGCTTTCGTCGAACAGGCGGGCCTTGGGGTTATTTCGCGTTTCGTCGCCGAAAACCACGTCAGCTCCAGACCAGATGAAGCGGCCGTCGTCAGTACGGCGGACCGCCAGCGGCATGGGCTGTACCCGGCGTTCAGGTGCGCGGCCGCCGTCGAGCGCCGTTGCCAGACGTGAGCGGACCAGATCAGCCAGAGGAGCGTCGGCCAGGGCGTCCGCGCTGACGGAGAGGAGGCGTTCTGCCTCGGTCAGGAGCTCGTCCATGTTCGGAAGGAACGCAATACGCTCGCTTTCACCCGGACGCGGGCACGCCCCGGTCCAATGCGCAGCCATTCCACCAACGTTGCTGGAGAATGCAAGGCCCGGCAGTCCGGCCTCACCGGGCTGCTGCCAGCCGTCGTCGAGGAGGTAAGTGCCGGGCCGAACCGGGCGTGCGACGTCGCGTGCGTAGTCAGCGAGGTTCCCGCCGGCCGGCAGGGCGCTGACTTTTCCTTCCGATCGGCGCTGGGCAGCTTCGCGGTCCTCCACGCTTGAGATGTTCTTTACGTGGGATCCGGGAGGATCACTGATGGTCGGACCCGCCTCGAAGATGGCAATGTTGGCTTGGGGGCTGAGCTCGGAAAGGATGCGTGCATACGTTGCGCCGGCGGGGCCGCTGCCGATGATTGCGACGTCAACGACGGCTGGATAAGGGCGCGCTGAAGGTACTGCTGTGGTGGTCATGCTGTTCTCCAGGAGTCTGTAGAAGGGAGGGCTTCACGCCCTGGTGGTTTGCTCAGCGGGCAACTGTGGACAGTGCGGGTTGAGCGTCAAGAAAAAGTCGACGTTCGCGGCGACGTTCGGCTTGCCGGGCCGGGTTGGCGATAGGTGAGGCCAAGAGGAGGGCCTTTGTGTAGGAATGGTGCGGCTCAGCAATAACCTGCTCCGTGATGCCTGTCTCCACAATTTCTCCGCGTCTCATCACTGCCACGCGCTGGCTGATGTGCCGCACCACATCCAGATCGTGAGTGACAAAAAGGAGCGAAACACCGGTCTGCTCTTGTATGTCCGCGAACAGTTGGAGGACCCGTGCCTGGGTGGATAGGTCCAGTGCGCTGACGGGCTCGTCACACACGATGAGTTTGGGATTTCGGCACAAGGACCGGGCGATTGCGATGCGTTGCCTCTGGCCGCCGGAGAACTCGCGCGGATAGCGGGTGCTGGCGTTGGAGGGCAGGTTCACTACATCAAGCAGCTCGCGAACCCGGCGTTGAGCATCAACCTTGGACGTCCCGGAAACCTGCATTGGTTCCGACAAAATGTCGGTGATGGTCATGGACGGATTCAAGGATGTATACGGATCTTGAAAAACCACCTGAATGTCGCTGCTCAGCACGCGGCGCTCCTTCTTGCTGAGTTTGGTGATTGACCTGCCATTGAAACGGATGTCGCCACCGCTCACCGGGGCAAGACCCAGCACGGCGCGGCCGATGGTCGACTTGCCTGAGCCGGACTCGCCCACGAGTCCCAAAGTTTCCCCGGGTTTGATGTCCAGGCTCACGCCCTGCAGGGCCCGGAAAGTCCGCTTCCGGGCCAGCCCGCCGATTCTGTAGTCGACCTTAAGATCGGTGATCCGCAGCAGGGGTTCTGCTTCCGGCACGGCGTTTTGGGCTGCGGACGTCATCGTGCACCTTCTGTCTGGGTGGTCAGGTCAGAGTCGATAGGTTTGCTGGCCGGTGTTTTGGATGTTGAATCGAGTGCAGAGTCCAAGAGGAGCCGTGTGTATTCTTCCCGGGGATTGCTGAACAGCTCAGTCACTGCTGCCACCTCCACAATTTCTCCGTTGCGCATCACGGCCACTTGATCGCACAGATCCGCGACGACGCCGAAGTTGTGGGTCACCAGGACCACGCCCATGCCGCGTTCCGCCTGAAGGCTGCGAATGAGGTCCAGCACGTCGGCCTGCACAGTGACGTCGAGGGCTGTGGTGGGTTCGTCAGCAATAAGGAGCTCCGGATTGCAGGAAACGGCTCCGGCAATGAGCACGCGCTGCGCCATTCCGCCTGAGACCTGATGCGGGTAGGACTTGAAGACCCTTTCAGGATCAGGAATGCCTACGCGGGCCAGGAGTTTGAGGGCTTCATCTTTTGCCGCCTTCGCTGAGATTCCCAGATGATGTTGCATTGGCTCGGTGAGTTGGGAGCCTATGCGGAAGGCGGGATCGAGGTTGCTCATGGGCTCCTGGGGGATGTAACCGATCCGTGCGCCGCGCAAGCGATTGCGCTCCTTCGGTGTCATTTCGAGCAGATCTACTCCGGCGAAACTCAAAGTTCCCGCAGTCATGTCGGCTTGCCCGGGCAAGAGTCCCAGGATCGAGAAGGCTGTCTGCGACTTACCCGAGCCTGATTCCCCCACCAGGCCGAGGATCTGGCCGCGCTCCACTCTCAGGGAGACGCCTTTGACCACGTCGGACTTCCCACCGTTGGGGCGGGGGTAGGAAACGCGGAGATCGTTGATGACCAGGAGTGTGTCTCCCGGATCCACAGGCGCCTTCTCCAGCGGCCGTGCAGGCCCAGGAGTTGGACTGGGGTGCTTGGCAGCTTTTACTTTTTTGGCGGGGCCGGCGGATGATCCGTAGTTCGCCAAGGCGTCGCGGAAGCCGTTACCCACCAAGGTGCAGGCCATAACCGTCAAAACCAGTGCAATGCTTGGCCAGATCAGCAGCCACGGAGCATTGAAGATGTTCTGCGATGCGTCATTGAGCATCAGGCCCCAACTGGCTTTGTCGGACGAGCCAAGGCCAAGGAAGGCAATGCCGGCTTCGATTCCAATGCCGGCACCTGCCAACAGTGCCGCTTGGATGATGGTGGGCGTGATGACCACCGGAAGGATATGGCGAACCATGATGCGGACATCGCTCAAGCCGGAGACCCGGGCTGCGTCCACATACAGCTCTTCCCGTACAGCCCGGACCGAGCCACGGATGAGGAGAAATACCGAAGGGGCGATCAGTACGCCGAACACCACCAGTGCAAGTGAGGTACTGCGTCCTACCCGCGCCAGTACTACCAGGAGCACAACGATTGCCGGCAGTGAAAGGAGGGCACCGCTGATCCACATGCTGACACCGTCGATCCACCCTTGGCGGTAGCCTGCCAAGAGCCCGGCGGGTACTCCAATGAGCAAGCTCACTGCGATGACGATCGCGGCGCTGGAAAGGCTGGTTTGCGCGCCGTAGACGAGGTTTGCCAGCACATCGCGGCCCACTCCATCTGCGCCGAGCGGATGCTCAGGGGTGAAAGGGGGCGCGAGGACATCGGCGAGGCGTGTGGCGGTGGGGTCGTAGGAGGAGATCAACGGTGCGAGGATGGCCACTACAGCGAGCAAGGCGAGGAACACCAGCGAAATCACTGCTGCAGGTTCACGGAGGAACTTCTTGATCAATTTGTCGCCTTGGGGCGCAGAGGCAACCACTTCCAGCGACTTGCGGGTACCGGTGACAAGGTTATCGGTCATGAGACACGGACTTTCGGATTGATCCAGCCTTGCGCCAGATCGACGAGAAGATTGACGACGACGACGAGCACCACCGTGACCAGGACAATTCCGAGCACAACGGGCAGGTCGCCGCGGCTGGCAGAATTATTGGCCTGGGTGCCGATTCCGGGGATATTGAAAACTTTCTCAATAATCACCGAACTGGAGATGGCCACGATGAACATCAGAGATACCGTGGTGAGGCTCGGCCCGGCGGCGCTGCGCAAGGCATGCTTGACCACGACGCTTCGCTCAGGCAGGCCCCGGCTGCGCAGTGTCCGGACAAAGTCCTGCTGCATGACATCGATCATCGACCCCCGGACCTGCAGGGCAATGGAGGCCAAAGAACCCAACGCCAGCGCAACCACCGGGAGTGTGATCGAAGCGAGCCACTTGCCCGGAGAATCGGTGAAAGCCGTGAACCCGGTAGCGGGGAACATGCGCAGTTGGACTGCGAAAACCAGAGCCAAAACAAGTGCCACCAGGAAGCCGGGAATTGCCTGAACCAGGGTGGACGCCACTTGGAGACCGCGGTCGAGTCGTCCACGGCGCAAGGCAGCAGTGACCCCTATCAGCGTTCCGAAACAGGCGGCGAGGATCAGTGATCCGATCACCATGGACAGGGTGGGAGGGAGTGTTTGGGAGAGTAGTTCTCCCACTGGCTGGTTGGTGAACCATGACCGCCCCAAATCTCCACGGACGGCTGCTCCGAGCCACTGGAAGTATTGGGTAATCAACGGTTCATCCAGGCCCAGTTGTTGGCGCTTGGCCTCTACCTGTTCGACCGAAGCCACTGGCCCCAAAACCTGACGGACAGGGTCTTGCCCTGTGAGGTTCAGGAGGAAAAACGTCGCAGTGGATATAACGAACATGAGCACCAGTCCTGAGGCCAGGCGGCGAAGTATAAACATCAGCACGGCAGCTCCTTGGGCTTCGGGAAGATGAGGGATGGGTAGGGGAGGCCGGCCCGGGATGGGCCGGCCGCCCACCTGCTACTTCTTCGAGGGAGTTAGGCCCCAAAGCGGCGGCAGGGTGGAATAACGCTGCGGTGTAACCGTGATTTCGGCGCTGCTGGCAAAGACGTTCTCGGACTGGATGTAGGGCGCAAACCAGGCCTGCTCCACCAAGTAGGTGTTCAGTTGACGGAACGTTTCGTTTTGGGCATCACTGGTTTCGCCTTGAGCCTTATTGATCAGCTCAACCACAGTGGGATCGGAGACGCGGAACGGGTTCCAGAGTGATTCGGGAGTGAGCGCGATCTGGGCGAAATCCCATGGGCGAGGACTGGTGAGCTGGAATATTGCCGCGGGGTACTTTCCTGCCAACAAATCCGAAATGAAGGTCTGGCCGTTTACAGGCTGGTACTGGGGTGTGACTCCGATTGCTGTGAGCGCTTCCGTGACGGCTGCCTGCTGATCGGGATAGATGGGTGATACATCCGGCATGGGGAGTGTGAAGCCGTTGGCGTAGCCGGCGTCGGCAAGGAGCTTTTTTGCGGCTGCCACATCGAAGGGGTACTTCTGATCCAGCTCAGGGATGTAGGCATCACTGCTGGAACTGAAGACCTGGCTGGTGGCCTTTCCCTTACCGCCGTAGACCTGTGCCTGGATGGCGTCGCGATCCATGGCCATGTTGATCGCTTGGCGAACCTTGGGCTCGGCAAGCGCAGGAACCAGAGAACCCTTGCGGTCGAACAGGTACAAGCCGCTGGTGGTGTAAGCCGGGCTGGTTTGGATGTTCAGGCCTGCGGACTTAAGGCTGTTTGCATCCTTATCGGTCACCACTGCGAAGTCGGCTTCGCCTGCGCGCAGTGCGTTGAGGATGGCATTGTTGTCGTTGAAGACCGTGACTTCGACGGTGTCGAACGGGAAGTCTTTGGCGTTCCAGTAGTCAGCGTTTCGCGTATAGGTGTACTTGATGCCGGTCTGGGACTTTGCTGCGTCCAAAATGTATGGGCCGGAACCTACGGGGGTGGTGTCCAACTCCGGTGTTCCCAAGGCTTTGGGGCTGGCAAGGACACCGGCAGTTCCGCCCAGGTTCGGCACGAGCGATGGGTCCGGAGCGGAGAGCGTGACCATGAGGTTGGTGGCGTCGGTGACGGCGACCTCCTGGATGAAGCGCAGCTGCCCACCGGCTTCACCAGTGCCCTTGCGTGCGGAATCAAGATTGGCCTTCACCGCGGCGGCATCCAGGGGGGTCCCATCGGTGAATTTGACGCCTTCCCTGATAGTGAGTGAGAGCTTGGTCCGGGCGTCATCGTAAGACCATTTGGTCACGATGTTCTCGGCAGGCTCTCCCTCGTTGGTGTTCCGGAAGAGGGAGTCGTAGACGGGCTGAAGGAACTGGGCGGTGGGGCCGGTGCCGAAGTTGCCCGGAGAGAAGGACTCGGGCGGCGCAATGGCTGCAATGTCCAACTCAGTGGGGGCGGCGGAACCGCCAGGGGAAGAGCCGGTGCAGGCAGTAAGCGCCAAGACGGCTGTGACGGCGGCAATGCCGACTAATTTGCGCATGTTTCTCCTAGACAGGGTGTCGAGAGCTCAACTTCGAGTGATCCGACTGTTCTCCGGCGACAACGCTACGGAGACCGATAGGTATTGCGGTGAGTGGTGGCTGAAATGCCTTGGAAAGGCGCCTTGCTTCACACGGAATCCCGCGGATTCCATGAATGCGTTGCCGGCGCAGGGCCACCGGAAGCAGAGGGTGTGCTCCATGCGGTCTCCCTCGCCGTCGAGGTTATGTTGCTGGTAGAGCGCTTTGTGGCGCCTGTTACAACGATAATCCGGTGACCGGAATAAGTCAACAACTTCTTCCGGTCTTCGGAATATTAGGCAGAGAGCCCTTCGTTGCCCTGATTCAGGGGTTGGGTCAGCCGCTCGAGGAGCCCGGGGAGGTTGTCCTTGGAGAAGAGCTCCCCAAGAACGAGTTGAGCAGCTCCTACGACGCCGCCTATCTGCTCGTCAATCGCGGACAGCTCCACGAGTAGGTCCGGCGCGCCTGTTGAGGGCAGCCGTTCCAGGACGGCTTGCTGTATGGGCTTGAGCACAATGTCTTTAGCCCGGGCAATGCCGCCGCCAACAACCAGCATGTGAGGAGCGAAGAAACTTACCAGGGTGGCGAGGCTGCTTCCAAGGAGCGCCGCTGTCCGGTTGAGTAGTTCCTTCGCGGCGGCATCCTCGTGCTCAGCGGCAAGCGTGACGTCATAGGCGCGGATGCGGCCGGTCTCTTTGAGGACTTGCGCGAGGTAGATGCTGCGTCCGGTTTCGGCCAGCATCAAGCCATCCCGCTCAATCGCCCATCCACTGGTGACGGCCTCAAGGCATCCCGTGCGCCCGCACCTGCAGGCAACCACGCCCGCCTCGGGCACGGCCACGTGGCCAACGGAGCCGGCCAGGCCATGGGAGCCCCGGTAAAGCCTGCCGTCGGTGATGAGAGCGGCCCCAACCCCGGCACCGGCGCCGAAGTAGAGCAGATGCTTGGCTTTGGCGGCCCGTGGATTGCTTTCTATCTCAGCCAAGGCCAGAAGGTTGACGCGATTATCCACCCATACCGGAACCGGCCACCGCTCTGATAGTTCTTCCCGCACCGGGAAGTCGGCCCAACCGGGCAGGACGGGCACGCCCACGGGAGTGCCGGTGTCGAAGTTGACGGGACCCGAGAGGCCTACGCCGATCCCGAGGAGGTTGTTGCTGCTTTGCTCCCTGAGAATTTTCTCAATAATCGCGTTGACCTGGTCCAGGATCCGCGCGGGCCCATCGCCGACGTCGCATAGTTCCCGGTGGCGGGTGCCGAGCAGGGCGCCGGCAAGATCGGATGCGCTGACAACCATCTCATTCGATGCGATGTCCACGCCAACGACGTAACCGGCCTGGGCGTTGAGGGACAGCAGCTTGGCAGTCCGGCCGCCGGTGGACGGTGCGCGGCCGGGGGAATGGATGAGCCCGATCTGTTCGAGTTCTGCAACCCGCTCGGCAACGACACTCCGCCCAAGCCCTACTTGATCGGTCAGGGTGGCCTGCGTAATGCCGTCCTGCCAACGGATGGTCTCCAGCACTGATGCCAGTCCGGTGTATCGCTCTATGGCCATTGATTTTCCCTCCGAGCGCCTTCTGCGCCTTGACGCGACCCGCGGCGATGGCCAGATCACGCCACCGTCCGGCTGACGGTTACGGCGCTCTTTGGTCACCCGTTGCAACTTTAGCTTGCGCTGAACAGGTCCAAGTCTATAACTTTTTCCGGTAGTCGGATAAACTTTATGGAACCCATCACACAAGGAGGTCGCGTGCGGCGATCGGTCAGGACCACTGAGAACGGTGTCCAATACCGCGACGTGAACGGAGATGGAGTGTTGGACCCGTACGAAGATCCGCTCTACTCCTACGGGGCCGGCCTCAGCCTTGCGCCGATCTCCTGGAAAGAATCCGGGGTGCTGGCATGAACGGCACGGCCCCGCGCGTGGTGGCACTGGATGGACGGCATCGTAGAACTCGAGGGCATTCGGGAAGACCTTCACCGAAGAAGCCGAAATCCTTCCGGCAGGTTTGCTACTGAGCCTGGTCTATAACCACCGCCCGTATTCTCCACTATCGAAAAGACTGGATGTATGACAAACCAAACAACGACTCCCGCTGTGAGCCTGGAAGGCCAGCGCCGTGCCGACCTTGGCGATGGCACGTACCTGAACCCGGTGTTCGCGGGGGACCATCCGGACCCGGCCATCCTGCGCGACGGCGATGACTACTATCTGACCTTCTCGTCGTTTGAGTCCACGCCCGGACTCATTATCTGGCACTCAACGGACCTGTTGAACTGGCAACCGCTGGGACCGGCCCTTTCCGCGCCCATTGGATGCGTGTTCGCGGTAGATATGTGCAAGGTGGACGGCCGGTACTTCATCTACATACCGATCATTCCCACTGCCGTCTCCCCGGATCCATCCGCGCCTGTACTGACGTATGTCATTCATGCGGAGAGTATGGCGGGACCTTGGAGCGAGCCGATCAACCTGGGCATCGAAGGGCATATTGATCCCGGGCACGTGGTGGGAGAGGACGGCAACCGCTACCTGTTCCTCAGCGGTGTCAGCCGTGTGCGGCTCACTGACGACGGACTAGCAACAATCGGACCCGTGGAGCACGTCTACGATGGCTGGCGCTACCCCGATGACTGGGTGGTTGAAGCCTACGCGCTTGAGGGGCCCAAACTGACCCGCCGCGGCGAATGGTTTTACCTCACGACGGCGGTGGGCGGCACCTCCGGTCCGCCCACCGGCCATATGGTCACCGTCGCCCGCGCCCGTTCCATTGACGGCCCGTGGGAGGACTGCCCCCGCAATCCCATCATCAGGACATGCGACGCGGACGAGCCGTGGTGGAGCAAAGGCCATGCCACGTTGTTTGAGGGCCCCAACGGCCAATGGTGGAGCATCTATCGCGGCTACGAAAACGGGTTCGCCACCCTTGGCCGACAAACCCTCTTGGAACCCATCGAATGGGACGAACAGGGCTGGCCCAGAGCGGGTGGGGGAGATCTTTCGGTTCCACTGCCGGCACCCCTGCCGGCCGTTTCCCGGGCAGCAGATCAGACCCACGGTTTGGCGCTATCCGATGATTTTTCCACCGAGCGCTTCGGAACCCAATGGTCGTTTCATGCCCCGTCCAAGGACGAATATCTTCGGGCCTCCTTCGACGACGGACTGGTTCTGCAAGCCCGCGGATCAGGACCGTCAGACAGCTCACCCTTGACGTGCATCGTCGGCGACCGGCGTTATGAGATCACCGTTGAGATGGAAATCAGTGACGGCGCCCAGGGCGGGCTGTTGCTGTATTACAGCGACCGCCTGTTTTGCGGCATGGGCCATGACGGTGGTCGCATGACCAGCTACCGCGCCGGCAGGGCCATTCCATACTGGCGCGAGCCTGCGCCCGCGTCCGCGAAAATGTACCTGCGAATTGTCAACGACAACCACATTGTCACCCAGTACTACAGCCTGAACGGAAGCGACTGGACCAGACATGGACTCCGTTTCAACGTGCAGGGCTACAACACGAATACCGCCGACGAACTCCTCAGCCTGCGCCCTGCACTGTTCGCTGCCGGGAAGGGGGAAGTGCGGTTCAAGAACTTCTCCTACCGTGCCTTGAAGGATTAAAGTAACGCCACCACCAAAGCCATCACGTGCCCATCCCCATCAACCGCTGCATCTGCTCCCCGGCGTCGCTCCCCGGCGCCGGGGTGTAGACCACTATGTGCAGGTCCGGCCTGTCCGAAGGCGAGACCTGGTGGTGCTCCATCTGCAGCACTCCGACGGCGGGATGGTGAAACTGCCGTTCGCGGGACTCAAAGCCCAGGATGTCGTAGCGGTCCCAACTTTCCTGGAATTCCGGGCTGGCTTCCTTGAGCCGCTCCACTTGGTAGGCCACGTCCGGGTCTCCCAGCCGCTGCCCGGTTTCTGCCCGGAACTCCGCAAGGAACCTTTTGCTGGTGACGTCCCAGTCCGGGAGCAGGTCCCGGACATAGGGGTCAGTGAACACCAACCACAACAGGTTCCTGTCCGCGGCGTCGAACGTTCCTATGTTGGGGTACAGCGCCTCATAGGCGTGGTTCCACCCGGCCACGCCCCAGTCCGGGGACAACGCATAGGAGGGGTTGGGGTCCAGCGCGTCCAGAAGCCGTTGCACATGGGCGGGGGCATCGGCCGCCACGGGTCCTTTGGGCAGGGCAGAGGAGTAGCCACCCAGGGACAGCACATAGCTTAGGCCGGTGTCCGAGAGGTGCAGCGCGCGGGCTATGGATTCCAGGACCTGCCGCGAGGGACTGATGTCCCGGCCCTGCTCCAGCCAGGTGTACCAGGTGACGCTGACCCCGGAGAGGAAGGCGATCTCTTCCCGTCGGAGACCGCGTTCCCGGGACCTGCCCACCGGGGGCAACCCGTAATCGGAACGCAGGGCCTGGGTCCGGCGCGTCCTGAGGAACAGTCCCAGTTCTTTGCGTCTCTCATCTTTCACGAGCTCAACACTATTACTCTGGTACTTTCAGTACTAGTAGCAGCACCGTCTTCCGCGCTGTGACGAACGACAGCAGGATGGTATTCATGCCTGCACTACGCTCAAGAACTGTCACCCACGGCCGCAACATGGCCGGAGCCCGCGCGCTGTTGCGTGCCTCCGGCGTTGCCAACACGGACATCGGCAAGCCGATCATTGCCGTCGCCAACTCCTTCACCGAGTTTGTCCCCGGCCACACCCACCTCGCTCCAGTGGGCCGGATCGTCTCCGACGCGATCCTCGCCGCAGGCGCCGTGCCGCGCGAGTTCAACACGATCGCCGTGGACGACGGCATCGCCATGGGCCACTCCGGCATGCTCTACTCGCTGCCGTCCCGTGACCTGATTGCCGACTCCGTTGAGTACATGGTCAACGCGCACTGCGCTGATGCCCTGGTCTGCATCTCCAACTGCGACAAGATCACCCCGGGCATGCTCATGGCCGCCCTGCGCCTGAACATCCCCGTGGTGTTCGTTTCCGGCGGTCCCATGGAGGCCGGCCGCGTGACCCTGACAGACGGATCCGTCCGCTCCCTTGACCTGGTGAACGCGATTGCCGACGCCGTGGACGAATCCATCTCAGATGAAGACATCAACCTGATCGAAGAGAACGCCTGCCCCACCTGTGGCTCCTGCTCAGGCATGTTCACCGCCAACTCCATGAACTGCCTGGCCGAAGCGATCGGGCTGGCCCTGCCGGGCAACGGTTCCGTGCTGGCCACCCACACCGCCCGCAAAGCGCTGTACGAGAAAGCCGGTTCAACAATTGTTGAGCTGGTGAAGCGCTATTACGACGGCGACGACGAGTCCGTATTGCCGCGCTCCATCGCCACTGCCGAGGCTTTCGACAACGCCATGGCCTTGGACATCTCCATGGGCGGCTCCACCAACACCATCCTGCACTTGCTGGCTGCGGCCCAGGAAGCAGGCGTGGACTACGGCCTGGCCGAAATGGACGCCAAGTCCCGCCAGGTTCCCTGCCTGGCCAAGGTGGCTCCGAACGTTGCCGGCAACAAGACCTATTACATGGAAGACGTGCACCGTGCCGGCGGCATCCCGGCGCTGCTGGGTGAGCTGAATCGTGGCGGCCTCCTGCACAAGAACGTCCACTCGGTGCACTCCAACGACCTTGACGGCTGGCTGGATGACTGGGATGTCCGCGGCGGCAAGGCAACGGAAGAAGCCAAAGCGCTGTGGCACGCCGCTCCCGGTGGCGTCCGTTCCTCCACAGCTTTCTCGCAGTCAAACGTATGGACCTCCCTGGACACGGACGCTGAAGATGGCTGCATCCGGTCGGTGGAGCACGCGTTCTCCAAGGACGGTGGTTTGGCTGTGCTGCGCGGCAACGTCGCAGCGGACGGCGCCGTGGTGAAGACTGCCGGTGTGGACGAGTCCATCTGGATCTTCGAAGGCCCCGCAGTGGTGTGCGAGTCACAGGACGAAGCCGTGGAGAAGATCCTGAACAAGACCATCAAGGAAGGCGACGTGGTGGTGATCCGCTACGAAGGACCTAGAGGTGGACCCGGCATGCAGGAAATGCTCTACCCAACCTCGTTCCTCAAGGGCCGCGGCCTGGGCAAGAAGTGCGCCCTCATCACGGACGGCCGCTTCTCCGGCGGCACCTCCGGCCTGTCGATCGGGCACATCTCCCCGGAAGCTGCCTCCGGCGGCACCATCGCCCTGGTGGAGAACGGCGACATCATCAGCATCGACATCACCCAGCGCTCCCTCCAGTTGCAGGTCTCCGACGAGATCCTCGCCGAACGCCGCGAAAAGCTCCTGGTCAACGGCGGCTACAAGCCCAAGGACCGCGAACGCCACGTGTCTCCCGCACTGCGCGCCTACGCCGCCATGGCGCTGTCCGCAGACAAGGGCGCAGTCCGCGACGTCTCCCTGGTGGAAAACCTCTAAGGGTTTCGTTTTCAACAGAAAGCCGCCTGCCGTCGTCGTACTTCACCAACGTACGACGCCGGTGCGGCGCCAACAGAACCGTCGACCTGCCCGGATGGGCAGGTCGACGGTTTTCGTTGAGGGCTGGATCAGTTGATGGCTGCCTTCAGTTCCTTCGCGGCCAGCTCCGGATCTGCGGCACTGTAGATGGCACTGCCGGCGACGGCGACGTCGGCGCCCGCCAGTTGCACTGCTGCGATGGTCCCAGCATTCACCCCGCCGGCCACGGAGAACGGGACGCGTGCTTCCTCGCCCGCGTTGAGCAGGGTGCGCAGGTTGTAACCGGGCTGTGCCTGCTCATCCAGGCCTGCAT
This sequence comes from Arthrobacter sp. StoSoilB22, assembly GCF_019977315.1. Lineage (NCBI taxonomy): Bacteria > Bacillati > Actinomycetota > Actinomycetes > Micrococcales > Micrococcaceae > Arthrobacter > Arthrobacter sp. StoSoilB22. Next base: position 371,671 of record NZ_AP024652.1, read on the forward strand.
GGAACTCGACGAACTTGGCGCCCAGCGCGCGAACTTCCTTGGCCCGGGACACCTTGTCCGCCACGCCGATCAGGTCTACCACGATGCCCTTGTTGTGCGCCTTGGCGGCTTTCACCGCGCCGGCAATGGTGGAGTCGTCAGCGGTGCCCAGGACCGAAACGAGGTCCGCTCCAGCCTTGAACGCTATATCCGCTTCGAGCTCGCCGGCGTCCATGGTCTTCATGTCGGCGAAGACGATCTTGGTGGGGTGGGCATCCTTGATGGCGGTGACGGCGGTCAAACCGGCAGCCTTGATGAGCGGCGTCCCGAGCTCGATGATGTCCACGTGCTCGGCCACCTTGCCGGCCAGGTCAAGGGCGTCCTCGACGGTGAGGAGGTCCAGTGCTACCTGCAGTTTCATGGGTTCTTCTTTCTTTCGGAGGGTTTCGTTTGGAACGGATGGTGAGTGTTGGGGCGAAGCGGGTTTTGGCGCGAGCTATTCGAGGTTGGCGTGGCGCAGCCAGAGTTGCTCGGCGGGCTCTTCGGTGTTCTCCCACAGGGTTTGGAACACTGCTTCGGTTGCCAGGAAGAGGGATTGCTCAAACAGGCTGCCGGAGTATTGGCGGGAAAGGCCGGAGCCGTGATCGGTCTTTTGCACTGCGGGAATGATCACCAATGCATCGGCCATGCCGGCCAAAGGTGATCCCGGGTTGGTGGTCAGAGCAGCCACGTCCGCGCCGGCGGCGATGGCTGTTTCGGCTGCCTTGACCACGCCTGAGGTGGTCCCTGAGCCGGAGGCCACCACAAGGAGGTCGCCGGAGGTGATGGCAGGTGTGGTGGTGTCCCCGGCAACATGGACCGTCAAGCCCAGGTGCATGAGGCGCATGGCCGCCATGCGGAGAACCAACCCGCTGCGGCCGGCGCCGGCAAGGAAGATCCGCTCCGCCCTGCGGATCCTGCCCGCCAGGGCCGCCAGCTGGTGGGCGTCGATTGCATTGGTGGTGCTCACTATTTCGTCCTGGATCAGGGACAGGTTGAGGGCGGCCTGGGCTGGTGTAGCGCTCAGGGAGGGCTTGTCTACTACGGCGTCCACACTCTCTCCTTTACTTGCCGTGGTTCTGCTTCCCTTCCAGCTTGGTGCAGTAACCGGGTGGGCGTAACGCTGATTTGGGATGGCTCTTCCCACCCCTTTGGGTAGTTTCTGCCGGGGCTGGGCACGTATGCTGGCCGGATGCAGAACTGGGCACTCCTCCACTCCATTAGCGATCTGGCAGCCGCGCCGCTGAACCGCATCGCCGAAGCCCTCCGCACCGCCACACTCCCGTTCCTCGCCAGCAGTGCCCTGGTGATCTTTACCGAGGACTGCACCGGCCGGCCCCAGAAGAAGGCGGGTGATGAAGGCGTGGTCAGCCGCGTATCCATCGCCGAACTGGACCGGCTGAGGTCGGCGATGCCCGGCGAGGTCCCATGGCGCACTTCCGCGCTCATCGCCGGTGAGGAACGGGAAGTTCTCGCCTTGGGCTATGGGCCCAGTCAGGCGCTCCTGGTCCTGACCGACCCTTCGCCGGTTGAAGGACCGCAAAAGGAAGAGGAGGCACTTCGTCTGCTCAGCTATCTTTGGCGACTCACCGCCCGACGCATCCAGGAGAAAGTAACCGACGCGCCGCCGTCGTACCTTTTGGAATCGCGGGCGGCATCCGCTGAGCGGATCCGTGTGACGGCCGAGTTGATCGACCAGCACTCCACCACTCTGGAAACCCTGCTGGCGGCCCTGCGGTCGACCTCCATGGACGACGCCGCGGCCCGAACCTCAGTGACGGACCTCGCGGTCAAGGCTTTGGTGGACCTGCGGACGGTTAGCGACCGGACCAGCGATCTTGTGGAAGAGCCGGTGGTGACTGCGTTCGAGCGGCTTCGCGAGGATCTTCGGCCCTTGATGCACTTCAGCAATATCGACATTCAGTTCATCGAGCCGCCCGCCAACGGGCGTGCTCTGCCTGGCGAAGTAGCCCATGCTGCCCGCGCCGTCGTTCGCGGCCTTGTGTTGGCCATCGCGGAGCAGCCGGATGTCCGGCGCGTCCGTGCGCAGTGGGACTGCGACGGTGAGAACCTGCTGATCAACGTGCGCGACGACGGCCTTGGAGCCCTCACTCCGGACTCGCCCAGCATCACCCGGTTGCAGCAGCGGGTGCAGGCCGTTGATGGGCGGATGTCCCTTGACGTGATGCAGGGGTGGGGTGCGGATATCTCCGTGGTCTTGCCGCTGGACCCGCCGGCAGCGCCCATTGGTGACGTTGCCGCCTGGGATCTGGCGCCGAGGGAGCTGGAAGTTCTGCAGTTGCTCACCGCTGGGCAGCGGAACCGGAGCATCGCGGGCGCTCTTCATATCAGCGAAAACACGGTGAAGTTTCACATCCGTAACCTCTTCCGAAAACTCGACGTGCGTTCCAGGGCAGAGGCGATTGCCTTGGCGCACTCGGCCGGACTTCGCTAGCTGTACTTACTTCCTTGCGTCGGCGCATCTGCGGACACGCTGAGCGATTCGCCGACCGGTGATGGCAGAGAATATTTATTTCCCTTGGGGCGCGGGGGTCAAATGCGCCTCATTGTGGGCTATCTTGATCGTTATGCGGCCCCGGATCGTCAATTGGCGCATTGCCTCAATTGGCAGGTTGCTTAGCTAAAGGGGCTAATGTTCTACAGCACGTTTGCAATTGTTCCGTATCGATGAAAGGAAATGCCTTGGCTGTTTCTGTTGAATTGGGCAAAGCACTCGATAAAGCCTACGAGAACTCCACCCTTGACGAAATCCTGGCGGCCCCGCCGTCGGCGCTCGCCGGACTTACCGACAAGCACAGCGAACTTCTCGCTGAACTGGGTATCAAGACCGTCAGGGACCTCGGGAGCAATAAGTATTTCGCCACCGCCGGCGTGCTGGTCGCGCTGGCTGGTAAAGCCGGCTAACTCGCACCGCATCAGCGGACGACGGCGGGAGGTCCCCGCCGTCGTCCGCTGACTGTTACGGTGCTTCCGGTCAGAGTGGCGCGTCGATGCCGAGGTCTTCGAGTGCCCAGGACAATATCCGCAGCTCGAAGGGGTGCCGTTCCTGAATCTCAAAGACGTAGGCGTCAAGCTCGAGGACGGGAGCATTCCCTCCCTCGGCCCAGTACCTGATCCATAGGTCTTCGAGATCTATGGTCCGGTTTCGTATGAGCTCTCTCGCTGTTTTGCGTGGATCTTCCATGGCAGGTGTCCCGTTGCAAGCGGCGGGTCGCTCTCGGAGTGGATTAATCAGGTTCCTTACTTATGAACCATACCTTCTGCTCGGATTCCCGGGCAATGGGTGACGGGAAGCCGAAGTGTTCCTACGATTAGGCTCATGGAACCCACTGCAAATGCTGAACACATCAGAAGCCTGCACGAGCTGGTGGTCGGTAGTTCCGACATCCACGGGATTTTGAACGCGGTGACCGGCTTTGCCCGCGATGCGATGAGCAAGGTAGCAGGCGAAAACATCGACTGCGCTTTGACGCTGCGCCGGCGCAAACGCACCGCCACAGTTGCCGGCAGCAGCGAGAGGGCCGTGCAGCTGGACAAAATCGAACAGGAACTTCAGCAGGGACCCTGTTTGGAAGCCCTCGACGCCGGGCATCCTGTGCTTCTGGCTGACGTCGCCACAGACACAAAATGGCCGCTTTACAGCAGAGCGCTCGCAGCTGAGGGCGTCCGCAGTGCGTTGGGCGTTCCCATGGACTTGGGCGAGACATCTCAAGCGGTCATCAACTTCTTTGCACCCACAGCGGGCATCTTTACGGATGCTGTGATTGCTGAAGCTACCGCCTTCGCCGATGTAGTGGGCAGCACGTTGCGTCTGGCCATCAGGATCGAAGCGGTGGAGCAGCTCAACGCCGACCTCAAGACGGCGATGTCCTCCAGAACAGTCATTGACCTCGCATGTGGTGTCATCATGGCCCAGAACCGTTGCAACCAGGACGAAGCCTTCAGCGTGCTGACCAAGGCGTCAAGCCACCGAAACCAAAAACTGCACGCCGTTGCCTCGGAAATCATCGCCAACCTCAGTGGCAGTACTGACAATCAGTTGCGCTTTGACGACTAGTTGCGCTCTGACGACTAGTGGTCAGTGCAAGCGGCCCCTTGCTTGCCGCCGCCAAGTGACGACGGCGGTCGCGGCGCACCGCCGTCGGGCTTGCGGGCAGGGGCGGTGGAAACTGTGGCAAGCCTGCGGGGCCTGGTGCGCCCCAGAAAGAGCGTGGCAAAAGGTGCAAGCAGCAGGAGCAGGCTAACAGTGCCCAACCCGGCGAGGCCTGCAACGAAGACCAAACCGGCCATGAACAGAAGGTGGATGTCCGACTGTTCCGTCAATGACAGGGTGGTTACGAAGGCCGGACTTTGAGATAGTTTCATATTTGCTCCTGCGGGGCGTCATTTACTCACTTTTCCTACTGCTGATGAGTGTTGTGAAAAGCCGGAAAGTGTCGGCAATTTTGGCGTGTTTCTTTGGAGCTGAAACTTTAATCCGAATTCTGCATCACGTTTCCGCAGGTCAGAGCACATATCCAGTGCCCATGTCGTTGAATCGCGCTCTGCGCCGTTGCCCTTTTCGGCCGCGTTGCGGTTCACCGACGGAGTTAGCAGTGGTGGGTGTGGCGGGTTCTGGGGCCCGCCCGGGGCGCCATCACTGCGTAAACCGGGCTAGTGCGGTCGGTCGTCTGAGTCGCGGCCGACCGCACGATCCGGTAGACGGCCGGATTGCGCAAACCTAGACTGACCGCATGGCGCACACCCAGCCCCGCATCCTCCGCGCTGTTTCCCTGGCATTCATTGCAGCCATCGTGATGGCAGGCTGCGCCGGAAGCGGCACCAGTCCTTTCGTCGGTGTCTGGGGTGACACCAGCGATTCCAAGCAACCCTCCCTGGACCTCACCTCAGATGGCAGTGCCACCGGAACAGATGGCTGCAACAGGCTCATGGGAACGTGGAAAGAGGACGGCAAGACCATCTCGTTCGGAGGTTTCGCGTCCACCCGCATGGCCTGCGAGGGCGTCGATACCTGGCTTTCGCAGGCCGCGACGGCCAAGATCCAGGAAGACGGAAAGTTGGCTGTGTTCGGCCAGGGCGGGGATGTGATCGGGACGCTCGCTCCCGGCAAGTAACCGAAACCCGATTGGAGCCCGAGGCAGCGAACTATACGGAGTCCGGCTGGGTGTCTGCAGATTCCGGATCCGCGGTGCTGGAGGACAAGGGGTTCTCAATCTCGTCGGTCATCATGCGTGCTGCGAAGAGCGCCACGAAGGCCATGATGGGGCACACCAAACCGGCAACGAAGAAGATGAGCCAGATAGGAATTACCTCGGCCATGGGCCCGGCCAGCGCCATGGACACCGGCATCAAGGCCAGCGAAACGAAGAAGTCCAGGCTCGAAATCCGGCCCAGTAAATGCCGTGGCACTCGCCGTTGCAGCAGGGTCCCCCAGATGACCATGCCAACTCCCTCGGTGGCACCGAAGACGAGCATCGCGGCGCCGAGCACCCAGAAATTGTCCATGAATCCGATCGCGGCAACCGGCAGGCTTCCCAACCCCCACGTCACCACCATCACGGTCAGATAGCGTCGGGGAAGGCGGAACGTTGCCGTGGCCAGCGCGGCCGCGGCGCTGCCTACTCCCATAACTGCCAGCAGGAAGCCGAACGTCCTCGAGTCGCCGCCCAATTGATCGCGGACCACGAACGGAAGCAGGACCTCGATGGGACCGATCAGGAAAAGCACGGACAAACACGCCCAGATAAGGGTCCACAGAAGCCACGGCGTGCGGATGGTATAGCTGAATCCCTCCCGAAGGTCCTTCAATAGTGAGGACTTGCCAGTCGCTGCAGCGTCCGGTCCAGCGTCACCCCGGCCTGGAGCGAGTGGCGCTTGACGGCTCAGGAGGTTCACCATCCCAAACGCCAGCAGGTGGCAAACGGCCACCCCGGCCACTGCATGGGCCGGGGACAGCACTGCCACCAGGATTCCCGCGATGGCCGGACCGGCCGCCTGCTGCAAAACCGGCCGAACTGTTCCTTCCAGGCCATTTGCCGCCAGGAGATCGTCGGCGGGCAGGATCCGCGGGAGCATGGCCGAATACGCGGGGAAGAAGAATGCCTGGCCCACACCTATGACGAAAGCACCCACGGCCAGATGCCACAGTTCAATGACATTGAACATGGCAAGCGCTGTGATGGTGGCAATGACAGCCAGATTGGCGCCCTCCACCGCGATGATCAGGAGCCGCTGCGGGAACCGGTCCGCCGCGATGCCACCGGCCAGGACGAAGCCCACCAACCCGATGCTGGCTGCGGTGGCCACCAAGGACAGTTCAAGCGGGCCGCCGCCAAGGTGTATCACCTCATAAACCATCGCCACCGCCCACATACCGGAGCCGAAGATGGAAATGGACAGCGCGGAAATCAACACCCGGAATTCCCGGTGTGCAAAGGGACGCAACGCTCTCAGCGAGGCCATTTCACTAGCCTAAACCTGTGTGTTGGTGGCGTGCCTGGCACCCCGGTTACCGAACCCGGGTCCGGGAGGAAACTCCAGTTAGGAAGCGCCCGACGGCGGCGCGTCGTCGTCGTCGATGTCCGCACCTTCTGCGGGGTCCTGGCTGTGCAAACCGGTATCGTGCGGAACCCAGCCTTCAGTTTCACCCTCCGCCGGTGTGTCGGCGTGGTGCCGGACGGCATGTTCGTTCCTGTCCGAGGCGTTCATAACGGATACTCCCTGTCCTTGATTGGACTGCTTCCGTGAGTGCATCCCAGTTTACGCCCGGAGGATGGTCGATGGGGGTCCGCTCTCCGCGGAATACTGTCCACATACGGCCTTTACCGTGTCTCGCAAAGCGAGGGCGTGGCATAGGCTGAAGCAAGCAGTTCCCCGTGAAACGACTAACTGCCAAGGAGAGGTGAAGATGCCCAAGCGCCCCAACCCGGCGGTGAAGATCGCCCAGGAAACAGCCCACAACGCAGTCTTTGACGCTGAAGGCAACACCAAGCCCGGAGTGCACAATATGCTGCTGAAGGCTGTGGAAGTCCAGCGACCCCTGGTCCTGGCCAACCTCCGCCGGCTCCAACGGAGGCACCCCAATGATTCACCGGCGCAGCTGGCCGCCAAGCTGGAGCGCCACTACCTGCTGGCCATCTCCGGCGGGGGCGCGGCGGTGGGTGCTACCGCCGTCGTGCCTGGTATTGGAACCGCGGCGTCGCTGGGACTATCCGCGCTCGCAACCGTGGGCTTCCTGGAGACCACAGCGCTCTACGCGTCGTCGCTTGCGGAGCTGCACGGCATTCGGCTGACGGATCCTGTGCGCGCGCAAACCATGGTCATGGCCATCATGCTGGGAGAAGAAGGCACGTCCATGCTGGGTGCCCTGAGCGGTCAATCGCTGGGGCGCGGCAAAGGCGTGACCAATGCCTGGGGCCGGACGCTGACCAAGAAGATTCCAGGAAGCGGCTTCGGAGTCATCCGGGACTCCATCCAGCGTGCGTTCCTGAAGAACCTCCTGAAGCGGCAAGGAACCGCGTTCCTCGGACGCGCCCTGCCGTTCGGCATAGGCGCCGTAGTGGGTGGCGGCGGCAACCTGATGATGGGCCGTGCTGTGGTGTCCACCGCCAAGGAAGCGTTCGGCCCGTTACCGGACACCGTCCCTGGCGAGCTGCTCCCAAACGCTCCCAGGAACACCGTGAACAACCCGACTTTGGAAGGCGGTAGCAGTGGATCTGAACGCTGACCTCGGGGAGTCCTTCGGCTCCTGGACCATGGGGGACGACGCCTCGATGTTCCGCATCGTGAGCAGCGCCAACGTGGCCTGCGGATTTCACGCCGGGGATCCCCTCACCATGCTGGACAGCTGCCGTGCGGCGTTCGAACTGGATGTCCGCGTCGGCGCCCATGTGGGGTACAGGGACCTGGCCGGCTTCGGGCGGCGTTCCATGGACATGACTTTTGACGAGTTGTTCGGAGACGTTCTCTACCAACTTGGTGCCCTCGACGGCATGGCCCACGCGGTGGGAGCATCGGTGGACTACGTCAAGCCCCACGGCGCGCTTTACAACAGGATTGTCCGCGACGCTGAGCAGGCAGAAGCCGTGGTGGCGGCCGTCCATGCTTACGATCCCGGTCTGCCGGTTCTCGGATTGCCAGGGTCAGCGTGGCTGACGCTCGCCGAAGAAGCCGGGCACCCGGTGTTCCGCGAAGCATTCGTGGACCGGGCTTACCTGCCGGACGGGACCCTGGTACCGCGTACGCAGGAAGGCGCCGTGCTGCAAGACCCCGCAGCCGTGGTGGCCCAGGCCGTGCGGCTGGCAACACGCAAGGAAGTGCTGGCCATCGACGGAACAGTGGTGCCAGTGCAGGCCGATTCGCTGTGCATCCACGGCGATACGCCCGGCGCGGTGAACATGGCTGCTGCGGTTCGGGAGGGCTTGGAGAAGGCCGGCGTTGAGATTGAAGCGTTCGCATAAATCCGTGTCCGTAAACGTGTGACTGGGGAGGTCCGATGGGTGCGGTGGTGGTGGAGCCGGGATCGAGCACGCTGGTTCTCGGTCCTGAACACGTACTGGACCGCGCGTCCATGCGCTTGGCCAATGCCCTCTTGGGCAACCCGGACTCCGCCACTGGACTTGAGGTGCTGCTGGGCGGGCTGAAGCTGAGGTTCGTGACGGGCTCGGCTGTGGCGGTCACCGGTGCCGAGGGCCTGGTAACCCTCAACGGCAACGAACTTCCGCTGAACAAAGCCGTTAGGGTCCCGCCCGGAGCAGTACTTGAGTTCGGCCCTGCCCTGTTTGGTATTCGCTACTACCTGGCGGTCCAGGGCGGACTGTCGGCGCAAGGAGAGGCCCCACAAGGAAAGGCGCTGCGCGCTGGTGCGGCTTTAAAGTTCGGACGCCCGCATGGTTATGGTTTCCCCGACGTGAACCACCCTGCCCGGCGTGCTTTGGATCCGGAACGCCCGGTGGTGGTCAGGATTTCGCGCGGGCCGCAGGCAACGAACTTCGACGCCGGTACGTGGCTTCGATTGACCAGTGAACCCTGGATTCTCTCGCCGAAATCGGATCGGGTGGGTGCGCGGCTCGCTGGCCGACCACTTGACGGTGCTGCCGCTTCTTTGGATGCCGCTACGGAATCAGGCCAACCCCAACCGCGAATATCGGGCTCTGTCCTGCTGCCGCCGTCGGGCCTTCCTGTTGTTGCCCTGGCCGGCCACCCGGGTACTGCCGAGTCCCCGGTCATCGCAGTGGTCCGGGATGAGGACCTGGACCTGATCGGCCAAGCCAGGCCTGGACAAATGGTGCATCTTTTGGGCTGAGGGGGAAAGCTCAGCTCCGCCCACAGAACCGCGTCCGGGTGCCACAGCACATGTTCCCAATCAGGGTGCGTGGCATGGACGTGTCTCCCTTTAAAGTTTCTGCGCCAGCATGACCAGAATCCCGCTGGGGCCGCGAAGATACGTGAGCTTGTAGACGTCCTGGTAGTTCGCCACACCGCGCAGCGGGTGGCATCCGTGCTTGGCGGCTATCTCAAGGGCGTGGTCGATGTCGTCAACCGAGAAAGCCACGCGATGCATGCCGATCTCGTTGGGAAGGGTGGGATCTGTCTCTATCGCGTCAGGGTGCAGGTATTCGAAGAGCTCAAGTTGGCCCGTGCCGTCCGGGGTTTGGAGCACCGCGATTTTTGCGTGGTTGCCGTCCAACCCCACGGCGGTGTCGGCCCACTGACCGCTGACCGTATCCCGGCCCAAGACTGTGAGCCCCAGATCCGTGAAGAAGGCGATGGTTTCTTCGAGATCCCGAACCGCAATACCGACGTTTTCAAGTTTGATAGGCATGCGTTGAAGCTACCAAGGCAGACTTCATAGCTCCAGCGCCTTAGCCAAAGAGCAGATGCGCCACAGTGAAGATCGCCAAGCCGGCCAGGGCGCCCACCACGGTTCCGTTGATGCGGATGTATTGAAGATCTTTGCCCACCTGAAGCTCGATCTTTTGCGATGTTTCCTCGGCGTCCCAGCGGGCTACGGTATCGGAGATGACGCCAGCGATGTCCGAGCGATACGTATTCACCAGGTACCCGGCAGCATCGCCAATCCAGGTGTTCACCTTGCCGGCCAGTTCGTCATCGTTGACCAGGCGCGTGCCAAAGTCGCGGACGGCACTCTTGAAGCGCTGGCTCAGTTCGCTGTGGGGATCGTCGACGGCGTTGAGCAGCGCAGTCTTTACCGTTCCCCACGTGCGGGACGCCAGTTCGCGGACCTCGGGGTCGCCAAGGATCTGTGCCTTGATGGACTCGGCACGCTCGATCATGGCGGGATCATGCTGCAGGTCCTGGGCCAGGTCTGCAAGGTAGGCGTCGATCGATTGCCGTACTTGGTGGTTTTGGTCCGCCTGCACAGCGCGAACAAATTTGGATAGTTCCACGTAAACCCGGTCACCAACCAGGCCGTCCACGAACGTCGGCACCCACAGGGGTGAGCGATCCGAGACGAGCCGGTTCACCGTTGCATGGTTGGCGTCCACCCAGTCGGCCGCACGGTCTACCAGGAGGTCAACCAAAGTGTGGTGGTGGCCGTCAGCGAAGATCCGTTCGGCCATGCGGCCCACGGGTGGTCCCCATGGCGGGGTGAGCAGGTGCTTGCGGACCATGCCCTCGATGACCGCCTGTACATCGTCGTCATTCAGTACGGTGAAGGCGCCACGGATCACCGCGCCGCCTTCCTTGGCCACGCGCTCTGCACCGCCCGGGGCCGACAACCAGCGGCCTGCCTTGCGGGCAATGTCAATGCTCGCCAACTTGTCCTGCACAACCTCTTGGGACAGGAAGTTGCTCTCCACGAAGTCGCTGAGCGATTCACCGATCTGGTCCTTGCGACGCGGAATGATGGCTGTGTGCGGAATTTTCAGACCCATGGGGTACTTGAACAGCGCGGTGACGGCGAACCAGTCGGCCAGTGCGCCCACCATGCCGCCTTCGGCCGCCGCCCGGACGTATTCCAGCCACGGATACTGCTTCTGGAACGCGAACGCCACCGTGAAGATCACCGCCATCGCGATCAGCAGCGCCAAGGCCAACCGTTTCATGCGGAGCAACGCGGCCGCTTTTTCCATGTCGCCAGCGGACAGTTCGACGACGGCGGAACGGCCGCGTGCGGAAGCGGAACCTGCCGTGGAATTGGGGTTGGTGAGGTCTTCGGTTGGGATTCGTTCAGAGTTCACCTGCATTAGCCCAGCGTAGCCCCCGAGCATGCAGCGGTGTGGGCTAACGTGTCTGCATGACTAGCGACGACTTCGCCCCAAGCCGGCCCAAGGTCTACGCACATCGCGGCGCCAGTGCTGCGTTTGCCGAGCACACCCGGGCCGCCTATTTGAAGGCCATTGCCGATGGCGCCGACGGCGTGGAGTGCGACATCCACCTGACCCGGGACCAGCATCTCGTCTTGCTCCACGACGCAGACCTGGACCGCACGTCCACCGGGACAGGCCCGGTTGCGGAGCGCACTCTTGAGGAACTTCGCGCCTTGGACTTCTCCTCATGGAAGGGTGCGCGGATCCCTGAGGCTTATGGGGGTGTGTCGGATCAGTTCCTCACGTTGCCGGACCTGCTGGACATTTTGTGTGAGGCTGGACGCGAAATTGGCCTGGCCATTGAACTCAAACACCCGAGTCCCTACGGACTGAAACTTGAAGATCGTGTTCTTGCCCTGTTGGAAGAGGAGGGCTGGACGCCGGAGGAGTCACGGCTGGAAAACATCCACATCTCCTTCATGAGCTTCGACTCGGACTCGGTGGGGCGCCTGCTGGAGACCGTTCCCGGGAAGCACGTCTGCCAGTTGGTGGACAATTTCACGGCGAAGGAAATTCGTGAGGAGTTTGGTCTGGGATTCTTTACCGGCGGGGCTGTAGCCAACGTCATGAGGGCAACTCAAGAGGATGCGGAGCGTGTACTGGATGAGGGCTTGGTAGGTATTGCGGGCCCTGGCATCGAGTACGTACGTGAGCACGCGCGCAACGTTCAGCGCTGGTTGGAGGCGGGCCGCATCTTCCGGGTGTGGACCGTTGACTCGGAGAAGGACGTGGCCCTGTGTCAGGGACTCGGCATCCACGAGATCACCACCAACAAGCCGGCCCAGGTGCTCGCACAGTTGATGGTGTCCAAGTAGATCGCAGCAGAGCGCGTTTTGAGCGGTCAAAACGCGCTCTGCTGCGACTCAGTTGGGTCCGGCTTTGGGTGCCACCCTGCCTGTGATTGAGTGGTCTCATGTCTTTTCGCTGGTCAGCCCAAGCAACCCGAACCACCTCCGCAGTCGCTCTGAGCGCATTGCTTCTGGCCAGCGCCGCGAAGCACTTCCGCACGCCCAGGTTCTATTACCCGGTGGTTCCGGATTACCTGTGCCGCAAGGATGAGCCCGGCAGTCGTCCGAACGGCCCGCTGGCAGTGATGTCACGCGAGGAATGGATCGCCACGTCGGGCCTGCTTGAGGTGACTGCCGGCGTCGGCCTCCTGATCCCCGGCACCCGTAAGGTTGCCGCGGATGCCACTACAGCGATGTTCACTGCATTCCTTGCGGGGCATATAGACGCTCTGCGACGCGCCTACGGTCCGAAGGGCACGGCTGCCGAACGGCGCATCCACACACTCCGCTTGCCTCTGCAGATTCCGCTCATCCTGTGGTCCTGGAGCCTGCGGAAATGAGCAGCAGTGCTCCTCCCATGAAGCTCAGGGAATCACCGGCCTTCAAGGTGGCGCTGTCCCTGAGCATTGCGACCGGCCTCTACGGGGTGTCTTTCGGTGCCCTGGCGGTGGCGTCGGGATTTGATTTCTGGCAGACGATGGTGCTGAGCCTCCTGCTATTCAGCGGCGGTTCGCAGTTCGCCTTCATTGGCGTGGTTGCCGGCGGCGGCTCCGGAGTTGCGGCCATGACAGCCAGCGCGTTGCTGGGTCTTCGCAACGGCATTTACGGAATGCAGATCAACGCCATGCTCCGCCCCAGCGGGTGGAAACGTTACGTTTCCGCGCACATCACCATAGATGAATCGACGGCGACGGCGTCCGGTCAGTCGGATCCCGACGAACAACGACGCGGGTTTTGGACAGCCGGAATCGGAATATTCATCTTGTGGAATATTTTTACGGCCATTGGTGCGTTGGCTGGTGACGCCATGGGTGATCCCAAACAGTGGGGCTTGGATGGGGCTGCCGTTGCGGCGTTCCTGGCTCTGTTGTGGCCACGCTTGAAGGGACGCGAACCCTGGGCGATCGCCGCTGCCTGTGCGCTTGCGACTATCCTGGCCGTGCCGTTTGTTCCTTCGGGTGTTCCCATTCTGGTGGCCGCAGTTGTGGCCGGAGTGATCGGCTGGTTCAGCCACGCACGTTTGGATGAAGGTCTGGAACCGGACGTGGATCCGTATGCGGAGAAGCACCAGCGCGGGGGCGGAAAATGAACCTCTGGCTGTGGATCCTCATTGCCTGTGCGCTGGCGTATCTGACCAAGCTGGTGGGCTACTTTGTTCCGGCCAAGTTACTGGAGAGCCCGAGGATCATGCACGTCGCCGGGACCATGACCATTGGCTTGCTGGCATCCCTGACCGTGGTGAACGCCGTGGCGTCGGGACAAGGCCTGGTCCTCGATGCCCGCATGGGCGCGTTGGTTGCTGCCGCCGTCGCGCTGTGGCTGCGCGCGCCGTTCCTCGTCGTCGTGATTTCAGGTGCAGCAGCCGCAGCATTGCTGCGGCTGCTGGGCTGGGGGTAGAACGCGGTTAGTGAACTTCGGTCAGCGTCACGCCGGGTATGGCGGACTGTTCCGGAAGAGGCCGGGACGGCCGCTCGGTCCGGATAGCGTCTTCAATCAATGCCACGGGACGCTTCCACGCCGCTGATCCAGGTTCCATGGTGTCCACGGCGCCGATCAGCATGGCGACGAGCCGGACCATGTCCTCAATGGTGATATCGCGCCGCAGGGAGCCTTGGTCCTGACCGCGCTTGAGGAGGAATTCCATGGAACCGATGATGCCCCGGGTGATTCCAATCAGGAGCCCGCGTCTGCCGGCAACGGCGCCAAGAAGGTTCGCGTCCTCGCTCGCTACCTGCATCACGGCGTCGATGACTTTGATGAGTCCTTCGGCAGCGTCCATACCTTGCGCTGCTTCAGCGGCTACCGGGTCTACGTGCAGCCGCAATTGACGTGAGAGTGCTGCGAGCACCAGTTGCTCTTTGTCCGAGAAGTTGCGGAACAGCGTTGCGGGGCCAACTCCAGCGGTGGCGGCAATGGTCTGAAGCGGTACTTCCGGGCCGTGTTCCCGGAAGCACTGCCGGGCGGCAGTGATGATTTTGTCCACGTTTCGTGCGGCGTCGGCCCTGAGGGGCTTGCGTTCAGAGGGCTGTTCCATGCTTGTCAGGGTAGCAATGGAGCGCCTCGGGTCCGTTGTTACGCGGGAGTACGTTCTTATATGACAAACCGGTACATGAAACACTGGATTTCATGTTGCTTGCATTTTCAGTCGCCCCTTCGGGCCAGCCCTCTTCCGCCGCCAACGGGGGACCAACCCCTGACGCTTCCGTGCACGACGCCGTCGCTGCCGCGGTCAAGATTGTCCGCGAGTCAGGTTTGCCCAACCACACGGACTCCATGTTCACCACCATCGAAGGCGAATGGGACGAGGTTTTCGACGTCGTCAAGCGCGCCACCGAGGCGGTTGGCCGCTACGGCAGCCGCGTCTCCCTGGTGATCAAGGCAGACATCCGGCCCGGTTACAGCGGTGAGCTGACCGGCAAGGTTGAACGGCTCGAAGAGGCCATTTCCGCCACGGACTAGATCCTTCCCCCAAGGTGCGGTGAGTGCCAGACTGGGGGCCATGATTGAACACGTAACCGAGCCTGGTTGGGTGGACGTAGAGCGTTACCTCACTGACGTCGTCGTTCGTCCTGATCCTGCGCATCAGCGCGCCGTGACATCCGCCGTGGAGGCCGGCATGCCGGCAATCGAAGTCGCCCCCAACGCGGGAAAGCTCCTCCGGATGCTCGTGCAGATGTCCGGTGCAAGGCGGGTGCTGGAGATCGGGACCCTGGCAGGGTTCAGCAGTATGTGGATGGCACAGGGGCTGCCCGACGACGGCAGGATAGTGACGTGCGAATTCCTCCAAAAGCACGCGGACGTCGCACGCGCCAACCTTGATGCCGCCGGTGTGGGCCACAAGGTGGATATCCGGGTGGGCGCTGCCCTGGACACCCTTCCCACCTTGGCGGGGCAGGAAGCGTTCGACTTCGTTTTCATTGACGCCGACAAAGAGAACGACTCCAACTACCTCGACTGGGCTATCCGCTTGGGGCGCTCAGGCACGGTGATTGTGGTGGACAACGTCATCTGGGACGGGGCCATCCTGGAGCCTGCACGTGACCCCGATAACGCGCCGGGCATCGTGGCGATGCTGGAAAAGATGGGCCAGGATCCGCGCCTCGATGCCACGGCCATCCAGACGGTCGGCAGCAAGGGCTGGGACGGCTTCGCGATAGCCAGGGTGCGGTAGCCGATGGATTTCACGATTCGCCCGGCAACGGTTGACGATGCCGAGGCCATGGCCCACATGCACGTCCAGTCGTGGAAGGAGAGTTACGGGCACTTGCTGCCTCCGGAGTTCTTCGAGAAGCAGGAAGCGGCACTGCCGGACCGCATCGAACGGTACCGGGCGTTCATCGCTGCGGGCCACACCCGGATGTTGGCCCATGACCCCGACGGTCACTTGGTGGGCCTTGGCGCCGCAGGTCCCGGACAAGACGAGGACGGACCATGCGAACGGGAGCTGTTCATGCTTTACACCTTGGAAAGCATTCATGGACGGGGTGTGGGGCAGGCGTTGGTGAAGGCCTTGATCGGCGACGGACCTGCTTACCTGTGGGTGTTGGATGACAACCCTCGCGCCCAGGCTTTTTATCGGCGCAACGGTTTTGTGCCGGACGGAAAGCGCCAACTCTGCGACCCGTCCTGGTACTCCCTGCCGGAACATCGGATGGTGCGTCCCGGCGTCGTGTCTTAGCTGGAATCACATCCGCCCAAGCTGTTCCCACAGCTGACCCATATGGATATGGTGATCACGGGCGGTGCGGCTGAAGATCGCCCGGGTTGAAAGCGGGCGCCGAAATCGGAGCCTGAGTACGCCATTCGATTCTCGGGAGGAAGCATGACTGATCCAGAGCAGGATCCAAACCAGCAGGAAGGCCCCGCGGACGGTGGCGCGGCTGGCGTCCCCGGCACTCACGATGGCGGTGCTGATGGTGGTGCCGACGGCGGTGCCGATGGCGGTGCTGAAGGCCCCGCGGACGGTGGTGCGGCTGGCGTCCCCGGCACTCACGACGGCGGTGCTGATGGTGGTGCCGACGGCGGTGCCGATGGCGGTGCTGAAGGCCCCGCGGACGGTGGCGCGGCTGGCGTCCCCGGCACTCACGACGGCGGTGCCGACGGCGGTGCCGATGGCGGTGCTGAAGGCCCCGCGGACGGTGGCGCGGCTGGCGTCCCCGGCACTCACGACGGCGGTGCTGACGGTGGTGCCGACGGCGGCGCTGATGGCGGTGCCGATGGCGGCGCCGAACAACAGGGCAGCTGAATTTGAGCTCTACCAGCACTGATTTCCAGGAGCCCGGCGCAGTGAAGGGCGCCGGGGTCCTGGAAACACGACTGATCGACGTCGGCCTTGAAAAGTTTGCCGGCAACGTCTGGGGGCGCACCGCGCTGCTTAGCCGTGGCGTCAGCGACTTCTCCGACGTGTTTTCTGCCTGCGCCGTTGACGAACTGATTTCGCGTCGCGGTCTGCGCACCCCTTTTCTTCGCGTCGCCAAGGGCGGCTCCACGCTTCCCGAATCCTCTTTCACGTCCCCGGCGGGCGTTGGGGCCACCATCTCGGACCAGCTTGATGACACTGCTCTGTGGCGCAAATTTTCTGACGGAGCCACCCTCGTTCTGCAGGCGTTGCATCGAACGTGGGATCCAGTTTCACGCTTCAGTGCTCAGTTGAGCACCGAGTTGGGGCATCCTGTGCAGGCCAACGCTTACATCACGCCGCCTCAGAACCGCGGTTTCGACGACCACTACGATGTTCACGACGTTTTCGTCCTGCAGATCGAAGGAACCAAGCGCTGGATTATCCACGAGCCTGTCCACGTGGACCCGTTGCGTAGCCAGCCGTGGACCGATCGCCGCTCGGACGTCGTCGAGGCTGCTCAAGGCCCCGCTTACATTGACACGGTCCTCGAGCCCGGCGATGTCCTTTATCTCCCGCGTGGTTGGTTGCATGCGGCTCAGGCACAGGGCGAAGTTTCGATTCACCTCACGTTGGGAGTCCACACGTGGACTCGCCATGCGCTGGCCGAACAGCTCGCGCAGGCCGCGCTTGCTGCGCTGTGCGATGACCCGGAGATGCGCGGATCTTTGCCCCTGGGCGTGGATGGACCCGAGGGGGAACTCGCTGCTATCCGTGAACGCCTTGCCGCCGCCGTGCTTGAGGCTGATACCAGCTCCCAGTTCCAGCGCGCACGGAGGGGGCAGGGGCGTCCGGCCCCGCTTGGTCCGGTGGCCCAGCTCGCAGCTGTTCAGCGCCTCGGGCCAGGATCGCTGATTCGACTCCGGGACGCGCTGGAAGCCCGGCTCGAGGGCTCGCGGCTGAATACCCGCGTGGGGTGGCTCGACTTCCCCGAGGCCGATTTGCCGTCCGTGAAACGCCTGCTGGACGGAGGAGAGCACCTGGCAGAGGATCTAGGGGTTGAACTCGTGGAAAGGCTGTTGCGCGCAGGAGTCCTCGTCCCCGCTGAGCATTGATATTGATGAACATTGATATTGATGAACAGGGACGGTGAGCCGTGATGTCCCCGGTGGCTGCAGCTCCAGGTTTCTTCTGTGCCAACAGCGCCCGCGTGCGCGGCGACTCGATGGCAGGCACGGCGTCACCGGGCACGGTCTGGATCCTCATAGAGCATCGGGCCGGATGGCCGCCCAGTGGTTTCGAAGGCCTTGATCTTGAGGCCGGAACCAAAGCCCTCGTTTCCACGGCAGCCCGGACGGCTGGTGCAAGGGTCCTCTTAGTGCGACGTCCAGGCCCCCGCCCGCGGCACGGTCCAAAACGTTGGGCAGTACTGCGTTATGAGAGCTCCGGCGCCCATCGGCAGCTCTGGGGATCGTGGGAGCAGGATGCGGACCTCGCGGGGATCGTTCCTGCATTGGCATCCCCCGGAGACCCTGGACTCCCGCCGGTCATCCTGATCTGCGCGCATGGCCGGCATGATCCCTGTTGCGCAGTGCGTGGCCGGCCGGTGGGGCGTGCGCTGGGCGAGCGTTGGCCGGACCTGGTGTGGGAGTGCTCCCATGTTGGCGGTGACAGGTTCGCTGCGAACGCCGTGCTGGCTCCGGACGGTGTGTATTACGGAGGTCTGGACGCCGAGTCGTCCGTAGCCACGATTGAGAGTCATTTCTCCGATCGCATCCACGCAGAGTATTTGCGCGGGTACACGGACCTTTCCCCGGTGCAACAAGCGGCCATTGTGGCCGTGCTGGCCCGTTTCGGTCCTGCCGGCCGGCACCACTATGTGGTCACGGAAACCGTGCGCGACGGCGAACTGTGGCGTGTTCAGATCACCGGCAGGCCGCCCCGCCCGGCGAATATCACGGTGGACCTGCTGGCCCGCCGCTCCGTGCCGAGCCAGCTCACGTGCTTGGCGCCGTCGACGGGTTCTGTTGTGGTTTACGAGCCGACGTCAGTCCGGTCTGCCTGACGAAACGGCCGTCAGCCTCTCCCTGGGGGGGCCTCACCTCTCCTGGGGGCCTCACTTCTCCCCGGAGCCTCAGCGCGGTTTCGTTTCCTCGGGTCGATCCATGTCCAGGGGCGAGCCGTCCAGGGGCGAGCCGTCCAGTGACGTGTCGAGCAGGCTGGGTGGTTTGGGCACGCGTGCCAGGAGGAGGCAGACCACCGTCAGCCAAGCGACCGCCACGGTCAACACCTCCGCCCATACCGATGCTCCGAGTTCCATGTAGAGATCATATGGCTCTTACAGGCAAAACTGTAAGTAGCCTTACTTTGTTGTGACGGGTAGAGGTCATGCAGCGCTCCACTAGGCTTGGAGCATGACTCAGGCAGGACGAAAGTAGTGGCGAAACGCGGCAGGATCAGTAAGTCGCAAAGGTCGACGGCGGGAGTCGTCGAGGTGCCCACAGGCACCCGGCCTGACGGTCCGGTGGCGGGGGTCTACTACATCGATACCGGCGATTGCGAGTTGCTTCAGGACCAGGACAACTCCAATGGCTGGCTGCTCAAGATCAACGGCGTCATGAGCTCGCACATTGACCTCTCGGATCCGCTGTACCTCGATTTTGAGTACATGCGCTGGATTGCGGCGCTGGTGGAATCCCGGTGGCCCCGGGAGCAGAAACCCAAATTGCGTGCCCTGCACCTGGGCGGGGGAGCTTGCTCCATGGCGCGGTATTTCCATGCCGCCTATCCGGAAGCGCGTCAGGTGGTTGTTGAGCTCGATGGGAAGCTGGCCGAATATGTGCGTGGCTGGTTCGACCTCCCCAAAGCACCTATGCTGCGGATCCGTGTGGGTGAAGCACGGCAGGTCACCGAGTCCCTTACCCCGGACAGCCGGGACCTTATCATCCGGGATGTTTTCGCCGGGGCCTTCACACCCCGCGCCCTGACCACCAGGGAGTTCACAGCTCATGCGGACTCAGTCCTGGCCCCCGATGGACTGTATGTGGTCAATTCCGGCGACGCCCCTGACCTCAAGAACGCCCGGGCCGACGCCGCCACCATCGCGGACACGTTCGAGCACACCATGATCATTGCCGATCCCGCCATGCTCAAGGGGCGACGCTACGGCAACATGATCATGGCCGGCAGCCACGCGCCGTTCGGCGACGACCCCACGTTGGCCCGGAGGCTCCTGGGTGGCGGGGTCCCGGCACACATCTGGGACGACGCCAAAGTCCGTGCTTTTGCCCAGGGAATCCCGGTGCGGCACGATCCCGTTACCGTGGAGACGCTGGGGGAGGGCCCTTCAGCTTCGGCTGAGTGAGCTGTTCCAGGCTTCCCACAAGTGGGCGTAGCGGCCCTCGGCTGCCAGCAGATCCTGATGGGAACCCGACTCGACCATCCGCCCCTGCTCCATGACCACCACGGTGTCAGCCGAGGCTGCTTGGGACAACCGGTGCGCGATCACCACTGAGGTCCTTCCGGCCAAGGCTGCTTCGGCAGCCTGATCCAACATGTGGGCCGATCCCGTTCCGGCCTCAGCTGTAGCTTCATCCAGGACTGCCAAGGGTGGGTCTTTTAGCATCAAACGTGCAAGGGCCAACTGCTGCGCCTGCTCGGGAGTGAGCTGGTGGCCCCCCGCGCCCACGGCAGTCTCCAGTCCGTCGTCGAGCGTTTCAACCCAAGTAGCCCCAACTGCCTCCAGCACCTGCGTAAGTTCATCGGCGGACGCGTCCGGTTTGGCGAGCCTGAGGTCCTGGGCGAGTGTGCCCGAGAAGACGTGCACCTCCTGGCTGACCATGGCGATGCGCTCGTGGAGCTCTGACGGGGCAGCAGCGGCGGAGTCCAGCCTGCCCACCCATGCTGTCCCGCTGTAAGGGTGTTCCAAGCCCATGATGACTTTGGCGAGGGTGGTCTTCCCCGCGCCTGAGGTGCCCACAATGGCCACTCGCTCCCCGGGTTGCACCGTGAGGGAGACTCCGTGGAGAGCGGGCCGCTGACCGGGGTAGGCGAAGGTGACGTTGTCCAGGACGATGCCGGCATCAGAGGCCGGTGACGAGGATCGGGCGGTGGTTGGCCCTGCAGCCATGGTGAGCCCAAACATCCTGCCCAATCCGGCCGCGGCTTTCTGAAGCTCATCGAACTGCCCCAGAACCAGCCCGATCGGATCGAACAGCCGGTAGAAGTACAGCGCCGCAGCAGTGGCCGCGCCGATGGTCACGGTTCCCTCGGCGTGAAGCCAGAACCCCACCACCAGGACTGCGGACAAGCCGATGAGTTCGGCCAAGTTGAGGCGATTGTAGAAGCGGGTCAGGTAACCCACCCCGCGCAGCGAATGGCCGATGTTCTCCCGGGACGCGGCCGCCACCAGATCAGCGTGGCGAGAGCCAAGGCCCAGCGCCACAACAGACGGCGAACCGTGCACGGTCTCAATGATCTGCTCGGTCCGGTTGGCCTCAGTGATACGAACGGTCCGGTAGATGGGCGCGGTTCGCTTGAGGAACCACCGCAGGGTGAAGACCTGCAGGGGTGCCGCCACGAGCACGGCCACTGCGAAGCGCCAGTCGATCACGCCCAGGCCCAGCAGCGTCACGGCGATGGTGAAGGCAGCGCTGGTGAACGCCGGCAGCACGCCAGAGATGGCCTCGCTGACGGCTTCAACGTCGCCGGACACGCGGGCCACGACGTCGCCGATGCCCGCCTTTTCCAGCTGGGCGAGCGGCTTCCGGACGGCGGCGGAGAACACTTCCTCACGCAGTCCGGCGAGGGCTTCCTCGCAGATCCGCGCCAGCAGGTTCTGGCCCAGAATGCCCAGCAAGGCGCCGAGTCCACCAGCAACCAGCAGCCCGATTGCCAGCCAGAGCAGGGGCATGACGTCCCCGCCAGAGGCCGCGATGTTGACCATCACACCCAAAATTGCCGGGGCCGCCAATCCGCAACAGGACGCCGCCAGCAACACCACAATGGTCAGCGTGAGCCTGGCCGGGCGTTGCGCCAACAGGCGCCACATGGCCCTCCGGGTCTCACGTGGCGTGGCAATGGGCAGGATTTCCGCGCTCATGAGCCCACCACTGCACGGTAGCCGGCGGACGTGGCAAGAAGCTCCCGGTGCGTTCCGGTTTCCGGTGGCCCATCGGCTCCGCCCACCACCACCCGATGGCAAATGCCCAGCAGTGTGGGGCTCGTGGTCACCAGCACCAGGGCCTTGTCCGGGAAGTTGCGCAGGCCATCGGCAATGACGGCTTCGGTAGCGGTATCGACGGCGGTAGTGGGGTCGTGCAGGACAATCACCGCTTGCTTCTGGTGCAGCGAGCGGCCGAGCACCAGTCGCTGCCGCTGGCCTCCGGAGAGACTCTGGCCGTGCCCGGTGAGAACAGTTTCCGTGCCTTCCGGTAGTTGCGAGACAAAGTCCTCGACGGCGGCAGCCACCAGGGCGCGTTCCTCAAGTTCCGTGCTGGCCACCGCCACGTTTTCGCGGACACTGCCGCGGAACAGGACGCCATCGTGGCGGTCGGCGAAGACCCGTGAACGAACGTGTTGGGGGTCAAGATGGGCGGCATCGCGGCCATCGATGGATATCAGACCCGGGGGAGCCGGTGTGCGGAAGCCGAGAGTGTCAACGAGTTTCCGCGCTTGGTCACCGTCCGGAAGAACGACGCCCACGATTTCGCCGATTGACGCAGTAAAGGGCGGGAACACGCTGTTGTCTGCCTTGCCGCTGAGTTCGAGCAGCGGCGCTGGGTCCCCGTATGGCGCTGGTTCCGTCGGCGAGGTGAGTGTTGCCGCTGAGCCAACTGCCGCCGTCGTACGTTCTTCCGCGTTCCGGGCGGGTACAGCGTTTGGTTCCTCAAGCAGGACTGCGATGCGTGCGGCCGAAGCGCGTTTGCGTGCGAGTTCCACGCTGAGGAAACCCAATGACGCCATGGGTCCTTGAACGAATTGGGCCACGCCAACAACGGCCACCAGTTCCCCCACTGTGATGGTTCCTTGAACGGCGAACCAGGCTGCGAAGAAGGCGATACCGGCCAGGAAAGCTGCGGACAGGGCTGTGCTGGCTCCTGTGTAAGCGGACTTGGCGCGAATGGCTTTCAGGGCGGAAGTGAGGGATTCCCGGCTCGCGGCACGGTAGCGCGCGATGGCCGCATCCTCGGCACCAAGGCCCTTGAGGGGTCGCGATCCGGTGATGAAATCGGTGGCAAGGGCGCCGGCCCGAGCAGCCGTGGACTGCTCCATGTCGCTGCGGTTCTCGAGCGGTTTAGTGAGCCGGTGCATCACCAGCAGCATGACCGGGGTTGCCAGGAGAACGGCAAGGCCCAGGGGTACCGAGATTAACAGGAGGGTAACGGCCGAGGTGATCACCCCGGCCGCGGCAGCCAGACCACCGCTGATCAGCCAGGACAGCCCGGCCACCCTGTCGGCGTCGGAAGAAGCAATGGCCACAATTTCGCCGGGTGCCCGCCGCGCGGCCATGCCGCGGTGGTGAAGTGTCCGTTCCACCACCAGTTGCCGGAGGTCATGGGAGCCGTAATTGAAGGATCGCTCAGTGGCCAGCGTGCCCAGGCGCCACGACAAAGCAAGCACAACGAACACCACAGCCAAGGCGCCCAACCATCTCAGGAGGGCGCCGACGTCGTTCGGTTCAATGGCGTTGTCCACCGCGGCGCCGATAGTTGCCGGCACCAAAGCCTCGCTGATCTGATGCAGGGCAAGTCCGGCGCAGCCCACAAGCAATAGCCTCCAGCGGCGATTGGCGAACAAGGTGAGGGTGAAGAGACGGGAAACAGTCCAAGGTGCTCGCTGTTTGAGCCCGGGCGGGCAGGACGTAGTGGCAGAACCGGAGGGCATGCTTAACATAGTAAGGCTTGCCTAACATCGAGAACGTCGGATGGCCCACCAAGCCCGCCACCCCGGGCACGCTATTTAGCCCCCAGCAACTCCTCCCGCCGGCTCTCCGTCTCCTCCCGCAAGACCTGCACGACGGCGGCAACTGCGGGGCGGCGCATGGAGTCCGGGCGGAGGACCATCCAGTAGGGGAGGAGCTCGGCGAAATCCGAGGGCAGGAGCCGCACCAAATCAGCGTGCCGGTCAGCCATGAAGCACGGCAGAAACCCGACGCCGGCCCCGGCGCGGGTTGCCTCAACATGGACGAACACATTGGTTGAACTCAGGCCGTCGCGCATGGTGGGGACCAGCCGGCGGGGCGCATCCAGATCGTCCACTTGCAGCATCGAATCAACAAAATAGACCAGTTGGTGCTGAGTGAGCTCCTCAATGCTTGAGGGTGTCCCGTTGTCTGCCAGGTAAGCGCGTGAGGCATACATCCCCAGCCGGTATTCGCCGAGTCTGATGGCCTCAGCCCGGTGCACTTGCGGCGTCCCCACCACTACTTCGATGTCCAGCCCCGAGCGTTGTTGCAACGCCCTGCGCGTTACTGTGACGATCTCAACGCTGAGGCCGGGGTGCTGGCTTCTCAAGCGCGCCACGGCCGGAGCCGCGATATACGCGCTGAAGCCATCAGTCGCGGTCATGCGTACGACGCCGGTAATGGGGTCGGGTGCCCGGTGGCTGGGGCCCAGCGCGCCCACCGCAGCCTCGATCCGTTCCGCGACCAACACAGCTTCGGCTCCCAGCTCCGTCACCTCCCAACCACCGGCCGCACGCGCGAGGACCCTGCCGCCCAGAGCCTTTTCCAGCGCCGCTATCCGGCGCGAAACGGTGGTGTGGTTCAGTCCCAAGGCTTGTGCCGCCGTCGTAAATTTCCCGGAGCGTGAGACGGCCAGGAGGATGAGAAGGTCGTCGGGGTTTGGATTCATATCTGCAATTTTGCACATACTCAGTGCCACTTTGGTCATTGAGTGCGGAAGAATCTGCAGCAATACTCAGTGGAGCATGTCGTGTTGTGGATCACATCACGTTCACAAGGGTCAAAGAGGACACTGAGGAGATGGATATGAGCGTAGAGCAGCGCTCCGCATCAAGGGCAGGGAAAGGCGCCGGCGAGGGTTCCGGACTTAAGAAGATCGTCGCGGCGTCAATGGTGGGCACCGTGGTGGAGTGGTACGAGTTCTTCCTGTACGCCACCGCCGCCACGCTGGTTTTCGGCAAGTACTTCTTCCCGAGCACCGGCAATGAGTTGGACGGCATCATTCAGGCCTTCATCACCTACGCGGTCGGCTTCGTGGCCCGTCCGCTCGGCGGAATCGTCTTCGGCCAGATCGGCGACAAGCTGGGCCGCAAACCCACCCTGCAGCTGACCATCGTGATCGTGGGTGTTTCCACCTTCCTGATGGGCTGCCTCCCCGGCTTCATGGACATCGGCTACTGGGCGCCGGCCATGCTGGTGGCTCTCCGCTTCATCCAGGGCTTTGCCCTCGGCGGCGAATGGGGCGGCGCTGTGCTGCTGGTGGCTGAGCATAGCCCCAACAAGTCCCGCGGCTTCTGGTCGTCGTGGCCGCAGGCTGCAGTACCGGTGGGCAACCTTCTGGCCACGCTGGTCCTCTTCGTCATGTCCTCCACGCTGAGCAGCGAAGCGTTCCTCGGCTGGGGCTGGCGCGTCGCGTTCTGGCTCTCCGCAGTGATCGTCTTTGTGGGCTACTACATCCGCACCCACGTCACTGAAGCTCCCATCTTCCTCGAAGCCAAGGCACAGGTGGAGGAGTCCAAGGCCATCAGCTACGGCGTAGGCGAGGTCATCCGCAAGTACCCCAAGGGCATCCTTCAGGCCATGGGTCTGCGCTTCGCGGAGAACATCATGTACTACCTGGTGGTGAGCTTCGCGATCGTCTACCTCAAGAGCGTGCACAAGTACGACACGTCCTCGCTCCTGCTGGCACTCCTGATCGCCCACGTCATCCACTTCCTGGTCATCCCGCAGGTTGGACGCCTTGTGGACTCGTGGGGACGCAAGCCCGTATATCTGGTGGGTGCTATTACCGGCGCAACCTGGCCGTTCTTCGCCTTCCCCATGTTCGATACCAAGAACGCCGTGGTGATCGTGCTCGCCGTGACTATCGGCCTGTGCCTGCACGCCTTCATGTACGCAGGGCAGCCGGCCATCATGTCCGAGCTCTTCCCCACCCGCATGCGCTACTCCGGTGTTTCGCTCGGCTCGCAAGTTACCTCGATCTTCGCCGGCTCACTCGCCCCGCTGCTGGCAACCCAGTGGCTCAAGGACACCGGATCCTGGGTTCCCACAGCGATCTACCTGGTGGTCGCCTGCGCTATTACCGTCGTCGCAGTCGTTTCGCTCAAGGAAACCAAGGGCATCGCGCTGCAAGAGGTGGACGAAGCCGACGCCATCCGGCACGGTCTGACACCGGCCTCCGCAACCTCGAAAGGCTAGTTCCATGGACAACTCCTTGAACGGACGCAAAGCACTGGTGACCGGCGGTGCCAGCGGGATCGGGGCCGCCTGCGCCCGTGCGCTCGCCGCCCGCGGGGCGAAAGTAGTAGTGGCCGACGTCGATGCCTCCGGAGCTGCGGCCCTCGCCGACGAGCTGGGCGGCACTGCCTGGACGGTGGATCTGTTGGATGTGGACTCACTGGCCGCGCTGAGCCTCGACTGCGACATCCTGGTCAACAACGCCGGCATCCAGAAAGTTGCGCCGATCGAGGAGTTCGAACCCGCGGAGTTCCGGCGGATTCTGGCCCTGATGCTGGAGGCCCCGTTCCTCCTCATCAGGGCCGCGCTCCCGCACATGTACGCCAACGGGTTTGGCCGGATCATCAACATTTCGTCGGTCCACGGGTTGCGGGCCTCGGCCTACAAGAGTGCGTATGTCTCGGCCAAGCATGGGCTCGAGGGCCTCAGCAAGGTTACTGCCCTGGAGGGTGGCGAGCGCGGTGTCACCTCGAATTGCATCAATCCGGGCTATGTACGCACGCCCCTGGTGGAGAAGCAGATCGCCGATCAGGCGCGGCTCCACAAGATCCCCGAGGCGGAGGTCCTGGCCAAGGTGATGCTCACAGAGTCCGCCGTGAAGCGGTTGGTGGAGGTGGACGAAGTGGCGTCGTTGGCCGCCTGGATGGCCTCCGACGACGCCGGGATGGTCACCGGCGCGAGCTACACCATGGACGGCGGCTGGTCGGCCAGGTAAGGCGCCGCCGGGTTAGTTCTGGCCGCCGATGATGGCGTCGGCGTTGTCGAAGGCCCATGTCACCAAGGGAATGAGCAGCGTACTGAGCTCGCGGCCGCGTTCGGTGAGGCTGTAATCCACGCGGGGCGGGATGACGGGCTGTGCGTCGCGGCGGACCAGCCCGTCCCGCTCCAGTGTCTTCAGGGTTTGGGCGAGCATTTTCTCGCTGATGCCCTCAGCCCGGCGCCGCAGTTCGCTCCAGCGTTGATCGCCTTCGGATAAGGAAAGCAGGATCAGCACACCCCATTTGCTGGTGATGTGATCCAGGACTGTCCGGCTGGGGCAGCCTGCCGGGAAAACGCCGTCGGCGATGGTTGCCGGCAACCGCGCTGGAAGGTCACTTACTTTCATGTCAGTACCTTACCTTAAAGTGCGTACTAACTTTTGGGAAGTTTCTGGATGTAGGGCTCGTTGTCCACCATGACAGAGCAAGACTTCCGTTGAAAGGAACCACCCATGAGCATCGTTATCACTGGAGCAACCGGACAGCTTGGCCGCCACGTTGTAGAGGCGCTCCTGGAGCGCAACGTTCCGGCGGGGGACATTGTGGCCACCGGGCGTTCGGTGGAGAAGCTGGCTGACTTCGCCGAACGTGGCGTCACAGTCCAGGAGATGGATTACGAAAACCCGGCATCAGTCGCCGCGGCACTGAAGGGCGCCACCAAGGTGCTGCTGATCTCCAGCAGTGCAGTGGGCCAGCGCGTGGCGCAGCACCGCACGGTTATTGAGGCTGCCAAGGCGGAGGGCGTGGAACTGCTGGCCTACACCAGCATTGCCAACGCGGACACCACGGGCATGAAGCTGGCCGCCGAGCACCAGGCAACGGAGGAGCTTCTCAAGGACTCCGGCATCCCGTTCGTCCTGCTGCGCAACGGCTGGTACTTGGAGAACTACACCGAGCAGCTCCCGGGAACCCTTGCCCAGGGTGCCATTGCAGGAAGTGCCGGCGAGGGCAAGGTCAGCGCAGCCGCGCGTGCAGATTACGCGCACGCCGCGGCGGCGGTCCTGGTGGCGGATGACCAGGCCGGGAAGGTCTACGAACTCGGTGGGGACCACGCGTTCACCATGGACCAGTTGGCCTCTGAAATTTCCTCCGCTGCCGGGCGAGAGGTGACCTACAACGATCTTCCTGCCCACGAATACCAGCAAATCCTGGTGGGCGTGGGCGTGCCGGACGCCTTCGCCGAAATCCTTGCCGACTCTGATCTGGGAATTGCCCGTGGCGATCTTTTGGTCACAAGCGGTGATCTCCAGAAGCTGATCGGCCGCCCCTCGACTCCGCTGTCCGACGCCGTACGTTCCGCCGCTGCCTCCCTCTAGAACAACCCTCCGATTGGTGGTTGGTTCCAATGTTCGGCGAGAACATTGGAACCAACTGTCTCTTGGGTTTTCCACATAGGCAACTTTGGGTCTGATGTCCGGCGAAGGTGGCTGGAAGAGTGGCTTCATGGACGGAATTCGGCGATCGCAGCGGGCAACAGTGGCTTCGCCCCCACTAGTTTCTGCCGGTGTAGTGGCTTCTGCACCTACCGTGGCGGTTGCGTCCGGAGTGGCAGTCAGCGGAGGGAGCATCCGGGAGCTCGTCTTTGAGCTGGGGTCACTTCCGATCACCGCCGATAGCTCGGCGCTGATCGATGAGTTACGCGATTTTGAAGACCTGAAGTCTGCCATTTCAGCCCGGCAAGCCCGGATTGCAGTGGCGTTTGATCTGGCGCAGCGGGCCGAGCAGGCCCAGGCCGGGGTTCCTGCGGCAGAGCGTGGCATGGGCGTTGCTGCACAGGTGGCGTTGGCGCGGCGGGAATCACCCAATAAGGGGTCCAGGCTCTTTGGCTTCGCCAAAGCGCTAGTTACGGAAATGCCGCGAACCATGGCAGCACTGGAGTCGGGTCAGTTGAACGAGTGGCGGGCCACGCTGCTCGTGAAGGAAACAGCTTGCCTGTCCGTTGAGGACCGGGCATCGGCGGATGAGGAACTCGCCCCGGACGCCGGGACCTTCGACGGCACGGGCGACAAAGCCATCATCGCCGCTGCAAAAGCCGCCGCATATCGTCGTGACCCGCGGTCTGTGTCGCAGCGAGCCAGCCGTGCGGCTGCGGAACGTACGGTCAGCCTCCGTCCTGCGCCGGACACCATGACGTACCTCACCGCACTACTCCCGGTCGCCCAAGGCGTGGCCGTCTATGCAGCGCTGACTCGGACAGCTGATTCCGTCCGTTCCAGCGGGGACGCGCGGACCCGTGGCCAAGTCATGGCTGACACCCTGACTGAACGCGTAACGGGCACGTCGGGTGGCATTGCGGGCATCAACCTCAACCTCGTCATGACCGATCGCACACTCTTTCAAGGGGACCCCGAGCCCGCTCGGCTCGAAGGCTACGGAATCGTACCCGCTGAATGGGCAAGGGCACTTCTGGTTGATGAACAATCCGGGTATGAGGATCAGCTTCATGGGAACCTGGAGCCCACGGACCGCAGCGAATTTAGAGTGCTGCTCCGCCGCCTCTACACAGCTCCCAGCAGCGGCGAGCTCCTGACGATGGACTCAAAAGCACGGTTCTTCCCCCAAAAATTGAGACGCTTCATCCACATTCGGGACAACACGTGCCGTACTCCGTACTGCGATGCGCCTATCCGGCACATAGACCACGTCATTCCCTGGCATTCTGCAGGCAGCACCCACCTCAACAACGGGGCCGGGCTTTGCGAAGCCTGCAACCACACCAAGGAGACTCCGGGCTGGACCGCAAAGAGCATGCCCGGTGATGTGCACACGATCCGCGTCAGCACTCCCACCGGGCACAGCTACAAATCCAAAGCGCCACCTCTGCCGGGAAGCAAGTCCACACGCCTGAGAAACTAGACGAAGCCGGCAACTACTGCGCAGCCAGCGAACTACAGCGCAGCCAGCAAACTTCTGCGCAGCCAGCAAACTAGGTTGCCTTCACCATTGGCATTTGCGCCGTCTCGTCCACCAGCTCGGCCCGGCGGAGCCCGCCACCGCGGACCCACATCTTGTAGGCCACGAACAGCAACACCAGCCAGGTGCCACCAACGTACAAAGCAACACGCGTGTCCTCGAAGACGCCCAGGATCACGATCACCATGGCCATGAACGCCATGGTGAGAATGGAAGCGACAGGCCACAGAGGCGAACCGAATTCCGACGCCGGCAGGCCCTTGCGCTTGATCTCCCGTTTCATGGCAACGTGCGAAGCCAGGATCATCACCCAAACCCACACGGTGGCGAAGGTAGCGATCGAGGCAATGAGCACGAACACGTCCTCCGGAATCACGGCGTTCAACACGACGCCCACCAGCAGGATGCCGCCCATCATCAACACGGTCATCCAAGGGACGCCATGCCGGGAGATCTTGCTGAAACTCTTGGGTGCGTGACCCTGCTGGGCAAGTCCGAAGAGGATACGTCCGGCACCGAAGATGTCGCTGTTGATCGCCGAGAGCGCTGCGGTAATGACCACGGCGTTGAGGATATGCGGTGCGGCCGGGATCCCCAAGCCATCAAAGATCTGCACGAATGGACTACCGCTGCTGCCGATTTCGTTCCACGGGAAGATGCTCATCAGCGCGCCCAACGTCAGTACGTAGAACAACAAAACGCGGACGGGCACTGTATTAACTGCTTGCGGGATGACCTTCTTGGGGTTCGTGGCCTCGCCAGCCGTGATACCGATCGTCTCGATCCCGCCAAAGGCAAACATCACGACGGCGAATGCGGCCAGGAGCCCTTCAAAACCGTTCGGGAACAACCCGCCGTGATTCACGAGGTTCCCGAGTCCCGGTGCCACGCCGCCGCCGTCGCCCGTTTGGAAGCCGAACACGACGATCGCTGCACCGCCGACGATCATGGCGATAATCGCCACCACCTTGATCAGCGAGAACCAGAACTCGAGCTCGCCAAACACCTTCACGCTGAGCAGGTTCATGGCGCCCAGGAACAGGATGATTGCGAGTACCCAAATCCATCTGTCCACCTGTGGGAACCAGAAACCCATATAGATACTGAAGGCCGTGACGTCGGCGATGGCCACAATGGCCATCTCGAACACGTAAGTCCACCCGGTCACAAAACCTGCGAACGGTCCCAGGTACTTGGACGCGTATTGGCCGAAGGACCCGGATACGGGGTGTCGGACGGCCATCTCGCCCAGTGCTCGCATCACCATGAACACGGCCGCGCCGCCGATGATGTAGGCCAGCAGGACGGCCGGCCCGGCTTTTTGGATGGCGGAGGCGGAACCGTAGAAAAGGCCGGTGCCGATCGCGGATCCGAGCGCCATGAAGCGAATGTGACGGACGTTGAGGCCTCGGCTGAGCGCCGTACCCGCGGCGTGGAGGACAGAGCTCTCCACAGCCAGCTTGGTTTGTTGCATAGTAAAACCTTCTCGTCTTTGGGAAGGGATCGCTATCCAGCAGATCACTTTTGGACGACTTGTGATGGGACTCACGGGCCTTTGGTGTCTTTGATCGCAGACAGTCAGTGGTGTCGACTTTCGGCGTCGACATTCACAGTGGTAAAAGTCATAGTTCCCAGTCGGATATGATGACCGCGGACAGCTCGTCACCGGTCAGGCATCCCTCGCATCCGCGTCGCCCCCATTGAACTCCGTGCTGCCGCCGCATCCGTTACTTGGGGGACCCTTGTTTTCTTCATTCCGCGCTACCCGGCGCCGTGTTTCTGCTGCCCTGATAGCCGTTGTAGCTGGGGCTTCTCTGCTCTTCGCTGCGCCAGCCCAGGCCTATGACATTCCCGAATTCGAGGTGCCCCACGCCGCGCAGGCCCCCGTTCCGTTCGTGGAGCGGGCTACTGATACTGCCGGCGTTGTTGAGCTGTGGAAGACAGGTGGCCCCGCAACCCGTGCCGCTGCTGCGACCGCGCTGGTGGGTGGCGCAGATGCGCTTCAAGCATTCCTCGACGCCGGACAGGACGTCACTCTCGCCGCGGACCGCAAGCAGTTGGTCGCCGAGCTGACGACGCGGGGGAGTGCGCATGTTCGCTCATCTGCGCAAAAGATCCTGGCATTAAGCGACCCGGCGGCCATCGATGCTTTTCTCTCGACAGGTTGGGCCGGAGCGTGGCAGCTTGACCTTGATATCACTGCCTACAGGTTTCTAACTCTGAACGGCGCAATCCGAACGCAGGCCTCCGACAGTTTGGACAAAGGCGACCAAGCAATTGAGGAGTTCGTTCTCGGGGGCTGGCTGGAAGCCGCAGAGATAGACGACCGCCAGGCTGCGTTCCAACTCTTTGATTCTCCTTTTGTGGGTGTCCGCGCTGCGGCCAAGGCAGCGGTCATGACGGACGACAGGGAAATCGTTGCTGATTTCCTTCGCTACGGGCAGCTCGTTGCAGCCGACCGGGACGCTGAGTCGACGGCTGTTGCCGCGCTCCTTCAAAAGGTCAGATCAGACATTGCTTCGAACCCCAACGGCACCGCTGCGGTCGCGGACCGTGCGAAGACCGCTGTCGAACAAGCCCGGAGCACCGCCTCTGCGGCAAGGGCGGCAGACTCATCGCGGCTCGCGACAGACAGGGACCTCCTCTCATCGCAGGCCACACCGAGACGGATCGCGGACGAAACTCAAATGGCATCGCAGGAGCCGGCGAAGGCCGCCTTTGCAAAGGCGGCCCGTGAAATTCCGGAGCTCCTTACCAAGCTGGATGCCCCCGGAACCGACCTTGACGCGCTGATCAGCGAAGCCCGTCAGGCCACCTTGGATCTTGCCTTGGTGGGGACACCCAAAGTTCGGGAAGCCGCGGAAACGGCGCTGTCGGGTGGAGATACTTCCGTAAAAGCTTTCATCATTGAAGGCCACGCAGCAGCTATAGAGCTGGACGCCATTAAGCCGTCGGCATTCACCGCGGATCGACAACGCTCTTTCCAGCTTCTGGCAGTCGGAGGCGAATTTGTGGAGAAGGCCGCCAAGAAAGCGCTCGAATCAGTCAGTCACGCAGACGTCCGCTACTTCCTGGAATACGGTTTTGATCAAGCCCGGAATCTGGATAATCGCATCCAGACCAGTTATGCGTTGGATTCGACGCCGGAGGTTCGTGCGGCAGCGAGCGTTGCTCTTGACGGCAGCCGCGCAGATCTCGAGGCCTTCATGACCACAGGCCAGGCCGCGGCTGCGAATCGAGACGCGGCAACCACTGCCCACGTTGCCTCCATCGACGCCATGATCGCCGAGCTTGCCGGTTTGGCAGACACTGCAACCGTCGACGCCGGTAAGGCGGCTGACGCTGCCAAAGCCGCGGAAGCGGAAGCGGCTCGTCAAGCTGAAGCTGCCCGTCAGGCGGAAGCTGCCGCGGCCGCTGCTGGTGGACAGGCCGGGCAGGCTGCAGCCGGCCAGGTCGACGTTTCGCAACACTCCGGAACCGGAGTAGCCCCGATCGTCGTTCCTTGGCCGCGCGACTATGCTCCCGCCGTCGGGCTCGCCGAAACCGGTACGCCAGCCGAAGCGGCGGCAACACCTGCGGCAACTCCGTCGGCCATGCCCAGCATTTCAGTGCCGCCGGCCGCGTCGGCTGACAATGATGCCGCGTCGGTTGATTCGCAATCGCAGGAGGCAGCCACCCCGTTGGCCGCTTCGTCTGCCGGAATGAGCGGCTGGACCATTGGCCTCATCGTGGCGCTGGTCTTGGCTGCGGCCGGAGCCATCACGTTCCTGCTTCGGCGTAAGGGTGCCGCTTCCGCGTAAGGGCCGCGTTGCCTAGTGGTAGAGATTCGGGCTCGCTAAGGGAGTCCGGCATCCCAGACACCGATCAATGCATTCGCGCTGGTGATTGACTCTCCGAGGGTGCACGCTTGAGTACGGGATACCGGACAGCGGTACCTGTATACACCGGAATAATCCCGCAAGCAGCCCGAGCAGCGAGGAACCATGACAACCACGCCAACCGCACCAGGCAAAGCCACGTCCAAAGTCCCGGCGGCCGAAAATACGCTGCGGATTTTGAAACTGTTGGCTTCGCGCCGCGGTCCCATGGCGGCGTCGAACATTGCCACCGCGCTCGGCCTGCCGCGATCCAGCGTGTACCACTTGCTCGGTGTCATGGAGGCGAACGGGTTCGTCCTTCACCTGCATGAAGAGCAGCGCTACGGGCTGGGCATCAGCGCCTTCGAACTCAGCTCGGCGTATTCGCGCCAGGAACCCTTGTCCCGGCTGGGCCGGCCGATGCTCGCCGCCCTGGTGGACGTGATCGGCGAGAGCGCGCACTTGGCGGTGCTTCACGGCCGTGACGTGCTCTACATTGTGGAGGAACGCGCCAAGAACCGCCCCAGCCTGGTGACCGACGTCGGGGTCCGCCTGCCCAGCCATCTCACGGCGTCGGGCCGCGCGATCCTGGCCGCCCTGCCAAAGTCGCAGGTTCGTGCGCTGTATCCGAATGCCGCCGCCTTCACTTCGCGACATGAGGTGGAGTTCCCCATCATGAAGTATTCGGCGTTGTCGTCGCACTTGGACCAGGTCCGGCAGCGCGGCTACGCCACGGAAAACGGCGAAATCACGCCGGGATTCTGCTCCATCGCCGCCGCAGTAACGGACCATGTTGGATGGCCGACGGCGGCAGTCGCCGTCACGTTCCTCGAGGACAAAGTGCCGGCTGAGCAATGGCCGGTCCTTGCCGCGCGCATTCGGAAAGCGGCGGACGAACTATCGGTGCGGATCCACGGGCGGCCTGGAGCCTAACCTGGCGCTAGCTTCGCCCCGTGGCTTCCTTCTCCACGAGTTTGCGGAAGGTCTCCAGTTCACCTTTGAAGCTGCCCTTGTAGGAGCCCATGGCGAATAGCCGCCCGAAAATGGCGGCGACGAATCCGCGGGTCACGAACTCCTGCCGGATACGGGTACCGTCGCCCTCGGCCGCAAACCGCACATCTGACTCGCCCTTGAGGATCGCATTGCCGAACCGCGTGCGGATGTGCCAAGGCCGTTCCACTGCGAGGATTTCGGTGGGGCTTTTCATCCTGCCGAACCACACCGTGTAGCGGCTGCCTGCCTCATCCATTGAACCGACGCGGTCAGTCACCCGGGTGACCCCACCGATCCACTCCTTGAACCGGTCCAGGTCTGTCCACATTGCGAAAACCCGCTCAGGCGGTGCCGCGACGAGCGTTGTTACCCGGTAGGTTCCCATGGGTCCAGCATGCGCTCATTGTGGCGTAAATGCGAGAGGTTGGAGATGTCTGTAATCCCGGACGGTGCCACTCCAAAAGCCGTTCCGGCCGCGTGATAAAGGGGCTTTAGTAGAAGCAGAAGATCTTTCCACCACCTACTTCCCACAGACGAAGGAGTCACCATGGCACCCGCCGATTTCACCACTGGTGCCCGTCCGGTCAAGGCCGCCCGGGGTACTGAACTCACTGCCAAGTCGTGGCAGACCGAAGCTCCGCTGCGGATGCTGATGAACAACCTTGATCCTGAGGTCGCTGAGCGTCCGGACGATCTTGTGGTCTATGGCGGAACTGGCCGTGCAGTCCGGTCCTGGGCCGCGTTTGATGCGATCACCCGGACCCTGGAAACCATGGAGAAGGACGAGACCCTCCTGGTGCAGTCGGGCAAGCCGGTGGGTGTGTTCCGCACCCACGAATGGGCTCCCCGTGTGCTGCTGGCCAACTCCAACCTGGTGGGGGATTGGGCAACGTGGCCCGAGTTCCGCCGCCTCGAAGCCGAGGGCCTCATGATGTACGGCCAGATGACCGCTGGCTCCTGGATCTACATCGGGACCCAGGGCATCCTGCAGGGCACGTACGAAACTTTTGCCGCCGTCGGAAACAAGCTCGCTGCGGAAGGGCGCCACCCGGCGCCTGCTGCTGAAGGCTCAAACGAAGGTCCGTTGGCGGGGACGCTGACCCTGACCGGTGGTTGCGGTGGCATGGGCGGCGCGCAGCCGCTGGCCGTCACGCTGAACGATGGCGCCTGCTTGATTGTCGACGTCGACGAAACCCGCCTGCGTCGCCGCGCCGGCAAGCGCTACCTGGACGAGGTCGAACCGGACCTGGATACCGCGATCGCGAAGGTCCAGAAGGCCAAGGAGGAACGCCGGGGCTGGTCTGTTGGCTACGTCGGTAACGCTGCAGAGGTGTTCCCGGAGCTGCTCCGCCGCCACAAGGCCGGGGAGATCACCTTCGATGTGGTCACCGACCAGACCTCCGCGCATGACCCCCTCTCCTACCTGCCCGAGGGCATCACGGTAGCCGAGTGGCACACCGAAGCCGAAGCTGACCCGGAAGGGTTCACTAAGAAGGCCCAGGCTTCCATGGCCCGCCACGTACAGGCCATGGTGGAGTTCCAGGATGCCGGCGCCGAAGTTTTCGATTACGGCAACTCCATCCGTGACGAGGCCCGCAAGGGCGGTTACGAGCGTGCGTTCGAGTTCCCCGGCTTCGTCCCGGCCTACATCCGTCCGCTGTTCTGCGAGGGCCTCGGCCCGTTCCGCTGGGTTGCCCTGTCCGGTGATCCGGAGGACATTGCAGTGACTGACAAGGCCATCAAGGAACTGTTCCCGGAAAACAAGCACCTGCACAAGTGGCTCGACGCCGCGGCGGACCGGGTGGAGTTCGAAGGCCTGCCGGCACGTATCTGCTGGCTCGGTTATGGCGAACGCGCCAAGGCCGGCCTGCTGTTCAACCAGTTGGTGAAAGAGGGCAAGGTCAAGGCTCCCATCGTAATCGGCCGCGACCACCTGGACTCCGGGTCCGTGGCCTCCCCGTACCGGGAAACCGAATCCATGGCTGACGGCTCGGATGCGATTGCTGACTGGCCGCTGCTCAACGCCCTGATCAACACCTCCTCCGGTGCCACCTGGGTATCGATCCACCACGGCGGCGGTGTCGGCATCGGCCGGTCCCTGCACGCCGGACAGGTCTCCGTCGCTGACGGCACCGACCTGGCCGCGGAGAAACTTGAACGGCTCCTGACCAACGACCCCGGCATGGGCGTCATTCGCCACGTCGACGCCGGTTACGACCGCGCCGTCGAGGTCGCCAACGAACGCGGCGTCCGTATTCCTATGAACGAAGGCAAGTAAGTGACTATCACTACCCATGAACCCCTCACCGTCACCCTCGGCTCCAGCGGCGTAACCCCGGAAGACGTCGTCGCCGTCGCCCGCCACGACGCCAAGGTGACCATCTCCCAGGATGCCCTGGACACCGTGGCCAAGGTCCGTGCCCACATTGATGACCTGGCCACCAGCGATGTCCCCGCCTACGGCATCTCCACAGGCTTTGGCGCCCTGGCAAACCGCCACATTCCCAACGATCTCCGCACCCAGCTGCAGAAGTCGCTGATCCGCAGCCACGCTGCTGGCATGGGCCCGGCTGTTGAACGCGAAGTGGTCCGCGGCATCATGTTCCTCCGCGCCAAGACCCTGGCATCGGGCCGCACGGGTGTTCGTCCGGTGGTCTTGCAGACCATGGTGGACGTGCTCAACGCCGGCATCACCCCGCTGGTCCGCGAGTTCGGTTCGCTGGGCTGCTCCGGCGATCTTGCGCCGCTGTCACACTGCGCCTTGGTCCTCATGGGTGAAGGCGAAGCTACGGGTCCCGACGGCGAACTGTACGGAACCGCTGGCCAGCCGCCGGTTGCTGAGCTGCTCGCGCAGCACGGCATCGAGCCGGTCACCCTCGCCGAGAAGGAGGGCCTGGCCCTCGTCAACGGCACTGAAGGCATGCTCGGCATGCTGCTGATGGCCATCGCTGATATCCGCTTGTTGCTTGCGACGGCGGACGTCACCGCGGCGCTCAGTGTCGAGGCCCTGTTGGGTACAGACCAGGTGTTCCTGCCGGAGCTTCACGCAGCACTGCGGCCGCACCCCGGCCAGGCCGCCAGCGCGGACAACATGCTCCGGGTACTTTCCAACTCGCCCATCGTGGCCTCGCACCGGATCAACGACACCAAGGTTCAGGATGCATATTCACTGCGTTGCGCACCTCAGGTCGCCGGCGCTGTCCGCGACACCGTGGACCATGCAGCGCTGGTGGCTTCCCGCGAACTCGCCGCAGCGATCGACAATCCTGTGGTCCTCCCGGATGGCCGCGTCACGTCCAACGGCAACTTCCACGGCGCACCCGTGGCGTACGTCCTGGACTTCCTGGCTATCGCCGTCGCGGACCTCAGCTCCATCGCCGAGCGCCGTACGGACCGCATGCTGGACCCGGCCCGCTCACACGGTCTCCCGGCGTTCCTCGCTGCGGATCCCGGCGTGGACTCCGGCCTGATGATTGCCCAGTACACGCAGGCCGGCCTCGTCTCGGACAACAAGCGGCTGGCCGTTCCGGCATCCGTGGACTCCATCCCGAGCTCCGCCATGCAGGAAGACCACGTATCCATGGGCTGGCACGCTGCCCGGAAGCTGCGCAAGGCCGTGGAGAACCTCCGCCGGGTGCTCGCCGTCGAGCTTGTCACCAGCGCCCGCGCCATTGACATGCGGACGCAGTTGTCCGACGGCGAACTCACCCCGGGGCCTGCCGGCACGGCCGTGCTTGAGGTGCTTCGTGACGTGGTTCAGGGCCCGGGCACCGATCGGTTCCTGTCGCCGGAACTGGAAGCGGCTGACCGTTTGGTTGGCTCCGGTGCGGTCCGTGCGGCCGCCGAATCCGCCGTCGGGATTTTGGCCTGACGTCGATAAAAACGCTCATTTGATGGGCATATTTGTCACGTCCCGGTCTTTGTTCGCAACGCAATCACCGGGGCGTGGCAAATGTAGTAGAACTTATGGTGTACGTCACGTCCACGCCAACGATGTCGTGGGCTTGACGGTCAACCGTTCAATAACTCAATACACAACAGAGAACATCCACAAAGGGGTAGAAGTTCAATGAAGGCACGCGGAGCAGTCCTGTCCAGGCGAAGCGCTCACACGGCTACGGTTACCGACTGGAAGACGCTGAAAGTTGGCGAGCGGGTGGAAGTGGTCAAGTACGCCCACGTGATCGCCGCCGGTCTGATCGAGGAAGTATCCAGCAGCGGCAACGTGGTGTGGCTTGAGCACTCCGGGCCGGGCGTTACCGAAGAGGGCAAGGAACTGTTCATGAAGTCCGACGGCGTCACTCTCCGCCGGGCGTAGGCGGCAGTTCCGCCCGAGGTACTTGTTTAACAGAAACCGGGGCTCGTTCCCTTCCGCGGGTAGTAGATGCGGAAAGGAACGGGCCCCGGTTTTTGGCGTCGCTGCCCCGGAAATACGTTGGGGGTATCAGGCAGCGATAACTTCGCGGGTCTGACCGAAGGGAACGGATTCGTCCAGAGCCACGGTGTAGGTGCCGGGCTCGTGCCGGGTCACCAGAATTCCACAGCTAGCATCCGCTGCTGCGCCTTCGATCAGGGCATCCACGGCGCGGTCGAGTCCGTCGTGGATCTCGTCTGCCTTCGAAAAGGACAGGCGAATTTCGCGTTCTGCAGTCATTGCAGGGGTCATTGGGGGCCTCCTATTACGTGCCGCATGCGAGGGCGACCCATCAATCATAGTTGCCGGACCTGAAAATTTGTAAGATGACCGGCAGGCGAGTGACGTGGGTCTCCGCCTGAAGTCCGCCTTGGTGACATCTCGCGAAGGGGGGGCGCCCTCTTGAACCCATGGACGTGGTGGCGGGATTCGAACCCGCGTACGCTGCTTTGCAGGCAGCTCCCTGGCCTCTTGGGTACACCACGTGCAAACGACACTAGGTGCCTGAACGCGGGCCGGGCAAAGTTGGTGTCCCCGCCTTTCGCAGGGCTACGAACCGTTGCTAAAGGTTGCTGCCCGTGAAGCCGTAAGCATCGTAAAAGGCTCATTACGAAGCAAAATCGCGTGCTCGTTGGGAGT
Organism: Arthrobacter sp. StoSoilB22; assembly: GCF_019977315.1. NCBI lineage: Bacteria > Bacillati > Actinomycetota > Actinomycetes > Micrococcales > Micrococcaceae > Arthrobacter > Arthrobacter sp. StoSoilB22. The sequence continues at coordinate 411,384 of NZ_AP024652.1, forward strand.
CTCACTGGGTAAGTGGAAAACCGAGATCGGCGCGTCCGCCTGGTCCACCCTCCCGATGGTTGTTTAAAGACTTTGGGTTGCCCGCCCGAGCGGCCTATCACGTTTCGGTGCCGCCAGCTTTGAAACTCCCGCAGCAAGGAGCAGCGTCAGGATGGCAGCAGCCATGTGCGTGTAGAGAAGGAGATGAACGTTGCCCCCGCTGGCGGCTGCCCCGGCGGGCACGCCCGCCAGGTCCTGGCCGCCGTGCAGGTGATCCAGTACGCCGTTGCCGGGGAAGTAGCCCCCGAACGCGGCAAAGCCGAAGTGAAGGAGTTGCTGCGCCACCCCGGACGCCAGCAGCAACAGCAGAGGCCCGTGGATCCAACGGGCCATGACCTGGGCAGCCAACGCACCGATGGCGGCGAAGGCCACGAGGACGGGGATGGCCGGAGCGCTTCCGCCGGCCACCATGTGCGCTGCAAGTCCCAGGGCCACAGCCACCGGCCCGGCTACCCAAGCCCACTTGTCCTGCACAGGAGTTGCGCTCATTGCCGTCCTTCCCTCCCCACAGGCTAAGTGGAAGAGGAAGGCTGGAAAAGGGGCGGGGAAAATCTAGGCAAGCAAAGTGTTGACTAAGCGGGCCGCAACCTTCGCGGTCCTGGAATCGATGTCGAACTCCGGATTCAACTCTGCGACGTCCACGTGGAGCAGCTTTCCGCTCGTAGCAACCTGCCGGCAGATGGCGCCGATCACCGGCAGCGGCACGCCATAAGCAGCGGGGGCACTCACTCCGGGCGCCACCGACGCCGGCATTACGTCCAAATCGATGGTCAGGTACAGCACATCAACGCCGGCCAGGAAATCAGCAACGAACACTTCCACGGCTTCCGGCGTGCAGAGCTCATCAAGGAGGTACTTCACGCCCAGCCGGTTGGCCGTATCGAAGAGCGTTCGTGTGTTGTTCGGCTCTGAAATTCCGACGACGGCGTACTGCAGTTGGCGCCCAGCGGCAGCTTCCGCGTGGGCCATCTGCAGGAACGGCGTCCCCGAGCTCGGCGTGGGTTCGTCGCGCAGGTCAAAGTGGGCGTCCAGGTTCAGCACACCCACGCGCTTGCCTCGAACAGCGTCAGAACCGGCTACGCCAAGGTAGCTGGCAAACGCGGTTTCGTGGCCTCCGCCCAGCACCACGGTGAGGTTGCCGGCGTCGAGCAGTCCCGAAATGGCGTGCCCGGCGCGCTCTTGGCCAGCCTCAAGTGAGTCGTCCTCCACAACCACATCACCGGCGTCGAACACGTCGCGGTCAAGGTGGAAAGCCAGCGGACCCAGAGCCGCACGGATGGCGGCTGGTGCGGCGGCGGCGCCCACACGGCCCTTGTTGCGGAGGACGCCGGCGTCGCTGCAGAAACCAAGCACGACGGCGGGGCGCGAGGCTGCTGCGGTGCCGGAAACGGTGTGGGGTGCTACAGCTTGCCACCAGCGGCGGTGCTCGGCGCCGTCCCCATCAAAGCGGCCGGTCCACGGTGTGGGATTGACGTCAACGGTGGGGGCGCTTGTTTCCATGCTTCCAGCACACCCGACGCGGGGCCCAAAAACCAGTGACCCAGCGCCGGGAGTGTCTGAAATCCCGGACTGGGCTACTTGACGCCCAGCAGCTCTTCCACGGTTCCGATGCCGAAGAACAGCAGGAAGGCAGCAGCCACAGCCCACATCAGCGGGTGGACTTCGCGGGCGCGGCCCTGGAAGGTGCGGATCAGGACGTAGGAGATGAAGCCGGCGCCGAGGCCGTTGGCAATCGAGTAGGTGAACGGCATGAGCGCGATGGTCAGGAACGCGGGAATTCCGACGCCCCAGTCCTGCCAGTCGATCTTGCCCACCTGGGAGACCATCATGAAGCCCACCACTACCAGGGCGGGGGCCACGGCCTCGAACGGCACCAGGTTGATCAGGGGAGTGAAGAACATGGCAACCAGGAAGAGTGCGCCGGTGACGATCGAGGCGAGCCCGGTTCGTGCACCTTCGCCGATTCCTGCACCGGACTCCACAAAGATCTGGTTGGACGAAACAGAGGCCCCACCACCCACGATCGCTCCGAGCGCGTCCACTTGGAGCACCCGGTCCACGTTGGGGATGTTCCCGTCCTTATCCACTGTCCCGGCCTCGTTGGCCAGGCCCACCATGGTGCCCATGGCGTCGAAGAAGATGCTGAGCAGGATCACGAATGCCAGCAAAGCTGCACCGATGAAACCGAGGTGCTCAAAGGCGCCGAACGGGTTGGCCTTGCCGATCAGGGACAGGTCCGGTGCGCCCCATTCACTGAGCTTGGGGGCCACCAGGGACCAGCCGCGGGGGTTGACGTTGGTGCCGTCAAAGCTTGGGCCAATGTGGAGAGTGAACTCGAGGATGGCAGCCAGCGCGGTGGAAACCACGATGCCGATCAGGATGGCTCCGCGGACCTTCCGGACCACCAGCGCGATGGTGAGGATCAGGCCCACTGCGAATACCAGGGTGGGCCAGCCAAGGAGCTTGCCGTCCACGCCCAGACCGAGTGGAACGGTGGTTCCGGCGGCGTCGGGGATGCGCCGGACGAAACCGGCGTTAACCAGGCCGATGAGGGCGATGAAGAGGCCAATGCCCACAACGATTGCCGTTTTGAGGGCTTCGGGCACCGCCTTGAACACTGCAGTCCGGAATCCGGTCAGCACCAGGATGAGCATGGTGATGCCGGAAAGCACCACGAGTCCCATCATGTCCGGCCATGTCAGCCCGGGGTGCGATGCCACCGTGACTGCGACGAACGCGTTGACGCCCAAGCCTGTAGCCACGGCGAACGGGTGCTTGGCCCAGGCTCCCATGAGGATGGTCAGGATGCCGGCAACGAACGCCGTGGTGGCTGCCACGGCGGTGAAACCCAGCGACGCGCCACTCGAATCGGGTCCGGAGAGGATCAGTGGATTGAGCACCACGATGTAGCTCATGGCGAAGAAGGTCGCGAAGCCGCCACGGATTTCCCGCGAATATGTGGATCCACGTTCGGAGATCTTGAAGTAGCGGTCGACTGCAGAACCTTGTTTAAGCATGAAGGTCTCCGGGGATCGAGGGGGAGTTTGCTCTCAAATCCTATGTTGTCCGGTGCGGGCCCTCCCAACGATTCGCCTAGTCTGTAAGGAAGCCAACACTAGGAGAAACCGCCCCATGCGTACCATCCGCCCGCTTCTGGCCGCCGTCGTCGCTGCTCTTGCTTTTGCTTCCGCCCTGCTGTTTGCAGCGGCACCGGCGTCCGCGCACGACGTCGCCGAGTCCACAGCGCCAGCCAACGGTGCCCGCGTTGCGGAAGTCCCGGCGTCGGTCTCCATTACGTTCAACAACCGCCCGCTCGCGATCGGTTCGGGCGTAACGGTGACGGCCGGCGGCGAGAACTGGGCGGACGGTCCGGTCGAAATCATCGACAACCAGGCCGTTCAGAAGCTCCGCGAGGGCGCCCCTGCCGGCGAGTTCACAGTGGTATGGCGCGTGGTCAGCTCCGACTCGCACCCGATTGAGGGCACCTTCACGTTCACAGCCGCCGCAGGAGGCTCGATGTCGGCGAGTGGTACGGCGGGTGCCTCACCAGCGGCTTCGGCTTCCTCAGCTGCGGTACCAACAGTGGGCACCGCCGCACCAGGGACTGCCGGTAACAATGAGCCAGCCGCCGACGCCTCCCAACCTTTCCCTTGGAGCATTGTGGGGCTGGCTGTTGTGGCTGTGGGTCTCGTAATTTATCTCGCCGTTACCGCACGGAAGAAATTGGCGGCGTCCAACGACTCAGAGGGCGATACTCCCGCGGAATAGCGCGGTTTTCTACGTACCTGCGAATATCTCGAATCGGTTACCGCGACACGCCAGAAGCCCACTTCCCGTTACTTAAATGTGACTTCGGGAGAATCATCGCGTACCGTAGTTCCTGTGCCTGTTCCACGTAGCGGGCACTTCCGGCCTGATTGCCTAGCTCTGCCGCAGTCCGGAATCCGTTCGCAGACAAACCTACGGCAGAGACGGGGAACCCAATTTAGGTCGCTTTCGAGCGTGCCTTGGGGTGAAGTCACGATGCTTTCGCTGAACAGCGGGAGATAGTGGCCGGGTGACTCCCATCCGAATCCGACAGCTAACCTCGCAGGCATCGGGAGAGGCTCTTTCATGTCTTCACGCATTCTTCGCGGCCGTCGTAAGGCGGACAGCGTACGTCCTAATCCGTTCATCTCCATCTCGAAGGCAGTTGCCAGCAACGCTTCAGGCGCTGGTCGTCAGGCAGCTGTTATCGCAGCAGCCTCGGGCCTCGTTTTGACCGGTTCCATTGCTGCTCACGCAGCTGAGACCCCGGTTCAGCGCGATTCCAGCCCCGCAACGGTTGCTGAGACCGTTTCCGAGGCACCCACCAAGGTTGTTACCGCCCTGTCGACGGCTACCGTCAATTTCGAGCGTCCCGCAGTTGCTTCCGTAGCAGCTCCGGTCATCGAAAAGCCGGCCCCCGTTGTTGAGGCCCCCGTAGCCAAGAAGGCAGCTGTCACCACGGCTGCTGCTGCAGCTCCCGTTGCCGCTCAGGCCGCGGTTGCTGCTCCTGTTGCTGCCGCACCTGCACCGGTTGCCGCTGCTCCTGCAGCTGCCCCCGCCGCCGGCGGCGTCAACGCAGCCATGGTTGCTTCGGCTTACGCACAGATCGGTATCTTCCAGGACTGCACCGCCATGGTCGAAAAGGCCCTTGGTTCCGCAGGCATCCCGGTAGGCGACCTCGGTCCCATGCAGTTCATGAACTACGGCAAGGTCGTCAGCGATCCTCAGCCCGGTGACATGATCGTCCAGTCCGGCCACGTTGCTATCTACATCGGCAACGGCCAGGCCATCAGCGGTGGCATCAACGGCAACCAGACGGGCATCCACCCGATCAGCTGGTTGACCGCAACGGGTCCCCTGACCTACGTACGCGCTGGCGCATAAAGCCTCACGCTTCAGTTCAAAGGCCGGTGCCTTCGAAGACTTATGTCTCCGGAGGCACCGGCCTTTGGCGTTAAGTTCTGTTCGTAAAAGTTCAGTGCGGGACGTACGACGGCGGACTTGGCCGGCTTGCGGGGGTGGTAGCGCGTTTGCTTGCGGGACTTCCTAGGCGATGGCGACGCCGGGACCCGCCGGCAGGGCAACCTTGGAGGAGATGGCCTGACCCACTGCCTTGGCTTGCCGCAGCACTTCCTTGGGGGACGGAGTGATGAGGTCTCCGACGCCCACCAGGTGCATTCCTACGGCCCGCATGGCCGCGGCAAGATTCTGGCCGACTGCTATGCCAAGTTCGGCCAGCATGCGCCGTAGCTGGCTCTGGGCGCAGCGTGTCACTACTACGTGGTCTGCCAGGAGAACGCCTTGGGCTGTGTGGATTGCCCACTGGCGAGGATGGGATTCGTGGGGGCCGGATGCGTGGAGCCCGGTCCTCAGGCCTGTGGTTGTCATGCTGGCGGCCACACCGTATCCGATATGCCGTGAGGGATCTGAGCCCAGGAAATCCAAGCGGACAGCGCGAGTGGTGTTGCGAACGTCCAGGTGATGACTGGCAGCGTAGTTCCTCAGGTGGCGAAGGATTTCGTTGCGTTCCTGCATTGCTGCCGGATCTGCGGCGTCGGTGCGTTGGAGCATGCCTGTATGGACGGACGGTCCAGTAGTGGATAACGCGCCGAACCCGTCTACCACGATCGAACCCACGCCGTAGCGGCTGAGTTCGCTGGCAACTGCCAAGCCGGACAGGCCGGCTCCGATGATCACGGTGGTGGTGCGTTCCGTGCCGGAATCAGGCGTGAGTGACACTGCTTGGTTCCTCCTTGACGTGTGTGCCTTTCGGCATCGCGTGGGATCGCGTCCGAGTTCCCCAAGCGGCCGCAAGTAAATGACCGGGGCGTGTGGTGTGAGACACGTTTTCCGGCCATTCGGTGACTCGAACACTACCGAACTTTTTCGGCCATGGATAGCCTCTCCGCCTGCGCGTTTTGTCTCTTCGCCGCGAGCACCCCAGGGGCCGCCGGGAACCGAGCCCTGACCGTTATGCACATAGCCCAATGTCGTCTTGATTCGCCACTGCTGACCGAGAATAGTGAGCATTGGGAGGAGGAATTTCCGGGTTTCTCCTGCCCCGGCTGTTGGCAACAAAACAGTCTGGAAGTTCTAGGCCGGGATCCTCTGGCAGAATAGCCGGAACATCAAGCAGTAGGTGGAGAGGCAGGCCCCCATGGACCAGCACGGAAGACACAGTGAAGAGTCACCGGACGGCCAGGACCAGGTTGTGGAACCTGGTGGCATCGTCGTCGGGGTGGATGGTTCAGAGCACGGTCAGTGCGCCTTGGTTTGGGCCGCACGGGAGGCGGAGCGCCGCCAGCTTCCGCTGCATATTGTCACGGCGTACTCCGTGCCAATTTTCGCGGCCTCCGGCTTGGACGGTGGCTACGCAACAGTTGACGATTCCGTCATCCGCGAAGGCGCTGATGCGATCGTTCGTCAAGCCTTGGACAAAGTCTCCGGATATGCCATTGACGTCGATGCTTCCGTGGAAAACGGTGATGCCGCTGGTGTCTTGTTGGACCTTTCCGAGGAGGCCGCGCTGCTGGTGTTCGGCAGCAGGGGTCGCGGTGGGTTCGTCGGGCGCCTCCTGGGTTCGGTGAGTAGTGCCCTGCCCGCGCACGCCAAATGCCCCACGGTGACGGTCCCGCTCTATTGCGCTGACCGCCTCGGTGAGAACACCGAGGACAAACACATCAAGGCCGAGCACGCCAGAACGGGCCCGCGCACTGTGGAAAACGTGGTTGCAGTAGGCGTTGACGGCTCCGAGCAAGCACGCGTTGCTGTGCTCGAAGCTGCCGAGCAAGCGCAGCGTATGGGAGCCACACTGCGCGTCATCTGCGCTGTTCCGCAGTACAGCGGTTCCCTGGCGTGGGTTCCGGCTCCGTTGGACCGCGATGCCCTATTCGCCGATATCAGGGTCCAGCTTGACGCCGGTGTTGCCTGGCTCAGAAGCCACTTCCCTTCGTTGGCTATTGAGACGGACCTCCGGGATGGCTCGCCCGTTGATGTTCTTGTGGAAACCAGCCGCAGCGTCGAGCTGGTTGTTTTGGGAACCCGTGGCCGAGGCGGATTCGCGGGAATGCTGCTGGGGTCAACATCAGACGGAGTCCTGCACCACGCCAAGGGGCCAGTGCTGGTTGTTCCGGACAGGGATGATCCCCGGCTGGCGGACCGTCACAAGTTTGGACCCATGCTGGGTGTGACCTAGCTTCAGCAGCAGCGGTGGGCCGGAGCTGGCTGGACTCGGGCCCACCTCAAGCGGCCGTCTGCACCTCAGACATCCGTCCGGACCCCGGGGGCCGCCACGGCAGTCAGCTCAACGAGCATGCCAGAACATGTGCGAACTCTGCGGCCGGACCTGGAACGCGTCTACGGTGCTTCATCAGTCGCGGCATGGAGACAGTATCCGGTGAAATGTCCGCGGCCGAGGCCGCGATGGCTGCCCCCATCGAAGGGATCAGCCAACGGCTGCGAGGACTGCCGCGGTTCAACCCGACCCTTAGACCCCGCTGAAAAACAGGTCAGTTTTCGGCGTCTGCCGCTGCCTGCTTGCGGGCGTCCTTCTCGGCGCGCACGGCCTCGGCCTCGTGCTGCTCCTCGGCCTTTTCCTGATGGATGACCTCCGCGAAGAGTTTCTCCATCTCCTTGGCAACTCCCGCGGCGGAGGCCGGGTTCTGGCCAGTTACCAAGCGCTCGTCCACGACCACTTTTTCCTCGAAGACACGGGCGGAAACGTGGCGGGCACCCTGTTCTTCCAATCGGTCTGCCAGGAAGAATGGGATGACCTTGTCCTTGCCTGCGGCCGCTTCCTCGTCGTTGGTAAAGGCGGCCACGTCGCGGCCCTGCACCAGTCGGAAGCCATTATCCAATTCCACGTTCAGCAAGCCTGCCGGTCCGTGGCATACAGCACCCACCAGGCCCCCGGCGTTGTAGACGCTGGCAACCAGGTTCTGCAGCCCTTCGCTGTCCGGGAAGTCCCACATGGTGCCGTGGCCGCCCACCAGGTAGACGGCGTCGTACTGGCCGGGATCAACAACGTCCACGCGTGCGGTGTTGTACAGCCCGGCGCGGGTGGTCTCGTCCTCGGTGAACGCAACCTGGATGGGGTCATCCGTGTCCACTTCGTCACGGGGCGGCTGGCCCCCCTTGATGGAGGCAAAATCGACGAAATGCCCGGAATCCTTGAAGACCTTCCAGGGGTGTGCTGCCTCGGCCACGTTGTAGCCGGTCTTTTCTCCGGTATCGCCGATCTCGGAAACGCTGGTCAGTACCATGAGGATTTTCTTCATGAGATGCTCCTTTTCGTCGGTGTTCAACATTGTGTCTTGCTCATTTGCAAGCTCCATGGAGCCTGCCGGGCACTGCCGGCAGGCAGCACTTCGGCGGCATTCATCAACCTAGGCGGGTCGATGGTCCTGGCAGAAACTGCAGCCAGGTGGGTTGGGGCGGCCGGGACGGGATGGACCCTGAGCCCGTGCACCAGAGGCTGGCCCGGACACTCCGCCCGAAGAACCCCGCGCGACTCGCCGTCGGAAAGCAGTGCCACGGTGGACGGCTGGATGCTGAGCCCAAGCCCAGCCGCTTTCAGGATGGCTTCCTTGGCAACCCACTGACCCATCTTTTCCCGCACATCCATGGCGGCCGCTGTCCCGGGGGAAAGGACGTAGCTATCGAAGCCGTCGAAAAGAGCCGAAGGTACCAGTTCCACGTCCGCACCCACCCTGGCTGCGGCCGGACCCGCGGCCGCCATGACCAAGCCATGGCTGCGGGAAAGGCTCAGCGACATCCCAGGCATCGTCGTCCGCCCGTGGGCTGAACTGCCGCATCCAGGGCATTGGCGGGTGATGTCCAGCTCCGGCGAATCGAGGGCATCCAGGCCGAGCCGGTGTGCGGCGAGCAGGCGAAGCAGTACATGGGACGCCGCATAGTCGCGGCTGTCCGCAGAGGTGCGGTACCGGCGTCGTGCGTCTTTTTCTTCGGAGGTGAGGAAGCGGTCCATGCCGCCGGCGCCGGAACAGGCCGCCTCAACGTCGGCGGAGCGCATGATCAAGTACCCGACGCTGGGGGTCCCTGCCTTGCTGTTCACAGCTTGCTGATGCGCCGGTACTTCATGATCGCCAGGGGCGCGAAGATCGCGATGATGGCAAGGCTGCATGCGACGGCGTAGAGCAGGGCGTTGTCAGCAGGCCACCCGCCCGGCGCAACGAAGCCTGACGGTGCGGCGTTTCCGAAGAGCTCACGCACGGCCGTGGCCACGGACGTCACAGGGTTCCATTCGGCGATGGCACGCAGTGGACCCGGCAAGGACGCGGTGGAGACAAAGGCCCCCGACACGAAGGTGACAGGGAAGAGCCACACCAGGCCAAGGCTTTGCGCGACTTCCACGCTGCGGGCGGTGAGGGCAATCAGTGCCCCGATCCAGGACACCGCGAAGGCGAAGAGCAGCAGGACGCCCAGTGCAGCGAGCAGTTGCAGGGCCCCCGTGTTCATCCGCCACCCCACGGTGATCCCGCACAGCAGGGTCACCGCGATGGAGATGACGCTGGTGTAGAGGTCCGAGGTAGTGCGTCCCAGGATCACTGCCACCCGGGACATTGGCAGGGAGCGGAAACGGTCAATGAGTCCGAGTTGGAGATCTTTGGCCAGGTACACAGCCGTGAAGGACGCGTTGAAGGTCAGGGTCTGGGCGAGGATGCCGCCAATGAGGAAACTGCGGTACTGGTCGCCACCCAGGGAGCCGCCGAAGACGAAGCCCAGGAGAAGGACGAACATGACCGGCTGCACGACGCCGGTGACCAGGGCGCCGGGAGTGCGGAGAACATTGAGCAGGTTGCGGTGGGCAATGACGGAGCTGTCCCGGACAGCGGCAGTGATGACGCTCATGCGGGCACCCCTTGCTTGTCTTCGCTGTTCTGGTGGGGGGTTTGCGTTGAGCCTCCGGTGAGCTGGAGGAAGACGTCGTCCAGGGTGGGGCGGCGCAGGGATGCTTCGGTCACGGGAAGGGACCGTGCATCCAGCTCGGCCAGGACCCGGACCAGCACGCCATGGCCGCCGGGGGCAGCAACGGACACACTCAACGCGGCCTCGTCCACCTCCGGAATGACAACTCCGCCGGTTGCCTCCATCAGCACGGAGGTTGCGCTGCGCAGATCGGCCGCATTCTTCACGGTGACGTCCACCCGTTCTGAACCGGCCCGGTCCTTGAGCTGGCTGGCAGTGCCTTCGGCAATCACGGAGCCGTGGTTGATCACGGCGATGTGGTCCGCCAGCCGGTCTGCTTCCTCAAGGTACTGGGTGGTCAGGAGGACAGTAGTTCCACCCGATACCAGCCCGGCCACCACGTCCCAGGTATCCAGCCTGCCCCGCGGGTCCAAACCCGTGGTGGGCTCGTCCAGCACCACGACTTTGGGCCGGGCCACTACCGCGCCGGCAAGGTCCAGCCGCCGCCGCATGCCGCCGGAGAAAGCCCCGGCCCGTTTGCCGGCCACGTCCGTAAGGCGGAAATCTGCCAACAGTTCATGCGCACGTGCCGTGGCATTCCGGCGGTTCATTCCGTAGAGGCGCCCCACCATGTGGAGGTTCTCAAAAGCCGTGAGCTTCTCATCCACAGCGGCGTACTGCCCGGAGAGGCCGAGGTTGCGGCGGACCAATTCCGGGTCGGTGCGGACCGAGTGGCCGGCCACCCAAGCGTCCCCTGAATCCGGGGTCAGCAAGGTGGTGAGCACCTTGACGGTGGTGGTTTTGCCGGAGCCGTTGGGCCCCAGCAATCCCAGCACCGTGCCTTCGGGGGCGTCCAGGGACAAGCCATCCAAGGCCGTGAACGAGCCGTAGGACTTACGGACATTGTCTACGCGGATCACTGGCTGGCAGCCAGCTCGGCAACCTTGCGGGGCGCCATGTCGGTCCACGTTTGAGACACGTAATCCAGGCAGGCTTCCCGGCTGTCCGGGCCAAACATGGCTACCCACCCCTTGGGTGTGGCCGCGAAGGAAGGCCACAGGGAGTGCTGTTGGTATTCGTTGACCAGGACGGAGAAGGTTGCTGAGGTGTCATCAAACGGGTTCGTCACGGGGATTGACCTTTCGGGTTGTTCCGGCGTAAACAATGCCCCGGGTTCCGGAGCGTTTCCAGTGGTTCGGACTCAACCCCCCAGCTGGATGGCCAGGGCGGGCATAATTACCGGGAGAGCTGCGTCACTTAACATCCGGGAGTGCCTTTCCGGCACGTCCACGGCGGTCACGCGACCGGTGATGTACGGCTCCCAGGCATCCGCTCGCGGCGTGCCCTCAGGAACCTCCACGGTGGCCCGGAAGAGCAGCAGGTCGCCGTCGAAAATTGCAGGTTCCTGTTCCCTGATCAGCCGCGCCAGCACGGGGAAGTTCTCCACCATGGCCTGAACGGCGTCCAGTGGAACGGTACCCAGCGGGTTGTGGTTCCTACGGAGGATCTCCTGGGCCTTTGCAGCGCCAAGATCCTCGTAGTCGGACTCGTCCAGGGCGTAGCCCTGTGCCTCCAGGAAGGCAGCCCAAATTCCGACACCTGCCCCCACATCATCGTTGCTCTCCTGGTTTCCGGGGAACGCGTCAAGGATGGCCAGTGACGCAACCTCATCGCCACGTTCCTGGAGCCGGGTAGCCAGGCGGTGGACCACATGCCCACCAAAGGACCAGCCCAGGAGATGGTAGGGGCCGGAGGGTTGAACGGATTTGATGCGGGCAATGTAACTGTCCGCGAGTTCCGTGAGGTCCATCGCGGTGACGGCGTGGGTTGCGCCCGGTTCCATGCCCGGCATCTGCAACCCGATCAGGGGCCGCTCCGGATCCAGCGAACCCAGCATTGAAGCGTAGCCCCACGCGATACCCGACGCCGGGTGGACGGCGAACAGGGGCGCTTTGGTGCCGCTGGTGCGCAGGGGAAGAACCTGGCGCAGGCTTGCGGCGGCGCCATCGTCCACGCTCCGATCGGCTTCGGCCAGAAGCCCCTCCACCGTGGGCGCACGGAACAAGGCCTGGACCTGCAGGGATGTTCCCAGCGCTGCATTGATCCGGGCAATCAACGGTTGCGCCAGGAACGAATGCCCGCCCAGTTCAAAGAACGATTCGTCCACTCCTGCCTTGTCCAGGGACAACACATCCGCGAAGATGGCGGCCGCCGTCTGCTCCCGTGGAGTCCGCGGAGCCTTGCCGGACGTGCGCGGCGCGCTGTCCGCTTCCGGCAGGGCAGCAAAATCCACCTTGCCGTGATGGGTCAGGGGGATCTCCTGGATGGCCACCACGGCCGCAGGCACCATGTAATCCGGCACCATGTTCCGCAGGTGGGCGCGCACGCCGTCAGCGAAGTCCGCCGCGCCATCCGTAGTGTCAACGGGAACGCCGGCCGTGGGGACCACCCAAGCCACCAACCGCACGCTGTCCCCGGAAGGCACCGCCCGGACCACGGCGGCCTGGACGTCCACCGCAGTGGTGGCGGCCTGCTCGATCTCCCCGGGCTCCACACGGAACCCACGGATCTTGAGCTGATTGTCGTTGCGTCCGGAGAAGACGATGCTCCCGTCAGCGTGCCGCACCACCAGGTCACCGGTGCGGTACATACGCCCACCATCTGCGCTGAAGGGATCGGCCACAAAGCGTTCAGCCGTCAGTCCCGGCTGGCCCCGGTAGCCGTTGGCCAGCTGCTTGCCCGCGATGTAGAGCTCGCCGGAAACTCCGGGCAGCGCCGGCTGCAGCAAAGGGTCAAGGACATACAGCGCGGTCCGGGACGTGGCAGCTCCCAGCACCGGGGCCGTGTGGTCACTGACGCGCGCCAGCACGGTATCCACCGCGGCTTCCGTAGGACCATAAAGGTTCCAGGCGGTCACGTTGTCCTTGGTGGACAGCGTGTCCCAGAGGGCGGGATCGAAGGCTTCGCCACCCAAGGCAAGGCTGAAGCCGTCTCCGTCCAGCACCCTGGTGAACGCCGGCTCGGTCAGCAAATGCCTCGCGTACGCGGGCGTTGTTTCCCAGACGCTGATGCGTTGCCCTTCAAAGTAGCCTGCCAACGCGGCGGGATCCCGCCGGATGTCCTCGCCCACCATGTGCAGTTGATGCCCGGCAACCATCCACAGGATGGGATCCCACGATGCATCAAAGCCAACTCCGGTGGTGTGGGCCACCTTCTGCTGAGCCCCGGTGGTGTGGGGATCGAGTCCCGCAAAGAGGGTCTCACCGTGCGATTCCAGCAGAGCTGCCAACGCGCCGTGGCTGACCTCCACTCCTTTGGGCCTCCCCGTGGATCCCGAGGTGAACATGACGTAGGCGAGATTGCGTCCTGCCGGCTGGCGCTCAAGAAGTTCCTGGGGCGAGCCGAAACCCGTGGCCCCCGCCGTCTCAAGGAGTCCGGACAGCAACACCAAGCGCGGAACAGCACGGCTAGGGTTCCGGGCAGCAACCGTGGACAGCAAAGCGGCCATGCGGTCCGCTTCCGATTCGGAACTGACCACCACGGCAGGCCCGGCATCCTCCAGGATGGCCACCACACGGTCATCCGGGTACTCGGTATCGATCGGGTTGTAAACCGCACCGGCTGCAACTGCGCCAAGCAACGCCTGGACGGTTCCGGCGGACCGGGGCAGGAACACCGAGACAACATCGCCCGCGGCCACCCCCTCCATGTGAAGTCCGTCCGCCACACGCACCACGGAGTCTGCCAACTCAGCAAAGGTGACCTTGCTGTCCCCGCTGACCAGCGCTACGGAGTCCGGGGCGGACTGGACACTGGCAGCGAAGGCGGCCAGGACGCCGTCGGACTCTTCCGGGTGATGTACGACGCCGGAACCCCGTCCCGCTGTCAGCCCCGCCAACGCGTCGGCTTCCTCGGGGTGAAGCAGGGGCACCTCCGCCACACGGGTCTCCGGATCAGCGGCAGCCCGCTCCACGAAACGCACCAAGGTTTTGACCAGCCGTTCGATGGTGGCGTCCTGAAACATTGCCGCGTTGTACTCCAGCGTGGCTGAAAGACCAGCGGTGGCGGGACGGAAGGTGAAGGAGAGGTCAAACTTCGCCTCGCCCGACCCGTCGTCCGGCAGCGCAGTGACTGTTGCACCGGGCAGTTCCGGAACGGAAGCGGGGGAGCTGTCCACCGTCAGCATCGTTTGGAACAGGGGGTGCCGTCCCAGCTCACGGGCGGGGTTCAGTACCTCCACCAGCCGTTCAAACGGGACGCCGTCATGATCGAACGCTGCCAGCACGCTGGTGCGGGCACGGTCAACCATGGCACGCACGGTGGGAGAACCGGCGGCGCTGATCCGCAGCGGCAAGGTGTTGACGAAGAATCCCACCAGGTCCGCCAGGGCCGGGTCCGCGCGCCCTGCCGTGGGTGAGCCGATCACGATGTCATCGCCGGCCCCCATGCGCTGCAGGAATCCGGCCAGGACGCCATGGAGCGTCATGAACAGGCTCGCGTTGGAGGTAGCCGCCAGGGAGTTCAGGGCCTTCAAAGTTTCGGTACTGAGCTCAAAGATGCGCTGTTTTCCGGGCTGCCGGGCCTCACGGGGGCGGCGCTGATCGGCTGGAAGGGTGAGCTCGGTGGGTATGCCCGCCAGGGTTTCCTGCCAGAACCGGACCTTGCTGTCCGCCACTCCTGCGGCACCAAGGACTTCCTGCTGCCACGCGCTGAAGTCTGCGTACTGGAGGCTGAGCGGGGCGCGGCTGTTCCCGGTTCCTGTCACAGCAGCCGAGTAGGCCTCGGAAAGATCCCGGGCAAGCGGTGCCAGGGACGCACCATCGCTGGCGATGTGGTGGATCACCAGCTGGAGGATCCATGCAGGCCGGGGGCCGTCACCGCGGCGCAGCAGCACCGCGCGCAGGGGGAGGTCGCTGGTGACGTCAAAGCCCGTGCGTGCTTCCGCTTCCAGAATGGAGGCTTGCTCATCCTCGCTGCCCACCGGGATGATCCGCAGCAGCCCACCCGCATCTCCGGCCGGGTGGACCAGCTGGTGGGGGGTGCCGGCAGTTGCCGGGTAGCTGGTCCTCAGGACCTCGTGCCTGGCCACCAAGGAATCGACGGCGGCGGAGAGGGCCTGCTCATCCACGTCGCCTTCCAGTTGGGCGGCCAGGGAGATGTTGTAGTCGGCGGAGCCTGGATCCAGCTGATTGAGGAACCACATGCGTTGCTGGGCGAAGGACAGGGCTGGGTTCCCATGGCGGCGTGCCGTTCCGGTTTCCAGCCACTCAGCGAGCGTCGGGCCGGTCTCTTGGGCGGGGTCGGCATGAGATGCCAGCTCAGCATGAGGTGCCTGGCCAGCGGGAGCTGCCGGGCCGTCGTCGGGCGTTGACCCGACTGATCGTCCGGCAGAGATCGCGCCCAACAGCGCCCCGGGAGTCGGTTGATCGAAGAGCGTCCGCAACGGGAGGGCAGCGCCAAAGGCTTCCCGGATCTTTCCCATGATGGTGATGGCCAGGAGGGAGTGTCCCCCCAGCAGGAAGAAGTCATCATCCATGGCCACCGTCTCCAGCCCGAGAACCTCACCGAAGATTCCGGCCATGACGTGCTCCTCGGGAGTGGACGGAGCCGTTCCTTCGCCTGCGCCCGTTGCCGCGGGTGCGGGAAGGGCCTTGCGGTCCAGCTTTCCGTGGGAGGTCAGTGGAAGCGCCGGAATGGGCATGATCAGGGCCGGGACCATGTAGTCAGGCAGCCTGGTGGCCGCGTGTGCCCGTAGCTCGGCCGTGTCCACTGCGCCCACAACATAGGCGACGATTCGCTGGGCAGGAACACCATCGGTGACGGCAACAACGTGCTGCACCTCCGGATGGCTGGACAGGGCAGACTCCACCTCACCGAGTTCGATCCGGAACCCGCGGACCTTCACTTGGTCATCGGTCCGGGAAAGGAATTCAAGCACACCTGTGGCGTCACGCCTCACCAGGTCGCCGGTCCGGTACATGCGGCTTCCGTCGGCCGCAAAGGGATTCGCCACGAAACGCGAGGCCGTCTCGGCAGGGCGCTGGTCATAACCTTGCGCCATCCCGTCGCCGGCCAGGTACAGCTCGCCGGGAACCCCAGCGGGGACCGGCTGGAGGTACGCGTCCAGCACCCACGCGGATGTGTTTCCCGCGGCCCTGCCAATCACTGGCTTGGTGCCGGTGATCTCCGCCATCACCGAATCAACAGTGAACTCGGTGGGGCCGTAGAAGTTCAACGCCTGGACGGAAGGGTCTGAGGCCAGGCGCTCCCAGAGGGCACCGGATACGTCCTCGCCGCCCAGGGCGAGGATCAGTGGCTGTTCGCGGTGCTGGTCAAGCAGGCCATACTGCAGCAATTGCGCGGCGAACGACGGCGTTGTTTCCAGGACGTCGATTCCGTGCTGGAGGCAGTATCGGCTGAGGCTTTCGGCGTCGCCGCGCTCCGCGTCGGCCACCATGTGCAGTTCGGCGCCGGCCACCATCCAGAGCATCGGGTCCCAGGAAGCATCGAAGCCCAGCCCGGCGATGTGTGCCACGGCAACAGGGTTTCCCGCGTCCGCGGCAAGGCGCGGCGCAAACAGGGTGCGGTGATGGTGTGCGTAGAGGTTGGCCAAGGCACCGTGGGTCACGGCAACGCCCTTGGGCCTTCCGGTGGAACCCGAGGTGTACAGCACGTAGGCGAGGTCGCCGGGGGCGCACTCTGCCGTTGCCGTTCCGGGGGCATTTTCCCCGGCCGCCAGCAGGTTGGCGAGGGTCACCGCCTTGGAAGGTTCGACGCCGGTACCCGCCTGGCCATGAACGATCACTACCGCCGGGCTGCTGTCCTCCAGGATCATCCTGATCCGTTCGGAGGGATAGGCGAGGTCGATTGGTATGTATACGGCACCGGCAGTCAGCACGCCCAGGGCAGCGGCCACGACGTCCGCTAATCGCGGAATGGCCACGGCCACGCGATCACCGGGACGGACGCCCCTGGCAGTGAGTCCCTTGGCGATGGCTTCCACCCGGTCCTGCAATTGATGGAAGCTCCACGACGTTCCCTCAGCCACCACAGCAATGCGGGACGCATTCGCAGCGGCGGTCTGCGCGAAGGCGTCCAGGATGGTGGGCCACGGAACGTCGAGTTTCGTGGCGGAGCTGTGTGCCAGGACTTCTGCATGCTGGCTTGGGGTCTGAATACGCAAGCGGTCCAGTGTCACAGCAGGGTGGTCGGCAAACTGCCCGGCAACCAGCATGAACCCTTCAACAAGCCGCTCCACGGTGCTCCGGCTGAAGAGCGCGGGGTTATAGGCCAGCGAGCCGGAAATGCCGGCGCTGGCCGTTTCGGCCAGGTCCAGGAGGAGATCGAACTTCGCCCCGCCCGGCTCCCTCCCCATGTCCGCAGTGGCTTCGAGGCCCTCCATGGACAGCGACGCGTCGGGGGTATTTTGCAGCGTCAGCATCACCTGGAACAGGGGATGGCGGTGGCGCGATCGCGTGGGGTTGAGTTCCTCCACGACGCGCTCGAAAGGGGCGTCCTGGTTTCCGTAGGCGTGCAGGTTGGTGTACCGGACGCTTTCCACCAGCTCGGATGCGGTGGGGTTGCCGGACGTGTTGGTCCGCAGCACCAGGGTATTGACGAAGAAGCCCACCAGTTCGTTGAGTTGCGTGTCGGTGCGGCCTGCCACCGGCGTGCCCAGCGGGATGTCCTCTCCGGCGCCCGACTTTGTCAGCAGCGCAGCAAGCGCAGCCTGGAGCACCATGAAGAGGCTGGCATTCTGCTTCCTCGCCAGTGCGTTCAGGCCCGCTGTGGTGCCGGCGTCCAGTTCCAAGGGAATCGACGACGCCGGGAGGTCGCCTTCGCGGGTTCCGCGCGGGAAGTCGTACGGCAGCTGGAGTTCCTCCGGGGATCCCTTGAGCTCGCGGGCCCAGAACTCCAATTGCCGTGAAATGGGGCTGGAAGGATCCTCTTCCTGCCCCAGGGCTCCGCGCTGCCATAAGGTGTAGTCGGCGTATTGGACGGGCAGCTGGTTGGAGGGAGCTTCCCTTCCGTTCAGCCGTGCAGTGTAGGCCTCGGAGAGGTCACGGGCCAGCGGAGCCAGGGACCATCCGTCCGCGGCCACATGGTGCAACGTGATGGCCAGGACATGGTGGTCCGGTGCCAGTTGGAACAGAACAGTCCGGACTGGGAGTTCCGCTGTGATGTCGAAACCGCGCTGGGTCTCTGCCGCCAGGGCCCGGTCCAGGTTCCCCGCATCGCACTGCACTGCCAGGAGCTTGGCGGGCATGGTTCCCGGCGGCAGGATTTCCTGGCGCGGTTCACCGTCGGACCAGGGATAGATGGTGCGCAGCGTTTCGTGACGGTCCACAATATCGGTGAGCGCAGCCTCCAGGGCACCCACCTCCAAACGGCCCTTCAACGTCAGCACAATGGGAATGTTGTAAGCACCCGACTGCTGATCCAGACGGTTCAGGAACCACAGCCTGCGTTGGGCAAAGGACAGCGGGATGGTGTCCGGCCGCTCCTTCGCACTCAGCACGGGAGCGCTTGTTCCGTCGTTCTCCAATGCCGCGGCGAGTCCCGCCACCGTGGGCTCTTCGAAGATGGTGCGGAGGGCGGGAGCAGAACCTGTGGCGTCGCGCAGGTACGCGGCGAGGCGTGTGGCCAGCAGCGAGTGGCCGCCCAGCTCGAAGAAGTCGTCCTCAATCCCAACGGATTCCAGGCCCAGGATTTCGCGGAAAGCATCAGCCACCACACGCTCGGCCGGTGTGCGCGGCGCACTGGTGGCGGCCTCGGGTTCCGGCGTTGGCAGGGCGCGGGTGTCCAGCTTGCCGTTTGCTGTCAGGGGTATGGATTCGATGGCGATCACCGCTGCGGGCACCATATAGTCCGGCAGCGTCCTGCGGGCCTCCTTGCGGATGGCTGCGGAGTCCAGGGCTGTGCTGCCCCCGGATTCCTGCTCCGGGTGGGAGGCGGTGACGTAGGCGAGCAGCTGGTCGTAGCCGGCCTTGTTCTTGGTCACCGTCACCGCGGCTTGGGCCACCCCTTCCATGCCGCGGAGGACCTCTTCGATCTCCGCCAGTTCAATCCGGAACCCGCGGATCTTCACCTGCTGGTCCATCCGGCCAAGGAACTGAAGGGTCCCATCGTCCAGGCGGCGCACCACGTCCCCTGTGCGGTACATGCGTGTGCCGTCCAGCGCGAAGGGATCGGCCACGAATTTGCCTGCGCTAAGCCCAGGCTGGTCAAGGTAGCCGCGTGCGAGGTTGGGACCGGCGACGTACAGCTCGCCGATGGCATTGGTGGGGACCGGGTTAAGGCCCGAGTCCAGGATGTAGTGCCGGCTGTTGGCCACCGATCCACCCAGGGTGACGACCGTGCCGGGCTCCATCACTGCGGTCAGCGAGTCCACTGTGGTTTCGGTGGGACCGTAGAAGTTGTAGGCCACCACACCCTCATGGGCGGCCAACTCACGCCATGTTGCCGGGTCCACGGCTTCGCCACCCAGAGCCACCACGGAGGGGTGCGTGTCCTGATCGAAAAGGCCGCCGGCCAGCAGCGCCTTGGCAAATGACGGCGTGGTTTCAATCGAATCGATGCGCTCCCTGGCCAGGAACAAGCTCAGGGCTTCGGGATCGCGCCGTGTCTGGTTGTCCACCATGTGCAGCTCATGCCCGGCGAGGAGCCACAGGATGGGATCCCAGGAGGCATCGAATGACAATCCCGCGGTGTGGGCCACCCGGAGGCTGCGGCCCAGCCGCGATGAGGCAGGATCAAAAATCCTGTCCCGATGCGAGGTCAGCAGGTTCAGCAGGGCCAGGTGTTCCACACCCACGCCTTTGGGGCGGCCGGTGGAGCCGGAAGTGAAAATCACGTACGCAAGATCATGCTGGCCCGCTACGGGCGCCGGCGGGGCCGGGTCCTTGCTGTCCAGCTCGGCCAACACCACGCTGGAATCCAGTACAGTCACGGGCACACTGGTGCGGGGCCGTCCCTGGTCAGTGTCCCCATTCACGGCCGTTTCCGTCAGCAGGAGGACCGGTGCAGCGTCCTCCACCATGCCTTCCACCCGGCCGGCAGGGTAGTCCGGATCCAGGGGAACATAGGCGGCGCCCGCCTTCAGGATGGCCAGGATAGCGACGGGCAGCAGGACGCTGCGGTCCAACCTGACGGCCACCGTGCTCCCGGGCTTGGCGCCGCGCTCGCGGAGAAAGCGGGACAGTTGGTTGGAGCGCTGTTCCAGTTCGGCAAAGCTCAGGCGGCCGTCAGCAGCCACTACGGCAGTTCTCCCAGGTGCGGCCGACGCCACGGCCTGGAACTCTTCCACAACCGTGTGGCCCGGCAGGTCCATCGACTCTGCGTCGCCCTCGGCTAGCAGGGAGCGTTCCTCCGACGTCGACGTCACTGACAGTGCCGCCGTCGGATTTTCCGGGTTGGCCAGAAGCTCGCCAAGAAGCTGGGCAAAGCGCGTCAGGTGCTTGTCCAGGTCTGTTTGGGTGTAGAGGCTGGCGTTGGCGGCGAACTGCACAGTGACGCCGTCGGAGGCGATGTTCCCGAGGCCATGGACAATGACGGACAGGTCATCAATGGGGCCGGTGGACAGGATGTGCATGGTGCCGGTGGCTTCACCGAAAGCGATGTCGTCCAGAACCGGAAGGATATTGACCGATGGTCCCAGGTAGCTGCCCTGTCCAGTCATGGACTCGTAGCGGGTCCGCTGGTGGATCAGCGCTCCACGCAGCTTGCCGCCCGTGGTGGCCACCATGTCTTGGACAGTGGCTCCGGGGTTGATGTCCAGCCGGATGGGGACGATGTTGGACAGCATGGACGCTGTGGACTTGGCCAGTTTCCCGCGGCGCGCTGTCACAGGGAGCGCCAAGGAGACGTGCTGCTCGCCGGTCATCCGGTGCAGGTACAGGGACGCTGCCGTCAGGATCAATGCAGGCGCACTCCCGGAAGCTGACTGAAGAGCCTCCGCCGCGGACCTTGGGAGCGTCTTGGTTGATCGCAGCAAAGCCTCAGCCGTTCCCGAAGGGCGGCCAGAGAGCCCAGCGGGTGCCGGTTGTCCGTCCAGCTCTGCAGCCCAGAACTCCGCGTCGGCTGCAGCCGCGGCGGAGCCCTGATACTGCTGATCGTCCGCAATCAGCTCATTCAGCGCAGAAAAATCGAGGATCGGGTTTTCGGCGGCTTCAGTAGCGGTGCCCAGAGACTCGTAGACTGCGGCGACACGACGCAGTACCAGCACCGCGGAGTAGCCATCCAGAAGCAGGTGATGGACGCGTTGGTAGAAAAAGTGCCGGCCTTCGGAGAGCCTGATGACCTCCGTGTGGAGCAGCGCGCCGTCTTCCACGCTGCGTGCCTGCGCCATATCCGTGTCCATCAAGTCGCGTGCAGTCTTTTCGCGCGCTGCCTCGTCGCCGCAACCGGTGAGGTCGGTGAACTGCACCGAGGCATCCATGGCCTTGGCGTACTGGAACGGACCGTCGTCGTCCTCACCGAATGCCAGGTTCAATGCCGGTGTCTCTGAAACTGCCCTGCCCACGGCCGCTTCCAGGCGTGAAACATCCAAAGGCCCGGAGATTTCGATGAATTGCCCGATCTGGTACATGGGGCTGCTGTGCGCCAACTTCTGCGCGTACCAGATGCCCCGCTGCGCGGCAGATAAACCCATCCGGGCTGGTGCCTGGTGCGCCGGAGTGCCGGGCTGGTCAGGGGAGGCGGGGATAGGGAAGTTCATGATCCTTCTCTGCAGTGGGGGGAGGCGTGGAAAAGCAGCGGCAGCCCTGGGAATCAGGACTGCCGCGTCGTGAAGGTGGGGTTACTGGAACTGGCCGAGCTGAAGGGGGCCCAGCACATCTCCATCGATCAGGGGTCCATTGATGAGCGGACCGTTGATGAGGCCGCCGTTCAGAATGCCGCCACCCAGCAGGCCGTTAAACAAGCCGCCGTTGAGGGCGCTGGTGCTGGCGGGAGCGGCAGTGGCTGCAGGAGCTGTTGTTGCTGCTTGTGCGGGGAGGGAAGCAAGGGTGAAGGCGGAGGCTGCAAGGACGGTTCCGACTGCGAAACGTGCGGCGTTCTTGGTGGGCTTGTTCACGGGATCTTCTCCAGTACATAGCTGACGTTGTCCGCGCGTCACGGGGTGACGCGCCATCAGTTATTCGGAGCTGCGGGTCGCGTGGATGGGGATCGTCTCTGGCCGGGGCAGGACACCGGAGCCCCTCAGGTTGGTTCCGCCCCGGGACATCAGGGCCTAGGCGTGCTGGTGTGATTCGTGTTCGGAGTGGCTCACTGGCTCCAACTGGAAAGTGCAGTGCTCCGTGTCGAAATGCCGGCCAAGGCACGAGCCCAGCTGGTCCAGGATGTTGTCCGCCCCCGTCGCGTTCAGGACCGCATCCTCCACCACCACGTGGGCTGAGAATACGGGAACGCCGGATGTGATGGTCCAGATGTGGATGTCATGGGCATCAACCACACCGTCCACGGCAACTATGTGTTCCCTGATCATGTTTACATCAACGCCCTTGGGTGTGGCTTCCAAAAGCACATCCACCACGTCACGGAGCAGATGCCAGGCACGCGGAATGATCATCAGGGCAATCAGTACCGATGCCAACGGGTCAGCAGCACTGAATCCCGTGGTCATGATCACCACGGCCGCAACGATGACGGCGATGGAGCCAAGAAGGTCGCCCAGGACTTCAAGGTAGGCGCCGCGGACATTGAGGCTTTCCTTCTGCGCCCCTTGGAGGATCAGCAAGGAAACGAGGTTGGCCACAGCACCCAAAATGGCAGCCCACAGCATGACGTCCGTTTGGATTTCCGTGGGTTCGCCGAAGCGGCGAATGGCCTCGATCATGATCACCACAGCGATCACAATCAGGATCAGGGCATTGGCCAGCGCGGCCAGAACCTCAGCTCGTTGGTAGCCGTATGTTCGCTGGTCGCTCGCTGGGCGCGTGGCAATCCACGCCGCCATCAGGGCGATGAACACCCCAGCGGCGTCAGAAAGCATGTGTCCGGCATCAGCCAGCAGCGCCAAGGATCCGGACACGACGGCGCCAACCACCTGGATGCCCACCACCCCTAAGGTGATGGCCAGGACGGCGATAAGCCGCTTCCGGTGCTTGCCGGTTGCTGTGACTCCGTGGGAGTGGTTGTGGTCGTGCCCCATGCCTACAAGGCTAGCCCCAGCCGAGTTCATGCAAGCGGTCGTCGTCTATCCCAAAATGGTGAGCTATCTCATGCACCACGGTGATGGCCACCTCATCAATAACTTCTTCGCGGGTGCTGCAAATGTTCAGGATGGGTTGGCGGAAGATCGTGATCCGGTCAGGGAGGGAGCCTGCTTCCCACCAGGAATCCCGTTCGGTCAACGGAACTCCCTCGTAGAGCCCCAGCAACACGGTGCCAGGATCTTCTCCGGGTTGTGGTGTGTAGTCGTCCTCGATGAAGATGGCCACATTGTCCATGGCGCTGGCCGCTTTGGGCGGGATCAGCTGCAGGGCGTCACTGACGGCTTCTTCAAAATCTTCGGCCGACATTTCGTAAGGCCCTGGAACATCATCAACACGCCTGTTTTCGACGGGACTGTGCACTGCGTTCCGTTCCCGTAGCGGCGAGGAGGGGCGATCGCCGTCGGGAATGATGGGCAGGCCGGGAGGAAGATTCGCGGGCATGATTCGACTTTAGTCCGCGAACGCAGCAATGGCTCCGTGTGTGATGGGAGATACTGAACTCAATCCTCTTTTCGACAGACACAGGAACCGCATGACCGGCACCGCTTCCCTTGCACCTGAGCCCCTCGACGTCGTCGTAGTGGGTGAGGCCCTGATCGACATCGTCCAGTCGACGAACGGGCAGAAGGAGTACCCCGGCGGTTCGCCGGCGAATGTCTCCTATGGCCTTGGCTTGTTGGACGTGAAAACGGGCCTGCTCACAGCGATCGGTCGTGACGAGCGGGGTGACGCCATCGCTGCGCACCTGCAAAAAGCAGGTGTTGTGTTGTTGCCCGGTTCCATGTCCGCGGGCAAGACAGCGACGGCGACAGCCAGGATAACCGCCGATGGTTCAGCAGATTACACCTTCGACATCGACTGGGCGCTGGCTCCACTCGCTTTGCCCTATGCGCCAAGAATCCTGCATACCGGTTCCATCGCCACGTTCCTGGAGCCCGGTGCAAGCGTTGTCCGGAGCCTGTTGGAACAGGCCCAGGGCGGGTGCATGGTCACGTACGACCCCAATATCCGTCCCGACCTTCTGGGAAGCCACCACGAGGCACTCTCACTGTTCGAGGAAATAGTGCCCCTGACGGACGTAGTTAAACTCAGCGGCTCCGACGCCCGGTGGCTCTACCCTGGCAAAGCGCTTGAGGACACCGCGAGCCACCTGCTGGCCCTTGGCACAGGGCTTGCTGTGGTGACCCAAGGAGTCAAGGGCTCGCTCATGGCCACCAAACACATTCAACTCAACGTTCCGGCCGTTCCGGCTACCGTGGCGGACACCATCGGCGCCGGAGACTCCTATACGGCAGCGCTCATCATGGGGCTGCTGCTGCGGGGCAGCGATGGCCTGGCGCCCACGGTGCTGGAACGGATCGGCACCATCGCCTCCATGGCTGCTTCCATTGCTGTGGGCCGGCCGGGTGCAAACCCGCCCACGCACCGCGAACTACTGATGGGAATGGCCCGCTAACTGCGGGGCTGGCGGGGCTGCCGGGTCTGGCGTCGCGTCAACCCGACGCCGATCAGGCAGATGACGCCGCCGATCAATCCCCAAATGGTGGGGACTTCCTGGAGTACCGCCCACGAAATCAGGATGGTGGTGCCCGGGACAAGGTAGGTGGTGGCGGCCAGCTTTCCAGCCGAGATCAGGGAAAGCGCATAAGCCCAAGTGGTGAAGGCGATGGCTGTGGGGAAGATACCCAAATACACCAGCCCCAGGGTGGCGGGAAGCGGCGCTACCTGGACTTCTGCGATCAGCTGACCCGTCCATGGCAGGCAGCAGATGGCACCTACCATGATGCCGAACCACGTCGCTTGCCCTGCGGTGAACTTCCGCAGAACGGGTTTCTGCAGGATCGCGCTCACCGAGGCGAGCACAGCGGCAAGCAAGCACAAAAGCACACCGGCCACGTCCGCCGTCGAACGCTGTCCGGAACCCAAGGCAATCATGGCGACGCCGCAGAAGGCCACGCCGCTGCCGATCAGCAACCACCGCGGGAAGCCTTCCTTGAGGAAGATGCCGGCAAGAATCGCGATGAGGATGGGGGAGACGTTAATCAGCATGGCGCTGGTGCCGGCGTCCAGCATGTGCTCTGCGGCGTTCAGCGCCACGTTGTAGCCGCCGAACCACATCACCCCGTACGCCACGATCGGCAACCACTCGCGGCCGCTCGGCCAGACCTTCAGCGTGGGCAGCACCACGATTCCAAGCACGACGGCGGCAACCGCCAAGCGTCCGAGCGTCAAGGAACCGGGGGAGAAGCTTGGGCCCACTGCGCGGATGCCCACAAAGGCCGAAGCCCACAGGACCACCGTAATGATGACGGCCGCGATGCCGAGTTTGCTGATGGGTGCTCCCGGCGCGGGGGTGGTGCGCTGGGGCAGGCCCGGGGAAGGCTGGCCGGGTTCGGCCGGGGTGGTGGTTGTCATAGGGCAAATCTATCCGGCACGCGGCGGAGGTGGCTGGCGGTTTTCAGACACGTCAGGGCAAGATCCTGCCAATGTCGCCAGCCCGCGACCTTGCCGTACTGGCGAGGGGTGAGCTCTCGACTCTTTGGGTGCTTGGTTGAGGTGAGACGTCGCCCCTCGGTGAGCCTTCAGTTTGTGGCCCGGAACACTGCGCAGACCTCGATTTGGGAATATCGCCATCTATGCTCTAAAGTTTTAGAGTCCAGTTCGGACGAGCGAGACACGGAAAGAACGCGTAAAGCGTCCCTTTTCTTTGCGAAATCCGAATTGAGTTCAGGCCCCCATCGTCTAGCGGCCTAGGACACCGCCCTTTCACGGCGGCGGCACGGGTTCGAATCCCGTTGGGGGTACGCAAGGAAGTGGTAAACCGGATGAAAAAAGTCTGGTAAGCTAGAAGCCTTGAAAAAAACGCGGTAGAGATACTGCAAACGCAAGGCCCTGTAGCGCAGTTGGTTAGCGCGCCGCCCTGTCACGGCGGAGGTCGCGGGTTCAAGTCCCGTCAGGGTCGCTCTGAGCGCCGAAGAAATTCGGTTCTCAAGGTGACATGTCACCTAGGCTCTGTAGCTCAGTTGGTAGAGCGTTCGACTGAAAATCGAAAGGTCACCGGATCGACGCCGGTCGGAGCCACCACTGGGAAGCATCAGTTCTTCGGAACTGGTGCTTTTCTTCTTTAACATGCGATGACCTTGCCGGCGCGGACGAAGACCCAATGACCTGACCTCCGTCGTTTTCTTCATTGTCACGGGTTCTCTACCGGAGGAGACTGAGGCGACGGCATCCCATCTCGGACCGCCTGCGAGGCCACCCGGCTGCGGGGCCTCACAGCGCCTTGTAGCGGCCTGGTGGATCAATGAGTTCCATGACACCCATCGAAAAGGCCGCTCAGCGTTCTCGCCATCTCTTGCCCTTGCTGACTATCGCACTGATTGGATGTCTCGGCGGGTGCGAATATGAGTCCGACGACGCATCCCTGCCGTCTGCCAGTTCTCCGATGACGGAGGCTCGCACGGTCTCACCGCTGCCGGAGAGTCGCGACCCTCGCACGGTCTCATCGCTGCCGGAGAGTGGCGATATCGACGCCGGCACATATCTGGTCCCCGTCGACGGCTACAAGGAGCCTTTCGAGATCACCGTTCCAGGCGGCTGGTCTGCTCTCGACGGTAACAGCTTGGGCAAGGATGACCCGGATCACCCGGCTGCATGGGCCGTCCACCTGACCCTTGGGTCCGCGTTCTATGTGTCGCAGGACGCATGCAACTGGAGGGGTGCCCTTGCCGATGTCGGTCCTGCGGACTGGGCCTTCACTAGGGCTATGGCGGCGCAATCGTCAACGGCAAGCACTCCTCCCGTCAAGATCATGGTGGGCGATTACCCCGGCTTCGAGTTCGACCACTCCGTCGAGGGCGACGTGGACATCCCGGCCTGCGACAGCGGCAAGTTCTGCATCCACTCAGAAATGATGTACCACTGCACACACTGGTACTCGACTCAGAATGAACACGAAACCTACCGGGTAGTCGACCTGAACGGCAAGCGGGCTGTCGTCGCTGTGGGCTATGTCGACGAATCGATCAATCCGGAGCTGATAAGAGAGGCGCGCGCCGTCTTCGACTCGATCGTGTTCGGGTCATACAAGTGACCAGCTGATCCGATAAGCGATCCCGCCCCCGGGCTCCGACTCCTTCCCTGAACGCAACATCCTGGAGGGTATCGAGTAGGCCCTCACCTTTCAGAGCCCCGCGGTCATGTCCTTTCGCCTCGGAACCCTTTCCGAAGAAACTATTGACGCTTCAGAATTCCCATGACAGCATGATGACCACATATTGATACCGGTATCAACATGTTCCAACACTCCAAAAGTTGTCGTTCGAAAGGACCATCCGTGCTTGGCTTCAAAGAAGAGGAATTCCTCACGCAGACCCGTAGTGCTCTGGCGCTGCAGGGGCAGATCGAATCGGTAGTCGACTCCATCCAGGAACGGCAGCTGACCAACATGTTCCTCATTGGTGCCGGCGGAACCTACGCCGCGATGCTGCCGTACGAGCACTTCATCCGATCCCGGTCCACGTTGCCTGTCCGTGCATCCATCGGCAAAGAGCTGATGTTGGCCGAGGATCCCACGTTCGGCCCCGGCTCCGTAGCTGTCTTCGCTTCCGTCTCCGGCACCACCGAAGACGTTATCGAGGCCATCGAGTTTGCCAAGGCCAAGGGCGCCTACACCATAGGCTTCACCGGATTCGCGG
The DNA here is from genome assembly GCF_019977315.1 of Arthrobacter sp. StoSoilB22. Lineage (NCBI taxonomy): Bacteria > Bacillati > Actinomycetota > Actinomycetes > Micrococcales > Micrococcaceae > Arthrobacter > Arthrobacter sp. StoSoilB22. The sequence goes on from NZ_AP024652.1 coordinate 439,288, forward strand.
ATAGCCCGTTTGCTAAAGCCCTCGACGTTGCCTTGGTTACCGAACCTAAAACCTGGCCCTTTGATATCCCCATGATTCTCTTGAGCACCCGCCTCCTTGCTGCTCGCGGCGAATTTGAGGGGTACGAAGAACTGGCGGCCGAGCTGCAAACCGTCCCCGAGAGCCTGGTGGGCGTCGCCCGGCAAGCAGAATCAGTGGCAGAAGCCTTTGCGGAGAAGAACAAAGACGCTGACTATCACTTCCTGGTGGGCACCGGAAACCTGTGGGGCCTCACCTACCTCTACTCCATGTGCATCCTGGAAGAAATGCAGTGGCTCCGGACCACCCGCGTGCACGGTGCTGAGTTCTTCCACGGCTCCTTGGAACTCATCGAAGAAGACACCAGCCTCATGCTGCTGGTGGGTGAGGACGAGACGCGTCCACTGATGGACCGCGTTGCCAAATTCGCCGAAAACTACAACAAGAACACCACCTTGCTGGACAGCAAGGACTACGATCTGCCGGGCGTCAGCCCCCGTTTCCGTGCGCTCCTGTCCCCGTTGGTTCTGGATACCGTCCTGGACAGGTTCAGCAAGCACCTCGAACGCGTCCGAAACCACTCCTTGGATCTGCGCCGCTACTACCGAGTGGTGGAGTACTGACCGTTCGCCGCACCCCGAAAGGGTAGGATCGCCACGCTGCGGGCCCGGCTCTGTCCGGGCCCGCAGATTCGAGACAGGAAGAGCATGAAAGTAATCGGATTCGGGGACAACATTGTGGACCGTTTTCTCGACCGCAAAGTGATGTACCCCGGGGGAAACTGCGTTAACGTCGCGGTATTTGCCCATCGGTTGGGCATCGAGTCCGCCTATCTGGGCGTTTTCGGCTCCGATCCCTTGGGTGCTTTTGTCCGGAACGCCATCGATTCGGAGGGTGTTGATACCAGCAAGTGCATCATCCGTGACGGCCTCAATGGCGTCACTGAAATCAAGGTAGTGGACGGCGACCGTATCTTCCTGGGATGGAATGAAGGGGGCGTCACCACAAGTGATCCCTTCATGCTTGACGTTGAACACCTCAGGTACTTGGCCTCCGCCGATCTGGTGCATTCGAGCGTCTATTCCGCGTCGGAGACCCAGTTACCGGCGGTCCGCAGCACTGGTGCCTTAGTCAGTTTCGACTACTCGTCGGAGCCGGAACGTCGATCAGACTCCTATCTGGAACTAACGGCGCCCTACGTGGACCTGGCCCTTTTGTCGTGCGGAAACATGACTGTTGCCGCCGTCGAGCATGACCTCAGGCGAGTACATTCAGCGGGCGTTCCGCTCGCGGTGGGGACGCGCGGGCCGTCAGGGGCAATGATGTACGACGGCGAACGCTTCCTCACGCAGGCAGCGGCACCTACTGATCCACGCCGGTTTGCGGACACGATGGGTTGCGGTGATGCTTTTCTGGCCGGACTCGTGGTCAGTTTGCTTGGCTCCGGTTGGAGCCGAACGTACCGGCCGCCGGCAGACGATTTACAGAGAGCGTTGGCCCGAGGAGCTGAGCATGCCGCGGCGCAGTGTTATGTGGAGGGCGCGTTCGGTTACGGCCGGGCCGTCGAGGTAGCAACTAGTCGTAGAGGGAGCAACTAGGATCTGATGCAGGGACAAATCAACGGACGGAACTGCGGGCGCGGATTCCACAACTGAAGGGGGCCGGATGGCGACGGATCATCAGAACCACCCGGCTGCCCCCACCATTACCGAAGTAGCAGCAGCTGCTGGAGTGGGACGGGCAACGGTGGCTCGAACCCTCGGAAACTATGGATCGGTCAGTGAAGCCACCCGCGCCAAGGTGATGCGGGCGGCCGAAAAGCTGGGTTATCAGCCGAACACTCTGGCGCGCAGCATGACCACGGGAGTCACCAAAACCCTTGGGATTGTGCTGGCGGATGTGGCCAACCCGTTCTTCTCAGGCGTGCTCAAGGGCATCTCGGAAACAGCCAAAATGGCTGGCTACGACGCCATCATCCTGAGCACTGACGAGAAGCTTGAGCTGGAGCGCGACGCCATCGCAGTCCTGCTGGCAAAGCAAGTGGACGGCCTGGTGGTGGCGTCTGCTGCAGGTCGAAGCGATGACGTTTCACATCTATCCAATGCCATTCATCGCGGGACTCCTGTAGTCCTCATAGACCGTTTGGTGGACAAGCTGGAGACGGATTCGGTGGTGATCGACAACCGGGAGGCTGCACGGTCTGCCGTTGCATCGCTTATACAGAATGGTCACCGGCGGATAGCGTTCGCATGGGGGCCCGTCACCCTCAGTCCGGCGACGGACCTGAAGCAGATGCATAGCATCCTGGATGAAGCGCTGTGGAGTGATGGTGAGCGGCTGAGGGGTTATCTCGATGCCTTGGAAGAGGCAGGAATTCCTTTCGACACCGCGCTCATCACCCACGTTCTCAAGAATGAGGGCCAGGCGACGCGGGCTGTTAGCGGAATGTTGGCCCTCGCGGATCCGCCCACTGCCATTTTCACTACCGAAACCGAAGCGACGGTGGGGGCTCTTCATTCTTTGCGTGCCAAAAACCTGCGTGTACTGAAGGATGTCTCCCTCATCGGCTTTGATGACAGCCCTTGGGCGGCCGTCATGGACCCTCCGTTGACTATGATCCAGCAGCCCATGCGCCAGATGGGCATTGTCGCCTCCCAGCAGCTCATCGCAAGGATCGACGGCGACACTTCTGAACCGAAGAAGCACGTTCTGCCCTCGCAGCTCGTGGCCCGTTCATCAGACGGCCCTGTGCGCGCTGCTCGCGGCGACTCGTAAATTCGCTCCCTTAATTTCCGTTAGGTCTCTTCCACGCTGAGCCAAATCATGATTCACTGTGGTACCGGTATCACAAGTTCCAACCTCCCTGTTCCAACTCAGGACTTACCCCTTCAGCCCGTCAGCGGTGAAGTGCACCCCCAACGGCGGGCGTGACTTCCCACTCCCGTAGGGGACACGGCTGAATCGGCCCTTCTACCGAAAGAAGAAATGATGCGTAAAAGCACCCAATCACTGATGGCATTGCTGGCCGCCGCCGCTTTGGCGCTTACTGGTTGTTCCGACGGCGGAAGCCAGCCGGCCGCTGCCTTGGACCCAAACGCTGAACCCCAGTACACGGGAACGCTCAGCATTCTCACAAAGTTCGGCGGTGACCCGCTTGAGCCGTACTTTGAGGATTTAGCTGCGGAGTACAAGAAGCTACACCCGGAAGTGTCCTTTGAGCTCATCCAGGAGACGGACCAGAGCATCAAGGACAAGACCAAGACGTTGACTGCCTCCCAGGCCATGCCCGACATCTATTTCACATGGGCTGGCAGTTGGGCCAACAACTTCATTGATGGGGGACTCGCAGCAGATCTGACCCCGATCATTGCCCCGGGGACGGAGTGGGGCAATGACTTTGGCGAGTCCGCGCTCAAGGCGTTCGCCAAGGACGGCAAGTACTTCGCAGTTCCGCTCTACAACAACGGCAAGTTCATGGGTTACAACCAGCGCATCTTCAAAGAGCTGGGCCTGACACCGCCGTCCACATTCGATGAACTGATCTCTTCCTGCTCCGTGCTGAAGGGAGCAGGCTACGAGCCGATCTCGTTCGGGAACAAGGACGGTTGGCCGGGGCTCCACTACCTGCAGCAACTGTTCGCCTACGAAGTGCCGGCCGATACGCTGCAAGCCGACTTCAGTCCGGCAACGGCCAAGCTGGAGGACCGGGGCTACCTCAAGGCAATGGACCAGTTCACCCGTTTGGTCAACGAGTGCACCGGCAGCGGCAAGGACTCCAACGGAGTCCTTTACACCACGGCGCAGCAGGCCTTGGCTGAGGGTAAATCAGGTATGTATTACCAGGAGATCCTTGAATTCGACTCCACTGCTTCTGCCGACTCAAAACTCAAGCAGGACGGGTTGGGCATCTTCAAGCTCCCCGCCGCAGCAGATGCCAAGGGCGATACACAAGCGATCGAAGGTTCCCCTGAGGGCTACATCATCAATGCCCGTTCCAAGAACGCCGCACTTGCAGCTGATTTCATGAAGTTCGTTACCAACAGCCAGAACGCTGCCAAGCTCTCTGCCCCGCCGTACGGCCAGCCCAGTGCGGTCAAAGGCGCGGTTTCCACGGAGAACTCTTCCGGACCCGTCATCGAGGGTATCAAGCAGGTGAACGAAGCTTCCGCAGCCATCACATGGCTGGACTCGGTTACTGTTCCTGCTGTTGCTGACGCCTGGTTGGCTGGTGGGGAGGCCTTGGTGGCTGGAACGCAAACCCCGGATCAGGTTCTTGCCTCTGTTCGGGCTGCTTCCAGTGCAGCAAAGTAGCCGGCAACGTCATGACTGTTTCCGATACTGCCTGGAAGCCCGCGGCTTCGCCGCCGGCGCCCGTTTCCGCTAAGTCGCCTCGAAACCGCACCAACAAGTCAGCCCGGTCGCGTCGCTGGCGCAACTTCGTTTGGGTGTTGCCAGCGGTCCTGCTTCTAGGCGTCTTTGCTTACCTGCCACTGGTACAGAATCTGGGCTTCAGTTTCCTCAAGTGGGATATCTACAGTGGCCGCCAGACCTTTGTTGGCGCTGACAACTACGTCCGCATGCTTAACGACCCCATCTTCTGGAAGTCACTCCTTAACAACACCCTTTACGCCATCATCTCCATTGCTTTCCAAGTGTTCGGGGCGATCATCCTTGCAGCGATGATCGAGGGACTACGAAGCCAGCGGTGGCGGGGAATCCTTCGAGCCGTCTATTTCGTACCCTCTGCTATCTCACTGACGGTGGCAGGCCTCTTGTTCTACTTCATCTACGAACCAGAGATGGGCATCCTTAACGCGGCGCTGGATGTCCTTGGCCTGGGGAACTTCACTCAGGCATGGCTGGGACAGGAGAACACGGCCATCTTTGCCATCATCGCCATGAGCCAATGGCAAGGCTTCGGGTATTGCACGCTTCTGTTCTCCGTGGCACTGCAGCGGATCCCTTCCGAACTGTATGAAGCAGCGTCCATCGACGGCGTCGGTCCCCTCCAGCGGTTCTTCTCAATTTCCCTGCCACTCGTCAGGGAAATGACCGGGCTGATGATGATCGTCACCGTATCCGGGGCCTTTCAAGTGTTCAACGAAGTCATGGTGATGACCAGTGGAGGCCCCAACAATTCAAGCCAGGTCCTTGGCACGTGGCTCTACAGAAGCGGATTCGTCCGCAATGACTTTGGCTACGCGGCCGCCGTCGCCACTGCTGTCTTCATCATCACGTTGGTCCTGGCCGTCATACAGCTTCGTATCTCCAAGAAAAGGAGGGTCCAATGGTGACGCGCTCAGCTGTGCTGCTGGTGCTCGGTAGGGTCCTCGTCAAAGCGTTCCTCATTGCACTCGCCGTCGTGGTTGTTTATCCGTTGGTCTGGATGCTGCTCAACGGCGTGAAGTCCAACTCCGAACTGTTCTCCAATCCCTTCGCCCTGCCGGTCGCGTGGAAATGGGACAACTACGTCACCGCATGGAACCGAGGGGTGGGCGACTATCTCACTACAAGCGTCTTGGTCACTGTTGCTTCCACCATTGCCACGGTATTTATCAGCGCTTGGGCTGCCTATGGACTGACCCGGGTAAATATCCCGTTCAACAGGGTGGTGCTGATTCTCATCCTTGGCGGCCTGATGCTCGCTCCCACAGTGGCACTGATCCCGCTGGTCAAGATGTTCCAGAGCTTGGGACTGTACAACAATCTCTGGGCGCTTCTGATTCTGTACACAGCCTTCCGTGTTCCCTTCACGACGTTCCTCATCCGGGCCTACATGATGGATCTGCCCGCAGAGGTGGATGAAGCCGCCTCAGTGGATGGGGCCTCAAAGGCACGCGCGTTTTGGCAAGTCATCTTGCCCATGTGCAAGCCGATCTTGGTTTCGACGGTTCTCCTGAACATCCTGTTTACCTGGAACGAATACCTATTCGCCATGGTGTTCACCAGCGGGGGAGCGCTACAAACCCTTCCCGTGGGGCTCACCAATCTGATGTCCAAGCACGGCACGGACTACCCCGTGGTTTTCGCAGGTATGGCCATTGCGGCAATTCCGGTGATCGTGCTGTTCTTCGCGGGGCAGAGGTATTTCATCCGTGGTCTCGCGGATGGAGTGGGCAAGTAGACGTGTGCGTACTGGGCTTAGCGAGATTCCGTGCCGGGGCAGCCCCAGGAGTTGGGGTTTTCCTGGCAGGTGTCGGCGACGAGTGCTCTTTCTGTTTTCCAGACGTGGATGGTTTTGGTGGGTGTGGTGATGTCCAGGGTGCCGTTGATGGGTAGTGGTGGGCCGTTGTTGACGGAGTAGGTTCCGGTGAAGCTGGTGGTGACTGCTGCTTGGTAGTTGCCGGTTTCTGCGTAGATGTGGCTGGTGCGGGTCTGGTTGTTGAGCCATTCGGCTTCGGGGATGGAGTAGCCGGCGGCTGGTGTGGGGCCGAGGGTGGTGCCGTCGCCGAAGGTGTAGGTGTAGTTGGTGGGTGTGGCAGTTAGGTGGACTGTTTGGCCGAGGATGGTGAGGTCGAAGGCTTGGTCGGTGGTGGTGGTGTAGAAGTTGGTGGGGCCGCCTTTGAGGGTGTGGGGGAAGGGTTGGGCTTGGAGGGTTCCGGGGTTGACGGGTAGTTGGCGGAAGTCGGTGAGGATCCGCGCGGCGATTTTGGGCAGGACGTTTTCGGGTTCGGGGTCATAGAGGCACGTCGGGCCGCTGACCGGGATCCAGTCCGTCCAGCCCGGATTGGTGATTGCTTTGGGGGCCTCCTTCCAAATGACCGGTGTGCCCTCCTCGCCTCCGGGCGCGGTGGCCGGGCATTCGAGGGCATCGCAGCCAGGGTCCTTCGTATCGGGACCGTCGGCCCGGCAATGGGTATCGGCCATGTACTGATTGGGGTCGTCGGCTGCGGGCGAGGTTGAAGTTCCGCCGAGACGAGGTTCTAGCTGCCCGCTTGCAGGGTCGATTGTGAACCTGCTGGTTAGGTCAATGGCATCTTGCTGATTGTTGTAGCCTGCCCAGGAATCCGTGTCGGCCTGCGCGGGACCGAATATCGTGAGTGAAAGTATGACGGTCGACATCGCTACGACTGAGGACGTGCGCACTAGCCAAGCGGGACGATTAGTTGATGATGCCAAGGTTGGTCACCGTCCAACCTGCGGAACCATATGTCGCGAATAGGCCAAAAGCAGAGTTTGTGGCCGCTTCCGAGGCACGCCCCGGAGTCCCATCAGCGTTGAAGTAGTCGATCTGCTCTTGGATGACTTGGACCTTCGCTTGTTGGTTCCTTGCTCCGTCTAACCACAGGGACTCAATGGCCGGGATAGAGATGCTGCCGCCGACCGACCACCGACCATGGATGTGGCTATCACTGATGCCTTTCTCTATCCGCTTGCAGGTCTGGCACTCGGGTGCGCTGAGTTGGGACCACATAGATTGATCGCCGGTCTCCGCAGCGTAGTTCTGTTGCGCGTACCAGTACCCAATGAACGCCTCCAGTCCGGCCTTCGAGTTCTCCTTCGCCAGGTCGGGCATGACGGGAACGGGCACGTTCTGTGCTTTCCCCTTGGCATCGGCGGGTTTGTACAAGGCAGGCGCCGTCTCTGTGGTCGCGCTCCCTGGCAGAGCAATCGGTGACGAAGCGCTCGAGGTGGGTGTCGCCGTCGTCGTGCCTGTTGGGGAGGCTGGGCTGCCGGGCGTGATACTGCCTTGGCAACCGCATAGAAGCACTGCGAAGGCGAGAGCCGCTACTGCCTGCCGGACGCGGACAGAAGGAAAGGACATAAACGTTTGGCGTGGCATGGTGCGGCTCCCCAGCAGCTGTTTCGGTGATCTGTGCGTCAGTCTAGGTGGGTCAAACATTGGCAACCCAGCCGGAAATTCTCGCTTGTGGATAACTTTCCTATGATCGCCGCAAAGGTCACCGGCGCATTCTTGCGTCGCTGGCATGGCAGGCGCGCGCAGCAGAAGTGTCCTCGAATGCAGACTTAGGCGTGAATCCCAGCGTGAACCCGAGTGCATCCACGGGAGCAGGAATTGTCGCAAATGGAGGGCAAAATGCCCGGAGAACTGAAGCCAGCCTCCGAGGAACTTCGTGCTTTCAGGGAGTCCGCCGGCTCGGACTTCAGGAAGTACGGTGACGGGCAGTTTGAGGAACTTATGAAGCCCGTCCAGGACAGGATCGATAAGAACTGCACGTAGCGGGAGCCGGGCGCGTTCCCTTCCCTCCGACGCTTCTCCCAAAGCGTCGGAGCTAGACGCTAGGGTGGTAATCAAGAGAAGGGGAGTGCTCCATGGAAGACCAGAATGTGCAGCTTGATCCCGTGCCCGGGGGCGAAATCCCTGGCACCGGACGCACCATCATCTCCGAGGCCGCCGTCGCCAAAGTTGCGGGTATCGCTGCCCGCACAGTGCCTGGCGTCTACTCCTTGGGCTCCGCTCCGTCCCGAGCGCTGGGCGCTATTCGCGACGCCGTCGGCAGCTCGGACCATGCAGCAGGGGTTCGCGCCGAGGTGGGGGAAACCCAAGTGGCGGTGGACATCACCTTGGTTGCGCTCTACGGTCATCCCCTGCACGGCGTCGCCAACCAAGTCCGCGCCGCTGTATACCGCGCCGTGGAGGAATTGGTTGGTCTTCAAGTGATTGAGGTCAATATCGAAATCACTGATGTTTTCATTGCACCGCCGGCGAAACCCGCCGGAAGCAAGGCAGTGGTAGTGGAAAGGGAGGCACTCCAATGAGCATGACCGTGGTGGGAATTGGTATCGGCGCTTTCGTGGCTTTCATGTCCTTCTCGTTCGGGCTATGGGGTTTCCTGATCTCCCTGCTTTTCATGGGCATAGGCGCCCTGCTCGGCCGCGCGGCTGAGGGCAAACTGGATCTTCGCAGTGTGCTGGACGCCATTACGGGCCGGCGCTCTTCGTCATGAGCGTGGCTGAGGCTGTGGAGAACACCACCAGCCTGGCCGGCCATAACCGGATCAGTACCCAGGCATTGACATCGTTGGCTCGGGCCGCTGCAGCGCAGGCGCTCGGCGTTGACGCCAGCCACATCCGCGCTGATTGGGCGGACGACGACGGCCTGTTGGCTTTGTCCATCGTGGCACCTATCAGCGTCCCGGCTTTGACAGAGGTGTTGCGTGATCCGCAGCGGGTCCAAGGCTTTGGAGGCTCCATCTGGGACCGCGCCGTGGCAGCCAAGGCGTTCGTTCTTGAAACCGTGACCCAGCTCAGCGGATCCCAACTGAGCAGGGTGGATATCAGAATCAGCGGAGCTCACGTCACTGAGGGAGGCCGCGTCCAGTGACCCAGGATCAGGAAACACAGCCAGTGAACGCAGCGGATCCGAACAGGGGAGCAAGCCCGGTGGCCGGGGAAGACCCGAGCATGAGCCGTATCCTGCGCCGTGAGACGCATTCGTCCCGCGCGGGAGCGTCCGTGATCGCGGCCGTTCTGGTGATCGTGCTCTGCGGTTACGCTTTGCTCGAATCAGGAGTTCGCGCCATAGGGCAGCCGCCATGGCTTATCGATCCCACCACGGCCGCGGAGCGCATTATCGCCCTCCCGGAAGGCATCTCACCGCTGCTGCTTGGGGCCAGTGGTGTGGTAATCGCCATGGTGGGGCTGTTCTTCCTGCTGCACGCCGTCCTGCCGGGCAGGCGCGCCCGCCACTTGCTCAGGGACCCGCGCACCGCCGTCGTGGTTGATGACGAGGTCCTGGCCTCGGCACTGGCACGTCGGGCACGAACTGCCGCGAACGTCACCCAGGAACAGGTCATGGTGGTGGTCTCACGGCAACTGGTGGTGGTGAACGTGCGGCCAACGTCCGGCAGCCGTGTCAGCGAAGAAGCAGTATTAACTGCCGTCCAGGCCGAACTTGAGGAAATGTCGCCGGTGCCTATGCCAGCTGTCAGGGTAAATCTGGCGTCCTCGGGGGTGATCGGAGCGTGAACGGAACACCGCGGACCCTTAACCGCATACTTCTTTTCATCATTGGTGTGAAGCTGCTGGCCATCGGGCTGCTTCTCGTGCTGTTGGCCACCGTGCCTGCAGTGGCCACATGGTGGCACGGTTGGTCTGCTTCAGTATGGGCGGGCGCTGAGAATGCCTTCAGGCAGACTCACCTCCCCGGACGTGAAGAGAGCTGGCTGTGGATTGTGGCCGGCGTCGTCCTGGTGGCCATCATCATTGGGATGATCGCCTGGGTTTCCCAGCAAGGAAAAGGCCGCGCCAACCTTCTGGTGGCGAGCGGCGATGACAGCGCGGTTGACGGCGAAGTCCGGATCGGTGGTGGCGTGGCCGAGCAGGCGCTCAGGTCCGCCCTGGCTGAAAGGACGGACCTCGCCGGCGCCTCCGTTGCCACACTCGAAGTGAAGGGCCAGCCCGGACTGCGCATCCGCATCCAACCACGGCAGGGTGTGGCGCCGCATATCCTGGCTGCGGAAGTGTCTCAGCTGGTTGAAGCGTTGGACCTGGTCATCGGTCAGAAGACCCCCGTCCTGGTGCACATGGTTTCCGGTGCCCGGGCAAGGTTTACCAAGGCCGAGAGGGTCCGCTGAGAAACACACCCTCAAAAAATCGAGTGCATCCGCATCCATAACCATCCTCATGTCGGTAGTAGGGGTATCAGCAAAAACCCCGCACGTCGGGCCGATCGAGGAGAAGGACATGCGCAGCAGAATACTTACGGCAGGAGCAGGAGCCAGTGCCGCGGCACTGGCAGCAGCAATCGTTTTGGCTGTCCCCGCGCAAGCGGCGGAGGGCGACGCACATTTGTCTGTACTTCACGGTGTGCCTGGGTTGACCGTTGACGTTTGGGTCAACGGAGCACGAACCTTGGACGACTTCACTCCAGGCACACTGGCCGGCCCGTTGGCACTTCCGCCGGGAGCGTACGATCTCGCAATTACTGCCTCGGACGCCGCCGATGCCTCTGCCCCTGTTATTGGGCCCGTGACGGTGACTTTGGCTGCAAACGGCAACTACACCGCCGTCGCCAACCTCGATGCGGCAGGAAAGCCAACAGCGAACTTCTTCACGAACGACGTCTCGCGCATCGATGCAGGCAAAGGCAAGCTGACCGTCCGACACACTGCAGCGGCACCTGCTGTGGATGTGCTGGCCGGCGGCACGGCCGTTGTGAGCAATCTGGCCAACCCTAACGAGCAAACACTCACACTGGACCCCGGTACGGTCTCAGCCGCAGTGGCTGCAGCGGGCACCACGGCACCTGTCATTGGCCCTGCGGATGTGACAGTGACCGAAGGAACGCACACCATCGTCTACGCGTGGGGAAGTCTCACCGACAAGAATCTTCAATTGGCGGTGCAGACCATTGACGGACTGCATTCGGCACCAGGATCGGTACCCGGCGCACTGGACGGCTCATCGGGCGCTTTGTCTCCAGGTGCCTCGGCAGGTGATGTCTCCACAGAACAGCTGATGCTGGGCGGTGGCCTCGCTGCGGCAACGCTGCTGCTGATCGCTCTGGGGATTCGTAGGGCTCGTGCTGTCACCTCCGGGATCAAGTCCTAAGTCCTTGGAACACGTCCTGGCCGTCCGCAGCGATGGCCAGGGCGTGCCCCGCATCAACAACGGCAGCCGCAGCATCTAGCCGGAGACCCCCAGGAAAACGCGTGATGACATCAAGTGAGCCACACCAAAGTCGCCCTATGCGCCTCCAAAGCGGTACAGGCCGCCGTCGCAGTGCGCACCAATGGATGGGAGCGCTGGCCGCCGTAGCTGTGCTCTTTCTGACGGCCTGCGGGACCCCGACGCCGTCCACGGCACCGAGTGCCTCCAGTGAGGCAAACGACTCGATCCCCAGCGTGCAGCAGACTCAACCGTCGATGCCTCCCGCCGAGCCTTCTGCGCCACCTGTCGAAGTCAAGCTGCGGGGCACAACTCCAACGCAGCCCGCGGCGACTCCCCCTCCTGTGTCACTCCAAGTGGCTGGTACGTCCATTGATATGGGCGTAGTACCCGTGGGGGTCGCGCCCGGTGGTGCTATGGAGATACCGGAAACCTTCTATGAGGCAGGCTGGTATCGGTTCGGGCCAGCGCCCGGAGCCGCGGAAGGCTCGGCTGTGCTTGCCGGACACATCGACACCACCTCCGACCAAGCACCGTTCTCCCAGTTGAAATCCTTGCCGGCCGGAACCTTGATCACCGTAGGACGGGAGGGTGCTCCCGCACTCAACTATCGGGTTGTTTCCGTCACGTTGATGGCCAAGGACGCCTTCGACGGCGAATCTTTGTTCCGTCGCACGGGTCCGCACGAACTCAAGGTTGTCACGTGCGGGGGCAGGTGGCTGGACGAACGAATGGACTACAGCGACAATGTCATTGTCACCGCGGTCCTTGAATAAGTACCCCAACCCGGCCGTGGTCCTCGTCGCTGACGCCGGGAAGGAGTCTCCTTTGGTATCCCCAAACGAGGTTTCATCCGCGTGGGACGATGCTTTGACCACTTCATTTATGGCGGGGGATGAGTCCGCACTTGTGGCCGCTTACAGGGAGTTCGCCCCGCTGGTGCACACGCTCGCCTTGAGGTCTTTGAGAGACCGTTCGGCAGCCGACGACGTCACGCAAGAGGTCTTCATTAGGGTCTGGCGACACCGCGACACCTTCCACCCGGAGGTCTCGCGACTGCCGGCCTGGATAGTGGGCATTGCACGCCACGCCATTGCGGACGCCCATTCTGCCTCTAACCGGGAAGTTCGCAGAATCCTTGCCGTCGCCCAGGTCCAGGACACTGGCGGGGCATCTCCAACAGGGGAAGCGGTTGAGGTAGTGGCCGACAGGCTGCTTCTGGACGGAGAACTGGACCGGCTTGGTGAACCGCAGGGCGCCATCATGAAATTAGCGTTCTACGAGGACCTGACGCATGAGCAGATTTCCCGCAGGCTTGAACTACCCCTTGGTACCGTCAAGAGCCACATTCGACGCAGCTTGATCCACCTAAGAAGCAGACTGGAGGTTGACCGTGCCGCACATTGATCCGGAAGAGTTGAGCCTCCTGGCGCTGTACGGTGCTTGGCTCGATGAGGAGGGCCTACGGCATCTCAATAGCTGCGATGCCTGCTCGGCGGAGTACGCCGCATTGCGCCGCGCCGTGGACGCCATGAAAACCACACCGGACAGCACAAGCTTTGAGGTGCCCGGCCCCAACGTGTGGAGCGGGATTCACCGGGAACTGAGTCTGTCCGATGCAACCCGGGCGGACCCCCTAGGCTCCGTAACGGGCTCCGCAACGGGCTCCGCAACGGGATCTGCAGCTGGCTCTGCAACTGGGACTGAAACCAGCAAAGCCGGCCACACCGATCCGCCCGAACCAGGGCACCCCCCGGCGCCACCCACAGACATACGTTCCGTCAAGAAGCGTCCCTTGGGGTGGCAACGCCGTGGGACCTGGTTGGCAGTTGCTGCGGCGGGGGCCTTGGTCATCGCGGGTGGAACGCTGTGGAACCTCAATCAAGCGGCAACGCCATTGGCGCGGGCAGAGTTGTCCCCACTCGCACAGCACACTGCCACAGGATCAGCGACAGTCCTTGAGTCCGCGGACGGATCACGAAACCTGGAAGTGAAGCTGAGCAAAGATGAAGCACAGGGCTACCAGGAGGTCTGGCTCATCGGCACGGACCTTAAACGGCTGATCAGTCTGGGAATCATGAGCTCGGATTCAGGGACCTTCCCGCTTCCGTCAGATCTGAATTTGGACGATTTTCCTATCGTCGACGTCTCTGATGAACCGCTGGATGGAAATCCCGGCCACTCCAGTGTGAGCATCGTGAGGGGTTCGCTAAGTTCCTGAGCCGTCCAAGCGGTTGATGCGCAGCCGTGCGCTGCCCTCGCATTCAGCAACGGGTAGCCTGAATCCCACACCCGAAGGAAAGGAGGCCACGGTGGCTCAAACGACGGCGGCCCAAGAGTTGACGCTCGAAGCGACGGTGTCCGGTCTCATGGCGGAACTTGCGGCATTGGAAGAGCCCCGGGCCCGCGAAGTGAACGAGAAACACGGCGATGACCACGGGGTAAACCTCAGCAAGCTGCGTGCCATCGCGAAGAGGTTGAAGACCCAGCAGGAGCTCTCCCGCGAGCTGTGGAACACCGGTGACACCGCAGCCAGATTGCTGGCGCTCCTGATATGCCGGCCCAAGGCCTTTGACCGGGACGAACTGGACAGCATGTTGCGGGAAGCACGGACCCCCAAAGTCCAGGACTGGCTTGTCAACTACGTCGTCAAGAAAAGCCCGCATTCCGAAGAATTGCGGGTTACCTGGTTCGCTGACTCCGATCCCGTGGTGGCAAGCGCTGGCTGGGCGCTGACCTCCGAGCGTGTCGTCAAGAAGCCCGAAGGCCTGGATCTTGTGCAACTGCTGGACGTTATTGAAAGCCACATGAAGGAAGCCCCGGACCGCCTTCAGTGGGCCATGAACCACTGCCTGGCGCAAATCGGGATTGAATTCCCGGAGCAAAGGACCAGGGCCTTGGACATCGGAGAGCGGTTGGAAGTGCTGAAGGACTATCCCACACCGCCCAATTGCACGTCGCCGTTCGCGCCGGCCTGGATCAATGAGATGGTGCGTCGCCAGGCACTGTAGTGTGGCCGATCAGCCTCGGTTGCGGTGCATCATCCGGTAGGTGAGCTCGGCGAGCAGCTCTTCATCGGAGAGGTGCGAGGCCCGGGCAATGGGAGCGCTGGGAACGGTAACCCGGGGAGGTCCCTGCCGTGATTCGTCGCCTGAGCGCATGTCGTCGGGGGTGATCATTTCCGGAGCGAAGTTCGATTTACCTTTGAGGACTTCGGACACCGAACCTGCCCTCCAGCCCAAGGCGTGCTCAAGCTTGCGTTGGTTGATCTCCTGCGTTCGCCGGGTCCCGGATTCCAGTGTGCGGACCGTCTTGATGGCAGTACCTGCCTGCTTGGCCAGCTGAACCTGGCTCAGCCCTTGTGCCAAGCGTTCTTCTTTGATCAGGCGGCCTATGGTTTGCAGTGCTTCAAGTTCATCCACGATTCCTACTTTTCCATAGGCAATAGTAGGCAATCAAATCAGCGAGGCTCGTCAGGCCGCGTGGAGTAGCGCGGAGCAGGCCGTCAACCAGCTCACCGAGCGCTCGAGGACCGCCGCCCGCGGAGAAGCGCAGGCTGCTTGGTATCAATGCGATCACGTTATGTGTAAGCGCTTGCATTGACTGGCGAATCATGGCTAGTGTGAGCGTCACCACATCAATTGCGCCGCCGAATCTTTGTACTCAGCGAGGAGTCTTTAGCATGAAGAAAACCAAGTACCTGCTACCGGTCGCAGCCGCCGGTGTTCTGGCACTTACCCTTTCCGCCTGTAGCGGAGATGGTGGCGGTGGGGGATCCACCGCCGGCTCGGATGATTGCTCCGCCTACGAAAGCTATGGCAAGCATGACGGGAAGACCGTCTCCGTCTACTCCACCATCGTCGACGTCGAGGCAACCAATCTCGAGGAATCCTGGAAGCAGTTCGAATCCTGCACCGGCATCACCATTAAGTACGAGGGCAGCAAGGAATTCGAAACGCAGATCGGCGTGCGTGCCCAGTCCGGCACCGCCCCGGACGTTGCGATCTTCCCGCAGCCCGGCCTTCTGGCCACCCAGGCACGGGCCGGTTACCTGAAGCCCGCACCGCAGACCGTGTCCGACCTTGTGGACAAGAACTGGTCCCCGGACTGGAAGAAGTACGGCACGGTGGACGGTAAGTTCTACGCCGCTCCGATGCTCGCGAACGTCAAGGGCTTTGTTTGGTACGCGCCCAAGACCTTCAAGGACAAAGGCTGGGAAGTCCCCAAGACGTGGGACGAAATGATCGAGCTGTCCAAGAAGATCGCCGCGGATGACAAGAACATGAAGCCGTGGTGTGCCGGATTCGAGTCCGGAGAAGCAACGGGCTGGCCCGGCACGGACTGGATCGAAGACGTTGTCCTGCGCGCCCACGGCCCCGAGGTCTACGACCAGTGGGTGGCTCACCAGATTCCGTTCAATGACCCCAAGATTGTTGATTCCTTCGACAAGGCCGGCGACATCCTGCTCAACTCGGACATGGTGAACGGCGGCTTCGGTGACGTTCGCTCCATCCTCAGCACCGGGTTCGCCCAGGCCGGCCAGCCGGTCCTCGACGGCACCTGCGCCATGCACCACCAGGCCAACTTCCAGGCCGCCAACTGGCCTGCAGGAACCAACGTGGCTGAAGACGGCGACGTCTGGGCCTTCATCACCCCGCCGATTGACGAAAGCAAGGGCAAGGCAGTCACCGGTGGTGGCGAGATGGTTGGTGCTTACAAGGACACCGCTGAAGTTCAGTCGTTCCTGGCATACCTGGCCAGCGCCGACTTCGCCAACAACCGCGTGAAGCTTGGCGGCGTGGTCAGTGCCAACAAGGGCTTGGACCCCAACAACGCACAGTCTGACCTGGACAAGCTGACCGTCCAGATCCTCCAGGACAAGGAAACCGTGTTCCGCTTTGACGGTTCGGACCTCATGCCGAGCGCAGTTGGTTCCAACTCCTTCTGGAAGGGCATCGTGCAGTGGATCAACGGCACGTCCTCCCAGGATGTTGCCAACAGCATCGAATCCAGCTGGCCTAAGAGCTAACTCCCAGAGTGCTGCCTCCCCTGACTGGTTGACCCAGCCGGGGAGGCAGTGCTTTTCCCGGAACTTAGTGATTCACTCACGCCCCGGAGGTTGGGTATGGAATTTATTGGAGAAAAACTCCTACAAGTAGTGATAGCCCTTGCGATATTCGCAGCGGTCATCGGCCTCATCATGTTGCTGGTGGACAGGGCGCCTAAGTCAGTCAAAGACAAAGTCACGGTGGCAGGATTCCTTGCTCCTGCGGCAATCCTGATGCTGGTGGGTCTGGTTTATCCGGCCATCCGCACGTCAATGCTGGCCTTCACGGATGCCAGCGGCAATGGCAACGGCTTTGATAACTTCGTGTGGATGTTCACGCAGCCTGAGGCATTGACCACGCTGCGGAACACCGTCATTTGGACCGTCCTGGTTCCACTGCTGTCGACGAGCTTCGGCCTCGCCTACGCAGTCTTCATTGATAAGGCCCGCGGCGAGCGGGTTCTCAAATCGCTGGTCTTCATGCCGATGGCCATCTCCTTTGTGGGCGCCGGCATCATCTGGAAGCTCGTCTACGACTACCGTGGCCCCAACATCGAGCAGACCGGTGTCATCAACTTCTTCAGGGTCGCCCTGGGGATGGATCCCAAGCAGTTCCTGCTGGATGCCCCGGAAAACACCATCTTCCTCATCATCGTGATGGTTTGGATCCAGACCGGCTTCGCCATGGTGATCCTGTCTGCGGCCATCAAGGGTGTCCCTGTGGAACTCATCGAGGCGGCCCGCCTGGACGGTGCCAACGCTTGGCAGCAGTTCCGCAACGTCACAGTCCCCGGCATCCGTGGAGCCCTGGTGGTGGTCCTGACCACCATTACCATCGCAACGCTGAAGGTCTTCGACATCGTGAGAACCATGACCGCCGGCAACTACGACACTTCCGTGGTCGCCAACGAAATGTACACGCAGGCTTTCCGCGCCGGTGAGCCCGGACGGGGTGCCGCGTTGGCCCTGATCCTGTTCCTCATGGTGCTGCCGATCGTCGTGTACAACGCTCGAGTCCTTCGCAAGCAAAGGGAGATCCATTGACAGCCACGCCAGCCCCGAAAGAGGCCTCGAAGGCCACCCGGCAGCGTCCTGGATCCGACCCCACGGAGGACGCCCAGCCCATCATGCGCCGCGTCAAGACCAAGCTCACTTCCAAGTGGGCAACAGCGGCAGCGATCATCATCGCCGTCGTATGGTCCGTGCCGACGTTCGGGCTCTTTGTTACCTCGTTCCGTCCTGCCGCCAAGCAGGTAGGTCCCCGGTCCGACGGCTGGTGGAATGCGTTCGTCGACTGGCAGTTCACGTTCAAGAACTACGCGGATGTCCTCACCCCGGCGGGGTCGCAATCCGCCAACCTCTCGCAATACTTCGTCAACTCCATCGCGATCGTCATCCCGGTCACCATCTTCGTGCTGGTCCTGGCGTCCATGGCTGCGTACGTTTTCGCGTGGGGCAAGTTCAAGGGCCGTGACGCTCTCTTCATCTTCGTCTTTGCCCTGCAGATCATCCCGCTCCAGATGGCCCTGATTCCGCTGCTGCAGTTCTTTACGCAGACCCTGCAGCTCCCGGCGGGTTCGTACGCCCAGCTGTGGATTGCCCACACCATGTTCGGCCTTCCGCTGGGCATCTTCCTGCTGCATAACTTCATCTCCGAAATTCCCGGTGAAGTCATTGAGGCGGCAAGGGTGGACGGCGCCGGACACAGCACCATCTTCTGGCGGATCATCCTGCCGCTGTCGGTACCGGCACTCGCCTCGCTGGCGATCTTCCAGTTCCTGTGGGTTTGGAATGACCTGCTGGTGGCGTTGGTGTTCTCCGGTGGAACGGCAGACGTTGCACCCATTACGCAGCGTCTGGCTGAGATCTCCGGTACCCGCGGTGCCAGGGACTACCTGAACCCGGCAGCAGCGTTCGTCTCCATCATCGTCCCGCTCCTGGTGTTCTTCGGATTGCAGCGCTACTTTGTGCGCGGCCTGCTGTCCGGCGGCCTCAAGGGCTAGGACTGCGGCCTCGGTTACGCAGCGCATTACGCGCCTGCGTAACCGAGGCGGCAATCTACAAATACACATTTAGGGTTTGAAGGCGGAGCAACGGCGGCCGGAGAGGGGAGCCTGTGTCAAAAACAACGGGTAGATCCCAACGCGGCGGCCATACCGGCGTCAGTATTGAGGACGTAGCTGCAGCCGCCGGAGTTTCCACGGCCACCGTTTCACGCGCCGTGCGGGGACTACCGCGGGTGTCTCCCGCCACCCGCGAGAAAATCCTCGAAGTTGCCAGTTCACTGGGATATGTTGCGTCGTCATCGGCATCAGGCTTGGCGACGGGCCGCACCCGCACCATCGGAGTCCTGGCACCTTTTGTGAGCCGGTGGTTCTTCTCCAAAGCCATAGAGGGCGCGGACCGGGAACTCCATTCACGCAAGTACAACCTCTCCCTCTTCAACCTGGGCGGCCACGGCAGCAACCGTGAGCGGCTCTTCAGCTCCACCATGGTCTACAAACAAATCGACGCACTGTTGGTGCTCTGTATGTCCCTGACAGAGGAAGAGCTGGAACACCTCCACAAAATCGACATCCCGCTGGTTGTGGTGGGTGGCCACGTTGAGGACTGCGCGTACATCGGCATCAACGATTACGACGCCGCGTCCACCGCCGTGCGGCATCTGCTGGACCTGGGCCACAAGGACATCGCATTGCTCCATGGCGACGACGAAACGGACCTGAACTTCGACGTTCCCCGCGTGCGTATCCGCGCCTTCCAGGAAGTCATGACCGACGCCGGCCTGGAAGTCCGCCCCGAGTGGGACCAGTGGGGTGACTTCACTGTCGCCAGCGGACAGCAGGCGTTTAACCGGCTCTGGAGCCAACCCGGCCGCAAACCAACAGCCATCTTCTGCTCCTCGGACGAGATGGCTATGGGCGTCATTTTTGAGGCGGGCCGTCATGGCGTCAGGGTGCCGGAAGACCTTTCCGTCATCGGGATTGACGACCACGACTTCTCGTCATCCATTGGCCTGACCACCGTGGGCCAGCGGCCCGACAACCAGGCAGAGCTGGCTACCAAGATGCTGCTGGACGAATTGGATGGCAACCCGGGAGCGGTTCATTCAGAGGTGGCCCCCCACAAGCTGATTGTCCGCGAGACAACGGCCCCGCCCAGCTAAAGGCACGAGCCCAGCTAACAGCACGAGCCCAGCTAGGAGGCCCGCGCCAGTTGCCGGATGGGAATCCACCGCGAGGCGAGCCTGCGGTAGGCGGCGGCCGCTCCGGTCATGTCCCCTTCAGCCAGGCACTCGATGCCGAGCCGGACATCCATGGGGGACTCGTCCGGATACACCTTGTCAGCCACGGCACCATAATCCAGCTCCACCATGGACTGGACGTGGAATAGTTCCAGCCACTCCGTGAGCTGTGTCAGGTCATCCAGCATGTCCAAATCAGGCGCAGCCAAAGCCAAATGGGCCACGGCGAAGCGGGCCCTATCCAAGGCTTCAGTAATGGGTGTCCATACCCGGACGGTGAGGATGCGCCCCTCGGACTCCACCACGTCCTTGCGGTCCGACTCACTGAAAAGGGAGAACCAGCTAAACGGAATGCCCCACGTTGAAGCCCGGGTGTGCACCCGTTTTGCGGCCTCCCCGGCGTTGATGCGATCGATCCTGGCTTGGTGCTTGTCACGCTGCGAGACCGGGATGAGAAGATCGGCCAGCGGACTGTGCACGCCATCCATGAGCGCGTTGGCCGCCAAGCCAGCCCGAATCACCAGTTGGCTGGGGCAGAAAAGCAGCCGCCCGGCGTCGTGATCTTCCGTATCCTGGGCCGCAGCGTGCCGTCCGGTGGGCACGCGCGTCATGCGTACCAAGTCCGTTCGGCCGGTGGGGAAAGGGTCGCCGCCGGAACGCGTGATGCGTCCCAGGGAGGCTTGGAGCTCCGCATTTTCGACGGCGGCCCGGGAACCGTTCTTGGTGCCTTCCGCCACGAGCTGGCGTTGCTGTTCGGGCGGGAACGCCTCGATGGGCTCGTAAATGCGCAGTGACGAAGAGAACGGCAGACCCGCCTGGCCCCGATACAGGTTTCCAGTCATATCAACCGCCCCTTTTCGTCAGTGAGCCTTGTACTTAGTCCGCCAGCTCCACAATGACCGGAGCGTGGTCCGAAGCGCCTTTGCCCTTGCGTTCCTCGCGGTCGATGGAGGCGCCTGTGACCCGTGATGCCAGGGCAGGGGAGGCGAGACAGAAGTCGATGCGCATGCCTTCCTTCTTGGGGAAGCGCAGTTGTGTGTAGTCCCAGTAGGTGTAGACGCCGGGGCCCGGGGTGTAGGGACGGACGACGTCGGTGAACCCGGCGGTTTCGAAGGCGTGGAAGGCGGCGCGCTCGGGTTCGCTGACGTGGGTGTAGTTGTTGTTGCGGAACAGCTCGATGTCCCAAACGTCCTCATCGAACGGTGCGATGTTCCAGTCACCCATGAGGGCGATCTGGGCGGTGGGCTCGGACTTGACCCATTCAGCCGCGTGGCCCTGCAGGACGTCCAGCCACTTGATCTTGTACGGCATGTGTTCGTCGTCCAGCGAGCGGCCGTTGGGAACGTACAGGCTCCAGATACGGACGCCGCCACAGGTGGCAGCGATGGCCCGGGCTTCCTGAGCAGGATCCTTGCCGGCCTTACCGAACGCGGGCTGGTCCAGGAAGGTGCGCTGCACATCTTCCAAACCCACGCGCGAAGCGATGGCTACACCATTCCACTGGTTCACGCCGAAGTGCGCAACCTCGTAACCCATGCGCTCAAAGAGCTCCCACGGGAAGTTCTCGTCCTTGCACTTGGTCTCCTGGATGGCCAGGACATCGCAGTCGCTGCGCTCAAGCCAGGCCTCAACGCGGTCGGCACGGGCGCGGAGGGAGTTCACATTCCAGGTAGCTATCTTCACAGCCACTAACTTACCGAACTTGGGGCTGAGCGCATCCCCTGACGGGTTTTTACCTTGACGAACTAGCGGGCGTAAAGTGCGGAGGAGGATGTGAGTTTGCGGAGCCCGATGCCCGATGCGATTAGGAGCAACCCGGTAACGATCGCGAATCCGGCCAACATCCACACCAGGCCCAGGAGGCCCAGCCCCGGATTCACCAGCACCACAATCCCGAACACCGTGGTGATCAGGCCGGTAAGGAACCAGACGCCCCAGCTTCGGATGAAGGTCCTCGCGGCCAGCGAAAGGATAATTTGGGAAAGGCCAAGAACAAGGGCCCACAATCCGATCAGCACACCGATTGCTGCCGCGGTAATTCCCGGCAACGCAATGGCCACAATGCCGGCTGCTATGGAGATGAGCCCACCAACTATGGTCCAGCGGGATCGGCCGGCGGGGTCGTAGAAATAATGGGCCACGCTGGTAATGCCGTCAATGATCGCAAAAACACCGAACATGACAACCACCACCAAAGCGGTGGCACTGGGCACAACAAAGATCAAGAGGCCAAAAACTATGGAAAGGGCTCCCCGGACCAGCAAAGCAGTTCCCGGGTTTTTGAACATTTTGCGATCCGCTGCATCGTCCATACGGCTCAGCGTAACCAACCGCGTACCTTTACCGCATCCCCTCACGCCGGATAGCTGTGGCAATTGCTGCGGCACGGGTTTCGACGCCGAGTTTGGCGTAGATATGAGCGAGGTGGGTTTTGACTGTCGCTTCGGAAATGAACAGTCTTTTCCCGAGATCACGGTTGCTGAGGCCCTGGGTTAGGAGGCTGAGCAGTTCGGCTTCGCGGGGCGTGAGAATTTCGTCCGGATTCCGTAATTGTTGGAACAGGCGGGAAGCTACCGGCGCACTCATCACGCTTTTCCCCTGCACCGCGCCACGAACGGCTGCGAAAATTTCTTCCGGCGCAGCATCCTTGAGTAAATAGCCCATGGCACCGGCGTCCACGGCCCGCACAATGTCAGCGTCCGAATCGTAGGTGGTGAACACGATGATGGCTTGCTTCGGGTTCCGCTGTCGCAGCTGTTTGGTGGCTTCAATGCCATCCATTCCAGCGCCCATTGCCAGGTCCATGAGGATTACTGCGGGTGAATGCTCTTGGGTGGCTTTCAGGGCTTCCTCGCCGGAGGACGCCTCCGCGACGACGGCGATGTCACCTTGGGTGCCCAGCAGCGCCTTGAGTCCGCTCCGAACTACCGTATGGTCGTCCACGAGGAGCACCGAGATAGTGTTCACAGGGCCTCCTTCAAAGCATGGGCCGGATCAGCTGGCTGGGTCAGTGGGAACTGCGCCGCGATGATGGTGCCTTCGCCGGGCGAGCTTTCCACGGACAATTCTCCGCCCAACTGCTCAACACGCTGCCGCATGGCACGGAGGCCGTACCCTCCGTTGGCCGACGCCGGAGGTACCGATGCAGGATCAAAGCCGCGACCGTCGTCGAACACGTCCAAGGTGACCGCATCCGGAAGGTAACCGAGCGTCACGCTGGCATGGTCCGCGCGGGCATGGAGTTTGATGTTGGCCACGGCGCTTTGGGTGACGCGGAGCAGGGCATGACGCACCTCGGATGGAAGGGTCCGCGGCTCACCGGTGACGTGGATGCTGACGGTCTCAAAGTATTGCCGTGCCGCATGTTCCAGGGCTTCCGGGAGCGGCCCGGTCTCAAGGCCGGGAGCGGAGAGCTCGTGCACCAGGCTGCGGGTGTCTGCGAGGTTGCGCCTGAGCAAATCTGTTGCTTTGCGGACGTCATGGTGGGCGGTTTCGGCTGGCCAGGAGCGTTGGGCGGCCTCAAGGAGGAGCAGGCTGCTGGCCAGGCCTTGGGTGACGGTGTCGTGGATTTCACGGGAAACCCGCTCGCGCTCGGTGGCGATTCCGGCTTCACGTTGCTTGGAGGCGAGTTGCTCCTGGGCTTGGGTGACGTCGTTGAAGAGCCTGCGTTGCAGTGCCGCATCGCGCTCAATCTTGTCGTAGATCAGCGTGAGCAGGGCGCCCGCCGCGAGAGGCCCCAGCAGCATGGCGATGTCCGTCCAGCCGCTCATGCGGAAGAGCCCGACGGCGGTAGCGGCCGCCGTAGCGCCTCCCGCCACGTAGCCGGCCCAACCGCGGAAGGCCGTGCGCGTGAGGAAGAAAATGGCGAAGGAACACCAGGCGAAGCTCGGAGCGACCACCACCAACGCGGCCCACGCAGCCACCAACGCCACCATCCAGGGGATCCACAACCGGTGAGTGCGTTGACCCGGCGGCTGCCGGTGAGCCAGTGGTTGGCGGTGAGCCAGCACCGCGGTCACCGCATACAGCGCGCACACGGCCACGGCCAAAGCAACGGTCCACAGGTTGTCCGCGGGGGAGTGTCGCATAACGTACCGGACTGCGGAGGCCACCATCAGGACGGCGAAGCCCAAGTGCACCACAGCATCAATGCGGCCATCAATCCGGCTGCTGAGCTGGTTGCCAGGTTCGAGCCTTGGATGAGCAGTTGGCATGGGTGGTTCCCGTTCCGGGTTTGGGTGGAAGGCGTTCTTTCCATGCTAGATCCCACGCAGTCATTGGTCTCTCCACCTTTTGGCTGATGCAGGTGGCGGAAAGGCTGAGACCGGGAGCGGCGCCCGGCCGATGCGGCGTGGGGGCGCTCGCGAAAGCATGGAGATGTACCCGATGCCAACTACCAGGAGAACCTTGTGAAGAAGTCCAACAAGATGATTGCCGCCGCCGCTGCCGGAGCATTGCTGCTCACCGGCGGTGTCACTGCTGTGGCCAACGCCGTGTCACCAGCCGCCGCACCCGCCGCGCCCGTGAAAGTTGCCGCAGAAGTTCAGCCGGCACCGGAGAACGTTGTAGCCCAGAACCGCATCTCCGTGGGCGCCTCAAGCGCAGCCGTCAACGCCGCGCTCGCCAAGTGCCAGGCAGACAAGCTGCCGTTCGTGACTGTTGCCCTGGTTGACCGTTTCGGCACCGTTCAGGCCCTGCTCCGCGGTGACAACGCCGCCGAGCACACCATCGAAGCCGCCAAGCAGAAGGCCTACACAGCCGCAGCTTTCGGTGCTCCCACCAGCGAGCTGGCCAAGCGCATCAACGGTAACGGCCCCTCCATCGCCGACCTCCCGGGCACCTTGTTCCTGTCCGGCGGCGTTCCGCTGAAGGTCAACGGCGTTTCCGTTGCAGGGATCGGTGTGGGCGGTGCTCCCGACGGCGCCCTCGACGAAGCCTGTGCAACCGCTGGCGCTGATGCCTTGGCCGTGGCAGCGAAGTAGCCATGAACCCCCTTGGAGTTTTTGTACAGATGATGCCCTTATGGGAGCGTTTTAGGGGCGTTATCTGTACAAAAACGCGGGTGGTGGGGGCGGGCGTGCTGGTGCTCGGGCTGCTGTCCGGATGTACGACGGCGGCGTCCCCGCCTTCCAGCCCGGCTGCGCCTTCCAGCCCGGCGCCGACTCAATCAGCCCCCACCCAAGCCGCGCCGTCGAGCGTAAGTCCCGTCCCGTCGTCGTCGGCTGCTGTACCGGCTCAACAATCAACGGAACTGTCACCGGAGGCCCAACTGGAAACTGACCGACTCCTGATCCTTGCCGCGAAAGCCAACGACGCTGCGAGGGTGCGCGAACTGATCGCGGCTGGCGGCAACGTCAACGCCAAGGACGACATCCAGGACTCCGCGTTCCTCTATGCCGGTGCTGAGGGCTTCAACGAGGTCCTGCAACTGACGCTGGCTGCGGGAGCGGACGTTCGCAGCATCAACAGGTACGGCGGCACGGCCCTGATCCCGGCGAGCGAGCATGGGCATACGGACACTGTGCGGATCCTTATCGCAGCGGGCGTGCCCGTGGACCACGTCAACAACCTGGGCTGGACCGCCATGCAGGAAGCCATCCTGCTCAACAATGGCGGTCCGAATCAGCAGGACGTGGTCCGGCAACTCCTGGCAGCCGGAGCCAACCCGGACATCCGCGACCCCCAAGGCCGAACCGCCCTGCAGAACGCAGAGCGGCTCGGATTCACGGAGATCGCGGCGCTGATCCGGGCGCGCTAGCTACAGCGCTTCCAGCACGCTCACGTAGTTGGCGATGCCCACGCCGCCCATGTTCTGCACAGCTCCGCGGCGGGCGTTCGCTAGTTGCATGTCGCCCGCGGTCCCGCTGAGCTGCATCGCGGCAATAACGTGCTGCGACACGCCAGTGGCACCCACCGGATGCCCCTTCGCCTTGAGTCCGCCGGAGACGTTGACGGGAAGCTTGCCGTCCTTATAAACCCAGCCTTCCTGGATGGCACGCGCGCCCTCGCCGCGCGGAGTGAGACCCATGGCCTCGTACATGATGAGCTCGGCGATGGTGAAGCAGTCGTGCACCTCGGCGAAGTCCAGATCCTCAATGCCCACGCCCGCCATGGTGAAGGCGCGCTCCCACGAGGCTCGGGTGGCGGCGAACTCGGTGGGGTCGCGCTTCTCCGCCGGGAAAAAGTCGTTGGCATGACCGAAACCAGCAAGACGCACAGGTGCAGTTGCGCCGCCGGTAGCCGACGTTGAAAGCACGACGGCGGCAGCGCCGTCCGAGACCGGCGAACAGTCAGTGCGGCGCAGGGGCTCGGCCACCATGGGGTTCTTCTCGGAGATAGTGCGGCAGAACTCTTCGCCGAAATCCCGGTGCATTTGGGCGTAAGGGTTGTCCATGCCGTTGTGGTGGTTCTTGGCGGCGATGGAGCCGAGGACGTCGCCGAGGCCGCCTTCAAAGCCCGTGCCGCTGATTCCTGCCCCGAAACGCTTGCCGTAGTGCTTGGCCACCTCTGCGAACAGGCCCGTGAACCCGGTGGAGGACGCTTTGCCGGCCATCTCGTACGAAGCACCAAGGAGGGCTGCTCCCACGACGTCCGCGCCGGCGTCGGTCATTTTCTCGGCCCCGATCACCAGGACGTTGCGGGCAGTTCCGGCGAGGACGGCCTTGACTCCCTGCTGGAAGGCGGCCGATCCGGAGGCGCACGCATTCTCGGTACGCGTGGACGGGACGTTGGCCAGGTCCGCGGACAACTGAAGCGCCAAAGAGGACGTGAATCCCAGAGGCTGCATGCCGGAGTTGAACTGTCCAAGGTAGATCTCGTCGATGTCCTTGGGGTCCAGGCCGGAGTTGCTGATGGCTTCGCCGGCAACCTGGACGATCAGCGACTCCAACGTCTCATCGCTCAGTTTCCCAAACTTGCTGTGCCCCCAGCCGGTGAGCAGGATGTCTTTGCCGAACTGGTCTTTCAGGCTCATGCGTTGGCTCCTTCAAGCGTGTGTTCCTCAGAGGTGGGTTCTTCAGAGGCAAGCGCCAGCGCAAACTCGGCCTCGGTCTTGCTACGGATTTCTTCTGTCGTGACGCCCGGTGCCAGGCGTGTCAGCAGCAGGCGCGTGCCGCCGTCGTGCGTTTCAGCGTCAGGCACGATGTCGAAAACGGCCAGGTCCGTGATGATCCGGTCCACGCAGCGCAGTCCCGTGAGGGGCAGCGTGCATTCGGTGACGATCTTGGCCGAACCGTCCTTGGCATTGTGCTCGGTGAGGACCACCACCCGCGGTGTCCCGGCCACCAAATCCATGGCGCCGCCCATACCCTTGACCATCTTGCCGGGGATGGTCCAGTTGGCAAGGTCGCCGCTGCCGGACACCTGCATGGCGCCCAGGATGGCCACCTTCACGTGCCCGCCGCGGATCATGCCGAACGAGGTAGCGGAGTCGAAAATGCTGCCGCCGGGGGTGATGGTCACAGTCTGCTTGCCGGCGTTGATGAGGTCCGCGTCTTCTTCGCCCTCATAGGGAAAGGGGCCCATTCCAAGCAGGCCGTTCTCGCTCTGGAGGACCACCCGCACGCCGTGGGGCAGGTTGTTGGCCACCAGCGTGGGGATGCCGATGCCGAGGTTGACGTAGTCGCCGTCGTTCAATTCTTCGGCCGCGATGGCGGCCATCTGGTCACGTGTCCATGCCATGGTGATGTGCTCCTTTGCTTTAGACCGTCAGTGCTTCAGCGCGCTGTGCTTCCGGGCGTTGGCGGACGGTTCGCTGCTCGATGTCCTTGACCCGGTTGGTTGCCTGGACAAGCCGCTGGACGTAGACGCCCGGGGTGACGATGTGGTTGGGGTCCAGCTCGCCCGGCTGCACAATGACCTCCGCCTCGGCGATGGTCACTGTGCCTGCCGTGGCCACCACAGGGTTGAAGTTCCGCGCGGTGTAGCGGTAGATCAGGTTCCCGTCCGTGTCCGCGGTGTGCGCATGAACCAGCGCGACGTCGGCGGTGATGGCGCGCTCGCGGACGTAAGTTACGCCGTCGAACTCTTCCAGCGGCTTGCCTTCGGCAACCAAGGTGCCCACCCCGGTGCGCGTGTAGAAAGCGGGAATGCCGGCACCGCCCGCGCGGAGGCGTTCGGCCAGCGTGCCCTGCGGGGTGAACTCGACTTCGAGTTGGCCAGCCAGGTATTGCTCAGCGAAGAGCTTGTTCTCGCCCACGTAGGAAGCAATGACTTTGCGGACCTGGCCCGCCTCAATCAGGACTCCAAGACCCTTGCCGTCCACGCCCATGTTGTTGGACACGATGGTGAGGTCCTTGGCGCCCGATTCCCGGACGGCGTCGATCAAGTCTGCGGGGATGCCGCTCAGGCCAAAACCGCCGACGGCGATGGTGAGGCCGTCTGCCATCAGGTCATGGAGCGCTTGGGCTGCGCTTTGTTGGATCTTGGCCATGCTGGGCTCCTCTTTGAGTTCGTTTCAGGTGATCCACTTTGTGGACTGTGCTGTCTCTTGAGAAGGAGCCTAGTTTTGCTTAGCAGGACGGTCAATCTTCACCGTGGAAGGAGACTCAGGGTATGGACGGTACACTGAAAGCTGTCCATATTGTGGATGATTTCTTCTTGAGGGGGTCTCATGGTGGTTCAGGGAGCGCAGGTGGTGGGCCGGGTAGCCCTGCTGCTGCGGCTGGTGGGACGGAAGCCCGAAGGCACGTCATTGGCAGGCTTGGTACGCGAGTCCGGGTTGACCCGGCCAACAGTGCACCGGCTGCTGACGTCGCTGGCTGCTGAGGGATTGCTGGAACACGACTCGGGCTCTGGAAAGTGGGTTCTGGGGCCGGAGATCTTTCTGCTGGGTTCGGTGGCTGCTGCGCGTTTCCCCATGGAGGACATTGCTCGGCCGTCGCTGCGCCGGTTGGCTGCCGAGACAGGGGAGAGTGCCTTCTTTTCCATCCGACGTGGAAACGAAACAGTGTGCGTGCTGCGCGAGGAAGGTTCTTTCCCGGTACGGTCCTTCGTGCTGCACGAAGGCGTGCGCTTTCCGTTGGGTGTGGCATCAGCGGGGACGGCGATCATGGCTTTCCTGCCTCCCGATGAGCAGGAACTCCTATTGGGGGAGTGGCCAGCGCATGCCGGGGAGTTCGCCGTGGGACATCCTGCAGAGGTGGTGCGGCGAAACCTGGAACAGACCCGGCTGACCGGTTACTCCGTCAATCCCGGGCTAATCCTTGAAGGTAGCTGGGGCATGGGTGCTGCCGTATTCGACCAGCAGGGACGGCCGGCGTGGGCTTTGTCCTTGACGGGAATCGAACCCAGGTTCCGCCCGGACCGCCAGGATTTCCTTGGCAAGCTTCTGCTCGAGGAAGCACACCGAATGAGCGCGCGGTTGCAGGCCACCGGACCCAACTGAGTCGCATTTGTGCGCGTTTTGAGCGCTCAAAACGCGCTGTGCTGCTACCTGGTTGGGGTGGGTTGGGTGAGGTCCAGGCGCATCAGGACTCGTGGGAAGCCATTAAGGACCGACGTCGTCTCGGTCACCTTCTTGAAGCCAGCCTTCTCGAATAATCTGCGGGTGCCCACGTAGGCCATGGTCAGGTCCACTTTGGAGCCCTTGTTATCCACGGGATAACCCTCAATGGCGGGCGCGCCGTGGCTCTTGGCGAAGTCGATTGCCCCGCGAAGCAGCTCGTGAGAGATCCCTCTGCCTCGATGTCCGGGGCGCACCCGAATGCACCACACGGACCACACGTTGGTTTCGTCCACGTGGGGGATCTTTCGGTTCTTCGCGAAAGTGGTGTCCGCGCGAGGGTGGACCGCTGCCCACCCCACTACTTGGTCGCCGTCGTACGCCAAAACGCCGGGAGGAGGATCCTCGGCCACCAGCTTCTTCACGAACTTCCCGCGCTCCTGTTTCTGGAGCTCCTGGTTCAGTTTCGACGGGATCCTGTAGCTCAGGCACCAGCACACGTTGGAATCGGGGCTCTTGGGCCCCACCATCGTCTTCACGTCATCGAACACCGTTGCGGGGCGAACCTCGATAGCCATGCGGACCATCCTGTCACCCGCGGTGGGCCTGCGTTCTGCCTATCCGAACAAATTTCAAAACTTTTTCAATCCGGACCCATCCACCCCGTCCCACCCTCCGAATAGCTGGTGAGACACAAACCGCAGGTGAAGCAAAAGCAGCACCTGCAACCCGCGTCCCACCAACCAATGGATCCAACGCCCTGGTTCCAAAAACAAGGAGAATGACATGTTGTCCACAAAGCGCCCCGCCCTCGCCTTCGTTGGCCTCACTGCAGCCGCCCTTCTCGGACTTACTGCCTGTGGTGGTTCAAGCACCACCAGCACCCCGGCAGCTTCCTCTGCTGCTCCGGAAACCTCCATGGCGGCACCGTCGCCGTCCTCCTCCCCCATGAGCAGCGCAGCCATGGATCCGGCCGCTAACCTGGTGGGCCCCGGCTGCGCCGGCTACGCCGCACAGGTTCCGGACGGTGCCGGTTCGGTAGCCGGCATGGCCTTGGATCCGGTAGCCGTGGCAGCGTCGAACAACCCGCTCCTCAAGACACTGACCTCCGCTGTTTCCGGCAAGCTCAACCCCAAGGTTGATCTTGTTTCCACCCTGAATGGCAGCGAATTCACGGTCTTCGCACCCGTTGACGATGCTTTCGCGAAGATCGACCCCGCAACAATCGAGACGCTCAAGACGGACGATGCCCTGCTGAGCAAGATTCTCACCTACCACGTAGTCCCCGGTCAGCTGAGCCCGGACCAGATCGTCGGCACCCACAAGACTGTCCAGGGTGGCGAAGTGACGGTTGCCGGCACCAAGGATGCCCTCACGGTTGACGGAGCTTCCAACGTGATCTGCGGTGGCGTAAAGACCGCCAACGCCACGGTTTACCTGATCGACTCGGTGCTGATGCCCAAATAAGCCATAGGGCTTAGCAACACAAGCAACAAAGCAATACCAACAACAAAGCAGGCGCCGGAATCCGGCGCCTGCTTTGTTGTGTCGGGGACTATCTGTTGGTGTCTTGCTCAGGTTTGCCAACCAAGGGGATGGTGCCCGTACCTGTTCCTCCGACGCATTCGGTCTCAGTGCACTTTTCAGCGCACTCGTGCCTGGTGACGAGGTCGAACTGAACGCCGCCGTGCTGCTCAACGCCTGTCCGAATGGCTCGTTCCACCACCGAGGTGGCCAAGCGCTTGTGCAACTGCAGGGGGTCGCGCCGAAGGTCCTTGACCAGCGCGAAACAGAGCAGCAGCATGACGATGATGAATGGCAGGGCAGCCACAATGGTCACTCGTTGAAGGCCTGACAATGCTTCCGAGGGTTTGTCGCCGCCGGCAAGCAGCATGACTGCTGCCACGGCGCCGGTGAGGCTTCCCCAGAAGATCACCACTCCGCGCCGCGGGTGCTCAGCACCGTTGGAGCTAAGGGATCCCATCACAATGGAGGCAGCGTCTGCGCCGGTGACGAAGAAGATCGCCACCAGGACCATGGCCAGGACGATCACGGCTGCGGTCAGCCAGCCAGGCATCCCCAGGTTCTTCACGAGGTCGAAGAGAGCGCCGTCGAAGTTGATGGAGGGAGCGCCGTCCACCATGGTCACCAGCCCGGGAGTGCCGGCCTTGTCCGCTTCCTGCTGAACGTGGAAGGCAGCGCCGCCGAAGATACCGAACCAGATCACGCTAACTACGCTGGGCACCAGCAGCACGCCGGTGACGAACTGGCGGATGGTGCGTCCACGGCTGATGCGGGCGATGAACATTCCTACGAAGGGCGTCCAGGAGATCCACCATGCCCAGTAGAAGATGGTCCAGCTGGTCATCCAGCTGCGCAGGGAGTCGTCTCCCACGGCTTCGGTGCGTGAGGACATTTCAGCCAGATCGCGGGCATAGTCACCAACGGCCGAGGGAATCAGGTTGAGGATAAACAGGGTGGGGCCTGCAACAAACACAATGAGGGCCAGGACTACCGCCAGCACCATGTTGATGTTGGACAGCCACTGGATGCCGCGGCTGATGCCTGATACTGCTGATGCCACAAAGCAGAACGTCAGGATGGCAACGATGACCACCAGCACGGGGGTGCCGATTTCACCCAGCCAGCCGTTGGAGGTCATGCCGCTGCCGATCTGCAGGGCACCGAGGCCCAGTGAGGCGGCGGTACCGAAGAGCGTGGCGAAGATGGCCAGGATGTTGATGAACTTGCCCAGCGGGCCTTCCACCATGCGAATGCCAAAGAGTGAGGTGAAGGCTGCGGAGACCAGTTGCTTGCGTCCCAGCCGGTAGGTGCCGTATGCCATGGCGATGCCGACTACTGCGTACATGGCCCAGGGGTGCAGGGTCCAGTGGAAGATGGATGTGGCCATCGCAGTCTGGATTGCGGCCGGTGTGCGGCCGTCCACTGTTCCCGGCGGTGGCGAAATGTAGTGGTAGAGCGGCTCGGCCACACCATAGAACATGAGTCCGATTCCCATGCCGGCGGCGAACATCATGGCCACCCAGGAGACGGTTCGGAACTCGGGCTTCTCACCATCCTTGCCCAGTGGGATGTTGCCGAACTTGCCCAGGGCGAGCCACAGGACGAAGACGACGAACAAGGAGGCGAGGACCATGAAGAGCCAGCCTGTGTACTCCATGACCCAGTTCAGGGCACCTTTGGAGGTATCGGAGAGGCTGTCGCGTCCCACAAAGCCCCAGATCACGAAGGCGACGGCGATGGCGCCCGTGATCCCGAAGGTGACTTTGTCCAGGGTAAGTTTGCGGTTCCGGCGGGCTGAAACAGCCTGCTCGGTCTTGGCGTGGCGCAGCTCCTCCATGATCTGTTCGTGTTCTGCGGAATCAGGAAGTGCCTCTGCGCCTCCGTCCTCAGCGTTGAGCGCGGCCAAGGTGGTTTCGGGGTCGGTAGGTAATTCCTCGGGTGTCAGCGGTTTTGTGTCACTGTTTATAGCCATGAGCGGGTCCTTTGCTCGGCGTGTCATGAGGCTGCGTTTCTTACGGGGCCTTGGTTAATGGATTGGATGGGGAGGTGGGGGGTGCTTCGCGGAGTGTTCCGCAGGAATCAACAACATCCGCGCTATGCAACAGAGTGCGCTCGGTCACATGCAAAGTCAAGGGATTTTCGCTCTTTAACAGCAGATTGATATATCAATTGGCTGAAAGTAAGTATGTTGCGTATCATGGGCTCCGTTGCGAATTGCGCATCGGAAAAGGCGCCGAGGTAAGCAGTCTTCCCGGACGGTGGTGAGGTTATGGCCGAAGGGCTAGCGGTACCTGTAACCCATGCGGGCGCTGATGGTCAGTCCGGCCTCCCGAAGGCCCTCAATGAGTCCGGGCTGTTCCTCCGGAGAAAAGCGGAACGACGGCCCGGAAATGCTGACGGCGGCTATGACGCTGCCAGCGTGGTTGAAGATCGGCACGGCAATGGCAGTAAGGCCGATTTCAAACTCTTCGTGGACTGTGGCGTACCCGTTCCGGGCCACGTCCAGCAGCTGCTTCTCCAGCTCGCCGCGGTTTGTGACAGTTCGAGGCGTCCGTGCGGGCAGGCCCACTGCCTTGAAAACCTGGGCTCGTTCATCGGCGGTCAAAGCCGCAAGAAGGACTTTGCCGCTGGAGGTGGCGTGCAGCGGCGTCAGGCTTCCCACCCAGTCGTACGTGGCCAGCGTTGAGGGCCCCATGGCCTGATCCACGTTGACGGCGTAGTTTGACCGCAGGACGGCGAGGTTGACCGTCTCCTTGTATTCGGCGGCCAGCGACTCCAAAACCTGGCGTGCCTCGTGCACCACGCTGAGCCTGCCAGGAATGGACGATGCGAGGCGGAGGATTCCGAAACCCAGCTGATACTTGCCGCGTTCACTGTTCTGCCGGACGATCTCACGGCTGACCAAGGACCCCACCAACCGGGACACCGTGGATTTGTGGATGCCCATTTCCTCGGCGATTTCACTCACTCCGGCATCGCCTTCGCGGGCCAGGATTTCCAGGATCTGGAGCGCACGGTCCACCGATTGCACGCCGCCATTTGGGGCGTCCACGTCCTTGTCAGGGTCCGGGTTGTTGTTTGCGGCCATGGTGCCTCGTGTCATTGTCCAAGCAGGCCGCCGTAAGCCGGTAGCCATGTTCGGCCTGCACCCTCGTCTTTCCTCATCCTAGACGGAGTTTTCCACGGGCCTCGACTCGGACCACGGACCCATTCACACCACGGGCCTCGACTCACACCATGGGCAGCGAACGGCTAAGTCCAGGGCAGCGGCAGCACCGGCACGGGCGCTCCGGCTGCCACGCCTTCAGGAGGCACTGCCATGTATCCATGTGCCCAGGCAAGCCCACGCATCATTCCCGGACCCGTGTGGGAGGCCGGGAACACCAGGTCATGAACTACGGTGCAAGGAATTAGCCGTGTTCGCCGTGGGTCCGGTTCAATGTCAGCCCCGGACGTCATGGGGCTGGCTTCAGTGAGGGGCCTGTTTCCCAGCGCAGCCAGCAGGGGTTCGCCAAGGGTCATCAGCGCCATCATGGCCGCCAGCGGGTTCCCCGGAAGCCCGATGATGAACCGACCATCAGGAAGTTCCGCCAGCACTGCCGGATGTCCCGGGCGCATGGCTATCCCGTCCAGTAAGAGCCTGCCGCCCAGCGCCGCAACGGCGTCGCGGAAATGGTCCGTGCCTGATTTCCCTGTTCCGCCGGTGGTAATCGTGACGTCCGGCCGCTCGGCGTCGGGAACTGAGCCTTCAGGAGCGCCGCTCAGTGCCGCCATCCACTCGTCATACGAGTCGCCGATTCTTTGCTGTCCGCGAGGCTCCCCGCCCAGTTGCGAAATGACAGTATCCAATTGAGGACCGAAGGCGTCGCGGACCTGTCCCGGTGCAGGCTCACCTGAGGTGACTACTTCGGAGCCGGTAAGCACGACGGCGACCCTCGGCTTGCGTTGTATCCGGACGTGATCGTGGCCTGCTACAGCGGCCAGGGCGATGTGTGCCGGGTTGAGGAGGGTGCCGGCGTGTATGAGGACGTCGCCGGTGGTGGCTTCTTCTCCGGCCGGACGAATGTGACGGCCGGGGAGTGTTTCGTCGGGCGTTGAATCGGGCCTGAGGGTGAGGTGCCCGGCGTCGGAGACGCGGCCGCTCTCCTTACGCAGGATGGACGTGGCACCTGCGGGGACGAGCCCTCCGGTGGCGATAGCGCTGGCTTGCCCTGCGGCGAGCGGCCCACCCGGCGTGGTTAACTTCCATGGGCCGCCGCCGTTAATGGCCCAACCGTCCATGGCAGATGAGGCATAGTGCGGGAGATTTCGTGGCGCGGTGACGGGGCTGGTGAGCGTGCCGCCGATTGCTTCGCGGAGGGTAACTGCCACGGAGGGTAGCGGCGTGGCGCATGTGTAGGACAGCTGCCGCGCTTCGGCCCAGGTAGGCGCATGCCGCCGGACATGGGTGGTGCCGGGGGCGACTCTTTCTTGGGTGAGCATGGTTCTTCGCTTCCTGGGGTAGTGCTGCTGTTCCAACGCAGATACCGGGGACTGCACGGCCTTCCCGTAATGCGTGCCGCGCAGTCCCCGGTATCAGTTGATGCGTACTGTATTAACCCTTCACGTAGCCGTTGGGGTTCAGCACGAACTTTGTTGCCGATCCGGCGTCGAACTCGGCGTAGCCGCGCGGAGCGTCCTCGAGCGGGATGGCCTTGGCGTTGACGGCCTTGGCGATCTGGACCTTGTCATGGAGGATGGCCATCATCAGCTGGCGGTTGTACTTCATGACGGGGCACTGGCCGGTGGTGAAGGACAGGGACTTTGCCCAGCCGGTACCGAGGGACAGTGAGAGGGAGCCGTGCTTGGCTGCCTCGTCGATTCCACCCGGATCGCCAGTGACGTAGAGGCCCGGGATGCCCAGGGAGCCGCCGGCGGCGGTGATGTCCATGAGGGAGTTCAGCACGGTCGCCGGAGCCTCGTGGGAGGCATCCTTGCCGTGGCCGCGGGCTTCGAAACCAACAGCGTCCACGCCGCAATCCACTTCCGGAACTCCAAGGATCTGTGCGATCTGCTCCTTGGGATCGCCGTTGGAGACGTTGACGGTTTCGCAGCCGAAGGATCGCGCCTGCGCCAGCCGGTCCTCGTTCATGTCGCCCACAATCACGACGGCGGCGCCAAGCAACTGGGCGCCGACGGCGGCGGCAAGGCCCACAGGCCCGGCACCAGCGATGTAAACCGTGGATCCTACGCCCACGCCGGCAGTAACCGCGCCGTGGAAGCCGGTGGGGAAAATGTCCGAGAGCATGGTCAAGTCCATGATCTTTTCCAGGGCCTGATCGCGGTCCGGGAAGCGCAGCAGGTTCCAGTCAGCGTAGGGAACCAGCACGAACTCTGCTTGTCCGCCTACCCATCCGCCCATGTCAACGTAGCCGTAGGCGCTGCCGGGGCGGTCGGGGTTGACGTTGAGGCAAATGCCGGTCTTCTGTTCCTTACAGTTCCGGCAGCGGCCACAGGAGATGTTGAACGGCACGGAGACGATGTCGCCTACCTTGATGAACTCGACGTCGGGTCCCACCTCCACCACCTCGCCGGTGATTTCGTGGCCGAGGACCAGGTCCTTCGGAGCCGTGGTGCGGCCGCGGACCATGTGCTGGTCCGAACCGCAGATGTTGGTGGTCACCGTCCGGAGGATCGCGCCGTGCGGTACTTTCCTTCCGACGTTGGCAGGGTTGACGCCTGGTCCGTCTTTGAGCTCAAACGTTGGGTAGTCAGTGTCGATGATCTCAACGACACCGGGTTCCTTGTAGGCGACTGCTCTGTTTCCTGACATGGTCACTCCCTATTCTTTGGCTGTTACTGACATTGCTGCCCAATGGACCGAAAACGGTGCTTCGATGAGGAAATACCTCCCCAGGTTTCAGGCACCGAAGCACCAATTACGGCCCACCGGACGGGTAAAAAACTGACAAGTGGAAAATCTGCTCTGGATCTACGCTTTCTCCAGCCGGATGATCACCGACTTCGAGGTGGGTGTTCCACTGGTATCGGCCACGGAATCCAAGGGCACCAGGACGTTTGTTTCCGGGTAGTAGGCGGCGGCGCACCCTTTCGGCGTCGAATAGGACACGATGCGGAAGTTCTCGGCCCGCCGGTCCGTCCCTTGGAACTCGGAAATCAGGTGGACCATGTCGCCGTCGGAGAATCCCAGCTCGGTGATGTCGTCGGCGTTGATGAGCACCACGCGCCGGCCACCATGGATGCCGCGGTAGCGGTCGTCCTTGCCGTAGATGGTGGTGTTGTACTGGTCATGTGAGCGCAGGGTCTGCAGGACCAGCCGGCCGGGCGGGATCTTGATGAACTCCAGCTCGTTGCCCGTGAAGTGTGCTTTCCCGGATGCGGTGTGGAACTTCCTGGCGTCGCGCGGTGGGTGTGGCAGCACGAAGCCGCCGGGGTGCTGGATGCGTGCTTCAAAGTCCTCAAAACCATCGAAGACGGCCTCAATGTGCTTCCGGATCAGGGTGTAGTCGTCCCGCATGGCCAGCCAGGATGCCTGGGGCGTGTTGGGCAGGTGCCCGTGACCGTCCGTAAACAACCTGTCCGCGAGATTGCAGACGATCGCCACTTCCGAGTGGAGGTGGTCGCTTGCAGGTTTGAGGCGTCCCCGTGAGGCGTGGACGGCGCTCATGGAGTCCTCCACGGTGACCCGCTGGTCGCCCGTGCGTTGCGTGTCCTTCTCGGTGCGGCCGAGGGTGGGCAGGATCAAAGCCCGCCGACCCGTGGACAGGTGTGAGTGATTCAGCTTGGTGGAGATCTGCACGCTCAGGCCAGTGTTGGCCAGGGCCTGCTCGGTAACCTCTGAATCGGGGGCGGCCCGCACGAAGTTGCCGCCCATCCCCATGAAGAAACGGACTTTCCCGTCGCGCATGGCGCGGATGGCTGCCACGGTGTCGTAGCCATGCTCCCGGGGAGAGCGGAACCCGAATTCCTGGTCCAGCCGGTCATGGAACGTCGGAGGCATCTTCTCGAAGATGCCCATGGTGCGGTCGCCTTGAACGTTCGAGTGCCCGCGCACGGGGCACACGCCGGCGCCGGGCTTGCCGATATTGCCCTGGAGCAGGAGAACGTTGACCACATCGCGGAGGGTGGGGACGGAATGTTTGTGCTGGGTCAGTCCCATGGCCCAGCACACGATGGTGGCGCTGGAGGCGAGCAAGCGCTCACCCGTCGCATGGATCTGCTCCAGGGTCAGGCCGGTTGCCTCCACAATGTCATCCCACTCCACCTTCTCCAGGTAGCGCAGGTAGTCATCGAGACCCACGGTGTGGTTGTTGATGAAGTGGTGATCCAGCACGGTGTCCAGGCCCGGAGTGTTCCGTCCCGCAGCTTCGGCCTCCAGAAGGTATTTGCCCAGTCCTTGGAACAGGGCTTGGTCTCCACCGGCACGGATCTGCAGGAAGTCGTCCGTCAGCTGGGTCCCTTGAATCATTCCGGCCAGGTGCTGGGGGTTTTCAAAGTGCAGGAGCCCGGCTTCGGGAAGCGGGTTGACGGACACGATGATCGCGCCGTTCTTCTTGGCCTTTTCCAAGGCGCTGAGCATGCGCGGGTGGTTGGTGCCGGGGTTCTGTCCAGCGACGAAGATCAGTGACGCCGTCTCCAGGTCCGTCAGGCTGACGGAACCCTTGCCGATGCCAATGGTTTCCACCAGTGCGGAGCCGGAGGATTCGTGGCACATGTTGGAGCAGTCCGGGAGGTTGTTGGTGCCCAGGCCGCGAACCAAGAGCTGGTACACGAACGCGGCTTCATTGGAGGTCCGGCCGGAGGTGTAGAAAACCGCTTCGTCCGGGTGTTCCATGGCCCGCAACTCTTCGGCCATGAGGTCATAGGCATCTTCCCACTCAATGGTCCTGTAGTGAGTAGCGCCTTCATCGAGGAACATCGGGTGGGTGATCCGGCCTTGCTGGCCCAGCCAGAAATCATCGCGGGTTTTGAGCTCAGCAACGGAATGGTGGGCAAAGAACTCCGGCGTGACGCGGCGGCGGGTGCCTTCCTCAGCCACTGCCTTGGCGCCGTTCTCGCAGAACTCTGCCGCATTACGCTTTTCATGCTCGGGCCAGGCGCATCCCATGCAGTCGAACCCGTCCAGCTGATTCACAGCTAGAAGGGTCTGAACGCTTCGCAGCGGTCCCATCTGTTCCAGCGAAATTTTCAGGGCGTTGGCAACAGCTGGGATGCCAACGGCCTTGGTCTTGGGTTTGGTGACGGTCAGCTTTGACTCGTCAATGTTCTCGCGTGGAGCTTTGGAATGCATGGGAACCCCTTCAGATCCGGGAAGTGGAAGCGGCCAGCAACCCGCTGTGGGACTGCTGCCGGGCGGCTTCCACAGTGTGCAGGAGCAGGAGCGCGGTGGTCACTGATCCCACCCCGCCCGGGACCGGACTCAGCCCGGCCGCCACGCCGGTGACACTGGCCTCGTCAACGTCTCCCACCAGGGAACCGTCGGCCAGGACGTTCGTGCCGACGTCGATCACCACAGTCTTCTCCGAGACGTGATTCCCGGTCAAGAGCCCGGTCCGCCCAGCAGCAACAACCACGACGTCGGCGGGCCGGGTGTAGTGTTCCAGCGCCCCGGATTTGGAATGGCAGACGGTGACGGTCGCGTCTTTCGCGAGGAGCAGCAAAGACAGCGGCTTGCCCACCACGGCGGAACGCCCGACGACGGCCACGTTCCGTCCCGCTACCGGGATCTGGAAGTGGTCCAGCAGTTCCACCACTGCCCGGGCGGTAGCGGGGGCGAAGGCGGGCTGTCCCACAGCCAAGCGACCGAGACTGAGGGGATTGGCGCCGTCGATATCTTTATCCGGGGCGATGAGCCCCACCAGCCGGTCAGGTCGCACGGCAGCGGGCAGGGGAGTCTGCAGGATGATGCCGTGAACGGTGGGTTCGGCGCTGAGGTCCGTAAGGACATTGGCCAGGACCTGCTCGGTGGCGTCGTGGCCAAGATCGACTATCCTGCAGCCGATGCCTGCCCGCCCGGCTGCACGTTCAATGGACCGAACGTACCAGTGTGTGGACTCATCGTCCGTTGCCACAACAACAGCCAGCACCGGGTGGAGGCCCTCATCGTCCAGGAGGGTTGACTCCTGCTGGGCCCGCTGCTGGATGAGGGCAGCGAGCGGCTTGCCGGAAAGTACTTCGGTGTTCCCTTGCACTGCGGTCATGAGAGGATCCTTTCGCGGACGCGCTTCGCCAAGGCATCTGCCGCCAGCACCACCTTTTCCTCAATCCCGTCCGTCTGTTCTGCCAGGCGGGAGCGGGCTTGGCCGTGTTTAATGGCCACGACGTTGATGTCGATGTTGACCCGGGCCGTGGTTGCAGCTGCGCGTGCTGCGTCCGCGGCAGCCGCGACGTCGCTGATGACGTTGGGGTTGGCCACATCAAAGAGTTCGGTGGCAAGGTCCACCACTTCACCGGCAACGTTGATCAACTGCGCGGGAGTGTGGGCCGCCTGGACCAGCGCTTCCTGGATGGCAGCAGACTTTATTGCCTTAAGTTCATCGCTGTCTGACGCGAGCTTGTAGGAGTCGATGACGGACTGGAAAGCGTGCTCATCGGCGTCCGCCAGGCGCAAGGACTCCACCATCAGGTGGTCGGCGGCGCTGGTGATCCGGTTGACCAGAGCGGCGTGTTCCTCATACTTTGCGCCGGTGGTGTATCTGGCCACCATGGCTACCAAAGCGGCACCTTGGGCGGCATGCAGGGCTGCGGCCGCGCCCCCACCGGGGGTGGGCTGGCGTGAGGCAAGCCTGGAGAGGTAATCGTTGATGGCTTCTGAACTGATCATGGATTAGCCCCGGAGCCGGCTCATGGTGGGGTCGTACAGCGGATCTTCGGTGACGGTTGCCTGGATGCGGCGGCCGAAGTATTCGATTTCCACGGAGTCCCCCAAGGACACTGCAGAGGGCAGGTAGGCGTAGGCGATCGGCTTGCGGACCGAGTAGCCGTAGGCGGCGCTGGTCACATAACCCACGGCCTGGTCCTTGTAGAACACCGGTTCCTTGCCCAGCACCAGGCTCCTGCCGTCGTCGACGGTCAAGCAGCGCAAGCGGCGGGCTGAGCCTTCCTCGGTGCGGCCTTCCAAAGCGGCCTTACCGACGAAGTTTTCCTTGGTCATTTTTACGGCAAACCCGAGGCCCGCTTCGTAAGGATCGTGCTCGGTGGTCATGTCCGAGCCCCAGGAACGGTAGCCCTTTTCCAGTCGCAGCGAGCTGAACGCGGCACGGCCTGCGGCAATGACGCCGAACGGCTGGCCGGCCTTCCACAGGGCGTCCCAGAGGCGCTGCCCGTTGTCTGCGCTGGTGTAGAGCTCCCAGCCGAGTTCGCCCACGTAGGAAAGGCGCATCGCAGTGACGGTGACCCCTCCGATGGTGACCTTCTTGGAACGGAAGTACTTCAGGCCGTCGTTGCTGAAGTCGTCGCTGCTGACGGTGCTGATGAGGTCGCGGGCCAACGGACCCCACAGGCCGATGCAGCAGGTGCCGCCAGTGGTGTCACGCACCTGGACCCAGTCGCCGGCGTCGCCGTTCTCCGTTTGGTGCCGTGCTGCCCGCTCGAAGTAGGCGGTGTCCATGTTGCCGTTGGCGCCCAGCTGGAAGGTGTCTTCGCTGAGGCGGGCCACCGTGATGTCACTTCGAATGCCGCCGGCCTCGTCCAGAAGGAGCGTGTACGTGACCGCGCCGGGCTTCTTGGACATGTCACCGGTGGTCAGTTCCTGTAGCAACTTCACGGCTCCCGGGCCGGAGATCTCGAGGCGCTTCAGTGGCGTCATGTCATACATGGCAACGGCTGTGCGGGTTTTCCAGGCTTCAGCTGCGGCAATGGGCGAGCTGAACATTCCGGACCAGGCGTCACGGGCCGGGGGCTGCCAATCGTCCGGCATTTCCTTGAGGAGTTCAGCGTTGGCTTCGAACCAGTACGGACGTTCCCAGCCGGCGCCTTCCAGGAAGTAGCCGCCCAGCTGCTTGTGGCGGGCGTGGAAGGGGCTGACGCGAAGATTGCGGGGGGAGAGCTTGGGCTGGAGCGGATGCATCACATCGTAGATTTCCACGAAGTTCTGCTGGGACGTTTCGCTGACATATTCGGGGGTCAGCTGAACCTCTTCGAAACGGTGGATGTCGCAGTCTCCCAGATCAATCTGAGACTTTCCGTCCACCAGCAGTTCGGCCACAGCGCGGGCAATGCCGGCGGAGTGGGTCACCCACACGGCCTCTGCAACGAAGAACCCGTCCACTTCCTTGGACTCGCCCACCAGTGAGCCACCGTCCGGGGTGAAGGAGAAGATGCCGTTGAAACCATCCTCGATTTCACTTTCGCGCAGTGCCGGCAGGATCTGCTTGGTGGCCTCCCACGCAGGAAGGAAGTCCTCCAGCGTGAAGTCCAGGCGGGAGGGCATATTGTGTTCGCTGATGCTGCTGGGCTCGTAGCTACCCAGCTCGTCAAGGTCCACGGGCATGGGGCGGTGAGCGTAAGAGCCAATGCCGTAGCGCTCGCCGTGCTCGCGGTAGTAAAGGTCCTGGTCCTGGTGACGCAGGATGGGCAGCTGGGCGCCGTTGGGCAGTTCGTTCTTGCCCTTCTGGGCGGGAACCGGCGTCGTTTTTACATACTGGTGAGCCAGCGGGAGGAGCGGAACGGACATTCCGATCAGCTCGCCCACCTTGGCGCCCCAGAAACCGGCGCAGGAAACCACGATGTCCGCGGGGATCACGCCGTCGGCGGTTTCGACGCCGGTCACGCGGCGGTTGGTCTGCTCAATTCCGGTGACCTCGGTGTTGCCGATGTACTTCACCCCGGCAGCTTCGGTGCGCTTGATCAGCAGCTGCACGGCACGGGCTGCAAGCGCCAGGCCATCGGTGGGGACGTGCAGGCCACCGAGGATGTCTTCCTCGTTGATCAGCGGGTAGAGCGCCTTGCACTCCTCGCGGGAGAGGATCTTGCCGTCGATGCCCCATGACAGTGCGTAGCCGAGCTTGCGCTTCAGGTCAGCCAGGCGGGTCTCCGTGGTGGCTACTTCCAGTCCACCCACCTGGTTGAAGCAGCTCTGGCCATCCTCCGTGAGGGACAGGAGCTTTTCCACCGTGTACTTGGCGAACAGTGCCATGGACTTGGACGGGTTGGTCTGGAAAACCAGGCCCGGTGCGTGGGACGTGGAGCCACCGGGCATGTTCAGGGGTCCTTGGTCCAGGACAGTGATGTTGTTCCAACCGCGGGTGACCAGTTCGTCGGCGAGGTTGGTGCCAACAATCCCAGCTCCAATGATGACAATGCGAGGCGTGGATGCCATGGGGTTCTCCTGCTGAAGTTAAAAAGGGGTGAGTCTGCTGGTGTTCTGGGGCGTGGTTTAGCGGAAAACCACTGTGCTGGTCTGGTCCAGCAGCACGCGGTGTTCGCAATGCCACTTCACGGCGCGGGACAACGCCAGGGCTTCGGCGTCCTGGCCCACGGTGGAGAGGGTGGTGGGGCCGTAGCTGTGATCGACGCGGATGACTTCCTGCTCGATGATGGGTCCCTCGTCCAGGTCCGCGGTGACGTAGTGGGCGGTTGCACCCACCAGCTTCACGCCACGGTCGTAGGCCTGGTGGTAGGGGCGGGCGCCCTTGAATCCCGGCAGGAAGGAGTGGTGGATGT
This sequence comes from Arthrobacter sp. StoSoilB22, assembly GCF_019977315.1. NCBI lineage: Bacteria > Bacillati > Actinomycetota > Actinomycetes > Micrococcales > Micrococcaceae > Arthrobacter > Arthrobacter sp. StoSoilB22. The sequence continues at coordinate 482,797 of NZ_AP024652.1, forward strand.
TGATGGCGCGTCCCTCGAGGGCGCGGCACAAGTCGTCCGAGAGTACCTGCATGTAGCGAGCCAGTACTACGAGGTCCACGTTGTACTCCTCCACCAGGTCCAGGAGCTGCTGCTCGGCTTCAGCCTTGGTGTCAGGCGTGACGGGAATGTAGACGAAGGGCAGGCCGGCGGCTTCTGCCATGGCGCGGTGGGTCTCATGGTTTGAGGCAACCACCACCAGGTCACCGCCGAGGCTGCCGCCCCGCCAACGGAAGATGAGATCGTTCAGGCAGTGCCCGAACTTGGACACCATCACCAGGACCCGCTTCTTGGTTTGGTCGTGGAAGCTGAACTTCATCTCGAAGCGGTCGGCAATTGCGCAAAATTCTTCTTCGAGCCGCTCCGGCGAGTAGGACAGTGGTCCGGAGAAAGCGGTCCGCAGGTGCAGCGTCTGGCGGAGGCCGTCGTCGAACTGCTGGTGTTCTTCAATGTTGAAACCGCGCTCGAACAGGAAGGTGGTGACTGCCTGAACGATCCCGGCCCGTTCGACGCACGACAATGTGAGTACGAACTTCTGTGCCTGCTCGTCTTTGAGCGCTTCCGGCTTGGGCAGTGTGCTTACGGGTGAGTCTGTCGCCATGAGGGTCATGTCGCCTCCTTTAGATATATTCCTGAGTCCCGAACTGATATATTAGGATTGGATTCAGCGTATACTGGTCATTCAGGCAGGTCAATAGATTTCTTTTGGTTGGAAGGAGAAGGCGCCGTGACTTTTGGAACTCTGGCAATCGCCGGTGACGACACGAAGAAATCCCTGGCCGACATCGCCTATGAACGCCTCCGGGACCGGCTCCTGATGTTGGACATCAAGCCCGGCGACCTCCTCAACGACGATCAGCTGGCCAAAGACCTGGAGGTAGGTCGGACTCCGGTGCGGGAAGCATTGAAACGCCTGGAGCTGGACCGGCTGGTGATTACCTATCCAAGGCGGGGGACGTTTGCCACGCGCGTGGATGTGACTGACCTGGCCTTTATTTCCGAGATCCGGGCACAATTGGAACCCCTCGCTGCTGCGAGGGCGGCTCGCGTTGCATCCGCTGCCACCAAAGAACATCTTCGTGAAGTGATGCGCGCAGTGGAGGACTTTGACGTCGATGCTGCGTCGGTGGTCGAAACTTTGCGGCTCGACGCCAGCGTTCACCGGGGAATCTACGCGGCGGCCGCGAACCCGCACCTCGAAGACATCCTGATTCGCTACGACAATCTGGCAACCCGGATCTGGTGCATGGTCCTGGATCGTTTGCCGGATCTTGAGCACCACGTGCGTGAGCACCTGGATCTGCTGAAGGCTGTCCTTGACGGTGAAGAGGACAAGGCTGCAGAGCTGGCCCGCGTGCACGTCAGTGGCTTTGAGCATGCTGTACGTCAGGCCCTTTTCGCGGCGTAGTTACCGTCTGCAGCCTCGCGCCGGATTGTCAGCGGTCGTCTTCCGGCCGGGCCGTGAGGATCCTCTGTGCGCTCTCCTGCAGGATGCCCAGCGATTCCTGGATCAAAGGCGACGCGATGCTGCCCCTGCGCACCGCTGCCACAATTCGGCGTGCGGGCTTGCCTTTACCGGTAATGCGTAGCCGGACCACGTTCTCGGCATTATGCAGGGGTGCGAGTCGCGGCAGCAGGCCAACGCCCAGCCCTGCGCCCACGAAAGCGATTTGGGTTTCCCATTCAACGGCCTCATGAGCTACTCGCGGTGTTACACCTACAGCCGTAAAGGCCGCTGTAAAGAGGGCGTGGTACGTGGATCCGGCGGCTTCTGTGATCCATGGTTCTGCAGCCAGTTCTTCAAGGGTCACAGTTTCCCGTGATGCCAGCCGGTGGGTACCGGGAATGATGACGTCCAGGGGATCGTCCAGCAAGACGGTCTGTTCGAACCGGGGATCGTCCTCCACGTAGGTGTCTGACTGCATGGCAACAATCACTGCAAGGTCTATTCGCTCGGCCACCAGCAAATCGAAGCAGCGGGCCGGATTTGCTTCCAGCACCTGCACCTCCAGCAGGGGACGCGTGGAGCGAAGGGTGGCGGCCAGCGGCGCCAGCAACTGGGCGGCCGCCGTCGAGAAGCCGCCGAGCCCAAAACGTGACTGCACCTGATCGCCGGCCTCCATCGCCGCTGCGCGCAGGCTCTCCCATTCGGCAATGAGGGTGTCCGAACCGGCCACCAGAAAGCGGCCCGTGGCGGTCAGCCGCACGCCCCGGCCGTCCTTGGTCAGTAGCTGCATTCCCAGCATGCGCTGGAGCTCCCGCAGCTGAGCGGAGACGGCGGAAGGAGAGTATCCGGTGAGCTCCGCGGTGGCGCCAATGGTGCCGCAGCGGGCAAACACCCGGAGTGTGATGAGCCTCGCATCGATCATGCACCTATTGTGCACGGTTATCTTCTGAATCTTGCGCTTTTGTTGTGGTTCAATGATCCCTAATCTCATGATTACAAGGTTTTCGACATCGCCGCTCGCCCCCCAAGCAGCAGTGCTCCCCACGAAACACACTCTGACCCACGCCTCCCGGGAGGAAAACATATGTCTGCTCCAGTCTTGCCCCTCAACTCACGCGGAAAACTCGCCTCTTCTTTGCCTGCAGAGCAGCTGGCAGAGATCAGCGCGTTGTTCGAGTTCCGGCGCAAGGGTTATTCCCTCGACGCGCCCTTCTACACCGATGCCACGATCTTCAAGATGGACATGGAAGCCATTTTTGGCCAGCACTGGATCTTTGCCGGCAGCGTCGCCGAGCTACCGGAGCCGGGCGACTACATCACGGTTGACTACGGTCCTTACTCCCTGATCGTTCTGCGCAATGACGACGGCGGCGTGAACGTCCTGCACAACGTCTGCCGCCACCGCGGCGCACGGGTCCTCACCGAGGCTGCAGGGGCCACTGGAAACCTGGTGTGCGGCTACCACTCCTGGACCTATTCCCCCGAGGGCAACCTGATCCATGCCTCCGCTCCCGGCGAGGCCAAGTTCGACAAGAATTGCTTCGCCCTGAAGCGGGCACACGGCCGCGAGGTTGCCGGGCTCATCTTCGTCTGCATTGCCGATGAGCCGCCCACCGATTTTGACGAAACCTCAAGGATCTTTGAGCCGTACCTTGCGCCCCACGATCTGTCCAAGACGAAGATTGCCTACCAGCAGAACATCATCGAGGAGGGCAACTGGAAGCTCGTCATGGAGAACAACCGTGAGTGCTACCACTGCGACGGCCACCCGGAGCTCGCCTGTTCGCTGTTTCCCACGTGGGGACTGACGGAGGGCCTGATCCCGGCCCACCTCGAGGAAGTGTGGGACCGCAACAAGGAAGCACAATCCTCGCTTGAGGAGCGTTGCCGCCGCTATGGCCTTCCCTACGAGGTGGTGGAGGAGCTGGACACCCGCATTGCAGGAATCCGTATTTCACGTGAATCCCTCGACGGTGAGGGCGAATCGTTCTCGGCCGACGGGCGCAGGCTTTCCAAGAAACTGCTTGGTGATCTGCCGGACTTCCGCCTTGGCCGCTGCTCGATGCACCTGCAGCCCAACAGCTGGTTCCACTTCCAGAGCGATCACGTCATCACGTTCGGTGTCTTCCCCATCAACGAACACCAGTCCTTGGTTCGCACCACCTGGCTGGTAGCTGACGACGCAGTGGAAGGCGTGGACTACGACCTGGAGAAACTCACCTACACCTGGAAGCAGACCAACCTGCAGGACAAAGCGTTCGTGGAACTGTGCCAGACCGGAGCCGGCAGCCCTGCCTACGAGCCCGGCCCGTACATGAAGAGCGAATACCAGGTGGAGGCATTCATCAACTGGTACGTGCAGCGTGTCCAGGAGCACCTGGCATGACCGAACTCCTCACTGAGACCATCGTCCAGGAGCCACATCGCATTCGCGGTCTTGAAATGCCGTGGAACAGGGTGATGGGCAGCACCGAGGGACCCGCCAGCGCAGCCCGCGCCCTGGGTCCCTGGCATCCGCAGGAGTTCATGGCCGAATGCGTGGAAATCGTTCCCGAAGTGGGTGGAATGATGACTTTCGTGTTCCGCCGCTGCGACGGTGCGCCCCTGGCGTTCCGGGCCGGCCAGTACGTGAACGTTGCCTTCCCCGTGAACGGCGAGGACCAGGATCCGGCGGACCGAAGCTACTCGTTGTCCAGCGCACCCACCAAGCCGTGGACTTTCGACATCACGGTCAAACGCGATCCCACAGGACTGGTTTCGCCGTGGGTGCACCAGAACATCAAGCCCGGCACTGTCCTTGAGATGTTGGGACCCGTGGGTGCCTTCCACCTGCCCGACGCTGACCGGCGGGCACGCTACCTCCTGCTGGCCGCCGGCGCCGGCATCACGCCGATCATGTCCATGGTGCGGACCATCCACTCGCTGCCCGGACAGGCCGATGTGGTTGTGCTGTACCACGGGGCGGCGGACGAGGGTTTTGCCTTTAATAAGGAGCTCGCCTACATCGCCTCGGTGGACTCGCGCATTAGGGTCTTCTACTCCTTGGGCGACCGCGCCAAACCCGCGGATTGGGAAGGGCTGAGCGGACGGCTGACGGCGGCCATGCTGAACGAGGTTGCGCCGGACGCCAACGGGCGGCAGGTCTACGCATGTGGCCCCGAGGGCTACCTGAACACGGCCACCGAACTGTTGGGGAACGTGGGAGTGGATGACACCTCCATCCATATGGAGTTCTTCACCGGGGACCGCCAGACCATCCTTGAGTATCAGGCAGAGCTGGCCCTTGCGGTGGACATTGCTGAGGAGATCGCAGAGGAAATCGCGGATTCCGCGGAGGACTACTATGAGGGCCAGCCCGCAGCGTTCGGGCTCTACGAGCCCGGCTACGACGCCGAGGGGACCCTGCAGGCCACGGGGATGCCGCTGGAAACGGTTGACCCGGATGCACCTGAAGCTTCTGACGACGGTTCGGATGCGGGGGCGGAGGTCTCAACTCCCGATGCTTCGAGTTTCGAGACAGTAGGCACGGGAAGCCTCACCTTGTCCTTCATGCGCACGGGGATCAACGTGCGCGTGGATCCCACTGAGCACATCCTGGGCCCTGCCCAGCGTGCCGGCGTCAGGATCGGTGCCAACTGCAAAGAGGGCATGTGTGGCTCCTGCAAGGTGGTGAAACTTTCGGGTGAAGTGGAGATGAACCACCAAGGCGGAATCCGGGCACGTGAGATTGATGCAGGCAAGTTCCTTCCCTGCTGCTCCACCGCGCGGACCGATATGGTGATTGACGCTTAGTCCTAATCATCCCTGTTTTCCCGCATTAGCACGGGCATTTGGCCGTGTGCAACCCAGAGTTAACCTCATTTCCTCGTTCAGACCCCCGGAACGGGTCTATAGTGAGGGAACAGGACATTCGCTGATGCAGACCGGCGGCCCGATATTTCTTCCGACGCCGGAGGCCCCGTAATGACCGACACCCAAATTGGTAGCTTTATTCGCGACTGTGTGGTGTTTGAGGACGACACTGACAACGGCTTGGACTTTGACACGTTCTATGGCTTGTACATCAGCTGGTGCGTCCTCGGACGCAAAATCCCCATTCCCGACTCCGCCTTCAAGACCGCTCTGGAACTCGAGGGCCACAAGCCCGTAAAGGAAAATGGCCGGCGGATTTACCCGGGCATGACCATGGTTGGGCCGGCCGCCAGGGACTACGTGGTAAATAGTGTCCCGATGTGGACCGAAACTGCCACCGACATCCCGGTTTCCGAGATCCGCCAGCAAGCCTTGGCATCCATCGCCTGATTTCATACCAGCGAGCTCTCAGCCCATGCCCCTAGGATTTCTTAGGGGGCATGGGCTGTTCCTGTTTCCCAGGGTTTTCGCTGAAAGGTACTCATGAAGCCGTCCATTGTTTGGTTTCGCGACGATCTGCGGGTCGCCGACAACCCGGCCTTGCGTGCCGCCGTCGACGACGGTGCGGCCGTTGCCCTCTACGTCCTTGACGAAGAATCGCCGGGCATCCGCCCTCACGGCGGGGCCTCGCGGTGGTGGCTCCACCACTCGCTGACCAGCCTCCGTGAGGAGCTGGACAAGCTCGGTGTTCCATTACTCCTCCGCCGTGGCCCGGCGGCGGACATCGTGCAGAAGACCACGACGGCGATTGGTGCCGGCGGGCTGTACTGGAACCGGCGGTACGGTTCCGCTGAGCGGACGGTGGACGCCGGCATTAAGGCTTGGGCGGGCGAGGCGGGACTGCACGTCTCGAGTTTCCAGGCCTCCCTTCTTCATGAGCCGTGGGAAGTCACCACCAAAACAGGCGGACAGTACAAGGTCTTTACCCCTTTCTGGCGGACCGTTTCTGCGCAGGATTTCCGCGAGCCCTTGGCTGTCCCCCAAGCGGGCCACGGATTCACGGGAAAGCTGCCCGCCTACGAGCAGCTGGATTCGTGGCATCTGCTGCCCACAACGCCGGACTGGTCAGGTGGGCTGGCCGAGATGTGGACGCCGGGAGCTGCTGCCGGGCACAAGCGGCTCGCCAAGTTCGTGGATGACGGCCTGTCCAACTACAGCGAGGGCCGCAACCGCCCCGATACCGATGGCAGCAGTTGTCTCTCGCCCTACCTTCGCTGGGGTGAGCTCAGCCCGTTCGAGGTGTGGCATGCCCTGGGGTCCAGACGCTCCGAAAGCGCCTCTATTTATGCTTCCGAGTTGGGCTGGCGTGAGTTCTGCTGGCACCAGTACTTCCACAACCCGGAGTTGGCAACGGCCAACCTTCGCACTGAGTTTGATCGCTTCCCGTGGGCGTGGCCGGGTAGCGACAAAAATGGCAGTAACAAGCATCCCGGCCACGAGTCGGCACCCGAGGAGTTCCGGGCCTGGCAGCAGGGCCGCACCGGTTTCCCCATGGTGGACGCGGGGCAGCGGCAGCTGTGGCATACGGGCTGGATGCACAACCGCGTCCGCATGGTTGCCGCCAGCTTCCTGGTGAAGAACCTCGGCATCCATTGGCAGCTGGGGGAGCAGTGGTTCTGGGACACCCTGGTGGATGCGGATCCTGCATCGAATCCCGCCAACTGGCAGTGGGTAGCCGGCTCCGGCGCGGATGCTTCACCGTTCTTCAGGATCTTCAATCCGGAGGCTCAGCGCGTCAAATTCGATCCTCAAGGGAAGTACATCGCCCGCTGGATTCCGGAGTTCGGGACACCGGAGTACGCAGAGGAAATCGTGGACCTCAAAACCACGCGGGCCGAAGCGCTGGAGGCGTACAAGGAGATGAGGGAGGTCCACTAGTACCCCTCTGGAAATTAGTAGGAAGTCCGAGTATATTCGGATTCAGAGATGACCTGGATCACAGTTGGTCACGTGTTCGGCAACGGTCACAGCACCCGGCGGCACGGCAGTCATTCACCGATGCAAAGGAGCATTTCACCATGGTGCGCGAGCTTTCCCACTACGTAGACGGCCAGAGGATCGACGGCACGTCCGGCCGGTTCAGTGATGTCTACGATCCCTGCACGGGCGAAGTTCAGGCACGGCTTCCGCTGGCCAGCGCGGACGAGGTTCGCAACGCCGTCGCAAATGCAGAAAAGGGCCAGCTCGAATGGGCGGCCATGAACCCGCAACGCCGGGGACGCATCCTCCTGAAGTTCGTGGACCTGGTTAACCAGAACATGGACGAACTTGCCAAGCTCTTGTCCTCCGAGCACGGCAAGACCTTCGCGGACGCCAAGGGCGATATCCAGCGCGGCATCGAGGTAGTGGAGTTCTCGGCCGGGGCGCCGCACCTGCTCAAGGGCGAATTCTCGGACAACGCCGGGCAGGGGATCGATGTCCATTCGCTCCGCCAGCCGCTGGGCGTGGTCGCAGGCATCACTCCCTTCAACTTCCCGGCCATGATCCCGCTGTGGAAGTCCGGCCCGGCGCTCGCAGCCGGCAACGCGTTCATCCTCAAGCCCTCCGAGCGGGACCCGTCAGTTCCCCTGCGCCTTGCGGAACTGTACAGCGAGGCCGGCGTGCCCAACGGCGTCTTCAACGTGATCAACGGCGACAAGGAAGCCGTGGATGCGCTGCTGGAAGATCCGCGGGTCAAAGCCATTGGATTTGTGGGCTCCACGCCCATCGCCCAGTACATCTACGCAACTGCTGCAGCACACGGCAAGCGTGCGCAGTGCTTCGGCGGTGCGAAGAACCATATGGTGATCATGCCCGACGCCGATCTGGACATGGCAGCCGACGCCCTGATTGGTGCCGGGTACGGTTCCGCCGGCGAACGCTGCATGGCGATCTCCGTTGCCGTGCCGGTGGGGCAGGAAACCGCTGACGCGCTGGTGGCCAAGCTGACCGAACGCGTCAAGGACCTGAAAGTTGGCCACAGCCTGGACAAGGATTCGGACTTCGGACCCGTGGTGGCTGCTTCTGCCAAGGAGAGGATCGAGGGTTACATCCAGTCCGGCGTGGACGAGGGCGCAACGCTGGTCACCGATGGTCGTGGCCTCTCCGTGGATGGATACGACGGCGGCTTCTGGGTGGGCCCCACCCTCTTCGACAACGTCACCAAGGACATGAAGATCTACACGGAAGAGATCTTCGGTCCCGTCCTCAGCGTTCTGCGTGCGGCTGACTATGACGAAGCGCTCAGGCTCTGCAGCGAGCACGAGTTCGGCAACGGCGTCGCAATTTTCACCCGCGACGGCGACTCCGCCCGGGACTTTGCCAGCCGCGTGGAGGTAGGCATGGTGGGCATCAACGTCCCCATCCCCGTGCCCATCGCTTACTACACGTTCGGCGGCTGGAAGGCGTCCGGTTTCGGCGACCTCAACCAGCACGGCGCCGACGCTTTCCGCTTCTACACCAAGACCAAAACCGTGACGTCGCGGTGGCCCTCCGGCATTCGCCAAGGTGCAAGCTTCGTGATGCCGGCTGGCAGCTGATGGGGTCTGAAGAGGTAGAGGAAGAAGTCCTGTTTGAGCGTCGCGGCCACCTCGGCATCGTGACCCTCAACCGCCCCAAGGCAGTCAATGCGTTGAACGTGGGAATGGTCAAAGCCATGCTCCGTCAGTTGACCGTTTGGGCTGACGACGACGCCGTTGCCACCGTATTGGTGCGTGGTGCGGGCGACCGTGGGCTGTGCGCCGGTGGCGACATCGTGGCGATTTACAAGGACATGTTGCACGGTGGCACGGAGACAGCCGAGTTCTGGGCTGACGAATACCGGCTGAACGCACTGATCTCGCATTACCCCAAGCCTTACGTCGCGTTCATGGACGGACTGGTGCTGGGCGGCGGGGTGGGCGTTTCGGCGCACGGCTCCGTTCGCGTGGTTACCGAAAGGACGCGGACCGGCATGCCGGAAACCACCATCGGCTTCGTTCCCGACGTCGGCGGCACCCTTCTTCTCTCACGCTCACCGGGGGAGGCGGGCACGCACGCAGCCCTCACCGGGGCGCACCTGTCTGGCGCGGACGCCCTGTTCCTGGGGCTCGCGGACCACTTCGTCCCGTCCGAAAGCCTCCCCGCGTTGGCGGAAGCGCTGGAAAGCTCGACGGCGGAGGCCGCCGTCGAGCACTTTGCCCAAGCGGCGCCGGACTCGGCACTTGCGGCACAGCGGGACTGGATTGACGCAGCCTATGCGCATGACGATGCCGAGGAGATCGTCCGAAGCCTGCGCACCGGCCCGGGTGAAGCCGTTGAGGCAGCCGAGACCATCGAGGCGAAGTCGCCCACATCGGTCAAAGTCACCCTGGAATCCCTGAGACGCGTCCGCGGGCTCTCTCTGGAGGAAGCCCTGGACCAGGAATACCGCGTGGGCTTGCGATGCCGGGCCGGGCCGGATTTCAGGGAGGGCATCCGCGCGCAAGTGGTGGACAAGGACCGCAACCCGCAATGGAAGCCGGCCACCCTGGCCGAAGTCCGGGAGTCCGACGTCGAGGGCTACTTTGCGCCGCTCGGCGAACGGGAGCTGGGGCTTTCAGCCAGTCCAGTCCAAGCGAATTGAAGGAGACGATCATGACAGAAAACGCAGCGGCAACGGGACTCATCGCCTTCCTTGGGCTGGGGCATATGGGTGGCCCCATGGCGGCTAACCTGATCAAGGCCGGGCACGATGTGATTGGCTACGACCCCGTTCCAGCGGCCGTAGAGGCTGCTTTGGCCCACGGAATTCCCATGGCTTCCACGGCGCATGAGGCTGCGGCGGAGGCCGCAGTGGTGTTGACCATGCTGCCCAGCGGCAAGCACGTGCTGGACGCTTACCGCGGCGTGGACGGGCCGGGGCTGCTGTCTATCGCCAAACCGAACACGCTGTTCCTGGACTGTTCCACCATCAACGTGGATGAAGCCCGCGAGGCGGCCGCTCTTGCTGTGGATGCCGGTCACCGATCTGTGGACGCTCCCGTGTCCGGTGGTGTTGTGGGGGCTGAGGCCGGAACCTTGACCTTCATGGTGGGTGCCTTGCCGCAGGATTTCGAGACCGTGAGGCCCGTTCTGGAGCTCATGGGCAAGAGGATCGTTCACTGCGGTGATCATGGGGCCGGTCAGGCCGCGAAGGTTTGCAACAACATGATCCTGGGTGTGTCCATGATCGCCGTTGCCGAAGCGTTTGTTCTAGGTGAGAAGCTGGGGCTCACGCACCAGGCACTGTTCGACGTCGCATCCAACGCGTCCGGCCAATGCTGGGCGCTGACCACCAACTGCCCAGTTCCGGGTCCGGTTCCCACCAGCCCCGCTAACCGCGACTATCAGCCTGGCTTCGCCGGTGCGTTGATGGCCAAGGACCTGCGCCTGGCTCTGAACGCGTTGGAAAGCACGGGGGTTGCTGCCCAAATGGGTCCCTTGGCCTCGCGGATTTACGACGCTTTCGCCGCCGGGGAAGGTGCCGGGAGGGACTTCTCGGGGATCATCACGGAGATCCGCGATAAGTCGGTGTGACAGATTGTCCGTGTACTTGAGCGTTTTTACGAGAGGGAAAGCATGACGGAGCAGTACCAGAACATTGTGGTGGAACGTCGGGGACGCGTGGGCTTGGTGACGTTGAACCGGCCTGAGGCGCTGAACGCGCTCAACACTGCACTCATGAACGAACTCGTGGACGCTGTTTCTTTGATGGACACTGATCCGGACGTTGGGGCTGTGGTGATCACGGGATCGGCCAAAGCATTTGCTGCCGGCGCCGATATCAAGGAGATGTCCTCCAACACCTACATGGACATGTACGCAGCGGACTGGTTCCGGCACTGGGAGGACCTCACCCGGCTGCGCATACCCGTAATCGCGGCAGTGTCCGGTTTTGCATTGGGCGGCGGCTGCGAACTGGCCATGATGGCCGACATCATCATTGCCGGCGACAACGCAAAGTTCGGCCAGCCCGAGATCAACCTCGGAGTGATTCCCGGAATGGGCGGTTCGCAACGGCTCACCCGCGCCGTGGGCAAAGCCAAGGCAATGGACATGATCCTGACCGGCCGGTTCATGGACGCCGAAGAAGCCGAACGCTCCGGCCTGGTGTCCCGTGTGGTTCCTGCCGCTGAGGTGGTTGATGAGGCCATCAAGGCCGCCGAGGTCATTGCCTCCAAGTCCAAGCCCGCCGCGATGGTGGCCAAGGAAGCCGTGAACGCAGCCTTCGAGATGGGCCTGTCACAGGGTGTGCTGTTTGAGCGCCGTGTGTTCCACTCCCTGTTCGCCACGGAGGACCAGAAGGAAGGCATGGCAGCGTTCAGCGAGAAGCGCCAGCCGGAGTTCAAGCACAGGTAGCTGGTTTCGCGAAAAACAGGCCTCCGTCGTGCTGTTCGTTCCCTTTGCCGGCCGAACTACACAGCGGCGAGAGGCGCCTGTTGGTGTTCGTCCAGCCGCGTTTGAAGCTCTGCCGAGGTGGGAGGGTTGGCACCGGGCCGACTGACGGTGATTGCGGCAGCAAGGGCTGCGGTCTGTCCAATCATCTCAAGGGCCGATGCCGCAAATGCGTTCTCACCTCTGGCCAGTAGCTCGAAGATGAGGGCGGCCATGTATGAGTCGCCGGCACCGATGGTGTCTGCAACGTTGGTCTTCGCTGAGGGGACGCTAAGGCGTGTACCGGGGATTGCAAGGAGCGCGCCTTCGCCGCCCCGGGTGATAACTGCCAGCCGTGCTCCCTGTTTGAGGAGCCTGAATGCGACGTCGTCCGGCGACAACGTGGGATAAAGCCAATGAGCGTCTTCGTCACTGAGCTTGATGACGTCAGTGAGGGGAATCAGATCTTCGAAGATCTGCAATGCTTCGGCGTGGCTGCCAAGCAGGGCCGGGCGAATGTTGGGGTCGTAGGTAACCAGGCAGGAGTTGTGGCCTTGTTCGAGGAGGCTACGCACGGTGGCAGCTCCCGGTGCCAGGAACGTGGCGATGGATCCGGTGTGGAGGACTTTCGGGATCAAGGCCGGTGCTACGGGTGCGAGGTCCCAGCGGATGTCGAACTCGTAGCTGGCCGAACCGTCCGTGGCGAGTGTGGCGGTGGCGGTGGCGGTGCGCTCGAGGGACTGTGATCCTGGAAGCAGCCGGACGCCTGCGCTGTGAAGGTGAGCGGCGATGGAGGTGCCGTGTTCGTCGTCGCCGATTGCCGTGAGCAGCCCGGTGGGTACTCCCAGACGGCCCAAGCCGTAAGCCACGTTCGCAGGGGAACCGCCGGGGTAGCTGATGCTTCCTTCCCGGGTGTTCACAATGTCCACCAAGGCTTCGCCGATCACAAGAACGTCGAGTTGGTCGTGGGCGGAGCTGCCCGGGTGAAGGTTGTGCATCTTGGTACTTTCGTCAGGTTGCCGCCTATTTGTGTGGCTTTGTGCGGCGGCAGAGGTATGGGTCCGTCCGCGGACCTGTGGGCAGGTCCGCGGACGGGGTTCGTGGGGTCCGAATGGAACGGTAGATCCGGCGCGGCCCTTAGGCTTTGGCCGCACCTGTCATGATGGCGACAGCATCGGTCATGGTGTGCGATTGCGGGGTGATAGTCGCCGCGCATTTGCCCAAGCGCTGGATGTGGATGCGGTCTGCGACGTCAAATACGTGCGGCATGTTGTGGCTGATCAGGATCACCGGCAGGCCTCGGTCGCGGAGGTCCCGGACCAGCTGAAGTACTTGGTTGGACTCGCGTACTCCCAAAGCGGCTGTTGGTTCGTCGAGAACCACCACCTTGGAACCGAAAGCCGCTGCACGGGCCACCGCGACGGCTTGGCGCTGGCCGCCGGAGAGATTCTCCACCGGCACGGTGACGTCCTGGAGCGTGGAGATGCCCAGCCTGCTCAGCTCTTCCTTGGCTTTCCTGCGCATGCCTTTGGTGTCGAGCATTCTGAAAAGGCTTCCCAAAGGTCCGGGGAGACGCTCTTCGCGGCCGAGGAACAGGTTGGAGGCGACATCCAAGGCCGGCGAAACGGCAAGATTCTGGTAGACGGTTTCTATGCCGTGGACGCGGGCATCCTGCGGCCGTTTGAAGTGCACTTGCTGTCCGGAGACGAAGAGTTCGCCGGTGTCGGGAATTTCAGCACCGGTGAGGCATTTGATAAGCGTGGACTTACCGGCGCCGTTGTCGCCGATGACAGCCAGAACCTCGCCGGGGTAGAGGTCCAGGCTGACGCCGTCCAGACCAACAACGCGGCCAAAGGTCTTTACGAGGTTCCTGGCTTTAAGGATGGGCTCGCGGGTTTCGGTTCCGGGGGCTTCAAATTCTGTGGTGGTCATGACTTGACCTTTCGGATCCATTGATCGACGGACACGGCAATGATGATCAGGATGCCTACGGCGAGGGTCTGATAGAGCACGTCCAAGCCGGCGAGCGAGAGACCGTTGCGGAAGACACCAACAATCAGTGCTCCGAGCAGCGAACCCCAGATCGAGCCACGGCCGCCGAAGAGGCTGGTGCCGCCAATCACGACGGCGGTGATGGAGTCCAGGTTCAAATCGACGCCGGCGTTGGGGCTGGCGGCGTTGGTGCGGCCGATCTGGATCCACGCACCGATGGCGAGGACGGCACCGGCGGCAAGATAGACGCTCATCAGGACACGGTTGACGGGAATACCGGCAAGTCTGGCAGCTTCTTTGTCATCTCCCACAGCGTAGACGTGCCGTCCCCAAGCGGTCTTGCCCAGAATGTAGGCCATGGCAACGTAGAGGAGGAGCATCATGACCACGCCGGTGGAGATCCGGACAGGTCCGATCGGGAAGGTGCTGCCAAGCCAAGTGAGCATGTCCGGCATAGCGGAGCCACGCACGGTGCTTCCACCGGAGTACAAGAGCGTCAGGGCGATGAAAATGTTCAGGGTTCCCAGTGTGACGATGAACGGTGGGAGCCGGAATCTTGTGACGAGGAAGCCGTTCAGAGCACCGGATCCCAATCCGACAGCGAGACCGGCAATCAGCGCGATCGGCCCTGGAATTCCGTTGCTGACCGCGAGCTGCGCGATCACCATTGAGGACAGGATCATCACTGCACCGACGGACAGGTCAATTCCGGCGGTCAGGATGATCAGGGTCTGGGCGATTGCCAGGGTGCCCACCACGGCCACCTGCTGGGTAATCAGAGACAGATTCTCAACGCGCAGAAACCGATCGTTGAGGAGTCCGAAGACCACCACTGCGATCAGCAGGACGATGGCCGGGCTGAGGGCTGGGTATCGGTGGAGAATATTGCGGATTCTGCTGAGGGGAGTCTGGCGGTCGAGGAATTCCTCGGCCAGGTCAGCATGCGCGGCGCTCGGGGGGCCGGCGGTCTGTTGCTGGGTCACTTAGATTGCTCCTGAACTTCCATGTTCTGTAACTGCTGGGCGCGGGGAGACGCTGCTTGGCTCGTCTCCCCGCGTTCGGTGAGGTCCTATTTGCCCCAGCAGACCTGGGATGCTTCGGTGGTGGTGATGCTCTTTACGCCGTCAGCGGGCTTGTCAGTGACGAGCTCCACGCCGGTGTTGAAGAAGTCCAGGCCCTCGGAGTTGGCGGGCTTTTTGCCGGTCTTTGCCAGGTCAACAATGGCCTTTACGCCCATCTCAGCCATTTTGACCGGGTACTGCTGTGCCGTTGCGCCGATGACACCGGACTTGACGTTGTTCACGCCTGTGCAGCCGCCGTCGACGGAGACGATCAGGACGTCCTTTTCCTTGCCTGCGGACTTCAGAGCTTCGAAGGCACCTGCGGCTGCGGGCTCGTTGATGGTGTAGACAACGTTGACATTAGGGTTCTTGGCCAGAAGTGTCTCCATAGCGGTTCGTCCACCGTCTTCAGCGCCCTGGGAAGCCTGGCTGCCGACAATTTCGTAGTCGCCGCCCTTGCCGCCGGTGTAGGTTCCCGACTTGGCCTCGTCGCCGTTCTTCTTCTTGTCCGCGGTATCGATGCCGAGGCCGGTCAGGAAGCCTTGGTCGCGGTTGTAGTCCACCGAGACAACCTTGTCGTCAAAGAGGTCGATGAGGGCGATGACGGCCTTCTTGCCCGCCAGTTGCTGGGCTGTCCACTTGCCGATCAGTTCGCCGGCGTTGAAGTTGTCGGTAGCGAACGTGATGTCAGCTGCATCAGCCGGGTCCGGCGGTGTGTCCAGGGCAATGACAAACAACCCGGCATCCTTGGCCTTCTTCAGGGCGTCCACCACTGAGGGACCGTTGGGGGTGATCAGAATGCCTTTGTCGCCCTTGGAGATTGCGTTTTCAATGGCCTGGATCTGGGTGTCCTCGTCGCCGTCGGCCTTGCCGGCCGCAAGCTTCAGATCGACGCCGTCCGCTTCGGCGGCCTTCTTCGCGCCATCCTGCATGGAGACGAAGAACGGGTTGGAGGTGGTCTTGACGATCAGCGAAACACCGATCTTCTCTTCAGCACCGCTGGATGAAGGGGAGGAGCTGCCTCCGCAGGCTGTCAGGCTAAGTGCGCCGAGGGTGAGGACTGCACCGGCGGCAAGAATGCGGGTCCGGGTGGACCGCGTGACTTTGGAACTCAACATTGAAACTCCTGTTTTTGTGGCTGTTGGCGGTGCATTTCTGCGACTGACAACGTTGTCAGGTAACATGTAAGCAAGCTCACACGATAGAGTCAAGTACTAATTCGAGTGAGGAGCAGCAAGTTGACAACGATGTCTAATCGTTACCAGTCCGAGCCCCGTAAGCGCCCGACAATGAAAAACGTGGCTGATCTTGCAGGGGTTGGGATTAAAACAGTCTCTCGAGTGGTAAACGACGAGCCGGGGGTTTCCGAGGCCACCCGGCAACGGGTAATGCGGGCTACGGAACAACTGCAGTACCAACTGGACATCACAGCGGGCAGCCTGAAGCGTTCCGGACGCAAAACCCAGTCCATCGGCTTGCTGCTCCCGAGCGTATCCAACCCGTTCAGCGGGGAGATCCACAGAGCCATGGAAGATGCCTTGGCCCTGCGTGGAATTGCGGTCTTCGCGGCAAGCCTGGATGACGATCCCGACAGGGAGCGGAAGCTCATTTCAGCTTTCCTTGGGCGCCGCGTGGACGGCCTTGTGCTGACGACCATCGCCAAGAGCCAGGCTTACATGATTCCGGAGCACTCCCGCGATCTGCCGCTGGTGTTCATTGACCGTGAGCCTGCGGGTATTGAGGCTGACGCGGTGGTCACTGACAACGAAGTTGGCGCGGCACGGGCAGCGGCCCACCTCATTGAGCATGGACACACCCGCCTGGCTTACCTTGGTGACCGCACTGATATCCAGACTGCCGCAAGACGCCGGGCAGGGTTCCTGGACGGCATTGGACGGGCAGGCATTTCCACCTCTGATGTCGCCATCCGTGAGAACCTGCACGATGAGGAAACCGCAGCTCGGGCGGCTCACGAACTGCTCACCTCAGAGAACCCGCCAACGGCAATCTTTTCCAGTCAAAACCTCGTGACGTTTGGCGCCATGCGTGCCCTGAAAGCCCTCGGCCTCCATCAAAAGATCGCCCTCATTGGGTTCGATGATTTCACTCTGGCGGACATGATGGACCCCGGGATCACGGTGATCGCCCAGCACCCTGAACGCATCGGCAAGCTGGCGGCTGAGCGGATCCTTGCAAGGATCGACGGCGACGATAACCCCGCCCGAACCTATGTCATCCCAACCGAACTTATCCAGCGGGGTTCCGGCGAAATCCGGCCCTCCAGCTAATCCGTACAAACAGCAGTGCAACCCGAAACCAACTGAGCAAAGGACTGGCCTTGAGCAAAACACTGTATGCAGAGTTCACCGTCAAAGAAGGCAGCGAAACCCGCGTCGCGGAAATGATGGCAACCCTTACCGAGCACGTCCGTAACGAACCGGGGAACGTAATGTTCCTGCCCTATACGCGGGAAAGTAACCCCCGTGAGTACTTCGTCTTCGAGGTATACCGGGACGAGCAGGCTTTTCAGGATCACATCGGCGCAGACTACGGCCGGGAGTTCAACGCCGAACTTGCCGATCACATTGAAGGCGATGGTTCAGTCCTGACCTGGCTGAAACCATTGATGTAACCACGCACTAAAACCCCAGGGACGGCGGCCGGCGAAAGCCGGCCGCCGTCCCTGTTAGTCAATGGTTGCCTACTTCTTCCCGGGAAGGAACATCGATCCTTCCATGGGGGTTACTGTGAGGGACTTCAGTTGTGCGGTTCCACCCTCCGCGAAGAGGGCGATCTTGTCAGCGCCGGCATTGGGGAATACCTGATCCGTGATAGTCCGGAGACCGTCGGCGGTGAATACTTCCACTGATGAGCGGTCCACATACACCTGCAAGGTGACATTGCCCTTCTTGTCCAGTGTAACCGGGGCGTCCTCAACGGAGGCGAATGCCGGGTGGAACGTGGTGTTACCGGAGTTTGTGCGGTCAACGAAGACCTTGCCTGTGGTGGAGTCATAGCCAATGACGGTGGAAGAGTTGCCGTCGCCCAGTACGGTGATGCCTGATTTTGTCGCCGTGCCGGGTGCGAACGTGATATCCACTCGCTGGACCTGCCCTGAAGCAGCCGCGGGCAGCGGTGTTGTTCCAGCCTTGATAATGCCGCCCTTCTTGTCCGTGTAGCTGGGCTTCTTCGCGAGCTTGTCCACTTGCTTGACCACGCTTTGGGCAAGGCGAGGTCCGTCCGGAGTCTGCGTCAGCTTCACCTCGCGGGGCAGGGACATGGCGCTGCGCCAAGGGCTGGTGGGGATGTTGTTGGCGTAGTCCCAGTTGTTCATCCAACCCAGCATGACCCGCTTGTTATCGGGCATGTTCGCAAACGAAACGGCCGCGTAGTAATCGCGTCCATAGTCCAGCCAGTCATAGGCCTCCAGCCGGGACTGTGCTGCCGTGGAGCTCGCCGTGAACTCATCTGCGAGGATGTGTCCCCAGCCGAATCTGTTGTTATCGACAACCTTGATGTGTGCCTGCTGGCCAACGAATTCCTTGACATCCCAGGAGGTCCAATCCAGGGTTTCACTGTCGTTGCCGGTGGCTGTGCGGACCACTTTCCCGTTGACCACCAAGTTCACCGTTTCTTCATCGGACCTGGGGACGGCGGCTGTGTCAGTGAGCATGACGTGATCGAGCGTGAGGTGGCCCCACCCGCCTGTGGCTTCGTCAACGATCCGCAACTGTGCGTTCTGTCCCGCGAACTCCGAGACATCCCAGCCCTTCCAGTTCAACAAGCCGGCGTTGTCACCGGCCAGCGAGCGGACCACGTTGCCGTTGACAAGCAACTGGACGGCCAAGGTCTGGCCGGAGTCCGCTGCGCGGTTGCCGCCGCCCACCAGCATGGACATGAAGTTCTTTGTGATCGGGAACCCCGGGGAAGTCAGGGTGCCCTGGCGGTCATCGCCGGGCACGGTGCCGGTTTCAAAGGTGTTGATGCGTTTGGCACCAATGTAGAAGTCCCCACCGCTGGTAGCCGGCTGGTAATTGGGGGTCAGGTCTCCTGTCCCTGTCCAGCCTGCATTGGCCAATGATGTGCCTTCCGGAACTTCGAAGCCGTCAAACTTCAGCTCGCCCGGAGGCGGGGTGTTGTCCAGCTTGTCAGAGACGCGGGGGTGCTTGCCGCCGCCGACGAGGAAATTCAGGTAGTCGTCAGTCACAGTAAAGGTTGGCGACTGCATGGAACCCAGCGGCCAGTCGCCGTCGTTGAATGAATTGATCAGTCCTGGTCCGCCGAATCCGGCGACGGGACTCTGGCCGGGCAGGGAGCCGGCGGCCGGGGTGTCGCCGAACGGACCATTTTTCCAGTTTCCTGGTTCGTTGTTCACGGCCCAGCCGTTATAGCTGCCGTCGTTGAAGCCTGCCAGGACAGTGCCGGCCGGCGCTTGGGCTGCTGGTTCGGTGGTTTCCGAGGTGAAAGTGGTGCCGTCGAAGTCACCCACGAAGTACTGTCCGGCCGAGCCCCCCGCGACGCCGCCGGGGTTGATATTGACTACCATGACCCACTTGACGTTGTTCTTGTCCCCATCCACTGCGAGGGGAAACAAGTCAGGACATTCCCACTGGCCGCCGGTCGCGTTGGCGGGTCCGAATTCGCTGAGTGCAGTCCAATCCTTAAGGTTGCTGGACTTGTACAGGAGAACCTTGTGATCCTGGGACTCCACTGCGGTCATGACCCAGTAACCACCGCCCGCCGGGTTGTCGTACCAGAAGACCTTTGGGTCCCGGAAGTTGGCTGAATTGCGGTTCAGCACAGGGTTTCCTGAGTATTTGGTCCAGGTCTTTCCGTCGTCCAAGCTGTATGCCAAGGACTGCGCCTGCAGGCCCCGGTACGGGGATGGTTCCTTGTAGGCGCTGGTGTAGATGGCCACCAGCGGCGGATTTTCCTTGGTTCCGAAGCCCGTGGTGTTGTCCTTATCAACCACAATGCTGCCGGAGAACACATCTTCCTGCGCATCGGTGGACAGGGCCAACGGCTGCTCTTGCCAATGGACCAAGTCCTTGGACGTTGCATGACCCCAGGACATGTTTCCCCACGTGTTGCCGGAGGGATTGTGCTGGTAGAACAGGTGGTAGACGCCCTTATGGAAGACCATCCCGTTGGGATCGTTCATCCAATTCTTTGCTGGCGTGTAATGGTAGGCAGGTCGAAAGTCCTCGCTTCCTACCTCAGGCGCAGCAGAGGCCGGCGCAATGCCGCCCATGATTCCCGAAAGTGTCAGGCCAGCCAGCGTCAACGCAGACGTCGCCGCCCGCATTCTGTTCATAGTGGATTTCGTCATTGTTCTCCTCGTTCGCACTTCATTGCGCGTGCCCATCCCCATTTAGACAACGTTGTCAGTGGTTGAAAAGCTACGATAAGTCCAGTGGACAAGTCAACGGTTTTAGCGACGCCCTTGAACACAATTCCGCGAGCTCGGCTGAATGGACATCGTTGTCTTCGCGCCGCCTGAAGGCAGCCCCCTGGGGTGACTTCCCGCCGTCGAACCTTGAATCCGGCGACGCGATAGAGGCGATCCGTCGCATCAAGCGGCAGTCCGCGAAGGACGCCGTCCGGCTGGTAGTGACGCTCGGAGGCCAAGGCTCAGGCAGGGGCGTGTTCCCGGCAGGACACAACCCCGCACTGCTGAAACTGCAGGAAGTGAACAGCTACGACCAAGGCTTGGTGGAGCTGAGCTACACAGTCCGGAAACGCCCCTAAACCGAAGCGCCCGCGGGCACCAAGGCAGCGTCAAAGAAAGCCCGCTCCAGCCGCACGGCCTCCGCGAAGGTCGCGGCAACACCCTGTCGTTCCGCGGCGTCAACAGGCTCGACGGCGTTAAACTCCTCGCGTAGCCACGTCACCCATGCGTTGTACTCGGGGTTGTTGTGGAGGCGGATCCACTCGGAATGCTTAGCGTGCGCCGGCCAGCTGGCGGGATCGCCAGCGCGGGCAGCCCAGTCTCCGTAGAGCCACTCGGCAACCAGCAGCACTGCCAGGACTTTCGGGTAGGAACGGGTAGCGAGGGCGCTCCGCATCAGGTGGTCGAAGTTGCTGGTTGCTGGTCCCAGCGCGGGTGCGGTTCGGTCCGCCTCCGGAACATCGAGATCGTTGAAGCAATCCTGGAAGTACGTATTCTCGTCCGAAGCGAAAGCCCCAAGAACCGCGGCAAACACCAGACGCGAAGGCAGCGAAGGCGCCGATGCGACGGCTTGCCCGAGGAGTGCTGTGAAGGCATCGCAGAACTGGTAATCCTGAACAAGGTAGCGGCGCAGGTGGTCATCGGAAAGGGACCCGTCCAGCAGCTGGTCCACAAAAGGATGGTTGACGGCGGCGTCCCAATCCTCGGCGCACTGGTTCTTGAGTTCTTCGGCAAAGCCCACGGTGTTTCCTCCTGAGGTGTCAGCATCGGAGCCTAGCAGCGTATTGCGCCCTACCGGCGGGGGTTACGCTCTGGTGCCGGTCCCGGCGCCAGCGTAGGCTCTGGCCATGACGAACGAGCACGCTTCGAAGACGATCGTGGTTGGCTATGACGGATCCGAAGAATCACACCGGGCCGTCCAATGGGCCGCACATCACGCCATCCTGCGGAACTGCTCACTGCACGTTGTGCACTGTTCCCTGTGGGTCTTGCTATCCCAAAACAGGGGCCCCGTTCCTGGCATCGCCGATAGTGGTTTGGAGCGGGCCGCCCAGAAAGTCCTTGAAGAAGGGACGGCGCTCGCAAAGGAGGCCGTGCCCGATCTGGAGGTCCACGCCACTTTGCTTCACGGAATGCCGCGCGATCATCTTGCGCACGTTTCGGCCGGCGCGGAGATGTTGGTCCTTGGAAGCCGCGGCCTTGGTGGGTTCATGGGCTTGCTGGTGGGGTCCGTGAGTTTGGAGATGGCGGCAACCGCAGAGTGCCCCGTCGCAGTGATTCGTGCCGATGACCACCCTGAGGGTCCAGTGCTGCTGGCTGTTGATGACTCTGGATCACCGGCAGCCCTGGACGACGCCTGCCTTTTCGCGGCCGCAACGGGTGCCGAGCTCAGGATCATTCACGTCCTGCACGAACCCGAAGGATACCGGCGGTTGCGAGAGCCGGTGGAAGCCTATCCCGAGGCAGAAGCGATGCTCGATGCCGTGCTGAGCCGGGCCCGCCACAAAGCTCCCGGGAGCGCGGTGAGCGGAGAGCTGCTGGTGGATGCTTCATTCTCCCGTGCCGTGGTCAAGGCCTCACAAGCGGCACGCATCACAGTGGTGGGGACCAAAGGACATGGACTGATCAAGGGCACCATAGGTTCAACGGCACACGCAGTACTCCACCACGCCCATAGTCCCGTGTTGGTCTCCCGTCGCAAGGCAGGCTCCGAAGCTTCTTAGGGCTCAGTCTTCCCTGGAGACCGCAGAGCTGGTTGGTCGTCGGAGGCCCTCACAGGGACTCCCTCCGGCGATGAACCGGACTTATGGTGGAGGGCATGGATAATCGGGCGGAAGTTCGCGAATTTTTGATCTCCCGGCGTGCCCACGTGGCCCCGGAGCAGGTGGGGCTGCCCGCGGGATCCAACCGGCGGGTTAAGGGTCTGCGCCGTAGCGAAGTGGCCACCCTTGCCGGCTTAAGCGTTGAGTACTACACCCGCTTGGAACGCGGCGCCATTAGCGGCGCCTCCCCGCAGGTTCTTGAGAGCATCGCCCGCGCGCTGAACTTGGACGACGCTGAACGCGCACACCTGTTCGACCTTGCGCATGCCGCCAGTCCAGTTGCCCGGCCGCCACGGCGCCGGAACTCGAAATCCTATGTGCCCCACCAGAGCCTGCAGTGGGCGTTGGATGCTGTCACGGCCGGACCCGCGTTTGTCCGGAACGGCCGGATGGACCTCTTGGCCGTGAACCCCTTGGCCCGGGCGTTTTACAAGGACTGTTACG
The DNA here is from genome assembly GCF_019977315.1 of Arthrobacter sp. StoSoilB22. Classification (NCBI taxonomy): domain Bacteria; kingdom Bacillati; phylum Actinomycetota; class Actinomycetes; order Micrococcales; family Micrococcaceae; genus Arthrobacter; species Arthrobacter sp. StoSoilB22. The sequence goes on from NZ_AP024652.1 coordinate 505,513, forward strand.
ACATGCCGGGCCAGACGCCCAACATCGCCAGGTTCACGTTCCTGGACCAGCGTGCCCACGAGTTCTACCCGGACTGGGACGCTTTTGCGGAAATAACGGTTTCCATTCTCCGCACGGAGGCCGGACGGGACCCGCACAACAAGGAATTGCACGATCTCATTGGTGAGCTCAGCACCCGCAGCGAGGAATTCCGCACTCGCTGGGGCGCACATAACGTCCGGCACCACGGCACGGGTTTCAAGACGTTCAATCACCCGGTGGTGGGCGAAATGACGCTCGCCTTCGAGGGCTTGGAAATGGCCGCAGAACCAGGATTGACCCTGACCATTTACGCAGCTGAACCCGGGTCGCCGTCGGCCGAGCGCCTCCAACTGTTGGCCTCCTGGGCGGCGAGCGAATACGCCCAAGGCGTTCGCCCGGCGTCGGAGAAGACCCGAACGGACAGCTGACCGCCGGCGGTGCTGCCGCGCGCTACCGCCGATGGCAGACGGTCAGCAATTGACTTCTACGCGGACTTCCTGGCCTTCGAAGCGCGCAAGCTCTTCCCGGGTGGCTTTGGATCGTCCCAAATGAATGGTTTGGTCTGAGTATTCGATGCCTGACGCGTTGTAGTAAAAACCGAGGTTTCCCCAGGGGACGTAGTAGATCAGGTCACCGTCCTCGGGGTCGGACCCAGGTGACCCTTCATAGTGGAGGGGCCTGGGCAGGTCCGCGATCTTCTCCCGGCCGGCGAACTCTTCCATGCTGAGGGTGAGCGGCAGCATGCTCAGGAAGTCCCGGGTGGCGGGATTATCCTCCCCAATGGTGACGTCCAGTGACGCCGAACCGGCGCTGAAGTGCACCACGGTACCTACTACGTTGTGGGCGGCGGAGGTGGTTGCCTCACTGGGTTTTGAGGTCCCTCTGGCCGAACCCGGTGTCGTCTCCACGGCGGGGGATGGGCTGCAGCTGACTAGTGCCAACGCCACCAGCAGCAGTATTCCGGCGATGGGGGGCTTCATGACTGGGAACCTTCCTTCCGGTCCTTGAGCATCAATAGCGTAAGTGGGACGAAGTAGAGCGCGGCGATTCCTGTTCCCACCAGCACGGGGCCTGTGGCACCAAGTGCGGATTCCAAGGCGTAACCGGCCATCCACGATCCCACGGCTGTGCCGAGGTTGAACGCTGAGGTGCTGAGAGCTGAAGCCAGCGTGGGTGCGTGCCCCGCGTAACCTACGGCTTTGCCGATCAGAATCGGATTGGTGGCCATGCCGAAGAGCCCCAGCAGGAAGATCAGGACCACTGTCACCACGGCGTTATGGGAGAGGAAGGAAAGGGCACCCAACACCAGGAAGGTCATACCTGCCGCGACGAACAGCGCCGGATAGGGGCGGTGAGAGCCGAAATGACCTCCCAGATTGGAGCCAATGAAGGCTCCCACACCGTACGCCACCAGAACCAGCGGCACCACCGAGGCGGCCATTCCGGTGTTCTCAGTAAGCAGTGGCGAAATGAAGCTGTAGGCAGCCAGGGACGAGCCGCAAACGATCGCGCAGCCGGCCAGGACAAGCCAAACCCTCGTGTCGCGCATGCTGGCGAGCTCAGCGCGAACGGACGGTATGGGCCCGGATTCCGGCCCCACCGGGACTAGCCGGTACACCACAACAGCCCCCGCCAGCGCAAGAAGTGCCAGACCCCAGAAAGGGCCTCGCCAGCCAATCACCTGACCTGCGAAAGCACCCAGCGGTACGCCAACAACATTTGCCAGCATCCCACCGCCCAACACCACGCCCAACGCCCGAGAAGCTGACGCCGCACCTGCGGCTTTAGCACCCACGACGGCGGCTACCGCCCAGAAAGCGCCCGTCGCCAAAGCCGTGAGGAAACGTGCGCCAAGAATGAGTGTGAAGTCAGACGTGAGCGCCACCACGACGTGGCCAGCCGCAAAGACCAGCAGTGCAAGGCTTAGCGTCAGGCGTCGTGGCAGCTTAAGCGTAAGGATTGACATGGTGGGCGTTCCAACGATCATGCCTACGGCGAAGACCGTGATCATGAGGCCGGCGTTGGCTACGGACACCCCAAGGTCGCCCGCAATCTCAGGCAGGATCCCCGCCACAATGAACTCGGTGGTTCCCATCAGGAACACACCCGCAGCCAGAACGTACGTCACCAGTGGCAGACGCCGGGTCTTGACGGTGGAAATGGTGGTGGTCATGACTTCAGAACATCAGGTCTACGGGGTTTTAGGGAGTCCCGCTTAAGGGAGGTCCTCTGAGGGACTCCCTCGGTGAGCTGCCCCAACTAGGGCGCCCGGGCGATCAACGACGTTATATTGTCGGTGCCTCCTGACATGGTTGGTTCATGGAACGGATTGGGGAAAGTCGAGTGGCGGCAGGGATGTCTCGTGCCCTTGTTCCTATCTCCCCTGCGAACGTTCAGCACGCGGCTCCGTCCAGCACCGTCAGTGGTGATTTGATCGAACAGTTGCGGGTGTTGGAGGAGATGAAGTCGGCGATCACCGCGTTGCAGGCGCGGGTTGCTGTGGCTTTTGATCTTGCCCAGCGCGCCGAGCAGGCCGAAGCTGGTGTTCCTGCGTCCGAGCGTGGTCAGGGGGTGGGTGCTCAGGTGGCGTTGGCGAGGCGGGAGTCCCCGAACCGCGGGTCCAGGTTGCTTGGCTTTGCAAAGGCGTTGGTGGTGGAGATGCCCCACACTTTGGCTGCGTTGCGGGCCGGGCTCTTGAATGAATGGCGGGCCACTCTCCTTGTGAAGGAAACTGCGTGTTTGTCTGTTGAGGACCGGACTGCGGTGGACGAGGAGTTGGCTGCGGACACCGGAACCTTTGATGGCAAGGGCGACAGGGCCATTGTTGCGGCGGTGAAGGCTGCTGCGTATCGGCGTGATCCGCGCTCGGTGGCGGGTCGTGCCAGTCGCGCCGCTGCTGAGCGGACGGTGAGTCTGCGTCCGGCGCCGGATACCATGACGTATTTGACGGCGCTGTTGCCGGTGGCTCAGGGGGTGGCGGTTTATGCTGCGTTGTCCCGGGCTGCTGATACTGCCCGTTCCACAGGTGGTGCTGGTACTGGTGGGGGTGTCGGGTCTGGTGGAGTAGCCCCGACCCGTGGCCAGGTCATGGCGGACACATTGGTTGAACGGGTTACCGGCACGCCGGGTGGGTTTTCTGGGATCAACCTGGATCTTGTCATGACCGACCGGACGCTCTTTCAAGGGGACAGTGAACCGGCCCGGCTCAAGGGGTACGGAATCGTCCCGGCAGAGTGGGGGAGGGAACTGCTGGGGTTGGGACCGGCCGGAAGCCCAAGTCCGCGGCCCGGTTCCGGGCGGGCAGTGGACGAACCACAGGCACGGGCAGGACAGGCAGCACAGCCACCGCCGGACACAGAGTTCGCTGTGTGGCTTCGCCGGCTTTACACAGCACCGTCCACGGGAGAACTCCTTGCCACCGATTCCAAGGCCCGGCTCTTCACCGGCAGGTTACGGCGGTTCGTTGAGACTCGCGACGATACCTGCCGGACGCCCTACTGTGATGCGCCCATCCGGCATATCGACCATGTGGTTCCGTGGCGTTCAGGAGGGAAAACGAACCTTAGCAACGCCGCGGGGTTGTGCGAGGCGTGCAATCACACCAAGGAACACCCCGGTTGGAGCACTACATCCCTGCCCGGCGAAAACTACAGCGTGCACACCCTGGAAATCCGCACCCCCACCGGTCACACCTATCAATCCAAAGCCCCACCCCTTCCAGGGCATCAGCCCTCCAGGACGTAAAACGCTTCGAGGGTGTGAACCCTCTATTCCTCCGTGAAATCCCCGGCATCCCTGCGGAAGGTGCCCAGGACGCGGATAAGGTGATCGACGTCGTCGGGCCCAAAGCCGGACTTGCCGAAAACCTCGGCGTTAAGCGCCGCCGTCGCTTTCTTCGCCAAGGTGCGGCCCTCTGCGGTGAGCTCGATCAGGGTGGTGCGGCCGTCTGTTGGGTGCGGGGAACGAGCCACCAAGGCGGCTTTTTCCAAGCGGTCCACGGCGTTGGTTACCGACGTGGGATGGACCTGCAGCAGCGCGCTGGCCTTGTTCATGGGAAGTGCGCCGCTGCGGGCGAAACTCAGCAGCGCCAGCAGTTCGTAGCGCGCGAACGTCAGCCCGAACGGTTTCAGAACTGTTTCGATGCGCGCGAGCAGAATCTGTTGCGTGCGCATGATCGCAGTGATGGCGGCCATGGGCGCGGCGACATCGCCCCAGCCATGCCGTTCCCAGTTGCGCTGGGCGTCGGCGATGGGGTCGCGGGGGAGAGGGGTGCCCATGGGCCTCCTTCGGTTACATGATCGGCCTAGTGTCCCGGGTGGCTAGTCTCTCAGGTTCGGAAACTCTTCCTCCGTGTATTCCACGCCCAATCCGGAGGGCAGCGGGCCGTCGCCGTGCCGGGCGACCTCGGTTCCGCGCAGTTCCACGCGCCTGATTTTGCCGGAAATCGTCTTGGGAAGTTCGCCGAATTCCAGCCGCCGGATCCGTTTGAACGGCGCGAGGTGCTCCCGGCAATAGCGAAGAATGTCCTCGGCCACCGCCGGTCCGGCTTCATAGCCCGCGGCCAACACGACGAACGCCTTGGGCACAGACAGCTTCACGGCATCAGGCGAAGGAACGACGGCGGCTTCGGCCACTGCGGGGTGTTCGATCAGGACGCTTTCGAGTTCGAAGGGAGACAAACGGTAGTCGGAGGACTTGAAAACGTCGTCATCCCGCCCCACATAGGTGATGACGCCGTCGGCATCCAGGCTGGCCATATCGCCCGTGTGATAGTAACCATCCCGGAATGCTTCGGCCGTCTTGGCTTCGTCTCCGAAATAGCTCTTCATGAGCCCCACGGGCCGGGGGTCCAAGCGCAAGCAGAGTTCGCCGTCGTCGGCTTCCTCCCCGGTGACCGGGTCCACCAGGACGACGTCGTATCCGGGGAGCGGCCGTCCCATGGAACCGATTTTGACCGGCTGCGTAGGCGTGTTGGCGATCTGGACCGTTGACTCGGTCTGACCGAATCCGTCGCGGATGGTGACGCCCCAGGCCTTTTCCACCTGGCCGATCACTTCCGCGTTGAGTGGCTCACCGGCAGAGACCACCTTAAGCGGAGGGTGAGTGAGCTGGGTGAGGTCGGCTTGGATGAGCATGCGCCAGACGGTGGGCGGGGCACAGAAACTTGAGACGCCTTCTTTGCCCATCTGGTTCATGAGGGCGGCGGCGTCGAAGCGCTGGTAGTTGTAGATGAAGACGGTGGCCTCGGCGATCCACGGTGTGAAGACGTTGGACCAAGCGTGCTTCGCCCAGCCGGGAGAGGCGACGTTCAGGTGGACGTCGCCAGGCTCCAGCCCAATCCAGTACATGGTGGACAGGTGACCCACCGGATAGGACGTGTGCGTGTGTTCCACCAGCTTGGCGCGCGAGGTGGTTCCGGAGGTGAAGTAGAGGAGTAATGTGTCATCAGCGAGGGTGGGGGCGTCGGGCGTAAATTCCGTGCCGGCGTCGTATGAGTCTGCGTACTGTCTTGCCTCGGCGGTGGTTCTCTCGGATCCGACCTCGATCAGCGTGTAGCCGCCCTCGACGTCGGCGAACTTGCCGATGTTTGCGCTCCCGACCGCCACCCAGGTGGCACCGCCGCGCTCCACCCGGTCCTGAAGATCGCGGGCGCCCATGAGGGTGGTGGTGGGGATCATGACAATGCCCAGCTTGATGCCTGCCAGCATGAGTTCCCACAGCTCAACCTGGTTGCCGAGCATGATGATCATGTGGTCGCCGCGTTTGACGCCTTGGTCGCGCAGCCAGCTGGCGAGTTGGGAGGAGCGCTGCGAGAGGTCCTTGAACGTGCGGCGCGTGGAGCTGCCGTCCTGTTCCACGATCACCAGCGCGGGCTTGTTGCCTCTGGTCTCGTCTGCCGCGATCTGGTCGAACCAGTCGAGGGCGAAGTTAAATTCCTCAAAGCGTGGCCACTGGAACTCGGCGTGAGCCAGTTTGTAGTCTTCGCGCAGTTCCAGCAGCCTGTCCCGGGCCGCACGGAAGTCGTCTGTGACTGTCATAGTCCACCTTTCGCTTTCGGGTTCCCTGGCACCTTCGCCGAAGCATCCCGCCTAGTGATCCACATCACCTTGCAATATACTAGGACATCCAAGGGTTTGGAAGAGCCTATGCGGGACATGACGAAGGGGTCTAATGCTCGACGAAAAAGCTGCCGGCACCGTTACCAACGGTGCGGCATCAGAACGCATCCTGCCTCCTTACCCGGAGGCGGACTTGATGCATGTTATTGACCTGCTCCCCCCGGAGGAGCGTGCCCGGTACTTGGAGATCAGGGAGTTCCTGCAGGCGCGGATCCGGGCTGCGAGCATCGACTACTGGAACCGGGAGGAATTCCCGTTCGGGCTGCTGGCGGACATGGCTAAGTTCGGGCTGGGCGGGCTTCAAACCGACGGTTCCTCAAAGCTGTTCAAGGGCCTCATGTACACCGAGGTGGCCCGCGCGGACGTGTCTCTTTCAGCGCTGGTGGGGATCCACAACGAGCTCATTGTCGGCATGATTGATGAGCTAGGTTCCCCCGAGCAGAAGCGCAAGTGGTTGCCCGGGCTTGAGGCTTTCACCCAGCTGGGCGCTTTCGCGCTCACCGAACCGGACCACGGCTCGGACATCGCCGGAGGGCTCTCGACGACGGCGCGGCGCGACGGCGGCGAATGGGTCATCAGCGGTGCCAAGCGCTGGATAGGGGCAGGGACGATTGCCGACTTCGCCTTGGTTTGGGCTCGTGATGAATCCGACGGGCACATCAAGGGTTTCATCGTGGAGACCGACCGCCCCGGGTATGCGGCCACCAAGATTTCGAACAAGATCGGCCTGCGCATCATGCAGAATGCGGACATCGTGTTGGACGAGGTCCGCATTCCTTCGGAGAACCTCCTGCCCGGCGCCACTGAGTTCTCCCGCGCCAATGATCTCTTGCGCGATTCCCGTGCCTGGGTGGGATGGCAGGCCGCGGGGATCCAATTGGCAGCCTTTGACATAGCCCGTTCCTACGCGTTGCAGCGCAAACAATTCGGCAAGGAACTGGCACGCTTCCAGCTTGTCCAGCAGCAGCTTGCCGACATTCTGGGCAATGCCAACGCTTCGCTGTCCATGATGGTGGAGCTAGCCCGGATCCAGCAGGCCGGGAAACTCGAAATGGTGCAGGCCGCCATGTGCAAGGCCACCACTACCCGGCTGGCTCGCTCGTCCGTGGCGATGGGCCGTTCCTTGCTGGGCGGGAACGGAATCACCACGGACTACGAGATGGGCAAGCTCTTTGGCGACGCCGAAATCCTCTACACCTACGAGGGCAGCTACGAGATCAACTCCATGATCGTGGCCCGCGCGGTGACGGGGAAGTCGGCGTTCGTTTAGGGATCCGCCGGCGGTGCTTTCTCACCCACTGGGCAGATCCTATTGGTGTTACAATATGTAACATGAAAGCGCCTGATCGGGAGTCGGGGCCGCGTGCTTATCGGATGAACGCAAGGCAGGAAGCCGTTGCCGCAACCCGTGAGCGGATACTGTCCGCCGCCTACGAGCTGTGGCTGGAGAGTCCTTACGACCAGGTTTCCATTGATGCCGTCTCCAAAATCGCGGGAGTGTCCAGGCAGACTGTCATCCGCCACTTCGGAACCAAGGACGAACTCGCGTTCGCGGTAGCCGACTGGCAGAAACCCGGTGAGGACGCCCTCCGCGAAGCTACGCCCGGAGATGCTGACGGAGCAATCGCCAAGCTTCTGGACCGCTACGAGACCATGGGCAACGCCAACATTCGCATGCTTGAACTCGAAGGTCGAGTGCCTGCGATCGACCACTTGCTCACTATCTCCCGGGCAGGTCACCGTGAGTGGATCGAACGCACGCTGATCCCCGGTGTGACCGGCGATGAAAGGCTGGTCCTGGCGCTCTATGCTGCCACCGACGTCACCCTCTGGAAGCTTCTGCGCCGCGACCTTGGGCAGTCCAGGACGGAGACTGAAGCAACGATCCTCCGGCTGGTCCACGGAGTGTTGGGTGGGAGTCCGGAGAAACGTTCATCCGAAAGTTCAGCCGGAAAGGATTAGGAACATGAGCCGCTATCTGTTCGCTATCTGGGACGGGGGAGGAGCCGTGGCGCCGGAGCTCGGAGTTGCCAGGCGACTCATTGAGAATGGCCATCAGGTAAGGGTTCTGGCCGACCCAACCCTGCGCGCCCAGGTGGCCGCGGTGGGTGCCACGTTCAGTCCATGGGTTCGGGCTCCCCATCGCACTTCAAACGATCCGTCCGGGGACGTGGTGAAGGATTGGGAGGTGCGGACGCCCTTCGAAGGCCTGCGAAGAATGCGTGACAGGCTCATTGGCGGACCCGCGGAGCTTGTGGCGAGCGAGACGGCCGAGCAGATTGGCGACTATTCACCAGACGCGCTCATGGCGGACTACTTCATGTTTGGCGCTATGATCGCGGCGCAAGGAGCCGGGCTGCCAGTAGCCGCTGTGATGCCCAATATCTGGGCGCTGCCCGTGCGCGGCGTTCCGCCGATCGCCGCCGGTTTCCCCTTGGCGCAGGGCGTTCCCGGACGTGTCCGCGACGCCATGCTCATCGCCCTCGTAAACCGGGTTTTCGCCAAGGGATTGCCGGCCCTCAACCAGGTGCGCGACCGCCACGGGCTGCGGCCCCTTCAGTCCTTTTATGATCAGGTCCTGGGTGTCGATCGTATTTTTGTGCTCTCCAGTTCCACCTTTGATTACGCATCGCCGTTTGTGCCGGCGAATGTGAGCTACGCCGGGCCGGTGCTCGACGAACCTCAGTGGGCAGTGCCATGGGTCCCGCCCTGGTCAGAGGATGACGCTCGGCCCCTGATTCTTGTGGGCCTCAGTTCGACGTTCCAGAACCAGGGAGACTTGCTGCAACGCATTATCGATGCCCTCTCCACCATGCCTGTACGTGCGGTGGTGACCACCGGACCGATGATCGACCCTGATGCGCTGACAGCAAACAGCAACGTGAGCGTGGTGCGTGCGGTGCCCCACGGACCCATCATGGAAAAAGCTGCCTTGGTGGTGACGCACTGCGGGCACGGCACTGCCCTGAAAGCCCTTGCCGCTGGCGTGCCCATGGTCTGCCTGCCCATGGGACGGGACCAAGACGACACAGCAGCCAGGATCGTCCACCACGGTGCCGGCGTACGGCTGGCTCCCAACGCGTCGGCGGAGAAAATCCGGCGTGCAGTGGCGGAAGTGCTGGAACGGGACAGCTACCGGCTCGCGGCTGCCCAACTTTCCTCGTCCATTACTGCCGAGCTTGCGTCCAGCCGGCTGGTGGAAGAACTTGGGTCCCTGGCAAGCAAGCCGAACCAGCCACGCCAGCGCTCCTAGGAGTTTCACCAAGCGCAGGAGCCAACGCCGGCCTCCTCATTGCACGCGAGTCAAGATGCGTGGTCCAGCCGCCGCATGCTCGGCCAGAACTCCGGTGTGGTGCCTGATGCGGAGACGGTAGAGCAGGGTTCCGCCGATGATCACCGCGGCAACGAACATGACGCCGCCCCATTGCAGATACCACTCAAACGGCGGCACTGAGTTGTAGATCTCCGGTCGAGGCCAGACCAGGTTCAGCGTCATGGCGCCACCCCACAGCACGGCCAGGATGTTGACGGGGACACCCCATTTGCCGAGGCTGAATCCCGGTTCTGTCTCGTCGTCCTTCAGGGGCCACTTTTTCAGGAACCTTTGCCGCAGCATGGGCACGGTCACCAGGAGGTAGGACAGATAGATCAGGACGATGCTAATGCTGGACAGAATGGTGAAGATGGCTGGCTGGGAGATGTTGACGATCAGGGGAATCACTGCCACTACACCGATGACGATTGCAGCCACCGTGGGGGTTTTGCGGGTGGGATGCACCTTGCTGAGCTGACGGCTGAAGGGAAGGTTGTTGTCCCTGGCCATGGCAAACATCATCCGGATAGCTGCCGCGTGCACGGCCAACGTGCAGACCACAACAGCTACCACGATGCACGCCAGGAACGCCTTGCCGAAGGGGCCACCCAGCACTGACAGCACAATGTACTGCAGCCCGCCATCGGCCGCTCCAAGCTTGGGATCGGAAAGATCGGGGGCCGCCAGGATTCCGCCCAGCAGGAGCAAACCTCCCAGGAGGAAGGATGCCGTGACAGCGCGGAGAATGGCGCGGGGTGCGGTTTTCTTGGGGTCCTTGGTTTCTTCACCCAAGGAACTGGCGGTGTCGAATCCGTACATGACATAACCGGAAGCCATGGCGGCGATGAGGAATACTCCGAAGAAGCCCATCGGATGTTCTTGGCCGAATCCAGCGGTATCGAGGAGGACTTCAGGTCCCCGCACCGAGTGCCACATGAGCGCCGCAATGAGCAGAACAGCGGCAACCAGTTCCACAAAAACGCCCACACTATTGATCATGGTCATGAGCTTTACGCCGAAGGCATTGATGAGCGTGGAAATGCCGATCATGATGCTAGCCAGGATGACTCCGTTGACCGCAAAGTCGTAGGGGCCGGTGCCATCGCCCACCAGCTGGAAGCCACTCCAAATCTGCGGCAACGTGATTTGGAGGGCCAAGGCAACAGATCCCAACGCCATGATGGAGGAGAGCAGTAGTAACCAGCCCGCCAACCAGGCCCACGTTCCCGTGGAAAGCCTTTTGGCCCAGTTATAAACCGATCCGGCCACAGGGTATCGTCCGGCCAGTTCCGCAAAACACAGGGCCACCATGAGCTGGCCTACGAAAACAATGGGCCACGACCACGCGTAGGCGGGTCCCGCCGTCGAAAATCCGAAGTAAAACAGTTGAAAAACGCCGGTGAGGATGGAGATGTAACTGACGCCGGCGGCGAAGCTGGCAAACTTTCCGATGCTGCGGTCAAGGGTTTGGGCGTAGCCAAACTCGTCCATACCGCTTGCATCGCTCTTGCAGGGTCCTATTTTGCTGGGTTCTAACATTCGAACTCCTAATTCAGACATGCATGAATGGTGATAGCCCGCGGCCGCCATTGGACGCAGTGGATATCAAAAGCCGGGCACCACGGTGTGCGTACGGCCGTTTCCCCCATTTTTTGTTGCGTTGGTCTAAAAGCAGGCGCCTTCTTAGGCGTGGGACAAGCTAAAGCCGGCTTCCGCCGTCGTGGTTTCCTCCGTCCGGTGGGCACTGAGGCGGGCCTTGATGAGATCTGCGCAGCGCTCGCCGATCATCATCACGGTGATGTTGGGGTTCACGGTGACGTGTTCCGGCATGACCGAAGCATCGGCCACGCGGAGTCCTGTCACGCCCTTGACCCGCAGTTCAGGATCAAGGGGCGACATCTCGTCGTCCGCAGGCCCCATGCGGACGGTGCCAACGGGGTGGTAGACAGTGTTGTGTGTTTTGCGGATGTAGTCCTGCAGCTCCTCGTTGCTCTGGGCCTCGATGCCGGGGGAGAGTTCCCGCCCGGTCCACTCGGCCATGGCTGGTTGAGCCGCGATTTCCCGGGCCTTGCGGATGCCTGCCACCATGACGCGCATGTCGTGCCCCTCGGGATCGGTGAAGTAGCGGGGGTCCACCATGGGTTTGTCGCGGAAGTCCCGGCTGCGCAGGCGAACCGTCCCGCGGGAACGGGCGTGGGTGACGTTCGGAGTCAGGCTGAAGCCGTTCTCCGTGGTGGGGTAGCCGTAGCGCAGGGTGTTCATGTCGAAGGGCACGGAGCCGTAATGCATCATGAGGTCCGGCCGGTCCAGGCCCTCTTCAGTGGGGGTGAAGATGCCGATTTCCCACCACTGGGTGGACGTCTGCACCATGGGCTGCCTGGCCTCGAACTGCACCACGCCTTCCGGGTGGTCCTGCAGGTGCTCGCCCACACCGGGGGAATCCACCAGAACCTCGATGCCATGCTGCTTGAGGTGCGCGGCCGGACCGATGCCGGAGAGCATAAGGAGCTTGGGGGAATCAATGGCGCCGGTGGACAGAATGACTTCGCGATGCGCGTTCAGCCTGTGCGTCCGGCCGAAGGCCGAGTCCACAACATCGACGCCGGTGCAGCGCTTGTCCGCGTCGAACACCAGTTGCCGGGCCCGCAAGCCGGTCAGCAGCGTGAAGTTTTCGCGATCGATGATGGGGTGGATGTAGGAGACGGAACTCGAAGATCGTGTCCCGTCCGAGCGGCGGTTGATCTGGAAGAAATTGGCGCCGTTGACCACAGTGGTGCCGTCATTGAACTTCGCCCGGGGGATACCGGTCTGTTCGCAAGCATCCAGGAGCGCGACGCCCGCTGGATCTGCCGGGGGCACGTTCATTAAGTGCACTGGGCCGTCGTGGCCGTGGTGGGGAGCGTCCGGACCCGCGTCCTCGTTGCTTTCCAGGCGCTGGTACAAAGGCCAGGCGGCAGCAGCATTCCAGCCGGTGGCACCGTACTTTGACTCCCACTCGTCCAAGTCTTCGCGGGGAGCCCAGAAAGCGATACAGGAGTTGTGGCTGGAGCAGCCACCCATGACTTTGGCGCGCGCATGGCGCATGAAGGAATTGCCGTTTTCCTGCGGTTCAACCGGGTAGTCCCAGTCGTACCCCGATTCCAGCAACTCCATCCAGCGGTCCAGCTGCAAGATCTCGGGCAGGTTGCGGTCGTCCGGACCCGCCTCCACCAGGGCAACGGTGACGGCAGGGTCCTCGCTGAGCCGTGCAGCGACGGCAGCTCCGGCAGATCCTCCACCGATGACGACGTAATCGAACCCGCGCTCGCTGAGGTTCTGGATGTTGTCAACGTGCATCTATTTCTCCTTGCCGTGGTCTGCGAACCAGCCGGTGACCTGCGGGCTGGTGTTCTGGTAGATGTGCTTGGCTTCCTGGTATTCGCCCAGTCCCGTGGGGCCGAGTTCGCGGCCTACGCCGGACTGGCCGAAACCGCCCCACTCGGCCTGCGGAAGGTAGGGGTGGTAGTCGTTGATCCACACCGTGCCGTGGCGCAAACGGCCCGCAACCCGCTGGGCCTTTCCGGCATCCTGGGTCCAGACCGCGCCCGCCAGTCCGTAGATGGTGTCATTGGCGGTGGCTACGGCTTCGTCTTCCGTGCGGAACGTTTCCACTGTTACTACCGGGCCAAAGGCTTCGTCGACCACTACCGACATTCCCCGGGTCACGCGGTCCAGAACGGTGGGCTGGTAGTAGAACCCGGCGTCGAACTTTTCGCCCTCAGGGGCGGCGCCGCCGCACCGCAGCCGCGCGCCCTCAGCCACGCCACGCTGAACGTAAGCGTCCACTTTCTCCCGGTGGGCAGCGGAAATCAGCGGCCCGGTTTCGGCGGACTCATCGAACGGGCCTCCGATGCGGATGCCCTGAGCCTTGCGGACCAGCTCGTCCACGAAGCGCTCCGCGATGGATTCCTCCACCACCAGCCGCGCACCGGCGGAGCAGACCTGGCCTGAGTGCACAAAAGCGCCATTTAATGCGTTGTCGACGGCGGCATCAAAGTCAGCGTCAGCGAACACGACGTTGGGGTTCTTGCCGCCGAGTTCCAATGCCACCTTTTTCACCGTGCCGGCTGCGGCCGCGGCGATGCGCTTGCCGGTTTCCAGGCCACCGGTGAAGGAAACCAAGTCAATGTCCGGGTGCTCAGAAAGTGGTGCGCCTGCCTGCGGGCCGGCGCCGGTCACCAGGTTTGCGACACCGTCCGGGAGACCCAGGTCCTGCAGCAACTGCATGGTCAGGATCGCGGTGGACGGGGTCAGCTCGGCAGGCTTCAGGACGAACGTGCAACCAGCCGCGAGTGCCGGCGCGATCTTCCAGGCTGCCTGCAGCAGCGGGTAGTTCCACGGCGTGATCAAGCCGCAGACGCCCACGGGCTCGTACACGATTTTGCTCACGACGGCGGGGTCCCCGGCGTCCACTACGCGGCCCGCCGACTGCCCGGCGAGCCTTCCGAAGTATTCGAAGCAGGCGGCGATGTCATCCATGTCGATGCGGCTTTCGATGATTCGCTTGCCGGTGTCCAGGGATTCGGCGCGGGCGAACTTTTCCCGGCGCTCGCGCAGTTCCGCGGCGACCTTGAGCAGGAAAGCGCCGCGCTCGGGAGCGGGGACGTTTGCCCACACGCCGGAATCGAAGGCATTGCGGGCGGCGGAAATGGCTCGCTCGGCATCCTCGCGGCCGGCTTCGGAGACGGTGGCGACCAGTTCGCCGTCGGCCGGGTTGCGGATCTCGCGCACCGCGCCGGAAGAGGCCGGTTCCCACACGCCGTTGATGAAAAGTGTGGAGGCGGAATCGGAAAATGTGGCTTGGGTCATACGAGGCAGGCTAGTGCACTTTGAACATCTGTTCAAGGAAAAATGTGAACAAATGTTCAAAGTGGGCTTGTGTGTCGGCCGGATACTCTCACCCATCCCCGGTCCCGCCCGCTACGAACTCCTCACATGAAAAAGCTCGGACTCCGGACCAAAGGCCCCGAAACCATGGCAGCGCTGGCAGGCGTGGTGTCTGCCGCCGTCGTGCTGGCCGTAGCCGAGCTGATCGGCGCGTTCTTCACCGCCAGGGCAACCCCGGTGTTCGCGCTGGGATCCACCTTCATCGACTTCACGCCGTCATGGATGAAGGACTTTGCGATCGCCACGTTCGGTACGAACGACAAAGCCGCACTGTTTGTGGGGATGGGGGTCACCATCGCCCTGCTTGCCTGCGTTCTGGGCGTTGTGGCCTACAAGAAGTGGGCGCTTGGCGTCCTGGGTGTGCTGTTCATGGGCGCCGTGATTGTGGCCAGCGTCCTGACCCGGGCCGGCGTTGGACCCGCCGACGCCATCCCCTCAATCGTGGGCGCCATCGCAGGCCTCTTCGTCCTGCGCCTCCTCATCAAGCCGTTGTGGGGAATGAAGTCGTGGCCGGAAGCCCCCGCTGACGTAGCAGCCGACGCCGACAGCCAGGTTGGCGGCGCCGGCACCAGCCGCCGTCGTTTCTTCGCTGCTGCCGGTATCACCGCGGTAGCTGCCGGAATCGCGGCGACCGGTGGGCGGCTGCTCGGAGCCGCGCGCAACAACATAGCTCAGGCCCGTGATGCTCTCACGCTGCCGTCGCCTTTGAAGGCAGCGCCCCCTGTTCCAGCCGGCGTCCAGTCCCCGGTGGCAGGAGTCTCCTCATGGCTGACACCGAACAACGATTTCTACCGCATTGATACCGCCCTGAGCGTCCCGGAAATCAACGTCGAAGATTGGGTACTGCGGGTGCACGGAATGGTTGAGAAGGAAGTGACCCTCACCTTCCAGGACCTGCTCGACGCCGATCTCATCGAATCGCACGTCACCCTCACCTGCGTCTCCAACCCGGTGGGCGGAAAGCTCGCCGGAAACGCCAAATGGCTGGGAATGCCCATCCGCGAAGTCCTGGCCATGGCCAAACCAAAAGATGGCGCGGACATGGTGCTCTCAACATCCATCGACGGGTTCAGTGCCTCCACACCTCTGGAGGTCCTGCAAGATGACCGCGATGCCATGCTGGCCATCGGCATGAACGGGGAGCCCCTTCCCATCGAGCACGGATACCCCGTACGGATGGTGGTTCCGGGACTCTACGGATTCGTCTCCGCCACCAAATGGGTAGTGGACCTGGAAGTCACTCGCTTCGCGGACAGCAAGGCCTACTGGACGGAACGCGGCTGGTCAGAGCGCGGCCCCATCAAGACCATGGCACGTGTAGACGTGCCCGGGTCCTTCGCGAAATTGAAGGCAGGAAAAGTGGCCGTGGGTGGCACCGCATGGGCGCAGACCCGCGGAATCACCAAGGTGGAAGTACAGATCGACGACGGCGACTGGGTGGAAGCAACGCTTTCCACCGAAGCATCCACCATCACATGGCGCCAGTGGTCCTACGAATGGGATGCCACGCCCGGCATGCACTACGTCAAGGCCCGCGCAACCGACAGCACCGGGGAAGTTCAGACAGACAAGCGCGCCGATCCCGTACCTGACGGGGCCTCGGGCTGGCAGTCGGTGGCAGTGACGGTGGAGTAACTGACCGGCCTGGCTCGTTCTGGGACCGGCTTCCGGGCGGATGCTCACGTTCACCTCGGAGGCGTCGATTCTCCGGAAATTTCGGTCCTTCGGCCGAGGTGCGGCATCGGTGATTGTCTCTAGGCGGTTGCTCCCGCGAGGCGATCGTCGGTTCCCTGAAGCGGACGCTCTGAGAGGATGGGTGCGTTGATCAGCGAGCGGTCGTAGACCACCAGGGCGTTGTTCTCGATGATCTGTTCCTTGGATGTCACGAGTCCCGTCCGCTTGTCGCGGGTCAGGCGAACCACTTTGTTGTGGCGATAGATTTTACCGTCCGCTTCGTGGAAGTAGGCGTCTTCCTCGCGGATGTGGAACTTCTTGTCGGGGACTCTTTCTGCGCGGAGTTCACCGCGCAAGTGTTCCTCGGTGGTGCTGACAAGGAACTGGTATGGCTGGTTGGTGTCGTTGCGGACCCTGTAGTCCAGGTAGTTGTAGATGATCGATGTACCTGAGCCGAAGGGGATCTGGCGGTTGAAGTCCGGGAACAGATCTAGGTCTCCGTGGTGATGGTGTTCCACCACCGTAAGTTCACTGTGCAGGACCATCCAATGCAGCAGGTTGGTGAACTGGCATAGGCCTCCGCCGATTCCTGAGTCGGGCCGTCCGTGGTTGATGACCAAGCCTTCGCAATAGCCCTTGGCCTCCGTGCAGCTGCCCACCAGCTTCCAGAAAGAGAACGTCTCCCCGGGACGAATCATCACCGAGTTGACCAAGGGTGCGGCGATTCCCAGGCTGACGGCCTTATTTTCCTGCAGGTGCAGATCGACGTTGCCGAGTTTCCGTCTGATGAGCGAATTGTGGCGGTAGACCACCTCGGGCAGGACCTCATGAGGTTGTCGTTTGGCGAATGCAGTAGGCGAGAAGAAGTCGCGGACTTTGCGGGTGACGATCATTCGCTGAACCGACAGACGGTAGGTCAACGGCGAGATTTCACAGAACAGTCTTCGTGGCATTGTTTCCCCAATAACGAGCCCACCAACGGGCAGCCTGACGCCCGGAAGGATCGGTGTCGGGACATATCTTTACAGACGTTGGAGAAAATCCGAAATCATGAGTTTCTGGATGTCAGGCCCCAAGGCCGTACTCCTCCAGCCAAGGAGGACACCAATGTCCCTCTAGGGGAGTCACTCTCGCCAGGGATGCTGACAATCGCGCCACGGTAGGAGGCCGACGACGGCGGGTGCTGCCGCCGTCGTCGGCCTCCTCATCCAGTCAGTGAGTGGGCGCTAGCCGAACACCCGGGTGCCTTCAGGCATCGCGGGCATGGAGGAGGCTCCGCCGCCGAGGTCCTTGTCGTTGGCGGTCAGGCCGGTGGGGTCGTAGTAGGCGGCGACCAAGCGCTGCTTGATGTATCCGAGCACTATCTGCCCCTTGCTATCGCAGTTCCTGGCGGTGATGGCCGTGAAGTTCTGCCAGCCGTTCCCCGCCGCCGGGCGGATGGTCTTGGAGCTCCACTGGGTGGGGGTGGCGTCCGGGATGATGTACTGGCGCAGTTCGCCGGTGGAGAGGGTGGCCATCAACACGGCAACGGGCTTGCCGTTGATGGCGATTGAAGGCGCTGAGCCGATGGATGTGATGGAGGCGCCTCCGCCGAACACCTTGACCGTGCCGGTGATGGTTCGGGCGTTCGTGTCGAGGTTGTAGCGGTAGAGTTCGCCGCCGCTGGTGAGCCGGAAAATGAACTGCTGGCCCCGGACGTCCGCTGTTCCGCTGTAGGCGGTGGTGATGGACTTTTGGAACCAGCCGTTCCCGATGGTGGTCACCGGTCCGTCTATGGAGTGCTTCCAGGTGCCGTCCGCCTGGAGGTCCTGCCGCTGGTTGTAGAACTTCGCTTTGCCGTCAGAGGAGGTGCCGAAGTAGGAGAACTTGCCGAACGTCTCGTCACCCATCCCGCCGGTTTGCGTCAGGTAAGTCGCATCGAACGGTACAGGCGAGGACCAGCTCTTGTTCTCCCAGCGGAGCTTGCCGCCGCTGAGGAAGATGGCACCGAGATTCCCGTTCGGTTCGACGCTCAGCAGGCCGCCAAAGCAGTCGGCGGGCGTCGGGGTGGGAGTGGGGTAAGCCGTGGCAGCGCTGGCGGGAGCGGCGCCGGAGAGTGCCAGTGCGCAGGCGGCGAGGCACCCGAACAGCTTAGTGGTGAGTTTCATATGCGGACTGCTCATCGGACGTTGCGCCAAACCTGAACGGCCCTGGTGCCTGCCGGGCAGTTGGCGTAGGAGGTGTTGAAGCCTTGTGAGGCAGGCATCTGCCACCTCCAGGGCCCGGTCACGATAGCCTCATGACCGGTGGGGACATGACGGCACTTGCCCGCAACCTGATACTCAGTGCCCGGCGCATCGGAATTGCAACTGCCTCCCACACTGTATTCGTAGTGGATCCAGACGTTGCAGTTCGCATAGCCATCGTTAGCCAACGCAGGTTGAGCCGTGAGCAATGCCCCTCCCATGAAGGCAAGGGCAGCGCTGGCAGCAAGAATTTTTTTAGCAATCTTCATGGTGTTCCCCCGGGGTCGGTTAGGTAGTCCCTTGATACTCGGGCACGCCCGGTCCTCGCGCTATGGGGCGAACTACCCACGTGTTGTGCTCAGCGAGAGGCGAAAGCGATCTCTTCCGTGCGGGCAATGCCGCGCTGGATGGCCGCCTTGTCGATTCCCAAGAGCGTGGTGAGCCACATTCCGTTCTGCACCACAACAACGTCGGCCGCTCGGTCCCGACATTCCTCAGGAGACAGCCCGGGAACGGCGTTGCCGATCAAGGCCGCGAGCCCTTGAAGATACCTCTCAAAGGCTGCGGCATTGATGCGTGCAAAGTCCTCATCCGCCTGGGCGAGGGCCCACAAATGAAGTCGGAGGGATAGGTATGGTGTGGTCAGAAGACCGGGATCCGCAACGCGTCGCAGCGACTCCCGGAGTTGCTCGTCCGGGGTTGAGGTAGCCTTCGGCTCCACCAGCAGGAGGTCGTGCTCTTCGATCTGGTGGAGTACCGCTCGGATCAGGCTCGATTTGTCTTCGTAGTAGTAGTTCACAAGCCCCAGCGCGACGCCGGCTTCACGCGCCACAGCCCGCATGTTAATGCCTGAAATGCCGTGGCGGGAGAGCAGTTCCAAGGCCGCGTCGAGAATGCGTTTCTGCCTATCGACCTGTTCGCCGGACTTTACGGTGCTTGTACCCATCCGGCCAGACTATTGCCTCAGCCTGATCAACGCATCCTGACCGTCTACAGGTTCTTTTCTGCGTAGATCCGCAGGGCATCCCTGACGAAGATGGCCACTGATTCGCCGGTGCAGCGACGGGCTATTCTGCGTTTGTCAGGCCTTCGCTGGCTGAACGGGCCCTGACGGCGGTTCGTCCAGGCCGTCATGTACGGGCAATCTGGTAAAGCTGCGCAGCTGACGGCTGCAGAGGCAGATCAGCGCGCCGACCACGAACCCGCAGCTACCCACTACTACCGATGCTTGAACCCCTGCGATGGCAGCAACTGCACCACCCATGAGGGCGCCGATGGGATCAACGCCCCAAGAGACGAAGCGTGCCGTTCCGGCAACCTTGGACAGGTGGCGTTCTGGAAAGAGCGCTTGTCGCATCGAGCGCCCAATGATCATGTTGACGACGATGCACAATTCAAAAACGGCGAAAACAATCGACGTAATCACGGCGGCGCTTACCCCGTGTGTAGCCGCAGTCAAGGGAAGGCAGAGCCCGGCAAGGGCAATAATGCTGAAGGAGACAGTGAGAACCTGTCCCAGACGTGCCCGCTGCGTGATTCGGTCCGTCAAGGCCGATCCGATGATTCCAACGACAGCAGGTATAACGAACACCAGCCCCAGGAGTGCCGGATTCATGCCAAGCACTGTGAGCGCGTAGACGGAGAACACCGCCAGAATCCACGAGTCGAAAAAGTTGTACGCCGTGGCAGCGAGTAACACCACCCTTTGCGGCGTCTGCTTCCATAACAGGCTGAAGCCCAACCGGATTTCGCGAAGATGCCCGCGAACAGCGTTTTGTTGCGCGACGTCATGATCCTCCGCTTCCCTTGATGAGCGGTCGAGCGGAAGCTTGATGAGCATCAACGAGCTGAAGACATAAGTGACGGCATTGATGGCAACAATAAAGGGCGCCCCGAGGGTGCTGATGATGATTCCAGCAACAGCTGCGCCGCCTGACTCAGTGACAGACATCCCCCCTTCGATCCACGAATTTGCGCGGATAAGGAGCTTTCGCGGAACCACCGAAGGGATCGCTGCAGCCATGGCGCTCTCGTACAGCAAAGTCAGGACGCCTACCGAAAAGAGTGCAATGGCAAGAATCTGCCAATTCAGGGAACCCGCCAGCATCAGGGCAAGAACCACGGCGAACACAATGAACCTGCCACTGTTGCAAACATGCAGCAGGACGTGGCGCCGGGAGCGGTCCGCTATGACACCTGCAGACAGCGAAATGAACAGCGGAGCCGACAGTCCGGCAGCCACCACCCAGCTGACCTGGGTGGCGTCCAGCCCAAGGACAGTAACGCCGATCACCGGCACGGCGAAGGCCATCATGGCTGATCCGGCATTCGACACGAAGTCGCCTACCCACAGCCGGTAGAAGCCGGTGCGGGCAAGACTGTGGTTCTGCTGCGCCTGTTGTTCGTCGGTGGCGTCTGTTGATGTTGTTTCGACCAAGAGGTCACTCCTGTGTGCTGTGTTTCCTGAGGACGTAGCCGCCCATGAGCGTAGTGGTGGTGCTGGCCGCAAGCTGATCTTCGGGGAGCCGGCCCAGCGTCCGGGCGAACCAGGAAGCCACAGCAGCAATTTGTTGCTCACTGGCGGGGGAGCCTATGACCAACTTATAGTCCGCGTATTCCGTCACGAGGGTCCGGAGGGCGTCCTCGCGAAGGGTACCTGTTCGCTGCTGGGGGAGCTTGTTTGTCAAAGGGTCATGACGCTGGTATCCGAGCGAGGTGTGCATGTCGGTATACCGGCTCATGACCGATCTGGTGTAAACCAGGTCGCGGGGCGCCCACTGAGGTGCGGTCACTTTCCGGGCCAGTCCGATCCCTCGATAGACAGGGTGCACCACCAGGCGTTGGCCGAGGGTGAGGGAGCTGTTAACGTCTGCGAACTCCTCCATCGCATCAGCCCACGCTGTGGGGTAAGGGGCGCAGTAGAGACGCGCGGCAACCGGCTCATCGTCTAGCTTCGCTGCCACGATGCTGACTTCACGCTGCTCCGGATCGAAATCGAGCTTGGGATAATAGTGAAAGCGCTGCAGGGCGGCGTAGTCGGGAAAGGTGCCATGCCCGACGTCGATCTTCTCGCCAAGCGGCCATGACCGGGCGCCACTATGCTCTAGAACCCTCGGAGAGTCGTTGGCACGGACGCGGATAGTGCGGTCCGGTGCCAACGCGGTTTCGATGTCATCGTGGGCAGTAGCAACCAAGAGATCGATGTTGCGCTTTCGGCAGGTCCGCTGCAGGTTGAAAGCGACAACTGATGCCGCCGTCCGGTCAACAGTGGACAGGAACTCGTCCACCAGTATCCTGCGGGAGCCGCCAGCAATCGCCGCGGCGAGACGGGCACGGAAATGCTGCCCATCCGAGAGCCACGATGCCGGTCTGATGACAACCTGGGCATCACCAAGACCAAACCGCGCAAGGAGCGCAATGCGGGTGCCAAGGCTTCCTGTGAACTGATCGATCAGCGGCACATCCGGTGCGAGGTCAGGGAGAAGGCTCCACGAGGGGTCAACAGATTGGACCTGCCGCAGAATCGCAGACTTACCGCAGCCACTGGGGCCGGTGATGAAAGTGATGCCGGCCCCGATCTGAATGTTCAGCGGGGGTATGGCACTCCAGACGTAGTGGGCGTCCTCGAAGAAGGCGTCGATGACCGCTGGCACCAAGGACCCGCCAGTGACCGGTGGGGCCTCCCAGGCGGTCACTTCGAGGCCGCTTTCTGCAGGAGGTCCAGATGCTGGTCACCGTACTCCTGATAACTCGACGTGGCACCATTGATATGCCCGATGCTGACGCTGGTCAGGACAATCTGTTCACCGGGTGACAGGTTAAGTGCCGCCTCCATCTCTGCGGCATGGATGGCATTTGACGGCACGGCTCCCAGTCCCTTGTCCGCAGCAGCGAGCAAGGCGTTCTGGGACATGTGCCCGGCCTGAAGCAACAGAGCGTTGAAGCCGGACGCGGCGTTGTACTTCCACGCGGTACGAGACACCGCCCCAACTATGACGATGATCGCGGCCGCGGTGTCCGCCCACCGTTGGTTCCCGAGCAGTCGCATCGCATTGGTGCGGATATCAACGGACACCACTTCAAGGGCATTGGATGTTGGCCGGTAGCGGTATACGCCCTGCGATATTCCTTCGACATTCTGGACGATGACATAGCAATCGGCGCCGTTAAGACCACCGGCGCTGGGTGCAAATGAAAGTGGCAGGGGCGGACGCATGGGGGCTTTCCGGTAGCTTTGGATTCCAGCAGTTGCCCAGAGCACACTGCTGAGGTCCTGGAGGCTCACTGCTTCTTGGATGAAATCGCGCCGGCTCCGACGTCGTTCAAGTGATGACGTGAGTCCAGAACCCAGGGAACCGGTAGGCAGACCCACGGCCGTTGCACCCTCCGGCACCCCGGGGGCGAGGTCGTCTCCGGCATGATCGCGGAGAGCCCGGCCGAAGTCCATCGCTTCGGTTCGATCATCGCTGAATCGGAGGCTTCGAGTGACCAGGTGGTGGTCTGCCGTGGTTTCGCCAAAGGGCCAGTTGCTGCTGAAAGTGGCTTCTGCCTGTTCTGCCTCGGAGCCTTCTTCCAGGAGGAATCCATCCGACACCAGCGCGTTCAGGATTTCATCTGCCCGTTGGTTGTCGCCCACGCCGTCATCAAGCTGCCTGCGGATCCGGTCCGACTCCGTCCATTCGGTGCTCTGCCGCAGGATGTTCCAGATCGGCTGCGGAATTCGGCGGACGGCGCCGTTCGATGGGTTGGCGCCCACCACACTCCCATCACGAAACCGAAAGGTCAACCGGTGGGCAGTACGGACCCTGGCGTTCATTCTTCTCCCCATTGAATTTGTTCCCAATCAACTTCAGCCCTGGCGTTCACAACGGGCCGGTCCACTCTAATGCGGCCACTGCTGCTGAGAGTCGAAACTGCCCGTAAGAGTGGCACAAATCCATGTCCGACTCCGAATGCCGTGTCAATAATCTCCAGTTGTGCACCATGTAAGGGAGCATCTCCCCGCAAGTATTCGTTGTAGTCCACTGAATGCAGATGGCAGGAAATACTCTGCCGGGATAGCTGCTGCTTGATATTCGTGGCGACTGTTTTGTTCGGATGGAAATCGGTGTATTGGATGGTTATCGTCCCGAATCCGCCATTGCCAGTCATTGTTGTGTGAGCAGCGGGCAGTTCCGTGTACGTCCCCCCAGTCACGGCGGCCAGTTCCAAGGGATCGAGGCTCGCCGCGAACCCTTGGGAAACCGTTGACCCCCGCGCAAACCTCAGCCCCATCACCAGATCAACGCTGCGGTTTAGGTCTTTGTCCCTACGGAACGGGCGGCCGCCCAACACTCTGGTCAGGTCCAGTTCACCTCGCCTAAACATCGCCTCTCCCTCGTCAACGGATTCAGTGGAAATGATGCTGATGCTGTCCACTCCCTGACTTTTCGAACCTCGGCGACGCCGCAGGTTGACTGTCCTGCCGCCAGCGCCGATGTCATCGATGACATAGGGTCCGCTCGTGTGCCGCGTCGCGCTGTCCCGGATACAGGGAGTCAGTGAAAATGCTGCGGTGGCGAGGAGTGTCTGTAGGCGTTCAACCGGAAGGGGACTGTTTACCAGCAGCCTGTCCGTTTGGCGCTCGACATTCCCTGAGCGCTGACTTGCCGTTACTGCGAGGCCGCGTGCGACGCAGCGCTCGAGTTCCGCGACGGTTACTCTGTGGCCATCCGTCCACGTCGTGTCTTCGGCGGGAAACAGTGCGGTCACGTTCTCTTCGACCTGTTCAAGACAGGCTCCTTGGGGAACGATCGATCCGTTGGGGCGGAGGAGAAAAGGGCGGGCGTGGACAGCTGATG
Organism: Arthrobacter sp. StoSoilB22; assembly: GCF_019977315.1. Classification (NCBI taxonomy): domain Bacteria; kingdom Bacillati; phylum Actinomycetota; class Actinomycetes; order Micrococcales; family Micrococcaceae; genus Arthrobacter; species Arthrobacter sp. StoSoilB22. The sequence continues at coordinate 529,631 of NZ_AP024652.1, forward strand.
TGGTGAAGGCCCAGGCATGGTCAAGGTGTGGGGGGAAGGTCACCCGCCGCAGCGGAAGTTCAGCTTCGGCACTAAGCATCATGGTGCGCACAGTCCCGGGCGAGTGAGCGGTGAATTGTCAACGAATCGAACTCAAGAGTCATTCGGGTCGGCTCGCTATCGGTGTCCGGGGCCACGGCCCAGTCAAGGACACGTTGTGCCATGAGGGCACCCACCAAAGTATTGGTGACTCCATGGGACCACGGGGTCACGGCTTGCTTCGCAGCCCGGGACCCGTACCAGCACGCCAAACATACTGTTTGGCGGGGACTGAAGAAGGGGCCCACATGGCCAAGGTCGACGCCCACGGCGCCGGTCATCACTGGTAAGCCAGCGGACAGGCACGCAGTAACCACTTGCTGTTCAATCCCAGCCGGTGAGTCGATGCACGACGCCACGACGGTGACTGACGGATATTCGCCGAGTAATAGTGCCACGTCGCTCTCACTGGAAATCCGGCGATCGACGGTTTGGATGTCAGCGTCCTCCACTCGCTCCGAGATCCAAGCCTTCGTCGTGTCCAGTTTGGCGGCACCAACGTCGGACGTCCGCCAAAGGAATTGACGGTTGAAGTTGGAGAGCTCTACGGCGTCGTGATCGACCAGGACGAAGCGGCGTACGCCTGCTGCGACCAAGTGCTGGATCAGGACCGTTCCTGTTCCGCCGACGCCGAGTACCAGGACGCGCTGATCACCGATCTGCTGCTGCGCAAGCTGTGGAGCCTTTGAACGCGTGGCCAGATATCCGAGGGATCGACTCTGACGCTCGTCCACTTCAACGTGAGGATGGCGTTCAATGATGACGTGGCGCTCCACGAGCGCGTTGAGCAGTTTGCGCATTGCGGCGTTCGCTGTGGACGGATCCGCCATTGCTGCATGGAGCAGACTCGCAGTGGCGTCGTGTTGAAGTAGAGCCACTGTCCGGCGGCTGTACTCGTCCTCGATGGTCAGGGTTTCCTCGTCGAATGCGACGGCTTTTGCGGGGTGAAATTCGTAGTGGAACATAAGATGCGGCGGGCGCCCGAAGGCACCCGCCGCTCCCTGTCTTCTTCGATCAGCAGCGGCGCATCACGAATTCGCTGGGATCAAAGCTTGTGGTTGTCTCGAAGAACTCGTCAAACTCGATGCCCTTCAAACCATTCTCGAGCGCTTCGAGCGCTCCGGCTTCAGTTGCCACTTCAAGATTCTGCATAATATGCTCCCGTTCGTTATCGGACGGAAAATGCTTTCTGCATCCCCGAGCATGAGCCTAGGGCAACTCCGCTGGTGAGGCTAGAGCAAAATGACAGAATTTATCAATTTATTTGAATCCTGTGTCAATAAAATCATCATTCATTCAGAATGCGGCCATTATGAACAAATGGTCGCGTATTCTTGCACATGAGTTTGCGAAATAAAAGTCAAGCCGTACAGCTGGTTTGGGCAGCTAGAGGTTCTTCTCTGCGTAGATCCGCAGGGCATCCCTGACGAAGGTGGCCCCTGATTCGCCGCCGTAATTGGCTGCGAACCGCGGGTCAGCGACGTACATCTCTCCGAGCCCCGTGACGTAACCCTTGGCGTCTCCGCCAGGTGCCGCCGTCGGGGTTCCCGGGACGCCGCGGAGCCACTCGACGTGGCGCTGCGCGAGGTCCTGCGCTTCAGCACTGTCAGGTGAAACCCCGGATTCTGAGGCGGCGATCCAATCCGTGCCCAATTTCCGGACGCGGTCCTTCCACTGCTGCTTTTCGTCGGCGCTCATCCCGCGCCACCACGAATCACCGGCGGCGTAGGCATCCTTGCCCCAGCGCTCCTCCACCTCGTCCTTGTACTGAGTGTGGTCGAAGCCGTCAAACATGTTCTGTGCCATGTACTTTCCATCCCCTTTCATTGTGTCGATGGTTTGCCGAACGGAGGCGATCTGCCGGGTCAGCCTGTCTTGCTCCTGGGCAAGCCATTCCAGATGGCTGCTCAGCGCTTTGACGGTATCGGTCTCGCGGTCAAGAACTTCGGCGATGGCCGGAAGGCCCAGCCCTAGCTCCCGGAGCAGGAGGATGCGTTGGAGCTGAACCAGGGCCGGACCGTCATAGTAGCGGTAGCCGTTATGACCGGTCCGGCTTGGTTTCAGCAACCCGATGTCGTCGTAGTGACGCAGCGTGCGGCTGGTGGTGCCTGCGATCTTGGCGATCTCCTGAATTGACCAGTCCATACGTCCTCCGTCCTGTGCTTGTTCTTCGACAGTAGAGGTTGACGTTACGTCAAGGTCAAGGGGATGGTGGCAAGCACTTAGTCGGCCAGGATCAGGTAGAGCGCCCGGCGGGTTTCGTCCAGTTTCTCGATGGCAGCTTGACGCTGTTCGTCGGTAGCGGCTGCACGGAACTGGTGGATGACGCCCATGAGCTTGCCGACGCTTTGGTGGAATGCTGCACCGGTTCCATCAGCCTCTGTGTTCCAGGCGTTGGCGAGTTCTTCCTCGTGTTCGGCGACATATGCCTTGCCGTCATCCGTAAGGGTGAACTCGGTGCGGCGTCCTTCGCCAACAGCCACGATGAGTTCCTCATCCACCAGCTGCTGCAGTGTCGGGTAGACCGAGCCGGGGCTGGGACGCCATGCACCGGACGTCTTCTCGGCGATGGTCTTGATCAGGCCGTAGCCGTTGGACGGGGCTTCGGCCAGGAGCGAGAGAATTGCTGCCCGGACGTCGCCGCGGTTGGCCCTGCGTGTTCCACCGGGACCGAAGCCCCGAGGCCCAAATCCGGGTCCGAAGCCTGGGCCGAAGCCACCGGGACCAAATCCGCCGCCGCCGTGTCCGCCCGGCCCGCGCCGGCCCTTGCCTCGGTTGAAACGGCCTCGGCCCTGTCCGTGTTCGGGATGTCCGTGATCGTGCTCGGGGAATGAGTTGTTGTTTTCGTTGATGCCTTTCATAACAGCATCGTCCTTTCGGTTGTTGTTACGCCGAAGGAGTATCGGCGATAGTTAACGATATATCGGTAACTATCGAGACGTCAAGACCCGAAATCGGGATGTGAGAGAGCGACGCCGAAAAGCCCGGGGGATGTGAGAGAGCGTTGTTAAAGCACGACGGCGGGTGGCAGCTTCCGTAGGGAAGCCGGCACCCACCGTCGTGAATGGTCTAAAGCGACGTAGCTATTTCCACCAGGTATCGAAGATGGTGACCGGAACGGTGCGCTTGTGACGCGTGCGCAGGTACTTCTGTTCCAGCAGCTCTGCCGCGTCCTCGGGAACGTCGCGGCCTTCGAGGTAGTCGTCGATGGTGTCGTAGGTGATACCGAGCTCGTCTTCGTCGGTACGGCCGGGCTTGTTGTCCAGGAGGTCGGCGGTGGGAACCTTCTCCCAAACCCTTGATGGTGCGCCAAGCTCTGCCAGGAGTGCGCGGTTCTGGCGTTTGTTCAGGCCGAACAGCGGCAGGATGTCCGCGCCGCCGTCGCCGAATTTCGTGAAGAAGCCCGTCACGGACTCGGCGCCGTGGTCCGTGCCGATCACCAGGTAGTTGTGTTCACCGGCCAGGGCGTACTGGGCGATCATGCGCGCGCGTGCTTTGGTATTGCCCTTGTGGAAATCGGAGATGGGAGCGCCGGTGGTCTTCTCGAACTCGTCCTCGAAGCCGTCCACAGCCTGGGAAATGTTGTAGGTCCACTCGGTCTTGGCCTTGATGAAGTCGAGGGCTGCCTGAGCGTCGTCTTCATCGTGCTGGATGCCGTAGGGGAGGCGGACGGCTACAAAGTTTGCGTCCACGCCCTCGGCTTCCAGTTCCTCAACGGCCAACTGGGCGAGGCGGCCGGCAAGGGAGGAATCGATGCCTCCGGAGATGCCAAGAACGAATCCTTTGGTGTTGGTCGCCTTCAGGTAGTCCTTCAGGAAAGCGACGCGCTTGCGGACCTCCTCTGCGGGGTTGATCCGGGGCTGGACGCCCATTTCTTCAATGATCTTGGCCTGGAGTTCGCGCATGTATTCCACACTAGTCAGCCCGGCTGCGGACGCTCAACCATATTGCGGACTTCCAGCCCACGTGTCAGTTATTTAGAGGGCACCGGACCTGTGGAGCCGCGGACGGTGAGGTGGGTCGGCATGACTGAGCGGCTGCGGTTTCCGCCGCCGGCGAGGGGATTCAGCTGGGCCAGCAACATGGACACGGCCACGCGTCCGGCCTGTTCAATGGGCGAGCTCATGGTGGTCAGGGGTGGGTTGCAGAAGTCCGCGCCAAAGATATCGTCACAGCCCACGATGCTCATGTCCTCCGGCACCCGCAGGCCGCGTTCACGGAGCCGTTGCAGCATGCCGATTGCAATGAGGTCGTTGAAGACGATGCACGCAGTGACCCCGCTGTGCACGGCTGCGTCTGCTGCGGCTGCGCCGGATTGGGTTTTGGGTGCGAAGGGTCCGATTCTGCGGACATCGACTCCGCGTTCCTCGGCGGCTTCGGACAAGGCAGTCCACCGCCGGGCACTGGACTGCGAAACGGCGGGACCTGAGACGTACGCAACTGACGTGTGGCCCAAGGAAATCAGGTGGTCCAAAGCCTGCGGCATGGCTGAGGGGGTGTCGATGAGAACCGCAGGAACGCCGTCGACGTCGCGGTTAACGGTGACCATGGGCATCCTGGCCGCGGCAGCGGCAAGTGCTTCGTCGTTGAGGCGGGACGCCGCCACAATGACGCCGTCGGCACTTTTGCGCAGCTGCTCCAGCGTGCTGGCCTCAACCTCGTCCGATTCCTCCGTATCAACCAGCAGCTGCGTGTAGCCGGCCGCCTTCAGTTGAAGCTGTGTCCCCCGGATGAGGTCGAAATAGAAGGGGTTGGTAATGTCCGGAACCAGGACGCCCACGGCACCTGTCCGGCCGGAGCTCAATGCTTTCGCCTGGGAGTTGGGCGTGTAATTAAGCTCGACGGCGGCGGCCTGGATCCGCTCGCGGGTGCGGATATTGACGCGCTCCGGATTGGCGAGGGCCCTCGAAACGGTGGACGCTGCGACGCCGCAGTGCGCAGCGATGTCATGGATGGTGGCAGGCCGGCCTGTTGCCATGGGTTGCGTCGCCATGGGCGTTCCTCTCTGAACAGCAAACATGGGCGTTCCTCCCGGAACGACAAGATCATCCGGCTGTGACTACTGCCACACCGTTGAATAAGGATGACACAGGATGGCAGGGAATGGCAATCGGTTGTCAACTGCGTGCCAAGCTGGCTAAACTCAAGGGACAAGACTCGCCTGTGAAGTGCGTCACCGCGACCCTCGGGTGCCGCAACAGGACTACCTAGGAGATTTCGTGACTCAACCCAGTGCCGTGTGGAGCCTGTCCGGTTTCGGCGACGAAGTAGACCCCGATCCCGCCGTCCAGGCCGCCGTGCTGCTGGCCCTTGGTGCGAGCCACATCGAAGTCCGCAGCGCGTGGGGGACCAACGTTTCAGAACTTGAGCACGACGCTGTGGTGAGGCTCAAAGCCATCCTGGACGACAAAGGCCTCAAGGTTTCAGCTGTTGCCAGCCCCATTGGCAAAGTGGATGTCAGCCTCCCCGTGGAGCATGAGGTGACCCGGCTTCGTCAGATCATCTCTGTGGCGAAGGCCCTGGACACAAAGTACGTCCGTATCTTCTCCTTCTACCGCGGCGAAGGCCAAGAGCAGGAGGAGATCCGGGAGGCAGTCATGGAGCGCATGTCCGCTCTTGCTGCGGAAGCCGCAGCTCATGGCATTGTCCTGCTGCATGAAAACGAGAAGGGCATCTACGGTGATACTCCGGATCGCGTCCTGGACATTATGGAGACAGTCAACTCGCCGGCGCTCCGGGTGGCATGGGACAACGCCAACTTCGTCCAGGTAGGCGTCAAGCCCTACACCGAGGGATATGCCATCCTGCGTCCATACCTCGAATACCTTCAGGTTAAAGATGCCATCGCCACAACCGGTGAAGTAGTTCCCGCCGGTGAAGGAGACGGTGAACTGGATGCCACCATCAGCGCCCTCGCTGCCGATGGCTACACCGGCTTCGCCTCACTTGAGCCGCACCTGGCCAGTGCCCACGAGCTCGGCGGTTACTCCGGCCCGGTTGCTTTCGGAATCGCGGCCCGGGCCTTTGCGGGCCTTGCCGCCAAGAATGGCGTGGACCTGGTCTAAAAGCGCGGCACCAAGACAACCCCAGCATTAACCTTCGAAGGAGCAGGTATGCCTACAGCAGCAGTTATTGGTTGCGGCGACATCTCGACCATCCACTTCGCGGCCTTGGCCACCATGGACAATGCCGAATTGGTGGCGGTTTGCGATACCGATCCGGACAGGTTGCAAGCGGCGGAAGCCGCCCACGGCGTCCCTGGCTACGCGGACTACCTGGACATGCTCCAGAAGGTGCGTCCCGACGTCGTGCATGTTTGTACGCCGCACCACCTCCACGCCTCCGTTGCCGCTGACTGCCTGGAGCGCGGCGTCAACGTGATCGTCGAGAAGCCGCTGGCCCACACCCTGGCCGAGGGGCAGCGGTTGATTGAGGTGGCGGAGCGGAGCGAAGCGAAGATCGCTGTCTGCTTCCAGAACCGGTACAACGCGACCTCGCAAGCCATGCATGAACTGCTCGACGGCGGCACGCTGGGCCAGGTGATCGGCGCCTCGGCAACTGTCATGTGGCACCGGGACGCCAGCTACTACCGCAACCGCCCATGGCGGGGGACCTGGGCGGAAGGCGGGGGTGGGCTGATGATGAACCAGGCCATCCATACCGTGGACCTGCTGCAGTGGTTGGTGGGCGATGTTGCCAAGGTGGAGGGCCATGCGTCCACCCGTTCCCTGGGCGGCGTGATAGAGGTGGAGGACACCGCGGAGTTCGTTGCCGAGCACGTCAACGGCGCGCGCAGCGTCTTCTATTCAACGCTGGCCAACGCGGTGAATGCGCCGGTGACCCTGGATATCGTCACAGAGAAGGCGACGCTCAGCCTGCGTGGCGACCTCACGGTGAGCTACGCCGACGGCACGGTGGACGTCATCCCGGAGAGGGTGGCTGAGAGTGGTGGCAGGTCCTACTGGGGCGTGTCCCATGAGCTTCTAATCGCGGATTTCTACAACAAGCTGCAGGATGCCGGGCCTTTCTGGATCAACCCTGCCGAGGCCGGAAAATCCTTGAGGATCATCAAGGATATCTACGCGCAAAGCTACCCGGAGATGGCTGACCGGGTGGGTTGATCGGCGCCTGTTATGCCATCTTGGCAACAATCTAAGAAACTTTTGACAATCGGTTGCCAAGATCACGCAAATTCCGTACTGTAAATCTCACACCCAAGAAAAGTGTGGCGCAGGCCACACACTCAAGCTCTGACTCGCATCAGGCTATGACTCAGTAGGAGCCAACAATGAAGTTAGGTCCCAAGGCGGCAGCAGCCGCCATCGTACTTAGCGCCTCCCTGGCGCTCACCGCATGTGGCGGCGGGAATGCCGGCGCCGGAGCGGGTTCCACTTCAGGAGCTAAGACAGTCACCGCACTGACGCTGGGCACCCTCCGGGACCTCACCTCATGGGACCCGGCACAGGCTCACGTAGGCCACGCGCTCCAGCCGTATCAGGCAGCCTACGACTCCCTGATCCTCCGCGAACCGGACGGCAAGCTCAGCCCCATGCTGGCAACCGCGTGGAAGTACAACGACACCAACACCAAGCTCACCGTGGACCTCCGCACGGATGTCACCTTCAGCGACGGAGCCAAGTTCGACGCCGCTGCCGCCAAGGCGAACATGGACCACTTCAAGAAGGCCAACGGCCCGCAAATGGCCCAGCTGGGGTCAGTTTCCGACGTCGCAGTAGTGGATGCCGACACGATCGACATCAACCTCAGCGCACCGGAACCGGCCCTCGAATACTTCCTCAGCCAGGCCGCAGGCCTGATGGGAAGCCCCGCAGCACTGGGCACGGACGCCATCAAGACCGTGCCCGTAGGTTCCGGTCCTTATGTGATGGACAAAGCCGCCTCCGTCAAGGACTCCCAGACGGTCTTCAACGCTCGCGAGGGTTACTGGAACAAGGACCTCCAGAAGTACAAGAAGCTCACCCTCAAGGTCCTCCTGGACCCCACCGCCCGCACCAACGCACTGGTCTCCGGCCAGATTGACGCAACCCTGCTGGATCCCAAGAACGGCAAGCAGGCCGAGGGCGCCAAGATGAAGCTCGAAACCAACCAGGTTGACTGGTCCGGACTGCTCCTGCTGGACCGTGACGGCACCAAGAACCCGGCCCTGGCAAACGTCAAGGTCCGCCAGGCCATCAACCATGCCTTTGACCGCAAGACCATCCTGGACCAGGTCATGCTGGGCCAGGGCACTCCCACCACGCAGCCCTTCGGCAAGGACAGCGGCGCTTGGAGCGAGGAACTGGAGAACTACTACAGCTACGATCCCGAGAAAGCCAAGCAGCTCCTGAAGGATTCCGGCTTTGAAGGCAAAGTCAGCATTGACGTTCCCACACTTCCCGGTGCTGAAACCCTCATCTCGGTCATGAAGCAGCAGCTCGCAGATGTGGGAATCACGCTGAACCCGGGTGCGGCCATCACCAACACCTTCACCGCGGACGTTGCCGCGCAGAAGTACCCGGCCCTGTTCTTCAACCTCTTCCAAGGCCAGCCCACCGTGGCAATCGACCAGATCGTTTCCACCAAGGCCCTGTACAACCCGTTCAAGACCACCACCCCTGAGCTTGAAGCCAAGATCGCGGCCGTGCGCACCGGTGGCGCCGACGCCGGCAAGCTGGCCCAGGAAGTCAACAAATACGTGGTGGAGCAAGCCTGGTTCGCCCCGCTGTTCCGCGTGAACCAGATGTACTACCACAACGACAAAGTGAACGTCACCCCGCAGGTCCAGCAGGCCGTTCCGTCCATCTACAACTACTCGCCCGCCAAGTAGGAACCCATGATCAAGTTCATTGCGAAAAGACTGGGCAGTGGTCTGGTGGTGTTGTTCGTCGTCTCGGTCCTCACCTTCACCCTGCTGTACACCTCCAGCGGAAGTATCGCCCAGAACATTTTGGGGGATCAGGCAACACCTGAACAGGTTGCTCTGAAGGAACAGGAACTGGGACTCGACCAGCCACTCTTCGTCCGCTACTTCGCGTGGTTGGGCGATGCCCTCACAGGTAACCTCGGTGCCTCCTGGTTCACCTCGGAGCCGGTAGCCAGCTCCCTGGCCACCCGCATCCCGGTCACCATGACCATGGTCTTCACCGCAATGATCCTGATCGCCATCTGCGCAGCACTGATCGGTGTTGCCGCAGCCGTGAAGCGCGGCTGGGTGGACAGGGTGGTCCAGATCGGCGCGATCGTGGGGGACTCCATCCCCGGGTATGTGATCGGCGTGTTCCTGGTAACCATCCTGGCCATCCAGCTGGGTTTCTTCCCCGCCACCAGCACCATCTCCCCGGAGGTGGGCCCGGAGGCCTGGGTCTACTCCATGACCCTTCCGGTGATCGCGTTGCTGATCAACGGTGTGACCGGCGGTGCGCAGCAGATCCGTTCCGCCGTCATCAAGCAGCTTGAACGGGACTACGTCCGGACGCTGCGCAGCCGTGGCATCGGAGAACGCGAAATCCTCTTCAAGCATGTGCTCCGCAGCGCCGCACCTGCAGGTTTGACCGTCTTGAGCCTGCAACTGATCGGCATGCTGGGCGGCGTGGTGATCATCGAGCAGATCTTCGCCCTTCCTGGAATGGGTCCGCTGGCTGTGGCAGCAACCACCCAAACCGATCTTCCCGTGGTCATGGGAGTGGTGATGTACACCGTGGTGGTGGTCATCGTCGTGAACCTCCTGGTGGACATCCTCAATGGTTGGCTCAACCCGAAAGTACGTGTCTCATGAGCGACTCCGTAGATTCAGCAGCAGTATCCGCAGACTCCATGGGCGTCGCGGCAAAAACAGGCCAGAGCGGCACGGTGGTCCGGTCCACCGTGATGCGCCGCCTCCTGAAGAACCCCATGGGCATCGCCTCGCTGGTGATCCTCCTGACGATCGCTGTGCTGGCCATCCTGGCGCCGGTGATCGCCCCTTTCGAAGAGAACTTCGCCAACATTTCCAAGACCCTGGCCGCTCCGGATTCAGTCAACATCATGGGCACGGACAGCGCAGGGCGCGATACCTGGAGCCGCCTGCTCTTTGGTGCGCAGCTCACCCTCTTGTCCGCGCTGCTGTGCGCAGGCGTCGCGATTGCCATCGGACTTCCGGCAGGCCTGATTGCCGGCTACTACGGAGGTAAATTCGAAGCAGTCTCCAACTGGGTGGTCAGCATCCTCATGAGCCTGCCCGGCCTGATCGTCCTGCTCACCATCCGTGCAGCGTTCGGCCCGTCCGTATGGATCTCCATGATCGCTTTCGGTGTGCTGATCAGTCCTTCCTACTTCCGGCTCACCCGCACCGCGGTGCAGTCGGTCCGGAACGAGCTCTACGTGGACGCTGCCCGGGTTTCGGGCCTGTCCGATCTAAGCATTATTGCCCGCCACATTTTCTCCGTGGTCCGCGCACCCATCATCATCCAAACCGCCGCAATCGCCGGTGTTGCCATCGCCATTCAGTCCGGGCTTGAGTTCCTTGGCCTGGGCGATCCCACCAAGGCCACCTGGGGCGTCATGCTCTCCGAAGGCTTCAAGAACGTCTACCTGACCCCGATTCTGCTGCTCTGGCCGGCACTGGCCATGGCGCTCACCATCGGCGGACTCGTCCTGCTGGGCAACGCCATCCGCGACGCCTTGGAAGACGGCGAAAAGATCAAACACCGCAAGAAGCGTGCGGCTGCAACAGCCGAAAGCACAAGTTCTTCTGCAAGCACGACGCCGGACCCCGCCAAGGCGCGCCAGTCACGGAAGTTTGTGGCCGCCGTCGACGCCGGAACCGAGCACCACCTGGTCAAGGTGACCAACCTGGGGGTCGGCTATCCGCAGGCTGACGGGTCCATCAAAAAGGTAGTGGATGACGTTTCCTTCCACGTGGACCGCGGCGAAATCCTGGGCATCGTGGGCGAGTCAGGTTCGGGCAAGTCCCAAACCGCGTTTTCCATCCTGGGCCTGCTGCCGGACAACGCGCGGATTGTGGGTGGTTCCATCCAGTTTGATGGCAACTACACGGTGGCCCCCGGTGAAGACCGCGTCAGCCAGGAGAGGTTGTCCAAACTACGCGGCAAACGGATTTCCTACATCCCCCAGGAGCCCATGAGCAACCTGGACCCGGCGTTTACCATCGGCTACCAGCTGGTCACACCCATGGTTCGAGTCCTTGGAATCTCCAAGGCTGAAGCCCGCACACGCGCCCTCAAGCTGCTTACCGACGTCGGAATTGCCAACCCGGAACTCACCTTCAATGCTTACCCGCATGAGGTCTCCGGCGGAATGGCCCAACGCGTGCTGATCGCCGGTGCCATCAGCTGCGAACCGGACCTGGTGATCGCGGACGAACCCACCACCGCCCTGGACGTCACCGTGCAGGCCGATGTGCTGGACCTGCTGCGTGAACTGCAGCAGCGCCTCAACATCGGGGTCATCCTGGTGACCCACAACTTCGGTGTCGTGGCCGACCTTTGCGACCGCGTGGCCGTGATGCAGAACGGCCGGCTGGTGGAAGAAGGGACCGTCCGGGACATTCTCCGGAACCCGAAAGAGCCTTACACACAGACCCTGCTGGGGTCCATGCTCGAAGGAAAGACGCCCATGACCATGCTTGTATCCAAGCCTGGATCGGCAGCACAGTCCGGATCAGCAGCACAGAAGGAGCCGGTGGCATGAGCACCTCTCTTGATTCATCGCAGAAGTCTCCGCTCCTTTCAGTGGAGAACCTGGTGGTGGAATACCCCAGCAAGCGGTTCCGGGCGAAGCCCTTCCGGGCGCTGACGGACATCAACATCACCATCGGCCAAGGCGAGACCTTGGGCCTGGTGGGGGAGTCCGGTTCCGGCAAGACCACTCTTGGCCGCGCCGTCCTGGGCCTTGCCCCGGTCACCGCAGGAAAGGTGATCTTTGAAGGCAACGACATCAGCAACGCTTCGCGGAAGGAACGCCGTACCCTGAGCCGGGACCTGCAGGTGGTCTTCCAGGACCCCTACACCTCGTTGAACCCTGCGCTGGAGATTGGTGACATCCTTGCCGAGCCCCTCGGCGTGCAGGGGATGGAGCCTGCTGCGGCCAAGAAAAGAGTCAAGGAACTGCTGGACCAGGTGGGCTTGCCGACGGACGCGATCCACCGTTTGCCGCGCGAATTCAGCGGCGGGCAGCGCCAACGCGTTGCGATCGCGCGGGCACTTGCCTTGTCCCCGAAGCTGATTGTCTGCGACGAACCCGTCAGCGCACTGGACCTCTCCACCCAGGCCCGCGTGCTGGACCTGTTCCTGCAGATCCAGAAGGACACCGGCGTTTCGTACTTGTTCGTCTCACACGACCTCGACGTCGTGCGGCACATCAGCCACCGTGTGGCCGTCATGTATCACGGTGAAATCGTGGAGCAAGGCCCCGCCGAAGTTGTCACCCGCGATCCCGAACACCCCTACACCCAGCGGCTGCTGCTTGCCTCGCCGGTGCCCGACCCTGACCGGCAGGAACAACGCCGGGCAGACCGCCACCGCCTACTCGCAAACCAGCACAACCAAATCGAACAGCAAGGTGCCGTGGCCTGAACAGCCAGGCATCACACAGAACATCCAGGGTCCGGAAGGGCCCGGAAACCCCCGGAGGAAAAAGTGGCCACAATAGGCGTCCAAGCCATGATGCTGAAGGACAGTTTTGCTGACTTTGGAGCGTTCGAAACGCTCCGCAAGGTCAGTGCGATCGGCTATAACGCCGTCGAAATTTCGCAGATCCCCATGACGCCGGAGAACGTGGACGAGCTGGACCGCTCCCGCTCGGAGCTGGGCATGGACATCGCCGCGCTTTCGGTCAACATTGAAGGCCGCAAAGGCATGCCCGTGGAATCACTGGCGGACAATTTCGACAAGATCGTGGACGACGCCAAGCGGCTGGACAGCTCGCTGCTGCGCATCGGGATGCTTCCGTTCGGGGCCATGAAGTCACTGGACTCGGTGGTTGAATTCGCCAAGCAAGCCAACGGTTACGCCGAACGGCTCCAGGAACACGGCATCAGCCTGTATTACCACAATCACCACATCGAGTTCGCGAAGTTTGACGGCAAGTACATGCTGGACATCATCGCCGAAAACTCCCCGGCCATGGGCATGGAAATCGACGTCCACTGGGTGCAGCGCGGCGGCCTCGATCCCGTGCGGACCCTGGAAAAGTACGCCGGCAATACTGCCATGGTGCACCTGAAGGATTACAGGATCGGCCAGATGCCGGAATCGTCCTTCGGGCTCCTGGAGAAGGGCGACTTCCCCGGGTTCATGGCCGAGTTCCGCAACGTGGTGCAGTTCGCCGAAGTGGGCGAGGGCAACCTGGACTTCCCCTCCATCATTCCGGCCGCCGTCGCCGCAGGAGCCCGTTACCTCTTGGTGGAGCAGGACGAACTCTATGGGCGGACCGTGTGGGATGCGCTCCAGACCTCGTACGACAACTTGGTGGCCATGGGCCACGCCGACCTTTTCTAGATTTCAGCCACTTCCCGGTTTTCAACACAGGAGATTGCATTCATGAGCAAGAAAGTACGCCTCGGCATCATCGGCCTGGGCCAGCAAGGCGGCGCCTACGCCAAGTTCATCACGGACGGCCTGGTGCCCAATATGGAGATCGGCGCAATCTGCGATGTTGATCCCGCCAAGAAGGAACTCGCAGCCTCGCAGTATCCGGATGTCCCGTTCTACGACGACTACATCACCCTGCTTGAGAGCGGATCCGTAGACGCGATTGTCACCTGCGTGCCGCACTTCCTGCACCCGGAGATGGGCATCGAAACACTCAAGCGCAACATCCACGCGCTCGTGGAGAAGCCCGCCGGCGTCTACACCAAGCAGGTCAAGGAACTGAACGAGTTCGCCGCCTCCAAGCCGGAGCTTTCCTTCGGCATCATGTTCAATCAGCGCAACAACCCGCTGTACAAGAAGCTGAAGGAAATCGTCGATAACGGCGAGATCGGCAAGATCCGCCGCTCCAACTGGATCATCACCAATTGGTGGCGCCCGCAGGGGTACTACAACTCCAGCGAGTGGCGTGCTACCTGGGGCGGCGAGGGCGGTGGCGTCCTGGTCAACCAGGCACCGCACCAGCTGGACCTGTGGCAGTGGATCTGTGGCGTCCCGCAGTCCGTGTACTCCAAGGTGGCGTACGGCTTCCGCCGGGACATCGCCGTCGAGGATGAAGTCACTGCAGTGGTGGATTATGGCGACGGCGCCACGGGCGTTTTCGTGACAGCAACCCACGACATCGTGGGAACCGACAGGTTCGAAATCCTTGGCGACCTCGGCAAAATCGTGGTGGAGGACAGCAAGGTTGCCACGGTCACCCGGTTGGTCAAACCTGAGCGGGAAATCAGTGATTCGATGGATATGGATGGCGTCCGCAAGCTCTTCATGGGCCAGCTGAACCGCGAAGAGTTGTACAGCAGCGAGGTCATCGAGTTCGAGTCTGCGTGGGGTGGCCAGCATGCCGGCGTCCTGGAGAACTTTGCGGCCAACATTTTGGACGGAACTCCTCTACTGGCTCCGGGTTCGGACGGTATCAACGGTGTTCGCCTGGCCAACGCCATCCACCTTTCCAGCTGGACCGGCAAGGAAGTGTCCTTGGACTTTGATGAGGATGAATTCCTGCAGGAGCTAAACAAGCGCATCGCTGAAGAGGGCAAGTTCCCCGAGCGTTCCTAGCCCCTTCGAAGCGGGCCGGTTGTCAACATTCTTTTGGCAACCGGCTTGTTTTGTTGCCATGCGGTCTACGATGGAGCGGTGACTGACCTGACGAGCACTGGAGCAGCAACCACCCCCACCAAACGAGGCCGGGGTGAGAAGTCCTCTGCCACGATTTACGACATCGCAAAGCTCGCGGGCGTGAATCCCTCTACAGTGTCCCGCGCCCTGAGTAAACCGGGCCGCGTGAGTGCCAAGACGCAGAAGATCATTGAGGACGCGGCGGCGGAGCTGAACTATCAAGTGAATCCCTTCGCTCGCGCCCTCCCTACCGGCCGTACCCAGACCATCGGGTTGATCGTGGCGGACATCACCAACCCCACGTTCTTTGACATCATCCGCGGCGCGGAAACCACGGGATCGGCCCGCGATTACACGCTGGTTCTGGCCGAGTCCGCTGAGTCACCGGAAACCGAAGTAACAGCGGCCCGGCGTCTGTTGAGCACCGTGGACGGTCTCATCCTGGCCAGTCCCCGCATGGACGATGACCAGATCCGGGCTTTGGCTGCGGACAAGCCGGTTGCCGTTATTAACCGTGAGATCACCGGGGTTCCGTGCGTGGTGCCGGACGTCAACAAGGGCATCAGCGAGGCCGTGCGCAGCCTGGCCGCCAACGGCCATGAGAAGCTCGCCTACGTCGCCGGCCCCAAGCAGTCATGGATGACCGCCCGCCGATGGGAAGGCGTCAAATCTGCCGCGGAATGGTCCAAGCTCAGCGCGGTCCGCCTGGAGACCTCCAAACCAACCGTCGACGGCGGCAGGCAAGTAGCGCGCGACGTCCTGGAAAGCGGGGCGACGGCGGTGATCACCTACAACGACCTCCTCGCCATTGGCTTGATGCAGGAGCTGCAGGCCGGCGGGATGAGAGTCCCGGACCAGATCAGCATTGTTGGCTTTGACGACATTTTTGGAGCCGATTTCACCACCCCCGCGTTGACCACCGTGCGCTCACCCTTGGGGGAGTGCGGCACCCGCGCCGTCACCATCCTGCTGGATATGCTGCAGGGCCAGGAGGCCCCGGACGAAGCGGTCCGGGTGGAGACGGAACTCGTGGTGCGAGGGTCCAGCGGACGGCTCCTCGCCTAGGCTCAGTACGCCGCTGCGCAACGGGATGCAACAGAGTGGCAATTTTTGGCAACCGGTTGACAAAGTGCCGAACCGGAACGCAAGATTGACCTATGTCACAGTCCATCGCCGCACACCCTGACAGGCTCCTGCCCGCAGATCCCGGGACGCGCAGCATCGCGCGCTCTTTGTTGGAGCGCGTCCAGGACCTGCCCATCATTTCCCCGCACGGCCACGTTGACGCCGCAGTCATCGAGCAAAACACGCCGTTTCCCGACCCCGCAGCACTTCTGGTCAGCCCGGACCACTACGTCACACGCCTGATCCACGCCAACGGTGTTCCGATGGATCAGTTGCTGGCCGGGACGGCCTCTGCGCCGGAGTCCCGGGAGATCTGGAGGCAGTTTGTCCAGTCATGGCCGCTGTTCGAGGGCACGGCCTCCGGGTACTGGCTGCGCACCCAGTTCAACGACGTTTTCAAACTCGGCGCAGACCTCAGCGAGATGCCGGCAGACGCCAGCTATGACGCGATTGCCGCGAAGTTGGTGGAGCCGGACTTCCGTCCCAGGCAGCTTTTCAAGGACTTCAACATTGAGGTCCTGGCCACCACGGACGATCCCTTGGACAACCTTGCCAGCCACAAGGCCCTCACCGAGGATCCCAGCTTCAACGGCCGCGTGCTCCCCACATTCCGCCCGGATGCCTACCTGAACGTGGCGCATCCGCAGTGGAGCAGCAATGTTGACCGTTTGATCGAAACTGCAGGCGATGGTGCCACAGGCTACGCGGGCTATATTGCGGCGCTTGAGAACCGCCGTCGGTATTTTGTGGAGCATGGGGCGGTATCGGCGGACCATGGCGTCCGCACCCCGGCCACCCTCAAACTTGATGCCGCGGATGCGGAAGCGCTCTTCGAAAAGGCGCGGGCCGGAAAGGCAACTGCCCAGGACCGCGACGCGTTCGAGGCCCACATGATGTACCAGATGGCGCGCATGTCGGTGGCCGACGGTTTGGTCATGACCATTCACCCGGGCTCCTACCGGAACCACCATGAGCCCACCTTCAAGTCCTTCGGGGCAGACACCGGCCACGACATTCCGTTCGCCGTGAACTACACCGAGGCCATCCGTCCGTTGCTGCAGGACTTCGGCACGGCCAAGGATTTCCACCTGGTGCTCTTCACCCTCGACGAGACTGTCTTCTCCCGTGAACTCGCGCCCCTGGCCGGCTTTTACCCATCCGTCTACATCGGCGCACCGTGGTGGTTCCTCGATGCGCCGGATGCCATGTTGCGCTTCCGCTCAGCAGTTACGGAGACCGCCGGTTTCTCGCGGTCCTCGGGCTTCATCGATGACACCCGCGCCTTCTGCTCCATCCCCGCACGCCATGACGCCTCCCGCAGGATCGAAGCCTCCTTCCTCGCGCGCCTTGTGGCCGAGCACCGCGTTACTGAAGACCGCGCGCACGAGTTGATCCTCGACGTCGTCGATTCCTCGCCACGCAGGGTGTTCAAGCTATGACCGCCGAACTGCCGCGCCTTAGCCGCGCTGTTTCGCCTGCCGGCCAAGCACCGATCAGGATTGTGCATCTGGGCCTCGGGGCGTTTCACCGCTCCCACCAAGCCTGGTACACGCAGCATGCCGGCGACGCGGGGGAGTGGGGCATCGCTTCGTTCACCGGCCGCCGTCCTGACGCCGCGGAAGTCCTCGCTGCACAGGATGGGCTGTTCACAGTGGTGGAGCGATCCGACGCGGGCGATTCCTTCGAGGTAGTGGGCAGCATCGTCGAAGCCGTAGATGGCGCCAACGTGGGCCGGCTGGTTGAACTGCTCGCCGCGCCCCAGACCGCTGTGGTCACCCTCACCATCACGGAAGCGGCGTACGGCCTTGGCACCGACGACGCCCCGCTGCTGGTTTCCGGGGCAAAGCCCACGACGCCGTTGGGCCGCTTGGTTTTGGGACTCGCCGCGCGCAGGGACGCCGACGCCGGCCCTCTGGCCGTCGTTTCCTGTGACAACCTCTCGGACAACGGAAACGTAGCGCGCCAAGCGGTAGCGAACCTTGCCCGGGAGTTCGACGTCGCTCTGGCGGACTGGATTGAGGCCAACGTCAGTTTCGTGAGCACCTCAGTGGACAGGATCACTCCGCGCACCACCCCCGATGACATTCAACTGGTAGCCCGCGAGTGCGGCTACCGGGATGAAGCGCCGGTTGTGGCCGAGCCCTTCCGCAACTGGGTGCTCAGCGGCGACTTCCCCGCCGGGCGCCCCTGTTGGGAGGACGCCGGCGCGCTCTTCGTGGACCACATAGAGCCTTACGAGAACCGGAAGCTCTGGCTTCTCAATGGTGCGCACTCCATCCTGGCCTATGCCGGACAGCTTCGCGGGCACACAACCGTTGCCGAAGCCCTGGCTGATCCCGTGTGCTTGCAAGCTGTGGAGGAGTTCTGGGATGAAGCATCCCGCCACCTTGCCGGCGACGACTTGGGCATTCCTGAGTACAGGGCGGCATTGCTGGATCGCTTTGGCAACTCCCGGATTGCGCACCACTTGGCCCAGATCGCCATGGATGCCAGCACCAAGCTGCGCATGAGGGCCGTCCCTGTACTCCGCGCCGAACGCGCAGCAGGGCGAACCGGCGAGGCTGCGGCAAGGATGATCGCCGTGTGGGCTGCCTACGTGGAGTCGAACCCCGGGCTGCAGGACCCGCAGTCGGAGGCAGTGGCCGTGGCTAACCAGCTTTCCGGTCTCGACCGCCTTGCTGCCCTGGTGGCGTTGCTGGATGCTGAGCTCGCCCGGGACTCCTTGGTAGTTGAGCTCATTCATCAGCTCGGCAGTAGCTTTGCGCCCGAAGTTTCAGCTAACGCTGGTACTGCGGCGTAGGAATCTATATGCGAGGTGGTCCGGGCCCTGAGGTTTCAGGTGCCCGGGCCACGGTCGTTTAACGTGGTCGACTGGCACCCTTAGCGTCCAACACCGCAAACCCATGCGTTGTGGGGCCCACTCTGCGTGCCTCGACGCGATCTTGGGGCGCAGAGCGGGCCTTACAAGGGAAGAGATTTGGTGTAACTTTCAATGAAATATGGCGGCAACCGATTGCCAAACGCTTGCCAAGGTGACTAGAGTTACATCAGCTGCACAAGCCGGTCCCAGAGGTTCCATCCACTGTCGAGTCGGCTCGGACCGCAATGACGCGAAGGGTAAAGGAGCCCGCATTGAAAAAGCTCAGCAAACTCAGCATCGCCGGCTATGGTGCCGGCGATGCCGCCAACAATCTTGCCTTCACCACCGCCACGATGTTCCTGCTGGTGTACTACACGGACGTCGCAGGAATTTCGGCGGCCGCAGCCGGCACACTGCTCCTGGTGGTGAGGATCTTTGACGCGTTCGCCGACGTCTTCGCCGGACGTATGGTTGACCGCTCCTACAGCAAACGCTTTGGGAAATTCCGGCCGTTCATTATGTTCGGCTCCATTCCGCTCCTGCTCCTCAGCGTGGCCACGTTCTCCGTGCCGCAGTGGGGTGAGGCGGGCACCTTGCTCTACGCCTATGTGAGCTACGCGGCCCTGGGGTTGGCGTACTCCCTGGTCAACATCCCGTATGGCTCGCTGGCCGGGGCCATGACGCAGGACCCGGGGGACCGCGCCAAGCTGGGCTCCGCCCGCACGGTGGGTGCACTGTTGGTGGGTTCCGCTCTGGGCATCTTCGTTGCTCCATTGATCAAGCCGGGGGCTGACCTCCAAGCCACTTTCACCACCATCACGCTGGTCTTTGTGGTGGTTGGCGCGGCGCTGTACTTCTTCACCGTGCTCACCGCCAAGGAACGTGTTCACCGCTCGGTGCCCAACGTTTCCTTTAAACAGAGCATGGACACCCTGAAGACCAGCCGCCCGCTGCTGATGTTGTGCCTCAGTTCCCTCCTCTTCCTGACCGGCTATATGGCGTTGTCTTCCGTGCAGCTCTACTACCTGCGTGATGTCCTGGGTCGCTTGGATCTCTACCCCGTGCTGGCCATCGTGCAGCTTGTCATGACCCTGGCCATGGCACCCCTGATGCCGCGGATGGTCCGCAAGCTGGGCAAGAAAAACGTGTACATCGTTGCCGGAGCGCTCTCCATGGTGGGCGGAGCTATTGTTTTCTTCTCTCCTCCCTCCATGGTCTGGGTTGGATTCACCGGGCTGGTAGTCAGCCTGATGGGCGTGATGGCAGTGAATATCGTGGTGTGGGCCCTGGAGGCCGACACCGTTGAGTATGGCGAGTGGAAAACCGGAGTCCGCACCGAGGGAATCACCTACGCGCTGTTTTCCTTCACCCGTAAGACCGGCCAAGCCGTGGGCGGCGCCCTGGCCGCCTATTGCCTCGCCGTGGGCGGGTACAAGTCGGGGGCGGCTCAGAGTGCGGAAGCCATGCAGGGAATCCAATTCGCCGCCGGAGCGCTGCCGGCCATCATGACCATCCTGGCGATAGCGGTGATGGCCAAATACAAGCTCACGGACGCAGTGCATGCGCAGATTGTGGGGGAGATCCGCGCTCGCCGTTCCGAGGAGGCCTTGCAGCTCAGCCAAAAAAGCTAGGCAACCGGTTGCCACTGGATGCAATCCAACCTAAAATCGTACTTAATCTCAACCAGCCACATCCCGAAAGGAAAAGCTGTGAAAATCATTGCCGCTGAAGTCTTTGTGACCAGCCCGTCCCGTAATTTTGTTACTTTGCGCATCACCACGGAGGACGGTGTCACCGGCATCGGTGACGCCACGCTCAACGGCCGTGAACTGGCCGTAGCAGCGTACCTCAAGGAACACGTGGCGCAGCTGCTCATCGGCAAGGATCCGCACCGGATCGAGGACACCTGGCAGTTCCTCTACCGCAGCTCATACTGGCGCCGCGGCCCCGTGACCATGGCGGCGATTGCCGCCGTCGACATGGCGCTGTGGGACATCAAGGGCAAGATCGCCGGGATGCCGGTGTACCAGCTGCTGGGTGGCGCTTCCCGCAACGGTTTGCGGGCCTACGGCCACGCGTCCGGCGCTGACATTCCCTCGCTGTTCGACTCCGTTCGTGAGCACCTGGAACTGGGCTACAAGTCCATCCGCATCCAGACCGCCATCCCCGGCATCAAAGCCGTATACGGTGTGGCCGCACAGGCGCAGGCCTCGGGCGAACGCTATGACTACGAGCCCGCCGGCCGTGGCGCGTTCCCGCAGGAAGAGGACTGGGACACCCGCGCCTACCTGCGCCACCTGCCCACCGTGTTTGAAGCCGTCCGGAACGAGTTCGGCCCGGAAATCCCGCTGCTTCACGATGGCCACCACCGTATGACGCCCATCCAAGCCGCCAAGCTCGGCAAAGCCCTGGAGCCTTACGACCTCTTCTGGCTGGAGGACTGCACCCCGGCCGAGAACCAGGAAGGCTTGCGCCTGGTCCGCCAGCACACCACCACGCCGCTGGCCATCGGTGAAATCTTCAACACCGTGTTCGACTTCCAAACCCTCATCAAAGAACAGCTGATCGACTACGTTCGTGCTGCATCCACCCACTTCGGCGGCATTTCACCGCTGAAAAAGGTCATGGACTTCGCGGCCCAGTACCAGATCAAGTCAGGCTTCCACGGCCCCACCGATATTTCGCCCGTAGGTTTCGCCGCCCAGCTCCACGTGGGCCTGGCCATCCATAACTACGGCATCCAGGAATACATGCAGCACTCGGACAAGACCAACGAGGTCTTCCAGCAGTCCATGACCTTCAAGGACGGCTACCTGCACCCCGGCGACGAACCCGGCATCGGCGTCGAATTCAACGAAGAAGCCGCCGCCGCGTTCCCGTACCAGCAGGCCTACCTGCCGTACAACCGCCTCGTGGATGGCACGGTTCATGACTGGTAGAGAGGTCATGACTGATATAGCGCAACCCCGCCACCACATTGTGGTCATGGGGGTGGCCGGCTGCGGCAAAAGCACTATAGGTGCCGCCTTGGCCGAGCGGCTTGGTGCTGGATTCCTCGACGGCGATTCGCTGCACCCCCAGGCGAACATCAGCAAGATGGCCTCGGGTATTCCGCTGAACGACGACGACCGCGCACCGTGGCTGGCCGAAATCGGCAGGCGATTCCCGGCGTCGAACTCTGCTCTTGTCATCGCGTGCAGCGCGCTCAAGCGCTCCTACCGGGACATCATCCGCAGCGCCGATCCATCCGTGGTGTTCGTGCACCTGCACGGCACCCGGGAGTTGCTAAATGCCCGCATGACTGCCCGTCCCGGGCACTTCATGCCGGCCTCGCTGCTGGACTCACAGCTGGCTACGCTGGAACCGCTCGAGGACGACGAAGCCGGGATCGTTGTGGACATCGCACTGCCTGTGGAGGACATCGTGAATGACGTACATGCCGCACTGGCAGGCAAGTCCGCTGCGTCTGCCGGGCCGCACCTGGTGGACTTGACGGCTGCTCCCTACAACCTGGACGACGCCGCGGTGGAGTGGGTGGAGAGCACCATCGGTTCCATGACGCTGGAAGAGAAAATCGGCCAGCTCTTCATCAACCACAACAACGATTACTCCCCGGAGTACCTCGACGGCGTGCTGGAGAACTTCCACGTAGGCGGCATGCGGTACCGGCCGGGGCCCTCTGCAGCCGTGCAGGAACACATCCGCTACGCCCAGTCCAAAACCCGCATTCCGCTGCTGATCGCCTCCAATCCGGAAATGGGGGGCTCCGGCAGTTGCGACGACGGCACGTTCGTTTCCACGCACCTGCAGGCAGGCTCGCACCCGGACAAGACCATTGCGCGGCAGATGGGCCAGGTGGCCGGCGTCGAAACTGCTGCGCTGGGCTGCAACTGGGCCTTCGCGCCAATCGTGGACATTCACTACAACTGGCGGAACACGGTCATCTCCACGCGGGCCTTTGGAAACACCCCGGACATAGTGGTGGAACGGGCAAAAGAGTACTTCGACGGCATCAGCGAATCACCCACCGTCTGCGCCATGAAGCACTTCCCCGGTGACGGTATTGATGAGCGGGACCAGCATGTGGTCACGTCCTACAACACCCTGGGCTACGACGAGTGGAACGCCAGCTACGGGCACGTGTACCGCGAAATGATCGGGCATGGCGTGCAGTCCATCATGGTGGGTCACATTGGTGCTCCCGAGGTGTCCCGGCATTTCCGGCCAGGCTTGTCGGACGCTGACATCCTGCCTGCCACGCTGGCGCCGGAGTTGTTGCAGGACCTCTTGCGTGGGGAACTCGGGTTCAACGGGCTGGTCCTCACGGATGCGTCCCTGATGGTGGGCCTGACTCAGACCATGAAGCGCAAGGACCTGGTTCCTGCCACCATCGCAGCGGGCTGCGACATGTTCCTGTTCTTCCGGAACCCCGAGGAGGACTTCGGGTACATGCTGGATGGCTACAAGTCCGGTGTCATCAGCGAGGGACGTTTGCAGGATGCCCTGCGGCGGATCCTTGGCCTGAAGGCGAGCCTGGGCTTGCATCTCGTTTCGCGGGAACGGTTGGTTCCGGCGGCCGAAGCCTTGGCTGTTATCGGCAGCGAGGCCCACCGGGCCATAGCTGCTGACATCGCTGACAAGACCGTCACGCTGGTGAAGGACACTGCCCGCAACCTGCCGATCACGCCTCGGACCCATCCGCGAATCCGTCTCTACGGCATCTCCGGGGGCGCCGACTTCACCCGCGCAGATCCTCTGGCTTACCTGGATACCGTCCGGGAAGAACTGGAAGCCGCAGGTTTTGAGGTCAGCGTCTTCCAGACCGCTGAGCAGCGTGAGGCCGCGGGAGAGGCCGGCATGAACTTCATGCGGGTCCTGTCCGAGGAAGCCACCGGCGACTATGCGGAGCGATACGACGCCGCCTTCGTCTTTGCCAATGTGAAGGGCTTCGCGCAGGAGGCCTCCATCCGGATCAAGTGGTCCTCGCCCATGGCCGCCGAGATCCCTTGGTACGCCACGGAGGTTCCCACGGTGTTTGTCTCACTGAACCAGCCGAACCACTTGATCGATGTGCCTATGGTCAAGACCGCCATTCACGCCCACGCAGCAACACGCGAGGCCATTCGCGCAACGATCCAAAAGATCCAGGGTGAGTCCGGATTCCAGGGGACGTTCAACCAGAACGTGTTCTGCGATTCGTTCGACACCCGCCTCTGACAGCAGGCGTTAGCCCGGTACTGCCCACAAGGCGGTGCCGGGCTTTTTGCGTTACTCGGTGAAACCGCCAATTGTGAACGCTAACAACGTTTCATGTCAAGAGTCTTGGGAGCGGTTCTAGTCTGCAATCATTTTGTGATCCACGGCACTTGACCAGCGGTATTGTTAGCGTTCACAATGGCATTCGCATTACATATTCGTGGCATGCGGCATTCAACTGGCCGCAGACCATATATCGCTTCACCGTGCCGGACGCGCAGATGCTCCGGCTGCATCAGAGTTCGCGGCAATGCTGCCGCGGAAGGAGAGCATCGTGAGATTGAAGAAACTCCTGGGCGCCGTAGCGGTTGTCCTTACCTTGACTGTTGGAGCCACTGGCTGCGGTAGTCGCGGGGGCTCGGCCGAGTCCACCAGTAGTGCAAATCCCAGCGATTCGCTGGTTGGCATTTCGATGCCCACCCAGACGTCCGAGCGTTGGATCGCCGATGGCGCCAACGTTGAGAAGTCCCTGAAGGACCTTGGCTACAAGACGGACCTCCAGTTCGCCAACGATGACATTCCCACACAGGTTTCGCAGATCGAGAACATGCTGACGAAGGGCGCCAAAGCGCTCATCATCGCAGCGATCGACGGCACCACCCTGACAGACGTCCTGGCCAAGGCCAAAGAGCAGAACGTCAAGGTGATCGCGTACGATCGCCTCATCAACGGAACGCCGAACGTTGACTACTACACCACCTTCGACAACTACACCGTGGGTGTTCAGCAGGCCACTTCCTTGCTGACCGGCCTGGGCCTGGTTGACGCCAGCGGCAACAAAGTTGAAGGCAAGGGCCCGTTCAACGTTGAACTCTTTGCGGGCAGCCCGGATGACAACAACGCCAACTTCTTCTGGACCGGCGCCATGGACACCCTGAAGCCCTACATGGATGCAGGCACCTTGAAGGTTCCCAGCGGCCAGACCAAGTTCGAGCAGGCAGCCATCCTGCGCTGGCAGGCACCTGTTGCCCAGAAGCGCATGGAAGATATCCTCACCTCCGCTTACAGCTCCGGAACCAAGCTGGACGGTGTGCTTTCCCCGTATGACGGCCTGTCCATCGGCATCATTTCCGCGCTGACCAGCACCGGCGGCTACTCCACCGGCAACCTGCCGGTAGTCACCGGCCAGGATGCGGAGAAGGGCTCCGTGAAGTCCATCATCGCCGGCGAGCAGTACTCCACCATCTTCAAGGACACCCGCCAGCTCGGCGCACAGGCCGTGAAGATGGTTGACGCCGTCCTCAAGGGCACCGAACCGGAGACCAACGACACCAAGACCTACAACAACAAGGTCAAGGTTGTCCCGGCCTTCCTCCTGAAGTCCGTCATCATCACCAAGGACAACTTCCAAAAGGAACTGATCGACTCGGGCTACTACAAGGAAGCCGACGTCAAGTAATCACGTCCCCGGTCTGTGGCCCCAAACCTCTGTGTTGCTGTACGCAGTGCGGCGGGGCCACAGCCTCCCATAGAGCCTGCCCGAGTCCTCGGCCCGGGCCAAGTTCCAACCAGTCAGCGGGAATTGACGATGAACGTACCCATTCTTCAAATGCGAGGAATCACCAAGACCTTCCCCGGGGTAAAAGCCCTTCAGGACGTCACCCTGGACGTCAACCGTGGTGAGGTTCATGCCATTTGCGGCGAGAACGGAGCAGGGAAGTCCACCCTCATGAAAGTGTTGTCCGGGGTCTACGCCCACAACACCTTCGACGGCGACATCCTCTTTGAGAACGAACCCTGCGAATTTTCGAGCATCACCGATAGCGAGAAGCGCGGCATCGTGATCATCCACCAGGAACTGGCCCTGAGCCCGTACCTGTCGATTGCCGAGAACATCTACCTCGGGAATGAGCTTGCCAGGAACGGCTGGGTGGACTGGCGGAAGACCAACCTTGAAGCCGCCAAACTGCTGGCACGTGTTGGCCTCAGTGAAAACCCGGTCACCCCCATCCAGCACATCAGCGTGGGCAAGCAGCAACTGGTGGAAATCGCCAAGGCGCTGTCCAAAGAGGTGAAGCTCCTCATCCTGGACGAGCCCACCGCTGCGTTGAACGACGAAGACTCGGACCACTTGCTGGACCTCATCCTGCACCTCAAGGGCCAGGGCGTCACCAGCATTATCATCAGCCACAAGCTCAATGAGATCCGCAAGGTGGCTGATGCCGTCACCATTATCCGCGATGGCAAATCCATTGAGACACTGCGCCTGGACCAAGGCCAGATCACCCAGGAACGCATCATCCGGGGCATGGTGGGACGCGACCTGGAGAGCCTGTACCCGGACCGGAACCCCAACATCGGCGAGGAAGTCCTCCGCATAGAAGACTGGACCGTCCAGCACCCCCAGGACCATTCCCGCATGGTGGTGAACAACGCCAGCCTCAACGTCCGCAAGGGTGAAGTGGTTGGCCTGGCCGGCCTCATGGGCGCCGGCCGGACCGAGCTGGCCATGAGCGTCTTCGGCCGGACTTACGGGCGGGCAGTATCGGGCAAGGTCTACAAGTACGGCCAGGAAATCGACACCTCCACTGTCTCTGACGCAATCGACCACGGGATCGCCTATGCCACCGAGGACCGGAAGCACTATGGCCTGAACCTGATCGAAGACATCAAACGGAATATCTCCATGGCTGCACTGAACAAGCTGGCCAAACGAGGTTGGGTGGACGGCAACAAAGAGACCACCGTCGCCAACCATTACCGGAAGAGCATGAACATCAAGGCTCCTTCCGTTGCTGCCATCACCGGCAAGCTCTCAGGCGGAAACCAGCAAAAGGTGGTGCTGAGCAAATGGATGTTCTCAGACCCCGACGTCCTCATCCTCGACGAGCCAACCCGTGGAATCGACGTCGGCGCCAAATTTGAGATTTACACCATCATCGCGGAGCTTGCAGCGGCAGGAAAAGCCGTCATAGTGATCTCCTCTGAGCTTCCGGAGCTCCTGGGCATTTGCGACAGGATCTACACCCTGTCCGCAGGCCACATCACCGGCGAAGTCCCCATCGCTGAAGCCACCCAGGAAACCCTCATGCACTTCATGACCCAAGAGAAGGAATAGCGAACATGTCCGCCCTACGAGAATCCCTTGGCTTCCTCACAAGCCGCCTCCGCCAGGTTGGCATCTTCGTCGCCCTGATCCTGATCGTCATCCTCTTCCAGGTGCTTACGGACGGCATCCTGCTCCAGCCGCAGAACGTCACCAACCTGGTGGTCCAAAACAGCTACATCCTGATCCTGGCCATCGGCATGGTGATGGTCATTATCGCCGGGCACATCGACCTCTCCGTCGGTTCCATCGCAGGCTTCATCGGCGCTGTTGCTGGCGTGATGATCGTCCATTGGGGCTGGGCGTGGTGGCTCGCCATCCCGGCCTGCCTCCTGGTGGGTGCGTTGGTGGGTGCGTGGCAAGGCTACTGGATTGCCTATGTAGGTATCCCGGCCTTCATCGTCACCCTTGCAGGCATGCTGATCTTCCGCGGCCTGACCCTCATTACCCTCAAAAACCAGCAGATCACCCCGTTCCCGAACGAGTTGCGTGCCCTGGGCGGCGGCTTCCTGCCTGACATCTCCGGCGGCACGTCCGTCCTGGAATGGCTGACAGTGATCCTGGGCGTCGGCGGTACTGCAGCCATTCTTTTCCAGGCCCTCAAGGAACGCCGGGTTCGCCGCAAGTTCAACCTTGAAAATGAACCGATGGCTTGGTTTGCCGTCAAGAACGGGTTCATCGCAGTCCTGATGCTCATCATCACCTTCCTCCTGGCCAGCTACCGTGGCACCCCGATCGTCCTGATCGTCCTTGCTGTCCTGGTGATCGTGTACTCGGCACTGATGAACAACAGCATCTTTGGCCGCCACACTTACGCGATCGGCGGCAACCTCCACGCAGCCGAGCTCTCGGGCATCAAGACCAAGAAGGTCACCTTCCGCCTCTTCGTCAACATGGGTGTCCTCGCGGCCTTGGCCGGGCTGGTCTTCACGGCCCGCCTGAACTCGGCGCAGCCCGCAGGTGGTACCGGGTTCGAACTCGACTCCATCGCTGCGGCCTTCATTGGTGGCGCCGCAGTGCAGGGTGGCATCGGAACAGTAGCCGGAGCCATGATTGGCGGCCTGATCATGGGCGTCCTCAACAACGGCATGTCCATCCTTGGCCTGGGCACCGATTACCAGCAGCTCATCAAGGGCCTGGTGCTGCTGCTCGCCGTCGGCTTCGACATCTTCAACAAGAACCGCACCGGTTCCGGTGGAGGCTCCACCATGGGCCGCCGGTTCAAATGGAAGACCACCCCGCCGGCAACCGAGACCTCCACGCCGGCAAAGGCTGAACCCGTCGCGGTCGACGCGAAGTAGCCGCACATGTCCACAGGGGGAGCGGCGCGAGCTCCCGTCATGGGTGATGTTGCCAGGATGGCGGGAGTCTCGCACCAAACCGTTTCCCGTGTCCTGAACAACCATCCCAACGTCAGTGTCCGGACCAAGCAGCGCGTGGAATCGGCCA
The DNA here is from genome assembly GCF_019977315.1 of Arthrobacter sp. StoSoilB22. NCBI lineage: Bacteria > Bacillati > Actinomycetota > Actinomycetes > Micrococcales > Micrococcaceae > Arthrobacter > Arthrobacter sp. StoSoilB22. The sequence continues at coordinate 558,210 of NZ_AP024652.1, forward strand.
TCGCGCAGCTCGGGTACCGCCGGAACACCGCAGCCCGCAGTCTGGTGACCCGGCGCTCCCGGACCATCGGGGTGCTTGCCTGCGAGACGGGCCAGTTCGGACCCGCGAACACGCTCCTGGGGGTGGAACAAGCGGGTCGGGAAGCGGGCTACTTCGTCAGCATTGCGAACCTCCGGGAAGTGACCGACGAGAGCGTCAACGACGCCATCGCGCACTTCAGGAACCAGTCCGTGGACGGGATTGTCATTCTGGTCCCACACCCGGACGTCCTCGCTGCCCTGCGCGATGTTTCCTTTTCCGTGCCGATTGTGGCCGTCGGGGCCGGTGCCGGAAACCAGTTGACGGGGGCGTCCCTGAACCAGCGGCTGGGAGCCCGCCTCGCGGTTGATCACCTGATCGGCCTGGGCCACCGCCGTATTGCGCACATTTCCGGCCCGCCCCACTGGATCGACGCCGCCGAGCGCATCACGGGATGGCAGGAGTCGCTGAAAAATGCCGGTTTGCACGCCGACGTCCTGCTGCGGGGTGGCTGGGATGCGGCCTCCGGCTACCGCGCCGGCCTTGAGCTCATACAGCAGCACCCCGTCACTGCCGTGTTCGTCGCCAACGACCAGATGGCGGTGGGTGTACTCCGCGCCGTCCAGGAAGCCGGCCTTCATATCCCGGGACACCTCAGCGTGGTGGGCTACGACGACCAACCCGAGGCTGAGTTCTTCATGCCGCCGCTCACCACCATCAAACAGGACTTCGAGGAACTCGGCCGCCGATGCATGGAGGCCGTGCTGCAGCAACTGGACGGGGACGGGGGAGCGGGCGACCAGATCGTCAACCCCCGCTTAGTGATCCGCGCAACTACGGCGGCCCCACTAAACTAGGAGCCATGACTTCCACGCCTGATACTGCTGCAGCCCGCGCCCGCCTTCTTGAACTCATCAAAGAACTGGCGGTGGTCCGCGGCAAGGTGATCCTCTCCAGCGGCAAGGAAGCGGACTACTACATCGACCTCCGCCGCATCACCCTGCACCACGAAGCCTCCAAGCTGGTGGGTCAGGTCATGTTGGACATGATCGACGACGCCGGCGTTTCAGTTGAGTGCGCCGGCGGGCTCACCATGGGTGCCGACCCCGTGGGTACCGCCGTGATGCACGCTGCTGCCGACGCCGGCCGTGCCGTGGACGCCTTCGTTGTCCGCAAGGCCCAGAAGTCCTACGGCATGGGCCGCCAAGTGGAAGGTCCCTCGGTTGAAGGCCGCAACGTAGTGGTCCTCGAGGACACATCCACCACCGGCGGGTCCGCACTGACCGCCGTCGAAGGTGTCCGCAAGGCGGGCGGCAACGTAGTAGCTGTAGCGGTAATCGTTGACCGCAACACCGGCGCCAAAGAGAAGATTGAAGCCGAAACCGGAGTGCCGTACCTCTTCGCCTTCGGCAAGGATGAACTGGGCCTCGACTAAGCCTATGCTTGCTGCGTGGACGTTCAGGTAGGGAAGCTCCCGGCGCCGCCGGAGGTGACTGAAAACCTCCCCGCACCGGTGAGCGAGGAACCGGAGAAGGCAGCGGATCCGGGCTCATGGGCCCGGATCCTTCCCTACGCTGCCCGGTTGAAGAAAACGTCCCGCCGTAACTTCCTCATCACCGCCGGGGCGTCGGGGGCGCTCGCCGCGGACATGCTTTTCACCCGTCGTGTGCAGGCCGAGCGGCGAGCCACCAAGATCCTCCGTGTGCCGGATCCGTACTCGGACGTTTACTTTCCCAAAGCCAGCTGGATCCTCTTCCCGGGGTACAAAACCAGTTGGGAAGAGGCTCAATGGATCCTCAACTCGCTGCGCCCCGCCCTGCATCAGCGGGGCCGCCTTGCCGCCGTCGGATATTCCAACCTGGGACTGGACGTGGACGAAATTGTCCGCGAAATCATCCTGCACGTCCGTGAGCTGAAACTGGAGAAGCTGTACTTTTACGGCCACAGTTTTGGCGGCATGCTCGCCACCCAGGTAGCTGCCCGCCTGCTGGAGCTGCACGGCGTCGAGACGCAATTGATCGTCCTGGATTCGAGTCCCTTCAGCCGCGCCGACGTCCTGGACCAGAGCTGGTTCGACGGCGTGGTGTTTCTTTACGAGAATGGCTTCCGCATCCCATCGGTCCTGCGCGGCGGCTATGAACTGGGGGAGCGCGTGGCGCATAAGGATGAGCGGACGTGGCGGCAAATCCTCGATCAATCCTTGGAGCAGCTCTCGCCGATCGCCCCCTCCAGCGTGCTGATACAGACGGAATCGGCGTACATCTACCACTTTGACGGCCTCCGGCTGGCAGGAAAAATCGGTGGCGCCAAGATGGCCTTCATTGGCAATGCCAAGGACGCCACCGTGGATTATGAGTCGGCGCGTGCGGGGTGGAGCAAGGTCTTCGGGCCAAACATGGTGATGCCCACGCTCAGTACGGAAGGCGCCCGGCCCGCCCACGCCAGCCCGCAGTGGAACGGGGGCATCTACCGGCCACTGCTGGAACGCGTCCAGGATGAGCTCCAGCCGCTCCCGCCTGAGCCCCGGGAACCGTCATACCAAGAACCGAATGGCAAGGTCATCCGCCCGGCCTAGGTGAACTTTTGTACAAGTGAGCTCTGTACTCGAGTACAGGGTGGATATACCCGATCCTCCGTAGCGTCGTTCTTGACAGGAAATAAGAACGAATTTCGAGGAGCGAAGTATGAACGGCCTACAGCTCACGGGCATCAGCCGCAGCTTCGGTGACCGCAGGGTCCTCCACGATGTGGACCTCACGGTCCATCGCGGGGAGATCGTGGGATTCATCGGCGGCAACGGTGCAGGTAAGACCACCACCATGCGCGTGATCCTTGGTCTGCTGACCCCGGACCACGGCGAAGTCACCTGGGAGGGCTTGCCCATCACGGCCAGGGACCGGAGGCGCATCGGGTACATGCCCGAGGAACGCGGCCTCTACCCCCAGATGCCGGTGAGGGATCAGATCATTCACTTCGCCTTGCTGGAAGGGCACCAACCCGAAGCCGCGCGTGGGGTTGCAGACGAACTCATAGCCTCCCTTGGCCTCCAAGGCCGTGAGCAGGCACTGGTTCAGGACCTCTCCTTGGGAAATCAGCAGCGCGTCCAGCTGGCGGTCGCCCTGGTTGGTAACCCGGCCCTGCTGGTGCTTGACGAGCCATTCTCGGGACTGGATCCCCTCGCCGTCGAAACGATGTCCCGCCTTATCCGGGAGCAAGCAGACCGGGGCGTCGGAGTTCTGTTCTCCTCGCACCAACTGGAGCTCGTAGAGCGCCTGTGCGACAAAGTATGCATTCTGGACCGCGGTCGAGTGACGGCAAGCGGCAGCGTCGTAGAGCTGCAGGATGACGGAAAGAGCCGCTGGAAACTCGGTTTCTCCCGGGCGGCAGATTCATTCGCCGCCGAAGTGTCCATGGCCCGCGGCGTCAACGTGGAGATCTCTGCGGCCGACCGTACTACGGTGCTCGTCTCCGTGGGCGGCTCAGGGCGGGATGTGCCCGGCGAAATCCTCGCAGCAGCGCAACGGCACGGCGGGCTGAAGAGCATCGTGTCCGCGCAGAGGTCTTTGGCAGATCTGCTTGCCGGCAAATTCATGCTGTCCCATCCAGGTACCACCCCGGGGGCGGAGCGCTCCCTCGACAAAGTTGGAGTATCGCAATGAGCACAACAACATTTGATCGCACCACCCGCAGCGCCGCTCCCTCGTCCGGCAGTGGGCTACGCGAGACGCGCCTGATCATACGGCGCGAGGTCCTCACCAGGCTGGGTAACCGCACAATACTCACGGCAACAGGACTCCTGGCACTTTTCGCCGGCGCGGCTGCCGGGATCGGCGGATGGTTCCTGGTGGATTCGCTGGGTGGGGCTGGAGCAATGGACTTTGATCCTCGGGCCATCTTCGCCACCGCCATGATCAGCGCATTGCTGGCCTCCCTGGTCTACTCGGCATCGAGCCTGACCTCCGGGGTGGTAGAGGAGAAGTCATCCAGGATCGTGGAGATCCTCCTCACCAAGATCGGCATTGTCCCGTTGCTGGCCGGAAAGATGATCGGCATAGGGCTGGTCACCCTTGTCCAGCTGCTGGCGATCGGCGGAACCGCCGTGGTGGGGTTCAGCGTGGTGGGGGGCTGGTCCCTGATCAACGTCGCCGTAGGCCCGAGCCTGCTGTGGTTCCTCCTCTGGTTCCTCCTGGGCTACGTGATATTCGCAGCTTTGAACACCACGCTGGCTTCTACTGTGTCCCGGCAAGAAGACCTGGGCACGGCGGTCATGCCGCTGTCCGTCCTGCAGATGGTGCTCTTGGTGGTCTCCCTTTACGTCCTGCCCATGAACATGGGGAACCCGTGGCTGGAAGGACTGTCCTTCGTGCCGCTGTTCTCCTCCTACCTCATGCCGATGCGCTTCGCACTGGAAGACGTGTCCACCTGGGAGATGGTGCTTGCCGCCGGCGTATCGGTGGCAGCGATACCTGCCCTGTTCTGGTTGGCAACCGTGATTTACCGGAACAACGCCCTGCGCACCGGCTCCCGTGTCTCGCTCCAGCAATCCCTGACCTCCGACGAGATGGCCTAGCCCCCACCCCGTCACTTAGTCCACAAGCCCGAATCATTGGGTCTCTCCAGATAGGAAAAACCATGTCTGACAACAAGCGCAACCAGTCACTGGCCACCAAAAAGCTTCTCCGCAACGTGGCCCTTCTGTTGATCGGTGTCCTGGCCGCATACGCGGTAACCGCCCTGCTGCTCTGAAGGAGACCCTCATGATGATTGACACAGCCCCGCACCCGCAGTCCATCACGCCGGCCGCCCTCCGCGCGGCCGATGTGGCCACCACCGTCCTTGCACGCCACGGCAGGGAGGCAGTGGAAGAGATTACCCCGGCCGCCTTTGCAGGCCGCAACGGCACCTGGAACATGAAGCTGCGGAGTGGGGAAAAGGTCTTCGTCAAGCAGATCTCCGCACAGGCCTCCGGCCCGGCGGCCTTTGACCGCTCGGTAGCCTTCGCCGCCTTTGCAGAGCAGTCCCCCCACTTCGCGCCGGCAACGCCACAGCTCATTGGCAGCGACACCGGGAACGGCCTCCTGGTTTTTGAGCACTGCCCAGGAACCAGCCTGGCGCAGCTGCTGGTGGAGGAGACCATGCCGGACAGCTTCCCGGAGGAAGCCGGCGCGTTGCTCGCCCGGCTCCACTCCGGGCCCGCAGTCGGATTGGAGCGCTCCGCACCTCCCAGCCCGCCGGTGGAAATGCTCGCAGTAGGCGTTCCGCACGCTCGCTACCTCGACTTCACCATGGCGGAGATGGCCCTCTGGGCTGAACTGCAGAACGATCGGGAACTGGTCGCCGCTGCGGGGCTGCTAAGGGCCACGGAACGGAAACACCAGGAACGTCCCATCCATGGCGACCTGCGACTTGACCAGTTCCACTTCCACAACGGAGAGCTATGCGTCCTCGACTGGGAAGAATTCGGACTCGGCGATCCCGCCCGGGACCTGGGAATGCTGGCAGGCGAATGGATCTACCGGGCGGTCCTGGACACGGTCACCACCCGCGGAGGAGCCTCCGCACCCCCTGCCAGGTTCGACGACGAGAGCGCCTCGGCACGCATCGCCGAGCGGATGGCAGCCATTGTTCCCTCAATCCGTCGGATGTGGACCTCCTATTCCGATCATGCCAACTATGACGACCCGGACCTGCCGGTTCGGGCTACCGCCCACCTGGGATGGCATCTGGTGGACCGAACCATCACCCGGGCCCCGATGGTCTCACGGCTCCCTGGCATCGAACGGGCTGCTGCGGGTGTTGGGCGCGAGGCACTGCTAACACCTGGCCACTATGTCAAAGCCCTCGGTTTCGAAAGGACACCTCGATGACGGTCATGCTCAACGCTCCCACACAGACTACATTCGAGCAGGTCTCATTCGAACAGGTACTGCAGGTCCTGAAACACCGGATTTCCATCGATGTTCGCGAGCTCACCGCCACCATAGACGCCACCAGACTCAGAGCCACCAGCCACACCGAGCTGCGCTCGCAACTGGCCGGAGCGATCTACACCCATCTGCACATCGGGCACCCAGGGATCGAGACCGTGCCGGGTACAGGCCACCAGGACCTGGCCGCGGCGCTGATTGCAGGCATCCAGCACCGCACGGTTGTTCAGGCAGCGACAGGACAGGCATCCGTTCAGGCAGCGTCGAAGAGGACGAAGTTGGGGACTTCGGTCCAAGGCATTCCGCACCAGGTGGTGGAGCTATCCGGAGTGAAGGTCCTCTTTCCCGAGGAGGCCCTGATACGCAACCCCCTGGATGAGATCGTGGGGGTGCGTGTTCCCAGTTGGCGAAGCCGCACCACCCCCGGATTCCTCCTTGCGCTCGGTGCCCACGGATCCGTGAACCCTGCGGCCGCTTCAAGGCTCTATCTGTCCTGTTCCACGGCAGCAGAAGCTCTTGAAATGTGGCCGAAGATTCTTGGAGCCCTTGCCGCCAGCGGGCTAGGCCATCAGGTCAAGACCCTCTCCTCGTCCCTTGCTTTCCCCCGCAGTGACGCGATGGTCATTTACATGTCAGCCAAACATGCGGACGCCGTGGCTTCCCTTGTTCGTCCTGCCCTGAGGTCCTTGTCCGGGCGGGACGCCCCTGCCTCGGTTTTCACCCATAGCGTCCACGACCGCCTGGCACTTGCCATGGAACCAAACGATCCGCGGCCGGGGTACCGGGGGCTCAGCTTCGGACAACACCGCTCGCGGGTACTGACGGACGCGCTACTCCGTGCGTCTGTGGAAAAGACCGACCTCCAAGCCGCCTGGGTTCTGGAAGCCCAGGCGGCCTGCATCAACCCTCACCAGCCCGGATACAACGCCGGCCAGTGATGAAACCGGGCAGCGGCCCGCCGCTGCCCGGCACCCAAAAACCTCCCATGAGGAACCCAAAAAGAAAAAACCCATTCCCACTGAGTGGGAAGCAAAGAAAACAGGAGACACCATGTCCAACGCAGTTGTTAACTTCCACCAGGCCAACCTGACCGATCTGGCACGCGCCCACAGCACCTTCGCGGCTGCCGACGAGCTCGGCGGCGACGCTGCCACCGAAGCTCCGGCAACCTCACCGCTGTGCATCGGCATCATTGTTGGCGCCACCCTCGGTGCCGGCTGCTAAGTCACCCCTGGCACCACCGCAACAAAAGCTTTCACCCAGTAGCAACCCCGGACGCACCCAACCACGTGGTGCCATCAAAAGGAGACACCAGCATGACTCACGCCATCACCAACATCCCGCAGGCCGACCTCACGGACCTGGCCCGTGCGCACAGCACCTTCACGGCTGCTGACGAGCTCGGCGGCGACGCTGCCACCGACGCGCCGGCCACCACGCCGTTCTGTGCTGGGGTGATCATCGGCGCAACCCTGACCATGGGCTGCTAGGCAACTCAAACACGGGGAAGGCGCCGGCGAGGTGGTGGAAACATCATCACGCCGGCGCCTCCTGACCCATAACTGACCCACCCACCCCTCGTGAATGCTGAGACCTGCCATGACAACCACTGACAGCAGTCCTCGTCCAATATGGGCGGACCTCACCCTCGAAGCCTTCGGATACTCCAAGGTTGCCCTGATTCTCACAGGCTCGGCAGTCACCCAAGTTATGCCGTTCTGGATTGAGTGGGCGGTTTCAGCGGCGCCGGAAACGGAATTCAAGGTGGTCATGCGGGATTCCGCACAGCGTTTCATCACCCGTCACAGCATTGAGTCCCGCTTGAAATCCCGTGTACAGGCCGATATCTGGGGGGAAGAGCTCATTGCTGCACACATCGATTTGGCAGAGTGGGCGGACCTGATCCTGGTCTACCCGGCAACCCTTGACTACTCATCGCGCCTGGCTCACGGCATAGCCGATTCGCCGTCCTTGCTGGCAGCAATGACAACGGAAGCCCAGGTCTGCATCGCTCCGGCCTTGCCGCCCCGTGCCTTGGCGAGCCCTATCGTCGCCGAGACCCTCGGGAAACTGCGCATGCCGGAAAACTTCCTGGTCATTGACCCCGTCCCTGGCCCCAGCGAGTCCAGCGACGTCGCCCTGGCTTGGGTGCCGCCGTCGTTCCCATCCGTGCTGCGCCGGCTGGAAGAGGAACGGCTCCTCCGTGCGGGGATGACCAAAGAGGCGGCTACTGTATGAGCGCCGCGATGGATTCCCGGCAGAAATCAGTCATCCGCTCCACCCGGACCGAGTTGCTGTCCACCGGTGTATACGAGGCAGGCGGGGCTTATGAATGGGTCCACAGCCTGGGCGTCGGAGCGCCCATCCCTTTCTCGTCCCTGCCCATCAGCATCGATCCCGCGCCCGGCGCTGACCTCTTGGTGGTAGGCATCGGGGGTGATCGCCACCGTTCATACTCGACGCCGGCAGGGTCAACGGTCTTCGACCTCATCACGGCGGGGGTGCCCGCAAACCTCCGGGCGGCAGGGCGGGCATGGGGCACTGCCTTGAGCGTTCTCCATGAAAATGCTTCCCTCATCGACTTTCCGGGAAGTACTCCACGAACCGTCCAGCGGGCGGAGGTATGGCTGGGAGGTGCATGGGAGCCGGCCCGCGAAGTTTTGGGCGACCCCGGCCTGCAAGAGATCCGTCGATGGATCAAACGCGTACTTTCCGGCCCCCGCCAAGTTATAGCTCACGGATACCCGGGGATGGCCCATTGGGTGGTGACCCCTGATGGTGCAACGGGGTCGCTCCTCACCGGCGAGGACGTGGGGTTTGCCCACCCGGAATATGACATTGCTTGGGTGCTGGGGGAGATGGCGGAGCTGCATGCATTCCACCCTGTGCTGCGTCCAGCCCTTGAAGAACTGCGCGCAGGGTTCCTTGAGACCTGCGGGAAAGCTCCCGGACCGTCCGAGATCGGCCCGGCATTGGCCTTCAGGATCGCCCAGCATGCCTACGACTGGCACCACTATGCCGGCGCAGGAGAGGCCCAGGCGAAGGCGCTGCTTCACTTGGCTGGCTGGTACCTGGCCAGCCCGGCTGCGGACACCACCCCGGAGATGCGATGACTACCCCTACGATTCTTGGCACATTGGACGGCCGGGCCGTGCACGGCATGCAGCTGGACAGGGGAACACAGCTGATCGCGGTTCACGATCCTTCCGCGCGCATCCTCTCCGTCAGTCTGGGCGTGCCAGCGGGAATGCGCCATGAAAGGCCGGGGGAGGAAGGCATGCTGCACCTCCTCGAACACATGGTCTACCAAGACAGTGAGAACACCACGGGGTCCGAACGGCAGGCTTCGGTTCAGAAAGCCGGCGGAATCCTGGGCGGGAACACTCACATGGACTACTCCGAATTTTACGAGTCCGGTCCCACGGGACACCTCGAACAGATCTCACGTCGCTTGGTTGAGCAAGTCTTCCAGCCCGCACTGACCCAGGAGCAGATTGCGGAGCAGATAGACGCCGTGGCCACAGAACGGGCGCAGCGTTTGGCTCCGGCACCCGGGGGCATCCTGCCCTGGCCGCACCTGACGGCGCAATATTGGGCGGACCACGCCAACGGTCATGACGGCACCGGAGATCGTGATCTGGCATCCCGGGTCACCAGTGAAAAGCTACACGCACTTCATCGCCGTCTTTATCGTCCCTCGGGGGCGGTTTTGACGGCCGTGACATCTGAAGACCCTCTGAAGACGCTCCGGTTTCTGGCGGCACCGTTCTCTGGAATTTCAGACCAAGCGCCCGTCGTCCCTGTGGTGCAGGAGTCCGTGCGCAGGGGTGGTTCGGCGTCCAGGATCTGTTCCGGCGGAGCCACCTCCACTCGTTTACTTTCCGCCACGGCTGCAGCGTTGGGTCACTCCGCAGGCCCGGATCTCCTCGGTGACCTTGTGGCAGCTGAGCTGCTGTCCCAGCAGGATGGCCTGGACGCCAGCGCCGGCTTGTTTGGCCCGGGGGACCTGACCCGGGATGATCTATTCGTCCTGGTGGACGACACCGGACAGGCCATAGACCCTTCCGAGAGATTCCGGGCGCTCGCGATCGCCGATGATGCGGTGATGATCCTTGCGGCCCGTCGCGCCGTTCTCCGGATGGAAAGGTTCACGCACGATGACCAACGGCTCGCCCGGACCGTCACCCGCGACGTGCTTCTGAGGGGGACGCCGACGTTCGCCGTTGAGCTGGCGGATACACTCGCCAACATATCCGACGACGCCACGCGGCTCAGGCCGTTGGTCACCGCCGCGGCATGGCGTCTCGCCGAGCAGGAGTCCGTGTCAGTCATCGTCCAGCCTTCCGAGGAGGTTCTCCGATGATCATCACTCGCCGCTATCTGGCCCAGGTTGACCGGCGTTCCCGCTTCACCACGGTGTCGATGGGCTGGCGAACCGCTTCCGACGGCGTCCCGCACCTGCGTAGCGCCGTTTCCACGGCAGGTGAACGCTGCGGGCCGGCCCAGCAGCCGGTTGCCTTGACGTGGACGCCCGGCGATGGGGCCGTGGTCATGACTGCCACCCTGCCGGAGGCTGCGGTAGGGAGCTGGATTGACCATGTCATCAATACCGAACCCCCGGGAAGAGGGGAAGTGGGTGATCCCGTGCTTGCTGTGGTGGGTTCTTCCGGCGTTCTGGAAGAGCTTGAGGACAGCGTGTTGGAGCGGGAGGGAGAAGGGCCTCCAATCCCGCAGCCTGCCTTCCGGAGCACCATGAGGCAGACAACGGCCCAGGGATTCGAGCAGACCTTTGTCATTGGGCAGGATCCCGCAGGCGACGTTGGGTTCGCTGCTACTTTTCTTGCCATCTGCCTGGTGGCCGGAGGACCGGGAACCTTGCTGCCAAACGCGATTCAACAGTCCGGGCACCAGGCTGTACTCCAAGCCAGCCGGGGGCTGCAGGCCTCCACACCGACAGTGATGTGGCAGGTCATCACGTCCCGGCCCAACAGTACGGCCATTCTGGACACAGCGCTTTCCGCAGTGGCGGACTACAGGATTGCGGACCACTGGGAAGCAGTGGAGCAGGCAAGGGAGTTTGCGCGGACAAATCTGAACCGGGCGTGGCAGTCCCCGCTTGAACTGGCACGGTCCCTCGCCCACTACGAGGTGATGGGGTGGGGTGGCGAGCTTATCCGCAACCCGGATACGTCCCTCGATGGGGTGCGTTCCGCTGCCATCGAAAAGGCAGTCGAGGGCTTGGTTCGGCCCATTAAGGAGGTCCTTGGACGCAGCTAGTGCGTGGTGATCCTCAGGAATCCAGCCTTGACCGCGAACCGGGGCTAAGGTCCACCAGCCCGCCCTCAACGGCCGCAACAAGAATCTGTACCCGGTCCCGCACGCCGAGCTTCTCCATGACGTTCACGAACCGTGCTTTGATGGTGGATTCGGTCACGAAGAGCTCCGCAGCCATCTCGCGGTTACTCATTCCCCGTCCAAGCAGCTGGATTACCTCCAACTCCTTCTTGGTCAGCGCGTCCACGAGCTTGGGGTCCGGAACAACTTCGGCAGGGACGGACTCCGCCAGCCCTGTCACCACATGCCGTGTCACTTTGGAGGACAATACGGACTCACCTGCCATCACATTATGGATGGCGGCGGTAATTTCTTTGGGCAGCGTGTCCTTGACGAGGTAACCCGACGCTCCGGCACGCAGTAAATCCACCACGTAGCGATCGGTGGAGAAGGTGCTCAACCCCAGGATGGCAATTTCCGGGAATTCTGCATGAATTTGCGCTGTTGCAGCCACGCCATCCATGACCGGCATCTGCATATCCATCAGAATCACGTCCGGACGAAGCGCAGCTGCCTGGACCACGGCCACGCGCCCATCAGATGCCTCGCCGACAACCTCGATGGACGGGTCGGACGAGAGATAGTCCCGCAGGATCTCCCGGGCCAACAGCTCATCATCCACCAACAAAACCCGCGTCATACTGATCCCCCAATGTCAGTCACGGAGCCCATCTTCCCACAGATGTGATCATGCATTCGAAGAGGCTAATCCTTCCAACGGGATGGACACCGCGGTGGTCCAGCGCTCCTCGCTAAGGCCCACGTCCATGAACCCGCCAAACACTTCGCAGCGGGCACTCATCGCCTCAAGCCCAGTCCGGGAAGACATGATCGGCTCGGCTTTGGAAACTGTATTCTCCGATGTGAGCTGCACACGATCAGCCCCTACGGCCAACCGCAGGTCCACCACCCCGGACGGGTCCGCGTGTTTAAGCACGTTGGTCCCCATTTCCCGTACCGTCCGGCGAAGCGCCTGGCGCAGGCTGGCCGGGATGCGGGCTACTTCACCTTCGACCACCAAACTAACCTGGAAGCCCGCACGGTCCAGTGCTTCCACAACTCCGTCCAGATCGTGAACCAAGCCAACCGCAGTAGTGGTTTCACCGGACATGGCAGGAGCGTCCAGAAACCCAGCGGTTTGTCCTTCACTGCCCGGTATCTGTGGGAGGCCTCCCGGCTCGTCCCTTTCTTCGTCCTTGAGGAGGGTCACCAGGCTACGCAGATCCTGAAGGGTCTGCTGCGCTGCAGTCCCTATGCCTTCCAGGATTTGGGATGTCTTGGCTGGGTCGTTCACGAACTCGGCGCGCCGCGCCTGCATGGCGATGATGGTCACGTCGTGGGCCACGATGTCATGAAGCTCGTGGGCGAGGCGGGTCCGTTCCTCACTCCGGACTAGCGCCTGTTGCTCCTGCAAATCACGGATATGGTGTGTGCTTTGCTCATAGCGGTGCCGGTAGACGTTGACGCTGCGCCATGCCGCGGCCGCAAGGAAGACCACCAGCGCCAGCAGAACCGCCGGTTGGTCAGCCATCTCCGGAGTTGATATGTACAAACCCAGCAAGACACTGGGCACGAACAGCGAGAAATTGATGGCAAGCTTCCACGGAAGAAGGAAGGAACAGAAGGCCACCACCACCATGGTGGGGAAGATCATGGCCACCACAAGGGACGCGTCCCCGCCCAGCACCGTGATGACGGCCAGAGCCAGACACCAGGCAACAGCGGATTGCACGGCGCCAAGGAGGAGCGCCAGGAGCGGCAGGTACGGGACTACCAGCTCCAACCAGCCCTGGAACGACGAAAGATCGTGCTGTTGCCAGCGGATCCCCAACACCAGGAAAAGTATGGTTGCCAGGACGATAGCCGAGCGAAGAACCCACCCTCCGGGCAGGGGTTTGACGTCAGCGAGCCAGTTCGTCCTACTCATCCACCCAAGTATTACAGAGCCAGCGATTCAACCTCGACGGCGGTAAGTCCCGCCTCACGCAGGAAGCTCCGCGCGTCGCCGAACTCCTGCGCAAAGCCGGCCAGGAAGTGCTGCATGGCAGCTTCCGGGCTCTGCAGGATCATCAGCTCGGGGCTGAAGTACTCTGCCGGTGTTGCGGGAACGCTGAGCCGCCACGTTTCTGCCATAACTTCCAGGACGTCCGGCAAGTTGGCTGTGGTGGCGGCATAATCCGCCACTACCTGGTCCTCGGTTCCACCGGATGCCAGAAGAGCTATCGCTGACACCACGCCGGTCCTGTCCTTTCCCAACGAACAGTGAACCAGCGTGCGCTTGCCACGTGCGACGGGTCGCAGTGCATCGCCCACCCATTCGGGCCGCAGCCGGACCCAGCCCAAATACAAGTCGCCGAGGTCCTCCGCTGTTTCCACGGATTGGAGCGACCCGGCAATGGCGTTCGGGTCCAGCGGGTTATGGATGAGCTCGACGGCGGGCGGGGCCGCGGCGGCACCCGCGCCTCCGTCGTCGTCCTGAACCAGCCATGGAACCAACGATCGCTCAAGCTCACTCCGCAGGTCCACGATTGCCTGGATGCCGTGCTCCGTCAGGAAGCCCGACGTTGCAGCGGCATCCAAGCCGAAAGGCTGGCTACCCCTGAGCATCCGGCCACCGGCTATGGGACGCAGATTGAGTACAGCCATGGTTCTGTCCTCTTAGATTTGGCTCTTCAGGTCGGCCACAGAGTTCAGGATCTGGTTGGGCCGGAACGGGAAGGACACGATTTCTTCGCGCTGCGTGATGCCGCTGAGCACCAAAACCGTGTGCAGGCCCGCTTCCATGCCTGCCACGATGTCCGTGTCCATGCGGTCGCCGATCATGGCCGTGGTCTCGGAATGGGCGTCGATCTGGTTCATGGCGGAGCGGAACATCATGGGGTTCGGCTTGCCCACAATGTAGGGCTCGCGGCCCGTGGCCTTGGTGATCATGGCCGCTATGGCACCGGTGGCCGGCATGGGGCCGTCCTTGGAGGGGCCGGTGGCGTCCGGGTTGGTGGCGATGAAACGGGCGCCGGCCAAGATATGGCGGACGGCCATGGTGATTGCTTCGAACGAGTAGGTGCGGGTCTCGCCGAGCACCACGAAATCGGGATCGGTGTCAGTGAGGATGAACCCGGCCTCGTGAAGGGCAGTTGTAAGACCGGCTTCGCCGATGGTGTAGGCGCGGTTGCCCGAGTCCGAGGACTGGACCTGGTCCTTCAGGAACTGTGCGGTGGCCAGCGCAGAGGTCCAGATGTTTTCCTCAGGGACTTCCAGGCCGGACGCGCGAAGGCGGGCTGCGAGGTCGCGAGGCGTGAAGATGGAGTTGTTGGTCAGAACCAGGAAGCGCTTGGACGTGTCCACCCAGCGCTGGATGAGCTCAGCGGCACCGGGAATCGCCTGGTTTTCGTGAACCAGGACGCCGTCCATGTCCGTGAGCCAGCATTCGATTTCGTGGCCATTCCGGTACACCGATGTGGACGTGGTTTCTTCTGCCATATTTGCCTCCGGCTGGGATTGTTCATGCACTGCCACCCAGTCTTCCATCAATCTGCTGCCCCACCATCCTGAAAGCCCCCTTATGTGGGAAGTTCTGCCCATGTGGATAACTCTTTTGACTTGTGTCGTGCGCGTTGGGCTGGTCTACGCTGGTTGCGGCGCTGGTGTGCCACCACCTTGGGTCGGGGGATCGACATGGTGGATTAGCATGTCGCCGCGCTCCCGCAGGTCCCCACTTACCGCATGTGAAAGGGCCTGTCATGAGCAACAACAACGGAGCACCGCAGCCTCCCTATAACCCGGACGGTGTGCCGCAGCCGCGCTACGAGACCGGCAAGGATCAGTACAGCCAGTACCAGCCGGGCCAGACGCAGCCCATGTACCAACCGGAAGCCCAGACTGAGGCGTTCCCGACGCAACCTGCCGCCACACAGGCATTCCCGGCGCAGCAGCCACAGAACCAGCCCGGGCAACACCCCGACGGCGAGTACGCCGAAACCGTGCACCGCTATCCGCAAGGGCAGCAGGGGCAGCAGGGGCAGCGAGGTTATCCAGGTCAGCCGGGCTTCCCGCCGCCGGGCGGCGGCTACCCGGGCCAGCCGGGATACCCGGGTGGACCTGGTGGATCCGGTGGACCTGGTGGATCCGGCGGACCTGGCGGACCCGGCGGACCTGGTGGATCCGGCGGACCCGGCCAGAACCCGGGCGACCACAACAGGAAGTCGTTGTTCCTCATCCTGGGTGGTGTGGCCGTCGTCGTGATCATTGCCCTGGTGGTGACGTTCACGTGGCTGGTTCCGTCCATGACCAAGCCCACGGCGGTGGATAGTCCGGTGCCGTCGGTGACTTCCTCCGACGAGGCGTCCGAGGCGGCAGCGGAGCCTTCTGCCGAACCTTCCGGCGAAGCCTCCGCTTCCTCTGAAATCCCCGCTGACGCCATCCCCCTGCCTGAAGTTTGGAACGAACTTGCCGGACCCAGCAACGTTCCGGCAGACGGTGATCCGCTGTTCAGCAAGTGGGTCACAGGCGAATCGTCCTTCCAGTACTTGGCCGAGTGGACCCACGACGAGTCGTTCGGCATCACCAAGGACCCCACTACCGGTGAGGAGATCCAGAAGAAAGCACAAGGGACCGTGGAAGCTGACGGGGACGGGATTGCGCTCGCCTACGCGTTCTTCGCTGAGTCAGAAGAAGGCAAGTACGGCAAGGATCCCGCAGAGGTCAAGAAGGCCATCCAGGACATCGAAGCCCGCTTCAAGGGGATGACCGCAAGCGAGCTGCCCCAGAACCTGGTGGGCCATAAGTGCACGGCCGACTTCAAGACCAGCATGCCGGAAATCCGGGAGTTCCGGCGCGGTGCAGCCGTAGTAATTGGCTTCACCTGCACCAATGCCCGCGGCGAAGCGATTCAGGCCGTGAACCTGTTCTCCGTGACACCGTGGGGAACCCCGCAGATGCTCGGCGTCAGCGGGCACAAGGAATACTGGGACGCCCACCCCGGACTCTTTGAGCAGCTGGGCAACTCCTACCGCATCAACAAGTGGAAGATGGTCTAAGGGCCGTCCAACTCCGCGCGCTCAGGCAGGCAACCGGGCAGGGCTAAAGTTGAGGGGTGACTGACCTTCCCCCCAACTCAGCCCTGCCCACGCCTGCCGTGTCTCCTCCGGAGAGCGCACCGGAAGGTGAGGCAGAACCGAAAGCCGAGGTCGGCGTCGGGCCTTGGGAGGGTGAATGGCCGGAAGGCGAGCACTGGGACCCGGACCTGTTGAGGGATGGTGACCGCCGCAACGTGGTGGACCAGTATCGCTACTGGAAGCACGAGGCGATCGTGGCGGATTTGGATTCCAAGCGCCACGATTTCCACATTGCGATCGAGAACTGGCAGCACGACCTCAACATCGGCACAGTGGTGCGAACCGCTAACGCCTTCCTCGCCAAAGAAGTACACATTATTGGTCGACGCCGGTGGAATCGTCGCGGCGCCATGGTCACCGACCGCTACCAGCACGTCCGCCATCACCCCACTGTTGAGGACTTTGTCCAGTGGGCTGAGGCGGAGGGCCTGGCGGTCATCGGCATCGACATCTTCCCGGATTCGGTGCCGCTGGAAACCTACGACCTTCCCAGGAACTGTGTGCTGGTGTTCGGACAGGAAGGCCCGGGGCTGACGCCCGAGGTGCACGATGCCGCCGTCGCCACGCTGTCCATCGAGCAGTTCGGCTCTACCCGCTCCATGAATGCGGCTTCCGCCGCGGCCATTGCCATGCACGCGTGGGTCCGCCGGCACGTGTTCCAGCAGCCCGTCAGCTAGCCGAGCTGTCAGTATCGCCCCGGGCAGCTGCGGTCCTAATTGTCTTTGAGAGTCGCTTTTCCGTCGACGATCTGGATCTCACCTGAGACGCGGGCTTCCCTCACCTCAACATGGGGCTCCCATTTGGGGGTGGCCTCGTTGCCGCGGTTTACTTCGTAGCTAACCGTAGCTTTGCCCTTATCCTCTGACTGGATGTACCAAACGTCCTTGGACAGGGAGAGCGTGAAGGTGGGCTCTTGGTCGATGGTCCACTTAACATTGCGGGTGGGGCGGGACTGGTACAGATTGAATCCGGAACAACCGCTGCTGAACGACTGTGTGGTAGTAGCCGGAGCTGACGCGATGCATGCATCCCGCTTCTTTTGGAGAAGGGCCTTTGTCTCGTCCAGGAGGAGCTGGCTGGGCAGTACCTTCAGGGTTTCGGAAGTGTCGGAAATCCTCCGGTCGATGCTGACCAAGGCTTTCTTCTCTTCAACTGTTGTGTATTTGTCACCGGATATACCGAGTTTGTACTCACCGGGAAAAGCCGGCAGGAGCAGCTGGGAACCCGTCAGTGAGCTTCCTGACTCAGGGGCCGCTACGTCTACGCCGTTAACGGTGAACGTCTTCACTGGGCGGTTGGAACTGAGCCGGATTTTCTGGAAGTTCTTGGCCCCTACCTTCCATTCGCCGTCAGGTGACTTGGTCATCATCAGGATGTTCTCCTGCTTTCGGCCGTTCTGGGTTACCTCGGCCCTGACGTACTCGCCCTTTGACTCAAGGATCCGGAAGCCGTCAATGTGCTGGCCCGCTTCCTTGTAGACGTTGTCCTGCAGGAGAACCGCCTCATTCTCCGGGACACCCGGATCCGATACGCTCAACGCCTTCTTGGCATCCCCGTCTACAAGGGCCTGGAAGTACGTAGTAGCAGCCGTGCCACCGTCTTTAGCCGGCGTAAACAGGAAGACCAGCCCGACTGTGGCGGCCGCCAGGACTACCGCTGCTCCGGCTGCGATGGCAATGATCACCGTACGGCTCAGTGTGCGTTTCGGCTGAGGTGGGAAGGTGCCCGGCTGCTGGTAAGGGCCGTTTGGATGCTGGTAGGCGCCGTAGGCCGGGGGAGGAGGCGGGCCGGATGGGGCCGACATGGGGCGCGGTTCGTTGTTGGCGTTCGAGGGGTTCTCCATCCGAGAAGTATATCCATCGTGTGGATGAATCGGGGTTGCCGTGCTGAACGCCGACTCGGCGGAAGTGTTAAGAGCCCCCAGTGACCCGAAACACGGCGTCCCGGCGGATATCGCTAGGATGGGTGCTAGCCGTAAGCGGTCTACTCCAGGGTTACCAACCCACAGACGAATTCAGCATAGGAGTCACCATGCCCATTGCAACCCCAGAGATTTACTCCGAGATGATCGACCGCGCAAAGGCTGGCGGATTCGCTTTCCCCGCAGTCAACGTCACGTCGTCGCAGACTCTGAACGCTGCGATACGCGGTTTCGCCGAGGCAGAATCCGATGGCATCATCCAGGTTTCCACCGGTGGCGCAGCCTACTGGTCCGGCGCCTCGGTCAAGGACATGGTTGCCGGTTCCCTCGGTTTCGCCGCGTTTGCCCGCGAAGTTGCCAAGAACTACAACGTCAACATCGCCTTGCACACGGACCACTGCCCGCAGGACAAGTTGGCAGACTTCGTCCTCCCGCTGCTTTCCGCTTCAGAGGAAGCAGTCAAGGCCGGCAAGGACCCGATCTTCAACTCGCACATGTGGGACGGCTCGCACGAGACGCTCTCCGAGAACCTGCGCATCGGCCGCGAACTGCTTGAACGCGCTGCGGCCGCGAAGATCATCCTCGAAGTTGAAATCGGCACTGTTGGTGGCGAGGAAGACGGCGTTGAGAACGAAATCAACGAGAAGCTCTACACCACCACCGAAGACGCCCTCGCCACGATTGAGGCCCTCGGAGCCGGCGAAAACGGCCGTTACCTCACAGCCCTGACTTTCGGCAACGTCCACGGCGTGTACAAGCCGGGCAACGTCAAGCTCCGTCCGGAACTGCTCAAGCAGATCCAGTCCGAGGTTGGCGCCAAGATCGGCAAGGAAAACCCGTTCGACCTCGTGTTCCACGGCGGCTCCGGTTCCACCGAGCAGGAAATCGCTGACGCCGTTTCCTACGGTGTGATCAAGATGAACATCGACACCGACACCCAGTACGCGTTCACCCGCCCGGTTGCCGGCCACATGTTCTCCAACTACGACGGCGTCCTGAAGGTCGACGGCGAGATGGGCAACAAGAAGACCTACGACCCCCGCGTCTGGGGCGCGTCCGCCGAGGCCGGCATGGCCGCGCGCATCGTCGAAGCCGCCCAGCAGCTCGGATCGGTTGGCAAGACCTTCTAATGTCCGACGAATTCCGGAAGAACCTGATGGGGCCGGAGCCCACGCTCCTGCCCGCCGAATCCGAGATCTACCAGCATCTGGCACTCGGCCACGAAGCACTGGACCTGGTGGCGAAGAACCCCACGTCGTCTCTTCTGTGGGCCATCCTTGCGGAGGAAGCCTGGGCCGAAGGCCGGACCATCGAGTCCTATGCCTACGCCCGCGTTGGCTACCACCGCGGCCTGGATTCCCTGCGCCGCAACGGTTGGCGCGGCGTCGGACCCATCCCGTGGGAGCACGAGCCCAACCAGGGCTTCCTGCGTGCTCTGTACGCGTTGGGCCGGGCAGCGTCGGCAATTGGCGAAGCTGAGGAGCCGGAGCGGATCGAGAAGTTCCTGAACGACTCGGACCCGAAGGCCAAGGCGGCGCTCGAAGCCCGCTAGGGATTCAAGCACATAACAACGGCGACCCTCACCGAAAGGTGGGGGTCGCCGTCGTATATGTGTTGCGAGGCTGCTAAGCCTTGCGGGGAATTCCCGTGCGTGCCATGGCCTCGGCGTAGGCGCCGTGGATGGCATCCAGGTATTCCTGCTGGCGGGCCGGGGTGCCGGCGAAGGAGCGGCCACCGAGCGAGCGGACCTTGAAGGTCTTGAAGCCGCGGCGGGCGATGCTGGCCGGTGCGGCCTTCATGAGCTGATCGGCAAGGCGGTGTGCCTCGTTGCCGTGCGCCACCAGCGCAGAGGTGCGCGGAAGGAGCTGCAGAAGCCGCAGGAGCGGCTTGAGGCCCTCGGTGATGTTGGCCGGCGTGAGCTTGCCCGGTTCCTCATTGGGTTCAATCCACGGGTAGGCGTTCCAAGGCATCATGAGCTCGGGACGGAGGCCCAGCTGCCACTGCATGCCGAGCATGCGGGTGGTGGCTTCCTCGTCACCCGGGTTGATGAACCCTTCGCCAGTGTTGGTGCGCTGATTGGAGAAAAGGCTGACGATGCGGCAATCATCCATGCTGTGGGCGGGGTCGATGTAAAGGACCTCACTGCCCGGCTTCTGGACCTTGATGGAGTCGCACAGCTCGTTGACCTCGGCGATGTGCGGTTCGTAGCGGCGGTTCCAGAGGATTTCTTCGGGTGATTCAGTCGCCAGTTCTTGCATCAGGGGTTAGGTCTCCTAGGTGTTACAGCGCACCGTTCCGAGGTGCCGCGGGCATGCCGCAGCCGAACCTCAAAGGGTGCTGTTGGGGGCTAACTAACCTTACCGGACTATGGGCGTGAACGGGGCCCGCTTCGGCGCGCCCTCTGAATGCGGAGCGGCGTGTTGCCTGGAAGTGTGTGCGGCGTCATCACTCTTAACCCTAAAGTGCAGTCCAGCCCGAGGAGGCTTTTCTCACGCAGATAATGACTGTGAAACCACCGTCGGGCCTGTCCTGACGGCAGTCCGGACCTTGGTGGCCATCAACGTCAACGTTCAACCGGACAAGAACTGGCCCGGGACCAAACCGGCGGATGTTACGGCAGCGGCGGGGGAGTACAAGGTCTCGGCCATCAGAGTGGGGCTGGTGGACAGTGCCGGCTTGCTGAGCCTGCAACTGGGCAGTTCCTCGGCTGGTCCTGTGGCGCTCGCCGTTCCTTGACTTATCCACAACGGCACCCCAACGCCGGCCAAACACCAGAGAAACTGTTGTCATCGGCTAAACTTGGCTGGTAAGAGCCCCGAAACTCTTGCGCATGCCGTGCCTTTGGTCCGGCTGCACCAGCTACGTCGGGGCATTCTCATGTACGGCGCCTGACTCTGGTGATCCAACCGGAGCAAGCCCGAAAGAATGGGGGAGGATCCCATGCCCGCTATCGTGATCGTCGGAGCCCAGTGGGGCGACGAAGGTAAAGGCAAAGCAACCGATCTGCTCGGTGGCCGTGTTGACTATGTGGTCAAGCCCAACGGCGGTAACAACGCCGGGCACACCGTGGTTGTTGGCGGTGAGAAGTATGAGCTGAAGCTCCTTCCCGCGGGCATCCTGAGCCCCAACGCAATCCCTATTATCGGCAATGGCTGCGTGGTGAACCTGGAGGCCCTCTTCCAGGAAATCGACGGCCTTGAAGCCCGCGGTGCAGACACGTCCCGCCTCCGTGTTTCGGCCAACGCCCACCTTGTTGCGCCCTACCACCAAGTCCTGGACAAGGTCACTGAGCGCTTCCTTGGCAGCCGGGCAATCGGTACCACCGGGCGCGGCATCGGTCCGGCGTATATGGACAAGGTGGCCCGCCTCGGCATCCGCGTCCAAGACGTCTTTGACGAATCCATCCTCCGCCAGAAGGTGGAAGGCTCGCTGCGCCAGAAGAACGAGCTCCTGGTCAAGGTGTACAACCGCCGCGACATCGTGGTGGACGAGATCGTGGAGTACTTCCTGTCCTTCGCTGAGCGCCTGCGCCCGTTGGTCATCGACAGCACACTGGTCCTCAACAACGCCCTGGATGAGGGCAAGGTTGTGCTCATGGAAGGCGGCCAGGCAACGTTCCTGGACGTTGACCACGGCACCTACCCGTTCGTCACCTCATCCAACCCCACCGCCGGCGGCGCGTCCGTAGGCTCGGGCATTGGTCCCACCCGCATCTCGCGGTCCATCGGCATCATCAAGGCCTACACCACCCGTGTTGGCGCCGGCCCGTTCCCCACGGAACTGTTCGACGACATGGGTGTTTACCTGCAGAAGACCGGCGGCGAGTTCGGTGTCAACACCGGCCGTCCCCGCCGCTGCGGCTGGTACGACGCCGTCCTGGCCCGCCACGCTTCCCGCGTCAACGGTTTCACGGACTACTTCGTCACCAAGCTGGACGTCCTCACGGGCATCGAGCAGATCCCGGTCTGTGTTGCCTACGAGGTTGACGGCGTGCGTCACGACGAGATGCCCATGACGCAGACCGAGTTCCACCACGCAGTCCCCATCTTCGAGTACTTCGACGGCTGGACCGAGGACATCACCACGGCCCGCACCCTGGAGGATCTCCCGGAGAACGCCCGCAACTACGTGCTGGCACTGGAGAAGC
The DNA here is from genome assembly GCF_019977315.1 of Arthrobacter sp. StoSoilB22. Classification (NCBI taxonomy): domain Bacteria; kingdom Bacillati; phylum Actinomycetota; class Actinomycetes; order Micrococcales; family Micrococcaceae; genus Arthrobacter; species Arthrobacter sp. StoSoilB22. The sequence continues at coordinate 580,671 of NZ_AP024652.1, forward strand.
TCTCCGGTACGCGCTTCTCGGCCATCGGCGTCGGTCCGGACCGCGACCAGACGATCGTTGTCCACGACCTGATCAACGACTGACTTAGAGCTCGACGACGGCGGACCGCCCCCGGCTTACCTGCCGGGGACGGTCGCAACGCCGGAGTGCACCCGCGGCGGCTGTTTCAGTACGCCTCGATGTGGGCGCGGACCAGGCTTCCGTCATCGCTCAGCCAGCCTTTGCCGGCGGCGTACACCAGCATGTTGGCGAAGCGGTAGTTCCAGCCCATGCCGATCCGTCCGGCGCATTCGCCGCGTATCCAGTCCACTGATACCAGGACGTCTTCCTTGTCCATCCGTCCAGCGGCGGTGGTTTTGAGCAACCCGGGCAGGTTCTCCCTGGCTTCCTCGGAGAGCAGGACCTTGAAGCTGGTGCAGTCATCAGGTTCGTCCAGAGCTACGGATCCGGGGCTGACGCGAACGTGCACGGCAGTTCCTTTCGTTCGACAGTATGTGGCTGGTTCCACTATGCCGAGGCGCAGGAAGCGTCAGGAAGACGAGCTTTTGGATAGCCGGTATCGCTGGCAGTTATGCCGATGGGTCCCGTGTGGTGTCCATCAGGTATGAAGCCACCATGCCCGCGAGCTTCTCCGAAATCTCGGGCCACTCGAACTTACCGCTGCCTTCCATGGTGCTGCCCAGGCCGAGCCTTCGGGCGATCACGCTGTAGGAGACGTTGAAACACCAATCGATTTCGTCCTGGCCCAGGTAGCCGTCCGGCCAGGAGCGCAGGACTTTGGCGAAATTGCTTGCAAGGACGGCGTGGGAGGCGGCGCCCCGTTGGGAAATAGTTTCATCGTTGGTGGCCCTGAGCATGAAGGGCCGGAGGATATCGGCGTATTGCCGCAAGACCTCGATGGTCTTGTCCATGGCCTCACGGGCTATCGACTGGAGGCCGTCCTCAGGCCGGGTTGGCAGCGATTCAAACAGGTAGTTGGACACGGCGTCGATGTCATCCATCTTGCGGCCGTGCGCCACGCTGACCAGGTCATCTTTGCCTTCAAACCGCGCGTAGATGGAACCGATGGATACGCCTGAACGGGCACTGACATCGGCCAAGGTGAATTCGTCGTTCCCGCGCTCTTCCAGCAGGGCCAGGGCCGCCTCGATCGTCTTTTCAAACGACTGGCGGCTCCTGGCCTGCTTTGGTTCGCGGGACTTGGTCTCCGGAAGAGTCACACTGTGATCCTACAGAGGATTCCGTCAGCCGAAGCGTTCTGGGATACCCGGATTTCCCATTCCCCGGACGGGACAACCCAATCTGCAGAGGCGGTATCCCACCGCCGGAAGCCCAGCGGCTCCAGCGGGATCTCCACCTCGCGGCCTTCGCCGGCGTCAAGGTCAACGCCCGCAAAACCGGCCATCCGGAAGTCCGTCTCATGCGGTGCCCGGAGGTACGCCTGAACCACGTCGCGGCCTTCGGAGGCACCAGTATTGGTGACCGTTGCCCTCACCGAGACACCCTGGACACCATCCCGGGATCCAGCCGAAACTGAAGAGCCTGCCGAAGCTACGGCGTCAACCAGCTCAAAGGAGGTGTACCCCAGGCCGTATCCGAAGGGGTACCGCGGTTGTAGTCCCGTGCTGTGGAAGTGCCGGTATCCCATGGGTTCGCTGGCTGAGTAGTCCAGCGTGAGATCAGCATCCAACCCTGTTCCCCAGCCAGGGGTATCTTCATCACGGCGGGGGAAGGACACCGGCAGCCGGCCTGCGGGGGCGGTACTGCCGGTGAGGACTCCAGCCAGTGCCGGACCGAACTCCTGCCCGGGGAACCATGCCATCAGCACAGCTTTGACCTTATCCGCCCACGGCAGGAGCACTGCGCGGGAAGCATTGACCACCACAATGGTGTTGGCCGCCACCCCGGCAACAGCCTCAACCAGCCGGTCGCTCGCCGGGTCAAGTGCCGCCGTCGTGCGGTCCGCACTTTCACGGGATGACCCTTGCTGGTCACCGATGACCACCACCACCGCGTCAGCTTGCGCCGCGAGCTCAACCGCGGCGGACAGCGGATCGGTCACTTGTTCAGGTGTGGCAACCGCGGTGATCGCTTGCACGCGTCCCGGCTGGAACGCCATGTCGATCACCAGTTCCACCGTCCCTGCCGGCAGGTCCACGGGAATCTCCTGCGTGTCTGCGCGGGCCACCACGCCCATGACGTCATCCGGCGCGGGCGGAGGAACCACCAGCACCTCCTGGCCATCAATGCGGAGTGAACTGACTCCGGTTCCGCCGGCACCCACCATCCATCGTGCGGGATCGGCCAGGTGCACATGAGCCGTGATGCGTGCACGGCCGGGAACGCCCGCGCCCAGGCCCGGTACAGGTCCGAACCATACGAACGCGGAGGATTTACGGACCTCGCTGTACAGGACGTCCCCGGAGTCACCGGCCGGCAGGACTTCCAAAAGAACGCCAGGCGTTCCGTCCGGTGCCGTACTGCCGAGTTCCGTCAGGGACAACGCCGACTCCGGCGCGGCGCCGGGCTGGTAAAGAACCTCGACGCCGGGACCTGCTGCCTCGCGGATGGCGTCCAGAGGTGTGGCTACCCGGCCTTCGGGACGGACGGTGGCGAAGGTTCCGCCTTGGAAACAGGGTTTGGCAGCATTGTGTCCCACCACTGCCAACGTTTTCACCTTGGACATGTCCAGGGGCAGGACAGCGTCCTTGTTTTCGAGCAGCACGAAAGACTGGGCTGCGGCCTCGCGGAGTACCTTCAGCTGCTCATCCCGGCTGCGCAGGCGGGATGGTGCCGGCAGTGCAGTTCCGGTGCGGCGGCCGGTCCGGTCAGCGAGCCTTATGACCCGTTCCACGGCGTCGCCCAAACGCTCCGGTGCCACCGCGCCGGAAGCCACGGCCTCGGCGAAACGGGCGCCAAGGTAGTTAGCTGGCCCGGGCATCTCCAGATCCAGGCCTGCATTGGCGGCCGCCACGGTGTCATCCACGCCGTACCAGTCGGACACCACTACGCCGTCGTACTGCCATTCGTCCTTCAGGACGCTGATGAGGTCCGCGTTCTGGGAGCAATGGGTGCCGTTGACCCGGTTGTAGGCCATCATCAACATCCACGGGTTGGCAGCGCGCACCGTTAGCTCAAACGGCAACAGGTATGTCTCCCGCAAGGTGGACTGTTCCACGCTGGAGTTCATCCGGCGTCGTTCTGTTTCCGTGTCGTTAGCCACCACGTGCTTGGTGCAGGAACCAACGCCTTGTGATTGGAGTCCTTCCACCCATGCTGCGCCCAACGTGCCGGTCAGGTAGGGGTCTTCCGAGAACATCTCGAAACCCCGGCCCGTGAGGGGTGAACGGGGCATGTTCAGGTTGGGGCCAAGAATGGCGGAGACGCCACGTTCAACGCCTTGCTGACCAATCACCTGGCCTATTTCGCGGACGAGTTCCGGATTCCACGTGGCACCCAGGGCCGTTCCTGAAGGCATGATCAGGGAGGTGTCGCGCTCATCCATGGCCTTGCTGACGATTCCCAAGGGACCGTCCAGCAGGACCATTTCTTCAACCCCGGCGGCCGCGCTTGCTGTAGTGCTCCAGCCGTTCAGGCCGCCGGTGAGCTCTGCTCCAACGATCTCCGTCCCGTGGGGAACGGCGTCAGTGTGTTCGCTGGTAGTTGTCACAGGGCTGCAACCTTGTCTGCCTCCACGGCAGCTTCGTTGGAACGCAGCAGGGGCTGAACGCGCTCTGCGAAGAGTCGCATGGTCTGGGCCGTGAAGCGGCGGCGTTCTTCCGTCAGGGGGCCACCCATTGCAGCCATGAGAACGTTTCCGATACCCAGGTCTGCGTATTTCTGAAGTTCGGCGGCCACGGTTTCCGGGCTGCCGTAAAGGCACCAGGTTCCCTTGTAGCCTTCGGTCCGGGCATCGGGTGTGGGGCGCAAGTCAACGCCGCTGATGGTTTCCGCTGCTTTGTTGGCAGCATATTCGCGCTCAACAGTCTCTTGGTACTGCTCGAGGATGATGTCCATCTCGGCTGCGGCCTGCTCATCGGTTTCGGCGATGTGCACGTGCTGGTAGGAGTGCGTGGTCCATTCCAGGGCGGCACGGACGGCCTCTTCCGAATGGCCCGCGGCTTCGAGGGCGCTGCGGTATATGCCGAAGTTCTTCTTCACTTCTTCATACGCATTTCCGCTGTCGATGATGGGCGGGGTGAAGGCAAGGATGAAGGCGGGCTGGGCCTTTTTGGCTGCGCGCTCAACGCTGGAAGGCCTCGCTGCCACGGACATGACGCGGGGTTCCGGCTTGGTGTAAGGCGAAGGCACGATCCGGGACACCACTGCGCCGCGGTAATGGCCGTTGTCGAACGTTACGGGCTCGTCGCCGGGCTGCTTGGCCCAGAGGCGTTCAGCGATCTCCAGGTTCTCATTGGCCAACCGTGAGCTGTCCTGGTAGTTCACGCCAAAACCGATCATTTCCTCAGGCGTGGTTCCGCTGCCAACGCCCACCAGGAGCTTGCCGTCCGTCAGTTGGTCCAGCAAAGCGAGCCGCTCGGCGAAACGGACCGGGTGGTGCAAGGCCAGGGTCTGGACGGAAAAGCCGAAGTGCATGCGTTCGAGTTTGCCTGCCAGGTACGCGGCGAAAACGAAGGGATCGCTTGCGGGGGGAGCGTAACCGGTGAAGTGGTGGTCGGGAAGGAAGACGGCATCAAAGCCCTTCTGCTCGGCATCGGTGGCGTGCTCCACCATTGCCTGCATCACGGCACGGTCTTCTTCCGGACCGCGGGAACGGGAGGTGAGGAACAGGGAGAAATGCATGGGAACTCCTGAAGTGTTTGAGTGTGTCAGGCGGAAATGCGTTGGGCCGTCAGCGGCCCAGTGCGTTCTGCCTCGGATGGTTCTGAGATATGAATGGGCCCCGGGGCGGCCGGCTCCATAGGGCCGTCCAGCTCTGCGGCCGCCCGGGCAACAAGCCGGCGGAACCACTGGTGCCCCGGGTCCGGGGACTTGGAGGGATGCCACCAGGCGCACTCCACCAAAGTGGGGAGGCTGATGGGAAGCTGCATGATCTTGACGCCGGCCACCGAAGCGAGCATCCGGGCGAGCCGTTCCTGAACCAAGGCAAGCCGTGACGTCCCTGCTACTGCAAAAGGCAGCATGAGGAAGCTGTCAACAATGATGTCCGTCTTTTCCCCCAGCTGAAGGTCATAGACCCGGCGATCAGCCAGCGTTGAGTCAACTTCGGTGCCGAATAACCTGGCCCAGCGTGCGTCACGCATTTCTTCAACCGTCAGAGTCTCTTCCGCCGAGGTGTCTCCCGTGACGCACACCCAGTTGTCCGTGAACAACTCCGTGTGCGGGAAACCGGAAAAGTGCCCTTTGGGTATGAGCATGAGATCCGCCGTCTGAAGGGTCTCCTTGATGCGTTCCACGGCTTGGGGTGTGACGGCATCGAAATGCACTTGCACCCCCGGCGCCTCCTTTTGGAGCATGTTCATCAACGTCCCGGACAAAGCCGTCAGGCAATAGTCGGACGTCACGATCCGGAAGCTGCGGGTTGAGAGTGCCGGGTCAAAGACGGCCTGCGCATCAAAGGTGCGTTCAACCATCCGGAGGATCTGCGAAACGTCCTCCTTGAGGACCTGTGCCAGGGGAGTGAGCTCATATGCCGAGCCGATCCGCGTTAGCAGCTGATCATCAAATTGCCGGCGCAGCCTCTGCAGGGACGAGCTCATGGCCGGTTGGCTGATGCCGATCCTGGCCCCCGCCCGGGTGACGTTTCGCTCCATCAGCAAAGCGTCGAGGGCAACCAAAAGGTTGAGATCGGCAGTCAGTAGGTTGACCATGGGATTCTCCTAATCCGAATTAGAATACTGATACTAATTATGAGGCGCGTCACATCCAAGGTCAATAGCTGCCTCCGGTCTAGGAAACCTGGGCCGGGTGAACACCTCCGATCGCATCGGTGATCGACTGTGCCGCCGTGATCAAGTGATCGCGGCATTCTTCCAGGCGTGATAGTGGTTCACTGCCCGTGAATCCGTTGACAGTAAGCGTCACTGCCACTTGCCCATCCGTATCGAAGACGGGGGCGTGCAGGGACGTGACCCCCGCAGGATCATCCAAAGCAGCAGGCCCGGAAGATGCTGCCCTTTCGATCAGAAGGGGAAGCACGCCGCTGAGATCGGGTGCCGCGGTGTCGCTGGGCACGTGGACAATTCGTTCAAACTCAGCTGCGGCGCCTACATCCACGGAGACGGCATAGCCCAGGGAACGGACTTGCTCCAGCTCGGCATGCGCAAGGGTGGCATCAACCTCACCCACCACGTCACGGGCGTTGTCGATCCAACGCTTTTCCGCAGCGTCCCCCGCCCAGGCCACATGCAGCGGAGCCAGCGGAGCGGCCAGGCCAAAGGAGACTCCCACCCGTGAAGGTGAACCACCGGGTGAGCTGTCAACCCCGGCGGCCGTCAGGACAACGACGGAATCGTCAACAACTCCGCTCACCAGGACCTCAAGCTTCAAAGCATCCGCCAAGGCTTCGATGACCGGACGCGCAGCATCCGCGGCCTTGACGTGCCGGGTCAGCGCAGTGGCCGGCGAAACGATGGAGGGGATGGTGAACGAGCCGTACCCACCCCGGAGGAAAAGGAGGGGCAGTTCTTTGGAAGATCCAACCCCCAATGCCTTGACGCGGCCGATCACGATGTCGTGGTCTCCGGAACGGATGACGTCCTCAATGTCGCAATCGATCCAAGCCGCCGCTCCTTCAAGCCGTGGGCTGCCGGAAGGAGTATCGCCCCACTGGTTGGCCGTGAAACGATCCTCCGCTTTGCGGGAGAACGCACGGCAAACGTCCTGCTGTCCGGCGGTCAGGACGTTGGCGCAGAAAGAGCCCGTCTCGCGGATCTTGGGCCAACTCGTGGAACGGACGTCAGGCATGAACGCCACCAACGGGGGATCCAGAGAGACGGAGCTGAACGTGCCCACCACCATTCCCGCCGGCTGCTCGTCCTCGGGTGCGGCGGTGATCAAGGTGACGCCGGTGGGATACTGGCCCAGGACGTAGCGGAACCACGCCGCGTTTTCGGGGCTGGTGTCCTGGTTTTCTGCGGTGGAAGCGCGGATGCTCTGTGCCATCTCTTTGCTCTCCTCTTCGTTGAGATTTCCTCCAGTAAACGCGGGGGACGGGCGGGTGCGGAAATAGTTCCGGGGTATGCGGAGTATCGCGAATTCCAATGCTGCAGGCCCAGGCATTGCGGTCAGCGGCGGTGATAGATTCGTTGCGGTACCGGGGCCCTTTGGGCCCGTCGGTTGGGGGTCAACGTTCTCCCGGGCGCGCATTTGGCCGGTATCGAGCCACCTTTGCTGGCTCTCCCAGAACGAGGTTGCGGTGCGCCGTTCACACTTGTCCCCACCCATCAGCCCGGAGGATGTGGGGGTTTCTCCTGCCCCTGATGCAGTTGCCCCTGATGCCGCAGCCCCGGAGCCATCCAAGGTCCGGATCGGACCGCTCTACGCCGCATTGCTGATCATCGTGTTGCTGGGAGCCCTGGACCACACCATAGTGGCCACGGCCCTGCCCACCGTGGTGGGCGAGTTGGACGGAGCGCGCCACATGGCGTGGATCATCACTGCCTACACCCTGGCCATGACCGTTGGCATGCCCGTCTACGGCCGCTTGGGGGACAGGTACGGCCGGCCGATCCTCCTGATGGTGGCCCTCACCATTTTCCTGGGGGCTTCCGTCCTGTGCGGTTTCGCGCAGGACATGGTCCAACTCTCCCTGTTCCGCGGCATCCAGGGTTTGGGGGGAGCCGGGCTCGGAGTGCTTCCGCCGGCCATCATCGCCGACCTTGTCCCGCCACGGCAGAGAGCCAAATTCCTCGGCCCCCTGGGCTCGGTTTTTGGTATTGCCACAGTGATCAGCCCTTTGGTTGGCGGCGCCATTACTGACACTGTTGGGTGGCGCTGGGTGTTCTGGATCAACCTCCCCGTAGGCTTGTTGGCCCTGGCTATGGCGTTCTCGCTTCGGCGCCTGAAGACCGTCCGGGGCTCGGGCGGTGTGGATTGGCCCGGCACCCTCCTGATGGTGGTCTTCACCTGTTCATTGGTAGCGGTGATTTCACTGGGTACGGAGCCGGATATCGCTGCGGGGATTCTCTGGGCGATCGGTGCCGTGGCGGCCGTTTCCGGTGTGCTCTTTGTGGTGGTGGAGATCAGATCCAAGCACCCGCTGATCCCTATGAAAATGTTCAAGAGCTGGCCCGTCGTCAACGCGGCAGGCCTGGGCCTGGTTATTGGGGCCGGCTTGTTCAGCGTGGTGGCCTACCTCCCCAGCTACGTGCAGATGGTGTACTCCACCTCGGCTTCCGTGGCCGGAATGATTCTCCTGCCCATGGTCCTGGGAATGATGGTGTCAACCAATCTCACCGGATGGCTTGTCAGCCGCACAGGGAGGTACAAGATCTTTCCGCTGGCCGGTTCGGCACTGGCCGTTGCAGCTGCCATTGGCCTCAGGCTCCTGCAGCCCGGCACCCCGCTGCCGGTGGTGGGGCTCCTGTTGGTACTGTTGGGATTGGCCGTGGGCAGCTTCATGCAGATCACCGTTGTGGCGGCACAAAATGCCATGCCGCACTCCGTGGTGGGCAGCGTCACCGCCTCACTCGGCTACCTTCGTGAACTCGGCGTCACCGTGGGCACGGCGGTGTTCGGCGGTCTCTTCGCAACCATGCTGGCGCGGGGCGCGGCAGAGAACACGCTGGGCTTACCGCCGTCCACCGTTACTGATCCACAGTCCGTCCAGCAGTTGCCGGCTGCGCTGCAGTCCGGGGTGGCGGTCATCTACACCGATGCGTTCCTGCCGATTTTCGGATTGCTGGCCTGCATCTTCGCCGTCGGTGTGTTGCTGTCCGTCTTCATGCCGGAGCAACGTTTGGCAGATCATAAGGACCTGAAATAGCAGCGCCCGTTACTCCGCCACTTTGAGCGGCGGGGTAACGGGCGTTCCTTTGGCCTTGCCGGGTCAGTCGTCCAAGACCAGCAATCGCACCGGCCCGCGAAGGCCAGCAGGAATGGTGGGTGCATCCGGCTCGAAAATGGATGCCGCAGGGCGGGTGTAAGCCCCTTCGGCGGCGTCGCCGGCCAGCCTGTTCCACCACGTGTTGGTCACTGCTATTTCAACCACATTGCGGCCGGCCCGGATCGCGTCCGTCACGTCAAGGCGGAACGGATAGGTCCACAGGGTGCCCACGGCACTGCCGTTGACCCTGACCTCAGCCAGTTCACTCACCCCGCCCAAGTCCAGGACCAGGCGAGTGTCCGGAGTAGGCAGCAATCCGTCTGACGTGAATTCGTGGCGGTACGTTCCTGTCCCGGAAAAGCGGGACACGTCGGCGTCATGGGTGCCCGAGCCGGGTCCTGCCCACGGCGCGGCCGCCGGCAAAACGAGACTCGCCGGAGCCTGGCCATCGCCGTCGAAGGTCAGATCCCAAGGGCCCTCCAGCGCATGGGCAGCGGCAATGTCACTGCGCCGTGCAGGGGTGCCTTCCGAACCGCCGCCGGTCCTGTGCAGCAGAATGAACGCCGAGCCGAACGCTTCCAAGTGAAGGTCCACCGCGCTCCTTCCGGCCTCCGACCTCAAAACGAGGGGCGTTCGGGAGGCACTCACAGGGTCCCACCATTCCGCTGCAGTTGCCTCACCCCTAAAGGAAGCGCTGACGTGTTCGGGACGCTCGCGCTGGTTGCTGATGAAATACAGTTCTGCATCCGGCAACTGCCGGTGGATGACGGGCAGGTTCGCCGAAGCCGCGGCCACCAGAACCCAGTCGGGCTCCACCCCTGCCCGGGCCAGGGCAGTGGACAGACCATCCGCTGCAGCCATCCCTGCGAGGTCAATCAATCCAGGATGCCCACCCCAAAGACGCTCGACGGCGGCACTCCACTCGGCGGGATCGTCGCTTTGACTGGGAGAGCGTTCGGGACGCCATCCGGCCACGAGGGCTCCGTCGTCGAGCAGTTCTGTAAGTCGCCGAACAGCCCGAAGTGTCATCCGGTGGCTGGACCCTCCGAGATACAGCAGGCGGTAGGTGGTGCCGCCCGTGGTGAGCAGGCCGCCGTCGGGGTTCACTGTGAGGTGGTTCAGCAACCCGTCCAGATTGATGAAATCGAAGCCGTACCCGTCCGGGACTTCCGGGGCGGCATCGCCAAAGATGCCGGTGACGGGTGCTTCCTCACCGTAGAAATAGGCGATGTCCGCCGCGTAGGTACCCTGCTGCAACAGGTAGCTGCACCGGCCAAGGTAATCGAGCCAGGGCTTCGCCGCGTGCGCCCAGGTTTCGTTCCGCGTGAAGGACTGCCCCAGGTATGGGGACAACGTGATTCCGGGCTTGGGAACGGCTTCGGGCTGATGGGGTGAGGTATGGATGTTCAGGAGGTTGACCCCCAACGCAAACTCCATGTCCACAATGGGCTTGAGAGTTCGCGGCGTGAACCTGAAGGGCTTGCCGAAGGCGCTCATGGACTCAGCCCCCGTGGCAGCCTTTCCATACACGTGGGAAACGGACGCGGCGCCCCGGAGATCGGCAACGTAGGTGGCCTGCGGCCCGTCGTCCGGCTCGTAGCACCACATGGCACCCATGGGGACATCGGCATGGGAACGCATTTCGACGTCGTCGCCAAGCTGCGGACGGTGGTCCTCCAAGGCTTCGGCGTAGTATTTCAGGCCGCGCTCCCGGGCGATTCCCGCGATGGTTCTGTAGTGGTTTTCGGCGAGGAGATCGGAAATGGTCTTCCGGAGGTCCCACAGGAAAGCGTCGCTTTGTTCCGGGCTGCCCACAATGATGCCGCTCACGGCAGGAAGCCACGGGAGCAGATCGTAGCCGCGGTGCTTCATGAACTCGGCCCGCATGGCCCGCGTCCAGTTCTGTGGGCCTGATTCGATGCTGTCACTGAGCAGCGCCGAGACCCCTGCCAAGTTGCTGCCCAGGGCTTCTTCGAAGAAGCCCAGGTAATCGCTGAAATAGCCGTCCACCAAGTCCGCGTCCAGCTTGTCCACTTCCAAACCGGTGGCGTCAACGGGTGCGGGGGCGTTGAGGTGGCCGGTCAGCGAATAACCGAATCGCAGAAGGGTCCATTCCCCGCTGTCCGGCCGCCAGTCCAGAACGCCGTCGGGCCCAAGGAACTCGGAGACATCAATGATGTCCTGCGGCTGGACGGCGTCGGACGTCTCGCAAATGCCGCCGTCGAGCGCGTAAAAGTCCGGTACCGGAGCGTAACCGGCCTTTTCCTCCGACCTGGCCACGCGCGCTCCGGCAAACAGTTGGAATGCCGAGATCCTGAATGTCTCAGTGTCTCCGGGAAGGGCCAACGGCAGCGGCCTGATTCCTGACGTCAGAGGGAATTCGCGGCCTTTCCCGGTCCCCAGAACCAGCCGGAAGAAGCGTGCCGTGATGGTGGGGAAACTCGCGGACCGGACAGGCGACCCGGAGGCTGGAAGATCGGACACCTTGCTGAACGTGATGCCGTCAGGGCTGGCTTCCAGGTAAGCCTTTGGTGCCGGAGCAGCAGCGAAACCCCGCGAGGCCGGCAGGCCCACCCGGACGGAGGAAACGGGTGTTGGCTGCTCGAATTCAGCCATCACCCAGGCGGCGCCCGAGCTGGCGTCAATGGTCGCAGTTGGCCAGAAACTTCCGTCGGCCAGTGATTCCGGAGTCCGGCCACCGGCCGCGCTACCACTGGCGCGGATGCGCGTGGGCTTCAGTGGGAAGTGGCCGTCCCTGCGTGGAAAAGCCAGCACCGCGACGTCGTCGTAGAAGTCCGGAACGCCCACGGGATCATTGCGGATGGCTCCGAAAGGCACGTCCTGGAAGGGGCCGGACGTCGACGGCGGTTCAGCCAACCTTGGGAGGTCCGGCTGACCGGCGGTCACCCCGGTGGTGCTCCAGACGAGCTTTTTCATGCCGGCGTGCGGAGCCACCCAAGGCCCACCCGTGGCACTCCAACCCGCGGAGGTAGCCACCGCCAACTCCAGCCCCAGACTGGTGGAAGTGGAAGCCGCGCAGGAGATGGCTGCCTGCCATTCCGGGGAACGGAAAGTCACGCGCTCCCGGGTGTACTGGGGGATCCCCATGGAACCTGTGAAGGCCTGGACCCCGCCGGCGCCGGATGCTGCAAGCCACTCCAGGTCCTTGACGATCCCCGCCGGGTCGATGTTCCCGTCCATCCAATGCCACCACACCCTGGCGCGTGCGGAACGGGGCGGATCAACAAATCCGGCAAAGAGGGAATCGGTGGCAGGTTGGGCGGGCGTGGCGTCGTCGCTCACGGAAACATCCTTAGGTGGGTTGAGGAACCGGCTTGGGCCGGAGCGTGCTGTTTCAGCCTAGAGGCGGCTGATTACCTGTGGGAGGAAACAGGCATGCAGAGAGAAGATGGTGAGCATAGACGATAACTATTTCCATGGCCGCTCTGACCTGACCTACCTTGAATGACAGGAGCCAGCTTGTGATCCAGGAAACACAAACTGACGCAAGGCTCGAATCCACTGATCATTTTTGATGGTCAGGACAACGACGTCATGAAAGGCCCCATCGTGAAGAAAACACCAAGTCCCGCTGGCCGGAGGTTCCTCTCCGTTGCAGCGCTGGCATCCGTCACCGCATTGGCGCTGAGCGCCTGCGGTGGGGGCGATGCGAACAGCAACGCACCCATCGCAGAAGAGACCGGCCCGGTTGAGATCACCCTCGCGACCCCCGCCTTCACCGGTGGCGGCGCAGGAAATCCTTACCTGACATTGATTGACGCCTTCAAAGCGAAGAACCCGAACATCACGGTCAAACTGGTTGAGTCGCCCAACGACCAGCATGGGCAGACCATGCGGACCCAACTCCAGGCAGGCAATGCTCCTGACATCTTCTACGTCACGGCAGGACGTGGCAACAACCAGTCGTTCGCGTCGCTGGCCGAGGCCGGCTACCTGCAGGACCTGACGGACCAGAAGTGGGCCGCGGATGCGATTCCCGCTTCGGCCAAGAACCTGTACTACGACGACGACAAGGTCTTTGCCGTTCCTGCCGACCTCGCACCTATCACCATGTTGCAGAACACGGGCGTTTTGAAGCAGCTCGGCCTCCAGGAACCCACAACCCTGGATGAGCTGGTCACCCAGTGCAAAACCGTACGGGCAGCCGGCAAGTCGTACTTTGCAGTAGCAGGAACTTCGGGAGCCAATACTGGCCTGCAGGCGATGCAGCTTGCTGCCTCACTTGTTTACGCCAAGGATCCGCAGTGGGACGCCAAGCGCGCCAAGAAGGAAACCACCTTCGCCGACTCCGATTGGAAGAAGGTGCTGGAGCAGATTGTGAAGTTCAAGGACGCCGGTTGCTACCAGGACGGCGCAGCGGGTGCTGGCTTTGACCAGCTCTTCCCGTCGGTAGCCCAGGGCAAGGTAGCCGCAGCGTTCGCTCCGGCAGGTGCTGTTGCTGCACTCCGGGCCCAGGTCAAGGACGGTTCTTTCGATGTAGCCGTTCTCCCGGGTGAGAAGGCCGAGGACAGCCGGTTGATCGCAAGCCCTGGCAACGCCCTGGCCGTCAATGCCGCCGGCAAGCACAAGGGTTCCACCCTCAAATTCCTTGAATTCCTGGCCCAGCCTGCCAACCAGGACGCATTGGCCAAGGCCAACGGAAACGTTTCCGTTACCTCGGCGATTTCCAGTACGGTACCTGAACAGTTCCCAACGTTGGAACCGTACTTCTCGGAGCCGGAGAAGAAGATCGTCTCCCAGCCCAACTACCTCTGGCCCAACAGCGGCGTTTACGACTCGCTCGGCACCGGTATCCAGGGACTCTTGACCGGGCAGGCAACCCCTGACCAGGTTCTGAAGACCATGGACGAGCAGTACGACCGCGGCGCCTAGCCCACGGCGTCGAACCCTGATTGGAAGAACCTCCCATGACCGCACAACTTGAGCAGAAAGCGGAGAGCGCCCGGGTCACCGGGCGCCAGCCCCGCCCCAGCAAACAGAACAGCCGCAAAGGTGACCGCAACACCGAGCGTCGCTTCGCAACGTGGTGGTGGTTCACCCCCGCACTCCTGGCACTGGTGCTCATCCACTACGCCCCCAGCGCCATTGGAGGCTTCTTTGCCTTCACCAACTGGAAAGGCTTGGGAAAGTGGAAGTTTGTGGGCTGGGAGAACTTCGCGGCAATAGCCGATGGAGGACCCACCACTGCGGCGTTGATCAACACTTTCATCATCGGTATCTCGTTTGTGGTTCTCACAAATGTCCTGGGCTTGCTGCTTGCACTGGGCCTTAACCGGACGGTGAAGTCGCGCAATGTCATCCGCACGTTGATTTTCGCCCCAGTGGTGCTCAGTTCACTGGCAACTTCCTATATTTGGAAGTTCATCTTTGAACAAGACGGCCCCATGAACGAAGTCCTCCGTTCGGTCGGATTGGAGTCCCTGCAACGGACATGGCTGGGTGACCCGACCACGGTGCTGCCGGCGATCATCATCGTCATGGTGTGGCAGAACGTTGGTCTGGTCATGGTCATGTACCTGGCCGGCCTGGCAACGGTTTCCCCTGAACTCGAAGAGGCAGCCTCCCTTGATGGAGCCAGCCTGTGGCAGAGGTTCAACTACGTGGTCCTGCCGGCCATCATGCCGTCCGTGGTGATTGCCATGACTCTCATGCTGATCAATGGACTGCGTGTCTTTGACCAGATCCAGGCCCTCACCGGTGGCGGGCCTTACGGTGCCTCGGAAACCCTCGCCGTCACCATCTATAAAGAGACGTTCGTGATGGGCCGGTTCGGCTTCGGTGCCGCACTCGCATTGGTCATGTCCGTGATCATTATCATCCTCACGGTGGCCCAGCGCCTCCTCCTCCGTACGAGTTCCAAAGGCTGACCGATCATGTTCCGTTATACGAAGAAGACCTTGCTCCGCGAGGCACTGCTGATCCTGGTTGCCCTGATCTTCCTGCTGCCGTTCTATTTCCTCATCAATCTGGCATTGAAAAACGGCAACGACGCCCTGACGACGTCGGCCATGCAGCTGGTCACCAACCCCACCCTTGACGCGTTTGGACAAGCCATTCGTGGCGGTCGCCAGGCAACGTTGATGGATGGAATGCTCAACAGCATCATCATCACCGCCGGCAGCGTTCTGGTGCTGGTGGCCGTGGGATCAATCTCGGCTTACACGTTGAGCCGCAGGACGGGCAAGCTGAGCAAAGCTGCCATGGGACTGATCCTGGTCACCATGGTTTTGCCGGCCCAAGCTGCCATCATCCCCATCTACGTGGGCATGCGGAACGTTGGCCTGGTGGGCACCCACGCAGGGACCATCATCATGTACGCCGGTGCCCTGCTGCCCATCTCCATCTTTTTGTACATGGGATTCACCAACGGCATCGCCAGGGATTATGAGGAAGCTGCCCAAATCGATGGGGCCTCCCGCTTCACGGTTTTCCGGAAGATCATCTTTCCCCTGCTGTCGCCAGCCACAGGTACGGTGGCGATCTTCACCGGACTCATCGTCTGGAACGACTTCTTCACGGGCCTGATCTTCCTCAACGGTTCGGATGCCGTTACCCTGCCGGTGGTGATCTACAACTTCGTCGGCGAGAGCGTTTCCCAATGGAACGTGATCTTCGCAGCCATCATCATCTCCATGATCCCCATCCTGGCGTTCTTCCTGGTGGCCCAGAAGAAATTCATCCAAGGCTTTACTGGAGGGGTTAAATCTTGAGCCCGCTCGAAGTTGTCACAGAAGGTCAACGCCGCGCTGATTTGGGAGACGGGACCTACATCAACCCGGTGTTCGCCGGTGACCACCCGGATCCCACCCTCCTTCGGGACGGTGATGACTACTACCTCACTTTCTCCTCGTTTGAGTCCACGCCGGGGTTGATCATCTGGCACTCCACGGATCTCCTCAACTGGCGGCCCCTGGGCCCCGCGTTGCCCACCCCCATTGGCAACGTCTTTGCAGCTGACATGTGCAAGGTTGATGGCCGGTACTACATCTACGTTCCCGTTATTTCCACGTCCGTGTCGCCGGATCCGGCCGCTCCAGCCCAGATCTACGTCATTCACGCCGAATCCATGGCCGGACCATGGAGCGAACCGGTGAACCTGGGAATCAACGGGCACATCGATCCCGGGCACGTGGTGGGGGAGGACGGCCACCGCTATCTGTTCCTGAGTGGCGTGAGCCGCGTGCGCCTGAGTGCGGACGGCTTGTCCACGGACGGCCCCCTGGAGCATGTCTACGATGGCTGGCGTTACCCGGATGATTGGGTGACTGAGGCTTACGCACTGGAAGGACCCAAACTCACCAGACGCGGCGAATGGTTTTACCTGACGACGGCGGTGGGCGGCACCTCCGGTCCGCCCACAGGGCACATGGTCACCGTGGCCCGCTCCCGTTCGATTCACGGACCGTGGGAAGACTGCCCTGCCAACCCCATCATCCGTACCTGGGATGCCTCTGAACCGTGGTGGAGCAAAGGGCACGCCACGATTTTCGAGGGCCCGCGCGGTCAATGGTGGAGTATTTACCATGCCTATGAAAACGGCTTCAGCACCTTGGGGCGCCAGACTCTGGTGGAGCCCATCGAATGGGACAGCGAAGGGTGGCCCCGGGCGGCGGGCGGGGATCTGTCCCGGCCGTTGCAGGCACCTGTTCCAAGCACGTCATCCGCAGGCGGTACCAGCCATGGGATTCAGCTTTCGGACGATTTCGCAGAGGACCGGTTCGGTATCCAATGGTCGTTCCATGCCCCTGGCAAGAACGAGTATTCGCGGGTTTCATTGGACGACGGCCTGGTTCTCGCCGCCAGCGGCAGCGACCCATCCAACAGTTCTCCGCTGACCTGCATTGTGGGGGACAGGCGCTACGAGGTCACCGTTGAAGCGGAGTTTTCCGGTGGCGCCGAAGGTGGACTGCTGCTCTATTACAGTGACCGGCTGTTCTGCGGGATGGGCCATGATGGGGAACGGCTCCGGAGCTACCGCGCCGGAAAGAACATTCCCTATTGGCGGGAACCGGCTCCGGCGTCGTCAACCATCCACTTCCGCATTGTCAACGATTCACACATCGTCACGCAGTATTACAGCACCGATGGGGTCAACTGGACCCGCCACGGGCTGCGGTACGAGATGTCCGGCTACAACACCAATACCGCCGGCGAGCTTCTGAGCCTGCGGCCTGCCCTGTTTGCCACGGGCTCCGGCCACGTGCGGTTCAGGAACTTCCACTACCGGGCGCTTGAAGACTGACGTTCCACCACAAAGTTACAAAAGGCGGGCCCACCAATCATGGTGGACCCGCCTTTCCAGGTCCGGCTTACGACGTGCCGTGCGGTTTGGATTGCTATTGACTGCGGCGGCTATTGACTGCGGCGGCTATTGACTGCTCCGTGCCAGCGACCGGGCCAGCGACCGTGCTCCCAGGACTGCGAGCGCCACGGACGTCAGGGTTGGATTGCAGGCGGTGGACGTCGGGATCACGCCATTGCCTGCTACGTACAGCCCCTCAGTACCCCAGACCTGGCTGTCCGGACCGCACACGGACCGGCCGTCGTCGTGCTGTCCCATCCGCACCGAGCCCTGGTAGTGCAGCGAGGAACCGGCGGGGAGGAGGAACGGCGGCCTGTCGTCCAGGAAGGTTCCCAGGGCTTTACCCGCGCGGGTCACGGCGTCCTTGGCCTCATCAATGACCCGCAGGTCGTTCCAGGTGAGGTTGTAGTTGATGCTCATGCGCGGCATTCCGTAGTGGTCCAGGCTGGTGTCATCGAATTCCACCCTGTTCTCTTCCACGGTTTCCGTGGCGCAGAACCAGCCCAGGCCTACGACGGATCCGGGCACTACCGGATCGTCGTCAGCCAGTGGTACGGGCGAGGCATCAAGCTGCATCACCTGGCCGTGGAAAGGCTCATCGTCCGTGTAGGGAACCCAGGACACGCCACTGTGCAGGGCAGCCCCGGTGCCGGCAGCGTGGGCCCCTTCGGCCACAACATCGGCCGGCAAACGGACAGCGCTGATAACCTGCGGCTGGTCATTCAAGTACCGGCCCAGTGCTCGCGGCCGCACACCCGAAGCGAACAGGAGCTGCGGTGTGCGGAGGGCATCGGCGGCTACCACCACTGCGGGCGCGCGGACCTGGGTGACGGCTCCGGTGGTGAGGTCCTTCAGTTCCACTCCGGTGACGCGTCCGGCGTCGAGCGTTACGCGTTGGCACAGTGTCTGGTCAAGGAGCTCAAAGGAGTCGCTGCGGGTAGCGGGTTCAGCCAGCGGGCCAAGAACGACGTCGGTCCCGGACCACGTGATGGTGCCATCCGGATACTTTTGCACGGCAAGCGGCATGGGCTGGATGGCGGTCGCACCCGTGCGGTCAAACGCATGCTCCAGCAGGCGCCGCACTTCGGCGGAGAAGGGGGCGTCAATGAATGCCCCGGCGGTGACGGACAGGAGCCGTTCGGCCTCGGTAAGTGCTGCGTCCAGCGTGCCGTCATCCAGGAAAAAGATGCGCTCGGATGCGCCGGGTCGGGGGCAAGCGCAGGTCCAGTGGGCACCCATGCCACCAACGTTGCTGGACATCGCAGCGGCCGGCATTCCCGCTAAGGGAGCGAACTCGTCCGGGCGCAACAGGAACGTTCCTGGCCGTCCCGGTCCGGGGACGGGGGACTCCGGGCTGAGGGAGGTGACCGGTCCTTGCGATGCCAGTTGCGCGGCTGCCCTTTCCTGCGGATCCTGCAGGTTCTTGACGTGCAGGCCCGGTTGTTCGGACAGCGACGGGCCGGCTTCGACCATGAGGACCCGCAGCCGCGGAGCCTCCTCGTGGAGGATGCGGGCATACGCGGAGCCGGTGGGACCGCTGCCAACAATGACGACGTCGTATTCAATGGGTGGGGTTTTCACGGGAATCCTTTGCGGATCACTCAGTGCCCGGCGTGTGAACCTGCAGCACGGTGCCCGGGAGCATCAGCGCACAGTGCGCGCGGTGGGCGATGCAGGCACCTGGTGGAAACGCTAGCTGGTGCAGGTGCCCGGGAACATCCTGTGGGGCATTCGATCTGTGGATAAGCGGCATTGGCGTTCCTGATCCGGCCTCCACTGCCATTTGCCGCAAGCCGACAGTAGCGTTGGACTACGCCCGTCGTAGGTCGGTGCGAAATGTCGCGACCAGTGCGCGCCAAACACGAGGAGCTGGGTGTTGAATATCGCCCATCAGATCAAGCGTGGAGTCAGTTTCTACAGCTACCAGGAAGAATGCTTCCTGAAGAAGATGTCCCTGGAGGACTGTGTCAGCGAGGCCGCCTCCATAGGCGCTTTAGGACTCGAGGTTATCCCGGAGCAGTCCATCACGGGATATCCGGATCCCGGCGAAGCCTTCTACCGCACGTGGGATGGCTGGATGCAGCAGTACGGCACCACCACGGTGGCCACGGATCTTTTCCTGGACACCAAGCGGTACCCCGGCCGGGTCATGACCCTGGATGAGATGACGGCGTCTGTCCGCAAGGACTTGGACATCGCCAAGAGGATGGGCGCCCGGAATGTCCGCGCCATCATCAACACGCCACCGGAAGTCATGGAGGCCTGCGCTTCCTACGCTGAGAAGCTGGGCCTGAAGTTGCTTTTGGAAGTACACGCGCCCTTTCACTACGAGCACCCTTGGGTGATCCGGCACTTGGAAGTCATGCACCGGTTGCAGTCTCCGGCCCTGGGGTTCATGCCGGACATGGGTACATTCGTTGAACGTTTCCCCCGGGTCATGTCGGACCGGGCGTTGCGTGATGGGGCCCGCCCCCACTTTGTGGAGCTAGCGGTGGAAACGTACAACAGCCGTGGGGATGTCCATGGACTGATGGACACCTTCAACTACATGGGTGCCAACCCGGTGGAGCAGGGCATTGCCCGTCTCTCCACGTTCCTCACCTGGAATGATCCGCGCGGGATGTTGGAGCACCTGCCGCTGATCCACCACATCCAGGCCAAGTTTTACGAGATGACCGATGAGGGTGTGGAGTACAGCATTCCTTACGAAAAGATCATTCCGGTGCTGATTGAAGGTGGCTACCAGGGTTACCTCTCCAGCGAGTACGAGGGCAACAGACACATCCAGGACATTTTTGAGGTGGACAGCGTGGAGCAGGTCCGCCGGCAGCACCGGATGTTTGAGCGCCTGCTCGGCGAAGGCTCGCCCACTGAAAATGCGGGGGTCGCCGCGGGCGCCTCAACCCAGGGAGGTCACAGTGTTCGATAAGTACATGATCGTTGAAGACACGCTCCGCAACGTGGTGAAGGGCGACGACGTCACCGGCTTCCAGCTTGGCGTTCGGCTTCCGTACTACCGCGGCTTGGGGCTTTCCATGGTGGAGGACGTACAGGTCACGGTCGACGGCGAGACAGCCCCCGCCTCTGCGGTATCCCTGACCGTCCACGGAAACACGTACAAACTGACAGACCTTCCAGGGGTCTTTGATGACCGCTGGGAAATGGGCGAGATCGCAACAGTGGCTGTGGACAAGCCCGGCGGACTGGGCTTGGGCGAGCACTCCGTGGCTGTCCGTGAGCGGTTGAGGATCTCCTATATGCCCGTTCCGGGCGGCGGGGCCGATCAAAAGGTACTAACACTCCAGGACTGACCGCCGTGGCCGGCGCAATGTCCACCACCAATGAAAGGATCACGGTGACATTGGCGCCGGCACAGCACGAGCTTCTGGAAAGCCTCATGGAATCCATGACGTGGGAACAGA
Source organism: Arthrobacter sp. StoSoilB22 (assembly GCF_019977315.1). Taxonomy (NCBI): domain Bacteria; kingdom Bacillati; phylum Actinomycetota; class Actinomycetes; order Micrococcales; family Micrococcaceae; genus Arthrobacter; species Arthrobacter sp. StoSoilB22. Next base: position 601,423 of record NZ_AP024652.1, read on the forward strand.
AGCTTGCCCAACTTCAAATAGCTTTCCGTCCGCGGCTGGAGGATGCTGCGGAGCTGGTTCGCGGCGGAATCGGTGCCATCTTTTGGCCCCGCAGTGCCGCTGCCACCAATGAGCTGCAGAGAATTGCCCGCGAGGAAACTCCCCACGGCATCCCACTGCTGGTGGGGTTGGATGTGATCCACGGACAACGGACCACTTTTCCGGTACCCCTTGCCCAGGCGGCCAGCTTTGACCCGGCCACCGCAGAGCTGGATGCCCGCATCACGGCGCAGGAGGCGGCTTCCGGGGGAGTCAACTGGACGTTCTCGCCCATGATCGATGTTTCCCGGGACCCCCGCTGGGGCCGTGTGGTTGAGGGCTTTGGAGAAGACACCTACGTCAACAGCGTGTTCGGCGCGGCCAAGGTGCGCGGCTACCAAGGGGAATCGTTGGGTGATCCTGGCTCCCTGCTGGCGTGTGCCAAACACTTCGTGGCCTACGGGCAGGCGGAGGGTGGACGGGACTACAACACCGTTGATGTGTCCGGCCAGCGGCTTAGGAACGTCTATCTGGAACCGTTCAGGACTGCTGTCGACGCCGGCGTGGCCACGGTCATGGCGGCATTCAACACGGTTTCCGGGCGGCCCGCGCACGCCAACCACCACCTGCTGACCTCCATTTTGAAAGAGGAGTTCGGATTCCAGGGTGTGGTGGTGGGTGACGCCGACGGCGTGGTCAATCTGCTGGACCACGGCATTGCCGATGACCTTGATGACGCGCTGGGGCAGTCGTTTGCTGCTGGCCTGGACGTTGAAATGGGCGGCAACGTGACAACGGCCGACGGCGGCGCCCGCCTTGGGCCGGATGACGTGCCGTTGGCCCGTGTGGACGACGCCGTCCGGCGGGTTTTGCGCCTGAAACTTGCGCTGGGATTGTTTAGCGATCCCTTCAAGGCCCCTGAACAAGAGGTGACGGCACCGTCTCCCGAGAGCCGGATTGCTGCCCTGGCTACTGCGGAGAAAGGGCTGGTTCTGCTCAAGAACCAGTCCGTCCTGCCGCTCGGCCCGTCTCGCCAGCGGGTACTCCTTGTGGGGCCGTATGCCAACAGCACCGACCACCTCGGTGCGTGGGTCCAGTCCTTTGCCGAACCAGCCGGTTCCCTGGCCGAGGCAATCCGGCAAGAGTGCCCGGAATGGCAACTGACAGTGCGGGACGCCACGGGCTTTTTTGGCGGCGACCCCGGATCGATAGTCCAGGCCGTGGCTGATGCCGCTGACTTCGACGCGATCGTGGTTGCCGTCGGAGAACCCTCGGCGTTGTCAGGGGAGGCAAACTCCCGCAGCGACCTCCGGCTTCCCGGCGCCCAGGAAGAGTTGATTCTTGCTGTGGCTGCCACCGGTACGCCGTCGGCCGTTGTCATGTTCAACGGGCGGCCCTTGGTGACCGCTGCGTGGATTGATGCCGTGCCGGCGTTTCTGGAGGCGTGGCACTCGGGGCTGGAGGGTCCGCGTGCCGTGGCCCGTGCCCTGAGCGGCGCCGTGAACCCGGGCGGGCGGTTGCCTATGACGTTCCCACGGTCTTCCAGCCAGGTACCCATCTACTACGACCACGAAAACACGGGGCGTCCGGCCACAGTTTCCGGAACGATCGACGGCGGCGCCCACGACGTTGGGTTGATGGGTCCAGGGAACACGGATGACCATTACACGTCCAAGTACAGGGACCTTGAACTTGGACCGCAGTTCCCCTTTGGACACGGACTCAGTTACACCACCTTCCAGTACGGCGCACCCAGTGTGACACCGGCCAGTATCTCCGTGGAGGACCTCCGGGCAGGCGGATCAGTCCAGGTGTCGGTCTCTGTCACGAACACCGGGGCCGTGGCAGGGGACGAGGTCACCATGGTGTTCATCCGGGACCTGGTGGCGTCGCTGTCCCAGCCTGTCCGCCGGCTGCGCTCCTTCACCAGGTCAACGCTGGGGCCGGGCCAGTCCGCAACACTGACTTTCGAGCTGGGCTGGAAGGACCTCGGTTTCTGGGACAACCAGGATCACTACGCAGTAGAGGCCGGGTCCTTTGAAGTCCATGTGGGCGGAGGCCTGGACCACACCCAGCTTGTGGAGCTCCGCGTGTCCTGAGGAGGATCGGTGTTGGCTCGCGGGACTAAATCCGCCGCGGTGGCGGTTACGCCATGGGACTGGATACGGTGAGCGCCTTCCTGGCGATGCGGACGAAACGAGACCACATGACAACAACGGCAAGTGACGGCGTCGGATTCCGCTCCCAACGGGGACCCATCCTGATTGCGCTGATGTTGGCCACGGGCCTGGTAGCGATCGATGCCACCATAGTTGCCACGGCGGTGCCGTCAATCGTGGCGGACATCGGCGGTTTTTCCTCGTTTCCTTGGCTGTTTTCCGCGTATCTGTTGGCGCAGGCAGTGTCCGTGCCCGTGTACGCCAAACTCTCGGACGTCGTAGGCCGAAAGCCAATGATTTTGGGCGGGATTGGCCTGTTCCTGCTTGGCTCGATTCTCTGCGGGCTGGCCTGGAGCATGCCGGCGCTCATTGCGTTCCGTGTGCTCCAGGGGCTTGGGGCCGGCGCGGTCCAGCCCGTTGCTATCACCATTGCGGGCGATATCTATACCTTGGCGGAACGGGCCAAGGTCCAGGGCTATTTGGCGAGTGTCTGGGCGGTTTCTTCCGTTGTGGGACCCACTCTTGGAGGGGTCTTCGCATCTCTGGGAATCTGGCGCTGGATCTTCCTGATCAACATCCCGCTGTGCCTGCTGGCTGGTTGGATGCTCCTGCGTACTTTCCACGAGAACGTGGAGCGGACCAAGCACCGCATTGACTACCTGGGTGCCGGACTGCTGACGATTTCGTTGAGCCTGCTCATCCTCGGAGCCCTTCAGGGTGGTCAAGCGTGGCCTTGGGACTCCGCGATCAGCATCTCGGTTTTTGCCGGCGGAGCGGTGTTGTTCCTTGTGTTTCTCCTGGTGGAAAGGAGGGCCGCTGAACCTGTCCTCCCACCGTGGGTTGTCTCCCGCAGGCTGCTGGCGACCACGGCCATGATCTCTTTCGGCGTTGGTGCCGTCATGCTCGGGCTTACCAGCTACGTCCCAACGTTCCTGGAAGGGTCACTGAAGACCTCACCCCTGCTGGCCGGGCTCGCCTTGGCGGCCTTGACCATTGGCTGGCCCATCAGCGCGTCCCAAGCCGGCAGGTTCTACCTCCGCATCGGCTTTCGGAACACGGCCCTCATCGGCATAGCGATCACAGTGATCGGAGCTGCCGTCCTAGCCCTCACGGCCCCCACCCCCAATATCCTGCTCGTGGCGGCGGCTTGCTTCATCGTCGGGCTCGGGCTTGGGCTGGTGGCAACGCCGAGCCTTATTGCCGCGCAAACCAGTGTTGAATGGAATGAACGCGGCGTAGTCACCGGCACCAACCTCTTTGCACGTTCAATTGGCAGCTCCATTGGTGTGGCCGTTTTCGGTGCCATTGCCAACGCCATCTATGCCAACGGTCCCCATGGTGGCCCGGATCCGCAAACCACCGTGCAAGCCTCATCAGCCGTTTTCCTGGCGGTACTCGTCAGTGCCGCCCTCACTGTAGTGGCGGTTCTGGTGATGCCCGCCGACGGAAAGCTCAGCGCCAGGGAACGGACACGCAAGCCCAGCTCGGAACCTGCGAACGATTAGTCTCGAACCCATGGATGAACTGATCACCGGAACCCTGGAAAAGTTGTTTGAAGGAACCGTCTGGGCTGAGGGCCCACTATGGATTCCGACGTCGCAGACCCTTCGCTGGAGCGATATCCCCAACAACAGGATTCTCGAGTTCTCTCCCGGCACCGGCGCGACGCGCGAATACGCCACCGGCGTGGAGTACACCAACGGGCGAACGCTCCACCACGACGGCAGCGTGGTGCAGTGCAGCCACGGCCGCAGGCGCGTCGAGAAGGACCACGACGGCGTGGTGACGCCGATCGTTGATGCGTTCGGTGAGTATCGGCTCAACTCGCCCAACGATGTTGTGGTGGCAGGGGATGGGACGGTCTGGTTTACCGATCCTCCTTACGGAATCCTGCCCGGGACGGTGGAAGGACATGAGGGCGAGCAGGAATACGGCGGTTGCTACGTGTTCCGCTTCGACCCCGCCAGGGACGAACTGACTCCTGTGGTCACTGATTTGGTGCATCCCAACGGCCTCGCGTTCTCCCCGGATGAATCGCTTCTCTACGTTGCGGACACGGCGGGCCCTGGCCACGGAGTACCGTTCCGCATTGCCGTCTACCCGGTGGTGGGTGGCTCGTGCGGGACGGGCAGCACGTTCGTTGAGCTCGAAGACGACGCGGCCTCGGACGGATTCCGCGTAGACGTCGAGGGCCGGGTATGGACGTCAGCGGGCTCGTCAGTTCGTGTCTACGCCCCCAACGGTGCGCTGCTGGCCGCCGTCGAGGTTCCTGAAACGGTTTCCAATCTCTGCTTTGGAGGGGCCGACGGTGCAGATCTCTACATCACGGCCACCACGGCCCTGTACCGGCTGCGTACTTCCACGAGGGACGCACACCTACACACTGACCGCTAGGCTTGCCCGGCTCCGCCCGATACCCTGAACACAGCACCAGCACTGCGATCGAGGGAGTGAATGTGTCCGGAAGCAACCCCGACCCGTATGAGGACAAGATTACCGGCTTGGAGCCTGGCGGGGGAGTGCCCCCTGGCGAAACACCTCCCGGCGAATCTTCAACAGCCGGCCCCCAAGGCCACGACGAAGGCGGCCCCAGGAAAGGTACGCAGGTCCTGTGGCTGGGAGCCATCGGTGCCGGTGTGCTGCTCACTCTCCTGTTCTTCATCGGCTACATCGTGGGTTTCTTCGACTAGGAGGCGGGCATGAAGGCGATCACTTACCAGCGATATGGAAGCCCGGAAGTCCTTGAACTAACGGACCAGCCCATGCCCAAGGTTGGGCCGGGCGTGGTCTTGGTTAAAGTGAAGGCCACCTCGGTCAATCCCGTGGACTGGAAGATCATGGCCGGGTACTTGGACTCGTTCATGGACCTTCAATTCCCGGCGATCCCCGGCTGGGACGTAGCCGGCGTTGTCGAAGCTGTCGGAATTGATGCTCCGCACTTCAAACCTGGTGACGAAGTGATTTCCTACGGCCGTAAGGACTACGTCCACGGGGGAAGCTTTGCAGAGTATATTGCCCTCCCCGAGCGGCTGCTCGCCCGAAAGCCACAATCCTTGGAATGGAACGAGTCTGCCGGGCTCCCCTTGGCCGGACTTACAGCCCTTCAGGTCCTTAACCGATTGGGTCTGACGTCGGGAGAGACTGTGCTGATCCACGGCGGCTCCGGAGGAGTGGGCTCCCTGGGTATTCAGATCGCCGTCGCGCGCGGCGCCAAGGTGATCGCCACGGCGTCGGAAAAGAACCATGACTTCCTGCGGTCCCTGGGCGCTGAGGCCGTTGCCTACGGTGACGGACTTGCCGAAAAGGTGAAGGCGTTGCGTCCCGAAGGCGTGGAGGTGGTGGCCGACTTCGTGGGTGGCAATCTTGACACAACCTTGGAGGTCCTGGCCGGGAACGGCCGGCACGCCTCCATCGCCGACAGCGAGGTGGAAGCCCACGGCGGTACCTGGATGTGGGTCAATCCCGTGGGAGCTGAGCTGCAGCAGCTCGCTGACTTGGTGGACGAGCACAAGATCCGGGTGGAGGTGGCGCAAGCCCTTCCATTGGCTAAGGCAGCTGATGCTTTCCGGCTCAACATGGAAGGGCATACGCGCGGGAAGATAGTGGTCACAGTTCCCTAACCCCAAGCTCCGCCCAATCAGGCTTCTTACTCCACGAGCTTACCGGCGACCGAATCGTCCGCGTTGGCCTCGGCGAGCGCCCGGAAGGAATCCGGAGCCGGAGACAGGCTTTCGAAACTGACGCCCTCATCTGTGGACCAGACAAAGTTCCCTTGCAGCGCGGGATCTGCCGTTGGGTAGTCAGCCCGGTTGTGGGCTCCGCGGGTTTCGCGGCGTTCGAGCGCGCACTCAAGGGTGGCTCGTGCTGCCAGCAGGGAGCCGAGGAGGTCATAGGCGTGGGCCAGATCATCGAAGCCTGCGATGTCCGGGTGGGCTGTGACCAGTTGGGCACGTTCCTCCAAGGCGGTCAATTTCTCCAGTCCTCGTTCCAGTCCTTGTTCCGTCCGCACAACTCCGGCGTGTTCGGTCATGAGGTTGCGTAGTTCACGCTGCAGCCTGCGGGCGGACTCTGTTCCACGTTCGCCGAGGAGTGTCTGCATTTCCCCGCGGGCTATTCCGATCGCCCCGGGATCCCGGACAATGTGGGTGCGCGAATGAACGTAGTGGGCCACGTGTTCGCCGGTGATACGACCGTAGACGAGTAACTCAATCAATGAATTGCCGCCGAGACGGTTGGCGCCGTGAAGCCCGGAGGATGCCTCACCGATCGCATAAAGGCCGTTCACTCCCGTTCCGTGGTCCTCCGGTGCAACCCACACCCCGCCCATTGAGTAATGAGCGGTGGGCGCAATTTCGATTTTGGTGGTGGTGATGTCCAGCATCTGCAGGTCGATCATGGTGCGGTAGACCCGGGGCAGCTTTTCCATGATGGTTTCCCGAGGCAGGTGGGAGACGTCCAGGTAGACGCCGCCCTTCTCGGTCCCGCGACCTTCGGCCACCTCCGTGAATGCGGCCAGCGCAACCCGGTCACGGGTGGACAGTTCCATGCGCTCGGGATCGTAGCGTTCCATAAAGCGCTCACCCAGAGCGTTGGTGAGGATGCCTCCCTCTCCGCGCGCCGCCTCGGAGACCAGGGTGCCGGCGGCGTCGTCTGGCTCCAAGAGGCCGGAAGGGTGGAACTGGACCAGCTCGGCGTCGCGGATCCTGGCTCCGGCCAGCGCAGCCAGACGGAAGGAATCCCCGGTGTTCTCATCGCGTCGGGAAGAGGTGTGACGCCAGATGCGTGTGTGCCCGCCCGCGGCCAGGATGACCGCATCAGCGTGGATCTGCACGGGGGTACCGTCTACGACGTCGAATCCGTAGGCTCCAAAGACGGTGCCGTCGGCAACAAGCAACCTCGTGATGTAGACGGTGTCGATGATGGGGACGTTCAACTCTGCCGCCCGGCGCATCAGGGTGCGCTGGATTTCCAACCCGGTGTAGTCCCCGGCGTAGGCGGTACGCCGATACTTGTGGGCGCCAAAGAATCGCTGGGAAATTCGTCCATCCGCCTCCCGGGCGAACGGCATACCCCACCGTTCAAGGTCCTCGATACCTCGTGCCGCGTTGCGGGCTACGGTCTCCACGATTGAGGGATCGGCTAGGAAGTAGGACTCCCGCAAGGTATCAGCGGCGTGCTGCTGCCAGCTGTCCTCAGGGTCCATGGTGCCCAGCGCGGCGTTGATGCCCCCGGCGGCCAGGCTCGTGTGGGCGTCGTGTTTGCGACGCTTACCCACCGCCAACACCTGGACCCCGCGCTGGGCGAGTTCAATGGAAGCGCGCAGACCGGCGCCTCCGGTGCCGATAACGAGCACCGAAGTGGACAAAAGTCGTTCTGGAGTGGTGTTGAGGTTCATGACTATCACGCTAAATGGCCGTACGTCATGTATCCAATGAATTATTTGAGTCACCACGATGCATTTATGCTATGAGAATGAAGCTAGAGCAGTTACGCTCCTTCGAGGCCATCGCCCGAGTGGGGCACTTCACACGCGCGGCGGAGCAGTTGTATCTTGCGCAACCTTCTCTTAGCCGGCAGATCGCAGCACTTGAGGCCGATCTTGGAATGGCCCTGTTCCATCGCGGACCCTCGGGAGCAACTCTGACGACTGCGGGAGAGCTCCTCCTGCCCATAGCCCGGCGCATGCTTGGAGACGCAGAGACTGCGCGGGAGCAGATGAACGAGCTAGCGGGATTGCGCCGGGGCCGCATTCGCCTGGGCGCCCCACCTACCTTGTGCGTCTCACTGGTGGCCGATGTACTGGCCGCCTTCCGAAGCGCGCACCCCGGAGTCGAACTGCACATCACCGAAGGCGGTTCGCGATTCCTGGTTGATGCCCTGAACGAAAGCGCGCTGGACCTGGCCTTGGTGGTAACCCGTGGATCGGATCCCGCCGTGCACGGCACGGAATTGATTCCGCTGCTGACCGAGGAGCTGGTGGTTGTGTCGGCCGCTGGATCTGCGCAGCGCGAAGAGCTCACCCTGGAAGAACTGGCGAACATTCCGCAGGTGGCCTTCAACAGAAGTTATGACCTGAGGGTGGCCACCGAGGCGGCCTTTTCCGCCAGAGGATTGGAACCGCTGATCGCCGTCGAAGGCGCAGAGATGGACGCCGTGCTGCGGTTCGTGGAACGGGGACTGGGCGTGGCGGTGGTGCCGGCAATGGTTGTCATCGGCCGGCCTGGGCTGCGTAGTGCCCGTTTGGTCAACCCGTCGCTGACACGGACCGTCAACCTGGCCCGACGCAACGACATCGCTCCTTCGGCAGCCACGGCAGCAATGCAGGACTTTATCTTCACCACGGTGGACCGGCTTGCCGCGCCAGGCACTGAGCTTGCACGCCTGGTCACGCCAACTCAGCGCCGCTGACGTATGTCAGATCAAGCCGAGTTCAGCCACGGCAGCCCGCTCGTCCAAAAGCTCACTGGCTGTAGCATCCATCTTCCCGCGGCTAAAGTCGTTCACTTCCAGTCCTTGAACAATTTCCCAGTTTCCGTCCGAAGTAGTCACCGGGTATGAGTAAATAAGTCCCTCGGGCACCCCGTATGAACCGTCGGAGGCTACGGCCATCGATACCCAATCGTCCTCGGGTGTGCCAAGGAGCCAATCGCGGGCTGCGTCCACGGTGGCTGAAGCTGCCGATGCCGCAGAAGAGGCGCCCCGGGCGTCGATGATCGCTGCTCCTCGCTGGGCAACCGTGGGGATGAAGTGGTTCTCAATCCAGTCCTGATCGTTCACCACCTCGGCCGCGTTCCGGCCAGCGACTTCGGCATGGAAGATGTCCGGATACTGTGTTGCGGAGTGATTGCCCCACACGGTCATCCTGCGGATGTCCCCAACCCGGACACCGGTCTTCCTGGCGAGCTGTCCAAGGGCGCGGTTGTGATCCAACCGGGTCAGCGCGCTGAACCGTTCTGCGGGGATGTCCGGGGCGTTGGTCATGGCAATCAAAGCGTTGGTGTTGGCCGGATTTCCCGTTACGCCGATCCGAACGTCGTCGGCCGCGACCCTGTTGAGGGCCTGGCCTTGCGCGGTGAAGATCGCACCATTGGCACTGAGTAGCTCGCCGCGTTCCATGCCTTTGGTCCGCGGCCGTGCGCCAACGAGGAGGGCCAGATTCACGGCGTCGAAAATATGGTCGGCGTCGTCGCCGATCTCCACCGAGTCCAGGGTGGGAAAAGCGCAATCGTCCAGCTCCATCACAACACCCTCAAGTGCCTTTAACGCGGGGGTGATCTCCAGGAGCCTGAGTTGCACCTGAGTATCGGGACCGAACAAGGCACCACTGGCGATCCGGAAGAGGAGGCTGTAGCCGATCTGGCCAGCTGCGCCGGTCACAGCGATCTTGATGGGCGTTCTCACGTGTGGTTCTCCTTGCTGTTCTGACGTATCCGATGGACTTTGCAAGCTGTAAGTCATCGTGCCACAGAGCCGGCCAACGACTCATTGCGACATCGCCGGAACAAACACGAAACCGCTGGAACAACGCGAAATCGCCGGACGGGCCCAGCGAACTGGAGCCCTTCCGGCGATTCAGGTGGAACGGGCGGCGAGTTGCCGCCGTCGTGAGTTCTTTACTTCGCCAGGAAGCGGAGCAGGACCTCGTTGATTTCGGCGCCATGCGTCCAGAGCATGCCGTGCGGTGCGTCTTCGATTTCCACGTACTCGGCCGAAGGGAGGCGCTTGGTGAATTCGCGTCCCGTTGCATCGATTGGCAGGATGCGGTCGTCGGTGCCGTGGACGATCAGTGAAGGGACGGTGACCTTCTCAATGTCGGAGCGGAAGTCGGTGAGCCAGGAATCCACCACTGCGAAGGACGCGTACCAGGACGAGCCTGCGGCCACATTCCAGGAATTCTTCAGGGCTTCTTCGCTGAGGCGGTTGCCCAGGAAGTTATCGGTGTTGAAGAAGTCGTTGTAGAAGTTGGTGAACCAGGCGTAGCGGTCCTCGATGGCGGCGTTACGGATGCCGTCGAAGACTGATGACGGAACGCCGGTGGGGTTGTCGTCAGTCTGGAGGAGGAAGGGTTCGAGGGAGGCCAGGAATGCGGCCTTGGCGATGCGGGCTTCACCGTAGGTGCCGAGGTAGCGTCCCACTTCGCCGGTGCCCATCGAGAAACCTACCAGCACGGCGTCCTGAAGGTCCAAGGTTTCAAGCACGGTGTTCAGATCTGCTGCGAACGTGTCGTAGTCGTAGCCGGTGGTCGGCTTGCTGGATTTGCCGAAGCCGCGGCGGTCGTAGGTGATCACACGGTATCCGGCGTTGAGGAGGGCTGCGGTCTGCTTCTCCCAGGAGCCGCCGTCCAAGGGGTAGCCGTGGATGAGGACTACGGGCTGACCTGTTCCGTGGTCTTCGTAGTAGAGCTCAATGTCCGTGGTGTTCTCGGTGCCAACCTTGATGAAGCCCATGATTTGTCCCTTTTCTCGAAGTGGAGAACGATCGTTCTCCCTTGGTGTTTTCCATAGTAGAGAACGTTCGTTCTCAATGCAAGTAGAATGGGTACATGAATTCTTCCGAGGTTCGAGAACGCATCGTTGCCACCGCCGACGGGCTCTACAACTCCAAGGGAATCCAGGCCGTCGGGATGGACGAACTCCGCTCGGCGGCAGGAGTGTCTTTGAAGAAGCTCTACGGGGAATTTCCCTCAAAGAGCAGCATCGTCATGGCCGTGCTGGAGCATCGGCATCAGTCCTGGACCGAAGGGCTGGACGCCACAGTGCAACAAGCCGGGACGCCCAAAACGCGGCTCCTCGCCATTTTTGACTACCTTGCGGGATGGTTCTGCCAGGACTCGTTCCGGGGGTGCGGCTTCATCAACAGCTTTGCTGAACTCGGTGCCATCAGCCCCGAGGTGGCCGAATATGCACGGAAACACAAGGAATCATTCCAGGAGTATGTTGCACGCCTGGCGGTAGAAGCCGGCGCCCCACCGTATTTGGCGCCCCAGCTCGCCATTCTCGCCGAGGGCGCCCAGACCACGGCGGCCATCGCGGGGACATCCGATGCCGCGGGGCAGGCGCGTCAAGCGGCCGAAGTTCTGATCGACGCAGCGCTGACTTCCAACTAGGCTTCTGAGACGAGTCGAACGGCTCGTCAGGAAGTAGACCATTCGTGTTTGAAGTCCCCAGCATCTTGTTCCTCTCGGCAGGCTTTGCGGTGTTGGCCGCCGCTGTCCTGCCAAAATTGTTGCGCCACATGCCTCTCTCAATGCCCATGGTCTTCCTGGGTAGCGGCATTCTGGCATTCACCTTGCTTCCTGATTTGCCGGACCCGGACCCTATTCTCCATGCGGACTTCGCGATGCATTTGACGGAAGTGTGCGTCATCATTTCACTCATGGGTGCGGGACTGGCCCTGGACAGGCCCTTCCATTGGCGGGGTTGGTCCACTACCTGGCGTTTGCTGGGGATCGTCATGCCGTTGTGCATACTTGCGATGACGCTGATGGGCTTGTGGGTGTTGGGGCTGGGTCTGGCCGCCGCCATCCTCGTTGGGGCCGCGATTGCACCCACCGACCCGGTGTTGGCCTCCGAGGTCCAAGTAGGAAAACCCGCAGACACGGAAGAGGACCCGGATGAGGATGAGGTCCGCTTCGCCTTGACCTCAGAGGCCGGTTTGAATGATGGCCTGGCCTTCCCGTTTGTATATCTGGCCATCCTCATCAGCTTGGTGGGGGCATCTCCCAGCGCATGGTTGGGGGAGTGGGTTGGCCTGGATGTTCTGTGGCGAATAGCTGTTGGCGTGCTGCTCGGTTTCGGTACCGGCAAACTCCTGAGCCTGATTTTCTTTGCCGCCAAAGGAAAGAGCTTCCGGTTATCGGATCACTCTGAAGGTTTCGTGGCGCTCGCGGCCACCTTCCTGGCTTACGGCGTGGCCGAATTGGTGGAAGGCTACGGGTTCGTCGCCGTCTTCATCTGCGCCGTGACTATCCGTTCTGCTGAACGCCACCACTCGTACCACCAGGTGCTGCACGGTTATGTTGAGCAGCTCGAGCGCCTCATGACTGTGGTGATCCTGGTGCTCCTTGGAGGCGCCATTGCCCGCGGTCTCTTGGATGGGATCGGGTGGACGGAGGTGCTGGTAGCTTTGGTGTTCCTTTTGTTGGTCCGTCCGTTGGCAGGATGGCTCGGGTTGATGGGTGGCAAGACCGGGCCACGGGAACGCCTGGCCATCTCCTACTTCGGCATCCGCGGGATCGGCTCACTGTATTACGTGGGATACGCCCTGACCCATGGGAACTTCGACGCCGAGTCGGAGAAGCTTTGGGCCTTTATTGCGCTGGTGGTGGCGCTGTCCATCGTGGTGCACGGGGCCACCACTGCACCGCTGATGAACCGGCTGGATCGGCTGCGGCTGGCCGCGGCTCGCGAGCAGCATGGCGACGAAGGCCGGGCGCCGACAACCGCTGTTTAGCGTGCGAACGTGTGACCGGCGCCCACTTCACAGTGGACGGGCTCCCTGCGGAAGGAGACCGGGCCATGGAAGACTGGTGGCATGTCTCCCCGTCCCATGAAACCGCGCCCCCAGTCCGACGCCGTTGACAATGATGGCCCCAGGCCGCTGAGTAAAGGGCGCCGTCACCTCGCTATGAGGCTCGACGACGCGTGGCTTGGTTTTCAGACGCGCCTCGCCATCCGGCGTGGCCGGGTGGAAACCGTCATCCCTTACACCGGGTACGGGAGCACCTCCTGGGTGCGGGTCCTTGCGCGGGTTGTCCGCAGTGACCCCCGGGACGCCGCGGGTCACGCCCGTCCATTACAGGAAAGCATGCGCGGGTGGCGCAACTTCACCAGTGCGCCCGTGGCAAATGCTCGTGTGAACGTGACCATTGCCGGCACGGTTTTCGATGTGAAGGCTGACCGCGGCGGAGTGGTGGATGCGCGTATTCCAGTAGCCCTGGACGCCGGGTGGCACACCATCACCCTTCAGTCGGGGGAATCCGAAACCGTAGAGGCTCCTGTGGAGATCGTCGCGGATGATGCAGAGTTCGGCGTGGTATCTGACATCGACGACACCGTGATGGTCACGGCACTGCCGCGTCCTTTCCTGGCAGCGTGGAACACTTTTGTCCTCAACGAGCACGCCAGAACCCCCACGCCGGGCATGGCGGTGTTGTACGAACGGATTGCCCGGACGGCGCCTTCGGCTCCAGTGCTGTATCTGTCCACCGGGGCCTGGAACGTAGCACCGACGCTGTCCAGATTCCTGTCCCGCAATCTGTACCCCGCCGGGCCCAAGCTTTTGACCGACTGGGGTCCCACTCCTGACCGTTGGTTCCGCAGCGGGCAAGAGCACAAACGGACCTCGTTGGAACGCCTCGCGGAGGAATTCCCCAACATCAAGTGGCTGTTGGTGGGCGACGACGGCCAGCACGACGAAGCGATTTACTCCGAGTTCGCCCACCGTCATCCCGCCAATGTCAGGGCCATCGCCATCCGCCAACTCTCGGCCGGTGAAGCGGTGCTGGCGGGTGGTCGCTCCAAGTCAGGCGGCCAACCAACCCCCGGGGTTCCTTGGATCTACGCGCCGGATGGGGCGGGAATGTCTGCCAGGCTCGAAGAGCTGGGCGTCATCCGGAACGAGGTCCGCTCCGCCGACGATCCAGAGGAAGGCGACGTTCAAGCAGCCTCGGAGTAGTCACTACGCGACGTCGACAAACGTCGAAGCGGGCCCAAACTACCGGCGATCCGGCAGGATTCCAGCGATCTCTGCGCCGTTACCCTCTTAGCCGCCGGCCTGGCTGAGTACGTCCGCCTCTCTGGGTGCTCCGACGGATCCCCGGTGGATCAAGGTGGCCACCAACTCGCGAGCAGGCGCTGACGATCTCCTGCCCTCAATTTGCCGGATCAATGCCGAAGCGGCTGCAATTCCCATGTCGTAGACGGGCTGTGCGATCACGGTGAGCGGGGGAGTGGTGAGGCGCGTCCACGCGAAATCGTCGTACATGAGGAATGAGACGTCGTCCGGGATGGCAAGCCCGGATTCCTGGATAGCTTCCACCACGCTCAGGGCAATCAGGCCGTCCGAGGCGATGATCGCTGTGGCTGCGTCCGGCCCACTAAGAAGCTGGCGGGTGATCTCCTTGGTGGATTCGGCGTCTCCGGCGTTGAGCCGAACCAGGTCTGCCGGGAAGCTGAGACCCTGGTCGTCGAAGGCTCGGCGGATCCCGTCAAGACGGTCCGAGATCTGCGAGGAGTCCAAAGCCATCCCGTCCTGGTAGGGTCGGTCTGCCTTGAGGGTGGAAACGAAAGCGATGCGCCGGTGTCCGGCCTCGATCAAGTACTTGGTGGATTCATAGGAGATGCCGCCCATGTCCACGGCGAAGGTCTCAACGTCCAGACCTTCGGCTCCACGGTCCAACAAAACAAGTGGACGACCGGAATCGCGGACCTGCCGCAAATGCGAGGTCTCCACGGACGAGGCTGGCGCCACAATGAGCCCATCAACCCGCTTGTCCAACAGCACGCGGACGGCGTCCACCTCGGCGGTTTGTTCCTCGTCAGTGTTAATGAGGATGACGTTGAAGCCGCTCTTCTTGGCGGTGTCCGTGATGCCCCTGGTGGCGAGCCCGAAATGCGGGTTTTCGATATCGCCCACCACAACGCCAATGGTGTTCGATTTGCCCGTGTTCATGCTGCGCGCCAGCTCGTTGGGCCGGTACTCGAGCTTTTCGGCCGCGGCCAGGACGCGCTCGCGGACGTCGTCGCTGACCGCCCCGTAGTTGCCCAGTGCGCGGGCTGCTTGGGCCTTGGACACTTGCGCGGCCTTGGCGACGTCGGCAACCGTTACGTCCCGCCGTCGGGATCCTTCAGTGCTCATGTTCACCTTTCACGTGGGGTGTTGACGCGGCTTTGTGACTTCCGCTACATTCTAATCAATCGATGTGAGTCCGGTCTCAATCCTAGGGTCTGAGACCGGACTCAACAAGACCCCGCATCGAGCAATAACACTTTGCGGCTCCTGACAGCACCGCTCTCCCTCCCACGATTGGACAACGCTGTGTTCAAACTGAACTTCCGCCCGGCAGCCCTCGCAGCAGCGGCTCTGGCGGCCATCCTCGCCCTCTCGGGATGCGGCGGATCCTCCGCCAGCTCCTCGCCCTCAGCCGATAACCCCTACGGCCTGATCGAGCCCGGCACCATCCGCGTCGCCAGCCTCGGCGATTCCAAGCCCTACACCTTCACCGACGCCGCGGGTAACTTCACTGGCTTTGACGTGGAACTCTTCAAGGACGTGGCCCAACGGGCCGGCGTAGACAAAGTCGTCTTCACCGGACAGGACTTCTCCGGACTTCTGGCAGCGGTAGCCAACGGCCAGTTCGACGTGGGCGTGGCGGCCATCGGCATCACGGACAAGCGCAAGGAAACTGTGGACTTCTCCGACGGCTACCTCGCCGGATACCTGACAGTCATCACCACCAAGAACTCCGGCATCAACGACGCCGACGGCCTGAACGGCAAGCGCCTGGGCGTTGTCCAAGGCACCCTGCAGGAAGCCTACGCCGTGAAGAACTTCACCTCGGCGCAGTTGGTCCGCTTCCCGGACAACAACACCGCCATTTCAGCAGTCAACAGCGGTTCCGTGGACGCCCACTTCCTGGACTACGAGGCCGCCAAGGAATACCAGGAGCAGTTTGGACTGGTCAGCGCCGCGGACATTCCGTCCTTCGATGCTCCGGCAGGTTTCGCAATAGCCAAGGACAAGCCCGCCTTCAAGGAAGCCCTGAACAAGGGCCTGGCCGAAGCAATGGAGGACGGCACGTGGAAGAAGCTCTACGAAAAGTGGTTCCCGGGTTCGCCGATGCCGGAACAGTACCTCCCGAAGGCCGAGCGGACCTCCAGCCCTTCCCCGACGGCAAGTAAGTAAGCCAGTAAGTAAGCCACCCAACACCTAACGTCTGAGAGCATTTCAATGGATTGGCTCAATACCATCAGCCGCACGTTCTTCGACTTTGACGCCATGGTCGAAGTACTGCCCCAGCTCCTCGGAGTTGGCCTCCTCAACACCCTGATCATCTCCATCGCAGCAACCATCCTCGGCGTAGTGATGGGCATGGTGGTGGCGGTCATGGGAATCTCGCGGTCCAAGTGGCTGCGCATCCCGGCACGGATCTACACGGATCTCTTCCGTGGCCTGCCCGCCATCCTCACCATCCTGCTGATCGGCCAGGGTTTTGCACGGTTGAGCCAGTCTGTCTTCGGGCCATCACCGTACCCGCTGGGAATCATCGCGCTAAGCCTCATCGCCAGCGCTTACATCGGAGAGATCTTCCGGGCCGGCATCCAGAGCGTGGACAAGGGCCAAGGGGAGGCTTGCCGCGCTTTGGGCATGAGCTATTCCAAATCCATGGCCCTGGTGGTGGTGCCGCAAGGGATCCGCAGGGTCCTGCCGGCCCTGGTGAACCAGTTCATTGCCATCGTCAAGGACTCTTCCTTGGTCTACTTCCTTGGACTCCTGGTCAGCGAGCGTGAACTGTTCCGGGTGGGCCAGGACGCAGCAGTATTGTCCGGCAACCTCTCACCGCTGGTCATGGCAGGCATCTTCTACCTGATCATCACAGTGCCGCTGACCCATCTGGTCAACTACTTCGACAACAAGTTCCGCACCGGCCGCCGTCGTCCCACGGCACCCACCAGTGGGCTGAAGGAAGTCAAGGAACTCGATGCGGCCTCGCCGCTCATCACCGGGAGCAACACGTGAACCTCACAAGCAGCAGCGCACCAAGCAACAGTGCCACCAGCACCAGCAAGACCCAGGACATCGAAAAGTTCCACGGCTCCAGCTTGGAACTTCAGAACCTGACCATGGCTTACGGGGACGTCGATGTGCTCCGCAACGTCAGCCTCAACGTGGCTCCGGGAACCACCACCTGCATCATCGGCCCATCCGGCTCAGGCAAATCCACGCTCCTGCGCGGAGTCAACCGTCTGCATGAACCCAAGAGCGGCGATGTACTGCTGGCCGGTGAAAGTGCCCTCAAGGTCAAGCCGGACATTCTCCGTGCACGGATCGGTATGGTGTTCCAGCACTTCAACCTCTTCCCGGACCACACCGCCTTGGAAAACGTGGCGCTGGCCCTGTGGAGCGTCAAAGGAATGTCCAAATCCGAGGCCCGGGAACGCGCCCGGCGCCGCCTCGCCGAAGTAGGCCTCGCCGAACGCGCCGATCACCGGCCACGGGATCTCTCCGGCGGGCAGCAGCAACGCGTCGCCATTGCCCGCGCACTGGCCATGGAGCCCGAGGTCATGCTCTTCGACGAAGCCACCAGCGCACTGGACCCCGAACTCGTCAAAGGCGTCCTCAATCTCATGGCCGGCCTCGGCAGCCGCGGGATGACCATGCTGGTTGTCACCCACGAAATGGGCTTTGCCCGAAAAGTTGCGGACCAGGTGGTCTTCATGGACGAAGGCGAAGTAGTGGAAATCGGAACGCCCACCCAGCTCTTTGACAACCCACGCAGCGAACGCCTGCAGCGCTTTCTTTCGGAAGTGCTGTGATGGGCCGGCCCCCACTGGGCAAGGCAACAGCGGCACCCATCCGGACCGCCGTCGTCGGGTTTGGCGTCTCGGGCAAGGTGTTCCATGCGCCGCTGATCCACGCGGACCCGGACTATTCCCTGGACGTCATCGTGACGGCCGACCCGCAACGACAGGCCGAAGCCCGGCGGCTCTATCCGCAGGCAACTATCGTGCCGACGCCGGAGGATATGTTCACCCTTGCCGGGAAGCTGGACCTCGTTGTCCTCGGAACACCGCCGCTCACGCACCTTGAGCTCGGTTCCACGGCCATCGCCCACGGGCTCAACGTTGTGGTGGACAAGCCATTCGTCACTACCGTCGCCCACGGTGAGGAGCTTGCCGAGCGAGCGTCCGACGCCGGTGTGCAGCTCACGGTCTTCCAGAACCGCCGGTGGGATGCCGACTTCCTGACGCTGCGAAGGCTGCTGCGGGACGGCGCCTTGGGCGAGGTGCGGACCTTCGAGTCGCGTTTTGAATGGTGGCGTCCTGAAGGCTTCGGGAATTGGCGCGACTCGGCCACGTTGGCCGAAGGTGGCGGCATCCTCCACGATCTCGGCGCCCATCTGATAGACCAAGCGATCCAACTGTTCGGCCCTGTGGAGGACAGCTACGGCGAGACCGCCAACCACGGCCCGCGCACAGATGCTGCAGATACCGAAGCTTTCGTGTCGCTGCGTCATGAATCCGGGGTCCGGACACGGCTGTGGATGAACGGAATGGCCGCCCAAGTGGGCCCGCGCTTCCACGTACTCGGCTCAAATGCCGGCTACACCAAGTGGGGACTCGACAGCCAGGAACCAGCGCTCGCAGCCGGCATCACGCCGTCGGACGCTGCTTACGGCACCGAACCCCAGGAGTCTTGGGGGCTTCTGGGAGTAGCCGGATCAGCAACGCCTGTACCGGCGGAGAAGGGTGACTACCCGCAGTTCTACCGGGAACTGGCCTCCTCGCTCCGCGGGCACGGATCGCTTCCCGTGCAAGCGGCCGAGGCTCTGGAAACCCTCAAGATCATCGAAAAAATCCACGCGTTCGCGTAGGCAGCACGTCGCCTAAGCCAGGCGCATTTCAGAATTCAGAACCCGAAAGAGAGATCACGCATGTCCTCCACCAAGCACGTTGCCGTCATTGGAGGCGGCATCCTGGGCGTTTCCACCGCCGTACACCTTCTCCGTCAAGGCGCCTCGGTAACCCTGCTGACCGAGCAGGGCCTGGCCAGCGAAGCCACCGGCCGCTCGCTGTCCTGGCTCAACTCGGCGGGCGAACGCTCCACGCCGTATCACCAGCTGCGGGTGGCAGGCGTTGACCGGTACCGCACGCTCTTCGCCGCGGACCCCAGCCGTGAATGGCTGCAGTTCGGGGGCGGACTCATGTGGAACGCCGCGGGGCAGAGTGAGGTTACAGAAGCCCGTCACGCCTACGAGAAGTCCATTGGCTATGACTCCAAGCTGTTGGCCCCTGAAGAGATTGCCTCGGTGACGCCCGGTATCGATGCCAGTGCGGTCCCCGACAACGCCATTTTCAACCCCGGCGAAGGATGGGTCAGTCTCCCGGATCTGGTGAACTTCCTGATGGAGGAATTCCACGCCTTGGGCGGCCAGCTGGTCCTTAACGCCGGAAAGGCCTCAGTGACGGTGCACGACGGACGGGCCACCGGCGTCGAAACTGTCGGCGGTGAAACGTACACCGCTGATGCCGTGCTGGTTGCCTGCGGTGCCGCAACACCCGCCGTCGTCAAGCCGCTGGGCGTGGAGATTCCCAACGGTTCACCGGTTTCCATGCTGGTGGTCACCAAACCGGTGGAACACGGCGTCACGGCAGTGATGAATACACCGCGGGCAGCTGTTCGGCCGAATCCCGGCAACACATTTGCCTTGGATCACGACTGGTACGAGCACCAGATTACGGAGCACTCCGACGGTACTTTCAGCATCCCGGATGACGTTGTCCAGGAGCTGGCGGACGAGTCCTCCAAGCTCATTGCGGGCAATCCCGAGCTCAAGCCTGCCTCGTGGAAGATCGGCTACAAGCCCATCCCCGGCGACGGCGAACCAGTCTTCGGTGAACTCGGCCAAGTGCCGGGCTGCTTCGTGGCCTTCACGCATTCAGGTGCCACGCTCGGCCTCATCGCCGGTGAGCTTTTGTCCGGTGAGATCCTGAGCGGCCAGAAGCACCCCATGCTGTCCACGTTCCGCCCGGGCCGATTCTCCTAGAGCCCACTTAGACAGGCCAATGGCCCCGATACGCCATCTGCTTAACGTGTCGGGGCCATTGGAGTTTAAGGTGACCTGATCAGCAGGTCATGGTGCCCTTGAAGGGCTTGCCCGTCCAGAAATTGTTGGAGCCGGGAACCTTGTAGAACCCGCGGACTTCGTAGCTCCAGGTGCCGATGATCTCGATGCCCGAACTGTACGTCCTTCCAGAGGCCTGGCTGAGGTCTCCCGTGAACTCGAGGTTGCCGGAGCGGTCATAGACCTTCACCTCGTAGTGATTGGCATTGGCCACCGCTCCGTAAGAATTCACGGTAACTACGGTTTGCAGGCCGAAGGTGCATCGCATGGTGACGTTGGCGGTGGCCGGAGCGGGAATGATCGCGGCTGAGAACTGTGGGGTAGCGCGCTCACTGTCGGTGAAGGCAGCAAGAGCGGCCGTAGGCCCGGCTATCAGGCCAAGAACGACGACGGCGACGATCACCAAGGCACGGAGGAAACTGTTCCGCGGTGTCATGGTGATGGTTCTCCGTTCTGGTGAAGTGGCTGTGCTTGACGGGATACTCGCCGGGCCTGATCGGGCAGGGGGGCGCCCGACCAGGCCCGGCGGGGCTGGTGGTGTTGTTTACTTGGTGGTTTCGGTGCGTTGGGTGCCGGTGAAGGCGAAGGCGATGGTGGAGGTGGCGCCTTGGAAGTCGTTGTTCGCGGTGGTGGGGAACGCGGTGGTGACTTTGAGGTTGTCGGTCTTGGCCGAGGTCAGCGAGGTGAGGTTGTTCAGGACCTTGTTCGCTGCGATGACCGGTCCGGAGGCCAGGACGGTGGTCTTGGTCCCGGTGCAGTTGTAGGGGGCTGCGGCGCCGGTCCAGGCCACGGAGCAGTTTTCGATGGTCAGCTGCAGGCCGTTGGTCACGTCCGTGGTGAGCAGGGATGCGGTGGTGCCGGCGTTGGTGGTGAGGGTGACGTTGTTCAGGTCCGAGTTGCCGGTGTTGGCCAGGGTGACGAGTTTTTCGACCTTGTCACCGGGCAGCAGTCCAGCGACCGGGACGTTAAGGGTGTTCGCCGGGCCGGGTGCGCCCAGGGCGATGGTGACCGTTCCTGCGGTGACGGCTTGGGAGGCGGAGGTCGAAGAGGTGAACGCGCCGTAGGTTCCCATGCCGGCGACGGCGGCTGCGGTGCCGACCAGTGCGACGGAAGCGAGGATCTTGCCGGAGGTGGTCTTGAGGCTGATGGCCATGGGGATCAGTTTCCTTTCGGGAGGCCACCGTGAGACCGGCCGGCCGTTCGTTTCCAGCCTGTGTGGCTGACAAGAACTACTGTGCCGGGCCCGGATCAAGAACAAATCCTGCATACCCGCAACACTTCCTCAGGAAAACCTCAAGACTCCCGCAACACACTCCGCAGCAGAATCGAGCAGTTTCGGAGAAGCCGCGGATCCGCGGGCAACTTAGCGTTAGGGGTATCAGTTCATAAGACCAAGGGGAGCGAACACCATGACGGATACGGACAAGACGGCAACTAAGGAAAAGTCCTACGACGGCTTCACGGAAGAGGAGCGCGCCGCCATGAAAGAGCGCGCGCAAGAACTCAAGAAGGCGCCGCGCAAGAAGGCATCCAAAGCGGACGGCGAGGCTGATGTCATGGCCAAGATCGCTGAGATGCCAGAGGCGGGAAGAATATTGTCTTCTTCCAGAGCTCCCACAAGTTCAAGGCGCGGTATGCCACGCTCGGCTTTGAGGAGAACGCGAAGCTGGATGATGGAGCCATGTGGCCCACGTCCTTCGCCGTCACGGAAATCACCCCCGAGGTTGAAGCGCGGATCGTCGAACTCATTAGGAGGGCGTTGGGGTAGGGGGATCTACTACGTCGGCTGACTGTTGGCGGGCGGCAAGTCCGGGTTCATGTCTTCCAGGTTCGGGTCTTCTGCCGTCCACACCTGGATGATGGCCCATGTTACGGCCGCGATGGGTACGGCCAGGACTGCGCCGATGATTCCGGCCAGGATGGTGCCGGCCGTCAAAGCCATGAGGATAACCAGCGCGTGGAGCTTCAGGGACTTGCCCATGACGATCGGCTGGAGGAGATCACCTTCGAGCTGATTGACGGCGATCACAACGATCACCACGATCAACGCCACGATGGGGCCGTTGGCAACCAGTGCCACCAAAGCGGCCAGGATGCCGGCAACGGTGGCACCCACCAAGGGGATGAACGCGCCGATGAAAACGATGATCGCCAAAGGAATGGCGAGTGGAACCTGCATGATGAGTAGCGCCGCGCCGATGGCCACCGTGTCCACCAAGGCAACGATCGCTGTTCCCCGGACGTAGCCGCCAAGGACCTCCATGGTCCGCTTGCCAACACGGCGAAGCTTGGCTTCCCGCACGCCTTTGAAGGGGCGCAGGAAGAAGTCCCATATTTTGGCGCCGTCCTTGAGGAAGAAGAAAAGGATGATGACCACCAGGCTGGCGCCTGCCAGGAACTCCGTGACCACTGACAATCCGGTCACTGCTCCGGAGCGTACCTGGCTGCTCTGTGCGAACTCCACCACGGCTTCGCGCGCTTGGTTCAGTTGCTCCCGTTCAAGGGGGAGCGGTCCTGTCAGCAGGAAGTTCTCAAGTTCGTCCAGCCCACGTGCCGCCTGACTGATCAATTCGTCCCACTGGCTGCGGACAGAAAACACGATGACAGTGATGACTCCGCCGAGCACTATCAATAAGCCCAGGAACGCGACACCCGTTGCCAGGCCCCCGCGCCATCCCCGACGCCGCAGCATATTCACGAAGGGGCCAATGGCTGCGGCCAGAATGAGCGCGATGAGCACCGGAATGACCAGCAGACGGATCTGCAGGAGTCCGAAGATCGCCACCACTGTCAGGGTCAGGATGAGCAGTATCTGGCTTGCCCGGACAGCTGTCCGGCCAAGTGAGTCCTTCCAGAGATCCGGCTTGGATGGCTTGCGGACGGAAAAGTGGGCGGTTTCCTGGGGTTCCGTCATGGTGGCTCCTGTTCGTTCGCATCGGTCAGCCGATGAGATCAGACATAAGCCTACTGATTATTCCCCGATGTGGTGGCGTACCTGCTGGCATCGCCCTGCTAGTGCGTCGGATCAGGGTGTGGAGGTACCTGGCCGGGATCGGGAGCCGGAGACGGGCGGGGGGTTGGATTCGGGTCAGGAATGGGGCTCGGCGGAAACGGCGTGGTGGGATCCGGGGGTGGTGGTACGGGTCCGGGATCTGGAGGAAATGGCTCGGGCTCGTGGTGTGGAGGCAATGTCACGATCTCTCCTTTGCGCACTGAAGGGTATTGCTCCGGCAGATAACTGCAGCCTACTCCCGGTTTCCACTCGGCCACAGGGTGTCCTTCACAGTTAGCGGACAGAAGCGGACCGCAATGCTGATTACCGCGGTAAAACATTTTTAGGTCATATGACCTAGAATTAAACTCATGACCGATTTCCTTGAACTTGATACCGCAGGTCCCGTGCTGATCGTCGGCGGGTACGGCACCGTCGGCACAGCGCTGACCCGGCTCGCCGCAGCCGAATGGCCCTTGCTCATCACGGGCCGGAACCCGGAGCGCGGCAGCCATTTGACTAGCAGCAGCGTTCCCGGTGAGCAACGAAAAGTGACAGTAAAGAAAGTGTCAGTACAGAAATGGGACCTCAACCAAGCGGAGCCATTCGCCGCCAAGGTCAGGGCGGTCATCAGTACCGTCAACGATCCCCATGACAGGGTGCTTCGCGCAGCCGTCGCCGCCGGAATTCCGTACGTCGACGTCACCCGTTGGACCAGCCGCGTCACCAGGGCACTCACGCTGGCTACCCTTCTGCGGCCAACGGCTCCTGTCTCACTGAGCTCAGGCTGGATGGGAGGGGTCACCAACATCGTGGCAGCAGCTTTGGCCCAGGATGTGGGCGGCGGTGACAAGATCGACGTCGCCATCCGATACGACATCAATGACCAAGCCGGAGCCGATTCAGTGGACTTCATGGATCGGCTGGGACTGGACTTCGAAGTACGCAAAGGCGGTCAGGCCGCCGTCGTACGCCCCCTGACTGACACGCGCTGGGTGGACATTGCCGGGCATCGCACCAAAGTGGCGCGGCTCGACACACCTGAACAGTTCACGATGCCGCTCACCCTTGGTGCCGGATCGGTGTCCACCCGGATCGGCTTCAGTTCCAACGCGTCCACGACGGCGTTGCTCGCCGCACGTGCGGTGGGACTCTTCCGCTGGGGTAGCGGGGCACGGTGGGCGCCGCTGCGAAGGTCCTTCCTCTACTCGCCCGGCTCAGGTGGCACGGCACATATCCGCATCGATGTGAAAGGTCCGGCCGGAACGCGAACTGCCGTCATATCCGATCCGCAAGGGCAGGCACACCTCACCGCTTTGGGCGGTTTGCTGGGGCTGCGAAGTGTTCTCGCGGAGGGCGCCGGGCCCGGTGTTACCTTCCCCGAATCCACACCGGATCCAGCGTCCCGGCTGGCGGAACTTGAATCACACGGTGTGACAATATTGAGGTCATGACCGAAAGCAAGGGCGCCCTGCGGAAGGCGGCGCTCCTTGACGCTGCTCAACAAGTTCTGGTCACCAAGGGCAACGCCAATGCTGCCATGCGGGACTTCGCCGCCGCGGCCGGGGTGCGCATCGGACACCTGCAGCACTACTTTCCTACGCGGGCGGACCTGATCCGCGCTGTCCTTGAGCGAAGCCTTGAACGCTCACTGCAGAGGCTTTCGGAAGAGGCCGGGCTGGACCTTGGTGCCGGTGCGTCCGGAGGCCTGACCCGGGAGGATTCCCATCGACTCCTGACGGCGCTGCTGCACGAACACTCAGCGCTTGAAGACGTGAAGATGCACCTGGAGATCTGGGCCCTGGCCTCAGCAGACCAGCAAGCGGCGGCTGCGCTGAGGAGCTTCTATGGGCAGTATGCAGCGCACGTCAGCAGCGTGGTGCGGCGCGGTAGGCCAGAGTTGTCGGAGCCGGAACTCGCCGGCGTTGCTGCCGCGATCGTGAGCCTCTTCGAGGGGGCGGCCGTCACACGCTCGGATATTGCCGGCCTCCGGACAGAGCACGGAGACGGATCCATTATCAGCGCGGCGCAATCGTTGATCCACGGACAGGAGCCCGCCCGGTGACTCAGTTAGTGCCCACTCCGGCCCAACTCCGTTGGCAGGAGCTCGAGCTCGGTGTCTTCATCCACTTTGGCATCAACACTTTCGCCGGCAAGGAGTGGAGTGACGGTACCGTCTCGGCGTCAAGTTTCAACCCGACCGAACTCGACGCCGGCAGCTGGGTCCGCGCGGCAAAAACGGCAGGTGCCCGGTACCTCATCCTCACAGCAAAGCACCACGACGGATTCTGCCTGTGGCCGACGGCCACCACCGATTACTCCGTTGCGTCATCGCCGTGGCGGGGCGGCACAGGTGATGTTGTCAGGGAAGTCGCCGAAGCCTGCAAGGAACAGGGGATCGGCCTGGGGCTCTACTTGTCGCCGTGGGACCGCAACGCTGACTGCTACAACAACCCCGCCGCATATGACGATTTCTACGTCCGTCAACTCACCGAACTCTGCACAGGCTACGGTCCGCTCATGGAATTGTGGTTCGATGGCGCGGGTTCGGTGGGTAGAAAATACGACTGGGACAGGATCATCGCCGTCGTTAAGGAACACCAGCCCGATGCCATGATCTTCAACATGGGTCAGCCCACCATTCGCTGGGTGGGTAACGAGAATGGACTGGCATCGGACCCCGTCACCTATGTTGTGGACCGCACGTCCGATACCCAGTACACAGAGACCAGCTCGGGGCTGCTCGCCGAACACTACCTGCCGCCCGAATGCGATGTCTCCATCCGCCGCGGCTGGTTCTGGCATCCGGATGACCAACCGAAATCCGTTGAGCACCTGCTCGCCATCTATTACCAATCGGTGGGAATGGGTGCCAACCTCTTGCTGAATGTGCCACCCGATACCCGTGGTCTCATTCCTGACCGCGACATTCTGGTTCTGAAGGAGTGGAAGGCGGAATTGGATCGTCGCCTCTCCGGCGTGGTTGAGGCGACGCTGGGACATCACGACGGCGGAGTGACGCTGGGTTTCCCCGCTGCGGTTACGTTCAACCACCTGGAGTTAGTTGAGGACTTGAACGCGGGGCAGCGGATCACCCGTCACGTGGTGTCCTCCGAAGGCGCGAACCTTATTGACGGGATGACCGTGGGTTGCCGCCGAATCCACCAATTGCCGGTTGTCACCGCATCAGAGCTGCACGTGAAGTTGTCAGGCGAGGGCGCCCGCCTGCTCTCGGCGCGGGTTTTCACCGGCGCTTTGGATGCTGATGTTCCAGCAATCCCCGAAGGGTATGAAGCCCCCACGGTGGCGCCCGAGTAGTTCTTCCCCGTGCACTGTCCGGCCTGTCCGCCACCGTCACCATGTGGCCCAAGCTAAAAATGTCGGTGCCTGCTGACAGAGTTATGACATGGAGCGGATTCGGGAAAGTCGAGCAGGTGCGGTGACCTCGAACGCGCTTGTTCGTGCCTCGTCTGGTGGCCTGTCGCCGCGGGTTTCTGCTCAGCCCGGCGCTGTTCCTGGGGGCTCGGTCAATGGGGATCTGATTGAGCAGTTGCGGGTGTTGGAGGAGATGAAGTCGGCTATCACCGCGTTGCAGGCGCGGGTTGTGGTGGCTTTTGATCTGGCTCAGCGTGCTGAGCAGGCCGAGGCTGGTGTTCCCGCGTCCGAGCGTGGTCAGGGGGTGGGGGCTCAGGTGGCGTTGGCGAGGCGGGAGTCCCCGAACCGGGGGTCGCGTTTGCTGGGTTTTGCGAAGGCGTTGGTGTTGGAGATGCCGCGGACGTTGGCGGCTCTGCGGTCGGGGCAGTTGAATGAATGGCGCGCCACGTTGCTGGTGAGGGAAACGGCGTGTTTGTCTGTTGAGGATCGGGCCGCTGTAGACGAGGAGCTAGCTCCCGACGCCGGCACTTTTGAGGGGAAGGGCGATAAAGCGATCATTGCGGCGGTGAAGGCTGCTGCGTATCGGCGTGATCCGCGGTCGGTGGTGGGTCGTGCCAGTCGTGCCGCTGCTGAGCGGACGGTGAGTTTGCGTCCGGCGCCGGACACCATGACGTATTTGACGGCGCTGTTGCCGGTGGCTCAGGGGGTGGCGGTTTATGCTGCGTTGTCCCGGGCTGCTGATACTGCCCGCTCCACAGGTGGTGCTGGCACTGGTGGGGGTGGCGGGTCTGGTGGAGTAGCCCCGACCCGTGGCCAGGTCATGGCCGACACATTGGTTGAACGCGTCACCGGCACTCCGGGCGGGTTTTCGGGGATCAACCTGGATCTGGTCATGACCGACCGCACGCTCTTTCAAGGGGACAGTGAACCGGCCCGGCTCAAGGGGTACGGAATCGTCCCGGCAGAGTGGGGGAGGGAACTGCTGGGGTTGGGACCGGCCGGAAGCCCAAGTCCGCGGCCCGGTTCCGGGCGGGCAGTGGCCGAACCACAGGCACGGGCAGGACAGGCAGCACAGGCACCGCCGGACACAGAGTTTGATGTGTGGCTCCGCCGGCTTTACACCGCGCCGGGCACTGGAGAACTCCTTGCCACCGATTCCAAGGCCCGGCTCTTCACCGGCAGGTTACGGCGGTTCGTTGAGACTCGCGACGATACCTGCCGGACGCCGTATTGTGATGCGCCCATCCGGCATATCGACCATGTGGTTTCGTGGCGTTCAGGAGGGAAAACGAACCTTAGCAACGCCGCGGGGTTGTGCGAGGCGTGCAATCACACCAAGGAACACCCCGGTTGGACCACTACATCCCTGCCCGGCGAAAACTACAGCGTCCATACCTTGGAAATCCGCACCCCCACCGGTCACACCTACCAATCAAAGGCTCCACCCCTACCCGGGCACCACCCCGCCAGAATCTAGACACTGTCCAGGGACGCTGGCGGTCTCAAACGCGCCTTCCAAAAGAATTTCAAAAAAGTTTCTACCCGCGCGTAACCCTTTGGCGTGCCCTGACGATTACGTCTTTGAAAGGGCCGAGCTGGAATTTGTCCCCCATCATGTTCCAGCTCGGCTCTTCCTTGTCTCCGGCGGTTCCTTGTCTGCGGCGGTTTGCTCTCAAGGGAGTCGCTCTCTGCGGAGTTCGGTCGAGAGCCTGCCTGATAAGGCAGCGGGTCATTCCATGGAAGGCCAGGTGGAGCGGTTACCCTTGGTGGGGTCGTCCGTTGGTGACATGGCGGACGTCCAGGCCCAAGCAACGGACCTGCCGCCGATCGAAAGCCTCAATCCTGTGACCGACGCATTGACCGATGAAGCGCTACTTGCACTCAAGGGCAATAACGCGGAATTGTTCGGCGCCGTCTACCAGGCGTACGCCGGCCAGGTCCTCGGTTATCTGACGGCCAAAGGTGTACCGGATCCGGAGGCAGTTACGCAGGACGTGTTCCTGGCCATCCTGCCCAGGCTGGATGACATCAGCGGTGGGGCTCATGGCCTCCGAACCTTCATTTTCTCGGTGGCTCATGCCCGCATGGTGGATGAGCATCGGAAGCAAAGCAGGTCGCCGGAACAGCACGAGTTCGAGCCGGACCGGGACACCCGGGAAGTGAGTTCCGCAGAGGCGGAAGCTTTGGGACTTTTGGCGCCCAAGGAGGTCATGAAGCTCCTGGACTACCTCGGCGACGAGCAGCGGGAGGTCTTGACCCTTCGCATCGTGGCGGGCCTGACCGTGGAGCAGGTTGCCGACATCATGGGGAAATCCGCCGGGGCAGTGAAACAGCTGCAGCGGCGGGCACTAATAACGCTCCGTGAGCATTCGGCAGTAAAGGAATACGTGTCGCCATGACATACAGAGATAGTGAACGTGAAGTGATCGCGGAGGAGCTGTTGCTCGACGCCGATGCGGCCGACTCAGCTGACGTCCGGCGTGCGCTCCTCTCCTTGGGGTCCTTCGCCAATCTTGCGGCCCCAACTCCGGGTGCCGAGCTTTCCGCCATGCTGTCCGGCCCTCACGATGAAGTCAGCAACCGCCGCTGGAGGCGCAAGCACCGCACCGCCGTGGTCGGCGTCGCCGTGGTAGCAGCGATGGGTCTGGGCGTCAGTGGCGTTGCAGCCGCAAGTTCCGGGTTTACCCGGAACCCTTCGTTCATGGATGAGCTTCTGGGAAACGTCCGGCCGCAGCCGGCAGTCGCAGCCCCCGCGCTGCCCAGTCCCGACGCCCCGCGCGTTATGACCGAACCCGCTCCGGCGGTGGATCCAGCTGCGCTTCCGACCACCCCAGCTGCCGGATCCGTGCCGGTGCCCGGTAGCGGTGCGCCTGCCGAAATTCCTGCACAGACCCAGGCGCAGGCGCAAGTACCCGCGCAGCCGGCGGCCCCTGGCGTGGTTGAAGCGCCCGCCCACAACAGCACCCCTCCAAGCGGTGCTGTCCCGGGCAGTGCCGTACCGGTTGAACCTCCACAAACCAAGACTGCGCCGAATCTACCCCTGAGCCCGCAGCCCAATCCGGACTCTGGCAAGGAGGACAGGTCAGGCAAGGAGGACAAGTCAGGCAAGGAGGAGAAGTCAGACAAGGAGGACAAGCAGCAAGCCGCTAAGTCTGCGGAACGAACCAAACCCGGATATCGGCACACCGCGCTCAGCGACGAGCGCAATGACGAGCAATTACCCGCGTCCGTGGACACCTGGAAGCAGTGGCCTAAGTAAGCTTGGGTCATGATGCATGTCAACGATCCCGCCGTCGTCGAGCGGTTGATGCGAACAAAGGGCACCTGGGCAATTGTTGGCTTGAGCACCAATGAATGGCGCTCCGCCTATGACGTCTCGCTGTACGTGCGGGACAAGATGGGCATGGAGATCATCCCCGTCAACCTCAAAGGCGAGGAAGTGCACGGAGAAAAAGGGTACAAATCCCTGGCGGAGATCCCCGAGGCCAGGTACCCCATTGATGTTGTTGATTGCTTCGTCAACTCCCAACGTGTTGGGGCGGTCATTGATCAGGCGATAGCTATTGGTGCCAAGGCCGTTTGGCTTCAGCTGGGAGTCTTTGACGACGACGCCGTACAGCGGGCACATGATGCGGGACTGGATGTAGTGGTTAACTCCTGCCCGGCACGTGAAGGCTGGCATTACGGCCTGTGATGGCCGTGCCGATTCCTCTGCTAGATTGCAGCTGAATCACTTTTTGAGT
Source organism: Arthrobacter sp. StoSoilB22 (assembly GCF_019977315.1). Classification (NCBI taxonomy): domain Bacteria; kingdom Bacillati; phylum Actinomycetota; class Actinomycetes; order Micrococcales; family Micrococcaceae; genus Arthrobacter; species Arthrobacter sp. StoSoilB22. Next base: position 631,555 of record NZ_AP024652.1, read on the forward strand.
CTTTGGGGGACAACCATGTTCGGCAGTCATTCTGCGGTGCCTTTTTCCACTCCCAGCAGGCGGGCCGTCTTCAGTGTTTTGGGCGCTTCCATGGTGGCCGGCCTGACGGCCTGCAATGCCGCTGAGAGTTCGACGCCGGTGCAGACGCCCAGTGGCGCTGCCGCCTCACCCGAGGTGCCGGGACCGAACGGCGCCATGGCCGTTGCAGGCGAGGTTCCGACGTCGTCCGCTTCTCCGACAGCCACACCGACAGCGACCGCCACCAAGCGCATCCGGCGGACGTTCATCCCGGACTATCAACTCCCACCTATTGTCGGCGGCCTTGCGCCCGTGATTACCAAGATCGACACCAAGCACCCGGTGGTATTCCTGACCATCGATGACGGCAACATCAAAACGCCGGAGTCGATCAGGCTCATGACAGAGTACGACTATCCTGCCTCGCTCTTCCTCACCAAGGACACCGTGGCGGACAACCCGGCGTTCTTCAACGCGTTCAAAGCCCAGGGCAGCCTGATCGAGAACCACACGGTCACCCACAACATCAACATGGTGCGGCAGTGGGGCTATCAGCAGCAGTTCAATGACATGGTGGGAATGCAGGAGTACGCATTTCAGCACTACGGACGACGTCCCACGCTTTTCCGACCCCCGGGAGGCGCATACTCCAACGTGATGCGCCAAGCCGTTGCCGATGCAGGGATGAAGGCGATTGTTACGTGGGAGGCCAAGGCAAACGCCGGGAAGATGGACTACCAGGTGGGCAACTCGCTTCGTCCCGGCGATATTGTGCTCATGCACTTCCGGGCGGAGTTTGCCGCCGACCTCGCCGCATTCCGCGCCGCCCAGTTGGCAGCAGGGCTGGAAGTGGTGCTGCTGGAGGACTTCCTGGGCGTGGCGTAAGGCGCTGCCCGGTGAGGGGCGTGGTCGCCGGCCCGGACCGCCAGTAGGCTCTCTCCATGGATGTTCCCGCCCTCCGCGAAATTTGCCTCAGCTTCCCCGGCGCGTTCGAAGACTTCCCATTCGGCCCCGAAACCTCAGTGTTCAAGGTGCGTGCAGCCGTCACTGGAGGGGCCAGGCACCAAGCTAAGATGTTCGCGTTGTCATCCATGGATCCGGACAACTGGTCCGTGAGCCTCAAATGCGAGCCCGCCCTGGCTGAACAGCTCCGGGCAGCAAACCCCGAAATCACCGGCGCATGGCACATGAACAAGACCCATTGGAACGGGGTCCGACTGGACGGGAACCTTTCTGATGAGGTGATCCGGGACATGGTGGAGGACTCCTACGACCTCGTGGTGGCCACGCTGAGCCGCAAACAACAGGAACAGCTCGGCTGGGCCAGGCTCGCAAAACCGCAGGGCACCTGACACGCCCGCAAACCCCTCCCCACGGCACTGACATGGGACTAGATTGATAGTGCATAGCTGGATGATTGCTTTGCGCGCAAGCTTTGGCTCGTTTCCGCCTGGTAAAGAGGTGCTCACCCCAGGCCTGGCGGAGTCCCGTTTTGCCCAACAATGCCCGGTACCACTGGGAACTGGGAGGCAAAGGGTGACGGCCCGCCAGGCGATCGCCGAGTGCGGAAAGGCCCTCGCCGGTGGCCCGTAGAAAGATCACGCTTTGACAAATGTTGATCGAAAGTACCAAGAAAGATTGATTTTCGATCATTCCTGGTGAATTATGTCACAGAAGGTTGGTGCTGCCAGAGCGCCAGCCCAGACTGTCTGGCTGAACGGCTTTCCCGCCGCAACAGTCCGGACACTACGAGTCACTGGAGGGTTTAGAAATGAACGTTCAGCACCAGTCCGTCGGTCGCCGTGGATTCCTGCGCGGAGCACTCGCAGCAGCCGTGCTCGTGCCCATGGGGGGAACCATCGCTTCCTGTGCCGCAGGCGGCGGCACCACCACAACCGGTCCCACGGGCACCGTTTCCGACACCAACCCGTTCGGCATGGCTGACAAGGCCGCCCTGGACGCCGTGATCTTCAAGGGTGGCTACGGCATCGACTACGTCGAGTTCGCCGGAAAGATCTTCGAGAAGACACACGAGGGCTCCACTGCAAAGATCTCACCGTCCACGGACATTGCGCAGGAACTTCAGCCGCGCTTCGTCGGTGGCAACCCGCCGGACCTGATCGATAACTCCGGCGCGAAGGCCATCGGCTTCAGCACCATCCTTGCCCAGCTTGAAGACCTCACCAGCGTCGTGGAGGCCAAGAATCTTGAAGGCAAGGTCATCAAGGACACCCTGTACACCGGCGTACTGGCTCCAGGTACTTTCGACGGCAAGCTTGCCGCCTTGAACTACGTGTTGACCGTCTTCGCTGTGTGGTACTCCGACTCCCTGCTCAAGGAAAACGGCTGGACTGTTCCCAAGACCTGGGATGAAATGTACGCACTGGGCGAGCAAGCCAAAGCCAAGGGCAAGTACCTCTTCGTCTGGGGCAAGGAAGCGGCCACGTACTACCAGGAACTGGCCATTGCATCCGCCATCAAGGAAGGCGGTGACGACGTCCGCCTCGGCCTTGAAAACCTCAAAGCCGATTGCTGGTCGCACCCGGCCATCCAGTCCGTCTTCGCGGCCATGGACAAGATCGTCAAGGCCGGCTTCTTCAAGCCGGGCGGCTCAGGCACCCAGTTCACGGCAGCACAGGCACAGTGGAGCAACGCCCAGGAAGCCGTGTTCTACCCCTCGGGCTCCTGGATCGAAAACGAAATGAAGGACCAGACCAAGGCCGGCTTCAACATGATGGGTACCCCGGCCCCGTCTGTCACCGCCAGCCCCAAGATGCCCCAGACGGCACTTCACAGTGCTGCAGGTGAGCCGTTCATTGTCCCGTCGCAGGGCAAGAACGCTGCCGGTGGCAAGGAACTGCTCCGGATCATGCTCTCCAAGGAAGCTGCCACCAACTTCGCCAAGACCAAACTGGCGCCGACCATCGTCAAGGACACCGTCCCGGCCGATGGTTTCGGTTCCACGGCTCTGGTTTCGCAGACCAAGATGCTCAGCGATGCCGGCGACAACGTCTACTCCTGGAACTTCATTGACCTGTACGGCACCAACAAGGACCAACTGGTTGTCTGGAACACCTTCCTGGACGGTAAGTCGGACGTTGCAACCCTCACCTCCGCACTGCAGAACATCACCGATAAGGTTCGTAACGACAGCTCGGTCAAGAAGATCGAAGTGAAGTGACTTCAGTGAAAACTCAGCAGAGCCGGAACGACGACGGCCTGGCCGCCGTCGTTCCGGCGAAGGCCCCACTGCAAGTGGTGAGGCGACGGCGTAAGCCATTGACGTGGGACAAGGTCAGTTTCTTTGCGGTGTTCCTCGGACTGCCGTTGGCGATCTACCTGTTGTTCGTGATTTGGCCGTTTATTCAGGCATTCGGGTATTCGCTGACGGACTGGTCCGGTTTCTCGCCCAACCAGAACTTCATCGGCCTCGAAAACTACGTGAAGATCTTTACTGACGACATCTTCATGAAGGCGATGTCCAACAACATCGTCCTGGTCATCTTCCTTCCCATCATCACCATCATCTTGAGCCTGGTGCTTGCCTCGCTGGTGACTGTAGGCGGAAGCAGTAAAGGCCAGATCAAGGGTTTGCGCAATTCCAGCTTCTACCGCGTAGTGTCGTTCTTCCCCTACACCATTCCCGCTGTAGCAATCGGCATCATGTGGGGGCAGATCTACGATCCTTCGGGCGGTCTGCTCAACGGCATCCTGACGGGCCTCGGCCTGGACCAGTTCAAGGACTTCGCTTGGCTGGGTGATAAGAACACGGCCATGATCGCCACCATGTTCGTCATTGTGTGGGGCTTCGTTGGCTTCTACATGGTCCTGTTTGTAGCTGGCATCAAGGGCATTCCTGCCGAGCTTTTCGAGGCTGCCAGGATTGATGGCGCCGGACGTTTCCGGACCGCCGTATCCATCACCATCCCCTTGATCCGCGACAACATCCAGACCGCCTACATCTACATGGGCATTCTGGCGTTGGATGCTTTCGTCTACATGGCTGCCCTCAACTCCGGCGGTGGTCCCGACAACTCCACGCTGGTCATGGCGCAACAATTGTTCTTCACCGCGTTCAGCAAGGGGCAGTTCGGCCTCGCCAGTGCCATGGGCGTTGTGCTGGCCATTGCCACGCTGATCTTCTCCGGCTTGGTGTTCATGGTTAACCGGCTCACCGGCGGCGATAAGGATGTGAGCCAGTAATGACAACCAAAGTCTCATCTCCGGAAATGAAGTCGTTGCACTTCCAACCGCGGACTCCGGGAACCACGCCGGGTGACAAAGTGGTGGGAGCGGTGTCGCACACCGCGCTGACCATTTGGACACTGATCGTCATCCTTCCACTCCTGTGGACGTTCATGTCCTCCTTCAAGACCTCCAGCGAGATCTTTGCTTCGCCGTTCGCCTTGCCGGGTGAATGGAAACTGGACAACTACGTCAAGGCTTGGAGCGATGCCGGGATCGGCAGCGCCTTCCTGAACTCCATCATCGTTGTGGCCGCAGCCCTGGTGATCGTGATGGTCCTCGGTGCGATGTGTGCCTATGTGCTGGCCCGCTACACCTTCCCGGGCAGCAGGGCCATCTACTACCTGATGCTCGCCGGCCTGACGTTCCCGATCTTCCTTGCCATGGTTCCGTTGTTCTTCGTCTTGAAGAACATGGGGCTCCTGAACACATTGCCGGGACTCATCCTGGTGTACGTGGGCTTCGCGCTTCCGTTCACGGTGTTCTTCCTCTTCTCCTTCTTCAAGTCACTGCCTCACGAAATCACTGAAGCAGCGGCCCTGGACGGCGCAGGGGAGTGGCGGACGTTCTTCCAGGTCATGTTGCCGATGGCCAAGCCGGGCCTCGCCTCGGTTGCCATCTTCAACTTCCTGGGCCTGTGGAACCAGTTCCTGATTCCGGTATCCATCAACGCCGCCGGTCCGCGCGTCCTGTCGCAGGAACTCGCGGCCTTCGCCGGCCAGATGGGCTATGCGGTGGACTACGGCGCGCTGTTCGCAGCCGTCAGTGTCACGGTCATTCCGGTGCTTATTGTCTATGTGATCTTCCAGCGCCAGCTGCAGGGCTCCGTGTCACAGGGCACCTCAAAGTAGTAGCTCCACGCAGCAGACAGCGTTCGACGGCGGTCCTCACCTCAAGGTGCGGGCCGCCGTCGGGCGTTAAATCTGAAAGGATGGAACGGATCTGTAGTGCAACGAAAGGCAGCAGCCCGTGATCTTTATTGTGGTCAAGTTCAACGTCAAGCCCGAGTGGTCCGAACGGTGGCTGGATTTGGTGGCCGACTTCACCAAGGCGACCCGCGAAGAGCCGGGCAACCTGTGGTTCGACTGGTCCCGCAGTGTGGATAACCCCAACGAGTTTGTCCTGGTGGAAGCCTTCCAGGACGACGCTGCCGAGGCGCACGTCAACAGCGATCACTTCAAGAAAGCCATGGCGGACATGCCGCAGGCTCTCGTGGAGACCCCGCACATTATCAGCCGCCAGTTCGAAGGCAGCGGCTGGGACCGCATGGGTGAGCTCACCATCGCGTAGGGGCTGGGCCGCTGGGCTCGCTAATCCTCGCTGTGCAGCTCCCGCTGCCGTGCGCTGAGCAGCTCGAACTCAGGCCGGGCGGCCACGAAGCGTTCAACGGCGTCGAGCACTTGTTGGAGATGCGCGTGATCCGGGGCCACCACAGCGGCTCCAACCAGCGCCCGACGATGCTGGTCCTGAAGCCCGGTTTCGGCAGCAGAGACCTCGAAGCGCCGCTTCAGCTCGGCTACCAGGGGCCGCAGCAGCGAGCGCTTCTCCTTGAGGCTATGGACATCGCCCAAAAGGACGTCGAACTCAATCCAACCGATCCACATGAATTCATTATCGCCGCAGGTCAGGGCGGTGGACCACTGTGGAGTTAGTGGAATCTTGAGCCAACTCAGGCCGCGGCGCCCACTGAAGGAGCAGCCCTCCAATCGTCGTCCTGGCCTACCCGCTGGTGGTGGGTGGGGCGGTGTCCCTGCTGTTCGGCAACGCCATGATGATCATCGTCTCCGGCCTGGCTACCTTGCGTCGCCACGGATGGCGGATTGCGATCTTCGCGTTGCTCGGCATATCACGACGACGGTCACTGGGTTGGGTGAGGGACCACACCGTATCTTGAGCAAATCTTGAGCAAACACAGCATGCAGGTTGAGGAAGCCCGGCGACACTGAAACTCAAAGGCACAGGATGACCAGCTGAGGGGGTTGGCATGGAGCTCGATGCATTCTCGGTAAGAGTAGCTCTGGGCGTGGTCACCGTGACGCTCCTGATGCTGTTCTGTACTTCCTTCCACCGAACCCGCTCGCCGTACGCAGGCTGGTGGAGCCTGGCCTTGCTCGAGTTCATGGCGGGCAACGCCGCCTTCCTCCTCAATGGAACCTCCCATCAGGTGTGGGCAAACCCCGTGGGCAACGTCCTCGTGGTGGCAGGCGCCTTCAGCGTGTGGGCCGGAGCGAAGACCCTCCGGGACCGGAAGGCCAAGCTGTGGCAGCTGGCTGTTGGTCCTGCCGTCACCGCTATCGCATCCTTTCTGGAAAGCCCCGGGAACAACGTCTGGTCCGGTGGTTTTGTCTATCTGGCCATGATGACCGTGGGCATAGCCTTGGCCGCCTATGACCTGTGGTTCATCAAGTCTTCCCACTCCCAAGTCCACAGAGCCCTCTCCATAGCCGCAGGCCTGCTGGCCGCCTACTACCTGGGACGCTGGGTGGTTTATGCGTTGGAAGGACCGGCCAGTTACACGTTCCGCACGTACTTTGGGCCTGGACCTTCAGCCCTCATCTCCATGGTCCTCCTGGTCACCGTTTCCTTCAGCATGACGGCCCTGACCAGCGACCAACTCATCAAAGGCCTTCGCGAACGTGCTACCCGCGACCACCTGACAGGGCTCCTCAACCGCGGAGCCTTCCTTGACCTTGCCACCACCGAACTTGACCGCTTGCATTCAACGGGTTCCGGGGCAGCTGTTATCCTGGCCGATCTGGATCACTTCAAGGCCGTTAACGATGAACACGGCCACGGAGCCGGGGATGTGGCCTTGCGCGCCTTCGCCGAAGCATGCTCAGCCTCGGTGCGGTCCACGGACCTCATCGGACGCTATGGCGGGGAAGAATTCGTTCTCTTCCTGCCGGGGGCAACACAGGACCGAGCAGAGAACATCGCCACCGAAATCAGCCGCCGAATGGCAGAATTTCCAGCCCCTGGCGGCGTGGTGTTTCCCACCATCAGCTACGGAGTGACGTCAAGCATTCCCGCGTCCGCTGACCTCAATTTCATGATCGAGGTAGCTGACGCAGCCCTTTACAGCGCAAAAGCGCAAGGGAGAAACAGGATTGTAGGAGCCGACCGCCCGGAGGCGGCCACTATAGCGGATGAGGCACGATCATGACCCTAAACGAACTCACCACCCGGATTCAGATTCAGCACACCCAGGAGCTGTCCGTCTTCCGCCAGAGCATCACCAGTGCCCCCTATAAAGCCGGGACAGCTACCACGCTGAACGCTGACCGCCGCTCCGTCAGGATGGGCCCCGTGCAGTCGGTGGAGGACAGCAACGCGAACCTCACCATAGTGGCCGACGTCGAAGGCCTGGCCTGGTTCACCGCGGACAAAGGACTCCTGGGCAGCTGCATCACAGTATCGATTGCGGGCCACCGCAGGAACACCGGCACCCGGGTGCACCTCCCGCTCGCCGAATGCGATGCCTGGATCGAGGCCATCGTCGGAGGGGCCTGGATCCCCCACGTCTACCGTGCCGGCAACAAAGTTGAGCCGGATGGAAGGTTGGATGTTGCCTCTTACCGGCTCTTCCTGGACGAACGCCGCAACCCCGTCACCAAGCCCCAGGCTGTTGCCGACTCAACGTTGCGACGCCTGGAAGAGTCGTGAGTGCCACGAAGCCCCACAAGCTTCTCTCCGTCGATTCGCGGATCCAGAAACTGGAGTTACACGTCCAGGCCCTGATGACGGAACTCCATCTTGCCCGGTACGAACAGCGCCGGGACGCTCTTACCGATCCACTCACCGGGCTCGGCAACCGCCAGGCCTTGGAGAATGCTTTCTCCGAAGCCCAGGCAGCTGCTGCCAAGGGTGCCGTACCCCCTGCCCTGCTCCTCATGAATCTGGACGGTTTCAGGGCACTGAAGAACTCCGCAGGCCATGCCGCGGCGGACCAGATTCTGATCACCGTCGCCATGCGCATCCGGTCAGCCGTGCGGGAGGACGACGTCGTCACCCGCCTGGGTGGGGACGAATTCGCTGTGCTGTTGCCCGCCACCGCGCACAGCCGGGCCACCGCCGTCGGGAACCGCATCCTGGCCGCGCTGGAACCGAACATAGACCTCGGGAACAACAGCATCCGCTGCGGCGCCAGCGTCGGCCTGCGCACCGCGGAGCCGCATCACAGCATCGAGGACCTTCTCCAAGAGGCCGATCTGGCCATGGAAGAGTCCAAGAATGAGGGCCGGAACAAACTCAAAGTGTTCGATCCCGCAACCCTGCATGCACGGCTGCTGCAGCGGCAGATCGTGGGCGAACTCCGCGAAGCCATCCGTTCGGACCAGCTGGTCCTTTACTACCAGCCGATCGTGGAGCTCGCCACCGGCAGGATCGAGGGCTGCGAGGCTTTGGTCCGGTGGAAACACCCCGTCCATGGCCTGATCATGCCGGACCAGTTCATCCCCGTTGCCGAGGCCACCGGCCTGATCGCGGAGTTGGGCAGATGGGTCCTGCGGACGGCCGTGGGCCAGTTGCGGCGGTGGCGGGATGCCCCGGCCACCGCACACCAGGACTTCTCCATGAGGATCAATGTCTCTGCTGCCGATCTCCAAAGCCTGGAATTCGTGGACGACGTCAGTCAGGCATTGGCGGGGCAAGGCGTGGCCCCGGAATCACTGGTGCTGGAGCTCACCGAGAGTGCCATCATCCACAACAACGAGCTTGACCGTTACACCCTGGCGAGCCTGCACAGGCTCGGTGTGGGGCTTGAGATCGACGACTTCGGGGCCGGCTACTCGTCCATGGGATACCTGAGGAAACTGCCCGTAGACCGGGTGAAGGTGGACCGACAGTTCGTGAAGGACCTGGGCAAAGATCCTTCACAGCTGGACTTCCTGGCCGCAATACAGCAGGTCATCCGCTCCTGCGGCTTGGAGGGTGTGTGGGAGGGGATTGAGACCTCCGAACAAGCAGAAGCGCTCCGGAGCATAGGCTGCGCGAGCGGGCAGGGCTACTACTTTGGCAGGCCGTTGCCGGAGGCCGAGTTCACCGAACAGCTGATGTTGCTGCGGACCTGGCCTGCCTAAACCCCCTCGGAAACGCGCAAGGCCCCGGCACTCTCCGAGCGCCGGGGCCTTGCGACGTTAGCTGTCCTTAGCCGAAGTACTTCGGCAGGGTGCCTTCGTGTGCTTCGCGGAGAGCGTCCAAGGAGAGCTCGTCCACGCCGTTGATCTCCAGCTTTCCACCGGCAGCGTCAACAACGCCGATCCGGAGGTGGGCGAAGCCACGGGCCGTGCACATGTCCTTGAAGCGGACTTCCTCGGAGCGCGGTACGGACACGATGGCCCGGGCCTGCGTTTCGGAGAAGAGTGCTGTGAACAGGTCCACGCCGTCGCGCTCCATGAGCTCTTCAAGGGCGATGCGTGCGCCGACGCCGTAGCGCAGCGAGGACTCCACCAAGGCAGCCGCGAGGCCACCTTCGGAGAGGTCGTGTGCTGCGTCAACCATGCCGTCACGGGAAGCGTTGATCAGGATTTCGCCCAATGCACGCTCGGCTGCGAGGTCAACCTTCGGCGGCAGGCCACCAAGGTGTCCGCGGAGGTTGGACCACTCGGAACCGTCCAACTCTGCTGCGGTGGTGCCCAGCAGGTAGATGGCCTGGCCGTCCTCGCGCCAGCCCGACGGCGTGCGGCGGGCGACGTCGTCCAGCTTGCCCAGGACTGCCACCACAGGGGAGGGGTGGATGGGCGTGGTGCCGGTCTGGTTGTAAAGCGAGACGTTGCCGCCGGTTACCGGGATACCCAGCTCCATGCAGGCGTCGGAGAGGCCACGGATGGCTTCGGCCAGCTGCCACATGACATCCGGATCCTCGGGGGAACCGAAGTTCAGGCAGTCGCTGACGGCCATCGGAACGGCGCCGGAGGTGGCCACGTTGCGGTAGGCCTCAGCCAGTGCGAGCTGTGCACCCTGGTAGGGCTCGAGGTAGGTGTAGCGGCCGTTGGCGTCGGTGGCCAAGGCAACGCCCAGGCCGGTTTCCTCGTCAACGCGGACCACGCCGGCATCATCCGGGAACGCCATGGCAGTGTTGCCGCCAACGTAGCGGTCATACTGCTTGGTGATCCAGGCCTTGCTGCACATGTTCGGTGACGCAACGAGTTCGGTGACGGCTGCAGCCAGCTCGGTGGGAGCCGACGGACGGCCTGCGTCCTCCACGGAACCGGTGAAGGCGTTGGCCTGCACAGAGTCCTGCCACTCCGGGCGGGCGAACGGACGGTCGTAGACCGGGCCGTCGTGCGCAACGGTGCGGGGATCGACGTCGACGATTACTTCGCCTTCCCAGGTGATGATGAGGCGGCCGGTATCGGTGACCTCACCCAACCAGGAGTACTCCACGGCCCACTTGTCCATCACAGCTTCGAACGCTGCGATGTTCTCCGGGGTGACCACGGCCATCATGCGTTCCTGCGACTCGGACATAAGGATCTCGCCCGGGGTCAGTGTGGGGTCGCGGAGCAGGACCGAAGTCAGCTCCACTTCCATGCCGCCATCACCGTTGGACGCGAGCTCGGACGTGGCGCAGGATATTCCTGCAGCGCCGAGGTCCTGGATGCCTTCAACCAGCGAGCCCTTGAAGAGCTCCAGGCAGCACTCAATGAGGACCTTCTCAGCGAAGGGGTCGCCCACCTGGACGGCCGGACGCTTGGAGGGCTTGGTGTCATCGAAGGACTCCGAGGCCAGCACCGAAGCGCCGCCGATTCCGTCGCCGCCGGTGCGCGCGCCGAACAGGACAACCTTGTTGCCCTTGCCGGATGCGTTGGCCAGGCGGATGTCCTCGTGGCGCATGACGCCTACGGCGAGTGCGTTCACCAGCGGGTTGCCCTGGTATACGGAGTCGAACACCATTTCGCCGCCGATGTTCGGCAGGCCCAGGCAGTTGCCGTAGCCGCCGATGCCGGCAACAGCACCGTGCATGACGCGGGCGGTGTCCGGGTGGTCGATCGCGCCGAAACGCAGCGGGTCCATCACGGCAACCGGGCGTGCGCCCATGGAGATGATGTCGCGGACGATGCCGCCGATGCCGGTAGCGGCACCCTGGTAAGGCTCAACGAACGACGGAGAGTTGTGGGACTCGATCTTGAACGTCACGGCCCAGCCGTCGCCCAAATTGGTGACGCCGGCGTTCTCGCCGATGCCAACCAGCATGTCCTTCTTCATTTCCTCGGTGACCTTCTCGCCGAACTGGCGGAGGTGGTTCTTGGAGGACTTGTAGGAGCAGTGCTCGCTCCACATGACGGAGTACATGGCCAGCTCGGCACCGGTGGGGCGGCGGCCGAGAACCTTGACGATCTCGTCGAATTCGTTCTGCTTCAAGCCCAACTCGGCCCACGGGAGTTCCGTGTCCGGGGTCTTGGCAGCGTGCTCAACGGTGTCGATGTTGAACTTCTTGGTGGTTTCCGTGGTCACTTGTCGCCTCCCACAATCTTGGTCAGTACGGAGGTGAAGAAGCCCAGGCCGTCGGTGTCGCGGGGAGCCCCATCTAGGGACTCCGGGCCGAAGCCGGTCTCCACAGCGTGCTCGGGGTGCGGCATGAGGCCCACCACGTTGCCCGCGGCGTTGGAGATGCCCGCGATGTCGCGGCGGGAGCCGTTCGGGTTGAAGCCCACGTAGCGGAACACCACGCGGCCCTCAGCCTCGAGGGCATCCAGGGTCTTTTCGTCGGCGATGTACTGGCCGTCCTGGTTCTTCAACGGCACAATGATTTCCTGGCCGTCGGTGTAGTCCACGGTCCACGCAGTGTTGGCGTTTTCCACGCGCAACGTCTGGTCGCGGCAAATGAACTTCAGGTGGTCGTTCTTGATCATGGAGCCGGGCAGCAGGTGCGACTCGGTCAGGATCTGGAAACCATTGCAAATACCCAAAACCGGGAGCTTTGCGTCGGAGTTCGCGGCGTCAATGATCTTGGACATCAACGGAGCGAAGCGCGAGATGGCACCGGCGCGGAGGTAGTCGCCGTAGGAGAAACCGCCGGGGATGATGACAGCGTCAACATCGCCCAGTTCGGTGTCTGCATGCCAGAGCGAAACGGCGGTGCCGCCTGCGAGGCGCACTGCACGTGCGGCGTCGCGGTCGTCCAAGGTGCCGGGGAAGGTGACGACGCCGATCTTGGCGCCGGCCAAGCGGGGTTCTGCGGCGACGGCCACAGCCTCGCCAATCAGGGGGATCGACGTCATATCAGGCCTCGACGACCTCGACGTTGACAACATCCTCGATCACCGGGTTGGACAGGAGGGTCTCGGCAGCTTCGCGGGCCTGGGCCAGGATAGCGTCGGTCACCTCGCCGTCGACGGTCAGTTCGAAACGCTTGCCCTGGCGGACTGCGCTGAAGCTGTTGAAGCCGAGGCGGGGCAGTGCACCCACGATGGCTTTCCCCTGGGGGTCCAGAATCTCGGGCTTGGGCATGACGTCAACGACGATCCGGGGCATCCGGTAACTCCTGTGCGTGAGTTGGGTGAACCTTAAATAAGGCTGCCGCGGAGGTGCCGTCTCACGCCGTTCAGCCGCATTCAAACAGCGTCTTGAACACAGGGTTAAACACGGTGGTGAACTGCAATGTTTGAACGGCATGGGGGGCGCTCCGCGAGCTTGCACACCTATTCTACCGGGAGCGGCGCACATACCCTATTCAGCCGGATTGCGCGAGGACACCCCGCCGCGGCGGAGGAAATTGGACCAGATGAGGGCCCGACGGCGGCACTTTCGCCAGGTGCCGGGCGTCACTAGGATTGCGGCATGGCTGAGAAACCGAAATCGATGGTGCTGGGCGTTGTGGCCGCAGCCGTTTTTGCTGGTTTGGGCCGGATGGTCATCCAGAAGATCAGGGCGGATCGGGTGGCGAGAGACAATCGCGTGACGGCGCCTCTGGACGCCGAAACACGTGCCAAAATCAGTGATGCCCTGCGAACTCCCCGATAATCCTCCGGGCATTAGCGCACATACAAATGCGCTATTCGAAGAGGTTAAAGGGCGTGATTCGGGCGTAGCTTGGGTAATACACGCGGGGTTTAGCCTCAGTATTATTCAGGATCCAACCAGGAGGAACAATGACCGAACACATTGCCGAAGTATCCGCCTGTAGCGTTGGCAGCTGCGGATTCAACCATGACGGCTGCACAGCCTTTGGCATCACCATTGGTGGCAGCCAGGACCACGCTTCCTGCGCCACGTTCATTGACACCAATGCCATGGGTGGCCTTCCCAAGGTCCTCGCCCACGTTGGTGCCTGCCAGCGCTCCGAGTGCGTCCACAACAACAACCTCATGTGCGAGGCACATGACGTCAAGGTGGGTCCCGGCCGCGAAGCTGCCGACTGCCTGACGTACGAGCACTCCTGATCTCTACCACCTACCAAAAGGGTCCCCGCCTCGGTTAAGGCGGGGACCCTTTTTGTGGTTCGTTATTTCTTCTTGGCCGACGTGGACTTGGCTTCCTTGGGGCTGTCCGCGTCCTTCATTTCCTGTTCTGCCGTGGCTTGGATCAGGGCCATCAATTCCGGATCAAGGCCGGGCGCAAATTCTTCCTTGCGTTCCGGTGAGACGGTCATGGGGAACCCGTCGGGCATGACGTCGGTGCTCAACTCGGTTCCGTCGTTTGACGGAGAAGCTCCCCGGTAGAGTTTGCCTGCTTCGCTGAGATTGTCAGCGCTGAAGGTGTACTGGATGCTCTGCAGTCCCTTGTCCAGGAGCTTCTTCACCTCCGGGAACTGCTCGGCGTTGGTCTTGGGTATGGGCAGCAGCTTGCCCCAGTTAACGCCCAGACTCTCCAATGCCTTGGCATAAGCATTCTCGTGCGCCTGGTCCCGGACAATCAGGTACGCGATGGTGGAACGCGCGGTCTTGTTGTCTGTCATTTCGTAGATTCGGCACTTTTGCAGCCTGCCCGTTGACTCCAACATCAGGTTGTAGAGCAGGTCCAGCACCAGGTTGCCGCTGTTGTAGACGTACGAGCCGCTCCACGGGTTACCGGCGGCATCCACGGGCAAGGCACCTTGAGCACCCACCAAGTAGTGGTGGATGTTGCTGGTGTCCAGTGCGATCTTCAAGGGAGTAGATCCCCCTGCGCCCGGCTGGTCCACGGGATCGGACTTCTCGCCCTGATAGCGGGGTGAGCCGTCAAGGAGCTGGGAAATGGTGGTTCCGATGAGCTCCACATGGCTGATCTCTTCAGTGCCGATGCCCTGCAGTAGATCCTTGTACGGTTTCGATGCCGCGTCACCCCGGAAATTCATGCTCTGGAACAGGTATTGCATCATGGTGCGCATCTCGCCGAACTGGCCGCCCAGGCCTTCCTGGAGGGCATTGGCGGCTGCAGGATCCGGCTCGTCGGCGGCGATTTCATTGATGAGAAGCTGGGTGTGCAGGTACATACGTTTCCTCACGTTGTCTCATGCTCCGTGTGGGATGGAAACCCTCTGCTGGCCACCCCGGACTCACATACCATAAGCATGCTTACTATTCGGAGGCAACGAAATCCTGTGAGGAATTGGATCCCGTGAGGAAAAGGGGTGGGATCTAGCCGGCCACTTGGTTGGTGAGCGGCTTGCCTTCCTTTAGTGCGGTGACGTTCTCTGTGACCAGGCGAGCCGAGCCTTTGGGTCGGTTGCCTGCAACGTGCGGCGTGATGATCAGGTTCGGGGCGTTCCACAGTGGGGAGTTGGAGGGGAGGGGCTCAATCTTGGTCACGTCCAGTGCCGCTACGCGCAGGCGGCCCTCGGTAAGAGCTGCGAGAAGAGCTTCTTCGTCAACGGTGGCACCGCGCCCAACGTTCACAAAGACTGCCGTGGACGGCAGGGCGGCGAGGATCTCTTTGTTCAGGGAGTCGGCGGTTTCCGGGGTGGCGGGCAGTATGGAGATCAGGACATCGGTTGTAGCGAGGACATCCTGCAGTTCTTCGGTTGAGACCACGGGGAAGCCATAGCGTTCGCCCGCGGAGTTGGCGACGCCGATGACCGTCGCGCCCAGTGCGGCCAGCAGGGGAGCGAGCCGCCCTGCGATGGAGCCGAAGCCCCAGATGGTGACCTTGGCGCCGTCGAGCGTGTACAGCTGTTGGGTAGCGGGGTTGGACTGTTCCGCGTTGTAGGGAGCGTTCCAGGTGGCTGACTTCTGGGAATCGAGCAGCACGTCCAAGCGGCGGACAGCGGACAGGATCAATGCCAGCGCATGTTCGGCCACGGGGCCGTCGTGGAGGGATCGGCCGGACGTCACCGCAACGCCGTCCGCAAAGCCGGCGGAGAGAACGGAGTCGGGGCCGGCCGCGAGTGTCTGCACCAACCTGAGATGGGGCATCGAGCGGGCGGCGTCGGACAGATTGTCCGAAGTGTTCCGCCAGACAACCAGGACCTCGGCGTCCCGGTGTTCTGCGGGGATCGGCTGGTCCACCTGATAGACGAAGACCTGGTCCTCGAGGGCGGAGAGGTCCAGCTCGATGGTGTCCGGGACGAGGATTTTCACGGCAACTCCAGTGGCTCAAGCGATGTTCGGTTTCGCTTTCGAGGCTACCGCTTCGCCGCCAAACGAAGCCTTCTGCGCTTCATCTCTGGCAATGTGACGCTGAACACCTTAGGGTATGAGGACGTCTCTAGGTTGTAGGACGTTCGACGTAGCACGTAGCACCCACTCGAAAGGACCCTCGATTTGAGATCTTCATCCTTTGCGCGAACAGCAGCCGCCGGCGCCCTCAGCGCCGCCCTCCTGGCCGGGCTCGCTCTTCCGGCCACAGCCGCCCCGATTCCGCCCAACAACCCCGCAGCAGCCCCGGGCACGTTCACCGAGGCCAACATCGGCGCGGATCGTACCGCAGCCAACTTCTTCTACCGGATTCCCGCCCTGACCTACCTGGGCAACAACGTGGTCCTTGCTGCTTGGGACGGACGTCCGGGTTCAGCGGCGGACGCTCCCAATCCCAACTCGATCGTCCAGCGTCGCAGCACCGATGGCGGCCGGACGTGGGGTCCGGTCACGGTCATTGCCGCGGGGCACCCCGGCGATGCCAGTGGGCCGAAATATGGTTACAGCGATCCGTCCTACATCTATGACGCTGAAGCGGGCAAGGTATTCGCGTTCTTTGTCTACTCCAAAGACCAAGGCTTCGGCGGCAGCCAATTCGGCAACAATGACGCCGATAGGACCGTGATCTCCTCCGCCGTCATCGAGTCCTCGGACGCCGGCGTCACATGGAGCCAGCCACGGCTTATCACCAACGTCACCAAGCCGGGCACCAGCAAGACGAACCCTGTAGCCGGCGACATCAGGTCCAACTTCGCCTCCTCCGGGGAAGGTATCCAACTCAAATATGGCCAGTACAAAGGGCGCCTGATTCAGCAATACGCCGGCGATGTCCGCCAAGCAGATGGCACCAACAAGATCCAGGCCTACTCCGTCTACTCCGATGACCACGGCGCCACCTGGCACAAGGGCGCCAACGTCGGGGACCGCATGGACGAGAACAAGACCGTGGAACTCTCCGACGGCCGCGTTCTCCTGAACTCCCGGGACAACGCCAACCAGGGCTACCGCAAAGTGGCCATCTCCACGGACGGCGGCGCTACGTACGGTCCGGTCACCCAGGACACCGAGCTCCCGGATCCCGCCAACAACGGTGCCATCGCACGTATGTTCCCCAACGCGGCGCAGGGCTCAGCTGATGCAAAGAAGCTCATCTTTACCAACGCCAACTCCAAAACCGGCCGCGAAAACGTCTCGGCCCGCGTCTCCTGCGACGACGGCGCCACCTGGCCCGGCGTCCGCACCATCCGTTCCGGCTTCTCCGCGTACTCCACGGTGACCCGTCTGGAAGAGGGCAAATTTGGCGTTCTGTACGAGGGCAACTACACGGACAACATGCCGTTCGCGAAGTTCGACGACGCCTGGCTGAACTACGTTTGCGCGCCGCTGTCCGTCCCGGCTGTCACCACTGCGCCGGGCGCTACGCAGCAGGTGCCTGTCACCGTCACCAACCAAGAGGCCGGCACGTTGTCCGGCGCAACGGCCACCGTCTACACACCCGGCGGCTGGTCTGCCACCACGGTGCCGGTTCCCGACGTCGCCCCCGGCGCTTCGGTGACCGTCAATGTTGCCCTGACGGCACCGGCCAACGCCAGCGGTCCGCAGAACCTCAATGCAGCATTCACGACGGCGGATGGCCGGGTATCGCAGTTCACCTTCACCGCCACCGTGCCGGTTGCCCCGCAGGTGGGCCTGAGCATCACGGGAACGGCACCGGCCCGTGACGTCGTGGCCAGTCCCTACCAAGCAGGCGACGTCCTCAGCTACTCGCTCAACGTCAAGAGCACCGCCAACGTCACGGCCAACGCGGTCCCGGTTTCCGGGAGCTTTGACTCCGGGTTCCTTCCGCCGTCGGCCCCCAACTGCCGGTACAACAACCTGGCTGCAGGTGCGAATTACACCTGCACCACGGCCAAGCACGTGATCACGGCGGCCGATATTGAGCGCGGTTACTTCGTGCCCGAGGCGGGCTTCAGCATCACAGCCAGCACGACGCCGTCGCTCACCAAAACGGTGCCGTTTACCGGCGCTGCGGTCGCCTTGCGCGACGGACTGCTGACAGCCGATATCAGCGGGGCGCGTGCCGACGTCGGACGTGACCTTGCAGCCCAGCCCTACGCGGCAGGTGACCAGGTCCCGTACACCTTCACGGTGAAGAACACGAGCCCGCTGGTGGAGAAGGTGGTCCCCACCGCCGGCAACTTCAGCCCGTTCCTGCCGGAAGGGCCGGGCAACTGCCGCTACAGCGTGCTGCCGGCCGGCCAGAGCTACCAGTGCGCCACCCCGCGCCACACCGTCACTGCCGAAGAAGCTGAGCAGGGGTTCTTCATTCCAAAGACCACCTGGGAAGTCAGCTCGGCGGGGCAGACCACCAAGATCATCACCGTGAATGGTGACCCGGTAGAGCTGAGGACCAAACCGGACACGGAACCGGCCATCGCGCGCCAGGAACTCGGCACGCCGGCGTTCGACCTGGGTACGGCAGAGAAATACCGGACGGGCCAGGAAGTGGTCTTGAACGGCCTTGACCATGGTCAGTGGTACTACCTGTACCTGAACAAAACGGGCTACCGCCTTGGCTGGAACTTTCCGGGGGCGGATAACACGGTGAAGTTCACGCTTCCCGCCGACGTGAAGAACGGCCGGGATGACGTGGTGGTCCTGGATCAGAACGGCGTCCAGGTCTCCTTTGACCGGATGCAGGTGACACCGAAGGGCTAGCTCATTGGCTCGGAAGTAAGCGGCGGACCGCAGTACTCTGCAGCGGTCCGCCGTTTGTCATTCCCTGACGAATCACCCTCGCTGTGACAAGACAAAAATCTTGAAATGTGCTGTATGTCATATTCGGCTCTCACTAGGTACTCTGTGACTCGGCTGGTTGCGCTGCTTTGACAAGAACTGTCAAAGGTTCAACCAACTTAAAGTTGACAGGCCTGGGCGATGGAGCCCGGTCCTCCCTCAGTGAAAGGTGCAACCACTCGTGAAATCACAAGGAAAGAGCTTCGTCAGAAGCGGGGGACTCCGGAAGGCTGCGGCGCTCGCCGTCGGCCTGCCGTTGTTGCTCTCGTCCATGGCGATGCCCGCCCAGGCCGCTCCCGCGCCGGAGGCGCCCGGGAATGGTGCAGGCGTGGCCAAGAAGAACCTTGACCCCAGCGCCTATAAGGACGGCCGCTACATGGTGGTCCTGGCCGAGAAACCTGCAGCTACTTACGACGGCGGCACGGCAGGCCTCGCGCCCACCAAGCCGGAGGAAGGCAAGAAGCTCGACGCAGACAGCGCCGAGGTAAAGGAATACCAGCAGCACCTCCAGCAAAAGCAGCAGGAAGTCGCCCAGCAGGAAAACGTCACCATCAAGCGTGACTTCACTACCGCCGTCAACGGCTTCAGTGCCAACCTCACGGCGGACCAGGCCATCAACCTTGCCAAGGACCCCAAGGTCCTCATGGTTGCACCGGACACGCAGTACGCTCCGGACTACTCCACCACCGACTTCCTCAAGCTCAGCGGCCCCAACGGGACCTGGGCTACCCAATACGGCGGCCAGGACAACGCCGGCAAGGGCACCGTGGTTGGCGTGATCGATACCGGGTACACCCCCTCCAACCCGTTCTTCGCCGGGGAGCCCGTTGGTCCGCTGGTGGGGAACCCCCAGGTAGGGGTTCCGTACCGCACCGCTGACGGCAAGATCGCCATGCTTAAGGCCGACGGCGATACTTTCGTGGGCGAATGCCAGCCCGGTACCGATACCGGCGCGGATTACGATGGCAGCGCCTGCAACTCCAAGGTCCTCAGCACCCACTACTTCGCGGACGCCTTCCTGGAAACAGTCCCACCGGAAAACCGCGCTTCCGAGGAAGTCATCTCTCCTGTGGACGTGGACAGCCACGGCACCCACACGGCAAGCACGGCAGCGGGCAACGCCAACGTTGACGCCGTAGTGGATGGCCGCAGCTTCGGAACCACCAGCGGGATCGCACCCGCCGCCAAACTCGCCGTCTACAAGGTCTGCTGGGAAGACACCGATCCCGCCACCGGTGGTTGCTACGGCTCCGCTTCAGTTGACGCGATCGAGCAGGCCATCCTGGACGGCGTGGACGTGCTGAACTACTCCATTTCGGGTTCAACCACCACCACCACGGATCCGGTTTCCTTGGCGTTCCTCTCAGCAGCTTCCGCAGGGATCTTCGTGGCAACCTCGGCCGGTAACTCCGGTCCGACCGCCAGCACCGTGAACCACGGAGCGCCGTGGCTGACCACGGTAGCCGCCACCTCCTTCTCGCAGGAGCTCCAGGGCACTGTTGAGTTCTCCGATGGCAGCAAGTTCCGCGGAGCGTCCATCATGAACCGCGAGGTGACCGGGGCCGGCGTCGTGCTGTCCACCAGCGCTGCAAGCGGCCAAGGAAATGCGGCCCTGTGTGCTCCGGGCTCACTGGACCCGGCCAAGGTAGCCGGCAAGGTTGTTGTCTGCGACCGTGGTGTTGTTGACCGAACGGCCAAGAGCGCCGAGGTCCTGCGCGGCGGTGGCGTGGGCATGATCCTGGTGAACCTCACGGAATCCTCGCTGGACACTGACAAGCACGTCATCCCCACCGTCCACGTGAACCCGCCTGCAACGCAGACCATCAAGGACAAGGTCACGGCCAACCCGGGCGTCACCGTGTCCCTGCTGAACCGCGACACCACGGGACTGCCTGCTGAAGCGCAGCCGCAGATCGCCGGATTCTCCTCCCGTGGACCGCTGCTTGCTACGGATTCTGACCTGTTGAAGCCTGACGTGTCCGCTCCCGGCGTCGCCATCCTCGCGGGCGTCTCGCCGATCGGAACCGGTGGAGACAACTTCGGCTTCCTGTCCGGAACGTCCATGGCTTCACCCCACGTAGCCGGTTTCGGCGCACTGATTCTGGGTAAGAACCCGCAGTGGTCCCCGGCCACGGTGAAGTCCGCCATGATGACCACCGCAGGCCCGGTCAAGCTGGCCAACGGCGCCGTCAACAAGGACGTCTTCGCCACCGGCGCGGGGCAGGTTGATCCGGCCAAGGTCCTTTCACCGGGCCTCGTGTACGACGCCACCACCGAGGACTATCTCAAGTTCATCCAAGGCACGGGCATGGACCTGGGCATGGAGGGGCTCGGCACCACAGCTGCCCGCGACATGAACGTACCTTCCTTCGCCCTGGGCAACCTGGCCGGGAAGATCGAAGTCACGCGTACCCTCACGGCGCTGACGGCGGGAACCTACCGGGCAACAGCCAACGTCCCGGGTGTCAACGTCAAGGTCACACCGTCCGTACTGACGTTCGGTGCTCCCGGTGAGAAGAAGACGTTCAAGGTTCAGTTCGAAAACAAGAACGCCGAGCTGGGCAAGTTCGCCATGGGTTCGCTGAACTGGCAGGGTGCCAACAAGACCGTCACCTCGCCGATCGCCGTCCGGCCGCAATCCGTCATTGCGGACAAGGCGCTCGCCTTCACCGGAACGGGCCCCAATGGCTCGGCAACCATCAACATCACCTCCGGCACCAACCTGCCGGTGGGTGTGACCATTGATGGCTTGTCCAAGGCGGATTCCTCGGCAGTCGAGCTGGTTCCTGGTCCGTTTGCCGGCGAAACCAACGCGTCCAACTACGTGAAGAAGGTGACCGTTGGCGCCAACAGCGCGCTGGCCAAGTTCTCGGTTATCTCCTCCAACGAGGCCGCGGACTTCGACATGCTGGTGGTGACGCCTTCCGGTCAGCAACTGCCTGCCGCCACGGCCTCTGCCAGCGAAACCCTGTCCGTCCCCAACCCGGCAGCCGGCGACTACTACGTCTACGCCAACCTGTACGCGAGCCCCAACAACCAGCCCACCAAGGCCACTGTTGACGCTGCAGTCCTGGGAGCCAACCAGGGCAACGCCACCGTGACGCCGAATCCGATCCGCCTCGCCAACGGCAAGACCGGTCAGATCTCGCTGAACTGGAAGAACCTGGAGCCCGGCTCCTACATTGGCCGCCTGACCTTCGCAGGGACCAGCGAGCCAAGCTTCGTCACCGTCCTGGTTAACCCGGGCGGCACCGTCGTGGTCCCGGATGAAGAAGACCCCAAGAAGGACAAAAAGGACAAGAAGCCCCGCGGCAAGATCCGCGCTGACGAGCCGACGCAGAGCAACAACGCCGGCTAGTTCCCGCTTGATCCAATAACGGCAGTGGCCGGTGGGGTTTCCCACCGGCCACTGCCGTTATTACTGGGCTTAGCTTGCCCCCGTAGAACCACCGGTGTTCCCCAACAGCGACGCCATCGTCTTCCAACGTGCGATCTCGCAGCCATCGGTCCTGCTGAACTGGCTGTGGACCTTCCGGCCACGGAACCAGCCCGTCACAACCGCTACCTGCGGCCCACCGTACTGCTGCGTGCAGATTCGGTCCGGGCGGGGCTCGGGGAAGAAGATTTCCTCGCCGAACTGCTCCACGGCGGCCAGCGCTGCCGTGGCGTCGGGCAGGTTTGAATCAACGGAATCGGCGTTCGCGGACAGCACACCGTTCATCGAACGCAGGCGGAACTCCCGCGGCTCAGCATCAGGTGCCTCTGTCAGCGTGACAGTCAGGTCGACGTCGTATTCTTTGTCGTTTGGGTCGCTGGTGGCGGAGTCGTTCTCTTTAGCGGAAACCATGGTTACCTTTCGCTGGTGGCGGCGGGTGCTCAGGCAGCCAAGCCGCTCAGCTCGTCCAAGAGAGGCCCTACTGCCTGGAGCACACGGGCCCGCAGCTCCTGGGATTCGGCCGCGAAAGCCCGCTGGTATTCAACGTACTCGGACTTGCCCTGCGGTGTCTCAATCCTGATGGGTGGGTAGCCCCATTCTTCAAGATCGTAGGGTGAGGCCTGCATATCCATCGCCCGGATCCGCCACGACAACTCGAAAGCGTCCATCACCAGCTCGCTGGGCAGGGCAGGCGTCAACTTGTACGCCCATTTATAGAGGTCCATGTTGGCGTGCAGGCAACCTGGCTGTTCCATGGTGCGCTGGTTCTCCCGGGTGGGCGTGAGCTCATTCAACGCGGTGGCGTCCGGTGTGTAGAAGCGGAAAGCGTCAAAGTGCGAGCACCGGATGCGGTTCTCTTCAACAACGGAGTCAGTGCCCTCGCCGCCGAGCCTCAGCTTCAGGTATTCGTGCCGTAGCTCGAACTTTTCCTGCCGGTACACCATGGCCCACTCGTGCAGCCCAAAGCACCCGAATTGTGCCGGTCGCTTGGCCGTTCCCGAGAGGATGATTCCCGCGAAGCGGACAGCTTCGGCGCGGTCGGCCAGGAAGCCGCCGCGGTCAAAGGTGACCGCCGGCGTGCCTGGAGCCAGCCCCACTGAGGCGAGTTCGCCGTCGTCGAGCGTTCGGTAGAACTTCCAGGTCACACGGTCAAGGGCGCGTTCGCCGCTAAGGACCACGCCGTGTCCGGGGTGCCAGCGCTGCAACTGCCCCGGCTTCTGCGTGTAGTAAGTGAAGAGGAAATCCTCCACGGGGTGCTTCTTGCCGGCCGAACGCCTGGCCAGATACGGATCGGCGTACTGCGCGACGCGAGCATGGTGGGCTGCCTCCAGCCCGAGCCATTGCTCTTGGGGGAGGTGCCGCAGCCTAGAGGCCGCCATCTGATCCGAGGACGCTCTTCGCGGCGTCCCACAGGGCGATCTGGCAGCCGTCCGTGCGTTTGAAGGACGCGTTGACTTCCTTGC
Source organism: Arthrobacter sp. StoSoilB22 (assembly GCF_019977315.1). Lineage (NCBI taxonomy): Bacteria > Bacillati > Actinomycetota > Actinomycetes > Micrococcales > Micrococcaceae > Arthrobacter > Arthrobacter sp. StoSoilB22. The sequence goes on from NZ_AP024652.1 coordinate 655,068, forward strand.
CGTCCACTGAACCGGTCACCTTGGCTGTTGCCGGGCCGCCGTACTGCATGGTGCAGGCTTGGTCCGTCCGGGTGGGGGCCGGGCTCAGGATGGAGGGGCCGCTCTTGAGGGTGCTGCAGGCCTCGGCTCCTGATGGGTGGCTGCTTTCGGCCGCCGGTGCGCCATCCTTACAGACGAGCGTAAATGTTTGGGGAGCGGACTCCGGGGTTTCGACGAGCGTGATGGACAGCTCGGCGTTGCCCGCGCCGGCGGCTGCTGACGCGCTGGGAGTTGCGGTCTTGCCGGGGCTGCTGCTGGAGGGGGCCGACGACGACGGTGCCTGGCTTGCGCTGCCTGTGGAACCTGGTGTCGGGGTGCCCGAGCATGCGGCGAGGCCGGCGACGGCCAGTACTGCCAACAGGGGCCGAACAAATCGCATGCGCATGGAATCTCCTAGGTTGCGTTCATTTTACGTGGCACTAGTGGTGCCTGTTTCCGTGTTCGCTTCAAGAAGACCACCGGGGGAGCGTGCTTGGCTAGTGGCCGCGCGGGTTTGTTAAAGCGAGTTATGCCGTTGGGTGGCGGCGATCAAACCCGTCATGGCCTGGTGGAGCTCAGCCACTTCTTCGCGGCTGAGTTGCAGGCGCTCACGGATCTCGCCCGGAACTGCTGTGGCCTGATCGCGGAGTGCAGCGCCTTTATCTGTCAGCTTGACGGCCAATGCCCGCTCGTTGCCCGGAACGCGCTCGCGGGTAATGAGTTCGGCTTCCTCCAGGCGGCGAAGCAGCGGGGAGAGGGTGGCGGGGTCGTGGAGGAGGCTGTCGCTGATGTCTTTCAGCGTCCGTGGGCTCCGCTCCCAGAGGGCAAGCATTACCAAGTACTGGGGATGGGTGAGCCCGAGCCGTTCCAGCACAGGCTTGTAGACGCCCACAACACTTCGCGAGGCCACGGTCAGGGCAAAACACAGCTGGCGTTCGAGGAGGAGGTCGTCGGTCTCCTGGGTGGGCTCTTTTGTGGCTGTCATGGCTGACTCCTGTGCTTGCTGCCAGATCTATAGCGCACACAGATCAATTAGTTAGTGCACTAATGATTAGCGTACTATGTGCTTATTGAACCGCCTAAAAGAGGAGTCGATCCGCGTGGCCCAGGAATCCTTTACACGGAAATTCATGCGCGCGACAGGGAAGTTCCGGGTAATTTTCGGCCCCGCGCACAGCAGCTCCCTCGACCATGAGATGACCGAGGACAACCGGAAGTTGCTCGCCCAGCGCCAAGCCGAGACGCAGCAATGGGAAACCCTCCGCCGTCCCGATGGCAGCACCTACGTGGTACCCCGCAATCCGGAAGACAAGTCCCTGCGGTAACGCCCGCGACGGGGATTTTGGGCGTAAAATTGCCTCACTGAACGGCACGCACCAGCCCTGCCGCTTTTTCGCTCTCCGGTAAGAAAGGAGGTGGAAAACATGGGACGCAGAATGGAAGGCTTCGTCCACGTGACCGAGCGGCTGCAGTCCGTTTTTGGACCGGCAACCCACGGCGATACGGACAGCCCCGTGGTGCACAGGCACGATGATTTCGAGACCGCTTCCGAGGCGGATCTGAAGAACTTCGACGTCGAGACCGACTCTGAGGGCCATCACTACGCAGTCCGGAACAATGATCCCGGCCCAACCACCACTGACTACAGCCTGTAGGGGGACAGTGGAAGCACCCCATGAACTGCGGAAGGACCGGAGCGCTTGCTCCGGTCCTTCCGCAATTTAATCCCGACGGCGGCACTCCCTGACGCTCTAGGTCCGCCGGGGTGGTGGGTCGTCTTAGCCTTCGCAGTCAGTGCAGTAGGCGACGCCATCTTTTTCGCGGGCGATCTGCGAGCGGTGGCGAACCAGGAAGCAGGAGTGACAAGTGAACTCGTCATTTGCCTGCGGGATGACCTGGATGACCAGTTCTTCGGCGACGATTTCGCCGCCGGGGCCGCTGGCGTCGAGGCCATCGGTTTCGTCCAGTTCAAGCACGACACTCTTGGCCGTGGGAGCGCTGGCGGACTGGAGAGCCTGGAGGGACTGCTCCTGGTTCTCTTTTACATCGGTACGGAGTTCGTCGTAATCGGCTGCCACTTTTTAATGCCTCTTCGTGTTAGGGGGTTACCGGGTATGCAACGTACAGCATGCCACGAAAATTCCATACCATACCCCAGTTATGCGGCTTGTGGCGAAAACCACGTGGGTGACGGGCAGAAAAACCCGCCACCAAGCGTGATTTCGCCCATCTGTTACCGGAGTTCGATGTCCAATGATTGGAATTGGTCCGCCGCGTGGCGACCGACCAACAACCGGAACGTACCCCGCTCAAACTGCCAGCCGGCGTCGTAATGTGCAAACGCCTTGGCCGGGATGCTTATTTCCACACTCTCGGTTCCGTTAGCTGCCAGGTGGGTTCCGGCGTAACCGGCAAGCCAGCGCACAGGCCTCTCCACGCCGGATTCGGGGCGTTCCAGGTAAACCTGGACTACTTCCCGCCCGGTGCGGGTGCCGGTGTTCTTGACGGGGACGTGCACTACGACGTCCTTACCGGCGGTCACCGCCTGGGGTGCGTGGGCTTTGCCGAACTCGAACGTCGTGTAGCCAAGGCCATAACCGAACGGGAGTGCCGGAGCGGCCCCGCCTTCGGCTTCCTGCTTCAACCATGCCCGGTAACCGATGTGGATGCCCTCGGAATAGACCACCTTTCCCGCAACTGGCGTGGTGTTCAGGACGGGGACATCTTCCAATGCGGCAGGCCAGGTGGTGGGCAGACGTCCTCCCGGCTCTTGGGCACCCAGGAGGATGTCCGCGATTGCGTTGCCGAATTCCTGCCCTCCAAACCAGCCCAGCAGGACCGCGTCCACCTTGTCCAGCCAGGGCATCAGTACCGGGGAGCCCGAGTTGACCACCACAACAGTGCGCGGGTTGGCTGCGGCAACGGCGTCGACCAATTGGTTTTGGTAACCCGGAAGGTTCAGGTCTTTGCGGTCGAAGCCTTCGGATTCGATGGCGGCGTTGGTGCCCACCACCACCACGGCGACGTCGGACGTGCGGGCCGCTTCAACGGCGGCGTCGATTTCCGCCTGCGGGTCCGTGACGATGGTTTCCTCGCCCAGCAGGATGGCAGTGAACGGGATGATCTGTTCGGCTGGCAGTTGGTACTCGGCTTCGATGCGGACCGTCTGGCCCGCCGTGGTTTCGATCGCGTGAACGGTTTTGGGCGGATCGAACAGCGCCGCACCCAGGACTTCGGTATCGTCCTCAAGCTCGCTGTTGAAGACTTCCGTGCCGTCCAGGACAAAGCGGATCTGGCCCACTGTGCCGACGCCAAGGTGGTGGACACCTGCTGTTTCTGCTGTCCAGTCCGCTTCCATGCGGATGGAGGCCGCGCCGTCGGGAATTCCGATGCCGAACCAGATCAAGTGCGAAGCCAAACGGTCTTCGCCGGAAATCTCCGAGCCGTCTTCCGCTAGGAAGGTCACGCGGATTCCGGGGACGTCGGAGACCGGATTGTGCAGGGAGGCGCGGGGGAACGCCTGGATGCCCTCGGCAAACTTGGCGCCGCGCGCGTAGGCGACCGTGACGTCGTCGGGCAGTGCCTTCCGCAGCCCCTCCAACGGCGAGACGGTGTACTTGGGCATCACCGTGGCGCTGCCGCCGCCCTGGGTGCGGGCTTCGTCAGCGTTGTGGCCGATCACGGCCACGCTGCTTAGCATTTTGGCATCCAGAGGCAGGAGCCCCTTATTGCGGACCAGCACGGCGCCGCGGACGGCTACTTCACGCGCGACGGCGGCACCGTCAAGTTGTGTGGGGAGCTGGGTGACTGCGGGCGCGAATCCCTCGAGTGAACCGACACGGGCCGCCAGGCGCAGGATGCGGGTGACCTTCTCCAGGATGGCGTCACGGCTCACGCGGCCATCATTGACGGCGGCCAGCAGCTTGGGTCCCCAGTGGCCTACCGGTCCCGGCATTTCCAGGTCCTGGTGGGCGTTGGCTGCGTCGATCGAGCGGACGCCGGTCCAGTCGGACACCACCACGCCGTCGAAGTCCCATTCGGTGGACAGTGGCGTTTCCAGCAGCTTGTTCTCGCTGGCGGTGGTGCCGTTGATGGAGTTGTACGAACTCATCACCAACCAGGCGCGGGCCTCGGTGATCGCGTCCTCGAAGGCGGCTAGGTACAGCTCGCGGAGCGGGCGCTCGTCCACTATGGAGTCTGCGGTGAAGCGCTCGGTCTCAGCCTCGTTGGCGAGGTAGTGCTTGGGGGTGGCGCCCACACCCATGGACTGGACGCCGGCAACGTAGCCGGCAGCCATGGTGGCGGTGAGCCGGGGGTCCTCGCTCATGCATTCGAAATGGCGGCCGCCCAGCGGGGAGCGGTGCAGGTTGATGGTGGGGCCCAGGACGGCGTGGACGCCTTTGCGGCGGGCCTCCTGGCCCAGGATTTGGCCGTAGCGGTGGGCGGTTTCCACGCTCCAGGTGGCGGACAAGGCGGACGACGACGGCAAGGAGACTGAGTCGTGGCGCTCATCGAAGTCTTCGCCGCGGACGCCTGCCGGGCCGTCAGACATCACAATGCGGGACAGGCCGATCTCCGGGATGGCGTGGGTGGACCAGACGTCCGCTCCGGTCAGCAATTGGACCTGCTGCTCAAGGGACAGACTCGTGGCGAGTTCACGGATCTTCGCTTCGGCGTCCGGGGATCCGGCCTGCGGTGCCGTGACGGCAGCTGCGAGTGTGGGATTCATGGGTGGCTGCTCCTTCTATGCCCGTCGTTGGGTCTACCTAGAACTCTAACCGCTAAAATCTAGTGTGACTAGGTTTTTAGCTCAAGTGCCCCTGAAATAGACTGAGCCAATGCCAACTTCGAGGGCCCGCGGCCAATACGCCAAGGGAGCGGAACGCCGCGAACAGATCATCCAGACCGCCACCGACGTCTTCGCAACCGAAGGATTTGAGGGAACAGCCCTCAAACGCGTCGCCGAGCTGGTGGGCGTTAAGGAAGCAACGCTGTTCCACTACTTCAAAGGGAAGCAGGAACTTCTCACTGCGGTCCTGGCCGAACGGGATCGTCGCTCCCTGGCCCTTGGCGGCGAATCCGAGGTGGGGCTGGCCCTTATGCCGGGCATCGCCGAGCGGAACGAGCGGGAGCCGGGGCTGACTACCCTCTACGCGGTTGCCTCGGCAACTGCCAATGACCCAGGGCACGACTCCCACGCGTACTTCAAGGACCGTTACGAGACCGTGATTCGGGACGTAGCTGCTGACATTGAGCGGCGGCAGAAGGCCGGCGAGGTACGCACCGACGTCGACGCCGTGATGCTGGCCAGGCTGACAGTGGCCGCCTTTGACGGCCTGCAGCTGCAGTGGCTCTATGACAAATCCGTGGATATGGCCCAAGGGCTGACCCAGTTGGTGGATGTCCTGCTGGCGCCCACCCACCCAACTGAGTGACAGATAAGGCCGTTCTGAGAGCTCAGAACGGCCTTATCTGCTACGTACTGGGGGGCGTTACCGTGGTTCCCTAGCGGCCGGTGCCGCCGTAGACGGTAGCCTCAGCGTCGCCGTCGAGCTCGAACGCATTGTGGATGGCGCGCACGGCATCATCCAAGGCGTCAGCGCTGGTAACCACGGAGATACGGATTTCCGAGGTGGAGATCATGTCAATGTTGATGCCGGCGTCAGAGAGGGCCTTGAAGAACGTGGCCGAAACGCCGGGGTGTGAGCGCATGCCTGCTCCGATGAGGGAGAGCTTGCCCACGTGCTCGTTGTACTCGATGCTCTCGAAGCCGATCTGGCCCTCGGCGGCGCGCAGGGCGGCCAGGGCGTCCGCACCTTCAACAATGGGAAGGGTGAACGAGATGTCCGTGCGGCCGGTGCCGTGGGTGGAGACGTTCTGGACGATCATGTCGATGTTCGAGTGCGCATCTGCGATCACCTGGAAGATTGCAGCTGCCTTGCCGGGGATGTCCGGTACGCCCACCACAGTGACCTTGGCTTCGGACCGGTCGTGTGCAACGCCGGAGATGATTGGCTGCTCCAAGGCAACTCCCTCTTGAATAGTGAACTTTTCGTCGGCGCCGGGGATGACCCAGGTGCCTTCGTTCTGGCTGAATGACGAGCGGACGTGCAGGGGCACACCGAAACGGCGGGCGTACTCCACGCAACGCAGGTGCAGGATCTTGGCACCGGAAGCGGCCAACTCCAGCATTTCCTCGCTGGAGATACGTTCGATCTTCTGGGCGCTGCTGACGACGCGGGGGTCGGCGGTGTAAATGCCGTCCACGTCCGTGTAGATTTCGCAGACGTCAGCTTCGAGAGCCGCAGCCAAGGCAACAGCGGTAGTGTCCGAGCCACCGCGGCCCAAGGTGGTGATCTCGTTGGTGATGCGGCTCATGCCCTGGAAACCTGCCACAATCGCAATGTGACCCTTGTCCAGAGCGGTGCGGATGCGGTGAGGATCGACATCAATAATCCGGGCCTTGCCGTGGATGCCGTCGGTAATCATGCCGGCCTGGGAGCCTGTAAACGATTGCGCTGAGGCGCCGAACTTGTTGATGGCCATGGCGAGCAAGGCCATGGAAATTCGCTCACCGGCGGACAACAGCATGTCCATTTCACGGGCTGGAGCCGAGTCGGTGACCTGGCTTGCAAGGTCCAGGAGTTCATCAGTGGTGTCGCCCATTGCGGAAACAACAACCACAACCTCGTTGCCGGCCTTCTGCGCATCCACGACGCGCTGAGCGACCCGCTTGATGCCATCAGCATCGGCAACCGAGGAACCGCCGAACTTTTGAACGATCAGCTGCTTGGTAATGGCAGCCTCGTTGGAGAGCTCGTCGATCTTCACTTCGGTAGTGGGCATAGTCATGCGCGCACCCTCACTGCATCAATAGGGTTCGAACGCGGCGTGCCAAATCCAAATTTGAGCACGCCTGCGTAGCTTATTTGCCCAGTTTATCGCCGTGTGCAGGGCTGGTAGGAATTGTGACCACATAGCGGCCACCCCATCCCTCTACCATCCGGCCGTGCCCGGACCGCCCTTGAACGGGCCCACAATCTGCCGGGTGATCCAGCCGCCATAAAAGCCGCCTTCCTGGAACGTCACCTGCTCACCGTCCACCGTGCAGGCTTCCATGTTTTCCGGATACAGGGCCACCCGTGTGCTCAGGGCCTCGAAGCCCCGGGTCGGGTGTGGGTACGTCCAACCGCCGCGCTCAACAACCGTCCCGCCGGCAGCGATAGTGAAATAGCTCGCCTGCCCCTTGAATTCGCAGAATGTGGTGCCCCCAACAGGAATAAGAACACCTTCCGGGAAGGCATCCAACGGCACGTAATAGACAGGAGGATGGCTGGTTTCCAACACCCTCACAGCATCGGTGGTGTCTACGATCACCTGACCTCCCAGCCGCACCACAACCCGCTCGGCACGCGGCTCAACCCGGGGCGGGCGCGGATAGTCCCACACCGATTCCTGACCGGGGGCCGGCTTGATGGGACGGGGGCGCCGGAAGACGCCGGAAACTCTGCCACTGGAGACCATGTCCCATAGTGGCACGCTTGGCTGGGATCTCCCCGTGAAGTTTTGGGCGTATCCGTGGCAGCGTGCCCGGCGTACCATCCATTCATGAGGAGTGCGAGTGGCGATGGCCGGCGTTCCTGACCGCCCACGCGGTCCGGGTCCAACCCATGAACCCGAATACGAAGTGATCGGCGGCGTGATCGACGATCAGCCCTCCGGCTTTGATCGCACCAGTCCAAGGACTGGGTCTCCGGGCAGACCCGCCCCGCAGTTCGGGACAGCCGTGGCCGTTGCATGGCACAGCGCCCGGACATCTTTTACCTCGTGGAGGTTCTGGGTGGCCTGCGCCTTGGGGATTGCGGCCGCTTGGGGATCAGCTGCCGCTGTGATTGCGGTAGGGGAAGCCAACGGGTGGTTCGACGTCAGGGTTCCAAGCGCCATCTACCTGATCACGGCGGTGTTCCTGGCACTTGCCGCCGCCGTGTTAGGCGCGATGTGGGGCTTCCGTCATTCCCATGGGCGCATACCCGTTCTTCTGCTGTCAGGCGCCATGCGAGGGATGGCGTTGGCTGCACTGGCCGGTTGTTTCCTGCTCGGGGTGGGCAGCAGTGTGGGTGGGCCGACCGCGCTGACCGGTGCCGCCGTCGTGGTGATTGTCCTCGAAGTAGCCCTGTTCGGGCTGATCGGTGCAGGTGCACGGACGTGCTTTGCCACAGCGGCGCCGGGTGCGGCGTTGGCCGCCGTAGTGGTGGCATTCCTCTGCTTAGGCAACGTTGTTGTCACGGCCCTGCTGCTTCCTGGCACCACCGGAATGGACCAGGCGTCAGTACCGGTGAATGTGGAGCGGGACGGTGCGGGGCGGGTCATTGCCTACGAATGTGTGGGCGAGCTCCGGCCTGTGGAGGTATCCCACACCGAACGGGTGGCATGGATCTCTGCCGCGAATCCCGCCCTGCTCCTGGGCAGCATCGGGGCGGACTTTGTCTCCAACGACAACGAACTGGGCTGGGTCCTGGCCGGGCTGCAGTCTGCAGCCGACGGTCCATCACGAGAAGTGCCGTGCCTCCGCGGAGAATCAAGCACCAGCCGTGCGCCGTCCATGCCAGTGGCGCTGACAGGCTTGGTGCTGCAGGCACTCACGGCCGCGCTGGTGCTGGTTCCGGGACGCTGGCTGGCTGCGAGGAGGCTGCGAACTAGTCCGCGTTCCGGCTAGCCCCGTCGCACGTACTCGGAAACCACCACGCCCGAGCCGAACGCCGTCGTCGAAACCTCATCGAAGGCGCTGGGCTGATAGGCGCCGGGCGCAAACAGTGGGATGCCGTCGCCAAAGAGGAGCGGGTTGCGTTTGAGCACCAGCCTGTCGATCTCCCCGGAAAGCCGGGTGGCCAACGTGCCACCGCCGCACAGCCAGATGGAGTTGCCCGGCCCGGATTTCAACCGGCGCACCACTTCCACCGGGTCCTCGGACGTCAACGTCAGGTTCGGGTGCTCGCCAGGAATGTCTGCCCCAGTCCGGGTCCGCGAGAAAACCACCTGCTGCAGATGCTGATACGGGCTTGTCATGCCCACCGGCAGGCCCACCGCGTAGGTATTCCAGCCCATCACCACGGTGTCGAACATGGTCCCGGTGCGTTCGATGCCAAAGGCGTCGGCAATCGCAGTGGGAATGGCATCTGAGAACCGCGCATTCAAGGCGGCCATGTGGTCGCCCTCCACCGGAAACGCGTCAAACTCGCCTCCAGGGCCGGCAATATAGCCGTCCAGGCTCACAGCAACGTAGTACACAAGTTCTCGCACGGGACCCCAATCACGGTTGATGTTGTGACTGCGAGACTACAACAGCGCGTTGCGCCTGCCCTCGAACGCCCTGCCGAGCGTGACTTCGTCCGCGTACTCCAGGTCCCCGCCTACGGGAAGGCCGGAGGCCAGCCGAGTCACGGTGATGCCTATCGACTTGAGCATGCGGGCAAGGTAAGTGGCTGTAGCTTCGCCCTCAAGGTTGGGGTCCGTGGCGATGATGATTTCCTGGATGGCGCCGTCGTTGAGGCGCGTGAGGAGTTCACGAATGCGCAACTGCTCCGGACCGACGCCTGCGATGGGATTAATTGCCCCGCCCAGCACGTGATAACGGCCGCGGAAGGACCGCGTGCGCTCAACGGCCAGGACGTCCTTGGACTCTTCCACGACGCAGATGACCGACGGATCACGACGCTGGTCGCGGCAGATATTGCACGTTTCCTGCTCGGTCACGTTAAAGCACACGGTGCAGAACTTCACCCGTTCCTTGACCGTGGTGATGGCCGTGACCAGGCGCTTCATATCCTCAGGATCGGCCTCAAGAATGTGGAACGCCAGGCGCTGCGCTGATTTGGGGCCCACACCGGGAAGCCGGCCGAGCTCATCAATCAGCTCTTGAACTGCACCTTCGTACACAATGTCCTCGTTAGGTTGAAATCAATGCTGGAGTCAGCGGGGCTGCAGGGGAGAACCGTCCAAGGCGCGCTCTTCAATCAGCTTCCCGCCCAGAATACGCTCCACGGCAGCCCGCCCAAAGACACGGGATTCTTCGATGGTTTCGTCTTCCGGACTGGGAATGTCCTCCGTCACGGAGGCGGGGGCTGCCTGGGTCCGTGCGGGTGCCTGAACACGGCCCGCTTGGGCTTCGGGGCTGTTGGTCAACCGCTGGTACAGGCTCTGGCGACCATTCGGACTTCCCGACGGCGCGGCCTCCTCCAGTGTGGCTACCGAACCGTGCGCTTCCTCGGGTTGCGTCGCCAAGGATGGCCAGGTTGCCGGTGCGTTGCTGGCAGACGGGGCGGCGCTACTTGCCGGGGCGGGCATCGATTGGGTCGCGGGCCAGCTCGACGCCGGTGCGACGTCCCAGCTGGAGCTCGGGTTCTGCTCCGCGTTGGTGGGATGGCCGTAGGCAGCGGTGGCTGCTTCCGGCACCTGCGCTGCGGCGGGTTCGTAGTCAGGGGCGTCCGTTGCCGGGGCGACATCTTGGGCCGCTTCGGCGGGTTTCCTGCCCACATTGGACTCGGTGCCTACAACCCACGTCCCAGGCGCTTGCTCGACTGCACGGGACCACGGATCCTCGGACGCGTTGCCACGTGCTGCCTGGGACGGGCTGGCCGCTGCGGGGGCAGCCGATTGCGTGCTGGTACGGCCGTAGCCCGAAGGCGGCTCCCAATCCGCAGGAGGCTCTTCATCCAGAGGCGGCGCGTCTTCGTCCAGCGGCGGACCCCAATCGTCGTCAGGGTACGAGTAATCGCCGGAGGGCTCGGGAGCCGGGGCCGGGACGGCTTCCGGTGCCACTGCAGCTGCCGGTGCAGCAGCCTGTGGGGGAGCTACTGGCGTGGCGGCCGGTGCGGATGCCGCCGTCGCCGAAGCGGGTGCGAGACCCCAGGCGGAGTCGACAGCTGACACCGGCGCCGGCGTCGAGGCTGCGTCCGCGGTGGCTGACGTAACATCTGCTGCTGTTTCCACAGGGGACCCGGCACCAGCCGACGCCTGGGCGCTTGCTGGTGCCGCAGCAGCCGGAATGTCCCGGCTAGTAGGTGCTTTTGGGTTTGGCTCAGAGCTCGCTGAGCTGTTGCCGCCAGCGACCGCGACGATCTGGCAGTCGATGCCGATGGTCTTATGAATCGCCTGCCGAAGGTTCTCGGAGTGATCCGCACGCCCGAACGCACCAGCAAGACCGCCCGTGGTGAATGCCAACGTCAGCACCTGGCCGTCGAATTGGGCCACTTGGGCATTCGGTTCCACGAGAGCCCAGGTACTGCGCTTGATCTTGGTCAGCGTCTGAAGAACGTCCGGCCATGCACGGCGCAGAGCCTCCACGTCGCCGCTGCCACCTGGGGTCGGAGCCTGGGCCTGCGCCGGAGCTGGAGCTGGTGCTGGGGCCTGCGCCGGAGCTGGAGCCGGAGCTGGCGCCTGAACGGCAGGCTGCGGCGCTGCCTGGTGCGTCGCCGTTGCCTGCGCCGGGGCTGCCCGCTGAACCTGCGGAGCTGCCTGCGACGGGGGAGGGGTGAGAGCTTGAACAGGTGGGGTTTGGTGTGCTGGTGCCGGGACAGGAGCGGCTTGGGCCGCAGCAGCTTCCGGTGCAGCAGCCCGGGAAGATCGTTCAGCAGCCGGACGATCTTCGATGGGCCAATCGCTGGTGGATACTCGCGGTGCTGTAATGGCGTCGCGTGATCCACTACTGGTTGACGGCTCGGGAGCGGCGGGGGCCGCGGCGGCAGGGGCTTCCGCTGGCGCCGGAGTTACCGGAGTTGCCGGGGCGAGCGGCGCAGCTGCCTGCGAGGTAGCCGCAGCTGCGGGTGGGCCGGCAGCGACAGCCGGTGCGCCGGCGTCGCCCGCGTAATTCAGGCGCCGTTCCACGCGGTCGATGCGGGCCGCGATACCCCGCTCCGTCTGCTCGGAACTGGGCAGGAGGATGCGGGCACACAACAGCTCAAGGTGGAGGCGCGGCGATGTGGCCCCGGTCATTTCCGTGAGCGCGGTATTGGTGACGTCTGCAGCCCGGGACAGCTCGGCTGCCCCAAGGTTGGTTGCCTGGTTGCGCATCCGGGCGATCTGGTCCGCCGGCATACCGCGGAGGATGGCCTGCGCGCTCTCGGGCATCGCTTGGACAATGATGAGGTCGCGGAAACGCTCCAGAAGGTCTTCAACGAAGCGCCGGGGATCGTGGCCGGTTTGGATGACGCGGTCCACGGCTTTGAAGACCACTGCGGCGTCGGACGCTGCGACGGCGTCCACGATGTCATCCAGCAAGGAAGCGTGCGTGTAGCCGAGCAGGGCAACAGCGAGCTCGTAATCCAGGCCGTTTGGTCCGGCGCCGGCCATGAGCTGGTCCAGGACGGACAAGGTGTCGCGAACGGAACCGCCGCCTGCGCGGATGACCAGCGAAAGAACGCCGGGAGCGACAGGAACATTCTCCTGCTGGCAAAGGAGTTCGAGGTACTGCATGAGCGGCTCGGGTGGCACCAGCCGGAAGGGGTAGTGGTGCGTGCGGGAGCGAATGGTCCCGATGACCTTGTCCGGCTCCGTGGTGGCGAAGATGAACTTGATGTGTTCCGGCGGCTCTTCGACGATCTTGAGCAGTGCGTTGAAGCCGGCCGACGTGACCATGTGGGCCTCGTCAATGATGAAGATCTTGTAGCGGTCACGAACCGGGGCGAACGTTGCGCGTTCGCGGAGATCGCGGGCGTCGTCAACGCCACCGTGGCTGGCGGCATCGATCTCGATGACATCCAGCGAGCCGGAGCCGCCGCGTGCGAGTTCGATGCAACTGGGGCACAGGCCGCAGGGGGTGTCGGTGGGTCCCTCGGCGCAGTTAAGGCAGCGGGCCAGGATGCGTGCGGACGTGGTCTTGCCGCAGCCGCGGGGGCCGGAGAAGAGGTAGGCGTGGTTCACACGGTTCTTGCGGAGCGCCGTCATCAGCGGCTCCGTGACGTGTTCCTGCCCGATAACGTCCGCGAAAGAGTCCGGGCGATACCTTCGATACAGGGCAGTTGTAACAGTCACAAGTGAAACCTACCTATAGAGACTGACATTTAAATAAGTGACCCCTCATGCACCCGCCAGAGCCCATCTACCCTTGCTACCTTCCGGTCCTGGGGGAGTTCAACAGGATGACGCCACATGAGGGGCCGTCGACAAGCTTACCCGAACTTGGGTTGGGGTTCGAATCGGCTCGAAGGGCTGTGGATAAGGCTCGACGGCGGGTGGTTAGGATGCGTAAATCACCGCCACCCATTCACCGGCCACGTCATGAAAGCCGGCTCCTCGTAAGGGTGCGCCGCCCGCAGAGCCAGCACCACGCCGTCGAGCCTGTCCTCCTCGACCACGCACTCAACACGTACTTCGGGCACCTGCTCCTCAATCCCAACCTCGCCGATAGCGGGCCGTGCTCCCGGCAGAGGCGTGAAGCGCCCCGTGCCCGGTGCGGTGAAGGCGCAGTGCGAGTAGTTCCCTATTCGGCCCCCGCCGGCGTCGCCGATGGCCAGGAGGACCTCTTCACTGTGGGTCTCTGGTACGTAAACCACCAAGGCGTGGAGCTGCGTCATGGGGACATCCTGTCAACAAACTTCGGCTACAAACAGGTCTCAACCATTGCAAATCACCCGGCCTCAGCGGACCATGGGTATGTACACCGATTGGGGCAATCTCAAGATTGTGAGCTGCGGGGCCTGGGAGCGAGGGGCCGGACCCGGCAGCTCAACGTTGTACCGCAAGAATGGGCGCGTTGGGGGCGTCCATTTTTCCGTTAACGAGCCCTCCTTCGAGGGTGCTTGGACGTGGCAAATCAGCCCGATTACACGATGCCGAAATTCTCAGGTACAGTAGTATCTGCTTTCGAATCGGAAGCAAGGAGAATTCGCCTAGCGGCCTATGGCGCACGCCTGGAACGCGTGTTGGGTTAACGCCCTCGGGGGTTCAAATCCCCCATTCTCCGCCGAAAAAGGCTCCGGGATCCACGTGATCCCGGAGCCTTTCTCTTTGCCCAAAATTCGGCTCCCGCCATGATGGTTTTCCGGCATAAGGTCCGCACATTCCGAGCACGCCATTTGTCCTATGACGCGCTTTGCCGGACCTCTATGCCCTCCTAGGATTGCGTGGACTTGTTCGCAACCAGAGGGGATCCGGTGTCGGACCTTAGTGCGGCCCTGCCGAGTCGGGCTCGGGCGGCGGACCTGGACGCAATCAGGCTTATCGGAATCGCTGCCGTAGTGGTTGGGCATGTCTGGACGGCCGGGCCGTTCACTGACGCCCTGTTCGCGTGGCATGTCCCCGTATTTTTCATCCTGACGGGCTATCTATGGAAACCGGGCCGGACGGTGCGCGATGAGATCACCCGCCGCTCCAAGACGCTCCTGGTCCCGTACGTTGCTTGGCTGGCCGTCATCAGTGTCGCGTTCGCTTCCGTGGAGTACCTGCGCGGCGGATCCCTACCCGTCGAAGCACTCCGAAATGCAGTCTACGGCGGAGCTTTCGCGGTGCGACCATACTCCGCATTCTGGTTTGTACCGGTCCTCTTTTTCACGGCTGTGCTGTGCCGCTGGCTGGAACGCTTTCCGGCGTGGGTTGCGTGGATCATCGCTGGAATGGGGCTGGCAGCAAGCGTTATTGCGGGGGAGGTGATGGCAAGGACGCCGCTGGGAATAGCTTTGGCAGTGCCGTGCCTGGTGTTCGTCCTCGTCGGTCGCGCTTTGCCTGCCATGGTCCCACGCGTTCGCTATAGAACCGCCGTGGGCGTGGGTCTGGTACTTGCCGGCGTTGCCCTGACGGTGGGCGGTGCGGTGCGGCCGCTGAACATGAAAGACGGCGACTTCGGCACGGTCGCGTTGAGCGTGGTCAACGCATCAGCAATGAGCCTGGGGCTGATTCTTGTCTTCGCAGCGCTGTACCGCGGGGTTGGCCCGGCAGTGAATCGCCTGACGATCCAGCTGGCCTCCGCCGGGCTGGTGGTTGTTCTCACCCACGCATTTTTCCTCTACCTGCTCAACACGCCTGCGTCGGGAGCGATCTTGGACGCCGTTGTAGCTTTGGCGGTGCCCTTTGCTCTCGCCTTACTGGTGCTCCGGTCGCCGCTCCGCCGCTGGCTTGTGGGTTAGCCGTCAGCCTGCTGCTCGGTATCTTTCTGCTGAGCGGCGGCCACCCGTTCCAGCACTTCCCGGCAGGCCAGAATTGCCGGGTGGATCCGGCCGGCCGTCCTGGTGGAGGTGAACACGGTTCGCTCCGGCAGGCCGGGAAGGTCCAGGAGTTGGACTGTGCGGCTGCGGCCGGTCCACACGAGGTCCGGCATGAGTGCCACGGCGTTCCCGGATTCGATGAGCCGGATTTGGGCTTGGAGGTCGGCTGTTTCGTAGCGCACGTCCGGCTCGAATCCCGCGGACCGGCAGGCCTGCTCTGCCCAATGCCGGGATGCTGCGCCGCGGGGTTCCATGACCCACGGCATGGACGCCGTGTCAGCGAGGGTGGCTACGGTTTCGCCGCCAAGTCCTACGGGGGGAGTGGCCAGCCGGATGGCGTCGCTGGTAAGGGTAACCCGGTCCAGGCCGCTATGGTGCGGGGCCGCGTGGCCCGGGTATTGCTCGGCCACCACAAGGTCGAAGTCCCGCGCCCACGTTTCGTAGAGTGCGGTCTCCGGTTCGCGCTGTGTCATCTCCACGCGTACCTCGGGATACTCCTGGCGCATGATGGTGAGGAACTCAGGCAGCAACGCCAGTGCCGCGGACTGGAACACCGCCAGGCGCACGGTCCCGGTCACCGTGGACAGCGATGCCGCGAGCTCAGTTTCGGCTCGCTCCAAGGTTTCCAGCAGCGCAGCGGTGTGGGCCACCAGGATCTCCGCCTGCGGAGTCAACTGCACCCGACGCCCCGCTTTTCGCAGCAGTTCCACCCCCGCTTCCTTCTCCAATAGCGTCAGCTGCTGCGACACCGAAGAGGGGCTGTACTGCATCGCATCGGCTACCTCGGCGAGGGTTCCGCGGATCTTCAATTCGTGCAGCAAACGCAGCCTGCGGACGTCCAGCACGGCAGCCTCCAAAGATTCGGGATGAGTAATGAATATTCATCAGAAAAGATCGCTTTTCCTAACGTGATTGTAGATCCATACTGATGGAAACAAACAAACTTCTCCGCCTCAGAAGGAGCCCCCATGACCAGCACCCTCCCGGATGCCACCGCCCCGCGCACCCAGGATTCCGGGCAGTTCGATGCTTTGGCTCAGGAAGCCATTGCCTTGGTCCGCCACTGGCTTACCGAAGCCAGCAAGATCCCCGTGGACGTGTCCGCGCAGCGCCTCGCCGGCGTCTTGAAGGACCCGAACGGCCTTGACTTCACTGTCGGATTCGTCGACGGCGTCATCCGCCCCGAGGACCTGTCCGTCGCCGGCCGGAAGCTGGCCGAGCTGGCTCCGAAGGTGCCGAAGTTCCTCCCGTGGTACATGCGCAGCGCTGTCCGCGTGGGTGGCGTCATGGCTCCGATCGTCCCGCAGCTTGTCATCCCGATCGCCCGCCGCGTGCTCCGCGAAATGGTGGGCCACCTGATCGTTGACGCCACCGACGCCAAGCTTGGCCCGGCCATCGCCAAGATCCGCCAGGACGGTGTTCACCTCAACGTGAACCTCCTGGGCGAAGCAGTTTTGGGCGAGCACGAAGCCCAGCGCCGCCTGGATGGCACGTTGAAGCTCCTTGCTCGTGAAGATGTGGACTACGTTTCCATCAAGGAATCCTCCACCGTGGCACCGCACTCCCCGTGGGCTTTCGACGAAGCCGTGGATCACGTCGTGGAGAAGCTCACCCCGCTCTACCGCCTCGCTGCCTCCTTCCCCAAGCCCAAGTTCATCAACCTGGACATGGAGGAATACAAGGACCTCAGCATGACCATCGCGGTGTTCAAGCGAATCCTTGACATGCCCGAATTCAAGAACCTCGAGGCCGGCATCGTCCTGCAGGCCTACCTGCCTGATGCTCTCGGTGCCATGCAGGAACTGCAGGAGTGGGCGTCTGCCCGACGTGCCCAGGGTGGCGCTCCCATCAAGGTCCGCGTGGTCAAGGGTGCCAACCTTCCCATGGAGCAGGTTGAAGCATCCCTGCACGATTGGCCGTTGGCTACCTGGGGCACCAAGCAGGACTCGGACACCAGCTACAAGAACGTCATCAACTACGCCCTCACCCCCGAGCACATCGATGCTGTTCGCATCGGCGTCGCCGGCCACAACCTGTTCGACGTAGCCTTCGCCTGGCTACTCGCCAAGGAACGAGGCGTAACGAAGGGCATTGAATTCGAAATGCTCCTGGGCATGGCAACGGGCCAGGCCACCGCGGTCCGCAAGGACGTTGGCAGCCTCCTGCTCTACACACCCGTGGTTCACCCGGGTGAGTTCGACGTCGCCATCGCTTACCTGATCCGCCGCCTCGAAGAGGGCGCCAGCCAGGAAAACTTCATGTCCGCAGTCTTTGAACTCAGCGAAAATGAAGCGCTGTTCAAGCGCGAGCAGCAGCGCTTCCTGGACTCCCTGGCCGGAATGACGGACGAGGTTCCCGGGCCCAACCGCCAGCAGGACCGTCGCCTCCCCGCGGACCCGGCACCGCTTGAGGGCTTCAGCAACACCCCTGACACGGACCCTGCCCTCCCGGCAAACCGTGCCTGGGGCCGCGACATCCTCAAGCGCATCCCCGGTTCCACCGCCGGCAACAAGATCGTAGAGTCCACCAAGGTCTCCGACGCTGCCCAGCTGGATCGGATCATCGCCACCGCCGTAGACCACGGCAAGGCCTGGGGCGCCCGCCCCGCCGCCGAGCGCGCAGCCATCCTGCACCGCGCCGGCGAGGTCCTCGAAGCCCGCCGCGCCGAACTCCTCGAGGTCATGGCGTCCGAAACCGGCAAGACCATCGACCAAGGCGACCCCGAGGTCAGCGAAGCAATCGACTTCGCGCACTACTACGCCGAGCGTGCCAAAGACCTGGAAACGGTGGACGGCGCCACGTTCGTCCCAGCCAACCTCACCGTGGTGACACCCCCGTGGAACTTCCCGGTGGCGATCCCCGCAGGCTCCACTCTCGCAGCTCTCGCCTCAGGCTCCGCCGTCGTGATCAAGCCTGCAAAGCAGGCCCGCCGCTCCGGTTCTGTCATGGTGGATGCCCTCTGGGAAGCCGGTGTGCCCCGTGAAGTGCTGGCACTGGTTCAGCTCGAAGAGCGTGAGCTTGGCACCCAGCTGGTCTCGCACCCCAGCGTTGACCGCGTGATCCTCACCGGCGGCTACGAAACGGCTGAGCTGTTCCGTTCCTTCCGCCAGGACCTCCCGCTGCTCGCGGAGACCTCGGGCAAGAACGCCATCATCGTCACCCCGAGTGCCGATCTGGACCTCGCTGCCAAGGACGTCGTCTACTCGGCATTCGGCCACGCAGGCCAGAAGTGCTCGGCTGCCTCGCTGGTGATCCTGGTGGGCTCGGTGGCCAAGAGCGCCCGCTTCCACAATCAGCTGATCGACGCTGCCCGTTCGCTGTCCGTCGGCTACCCGGAGAACGCCACCACGCAGATGGGGCCCATCATCGAACCGGCCAACGGCAAGCTCCTCAACGCCCTCACCACCCTGGGCGACGGCGAAACGTGGGCCGTCAAGCCCGAGCGCCTCGACGAAACCGGCCGTTTGTGGTCCCCGGGCATCCGTTCGGGCGTCAAGCGTGGCTCCTACTTCCACCTGACCGAGTTCTTCGGCCCGGTGCTCGGTGTCATGACCGCCGAGACTCTCGAGGAAGCCATCGCCATCCAGAACGAGATCGAGTACGGCCTCACCGCCGGACTGCACTCCCTGGACTCCGCTGAAATGGGCGTCTGGTTGGACACCATCCAGGCCGGAAACCTGTACGTCAACCGCGGCATCACCGGTGCGATCGTCCAGCGCCAGCCATTCGGGGGATGGAAGAAGTCGGCCGTCGGTGCCGGAACCAAGGCCGGTGGACCGAACTACCTGATCGGCCTGGGCAGCTGGCTCCCCGCCGAGGCCAAGGCCAAGCGCGGCACCGTGCTTCAGGGCGCTGCCGCACAGATCCTGACTGCAGCCAAGTCTGCTGAGGTGACCGCCGAGGAACTCCACACCCTCCAGCAGTCACTCTTCAGCGACGCAGCAGCGTGGGAATCCGAGTTCGGCACCGCGAAGGATGTTTCCGCCCTGTCGGCTGAGCGCAACGTCTTCCGCTACCGTTCCCTCCCCGTCACGGTCCGCCTCTCCGAAGGCGAGCGACTCGCTGAGTTGCTCCGCGTCGTGGCAGCCGGTGCAGTGGCTGGCTCGAAGCTGACGGTGAGCTCCGCCGTCGTACTTCCTGATGCTGTGGTGAGCGTGTTCGCGAACCTGGGCGTCAGCGTCCGGATCGAGGACGACGCCGCCTGGCTGGCCCGGGCGGCACGGTTCGACGCCGGCCGGATCCGCTTGATCGGTGGCGACTTCGCCGCGCTGAGCGCAGCCATGGGTGGCCGTCCGGACGTGGCGGTCTACCACGGCGCTGTGACCCAGGCCGGCCGGATCGAGATGCTGCCGTTCCTCCGCGAGCAGGCCGTTTCCATCACCGCGCACCGTTTCGGCACCCCGAACCACCTCTCGGACCACCTGATCTAGCACGCGAGAACAGGTTGAAAGCCAACCCCTCTGCGATACTCACTTGCGCGGAGGGGTTGGCTTTCGGCTTTAAGCCTCCGCGTATCCCAGCCTCTGCAACCTTCGCCGGGCGGCCAGCTCACTGGGCCCGTGGGAGCCCAAGGCAAAGCGGACCATGCCCAGCACTGCCCGGGCGGCGGTGATGACGGGCAAGGGAACCGGACCCACCTCGGGGCGGCGGATGCCGAGCATCTCGCGGTACTTGGGTTCAAGGCTTGCGACGGCGGCCGCGAACAGGATGGTGTAGCCGGGCTTGAGGAGTGGGCTTAGGGGCGGATAGCGGATAAAGGACACCGTCTGGGCGAGCCGCTCGTCGGCCCTGAGTATCCCGGAGGCGTACCACTGTTCGAGTTCGTCACGGACCTGAGCCTCAGTGAGCGGCGGGTCTACAACTCCCATGAGCCTCCCCGCGGCCGCCCATTCACGAACGTAGGCATCAGGACCGCCCGGGATGGGCCTTCCCCAGATGCGGTTGGCGGTGATGAAGGAATCCGCGTAGGTGACGTGAACCCAGCGGAGAAGCTCGGGATCGTTGGCGGCATACCCGCGCGTGACCCCGTTGCCGTCCACGTACGTCCCCCGGACGCGCTCATGGATCTTCCGCACACGGGCGGTGGCTGCCTCGGCGGCCTCCGTGGAACCGTACGTCACCGTAAAAATCCAGCGGACAGTGTTTGCCAACCGGCCAAGAGGGTCCTTCTGAAATCCCGAGTGCTCATAAACCCCTGCCAGAGCGCCGGGATGCAGGGCCTGCATCAGCAGGACCCTGATCCCGGCCACAATGGTAGCCACATGACCATGCACCGCCCAGACCGCCGATCCCGGAAGGTGATAGCCGGCGTCGTTCCCTTCAGCAAGGCGCGGTACCCACTCCGGAGGCGTGCCCGACGTCCCTGTGAACGTGCGCTGCAGCTCATGCCTATACTCCGTGAGGTAATTCCTCATAGATCCCATGAGACCTCGCTTTGGCTCGCCTGTACAGGGGAGATCAGCTGCGCACGCGTCGCCGTTTCGGTGCTGCCGCCACCAAGAGCGCGGCGATGGCGACGGCGGCACTAAGGATCAGGCCCGGACGGTACTGTTCAAGCATGGCTTGGGCGCTGACGGTTCCGGCGGCCTGACCGTGTCCGCTGACGAGGGCTGTGGTGACTGCCAAAACCAGTGCGGCGCCCACTTGGGTGCTCGTTTGTATCAGCCCGGCAGCCAGCCCCTGCTCGGAATCGCGAATGCCGGTAGTCGCCTGAGAATCAGTTGTGTGGCACCGAACTTTTCAATGAGGCGGTCCGCGAACGGCGCGCTGCCCATGACCAGCAAACCTGCCGGCAGCAGGGCAAGCGCCATTCCCAGCGGTGTCCAGCCCAGCACCGACTGCAGGTACATGGTGACGATGAACTGGAAGCTGAGGTAGGAGCCGAACAGCCCCAAGGCGCTGAGGTTTGCCCTGGCCACCCAGCCTTCCTTGAGGATGCTGAAGCGGATCAGCGGATGCTTGACCTTGTTTTCGATCACCGCGAAGGCTGCCAGCACGGCGATGGACACTGCGAATCCGGCGATTGTTGCCACAGATCCCCAGCCCTGCTCCGGTGCTGAAACCAAGGTGTAGACCAGGCCAAGCATGCCCAGTGCGAGGGTAACGGCACCCCAGATATCGTGCCCGCTGTTCTCCGCTGAGGGCTTGTCCTTGGGGATGAATTTCATGCCCAGGAGGACAACCACCACCGCGATGGGAACCGAGACCAGGAACGTCCAACGCCAGCTCAGGCTGGTCATGAGGCCGCCCACCACCAGGCCCAGTGAGAAACCGCTGGCGCCGAACGTGGTGAAGATGGACAGCGCTTTGTTGCGCTCGCGGCCTTCGGCGAAGTTGGTGGTGATGATGGAGAACCCCGTGGGTGCAGTGAACGCGGCGGCCAGTCCCTTGATGAACCGGGTAGCGATCAGGATGGCGGGGTCGTCAACCAGCCCGCCCAGCAAGGATGCCGCGGCGAAGACGGCCAAAGCGATAAGGAAGATTCGACGGCGGCCCAACAGGTCCGCGAGTCGGCCGCCCAGGAGCAGGAGGCTCCCGTAACCAAGGACGTAGGCGGAGACGATCCACTGCAGGGAGTCGGTTCCGAGATTGAGTTCCTGCCCGATGGAGGGCAGCATGGCAACGACGCGTGACCGTCACCTGCAGGACCGCCAATTGGTGGAGCAGTGGCGCAGCATCCAGAACTCCTACTTCCGTACCGCCGGAGCGATCGACCGCGCGCTCGAAGCCAAGTTCGACATTGGCCTCAACGAGTTCGAAATCCTGGACCTGGTGGCCGAGAGCGAAGAGTCCGCGTGCCGCATGAAGGCCTTGGGGGAGCGCACCCCCATGACCCAGAGTGCTGTGTCAAAGGTGGTGGATCGCCTGGAAAAAGCGGGCCTGGTGTCCCGCGAAACCTGCGCCGACGATCGCCGGTCCCTCTTCCTGGAATTGACCGAGGCGGGCCGCGCACTTCACGCCACTGCCGCCGTCGAACACCGCGCCCTGCTCAAGGAAAACCTGGGCTCCTAGCCGCAGAAGTCCAAGCTCAAGATTCTTGAGCCAAAACTGAGGCAACCTTTCGGTAGAAGGGACCCGGGAAGCCTTTATTTCTCCCCTGATACCCGCAACAATGGTGCTTGCACGCCAGGCTGGGGTTTGGTGCCGCTGGCTTTGGGGAGTGTTTTGTGGGCAAGCATCATGAATCAGACCGGGCAGTAGAACTGATCCGCACCGTAGGTTTCCACCGCGTTCTGATCGCAGGGAGCCTCGCGGTCCTCGCCTTCTTCGCGTTTGGCTTCCAACCCTTGAACGCTGTCTCCAGCAGTTCCGTGGGCGGAGCACTGGCGCAGGGGGTGGTGGAACCGACAGCCCTGGGCACCCTGGTGCCGCCGGAAGCCGAAACCCTGGTCATCGACCCCACCATGGAACCACCCCAGCAGGTTGCCGGTACGCCCATGGTCTACTTCGACCGCGCCATGATCCGCACAGTCAGCAAAGACGGCTCCACAGGCCTGACCGTTGCCTCCGCAGGGCTGTCACGACCCCCTGCAGGGAGCCTCTACTCGCCGCTTGAGGTCCTCAACAAGAGTTCGTCCTACGGCTACCGCTATAGCCCCTTGACGGGCCTGGCCGGAGAATTCCACTGGGGCCAGGATTACGCAGCCGCCTGCGGTACGCGTGTGTACGCTGCCGACGCCGGCGTGGTGCGGGCTGTCGGGTGGCACGTATGGGGCGGTGGGAACCGGGTTGAAATCGAGCACGGCAACGGCCTGGTCACCACCTACAACCACCTCCAGGCGATCGGCGTCACTCAAGGCCAATCAGTGCGGGTGGGCGAGGTCATTGCGGAGGTTGGGACCACCGGATGGTCCACCGGCTGCCATCTCCACTTCGAGACGATCGTCAACGGCCTTCACACTGATCCCGCCAACTGGACGCTGTTGCCCATCCGGCAGGTTGATGCGCTGCAAACCATCGCCATGGTGAACTACCAGCCCGGTGTTGGCACCGGCACCTCGGCAACACCGCAGTGGGCCGTTCCCGTATCGGATGGCACCACCCGGGCCGTCATCGGCGGAGAGCACGAAAACGACGAACCGCTTCCGGTTCCCCCCGCAGCTCCCTCGGGCACCACCCCGCCTGCCACCAACCCACCCAGCAGCCCTGGCGTTACCCAGACCACCCCGCCTGCCACCACGACGCCGGTTCAAACCACGACGCCGGTTCAAACCACGACGCCGGTTCAAACCACGACGCCGACGCCCTCACCTTCCGTGACGGCTACTCCGACTCCGACCGCCACCCCCACGCCGACCCCTACGGCTACAGTGACACCGACGCCGACCACCACTGCGACACCGACGCCGACTGCCTCCACAACACCATCGCCGTCAACCAGCGCGCCGGAAACCAACATAGTCCCGCCGGCTCCTGTGGCGCCGGCTCTGGTAGCACCCGCTCCGGCTGCACCGGCCCCCGTAGCGCCTGTTGTGGTGGAACCCGCGCCGGTGGTTGTGGCGCCAGTACATGTTGCACCCGCGCCGGTGGTGAGCCAAGCCGTTGCTCCAGTGGCTCCGGCGCCTCCCGTGGCTCCGGCACCCTCGCCTGTTGCAGTCCTCCCGACGTCGCTGCCGGCAGTAGTCCTTCCGCCCGGATACATCCTGATCGCCCCGGACCTGGTCCAGCGGCCGGACGGTGTGCTGGTGCCGTTGTCCTCGCTCATCCTTCCCACGCCCTAGGTTTCGCCACCCAAGCCGGCTCCCGTAAGCTCGATGGCGGCAATACCGCCAGACGACGTCGTCAGGAAGCGAATCCCATGACCAGCCTGTACAGCATTCCCCTCACCTTCAACGATGGCACCGAAGCAGACTTCGGCCGGTTCGAAGGCCAGGCGGTCCTGGTGGTAAACGTCGCTTCAGAGTGTGGCTTCACGCGCCAGTACGCAGGCCTCGAGGAGTTGTACGGCAAGTACCGCGGCCAGGGCTTGGAGATCCTGGGGGTGCCTTGCAACCAGTTTGGCGGGCAGGAGCCCGGCGCGGACCACGAGATCGCTGAATTCTGCGAACGGAACTTCGGTGTGTCCTTCCCGTTGACCAGCAAAGCCAACGTCCTGGGAAAGCAGCAACATCCCTTGTTCGCGGAGCTGACCCGGGACGAGGATGGGCAGTCGGCCAAGGTCAAGTGGAACTTCGAGAAGTTCGTCATAAACCGCAAGGGAGAACTTGTAGCAAGGTTCCCATCCGCAGTGGAGCCCGACTCCGAATACCTCATGAAAGCAGTGGAAGAGGCGCTGGCATAGACGCCGCTGATCCAGAAGGGAGAAAAGTAATTTTCCAACATTCCGCCGGATGTTAGCCAGTTGTTGGCTTGTTGTCTGGTTGGATTGGGACTACTGGATTGATACGGGAGAAGCCGTCTCCCACCAAACGCTAAGGCGAAGCTATGGAGCTCATCGAGGCCGAATACCCCAAACCAGGTCATGTGCTTTTGCACCTGAGCGATCTTCACCTGGTGGGTGGTCCGGGCACGCTCCACGGCTCGGTGGACAGCTCAGCCAGGCTCCGGGAGATCTGTGAGCAAATCATCGCCTCAAGGATCCGGCCCGAGGCCATCATTTTCACCGGAGACCTTGCCGACAAAGGTGAGTTGGAAGCTTACGAGCACCTCCGCGAAATGATTGAACCCCTGTGTGCGTCACTTGGAGCCAAAGCTATTTGGGCCATGGGCAACCATGACAACCGGGCAAACTTCCGTTCAGCATTCGCCGACGCCTCTGCAGCCAGCAAGCCCCAGGACCCCGTGGACCGCAGCTACTTCGTCAACGGGCTCCGCATCATTACCCTGGACACCACGGTCCCCGGCCACCACTACGGCGAACTGTCGGAATCGCAGCTAGAGTGGTTGGAAGCTGAATTGGCAACGCCGGCCCCGGACGGCACCATCCTGGCCCTCCACCACCCGCCCGTCCCGTGCGTGCAGGACCTCGCCGTCCTGGTGGAGCTGCGTGGCCAAGCCGCACTGGCCGCCGTCGTGCGTAATACTGACGTCCGCGCCATCCTTGGCGGTCACCTGCATTACTCGACGACGGCGAGCTTCGCCGGCATCCCGGTATCGGTCGCCTCAGCTACGTGTTACACCCAGGACCTGGCGGTGCGTGCCGGCGGACAGCGCGGGCGCGACGGAGCGCAGTCGTACAACATGATCCATGTTTACGAGCACACGATCGTGCATTCAGTGGTCCCGATGTCCGGAGGAGTCACTGTAGGTGAGCCAGTGGATGCCGACGAGGTTCAGCGGCGCTTGGCCGAAGCCGGTATCCGCATTCCGTACGAGTCCCGGGTAGGGGCTCACACATCGCCGGGCACGCACACCTCTTCGCTTCCGATGGTTTCCTCCGGCCCTACTTCTCCCAAGGCGCCTTAACCGGGAAGTACTTCTCCAGGAAGTCGGTCACCAGGTCTGCGCGCTCGTTTGCTTCAACCTCGGGGAAGCTGCCGTCGTTGAGGCAGAAGAAGTCCATGTGGCGCTTTGCCAGGAGCTTGGGCAGATAGTGCAGCCCGGCCCACATGGTGGAGTCCACATACCTGACCTTTGCGCTGGTCTGCGTGACGGCGCGGCCCGTGAGCAGGGCGTAGTAGTGATAGAACGAGTTGGTCACGGAAATGTTGTCCGCGGCCCGGAACCGGCTACCTGCGGTCTTCGCGAACTCGGCCGGGAATTCCTTCTCCATTTGTGCCACCACACTCCTGCGCAGCGGCGCGGCCGTGTGCTCAAGGTGCCGGGTGGTGATTCGGCCAAAGCGCTCCCACAGCAACTTGCGGTTCACACGGGCTGCGTTCTCAAAACCGCTGCGTTCGGCGTCGTTCTCACCCAGGCCGATCCGGGTGTCGGCCTCGATGAACTTGGTGATGCCGCCGGGCGTGAAGAACATGTCAGGACCCACGGGACGGCCAAAGAACATGTCGTCGTTGGAGTACAGGAAGTGCTCCGAGAGGTCCTTGATGTGGTGCAGCTGGCATTCCACGGCCTGGGAATTGTGGGTAGGCAGAACTGAGGGGTCGGCAAAGAATTCCTCGCTCCGGACGATGGTCACCGAAGGGTGGTCGGCCAGCCATTCCGGTGCGGGGGAGTCCGTTGCGATGAAGATCCGCCGGATCCACGGAGCGAACATATGCACTGAGCGCAGCGCGTACTTCAGCTCGTTGATTTGCCGGAAACGGGCTTCGTGGTCATCGCCCTCGCCGAGGACGGCGTCGGCTTGCTGTGCGCGCCTCCTGGCGATGTACTCGGGGTCGCTGCCGTCCACCCACGAGAAAACGATGTCGATGTCGAAATCGATGTCGCTGGCGTGGTCCGCGAACATGTTTTCGATAGTGGGCCAAGACAGGCCATGCCTCTGAACCGTGCCTCGCACCGCGTCCTGACGCAACATGGTGCGGCGGGTCAGGGAGTTCTCCACAGGGAGTTCCAGGTGGTCGCCCTCGAACCTCCACAGCTCAAGCTGTACGCCCAGGGCGGGGCCGTACCAGAGACCGCCGCCGATCTCGACGCGCGGCCGGTACAGGCGGAAGATCCGGGCTTTCCGGTTTGCGGACAGCTCGCCATCTGCAACCAGCACCGAGGTCTTCTTTTTGGCATCCACGGTCATGGAGTAGAACGGCTCATTGCGGAAAGCCGAGACCAGCGCCTCCCGGACGTCCTTGCGGGACTCCCAGTCCACGGCAATGACGGGCCGCTCATCATTTCCGCGCACCAGGATGAAGTCGATACCGGCAGCGTCCAAAGCGGCCCGAACAGCCAGGAGATCGGACACCATGGCCTGTTGCGGGGTCAGGTCGTCGTTGACCAGGGCGTACCGCCCGCGGTGACGAACGACGTCGGACCTGTGCTTAAGATGCGCGACGACGGCAGGCGAGATTGCCTCAGCAATCGTGTCCTCTTCGATGGACGGGCTGCCGTGGTAAATCGGATCGACCTGTGCTTGTGTGATGGCTGTATCTCCGGGATCTTTGCGGTGCGGGTTGCTCTGAAACTCTACAACTATGATGCGCTGGAACTTAGATCGAAAGGGCCTCGCGCCAGCTGCGGAGGAATGCGCCGCCGGCGTCGTCGTGGATGACGTCGTCGGCCAGATCAAGGTCGGCCGCCGTCAGGATGGTGTAGGGCTTGACGGGTATGCCATCTGCCGGCCGGACGTCCACGTGCTTCACATCGTGATCGTTGTGGTGAAGCCAGTCTGCCATGGCGTAGTCCGTACGGGAATCACCCACAGTCCTCCAGGAGAGCGGGGTGATGCCCTGGGCCGCCAGGAGTTCAACGGCCCGGCTGGCCCCGAGGTCCTTGCCCAGGCGGACGGATTCGATGTCCGTGGAGATGATGGTGGGGTCCAGGCGGTAGTCCGCAGTGTCATCGGACTCCGGTGCGTGGTGGTCCAGGATGGCGGCGTTGAGGCCGTGGCGTCCCATGATCTCCAGTGCATCGGCGTCGAAAAGCTTCTGCTCGGCCAGGTAGTCCTTGCTGGCCACGTCCACGTGCTGCTCCACCGAAACCATGGCGCGCTTGGTCTCATCGAAGAACATGTGCGCCGAGTAGTCCTCGGCAACAAGCCTGCGGATATCGTCCCCGTACGCTGCGGGCACGGCGAGCTGGTGGTCCACATGGATGGGACCGGGCCCTTCTGCGGTGTAGCTGAACCAGACGGCGCCCTTCTCGCAGATTGCGTGAATGACAGTGTCAGCCGGCATGCCCGCCGCAATCATGGGCTCCATGACCTGCTCGCTGATAAACGCATCCGAGCGCCCCGTGTTGAAGATGACCGGTATGCCCGCGGCAGCCAGGGCCACCATGTCCGCAATGATGTCCGGCTTGACGTCGCGCGTCACAGGGCTGGCGATGGGACCATCGACGTCCAGCAGCAGCGCCAGCGCGGGCGTCGCACGGGCAGCGGTCCGGTGAGTACCTTGGAGCGGTTGAGTCATGCCCCCATTCTGTCAGTCCCGGAGGTTCCCATCACAGCTATGACTTCTGTGACGCCATGCGAAGGTTAGTCACCTTTTGGCCACAACCTGCCTGTGCTGCGGGTCACAAGTTCCGTTAGCGCGGCATCTTCCATAGGCTTGCAGGGTGATCTTCAAAGCTGTGGGCGAGGGACGCCCGTACCCTGACCATGGATTCTCTGCGCCGCGGGACTGGGCTGCCCTGCCCCCGCGGCCCATCCGCCTCGATGAATTGGTGACCACCAAACGGACCTTGGACCTGGAGGCGCTGTTGGCTGAGGACTCAACGTTCTTCGGTGATTTGTTCCCGCACGTGGTCCAGTATCAAGGGGTCATGTACCTCGAAGACGGACTTCACAGGGCGGTCCGAACCGCGCTCCACCAAAGGACAGCCATTCACGCACGTGTATTGGTAATCGATGGCTAGCAAGGGCAGGCGTCCCAAAGATGTGACGCAACTCCATGGACACCGGGTAGTCACAGGTCCCGAACTTCGGGCGACCTTTGCCGAGGACGAGCTGGCGCACAAAGGCCGCTTCCGGCGGAGGCTGTTCCATGGAATCGTCCTTGTCCTGTTGGTGGGTGTCATAGCTGCCGGCGCGGTGGGTGCGTGGGCGATCATGAACGGCGTGGTCAAGGTTCCCAGCGCCATCGCCAGCAAAGCTCCCATTAGCCTGTGTCCCTCCACCACGTTCGACTACGTCCCGAACGAGACCGTGACGCTCAACGTCTTCAATGCCACCTCACGCGGAGGGCTGGCCGGCACAGTGGCAGAACAGTTCACGGCCCGGGGCTACAAGGTGGCCTCGGTGGACAACAGCGATACCGCCTATTCGGGCATTGGCGTGGTGGTCTCGGGCGTCAAAGGCCAGGCCGCGGCGTTCAATATCCAGCGGAACCTTGCAGGAACGGATTACTTCGAGGACAACCGTGAGGACGAGTCCGTGGACGTGATCCTCACGCCAGGCTTCGAAGGTTTGGTGGAGCCACAGTTGGTGGACCAGACACCGGGTACGCTGGAGTGCCCGCGGGAGGACCTGCGGATCGCTGACAACTCCAAGTGGCCCATTATTCCCACGCTTCCGGCGGGTCAGTAGTTAGCCAGCCAAGGCGTCGTGGGCTGGCGCTTCGAGCCTGACGGGCCTCCCGGCGTCGTCGAACCGGGCACCAGCGCCCAACTGAATGAAACGCACCGTTTGTGCCGTATGAAGTTCAACAGCTGAGTGAGGCTCGACGTCGGAGGCCGGCGACGGCGCGGGAGTCTCGCCGTCGGGCGTTCGGTTGCGGCGTGCGGCGCTGGCTGAGAGCGTTCCGAGAATGAGCCGCGCCAATTGCTCGACGTCGACGTCCGGCAGATAGCCCTGCCGTACTCCGTCCTGGAGGATGTCCTGCAACAGTACGTTGAGATCTCCCACGTGGTCGGCCAGCTTGGCGAAGGACCCGGGGGAGAGGACTGCGGCCATGGCCGGGCCAGGGGGCAGATGGCGTCGGCTGAGATCCTCCACCTGGGCGCGGACGTAAAGGGCAAGGCGGTCAACCGGGTTTTCCAGCGCGGCCAGTGAATCGCGGAGGTCCACAATGAAGCGCTCGGTCTCGTCCAAGGCATACGCGATGAGCAGTTGCTCCATGTCCGCGTAGTAGTTGTAGACAGCCGTGCGTCCCACGCCGGCGTGGCGCGCAACGTCGGTCATGGTGAGGCCGGGGAGTCCATGGGTGAAGAGGAGCTCTCCAAAGGCGGTGAGAATCCGACGTTGGGTCGCGGCGCGTTGGGCAGCATTCGTGGCGGCCGTGATCCTTGGCATACAGACACTTTACCGCGATCTGTCACTAAGAGCTGCGAGTTTAGGTGGGTGTCGCCCCTTGGTGGCCCGCAGGCTTGGTGTCAGTTTCCCGCTGACGTTTGGGCTGTGGTTTTTCGGAGGACCAGGTGCGGAGTTCGGATCACGCTGCCTGGTGACTGTGTCCCCTCGATTCGGTCTACCGCCCGGCCAACGGCGGCGGCAGCAAGGAGCGGAGCGTCCTGGCTGACAGAGGACAATTGCACGTAACTTAGCCTGGCGAAGTGACTGTCGTCGTAACCGAGTATGGAGACATCCGCGGGAATGCTGATCCCCGCGGCCTTGAAGCTTTCCATTACTCCCAGCGCCTGCCTGTCATTGAAGGCGATGACAGCCGTGGGCAGATCCGCCTGAAGGATCTGCCCCGCACCCATGCCGTCCTCCTCGCCGGGGCCGCCTGGAATAATCACAGGTTGCAGGCCGTGCCGGATCATTTCGGTACAGTACGTCTCCCGACGTTTGTCCGACGAGACGGCCGAGCCGCCGTCCACATGAACGATCCGTCGATGGCCAAGGCTCACCAGGTGGTCCACGGCTATCGAGATGCCGGCGTAATCATCACTGCTGACCGAGTCCACAGAATCGCCTACGTCGTCGCGTAGCAAGCTCACAACCGGCACTTGGCGGGCGTGCAGTGCCAGGTCTTCCGCGCTGAGGGTGGGAGCGATGATGATCAGCGCCTCCGCACCTACATCCAGCAAAGTCTCGATGGCGCGGGCCTCAGGCCTGCCGTTGGCCACTGCACTCAGTGCTATTTCATAGCCTCTGGCCGAGGCCTCGGCATAGGCGGCATCCACGATTTCGGCATGAAAAGGCTGTGAACTGGAAAAGATGAGGCCCAGGAGTTTGGTTCGGCTGCTTCGCAGCAGCCTGGCCCGGGAGTCCGCGCGATATCCGAGTTGGCGGGCCGCCTCCAAGACTTTTTGCCGCGTTGATTCCGCCGCGCCGGGTGCACCCCGCATCACGATGGAAACAAGTGCGCGTGAGACACCGGCGGCCTCGGCTACGTCCATCAGGGTGGGGCGGCGCTGCGGTTCGGACATATTTTCCTCCAAGTGCGTTCAGTGTATAGAACGATCTAGACGCAGTGCGAATCGCATGCCACTATGGATCGACTAGAACGATCTAGAAGAATTTTTTAGGAGCAAGCATGGGTTACCTTCAGCATCCGGCCAGAGAAGACCGGCCGGTTCGTATTGGTCTGATTGGAGCGGGGTGGATTGGGACTTTCCACGCTGAATCCGTGGCGCAACGCATCCCCTCTGCCCGGCTTGAAGCAATCGCCGACCCCGCTCTTCCCGCCGTCGAGGCATTGGCGGGCCGCCTGGGTGTGGGCAAGATCAGCACCGACGCCGAGGATGTACTGAACGATCCGGACGTGGATGCTGTCCTCATCTCCGCTCCGGCGCGGTTTCATTCCGGGCTGATCGCGGCAGCAGCGCGGGCAGGTAAGCATACCTTCTGTGAAAAGCCGGGAGGCCGAACGGTGGAAGAGCTTGATGCGGCCCTGGAAGCAGCACACGCCGCAGGCGTGGTTGTCCAGTTCGGTTTCAACCGCCGCTACGCGAATGACTTCGCTGCCGCCCGGCGACTCATCGATGCCGGCGCCGTAGGGACCCCGCAACTGCTTCGGTCCTTGACCCGCGATCCAGGCAGCCCGGACGGGATCGCCAACCCGGAGCGGATTCCGCCGGGCACCATCTTCCTTGAAACACTCATCCACGACTTCGACACCCTGAACTGGTTGAACCCGGGCGCTGTCCCTGTTCGCGTTCATGCTGTGGCTGACGCGCTGGTGGCTCCTGAAGCAAAGGAGGGTGGCCTGTTGGATACTGCCGTGGTCACTGTGACCTACAGCAACGGGGCCATTGCCGTGGCCGAGGCCAACTTCAACGCGCTTTACGGCTATGACGTGCGGGGAGAAGTTTTTGGCTCTGCCGGAATGGTGACGGCGGGAGGCCCCCAGGCCACCACGGCCACAAGCTACACCGCCGCCGGTATCAATGCGGACACCGTCCGCCTGAATGTTGACCTCTTCCATGATGCGTACACAGTCGAACTCGCCCACTTTGTGGAGTCGGTGAAGGCTGACCGCGACGGCATTCAGGCCTCCGCTGCTCCCAAAGCTCCCGGTGGAATCGATGCGCGGAACGCCCTTGCCGTGGCCCTTGCCGCCACCCGTTCAGCCCAAACCGGGTTGCCGGTTGATGTGGCAGATATTGCCGTCCTTAGCCCAGCGGAACCCGCGCTGCAAAGGGTGGGGGATAAAGCATGAGCTTCCGCCTGGCTGCCTGCGCTGAGATGCTCTACGGCGAACTGCCGTTGATAGAGCGTGTGAAGAGAATTCATGAGCAAGGCTTCGAGGTGGAGTTGTGGGACACCCGGGGAGGGGACATCCCGGCCCTGGCAGCAACGGGCGCCCGGTTCTCTTCGATGAGCGGTTACTTTGGCGGTAGCCTCACTGACCCCGGTAGCGCAGATGAAGTGCTGGCATCGGCGGAGAAACTGATTCCTGTGGCGCTTGAACTTGGTATCCAGCGCATGGTGGTCCATCCCGCAGAACTCGGAGAAGGCGGCAGGGCTGTCCGCCCCGTTCACCGGTCTACCGGCGAGATGTGGCTGACGGGCCGGAGCACGCTCGAACGTCTGGCGGCCTTGGGCGAGAAGCACGGTGTGGTCTTCGCCTTGGAAAACCTGAACACCGTCCTGGACCACCCCGGAATCCCTTTGGCACGCGCCAAAGACACCTTGGCGCTGGTGGCGGCGGTGAACCACCCCAACGTCAGGATGATGCTGGATCTCTATCACGCCCAAATTGGTGAGGGGAACCTCATTGAACTCGTCCGGGCCGCATTGCCTTGGGTAGGAGAAATACAGGTAGCCGACGTCCCCGGCCGCTGTGAACCCGGCACCGGGGAAATCAACTACACCGGTGTGGCATCAGCCCTGAAGAAGGCCGGATACGAGGGCGTGGTGGGTTTGGAGGCGAATGCCGCGGGAGGATCCGGCCTGGAAGCAGGGGACACCGCGCTGGCGGCCTTCCGTGCGGCCTTTGATAGCTAGCTGGGTGCGGCCGACGCATCCGTCCGAGATGACGGCGTGAGCTTTTGCGTTGACGCCCGCGGGCGCCAGTCCTCTGCGTCCGCGGGCCAAAACTCGCGTAGCATCAAGGAAAACCGGTCAACAGCAGCGCCGGCCAACAGCAGCTAGGGGGCGTCTTGCGCGCAACGGTCAAGGACGTAGCGCGCCGTGCGGGGGTCTCGCCCAAAACGGTTTCGAATGTGATGAATGGGATCGTGCCTGTCAGCGGCCCCACACGGCTCAGGGTTGAGCAGGCCATGGCTGAGCTGGATTACGTCCCCAACCTTTCGGCACGCGGACTGCGGAACGGGCGCTCAGGGGTCATTGGGCTGGCGTTGCCGGACCTGGCCACTCCGTTTTCCGCAGAGATTGCCCAAAGCATTGTGGAGATTGCCCACGAGCAAGGCTTTAGCGTGCAGATCGAGGAAACGGGCTCGGATCCACAGCGTGAGCAGGAGTTGATGACACGTGCGCGGGCCAACCTCATCGACGGCCTGATCCTCAATCCCGTGGTTCTGGATGAAAGCGCCGTGAAAGTTGGCATTGCACTGCCTCCTGTGGTCCTGCTCGGTGAGGTGTCCCAGCAGTTGGCTGACCGGGTGTTTGTGGACAGCTTCGCAGCCGCGCGGGACATGACCCTGGCGCTCGCCAGCTCCGGACGGCGGCGTATCGCCGTGCTGGGCACCACCCAGGGGCGTGGATCCGCGGCGGCCCTTCAGCGTACCCAGGGGTATGAAGCGGCTCTGGACAGCCTCGGGATTCCGCGCGATGAATCGCTGATGATCCCGTGCGAAAAGTGGACGCCGGAAACCGCCGCGAAAGCCCTGGGTGCTTATCTGGAAGCGAACCCCGTTCCCGAAGCATTGTTCTGCTTCACGGATTCCATGGCAATTGGTGCGCTGAACGTGCTCTGGAAGCGGGGCTTGCGGGTTCCGGAGGACATTGCGGTAGCGGGCTTTGATGACATAGCCGATGGCCGCTACGCCGTTCCTTCGCTGACCACGGTCTCTTTCGACAAGCGCACCATCGCCAGCGAGGCACTACGTCTGCTGACAGAGCGCATGGCGGACAGGGGCTCCGCGCAGCGCGTGGTCAGCGTTGAATACACCATCGTCGAACGGGACAGCACCCGCACTTAGAGGCTGCGCCGCAAGGATAAGTCGGGAGTCATCCATCAAATTGTGTGCGCTAACAATTTTCTCTTGCCCTGCCTATTACATCGATGTAATGTGAGACCTGCGTCACCCTGGGGCCAACCTTAACTCCAGAGCGGGGACGCGCCGGAGCCGGAATTCCATGCAGTAGCAGTGCAGCAACGCACTCCAGTAAACGCAGCACAGCAGTGACCTTTCAGCGGACCCATCCAAAGGAGTGACGGGTGAAGCAGTTTGAATCTTTGACCGGGAAACAGTTGTCCCGGAGACAATTAATGACAGGGTCAGCCCTCCTTGGCGGCGGCCTCCTGGCGGCAGGCCTCACAGGCTGCGGAGGTGCAGCACAGGCCGCGGCGGTTCAGGACATCGGGTTTTGGCACCTCCTTTCCGGCGGTGACGGCATCAAGATGCAGGCCATGATCAACGCCGCCAACCAGGCCAATCCAGGATTCAAGGTGCACCCCACCGTGCTTGCCTGGGGTCCGCCGTACTACACCAAGCTGGCCATGGCATCGGCGGGAGGGCGCCCACCGGAGGTGGCCATCATGCACGCCAGCCGGGTTCCCGGGTATGCGCCAGGTGGACTCATTGAGCCGTGGGACTTGGACCTGCTGGCGGAAAACGGAGTCACCGCTGCGGACTTTGCCCTCAGGATCTGGGAGAAGAGCCAGCACAACGGCAAGGTCTTTTCCATCGCACTGGACTCCCACCCGTTCGTGATGTTCTACAACACGGATATAGCAGGAAAAGCGGGCGTGCTGGCCAGCAACGGTCAGCTTCAGGAGGTCAGTTCGCCGGACGAGTTCAAAGCCATGGCCCTGGAAATGCAGAAGGTTACCAAGGCCCACGGCCTGTCCTTCGGCTACCTTGGCAGTGGTTCGCAGATGTGGCGACTGTTCTACACCCTCTACAAGCAGCACGGCGTTGACATGGAACTGACACCGGGTCAGCCCATGAAGGTGGACCGGGAAGCGGCTATCGAGTCGCTGGAATTCATGGCGTCCCTCTTTGACGACACCATCGCAGCCCAGGCCGGGGATATCAGCACGGGCATCGCGGAGTTTGCCCGCGGAGGATCGGGCATGCTGTTCAGCGGTGTGTGGGAGCTGCCCACCATGAAAAAAGCCGGCATCCCCGTCGATGCGGCCACCATACCCACCCTCTACGGGACACCCGCGTCCTACGCGGACTCACACTCCTTTGTCCTCCCGCGCCAACTGAAGCTCAACGAGGACAAGCGCAGGGACGTCTACAAGTTCGTCACCGATGTCCTCAAAGGATCGCTGTCCTGGGCTGAAGCCGGACACATCCCCGGCTACCAGCCCGTGGTCCAGTCACAGGCCTACCGTGAGCTCACGCCCCAAATTCACTACGCCAACGCAGCGGAGATCATCGCCTACGATCCCGAATCCTGGTTCAGCGGTTCGGGCTCGGACTGGCAAACCTACTTCGCGGAGAACGTCCAGAACGTCCTTCTGGGAAGGGACAAGGCAGCTGCAGGATGGGATGCCTTCGAACAACGCACCAACACCCTCCTCTCCCGCCCCAACCCGGTTTAACCGGCCCCGTACCGAGCGACCAAAGGAGTTCTTGAATGAGTACCTCTACGCTGTCCCGGCCCAGGCCGCAGAATCTACGCAAACCCGGCAGCCGCACCCGAAGCAACCTGAGCGGCTGGGGATTCGCCGCGCCGTTCCTTGTTTTCTTCCTTGCTTTCCTGGTCTGGCCCATTCTCTACGGCTTCTACATGAGCCTCACGGGCAAGTCCCTCACTGGAGCGAACGACAGCCTCATCGGCTTCGCGAACTACGCCGAAGCTCTGGCCGACGCCGATATGTGGCGTTCCTTGGGCAACACCCTCTACTTCACGGTGATCAGCACCGTCCCATTGGTCCTCGTCGCGCTGGTCATGGCCGCGTTGCTCAATATCGGGCTACCCGCGCAGTGGCTGTGGCGCCTGTCCTACTTTGCGCCCTATCTCTTGGCATCAACCGTGGTGAGCCTGTTCTTCACCTGGATGTACAACCCTCAACTAGGCCTGATCAACGAGTTCCTCACGGGCATCGGCCTCCCCAGGGTTGCTTGGCTCAATGATCCCAACGTAGCTATGTGGGCGATCGTCATCGCCACTCTCTGGTGGACCGTGGGCTTCAACTTCCTGCTGTACCTGGCCGCGATGCAGAATATTCCGGCCCAACACTATGAGGCAGCATCGCTGGACGGTGCGGGCGCGTGGCGTCAATTCTTCTCCATCACCCTGCCGCAGCTCACTCCCACCACGGTGATGATTGTGCTGTTGCAGATCCTGGCGTCACTGAAGATTTTCGATCAGGTGTACCAGATGACCGCGGGTGGCCCCGGTGGATCCACCCGGCCAGTGGTCCAGTACATCTTTGAAACCGGGTTCACCGGTTACCGGCTGGGTTACTCGGCAGCCATCTCCTACATCTTCTTCGGACTGATCGTGGTCATCTCGGTCATGCAGTTCGTCATCACCCGCCGCAGGAGTGCATAACCATGGCAACCCCTACCCTGACCCGTCCCGCACCACATGCCACAACCGCAGATAGCCTCACAATCCGCCAGCCGCGCAAGAAGCTGACGGTCGGCAGGATCGCCGCCATCGTCGTTGCTGCCTTCATCGCAGTGCTGTGGCTGATTCCCTTCGCATGGGCCACGGCCACCGCTTTCAAAACCGAAACGGACGCCGCAGCTCCGGACGTGACCTGGCTGCCGCCGTCGGGATTTACACCCGAAGCGTTCGTGAAGGTGTTCCAGGACGGCAACATCCCGCTGTGGACCTGGAACTCGCTCTACACATCCGCGGCCATTACGGCCATCACACTGGTGATCTCGGCACTGGTGGCCTACGCGCTTTCCAGGATCGACTTCAGGGGCAAGAAGGTGCTGATGACCGTGATCATCGCGTCCATCATCATCCCGCCGCCCGTGTTGATCATTCCGCTGTTCTACCAAATGCTGGCGCTGAACCTGATCGATACCTCGTGGGCCATCATCCTGCCGCAGGTCATCCACCCGGCCATGGTGTTCGTGCTCAAGAAATTCTTCGACCAGATCCCGCGTGAACTTGAGGAAGCTGCCGTCATGGACGGTGCCAGCCGCTTGCGGATCTTCACCCAGATCATCCTGCCGTTGTCCCGGCCCATCCTGGCCGCCGTCGCGATCTTCGTGTTCATCGGCGCGTGGAACAACTTCCTGTGGCCGTTCATCGCCACCAACGACGGCAACCTGCTCACGCTCCCCGTTGGCCTGCAGACCATCAAGAGCGCCTACGGCATTCAGTACGCGCAGAACATGGCGTCCGCTCTGCTCGCCGCGCTGCCGCTGATTGTCGTTTTCCTGTTCTTCCAGCGCCAAATCATCAAAGGCGTCGCGACGACGGGACTCGCCGGAACCTGACCGGTACCAATTCTCAACAACAGTTTCAGTACACAACCAAGGAGATCCATGTCCCGCGCACGCATCACCCTCGACCGCGACTTCACCATTGGCGAGGTACCCCGCCGGCTTTTCGGCTCCTTCGTGGAGCACATGGGCCGCTGTGTTTACACCGGAATCTACGAGCCCGGCCACCCTGAGGCCGACGAGAACGGTTTCCGGCAGGACGTCATGAAGCTCGTCAAGGAATTGGGCGCCACGGTGATCCGGTACCCCGGCGGCAACTTCGTCTCCGGCTACAACTGGGAAGACGGGATCGGCCCCGTGGAAAACCGGCCGCGCCGCCTGGACGGAGCCTGGCACACCGTGGAGACCAATGCATTCGGCCTTCACGAGTTTGTGGACTGGTCCAAGCAAGCCGGCACGGAAATCATGGAAGCCATCAACCTGGGCACCCGGGGCGTGGACGCGGCCCGCGAGATCGTGGAATACGCCAACCACCCCGGCGGAACTTACCTGTCCGATCTCCGCGCCAAGAACGGGCACAAGGACCCGTTCAACATCAAGCTCTGGTGCCTGGGCAATGAACTGGACGGGCCGTGGCAGATCGGCCACAAGACCGCCGACGAGTATGGCCGCCTGGCCCAGGAAGCCGCCAAGGCCATGAGGTTTGTGGATCCTTCCCTTGAACTGGTGGCCTGCGGAAGCTCCAGCTCTTCGATGCCGACGTTCGGCGCGTGGGAACAGACCGTCCTCACGCACACCTACGACGAAGTGGATTACGTGTCCCTTCACGCCTACTACCAGGAGCACGACGGCGACGTCGGCAGCTTCCTGGCCTCCGCCGTCGACACCGATTACTTCATCGAGTCAGTGATCGCCACCGCGGACGCTGTCCGGGCGAAGGGCAAGCACAAGAAGCACATCAACCTGTCCTTCGACGAGTGGAATGTTTGGTACCAGCGAGGCCTGGACACCGAGGACCAGCCGCACAACGTGGCCAAGGCAGGCTGGCGGGAGCACCCCCGCGTGATCGAGGACAAGTACAACGTCACCGATGCCGTGGTGGTGGGGACACTGCTCAACTCGCTGCTGCGCCACGGTGACCGTGTCAAGATCGCCAACCAGGCACAACTGGTCAACGTCATTGCTCCGATCCTTTCGGAGGAGAACGGCCCGGCGTGGAAGCAGACGATCTTCCACCCGTTCGCACGCATGGCCGAGCTCGCCAAGGGCCAGATCCTGCGGCTCTCGGTGGACTCGGACAAGTACTCGAATGCGCGCTTTGGGGACACAGACCTGGTGGACGTCAGCGCAACATGGAACGAGGAGACGGGCCGCATGGCATTGTTCTTCGCCAACCGCGGGCTGGAAGAAGCCGCCGACGTCGAGGTTGCTTTGCGCGGTTTCGACGCCCGGCAGGTGCTCCGCGCAGAGGTCCTGGAGATTCCCGAGGGCGGTGACCGCTTCACCATCAACAGCCAGGATCAGCCGGGCCGCGTTGGCCTGACTGCTCTGGAAGGTGTGAAGGCGACCGGTTCGGAGCTGCGCCTGACGCTGCCCGCATTGTCCTGGGCCGTCGTCGAGCTTGATGTGGTGAAAGGCTAGCCGGGTTAACGCACGACGGCGGGTGGCTGGCTAGATTGCGCAGCCGTCAGGGCCGCAGGCCTCGGCGTCGGAAGCGCCTACCGGGATGAGCGGATTGGCTTCCTGCCACGCCTGGTTCAGGGCCTGGCTGAAAAGATCGGCAGGCTGGGCGCCGGAGATGCCGTACTTGCGATCGATCACGAAGAACGGGACGCCGGTGACGCCAATAGCGCGGGCCTCGTTGATGTCCTGAT
The DNA here is from genome assembly GCF_019977315.1 of Arthrobacter sp. StoSoilB22. Classification (NCBI taxonomy): domain Bacteria; kingdom Bacillati; phylum Actinomycetota; class Actinomycetes; order Micrococcales; family Micrococcaceae; genus Arthrobacter; species Arthrobacter sp. StoSoilB22. Next base: position 694,573 of record NZ_AP024652.1, read on the forward strand.
TGACCTCATCCGCGTACTTGTCCGAGGTGAAGAGCTCAGCCACTTCATCTTCCGGGAGGTCCAGCGCGGCACCGAGTTCCGTGAGGTACTCCTTGCTGCCGATGTCCTTGCCGTGCTCAAAGTGATCGCTGAGGAGCTGTTCCTTGGCGGCATCCTGGCGTCCGTGGGCAGCGGCAAGGTGGATGAGCCGGTGGGCGGTGAAGCTGTTGGCCACCACCACCTTTTCGAAGTGGTAGTCCAGGCCCTCGCCCTTGGCGGTCTCCGTGACGTGGGCGAACATTTGCTTGACCTGCTCAGGAGCCATGCCTTTGCGCTTGCTCAGGTAATCAAGCTCCGTGCCGTCGTAATGCTCCGGGATTGAGGGGTCCAGCTGGTAGCTCTTCCACTCAATGTCCACGGAATCGCGGTGCGGGAACTGTGCCAAGGCGGTCTCGAAACGGCGTTTGCCGATGTAGCACCACGGGCAAGCGACGTCTGACCAGATCTCAATCTTCATGCTCTCTGCAACCCTGAGCGCCGCCCACACATTCCATACACGGCTGTTATTTTCCTCACCCGTTGTTGTTGCAGGCCAAGGCAAATAGTCTGTGTAAAGGGTTATGTAGCCAGCCCTTGGAATGGGGGTTTTGCGCGGAGGCACCAGCATGCGCATCGGACTCATTGTTGGCCCTTGGTTTACCGTGCCGCCCGAAAAGTACGGCGGAACTGAGCGTGTAGTGGATGCCTTGGCACGGGCGTTCGTGGATGCGGGACACGAGGTACTGCTTGCAACGGCAGCGGACAGCACGTGCCCGGTGCCCCAGCTTCCGGGCTTTGGGCCCAGTGAGCCGGAAGAAGTCGGCCTCACACTGAGCGAGCTGGGCCATGTGATCAGGGCCTACCGGGACATGGGCGATGTGGACATCATCCACGATCACACCCTGGCCGGCCCCCTCTACTCCCACCGGCCGCAGGATGTGCCCGTAGTGACCACCATCCACGGGCAGCTCTCACCACGGGCGGCAACCCTGTACCGGGACATGGCACAAGACACCGGCATCATCGCCATCTCCCACGATCAGTGCAGCAGGGTCCAGGACCTGGAAATCTCGGCGGTCATCCATCACGGGATCGACCTCTCCGCGGTGAGTCCCGGCCGCGGCGCCGGGGGATACCTGTGTTTCGTGGGACGGATGTGCCCGGATAAAGGACTCATGGAGGCGGTGCGTATTGCCCGGGCAGCGGATGTCCCCCTGCGGATCGCAGCCAAGATGCACGCACCGGATGAACTTGCCTACTTCCATGACGTGGTGCAGCCTTCCTTGGCTTCCAACGAGGAGTTCTTGGGCGAACTCCCGGATCCGGCGAAATACGAGTTGATGGGCGACGCGATGGCCCTGCTCAACCCCATCCAGTGGCACGAACCCTTTGGGCTGGTCATGATCGAAGCCCTGGCCACGGGAACCCCAGTCCTGGCCACACCCATCGGGGCAGCTCCGGAAATCGTCAGGAATGGTGTCACCGGTTTTGTGGCGTCCACGGGAAAATTGGTGGAGTGTGTTGGCCGCATCCCGGATCTGGACCGTGAGGCTTGCAGACGCTCCGTGGAAGAATCCTTCAGCGCGCAACGCATGGCAGCGGACCACGTTGACTTTTACGCGAAGGTCATTGAACAATTCCGCGCCGGACCTCTTCCCGGCGGGGACGTATTGCAAGAGAATCGGAGGCAAGCCCTCCAAGGCTACCCACCCTCAAGGAAAACTCCGGAGGAGGCCCGCCGGCCATGACTGCCTGGAACGAAGAGACTGAAGCCGGGGCGTCCGAGCTGGGCGCCGTGACGGTCGTCGAAGGTTCATCGTTCTGTATTTCCTCGCATTCCGGTGACATTCACGGAGGCGGTTCCCAAGGTGCCTACTATCAGGACACGCGGATAGTGTCGCGTTGGATGCTGCGGGTCAACGGCGCGTTGCGGGAGCCGTTGACTACCCGCAATCCCACCGCTTTCCAGGCTGAGTACGTTGGCAGGGCCTGCTCGGCAGACGGCAGGTTCGACAGCCCGCTGGTGGTCCAGCACCAAAGGCACGTGGGGGCCGGCCTGCGGGACGACATCACCATCAGGAACTATTCGAGCCAGGACGCGCCGTGCGAGATTGAACTGCTGATCGACGCCGACCTCGCTGACCTCTTCGACGTCAAAGGCGGCCGTACCAACAAAGCCGGCAACCCTGTGAAGAAGGCCCACAGGAAAGAACTGCACATCGATTCCCTCCACTCCAGCGGGCAACGCCGGGGTGTGTCGTTCCGGGCCTCAGGCGCCAAGGTTTCCGATGATGGGCTACGGTTCCACGTCACCATTCCTGCCCGCAGCCAGTGGTCCACCAGCATCATCGCCCTTCCCCTGGTCAACGGAAAAGGACCTAGCGACCCCTTTACCGAAACCACGCCGCTGCACCACACGCCGGGCGTTCGCCGCCACGTCGCATGGGAAGAGCATGTTCCCCGGATTGCCGTGACGGACGCCAACGTAGAGGAAGTCCTGGAAAGGAGCCAGCGTGATTTGGGCTCGTTGCGGATCTTCGACCCCGCACACCCAGGCCGCGCCGCCGTAGCCGCGGGTGCGCCGTGGTTCATGGCACTGTTTGGGCGTGACTCGCTCCTTGCCTCCTATATGTCGCTCATGGTGGATCCCAACCTGGCGGCCGGAACCCTGCAGACCCTGGCCACGCTCCAAGGGACCAAGGTTGATATCGACTCCGAGGAAGAGCCGGGACGCATGCCCCACGAGGTGCGACTCGGGGTCACAGCAGGGCTCGCCCTGGGAGGGACCGCCTACTACGGAACCGCGGACGCGACGCCCCTGTTCGTCTCAACGCTCGGTGAGCTCAGCCGGTGGGGCCTCGGCACGGACATCATCGAATCCCTCCTCCCGCACGCTGACCGCGCCATCGAATGGATGGAGCAGTACGGGGACCGCGACGGCGACGGCTTCATCGAGTACCAACGGCCCAACCAGCACGGCTTGGTGAACCAGGGCTGGAAGGACTCCTGGGACGGCATCAACTTCGCCGACGGCCGCATGGCAGAGACGCCCATAGCCCTCTGCGAAGTTCAGGCCTACGCCTACGCGGCCTACGTGGGACGGTCCCTGCTGGCGCGGGCAGCGGGGGACTCCGCCGTCGAACGCCGATGCGCGGACCGCGCCGAAGCGCTGAAAGCCGCCTTCAACGAAGCCTTCTGGCTCCCGGAGCGGGGCTATTTTGCCCTGGCGCTGGACAAGGACAAGAAGCCCGTGGACTCCTGCACCTCCAACATGGGGCACTGCCTCTGGGTGGGCATCGTGGATGAGGACAAGGCCCCATTGGTGGCGGAGCGGCTGATGTCCCCTGAGATGTTCACGGGCTGGGGCATCCGGACTCTGGGGTCCGACATGGGCGCGTACAACCCAGTCAGCTACCACAACGGCTCCGTGTGGCCCCACGACACCGCGCTCGTCGCCACAGGACTGATGCGGTACGGCTTCGTGAAGGAAGCCAGCCGGGTTGCGAGCGGACTGTTCGACGCCGCCGAGTACTTTGGCGGGCAACTTCCGGAGCTTTTCTGCGGCTTTGACCGTGGCGACCTTTCGGAGCCGGTTCCGTATCCGACGGCGTGTTCCCCGCAAGCGTGGGCGGCTGCGGCGCCGGTCCAACTCGCCCGGATCCTGCTGCGGTTCGACCCCGACTTCACCCGGAACGTGCTGCATCTGGCGCCGATCCTGCCGGACGCTTATGGGTCGTTCCGCGCGGACAACGTGCTGCTGGGGCGCTCGCGGATCACCGTGCAAGCCTCCAGTTCGTCCGGTACCGTAAGCGGGCTTCCGGCAGGGCTCGAACTGCGCTCAGACCCTCGGCCGCCGCTGACGGGGGACTTGTTCGGCTAGAGCTCGTTTTCCATGACGAAGTCATGCTCCACGGTGTTGCCGAGCTTGAAAGATTTTGTGCCTACCCGCTGGAAACCGCTCTTCTCGTAGAAGCGGATGGCTTTCGCGTTCTCGCTGTTCACGCCCAGCCACACCCCGGCTGCGCCCTTGTCAGCAGCATTCGCCAACGAGGCCCTGATGAGTTCTGATGCTGCGCCCTTGCCGTGGTGGTCCGGGTGGACGTAGCACTTGCTCAGCTCGGTGGAGGGGAGCGCGGACAAGACGGATGCGACGTCGGGGTCGCTGGTCGGCTTGGCAATCAGCATGGTGTACCCGTTGAGCTGCCCGTCGTCGTCGATCACCAGGATGGTGATTTTCGCGTCGGCGAGGTAGTCCTCAAAGTTGTCTTCGCTCAGGGTCTTTTCAATGTGGGCCTGGATGTCCGCCGGTGAGGCGCCAGGCGGGCAGGCCAGCGGGAAGGTGATGGCGGCAAGCTCAGCCAGCTTCCCGGCGTCGTGCGTTGTTGCGGTGCGAATGGTTTCAGTCACGTGAGTCCCCCTTGCGAGTTTTTGGACAGCTAATGCCCCCAAGAACGAATCTTAGGGGCATTAGCTGTCCGAAAACTCTCAGCCGGGTGTTGGCCGGAAAGCGTTGGCGGCCTGGTCAGCGATGACTTGGGTCTCCCGGCCCGAGTCGAGGATGGTATTGCGTGTGGACGGGGGATCCACCAGGACAGCGGTTACGGCCAGGTCTTCTGCAGCGTCGGTGGTCAGGAGGGCATCCACTTGCGCTTCGAAACAGTCGTCGCTGGTGGTGGCGTGGACGTCCATGGCAACCACATGGTTGTTGGACACGAAATTGCCGCGGCCTTCGCGCAAACGGATGATGACCGGTGTGGCATCTTGGGGGCGGATACTGTCCGAATCGATGATCTGGGAAAAGTGGTTGCCGATTACCGAGTTGTTGTTCCCGCTGACACTGAGGACTCCGTGGAGGTCGTCCAGCCCGTTGTCTATCCCCAGGAAGGGCGTCCAGGGCTCATGGTCGCGGAGGAAATGGTTGGTGGCCACAAGGTTTTCCGAGCTGTTCCCCTCAAGGACCACCATGCCCGGATAGAAGGAATGCAGGCGGTTGTTGGTGATGCTGGAACGCGTGACGCCGCTGAAGTGGACGCTGCTGGCGCCGCGGGGGAAGACATTGTTGGCCGTCACCAGAAGCCCGCCATGGTTCTCCGCATAAATCGAGTGGCCCTTGAATCCCGCGCCGATCAGGTTGTCTGTGATCTTGGATGCCTGACCCCAACCGCGCAATTCAATGCAGCTTCCGCATTCGGCAATGAAGTTGTTGTGGATGGAGAGTGCGTCTGCGTTGTGGATAGTCAGGGCGTGCTCCAGGTAGATGAAGCCCATCTCGTTGACCCGGAAGGAGTCGTTGGCACTCGCAACGTGGATGCCGGTCTTGCCATTGACGTAGGTATTCTCGGCCGGCAGGTCCGAACCATCCGGGGTGAAGTGCAGCCCATCGATGCAGAAATTGACGAACTCCACCGAACTGATCCGGGGACTGCCTGCCCGCTCAACACGGAAGGCAGCTCCCATGGACGGGTCAGCATTGAACGGGGCAGAGCTAGCGGGAAGGTCCACCAGCACGCGGCTCCCGCCGGGCCATAGCTCGTGGAGGTTAGGCCATTCGTCCTCGGGGACGTTGAACCTGATGCTGGAGGATGTGAACCCATGGCCCGAGCCCTGGATCCTGAGGAAACTGATGTCGATCAGGACTTGCGTGCGCAGACGGTAGTCGCCCGGCGGCAGGTAAATCACCGCACCTGGCTTGCCGCCGTCGTTCACGTCCGTGGCGTTTTGGCGTTCCTTGACGTCGGCGATGATGCTGTTAATGACCTCGCCGATGTCCTCGGACGGGTTGCCGACGGGCCAGGCGGTCACGTCGTAGTAGTTGCTGCTGGACATGATGTGTGGGTCCCCCTGAAGGTTTTGGACGTGGGTCAGTTGGCGGGTTGGTGCTCGGGCAGTTCGGCCAGCAGCTCGTCCGACGTCGGCGGGTTGGCTCCAGCGCGACGCACAGTAATGGCTGCGGCCTTGGTGGCCCGGCTGCCCAGGGTCTTCAATACCTCAGGTGTGAGGCCGTTCGCTCCGGTCTGGAGAAGCCCGTAGATCAGGGCTGACATATAGGAGTCGCCGGCGCCGATGGTGTCAGCCACGGTGGACCTGACGGACGGGACCAAGACCCGGGCAGCAGGTGTTGAAAGCATGGATCCTTCGGAGCCCTTGGTGACCACCACAAGCCCGGCCCCGAGGTCCAGCACGCGCTGGGAAATGTTCTCCAGCGAGTCCTTGGGATAGAGCCAATGCGCGTCCTCATCACTGAGTTTGACCACATCGGTAAACGGAATGAGTTCCTCAAAAACGGTGATTGCCTGTGCCTGGCTGCCCACAAGGGCTGGCCGGATATTGGGATCGTACGTCACCACGCAGCGCTGATGCACCTGCGCCAGAAGCTCGCGAACCGCTGCCGCGCCAGGCTCCAGGAAGGTAGCGATTGATCCCGTGTGCAGGATCTTGGGCAGAGACAAGGGGGCGATAGCCGGGAGCTCCCAATGAATATCAAAGTCGTATTGGGCCGAGCCGTCCGAGGCCAGGGTGGCGGTGGCGGTGGCGGTTCGGCCGCCGGTGGGGGCACCGGTCAGGAGTTCGACGCCGGCGCTCGCTAAGTGTCGCTCGATGGCGGCACCATGGTGGTCGTCTCCGATGGATGTCAGCAGGGAGGTAGGTACGCCGAGCCGGCCTAGGCCGTAAGCGACGTTTGCCGGGGATCCTCCCGGGTGCTCAGCGGTGCCGTGGGACGTTACGACAATATCCACCAAGGCTTCGCCGACAACCACCACTTCCGTTGCCGTACCTTGTTCTTGGATGATCTGCATGGGACCTGCTCCTTAGGCGGGTGTTGAGACTGCGAGCTTGAGAACTGTTGCGTTACCTCCGTGGGAGGACAGCCAGTTTTCCTGGCTTCCGGCTTCCGGAAACACAAGGTCGGTCAGGGCCACCTTGCCGCCCTGGGCAAAGACCTCCACGGAGCACTGGTCCACCACAATGAGCAGCATAAGGACGCCGTCTTCCAGGGGCACCGGTGCGGATTCGGCTGATGCGAACTTCCCGTGGAACGTGGTGTCCCCGGATTGGGTCCGGTCAAGGGTGAGTCTGCCGCTGCCGGGAGCGTAACTCAGGACAGTGCCTTGGCGTCCGTCTGAGCTTGCGAGCAGGCGTAGATCAATCCGTTCCGAGGTTCCCGGCACGATCTCCGCCTCGATCACCTGCGCCCTGCGGGGTGCGGCGTCCGGCAAGCGGAGGGCATCCGCTCCCAACTCGATGTTGCCCGTGTGAAGCAGCTGCTCTTGCTGATCCCCGAGGATTGGGTACTGGACCAGGCGGGTGTTGCCGTTGAATGAACCCAGGCGCAGTTCACGGGCCAGGGTCATGGAAGACCGCCACGGCGCTGTTGGCAACTGGTTGGCGTAGTCCCAGTTGTTCATCCAGCCGATGATGACGCGCCGATTATCCGGGACGTCGCTGAAGGACACGGAGGCGTAGCAGTCGCGTCCCCAATCAAGCCACAGGCTCTGCTGCAGCGCTTCTGCCCGGGCAGCAGTGTTAGGCAGCGAGCTTAGTCCGGCAGGGGCCGATAGCGAGCCGGCGTCCGGAACGAAGCGGACGCCGTCGAAATGTCCCACAAAGTACTGTCCGCCCGAACCGCCCGCCACCGCACCCGGGTTGACGTTGACGATCAGGACCCATGTGATGTTCTTTGGATCCCCGTCCACCGCCAAGGGGAAGAGATCCGGGCATTCCCACTCGCCGGCGTCGGCGTTCGCGGGGCCAAAGTCGCTCAGGAACTCCCAGCTCTTGAGGTCCTCGGACCGGTAGAGAACTACTTTCTGCTGCTGCGCTTCGACGGCGACCATCACCCAGAAGGAACCTTCCGTGCTGTGATACCGGAACACTTTGGGGTCGCGGAAGTGCTCGGAGTTCCTTGTGACCACGGGGTTTTGCTCGTATTTTCGCCACATCATCCCGCCATCAGTGCTGTATGCGAGGGACTGGGCCTGCGTTCCGCTGTGCACCGTCCCGGCCTTGAAGGCGCTGGTGTACACAGCCACCAATGCCGGTGACTCGACGGTGCCGAAACCGGAGGTGTTGCCGTGGTCCACCACCACGCTTCCGGAGAAAATGTCTTCCGTGTCATCGCTCGCAATGGCTACGGGATGTTCCGTCCACTGCAGGAGGTCGGGGGAAGTGGCGTGGCCCCAGGACATGTTGCCCCAGACGCTGCCGAAGGGATTGTTCTGGAAGAAAAGGTGGAATAAACCGTTGTGGAAGACCAATCCGTTGGGATCGTTCAGCCAGGTGTCCCTTGCCGTGAAATGGATGGCAGGCCGGAAGTGGGGAGTCAGGGCCGGGGCTGTTTCCGGGCGTGCGGCATCAAGGCTACTGGACATGTGGTGCGTTCCTTTTGGGACGTTGGAGTGGCTTGTTGGGGTTACCGGGGAGCTGCGACGGAGTCACGGCTGACCAAGGGGCAACCCAGGATGGTTGGGTGGAGCGCCATCAAGGAGAGGTCGTCCTTGCCCTCAATGGCGTCAATGAGGTGTTCAGTGGCCCAGGCGCCCATCTCGTAGTGGGGGAGGGCCACAGTGGTGAGCCCGGGGTAGAGGTTGGCGGCGATGAGTTCCTGGTCGTCAAAGCCAACTACTGAAAGGTCTGCCGGGATGCTCAGGCCCAGCTCGGCGGCCGCCCGGTAGGCGCCCATGGCCATGCGGTCGTTGTAGCAAAACAGGGCCGTAGGCACATCAGCGCGGTCTTCCCGTGTGAGGATCCGTTTGGCCGCCTCATAGCCGCCTTGCACCTCGGAGATCTCGGACTCCACAGGTGCCGCATCGCCGTCGAGCCCTGCTTCGTTCAGCATGGCCCGGAAGGCCTGAAGCCGCTGGCGGGTGGCGGGAACGTCGTCGGTGTTGTTGATGAAGCCTACCCGGGTGTGGCCGGCGTCGAGGAGTGCCCCAACAGCAGCGCGGGCACCTCCGTCCTCGTCCGGGACCACAGCCGTGATGTTGCCGCCGATAGCGACGGAGTCCACCAGCACGGACGGGACGCTGCCCAGGTTGTGCGGGAGTTCCACATTGCGGTGGTACATGGTGGCATAAAGAATTCCGTCCACCTTCCGCTCCAAGAGAGCCTGGACATCCGCTTGCCTGGATTCCAGGCTGGCCGAGCCCGGGGTGTTGATGATCATGAGGTTGTAACCCCGGGCCTTGGCGGCCTCATCAGCGCCGAGAATAATCCGGCCGGCGTGGGGAGTGGTGGCGATTTCCTCGCTCACCAACCCCAGCATGCCGGTCCTTTGCGTGCGAAGGGCCTGGGCCAGGCGGTTGGGACCGTAGCCGAGCTCTTCGGCCGCGGTCCTGACCTTGTCTCTGGTTTCGCTGCTGATCCGGGCGTAGGACACCTCGTTGAGGACATGGGACACCGTAGTGACGGACACGCCGGCGGCGACGGCTACGTCCTTGATACCGATGGTCTTGTTACTCATCCGACTCCCACGTCCTTAAGGTTGGTGATGCCCTTTGGGGCTATCAGTAGGCTACTCGTTGATGGTGGCACTGGACTTGACGTGATTAGCCCTTGACCGCGCCCAGTGTCATGCCCGCCACGATCTTGCGCTGGAGCAGGAGCGTCAGCAGGATGACCGGGATCGAGTACACCGCAGCAAGAGCCGTCATGGATCCCCAGTCCAGGCCGAACTGGGTCTGGAAGTTCGCAATAACCACAGGCGTTGTCTGGGACCGGATGGCTGTCATGAGGAGGGCGAACAGGAACTCGTTCCAGGAGGCCAGGAAGGCGAAGATCGCGGTGACGGCGATGCCGCCGGAGACCACCGGGATTACTACCCGCCACAGGGCACCGAGCCGGCTGCAGCCATCCACGGTTGCCGCTTCTTCCAAGTCACGGGGGACCGATTCGAAGAAGCTGCACATCAGCCAGATGGAGAGCGGCAGCGAGATGGTGGTGTGCGCAATGGACAGTGCAATCGGAGTATCAGACAGGCCTACCGAAGCCATCATTGACGCCAGCGGGATGCCGATGGCCACGGGTGGGACCATTCGTGTGACCAGCGCGGCCATGATGAATACCTGGCCGCTGGGTGTCTTGTACCGTGTGATGCCGTAAGCGGCCGGCACGGCCAGGACCAGTGAAAGCAGCGTGCTGATGACAGCGGTCTGGATGCTGTTGATGAAAGAAGCCACCACGCCGCTGCGACCCAAGGCGTTGGTGTAGTTTTCCAGGGTCCACTCACGAGGGAGGATGGTGGGCGGAACAGCGATGGTGTCGATCGGCGTCTTGAACGACGTAAACAGCAAGTACAGGAAGGGGAACCCGTACAGGACCATGGCCGCGGCCAGGAGGATCCACAAGATGGTCCGGGTGCTGCGCCGGCCTGCCTCGAGTCCTTCTCGGTTGACCCCGCGCCGTTTGCGGAGAGGGTGCTCGGCGGTGGAAGCGTTCGAGGACGCCTGCCGGGATTTGGTGGCTACGCTCGCGTTGCTCATCAGTTGTCCTTTCCTGGCCGCCAGATGGTGGACACCGCGACGAAAGCGACGGCGAGCATGGCCAGCAGATAGAGGGTGCCCATGGCACTGGCGAGCCCGGGATCGCCGAAGCGGATCATGGTCCGATAGATCAGCAGGCTCATGGTTTCGGATGCCGACTGAGGGCCGCCGTTGGTTTGGATGAGGATGGTGTCGAAGGCCCTGGCCGCGTCGATGCCGCGGACCACGAGGGCCACGGCGATCACCGGGCGGAGGAGCGGAAGAATGATTTGGAACAGGAGCGCAGGTGACCGCGCACCGTCCAGGCGGGCTGCTTCGATGAGATCGCCGGGGATGTTTTGGAGGCCTGCGAACAGGACCAGGCACATGAAGGATGTGGTGAGCCAGATGTCAGGGACTGCCACGGAGAAAAGGACGATATTCGGGTCCGAGAGCCAGCCGATCTGGTTGGGGTTGGAGAGGATCCCGGCTTGGTGCAGGATGGTCCCGATGAGGCCGAAGTTGTCGATCATCAGGAACTTCCAGAGCAGGCCCGCCACGATGGGCGCGATCATCAGCGGGTAGAGGAAGACGGTCCGCCAAATTTGGGATTTGCGTCCCAGCGTGGTGAACAAGAGCGCCATGCCCAGCCCGAGCGCGAACTCGAGGGTTACCACCACCAGGGTGTAGGCGAGGGTTCGCCATCCGGCGCCCATGAACGCTTCAGAGGCGAAAGCTGCGGCATAGTTCTGGAATCCGACGAATTCACGGGCGCCGCCCGCAATAGGGGAAATCTTGTAGAAGCTGTCTGCAACAAGGCGGAACAACGGGTAGGCCACAAACACGGCCAGGAACAGTGCCGCCGGGGTCATCAGGTATAGGGCGAAGCGGCGATCGGTGATGCGCACGATTTTCTCTTCTGCTGGTTGGGGCCGCGGCCGGCACGGGGTTTATGGTTCCGTATGCCGGCCGCGGAGCTTTACTTTAGGTCGGACCCTATTTCAGGAGGTCCTGGATCTGCTTCTTGGCCTCGGCCAGGAGAGCCGTGGAGTCGCCGCCGGCCACTGCCTTTTGCAGGAGGGGAATCAGGACGGTGTCAACGATTTGCTGCCACTTGGCCGTTGCCGGGCGGGTGGCTGTGGCTTTGCCGTTGAGGGTTTCGATCAGCGGCTTGAAGCTCTCATACCCGGGCTGGTCCTGGTACTTCTCGAAGGCTGAGATGCGGGAGGCGAGGCCCAAGCTGGATTCGATACCCATGCTGTTGTGGTCGTAGGCGCACTTGACGAACTTCTTGGCTGCGTCAGTGTTCTTGGTTGCCTTCGGTACGGACAGGTACCAAGGTCCTGGAACACCTGCGACGCCGGCGCTGCCGCCAATCATCGCTGCGGCACCCACCTTGCCTGCCACCGGCGAATCCTTGGGGATCTGGCGGTAGGCGTGGGCCCAGAATCGGGTCATGGCGGTCTTACCCTGGTTGAACAGGTTCTGCGCTGCGGCCCAGTCAACCTGCGCAGCACCTGGAGGTGCGGACTTGGTCAGGCTCACGTAGAAGTCGAGTGCTTCCTTGTGTGCTGCGTTGTCGATGACGACGTTGTCGCCGTCAAGGACCATGGGGGAGCCGGCCTGCAGGACGTGGGCCAGCCATTCAGTTTCCACGGCACCCTTCACGTCCGTGCCGTACATGCCGTCCTTCGTGAAGAATTCCGAGATGTCCTGGTATTGCTTCCAAGTGGTGGGTACGGCGAGTTCGTAGCCGTACTTGGCTTGAAAGTCAGCCTTGTTCTTGGCGTCCTCGAAGAGGTCCTTGCGGTACAGGATGATTTCAGCGTTGGTCCAGGCCGGGAGACCGATGAAGTGGCCGTCCACGTTGGCTTCTTTGACGAGCGCGGGGAAGATGTCCTTCTTGGCCTCGTCAGTAAAGATCTCGTCGATAGGCTGGACCGCGTCCTTGAAGCTCGGCAGCCACACGGAGTCGAGGGCAGCGACGTCGAAGGATACGTTGCCCGAGGAGAACTCGCTGGAGAGCCGGTTGAACATGCCGTCGTAGGGCAGTTCGACAAAGTTGACGTCGATCCCGGCATCTTTCTTGCATTGCTCCGCGACACCGGTCAGTTCGGCGTGGCCGCCTGCTTCGACCAGGACGTTGACGCTGTTTGCGGAGCCACCGGACGGTGCCGGGCCCCCAGCTCCACATCCGGTTGCGGCCAAGGCGACGGCGGTGCAGACGCCGCCCAGTGTCAGGAGCTTGGAGATGGTGTTTCGAGTGGACATCGCTGTCGACTCACTTTCTCTCGAACGGAGTGGCAAAAACGGTGATGAGGTTCTTTGGGTGACAAATCGTTTTGCCAAAACGACTTGGCAAAAGTGTAGGCCGACAATATTTACCGTGTCAAGGGTCACGTCCACGCGCCCGGCAGAGCGGCGGCTGCCAAAATTCGTGCCGTAATTTTGGCGTTGACAGCCCTGATCGGGGCTCTTAGGGTTTCTCCCAACCCCCCTTGGATAAACGATTTGGCGCGCTAGTGACTGATCATGGTGCCGAGGCGAAGGGCTAGAGGACAAGAACTGAAGGAGATCCAGTGGGAACTGGCACCAAGCTTGAAATGACTGACCCGAGCCGCCGAATGCTCGTTGGGGCCGGAGCTGTGGGCACTCTGGCAGCGGCTCTGAGCCTCGGGATATCCCCAAAAGCAGAGGCAGCCGAAGAGAGCAAAGGAGGACCCTTCAACTCCCCAAACACCTATGACGTCACGGCCTGGAAGATCAAGGGAAATACCAAGGCAACAGCGCAAACTGATATTGGCGCCGTCATCAATGACATCATTGCCGACATCAAAAGGCGCCAAACGACTCCGGAAACCAGGCCAGGCGCTGTGGTCATCATTCCCCCAGGGGATTACGACCTTCGCACCCAAGTGGTGGTGGACGTCGACTACATCACCATCGCCGGGTTCGGTCACGGCTTCTTCTCACGCAGCATCAAGGACAACGTTGACACTACGGGGTGGTTGAACACTCAGCCTGGAGGTAGCCACATCCGGGTCCTGACGCCCACGTCTTCGCCCCAGGCCTTCCTTGTGCGTCGTGACGGGAGTCCGCGTCTCTCAGGGATCGTCTTCAGGGACTTTTGCCTTGATGGGGTTTCTTTCACCCCGGACGCGAACAGCTACAAGAACGGGAAGACCGGCATCGACGTAGCGTCGGATAATGACTCCATCCACATCACCGGAATGGGGTTCGTTTATCTTGAGCATGCACTAGTAGTTCGGGGTGCCGACGCCCTCCGGATCCACGACAACATGATCGCCGAATGCGGGAATTGTGTTGAACTGACCGGTGCAGGGCAGGCGACCATAGTGAGCGACAATCTGATGGGGGCCGGCCCGGAGGGCGTGACGCTTCTGGCCGAGAACCACGAGGGGTTGCTCGTCACGGGAAACAACTTCTTCCCCAGAGGACGCAGTCTCCTCGAATTCTCGGGTTGTAACCGATGCAGCGTTTCATCAAACAGGTTCCAGGGCTTCTATCCGGGCATGATGCGCCTTCTGAATGGATGCAAAGAAAACCTCATCACCTCCAACCACTTCCGGCGTGGCACGGAAGGATTCCCACCCTTTATCGATCGCACCAACGGGCTCGATGACCTCTACGGCGTCGTCCATACGCTGGGTGATAACAACCTCATCTCCAACAACCTCTTCGCCTACGATGTCCCGCCAAACAAGGTTGTCCCTGCCGGTGCCCAGCCCACCATGATCCTGATCGCAGGAGGGGACGGCAACGTCATAGCCACCAACCATGTGGTCAGCAATGTTGCCGCTCAGCACGTGGTTCTTGACGGCTCGACCACACGATCGAAGGTGCTCGACAGCGGAGCTGCGTCCACCATCACGTCCTACAGCCCGGACACTGCCATCCGGCCCACACCCTAACGCCGGAAGGGAAAGCACGGCAGGAAAGCACGACGGCGGCTGGTCGCCAAGGTGACCAGCCGCCGTCGTGCTTTCATGTCCTTTGACCGGATTCCTACTCCGCTTTGACCGCCAAAACCGGGCAGTCTGCCTCCAGCAGGATCCGTTGGGAAACGCTGCCCATGATGAGCTTGCCCACCGGGCTGCGGCGGCGGAGGCCGATCACAATCAGGCTGGCGTCATTTTCGTCGGCGGCGTCCAGGACCTCGGCCGCTGCGTCATGGCCGCGGACCGGCTGCTTGATGATGTGCTGGATTCCATGGTCCGCCAGCCGCTCCTCGATGCTTTGGATATCCGGTTCCTGGGCGTACCGGTTATCCACCAGGGCGTCGCCCTTGGAGGAGTTGATGACCAGCAGGGTGTCGTTGCTCTTCTTGGCCTCGGCAATGGCTTGTGTCAGTGCCGCTTCGCCTTCCGGTGTGGGGACGTATCCCACCACGATGGTCATGGTTTCTCCTGCTTCTGGTGGGTTGTTGTGGTTGATTCGGTGGGGGCGGCCGCCTCCGGTTCAACGGGAGTCGTGTGTCCGGACGGCCCGGCAAGCACTGGCAACGGCCGGTTGCGGCGGATGAGCTTGTAGATGAACGGCCACGCCAGGATGATCGCCACGATGATGTAGACCACGATCGCGATGGGTTCGCTGAAGAGGCCTGCGGGGTCGCCCGCGCTCAGTTGCAGCGTCTTGCGGAGCTGGCCTTCGATGCGCGGGCCAAGGATGACGCCGAGGATTAGCGGCAGGACCGGGAGCCCGAAGCGCCGCATCATGAAGCCCAGGGCGCCCAGTACCAGCAGGATCACCAGGTCGAAAGCCTGCAGATTGACCGAGTAGGCGCCCAGCGTGGCAAAGAACAGGATGCCTGCGTAGAGGTATGGGCGGGGGAGTTGCAGCAGCTTGGCCCAGACCGGCGCCAGGGGCAGGTTGATGAGCAGGAGCAGGAAATTGCCGATGAACAGGCTGGCGATCAACGCCCACACCAGGGGGCCCTGGCTGGAGAACAGCTGCGGGCCCGGCTGGATGCCGTAGGACGTAAAGGCAGCGAGCATCACGGCAGCCGTTGCGTTGGTGGGCAGGCCCAGGGCAAGCATGGGGGTCAGTGTTCCGGCAGCGGCGGCGTTGTTTGCCGCTTCCGGTCCGGCGACGCCCTCAATAGCGCCCTTGCCGAACTCCTCGGGGTGTTTGCTGAGCCGCTTCTCGGTGACGTAAGAGAGGAACGTAGGAATTTCCGCGCCGCCAGCTGGAAGGGCGCCAAACGGGAAGCCGAAGGCAGTGCCGCGAAGCCAAGGCTTCCAGGAACGCTGCCAGTCGTTCTTGCCCATCCATGGGCGGCCAACGGGAATGACGTGCAGCGGGGTCCGGCGCAGGTGGGCGGCAACCCAGAGCGCTTCACCCACGGCGAAGATGGCAACAGCCACCACCACAATGTCCAGGCCGTCCACCAGCAGGGGCTGGCCGAACGTCAGGCGCCGCTGGCCGGTCACGGAGTCGATGCCCACCAGCCCGATTGCGAGGCCCAGGGCCAGCGAAGCGAAGCCGCGGAGTCTTGAGGAACCAAGGACTGCGGTGACGGCAAGGAGGGCCAGAATCATGATCGCGAAGTAGCTGGGAGCGCCCAGGCTGACGGCGAATTGCACCACAATAGGTGCGAAGACGGCCAGCAGGGCAGTGCCGATGGTACCGGCAATGAAGGAACCGATGGCCGCAGTGGCAAGCGCCTGCGCGGCCCTGCCCGCTTTGGCCATCTTGTTGCCTTCGATCGCCGTCACCACCGACGACGATTCTCCCGGTGTGTTGAGGAGGATGGAGGTGGTGGAACCGCCGAACATGCCGCCGTAGTAGATACCGGCGAACATGATGAAGGCACTGGTGGGCTCCAACGCAGCGGTCACCGGCAGGAGCAAAGCCACAGTCATGGCCGGGCCAAGTCCGGGAAGGACGCCGACGGCGGTGCCCAAGAGGACGCCGATTACGGCGAACAAGAGGTTCATGGGGGTCAGGGCGGTGGCGAAACCGTCCATCAAGGAGGACCAGACGTCCATTAGAGGATTCCTTCCAGGAGCCCGGCCGGCAGTGCGATGCCCAGGCCGAGGTAGAAACCGTAGAAGGTCAGCAGGGCCAGGGCGACGGAAATGAGGCCGTCACGAATGTAGCGGCGGCTGCCCAGTGCCAGCACGCTGCCCCAGAAGAGCACCGTTCCGGAAATGACCCAGCCGGCCCAGTCGATGAGCAGGATATTCAGGATGAAAGCTCCTGCCAGGGGAAGGACAGTCTTCCAATCTGCAGAGTGGGCGAGGTCCACGTCTTCGCCGCCTTCGGCTTCACCCTTGCCGCCCCGGAGGACGTTGATGGCAAGGAGGATGGCGCAAATAATCAAGAGTCCGGAAACAATGAACGGAACAGTCTTCGGACCCACCGGGTCCGACTGGGAGTACGGGGTCACCAGGCCGTTCGCATCCAGGAAGACCAGGACGCCCACCGCGCCGAGCAGGAGGGCTACCCCCAGCTCGGCGCGGCCTTTAAGGCCTGTGGCTAAGGAGCTCACGCCAACCCGAGCTTGGTGAGGACGTCCGCCACCCGCTTGTCCTGGTCAGTCAGGAACGTCTTGAACTCGTCACCGGTAACGAACGCATCGGACCAGCTGTGGGTCTTGAGAGCTTCCTTCCAGCCAGCGGATGCGTGCATCTTCTCAAGGGCGGCGATCAGGGACTTCTTGTCGTCCTCGCTGATGCCCGGAGGGGCCACAACGCCACGCCAGTTGGTGAAGACCAGGTCAATGTTGGATTCCTTCAGTGTGGGAGCGTCCACACCGTCCAGGCGGTTCTCGCCACTGGTGGCCAGTACGCGGATCTCACCGGACTTGATCTGCTGCAGGTACTCGCCGGCACCTGAAGCGGCGAAGCCGAGCTTGTTACCGAGGATGGCCGGCAAAAGGTCGCCACCGCCGTCGTAGGAAACAAAGTTGACCTTTGTGGCGTCAATGCCAACAGCGCCGGCCAACTGCATCGGCAGGAGGTGGTCCGGACCGCCGGGAGAGGAGCCGCCGCCAACCGAGATGGAAGCAGGGTCGGCTTTCCATGCCTTCACTAAATCATCAATGGTCTTGTACGGGGAGTCTTTGCCCACCATGATGGCGCCCGGTTCCTCGATGAGCTTTGCCAGCGGGGTGGTTTCGGTCAGCTTGGACTCGGACTTGTTGGTGTAGCTCGCCCCAACAACGCCCAGGCCCATGAGCATGGTGAGATCACCGTTGCCCTTCTCGTTGACGATGCGGGCCAAGCCCACGGTGCCGCCCGCACCGGCAAGGTTGAAGACCTCGGTGTTGGTGGAGATTTTCTCGTCGTCCAGGACCTTCGCAGCTGCACGCGCCGTGGTGTCGTAGCCACCGCCGGGGGTGTTGGGAACCATGATCTGGAGGCCGGTGATGGGTCCTGCTGCGCCGGTGCTGTCAGAACTGGTGGACTTGCCTGTGGCACCGCAGCCGGTGGCCATCAGGGCGATGCCGGCGGCGACGGCGGCGACTCGCAATGCGCGGATCTGGCGCATGGTGTTCCTCTTCTCATCATCGAAAATTCAGTGCAGGGCGATCAGCGTTGTGCCCCGTTGATTTGATGCTAGGTCCGTAAGTGACAGGGATCACTCTTGTGTTCGCAGTGATCTTTAAGTTCATTGCGTTCACGGTTTTTGACGGTCTGAGCTGGCCTTCTGTACCACTGGGGTCTTCTGTGCCGCTGGGGTATAGTTCCGATACGCCAGGGGGAGCAGTTGCCCGCACCCCGCTCACAGGCGCCACCAAAGGAAACCAGCAGTGACGCGATTGACTCGACTGCCTCGAAGACGAGGGATGTCCTTGGCAGGGCAATACCTTGTGCTGCAGTTGCTGATCGTCCTGGCGGTTCTTGTTGCCGTGGTGGCTATTTCGCTGGCGCAATCCGCCGCCGCCTTCGAACGGACCGAAGGCCGCCGGGCGCTTTCTGCAGCCGAAGCCCTGGGCAACAACCCTACGGTGCGTGCACTGCTACCTGCTGCCGAACCCCGCACCGGATCAGCACTTCCCGCCGTTGCCGAATCTGTCCGCACCGTCTCCGGATCCTCCCACGTGGCGCTCGCCAGGATGGACGGCACCGTGGTGGCCTCCTCAGATCCAAGCCTGGTGGGGCAGTCGATGCCGCTCGGTGACAGCAGGGTCATGGAAGGCCGTGCCTGGACAGGCGTCCTGCCGGGCAGTAACGGTGCCGTACTTTCCGCCCACGTCCCCGTCCTGGACGACGCCGGAACAATGATCGGCATAGCCTCCATCAGCCGGAACTACCCTTCCACCATCGAGCGGCTGGGAGACGCCGTTCCCAACCTCCTCACCTATCTGGGCGTCGCCAGTGTCCTCGGAGTGGCCGGATCCCTTCTGCTGTCCCGCCGCGTCAAACGGCAAACCCTGGGCATGGAACCGCGGGAAATCACGGGGCTCGTGGAAAACCGTGAAGCGATGCTGCAGGGCCTCAAAGAAGGTGTGGTGGCGCTGGATCCCCACGAGCGCATCACAGTGGCAAACCAGAGCGCCCGGCAACTCCTTGGCCTGCCACCGGACTGCGTGGGTAAAAAGCTGCGATCCCTGCACGTGGATCCTGCACTGAAAATCGTCCTTACCCGTGAGCAGTCAGACCCCGATCAGCTGGTGCTCGTGGGGGAGCGGCTGGTGGTCATGAACCGCGTGGCACTGCGCTCGCACGGCCGCGACATCGGCTCCGTAACAACGCTGAGGGACCGGACCGAGTTGTCGTCCCTGGAGAGCGAACTCGGCGCCACCCGCACCGTCACGGACACCCTGCGGGCCCAAGCCCACGAGTTCGCCAACCAACTCCACGTCATCTCCGGCCTCATCCAAATCGGCGAATACGATTCCGTGGTCCAGTTCGTCAACGGCGCCACCGTGGACCGAACCAGGCTCAACGACGACGTCACCAGCCGCATCCAGGACCCCGCGCTCGCCGCCCTCCTCATCGCGAAAGCCAGTCTGGCCACCGAACGGGGCGTGGAACTGCAGCTGGACCCGCAGTCCGCGCTGCCCCGGGTGGACGAGGAACTCTCCAGGGACCTCACCACCGTGGTGGGCAACCTGGTGGATAACGCGTTCGACGCCGTTACCGGCCTTCAGGGGGCATCGGTCCGGGTGTTGGTAGCAGACTCCGGTGACGAGGTGGCCGTCACGGTCCGGGACAACGGCCCCGGTGTACCCTCCGGCTCCGCCGAGGACATCTTCCGGCAGGGCTTCTCCACCAAAGAGCCCGGCCCGGGAGACGCCCGCGGTTTTGGCTTGGCGTTGTCACGGGTGATCTGCCGGCGATCCGGAGGGGACCTGAGCTTCTCCAACGACCATGGAGCGGTGTTCTCTGCACGCTTCAGCAACAAGGGGGCAACTCAGCCGTGATTAAAGTACTGATCGTCGACGACGACTTCATGGTGGCCAAGGTCCATGCCGGGTTCATCCAACGGACGCCCGGCTTCGGAGTGGTGGGCGTAGCCCATACGGGTGCGCAGGCCCTGGTGGAGACCGAGGGGCTGCAGCCGGACCTGGTGCTGTTGGACATCCATCTCCCGGACATCAACGGGCTTGACCTCATGCACCAGCTCCGCGATATTGCCCCGGAGCTGGATGTCCTGGTGATCAGCGCTGCCCGCGAAGTGGAGACTGTGCGGAAGGCTTTGCGCGGCGGCATAGTCCATTACCTGATCAAGCCGTTCTCCCAATCCGACCTACAGGAGCGGCTGGAGCACTATCTCAGTGCTTACCAGGGCCTGGACGCGTCCAAGGTTGAAGCGGAGCAATCCGATGTAAACCGCGTCTTCGGGTTGAGTGTTTCCGAGCGGACCCTTCCCAAGGGCTGCAGCGTGGAGACGCTCGAATTGGTTGAATCGGCGCTCAAGTCTGCGCCCGGTGACCTCTCAGCCGCCGAGCTTGCAGAACAGTTGGGTACGTCCCGGGTCAGCGCCCGTCGTTACCTTGAGTACCTCCACGACGAGGGGGCGCTGGAGGTCAGACTCAAGTACGGCGTCGGACGCCCTGAAAGGCGATATGTGCTGAAGGGGCGGTGAGTCCTGAGGGGTGCGAATCAGTGCTGGTTGATATCACGACGGTGGCCCATGGCGACTACCATAACAATAAGTTGAGCGTCCCGGATCTCATAGATAATCCGGAAGTCGCCGGTACGGACACGCCAGTCACCACTGTTGCCGGATAGCTTTTGCCTCTGGCGGGTGAGGTGTTTCGGCGAGGAGTTCAATTGCAGCCTGAATACGTCGGCGTGCGTCCGGCGGGAGCTTTCGCAACTGACGGACGGCGGCAGGCGCGAGCTGCACTGAATAGCTCAAGCCAAGCCCAGCTCCGCTTTGACTTCCTCCCATGGCACGGCACCACTGCCGGTCTCGGTCATTTCGGTTCGAGCAGCTCAGTGCCGCGACGCGGCGACCACGGCGCAGCAAATACACCGGTTCGTGGCTTACTCGCGCGGTATCAACCGCTTCGGAAAGCCGACTTCGCGCAACAGTGACTGTCATCTCGCTCATACACCAATTAGGCTTTTCTACGCTGAAATGTACATTTCAGCGCTAGGTGCTCATGCGGTCGGGTTCCAGCCCAATGCCGGCCCCAGCTTCCCGGCGATGTCGCTAAGGATCTGCACGTAGTCCTCGTGGTCAAAACTGAACGGCAGGGCGAAGGCGACTTCGTCCACTTCCTGAAAGCCCTCATGGGCGTACAGTTGCGCGGCGATTTCGTCGCTGGTGCCAATAAGGTCCTTTGCGAAAAGCATGCCCTTGGGCCCCTGCGGAGCGCTGGTCCGCGGAGTGCGCTGATCGACGTAACGCTGGTATTTCTCCTGCTGGGCCGCGGAAGCCGAATCGGTGGGGATGACCACCAGGCCCTGCGAAGCCCGGGCGGTGTTTCCGGACGCTGCTGCGGCTTCACGGTACGCCCGGATCTGTGATTGTTGGACCCTGGCAAAGTCCGGTTCCTGGTCCTTATCCGGGAAAATCACGCTGCTGGACAGCAGATTGAAGCCGTTGGCCCCCGCCCATACGGCCGACTTCATGCTGCCCGCCCCGTACCAAAGGCGGCTGCGCAGTCCGGGTGAGTGCGGCTCCACCCGGTTGGAGTACTCCTCCACAACGCCCTGCTTGCCGGAGAAGTCCCTTACTTTTTCGCCTGCCACCAACCGTGCGAACCGGTCCACGCGGGCATATGAGAAGTCTTCTGATTCCGAAGAATCCGGGTACAGCTCATGCTTCACGGTGTGGTAGTTTATGGGTTCGCCCACGCTCAGCCCCGGATTGATCCGTCCCCCCGCGAGTAGGTCCACGGTGGCCAGGTCCTCTGCCAGGCGTAACGGGTTTTCCCAACCCAGCGGCGTTACTGCGGTGCCGAGTTCAATCCTGGACGTGCGCTGGCTGGCGGCGGCCATCACCGCCACGGGGGAGGAGATGCCGAACTGCAGATGGCGGTGCCGCAACCATGCGCTGTCGAACCCCAGCCGCTCGCCGAGTTCAATGATCTCCAGCGTGGATCGGTGCCCGGCGGCCGGATCGGTGGGGTCGAACAGGCCGATGGTGAGGAATCCAAGCTTGCGGAGGGTATGTTCTTGGGTTGGCATGGGCTTCCTTCGGGCTGGGCGTGAGGTTACTGCCCAGAATAATTGCCGGTACCGAGGACGACGGCGGGACGTTACCTTTTGTGATGGGTGCACGTTACGCCAAGCACAGCTTCTTCACAGCGACGTGACTGATGACGGCTTCCAAGGTTCAAGGTACCGCTTTGGTACCATCGAACCATGGCTATGAATCTGCGCGTCCCAGAAGACCTCGATCGACGGCTGGAGAAGTTGGCCGCAGAGGAACACACGTCCAAGTCCGCACTCCTGTTGCAGGGGGCAGAGTTGGTTCTGCAGCGTCATGCGCGTCGACGCGAAATCAGTGAAGGCCTTGATTTCGTGATGAGTCATGATGCTGAGCTGCTGACGCGCCTTGAGGACGCGTGACAGCGTACCTGGACATTGAAGACGCCCTTCACGTCGTTGACCGGTACGGCTTTCATATTCGCGATGTTGGCTTGTTGGCCTCGGCGTTGGCCAGGCCGGCTACAACTGTCATGGGAGCGGAAGCCTATCCTGATCTTGCAATTAAGGCAGCTGCGCTATTGGAGTCTGTCGCCCGGTTCCATCCCCTCATAGATGGGAACAAGCGAACTGCGTGGACGCTCATGGTGCTGTTGCTGTGGATCAACGGATATAAGCATGACTTCACCACGGAAAAAGGCTTCGAGCTTGTGGTTGGAGTCGCCGCGGGCGCCATCGAACTGCGGGATTCTTCCGCTGAGATTTCTCAGCACTTGGTGCCCCGCCGCTAGACCCCTACCGTCTTCAGGTAGTTCCGTATTCCGTCCACCACCATCTGGTGGTCCTCGTCAGAGCTCAGCCCCGAAACCGTGACAGCACCGATCACACCGGCTCCCCGGACGCGGATGGGGAAGGAACCGCCGTCGAGGGTGTAGTCCTCGGGGGCAAGCCATCCGCCGCCCAACGGGTTGCGCTCGGCGAATTGTTCACCCAACAATGCCGTACTGTGCTCGAATCGCAGCACGGCGGCGGACTTG
This sequence comes from Arthrobacter sp. StoSoilB22, assembly GCF_019977315.1. Classification (NCBI taxonomy): domain Bacteria; kingdom Bacillati; phylum Actinomycetota; class Actinomycetes; order Micrococcales; family Micrococcaceae; genus Arthrobacter; species Arthrobacter sp. StoSoilB22. The sequence continues at coordinate 717,655 of NZ_AP024652.1, forward strand.
CGGCGGATCCACTCTTCCTGGTCGCCCGTGGCACCGGGCAGGACGCAGCGGAACAGCACAATGTTGTGCCTGCGGATATCGATCGCGACGCCGAAGTCCGACGCAATGGCGTGGTTGGCGATCAGTGAGCCGAGTCGCCATGCGTCATGGTGATCGAACGAACCGAACACCAGTTCATCTTCCTGCTGCTTCAGCTCCACCATGCGTGCAGATTCGCTCATGCCGCGCCACCCCGGTCAGCGTCGTAGCTCAGTCCTACCTGGCGCCGGATTTCGTCCATGGCGGCCATGATGGCCACGGTCTCGGCTGGCGGCAGGATGGTTCCGGCAGTCTCACCTGAGCGGATCAGGCGTTCCAGTTCAGCAGCCTGATACTGCATGCCGCGGCTGGTGACGGGCTGGTCATACCGCTCAATGACACTGCCGTCCACGGCATGAACGGTGAAGGGAACCGGGTTGTACCAAGTGCTTTCTATGTCGATCCACCCTTCGCTGCCGATCACCATGGCACGGTTGGCGCTGGCGGCGTCGAGTTCGCAATCCACCATCGCCTGGGCACCACTGGCGTATTCGAAGATCGCTGCGGTCTGACGATCGACTCCGGTGGCCGACATGGAGGCGCTGGCCTTTATGGACGCAGGAGTGCCCAGGATGTCGAAGGCAAAGGAGACCGGGTAGATGCCCAGGTCCAGCAGCGCCCCGCCGCCCAGGGCGGGATCGTTGAGCCGGTGGGCGGGATCCTTGGGAAGGCTCTGGTTGTGGGTGGCCACCACCTTGCGTACTGCACCGATGGTTCCTGAAGCGATGATGTCCCGGAGGCGAATCATGTGCGGCAGGAACCGGGTCCACATGGCCTCCAGCGCCACGAGCCCCTTGGATTCCGCGAGGTCAACAATGTCCTGTGCCTGGCGGGCATTCATGGTGAACGCCTTCTCCACCAGGACGTGCTTGCCCGCATTCAACGCCAAGAGGGCGTTCTCATGGTGGAAAGGGTGCGGCGTGGCCACGTAGACCACATCAACCAGGGGATCTGCAACAAGGTCCTCATAGCTGCCATGCGCGGTGGCCACGCCGTGCTCCCCAGCGAACGACTCACTCGATTCTAACGATCGCGATCCCACGGCTTGCACCGTGAAACCGTTCTCCTTCAAGTCCTTGGTCTGGAGCCCTGCGATGAATCCTGTGCCGAGGATTCCCCAGCGGATTGTTCCGTCGGAGGTGCCGTTGCTGAGGGTCACGTGCTTAGTCCTTGCTGCTGAAGGCGGCGTCGAAGGAGGTCTGCGAAGCCGGGAAGTCGAACTTCTTGAGGGCGGCGAGGGCTTCGGGGGCGCCGTGGAGGCGGTCCATGCCGGCGTCTTCCCATTCCACGCTGATGGGTCCGTTGTAACCGATGGCGGTGAGGGCACGGAAGGACGATTCCCAGGGCACGTCGCCTCGTCCGGCGGAGACGAAGTCCCAGCCACGGCGGGGGTCGCCCCAGGGCAGGTGGGAGCCCATGACGGTGTTCCGGCCGGTGGGGCGGAGCTTGGTGTCTTTGCAGTCCACGTGGTAGATCCGGTCCTTGAAGTCCCAGATGAAGGACACGGGATCGATGCCCTGCCACATGAAGTGCGACGGGTCCCAGTTCAGCCCGAAGGCTGGCCGGTGGCCGATCGCTTCGAGGGTCCGGACGGTGGTCCAGTAGTCGTAGGCGATTTCGGAGGGGTGGACTTCGTGGGCGAAGCGGACCCCGCATTCGTCGAAGACGTCCAGGATGGGGTTCCAACGGTCGGCGAAGTCCTGATAGCCGGCGTCGATGACCTTCTCCGGGACGGGAGGGAACATGGCGACGTACTGCCAGATGGAGGAGCCGGTGAACCCGACGACGGTGTCAACGCCCAGGGCGCGGGCGAGGCGGGCGGTGTGCTTCATTTCTTCGGCAGCGCGTTGGCGCACGCCTTCGGGGTCGCCGTCGCCCCACACCTTGGACCCAACGATCGCTTCGTGGCGGAAGTCGATGGGGTCATCGCAGACGGCTTGGCCTTTGAGGTGGTTGGAGATGGCCCAGACCTTGAGGTTGTACTTTTCCAGGACAGCGAGTTTGGATTCGACGTAGCCGGGTTCGTCCCAGCGCCAGGCGTCCAGGTGGTCTCCGGAGACGGCGATTTCCAGGCCGTCGTAGCCCCAGCCGGAAGCAAGACGCGCGACTTCCTCGAAGGGGAGGTCGGCCCACTGGCCGGTGAACAGGGTGTACGGGCGGGGCATGTCAGGCTCCTTCAGTAACGGATGCGGTGAGCTGGATCAGTGAGCTTTTGGCGGCCGCGGACTCTTCCACGGCGGTCAGGATGTGCTGGACGTTCAGGCCCTCTTCAAACGACGGCGACGGCGACTCACCCGCGGCGATCGCGGTGAGGAAGTCGCGGATCTGGTGCGTGAATGTGTGTTCCCAGCCGATGACGTGACCTTGCGGCCACCACGCTTCCAGGTACGGGTGTTCGGCCTCGTTGACCAGGATCCGCCGGAAGCCTTGCTCACGGACGGGCACTGTGGTGTCCATGAAATAGAGTTCGTTCAGGTTCTCCAGGTCAAAGGTCATTGAACCAAGCGAGCCGTAGATTTCCAGTCTCAGGGAGTTCTTCTGGCCAGTCGCTACGCGGGAAGCTTCAACTGAGGCGATTGCTCCTGAGGCGAGCGAGAGGTTTACCCAGGCGGCGTCGTCGACCGTGACATCCTCCGGACCCTCTGCGCCGGGGCGCTGATCAACAAAAGTCTGCAGGCGGCCCGAAACCTCGGTGACAGCATCGTTCAGAAGGTACAGGACCTGGTCGATGGCGTGCGAGGCGATGTCGCCCAGGGCGCCGGATCCGGCGGTTTCCTTGCGGAGGCGCCAGGACATGGGGGACTGGGCGTCGGTCAGCCAGTCCTGCAGGTACGCGGCGCGAACATGCCGGACTGTGCCGAGACGACCTTCCGCAATGAGTTCCTTGGCGAGGGCTAGCGCTGGGACGCGGCGGTAGTTGAAGCCGATCATCGACTGCACACCGCGGTCCCGGGCCTTTGCGGCGGCTGCGGTCATCAGCTCGGCCTCACCCAAGGTGTTGGCCAGCGGCTTCTCCACCAGAACGTGCTTGCCTGCTTCCAAAGCCGCGATGGCGATTTCGGCGTGCATCCAGCCCGGTGCGCAGATATCGATGATGTGGATGTCGTCCCGTTCGATCACGGAGCGCCAGTCAGTGGCGGACTCGGCCCAGCCGTACTTGGCGGCGGCTTCCGCGACGGCATCTGCGTCCCGGCCCACCAGCACTTTTTGCTCGAAGGCCGGGACGTCGAAGAAGCTGGAGACGTTCCGCCAAGCATTCGAGTGGGCCTTACCCATGAAGGCGTAACCGATTGCCGCGACGCCCAGCGGCGAGGAGGTAGGAATAGTCATCTGGTTCCTCGCCGGCTCTAAAGGGTGGCGGTTTCGGGTGCCCAGTCCTCGGGGAGGGCGGCCGAGGCTGGTGCGTTGCTGGTGACGTCCACGAAAGTACCCGATTCCACGGATTCGGATATGGAAACCATGCTGTCCAGCACGTGGTAGGCGAGGTCGCCGGTGGCCCGGTGGGCAGTACCGGCACGAAGGGCGCGGGCCATGTCCAGAACACCCAGGCCACGGCCGTTGGCCGGACCCGTTGCAGGGATGATCTCCGGCTCTTCCGCGCCGGGACGCCAGAGCTTGAGGTCGCCGTCGAAGTAGTTCGGATCCGGGAGGGACAGGGTGGCCTCAGAGCCGGTGATTTCCACGAAGCCCATCCGCAGGCGCGGTGATTCGAAGGAGAAGACGCTGTGGGAGGACTGGCCGCCTTCGAACTGCGCCATCGCGGAGACGTGGGTGGGGACCTCGACGGCGAATTCCTCGCCTGCCTTGGGGCCGGAACCAATGACGCGGGTCGCTTTGGCGGAGGAACCGACGGCGGCCACCTTGCGGATCGATCCGAAGGTCTGGATCAGGGCGGTGAGGTAGTACGGGCCCATGTCGAACAGGGGGCCGGCGCCGTGCTGGAACAGGAACGCGGGGTTGGGGTGCCAGGACTCCGGGCCGGGGGTTTGGAACGTGGTCATGCCGGTCAGGGGTGTGCCGATGTCGCCGCGCTCAATGATGCGTCGGGCGGTTTGCAGCCCGGCGCCGAGGAACGTGTCCGGGGCCGTGCCCAGGCGGATCCCAGCGGCGTCGGCTGCCTTGAGCAGGCCGAGCCCGGATTCGCGGTCCAAGGAGAAGGGCTTCTCGGTCCAGACGTGCTTGCCCGCGTTGACGGCTGCGGTGGCGACCTCGACGTGCGCTGCCGGGATGGTCAGGTTCACGATGATCTCGACGTCGGGGTGGTTCAGGGCCAGCTCCGGGGCACCGAATTCGGGGATCCCGTATTCTTCGGCGCGCGCCTTTGCTGCCTCTTCGAAGAGGTCCGCGATCACCAGGACTTTCAGGTCCGGGAAGACCGTGAGGTTGTCCAGGTACTGCTTGCTGATGTTGCCCGCGCCGATGACGGCAACGCCCACGGGGCCTTTGCGGGTAGACGGTGCGAAGCTCATGCCTTGGCTCCTTCTGCTGCCTGGGTGTCGGTTGCAGCGTCTGCGCTGGCCGCTGCGGTGAGGTAGTTCAAGCTCTCGGTGATGCCTTGGAAGATGTCTCCGGAGTAGTCATCGAATTCCACCACGCCCACTTCCAGGGACTTGGCAGCGGCGATGACATCCAGCACCGGGACGGTGCCCTGGCCTGCAGGCTGCTGGGCTTTGGTGTCTGTGGTGGCCGGGCCGTCCTTGATGTGGATGAGCTTCACGCGGTCACCCAGGCGTGCCAGCAGTTCCACGGGGTCCTGGCCACCGACGGCAACCCAGTACGTGTCTACTTCAAGGACGAGTTCGGGATCCAGCAAACCTTCGAGGTACTCCAGGGCGGTTTTGCCTTCGATGGTGGACTCCAGCTCCCATGCGTGGTTGTGGTAGCCGACGCGGATGCCGTACTCGGCACCCTTCTTCGCTGCTGCGTTGAGCTTGGCCGCGGTGGCCTGGATGTCCTGGGCCGACTGCCAGTGCTCGGCGGGAAGGAATGGATCGATCACCGTGGTGATGCCCAGCTCCTTGGCTGCTGCAAAGATCTCATCCTGGTCCTGGCTCAACAGCGGGGCATGGCCGGACGGAGCCGTCAGGCCGTTCTCCTTTAACGCCGCGCCAAGTTCCTTGGCCGTGGCCACGAAGTTATAGGGCTCCACCTGCGTGAAACCGATCTCGGCAACCCTCTTGATGGTGCCTGGCAGGTCCTCCTGGATGGCATCTCGGAGGGTATACAGCTGGAGCGAATACGACATGGGGATCCTTTTCGGGAGTGCTTTTCCGGGATTTCAGGGCCTTGGCGCCAGTCTAGTGAGCACCCCCTCGGGGAGCCACCGATTCCGCACGTCAATGGACTGGACACCAACTCCTTTCAGCCTAAAGGGACTTTTGCCGAGCGTCTAGCAAAAGTTGCAAGAATTCCGCAAAACTTCTGCTGGATGACATGCATAAGCAATCATGCTTCACTAATTGCATGACATCTGAGGCCGGAATCGACGCCGGAAATAGCTCCGTGCCCGAAGCCGGCAATCTCTCCCGCGCCGGAAATCTCTTCCAACTCCTCCGCGACGGTAAGGCGCGCACCCGGGCTGAGCTTGCAGAAACCACTGGCCTTGCCCGCTCCACCGTTGCCTCAAGGATTGACGCCCTCATCAGCTCAGGGCTCGTCGGCCCTGCTGGCGAGGCGAGCTCCACAGGCGGCAGGCCGCCGTCGCGCGTTGCCTTCAACCCCGCCGCGCGCGTTGTCCTGGCCGTCGACGTCGGAGCTACCCACGTGATTGTTGCCGTCACCGATCTCGGCGGCGACGTCGTGGCCGAGCGACGGTTGACGCAGGAGGTCGCTGACGGGCCGGACGTGGTCCTGGGCCGCGTGGTTTCAGCGGGCATGGAACTCCTGGCCGAAGCCGGCCGCGAACCCGGCGAGCTCGCCGGAATAGGCATCGGCCTGCCCGGTCCCGTGGAACACGCCAGCGGCAGGCCGGTCAAGCCGCCCATCATGCCTGGCTGGGACGGATTCGACGTCGTCACGTACGTTCAGCGCTCCCTGCCGGTTCCAGTCCTGGTGGACAACGACGTCAACATCATGGCCCTCGGTGAACGCACCGCGTACTGGCCGGACCATGAAAACTTCCTCTTCATCAAAGTGGCCACCGGAATCGGCGCGGGCATCATCAGCAGCGGACAATTACAGCGCGGCGCCAACGGCACCGCCGGCGACCTCGGCCACGTCCGTGTGCCCCGCGGTGACGACGTCCTCTGCCGCTGCGGCAACCACGGCTGCCTCGAGGCACTTGCCTCAGGTCCCGCCGTCGCGCGTCAACTGCAGGCACAAGGGCTGGAAGCTGCCAGCGGCGCCGACGTCCTGCGACTCGTTGGCGAAGGAAACCTGCAGGCCATCCAGGCGCTTCGGCAGGCCGGACGCGATGTTGGCGATGTTTTAGCCACCGTGGTCAACCTGCTCAACCCGTCCATGATCATCATCGGCGGCAGCGTGGGGGAGGCGGGTGAGCACCTGGTGGCCGGGATCCGCGAAGTGGTCTACCGGCGGTCCTTGCCCCTGGCCACCACGCACCTGCGCATCGGCATTTCCATGGCCGGTCAGCGCGCGGCGATCCTTGGCGCCAGCCACCTGGTGACCCAGCATGTTCTGTCACCGTCCGTGATTGAGGCCACGCTCCAAGCGGCGGGCTAAGCCCTTCTTATGGGCTTCCGCGGCGTGGGAGCGTGATAGCAATGAAAGTGATGAGTACTTTCTTCGCTTCCCCGTGCGCCCAATGACCCGGTTCCTCGCCAGAATTCCCCGCGGCTGGCTGATCCTCGCGTGCATCGGCCTCATTGCCCTGAACATGCGCGGACCCTTCGTGGCGGTGGCGCCCGTGGTGGATTCGTTACAGCAGGATCTCGGATTCTCGCCTGTGGAACTCGGGCTCCTGACCGGCATTCCCGTGCTGTGTTTCTCCCTTGCTTCGCCTTTGGCTTCGTTGGCCGGGCGCCGCCTGGGCGCCGAATTCGCGGTGATGCTCACCCTGCTGGGGGTACTGGCCGGGGTGGTGATTCGATCCAGCGGCGGTGGCGCCTCGGTGATGGTGGGCACGGTCATCATTGGCGTGGCCATCACCATCGGCAATATTGCAGTGCCGCTGATCATCCGTCGAGACTTCGCACCGCGGCGTCAGGCAACCGCCATGGGCGTTTACACTGCTGCACTCAACGTGGGCTCATTCCTTACCTCCGTGGCCACCGCGCCCCTCGCCGAACTAGTGGGCTGGCGGCTTGCCCTGGCTGCGAGCGCTCTGTTGGCGTTGGCGGCCATTCTGTTCTGGGTTCCAACAGTGGGTGCGCGGCGGGCGTTTGTTCCCGCTGCGGTTCCCTTGCCTGTTGCTTCCGGGGCCGGTCCTGTTGCGGGTGTTCGCTGGCTGACTGTGGGCCTGACTCTCGGCTTCGCGGGTCAGGCGTTCTCCTACTACGGGGTCACCGCGTGGTTGCCCAGTTTTCTTGCCGACGAACTCGCCATGGGTACCGCCGAAGCCGGTGCGGGGTCCTCGCTGTTTCAGATTTTCGCGATCGTGGGCGGCCTGGGCGTGCCACTCCTGGCCCGTTTCACCAGTACGACGACGGTGGCGGTCACCTTGAGCGCGCTGTGGCTTACGGTTCCCGTGGGCTTGTTGCTGGCTCCTGGTTTCTGGTGGTTGTGGTCTTCGCTGGGCGGTGTTGCGCAGGGTGGCGGGATCACGGTGATCTTCATTGCCATCATCAAGTTTGCGCAGTCGCAGGCCGCGGCCGGGAAGATGTCCGCTGTGGTGCAAGGGGTTGGTTATTGCTTCGCCGCGTTGGCTCCCACTGTTGTTGGGTTCGTGCACAGTGAGACCGATGGGTGGACGGTGCCGCTCTTCGTGATCCTCGGCTCGGTGCTCGCGTTCTGTGTGTGCACCACCTTGTCCGTGCGCTGGGTGGCCCGTCAGCGCTGAGCTCTTCTCGCGTGCCCGATTCGGGGGTTCCCTGCGGAGGATGCCGTTCGCACGGCACGGTGTGCAGCGAGCCATCGAATCGGGAGGGCCCGGGCATAGAGAAGCCCCGCTGCTGGGCTGCCTCCCCGGCGGTCGGGGTCACTTGTTGCGAAAAGTGCAGGCAGCCCAGCGTCGGGGCTTGATTGTGTCGCTACTCAGTAGATCTAAGCGGCGACGAGCTCCTCTTTCGTGGCCTCTTCACGGGCCTCGGTGAGGAAGCGGGCGTACGCGGGGATGGTCAGGAAGGTGGGGAATTCTTCGGCCAAGGTGACTTCTTCGAAGATGGCGCGGGCGTCAGCGAAGCGGTCTCCGTCGAAGCGTTCCAGGCGGGCGTATTCCTCATCCAGCATGTCCTCCACCCACTGCGCGGTGATGATGTCTCCGTGGTCCGTGATGGCGTGGGAGTGGATCCACTGCCAGAGCTGGGAACGGGAGATCTCCGCTGTGGCGGCGTCTTCCATGAGGTTGTGGATGGCCACGGCCCCGTTGCCGCGCAGCCAGGACTCGATGTAGCGGATGCCCACCTCGATGTTCAGGCGAACCCCGCCCTCGGTGATGGTGCCCTCGGTGCTGGCGATGTCGATCAGTGCACGGTCATCCGGGGTGACGTCCTCGCGGGAGCGGTCCAACTGGTTGGGCTTGTTGCCCAGCACCTTGTCAAAGACCTCGCGTGCCACGGGCACCAGATCCGGGTGGGCCACCCACGAACCGTCAAAGCCGTCGTTGGCCTCGCGGGTCTTGTCAGCACGAACCTTCTCGAACGACGCCGTGTTCGCGGCCTCGTCCTTCCGGTTCGGAACCGCTGCTGCCATGCCCCCAATGGCCATGGCACCGCGGCGGTGGCAGGCCCGGACCAACTGCTCGGTGTAAGCACGCATGAACGGCTGGGTCATGGTCACCTGGCCACGGTCCGGGAGCACGAAACGCGGTCCACGGGTGCGGAAGTTCTTGATCAGGGAGAAGATGTAGTCCCAGCGGCCGGCGTTCAAACCCGAAGCATGGTCCCGAAGTTCGTACAGGATCTCTTCCATCTCAAACGCGGCGGTGATGGTTTCGATCAGCACCGTGGCGCGGATGGTGCCCTGCGGGATGCCCAGCAGGTCCTGCGCCAGGACGAAGATGTCGTTCCACAACCGGGCTTCGAGGTGGTTCTCGATCTTAGGCAAGTAGAAGTACGGGCCCTTGCCCTGGGCCAGCAGCCGGCGGGCGTTGTGGAAGAAGAACAGCCCAAAGTCCACAATGCCGCCGGCGATCGGCTTCCCGTCAATGAGCATGTGCTTCTCCGGCAGGTGCCAACCACGCGGGCGAACCACAATAGTGGGCAGGTCCTCGGCGGCCTTGAGCTTGTACTCCTTGCCCTCAGGAGAAGTGAAATCGATCCGCCGCTCCAGCGCATCCGTCAGGTTCAGCTGCCCCTGAATCACGTTGCGCCACGTCGGCGTGGACGAGTCCTCCATGTCCGCCAGCCACACCTTCGCACCAGAGTTCAGGGCATTGATGGTCATCTTCTTATCCACCGGGCCCGTGATCTCAACACGACGATCCTCCAGCCCGGGCGCCGGGGGAGCGACCCGCCAAGACGGGTCATTCCGGATGGCCTCGGTCTGCGGCAGGAACCGCGGATCCTGGCCCCCTGAAATCTGGTTGCGGCGGGCGTGCCGTGCCTGCATCAGCTCCTGACGACGATCCGCCGTCGCCCGATGCAACTTGCCAATGAACTCGAGGGCGTCCGGCGTGAGGACCTCGTTCTGCCGGCAAATGGGCTGCGCGGTGATGGTGATGCCATTGATAGTGAAGTTGTCAGTGAAGCTGTTCATTTCAATCTCTCCTATGAGAAGCAAATGTTCGACGGCGGCACGTCCGTGAGGTGCGCACGAGGCCGAAGGGCCGGTAATGCGGCAGCCTGCGTAAAGGGGCCCTGTATCCGCCCTCGACCGAGTTCTACGAGGTCATAGGGCGGATATGGGGATAGCAGGCAGAGCGTTGCCGGTCTGTAGGCCGGAGGTTCAGGCCGGGACCAGCTGCCGTCGGGTGTTGATTAGTGGAATTGGCCTTCTTCGGTGGATCCCACCAGGGCCAAAGTGGATGCGTTCGGGTTGAGCGCGGTTGCGATGTCGTCGAAGTAGCCGGTGCCGACTTCGCGCTGGTGCTTGGTGGCGGTGTAGCCGCGGGACTCGGAGGCGAATTCCTTCTCCTGGAGCTCGACGTAGGCGCTCATGCCTTCACGGGCGTAGCCGTGGGCGAGGTCGAACATGGAGTAGTTCAGGGCGTGGAATCCGGCCAGGGTGATGAACTGGAACGTGAAGCCCATGGCACCGAGCTCACGCTGGAACTTGGCGATGGTGGCGTCGTCCAGGTGCTTGCGCCAGTTGAAGGACGGGGAGCAGTTGTAGGAGAGCATCTGGTCCGGGAACTCCGCCTTGACCGATTCGGCGAACTTACGGGCCAGTTCCAGGTCCGGGGTGCCGGTCTCCATCCAGATGAGGTCGGAGTACGGTGCGTAGGCCTTTGCACGGGCGATGCAGGGTTCGATTCCGTTGCGGACCTTGTAGAAGCCCTCGGCGGTACGTTCGCCGGTGATGAACTCCTGGTCGCGCTCGTCAACGTCTGAGGTGATCAGGGTTGCTGCCTCGGCGTCGGTGCGGGCGATGACCACCGTGGGGGTACCGGCGACGTCGGCTGCCAGGCGGGCTGCGTTCAGGGTCCGGATGTGCTGCTGGGTGGGAATCAGGACCTTGCCGCCCAAGTGGCCACACTTCTTCTCCGATGCGAGCTGGTCTTCCCAGTGAACGCCCGAGGCGCCTGCGGTGATCATGGACTTCATGAGCTCGTAGGCGTTGAGCGGGCCACCGAAACCTGCTTCGGCGTCGGCGACGATCGGGACCAACCAGTCTTCAACGGTCTTGACGCCCTCGGCATACTCGATCTGGTCTGCGCGGAGCAGCGCGTTGTTGATGCGGCGGACAACCTGGGGTACCGAGTTGGCCGGGTACAGGGACTGGTCCGGGTAGGTCTGGCCCGAAAGGTTGGCGTCAGCGGCTACCTGCCAACCGGAGAGGTAGATGGCGCGGAGGCCAGCCTTGACCTGCTGCACCGCCTGATTGCCGGTCAGGGCCCCGAGGGCGTTGGTGTAGCCGCCGGTGGGAGCTTCCTCGGTGAGCTGCTTCCACAGCTTCTCCGAACCGCGGCGGGCCAGGGTGTGCTCTTCGGAGACGCGACCACGGAGGCGGACGACGTCGGTGGCCGAGTAATCACGGGTGACGCCTTCCCACCGCGGGTTGGCGGACCATTCAAGTTCCAGCGCTGCGGCCTGCTGCTCTGCGGACTGCTCTGCGGGTTCAAATGATGCGGTCATTTTTGATCTCCTATGTGGTGCCCGGGCCGGCCACCGCTGCGCCTTTGCTGCATTGGCCGGCTTGCCCGGGATCTGTATTTCTTTTTCGTAAGTCCTACTTTTCTGCACTTCCAAGAGGGTTGCTAGAGGAAAACTATGGAAAGAAATGCACTTCTTCGCGTATTCTCAAGAAATGTCGCCTGTGAGCTGGAATCGCGAAGTAGCATCGCCGTCGTTGTCCGCTGCGTCCCCTGAACTGGACGTCATCAGCCTTGGCCGCCGCGTGCGCCATCTGCGCAAGCAGGCCGGGCTGACGCTGGATGACTTGAGTGCCGCCGTCGGGACCGCCCCGAGCCAGTTGAGCCTGATCGAAAACGGCAAGCGCGAACCCAAACTGGGGCTGCTGCAGCAGCTCGCCGCGTCACTGAATGTGACCATCGATCAGCTGCTGGGGGCCGAGCCGCCCAGCCGCAGGGCAGCCTTGGAAATCGAGCTGGAACGGTACCAGCGCGGGCCGCTGTACGAATCCCTGAATCTGCCCAAAATCCGCATCAGCTCGCGGCTTCCGCTCGATGTGCTGGAGTCGCAGGTGGGGCTGCTTCAGGAACTCGAACGCAAACTAAATGAGCAGGTGGCGACGCCGGAAGAAGCCCGCCGCGCGAACGGCGAGTTGCGTGCCATGATGCGCGAGCGCGGTAACTATTTCCCCGAGTATGAGGCGGAGGCGCAGAAGGTCCTCAAAGGGGTCGGCTACACCACGGGTCCGCTCAGCCAGCACGTCATTGCGGACATCGCCGAGAACCTTGGATTTACGCTGCATCACGTGGGCGATTTGCCGCACTCCACGCGGTCCGTGACCGATTTGAAGAACCGCAGAATTTATCTTACGCAGAACCAGCGCCAGGATCACGATCCGCGGTCTGTTTTGCTCCAGGCGCTGGGACACTACGTCCTGGGTCATGAAACTCCCCGGAACTACGGGGACTTCCTGGCGCAGCGGGTGGCCACCAACTACTTTGCCGCGGCGTTGTTGCTGCCGGAGCAGGCCACGGTGGAGTTCCTGCAGAAGGCCAAGGCCGCCAAGGAAATCGCCGTGGAGGACATCCGCGACGCCTTCGCAGTCTCCTACGAAACCGCTGCGCACCGCTTCACCAACCTGGCCACCAAGCACCTGGGCATCACCACACACTTCCAGAAGACCCACCAGTCCGGCATCATCTACAAGGCCTACGAGAACGATGGCGTGGCCTTCCCGCAGGACCACACGGGGGCCATCGAGGGTCAGCCGTCGTGCAAGGCATGGACTTCCCGTGCAGTGTTCGATGTGCCGGACAAGTTCAGCGCGTACAGCCAGTACACGGACACGCCATCGGGCACGTACTGGTGCACGGCGCGTACGGAACGTTCGGCGGCTGGTGAATTTTCCTTGAGCATCGGCGTGCCTTACCAGCATGTGAAGTGGTTCCGTGGCCGGGAGACCACGGCGCGGGCAACGTCAAACTGCCCGGACCCGAATTGCTGCAAGCGTCCCCCGGCCTCGCTGGCGAACGAGTGGGCCGGCAATGCGTGGCCCTCCGCCCGCGCACACTCGCACCTGCTGGCCGCCATGCCCCCGGGTGCGTTCCCGGGCGTGGACGAGACCGAGGTGTACAGCTTCCTGGCGGCCCACTCCGAGCGCTGACGCTCTCTCACGTCCCGCGTGTTAGAGCCGATCGCTCTCTCACGTCCTGCGTAGTGGGCTATGGCGCTTGCTGCCAAACCCTCAGATTAGAGGGCCGGGCTACTTCATGAGATGGCTGGTGCTCAACAGTCAATGCGGCGGCGCCCGGCCCCTTGAAGGTCTTCGCGCCTGAGGAGTAGCCTGCACGCAAGAAGCGGAGATTGCAGGATTGGCCTAGGAGCGCGGCATGAATGTGCTAAGCCAGATACTCGCTGGATCCACCGGCCTGGCACTGATAAGCGTTGGCGTCCTGGAGATCTTCTTCCATGGCGACCAACGGTTCCACCGGATCTTCCTGATCAGGCCGGAAGACGTGCGCGCAGTTCGGATGTGGGCGATGAATGTTGGAGCCTACAACATCACCTTCGGCCTTGGCATCGCAGTGGGCCTGTGGCTAGTGAACTTCTCAGGCACTCCCGCCAGCGGGTCAGCCATAGTGATTTTCTGCTGCGCGTGCCACGTCTTCCTTGGTTTCTGGCTGTGGGTCACAGAGAAGCGCCTCCTGCTCAGCGCCATCGGCCAGGCGCTCTTCCCGGCGTTGGCAATCGTCTTTTACCTTGTATTTCGCTAGGGGGTGGTAGTTGGCGAAGGCTGGTCAAAGGGCAGCGGGCGAGCCAGGGATCAGCGGACCAGTCGCTTCACCAGCACGGCCGCAGCATCAACAACCTCGTCGGCCTCGTGCTTGGAGGCGCTCAGGGCAACTTCCTGGCCGGACACAGTCACGATGTCCGTGATCACGGCTACGGTGAGTCGGCCCAGGGTGTCGTCGCTGGCGCCGAGGAGCACGGTGTTCTGCCGGACCCACTCGCGCCCACGTTCCCGCCGCAGGACTTCGAAGCCTGGGGGAGTGTCGCCCTCGATGAACACGCGCTCCAGGTCCCGGTGCTTCCACGTGTAGTCGAAGTAGCTCCGGCTGCCTACGTTGAAAAGTGCCAGGGGATCGGATTCGCCGGCCTTCCGGGCTTTGGCCACGGCCGCGGCAACGAGCTTTTCGTGTTCGTTTTGGTAGTCGTCCCAAAGTGCGAGGAAGAGTTCGGTTTTGCCACCAAAGTGGTGGTAGAGGCTGCCAACGCTGGATCCCGCGCGGGAAACAATGTCGGAGATGCTCGCGTCGGTGAAGCCATGTTCCACGAAAACGTGGGTGGCAGCGTCCAGCAGGTTGCGTTGGGTGGCTGCTGTCCGGGTCCATTGCCACGAGCCCGCGTTGCTGGCTACTTCGGACGTCTTACGGACCACGCTTGGGCTCCTCTCGCAGGCAGGACGTAGATCGGAGTGTCGGACGGCTATTTTCTGGAATCCTACCTCCGAAAGAATCCACATAGCCAACAACAAGTCTTGACTGAGCCTTGAACTGCGGGAAATAATTCTGGAAGTCTGTTCTAGAAATACACATTGCGGCATGTATCCGAATGCTGCGATTTTTGACGCAGGACGCCCCGAAACCCGGGTGCCGTTTTTACCGTCGGGCTGCAACTGGTTGAATCGCTATATAGCGCCAACTGGTCGCAGCCAAACAAGCCAGAGAGGAACGCGGCCTGATGTCCGTTTCAAGCAAGTCGTCCGGGATCACGTCGAACAGGTGGTTCAAGCCCGTCGTCGTCACCGCAGGAGCTTTGGTGGTGGCACTGATCCTGGTGCTCGTTGCTCAATGGCTCCGGACCCTTCAGCCCGTGCAGCAGTTCCTGGTGGACTACCCCGGGCACTCGGCCATTCCCGAGGGCACCCCCACTGGCTTCCCCGCGTGGCTCGGGTGGCAGCACTTCCTCAACATGTTCTTCATCGTTCTGATCATCCGTTCGGGCTGGCAGGTACGCACCACCACCCGCCCGGCCGCCAACTGGACCAGAAACAACAAAGGTCTCATCAAGACCAAGAACCCACCCACCAAGATCAGCCTGGATCTCTGGTTCCACCTGACGCTGGACGCACTCTGGGTCTTGAACGGCATCATCTTCATCGTGCTCCTCTTCGCCACCGGCCAGTGGTTGCGCATTGTCCCCACCAACTGGGACGTCTTCCCGAACGCGGTCTCAGCAGGCCTGCAATACGCCTCGCTGAATTGGCCCGTCGAAAACGGCTGGAACAACTACAACAGCCTGCAGCTCCTGACCTACTTCATCACGGTCTTCATCGCGGCCCCGCTGGCCATCATTACCGGAATCAGGATGTCCGGTGCGTGGCCCAAGAGGGCCGCGATCAACAAGTTCTACCCAATCGAGCTTGCCCGCAAGATCCACTTCCCAGTGATGATCTACTTCGTGGCCTTCGTGATTGTCCACGTCACGCTGGTGCTGGCAACCGGCGCTCTCAGGAACCTCAACCACATGTACGCGTCCACTGACGATAACAACAGCTGGTGGGGCTTCGGCATCTTCGCTGCGTCCATTGTCTTCACCGCGGCGGCCTGGTTCCTGGCCCGACCACTGTTCCTGCGGCCCATTGCCTCGCTGATGGGCAAGGTCTCGCGTTAGCGTCCCCACGTTCGCACAAAGAAAAACTTCGCGCAAAGAAAACAGCCGCCCCGGAAGTGTTTCCGGGGCGGCTGCTTGCGTCTGTAACGAGAGAGGCTAGGACAGAGCCCCACCCTGCCACAGTGCATCAAACGGAGCGCCGGAGGACACCCGGTTCTTGATACCGGCAGTCACGAAAGCTTTCGCGGTGCGGGCGGCTTCAAGGGGCGTCGCGCCCTTGGCCAGTTCGGCGGTCACAGCGGCAGCAAGCGAGCAGCCGGCACCGGACACGGCCACTTCGCCAACCTTCGGGGCGCGCAGGACCTCCAGCGTCTCACCGTCGTAGTAAACGTCGACGGCGTCAGGGCCTTCCAGCCGCACCCCACCTTTGGCGAGGACTGCTGCGCCGCTGATTTCATGAATGCGAACGGCGGCAGCCTTGAGGGACTCTTCGTCGGTGATGGTGAGCCCGGACAGGGACTCGGCTTCAAAGTGGTTAGGAGTCACGAAGGTAGCCAGCGGCAGGATTTGTGCCTTCAAAGCTTGGTCGGTGTCCAGCGCGTGTCCCGGTTCCTGGCCCTTGCAGATCAGCACCGGGTCCAGCACCACGTGCTTGAACGCGCCATCAGTCAGCGCCTTCTCCACCGTGCTGATGGTTGCCGGGCTTCCGAGCATGCCGATCTTGACGGTGTCCAGCACCGATGGTGCGCCGGAAGCGGCACCGTAGGCCGCCGTCGTGGCCTCCAGTTGGTCTGCGATGACCTGCTGGTCCACCGGCACAAAACGGTGGTTCCAGTTGTCCTTCGGGTTGAAGGAAACGATGCAGGTGAGGTTCGCGATGCCGAACACGCCGAGTTCCTGGAAGGTCTTGAGGTCGGCCTGCGCGCCGGCGCCTCCGGTCGCTTCGGAGCCGGCAATGGTCAGGGCAATGGCAGGGGCAACGGCTGAAGTCATGGTTTCCATTTTGCCAGTTTCCCGGTCGTACGCCGATTCCGGCCCGTGAAAGGTGCTCGTGAGGCCTAGCCGTGCAGCGCCCTGTAGGCAGCTTCGGCCGCCGGATGCAGCGGGATACCCGCGGTGTTGATGAGCGTCTCCGGGCTAAGGAATTGCACGCCGGTGCTGGATGTGGGAACCAGATCCTGGGCTTGTTCCACCAGCACCTCCACAGTTTGCCGAACAACATGGTCGGCCAGGTCCCTGCGGCACAGGAGTAGGTTGGCAACGCCCACCGTCCAGACGGCGGGAGCGTTGCCATAGCTGTTTGCGGGGATCAGGACGCGATCGTAAAAGAACCCCGACTGAGCCCGCGTCGCCGGGATGAGCTCGGAAATATCCAGTAGCCGAAGTCCAATGTCCTTTGCTGCGGCAGCGATGGGAGCGGTGGGCACTCCTCCCGATTGGATCATCACGTTTATTGAACCGTCCTGCAGTGAGGCCAGGGCCTGGTTTAGGCCGAGGTTGACTTGCTTCACGGCGCGGGGCGGCTCAGAAAGTCCCGCAGCAGTCAGGATGCGTCCAGCGGTCAGGGTGGTCCCCGAGCCCACTTCACCCACGCCCGCGGTCTTCCCGGCGAGGTCTGCCAGGGTCCGTATCCCGCTGTCTTCGCGGACGATGCAGTGGACATAGTTCTGGTACACCTTGCCCAGCGCCACCAAACCCTCTCCGGTCCGGCTGGTGGCAGCGGCCTGGGCTGCTGCATCTGCCAGTGCGACGGCGAACGTCGCCTCGCCGGATAAGACCCGCTGGATGTTCTCCAGACTGCCGCCAGTGGTCAATGCGACGGCCCTTTCGGCGATGCGCTCCCGCTGCAACAGGCCTGCCAGGAGAGTGGCGAACTCCAGATAGAAGCCACCGGATTCACCACCGGCAACCGTGAGCTCCTGCAGGGGTTCCTCCGGCGTGCAGGCGGTGGTCGTCGCGAGCAGGCTGCCGCCCAGGCCGATCGCGATGGCGGTTTTGAGGGCGTTCCGCCGGGAGAACCTGGGTAAGTCAGGCATGCGTGCCCTCCTTGGGTTTCACGAACTCGAGGCGGGCCGTCAGGCCATGGGGATCGCCCGGCTCCAGGATCAGTCGCCCACCGTTTGCCTGCGCCAGCCGCTCCACGATGGTCATGCCCAGACCGTTGCCGGGAATCTTGCTGTGCTGCGGCGCCCGCCAGAACCTGGTGGTGGACGCGGCCAGTTGCTCGGCTGGGAGGCCGGGCCCGTCGTCGGAAATCACGACGGCGGTGCCGCCTTGCGTCGGCTGGGTCGCCACGGAGATACGCGCAGCGGGGGCGTACTTGATGGCGTTGGCGAGGAGTTCGCCCACCATGTGCGCGAGTTCGTCGGGGTCGCACATGATGTGGTTTTCCGAGGTTGGGGCCAACAGCGTCAGCTGCGATCCTGCACGGTGAGCGGCCGGCGCCGCCCTTTCCACTTCACCCTGCAGGACCGGGTAGGGGTCGATGACGGCCAAGCGTTTGTGCTCTGCTTCTTGCACGCGCGCAGCCCCCTCAAAGGCGCGGTGTTCCGCCGCGGCCAGCTTCAGCACGCCGTCGAGCATTTCCTCCACCCGCTCGAGTTCCGCAACGACGCCGGCGGCTGCCTCCTTCTCGGGTTCCGATCGCAAGGCGAGCTGCAGCAGATCGATGCGCAGGCGCAGCGCGCCAACAGGGTTCCGGAGTTGATGTGAAGTGTCGGCAATGAGCCGGCGCTGCGACTCCATACTTTCGGTCACGGCGTCGGCCATAGTGGTGAAGGAGCGGCTCAGCTCGCGCAGCTCAGGCGGACCGGCTTCAGGAAGCTGGCTGGTTTTGCCCGTGGATTCCAACTCGTGGACAGCTTTGCTCAGTCTGTGGACGGGGCGTAGCACCCAGCCGGTGATGCGCGATGCCGCCAGCAGGAGCAGCGCACCCAGCGCCAAGGCGGCGGTTCCGACGGCGAGCCAGCGCTCCCGTAGCTTCTGCCGGGCCGCGTCGAGGTCCACTTCAAGGACTACCTCGCCGAGTACCTGGCTGGCGGTGCCGAAAGATCTTGAAATAGTGTCCCCGCCGGAGCCAAAGGCACGGATGGGGCTGAGCGTGGTGTCGCTGAGGTTGAGGCTCGCCCGGTTCAGAGCATCCCTGACCTCGGGCTGGTCCTCGCTGAGGCCGCCGGAACGGAGGGTTTTCTGTTGGAGCCGGATCAGAATTCCTTCATCATATAGCTCTGAGTATCGGTCCATCTCGCGCTGGAGTTGGGTGGTGTCGTTATCCTCCGCAGCTTCGCTGGCCAGTTGCGCAAAGCGGTTCAGGGCTGCGACGCGGTTGATTTGTAGTTCCTGGGTGAGTTCCCGGCTGGCCGAGGTCAGGATCACACTGGATACCGTCACCACGATGATCACCACCAGCAGGCTCAGGATGCCGAGGACGCGGACTTTCACGGTTGCTCGACGCGATAGCCGACGCCGCGGACGTTGATGATGAATCCGGGAAGCTGGAGCTTGGACCTGAGGCCGGTCAGGTGCACGTCCAAAGAACGTGAGTGGGCCAGGAAGGCGTCGCCCCAGAGCGCGTCAAGGATCTGCTCACGCGTGACAACCGAGCCTGCGTTCCTGACGAGGAGGCTCAGGAGGTCGAACTCCGTGGCGGTCAGGGCCAGTTGTCTTTCCCCGACGGCGGCCGTGCGGCGATCGAGGTCTACTTCCAGTTCTCCGAGCACGATGCTGTGCGGCGTTGCATTGCCCGCCCGATTGGTTCTGCGCGTCACGGCCTCGATTCTGGCCAGCAATTCCACGAGCTTCACCGGCTTGACGAGGTAGTCATCCGCTCCCGAACGAAGTCCAAGAACCACACTGCGTTCGTCGTCGCGGGCCGTCAGGATCAGGATGGGGATCTGCGTGACCTGGCGGAGCTTCCGCAGGACATCCAAGCCATCCAGGTCCGGAAGGCCGAGGTCAAGGAGGATGACCTCGTGCTGGCGGTGGGCCAGGAGTGCGTCCTCGCCGCGGGAAACCCGGGTGTGCTTATGGCCAGCGGAGGCGACGGCAGCGCTCAAGGCCGACGCCATGGCGTCGTCATCCTCGACGATGAGCACGTGCACTGTCTGGGTCCTTCGGTTCGCTGGGCTGGCTTCACTGGTGGGGTTCGCTGGGCTGGTTCGCTACTAGAGCTTAACGTTGCGAGGCCCGCTCTGCGCCCTTCGGAGTATCCAAAGTGCGCAGAACGGGCCTCACAAGGCAGGCAGGCTAGGCGTCGACGCGAGCCTTCATGCCGTCGTCGGTTTCCTTTGCGGTGCCCTTGGCGACGAAGGCGTTGCCCTGCTCCGCATCCAAGTGCGTCGCCTTCTTGTTCTTGAGGGCGAAGATGTACACCAGCAGCGAAATGAAGATTGCGGCCGTCACGTAGGTGAAGAAGAGGTCCACCTGACCCGACTTCTGCAGGGCCGCACCGATCAGCGGAACCGTGCCACCGAACAGCGAGTTGGCAATCGCGTATCCGAGCCCGACGCCGAGGGCACGGATGGATGCCGGGAACAGTTCAGCCTTCACCAGCGCGTTGATGGACGTGTAGCCACCCACCATCAGCAGGCCGCCGAACATCAGCAGGAACGCCACGAACGGATCCTTGGTTCCAGCAAGGGCGGAGAGTAGCGGCCAGGTGAACAGCACCCCGGTCACGCCGAACCAGATCAGCAAGGGCTTGCGGCCAACCTTGTCCGAGATCAGGCCGTACACAGGCTGCAGCAGCATGAAGATCAACAACGCCCAGAAGTTGATCACTGAGGTATCGGTCTTGGCGATGCCGGATGTATCGTTCATGAACTTCAGGATGAAGTTGGTGTACGTGTAGAACGCCACGGTGCCGCCAAGGGTGATGCCGATGCAGATGAGCAGTGGCTTCCAGTGCTTGGTGAGCAGGAGCTTCATAGTGCCAGGCTGGGCCTCGCCCTCAACCTTGACGTGGGCGGCGCGGAGCTGATCGGAGGACAGCGTTTCTTCCATGGAACGGCGGAGCCAGAGAACAACCAAAGCAGCGACGCCACCGATGGCGAATGGAATCCGCCAGCCCCACGCTGTCAGGTCTTCCTTGCTCATGGTGTTCTGGAGGATGACCAGCACCAGGAGTGCCAGCATCTGACCGCCAATCAGCGTCACGTACTGGAAGCTGGAGAAGAAGCCTCGACGCTTGGCCGTCGCCGCCTCGGACATGTAGGTAGCGCTGGTGCCGTACTCCCCGCCAACCGAGAAGCCCTGCACCACACGGATGAACACCAGCAGGATCAGGGCCCAGAGGCCGATCACGTCCTGCGTCGGCAGGATCGCGATGGCGAAGGAACCGGCCGACATCAGCGTCACGCTGAGCGTCAGCGCAGCCTTGCGGCCCTTCCGGTCGGCATAGCGGCCGAAGAACCAGCTACCGATGGGACGCATGAGGAACGACGTCGAGAAGACAGCCATCGCCTCAAGGCCTGCCTGCAGATCGTCCGAGGAGTTGAAGAAGTGCGACTGGAAATACGCCGCGAAAACCGTATAGACGTAGAGGTCGAACCACTCCACGAGGTTGCCCGCGGAGCCCTTGAGGATATTGCTCACGGCCTTGCGTGTCTGGGCGGCTTCGCTCAGAGGTGCAGCTTGTTGGGTGCTCATCAATGAACCTTCCTGGACGGCAGCGTTTTGCAACGGCCGTGTCTTGCATGAGTTCGTTCTGTCCATGAAGCTCGTGCTCATGGCGTCCTTGCGCATGGCTCTTCGTCGACTAAGAAAGGCCCTCCGGGGTGAAGAGGACATGTTCCAAACTATGGGTGATGCACGGCACAGCCCTAGTCCGCGGGGGATTTCCTAACACTTCCTTAGGTTTCGGGTGACGTCGGTTAGTGCTCGACGGCGGGCGCTCGCCACAGGATTCCCGGCTGCCGGTTCGGCTGTGGCTTTCCCGGGCGGCCGGGGTTATCTTCTTGGCATGGGTGCAGTTCTACGAACCGCCCGCGCGGTGAAACGTGAGGCAGCCAGCATTCCGCTGCCACCAGGGCAGGTTGTGGGCCTGGTGCTGGATGTAGTCCTCGATCGTCTGCATCCGGCCTCCGTCCTTGGGCGCGACGCTCACCCTGGGCGCGACGTCCGACGCCGGGCGGCCGGTGCGGGCTTGGCTCTGGCCGGTGCGGGGATCACCGCTTGGGCTGTTGCGGAGCGCCGGCGTAAAACGACTGGAAGCTTTGCTCTGGGCCACCCCGAAGGTTTGGTGACCAGCGGACCCTATGCGGCGAGCCGCCACCCGATGTATTTGGGGTGGTGGCTGATTCACTCAGGTGTGGCGGTTTCCAGGGGTTCCGCTTGGGCTCTGGTGACTTTGCCTGCTGGAATGCTGGTGGAACATTTGGGCGCGCTGTGGGAAGAAAATATGCTCAGGGAGCGATTCGGCCAGGCCTATGCCGACTATCAGAGAGACGTTCCCCGCTATGTGGGCTCGCCCATCTGGTTGATTCGCACCAGCTTCCACACTGCGAGGCGGCCCACGCCGGCAGCGGCTGCGATCGACAAGGAAAACAGAAACGAACCCGTGGACGAAAATGCGCCGAAGGGTACGCACATGAGCAAACCCGCAGCGAAGAATGCGGCCACGTGAACCCACTGGTTCCGAACGCGTCGGAGGGCCAGTCCGAGGAGTGATCCTACTGCGGCACCAACTGCCCACTCGGGACTTTGGCTGGACAGCAACACGCAGAACGTCAAGTGCGCTACGGCGATGCCCAGAGTCAGTCCTTTGCCTCCCAGTACCACCCGATCCCTCGGTCCGTAGCGCCATCCAGTGGATGGGCTCCTTGTTGCCAGTGCGTACCCTTCATCGATTGACCACGGATCCTGACTCATGACTACCTCCGAGGGATGTGAGCGAGGGATCGGCTCAAGGGGCGATTATGTGAGAGAGGGATCGGCTTTGCCCTTGGCGATCTGATTCAGCGCACCAGCCAGGGCGGGGTACTGGAAAGAGAATCCTGCGTCGAGCAACTTGCGGGGCTCCACCCATCTGCTCTTCAGCACCAGCTCCGTTTGCGTGCGGATCAGAACGGCACCGGCCTCGAGCAGCCACGCTGGAGTGGGAATGCCAAAGGGGACACTCATACTTTGCCGAACAAGTGACATCAGCTCCCGGTTGTCCACGGGGTAGGCCGTTGCCGCGTTCACCGGACCCGTCACTCCGGCATCCGCGTGGATAAATACCACCACACCGAACAAATCCTCCACATGGATCCAGCTGAACTTCTGCGTGCCCGGGCCCATGTGCCCACCAAGGCCGAGCCTGGCCAGGTTCCGGAGGGGGCTCATGACCCCGCCGGCCCCCAACACGATCGCAATGCGTAGCGGAACCTTCCGCGTAGCCGGCACAACGACAGCCGCTAACTCGTTCTCCCAAGCGCGGGCCACATCCACGGAGAACCCGCTGCCCAGTTCGCCCGAAACCTCTGATTGTGGGTGATCTTCCGCATGCCTATAGATGGTTCCCGTACTCGAATTGATCCACGTCCGGGGCGGTTCGGCGCAAGCAGCCACAGCCCGGCCCAACGCACGCGTGGTCAGAACCCGGGAGTCCAGAATCTCCCGCCGGTGCTTCTCGTCGTAACGGCAATTCACAGACCGTCCGGCGAGGTTCACCAGCAGTTCGGCGCCGTCCAGCGCTTTGGTGATGGCGCCGTCGTCGTCCCATTGTGCGTCAGCCGAAGCGTCCCGCCCCACCGTCCTGACCTGCCAGCCTTCTTCAAGAAACCGACGCCTGAAGTAACTGCCAATGAAGCCGGAAGCACCTGCGATCACCACCGTCCGCGGCATTATGAGTCTTCCTTGACGCTGCGTACGAGCCCCAGAACGTCGTCGAACACTTTGCTCACGCCGGGAATCTTCGCCAGCGACAGGCCGCGCGCCACCAGCGGGGCAGCGCCGTCGATCAGTTTGCGTGTGCGGCGTTGGCCTTCGGACCGGTCATAAACCCAGAACAGCGCCACGCCCATGTACGCCAACCACAGCAGTTCGGGCAGATCGCCGTCCAGTTTCTTGGCGACGGCGGGGGAGGAACCGTCGACGGCGGAACGGAAGATCGCGAGTGAGGCCTCGCGGGCGGCGGTGGACGCCTCGCCAAACGGGTTGACGGGCGACGACGGCCGGATCGCCGTCGCGATGAAGTCGGAACCGAACTGGTGGTACGGAGACATGACGTCGACGCCGGTGTGCAGCACTGCTTTCAGGCGCCCCGCGAGATCCTGAACCCCTTCGAGGGCCTGCGCCGCAACTACGGCGTGCTCATCCTGGACTTGGATGTACAGCTCCTGGACCAGCTCGTCCTTGGAAGCGAAATAGTAGTAGGCGTTACCTACCGACACTCCGGCCTCCTGTGCAATGGCGCGCATTGTGGTCTTCTCGAAGCCGATCTCACGGAACATCTTCAGCGCCACATCGGCCACCAGTTGCCGGGTCTGTTCACTCTTTGCTGCCATCAGCTGCTCCTTGCGTGAAGTTTTGAACGTGTTCAAGAATGAGTATGTCACGAGTTCTGAACGTGTTCAAAAGTTTATGTGATCGAGCGTTTGGTTTAGGCCCGCGGGATGTGAGAGAAGGTGGCCCGAAAGGGGGTGGGATGTGAGAGAGGGTGCGTGGTGGGAGAATGGAACCGGTGCCGGGCCGAATGCCCCACCAACCACAGTGCTAATACAGCGGGGCACCCTCAATAAGGGGGCCTGCGCGAACCACTACGAAATGGATGACCCATGCCCTCGCCCTCAGGCTCCAGTACCTTGAGCAAGCCCGCGCCGCGCTTTGCGTCGATCGGCTCCCCGTATTTCGGCATCATGCTGGCCATCATGGCCGTGGTGCTGATCCTGTCCAACATCGGCGCCTCCAAGGGCGTTGTGCTCGGGCCGATCATCACAGACGGCGGGTTCTTCCTGTTCCCCATCGCCTACATCCTGGGCGACGTGATGAGCGAGGTCTACGGCTTCAAAGTTGCCCGCAAAGCGATCATTACCTCCTTTGCGTTGTCGGTCTTCGCCTCGCTCTGCTACTGGATCATCATCGTGCTGCCCGGCTTCAACGACGAGTACGGAACCGCCAAGCAGGCTGCCATTGAGGGCGCCCTTGGTCCCGTGCCTCAGATCGTGCTCGCTTCCCTGCTCGCATTCCTGGCAGGACAGACCATCAACTCGTGGATCCTGGTGAAGATGAAAGCCCGCACCGGTGAAAAGAGCCTCTGGGCGCGCCTGATGGGCTCGTCCGTGGTGGGCGAATTCGTGGACACCCTGATTTTCTGCAGCATCGCAGCGTCCGTCATTGGCATCACTGACGCGGGTTCGTTCCTGAACTACGTCCTGGTTGGCTTCGTGTACAAGACCGCCGTGGAGTTCCTGTTCGTACCGGTCACTGTGCTGGTGGTTGGTTGGATCAAGAAGCGCGAACCGAGCTACGGGGCAGCCGCAGCCTAGGCTTGTGCTGAGCCGGAAACGTGTGAGTTCGCTGCTCCGGCGTTCTCGCGCTGCTCCGGCCACCCTCATCTCCTGAGCGCTTTCAGAACACGCGCTTTGAACTCCTGCTCCTGAAACAGGTCCTTCCATTCCACCCGGATGAAGAACCAGCCGTCCTCTACCAAGGCCTTCTCCCGGCGTCGTTCCTCAAAGATCACCCGGTCAGTGCGGGCGTACTTGAAGTACTTGACCTCCCCGTCGAATTCAAGGGCCACCTTCTCTTTCTTCCATGCGAAGTCCATCCGGTGCCGACCAACCCGACTTTGCACTTCCACTTGCGCCGTGGGCATGGGCAATTTGAGGCGGGCGAGTAGTTCCCTGCACAGAGTTTCGCCAGGAGATTCGGAACTGGGGTCAGCATTGGCCAGGCATCTCTGCAAGGTACGGCAGCCTCGTCGTCCGGAGAAAGTACTTGAGTGGGCTTGCATGAGCTGCTTGTCCGCTCCGAGCCGCAGCCCGTGATCCATGATGATCAACGCTTGCCGGTAATTCAGAGTCTTGGCACAGTCCAGAACAGTCCGCTCAAGGTCGGTGACCCGGAGGAACTCCACAGTGGTGATCTGGGAAGGCGGCAACCGTAGTTTGTGCCCGCGAACATCTTTGCCGAGGCGCTCACTGGATGGGTTGGTGGGAAGTGTGACGTGGATGGTTTGATCCACGTTCCACAGAAAAAGTCCGTGCAGCCTCGCCGCCGACGTGTGGCTATAAACGTAGCCGTCGGTGGACGTGGTGAGGGTTCCGTGTGCATGTGCGTGGATCAGTAGCTTGCCGCGGACGTCATCCGGCTGATTTGCCCATGCCGCGCGGCGTATATAACAGCCGTGGCGCACTCGGATGAGGTCACCCTGGCGGACCAGCGTGCCGATTGCCCGTGAACTGAGTCCCAGTTCATTGAGCTGCCTGATGCGCCAAAGGGCTCCAAGTTGGGGGAGGGTAGCAGTTGGTTTCTGACTCATCACCCCAGCCTTAGGCAGGCTGGACGCCGAAAGTAGCCCCCGCCGTCGTTATGTGGACAACGGCCGAGTTCGCCGGACCTGTGCCCGGCCGCGGGAGTTGTGCAGGTTCGCCGGGCATGCCCGGCGAACGTACACGGCTCCGGCGATCTCGGCGCGACTAGGAGTAGTACCGGCCCAGGGTCTCCGCCTTGAACTCGAAGAACTCCCCGGATTCGATGGCCAGGCGGGCGTCGTCCACCATCTTCACCACGAAGCGCTCGTTGTGGATGGAGATGAGCGTTGCCGAGAGCATTTCCTTGGCCTTGAACAGGTGATGGATGTACGCGCGCGAGTAGTTCACGCACGTGTAGCAGTCGCAGCCATCCTGCAGTGGTCCGAAATCGGCCTTGTACTTAGCCCCGGACAGGTTGAACCGGCCAAAGGGCGTGTAGAACGCGGAATTCCTGGCCACACGGGTGGGGGAGACGCAGTCAAAAGTGTCGGCGCCGTTCTCGATTGCCGTGAAGATATCGTCCGGCTCGGAGATGCCCAGCAGGTGCCGTGGCTTGTTCTCCGGCAATTCCTCATTGCACCAGCGCACAATAGTGCCCAGGTTCTCCTTCTCCAGCGCACCGCCGATCCCGTACCCGTCAAAGGGCATGGCGCCGAGGTCCTGGCATGCCGTGCGGCGCAGGTCCTCATACTGGGCTCCCTGGATCACCCCGAACAGGGCCTGGTACGGCTTGCCCTCGCGGGAGGCGGTTAGGGAAGCATGCTCCTCCAGGCACCGCAGCGCCCACAACCGGGTCCGTTCCAGCGACTCCTCCTGGTACGCCCGCGAGTTCTGCAGTGTGGTGAGTTCGTCGAAGGCAAACATGATGTCCGCGCCGATCTGGTGCTGTACCTGCATGGAAATCTCAGGGGAGAAGCGGTGCCGGTCCCCGTTGAGGTGCGACTTGAACCAGACGCCGTCGTCGTCAATGTGTGCCAGCCGTTCCTTGCCCGGAGCCACAGCGTCATCAGGCCCGGAGCTGTCCACATTCTTCATATCGATGACCTTCTTGAACCCCGAGCCCAGGCTCATCACCTGGAATCCGCCGGAGTCGGTGAAGGTCGGCCCGGACCAGTTCATGAAGGCACCCAGTCCGCCCGCGGCGTCCAGGATTTCCGCTCCCGGCTGCAGGTACAGGTGGTACGCGTTGGCCAGCACGGCCTGCGCGCCAAGGTCCGCAACGGACTCGGGCAGTACGGCTTTGACCGTGGCTTTGGTTCCGACGGCGATGAACGCGGGCGTCTGAATGGTTCCGTGCGGCGTGGTGATGGTTCCGGTGCGGCCCAGGAAAGAACCGCCGTTGGCGGCTATCTGGGCGTCCGACGGCGAGCACGTCTCGGTCAGGCGCTGGCCCACCGAAAAGGAGAACTCGGATTGCCGGTGGGACAAACCGGGCAGCGCAGGGGAAGATGCAGGGGCAGATGAGGAAGCTGGCACGCTTCCAAGTGTGCCAGCTTTACCGTGAGTAACCCGCCGGACAAACCCTAGGACC
Source organism: Arthrobacter sp. StoSoilB22 (assembly GCF_019977315.1). Lineage (NCBI taxonomy): Bacteria > Bacillati > Actinomycetota > Actinomycetes > Micrococcales > Micrococcaceae > Arthrobacter > Arthrobacter sp. StoSoilB22. The sequence continues at coordinate 745,179 of NZ_AP024652.1, forward strand.
CGTACTTCTCAGCTTTCCAGTTGTCCCACGAGGACCGGATGTCCGCCAAAGTGTGGGCCCCCAAATCGTAAGTGGAGGCAATCACCATGGAGCCGCCGTCGGGCCTTTTCTCCGGAATGGGCAGTTGCTCGGCCACGATCAGCAGCCCGTCCCCGTGCTCGGCGTAGCTGTGAACGGTGAGGCCCACTTGGTGCCGGCTCTTGAACCACACCTTGCCGGAGATCTTCTCCCCGGTGGCTAGCGTGAGCGAGTATTCCTCCCCAACGGGTGGAAGATCACCGAGCCCCAATTTTTCGATCGCAGGCCCGCCTTTGCCGGGCAGGGACAGGAAGTGCGTCCTGCGGTGCCCGTGGGGGTGCCGTTCCAAGGCGAAACGCAGCTGGTGCAGGAACGTGAGCCAGCCCTGGGTGATGTCCTCGTCCCAGTCCGCCCATTCCGAATTGTGGTCCAAGGCGGCCCGTGTGACCTTCACTTCGGTGCCTCCGGAGACCGGGTGGAGCTCAAAAATGTCACCGCCGTTGACGGTCAGGCTTGTGTGATCGGGCCCCTCCACCACATCGGTGTTGAAGTAGATTTGTTTGATTTCGTCGGTGAGATCGTCAGCTTCCCAGCCGTGCCATTGAGCCACCAGCGACGGTTCGCGCAGCATTGTCCAAACCTGCTGCGCGTCGGCATTAACCACAACGCTCAGATTGTTCGTCATGGCCCCGAATCTACCGTCGTTGGCGCCCACATAACAGGTCTTGACAGCCCCCAATGACAGTTAGGCGCGGACCGATTCCAGTTCGTTGCCGATCCGCCGGGCCAGCTCTTCCTCGCCGATGGTCTTGGAGCCCCCGTGGGCGCGCAGGAACATTAGCGCTTCAAGCCGGAGGAACCGCCATTCGCGCTCGGCCTCACGATTCCCATTGTCGATCGCACGGAAGATTTCCTTGTCATACAGGTTGGGTTCGTTGAGTGAGCGCTGGCGCACGCGGGCGTTGATCCGGGCCTTGAAGGGGTCTTCTTCCTGGGACTCGGGCGCACGCAGCAGTTTCTCGTACACAGCGGCGCGCTCGGATTGGCCGGCTTCGCGGCAGATGAAACTGGACAACGCCAGCGCCCGTTCGATCGAGGCCCAGCGGTCCAGGTTGCCGTCAAAGGGCAGCACGTTCAGCAGATCGGCCACGGCCAGGGCGTGGTCCGGATCGCGCAGCACGATGCACAGGTCGAAGGCAAGATCACTGAGGTCCCGGAGGCAGCTCCCGGATTTGGTGTTGATGCCCTTCGCCAGCCGTTCCGCCAGGACCTGCACGCCGTTCTTGCCCTTGTGGTTGGCGGCCGCGGCACGGACCACGCCTTCGGGTGTGCCGTCGGGCTCCGGAATGAGCGCAAGCTCCTCGGCGGTGGGGCCGGTGTACGTTGGTGGGGTCTCCGGGCGGGGAGGCACGACGACGGCGGCTCCGGCTCGCGCTTGGGCGTCGCCTTCCGCGGGGGTGCTGGTGCGGGAGTGGCCGGACTCGGAAGCGGTGGTGGCGTTCAGGGCTGCGTCGGCGGAGGAGTCCGAGGCGCTTGAGTCCGCGCCGGAGTCGGCCGGAACACCGTCGCCCACAGGAACACTGGACCCTGTAGCGATCCGCACCGTGCCGCCGTCCACCATTGTTACCAGCAGCAGCGCTGCTACGCCGTAATCGTCGTTTTGCACCTCAACGGCGGCGATTTCCTCGGCCGGGCCATCCCCGGGCGGGAACACAAAATCGCCGGGCTGCAGGTCCCCAGCCTGCTTTTCTCTGTACTGCTGTGTGGCTGGGCTGTGAGTCATCGGAAATCCTTTGGTTCTCGTGGGGTCCGCCGTCCAGTCTACAAAGACCAGCCGGCGCAAGGGCCGGGACCCGCTAGAGAACGATGCCCGAGAAAGCCAGTGCCTGCCGCACGAGGTTCCCGCGACCGCCGTCGAATTCCTGCTGGACGTTATCGCTCAGCACCTCTTGGGGCGTCATCCACGTCAGTTCCAGGGCGTCCTGGCGCGGTTCACATTCACCGGTGACGGGGATGACGTAGGCCAGCGAGACGGCGTGCTGGCGGTCATCGGTGAAGCCTGTCTGTGACGGGGCAGGGAAGTACTCGGCCACCGTGAAAGGAACGGGGCTGATGGGCAGCTGCGGGAAGGCCAAGGGGCCTAGGTCCTTTTCCATGTGCCGCAGCAGTGCTGCGCGGATGGTCTCGCGGTACAGAACGCGGCCGGAGACGAGGTAGCGGACCATGTTTCCGTCGGCGTCGCCCTGCAGGAGTGTGCCCACCTCATTGACATAGCCAAGCGGATCCAGCCTGACCGGAACGGCCTCCACATAGACCATGGGGAGTCGGCCGCGGGCTTCGAAGAGGTCTTCGTCAGAAAGCCAGCCTGGATACGGGTCGGGTGTACGTACGCTCATGGTTAAGTTCTACCGCATCACCCGCCGAACTTCCTTGGCGGCGCTGCCGTGGCTGCGTGGTTACGCTCTCGGCAGTATTAGAGGGCCAGGATCGACTCGAGCGGTTCCCCGGATGCTATGCGGGCAAGGATGGCGGGCTCCGCGGCGTCCGACTGCAGCGCTCTTTCCAGGACATCCCGGGCAGTTTCCGGTGAAAGAACAATCAGTCCGTTGTCGTCTCCGAGCACCAGGTCGCCGGGGTTGACCTCTGTCCCTCCGCAGCGCACAGGGACATTGACGGCGGAACCTGTGCCATGGAGCCGTTTGGTAGTGAGGCACGATGTCCCGCGGGCAAACACCGGCAGACCTGTCTGCCGCAGTTCCAGAACGTCAGTGGCCATGCCATCAACCACGACGGCGGCAGCACCTTGTGCGAGTGCCGCGGCTGCCGTGACGGCCCCCACGGGCGCATGATGGTGGTCTCCGAGCATGTCCACCACCAGGACGTCGCCCGGCCGGAGTGCCAGGAGTGCGTGGTTCATGGCGATGGCATCGTGGTCCGCGATTCGGACTGTGACGGCAGGTCCGGCTATTTTCACGTTTGCATGCAGGGACTGGATAGCGGGGGAGACGAATCCGTCCTCGAGGAAGTGGCCGATGGTCGGGTAGCTGACGTCGGTCAGGTCCTTCAGGAGTGTTGGACTCACGGGGTTACCTCCGCTTTCTGCGCAAGGACAGCTACGCATTCGATTTCCAAGGACACGCCCCACAGGCTCACGCACACGGTGGTCCGGGCCGGTTTGGCGGTGCCGAAGTACTCCGCGTACACGCGGTTGTACTCCTCAAGTTGGTCCTGGCTGGTCAAGTAGGTGTTGACCTTGACCACGTGCTCCAGGCTGGATCCTGCGGCTTCCAAGACGCCGTCGAGGTTCTGGATGGTTTGCCGGACTTGTTCTTCGAAGGTCTCCGGCTGATCATCCAGTCCAGTGATGGCCGGTATCTGGCCGGAGGTGAACACAAAACCGTTCGCAATGACCGCCGGGGAAAAAGGCCCGACGGCGGGCGCCTGGCCGGGGATACCGGCCAGGCGCCCGATGGTGGTGACGGTCACCGCGCTGCCGCGGCTTCCGTGGAGCCAGCGGACGCCGGTGCCTCATCGACGGCGTCGATGTTGCCGTACCGGGTCTCGGTCAGTAGGAAGAGTGCAACCAAGGACAGTCCGGCCGCGGCCATGATGTACCAGGCGATCGAGGAGCTCTGCCCCGTCATGCCCAACAACCAGGTAGTGACGAACGGGGTGGCGGCGCTGCCTAGGAGGCCGGACAGCATGTAGGCCACCGACAGGCCGGAGTAGCGGACCTTGGACCCGAAGAGCTCGGCCAGGAAGGTGGCGATGGGTCCATAGTTGGCGCAGAACGCGGTCATCATGGCCAGGTAGGCCACGAACAGCAGTGCCACCGACTTGGTGTCCATGAGCCAGAACATCGGGAACGCGAGGGCGGCCTCGGCAGCAACACCGGCGAAGATGATGGGCTTGCGCCCGAACTTGTCCGATAGCTTTCCGAAGAACGGGATGAGGAACAGCCCCAGGACGCAGGAAGCCAGGACCACCCAGAGCATCAGGCTCTCGGAGTGGCCGAGTTCCTTCTTGCCGTAGGAGACGCCGGAGGCTACCAGCAGGGTGAACGTGCTGCCCGTGGACAGGGTTGCGACGCCGCCGAGGACAACCTGCTTCCAATACTTGGCCATCAGCGCAGCGAACGGCATTTTCGCCTTGGCGCCGGCGGTCTTGACTGCCTGGAACGACGGAGTTTCCTCGATGTGCAGGCGGATGTAGATGCCCACAGTGACAAGGAGGACTGAGGCCAGGAACGGGATGCGCCAGCCCCATGAATAGAGGGCTTCGGTGCTGACCGTGGAGGCAACAATCAGGAAGGCTACGTTCGCAATCAGGGTGCCGGCGGGAACCCCCACCTGTACCAGTGAACCGTAGAAGCCGCGCCGGGTAGGGGGCGCGTGTTCAACTGTCATGAGCACGGCACCGCCCCATTCGCCGCCGAGGGCCAGGCCTTGGATGACACGGAGGAAGAGCAACAGAAGTGGCGCCATGATGCCGATGCTGTTGTAGTCGGGCAGCAGGCCGATGGCGAAGGTAGCCGCTCCCATGGTCAGGAGGGAAACCAGCAGCATGGACTTGCGGCCCAATCGGTCACCGAAGTGGCCGAAGATGATGGCGCCCACCATGCGGGCAATGTAGGCGGAAGCGAACGTACCGAAGGCCAGCATGGTGCCGACGATCGGATCAAAGCTGGGGAAGAAGATCTTGTTGAAGACAAGGGCCGACGCCGTCCCGAAGACGAAAAGGTCGTACCACTCGACGGTGGTGCCAATAACGCTGGCGAGGGCAATCTTGCGCATCTTTGCCAGGTCAAGCCTGGACGATGATGCGGAGGCAGTATCTACCGTATGGGCCATCTGATTCTCCGGATGCGGTGCGGGGACGAATGTCCGGTGCAAGGTAGCTACAACTATGGTGTGTGCCCGATCACACCATCAATGGCATAACTCCCATCAAAACTGGCCCGGGAATGTGAAAACACACACCGAAGCCACGGGGCACGGAATTCCCGACGACGGGCCTCCTGGTGGGGCCTGCCTGCCTGCCGCCGTGGCTTGGTGACCTCATTTTGGCCCCAGTCGGGTCGAGATCAACCCTTTCCGGTCACTTTTCACCCTCGCCGCCGGAAAACAGGGTCAGGTAGCAACGCGGCAGCGGCCGGTCATGCCCAGGCCACTACCAGCCGGGCCGTCTTCGCGGGAACAGCGAGATCGATTCCCGTCAGTTCCTGGAATCGATTGAGCCTGTTAAGAATGGTGTTGCGGTGGCAAAACAATTGCTCGGAGGTAACTGTGACATTGCCGGTGGCCAGATAGTTCCGGACCGTCTCCAGCAGGCGTTCGCGCTCGCCGCCCCGGCACTCCGCCAAAGCCTCTTCGAGTTCGGCGGCAAGGTCGAGGCCGGCGTCCTGCAGGTTCTGCTGGGCCAGCCGGGCCCAGGCCGACTCGGCCGACAGCGGGCCGGCGTCGCGGGGGCGAAGCAGCGCCGCCAGGCTTTCAGCGGTGCGGGCCGCTCCGGGAAGTGCGCGCAGTCCAAGGACCTCAGGCACGTAGCCGCAGGGGACGTTCACGACGCCGGGTGGCAGCTGCTGGCTGTCGGGTTCCGGGCTGCGCGTCTCGCCCCGGGGTTCCGGACCGCGGGTCCGGGTGGCAGGCAGAGCCCAGAAGACATACGTGTTGCCGCCCGACTCATGGAGGAACAGCCGCTGCCGGGAGTGCTGTCCTGATCCGAACTGGGACGTTGCTGCCCGCAGCCGTGCACCAGGTTCACCGCTGGCCGCTACCAAGGCGAAGCGTGATTCAGGATTGATGCCCAAAGCCGAAGCCACTTGCGCGGAGGTTTCCTGCGAGGGGGTGCTCTGGTTGAAGAGGCGGGCAATGAACTCGCGCTGAATGCTTGATTCTTCCTGGGCCATCCTGACGCGCTCGGTCAGGTAGCTCGTGTGCGTCCGGGTGGCGAATTCGTCCACCACACTCCATACCTGGTCCACCCGTGTGGCCAGCAACGCGGCGTCCTCGGTGGGGGCGATCTCCAGCAGCTCGGCCCAGAGAATGCTGAAGTCCAACCGGACGGCAGAGGTGAGGGACTCCGGCGGAATGCCGGCCCTTGCTCGCTTGGATCCAAGGTCGGAAGCGAAGTCGAGCAGGCCATCACGGCTGTCCGTCCTGCCATTCCTCAAGCCGCTGATTAGCCGCCGGAATGTCTCCCGTGCGGTCTCCTGGATTTCCAGGACCGTCACCTGGCTTTCGCCGTACTCGGGGATCTCGCGGACCCTCGTGGTGAAGGCTTGGGCCAGGGTGTCCAGCCGGCCTTCAAGCTGATCCACCAGTTCAGTCCAACGAACGGCGTGCCCGGATGTCTCGGAATTGTGCATTCACACATTCTAGCGCCATGTTTCCGTGATGGATTGCTAGTCATTTTGGGAAAAACTACTGGCACTATGGATTGAGTCACACAAATTTGCCCGGGCATCCCCAACGTCCGGTCCCGTTCGCACTCATGGAGCAACAATGGCAAGCACGGTCAGCGGAGCCACGGACACCAGTCCCAAGGCAGTACGCGTCGTCGATGAAAGCGTCACCAAGAAGGTGGCCCTCGCGGCCCTGGTGGGTACTGCGCTGGAATGGTACGACTTCTTCCTGTTCACCACAGCTGCTGCGCTGGTGTTCAACGCACAGTTCTTCGTTTCCCAAGACCCTTTTGTCGCAGCCATGGGATCCTTCGCTACCTTGGCCGTCGGCTTCGTGGCCCGCCCCATCGGTGGTTTCATCTTCGGCGCCCTGGGTGACAAGGTGGGTCGCAAGAAGATCCTCATGGTCACCATCGTGGGTATCGGCATTGTCACCGGCCTCATCGGTCTGCTTCCGAACTACATGACCATCGGCCTGGCGGCGCCTATTCTCCTGGTGGCCCTGCGCATCGTTCAGGGCCTCGCAGTCGGCGGTGAGTGGAGCGGCGCGGTGATCATCGCCGTCGAGAACGCTCCTGTGGAGAAGCGTGCACGCTACGCGGCCCTGCCGCAGATCGGTTCCCCGATCGGTACCATCCTTTCTTCCGGTGGCTTCTTCGGCATGTTGTTCCTGGTGGGTCAGAGCAACTTTGACGCGTGGGGCTGGCGCATCCCGTTCATCGCCGCGATCCCGCTGCTGGCAATCTCACTCTGGATCCGCAGCCGCCTGAGCGAATCATCCGAATTCGAAGCCCTCATGGAGTCCGGTGAGACCGAACATGCTCCCATCCGTGGAGTTCTGAAGAACAGCTGGCGCCAGATCCTGGTGGGCATGTGCTCGGCGCTGCTCGGCATCGGTGGCTTCTACCTCATCACCAGCTTTGTGGTCTTCTACGGCACCAAGGTGCTCAAGCTGCCCTCCGAACTCCTGCTCTTGGGCACCCTGTTGGCTGCAGCACTTGAGATCGGCGCCCTCATCTGGGCCGGGCGGCTCGGCGAAAAGTTCGGCGCCAGTAAGGTCATCCTGTGGGGCGGTGTTGCCTCGGCCGCTATCGCAGTTCCCGTTTTCCTGGCCATCGACTCCCGCAACCCCGTCCTGGTGGTCCTAGGCATGATGATCGGCGTTGCTGTCCTCTCCATCCCATACGCCGTCTCCGGCACCGCGCTGACTGCCCTGTTCGCCACGAAGGTCCGCTACACCGGCGTCGCCATCACTTCCAACACTGCGGGCGTTATCTCCGGCTTCGTGCCGCTGATCGCCACCGCGCTGGTGGCCGCCAACAACTCCTTCTGGCCCGGCGCCATCATCCTGCTGGTCGTGTCCGCACTGACGGCACTTTCCGGCCTGTTCCTCCCCGCCCTTTCCATCGAAGAAGAAGGAATGAAGCATTGAGCACAACCACTGCCGGCCACTTGATTGTTGGCCAACTGGAACGGGCAGGCGTCAAGCGCGTCTACACCGTGCCGGGTGAGAGCTTCCTCGACGTCCTGGATGGCCTGCACGGTTCGCCGATCCAGAACGTGGTGGCCCGCCAGGAAGGCGGCGCCGGATTCATGGCACTGGCCGAAGGCCGGCTCACTGAGCTTCCCGGCATCGCCATGGTGACCCGTGGCCCGGGCGCAGCCAATGCCTTCATCGCCATACACACCGCCTACCAGGATGCCACTCCGCTGATCCTGTTCGTCGGCCTGATCCCGGTGGCCGACCGTGGCCGCGAGTCGTTCCAGGAGTTCGACATCAACGCCTGGTTCGGCAGCACAGCCAAGAAAGTAGTGACGCTCGACGACGCAGCTTCCGCCGCCCGCGTGGTGGACGACGCCATCTTCACCGCCCTCAGCGGACGCCCCGGACCCGTGGTGATCGGCCTGCCGGAGGACGTGCTGGTGCATGTGGTGGAGAACGCCACCGTCGAACCCCGCAGGATTGCCCGTCCAGAGCCGGCCCCCGCGGAGCTGGCTGAGCTGACCCAGAAGCTGGAGAAGGCACGCAAGCCGCTGGCCGTCGTCGGCGGTGAAGGCTGGACCCAGGAGTCCGGCGAGCAGCTGGCCGCCTGGGCGAGCCGACACAGCGTCCCGGTGGTTGCCGATTTCAGGGCTTACGACGCCGTTCCCCACCGCAGTGACGCCTACGCCGGCTACTTGGGCTACGGCCGCAGCGACGCCAACGCCCAGCGCCTGGACGACGCCGATCTGCTCGTTTTTGTGGGCTGTGTCCGCGGCGACGTCCTCTCCGATGGCTACAAACGCGGACTCGACGCCGAGACCGTCGTGGTCAACGCCGACGCAAACCTCCTGGGCCACTTCGGCCGGGTGGACCAGCACATCATCGCGGACGTCGCCGCGTTCGCCACCGCGTTGGCTGGCACTCATGCGGCTGGCGAACGCCAGGAAGGCTGGTTCGCCAGCGCCCGCGCCGAGCAGCTCACCTTCTCCACGCCCCGGCCCGACGGCGGTATCGGTGTGGACCTGGGCGTCGCCATGGAGGTCCTCACAAAGGAAATGGCCGACGACGCCGTCCTCACCTTCGGTGCGGGAAACCACGCCCTGTGGCCCGCCCGGTACCTGGGCCACAACTCGGCCAACTCCTTGGCCGCTCCGCGCAACGGGGCCATGGGCATGGGCATTCCCGCAGCCGTGGCAGCCTCGCTGGCATATCCCGGCCGTCAGGTCATTTCCGTGGCCGGCGACGGCTGCTTCATGATGAACGGCCAGGAAATCGCCACGGCCATGGGCTACGGCGCCGCGTTCATCGTCTTGGTGGTGGACAACGGCATCTTCGCCACCATCCGCGAACATCAGGAAGCGCATTACCCGGACCGGCCCTCAGGTACGCACATGACCAACCCGGACTTCGCCGCACTCGCCCGTTCCTACGGCGGCTACGGCGAGCGGGTGGAGCGAACGGAAGACTTCGCGGCCGCGTTCCGCCGCGCCGTCGACTCCGGCCTCCCGGCCCTGTTGCACTTGCCGCAGGACCCCACCACGCGTTCCCCCAAGACTTCAACCAACTGACCGGAGCCCTTACCGTGATCCAGCTTCAGAACATCATCAACGGCGAGTCCGTGGACGCCGCGGCCAGCCTGCCGTTCTTCGACCCCGCCACGGGCCAGCAGATCGGCACCGCGCCGGACAGTGACGCTGCCGCCGTCGACGCCGCCTTCCAGGCCGCTGCCGCAGCTTTCAAGAGCTACAAGCGCACGACGCCGGGAACGCGCCAGTCGCTGCTGTTGCAGCTGGCCGACCTCATCGAGGCGAACGTTGACCGTCTGCTCGAGGCTGAGGTGGCCTGCACCGGAAAGCCTGCCGCACTCACCAAAGAGCTTGAAATCCTGCGCGGCGCGGACCAACTGCGCTTCTTCGCCGGGGCATGCCGGGTGGTTTCCGGTACGGCCCAGACCGAATACGTGGAGGGTTTTTCTTCCACCATCAGGCGCGAACCCATTGGTGTGGTGGCCCAGATTACGCCGTGGAACTACCCGTTCATGATGGCCATCTGGAAGATTGGTCCGGCCCTGGCTGCGGGCAACACCTTGGTCCTCAAGCCTGCCGACACCACCCCCTGGTCCACCCTGGTCCTGGGTGAGCTGGCACAGCAGGTTTACCCGGCAGGCGTAGTGAACATCGTGTGCGGCGGCCGCGAGGCCGGTGCCGCGATGGTGGAGCATGACATCCCGGAGATGGTCTCCATTACGGGCTCCACCCGGGCCGGTGCGCAGGTCATGTCCGCGGCGTCCAAAACCCTCAAGGATGTCCACCTGGAGCTGGGCGGCAAGGCGCCCGCTGTGGTGTTTGCCGACGTCGATATCCAGCGGACCGCCAGCGAAATCGCCCTGGCTGCCTTCTTCAACGCCGGGCAGGACTGTACTGCGGTGACCCGCGTCCTGGTCCACCAGGATATTCATACGGAGTTCGCGGCTGCCCTGGCTGACGCCGCTGCTGCTTTGAAAGTGGGATCGGACCTCGGTCCACTCAATAGTGCCGCGCAGTTGGATCGGGTGGAGGGCTTCATGTCCCGCCTGCCTGCCAACGCCCGCGTCCTCGCCGGCGGCAAGCGCACCGGGACAGGCTTCCACTTTGAGCCGACGGTGATCGACGGCGTCTTCCAGACAGACGAGGTAGTGTGCGACGAAATCTTCGGCCCCGTGCTGACCGTTCAGCCGTTCGCCACCGAGGAGGAAGCGATCGAACTCGCCAACGGCACCAAGTACGCCCTGGCATCCAGCGTGTGGTCCGAGAACCACGGCGTGGTCACTCGTGTGTCCATGGAGCTGGACTTCGGAGCCGTCTGGATCAACTGCCACCAGGTGATCCCGGCCGAAGCACCGCACGGCGGATTCAAGCATTCGGGTACGGGCAAGGACCTCTCTGTCTATGGACTTGAGGACTACACGCGCATCAAGTCCGTCACCACCTCCCACCGCTAGAACCTGACATGAAACTAGACCTCCTCCTGCGGAACGCAGACATCATCACCATGGATCCGGACCACCCGGTGGCCAGTTCGCTGGGCATCTGGCAGGGGCGCATCGTGGGCCTGGACGACGACCTTGATGGTTTGGACGCCGTTGAGGTCCTGGACCTTGGCGGTGCCACCGTCACTCCAGGCTTCATCGATGCCCACTGCCACACCACGTGGTTCGGGCTGGGCCTGGCGGAGCTGGACGTGTCCGGTGCCCGCGGCCTGGAGGAGCTGTATGAGCTTCTCCGCGGTGCTGTTACTCACTCGGGGACCGACGGCGTGGGCTGGCTTTTCGCTACCGGCTTCAGCCAGACCCAGCACGGCGGGGCCTTCCCGGACATCGCCGAGCTGGACCGCATCACGGGGGAGCGGCCGCTGTTCATGCGGCACAACTCCGGGCATATGGCCGTGGTCAACACCGCCGCGCTCCGGCTGGCAGGTGCCGAGTCGCCGTCGTTCCCGGATCCCGACGGCGGAGCGATCGTCCGCGACGCGGCGGGACATCCCACGGGGCTGGTCCAAGAGACGGCCCAGGAACTGATCCAGCAGCTGATCCTGCCGTATTCGTTGGAGGACATCGAGGCCGCCCTTGAGAGGGCCACGCTGTTCTACGCCTCCGAGGGCATCACGAGTTTCACTGAGGCCGGGGTGGGCGGCGGGTGGATCGGGCACAGCCCGGCCGAGCTTGCCGCCTACCAGAGCGCCTCCGCCCACGGCCGGTTGCATGCCCGTGCCCAGGTCATGCCGGTGCTGGATGTGCTGCACGGGTTGGGCGGGCATGCATCTGACAGTCCCGGTGCGGCCCCGGCCGGGCTGGATCTTGGCATCACCAGCGGATTCGGAAATGACTACTTGTCCCTGGGCCCGGCAAAGGTGTTCCTGGATGGCTCACTTCTGGGCGAAACCGCAGCCGTGAGCCACGAGTTCTGCAGCCACGGCCACAAGGACAACCGCGGCAACGTTGGCTACTTCCAAGCGGACCCCGCCCAGCTGCGGGAACGCATCGAAGCCGCCTACGCCGCCGGGTGGTCCATCGCAGCCCACGCCATCGGTGACAGGGCCGTGGACCTCGCGGTGGACATCATCACGGATTGCCAGGCTCAGTATGGGCAGCGCCGCTTGCCCAACAGGATCGAGCACGCCTCCATGACGCGCCCTGAGCAGCTGGCAAGGCTCGCGGACGCAGGAATTGCCGTGACACCCCAGGCAAGCTTCTTCCGCGAAGGCGGTGACGGGATGACCGCGTCCCTCGGGCCGGACCGCTTGCCGTGGGCCTACCGGGCAGCCAGTTTCCTGGAAGCCGGAGTGGTGCTCGCGGGAAGCTCGGACCGGCCGGTCGCCGACGGAAACGTGCTCCGCGGCATGCAGGCGTTCGTGGACCGCCGGACCGGGTCCGGGGCCGTCTTCGGGAACCCGGCCGAACGCCTCACTCCGCAGCAGGCCCTCGCCGCTTACACCAGCGGAGCCGCCGCAGCCACAGGGTCCCTGGGCAAGAAGGGCACCCTTTCAGCTGGCAAATTGGCCGACTTCACCGTCCTTTCCGCCTCACCTTTGACGGCACTGGACATCAGCGAACTTCACGTCCTGGCCACCGCCGTCGGAGGCCGATTTACCTATCAATCAACCGGCTTCAACGCTGAACTTTCCCGTGAAAGTTCGTTCGCGGCCCACTCATAGGGGAGACCATGACAACCACCACAAGTTTCACCGCCCAGGACACCGCTTTCGTGCAGGACTTCCGGACCATGAGCGCCTTCGGTGCCACGGCGAACGGCGGCGTGGACCGCCAAGCCGCAACCATTCCCGACGGCGAACAGCGCCGCTGGCTCGCCGGTCTCTTGGAGGAGCACGGCTTCACGGTGAAGTTCGACCACACCGGCAACCAGTGGGGCCTCTACGAAGCCGTGCCAGGTGCGCCGTTCGTGGTGGTGGGCTCGCACATGGATTCACAGCCGACGGCGGGACGTTACGACGGCGCTTATGGCGTCCTCGCCGCGGCCCACGCCGCGTTCCGCCTTGCAGCCCGTTGGGAAGCCGGCGCCGAGGCACCCAAGTTCAACCTCGCCGTCGTCAACTGGTTCAACGAGGAAGGCAGCCGCTTCAAGCCGTCCATGATGGGCTCCTCCGTCTACACCGGCAAGCTGGATCTCGAGGACGCACTCAATACCCAGGACGCCGCCGGAGTCACCGTGCGTGATGCCTTGGACGCGATCGGCTGCCGCGGGACGTTTGAGGGGCCGGAGGCTGCATATTGCGCCGAGATCCACATCGAACAGGGCCGCAGCATGGAGCGCGAGGGCATCACCATCGGCCTGGTCAGCTCCAACTGGGCAGCGAACAAGTACGAGTTCGTGGTCCACGGCGAGCAAGCACACACCGGTTCCACGGTGATTGCCGACCGCAAAGACGCCCTTCTTGGGGCGTCCATGCTGGTGGTTGCCGCACGTGAACTCGCCGACCGCTTCCCCGGAGTGCTGCACACCTCGGTGGGTCAGCTCAACGTCTACCCAAATTCGCCCGTGGTGGTGCCGTCCCGCGTGAACCTGCTGCTGGACCTGCGCAGCGCCGACGAAGCCGTCCTGGCCGAGGCCGACGCCCTGCTGCACGCCCGAATCTCGGAGATCGAACGGCTTGCCAACGTGTCCGTTGAGAAGCACCACTCACACTCCTGGGCCGTCACCCCGTACCAGCCCGAAGGCGTGGAACTCGCGGCCAAGGTTGCCGCGGACCTCGGGTTGTCCAACAAGGAAGTCATGACCCTCGCCGGGCATGACTCCACGAATATGAAGGACCTGGTTCCCACGGTGATGCTCTTCGTGCCCAGCGTGGATGGCATCTCCCACAATGAGCACGAATACACCACGGATGAGGACATCGTGGCCGGGCTCACCATGCTTACCGAGGTGGTCGGCCGCCTGTGTGACGGGGCGCTGGAGGACTAAACAGCCACCACCACGATCGACGCCGGGGCCGCGCCACTCACGGCGTCCGGGTTGGCGACGTACAGGACGTCCTCATCGATCCTGGCCTCAATGTCTGCATCTTTGAGGCGGGACAACAGTGGTTCCAGATCGCCGTCGTACTCAAACGCGAGGTCCCCGTTAGTGGCATCCGCGCCATGAATGATGCGAAGGATTCCGCCGTTCTTGGTGGTGAACGTGGCTGATTCGTCGTCCTCAGTGCGCGGCCGGGCGCCGGTGTTCCGCAAGGCGGTGGCGGCAATGCCCACTAAAGGGCTGACCCAGGTAGCCACCACTGTCAGCCCTGGGTCGGCCTCGTCCGAGGCGGCCCACGTGCCATCCGCTGCCCGTTGCGCAGGGAAGGCGAAGAACTCAAAGCCGTCATCGGATGAGATCTGCACGGTGGTTTCCTCATGACCTTCGTGGATTTCCGCTTGAGTGCCGGCTTCCTCGGTGCGGCGCGCGAACTCCTCCAGGTTCCCTACCTCCACCCCGAAAACCGTGGAGCCGTCCAAGGGGTGTGCGTGGACTACTGAGCCCACCGCCAGGCGACCCGAACCGGCGTCGAACTCCCGCCAGTCGCCGTCGTCCACCGTCTTCACCAAACCGAGGGCCATCAGCAGCGTGGCCCACTGTTCGGGGCGTGAGGTGTAGTGGGTGGGGCGGGCTCGCAACATTGGTCCTCCTGGGTGGGTCCTCATCAAAGCCTATGCTGAATCCATGCCCAATGAACTTGAGGAACTCCTTGTCAAAGACGGCGCCGCGTGGCGTGCCTGGCTTTCCGCGAATGCCACAGACAGCCCCGGCGTGTGGCTGATCCTGCACAAGAAGGGCGGTAACGTCACGGAGTTGGACTATGACGCCGCGTTGGACGAGGCCCTGTGCTTTGGGTGGATCGACGGTCAGGTGAAGAGGCGCGACGACCAAAGCTACTTCCAGCGGATGACGCCCCGCGGCCGCAAAAGCATCTGGTCAGTGCGGAATGTGGGGCACATTGCCCGTCTGGAGTCCGAGGGCAGGATGACCGACGCCGGACGTGCCGTGGTTGAGGCCGCGAAAGCTGACGGACGGTGGGAAGCTGCATACGCGGGCCCGGCGGATTCGGTGGTTCCGGACGATCTCGCGGCAGCGATCGCCGCAGTCCCGGAGGCGCAGGCTATGTTCGACGTCCTGACGTCACAGAACCGCTTCGCCCTGATCCACCGCACCAACGGTGTCAAACGGGCAGAGACCCGGGCGCGCAAAATCGCTGGTTTCGTGGAGATGCTGGCCCGCCACGAAACCCCGTACCCCCAGAAAAAGCGGCCGACGTAATCCAGCGGGCCGGTCAGGCCTCGGAAGGAAACGCCACCCCTTCGCCCACCACGCGCAGACACAATTCAGTGCCGGGTTTGGTGATCGAAGCGTTCCAGTGCCTGATGGTGATGATCTCGCCGCCGCCCGGATAGCGGTGGCTGTTGCCCGAGGCGCCGCCGTCGGGGGCCGTGTACTCACCCAGCTTGATGCGAACAGTGGTTTCCGGCCCGAAGTAATCGGTGTCCACCACCACTCCGCGGATGGGCCCATCGGGTGCGATGCGGATTTGCTCGGGCCTGAGCATGAGTTGGACTTTCCCTTGGGCTGGGGGTCGACGGACCGGGATTCCACCCAGCGAGCACGTGGCCAGGGAGCCCTCCATCCAGGCATCAAGAATCACGGCATCGCCAAGGAATTCAGCCGTGGCGCGATCCGCCGGCCGGGTGTAAACCACAAAAGGGTTACCGATCTGGGCCAGCTTGCCGCCGCGCATGATGGCCACCTGGTCAGCGAAGGAGAGTGCTTCAGCTTGATCGTGGGTCACCAGGATGGTGGTCACACCGGCAGCACTGAGCACCTTGGCTACGGCCCTGCGGGTGGCTACCCGAAGTCCGGCATCGAGCGCTGAAAACGGTTCGTCAAGGAGCATGAGTTCAGGTTCCCTGGCCAACGCCCGGGCCAAGGCGACCCGCTGCTGCTGACCGCCGGATAACTGGTGCGGCCGGCGCTTGGCCATGGACGCATCCAAGGACACCATCTCAAGCAGTTCCGAAACCCGCGACCTCACGGCGCCGCGACCGCCGTCGAGCTTTCCCGAATCCAAGCCGAACGCGACGTTCTGACCCACCGTCAAGTGTGGAAAGAGCGCGCCGTCCTGGGCGACGTACCCTACCTGCCGTTTGTGCGCAGGCACCCAGTCGCCTTCACCGGCCACCCGGGAACCGTTCAGGCTGATGGAACCGGTGTCCGGATGCTCAAAGCCCGCGATCAACCTCAACAGTGTGGTCTTGCCTGAACCGGAAGGACCCACGATCGCAGTGGTCCCGCCTTTGGCCACAGAGAGGTTTACGCCCTTCAGCACCGCCTGGGAGCCGAAGTTCTTGGTGACCTCCCGAATATCCAGATGCGCATTCGTGGTGGGAGCCACCGAGGGGGCCACGCGGGGCGCGGGAAGCCTGGAAGGAGATTGTTCGGTCACTGTCCGGCTACTTTCTTGGACTGTTGGAAGAGAAGGTATGTCATGGGGGCTGACAGCAGGATCATCAGCAACGCGTAGGGTGCGGCGCCGGCGTAGTCGATCTCGCTGCTCTTGCTCCAAAATTCCGTGGCCAGGGTGCGCGTACCGTTGGGTGAGAGTAGCAGGGTGGCTGTCAGCTCGTTGACTATGGCCAGGAAGACCAACGCAGCCCCGCCGGCAGCTGCCGGCGCGGTGAGCCGCAACGTCACTTTGAAGAAGGATGCCAAAGGCGTTTTGCCCAAGGACTGCGCGGCCTCATCGAGTTCTTTGGGGGCCTGTGCCAAGCCGGCACGGATGTTCACCAAAGCCCTCGGAAGGAACAGCAGGACGTACGCCGCAATCAGAACCCCCGCAGTCTGGTAAACCCCGGGGACCACGCGGATACTGACGGTGACGAAGGCCAGGCCCACCACGATTCCCGGCAGCGAACTGGTGACGTAGTTGGACAGTTCCAGCATCTTGGAGAACCAGCTCGGGTGCCGGACGGCCAGGTAAGCCATGGGGAATGCCACCACTGTGGTGACCAGTGCACCCGCTGCCCCATAGATGAGGGTTTGCGAGAGTGCCGGGATGAACTCATCAGCCGCCCACACGTCAGAACCGCCCGCCATCACCCACTTCAGCACAAACCAGAGCGGCAGCCCGAAGGCCAGGACCGTGAGGGCCAGCAGAGCGAGCTGGGCAGGCACTTGATAGCCACCCAGGGGCAAGCGGATAGCCTTTGCCTGCGCGCCGGAGCCGATCCGGGCATAGCGGGCAGTGCCCCGGCTCTTTACTTCGGCCAGCAGCAGGAGCAAACACAGGAACACCAGAACGCTGGCCAGCATGTTGCCTGCAGTCCCGTTGAAGGTGGACTGGAATTGGACCATGATCGCCGTGGTGAACGTATCAAAGCGGATCATCGCGAAAGCACCGTACTCAGCCAACAAATGCAGGGCCACCAGCAAGGCGCCGCCCGTCATGGCGATGCGCAGCTGCGGTAGGACAACGCGGAGGAACACGGCCCAGGAACCCAGGCCCAACGATGCCGCGGACTGCTCAATGGCGGGGTCCAAACGGCCAAGCGTCGCCGCTGCGGGGATGTACACCAACGGGAAATAGGACAACGTGGCAATGAGCACCCCGGACCAGAGCCCCTCCAAGGAAGGGACAGCGGACACCCAGGAGTAGCTGTTGACGAACGCAGGTATAGCCAAAGGGGCGGCCAATAGCACCGCCCACCAGCGGTGTCCGCGGAGCCTGGTTCGCTCCACCAGCCACGCCCCGCCCACGCCGAGCACCAAGCATAGGGGCACGGTAAAGATCATCAACAAAACCGTGTTCAGCAGCAGCTCGCCCACGCGGGGGCGCACGATCAGATCGACGGCGGTGTCCCAGCCGGTCGCTGCTGTCATGTACAGGACATAGCCCAGCGGAAGCAGCGAAAACAGCGCTATCAGCACCGCCAGCAAGGACACCGTGGAAACGCCGAAAGGCGGGCGGGGGCGCTTGCCCCGGCCCGCCGTCGTCGTGCTTCCCTCTGAACGTGGAACGTCGGGAGCCGATAGATCAGTGGTCACAGAATTACAGGAGTCCTGCCTTGGTCATCAGATCGGTGACCTTAGTGGAGTTCAGCTTGGCGGGATCCACCGTGGGTGCCTGCAGGTCCTTGATGGGAACAAGCTTTTCATTGGCATCAACCTCTGAGGCGATGGCGTACTCAAAGGAGGTTCCGGTCTTGAGGATCTCCTGGCCGGCCTTGCCTGTGATGAACTTCAGGAACGCCTGG
This sequence comes from Arthrobacter sp. StoSoilB22, assembly GCF_019977315.1. Classification (NCBI taxonomy): domain Bacteria; kingdom Bacillati; phylum Actinomycetota; class Actinomycetes; order Micrococcales; family Micrococcaceae; genus Arthrobacter; species Arthrobacter sp. StoSoilB22. The sequence continues at coordinate 763,359 of NZ_AP024652.1, forward strand.
GCGTCGGCTGCCTTCTTGGAAGACTTGAGGACGCCGCCACCGGATACGGACACGAACGCGCCCGGGTCCTGGTTCTTGAAGTAGTACGGCGTGACGTTCTTGGAGTTCTCGCCGGTCTTGGCCTGGTCGCCGTAATAGTAGTAGTGGTAGATCAGCGCCGCGTCTACTTCGCCGGCGTTGACGGCCTTCATGGCGGTGCTGTTGCCCTTGTAAGCCTTGAAGTTTTCCTTCATGCCCTTGAGCCACTCTTCGGTTGCGGCCTCGCCCTTGAGTTCAAGGAGTGCCGAGACGATGGCCTGGAAGTCAGCGCCCGACGGCGAAGCGGCCCACTTGCCCTTCCATTCGGGCTTTGCCAGATCCAGCATGGACGTGGGCAACTGGTCTTCGCTGATCTTGTTCTTGTCATATACCAGGACGGTGGAGCGGGCTGCGATCCCGGTCCACTTGCCGGTGGACGGGCGGAACTCGGCCGGAACCTGGTCGATGGTGGCTTTGTCGACGTCGGCGAACAGACCCGCATTTTCCACCTGCGCCATTGCAGGGGAGTTTTCGGTGAGGAAGACGTCCGCCGGTGAGGCCGCGCCTTCCTGAACAATCTGGTTGGACATCTCGGTGTCAGAGCCCTGGCGCAGGGTGACCTTGATGCCGGTCTCCTTGGTGAAGGCGTCGATCCATTCCTTGGTCAGGCTCTCGTGCTGAGCGTTGTAGACCGTGATGCCATCGCCGGCGGCCGCGGATTCGGAGGAATCCGGTGCGGTGGTGGCGTTGGAGCCGCAGGCGGAAAGGCCAAGAGCGGCGGTGGCGAGAAGTGCGATTCCGGCCAGAGCGTTTTTGGGGAGCTTCATGGAGGGCTACTTTCTGGGAACAAGCACGGCAGTGCTAGGACAATGCCTTGGGTCCGTGCTGGCGGGTAGGTTGGGGAGCCCGCTGTGAAAAGCGTAGGTTAGCCATACCTTTGCTATGAAGCCGAAACGGCATTAAGTGACGAGGATCACCTGAATTACGGAAGTGTTGCGTGTCCTAATTGCCGGGACTGCTCGCGTTGCTTGTAATGCTCGCCGCCGCCTCAAGCGCCATCCACCCTTGCAGCTGCGTGGAAAGTTCGACGGCGGCGCCCGCCGGATATGTTTCGCTCGCCGGCCGCTGGGGCTCGAAGGAGAACACGATCGCAGGTGTGCCCCTGCCGGCACTGCCCGTAATTACACGGCGGCCCGCCCAGAAGGCCTCTGCCGTGCCGTAAACCAAAGACGTCGCCTTTTCGCGGGTAGTGGCTGAAAGCCTGACGTCCCGCGCGGCCAGTGCCAGGTAGCGGAGCAGGATGCCAGTGAAAAGGCCGCCATCGCCCGTGCCGTCGCCGCGGATCACTCGCGTGCCGGGCAGAGTGAGCTCACGTTCCACGGCGTCCACCAACAGTGCAGCCCTGCGCAGATTCTCTTCGCCGCCCAGTTCCAGCAACGCGCCCAGCACCGGGCCCTGGTTGTAGGTGTAAATGGCCCCATCAACCACCACCTCGCCGTTACTGATCCGCAGCCCATCCTGATATAGACCCCGTTCCGGGTGAAGGAGCTTGCTGTTTAGCCAGTTCACCAAGTGCTGTGCACGCTCGGTATGGCCGGTCCGGGCGTAGTACAGGGACACCGGAGCTGTGGCCGGAGTGTTCTTGAAGTCCCGTTTGGTGCTCCAGAAGGTGCCACCTCCAAGGTGGTCTGTGCAGGCCGAATCGAACTGCAAGGTCAAGCACTTTTGAACATAGGCGTTCCTCCTGCGGCCAGGCTTCTTGGTCTCCTCGGCCAGCTTCTCCAAACGCAGCGTGGCCAGGGCCAGCCACGCCATGTCGTCGTAGTAGTCGTTCACGAATCTCAGGAGATTCCGCAAGCGGATGGTGGTGACCAGCCGCGAGGCGAGCCGTCCTGCGCTCGGGCGGGAGTCGCCGTCGAACTTTGTTTTGCCCGCCAGCTCGCGGCGGCCCGCATCCACCAAGCAGTCAACGTAGTGCGCTTGCCACCAGTAATGCCAAGGGCCGGAGAGACTTCTGAGGGTGTCGCTGGGCAAGGTCACCGCACCGATGTGGGTGCCGGGCAGGAAAAGGAGGCGCCTGCCAAAGCTTCGGGTCACGGACCGCGCAGCCTGATTGGCACGCCTGGCCCATTCGGTGGCGTCGGCGGAGGGTGTTGGAATCCCGGCTGGCTGGATCTGGCTGGACATGGAAACAGCCTATCCGGGCCGCGGGATGAGCCGGGCGCGGCCGGGAAGTGTGCACCGGGCCACAATTCCAGTTAACATGCATTAACGGATTTGGGTCTGCATCAAGGAGGATGAATGGACATCAAGGGCACGGTTGCACTGATTACTGGTGGCGCGTCAGGGTTGGGCGCTGCCACCGCCAAACGACTGTTCGACGCCGGGGCCTCGGTGGTGTTGGTGGATCTGCCACAGTCAGCCGGCGAGTCCTACGCGGCCGAGCTCAACGCCTCGGCGACGGGTGCAGGGGAGCGGGCGGTCTTTGCTCCCGCAGACGTCACCAACGAATCCCAAGTCCAGGCCGCCGTCGACGCCGCTGTTGCTTTGGGGCCGCTCCGGATCGTGGTCAACTGCGCAGGCATAGCCACACCCGGAAAAGTCCTTGGCCGTGATGGCGTGCTGCCGCTGGAAACCTTCAACAAGGTCATCCAGATCAACCTCGTGGGCACCTTTAACGTGATTCGATTGGCCGCCGCAGCCATGGTGGAAACCCAGCCCGTCTCCACGGAACTGGGTGGGCCCGAGCGCGGCGTCATCATCAACACCGCGTCCGTCGCCGCCTTCGAAGGCCAGATCGGCCAGCCCGCCTACGCCGCATCCAAGGGCGCCGTAGCAGCCATGACGCTGCCCCTGGCACGAGAATTCGCCCGTTCACTGATCCGGGTGGCTACCATTGCCCCCGGAATCTTTGAAACACCCATGATGGCCGGACTTCCCCAATCGGCCCAGGAATCCCTTGGACAGCAGGTTCCGCATCCCGCCCGTCTGGGCCGTGCCGCGGAATACGCAAACCTGGCCGCCCACATTGTGGAGAACGCCATGCTCAACGGGGAAACCATCCGGCTTGACGGCGCCATCCGCATGGGCCTCAAATGATGGGCGACTACAGCGGCGCTTCGGGGTTAGTTGGGTCCGTTCGGCCCTCCGTAGCCGACCTTCCCACTGCTGACTTCTTCGACTTCGAATCGCTGCTCAGTGTCCAGGAACAGCGTAAACTCAACGAACTCCGGGCATTCCTGGCCTCCGAGATCGCCCCCTACGCCGGGCAATGGTGGGAGAAAGCGGAGTTCCCGGAACACATCCTCCCCAAACTCGCGGCCCTCCGGCTCAGCGCCCCCGCCCAGCGAGGATACACACACCTGTTTGCCGGGCTTGTGATCGCTGAGATGACCCGCGTCGACACCTCCATCGCCACCTTCTTCATGGTCCATCACGATCTCTTCGTCGAATCGCTCTACGACTTCGGCAGTGATCATCAACAGGACCGCTACCTCGACGACGCCTCCAACCTTCGCACCACCGGCGCCTTCGCGCTCACAGAGCCGAACCACGGGTCCGACGTCGCCGGCGGGATGGAGACCACCGCCCGCAGGGTTGAACGACCAGACTCCGACGGCGGCGATTACTGGGTGATCAACGGCGCCAAACGCTGGATTGGCAACGGGACGTTCTGCGACTTCATGCTGGTGTGGGCCAAGGACGAAACAGACGGAGCAGTGCGTGCCTTCATCGTCGACGCGACCCTGCCCGGCATCACCCGTAGCCGCATCGAAAACAAGATTGCCCTGCGGACGGTGCAGAACGCCGACATCGTCTTTGAGGACGTCGAGGTAGCTGAAACCGATCGCTTCGCCGGCATCAGCAGCTTCGCGGACACCAACCACCTCCTCCGAGGGTCCCGGATCATGGTGGCCTGGCAGGCAGTAGGCCAACAATTGGCAGCCTTCGACGTCGCCCGGCAGTACGCCGTTGAACGCTTCCAATTCGGCAAACCGTTGGCCAAGTTCCAGCTCATCCAACAACACCTGGTGGATATGCTCGGCAACGCGGTTGCCAGTATGGGAATGATGGTTCGCATAGCGCAGCTGCAGGAGGACATCTTCACGGACGCCCAAGGGGTGCGCCACGGAGGGGCCGACATGGCGCAGGTGGCGCTCGCAAAGGCCTATTGCAGTGCCAGGATGCGGGAGACCGTGGCCATGGGCCGGTCCATCCTGGGCGGGAACGGAATCGTCACCGACTACCGCATAGCCAAGATCTTCGCTGATGCCGAGGCAATCTACACCTATGAAGGCTCCTACGAAATCAACTCCCTGATCGTTGGCCGTGCAGTGACAGGGGTTTCAGCGATCACCTAGAACTGCCGGTCTCATTCCTGAGGGAGCTTCTCTCCCGCTTCTACCCGAATGTCAAGAGAGTTGCCCCGCACCGGCATGGGGCAGGTGCCATACGGAGTGAAAGCACTGGGGTAGTTGATGGCCCGGTTGAAATCAATGATCACGGACCCGTCGGGGCGAGGCCGGGGAATGAAAACCTTCCGCCATTCGTCCGTGGTCTCCCCGTTGGTCTCATCGTGGAAGGTGACGTTGAGCGCACCCAGCTTCTCCTCTTCAGCGTGCAGCCGGATTTCGTGAGGAACGCCCGGTACCCGGAAAACGACCTCGCCCACTGACCGGTGGACGCCATCCACCAAGGGGTTAGCTGTGCCAATGGGCACGTCCACGGGCTCAGCGTAAGCTTCGAACCGGCCCTGGATAACCCACTTAGGGTTGTACTCGTAGGTGGGAACTCCTACGAAACCGGTCAGCACGGGGGAGCTGTTGTCGCGGGTGCGGATAGCGTACTTGTCCGCACGCATGGCGAGTTCCACCACAACCTGCTTACCGTCGTCGCCGCCAAACTGGACCCACATGAGCGACTCTTCGTCCTGCAGCGTCGCCGTAATGGTCCCCTCTACGGGCTGTCCCGTTTCCACCACGGTGAGTCCATCCGCAGCGCTCGCCGTGAGGAATGCTGTGGTGCCGTCGGTGGACCAGAGGCCCGGGGCAAGTTCCACCTCGGAGGGCTGGGACTCAAGCCACTGGAAGGACGTGAGGGTCAGCCATCCGTGCGCGGTGGCAAGGGCTGAATGTCGACCTGCACGGAACCGCTCCCAACGGGCCAGCTGGGGATCGGTTGCGGTGGTGGGCGAGCTCATGGTTCTCCTCGGCTGGGGTTCGCGTCCGTTCGCGGCGGTTGCCACTTGCCTCAACTATGCGCCGGGCGTGGGCATTCCCGGAATTCGGCCCAGCTGGGTCAGAACTCCACTACCTTGGATCGGCTCGCGCTGGCCCCAAACCCATGCCAGCGCGAGCCGGGATTGCTGGACGGCGTGATGGACCATGCACCCCAGGCCCACCGTCGCCATCTTGCCCCGAAGGGCGTTTCCCGATCGCCCTTCTAGTGCGAGCGCCGCCTGTGCTTACGGGCACCGGCAAAGGCGAGGAGAGATCCCACGGCCAGAAGCGCCGCAGCCAGGACGACGAACGCCTGGCCCTGCGCCCCCGTGGTGGCCAACTGTGCCGCAGTTGCGGGCTGTGTTGGATTGTTGGCGGGCTGTGCTGGGTTGCCGGGGGCCGGTGGGGTCGTCTGCCCCGGTGTAGTGGATTCTGTTGGAAGAACCACTATTACTGGGCTGCTGGTGCTGGTGCTGGTGCTGGTGCTCGGTGAGGGTGTGGGGGTCACCGTGGCGGTGCTGGGGTTGGGGGTGGGGGTCGGCGTAGCTGTCCCTTGCCCGGTTCCGCTGGCACTGCTTCGGCGTGTTTGGGCCCCTACCGGGTTTTCCTCGCCTGAGATGGTCACTGTCCCGTTGTTTTGGTAAACGTCCAGGGAAGCATCAGACACCTTGGTCACAACGAAGAGCTCCACGTGTTCGCCTTTGGGGAGGCCGGTCCAGCTGACCGTCAGCGACTGAGGGGTGCATTCAATACTCGCGGGGTACTGCTCATTGTCGAAGGGTTCAACGATGTTGCCCGCTTCGCCCCTTACCTTGCCCACGCGGGGTGTTACGCGGCTGCAGTCGATCACCATACCGGCTGCGGGGACATCGGTGACCACAACATCGTTGGTTGCTGACACCATGGGCGGCATGTAAAGGACCGACTGAAGTTCTGTTTGGGAGGAGTCCGCCCACCACATCGACTTGCCGGCAGTCGTCGGAGCATCCGGAAGGCAGTTCTCAGTGCACGGTTCAATCTTCACCGGGACGCGAACCACGCTGTCACCGAACACGAAGCTAAGTTCCTTGGTTTCTCCCGTTGCCGGAGCCACGGAGTACTGAGTGGCAAAAGAGCAGGTACCGCCCACATTGAGTGGATGCAGGGCGACGAAGTCGGTGAGCGTGAAGACCACACGGCCGGCATCGTTGGCCGCAGCTGTTGCAACGGTCTGGCCATCAGGAGTGTTCAGGTCAAAAGTTGCAGCGCCAAACCACCGCAGTTCGGGGGGAAGCTGCAAAGTGAAAGTGTCACCGGGCTGTGAGTTATCCGGGACGGACCAGGTGCAGGATAGATCCACTTGGTCCCATTGCCCGGTGACTGTGGAACCGGTACTGAGGGTGATCTCCGCTCCCGGGATCTCCTCAGCACTCGCTGGCAGGGCCGAGAGCCCCAGGCCCAGGATGGCCATGACAGCGGCCAGAAAGGCAGCCACCAGTGAGGCGGTTCTTGGATGGATCTGCTTGTTCATTAGTGGGTGGGTCCTTTGAGTCCTTGGGATGTATTCCGTCACAAGGTGAGTGTTCGCCGGGAGTGGTTCGTTACGCTGCAGAACGGATTTCGGCCAAATCCGGCTTTCAGGACGAGTCCCGCGCGGCAGTTGAGGTGGTGGCAGCCGTGGCCTCCGCCCGGGAAAGCGGGTAGAACTTCATGCGGGCGGGGTAGAGGCTGCCGTCGTCGAGAGCTTCCAGAACTGCCTTGCACGCCATCAGCCGGGAAAGGTTGCTTTCGCTGACGGAAAAGAGGACGTGAATGGCGGAATTTTGATACATTGCCGTCGCTCCGGTTCCTTGCAGTGCGGCCTTCACTGCGTCCCCCAGCCGGGCCAACAATGTCCAACCATGCGTGCGGCTATCGCGGGGCCGGGGCAGCGCGATGATGGCCAGTGCGTGGGAACCCGGCCCCTCCGCACCGAACGCGGATACATCGTGGACCCTTCGTTGGAAGTGGGCCTGGGTGGCCAGTCCCGTGTAAACGTCGGTGCAGGAGATGGTGGGGGCTGTTTCTGCTACCTCCGCCCAGCCCTCCGCGATTGAGAGGAGGGCATCGACGTCCAGGGCCTGATCCGCGGCAGTGAACAGGGCGCGGAAGTCGTTCAGGGTCTCTCTGATGCTGACACCGTTCCTGGCGCGCGCAGCTCCCAGTAATTTCGCCGCGAGGGCGGGAACTACTGCCCCGCTTGCCAGGGGAATGACGACTGTCCGGACTTCCGGCACGTACCAATCCGCTCGGAACCGCCAACCCCTTTGGTAACTGGCAGTCCGCCATCTGCGCAGCAAGTGGTGCTGTGAAAACGTGCGTTCGGCAGGTGATTTTGTCCGGAACGATGTCATATCCCAACAGTGCGCAGAAGAGCCGATTCGTGACGAAGGGAGTGCCTCGAACATGGTTGCTAAAGACTTTTTACAAACTGGCGTCACGACTCGGGCGGTACCCACACTCCATAGATATGGGCAGGGTTCTCTACGGTTTGGGGGTGCCATAAATGGCACGCACGTCACATGCGAGCAACAAAACCAGCGTCGACGACGGACAACTCATTGATTTGGTCCGCAATGGAGACATGTCTGCCTTCGACGGACTCTACGAGCGCCATGTGTCCGTTGCCTCCAGCGTCGCCAGACGTAACGTGGACAACCAAAGTGACGCCGAGGACGTAGTGGCTGAGGCATTCCAGGCGGTCCTGCAAAGCCTCATCTCGGGGAAAGGGCCGGACACCTTCTTTAGGGCGTACTTGCTCTCCACGGTTGCCCGATTGTCCCACCAACGTAATCGGAAAGCCGGCAAGGTCCTGCCCAGTAGTGACCATGCCGTCCTGGACCAAACCTTGGTGGACTCGGACGCAGCAATCAGCGCCTTTGAATCGCACACAGTGGCCAAAGCATTCCGGGCCCTGCCTGAACGGTGGCAGGCTGTGCTGTGGTACTTGGACGTCGAACGCATGAAACCCGCAGCTGTGGCACCGGTTCTGGGTCTCTCAGCCAATGCCGTATCTGCACTCGCTCTTCGCGCCCGTGAGGGCCTGAGGAGGCAGTACCTGCAGTACCACATCGCGGAGCAGGCTGACACTAAATGCGCTGAGTACGCCTCGAAGCTAGGCAACTACATCCGTGGTGGAGTCTCTCATGCCACTGGGCGCAGGATCCGTGAGCATCTTAACGGCTGCCCATCGTGCACCGCGGCCCTTGCGGAGCTGAAAGACGTTCAGGGGAGCATGAGGGCTGTCCTGCTGCCGTTGGTGACAGGGATCCCGGCCGCGCTGTGGGCGGGCAAAGGGGCGGGGCTCGGAGTTGTGGGTGGCATGGTGCCCGCCAACGCGGCCGTTGCGGTCCCTGCCCTAGCCCAACCGGTGCTCATGGCAGTCATCGCAGCAGCTGCCGTAGGACTTGTGCTGGGGGCTGTGGGCATAGTTGACCACCTGACTCCGGACGCCTATATGGAGAAGCGGGCCGTGGAATCCGTTGTGGCTCCGTCAGAAAAGGCTCCGGTGATTCCAGCCCCTTCCCCAACGAGCGCGCCGACTCCCGTTTCTACAACACCGGCCGTTTCTTCAACACCGGCGCCGCCGCAGGCGCCACCACCGGGTGACGTGCCATCCGTTGAAGGGCCGCCCGCAAACGAGAATCCTATTGTGGAGAACCCCGTGCCGCAGACTCCGGCCGAACCACCGATCGCGCCGCCCCCTGCTCCACTCCCGGTCACCACACAGTCTGCCTCGCCTTTGGCTGTTCCGTCGTTGACTGCTCCAGCGGTTGTGGATGGCTCGGCGCGCGAGGCCGGGGAGGAAGATTCCGAGCGCAAGGTCCTGGAAATTGACTTCCGGGTCTCCGGAGGAAGTTCCTTGGGGAGCGCGACGGCGGTGTTCTCCGTGGGGAAGCATTCGTTGGTGGTGGAAGACTCAATTCGTGCCCCGGATGGCTGGATTTGCTCGTTCGAGAGCCGGAGTGTGGTGAGTTGTTCCACTAACTCGGTGCAGCGCGCTGATCTTCGGTTTCAGATCGGAGCCGGCCTCAAGCGTGGCAAGGACGACGTCAAAAGAGGCGAAAGAGTTCTTACCTACACGCTGAGCGGACCGGGGTTGGCTTCCAAAAGGTTCTCTGCCGTGTACTGATTCCAATATCGCAGTGCGGGTTGCGTCATGATCCTTCGCCCCGGTGCACTCATCCATCGGCAAGGCCCGGTAGCGGGTGGCGTGCTCTATCCATAAAGGTGAGAAATGAAGACAGAAACCCACAGCCGTGTGGTGGATCCTTCCGTGCCCTACCTTGGTGTGGGAACGCTCTGATGTCGCGTGTCCTGGTGACAGGCATTGCCAACCCGGCTGGCTCGTCCTTGGTCCGGCAGCTCAAGGCAAAGGGCCATTGGGTGCTGGGGGTGGACGAGATTCCTGCCCGTTGCGGGGCGGCCGATGGTGTGGCGGTCGTTTCACCTTCGAATACCCGCGGTTACCTTTGGGAGTTGCGGGGCCTGGTGGCGGGCTATGGGATCGAAATCCTCATTCCCACCATGAGTGCCGAGCTGGTCGTCTTTTCTGAAGCCCGCGACGATTTCGCGCCGGGAGTTCGTGTGGTGATCGCCGATCCTGCGCCGGTGAGGAGGGCTCATGACAAATACCTCACCATGACCTGCCTTGCGGGTGCGGGTGTGAGCGTTCCCCGATTCGGCCTGCCCAGCGCACTCGGGTCTGTGCATGATGCCATGGATATATTGGGCGGCCCGCTGGTGGTGAAACCTCGCATTTCACGCAACGGACGCGGCATCCGGTTGCTGGGGCGAACGTCCGACTCCGGTGCGCGGGCTGCCCGTATTTGGGCAAGCCTGGACGATTCCTGGATGGTCCAACGGTTTGCACCGGGTACCGAGTACGCTGCGCAAGGCTTTCGCCACGGACAACTCACCGGGCCGGATGATGTCCTGGTTGTGTTGGAGAGAACGCTCAGAGAGGCAGCCAAGGAGGATGGTTCGCCCACAGTTCGTGTCCGGAAGGTTCAAGCGCCCTCGGACTCTGACGTTGCGGTGGTGGCGGGTTCAGCTGCTGCCGCCCTTGGGCTGACCGGACCATTCAGCGTGGATATCAAGCGCCTGCAGGACGGCAAGCCGGCAGTATTGGAAGTGGAGGCGCGTTTTGGCATGTTCAGTGCCCTTGCGCCTGGGGTGTTGGATACGGTTTTGGAGCTGTGCAAGCAGGACCACCCTTTGGAAGAGTTCGCGTGAGGCCTGGTCTCCGTGAGGCCCGGTCTGTGTTCCCTTTCGCCCGGGGCGTACCCTCATTGCATGGGGATTGAGGCAGTGGTTCCGGCCGTGGTCAGCCTGGCACTCATTGTGGGATCGTTCTGGGCCGGCACGCGGCTGGTGCAGAGGGGCGTTCCGTCAAAAGGAGCAACCGGCACCCTGGGCAGTGTGTTGTCCATGATTGAACCGGCCACGGGTGCACCTACCCGGATGGAAGCGGCAGCAGCCATAGAAGAGATGAGGCAGCGCCGGCACGAGTCTCTGTCCGCGGGCCCGGGTTCGGAGGGCCGGGATGTTTTCGGTGGAAAAGTAGTCTTGCCCAGGCCTGTCCAGAAGCCGGCAGAAGGCGACGTTAAAATCTGAGACGCATTCCTTTTGTTGAGTTAGGTGCGGGTAAGATCCCGTAGGAACAAGTAATCCGGCTCACAGTATCCAGCGCAGTGTACGGGCCAACCAGATCCCCGAAGGTAAGTATCTATGGTTCACACTGCCCATCAAGACACCGATCTCGCTGCTGAACTGCGGGCCGACGTACGCCGCGTTTCCACGCTTCTCGGCGAGTCCCTGGTAAGACAACATGGTCCGGAGCTGCTCCAACTCGTGGAGCAGGTGCGGCTGCTGACCAAGGAGTCCAAGGAAGCAGCCCGAGGCGGCGCGGACGCTACCGGCCCATGGAGCGCGCACGACGTCGTCGCCCAGGTCCGCGAGTTGCTTGCCTCCCTGCCGCTTGACCAGGCTACTGACTTGGTCCGCGCCTTTGCGTTCTATTTTCACCTCAGCAACGCTGCCGAGCAGGTCCACCGCGTCCGGGGATTGCGCACCCGGCAGGAAAAGGACGGTTGGCTGGCAAAAGCGGTCTCAGAGATCGCCGGCCAAGCTGGTCCCCAGGTTTTGCAGGACGTGATCAATGAACTGGACGTCCGCCCCATCTTCACGGCACACCCCACCGAGGCCTCACGCCGCTCCGTACTGGACAAGGTCCGCAAGCTCTCGGACGTTCTGGCCGAGCCCACCACGGAGGGGACCTCAGCGCGGCGCCGTCAGGACCGCCAACTCGCCGAGATCATTGATCAAATGTGGCAGACCGACGAGCTGCGGCAAGTGCGTCCCACTCCTGTGGATGAGGCCCGGAATGCCATCTATTACCTGAACAGCATCCTTACCGACGCCATGCCGGAGATGTTGACGGACCTTTCAGAGCTTTTGGCTGAGCACGGGGTCTCCCTGCCGGCCGCTGCCGCACCCCTGAAGTTTGGTTCGTGGATCGGTGGTGACCGCGACGGCAACCCGAACGTTACCGCCGCCGTCACCCGGGAGATCCTGCAGCTGCAGAACCAGAATGCTGTCCGCATCAGCATTGCCTTGATCGACGAACTCATCTCGGTACTTTCCAACTCGACCGCTCTTTTTGGGGCCGACCAGGAACTGCTGGACTCGATCGCGACTGATCTGAAGAACCTCCCCGGCCTGGATAAGCGCATCCTTGAACTGAATGCCCAAGAGCCGTACAGGCTTAAACTGACCTGCATCAAGGCCAAGCTCATCAACACTGGCCGACGTATTTCAGCGTCGACGTATCACGAGCCGGGCCGCGACTACGCAACCACTCCCGAGCTGCTTGCGGAGTTTGGGTTGCTTGAGGCCTCGCTGCGCAACCACTCCGCCGGTTTGGTTGCAGATGGCGCCCTGGCCCGGGTCCGCCGGGCAATCGCCGCTTTTGGTCTGCACTTGGCAACCTTGGACATCCGTGAGCACGCCGATTACCACCACGATGCTGTTGGCCAGCTGGTGGACCGGCTCGGCACGCAGAAGCCCTACAGCGAGTTGACGCGTGAGGAACGATTCACTTACTTGGGTGCGGAGCTGGCTTCGCGCCGTCCTCTTTCCGGGCACCCGATCAAGCTTGAGGGCACTGCGGACGGTACCTACGACGTTTTCCGGAGTATCCGCCAAGCCCTGCACACCTACGGCCCGGACGTCGTGGAAACCTACATCATTTCCATGACCCGCGGTGCCGATGATGTTCTTGCTGCAGCGGTCCTGGCGCGCGAAGCCGGCTTGATTGACCTCTTCGGCGCCAAGCCGCACGCCAAGATCGGCTTTGCCCCGCTGCTGGAAACAGTGGAAGAGCTCCGTGCTTCGGCTGAGATCGTGGACCAGTTGCTGTCCGATCCCTCCTACCGGGAACTTGTCCGCCTTCGCGGCGATGTCCAGGAGATCATGCTGGGCTACTCGGATTCCAATAAGGAATCCGGTGTGATGACCAGCCAGTGGGAGATCCACAAGACCCAGCGCAAGCTGCGCGATGTAGCAGCCAAGCATGGTGTTCGTGTCCGCTTGTTCCATGGCCGTGGTGGTTCGGTAGGCCGCGGTGGCGGGCCCACCTACGATGCCATCATGGCCCAGCCGAACGGCGTGCTTGAGGGCGAGATCAAGTTCACCGAGCAGGGTGAGGTCATTTCGGATAAGTACTCCCTGCCCGAGCTGGCACGCGAAAACCTTGAGCTGTCCTTGGCTGCGGTCATGCAGGGCTCGGCCTTGCACCGGACTCCGCGCACTTCCGAGGACGAGCGCGAGCGCTACGCAAACGTCATGGAGATCATCTCCGACGCAGCGTTCGACCGCTACCGCGCGTTGATTGATGATCCTGATCTTCCGGCTTACTTCCTCGCTTCCACCCCTGTGGAGCAACTGGGTTCGTTGAATATTGGATCACGCCCGTCCAAGCGCCCGGACTCCGGAGCCGGACTCGGCGGTCTTCGGGCCATCCCGTGGGTTTTCGGCTGGACCCAGTCCCGGCAGATCGTTCCGGGTTGGTTCGGTGTGGGCTCAGGCTTGAAGGCTGCCCGCGAGGCAGGCAACACCGATCAGCTCCTTGAGATGATGGATCGCTGGCACTTCTTCCGCTCGGTGATCTCCAATGTGGAAATGACCCTGGCCAAGACAGACATGGAGATTGCCGGTCATTACGTGTCCTCCTTGGTCCCGGAGGAACTGCACCGTCTGTTCCACATGATCCGTGACGAGTACGAACTCACGGTGGCAGAAATCGAGAGGCTGACAGGTGAGATCGAGCTCCTCGACGCCCAGCCCACGTTGAAGCGTTCACTCGAAATCCGCGACCAGTACCTGGACCCGATCAGCTACCTTCAGGTGGAGCTCCTTCGGCGCGTTCGCGAGGAACAGGTGTCCGGAGCCGAGATTGACGAGCGGCTTCAGCGGGCCATGCTCATCACCGTCAACGGTGTGGCCGCCGGCCTGCGCAACACCGGCTAGCACCCTCTCTCACATCCCGCGGGTTTTTCTGGATCGCTCTCTCATCTGGTGAGAGAGCGATCCGTCCAAGGGCGCGGGATGTGAGAGAAGGTTAGGGTAGTGGGATGCCGTCGTTCCAGACCAAGTTGAAGATCACTGGCCTCAAACCGGGCAACGCACCTGAATCGGTGATGGCCGCAGCGGTGGAAGCGCTGGAAACCCGCCACCACGTGGAGTCGAACCAGCTGGACATCGTCGGCGGAGTGCCCCAGCTCAGCCTCCGTTTCACAGTTGACGATCGCGATTACTTGGGCGAGAACGACGAAGCCCGGACGTCGGCAGCCATGATGCGTGACGCCGTCGAGCGTGTTGCTTTGACCGGCAGCCTTTACGTGCTGCGTCGCAGCCGCGGACGCTGGGCACCGGTCTAAAGGACCTACTCGGGCTGTGGCACGTCGCCGGGTTTGGCGGCGTCGAACGGTTCGTCCACGGGGGAACGGCTGCCGCGCCGCCGCGTGACGATCAATCCCACCACCACGCCGATCACCAGGCCCAGTCCCACTCCTATGAGTGAGCTGGCCCAGAACGGGAGTTTGGTGGTGGAGCCGGTGAAGTAACCCAGTCCCACCTGCCACACGGCCCACAGCACTGCGCCAAGGCCTGCGCACAGGCTGAACCCGCGTACCGAGACGTTGGCGATTCCCGCCGCGGATGAGGTGGCGAGCCTGCCTCCCGGGATGAAGCGTGCGCCGATGATGGCGCCATACGTTGAGGAGCGGCCGGCTTTGGCGATGGCCTCGTGGATTCCGCGGTGGACGCGGCGGCCCCACGCCCACCTATCCAGGACATGGCTGATGCGCCGTTTGAACAGCATGAACACCGCCATGTCGCCCAACCAGGACGCGAACGCGGCAAGGAAAAGGACGAGCCAGAAGTTCGCGTGGCCATCGGCTGCCAGCGCCCCGCCGGTGATGACCACCATTTCGGAGGGGATGGGCGGGAAGATGGCGTCGCCCAGCACAATGGGTACGATCCACAGGTAAATCGCGGATCCCCATGTTTCCGGGGCGATGATGTCCATGGCCACAAGGTACCGCACTTGCCGTGTCCGCCGCTCCGGAGTGAGACTGTGGCCATGCGAATCGACATACTGCACGGCGATCTCACCATCCGCGCTGTTGATGCGATCGTCAACGCCGCCAACTCCTCTTTGCTGGGTGGAGGGGGAGTGGACGGCGCCATCCACAGGGCCGCTGGCGGGGAACTGCTCGAGGCGTGCCGCGAGTTGAGGCGGACGCAACTGCCGGACGGACTGCCGGTGGGTTCCGCCGTCGCGACTTCCGCATTCAGGCTCCCGGCGCGCTGGGTCATCCACACTGTGGGACCTAACCGGCACGCGGGACAGACGGATCCGGCGCTGCTCGCCTCCTGCTTCCACGAAAGCCTGGCAGTGGCGTCCGGACTGGGTGCCCGGTCTGTGGCCTTCCCTGCGATCAGCGCCGGAATTTACGGGTGGGACCCCGTTCAGGTGGCGGAGGTAGCGTTCGACGCCGTGAGATCGTTTTCGTCGTCGTCTTCCGCCGGCGCGGCGTCGGACAGTCCGCTGGAGGTGGTGGAGTTTGTGCTGTTTTCGGAGGATACGACGGCGGTCTTCCGGAGTGTGTTTGCTGCCTCGCCGGAGGATTCCTGACCAGGCGATTCCTGACGTTTGCGGCGCTGCACCACGTAGTAGAGGACCGTGACGAGTGCCAGGGATGGCAGGCCGAAGATCAAGGTCATATTGAACGCCGAGGTGCCTAGTGTACTGATGGCGATGGCAATCATGAGGACCGCACCGAGGATGGTGCCCACCGGGTAGAACCGGGTCTTGTAGGCGAGTTCAGTGCCGCTGCGCTTCATGCTGCGGCGGAAGAACCAATGGGTCACGAAGATCATGAACCAGGTGAACATGGCCCCGAACATGGAGATGGCCATCATGAAGGTGAAGGCAGTCTCGGGGAACATGGCGTAGACGACAGTGGCGATCGCGATTCCTGCCGTGGATAGGACCAAGGCATTCACGGGGGCGCCGTTGGAGCGGAGTTTCCCAAATACGGCCGGTGCGTCACCGCTGCGGGACAGGCTGAAGATCATTCGCGTGGAAATGTAGAGCTGGCTGTTCATGGCTGAGAGCGCAGCGATGATCACCACGAAGGTCAAAAGGCTGTCCGCGAAGGGAATGCCCAGATTCTGCATGACTGTGACGAAAGGGCTGCCCCCGGCCAGGATCTGGCTCACGGGGGCGATTGCCAGGATCAGTGCCAGTGTGACGATGAAGAACAGCAACAGCCGGGCGATAGTGGTCCGGAAAGCCTTCTTCACGGCGGTTGCCGGGTCTTTGGCTTCACCAGCGGCGATGGCAATCATCTCGATGCTGAGGTAGCTGAAGATGGACACGATCACCGCGAACCAGGTGCCGGAGAATCCGTTGGGGAAGAAGCCGCCTTCGGCTGTGTAGTTCTGGAAGCCAGTGCCGTCCGTGCGGGCGCCGAAGACGATGTACGCGCCGAGCACAATGAACGCGATGATTGCGAAGACCTTGATGCTGGAGAACCAGTACTCCAGAGTTCCGAACACCTTCACGTTCATGGTGTTCACGCCGATGAGAACCGCCGAGAAGAAGATCACCCATAGCAGTGACGGCACGTCAGGGAACCACAGTTTCATGTATTCGCCCACCGCGGTCACCTCAGTTCCCACGGCTAGCACGATGCAGGACCAGTACATGTCCTTCACCAGGAAACCGGCCAGCGGGCTGACGTAGTGTTCGGCAAAAGCTCCGAAGGATCCTGAGGTTGGGTGTGCCACTGTCATCTCGGACAAGCTGCCCATGAGGAGGAGTGCGATCAGGCCTCCGATGGCGTAGCTGATGATGACGCTGGGCCCAGCCAGGCCGATGGCAAATTTGCTCCCCAGGAACAGACCGGTACCGATCGCTCCGCCCAGCGCGATCATGGTCATTT
Organism: Arthrobacter sp. StoSoilB22; assembly: GCF_019977315.1. Classification (NCBI taxonomy): domain Bacteria; kingdom Bacillati; phylum Actinomycetota; class Actinomycetes; order Micrococcales; family Micrococcaceae; genus Arthrobacter; species Arthrobacter sp. StoSoilB22. Next base: position 780,124 of record NZ_AP024652.1, read on the forward strand.
GCCGTGAGGTGAGCTGCCTTTTAAGCCCGCCCTCACGTTCTTGGATCTTATCGAAACCGCCCACAACGACCTCCTCGTCGATTCTGCAAATCGCTTCAAGATAGAATCCAGCTCAGAGCTGTGCCAAGGATTTCGAAGGATCAGGAAAATATTGGAGGTGGGTTCGTGCCAGATTCACCCACGACCCGTACACGGGGGTCGCTGCCGAACCGGGTTCGGCTGGACGACACAGACCGTTTGATCCTCCAGGAGCTCATGGCGGACGCAAGGATCCCCAACAACATCCTCGCCGCCAAAGCGGGAATAGCGCCTTCCACGTGCTTGGGCCGGGTCAGGGCACTGCGTGATGCGGGAATCATCCGCGGCTTCCACGCATCCGTGGATCTTGAAGCCCTGGGCCTGCTGGTTTACGCGTTGATCTCGGTGCGGGTGAACTCCCAAGCGCGCAACAAAATGTTTGCCATCGGTCAGCGCCTGCGATCATTGCCCAACGTCCAGAGCGTGTTTCTGTTGGCCGGCGACCAAGACTTCCTCATGCACGTAGCCTGCGGAACTCCCACGGAACTTCGGGACTTCATCGCAGTTCACCTGGCATCGGATCCGGCTATTGCCAACACCCAGACGAACCTGGTGTTCGATCACCTGACCCCGGGGGACTGACGTTTCGGGGAATCAGCCGTGGGCTTCGCTGAGCTCCAGTTGGCTGCGGTATTCCACTGGTTTTTTGGTGATCGGGTCAACAAACCGGATCCCACGGGCCAGGAGTTGGAGCGGCTTGCTGAAGTCGTCCGGCGCTTTGTCCAGCAGATCCGGGTAGAAGGCGTCGTTGACAATGCCCAGCCCGAGCGAAGCCATGTGCACGCGCAGTTGGTGTGTCTTTCCGGTGTGAGGCTCCAGCCGGTACAGCGCGCGCTGGTGAGTTCCGGCGTCGAACGTTTTTGTCTGTTCAATGCGCGTTTCAGCGTTCGGTTCACCGGGGATGACCTCGGCGAGCAGATAGCTGCGTGACTTGGTCATGCGGTTGCGTACCACTGCTGGGAACTCGACGGCGGGATAGCCTGCGGCGGGCGTCGCGGCGGACACGCACTCGTATTCCTTCTGGACCTGGCGCTTCTCGAAGAGGACCTGGTACTTGCCGCGCGTCTCCGGGTTGGTGGAGAGCAGCAACAGGCCGGCGGTCATCCGGTCCAGGCGGTGCATGGGGATGAGATCCGGGAGGTCCAAGAGGTTCCGGAGCCGGACCAGCGCGGATTCCTGGATGTAGGTGCCGCCCGGTGTGGTGGGGAGGAAATGCGGCTTGTCCACCACCAGGATGTGTTCGTCCTGGTGGAGGATGCTGATTTCCACGGGCAGCCGCGTCTCCGGGGGGAGCGTGCGGTAGTACCAGATGAAGGTGTGGTCCTCCAGTTTGGTGCTGCGATCAAGGGGAATTCCGCCCTCGCCTACGATCTCGCCGGCGTCGAACCGGTCCTCGATGCCTTGGGGGTCGATGTGTCCCCAGCGATGCATCATGTAGTCCATGGCGGTGGTCCATGGCCCCTCGTCCGGCAGGCGGAGGCGGGTGGCGTTCACGCCGTCGCGCACGGGGAGGGGGGATTGCATCACCTGGCAATTCTACCGGCGTTGCGAGGCCCGCTCTGCGCGCTAAGTCGCGCACAAAGCATGCAGGGCGGGCCTCACAACGCATCCAGTTCCGACGATAAAAAAGTTCTTGACAATAAAAGTTGTCGGTAAGCATACTTGAAGCATGTTGGACATCGAAGTGATCGAGGACCCGGCCGCGGCGGAAGCCTCGCTGGACCCCATCCGCACCCGTATTCTGCGGGAACTCGTGGAACCTGCGTCCGCCACGCAACTGGCCGCGAAGGTGGGGCTGCCCCGGCAGAAGGTGAATTACCACCTCAAAGCCCTGGAACGCCATGGCTTGGTGGAGCTGGTGGAGGAGCGGCGCAAAGGCAACGTCACCGAGAGGGTGCTGCGTGCCACGGCTGCGTCCTACCTGATCTCGCCCGTCGCCCTCGCTTCTGTGGCACCGGACCCCCGGCGCTTCTCTGACCGGTTTTCGGCCTTCTGGCTGCTGGCACTGGCCTCCCGCACCGTGCAGGAGATGGGCAAGCTCATAGCCGGTGCTGCACTGGCCAAGAAGAAGCTGGCCAGCTTCGCGATCGATGGCGAGATCACTTTCCGCTCCGCCACCGAACGTGCAGCGTTCGCCGAGGAACTCGGCGTGGCGGTGACTCGCCTCGTGGATAAGTATCACGACGGCGGTGCTGCCGCAGAGGCGGGTGGTGCACGCAAGCACCGCCTCGTCGTCGTGCTTCACCCGGCACTTAAAACAACCCAAGCCTCCCCGGAGCAATCAGCAGAAAAGGATCAAAGCAATGACTGACAACCGGAAATTCGAAATCGAAGCGGACGTCGAACTGCCGGGCACTCCCGAGCGGGTATGGCAGGCGGTCACTAAGGACACGCCGGCTTGGATGTTCCCCACGGATCAGTGGCCCGACGTCAAGACCACCGAGGAATACCCCACCCACTTGGTGTCCAGGATGGACGGTCCTGACGGATGGTTCAACCAGCTGGAACACGTCCTTGAACCGCTGGAAGGCGGACGCGCCAAGCTGCACTACGTTCACAGCGGGATCTTCGCCGACAACTGGGACGAGCAGTATGACGGCGCCAGCAAGCACACCGAGTTCTACCTGCACACCCTGGGTCAGTACCTGCGGTATTTCGACGGCAAGCCGGTGGTCTTCACGGACATTCAGGCGCCGCCGTCTTCGCAGACGCCGGATGGTTTCGTGCAGCTGAAGAGTGCCCTTGGCGTAGACGGCGCGGCCGCCAGTACTGCAGTGGATGTGGACGTCGACGGCGTAGGCCGGCTGAGCGGGGAAGTGGACTTTTCCAACGAGAACTTCCTGGGCCTCAGGACTGCCGACACCATGTACCGCTTCTTCGGCAGGAACGCTTTCGGCGCTCCGGTAGGCATGACGGTGCACGAGTTCAGCGGCTCCGGCGATTCGGAACTCACGGCCAAGACCTGGGGAGCATTCCTGGAGAAGGTGTACGCCTAAGAGTCCGGTGAGGCCGCCCAGGCCCGAGCTACAGAATCCAGGGCGGCCTCATAAATGGCCGCCCAGTCGGTGGCGGGATCGTTCATTTGCGCCAGCTCCAAGCTGACGAGCCCATGGACTTGACCCCAGATGGCCATGGCCACGAGTGTGGGTTCGTCTGAGCGGAGTGCGCCCGACGACTGTGCGGCTACCACTGCCTCCACTAAGGGGAACATCGACTCGGAGGTGACTTCCGGCGTCGGGCTGCAATCTACGTAGGCGGCCAGGGTCCCGCCGAACATCAAGCGGTAGAGGGCTGGATGTTCCAGAGCCCAGGCGCGGTACGCGCGGCCCAATCCCAGCAACCCGCCCTTGGCTGCCTCGCGTAGGAAATCGCCAAAGGATCGGAAGCCGTCGTCGACGGCGGCCGTCAACAGTTGCGCTTTCCCGCCGAAGAGCGAGTAGATCGCCGTGGTGGACGTTTCGGCGGCAGCGGCAACATCGCGGAGGGTGACGCGGGCCGGCCCCTCGCGGTCCACCAGTTCAGCTGTAACCGCCAGGAGCCGATCCTGGACGTGTTGATCATGAATCACGGGTCTTGCCATACCTTCAAGTGTTCCATAACATTGTTTTATAACAGCGTTACGAAACCGGCGTTACGAAACCGGCGTTCCAAAACAAGGGTTCCGCGAACTCATCGGTTCCCCCCAACTGAAGGATTCTCATGGCACAGGACATCTTCCCCGGCCGCTTCACCGCGGATATCGGGCGCGATACAGTAACCGTCTTCCTCATCGGAATGCGGGCCAACAGGTGGTGGAAGATGGGTCGCATCGCTCAGGTAACGTCGGCCATGCCTGCCATGATGCAACACCTCGCCGCTCATCCTGAGGCGGGGCTCCTGGGGAGCGAGCAGTGGTTTGGGCGGACCACGGTGATGCTCAGCTATTGGGAAAGCCCGGAGCACCTCAGGCGCTTTGCCGCTGACAAGGACTCGCCACATCTGGGGCCGTGGCGGAAGTTCATGAAGGAGATCGCCGGGAGCGGGGACATCGGCGTGTGGCACGAGACGTATCAGGTGCCGGCGTCGGGCATTGAAATGGTGTATAACGGCATGCCGATGTTCGGGCTGGCCAAAGCCACCACGCATGTTCAGGTGGGCCCCGGCAGCAACACGGCGAAGCAACGCATGGGCGCGGCCGCTCGATCCGCGGGCCCGGCAGCCTAGGCGACTGCGACGGCGGCTGGCCGCTCTGTCTTGAGGGTTCGGCGGAGATGCGGCGAGGCGTCCAGCTTGTCCTGGGCGGCGCGGAGCGCACCGACGGCGAACTCCAACTGTGCGGCAGGCAAGGTGAACGGAACGCGCAGGAAGTGCTCAAAGGCGCCACCCACCCCAAAGCGGGGGCCGGCCGCCAAGCGAACGCCGAAGTCGGGAGCCAGCACAGTCAACGCGGTGCTGCACGGCGTGGGAAGGCGGCACCAGACTGTGAGCCCACCCCGTGGTCGCTCCACCTCCCATGCTGGCAAGTGCTCGGCAAGCAACCCCAGCAGCGATTCGCGCTGATTCCTTAGTTCCTCGAGCCGGGCATCAAGCGGTTCGCTGAAAGCCCGAACCAAGCGGGCAGCCGCCAGTTGTTCCACTACCGGGCCGCCCAGATCCATCACGGTCCTGGTGGAGATGAAACGGGCAATCAGTGACTCGTCTGCCCGGATCCACCCGGTCCTCAGCCCCGCCCAATGCGACTTGCTGAGCGATCCGATCGAAACCACCGCGGGACTGAAAGAGGACATCGGCGCGGTGCGGACGGCGTCGAGATTCAATCCGCGCAGCGTTTCGTCCACCACCAGCACGGTCCCGGAAGCCGCGGCCGCCCGCGCCAAGCGCCGGCGCTGCAGGTCCGACATGATGCGCCCGGTGGGGTTATGGAAGTCCGGCACCAGATAGGCCATTGCGGGGCGTTGCTGGTTCATGGTGGCCACCATCGCATCGATATCCCAGGCTGGAGAGGTACTCGCCTCAAGTGCAGGCAGTGCAACGGGAAGGGGCTTACAGCCGGCGGCGCGGATCGCATCCAAAGCGTTGGGATACGTGGGGTGTTCCACGAGGACCCGGTCCTGCTTACTGGCCAGGGCGCGCAGGACGATGTTGAGTGCATGCTGTGCGCCGGAGGTAACAAGGATCTGGCCGGGGGTTGTTGGCACCCCCTCTGAGGTGTACTTTTCTGCGATGGCTTCCCGGAGGGCCGGAATTCCCACGGCCTCGTACCCGAACCCCGGCAGAAGGGCGGGCAGCTCGGTCAGTGCGTCGGCGAAGGCGCGGTGGACTACCTCCCCGGCGGCCGGAAGCGACGCATACGCCAGGTCCAACAGTCCTTCCGGGACTGCGAGTCCGGGGGCGCTCACTGGCGCGGTGCGGTGGGGAATGCACGTCCGCCCGCGACTGCCCTGACCCGCCGTGAGGAATCCCTGTTCGCGCAGGCTCGCATACGCGGCGGTGACCGTAGTGCGGCTGAGACCGAGTGTTTGGGCGAGCGCCCGCTCGCTGGGCAGGGCGACGTCCAACGGTATGCGCCCGTCCATCACCAGCAAACGTACGACGTCGGCCAGCTCGCGGTAGGCGGGCAGGGCGCCGGAGTTCCAGGAGCCGAGGAGACGGACGAGTGCGGTGGGATTCAGGGAGCCGGACATAAGACCAGTATTCCAAACTGGCTATGGAATACAAGGCCAGTTTTATCGGAGGATGGAACCCATGATGACCCGAAGAATCACCCAACTCCTGATCGGCCTCGCGATGTACGGCATCTCCTTGGCCATGTTCATCCGGGCCGGCCTTGGCTTGGACCCTTGGGACGTCTTCCACCAAGGCGTGTCCGAAAAGACTGGCTTCAGTATTGGTGTTGTGGTCATCGCGGTCAGCTTTCTGGTCCTTCTCCTGTGGATCCCGCTCCGGCAGATGCCAGGGATCGGAACCATCGCCAACGCCGTCCTGGTGGGACTCTTCGCTGATCTGGGGCTCTGGCTCATCCCGGAGTTCACGCACCTTGGCGGACAGATTGCCATGCTCGCAGGTGCTGTGATCCTCAACGGCATCGCCTCCGCCTGCTACATCGGTGCCCGTCTTGGGCCCGGCGCCCGTGATGGCCTGATGACCGGACTGGTCCGCCGCACGGGTTGGTCCGTGCGTCTGGTCCGCACGGGCATCGAAGTAGTTGTCCTTGCTGTGGGCTTCCTCCTGGGCGGATCCGTGGGCGTGGGCACCGTGGTGTACGCCCTGGCAATCGGCCCGATCGTGCAGGTTCTGCTGCCGAAGTTCATGGTTCCGGAGCGGGCAAAGGCAACGGCCCCCACGGAAGCCGTGGAGGCCGCGCCTGCCGCGTAGGGCTTGTCGCTCAGTCACTAACGGCACGCCTCCAGGTCCTCGCCGTACCGCAACCAGTCCGGCAGGTCCTGCGCCAGCGCATCGCGGATGGCGGGCGATCCCGCACTGCGCCAGTCGACGTCGTCGTTAATTTCGATCTCGTACTTCTTCCACTCAAACCAGTTGATCATCTTCAATTGCGGGTACTTTTGGTGGGTTTCGGCGGAGAAGACCTGACGCCACCACGCCTGTTTGACGTCCAACTCGGATGCACCGCCACGCGCTGGTGTGAAGATGGCGGCCGTCTCCGGAACGCCCACCGGCTTGCCGTGGTCCACCCCGTACACCTGGTAGAAATCCGGGACGGAGCTGTCGTCGCCGGCGGTGCCGCTGTAAGTGCCGGTCAGCATGGCCAGGAACTTGCCTGGCTCGGAGATGTCGTTGTTCCCCCAGGGACGCTGGTTGCCCCAGTGGTATAGCGAAACTCCAACCCAATCCACGGCGTCGTCCCCTGGATAGTAGGGCGAGTAGGTGTCGTCGGCCATGGTGAGAACGCCGTCATGGTTCGTGTCCAGGGCAGCGAAGTCCGGGGTGCCTGGTCGCGCCGCGAACTGGCCACCCGTGAACGGATAGCCGCCACCATAGTTCGGCGCCCACATCATGGACGTGCCCGGAGCCTGCGAGTGCACCGCCGCCGCCACTTTGCGGAAAACCTCCACGTAGCGGATGGGCTGCTGGCCCCACGAGTACCAGGAGCCGTTCATCTCATGCGCAAAACGCACGACGACGGTGGTCCCCTGATCGTTGATGGCCCGTAAGTCGGTGGCCAGTTTGGCGATCACCTCGTCGCTCATCGTCTCTAATCCGCCGTGCGGCTCGAGGGTCAGGAGCAACGCACCGCCGGATTCCCGGACCTGGGTGACGGCGTTGGTGGTGTGCGACCACGTTTCGTCGTCGTAGGGGATATCCGAGAACTGCACCACCACCGCGGGATCGTGGCCAAGGTTTGCGCGGTGTTCGGCCAGGGTCTCGGAGTCCCAATCCAGGTTGACGCCAAGGAGCACGCCATCTTGGGGGATCAGCGTGGATGCGTCGCCGGCCCGGCAAAGGGACAGAGCCTGGACCACAGGCACCACCTCCTTGGACGCGAAACCCAAACCCGTGGCAGCCAGGGCAGTCACCACCAAGGGGATGAGCAGGCTGGCCCGCCGTCGATTTCGGTTCGGATGCCCGGTGAAAGCTGGAGGAGCCTGCGCCATGGTCAGCCCCATCCAAGGGAACGGCGCCGGCGCCCGAAGAGGGTGCGCCAACTGAACCGCGGCGTAAGCCCGCGCGGCCGCATAAGGGCCGCGCCGCCGTCGACCGCTTCCTGGCGGTTTGCGTAGATGCGGGCCACGTGACCCAGATGGGCCTGAAGGCGGGTTTCCGTCAGGGCGCTGGAGTCCCCGAAGAGGCGCAGATCGCCGCCGCGTGAGCGCAGCAGGTGCAGTACCTCAAGGAGCCCTACGACGCCGGATGCTCCCACCGAAGTCACCGCGGCGATATCGAGAAGGACCAGAATGGGGCCGTCCGCGGCGGCCTTGGCGGACGCTTGGCGAACGTCGAGAACGGCAGTGGCGTCCAAATCGCCGGTAACGGTCAGATCCAGACTTATCAGATCTACTGGCTGCCGGGCAGAGGAGATGGTCATTGGGGCAGGGGAAGTCATGGACATGGGAGTCGCTCCTTGCTGGGGGATGGAACGGCGTGTGATTGCTGTCAGTTTTTATGTTCGGAGGTAGTCCCAAGGACGCTGGCGAGCTCCTTCGGGGTGGACACGGGTTCCTCCAACTGTTCGCTGGGTCCCCGATACCTTGCAGCGCCGATCACCACGCTCAAAAGCGCCAGGTCCAAAGCAACCCAGGCAAGCGTGATGAGGGTGGGATACAGTGGCGCGTCCCCGAATGCCACCCGGGCAATGCCGATGAGCGAGGACACAACGAGCAACGCCATGGCTGCCAGTTGCAGCCTGACGTGCTGAAAACCGCGTCCCGCAGCCTGCCTGCTCTTGGCCGTCACCGAAAACGTGAGGTGCTTGCCAAGGAAGACCGCCGCCGCACCGGAACACGTGGCCGCTATCCACGTGGGAAACAGCGCAAAGGACCATTGCTGGCCCCGCCACAGTCCCTTCGACCCGTTGCCCGCCACTTGGAAAAGCAGCTGGCAGGTCACGAAAAAGGGGAGGAAGAGGCAGAAGAACACCACCGGGCTGGCAGTCAGCGGGTAGGTCCCAGCCACCAGGAACACCACAGGCGCCGCGATGTAGCTCAGGGCGGCGAAGCCATTGAGGTAACTCGTCATGGTGGCCAGATACATGAGCCGTTGGGCCACGGTAAGGCCCCTCAAAAACACCGGATTATCACTGAAGAACACCTGCATGGTGCCTGCCGCCCATCGATGCCGCTGCGAAAGCATAGTGGACACGTCCTCAGGGGCAAGCCCATGGACCAGGACCTCGTGGTGGTAGACGCTGCCCCACCCCATCGCGTGAAGGTGCATGGCCGTTGCCATGTCCTCGGTAATGGTGGTGGTGTCCATGGGGTGGATGGCCAATGCCTGGTCCGTGTGCGCCACATCCACTGATTCAAGGACCGCGTCCAGTTCCGGCACCACATCGTCCATGGCATCGGGGACCGCCAACGCAGCCGTATGGAAGGCAACCCGGAGCTCGAAAGTGATCTCGGCGAGGACATCGCCCCTGCGCACCTGGTGCTCCGCGCGCGCCACTGCCTCCAGCGCCTGTTCTGCGACCGGCATGGCGGCAGGATGACGCCTGCCCAGTTCGCCATGAAGATCCTGCAGCCTGGACCGGCCCCTGCGCAAGGCACGCCACGTCTGCTCAGTGGCTGTCCTTGTGTAACGGGTCAAGCCCAGGGCCATGAGGGCTTCCCGGCGAAGGACAGCGTTCGAACCGCAGAAGAACGCCGCGTCCCAACCGTCCTTGCCCTGCTGAATGGGGCCATAGAAAAGTTCCGCCTGGCTACCCAAGGGGTCCCGTTCCGGAACATTCCAAAAGTGCTGTGGGGTCTGGACGAAGGCCACTTCCTCAGCGTCGAAATAGCCCAAAACACGGTCCAGGAAGCGGGGCTCGGGGACTTGGTCTGCGTCAAAGATGGCCACGAACTCGCCTGTTGTCACGGACAGGGCGTTGTTGACGTTCCCTGCCTTCGCGAAGCGCTGCCGTCCGTCCCACTCCGGGCCGCGGGTGATGTACCCGACGCCGATCTGCCGGGCTGCGGCGGCAAACTCAGCTCGATCGCCGTCGTCCAGGATCCACGTTTCGTGCGGATACGTCATGTCCCTGGCCGCGATGGCCGTGGTGAGCACCAGGTCCAGTGGCTCGTTGTACGTGGCAATGAATACGTCCACCGATCTGCCCGGCAGGGCAGGTGGGGGAGGTGGACGTCGTCGTGCGTTCCACATAGTCACGGCGTAAAGTGCCGATTCGCCGAGGCTGTAAGTCTCCGCGACCACGAGAGGCAGCGAGATCCACCAAGCATCCCAGGCCACAGTGCTCGACCAGCGCCAACTGATGTAGATCACTCCAAAGGAAACCACCAGAACTGCAAGGATCCTTACCAGTATTTGTCTGTAAATGCCCATCTTTAGCCTCCGGTAACTGCTGGGGAAAAGGCCAAGGCGCGCCAGTATGTCCACACGCTCCTCAGAGCGAAATTGGGAAGACACGGCTGACGCGCCTGGAGCTGCATCGTCGATGCTCAAGGGAAGGAATTCGGTTGCGAACGGAATGTCCTTTTGCCAACCCGCTTGAGGGAATTCATCTCAAGCCAGTTGGTTCCTGATTCCACTTTCTCCCGCCCACATTTCATCCCCGTTACGGCACTGATAAGTAAACTCGCGTTGATTATTTCCTGGCTGTGACGTTTTGCGTGTCGCATCGAAAAAGCTTGCGCGGCACGGTGATGGCCCTACAAAGTGGCTTCATGAAGCGAAGACTCATGCCCCTGACGATGCTCGTCGCTGGCCTGACCATCGCAGCTACCCTCATAGCCCCGGAGCCTTCTGCACTTGCATCGGCTGGTATGCCCGCCCCCGGGACACTGGTCTGGAGCGACGAATTCAACGGACCCGCCGGCACGGCACCCGACGCAGGCAAATGGACTCACGACACCGGAGGATCCGGATGGGGCAACGGCGAACTGCAGTACTACACCAACAACACAAGCAACGCTGCAGCCGATGGACAGGGAAACATGGCCATCACCGCCCTTAAGGAAAACCCCGCCGGATATCAGTGCCACTACGGGACGTGCCAGTACACGTCCGCCCGGCTGACCACCGCTGGCAAGTTCAGCCGGACACAAGGCCGGTTCGAAGCCCGGCTCAAACTGCCCAAGGGGCAAGGCATGTGGCCTGCCTTCTGGATGCTCGGAGAGAACGTATTCACCGACGGCTGGCCTGCCAGCGGTGAGCTGGACGTCATGGAAAACGTTGGCAAGGAACCCGGAACGGTGTGGGGAAGTATCCACAGGCCCGGTTACTCAGGGCCAAACGCCACCAACGCCAGCTACACATTGCCCGGCGCCAAGGCCCTGGGCGATGGATTCCACACGTTTACTGTGGACTGGGGCCCCGAGTCCATCACGTGGTACATCGACGGAGCGGCCTACTCACACAAGACCAAGGCCTCAACTGCCGGACCGTGGGTGTTCGACCACAACTTCTTTGTGCTCCTCAACCTTGCCGTGGGCGGCGATTGGCCGGGAGCACCGGACACGGGCACGGTGTTCCCACAGTCCATGTTGGTCGATTACGTCCGTGTGTATGACCTCGCTTCAATTCCTGCACTTTCTGCGTCCAGCACCCGAATCCAGGGCTACTCCGAAAAGTGCCTTGATGTAGCCGGCCGCCAAGCAGCCGATGGTGCCCCGCTGGAACTCCGGGATTGCGATACCTCCGCTTCGGAGCAATGGACCTTTGCCGCCAACGGAACCATCCGCTCGCTGGGCAAATGCATGGATGTTGCCTGGGGATCAACGGCAAACGGTGCCAGAATCCGGCTCACCGGCTGCAACGGCGGTGCAGCGCAACAATTCGTCCTGAATTCTTCCGGGGATTTGGTGAATCCTCAGGCCAACAAATGCGTTGACGTAGTTGACTGGAATTCAGCCAACGGTGCGACGCTGCAGCTGTGGGATTGCGCAGGTACCACGAACCAAAAGTGGTGGCGAATGGTGTAATAAAAGCGTCCGACGGCGGCGCGCAACTTTGCGGGGTCCGGCGGCTATTGCTGGGGCGGCTGGGGAGCTTCCTGGAGTAGCGGGCCGGGCTGGCAACTGTGCGCAGCCGTCGCGGCGGTTGAGGGCCGGACCTGGCTGGCTGATGTGTGGCCGGGTCCGGCCGGTGGTGCGTACCGGGTTGTTGGGCGCGGTTGGTTGCGTGCCGGGTTGTTGAGCACGCGGTTGTCGGGCACTGGGTTGTTGGGCAGCCGGGCCGTCTACGGCGCCGGCTGGCAGTGCGGGCAGAAGTAGATGTCCCGTTCCTCTGTACCGTCCGGTCCTGCCAGGAGGCCGCGACGTATTGTGGTGCCGCAGCGCCTGCAGGGTTGGCGTTCCCTGCCGTATACCCAATACCCGGGACGGAGTGCGCGCGGACCAAGGGTGGTCCGCCGCCCGGGGCCCAGATTTTCGCCGAGAAGGCGTTTGGCGTCCCTGACGGTCTTGGGAAGGTCAGGAACTTCTCCCACCGGCAGGGCAGGATGAATGCCGGACAAGTAGCACGATTCGCACCGGTAGATATTGCCGATGCCTGCAAGTTTCCGCTGGTCCAGCAGCGCAAATCCCACGGTGACGTCCGGTTCGGCACGAAGTCTGCGCAATGCTTCTTCCTCGTCCCAGTCGGGACCGAGCAGATCCGGCCCGAGGTGCCCGACGATCTTCTCTTCCTCCGCTGTGGGCACCACTTCCAGGATGCCGAGTGAGAACCCGACGGCGTCTGCGGAGTCCGTGCGGAGCACACACCGCGCAGTGTGGCCGGGTTTCGTCCAGCGGCCCCCGGGCGGGTAGATCATCCAGTTCCCTTCCATTTTGAGGTGGGAGTGGATGGTCAGGGCACGGGGTCTTCTGCTGGCCCCGGGCTCCTCGTCAACCGGGCCCGCTAAGCGCATGAGCAGGTGCTTTCCCCTGGGAACAACCTCGGTCATGGTCCAGCCCGCCAGGTTCAATGTGGCGAATCGGGGCACGCGGAAGTCGGAGGCGTTGATGACCTTCCCTGCCAATGCCTCGTTAAGGCGTGAGGCAGCCCGCCAAATGGAATCGCCTTCAGGCACGGATTCGGAGTCCCTTCGGTGTGGAGTAGGCCCCCGCGGCCGCCAAGGCAACGGCGATGGGAGTTTCCAGGAGATCGTGGCCGTTGACCTTCTCCATGAAGAGTTTGTCCACGGCACCGCGGCGCACCACATCCACCAATGCCTGGGCCGCAACTGTCAGCACGGCCTCGTCCTGGCTGAACGTGAGCAGGGTCTTGCCGCCGCGTTCCACATAGAGGACCAACGCGCCGTCCACCATCACCACCAGCGCTCCGGCTTTGCGCCCCGGACGGTGACCGGAACCGGCGTCCACGGAGAGAGCAGGCCAAGGAAGAGCAGCACCGTAGGGGTTGGCAGGGTCTGTCGCGGCAAGGGCAAGCGCGGATGGCTCGGCTTTGGAGATGCGCGCGTCCTCGGTGAAGGACCTGAGACGGTCCACCGTGGCGGGGACGGCAAACTGGGCGGCCCCCAAATGCTCAATGAAGTAACCGCGTCTGCAACGCCCGGCTTCCTCCAAACGGGCCAGGACTTTATACATGAGCCCGAAGCCGCCGATGATGTTCTCTGCCATGACCGAGCCCCGGGTGACCACGCCGTAGCGGTCCAGCAGCAGCTCAGCAGTGCCGCGGGCGTGGATGGTGGGGTCCAGTTCCGGCGCGGGTAGCGCGGACCAACGACCCACGGCCGACGGCGGCGCAGCCGCGATGCCGCCCGTCACCGAACCATAGCGACCACCCGTGAGCCCGGGAGAGCCCAACAATCCCGTCCCATGAGAACGGCCCAACCTGCTCATGCGCGGGGCGCGGGCTCTCGGCGCCTTGGCCACTTGCCGGTGCGCGGTCTTCCCGCCGGCGATCATGGCCCTCACCGGAGCGAAAGTATCCCCTGTGACGCGGCCGGCCCAGACGAGATCCCAGAGGGCGGAAACCACGGCGTCGTCGCTCAACACCGCATCCATGCCACCGGCCACCTCCGTGAGTTGCCGGAAGAAGTAGCCACCACCTGCGCTGAAGTGTTCCAAGAGCCGTTGCTGAGCGTCGCCGGGTTCGAACTCGGGGTCCGGGTTGAGCGTCAGCTCAGCGGAATCGGCTACGTGGAGGCTGATCCAACCGTCGTTCCCTGGCAGGGACCCTGCCCCGGACCAGAGGAGTTCGCCAGCTGCCATGAGTTCGTCCAGCATGGCCGGTTTGTAGTCCGCCACCCTGCTCGCGAGGACCAGGGGTTCCCACGCGGATGCCGGGATGGGGACGCCGGACAATTGGTCCACTGCCGTGATGATGCCGTCCAGCCCCCGCAAAGCCTGGCTTCGGGACTTGCCTGGCGCGGTCACGTTCTGCCAGGCCGGCAGGAAACGACCATAGGCGGCCGTGTCCACAGGCTCCACCTCGGCCCGGAGCGCAGCGAGTGAACGACGCCGCAGCTTCCGCAGGACCTCGGCATCGCACCATTCACTGGACGGAGGGGCGTCCACGGTCATGAGTTCTGAGTCGGCTCGTTCTGCAGGCTGCTCCGCGACCGCGTGGGGCCGGAACTCGCCTTCCACCACTCGACCGTCGTCAGCGAGCCGTTTCAAGGCCGTATTGACCACCGCGACGCCAAGCCCAAGCCTCGCCGCAGCTTCTGAGGCAGTGAAGGGACCATGGGTGCGCGCGTACCGGGAAACGAGATCGCCCAAAGGATCGTGGACAGGCTCAATGAAGGCGAGCGGCACACCCATGGGCAGCGGAACGCCTATTGCGTCACGGAGCCGCGCCGCGTCCTCAATGGCAGCAAAACGCTCGACGCCGCCGATGGTTACCTTGAGTGCGCGGTTGGCTTTCTGCAATGCCGTGAGGTGGGACCGGGCGTCGACGATACTGCCGGATGGCGTGATCACGGAAGCCTCCGCTGCGAGCCGTGCGTCCTCGAGCTGTGCGTCCTCGAGCTGTGCGTCCTCAAGCTGTGGGTCATCCACGGACAGCGCTCGTGTTTCAGGCTGCGGGGTCGATTCTGGTGGTTGGGTACCCTCCAGTCGCTCTGCGACTTCCTCAACGGTGAGCGGGCCCAGCAGCCGCAGGAGATCCGCCACGCCCTCCATGCCACGAACACGCCGGTCCGGTGCAAGGCGCTGCAATTCCATCTCGGTCTTGTCGATGACTGCGGCGTCCAGGAGTTCGCGCAGTTCCACGCGACCCAGGAGTTCGTTGAGGAGCGTGGAGTCCAGGGCCAGGGCGGCCGCTCGGCGTTCGGCCAGGGGGGAGTCGCCCTCGTAGAGGAACTGCGCCACGTACCCAAACAGCAGGGACTTCGCGAAGGGGGAGGGTTGCTGGGTAGTGGTCTCTACAATCCTGAGCTCCCTGCGCTCCACGGACGCCGCAATGTCTTTGAGGGCGGGTAGATCGTAAACGTCCTGCAAACATTCGCGGACGGCTTCGAGCACTATGGGGAAGGAAGGGTACTTCTTGGCGACATCCAGCAACTGGGCTGAGCGCTGGCGTTGCTGCCACAGAGGCTGACGCTTGGCCGGGTTTTGGCGGGGCAGGAGCAAAGCGCGGGCCGCACACTCACGGAACCGTGAGGCGAATAGTGCGCTGCCGCCCACCTCCGTGGTGACGATTTGTTCGAGTTCCTCCGGGTCGAAGAGAAAAAGCTCAGCGCCGGGCGGCTCATCTTCCATCATGGGTACCCGCAGTACGATTCCGTCGTCGGCGGCCATGGCCGATCCGTCCAGGCCGTAGCGCTGATGCAGGCGTTGGCCCACAGCAAGTGCCCATGGGGCGTGAACGGGCATGCCGAATGGGCTGTGGAGGACTACACGCCAGTCGCCGAGTTCGTCGTGGAAGCGCTCCACCACCAAAGTTCGGTCGCTCGGGACTATCTCTGTGGCTTCCTTTTGCTCCCTGAGGTACTGGATCAGGTTGCTTGCGGCGTAGGCATCCAATCCGCTGGCCTGGCAGCGTTCCATGGCCGGGGCTTCGTCTGCGGCAGAGAGTTCCCGGATGAAGGCACCTAGCGCGCGGCCAAGATCTACGGGCCTGCCCAGGGAATCGCCCTTCCAGAAGGGAAGCTTGCCGGGTTGGCCGAACGCAGGGGAGACCAGCACACGATCGTGGGTGATGTCCTCAATCTTCCAACTGGTGGCACCGAGGGCGAAGACATCTCCTACCCGTGATTCGTAGACCATCTCTTCGTCGAGCTCACCAACGCGGCGTCCTCCCTTGGCCGCGCGGGCTGAAGCGGTGGGTTCACTGCCGTCGGCGGTGGCGGGGGAGGCGGAGCCCTCAACTTCCGTCCCAATGATGTACACACCAAACAGCCCGCGGTCGGGGATGGTTCCGCCCGATGTGACAGCAAGGCGCTGGGCTCCGGGCCTACCTTCAATGGTCCCGGCATGCCGGTCCCAGATGATGCGGGGCCTTAGCTCCGCGAATTCGTCCGACGGGTACCTGCCGGCCAGGAGGTCCAAGGTGGCCTCGAAGGCGGAGCGTGGCAGGCTCGCAAAAGGCGCTGATCGGCGGACAGTGCTGAACCAGTCCTCAACGTCGATGCTTCCCAGGGCGGTGGCAGCCACCGTTTGCTGGGCCAGGATATCCAAGGGGTTGGCCGGGATACTCAGGCGTTCAATCTGCCCGGCGAGCATTCGCTCAACGGTGACGCTGGTGTGGAGGAGGTCGGCCCGGTGTTTGGGGAAAAGCACTCCCTCGGAGATCTCGCCAACCTGGTGCCCGGCACGTCCGACGCGCTGCAGGCCGCTGGCCACCGATGGGGGAGACTCCACTTGGACTACCAGGTCTACGGCACCCATATCGATGCCCAGTTCCAAGGACGATGTTGCCACCACGCAACGGAGCCTGCCGGACTTGAGGTCGTCCTCGATCATGGCCCGCTGGTCTTTGGATACCGAGCCGTGGTGTGCGCGGGCCAGCACAGGATCGGCACCTGTAGTGCTTCCAGCCTGAGCCATCATGTGTGCGGGGGTAGCTGTGGAGGCCGGGATTCCCGGGTCGGATTCGGGGGCGGCCCACTCGCTTCCACCCACGGCCATCAGCTGGCGCTCGGCGTAGATCTCGTTGAGCCTGGCTGTGAGGCGCTCCGAGAGACGGCGGGAGTTGGCGAAGACAATGGTGGATTGCTTGGACAGGACCAGATCCACAATCTGTTCCTCAACATGCGGCCAGATGGATGCCTGGGGCTGCAGGCCTGACGCTGGTCCGGAGTCGAACGCTCCCGCAGCACCTTGCAGGTCCGACATATCCTCCACAGGGACCGTGACCGTGAGGTTCCAGTTTTTCTTGGACGGCGGAGCAACGATTTCCACCGGTGCCTGGCCCGCCAGGAACTGGGCCACCAGCTCGCGCGGCTGGACGGTTGCAGACAGCCCGATTCGCTGGGCAGGCTTCGGAAGCAGGGCATCCAGCCGTTCCAAGGAAACCGCCAGGTGTGCGCCACGCTTGGTGCCGGCTACGGCGTGCACCTCATCGATGATGATGGTGTCCACCTCGCTGAGCGTTTCCCGGGCACGGGACGTCAGCATGAGAAACAGGGACTCCGGGGTGGTGATGAGGATGTCCGGCGGGTTGGTCAACAGCGTGCGGCGATCCGCCGCCGTCGTATCTCCTGAACGGACGCCCACCGTCACCAAGGGTGCGGGTAGCCCTAAGCGTTTGGCAGTTTGCGTGATGCCGATCAGGGGTGCGCGGAGGTTGCGCTCCACATCCACGCCCAGCGCCTTCAGTGGCGAGATATAGAGGACGCGCGTCTTGGTTTTCGGGCGCTTGGCCCGGCCCTTGCCGTTGGCCGGGACGGTCTCCAGGCCCGGTAGTGTGTCGCTGGGCGTGGCATGCAGGCGATCGAGCGCCCAAAGGAAAGCAGCAAGGGTCTTGCCGGAACCCGTTGGGGCCACAACCAGGGCATGGGAGCCTGAGGAGATCGCGTTCCACGCACCATCCTGCGCGGGTGTGGGCTCGGAAAAAGCGCCGAGGAACCATTCCCTGGTTGCCTGGCTGAAACGGCTGATGGCGCCATCCGACGCCTGCGGCTCCTGCATCACTCCATCATGCCCCACGGCTCCGACAGAATAAGCCAGAGCCGTGGGGAGACGGTCAGACTGCCTGGAAAGCGGTGATGGTCAGGAGCTTGATGCCGGTGTTGCTGCACGCATCGTGCGGCTCCGGGATGAACAGTGACGCCGTGTCGTTCGGCGGGTAGATGCGGAAGCCCGCTGCGGCGACCTTGGTGCAGTCGCCGTAATTACCGGCCTGCGTGTACCGGATTTCCGCCCACGCCGACTTGCCCGGAGCCAGTTCGATCTTGGTGACCGGGGTGGTGGTTTCCCGGGTTGCCGGCTCGCCGATCGGTTCGCCGTTGGCGTCGGCAGTCATGGAGACGCCGGCGAAGCCCTCCAGAATGCAGGGGGTGCCGCCGGAGTTGGTCAGGATCAATTTCTCATAAACGCTGCCCGCGGCGCCGCCGCCGGTGGCGTCCGTTGCGGCGGTGAGGGATCCCGCCTTGCACAGCCCGGCTGCTGCTGGTGCCGCGGACGTAGCTGTCTCTGAGGGTGACGGCGTGGCCGTTGCCGAAGGCGGGCTTGACGTTGCAGTGGCCGACGGAGTCGAGGTAGTTGGCGCCGAGGAAGATGGAGGGGCACTGCTGGTTGCCGATGGGCTGGGGCTTGGCCCGCAAGCAGCAAGAAGGAGCAGCGCAGCGGCTGCCGTCGTCGTCACAAGACCGGTTTTGATGCGCTGAGTCCACATGGGCACCAGCCTTGCCCCGGCCGTGATCCGAGTCAATTCAGCCACGGCTGGGAGCGCGGATTGGCGCCCGGATCGTGATCTTCCGGGCGCCAATCCAGCGTCAAATTACTTGGTATCGGCTTTGGCTACTGCCGGCTTGGCGGAGCGGCTACGGAAGAACGCAGCACCGCCCAGGCCCAAGCCAGCGATGCCTGCGATCAGGCCGGCCCAGCTTCGCGCCTGCGAGCCGTCGTCAGATACAGCGGCGGCCTGCTCGGTGGAGACGGTTTCAGCAGCGTGGTGATCACCGGCGGCCTCGGCCGGAGTGATGGTGACCGACGGTGCCGGAGCCTTCAGATCGTGAGGATCCTGGCCTTCCTTGGCGATCTCGGACCAGTCAGTCTGGCCCTGCTCGCAGGTCTGCAGTGTGGGGAAGTAGATGGTCTTGCCCGCTGCGTCCGGCAGTTTGACGGACAGGACAAGGGCATCACGCAGGTGCGGATCCAACGGTGCCTTGGCCGTGTACACAATCTGGCTTGTCCGCTTGGTGATGGAGGTGCCGTCGTCCAGCTTCTTGGGCTCGGCGAGGGTCTCCGTGACCTTCTCCACAGTCCAGTTGGGGTTGACGGTGGGCTGGGCGTCGGTCAGTTCCTCAGGAAGTGAGATGGCCACTTTGGTGGTGCCGGACGTATCGCAACCGTGGGGGATTCCAAAGGTCACCAGCGCGTACGAGTTAGCTGCGGTCTTGTTGGGGTCGGCGCCGACGTGGGCGGATGCTCCAGCCAGTCCGGCCATCATCAGGGCAGCGGTTCCACCGGCGACGGCGGTTGCGGAGAGGGTGCGGCGAATCGAGGATTTCATGGGAAGTGCCTTTCGGGGGCGCCGGAAGGTGCGGCGCGGGGTACGGGTTTGGGACCCGTCACCATGCAAAGGCTGTGCTGTTGCAGCGCGCGTTTATTGAGCGCAGAAGGTGCCGGGCGGAGCTAAGGAAGTACCACGACGGCGGGCGGTCCGCGGCGGCTGTCTTGCCTCAGGTTCCGCCAAGGGCGGGGGATAAAGACCTCCGGTGCGCCGACTGCGACAGGCGAGGCACCGGCGTCGGGCCTGAACACCAAAGCGGGCAGGGCGAGCAGTGGCCGCAGCCAGGCGGCGAGTTGCCACAGGGCAGCTTCACCCTTTGCCAGGACGACGGCAGTAGCAACGGTGGCAAGCACGTGGCCCACAAACATCATGGTGCCCACGGCTGTGCCGAGTTCATGAGTATGCGTCGCAGTGACGTCCAGCCCGGAGCTCAACGGTTCAGTGCCGAGGTGGTGGTTTGTCCCTTGCACGTTGGCGGTGATGGGGCTCAACGCCGTGAAAGCTTCGTGAAGTGCCAACTGTCCTGCGCCCAAGAGCCCCGCCATGGTGACAAGGTTCAGCTTGAAACGGGTGGCCAGCGTGGCAGCCAGAGCCGTCAACGCAACGAGCGCCAGCAGGACCGGTGCTGTGGGAAGCTCTCCGCCACCCGCTATGTGGGCCCCTGCGGCGAGAAGAATAACAACAGTGGAGATGGCGCCAGACCGCAGCGCATGAAAGGGTGCCCGGGATTGCGATGTGCGCACGGGTCCTCCCTCATCTGTGGCTGCTCTGATTATCGGCGTCTTGATTCTATCGGGAGTTCGACGCCGGACTGGCCCCGGATGGGTGGCTATGTGGACACGTTGCTGCGTTCCTCCCCAGGTACCTCCGGTTTCCCGGTGCTCGCCGTGCCCGGAATTCCGCGGCCTGCCTGGGGTGAGGGTGGAGGTAACCGGGAAGGAACGCGCGCCTAGCGCTGCGCCCACCGCGCGAACGTTGGTTTCGGTGGCTCCGGAACGTTTGTTGAGCCCGCAGATGAACGCCGACGGCGAAGCTCAAGTTTCAAGCTTTCCTCACCGCGAGCCATGGCCCAGTGATGATTGGCGGAGAACGCCGGTTTGAGGAGCCAACTCAGACGGCGAAGCAGGGGCTTGGATGCACTGACCCGCCAGTCGTAGGTGATGACGACCTCGGGCCCGTCGGTTACGAAGGTCCAGCGGCCGGTGCCGTTGAGGTCCCCTTCGGCGGTGAGCGCGAAGCCGTCCAAGGTGACGGGTTCTGTGACTGTGAGCTGCCACCGGAGAGTGTAGGGGAGCCAGCCTTTGGTGTGGAGGTCGAAGGTGGCCCCTACTCCATCCGGGCCGCCTTGGGCTATGGGTGTCACGGTGAGGTAGACGGAGGGCCACCACTGCTTGAGAGCTCCGGCGTCGCCCAGGACGTTGACTACTTCCTCGCGTGTTCCGGGCACGCGCCACACAGTGACGAACGCATAGTCGGTGCTTTTGGCTGTTCGCTGGGCCATTGTTGCCTCCGCGATCCGTGCGGGTTCCGAGGGGTGTCTTGCGGCATCCGGGATCAATCTACTCTAGGCTTCGCCGAAGGGTTAGATCTCGGCGCTTTCAAACCTCGAAAGTGCCGAGATCCCGCCCCTCGGAGGGCCGACTGTGCCGGAACCCGCAGGAAGTTACGCATGTGCCTCAGGGAGTGCTGCACGAATCCGTCGAGATTGGCTTTGACGCGAGTTCGGGAGGACTTAGACGCAGCGCTATTTCACGCAACTGGCGGGGCCTGAAGGGTTTGACCAGATAGGCCTTGGCTACCGAGGCGATTCCGTGAAGTTCATCATCCCGTTCCGCGAAGGCCGTGATCATGAGGATAGGCGCGTGTGATACCGCAGCAATCAGCCGCGCTGCCTCCCGGCCGTCCATGTCGGGCAAGCCCACATCCAAGGTAATCAGAGTTGGCTTGAGCCGTTCGACGGCCATGATGCCTTCGGTTCCTGATTCGACGGCGTGAACCTCGAAACCTGCATCAGTGAGTATCAGATCGATGAGGTCACGAATGTCGGCATCGTCCTTCGATAACAACGCAAACTCTCCGTGAACTCATGGGATCCCCCTTGGGGACAGCTTACGGCGGATAAGTCATCCCGGCCGGATTAGCATGCGACGAAGGGTTGGATCTCGCGCCTTTGGACCTCCCAAAGTGCCGAGATCCCGCCCCTCGGTGAACGTGGATGAGCAAAGCAAAAGGCCCCGCAACCCTCATAAACATAGGGAAACAGGGCCTTTCTCAAGGGCGGTGACGGTGGGATTTGAACCCATATGGCACCCCGCGGAACTAAGCGGTACACCCCCCAAACCCCCAGAATACGCGGTTATTGGACACATCCGCCCACACCTTCAAACACCCTCCTGCCGAGATTCCGTTACTGTTGCGTTACCGCTCGGCGTGTTTCGACCTGGCTTTGTGGGGATCCGCTGCGACTGCATCAACGTCATCCTCGAAAAGGTCGGCGTATCGGTCCAAAGGTCATCGCTGCGGACGCATGACCGAGCGTGTGCTGTTGAGCTTTGACGTTCGCGCCGGCACTAATCAGTCGCCCGAAAGCAGCCACACCGTTCAGGATTCCGCCAGCCCTGATGCTCTAGGCTATGAGATATTGCTCGTCCGGAGTTGCTGCCCCGATAAGGAGACCGTGTCTTGGCGTACGGCGTAAGCCCTGAAGACATGAGTGGAGACGTCTCCGATCGACTCGCGTCGCTAGCCAAGAATCAAGCAGGAAAGTGTTGGTGGTGCGGTGCACGAGCTGATTCCCATGAACACAAATACAAACGCACTGATCTTCGCCGGTTGGCAAACGGCGATGATCTGATCTGGGCTAACGATAGTGTCCTGCGTCCAATCCGCAGTCACCGGAAATCAAAGGACGTGCTGTTTGGCCTAATTCTCTGCAAACGCTGCAACGACACTAGAAGCCAGCCCTTTGACCGCGCATACGACAAGTACGCCGCCTATGTCAGTCAGAACATTTCGCGACTGTGGCGTGCACCAGGGATCCGACTCGAGCATGTCTACGGAGATGGATGGGAGCAAGAGGCGAAGAACTTGGCGCGGTACTTTGCAAAGCACTTCGGTTGCCTCATAGCGGAGAACGGATTCCCGCCGCCCGAGACTCTCCTGCGTTTCCTCTCAGGGCAAGACGAAACGAAGGACTTTTCACTTTGCCTGATAAAGGATCAGGAGCGTTGGCTGATCTACAAGGCACTTCGCGGCAAAGTCAAAGGTGAACCGGGGCTATGGATTACGCCCGGGCTCGGGTGGGTCAACGATCATCGGCTGACAGGTTACAAAGCCGCTACCTTGATCGGACATGTTGGTATCCAGTTCGAGTGGCATGAGGACTGGGGCCCACAGGACTCCTTCTATGTCCATCCACACCCCGTCCTAAACGTCGTGAAGGCAGCGAGGACTACGCGGCGCGCAATTCGTCGTCTTGGAACTGATCACAGGCAATAGCGGCAAACAGCCGTGCCGAGCACTCCGACCGAAGACCGGTTTCTGTTCTGCGTTAGCTGACAGCGAACTGTCTGCGGACATGCTTAAAAGCTGAAAGGGTCCGTCGCCCACCACGGCAACGGACCCTTCTAAGCTCTGTCAACCAGCAGGTTGATCTGGAATCAGGTTAACAGAAATGCAGATTTATGCAACGTGACTATCGTATGTTCTGCAAAAATGTGCATTACATGAACTGGGTAAGTACTCCGGATCCGGTTCTAACTCCTCATACGGGCTGCGCACAATCATGGCGCCGCGGTCCTCCGCGTTCAGTTCAGCCATCATCTTCTGGAAACCATCACGATCAAACTTCGCCATGGTTCAGGACGATTCAGATAGGGTGCGACAGAAGGACCCGTCCAGGCTGTGCCGTCGCTACCATGAGCTGTACTAACCGGAACGCCACACACATCAGGAGAACTGAAATGTTGGACGATGAACTCATATCAAAGCTGATGATCCAGTTGAACGTAGCGGGCGACTCCAAGTTCCTCGCCGGCTCCGGAGACTACACCAAGTGGTTTGGGCAGGCGATTTCGCAGATCCTTGTTCTTACAGGTGAGGACGACATTATTACGGTGGGTCACACGTTGGAGGCCTACAACGTGTACGACGTGAAGCGTGATGAAGACGATACAGCTACAGGAAAATTTCAAGTACTCACGGACAAGCTGCTGATCGTCACAGAATTCCAAGCTCCAAGTCATGTCACTACAACCGCTTACCCTCTACGTGACACGACATCAGTCACGATCAGAGAGGTTCAAGACACCAAATTGCGCAGACGCGATGGACAGTGGCCAGAATACGTGACGTTCCAAGTGGAAGTAGCAGGGAAGACATTCAACTTCCCCCCTGGCGTTGATACGAGTTCGTACCAAACCATAGAGATTCCAGCCGCCTTCAAGGCGGTCATGGCGGCACTGACACAGGGCTAGCCGTGAACGCCTAGAGAGCTTACGAAGACAACATTGTTGAAGGGCAGCTGTTCAAACCCAGGAAGCTAGATGTGTTTATGGGGGCGGGGACACACACAAGGCGGTTCGACTTCCGACGAACCGCCTTACTTCTACGGGAACTAGGAGCCCGTGTTGGCCGTTGGCGCGCGCTTGAGGAGGACCATCAAGTCAAAATCTGCCGGCTTGGATGTCAGACTTGGCTACGGTGCAGTCCGCGCGTTCCAAGTCAGCTATGGAGCCCTACACCAGCGTCATCTCGCCCGTCTCTGCAAGCTCTAGACAACCGTCGCGGCAGTGGCGATGTGGTGCGAGACTTGCTGCCGTTTGTTGTAAGTCGGGCTGGTAGGCCTGCGACTTGCAAACTGGGCTTGGTAACTGGATAGCCCCGGCGAGGTTACGAATTTCGATGAGTCCGCCGTTATGGCTGCATCAAGCTTGGTCATAGCCTCCATTAGCTTGCTCGGCTGTGAACCCTCGTACTGGCGAGTCTCAATGGAAACGAAGTGCTCGACCCAAATGGACTTGCTAGCGTTCTCCACAAAGGAAAGATGGATCACCGCAGCACCCAAAGGGCCTCCCGAGTCGCTGAATTTTCCAGGCAGCAGCGTGTAATCGGAGAAACCCGGCCTGCCGTCGCCCGCAAAGTACAGGTGCGAAGCGGTGAACTGTTCCGCACCCACGTAGTCGGCGTTCCTTGCCTCAGTGCGGAAGCTATCTCGCACTTCCACTGACCTACTAGCACCCACAGCGGCTGAATAGCCAGCGGGATCAGCGCTTGAGTGCAGGAAGTGGAGAACGTCGTACCCTGACGTCGCTGCTGCCACGTTAGCCGCAGGAATGTGCGAAGAGCGTATTGAGAGTCCAAGACTCCGGCCAGGATAGCTGGTCAGGAATGACGTAATATCGGCCAGGCTTGTGCTCGCCCTGATCTCTAAGGTCGGCCTTGTTATCTGGGCATCACTCAAAAACGGACTTACGTCCGCCATCCAAGGTCCGAAAACAGCGCCTTGGTCCAATGACTTCTTAGACGGGTTGATAATCAGATAAGTGGCCGCACTATGTTGCGCCAGAGCACTTAAGGCCTTAACCAAGTCTCGACTGTTGGTGGCCGCAGGTTCGAGAACTGGGAAGACTTTTTGTGCGCTGGCGCCGAGTCCGGGAGCGAGGTCCTCAATCGCGCGGCATTCGCCTTGCCTCGCGTACAGGTACGGAAAATACATAATTCCCCCAAAGTGGTTAAAGTTTGAATCTTTGTCACATCCTCAACCACGCGCTACCTTAAATCAAAACTTGTGACAATCTGCCAAAGGCGCGGCTAGACGGCGAGCAATCCTAGTGTGTCCCGCTGTTGACATCTCCGTTCCATATGCAAGGGCTCGGAGAGACTTGGGGTAGTCGGCCCTTTCGACTAGTGCAGACGCCCGCATGCCGCGCTTTTTCAGTTGGTGCAAAGCCTCCGCGTGAGCGACCTCAATAGGGAGGGCGGTAAAAAGCGACCTACAGCGCGCCCATACATCGCCAGAGGGGACATCTATTTCATAACCTGTGGCGCGGTTCAGAGCTTCTACGGCTTCCTTCTGTCGAAGAAGCTGAAAAATCGAAGCCTGCTTTAGTCGGGAAAATCCGCTACTGCTCGGACGCACCACTGAAAGAGATCCGTTCTGCCGAATCCCGATAATTCCCACGGTGTCCGGTGTTACCCGCTCAGCTTCTGCGGCCCTCTCGATGGATGTGACAACGTTTACGTGCTCAAACCGGGAGCTGTAGTCGTCAAGTTGCGCCGGGAGTCGCGCAAAACTGTCAAGATCGGTCTTTATTTCGTAGGCCGTGGATGTTCCGTTGAAAATCACCAGATCCACGATTGATCGTCCTGAGGGGACTTCCATTAGCGCGGAGGCTGTCCGAACGCTATGTCTGCCAAGAACAATTTTGGACACAAGCTTGTTCTTAAAGTAGTACTCGTTCCGATACGAGTGGCCTAGCAGTCCATGGGCAGCGTCAAAGGCTTCTCCGAGCGTAAGAGTGGCATCATGAGCTTCTGTCAGCTCATGGAGCACCGTGAGCCGAGATGCCGCCCCGCCCCCTTGTGGTGACGCCAAGCTGGCGAACACGGAGGTGGAGAACACAGAAGAGATGCGTGCGGCGAACTTCATGCTAACCACTTGTTCCTCCGTTTCCCCACACATGGGAGTATAGGCGCTTCTTTGTCGTACGTTTCATTTGGCCCCTGTCTACTTTTGAGGGCTTCAGGTTGATCGCTTGGGCAGGACGCCCTCTGTGATGGGCGCCCTGCCTCTTTTGGGCTAGCCTCGACCGGCCCTTGCATACTGTGAAGCAGAATCCGCGGCCTTGATGGCGACGTGGCAACCTCCACAGCCACGCCGCGGAACGTGCCGAACACCTGACCGGAATCCATGATCAATGTCCCTGTCATCTGGGTAGGCCCGGAAGCAACAGCAGGAACCGCCGCTACTGACCTCGCAGGAGCAGCAGCCGGCGCGTACTGATAGCCCATTGGGCCAGCGCCGGAATGCAACTGCTTACGGAACTCATACACCCCACCCTGACCGCCCATAGCATCAACATCACTGTCGGGCAGGACGTGCTCACCAGGGGCCAACAGACGAAGCTCAGAATCAATACCCTTTTGCCCGCGGCCAACCACAGCGCCACCAGTAGCCATCGGAGCGATCTGACCCGGACAGTCAGGATCCGGTCCGCCTTTGATGACACGCTCGTAAGTTTCCTGAATGGTACGGATGGTCAACGTCGAAA
The DNA here is from genome assembly GCF_019977315.1 of Arthrobacter sp. StoSoilB22. Lineage (NCBI taxonomy): Bacteria > Bacillati > Actinomycetota > Actinomycetes > Micrococcales > Micrococcaceae > Arthrobacter > Arthrobacter sp. StoSoilB22. The sequence continues at coordinate 806,685 of NZ_AP024652.1, forward strand.
CCTTGCCATTCAACGCGTTCGCCTTAATCCCCTTGAGGTAAGCGGAGATGTCAACGTTGTCTGGGATACCCAGGGCCTTACTAGGCCACAGCTCTTCGGCGATGACCTTGGATGTCTACGCAGACCTATTCGACGGCGACCTTGATTCCTTGTCGGACGCTTTAGATCACGCCGTTTCACAATCGACTGTGGGCAAAATGTGGGCAGACGCATAGCTTGGGCAAAGCAAAAGGCCCCGCATCCCTCATAAACAAAGGGAAGCAGGGCCTTTCTCATTGGCGGTGACGGTGGGATTTGAACCCACGTTGGCTTTTACACCAAACAACATTTCGAGTGTTGCACCTTCGGCCGCTCGGACACGTCACCAACTGAAATAGGGTACCGGAGTTCAGCCCGGTTCCCCAAAACGAGGCCCCGCGGACCAGCGGGAAGAGCGAGCCCAAACACGCCCAACTTCCGTCCACAGCGCCCCAACGATAGATTCGTAAGCATCATGACGATTTCGCGGGAGCACGAACAAGAACACGAAGCCCACGCCTACTGGGTCACCGAGACGGGCGATGGTGAGCTGCGCCCGGAAGCCCTGCCAGCAAGGCAAGCAGGCGAAGCCCTCGTCAGAACCCTGTACTCAGGTGTCAGCCGAGGTACGGAGCGCGTGGTCCACGAGGGCCGCGTCCCGGAGCGAGTGGCTGACCTGATGCAGGCACCGCATCAGGAAGGCGACTTCCCTGGCCCGGTGAAGTACGGCTACCTGAACGTCGGCGTCGTGGAAGAAGGCCCGGATGAGTGGCTAGGGAAAACGGTCTTCACCCTGCACCCACACCAGGACCTCTATGTCATCCCTACAGACCAACTGACAGCCATCCCCGATGAAGTCCCTGCGAAACGCGCCGTTCTCACGGGCATCGTTGAGGTGGCCATCAACGCCCTCTGGGAAGCCGGGCCGAGGCTGGGAGACCGTGTCGCCGTCGTCGGTGGTGGTTTGGTGGGTGGCGTCTTGGCGACGCTCCTGCGGAAGTATCCGTTGGGCCGCCTGCAGTTGGTGGATGCGGATCCGGAGAAGCGGAAGCTGGCAGAAACCATCAACGTCGACTTCGTCGAACCAGTGAATGCAAAAAGCGACAACGACATCGTCTTCCATTGCTCCGCCTCCAACGAAGGTCTCAAGCTGAGCCTGCAATTGGCCGGCGATGATTCGGACGTGATCGAACTTTCGTGGTTTGCGGACAAGGAAGTCACCCTGCCGCTCGGCGAGGATTTCCACGCCCGCAGGCTGAACATCCGCTCCAGCCAGGTGGGCGCCGTGGCCCTGCCCAGGAGGCACCGGCGAAGCAACGCACAACGCCTCGAGCAAGCTGCAATCGAGCTGACGGATCCGCTCTTCGACACTTTCCTGACCAGTGAATGCTTGTTCCGGAACCTGCCCACCACACTGACACAACTGTTCGAACGGCCCGGCGGTTTCTGCCACGTGGTCGCCTACCCCCACCCGGAGGATAAATAGATGTTCAGCTTGACCGTCCGACGCCACTTCATGATCGCCCACAGCCTTCCCCGCGAAGCCTTCGGCCCGGCCCAGGGTCTCCACGGCGCCACGTTCGTGGCCGAGGTCACCTTCCGCCGTCCCAATCTCAATGACGACGCAATCGTCCTGGACATCGGTGCCGCCGGCGGCATCCTTGAGGAGGTGCTCGCGGACCTGAACTACAAGAACCTGGACGAGCACCCCGCCTTCAAGGGCAAACTCTCCACCACCGAATCGCTCGCGAAGCACATCGCCGACGCCATGGCCACCCAAATCCAGGACACCGCGGATGGTCCGGCACTCACCGGCATTGACGTGGTCCTCCGCGAAAACCCTGATGCTTGGGCGGGCTATTCGCTGGAGCTCCCGGTCAAGTAACCCGGTCAAGTAAGTGCGCATCCGCTTCCTGGTCCCGGGGAACGTCCGGCACGGCTCCGGCGGCAACAAGTACAACGCCAAGCTCGCCGGGCACCTGTCCGCTTTGGGCGCGGAAATAGAGACTGTAACGGTCGACGGCGACTGGCCGGTTGGCAGCCTCGCGGACCGGCAACGTTTTGCTGACATGCTCGACGGCGGCACAACAGTGATCGCCGACGGGCTGGTAGCGAGTGGGGCACCAGAGGCGATCGCTGGTGCCGTAGGTAAAGGGACCCCTGTGTGGATCCTGTCCCACATGGCGTTGGCGGACCACCCCGAGCGTGAGGCCAAGGCGTTGGCTGCCGCCACGGGAATCATCTGCCCCAGCGCCCATGCCGCAGCGGAACTGCGAACCAAGCATGGGCAACAGGACATCGTCATCGCTACGCCCGGGGCCGACAAAGCAGACCCCGCCAAGGGTTCGCAGCCACCGCATATCGTCGCCGTCGCAGCATTGCTGCCCAATAAGAGCCAGACACTCTTGGTGGAGGCGCTGAGCGAGATACGTGACGAACCGTGGACAGCAGCCCTCATCGGCTCCAACGACGCTGACCCGAGGTACGCAGCCGAGGTGAGGGACGCCGTCGAGCATCACGTGCTCCAAGACCGCATCAGCGTCACCGGAGAGTTGACCGGCGAGGCTCTTGAAGATCAGTGGCGCAGGGCTGACCTCAGTGTCCTTATTTCACGCTCCGAAAGCTATGGAATGGCGGTGTCGGAGTCGTTGGCTCATGGCATCCCCGTGCTTGTGCGGCAGGGGACAGGAGCAGAGGAAGCCCTGGGTGACACAGGGGCGGGCGCGGCGCTGGATCTGCAGGAAACCGGCCTGCTCACCAACACCCTCAGGAACTGGCTCGCCAACCCCGCACTCCAAGAGCGTTGGCGCAACAGCGCACTCCGAGCCCGGGACCACCTCCAAGGCTGGGACACCACCGCAGCCACCGTCCTTGAGGCCCTCCAACGCTGAAGCCCTCCAACGCACTACGAGCTAGGGCAACCGGTGTGAAGCGAAAAAGTCCTTGAGCAGGCCCGCGCATTCCTCCTCGCGAACACCCGCGTACACCTCTACCCAGTGGTTGAGGCGGCGCTCGCGAAGGATATCGAAAACAGACCCTACGGCTCCGGCTTTCTCGTCCCACGCCCCGAACACCACCCGCGGAATCCGGGCCAGGACAATTGCCCCGGCACACATGGCGCACGGCTCAAGGGTGACCACCAAGGTGCAATCCTCAAGCCGCCAGCCGTCGCCCGAGCCGCCCGCATCGTGAGCGCGCTGACGCAGCGCAGCGGCAGCTTCGCGGATGGCCACCACCTCAGCGTGGGCGGTCGGGTCTCCATGAGCCTCCCGTTCGTTGCGGCCAGAACCCAGCACGCCGCCGTCGGGCCCCAACACCACGGCGCCAATGGGGACGTCGTCAGTTTGCAACGCCAACCGGGCCTCGTCCAGGGCAAGGCCCATCCAGGCCAGGTGATCTGCGTGATACGGCTCGGTGGCGCTCATGTCTCAATGATAGTTTTGGGGGATGCGCACACTCGTCGTGGACCACCCGCTGGTCGCTCACAAGCTCACCGTTCTGCGGGATAAGAACACTCCTTCACCGGTCTTCCGGCAGCTCACTGAAGAACTCGTCACCCTCCTGGCCTATGAAGCCACCCGCGAGGTCAAGACTCAGCCAGTGGAGATTGAAACCCCCGTCACCACCACCATTGGCACGGCTTTCACCAAGCCCACGCCGCTGGTGGTCCCCATCCTGCGCGCAGGCCTCGGCATGCTGGAGGGCATGACCAAGCTGGTCCCCACCGCTGAAGTGGGCTTCCTGGGCATGGCCCGGGACGAGGAAACGCTGGACATCATCACGTACGCCGAGCGCCTCCCCGAGGACCTCACCGGCCGCCAGATCTTTGTCCTGGACCCTATGCTCGCAACTGGCGGCACCTTGCGCGAGGCCATCAAGTTCCTCTTCAAGCGCGGCGCCTCGGACGTCACCTGCATCTGCCTGCTGGCTGCTCCGGAAGGACTGGCAAAGCTGGAAGAAGAGCTCGCAGACGCCAACGTGAAGGTAGTTCTGGCTTCCATTGACGAGAAGCTCAACGAGAAGTCGTACATTGTGCCCGGCCTGGGCGACGCCGGCGACCGCCTCTACGGCGTGGCGGGCTAAGGGAGCCCCCTACCGGTTTTCGTCGGGCTTGGTTAGCCTGTGGCGCATGGACTGGAAACTTGAACTGGTATTTGTACCTGTCTCCGACGTCGACCGCGCGAAGGATTTCTACGTAAACAAGGTTGGTTTCAATGCCGACTTCGATGAGCGTCCCACTGATGGCATCCGCTTCGTTCAGCTGACGCCTCCGGGTTCTGCGTGCTCCATCGCTATCGGTGAGGGCCTCACCGACGCCCCTCCAGGCTCGGCGCCCAATCTGCAAGTGGTAGTGGCTGACATCAATAAGGCGCATGATCACCTCAAGGCCAACGGTGTGGATGTTAGCGACGTCGACGTCCAGGATTGGGGCCACTTTGTCTACTTCGCGGACCCTGACGGCAACCAGTGGGCGGTGCAGTACCTGCCTCAGAGGCCCAACGGCTAAGTCACACTTCGCCGGGTGGCAGACAGCGTGCGGCAGGATGGAACCATGAGCCATCCTGCCGAACCCGCTCTCCCCGCTGAGACGTCTACGTTGACCGCCCGCGCCATCCTCTTTGACATGGACGGCACACTGGTTGATTCAACAGCGATCGTGGAGCAGGTGTGGTCCGAGTTCGCCGACCGCTACGGCTTGGATTTCGACGAGATCCTCCGCACCTCCCACGGCGTCCAAGCCGGCGACACCGTGCGCCGGTACGCGCCCGCCGGTGCTGACTTTGAAGCTTTGACCGCTGAGCTTGGCGAGATGGAACGGTCCCGGACGGATGGCGTGATCGCCCTCCCCGGCGCGGCAGCCGTGCTGGCCGCGCTGCCCGATGAAGCGATCGCGCTTGTCACCTCCGCCGACAGCATCCTTGCCGGGATCCGCATGGAGGCGGCCGGGCTCGCCATGCCGTCCACCGCGGTCACCGCCGAGTCAGTCACCCGCGGTAAGCCGCACCCGGAGGGGTACCTTAAGGCGGCGGCGCTCCTGGGAGCCGACCCGGCCGACGTCGTGGTTTTCGAAGACGCGCCTGCCGGTATTGCGGCGGCCCGTGCAGCGGGGATGCGGACCGTTGTGGTGGGCAAGGCCGGCGGCGAATTGGAACCGGGCATGTGGCGGATCCCGGACTACACCGCAGTGACGGTCACCGCAGTAAAGGACGACGACGGCGGGCACCTCCTGACGCTAACGCTCTAAGGTTTTCTGCCCGGTCTGTTCGGCGCAGTGAAGCGGGCGTAGGCTGTGCGCATGTCTGCGATGCCGGAGGCGTACGGTGCTGCATTGGAGCGGGCCATGGTCCACGCCGGTGACTGGCTTGCGTCTGTCCCTACCCGTTCTGTCCGTCCTTCCTCGGATGCCGATCAGGTGGCCGGGAGCATCCTGCCGCGTCTTCCGGCCGGAGCCACTGATGCCGCCGAAGTCATTGATGAGCTCGCCGCACTGGCTGAGCCCGGGCTCATGGCGATCCAGTCCGGTCGATTCTTTGGGTGGGTGATGGGCGGAACCCTCCCTGCTGCCATGGCCGCCGATTGGCTCGTCTCCGCCTGGGACCAGAACACAGGGCTCCGGTTCGCCACCCCCGCCGCCGCCGCGATTGAAGAATCTGCCGCCGCCTGGCTTTTGGACCTCCTGCACCTGCCCGCCACCGCCGACGTCGGATTCACCACTGGCGCCACCACCGCCAATTTCGTGGGGCTGGCGGCTGGCCGCCAGTACTTAATGGACGAGGCGGGCTGGGATCTGGAGGCTCTGGGACTTACCGGCGCGCCGCGCATCACAACCTTTGCAGGACGGGAACGGCACGCCGCCGTCGATCTCGCGTTGCGGTACCTGGGCTTGGGCGCATGCGTTCCGGTAGACGCCGACGACGAGGGCAGGATATTTCCCGATGCCTTGGCCGATGCCATGGATCAGCAGCCGGGGCCATCCTTGGTTTGCCTGCAGGCCGGCAACCTCCACTCCGGTGCGTTTGATCCCATGGAGGAGGCCATAGCCGTGGCCCACGATCGCGGTGCATGGGTACATGTGGACGGCGCCTTTGGTTTGTGGGCCGTTGTGAGCCCAACGCTGCGTACCCGGCTGGCCGGTGTTGAGGACGCCGACTCGTGGGCAACGGACGCACACAAAACCCTGAACGTCCCCTACGACTGTGGCCTGGCAATCGTGGCCCGCCCGGAAGCCTTGAGGCGTGCTTTCAGTGTTCACACCAGTTACCTGATAGCCACTGATGCCGGACCGGGGGACCCTTTCGAGAAAGTTCCGGAGATGTCCCGCCGCGCCCGCGGCATTCCGGTGTGGGCGGCACTGAGGCAGCTGGGCCGGGACGGCGTGATTTCCATGGTGGACCGTCTTGCGGCAAATGCCCGTGCTTTGGCTGAAGGACTATCCGCGATCCCGGGAGTGGAAGTGCTTAACGACGTCGTGTTCACGCAGGTCTCCGTGAGTTTCGGCAGTGACGATCGCACGCACCGCATCACCCAGCGGCTCATGGCCGAGGGCGCGGTGTGGATGTCCGGTTCGTCATGGCGAGGACGTGAGATCCTGCGGATCTCTGTGAGCAACTGGACCACGGACGCTGGAGATGTGGCCGCGTCCATCGCGGCCGTACGGGGCGCGGTGGAGGCTGAACCGGAGGCGTAGCGCTCTTCGGAAAGTTCAGTGCCGGTGAGGGCCCCGGCCCAGTTCGGCGCGAAGCCCGGCGATGGGAATTGTCCCGCGGCGCAGTTTGCGGGTCAGCCCCGCCAACCCTTTGAGGTCGGTCAAAAGGGTACGTACGACGTCGACACTTGAGTCGGGATTGTCGCTCCAGTCCACCGGCACCTCATGAATGCGCAGAGCGGAGCGGTCAGCGATGATCAGCAGTTCGGTGTCGAAAAACCATGCTTCATCGCGGGTGTAGGGGAGCAGCTGGCGGGCGACGTCGGCACGAATGGCTTTGAACCCGCACTCAGCATCGGAGAAGCGCGCTCCCGTCAGGACGCGCAACAGAAAATTGTAGGCGCGTGCAATGACGTCACGGTGGTGGCTAAATGTCCCGTGCGAAGCCTTTGCCAGACGCGTGCCGACAGCGAGGTCTGAGTGGCCCGACATCAGCGGGGCCAGAAGAGGAGCCACGGCCGAAAGGTCGAAGGACAGGTCCAGGTCTATATAGGCAAGCAGCGGTGACGCGGAGGACAACCAGATCTTACGGAGGGAGTTTCCGCGGCCCCTTCGATCAAGACGGACCACCATAAGCTCGGGGAATTCCCTCGCCAGGCGTTCGGCGATCCGCAGGGTGCCGTCCGTGCTGGCGTTGTCCACCACAGTGATCCGGAAGGTGTGCGGAAGAGTGTCTGCAAGGTGCCCGTGCAGCCTGCGAAGGTTTTCTTCCAGGCGGACTTCCTCGTTGAACACGGGTATGGCGATGTCCAGGACGGGAGCCAGCGCGGGTGTGCTGGCGGGAGTGCCTTGCACCGTCCGATGCAGTGCTGGCCGGGGAGCTGTGAGCGTCATATATCCAGCATGCGACGGCCGATTATGTGGGCTTTAGGCGGAGGCTGTGACCGCGCTGTGAACCATGGGCAGCGCCTGTGAACCACGGGTGGCGCCTGTGAACCACGGGTGGCGCCTGTAAAACAGCAAAAGCCGCATCCGTTCCCGCCATCCGCTCCAGTGGGTACTGGGGCGGACGGCGGGAACGGGCGCGGCAATGAAGCGGTCTGGCTTAGTACCAGTTGTTGGCCAAGTGGAAGCCCAGAGCGGCGGACGGGGATCCGTAGCGCTCCTTGATGTAGTTCAGGCCCCACTTGATCTGGGTCTGGTAGTTGGTCTGCCAGTCAGCACCAGCGGAGGCCATCTTGCCGGCCGGGAGGGACTGGACAATGCCATACGCGCCGCTGGAAGCGTTGGTGGCAGTTGTCCTCCAGTTGGATTCCTTCTCCCACAGGGTGTTCAGTGCGGTCATCTCAGCTGCGCTCCAGCCGTAGTTGCCCAGGATGCTGGCGGCGTAGGCCTTGGCAGCGGCGGGGTCGTCCACGGCTTTCGGGGCGGCTGCGGCAGCTGCAGCTTCCGCAGCGGCGGCGGCAGCAGCGGCGTCGGCGGCTTGCTTGGCTGCAGCGTCAGCGGCAGCCTTCTCAGCTGCGGCTTGGGCGGCAGCGGCGTCGGCGGCTTGCTTGGCTGCAGCGTCAGCGGCAGCCTTCTCAGCAGCGGCCTGGTCAGCGGCAGCCTTGTCGGCAGCGGCCTTCTCAGCAGCTGCCTTGTCCGCGGCAGCCCGGTCAGCTGCGCCCTTGGCGGCGGCAGCATCCAAGGAAGCGGAGATATCAGCTGACTTGTTGGCGCTGACCTGGGCAGCAGCCTGGGTCCCGGCAACGCGGCTCGCCTCAGGGAGAGTCAACGCGGCGTTTGCGGCGGTTCCGAGCGATGCAACACCCAGTGCGGCTGCTACAACGCCGGCTACGACTGACATGCGGTGGCCGGACTTACCCTGGCGGGCAGCGTTCTTGAGGACGGACTGCGACTTGGTGAGCGGTGCGTTGTGTTCGTCGCGGTGACGCGCAGAAGGGCGCGTCTGATCGTTAAATTCAGACATGTTGTGTGACCTCTCAGCGCCTGCGGAGTTAGCTGTCGGGTTCGGATGAGGTCATCCGGCCGCGCGTCACGCTGCGGCTTCACCCCTAGGGCGGCACATTGCCAGGCCCGGAGACTGTGGGTCCCCCGTCTCTGCCTCAAAGAAGAACGGACTCCGGGAAGTGGCAGAGCTCGGCGCATCCCGGATGTGGGTCCTTGGGGAAACCCACCCTTTCGACGGTACAGGAGGTTTCTTCAGAAGTCACATTTAGGTAACAGAGATCACGATGCCGGTGAGTCGCCTTGCAGGCTTGCCTGACTCTCTCCGGTGCTTACCGTGGGAAGTCGCAGCGCGAACTCGGTGCGCCCGGGCCTGGACGTCACCTCCACGGTGCCACCATGGGCGGCAACAATCGAATCCACAATGGAAAGGCCCAGTCCGGAGGTGCCTTCAGAACCCGATCTCGCGGCATCAGCGCGGGCAAAACGGGAGAAGATCCGGCCTTGGAAATCGACCGGAATGCCCGGGCCGTTGTCCGTCACTGTGACCACTGCGCTGCCATCAGCGGAGAGCATGACGCCTGTTACCACGGTGGTGCCGGGATCGGTGTGTTTGCGCGCGTTGGACAGCAGGTTGGCGAGCACCTGGTGCAATTGCGTTACATCGCCGCGGACTGTGACAGGCTCATCGGGGAGCTGGAGGTGCCAGATGTGATCCGGCGCCATGACCTTCTCATCGCTGACGGTTTCGATCACCAACTGGGTCAGGTCAACGTCCTCGACTTTCACGGGCTGCCCCTCGTCCAAGCGCGCCAGCAGCAGCAGGTCCTCAACCAGCGTGGTCATGCGCTCCGATTGGCTTTGGACCCTTGCCAGCGACTTGCGGCCATCGTCGGTGAAGGTCTCGGTCATCCTCAGCAACTCCGTGTAGCCGCGGATCGCGGTGAGCGGTGTGCGGAGTTCGTGTGAGGCATCAGCGACGAACTGACGCACCTTGGTTTCGCTTTCCTGCCGTGCTTCCAATGCACTGGCGACGTTCTCCAGCATCTGGTTCAGAGCATGGCCAACGCTTCCAACTTCCGTTCCGGGATGAGCGGTCGACGGCGGTACGCGTACCGCAAGTGCCACCTCCCCGGCGTCGAGGGGGAGGCGCGAAACCTTGGTGGCAACCTCGGAGAGCTGCTCAAGCGGCCGCATGGTCCGCCGGATGATTACTGTTCCGGCGAGGCCGATCAGTACCAATCCGCCCAACGAAACCAACACCATGGTCCACACCAGCGAGGCCTCGGCGCTTTGCTTGTCCGCCAAGGGCAGCCCCGTCACGATCACATCACCGTAGGTGTCCACTGCCACCAGCCGGTAGTCACCATTGGACAGGGATCGATCCACCGGCACGTTGTCCTTGGGGAGCGACAACAGGACCTGCTCATCGGCTGCGGAAAGTGAAACGCGGTTGCCTTGGGCGTCGATGAGCCCCGAACTCCTCACGGTTGAGCCGTCGATCCTCGCGTTGAGCGTTCCCGCGGCCTGGCCGCGCGCCTCCAGCGGGTCAGGCCTTCCGGAGGGGTTCGTGGGAAAGTTCGACGGCGGCCTGCCGAAGTCGGTCGCGCGGCTGGACGCCTGCTCCAATTGCCTATCGAGCTGCCTGTTGAAGACCATGTCCATGGACGCGTAGCTGACAATGCCCACGGCTCCGCAGATGGCCACCAGGAGCGCCATGGCCACCAGGACCAGGCGTGTCCGCAGGTGCCAGGTGGACGGGTTCAGCCAGCTGCGCTGTGGATTTCCGGGAATACGGGAGCTTTTGGCCACTCCTGACAGTGTGCTCAACGCCTAGTCCGCTGGCTTGATGACGTACCCGGCGCCACGGATGGTGTGGATCATGGGCGGATGGTTGGCTTCGATCTTCTTGCGTAGGTAGGAGATGTACAGTTCCACGATGTTGGCCTGGCCACCGAAGTCGTAGTCCCACACCCGGTCCAGAATCTGGGCTTTGCTGACCACTCGTTTGGGGTTTTCCATGAGGTAGCGCAAAAGTTCAAACTGGGTGGCGGTGAGCGGGATGTCCTCGCCGGCCCGGGTGACTTCGCGGGTGTCCACGTTCAGCGTGAGATCTCCCACCACAAGCTCGGCAGTGTCCATGGCCGCCACCCCGGAACGCTGGACCAGACGGTGGAGGCGTAGGAGGACCTCTTCCATGCTGAAGGGCTTGGTGACGTAGTCGTCCCCTCCGGCGGCGAGCCCAACGATCCGATCCTGTACGGCGTCCTTGGCGGTGAGGAACAGTGCGGGAACTTCCGGGGCGAAGGTGCGGATGCGATTGAGGACCTCCACGCCGTCGAAGCCGGGCAGCATGACGTCCAGGACCAGCACGTCAGGGCGAAAGTCCTTGGCCAGTTTTACGGCCCCGGGCCCGTCCCCGGCCACTGCCACGGACCAGCCCGCCATTCGAAGTCCCATGCTCATGAGCTCGGCGAGGCTGGGTTCATCGTCCACCACAAGGGCGCGGATGGGGGAGCCGTCCGGATGGGAGAGCTGGGGAAGGTTGTTGGTCATGGAGTGCGAGGAGGCCATGGGACAACTCTCCGTTCTGCTGGTTAGCCAGCGCTTTGCCGGTCCTGTGAAGACGCTGTGAACCCAACACTAGCGAGAGAGCTGTTTCTACAGCTTGTAGCAGATTTTTTCGGGAAATTTGTTGAACCGCCATTTAGTGTGATTGGACAGCAACTGTTTCAGATCGTGAGATTCCGCCGCATGCCCGTTCGTGGGAACCGACGCGGCACTCTGGCCAGATTCACCGAAGAAAATTCACATAATGGCGAATATTCCCGGCTGTGGTCGAATGAAATGCCATTCATTTATAGGCCGGGCTGAATTGTGATTTGCGGCACAATAGACCTCAACGTCTCAAAATGTGGACGGTTCGACGCTTTGTTACTTGCGTGTTGCCATTGTTACGTTGCACACTTCCAATGTGAACAAGAACTCAACAGCACCTGCAGCCGCAGCAACCTGGCCCAGCGAACCCGCTGGCCATGATGACCGCTGTTGTCGAATGCAAGCCTAACTTTCCACCCCAAGAAGTTTCAGGCATTCGCCCCCTAGCCCAGCGTTGGGCGCCCCTCCCCAAACTCATTGCGGGGACAATCAGCATTCGAAGCCGCGATGACGGCTATTCACTTTTGAGGTAAGCACTCCATGTCAGTTGCATCTGGATACGTCCACATCTCCGTCCGTAACGCCAACAAGGCAGCGTCAAACGCAGGGCTTCGCCCCGGCTTCGGCAGCCGCCCCGGCTACTCTCCGGCTCCCCAAGGCGCCGGGCAGCAGGCCCCCGGCTATGTGCCCCAGGGCTACAACCCCAACTCCTACGGCCAGTTGCGCGCAGTCCCCACGGCAGAGCCGGCACCCATGACTGCACCCACTCCTGTGATTGCCCAGTCGGACAAACTCCGCCCCGTCGCCAACGACAACGTGGCCCGCGGATTTGTCCTGTACATGGGAATTGACGAAGAAACTGCTGCCGCTGCAGGAACATCCATCGCCAAGCTCGCCCAGGAAATCCGGGCCTACGCCCAGTCCCTCGTGACCGGCGCGGAAAGCTATGCCGCCGTCGCAGTGGCCCCCGCCGGGGCACCCGGGTCAGCCCTCGACGTCGTGCGTTCCACGTTCGGTGACCCCACTGTTGCCGCACGCCAGCGCACCGAAGCTGCCCGTCCGGCGCCGCAGCAGGAATCCCGTCCGTCCGGCGTGCTGATTGACCTCGCCCGCCGCGAAGTGCACCTGGATGGCGAATCGCTGAACCTGACGTTCAAGGAATTCGAACTCCTCAACTACCTCGTCGAAAACGGCACCCGCACCGTGGGCCGCGACGAACTGCTTGAGGGACTATGGCGCAACGCCGAAGAGGTACCCAACGAGCGCACCATCGACGTCCACATCCGGCGTCTCCGCTCCAAGCTCGGCCGCCTCGCCAACACGGTCCGCACGGTCCGCGGCCAGGGCTACCGTTTCTACGAGCACCCCGAAGTTATTGTCTGGGCCGCTCCGGAATACTCGATCTAAGCACCACGCAGCCCGGGAGAGTACTGGCCTCGGCGGGCGCCGGCGCTGCGTGCGGTTCTGACCCTCATTGATCTGCCAACAGCCCTTGGGCAACCACATCAGGTTGACCAAGGGCTGTTCTCTTCCCAAAGAAGGTCAGGGAGCCCCAGGAGCCCGCGGCGGATAGGGTTGGGTTATGAGTGACCATCACATTAAGCGCCTGGTGATCATGCGGCATGCCAAGGCTGATTGGCCTACCGGCGTGCCTGATCATGAGCGCCCCTTGGAGGAGCGCGGGCACCGGGAGGCTCCGCTGGCCGGCAAATGGTTGCTCCAGCAGGGCGTGGTGCCTGACTTCATTCTGTGCTCGTCAGCATTAAGAACCCGCCAGACCTGCACCTGGGTGTGCGACGAACTGGGCGACAAAGCACCGACGCCCAAACTTGAGGACGGCCTGTACTCCGCCTCGGCCAACCGCATGTTGACGGTCATCAACCACGTCCCGGACACTGTGACCACACTGATGGTGATCTCGCATATGCCTGGAGTCCAGGATCTGGCTATGCACTTGGCGTCCCGCGACTCTGACCACGACGCCTATATGGATGCCGCCACCAGGTACCCAACCAGTGCGTTGACGGTGATGGAAACGGAAAAATCGTGGGCTGAGCTGGACGGGCAGGATGCTCGGCTCACGCACTTCGCGGTTCCCCGCAAGTAGGTCCTGCGAAATAGCCGCTACGCCTTCGCCGTGCCCACTGTGTGGCCGTGATCGCTCCTGGTCACCCCTGTGGCAGGGGAAGTCCGCCCGCCACCTCGCGAAGCATTCGCACCGCGGTTCGGATGTTGGGGCTGGCGGTCATCGTCTTCCGGTACACCACGCCCACGGACCGTTGCTGCACTGGGTTGATCACCGGGATGGCAACCACGCCGGCGGGAAGCGGTGGCCTGCCGAGCCTCGGAACGAGTGCCACGGCCACGCCTTGTTCCACCATGGCGATGTGGGTGGAGAAGTCGGGATCGTAAACGCGGATATCGGGGACCTTGCCCAGCCCGGCAAAGATCTGCAGCAATGCTTCGTTGCAGATGGCTCCTGCCGGGGTGCTGATCCAGGTTTCGTTGAGTAGGTCTTCACGCTCGACGGCGGCACTTCCGGAAAGTGGGTGGGTGCTGTTGACGAGGACATCGGCTTGGTCGATGCAGAGGTCCTCAAGCACCAGGTTCTCCGGGATCACCAAGGGCACCGAGTTCCAGTTATGGACAACCGCGAGTTCCGCTTCGCCTGATGCCACTCTTTGTACAGCCTCGCGGGGATCCTCGGCCAGTACGGTGATGTCCAACGCGGAGTGGGCGGTGGCCATGCGCCCCAGCATCGGTCCCACCAGGCCTCGGCAGGCTGTGGAAAACGCAACGAGCCTCAGGAGGCCTGAAGGTTTCGCGGGATCGGCCAGCAGTGTGGCTTGGAGTTCTTCGAGCTCGCCCATGATCCGCCTGCCATAGCCCGCCAAAGCCAGGCCGCGTTCCGTGAGGAGCACCCCCCGGCCATTGCGTTCCAGCACGGTGACGCCGGTCTGCTTCTCAAGTTTCTTGATTTGCTGCGAAATGGCTGAAGGGCTGAAACCCATGACGTCCGAGGCCGCCACAACTGAGCCGTGCTGTTCCACGGCCACCAAGGCCCTCAGGGAGGAAATGTCGATCATGAAGCAAATCTACGCTGTTCCATGTTGAATTCAACGCTGGTGCTTCAACCAAAAGAAGGCCAGAGTGTACGTGTGAACCTTCGCCACTCCGCCCTTGCCGTGGTAGTTGCTGTCCTGTGGGGCATCAACTTCGTCGCGATAGACCTCGGCCTGCACACCAACGGCAGGGAAGTCCCGCCGCTGCTCTTCGTCGCCATGCGCTTCCTGCTGGTGGTCTTTCCCTTCATCCTGTTCATCCGCAAACCGGACGTGGGCTGGAAGGCGATTGTCGGCGTCGGGCTCTTCATGAGTGCCGGCCAATTCGGCCTCCTGTACTTGGGCATGGCCTTGGGAATGCCCGCAGGTTTGGCGTCCTTGGTACTTCAGGCGCAGGTTCTGTTCACCATTTTGCTGGCGGCGAGGTTCCTCGGTGAGAAGCCGAGCCGCCGCCAATTGGCGGGCGTGGCTCTGGGTATCGCAGGCTTGGCAGTAGTGGCGTTGGGGCGCAGCGCCGTGGCGCCGGTGCTTCCGCTCATGATTGTCCTGGCCGCGGCGTTGTCCTGGGCGATCGGCAACGTGGTGGCCCGGCATTCCAAAGCCGCCTCCGGGTTGGGCCTGGTGGTGTGGTCCGGTGCCGTGGTGCCGGTCCCGTTGGCTGGTTTGTCGCTGCTGGTGGACGGGCCGGGCATCGTGTGGGCCACTCTCACCGACCTGCAGCCCGCCACTATCCTGAGCGCCATCTATACGGCCGTGTTCGCGTCCCTGATTGGCTACGGCATCTGGAACCGGCTGTTGTCGCTGTACCCGAGCTCCGACGTCGTGCCCTTCACGCTGTTGGTCCCTGTGGTGGGGATGACGGCCGCGTGGCTTGTTTTGAACGAGATTCCCACACTGACCGAGATCCTCGGCGGGCTGATCCTCCTCCTGGGAGTTGCCACCGCCGTCCTGGGTGCCGGACGCAAAATCCGCCCGGAAACGGCCGTTGTGAGGCCCGCTCTGCGCCTATAGATCCCGCGTAAGCAAGCAGAGCGGGCCCCGCAACGCACGTTCGGAGGTGCGTTAGCGCTTCGGGGCCGGCTTGCGCTGGGCAGAAGCGCTCGACGCCGGCCGCTTGGCTGGCGTTGTTGGCGTACGCGGTGCGGGGCGCTTGACTGCAGGAGCCTTGGTTGCAGTGGGTGGCCGTGGGGACGAACCAGCCGGACGTTTGACAGGTGTGGCCGGACGGGAAGCTGGTTTGCGGGGCACCGGGGTTCGCTTCACCGGCGTCGAGGGGCGTTTGTGAGGCGCCGCAGCCCGCGAACCAAACGACGGCACCACTGCTCCGAGGAACAGCACCGCCAGCGTTCCGATGCCGGCTGCCACGGCCAAGTAGAAATAGATGTCCGAGTCCTGGGTGCTGGCCGGGATGGCCGGGCCGCCCAGTGCACCACTGCCGGCTGGAGCACCGCCGGCTTGAGCACCGCCGGCGGGAGCACTGCCCAGCGCAGCGGCGTCCTGGCTAAAAGCGATGCCCCACATCCGCAAGAACGCAATGCTGCACCCGATGAACAAGCTGGTGCCCACTGCGCCGAGCAGGATCACCAGATAGCGTCGGCGGTTGAACACTTGGATCAGGGACGCCAGGTAGCAGATCAGCACGGAGCCCAGGAACAGGTACAACACCAGTTCCTCCAGCACTACTGCGGCCAGCACTAACAGCCCGAGCGAGACGAACGCGGACACCACCGCAAGCTTCCCGCTGTTCCCCATGTGACGCATGAGGTTAATCATCGCCGACCAAGTGGCCACGCCACGCCGCTTCAGATTCCAATTGCGTACCGTTGCGAGGCCTCCTCTGCAGGGTTCGCGCGGGTTTAGGCCTGCAGAGCGGGCCTCACAACGCCAGGAGAGGCAGCGTTACTTGATGACGTACCCGTGCATGATGGTCATCACGGCCGCAACGCTTTGCTCGCGGGTGCGTTCCGGGTTGTACGTCTGCCGGTCCAGGCCCACCACGAAGATGGCACCGAAGATCGCCGCCTCCAAAGAACCCCGTGCAATCGATTCGTCCACCTTGTAGCCCGCCGCAACGCTCTCCACAGCCGAGCCAACCACGGCCAGAAGTTCAGCCCGGAGCTCGGCAAACACGGCACTCCACTCCCCGGGAGTGCGCCAGTTTTCGCTGACCCACAGCCGGGCGAAGGAGGGGTAGTCGTCCATGAACTCCATGGCCTGCCCCACCATGTTGGTCATGGACTCCAGGGGGTCGTTGCTGTTGCCCCGAACGTCCTGCAGCCGGACCAGCATGATGTCCACACCGTGCCGCAGCAACTGTGCGATCAGATCGGATTTGCTGCCAAAGTTGTAATAGACCGTTCCCTTGGACACCCCCGCAGCGGCCGCGATCTCATCCACGGTGACCCCCGCAGCGCCGCGCTCGCCGATCAGCTCCATGGAGGCCTCGAACAGGCGCTGCTTGGTGGCGTTGGTGCGGCCGGGACGTAGTTTTTTCCCGGCAGGGCCTGATTCGCCTCCCTGGGACTCGGCGGCGGAAGGGACCGGCTCGGTGGTGCTCATACTGCAATCTCCGGCTTCAGCGTCTTGAGGGTCCACATCTTGTGCTTGCGGACGGCTAGCGTTGACAGTGCCGCTCCCAGCAAAGTGTATCCAAGCAGACCCAGTACGGTGGGCCAGATCATGCTGAGGTCACCACCGTAGATCAGGTGTCGCATGCCGGTGACCACGTATCCCATGGGCAGGACCTCATGCACAACATGGAGCGGCATGGGGGTGGTCTGCCACGGGAACGTTCCGCCCGAGGAAACGAGCTGCAGCACCAACAGGATCAGAACCACGAACTTGCCGGGAGTTCCCATGAGCGCCACGATGCCTTGAATGATCGCGCTGAACGCCATCACGGCCGCCAGCATGAACAGCCACATTCCGATGGGATGCGCGGGGTTGAGGCCCAGGCCGAGGTCAACCACCAGGGTGAGGATGGTGGCTTGCAGCACCGAGACGACGAAGAACGGCAGCCAGCCTCCGACGGCGATTTTCCAGGCGGGGGCGTTCGAGGCCAAGGCCCGTTGGGTGATGGGCCGCATGGCCTGGACCAGCATGAACACGCCGATCCAGAGGGCCAGGGTCAGGAAGAAGGGTGCCAGCCCGGCGCCATAGGATCCGGCCTTGGCCTGGGACACGTTGTCCACGGCCACCGGGTCCGCGATCACCTTGGACACACTGTTCTTTTGCTCATCGTTGGGGTTGGGGATGTCTCCTGCGCCCTTCGCAAGCTCGGTGGCCAGGGTATGTGACCCATCGGATGCGGTCACTGCGCCGCTGGCGAGCTGGCCTGCACCGTCGTCCAGTTGGTGGGCACCGTCGTCGAGCTTGGCAGCGCCGTCCAAGGCGGTCTGCTGCCCGGCAGCCAACGTTGATGCGCCCGCGTTCAGCTGCCCGGCCCCGTCGGCGGCTTTCGAGATCGCGTCGGTCAGCGCTGGTGTGGCGGCGGCGAGCTTGGCTGCGCCTGCGCTCACAGCGGCTGAACCGTCGGAGAGCTGCTGGATTTTGGCGGCGTCCCCGGAAATCTTTGCCTTCGCATCGGTGACGGGGCCTGACGCTGCTGCGGCATCAAAGTCTGCCAGGACCTTGTCTGCCTGCTCCTGCGTCAGCACACCGGCCGTGACCAGCCGCGCGTTCGATTCGACCACGCGGTTGCGGAGGCCCTTATCTGCCGCTTCGAGCTGCCCGACGACGTCCTGGACTTTCGCGTTCTGCTCGGCGTTTCCGGCGGCTACTTGAGCCGCGCCATCAGCGAGTTTCTGCGAATCCGTTGGAAGGGTAGCGGTCTTGTTCCTGAGCTCCGTGAGGCCGGAACTGAGCTGGCCGGCACCGGTGTTCAGCTGTACGGCTCCATCGCGCAACTGGGTCTGCCCGGCCACGAGTTGGTCCGCGCCGGTAACCAGCTGGGTGGTGCCGGTGTGCAGTGTCGCGGCGCCGTCACTGAGTTTGCCAACGCCCGTGGCCAGCTCCGTGGCGCCGTCGGCGGCCTTCACAATGGAGGCGTGGATGGTGCCGAAGCCCGTGAGGAGCTGGTTGGCGGTTTCCTCGCCCACTTCCTTGGCCACCGTTGAATGCACGGCCGTTGTGAGCTTGTCCACGATGGTGCTCAGCAAGTAGTTGTTGGCATCGTTGGTGGTGACGTGCAGCATGGCCTGGTTGGCGGCGTCGAAACTCCCGGGGGAGACCAGGTTGGAGGAGAAATCCTTGGGGATGCGCAGGGCGAAGGCGTACTCACCCGTGCGAACGCCAGCATCTGCATCCTCGGCGCTGGACACCTGCTTCCAGTTGAAAACGTGGCCCTCAACCAGGCTGTCTGCCACCTTTTTGCCGGCCTGGAGTTCCGTGCCGTCTTTTGAGGTGGCACCCGTGTCTTCAACCACCAAGGCGGCGTCGATCTGGTTCAGGTTGCCGTACGGATCCCAGTTCGCGTAAAGGTACACGGCACCGTACAGCAACGGGACCATGGTCAGGGCGAGGATGGTCAGCTTGGGCAGGAGCCCGCCGGTCATGCGCTTGAGTTCGGAGCGGGCCAGCCGCAGAACAGTCACTTTGCAGTCCTTTGAAGGTTTTCGGATTCAGTGTGGGCAGCGGGTTTGAGGGCTGCGGATGTTTCGGGTGCCGGTTCGGCCGCGTGCTTGGCCTTGGGTTCGTCCGCTGTTTGGGGTTCGACGGCGGTTGCCGGCTCGGGCCGGGTGGCCTGCGGTGCGGCGGGCGTGGGTTCCACCTCCGGTTCAGGGGGATGCGTCACTGAGTTTCCGATCACCGCAGCGGCTCCGGTCCAGTTCTCCGGGAGGGCACCCACGACGGCGACGACGGCAAGCGGCCGCCCGGCGTCGGACGCCAATGCCTGAAGCCGGGGCAACCAAGCCGCGGGATCGGCACTGTGGCGGTCAGGGGAGTCCACTACAAGGAGGTCCGTGGCTGGATCAGCCAAGGCCAGCGCGGTGAGGAGTTCCAAGCGGCGGGCGGCCGGAATTTGTTCTATCCAGAGGCCGGCGATGTCTTCAAAGCTGTTGACCTTCAGCCACGGTTTACTCAGCAGTGCGCCGCGGTATCGCCGGGGAATCAGGGAGAGGTCCTCGGTGACGAGGTCGCGGACGCTGAGGTGTTGCTCGGGTTCGTTGACGCCGGGAGAGTCCACCAAGGCGCTGGCGAGGCGGATCTTCTTGGTCTTGGTGGTGTTGTCCCAGCTGAGGACGCCGTTGCTTGGCTTCATGCGGCCGCTCAAAGCCAACGCCAAAGCTGTCCGCTGGTCCTGGCCCTCTCCGGCGACGAGCAGGAGTTCGCCGCGGCGGACTTGAAGTGACGTTGCCGGGAGGAGATCGTCCCGGCGGCCGTTGATCTGAAGTTGCTGTACGGACAGCACAATGAAGCCTTTCGCAGAAATGGTGTCTGCTGAAAGTCTAACTAAACTGACTGGTCAGTTCAAATAGAAATTTAGAGCCCGTACTTTTCCAGGAGCCGCAGCCAAACCTCGCTGATGGTGGGGTAGGAAGGAACGGCATGCCACAGCCGGTCCAACGGCACCTCGCCCACGATCGCAATGGTTGCGGAATGAAGGAGTTCCGCAACGCCCGGACCCACGAAAGTAGCTCCCAGGATGACCTTCCTGTCCTCATCAACCACTATCTGGGCCCAGCCTTTGTAGTCGGGGGAGTGCAACTGCGAGCCGGAAACGTTGATGGGGAGTTCCACGCCCGTGACATTCTTGCCCTGCAGCAGGGCCTGCTCCAGGCTCGGGCCAACCGAGGCAACCTCAGGATCTGTAAACACCACGCTCGGAACTGCGTGGTCGTTTGCCGTGTGGGCCCACGGGCTCCACGGTTTGGGTGTCCCGACGAGTTTGCCGTTAGCCCTTGCGACGATTGCGTCACCGGTTGCACGCGCCTCATATTTACCCTGATGGGTCAGGAGCACCTTGCCGGCCGCGTCCCCGGCGGCGTAAAGCCACAGTCCGCTGGTGCCATCGCTGGCAGGGCCTTCCACCAAGCCGCTGGCATCCGTTGTGAGTCGAAGGGGTTTGCTGTCCTGTGCTTCAACGCCAACATTTTCCAGGCCCAGATTGGCCAGGGCGGGGTGCCGCCCGGAGGCAACCAGGACTTTATCGGCCGTGAGCGACTTGCCGTCGAACCTGACTGTCACGGAGCCGTCGTCGTTCTCCTCCGTTTTCTCCACGTCGGTGTGGACATGAACAGCCACCCCGTCGGCGCGAAGCCCGGCCAGCACCAGGTTGGCGGCTTCCTCCGGATAGCTGCTCAGTAGTCGACCGCGGGCGATGAGGGTGACGTCCGAGCCGAGGCGCGCGAACGCCTGCGCCATCTCCACCCCTGCCACACCACCACCCAGGACCACAAAGCGCTTTGGGGCTTCCTTGGCCGCCGTGGCGCCGCGGGTAGTCCAGAAAGGTACGTCGCTCAGGCCGTCAATGTCCGGGATGGTGGGAGTTGACCCCGTAGCGACCACCACGGCATGGTGGGCTTTGAGCGCGTAACTGTTGCCATCGAGTCCATCCACCTGGACCTCGCGGGGACCAGTAATTCGGCCCCTGCCACGGATCAACTCGATCCCGGCGCTGTCCAGCCATTCAACCTGGCTGCCGTCCTGCCAATTATTGGTGAACCAGTCCCTGTGCTTAAGGGCAGCCCCGGCATCCACGGTTCCAGTAATCGCCTCTTTGGCTCCGGGCACCACTTGGGCGGCGTGGAGCACGTTACCCGGACGGAGGAGCGCCTTGGAAGGGATGCAAGCCCAGTAGGAACACTCGCCGCCCACTAGCTCGCTCTCGATGATCACCGCCGTCAGCCCGCCACGGACCACACGGTCCGCCACGTTTTCTCCAACGGCGCCCGCGCCGATCACGATTACATCGAATTCCCGGGAGCTCTCGGCAGTCATGGGGAAAGCCTACAACCGCTCCCTGCGCGTTGTGAGGCCCGTTCTGCAGGGTTTGCGTGGGGTTTAGGGCGCAGAGCAGGCCTCGCAACGTAGGGCTCTTGGTTTGTGAGGCCCGTTCTGCAGGGTTTGCGTGGGGTTTAGGGTGCAGAGCAGGCCTCGCAACGTAGGGCTCTTGGTTTGTGAGGCCCGCTTTGCAGGGTTTGCGTGGGGTTTGCAGGGCTACGCGTGCATCGCGCCCTTGAACCAGCCCGTAATCGACGCCGGGTGGGTGATCGCGGTACCAACAACCACGGCAAAGGCACCCGCCTCGAGGGCTTGGCGGGCGTGGGCCGGGGTATAAATGCGGCCCTCCGCGATGAGTGGCTTGCCCAAGTCCGCAGACGCGATCTGCTCCAGAAGCTCCAAGTCCGGACCGTCAGTCTTGGCGCGCTCGCCGGTGTAGCCGGACAACGTGGTGCCAATGAGGTCCGCACCCGCTTCGACCGCCGCCACTGCGTCATCGAACGAACCACAATCGGCCATCACCAGCGCATGGGATTCTGCATGGATACCGGCAACAGTGGCGGCCAAGGACAACCCATCCGGACGGGCCCGCCGCGTTCCATCGATCGCCACCAAATGAGCCCCCGCATTGGCAACGGCCAAGGCATGGCGAAGGGTGGGGGTGATGAAAACGCCGTCATGGCCGTCTTTCCAAAGACCAATAACAGGGACCTCGACGGCGGCACGAGCGAACTGCACGTCGGCCAAACCTTGGACGCGGATCGCCGCAGCGCCACCGATGACGGCGGAGGCCGCTACTTGTCCCGTGGTCCGGGGATCGCGCATGGGCTCGCCGGGGTAGGCCTGGCAGGAGACGATCAACTGAGAGCGGAGAGCTTCGAGGCTTTCGGGGGTGAGAATCATGGTGTCTGCCTTTACTTACGGACTACTTAAGAACGAGTTTCGCGGCGCCAACAATGGCAGCGGTGTTGCCGAGGCGTGCCCGAACAACGGGCACAGAAACCAGTGG
Organism: Arthrobacter sp. StoSoilB22; assembly: GCF_019977315.1. Lineage (NCBI taxonomy): Bacteria > Bacillati > Actinomycetota > Actinomycetes > Micrococcales > Micrococcaceae > Arthrobacter > Arthrobacter sp. StoSoilB22. The sequence continues at coordinate 828,967 of NZ_AP024652.1, forward strand.
TGTCAGCAGTTCTCTGCGTAGCGCCGTCTCCATGGGCTTCCACCAGAGTTCGCCGGCGTCGGCCAACCCACCGGAGATCACCACGGTTTCAGGGTCAAGGATGTTGATGAGCCCGCCCACGGCCTGGCCAGCGGCGGAAGCGCCGACGTCAATGGCGCGCAAGGCGGCGGTGCGGTCACCAGCGGTGGCAGCGCCAGCACCGCCGTCGTGAGCTGAAGCGGCCAGAGCGAACACGCCACGAGTGTCCAAAACCTCACTGGAAGAACCGCCAAACCGCAGGAAGGCCTCATACATCGCGGGGCCTGAAGCTATGGCCTCGACGTGCCCGGCCGAACCGCAAACACAAGGCAACGGAAGACCATCGGAAACCGCCAAAGGCGAGGCGAAATGCCCCACGTGCCCGCCAACAAAACGGTGCCCCAGAACAGGCGAACCATCCAGCACGAAGCTCCCGCCCACGCCGGTCCCGAACGCCACCATGAGCGAACTTGAGGATCCGGCAGCCGCGCCGAGCCAGGCTTCACCGAGGGCATGGGCGTGAACGTCATTGACGGCCCGCACGGAGGTGGCTGGAAGCGAAAGACGGGATGAAAGCCCCGAAACAAGCGAAGTCCCTGCCCAGCCTTGAATCGCGTCGGTCGCAGACACCACGGTCCCAGCAACAGCGTCAATGACCCCAGCGGAGCCGACGCCGACGCCGGAGACTGACATTCCGGCGTCGGCAGCGCGCTCCACCAAACCCGTGATCAGCGCAGCGGTGGCATCGAGGATCGCTTCGCCACCGGCCCGGTTCAACGTCGGAATGGTGTCCGACATCAACACCTCGCCAGAAGAGGAGACAACCCCGGCGGCGGTTTTGGTGCCGCCGAGGTCAACGCCGATCACGTGGGTCATGGAAGCCGTCATGGAAGCTTAGACCAGCCCGTTCCGCTCCAGAATTTCGCGGATCGCGGCAGTCTCGGAATCGTTCAAGGACAGCATCGGCGAGCTCATGGTGTTGGACTCGATCACGCCCATCACCTGCAGCGCGGTCTTGAACGCACCCAGACCAGCGGCTCCGCCGGACACGCGTCCGTTGGGGGCGTAGACGATCTCGAAGACGTCGGCCAGACGGTCCTGTTCACGGGCCGCCGCAGCCCAGTCGCCAGCCTGTGCGGCGTCGAACAGGCGGCGGTAGCCGGCCGGATCAACGTTGCCGAGGCCCGGAACAACGCCCTGCGCGCCGCCCAGGAGAGCGCCGTCCACCACAACTTCGTGACCGGTGAAGATGTCGAAGTTGGGGATGTCCTTGGCTGCGAGGAGCAGCTGGCGGAAGGAAACGTCGTCGCCGGAGGAGTCCTTGACGCCGGCAATGACACCGTCGCGGCCGAGGCCGACCAGAAGGTCGGTAGGCAGTTTGAAGTGCGTGCGGACCGGAACGTCGTAGGCGAAGATGGGCTTCTCGATGGCGGCGTGGATGCTGCGGAAGTGCGTTTCGGTCTCCGCGGCGTTGCCGATGGCGTAGTACATGGACGTGACCACGATCGCGTCAGCGCCGAGGTCAACCACCTTGCGGGCTTCCTCGATCACGCGGTGGGTGGTCTGCTCGTTGGCGCCCACGATCAGCGGGACTGCTCCGGCGTTGGCGTCGGCGATGGTGGAGACCACCAGCTCACGCTCATCGTTGGTGAGGTAGGGGACTTCGCCGGAGGAGCCCAGGACGAAGAGGCCGGACACACCGCCGTCGATCAGGTGCTTGGTGACGTTTTTCAGCGACGCGGTGTCGATGCTGCCGTCTGCGTGGCGGGGGGTGATGACCGGGGGGATGACGCCCTGGAACTGAGTGGACACAGAATTCTCCGTTGTTTGTAGCTTGTGAGGGGAAAAACTAGATGTGAAGCAGGCTGGGCGCGGCGCCCAGCAGCTTCTTGGTGTAGTCGTTGCTCGGGTTGTCGAAGACCTGCGCGGCTGAGCCCTGTTCGACGATCTTGCCGAAGTACATGACGCAGATACGGTCCGAGACATAGCGGACGGTCTGGATGTCGTGCGAGATGAACACCATGCCCAGGTTCAGCTGGGTTTTCAGGTCGGACAGAAGGTTCAGGACCTGCGCACGGACGGAGACGTCCAGCGCCGACGTCGGCTCGTCGGCCACGATGATGTCCGGGTCCAAAGCCAACGCGCGGGCGATCGCCACGCGCTGGCGCTGGCCGCCGGAAACCTGCGACGGCGTCACTTCGGCTGCCGATTGCGGCAAGCCAACCAGGGCCAAGAGTTCCTTGACCTTGGCGGCGCGGGAAGCAGCGTTGCCGATCCCATGAATCTGAAGGGGATCAGTGAGGATGTCCTGGATGGTCATGCGGGGGTTCAGTGCCGTCGCCGGGTCCTGGAAGACCACGGAGACGGAGCGGCCAAACTGCTTGCGCATGGCCGCGTTCCGCTTGATGGCCGGCTTTCCGTGGAACAAAACCTTGCCCGACGTCGGCGGCTGAAGTCCCACGAGGACCGAAGCAAGCGTGGACTTGCCGCAGCCGGACTCACCCACGATGCCCACGGTTTCGCCGCGGCTGATGGTGAAGTCCACGCCGTCCACGGCCTTGACGATGTTCGGACGGAACAGGCCACCGGTCCGTGCATGGTGGTAGACCTTGACGTCCTTGAGCTCGATGACGGGCTTGCCGGTCGATTCACTCATTTCGCATCCTCCTTCAGATGGCTCGCCCAGTAGTGGTCGGCATCGTCACCGTTCGCCGAGGAAACCGAAGAGACGGCGGTGAGGACCAGTTTCTGGTGGGGATCGGCGTCGGGTCGCAGTGAGCGGGCCGCGAAGCGGTCGCCCGTGGCGAAGTCCCGCGGGGACGGAACAGTGCCGGGGATCTGGTGGAGGCGAACAGCGTCGGCCTCGATGGACAGCACCGCACCGAGGAGGCCACGGGTGTACTCGTGCTTGGGGTTCTGAAGAAGCTCGGAAGCCCGTGCGGATTCCACCACTTGGCCGGCGTACATCACCGTGATGCGGTGTGCCAGCGAGGCCACCAGGGCGAGGTCGTGGCTGACGAAAACCATGGCGAAGCCGAGTTGTTCACGCAGTTCGTTGAGAAGGTCCACAACCTGCTTCTGGACAGTGACGTCCAGGGCGGTGGTGGGCTCATCGGCAACAACGATCTTGGGCGAACGGGACAGCGCCATAGCGATCAGCACGCGTTGGCGCTGGCCGCCGGAGAGCTCGTGCGGGTAGCTGGCGAGGGTCCGCACTGGATCCAGTTTCACCATTTCCAGCAGCTCTGCGGGCGTCTTGCGGCCGCCGCGCTTGGTGAGCTGCTCCAGCTGGTCCTTGATTTTCATGGACGGGTTCAGGGAGCTCAACGCGTCCTGGTAGACCATGGCGATCTGTTCGCCCCGGAGGCCCTCGTAGGCCTTCGGGTTGCTGTGCTTGGTTGCGGAGTCCAGGAGCTCCTTGCCATCGAACTTGATGGAGCCGGTGACTTGGGCAGTCTTGGGCAGCAGCCCCATCACGGCCAGGGAAGTGATGGACTTGCCACAACCGGATTCGCCCACCAGGCCCATGGTTTCGCCCTCGCGGACGGTGAAGGAGACGTTGTCCACAATCGCGATGTCGCCGAAGCGCCCCGGGAACCGGATGGAGAGGTCTTTCACCTCGAGCACGTTTCGCGCTTCGGGAGAAACCTGCGGGAGGCGGTCGGTGCGCTTCGCTTCGATTGCTGCCAGGAGTTCCAGTTCGCGGTCCAGGAGAAGGTGCGGGTTGGCGGCGGCCAGCTTCATGTCGGTGAGGACGGCTGAGGAGCCAGCCCCGGAAGTGACGCCGTCAGCGGAAGCCGCCATGACGCCGTCGAGCTCGTGTGCCTCAACCACAGAGGGCTGGGCAACGGAGGTGGCAACCTCGGCATCGACAGCAACGGCTGCGGAGGATCCGTCGTCGTCCTTTACTACCGGTGCGCGGCGGAGCTTCGGATTGACCATGGCGTCGGTGAGGCCCTCGGCCAGGATGTTCAGTGACAGCACGGTCAAGAGGATGGTGAGGCCGGCGAAGGTAGTGGCCCACCAGCCGCCGGACAGGACCAGGTTGCGGCCGTAGGAGATCACGTTGCCCCAGGAAGGAGCGGGGTCCTGCACGCCGGCGCCCAGGAAGGACAACGAGGCTTCGAGGATGATGGCGTCGGCCACCATGACAGTGGCGAACACCAGCACGGGGGCGGCGGTGTTGCGGACGATGTGCTTGACCAGGATGTAGAAGCGGCCGGCTCCGATCACGCGCTCGGCACGGACGTAGTCTTCGCCGTACTGTGCCAGCACGTTGGCACGGACCACGCGGGCCAGCTGGGGGGTGTAAATGATGGCGATCGCGATGATGATGGTGGGCACCGAGTTACCGAACGCTGCCAACAGCACGGCTGCCAGGGCGATGCCGGGGAATGCCATGAGGATGTCCATGAGCCGCATGATGATCTCGTTCACGGACTTGCTGGAGGTGGCCGCGAACGAACCGAGGAGCGCTCCGGCCAAGATGGCCAGGGCAACAGCGCCCAGACCGATCATCAGCGACGACTGTGCGCCAAACAGGAGCCGGGAGAAGATGTCACGGCCCAGGCGGTCGGTGCCAAAGAAGTGTTCGGCGCCGGGCGGCGTGGCCGGGATGAAGGTCTCCAGAGGATCGTGCGGAGCGATGACCGGCGCGAAGATCGCTGCCAGGACAATCACCATGAGGAAGACCAGGGCGATACGGGAGCCCCAGGGCAGGGCCTTGAAACGAATGCCCGGGGCACTTAGCCGTTCTGCGAGCTTGCTGCGCATGAGCTATACCGTCCTGATTCGGGGGTTGATGAGCAGGTAAAGGAGGTCCACCACAATGTTCACCAGAACAAAGGTGACCGAGATGGTGAGCACCACGCCCTGGACAAGGTTGACGTCCAGGTTGGTGATGCCGTTGAGGATCAGTTGGCCCATGCCGGGCAGGGCGAAAATCATTTCAATCACGACGGCGCCACCCAGCAAGTAGCCCACGCGGAGTCCCAGCACGGTCACCGGGGTGACGAGCGCGTTGCGGAGGACGTTCTTGGAGACCACCTCGCGGTAAGGGACACCGTTGCCGATGGCGGTGCGGACGTAGTCGCGGTCCAGCTCTTCAACCATCGAGGTGCGGACCACGCGGATCAGGGACGCTGAGACCGGGATGCCGAGGGCGAGTGCCGGGAGGGCCATCGAGTTGAGCCAACCGCCAAAGCCGGATTCCGGCGTCGCAATTCCGCCTGAGGGGAACATCGGGTTCTCGCCCAGAGCGAACCACTGGATGAGCAGGATGCCGAGCCAGAATGACGGCGTAGCAATCGCGGCGATGGAGAAGACGCGGACCAGCTGGTCCTGCCATTTGTCGCGGTACAGGGCGCCCATGATGCCGAAGGCCAGGGAGAGCACGATCGCAATGAGGACGCCAAGGAAGGTGAGTTGAAGGGTCAGAGGGAACGCCGAGGCGATCATGGACGCCACCGACTTGGCCGGTGGTGTGGTGACCCCGAGGTCGAACTGCAGGAGCTTGCCGAGGAATCGGAAGTACTGCAGGACCAGGGGGTCGTTCAGGCCATTGTCCTGGCGGTACTGCTGCTTGGCTTCTTCGCTGGCGCCATCGCCGAGGGCGGAGCTTGCCTGATCGCCGGGAGCGGCCTGCAGGACGAGGAAGACGAGCAACGTAATGCCCAGGATCATCAATGGCAATGCTGCAAGTCTGCGGCCTAGCAAACGCAATATGGTGACCAATGTATTCTCCGGTTGATCTGGTTGGGAGGCCCGCTCTGCAGGGTTTTTGGGGGTTAAACCCTGCAGAGCGGGCCTCACAACGCGAAGGGTTGCTTAGGCTGTGCGTCCGACGTCGACGAAGGACAAGCCGGTGGTGGGCAGGGGCTGGAAGCCGTTGAGCTTCTTTTCATCCCATGCGCTGGGCAATTGGCGGTGGAAGACCGGGTACAGGGGAACTTCGTCCGAAACCATGTCCACGATTTCACTCACGATCTTCTTGGCTTCCTCACCTGAAGCCTGCGAGCCCTTGTTCATGAGCTCCTGCAGCTTGGTACGCTCCGGCGTGGTCCAGAAGGCGCGCTTGTCCATCCATGTTGCACCCGAGTAGAACCAGCTCAAGAGGAGGTCCGCGTCGTTACCGAAAACGGAGGGATCGCCGGGAGCTGCGACCACGGAGAAATCACCCTTGCCAACGCGGTCGCTGTACAAAGCGCCGGACTGGAGGCTCTTGACGGTGACCTTGACTCCAGGGATCTTGTTCCAGGATTCGAGGATCAGCGGCGCAACATCCTTCACCCAGGCGGTGTCCGTTGTGAGGAGTTCGAATTCGAGACTGGTGACGCCGGCCTGCTTCAGGAGTTCCTCAGCCTTGGACGTATCGAAGCCGTAGACGTTCTTGGCCTTGACGTAATCCGGATGGCCTTCCTGGAAGTAGGACGTGGCAGCCTTGGCGTTGCCGAACAGGGCCTTCTTAATGATGGCTTCCTTGTCCATGCCGTAGTGCAGGGCCTGACGGACCAGCTTGTTGTCGAACGGTGCCTTGGCGCAGTTGAACATGAGGAACAGCAGGCCGAAGGACTGGACGGACTCCACCTTGACCTTGGACTTCAGCCCGTCAACGTCCAGGTAGGGTACGTCTTCGATCGCCTGGACGCGTCCGGACTGCACAGCGGTGACACGGGCGGCGGCATCTGAGAGCAACAACCAGTTCATCCCCTTGGCCAATGCCGGCTTGGGGCCGTTGTAGTCAGCGAATGCTTCGAACACGATCTTGTCATCCTTGACCGCCGAAACGAGCTTATAGGGGCCGGAGCCCACTGGCTTGGCATCGAAGGCTTTCAGGTCGGTGGCCAGCGCCTTGGGCACAATCTTGACTACCGAGATGCGGGGCCCGAAGCCGGGGAAGGCGTACTTCAGAGTGAACTCAACCGTCTTCTCGTCCAGCGGCTTGACGTCCTGGATGAAGGGAATGAACTGGGAGAACAGGGACTTGTTGGCCGGATCCATCACGCGGGTGAAGGAGAAAGCGACGTCCTCGGTGGTGACGGGGGAGCCATCATGGAACTTGGCACCCTCGCGAATGGTCACCTGGTAGGTGGTGTCGTTGACCTTCTTGGGGTCTGCGGCAGCCAAAGCGTTGTACGGCTGACGCGTGGCGGGGTGCAGTTCGATGAGGCCTTCGAAGATGTGCAGGTTGGCGGCCATAGGGGTGGCGCCGGAGGAGCTCAGCGGGTCAAAACCCGTGGAGAGTGCGTAGGAGATGCCTGCCTCGATGATGAGGTCCTTGTTGACCGCAGCCGTGTTGGTGGTGGTGCCCGTGGTGGTGCTGGCAGCGCCGCCGCACGCAGAAAGGGTTGCCGTGAAGGCGGCTGCTGCACCAACTGCGCCGCTTAGCTTCAGGAAGTTCCGGCGGCTGGCGTCATTGACCAGCGGCAGGCTGTGGATCGTCTTGCTCATAGGGTGCCTCACCATTCGCGTTTCGTGGGTTATCGGATGTAGGACGTCCGATGCTCGTATGGAAACTGTAAGGGCGGTCACAACGGAACGTCAAGTGGGGGATTTCCGGCTGCGGCCGGCGCGGAAGGGAATTCTCAGGGAGGAATCCGGTAGCACAGCTATCGGGGAGGTGGGACATCCGATATTGTATGCTGCGAGTAAGTCATTCTGCGGTGGGCACTAAGCTCGCCTCAATATTAACACCGCACCGCCTTCTCATAGGGTGGCGCATTGGCAAGGAGAGCGCCATGACAACTTCCGGTGTAGTTCCGCAAGCGCGGTTCAGTGCACAGGCCCGGCTGCGTGCTTTGCAGTCGGACATTATGGAATTGATCCTTGAGCGTGAGCTCGAGGCGGGCGATCCATTGCCCACGGAGAGCGAGCTTTCCGGGGCACTCGGCGTAGGGCGTAATACGCTCCGCGAATCCCTCAAAGTTCTTCAGGCGCTTGGTGTCATTGAAATCCGTCATGGCTTCGGCATGTTCGTGGCGCCGAGTAACTTCGATGCCCTGGCCGACGGGCTGACCTTCCGAGGGCGCCTTTCACTCCGACACCAAGGCCTTGAAGCCCTGCAGCTGGTGGACGTGCGCCAAGCCCTGGAATCCGGGCTGATTGGCTCCTCCATGGATGTCATGACCAAAGAGCAGCTCGCCTCCATCGAAGAAGCCGTGAAGCAGATGGAAGAACTCGCCGCCGCCGGCGAGAATTTTGTTGCCGCGGACGCTGAGTTCCACCGCCGTCTGTTTGAACCCCTCAACAACGAGCTCCTGATCAACCTGATGGGCGTCTTCTGGAAGGTGTACCGGAAGATCCACGTGGAGATCGGACCGGGCAATGAGGACCTGGCGAAAACTGCCGCCATGCACCGCAGCATCTACGCCGCGGTCGCAGCCGGGGACAAAGTCTCGGCGTCCGAACTGCTCAATCGCCACTTCGATGGCATCCGTCGCCGCATCAGTGAAGCGGTGGGCGACTAACGGACTTAACCGCAAGGGCCGCCGTCGTACTTCTTTGAAAAGTACGACGGCGGCCCTTGCTGTTTCTGCGTTCGGGTCACCGGCCGCTTACTGAGGTCAGCCGGGCATAAAAAAGACCCGCACAGGCGAACCGGTGCGGGTCTTCATCTGTGCGCCCAAAGGGATTCGAACCCCTGACCTTCTGTTCCGTAGACAGACGCTCTATCCAGCTGAGCTATGGGCGCATTTCATGTGATTCTCGGCGGTCTGTTTCTCTGACCCCCTCGAACCTCAATAAACTTTACAGAAGTTCATGTGAAGTTCCAAATCGAAAAGCTGTAATCTGCGCAACTAGACCGGTCTAGGTGACCTTCGTCACTTAATTCTAGCCTTCTCGATCCTCAAACCCTGATTTCTAGCGGTTTTCGCCCTACGCCTCTGTGGATGTCCGATGTCTGACAGCGGATTGGTCTGGTCCGCGGCCCCTATCGTTTAGGACACACCACTGAACCCGAGGAAGGGAACCGCAATGGGCGATCTGGCGCGACTGCCGCTGCTTGAGAAGGCACCTACTACGCATGCACGCCTTCTGGCCTGGGTTGAGGAAGTTGCCGAGCTGACTCAGCCGGACCGCATCCACTGGGTTGATGGCAGCGAAGCAGAAAATAAGAAGCTCACCGACGAACTGGTCGAGGCCGGCACGCTGAAGCGTCTGAACCCGGAAACGTTCCCGAATTCCTTCGCGGCGTTCTCCGACCCCGCTGACGTTGCCCGTGTGGAGGAACAAACCTTCATCTGCTCCGAGAATGAGCGCGATGCAGGCTTCACCAACAACTGGATGGCCCCGGCCGAAATGAAGCAGAAGCTGCGCGGACTGTTCGCCGGCTCCATGCGCGGCCGCACCATGTACGTCATTCCGTTCGTCATGGGCCACCTGGATGCCGAGGACCCGAAGTTTGGCGTCGAGATCACCGACTCCGCCTACGTTGTTGCCTCCATGCGCATCATGGCCCGAATCGGTACGGACGTCCTGGATCGCATCACGCAGACCGACGCTTTCTTCGTACCTGCCCTCCACTCACTGGGCGCCCCGCTGGAAGCCGGCCAGGAAGACGTTGCATGGCCGTGCAACACCGACAAGTGGATTGTGCACTTCCCGGAAGAGCGCTCCATCTGGTCCTTCGGATCGGGCTACGGCGGAAACGCCCTGCTGGGTAAGAAGTGCTACGCGCTGCGCATCGCCTCGGTGATGGCCCGCGACGAAGGCTGGCTGGCCGAGCACATGCTCATCCTCAAGCTGACCTCCCCGGAGCAGAAGACCTACTACATCTCCGCTGCCTTCCCGTCCGCTTGTGGCAAGACCAACCTTGCGTTGCTCGACCCCACCATCAAGGGCTGGAAGGTTGAGACCCTAGGTGACGACATCACCTGGATGCGCTTCGGCAAGGAAGGTGAGCTCCGCGCCGTCAACCCCGAGGCCGGCCTGTTCGGCGTCGCTCCCGGCACTGGCTGGGGCACCAACCCCAACGCCATGCGTGCCATCGCCAAGGGCAACAGCATCTTCACCAACGTGGCCCTGACTGACGACGGTGGCGTCTGGTGGGAAGGTATGACCGAGGAAACTCCGGCACACCTGACCGACTGGCGCGGTGAGTCCTGGACTCCGGACTCGGACAAGCCTGCCGCCCACCCGAACTCCCGATTCTGCACGCCGATTGACCAGATCGACATGCTGGCCGAAGAGTACTTCAGCCCCGAAGGCGTGGAGCTGTCCGCGATCCTGTTCGGCGGCCGCCGCAAGACCACCATTCCGCTGGTCACCGAGGCCCGCAACTGGTCCAACGGCATTTTCATGGGATCCACCCTGTCCTCCGAAACCACGGCTGCTGCCGCGGGTGCCGTTGGTGTGGTCCGCCGCGACCCCATGGCCATGCTGCCGTTCATCGGCTACGACGCAGGTGACTACCTGAACCACTGGGTGAACCTGTCTGCCAAGGCTAACCCGGAGCGGCTGCCCAAGATCTTCCTGGTCAACTGGTTCCGTCGCACGGCTGAAGGCGGCTTCGCCTGGCCTGGCTTCGGAGACAACGCCCGTGTGCTCAAGTGGGCCATCGAGCGCCTCGAAGGTAAGGCCGACGCCGTGGAGACCCCCATCGGCTTCGTGCCGACCGGCGAATCCATCGATCTTGAGGGCCTGGACATGACCCCGGCTGAGGTCGAGTCTGCCGTTCGCGTCGACCCCGAAGAGTGGGCAACCGAACTGGCGTCCATCGAGGAATGGTTCGCTAACTTCGGCGAATCCCTCCCGGCGGCGCTCCAGTCCGAGCTGGACGGTCTCAAGACCCGTCTGGGCTAGACCTCTTAGGAACAACGGCGTTCTTAAGTGAACGACGACGGCCCGTCACCTTTCGTATGAAAGGTGGCGGGCCGCCGTCGTGCTGTCAGGGAAGCCGTGCTGTCAGCCAAAGCCGTGCTGGGGCTTAGGCCGTGTGGCTTAGCTGGCGAGCCAAACGTCCGGACCGAACACTTCGTAATGAATGCGTGTGGCCGGAATCCCGGCGTCGATCGCTTCGTCGCGGATCTTCTTCATGAAGGGGAGCGGTCCGCAAAGATAAAGCGAAGCATCGGCGGGCATGTCCACTTCGCGCAGTGACATGAAACCCTGGGCGGCCGAGGCGTGCGGTGTTTCGAGCCAGAGCTTCAGATCAGCGTTGATGGTGGCGGCGTCAGCCTTCATCTGGCCGCTGAGTGCCCAGTTCTCCATAGTTTTCTCAGCATGAAGGACCAGGACCTGCCGGTCGGTGCCTGTTTGCGCGAGAGCCCGCAGGATTGACGCCGTGGGGGTGCAGCCAATGCCCGCCGATGCCAGAATGACCGGGCTATCTCCTTCTTTAAGGGTGATTTCGCCGTATGGGTTGGAGATCTCAAGGACGTCGCCAGGTTCGACGCCGGTGTGCAGGGCGGTGGATACCTCACCGCCGTCGTTCAGCTTGGTGGTGAAGACCCTGCGTGTGCCCGTGTCACCGGACAGTGAATATTGGCGCACTTGGCGGAGGCCGTCGGGAAGCTGGACCTTGACGCTGACGTACTGACCAGGTTTTGCCGCCGTCACCGGAGTTTGGTCGGCCGGTTCCAGGGTGAATGTCATGGCATCCGTGCCCGCAGGCTCCTTGCTGGTCACGCGCCAGGGCATCCACATTTTGTCATTGGCCTGAGCGGCGTAGAGATCCTTTTCAAGCTTGATCAGGGCATCTGCCATGAGCCAGTAGACCTCTGTCCATGCTTCCGCAATTTCCGGAGTGATGACCTCGGACAAGTCCGCGGCGATGGCTGCGAAGAGGTGCTCGTAGACCACTCCGTACTGATCCTCCGTGATCCCCAAGGATGCGTGCTTGTGGGCAATCCGGGAAAGTACCTTTTCGGGGAGTGTGTCCGGGTTATTGATGAGGTGGGTCGCGAAGGCCGCGATGCTTCCGGCGAGTGCCCGCTGCTGATCTCCTGAGCGCTGGTTGGATCGGCTGAAGAGTCCATCGAGCAATTCGGGGTGTGCTGCAAAGAGCCGATTGTAGAAATCGACGGTGATCGTGCCAATCCGTGAGCCGACCAAGGGCAAAGTAGCTTCGATGATGGGGCGGGACTTTTCCGAGAGCATGGTTCTCCTGGTGTAGGGGCCGGTAACCCGAGGGTATATAAGTATTTGTAATGCGTATATTTATATCTCAAGTTCTACACTGCGTAGAAGAGTTGTGCAAACTGGATTCTTTCCGCTCGGGCAGGCCGAAGCGGGACCTACGGGAAAGGGGCTTACTAGCCCCGTTACCAGCTACGGTTGCGTCGCCGGTGTCCTGAACTCCGGGCGCAATCCGATGGACTGGAACACCGGGATCATCTGGCGAGCATGGGGGAGGGAAGCAATGACCACGGAATCCAGCTCCGTGTAGAACGCTTCCCTGGCCCGGTTCATCGCATGCCGCAGGCCGCACTCATTGATAAGCGGGCAATTCTTGGTGGGGGATTGGCACTCCGCCGGATCCTGCCGGCTGTCCAAATGCCGAAGGACTTCGCCGACTGTGGCCCTCCGCCCCGACTCATTGAGCCGGGAGCCGCCCAACCGGCCCCGTTCAACGTCGATATAACCCAGTGCACGCAAGCGAACCATAGCCTTGCTGACATGGTTGTACGGCGTTCCCACGGCATCGGCCACCGCTTGGGTGGTCAGCAGTGTGCCCTCAGGGGCCGCGGCCAACACCATGATGGCGCGAAGGCTGACATCTGCGAAGGCGTTGATTTTCATGGGATCAGCTCACGGGTAAGGTCTAGTCCACCCAAATGGATGGTTCGTGGGTATCTGGCTCCATGGCGCTAAAAGCAAAACCGTCCACTGTGGGAACGTACGGAATTATTGCCGCACGGACTTCCCCGTCCCTGTGCTCGGCTGCACCATGAATGCCATCAGATCCATGATCCGGCAGGTTGACGTCACTCACAACAGCCACGGCCTTGAATTCGTCACGGCCCTGGCGCAGCAATCCCTGGATGTCGGCCAACATCTGACCGGCATCCACGTCGCCGTTTTCGTCCGGCTCGCCGGGGGCGATCATCACTAGCCGTAGCTCGTCGTCATTCGACAGCGTGACGCCGAACGGAAAGAAACCACCGTTCTGCTGGATGTGCTCCTGTGCTGTGCCTAATGCTGTGCCCAGCGTCTCGCGGAGTTCGCGGTCCTGGACCGACTCGTCGTCGCCGGCTGCGCTGGTGGGCTGTTCGCTCATGCTGGTGCCTAGGCCCGGACCAGAGCCAGGACGCGGTCGCGGATCTTTTCCATGGTTGCCTGATCCTTGGCTTCTGCATTCAGGCGCAGGAAGGGCTCCGTGTTGGACGGGCGGAGGTTGAACCACCAGCTGCCGTCCTTGGCTGTGAACGTGCTGCCGTCCATGTGGTCGATGTCGATGTCTTCGGTTTGGAAGTCGATGCGAACACGTTCGACTGCGCCGGCCTTGTCCTCGATCTCGGAGTTGATCTCACCGGAAGAGACGTAGGGCTCGTATTGGCGGCCGAGCTCCGAGAGCGGACCGTCTTGCTCACCCAAGGCGGCGAGGACGTGCATGGCGGCAAGCATGCCGGTGTCAGCGTTCCAGAAATCCCGGAAGTAGAAGTGTGCGGAGTGCTCCCCGCCGAACACGGCGCCTTCCTCGGCCATGACAGCCTTGATGAAGGAGTGTCCAACGCGGGTCCGCACGGCACGGCCTCCATCCTTGGCCACGAGCTCGGGCACGGCTTTGGAGGTGAGGAGGTTGTGGATGATCACCGGAGTCTCCTCACCCGCAGCCTGTGCGCGGGCGATCTCACGGCGTGCCACCATGCCGGTGATCGCAGACGGAGAAACGGGCTCGCCCTTCTCGTCAATGACAAAGCAGCGGTCCGCGTCGCCGTCGAACGCGAGGCCGATATCCGCGCCGTGCTTGACGACAGCGGCCTGCAGGTCGCGCAGGTTTTCCGGCTCCAGGGGGTTGGCCGGGTGGTTCGGGAACGAGCCATCGAGTTCAAAGTACAGGGGAACGATTTCGAAGGGCAGCGCCGGGAGGAGTTTGTCGCCGAGTACTGCCGGGGTGGTAAGGCCGGCCATGCCGTTGCCAGCATCCACCACGATCTTCAAGGGACGGGATCCGGAAAGGTCAACGAGCTTCCGCAGGTACTCGGAGTAGTCCTTCAGGACGTCGTGGACGCCGATCTCGCCGCGGGTGGCTGCCGCGGGGATAATGCCGGTATTCAGGTACTGCTCAGCAAGGGTCTGAATTTCCTTGAGCCCGCTCTCTGAAGAGATGGGCTGGGCACCGGCCTTGGACATCTTGATCCCGTTGTACGCGGCGGGGTTGTGACTGGCGGTAAACGTTGCGCCGGCAGCGTTCAAGGCCCCGCAAGCGTAGTAGAGCTCGTCGGTTGAGATGAGGTCCAGCAACTGAACGTTCGCGCCACGCGTGGCGGCACCATTGGCAAAGGCTTGGCTGAACTCAGGGGAGGAGGGGCGCATGTCGCCGCCAACCAGTACCGTTTCACCTTCCAAGCCCAGGACGTCGATGAAGGCAGCGCCGACGGCCTCGACGATTTCAGCCGTGATGGTTTCCCCCACGATGCCCCGGACGTCGTACGCCTTGAAGGAAGCCGAGAGGTCGAATGTCTTGTTCTGCTCGCTAGTCACGGGCTCAATCCTACTGTGGCAACGCAGTTCGGGTTGAACCTGCACACGGGACCTGTGGATAGTGTTTGTCCACATAGCAGGGCAACCGGGTTCTGGCTGTCAGGGTCGGCTGGAATACTTGGTTGATGGCCAACAACTCTCCAATCGCTGCCGTTTCCGTGCAATCCCCTACTCATCAGCAGGCGCTGGCGTGCCTTCGTGAGCTGGTGGGCCACCCCGAAGCGCAGTTCCATGACGGACAGTATGAAGCCATCGAGGCCTTGGTGGACGCGGGCCGCCGGGCTTTGGTGGTTCAGCGCACCGGTTGGGGTAAGTCAGCCGTTTACTTCGTGGCGTCATTGCTGCTGCGTCGGCGCGGTGCAGGACCAACGCTCATTGTCTCGCCCTTGCTTGCCCTGATGCGCGACCAAGTGGCCGCTGCAGCCCGGGCCGGGGTGCGGGCCGTCGCCATCAACTCCGCGAACGCCCTGGAATGGGATACGGTGCTGGCCCAGCTGGCCGCGGACGAGGTAGATGTCCTACTTGTCTCCCCGGAACGGCTCACCAACCCTTCCTTCAGGGAGAACCAGCTACCGGAGCTCATCCGTCGGACCGGCCTCCTGGTGATTGACGAGGCTCACTGCATTTCGGACTGGGGACACGACTTCCGCCCTGATTACCGGCGCATTGCAGACCTCATTGCCCAATTGCCGGACTCTGTTCCAGTCCTGGCCACCACGGCCACCGCCAATTCCAGGGTGGTTCATGACATCGAGGAACAGTTGGGTGCGGGGGTGCTTACCATCCGTGGCGCGCTGGGCCGCGAATCACTGCGACTCGGTGTCCTGACGCTGCCCGACTCCCGGGACCGTCTCGGATGGCTCCTGACACATCTTGCCGACATGCCCGGAAGCGGCATTATCTACACGCTCACTGTCTCGGCAGCAGAGGACACTGCGCGGCTCCTTGCGGAGGCCGGACACAACGTCCTGTCCTACACGGGACGAACGGACCCCTCAGACCGGGAGCGCGCCGAGCAACTGCTCAAGGACAACCAAGTGAAAGCCCTCGTGGCCACTTCAGCACTGGGCATGGGCTTCGACAAACCTGATCTGGGTTTCGTGATCCACCTGGGTGCTCCGTCTTCTCCGGTTGCCTATTACCAACAGGTGGGCCGCGCAGGCCGTGGCGCAGCCAACGCGGATGTCCTGCTACTGCCGGGGTCCGAAGACCGCGAAATCTGGCAGTATTTCGCTACAGCGTCCATGCCGTCGGCCGAGAAAGCCGGCGCCGTGCTGAGCGTACTGGGGGAGGCCGGGTCCGCCCTTTCCACGGTCGCTCTGGAAGCCCGTGTAGACCTCCGCCGAACACCATTGGAGTTGCTCCTCAAAGTCCTGGCGGTTGATGGCGCCGTGGAACGTGTTGGGGGTGGTTGGCGATCCACCGGCATGCCGTGGAACTACGACGCCGAGCGCTATGCGCGTATCGCCGAGGCCCGGGTGGACGAGCAGGATTCCATGGTGATCTACCAGGACACAGCCGGCTGCCGCATGGAGTTCATCACCTCCGTCCTGGATGACGAAACAGCTGCCGCTTGCGGCCGCTGCGACAACTGCGCCGGGCGTTGGTTCCCCGTGGATGTGGCGGCTTCGGCGGCCGATGCAGCGGGTCAAACTCTTCGGCGCGCGGGCATAGCCGTTGAGCCTCGCCTTCAATGGCCCAGCGGAATGGACCGGCTGGGCGTGGCGGTCAAAGGAAAGATCAAGCCGGATGAGAGCGTCTCCGAGGGGCGGATCCTTGCCAGGCTTACCGACCTTGGTTGGGGCGGTGCGTTGAGGGAGTTGTTCGCCGCTGGGGCTCCGGACCGCGCCGTGGATCCTGCCATGCTGCAGGCCTGCGTCCACGTCCTGCGCGAGTGGTCGGGTGCCGAAGGCGGAACTCCATGGAGCGGCGTCGGGCGGCCCGCGGCAGTGGTCAGCATCCCGTCCAGGAGCAAGCCCCTGCTGGTTGAGTCCTTGGCACAGGGAATTGCCGGGATAGGACGGATGCCTTACCTGGGCCAGTTGCAGCCGCACCACGGAGGCCCAACCGGTGCGCGTGGCGGCAACAGCGCCTACAGGTTGGCCGGTGTGTGGGACCGCCTCGTTGTGGGTCCCGAACTCGCCCAGGCGTTGGCTGGTACGGGAGGGCAGCCCGTGTTGCTGGTAGACGACATCGTTGACAGCCGCTGGACCATGACCGTATCGGCCCGTGCCTTGCGCCAAGCCGGCGTGAGCGCCGTGCTCCCGCTGGCTCTGGCTCAGGCGGGCTAGTACAGCTAGGGTTCGCCCCACCTGTAGAACTACGTCATGTTGTGATCGCTCCCACTCTGCGTCTATAGGATCGAGCAAACACGCCTGCTTCCCCGTCGCAGGTCACCAGCCAGATCTTGGACCGGAGCCATGAGCACAAAACCCAACACCGACGTCGGAGCGGCAAACGAAACCAGCTGGCGGCCGCGCCTGGCCCTGTTGGTTGCGGCAACGTTCTTCATGGAGTTCCTCGACGGCACCATCCTTACCACTGCTATCCCCAGCATCGCCTCGGACTTCAGGGTGGCGCCAGCGGACATCAACATCACCATGACCGCCTATTTAGTGACCGTGGCCATGGGCATCCCTTTGAGCAGTTGGCTTGCCGAGCGGTTCGGCGCCCGCAGGATCTTCTGTCTGGCGATATCGGTATTCACCGTTGCCTCCTTGCTCTGCGCCATCAGCTCGGACTTGACCATGCTGACTCTTAGCCGCGTTGCCCAGGGCATGGGCGGAGCCATGATGGTTCCCGTGGGAACTCTGGTGGTCCTGAGGGGCACCCCCAAATCGGAGCTCCTCCGCGCCACCGCATATCTGGTTTGGCCTGGCCTGCTGGCTCCGGTCCTGGCACCGATGGTGGGCGGCGCACTGACCACGTTCCTGTCATGGCACTGGATCTTCATCATCAATGTCCCTTTGGGCCTTGCCGCCTTCCTTGCAGCGCTCAGGTTGGTGCCGCGAACAACGTTTGACGCCAAGCGCCGCCTCGACTGGTTCGGGCTTCTCCTCACCACACTTGGCGTGGGCGCCCTGGTGGTGGGGCTGGAGACCTTGGGAGGGCACGCGTCCAATGTGCTTGCTGTGGTGGTGGTCGCCGCTGGGGTGCTGTCCTTGGCGGGGGCAGTCTGGTGGATGAGGAAAGCCAGCGTTCCCCTGTTCAACCTCAGCGTCTTTGGCACCAGGACTTTCAGGGCTACCTCCACGGGTGGGTTTATCTACCGGTTGACCATCAGTTCGGTCCCGTTCTTGTTGCCCTTGATGTTCCAGGACGGATTTGGCTGGGACCCGCTGAAGGCAGGGGTGATGGTGGCGGCGGTTTTCGTGGGCAACATCGGGATCAAACCGGCCACCACGCCTCTGATCAGGCGCTTCGGGTTCAAACCAGTACTCGTTTTCGCATCCTTTGCCTCCGCGGTGACCTTCGCGTTGTGCGCCTTCCTGGATGCCCAAACACCCGAGCCGTTGATATTCACGCTGCTGCTGTTCAGCGGTGCGTTCCGCTCCATCGGCTTCTCCGCCTACGCTTCGGTGCAGTACGCGGACATCATCCCCGGTCAGTTGCCCTCAGCCAATGCCATCTCCGCAACGCTTGTTCAGTTGGCGGCGGCAGCAGGCATCGCGGTGGGCGCCCTGTTTCTGCGTCTGTTCGAAACCACGCAGGTGTTCGGGCCCGATCACGTGGCGGCCTACAAGGGGGCGTTCATTGCCATGGCGGTCCTGATGCTGATCAGCACAGTGGACAGCCTGACCCTTCACCGTCACGCCGGGGCCGAGGTCAGCGGCGGAGCAAAGCGCAATTAAACGCAAAAGGTCCCGGTTCGAAAACCGGGACCAATTCGCGGAGACGGGGGGATTTGAACCCCATTTCTTGAACCCACTCAATGGTCCGTTATCCCTTACAAATAAAGGGAAGTAGGCGGATTGGAACCGGATTATCGAAACCGCAGAAACAGCATGATCGGGGGTGATTCGACCCTACTTCCCCCCAGTGGGGGGAGGTTGTCAGGCGTGTTGTGACCGCAAAGGTACTAGCACGCCATAGCCATAGCGCTGGGTTATCTGGACAATGGGGTGATGGTGTACTTTCCACGATTTCGGACAAGTCAGGACACCACATGCGGCGAGTGCGGGAAGCCGATAATCGAGATCTATACGCCAACGCCGACGTTTGAGGGTGGTGGCGGGCGTGGCGAAGAAGAGCCTGTGTATGGCCCGTACCAATGCAGTAACGCAAGCTGCCCGAACCGTTTCCCACCAAAGAACTATCGCTGGTGGATCGTAAACACATAGGTGGGCGTGGCCCTACTCTGGTAGAAACCCGGGCGGACGCTTACCCCACTGGACTGAGCGGAGCCACTCAGGGCAGCGGTTGTACTCGTCGATGTCCCATTCGGAGTTGGTCACCGGCCGGACTTTCTCGCGGGATAGCCAGGCGGTGAGGCTAACTTTGTCGTCGTCGTACCATTGGACGCTGATTTGGGTTTTGTTCCACTGCGTGGCCTCGGCATAGACGGCAACTGTTCCACCGGCCTTCAGCGGGACTTGAGCGTGCACCTTTGGGTAGTGGCCCAACTCCCATGAACGGATGTCCTCGTGCGGCCCCACGCGCTCTGGATGGGTGAACTCGTACGTGGCGCCATCGAGCAAGAACGACGTCGGGGGATAGGTCGGCATCCCACCATCATGCCAAGCGAAATAGGATGGTCCGGTGGAAGTAACGATCACCATCCAAAACGCCGAAGGCGAACAAGGCACAGTCAGCGCCGTCGGCAAGGACTACGAGGCTGCACTGGCTGATGCCCGGGCGGTGGTTCCGGAAGGCTGCATCCAGCTCAACATCCGAACCGACGCCTAGGGGACGACAAAACCCCCACCCTCCGAAGAGAGTGGGGGTCCTGCGCTTTTGTTAGGACTCTTTGCTGAAGAGGCGTTTGTGAACCTCCGCCTCGCGCTGTGCATACTGGTCCGCCGTGTACGTGTTTGGTGGGCGCTGGCCAGGACCTTCCCAGGTGATGGCGGGCGGCCACTGGACATTCTTGGCATGCAGCAAGATCGACCCGAGATGTTCCGCGCACACGACGAGGCTTGTGTCATAGACCCGCTCAACAACGAAAGGTCCGGGCGCATTACAGAAGGTGGATCCGTCCGGGCCATCCGTGTACGCCATGCATTCTGGCGAATTCTCTCTAGTGATTTCCATGCTGGCGAGCCTACCTTGGCTGGTCCTGTTACGCAGGGGCACAGTACCGGTCTTATGTTGCCCCTATACTTCTCGCATGGGGATACTTCCGATTGACCGCATCCGCGCATGGTGGACTGGTATGACAACTCCGGGCATCCGTTGCGCTTGGTGCCGCGAGGACCGACTGACATTCAAGTCATCGGGTGGCTATCACTACTGCTCCGAGGCTTGCGCTACAGCCGACGCTGAGGATCAGCGGGCTTCGTTCTAAGCAGCAACCTAGCTAATGGTTTCAACCTTGAAGTCGTCCACTGCGAACACCGCGCCGGTTGGGCGCAAGATGCCCGCGTAGGCAGATGCTGCGGCAGACGCCGTGGTTACGGATGCCACCTTCACGCCATTGACGTAGAGGCTGTGCGCCGTCCCCGATGAGCGAATAGCCACCACATCCCCAGCGACAATCGGGAACCTGGCAGTCAACTCCGTACCTGTCGAAATTGAGACAGTTGAGTCAGTCCCGATCCTGGCGTAGATCTGGCTCGAAGTAGCTAGCGCGGCGCGTCGCGAGATCAGGTTCAGGTCCGCGACAGTCGGGACTTCCTTGACCTTCACAGATACCTGGACGTTGGGCGTCGTAACCGCGACACCATAGAAGCGCGAGAACGTGTCTGCTCCGTTACGCAGAACACCAGAGGACACCACCATCGATGTGCTCGTGGTTGACGATGTCTCCCACGCCTTGGCGGTTCCGCCAAGCAGCGCGTCAGTGGAACGTCCAAAGATCGTTCCATCGGTTCCAGTGAAGGTGTCCGATGTGAGGGTAGTCAGCGTCACCACAGGGTCCGGGGCGGGGGCCGAAAACCGGGCAGGAGGCAGGAACCCAAGCCCATCTTTCACGAACTGCGCAAACAAAGCGTGCCCATCCGCAAGCAGATGCGCCAAGTCTGCATCCCTGATCCCAAACGGGTCGCTGCCAGGAATCCCAATAGCGGCGAACTCATCGTTGATGTCGAGGAAAGCGACGTTCTTCGGGTCCTCATCTGCGATTTCGATAAGGACATCCCGGTACGCGGACCACGGCGCGATTGGGACGGCCGTAGGAGACTCAGTCTGGAACTGGTGGATCAGCAGGTGCACAAGCGGCCCCGGCGTGTCAGCGTTTAGCTGGGCGATGCGGCTCTGCAACCGGGTCTTGTAGTTACTCAGAGTGACTGATCCCGCGTAGTCGTTTGAGCCAACCGAGTGGACAATCAGCGCTGGGTTCAATGATGCAACCTGAGGGCCGGTGGTATCCGTGATGTAGGTCCCCGCTGATGCCCCAGAGATGCCCATATTCACAAGGTGAATGCCCGGTGTGGTGGGCGGGGCCGCAAGGGCTTCCGCAAGGGTCAACGGAGTTGCTTGAGCCAACCCACTGGCCATTGGGAACGCCTCTGCGAGCATGACACCGAATCGGGTGAACCACCGGGCCGGGATCGTGCCTGACTTACTCCCGGCCATGGTTGAGGAACCAGCGCCGATTACGATAACTGGCGCCGTCTCTCTGCGGAGCAGCGCGGCCTTGAAGATGCTAAGCGCGGCGAGCCTGTTCTTTGCACCCGCTTCTGATTTGAGGGCATAAGTGGCATTAAGTGCCGTGTCTTGTAGTCGGTCTGGGATGTGCTTGTTGAAGATCTTGCCGGACCCGTCAAGCGACGGGACTTTCTTGATAGCCATAGCGGGTGGCTCCTATCAGGCGGTGATGAGCAGGGCGTCAGCGTCAGCAGGATCCACGGCAATGGAACCATCAGACTTGGTGGTGAAAACGAGGGTGTCGGCGTCGGTCGGGTCGAGCGCCACGCCGCCGCCGGCGGCCGCGAGTGCAGCCAACTCGGCGGCAGCTTGAGCGGCTGCTGCGTTGGAAGCGGAATTTGACGCGGCGGCTTCCGCGCCCTGCGCAGCTTCCCGCGCTGATA
Organism: Arthrobacter sp. StoSoilB22; assembly: GCF_019977315.1. NCBI lineage: Bacteria > Bacillati > Actinomycetota > Actinomycetes > Micrococcales > Micrococcaceae > Arthrobacter > Arthrobacter sp. StoSoilB22. The sequence goes on from NZ_AP024652.1 coordinate 850,815, forward strand.
CTGCCTCGTCACGCACGCCTTGGAAGCTCGGCTTGGCGACCTTCAAGCCGCCGCCGGACATCTTCACTTGAGGGGAAGTGGTCACGAATGGCGGTACGAAGGCGTCAGCACTGGACGTGAGCGGGTTCGGTAGGGGCAGCCCGTTCAAGTCCTTCAGCGCCAGCGGGGTGCTCTCACTCTCGTCGTTCACGTCATAGATAGTGACCGCCGAGTTGGCCGCCCGCTGGAATGTGAACGGGTCAGCGACGAGCTCCGATTCGTACGTGTAGTCAGCCATTTATCCTCCAGGCTCGGCGCGGTGATCTGGGCCGTCGGTCTTGTCGACGTCGGTTGCGGATTGGATGGCGCCAGTGACGCCGAGTTTCTTCCAGGCTTCGCGGTACGCAGTGCCCGCGACGATGAATACGAGCAGCACTGCGGCGATCCACCCAACGACACTGAACAGTCCGTTGAGCCAGACCCAGACACCAGCCACAGCGACATAGAAAAGGAATGCAACGATGGACTGCTTGCGGGCGGACCATCGCGTCTGCTGAATGACCGCGATGACCGGCGGCGCAAAGAACGCCACGGCCATCAGCCACAGGATAGGAGTGCCTAATTCCGCCAGCGCCTTGAGCGCTGCGGGGTCCAGCCCGGGAACAGTGGGGGTCATGGCTTAGCCCTCCTTCGTGATCGGGCTGATTTCGAATGACGGCATGTTGTCCGCGATTGCCCGCTCGATCCGGTCGTAGTCAATGACCACAGCGGCGCCCGTTGCGGTGGCTGCAAGGATTTGCTGCAGGATGGCACGGTCTGCGCGTTGGTTCGCCTCGATCCGGGCAAGCGCCTGCGCGTTGAAAGCAAGCTGCCCATAGGCGCTGGTCTTGTACTTGCCCCAATCGATTTGCGGGTTCCAAAGGGCATCGACTGGCATCTTCTCGATCTGCTGTTCGATGGACAGCCCGCCCTTCATCTGCGGGCCGCCCTCCACCAGCGCTTCAGGGGTGAACCTCAAGTAGCGTTCGTTACTCATACCTTCGGGAAGTTTGCTCATGGTCTTTTCCTTTACGGGAGGGGAATTCCGAGATTGACCAGCACCAACTGGTCCGGGGTGTAAATGGGCGCCGGTACTGTTTCACCGGCGGACTCGAGGGCGGCGGACTCAAAGAGCTCTTCCGGGTTGCTGCGGCCGTAGTAACGGCTATTCAGCACGTAGCCATCACGCAGGATCTCAAAGTGAAGATGCGCGGCCACAGAAGCGCCCGTCGAACCCGACAGGCCGATAACCTGCCCCTCAGTCACCCACTGGTCCTTGCTGACCTTCGCGCCACCATCGAGGCAATGGCCATAGATTCCGATGAACGAGCCGTGATCGATCACGTACCCGTAGCCGAAGAAGCTGGGCAGGATCCACCACGGGTTATCCGCGTACGTCCCGCCGAGCCAGCCCACGTGCAGGACCTTCCCAGAAGTGACCGCGTAGATCTTGGACCCAGACCGTGCGCCGTAGTCCTGCCCCGTGTGCCCGTCAGGCTGGTAGTTGCCGTACAGCCACACGTAATAGCCCATGCCTGAGTTGGGGTTCGAGTTCGCCACCACACCCGCGGTCGCTCCGTCGCCGAAATCTTGCGTCAGGGGAGCGTCTACTGGTCGCCTCATTTGCTGTCCTTCCGCTGTGCCCAGTCCGCGTTGATTCGGAGCTGGAAGAACAGGATGGCCAGGCGGACGGCGGCCACCAGAACGGCGCTGTAAATCACAAGGCGGAAGATCTCCCGCAACGGGGTCGCGCCGAATAGCGCACTCGTGATGATCAGGATGAACAATGACGCCAGCGAACCGAGCAGCATCATGAGTGCCCGGCCCGTGCGGGTACGCCACCAGTCCGGCGCTGTAACCCAATAGATGATCGGCAACGCAACCCAGAACGAACCAGCGATGTAGCCGATGTACAGGCCCGGAATGCCAAGCACCCCGTAAACGGTCAGGGCGGCTGCGGCTACCAAGGATCCGATAATGCCTCTGATGATGGTCCTCTTCACGTGGCCCCTCCCAACTTTCTGACGATTGATGCTTCGATGGCCGGCGCGAACCCGTTACGGATGTTCACCTGGCGGAGTTCAGAGACCACCTGAGTTGCTTGGACACGTTGTTCTTGTGCGGCCCGGTGCGTTTCCATGGCATGCTCAAGTGCGGCCTCAGCGTCCGTGTTGTCCACGGGCTCCATCGCGGGCACGTGCCACTCGGCAGCTTTGTTACGTAGCTTCGCGAACCACACGGGCAACACCCCCAGCCGCGTTATCCTGAATCGCGGTCATGACATGTGCGGAGAACTTCGCAGTCTCAATGAGGTCACCGTTGGTCTTGGCCAGCTCACTGTTGGTTTGATTGGCGAGGTTCGCCGCGGACTGCCACAGGTCCCGCTGCTTCACAACTTCGGCATTGTGGTCACGAAGCTCCCGTACCATCTCCGTATGAGCAGCGCGGGTGACCAGCCGATGCGTGAACACCAGATAAAACACAGCCAGCGTCGCGGCCACCGGGGATGCGAGCCCCACAACTGCAGGGATTCCATCAATCACAGATTCCACCCCAGTCCGCTGAGCGGGAACACCATCTCGCCGACAGCCTGCTCGGGAACATTCACGCGGAAGCTCACCCGGATCTCGCCACCTGGCGTGGCCCACATTTGGCACTGCCACAAGCCAACGATCGTTTGAGGGAACGGGTCACTCTTGACCTTCGGCGCGTATGCCTTATCGAAGGTTGCGATGATGTACGCCGTCTTCGCGTCGTACTTGATGGGGACTTTGTTGGCTATACCACCTTCCAAAGCGGCACGCTGGCCGACTCGAGTGACGGCCGCGTCCTTCACCGGCTCGTTGAGGTGGGTTGCCATCTGTCGGTAGTCGCCGATCAGGGCCAGTGGTGACGGGCCTCGCGTAACGCCCCCGACTGCTACCCAGCCAGGAGTGTCGTTCTCACCCAGCACTCGTTGCCACTGCGTATCGCCAACAGTGACCATGGAGCCGACCTGATTGAGGTACTGGCACACCAGAATGTCTTTGGCGTAGATGCCACCGTTGGATGCCCAGCAGCGAAGATCGACCACGTCGTCCGGTTGGGTCTGGTTTTCCTTGATCGCCACCAGCGCGATGGGCTGCTCGTCGATTTGTCCGGGGCCGGTTACGCGCGACCCGGAAACGGCGCGAGTGGAGCCTCCGGGGATAATGACGAACTTTGAGACGCCAGCAGTGGGAGTCCAGTCACGGCGGACCGCCACGGTATCCCAGCGGACGCCAGATGCCGACGGCGGGAATTGAAGAGTTTCGTTGCCGTCGGTCTCGTCTGTGATGCCGCAGCCCCAGCCACTGCCTTGAGCGATTGAGACTGTTCGGTCTGCGTTGGCGACGATGCTGACCTTCCAGTCGCCGGGTCCGCTGACTCCGTAGCGTGCGGAGCCGATAGGGGAGTCGGAGTGCGCGTCGCCCCATGCATCTTCGTTGTAGGGATTCAAAGCGGTTGTGTCATAGCCGTGGCTGATGAACTGCACAGGCATCAGATGAGCTCCTGGTTCCGCACGCCCTTAGCGAGGGCGGCAAGTCGCTGCGCAACGATGCGCGCAGGCTGGTTGGAAATTTCCCCGATGGAGGGTTGGATGCTCGCGTAATCCTTGGAGACCCAGTTGAGGGTGACTTCGCGGATGGTCTCTGTCATGAGGATCCCGTTGCCCAGGTTCACCGGGACTCGGTCGCCCTCCGTGAACCCGCCGGGCCCGTACTGGAAGATGCCCGTGCCGACTAGGTCGAGGGAGATCCCGTTCTTGGCGGCAGTTTCGGTGAGCGTCTCGCGGCCGCGATCGTCCATGACGTCTGAGGAGTCGTTATCGCGTGCGTCCCGGAAAACTTCAGCGCGCATGCCGAACTGGGATTCGCGGGCGGCATCGATGATTTGCCGGAAGTTGCGTTCAGTGCCCTCGCCCTGCCCGCCTATGACGACGCGTGAGCTCTCCGGCCGCGTCTTTGTCCACGACGCCTTCTTCAGGGTGCGGCCCTTGACCGAGAGTTTCCGTGGGTACAGTTGCGGCTCGTAAACATCCAGCACGAGCCCAGAGCCGATCTGCCGAACCGTCACGCCGATCCCGGCCGCATCCATGGCCGGGAACATCTTGTCGGCCAGCGGGTGCATCCGGAGAGGCACCCCGCCTGGCACGACTTCGCCGCGGTGCAGATTCGGGGCAACCGACAGGCCGGGGATGGCCAGCCGCGTGATGCCGTTCTCTGTTATAGCGGTCTTGATGATCGTTTCCGCGTCGCCCGTGTACGTCCGATACTCGGCGGCGGTCTGGTTGGAGATGGGCGAGCCTGGCACCTGCCAGCCGAGGATGTCCCGGAGGATCCGGAAATCGTCCTCAACAGTGAAGGTCACCTGTCCCGAGACGCCGTCAGTTTCGCCTGCCTCGCTTACGATGGGGCCTGAGATGAGGTGTCGGCCCTTGAACTTGACCTTCAGCCTGGTGCCATCGGTCATCAACTCAGGTAGCCTCTCGTGCGCCAAAGGAACGGTGATGTTCAGAGTGGATACGAGGTTGTGCCGGACCGTTGCCGAGAGTGCTGAAGGATTACCGATCTGGCACCGGAACTGCCGGTCCTTGTCATAAACGGAGACTCGGAAGATGCTCACCATGGCCTCCGATACAAGGTCGGGAGATAGGCCTCCACAACGCCGGTGCCAGCGAGCGTCAGCGAGAGAGGAACTTGCGACCCAGATGGCACCGGGGGGAAGTCAGCTTCCCCGAGGTCTGCCGAACGGTCCTCAGGGTTGACCATGTCTTCGCCAATAACCCGCTCGGACGGCTTCTTGCCCTCCGCGCCGGGGGCCACGTCGTACAAGGTGGCGCCAATGCGGTCAGGATCAGACTCGATCACCAAGCACTTGTTGGCGCCGATAGGGAATGGCACATCGACGATCAGGTCCCCAACGCCAACTGATGCGGTGGTGGTTTCACCGTCGATGAACCAGCGAGCGTATGACTCTTCGTCGCCAGGGTTGTCTATCCGCGCCGATGAGATGTCCGCGCCAGAGCCGATGTTGAAAAGGTGCGGCCCGTTCGGCTCGAAGAACGGAGCGTACTCGCTGTTCTTCCAAGACCGGACAACAGGGTCACCCATCCAGAACGGCTGTTCTGCGACAAAGTTGATGCCGTACGTTTGCCAGCCGTACCGGACCGGATCGTAATCGATGCTGTGATCGCCGTCGTCCCGGAAGCGGAGCTCGATGGAACGACGCTTGCCGTCAGGATGCTGCACTTCCCAGATGCCCGTGTCTTTGGGGTCCATGCCTTGCCAGAAAGCCCGATCCCGCTCGACCCAGGCCTCAGAACCACCGTCGTGGAAGATATGGATCGGCCAGAAAGCGCTACGGTCCAGAACCGAAATACCTTCGTGCCGGGATCCTGCGACCGCCGGCGCCTCGGTTGCGTGCCGTTCCGTAGTGATCGAACCAAGGCCACGCACGCCCGGCATCAGGAACAGACCTGATGCCGGGCTGGTGAGCGGCCACGTGACACCCTTAGCGGTCCACGTCATTCGGAGCCTCGTCCACGGACTCACCGCGGGAAGCGGCGGCCGGTACGGGGTCGCGTAACTGATGCCCATTGAGCTCCTTAGCGGTGAACCGCCAGCGCGTCACGCTGCGATGTTTCGATGAGTCGGACTGCTTCGTGCTCGTCACGGACGTGCAACTGCCCGATCTGGACAGCCGGACGGTCATGACCTCGCCTTGTCGCGAGGCTGTACATCGCTTCCCATTGCTTCGGGTTGAGGATGTATTCCGGCTGCCGGGTACGGTTGACCACCTGCGACAACCCAGGAGGCAGAATGCCGCCCTGATCGTGCAGGTAAGGCAGCCCAGTCGAGCCGATACCGTCGTCCTTGCCACCTTGACCAGTAACGAATGCGACGGCGCCGTCCAGGATCTTCTTGCCAGCACCGATGGCCATGTCCGCGAACATGCCATCATCCGGGAATGCCTTCTTGAACTGGTCCACAAGGCCGTCCACGATTCCGGCGATCGGGTTCCAACCTGCGGAACCTGCCTCGCCGCCGCCGTCCAAATACTCGGCCGGGTTCACGTAGCTCGGCCACCCACCGTTCATCACCATGTAGTGCAGGTGATTGCCGGTGGAGTTACCTGTGGAACCGACCTCGCCGATCTTCGATCCGCCGGTGACCATCTGGCCCAGCTTCACGGCGAACTTGGAAAGGTGCGCGTACCACGTTTGCAACCCGTTCGGGTGGTCGATGTGGATCTCGTTGCCGCCGCCGTAGGAGGACCATCCAGCAGAAGACACACGGCCCGGACCGGCAGCACGGATGGGAGTACCACCCGCAGCTGCGAAGTCGATGCCGTTGTGCCCGCTGTGGAAGGGCTGAGATACGACACTGCCTGGCAGAGGGTGAATCAGGCCGCCCTTAGCTCGGCCCGGGTGGAATCCCGATGCCATGAGCTGTCGAACGGCGCCGACGCCCTTATTGCCTGCGGCGTTGAGCATGTCAATGAACCCTCGACCGGCGCCGCGAACGACCTCCGGAACGAGCACACCCTCACCGGGCCGCATAGGGGTAAGCACGGTGTCCCGCTTGCGCGCTTCGTACCCCGGCAACACGCCACCCCTAGAGAAACCCGGGGGCAGGGAGACTCGAGGCAGCTCCGCCAAACCAAGGGACTTACCGATGGTGTTCAGCCCGTTGATCAGGCCATCGTTGATGACCGTATCGACTACGAACTTGACCGGGTCCTTCGCGATATCCTGCAGCTTCTCCCAAGCGGTCTTTATGAAACCGACCCCGTCTTCAAAGGCTTTCGGGATCGTTTTCGTTATGAAATCGCCAAGGACGTCGAAAACTGGCTTGATGACGTTTTCCCAGACCCATTTGATTACCGCGCCGATAGCATCGAACTGAGGCTTGATGACGTTCTCGTAGAGCCAGACGAAGGCCGGTCCGAGGACGTTGTTCAGCACCCAAACGAGGCCGTCAAAAATCGGTTTGATGATGACCGTCCACCAAGCCGAAATCAGCGCTCCGATAAATCCGAACACCGGCTTGATGACTTTTTCGTAAAGCCAGACGAACGCTGGCGCTATGACTTTCTCGATCACGGCACCGAGCAGCTGGAAAATGTAGCTCGTCGCCGTCCACCAGGCGCCGACGACGAGGCTGATCCCCTCGAAAACGGGGCGAATGATATTTTCGTAGAGCCACGTAAAAACGGCTCCGACGACGGCGAAGACCTGCTGAATTATTGGCATCGCCGTGTTCTGGAACCAGTCGACCACCGCGGCTACGGCGACCTGTATGGCGGCCCACACGTTCTGTACGATCTGCTGCCCCAGCTCGGTTTGGGTGAAGAACCAAACCAGACCAGCGACGACGAGCCCGATGGCGGTGATGATCCACATGCCGGGGAACGCCTTGATGCTGTTGTTCCAAAGCCACTGCGCAGCGGTAACGATTTTTGTTGCCGTCGCCCAGCCGGCCATGGCGATTCGCTGAATATTGCCCGCGGCCGTTAATGCAGCCGAAGCCGCACGCGTAGCCACGAAGGCGCCAATCAGGAGGCCAAGAACAGCAGGACTGCCAGCGATGGCCACCAGCAGCGGATCGAACACAGACAGCAGGGTGGCGACACTTGAAGCGAAGAAGGAGAAGACCTGAATCAGGCTTGGCCCGACTTTCTCCGTGATCGGCGCAAGGGCCGAAAGGAAGGCTCCGAAGGCTCCGGTCAGTCCAGGGAGCAGCGGAACAATTTCCCCTACCCCGCGCTGCACGGCCTCCATGAAGATCTTCAGCCCGGCCCCGAACTCAGGGTTCGACAAAGCCGTGAACACGCCACCAGTGAAGGTGCCCGCGATCTCGCCACCCAGCCGCAAGAAGTCAGCAAAGGCCGTGGCCCCGTTCTTGAACGCTTCACCGATGGGACCCAGCGCCGCCAGGAGGCCTTGCGAACCAGCCTCCGCGCCAGCGAATATCGTTGACATGGTCGTCTGGAAAACAGGGCCCTGCATGACCGTCTCGATATTGCGGAGTGCCGCTGCCATGCCGCTCAGAGTCGATACGGCGCCGCCGGTTTCAGCCGCTTGATTCAGTGCAGAGAAAATTCCGGCCACCGAACCACCGATGGACCAGAGATCCTTGAATCCCTGAATTCCGTTGTCGATCCACGTAGCGAGCCGACCGTCAGCAGCGGCTGCCTGAATGAAGTCATTGAAGCGTGTAGCGATGTCAGCGATCGCCGTAGCGAGGCGCGGCATGTAATCCATGCCGACCTGGCCGAGGGTCACGAATGAGGTCACTACAGGCTCAATTGCCCGGTTCAGGATGGTCGTGCTTGTAGCCACACCCATCAGCAGGGATTCGAGCACTCCGCCGTCGAGCGAAGTTTCGAGGGCCCGCATGAAGATCTGCGCTCCGGAACCCAGTGCAGACGCGATCGCGCCTACGCCAGTTGCCAGCTGGGGCATCACAGAACCAGCCAGAGAAAGCAGAGGTGCGGCGAACCCCGTGAAGAAGTTCTCCTGCGCGATCCTCCGGATCTGCCCAAGCTGTTCCTTGACGGCCAGCAGGGCCCGTGCGGACTCTTGCGCTGCAGGGGTGAGCTTGCCCATCGCATCGGCCGACTTTTGGCCGGACTGCGATGCCGTGTCGGCCTGCTGCATCTGAACCCGTTCTAGGTTCCGGTGAGCCTGCTCCACGGCGCGGGCAGCATCTACCTGCGACTTCTGCGCCTGCTCAGTTGCGTCCTGAATGGCGAGCTGCGCGTCAGCGATCCGCTTGGCGCCGTCCTGCTCCTGCTTGAGGACTTCTGCTTGAGCTTCCTTACGGGCTTCGATGGCGTCTGTCTGCGCTTGCCGGGCGTCAGCCAGGCGCTGCTCAGCGTCAAGGACCTTCTCGTTACTGGCCTGTGCTTCCTCCTGCGCCTTGACTTGCTCGTCACGAAGATCCAGCACAGCGCGCTTGGCGTCCTCATCAGCCGCCATCGACTTCGCAACGTTGTTCTCCAACTGCGCGAGAACAGCATCCGAGGACTTCGGGTTGCTGGCAGCTTTGTCGTACGCTTCGATCGCGCGCTGGTGAGCCAATGCCGTGTCAGTTGCTTTGAGGTTGGCAGCCTCGAGAGATCGGCCGACAGTTTCGACCTTCTTGGCTGCATCCTCACGCGCCTTGACCAGATCGCGCTGGGCTTCGATGACATCGCGGGCAGCTTTCGCCTCGTCCCGCTCGGCCATTTCCACTGCCTTCGCGGCGGCCTTCTGTGCTTCGGCAGCTGCCAGCGTGACTTCCTGCAGGCTGCGCTTGGCATCCGAGACGCGACGTGCAGCCTGCACCTGGGCATCAGCAGCGTTTTCCTCCGCCACGGTGATGGCCTGCATGGCGTCCTCAACAGCCATGGCAGCCAGGCGCGGATTCGCGGTAGAGACGCTGCTCGCGCCTTCCAGAGCTGTCTTCAGCGCTTCGCCCACGCCAGAGAACGCGGACACGAGCACGCCAGCACCGGCACCGATGGCCATAAGGCCGGCCGGCACGAGTGCCGCCACACCAGCGAGAGAACTGAGGGATGCTGCGAACGTGATGACGTTGCCGGACGCGCCCAGCACGGCGGCACCGACAGCGCCAGCGGCAGGAGTGATGGCAGAGAGCCCGCCAACGACGCCAATAAATGCTTGTGTGAATGCCCGGCCGCCGCGGGTACCTTCCCGTGCGACGTCCTGCGCCATCTTGGACAGGTCCACGCGGATCCGGTCAGAGTCGCGCCGGATACCCGTGACAAGGTTGCCAAGCGGGCTTCCCTTGAATGCGCTAGTCAGCCTGGCGGCCAACGTGTTGGCGCTGCGGCCGGTGCGCTCGGATTCCTCCGTCACCCGCTTGAGATGGGTTTCGAGTTCAACCGATGCTGCAGAGGACTTGCTCTGCGCGTCACCAAGGTTCAGCGTTGCTTTGGCCAGGGCATGCTCAGCGACTTCACGACGGTCCGTTGCGTCAGCTGCGCGGTGCCGGATGACGCTCAGCTTCTCTTCCGCAGCAGCGATCTGAGACGCCTTAGCGTTCCCGTTGTCGCGGACTTCCTGAAGCTTGAGCTCCGCCACGCGCAGCTCGCCAAGAGCCTTGGACTCGGTCGCCGAGGCGGCGGCCAGTTTCGCCTTGGAAGCCGAGAGGCTGGTTTCAGCCTGAGTGGCAGCCTTGGTCAGGCGTGACACCTCAGCTTCAAGCCCTGCAGTTTCCGCCGAGAATCCGGCCGCCATTCCGGCACCCATGTCCTTGCCAGCAGCGCGTCCGGCCTTCGTGAACAACGGGCCTACGCGCTTGGCGACTTCCCGCTGCACCCCTGTGAAAATCGGCTTCACAAGCACTTCCGCGATACCGATTACGGACATGGGATACCTCGAATCTCTATTCAGATGTCTGTGGCGTCAAAGCCGAACTGGCCTATAAAGTCCTCAGTCCATTGCCTGTCAAGGTCCGCTAGGGCCCGGTCAATCTCAGTTCGTGGTCCGGGGAATGGGGCCTCTTCGGAAGGCTTGCCGCCGGCCACCGCTATGGATGTTTGGCGCAGGCTCTTGACCGCGTGAAGGATTTCCCGGAGAAGATGTGCGTTCAGGTCAAACTCGGAAACGCGAGGCGCCCACTCGCCCTTGGGCTTCGGCTGCGAGGCGATGTGTTGCGCGTACTCTTTGTCGTTGACTATTGCCTCGTTGAGCCTGCAAGCGCTGGGCAGCATGTCGATCAGGTCGAGCAATGCCACCCAGCGCCCGTTGGCGTACCACTCCGCAAGATCCACGCCGGGATACTCATGTGCGAGATCGGCGCGGATCTGCGGGCGGAAACGCTCTATCAGCCCTCGGAGGCGTTGCCTTCCCCCGCGGTGCCGTAAATGTCCTCGTAGTACCGGACCGCTCGGCGCATCACGGTTGAGAGTTCGATGACCGAGAGCTTCTCAGCCTTCAGCGCATCGGCGTCCTCGAGCGACAGCCACGTACGGATGACCTTCCAGTTCGTGGCGTTCTGGTTGAGGCGGCCGAAGATGCTCTCCGCTTCCGAAGACTCCATCGCGTAGAGGTCCGGGAAGGTGATGACCTTCGAGTTCGACAGGCCTACCTTGAGGACCTCGGCCTTGACGATTTCCTTACGGACGCCGGCAATTGAAAACTGGATGTTCGGTGAATCAGTCATTTCTTGTTACCTCCGGGTGGTGGTGGTTGGTTTACTTGGCAGGCTTGGGGGAAGGTGCAGGCGTCTCGACGCGTGCGGCATCCGTTTCACGGACGGCAGCGGTGCGCGCCTTCTGTTCGGTGAAGCCCTCGGCACGCAACCGGGCGGCTTCGCCAGGCACGGACGTCTCGACGGCCAGACCCTCTTTGTTGGTAAATCGGGGCATGTCTCGCTCCTAAGATCACGGGTGGGAAAGGTTTGAAGCGAGCCGCGCCATCACCACCCGGAAAGATGGCGCGGCCCGCGGTCATTACGGGGTTTCCGGCGTGAAACCCGTGACGGTCTTGTGCTTCACAGCACCCGCACCGCCCATGTAGTGCCGGACCGGCGCGCCGATCTCGGTGTCAGTGAAGACGTCGAGGGTGACCGGGGCCGTTACCGGGTCACTGGAGCCCCACGTCTGGGAGTCGGTGGAAGCGAGCTTGACGATCCCGTAGCCGCGGCCAAGGATCCAGTTCTCAGCGGCGGGACCGTCGGAGCCGATGATCAGCAGACGGTATTCCTGACCAACGGGGAGCTCGGGTTCGTCAAAGACAACCTCGCCGGTCGTCGCGTCCTGCGTGGTCGCGGTCAGGTCCGTGCCGTAGGTGAGTTCCAGCATGTGCCGGCGGCCGGTCTCCAACGGGGTGAAGGTGATGGAGCGGGCGACCTCGGTAACGTCCGAGCGTGCGGGCCCGGCGTAACCGAACGCGCTCACATCTTCCTTGGACACGTCACGGCCGAAGTTGTAGCCGTCAGGCGTGACCATACCGACGGGCAGCCAACCGGCCACCTTGAGGTCGATCAATGCACCAACACCCGTAAAGAGCGAATCGGGCAGATCGACGGTCGTGGGAGCCAGGAAAGCAACAGCCTTCTGAATCTTCCGAATAAGCGCGCGCTCGTCAGCATCCTGGCGGATAGTGTCAAAAGTTGGCATGGCAAATAACCCCTTTCAAGGGCTCAGGTTTTTGGTGAATCCCCATCGGGGGTCTAGTTGATGGGCCTTGAAGTGATCAGCAGGGTTGCCAAGGCCCGATTCAGGGTGTCCGACTGATATGGCACGTCATCGGGGGTGCCGTCGCAGGTGATGCTGTCGAAATATCCGGAAGGAGTTTCGATGTCTTCGCCGCAAACGAGCGCCACGATCGACTCGAGGACGTTAACGGCTTGCTCGCCGGGCGCGTACACCTCAACCGTTCGACGCTCGACCCTGTCGATGTAACCCTGAGTACCGCCGCTGCCGTAGATGTGGGCGATGGGGAACGGGCCCTGCAGAGATCCGCGCTCATCCGCCTGCAGGTGGTAGAAGGCCAGGACGGTTGCGCCGTCGTGGACGCTCCCATCAATCAGGTCGAAAAGGCCAGCCTTTGAATCAGGAAAAACGAGGGCATCGCTCATTTACGCCTCACCTTCATGGCCGCCGCGACGCGTAGAAGAACGCCGTCACGCCAGTCACGCCAGTGAGCTTCAGACTCGCGAACCACAGCGCCTGCGCGCCTTTCGTTGGCCCAGCCTGCCGTAACCGTCGTACTCTCCGCCTCATAGGTGGAGTCGCCAACGGCGTTCGCATTGCCGGCCATGCGCTTGGCCGCTTCCAGCGTTGCCGCGCCCATCTCCGGAGACTGCGCGAGCTTGCGGAGGCCGAAGTCGTCAGCTTTGTACTTGACGGTCATCCAGCCTCCAACCCAACCTCGACACCGAGCGGCCATTCCTTGGGGCGGCCGTCAACGGACCAGTCACCCGCCATGCGAGCACCAGCGGGAACCCGGATGCGGTCAGTCGTTCGGAACCGGAATTCGGGATCAGGATCCCGGTAGAGATACACCTCGGAATCCGCGACATCCGAATTGTCAACGGGATCATTCATCAGCCGAGGACCAATCAAACAGTCCTTGATCGGAATCTCCTCATCCGGCCGCGGGTTCCCCTTCGGGTCGCGGCCGCCATTCCGAAGAACAACGACGTCCACCCGCCAGGACTTCGGGAATCTCTTCACGATGCCCATCTCAGCCTCCCGGGTGAATCGTCCAAGCCTTGGCCTTCGGTCGGGACCTGCCCAGAAGCCGCTTATCAGCAGCTGTCAGGTACAGGGCATCGTCAGGGTTCGCTATCTTGCCGCCCATGGTGAACGGGCCGGCCCCTACTTGGAACGACTCCGTACCAGCCGGCGGCGCGTTCTCGTCGCGAGGTTCCAAAGCACGCTTGACCATGCGGCAAACAACGAGCTTCGGAACATCGCTGTCGAGCGAGCCTCCAGCGATCCGGGCATCAAGGTCGGGGTACAGGCCGCGAACTTCAACGGAAGCTTCGTGAAGCTTCTGCTGAGCTTCCGATTCATCCTCAGCAGGGAGCGCCGACCAGTGCTCTTTCAGGTCCTCAAGGGACGCGTAGTCGGCAGCCATAGCTACTGCTTCCGCGGACGGCCGCGACGTGCGGGAGCCGGAGCCGTGAAGTCGGGAGCGTCATCGGACGCCTTCGAGGCTTCATCAGCAGCATCGGATGCGTCGCCGCTGTCACCAGCGCCGGCGTCCTCCGAGTCGCCATCAGCCTTTCCCTCATCACCAGCAGGCGCGTCAGACGCACCAGTGAAGTCAGAAGCGTCAGCGGACACGTCTTTCGCTTCAGGTTCGAGGACATGGTCCCCAACCAGATCGATCGCCCACTCGGGAACGTCATCGCCGGGCCCAAAGTTCGCAGGCTGATATTCGGGGTTCATGAGAGCGACGTGCGTAGAGAATTTCGGCATTGTCGATCCTTTCGCTCAAGTATGGGATGGGGCGCAACCGGAGCCGCGCCCCATCAGTTGGTGCTAGAGGACCTTGGCCGCCAGCGAGAGGTTGGCATTGGCCAGCACCGGCAGAGCGATGGCGTCAGACTCGACGGTCGCAATGTGCGGGATCGAGGTCGCCTTGTGAGCTCCCACGACCACGCCAGGCTGCTCGACGTCGGCCAGCTCGTAGTCCGACTCCTGCGAGGTCAGGGTCTGACCCCAGAAGGTGCCACCCAGTTCGGAGTCGCCTTCCATCGGGTTGACCGGGGCCGGAAGCAAGAGCAGCTTGTCGTCAGACAGCACGCGACCGCCCGAGGTCCGGCGGTCATAGACCGTGACCGGAGGGACGTCTGCGGCGATGAGGTAATCGCGGACCTCGCTGGCGATCGCCGGACGCGAAGCTCCGCCAACCAACGTGGTCTTGAACTGGTCGCCCGCCGCCAGAGCGGTCATGACGCGGCCAGAGGTAACAATCGCTCCCGGAGCCTGACCATCATTAGTCGCCTTGTAGGTGGCGATCAGCGTCTGGAGGTAAGTCAGTCGGTCCACGGAAGACGTGGTCCACAGCTGAGCGGCTGTCAGGGTGTGGCCTGCGGTGCGACCGAAGTCGTCATCGAAGATCACGTTGCCCTGGTTGACGGTGGCCTTGCCGGTTTCCAGTACAGTGCCACGAAGGCGCTCGATGCGGTCCGCGATGGCCTTGGCAACATTCTTGGCCTCCTTGAGGATGCTATTGCGCAGCACCTCATCAGACGCATTACGCGCGCGCAGCTGGTCATACTCGGAGATGATGCGCTTCTGACCGAGGGGCAGCATCTCCAGCGTGACGCGCTGACCGCTGACGCCACCGGCGATCTCCGGCTCCGCGTCGAAAGCGCGGAAGGACGCTTCAGCGACGAGGCCAGCCTGGCCCTTCACGAAACGAACAGTGATGTCGTTCACGAATGTGTTGGGCAGCCATGGGGCGAGGGAGGCCTGGTTTACTTCCAGATCCTCAAGGGCCGTGCGGACGTAGCCGGTCAGCTCGGCGGGAGTGATGAGATCAATCCAAAGTGCCATGAGTCATCCCCCTTTCTTAGACGAAGACGATGGTGGTAGCGGAAAGCTTTGCCGCGGCGGCGGGCTTCGTGAATGCGATCGGCAGGTTCGCGGTCTTGACGCGGCCGTGATCGAAGAGCGGCACCGGGAAGTCAGACGTGCCGACAACCTTCTGGTCCGTGAGTACGAAGCCTGCGAGGATGCCGGCGCCAGTCACGGTGCCCTCGGTGGCGACGTAGGGGACCAGCAGGTCATCGACTTCAGCGACGGCCGTTCCGGACGGGATGTAGCCGTCCGGGTAGTGGGTGTTGGCAGTGAAGGCGGAGATGTCCAGCATGGCGGTCCGTGCGTTGTTGATCGCGTGTTCGGAACCGACCCAGGACATGTTGCCGCTGCCGAAAGATTCGGTAGTCAGACGAGGCATGGTGAGCCCTTTCTAGGAGGTTTTCTTGTGTTTCTGCTCGTATAGCTCACGGCCAGCCGCGAGCGAGCCTCCTGCAGCGTTTCCGCCGCCGGAGCGGTTGCCCGATGGGGGCACCGGATCATTCTTTGGAGCTTTTCCCTCAGCTGCCGCGGCAAGCTCTGCAATGGCCTTTGCCGACTCGGCGTAGCTGTTCGCGTCCGTGCCGTACACGAGGTGCTGGTATTTCTTGGGCACGGAGTGCTCAGCGATTGCGACCAGGCGGGCGTTGGTCTTCTCCAGCTCTGTGGCTCGCTCAGCGTTGGCCTTCGCTTCACGTTGCGCCTTCTCGATGTCGGACAGTTTGGCTGCCTCGATGTCATCAAGATCCTTCTGGAGCTTGGCGGCTTTCGCTGCTTCCGCATCAGCTCGTGCACGCTCCGCCTTGAGTGCTTTCAAACCCTCGGCACGCAGAGGTTCGTCGTCATCTCCGGCCGGGTCGCCCGGCGTAGGATCTGTGACTGGCGCAGGCGGCGGGGGAGTCTGCGGATCCGCATCGGGATTGACTCGCATAACGGCGTCACCGAACTGTGCCCGGCGGTACGCGAACAGGGCCGTCAGGCCGCCCGGAGCGGTGATGTCAATGCCGTGGGGGAATGGTTTGCTCAAGGGAAATGCTCCTTCGTGAATGCCGCATCGCACGGCGAATAACCCTGCCCGCGTCGCACGGAAGGGAACTTAGTGGGAGTGGACTCCGTCAGTGACGAAGTTCGGGAACTCGCGGCGCATGGCAGCAGCGATGTCCTTCATGTCCGGGGAGCCAGCAGAGTCGCGGGCTACTTGATACATGTCGTAGAAGTCATCCGGCAGGTAGCCCGGCGGGTAGTCGTCGCCGGCGCGCAGCGGAACAGCCTGGCAATCGCAGTCGCCGTGGTATTCCTCGCCGTCCTCGCGAATCGTGGCGGAGGACTCGGAGAAGTAGACGGCGTCCCGGGACGCGAGGATGAGGCACCACGAGCATGTGGTGGCACCAGTTGGAACCCGCGCCCAGGCGACGCCTTCACGGTCGGCATTCCACGCAACCGTGTTTCGCCCGAACTGCTTGACGTATTTGTCACTGGCCATCGACATGCCTGAGAGTGCTGATTCAGGGTTCGGGGTCCACAGCTTCCCAGCAAAGAACCGGACCGTGTCCTCAACCTGCTTTGCAACAACCGCCGGCGTCGGAGGCAGGGCAGCTGCAAACCGGCCCGTCTCACCAGCCTCAGCCAGCAGATCGTCGTACCACTCCATAGCGAGAGCGGCAGCAATCTGCCCATACTCGGCCACCAGAACAGGGACGAACTCCAACAAGGCATCGCGAGCGGCTTCAGGACGGGACATGTTCAACGTCGCGAAGAACGCTGACAACTCATTGGTTGCCAGCTTCGACAACCCGGAGCTCGCCGCACGGAAGGCCTCGATGGACTCGCGCGCGACCACGGCTAGGCGTCCTGCGTCTCGCCAGGCTGACTGAACACCGGTGTAGCCGAGGACCTAGCCGCAGCTACCAAGGCGCTGAGCTTATTGCCCGCTTCCTTCTTAGCCCGGTGGTTGTTCATGCGCTCGATTTGCCGTTTCTCCAAACCGTAGACCTCCATAGCCACCTCGGGGTCGCCGTCCGGGAAGGTCTGTGTGAACTTCAAACCGGCGTCAGCCTGAGCAGCCTTCGACGTCGTACCCGGATCCATGAAGTGCGCGGACAGGCCCCGAAGCTCTGCTTCCATGGCAGGCGTCCATTCGCCGTACCTCACAGCCAAGACGTTCCGGGCCAAGTCGACACGGGACATGCCGATGCTTGGCAACTCGGCCTCAACGACCGATACGAGGTCTGCTTCGTTCGCCCGGATGGCGTCAGCCGATGATGGATTGTCATGGATGATGCCGAGATAGCCCACGGGGATGGACGTTTCGCTAGACACCATCAAGCCGATGCCCTTGAGCATCTCGCCGTGCGGCTGGAAAGTCGCCTGCGACAACTGCTGCAGAGTCGGCTTGACCAGATCGCCAGTTTCCTCATCTCGCGTGTTGGGGAGTGCCCACACGCCGCCGATCAATGCATCAAGAGGCGAAATGCGCTTACCGTCCGCGTCAAGGAAGTGCTCTTCCTCGGCGCCCAGCAGGGCCCGTTGAGGTGCGCCGTAGAACTCGGCGTTGACCTCTTGCCGCAACATCGTGCGCACAGCCATGTCCGTGAAGCCCATCAGAGGGCGTGTGATGCGGGAGTACCCAAAGGGCCGCTCGAGTGAACGCCCCCAAACGTAAGGGGTGCAGGTGACACGATTCGGCACACCAACGTAGACCTTCGTAACGAGCCACTCGTTCTTGAGGTACTGAAGCCTCAAAGTCTCGCCCGGCAGGTAAAGAAGGGCTTCCCACCGGCCAACCAACTCCAAAGCCTGAGTGACACGGTTCGTTCGGGTGTCAATTTCCGCCGTTGCTTCCAGCGCGGTCCGAGCGGCCACGATGATCTCAGGCTCGCCAGCGGCTTCATCGCCAGGTGTCACAAAAACGAATGACACCGAATGCTGAAGAGAAGCCTCGATTGCCATGCGCTCGACGGCAGCAAAATAGTTCTCGCCAAAAATCTCTTCAAGCTCGCTGAGCATCTTGGACTGGCGAGGGAGGGTGAAGCCGTCCGGCCGAACCCTGCGGGACGGAACCTTCACGGCCTTGTTCGGCCAGCCCAGAACGACAGCGAAGTCCCTCATATGCGGAGGGATCGAAAACCCGATCTTGTCCAGCCGCTTCTTCGAATCGTTGTACGACGTCCGCAGCTGGTTCCGGTCGCGCTTCTTACGGATCAGGCGGAGCATGCGCTGAAACGTAAGAGACTCCGACTCTGTCAGGGGGCGGGCTACGTCAAGTGAAGCCAAGCAGGCCACCTCCTAGAAAACGATCGCGCCGCGCTTCTTCAGAGAAGACTTGACGATACGGCGGGCAAACTTTTTAGCGCCGAAATGGGCGCACGTAACTGCAACTGTGGGAGCGAGGTCAGCGTCCAGGGTGTCCTTGTTCCACTTGAACGAGCCAGGACGGTTCTTGATCGGGTCCTTGACGACGTGCTTGGCAGAATTGTCGAGGTGTTCCTGCCCGAAGTGCCTTATGGCTGGATGCTTCTCAACGGCTTCGTACACTCCCGCGCACGCTTGCGTGTACTCGCTGGAGCTCAGAATGAAGACCTTCATCTTCTTCGCCTTGAGTAGCGGCTCCAACAGATCCCGGCACGGCGAAAGAGCATCGATAACGATCGGGATGCGACGCTTGGCCCGCTCCCACAACCACTCCACCAAGGCCGTCGTTCCGCGCTCATCAAAAGGCGCATCAGCAGCCAACTCAAGGTAAATGTCGTCGTCATCCGTGAACTGCGAAACACCGATGGAGACCTTCGTGCGCTCTGGGTTCATGTCGACGCCGTAAGAGGCGATCTGCCAATCCGGATCAGGGTCGTCGATCGCTAGGTCATCCCACTTTGTGAATGCCTTCTTGCCAGCCTCTGTCGGCGTCGGCCACATGTTCAGGCGCTCTCGAGCGTAAGACCGCGGGGAGAACTCGTTGAGCTCATCCTCGATTGTCTCCATGGAGATGCGAATACCGAGGGCAGGGTTCGCGTCAGACGCGTTAGTCAGGTCGCGCACAAAGACGGCCAGTTCGGTTTCGTCCATTTTGTCGACGTCGCCTCGGGCGGAGTGCTCGACCCATGCTGCACGCCTGTTCTTGCCAGTCACAGCGTTATTCCGCACACGCACAAACGGTTCGCCGCGCTCGGACAAATCCTTCGGCGGGGTGCCCATAAAGATGGTCACAGGGTCGCCGCCAGGCGCAGCGGAGATCGTCGGCTTGAGCGCTTCCTGCTCGTCCTCTTCGTACTCCTGAGCCTCATCAATGACAAGGACGTCGAAGGAGCTACCACGGCCGGCGCCGCCGGTGCGGGCGCCAAGCTCAATCATGCCGCCGTTATTCAGCACAATCGCTTCTTGGCCATTGGTCTTGCGGATCTCAACGACCATGGCGTTCAGTTCCGGGAAGGGTGCGTTCGGGTCGTCTTTCTTCTGACCGAAGAACTGAAGCAGGCGCTTGAACGCCTTCCGTGCTGACGTCAACAGATGCGAGGTGTGGAGGATTTTCAGGCCCAACTCCACCAGCATGTAAAGCTCGACAGCCTCAAGGCCGCCATTCTTCCCGTTCTGCCGCGGCACCGAGACGCCCCACGTGCCAGCACACCACTTGCCAGTCGTTGTGGTCCGAAGCCAAGCCCGGACCACCTTCTCCTGCCACTCGTCAAGGATCAGGCCATAACCAGCAGCCAAGTCGATGGCAGCCTCGGCGTGATCGCACGAGTACCCGCGAGGCTTAGGAGCGATGTAGAAGCGTGCGTCCTGCGAACCCTTCAACACACACCACCACCGCTCAGGCCTTCTTCAAATTCCGAGCCCGTATCCGATCAAGCGGGGTGACGCCGGCGGGTACTGGCTTAGCCGATGCAGGATTCGCGGCCGCTTCGGGCGGGGAAAGCTTCGTAAGAATCGTGGCCAGAGCAATAGCTTGCTGGCGGGCCTCAGCCAGCGGGGCAGCGAACTTGACCTCAACGTTGATGTTCCGATCTTCGCCGTCGTCCTCAAAGGCATGAAGCCGGAATTGCATCAAGTTCAGAACACCCTTGCCCTGAATAATGTTGTCAAGCTCGTCCAAGCGATCAGCGGTTCGGGCAGCCTCAAGAGCCAGAGCGTTCCGCGCAACGTCAGTGCCCGACAATGCCTTCCACACCTCAAGACCACGCTCACCAAGGCCAGCAGGAACATCGGCGGTCATAGTCGAACCACGTCGATGCCGCCAACTCGCCGAATGGTGTCCACCAAGTTCTCCACGAGAGCAACATCGAGATGGTGCCAATCAGCGATAACCAGAGTCGTTAGCCCGAGAGATGGAATCTTCGACGTGCTCGTTGCCAAAAGCCTCAGAGAACCACCTGCAGCGTGGTCGATCTGCTCATAGCCATTCGCCCGGTAAACACGCGAAAGCTCGTAGTCAGGGACAGCATCAGCGACGGCATTGAAGGTGTTCCGCGTTGACACGCGAGTAATTCCCATCAATCCGATTGTCTTACCAGCGCGCAGGTCGGCAACGAGGCCGTCCACAACATATCGGTTCACGTGGACCTCCTAGTAACCGGCCAGGGTGCCGTCTTTGCTTGCCGCCAGATAGGGCAGAAGCTCGTCAACGACATCGCGGTTCGATCCGATCGGCACATAACAACGGTCAAGGTTCTGTGCACGCTGAGAACCAGCAAAGGACAGGAACCGCAGCGTTCCACCGCCAGGGAAAGTCATGTACTCGCCGCCGAGAGCATGGATCACCTCGGCGACGATCTTCAACTCCGGATACTCAGTGAGGAAATCCTGAAAGACCGCATTGGTGTCAGATTTCGTGTGCCCGAAAATCCCCACGTGGCCGCCGTCAACAGCAGTAAGCAACGCATCGGCAGCCAAAGACTTCGACATGATCACGGGGAACTCCTTCAAAGTTTGAGCCGCGCCGCCCACGAGAGCAGGGGGCTCTCAAGCAAGCAGCGCGGCAGTCGAAATGCTGGTGAGGCCAACGAAAAACAGCCAACCGCGTCCAGTGGGGGAGCTCGGGGGGATATTTTTGCCCTATGCCAGAGGGAGGGCGCGGCCCGGGGGTGGGAGGGGATTCCCCCCACCCCCGGATTGGGGTTTCAAGCGCCTAGGACAAGGTCCATTTGGGCTTTTATGGCTTCGTCTGTGAGCCGTTCGTCGCCTCGGACTGCGTTGCACCATCGGTGTGCTGTTCGCAGGTTGTTTGGCGTGTGGTCAGGCTTTGATGTGGATGCCTTGGGCTTGATGTGATCGAGCGATGGAGCAAGCGGACTGTTCGCATGCGCGTCTTGATCTATGGGGTGTTGGCATATCTTGCATGTCCATGCGTCGCGTTCATAGATGGAGTGTCGGTCGCGATCTGATATCCATCGTCCTCGGTTCCATTCGCCCGTCTTGACGAAGTACGAGCGAGCCCACTTGGCATAGCGTTCAGCATGGGCAGCGGTACATGGTGCACATCGGCATCCGTACCGGTACTTGCTTGCTGTGCCATGTGTGACCTTGGGTGGTGGTGTTGGTGTGCCATAGCGCTTGAACTTGCGGTAGTGGTTCTCGCAGTAGGTCAAGCGGATCTTCCCTGCGCGCGAGCATTGGTCTACTGAGCATGTGTTCGCGGGCAAGGATGGTCACCACCTTCGGCTGGTCTTGAGTGGCTTGGGTGGTTGAAGTGCGAGGACCTTTGCGTGACCTGGTGGCTTGTTGCCACGCTTGGCATTGCAGAGGCGGTGGGCGAGTCGGCAGTTGGATCGCTCGAAGGGTGAGCCTCCCTTGGATACCGGGATGATCTCGTCTATCTCGGGTGATCCTGGCAGGCCGTGAGGAAGCGTCTTGTCCACGATGAGGCCGCATAACCAGCAGTGGGTTTCTTCCCTTAGGACTCTTGCCCTGAGCTTGTTGCGCATTGCGCTGTTTGCCCTGCGTGGGTTGTTGGAAGCCATCTGATCGGCCTCCCTAAGTGTGTTCCGGTGTCGTAGCAGGAGCGCTTGGGATGGAAGAAAGGACATCCCTGGACGTCGTTGCGTCCTGCGCTTCCTTGGTTCCGTGCACGCTGTGACAGCCTTTGGCGTGTTTGGTGGCTTTGACTGCGACACCGGAAGTGTTTCCCCGCTCGCCCTGCTCGCGCATGTTTGTTGATCAGGGGCGGGAAGTTTTGGAAGAGCATGGCGGGCTGCTGACCGAGCCATTTATCCAGGGTGCGAATTGACGTCGCCTGGCACCACGCGTTGGCCGTGCTCTTCAGCTGGCTACCGTGGATTCGAACCACGAACCGACGCATTAACAGTGCGTTGCTCTGCCGTTGAGCTAGTAGCCATTTGTGCCGGCGTCTCTCGACATGCGGCTGTGCGCTTGACCCTGCGCGGGAGATGTCGACCTCCATGGGGGGATGAGGGCAAACAAAAAGCCGGACGCTTGATGCGTTCCGGCTTGGATTTTTCGAGACTTGTGACCTCGACAGGGTTGAGCTTAATTCACTTCTGCCACTTCAGCAACATTGGCTGTCGGTGTGTTGGATGCGGCACGGAGCCATCTAAGTTCGTCTCCGCTCCATTCGGCCTTGCAGCCGTCACAGTTGGCTGTCCATTGCGATGGCGGGGCCATCTCATCCGCGTCTTCGTCCCAGTGGTGGACGGCGAGGCATGGTTCGCGTTCGGGCCCGTAGAAGCGTTGTCCGCACGCTGGGCATGGGATTGAAGGGCGCCACGGCGGTCGTTTGGATACGAGCATTTCCTTGATGTCGTTGATCCATGTTTGGGTGACGCCTTCGAGGTAGGGCTGCCATTCGGTGGATGCTGCGGTTGACCAAGCGCGTAGTAGGTCCACGAGGCCGCCGCGGTACTCGTTGCCGGTCATCGCTAGGTGTTCGGCAAGGGCTTTAGCTTTGATGTCGTTTTCGAGTTTGACGGCTTTGTGATTGACGATCATGCCCATGCCGCCGGATCCTCCGCCTTGGGCGCCCATGTTGGAGCCGCATGCTGCGCGGAGTTCGGCGAGCAGAGGTGGCGCTTTATGGAAGCCTCCGTCGTCGCCGTGGGTCATGTGCTCGTTGGTCAGCTGGTGGATGGTGTCTTTCAGGCTCACAGATTGCCTCCTAGTTCCGTTACAGCGTGTGCGGGGAGTGGTGCGAAGTACTCTTCGACGTTGAGGATGCCGAGGTCTGATGGGTGTGGGTCGTGGACGAGTTTTCCGGCGCGGTCAACGATCACGGCGTGGTGGAAGTCTCCACGTGGGGATGGTCCGACGCCGATGAAGAGTTCCAAGCCGGGCGGTATGTGCTGGGCGTCGCGCCATTTGCGGAGGCTGAGCTGATGCTTTTCCCAGACGTAGGTGTATGTTTCTCCCCACCAGTCTTCGAGGCCTACGAAGTGAGGGACACTGTCGTAGTCTTCGACGTCGAGTAGTGAGGCGATGCATGCTTTCCAGCAGTCTCCTGGGATGCCGTTTGCGTCGTGTCCGTCGCCGCGGGCTGGGTCAGCCAGGATGCGTTGTTTGTGGGGCTTCACGTGTTGCCTCCTATGAGTTCGGTGGGTGCGGGCATTCCGGTTTGTTCTGCGTAGACGTGCATGAGGCCCAGTGCTGCGGCTTTGAGGTGCAGGTGGGCCTCTGGTGTGAGTTTGGGTTCGAGGTCTCGGACGAGTTCGACGGTGGATCTCATTGCCCGGAAGAGTTTGGCGACGTCGGGATCCTGTTTGGCCGGGTGGCCGCCAGGCTTACGTTTGGCGGTCACGTTTGATTTCTTTCCATGCGCGATGCCGGAAGTATTGGCGCAGTGCGTGGCCAGCTTTATCCCATTCGGTCGTCCGGACGCTTGAAAGCAGAGCTTTTGCCCTGTTTTCGATCTCTGATTCAACCTCCGGAGGGTGGATGATCTGGACAGTCCAGTACTCGTCCCCTTGGTAGTCGAGTTCGATTTGATGAGTGCCTATCCCAGCCTCTTCGGCAGCCTCGTAAACGGATTCCTGACAGGAGTCACTGTGAATAGCGGCGCATTGTTTGCTCTCGGTGCACCACATGCCTTCAATGCCTCGGTGGAAGACTCCGTGGCGGGTGTACTCGCCGTCGTCCTCTTGGTCCTCCGTAGGCTCGTACTCGTCCTTGATGCACTGCTGGCATTCCCACCAGAGCTGGCAGCTGCTTTCCCCGGGGCATTCGACCGTGTACTTGACCTCGTCGATGTACTGGTCATCGGGCAGATCTTCGTCCATGTTCGGGACGGCTGTGACGGTGATCTTGTGGGGTGTCATGGCTTCCTTCCGTTGTGTATGAGTTGCCGCCTTTTGAGTGGCTTTGGCGGACGGGGCCCGAAGAACAACCGGTCGAACGCCTTTCGTTGGCGTTTTTCGCGGCGCGTTTTGGGCGGGATGAATTTCACGGGCACCGTGAGGCTGCGGCTGGGTGGCGTGGTGATGATTTCGGCGCCCCATTCGGTGTCCGTGGTGGTGAAGGACACTGATTCCATGATGTTCGGGCCGAGGATGGTTCCGTTGTCGAACATGGCGATGATCTGCTTGCCGATGATCATCTGCTCTGGGCGGCCGGTGTTGTTGACGACTTTGGCGATGCCTGGCGCGATGTAGCCACCTGCGCTGAATGGCTGATCAGTCATGAGACTTTTCAACCCCTAGGTAGGTCCTGATGGGGGCGACGACGCCGAACTCGCGGGCGGTGAGTGCCCGGACGATGTGGTCGTGCATCGCTTTGACATGTCTGGCGTCGTCCAGTGCGTCATGAGCTGTCCCGCCCTGCTTGGGCAACTCGGTGATCCCGGTGAAGTCCACGAGGGAGCGGACGTCGTTGGTGTACATGGGCACGCCTTGCGGGAGGTCCATCATGGTGCCGAAGAGTTGGGCCAGTGCCACATGGTCATAGGCGCTGTACCAAGCCCACAGCTGGGCACTGTCATCACCAGCGAGAAAAGCTGCGACCTCATCCCGGATCTGCCACTTCATCTTCCATTCAGGGGATGACGGCTCTGGCAGGTGAGGAACGACGTTCTCTGACAGCCACGGGTGCTGGTTGATGGTTCGCCATTGGGCACTGGCGTTGATGGCGTAGTACTCGCGGCCGTCTTCAGCGATGATGCCGATGCTGATCAGGTCGATGTAGTGGCCGTTCTCGTGGAACTCGGTGTCGTAGAAGTACTTCATCGGCTGGGGCCTTCTTCGTAGATGTAGCTGGTCTGGAGGGACTGCGGTTGCTTGCGGGTGCTGTATTTTTCGATGGCCTTCCAGAGGGCGTTGAAGAGCTTGTCGCTTTTGCCCTCTTTGGGCTGGCAGTCGATGGTGATGATGATCTTCCGGATCTTGCTCATCCGTTCCACCTGACGATCCCGGACGGGTACTTGTGAGCAAGGCGGACTAGCTTGCTGTACACCTCACAGAATCCATCGAAGTCGCCCCAGCCGTTCGCCGGGTTGAGTGCGATGTACTCGTCGGCGTTGCGATAGATGTCCAGGAGCCCGGTTTCAAGAGCGGCCAGGATGTCAAGGCATCTGAGGCCTTCCAGCGCCGAGGTCGATCCTTCGCCAATGAGTCCGGGCAGCGCCTTTCTCCACATCGGAGACAGGTTGTAAGTGTGGCCGTCAACGACTTCAACCCAGTGTTCGTTGCCGTCTTGATCGAGGGTGACGATGTCTAGCCCGAAGCTCATGTTTGGCGCCCTTTCCAGTCCGCGATTTTCCATAGGTGGCGTATGCCTATGACGGCGCCGATAATGGCCACCGCGGGCCACACCGGCGTTAGCAGGGCGAGGCGGGCGCCGAGTCGTCTCTCGCCTTTGCTGAATGCGAGGTACGCCCCGGCCGAGGTGAGCATTAGCCCGCAAAAGTAGATGCCCAGAATGGTGTCAAGCATGGTCAGAACTTCTTTCCGTGCATGAATGGGCGGGTGCTGTTGTAGGCGATCTTCTCTGCGATGATTTGGCCGAGGTTGAAGCCCTCGGTGGCGGCGAAGTCGAAGCATCGGATGACGACGTCGGCTATTTCGGAGGGGACGCCTTCGGGCTTGCGCAGCTTGCCCTCCTGATCCTCGGAGATGAGCTCACGCGCTTTAGCGACTCCTACTTCGGCCACCAGCGAAGTCGGCAACGGTGGTTCCGGGTAGTAAGTCTCGTCAGCGGCATGGCCGTTGCGGATCTCGTCCTGGGCTTCGGCGATCTCGGAGACGATCAAGAGCAGTTTGTTGCCTTGCCAGTTAGCGAGGGCAGCTTGCCGTTCCTTCTGGGCCGCGACTGATGATCCGATTCTCATGGGTTTCGGTCGGTCGTTGTGGAAGCCTTTCGACTCGTTGACCGAGAACACGAGCGCTTGCAGTTCGGTCAGGGACTCAATGAGCTCTTCGGCGTTGACGATCTTGGTGGTCATGGTTTCTCCTGCGTGTAGTGGTGGCGGTTGCCGTTGATGAGAGCGACGAGTTCGCCGAGGGTGAGAGTGACCCATTGGTCTTGTGCTTGGCCTTTGCCGTGGCGTTTGTGGATGATGAGGCCGGCGAGGGCGTCGTCGTTTCCGCGTTCGGTTTCGGCTTCGGTGGCCCACGGTCCGAGTGCGATTTTGATGGTGTTTTTGCATTCGAGGACGATGCGTTGGCCGAGGTGTCGGAGGCCGCCGATGTCGCCGCGGTCTTTGTTGCCGTTTTTGGTTCGGCGTTCGATTCGGTCGTCGATGTGGGTGGCGAGGTAGTTGGCGACGAGCGTTTCGAAGCTGGTTCCGGCTTTGCGGGCTGTTGCTCTACTTCGGGTCATTGATCCTCGTTCCATGTGGCGGTTATAGTGAGCGCTTTTTTGCCGGTTGTGTCGCGCGTCTCGGTGATGGTGACGTCAGAGCTGGGTGGAATGGCTTGGATGATGCCAGGCAGCACGCCAGCGATCGGGCCCTTCATGAAGTGCATGGGCTGGTCTAGAGGCTCGAGGCGGCGGCGATGCTTCACACTGGGCTGGCCGACCGTGTTCATGACAGGTCCAGTGCAGGATGACTTGTGGGATCCGCCGAGTGCCCCGCAGGTTTCGCAGACTCTCATCGTCCGCCCCATTTCCGACGGTCCTTCAACAGGCTGGGGTCATGCGGCTTGTTGGGCGGTGGCGCATAAACGGACTGCACGGTTTCGAACAGGCTGGCTGCGGCAGATGCGATGCTGGACATGGCCTCCACGAACGGTTGCAGCGCTTGTTCGAGGGCCTTGAACGCGTGCTCCGGAGATCGATGGTGTCCCTGCATAGCTTCGATGGCTCGGAACTGATCCACCTGGCCAAGTCGGACATTGCAGAGTTTGCAGGTGTAGACCCAGCGCACTTTGCCTTCTTTGCGGATCATTTGCTGTCTTCTTTCTCGGCGAGGATGAGTTCGTAGGGCGCGAACCATACGGGAACAGCTTCGAGGCCCGACAACCCAAACGGCAGTTGCTGGCCCGCCACAACCTCTTGGACGGTTGCGACTTGGTCGAAGTACTTGCAGGTCCTGTTGATGACTCGGACGGTGTCACCGGCGCGGAATTTCATTGAGTCACTGCCCGTCACGCTGGGCGGTCAGGCTGGTGGTGCGATGCGTGGGCGGCCTACTCGGCCCGCCTTCCCAGGTCGCGGTGAGGGTGACGTATCCGGGATCGCGCTGATCGCCATGGTGTTCCTTGATACTGACGCTGGCTTCGGGCGGGACAGATCCGGCAAAGTCGCGGAGCGCACCGGCGGTAAGACTCCCGGGCACGTTCATGGAAGCAGTTGAGGTGATGCGGGGTGAGGTGTACGCGGTCATGGTCTTTCTCCTTGAATGACTGAAGCCGCCCCGGTTGGGACGGCTTCTTTGAATTGCCAGGCGATGTATTCGTCTTCGAATGTCGGCTCGATGGGCCCACTTCGGTTCATCCCGGCGGGGATGCTGCAGTCGCTCATGTCATCGCGGTCCTCGCCGTCGTAGTTGTGGGCGCCCGCTTCGAACCAGTCAGACATCCAACAGGTTTGGTGGTGTGTGTAGGGGTGCTGTTGCTCGTGTCCCTCTTCCCATGCCTCGCATCCGCAGTCGGGGTAGATGTGGCATGGCGCGTCGTCATTGCCACGACACTCGAACTTCACCTCGGGCTCAAGTTCGGTCCCGTCTTTGTCGTACTGTGCTGTCACGGTGATGTGGTGATGGTCGCTCATGGTTGGTCTCCTGAAACGTCGGAAGCCGCCTCTTTCGGGGCGGCTTCGTGGTTGTTGGTTGGCGTTGGCGGCCAGGGGTCTACAGATAATCCGAGGGCTTGTCTGAGCTCGAATGTCGTGACATGGCAGTAGAGCCGTCCGGCGCGGCTCTCGGCGTGCGCGATGAGGTCACCGACCGGTGCCAGGAGTTCGCGGATGGCTGCCTGCGCTTGGAACTTGCGGGCGAGGTCAGGGCTGATGAGTTCGGGCGATGGAACGGCTGCCTGCATCGCTGCAGCTACTCGCTCGATCATTTCTCCAGCTGGCTCGCTCATTCGGAAGCCTCGTCAGAAGAAGCTTCGGTGGGACGGAGTTCTTCCGCGATGGCGCCAAGGATCTCGATGAGTACTTCAATTTCGGAGAGGTCTAGAACTTCCTTGATCAAGGTGCTTATTACCTGCCCGTTCGTCGATCGCGCGACAGTGACCTGAGGGCGCATCCTCGGCTCAAGCAGGAGTACGGCCCGGAATGGTACTGCGGCGAACGTCGATCGTTTCGTCAGTTCGTGTTGGGCGGTGATTTTGGGGCTCATTCTTCTGGCTCGCTTTCTGGTGTGTGGTGGTGGCCTATGCGGTCGCGTGGCCGGATGCCTGCTTTGACGTCCGCCCAGCATGATCGGCAGTTGATGGACTCTTGGCCGATGTGATCTGGGCACGGTGGCGGCTTGGGTAGCTGAGCCTTTGCTTTTTCTGGCCAGAACCTTTGGTCTACGAAAATGCAGCCTGGCGTGTCTACCTTGGGGTCGCGCGCTGCGGTGATTGCGGCCAACGCTGTGTCTTCGAAGGATGCTGGGTGCTGGGCGTTCTTTTCGAGGACTTTCATCATTGATGGTGTGCTCCACTTGGGCCTGAGCTCGTGGAGCATGGCGGCCAGTGCCTTGGCTTGGCTTTGAGTGAGCATCGGATTCTCCTTCCTTCAATCAACCGTCTCTGCGGCTCGCGTTACTTAGGTGACGATTGATTGAGAACTTTCACCATTCCTCTCTCAAGAACCTCAAACACAGGAGAGATAGGCACTTAGGTGAGTAGGTATATAGGTGTTGGTGTTGGTGCTTACTTTTCGCTTACAAAGTGCTTACAGATTCGTTACGCCTGCTTATAAGCACCCGCTTATAAAGTGCTTAGAGTGCTTACCCGAATTCGGCCTTGCACAGGTCGCAGCCTTCCTTGATTTCGCCACGGTCCACGTGCCATCGCTTGTGTGCTGACCGCTTCCCGCCTTCCTTGCCCGATTCCCGCTTCTCCTGGATGCGCGCTTCGATCTCAGCCCTTGACGGTTGGTGACTGAGGTAGTCGTGCATCTCGAACGTGTTCGGGTCCTTGGTGGTGTTGACCCAGCCGCCGGCGATGAGTGCTTTCGCGACGGCCGGGCCTTTGGCGTTGAGGACGTGTTTCGCTACGGCGCCGTCTGTTCGGAACTCGTTGCAGTGGCCCCAGAGTTCGAGCAGGTGGATACGGGTTTTGTCGTTGGGCAGCCCGGTCCACTTCGGGTGTCTCAATAGCTCGTTCGTGACCGTGAAGTACGGGCGGGTGTCCTTCGACAATTGGGGCTCCTTCCTTGTCTCTGAGTGCAGTTGGCGCCGGTCACGCGGCGACGCCAAGTGATTCGGCGGCGATCATTCCGAGGTCGCGTGCGTTGGGTGGGCAGACAGCGTTGCCAGCTTGCTTGACCATTTCCCGCTTGGTTCCGGTCATCGTGTAGTCCTTCGGGAATGCCATGCCCCAGGTGACTTCGTGGGGTTCGAGCATCCGGAAGGTGCAGTCTTCGACGGCTGGCGGGTTCACTCCCATGAGAGCGTGGTGGTTTCCGTTGGCCGCGAACGTGTCGAGCGGGTCGTAGACGTCCTTCGGGGCGTTCTGACCGCGGAGTGTGATCATGGCGTACCGGTCCACGGTCGTCAGCGTGCCGATCGGCTTATTCATGGCCTGCGGTTTGCTCGACCCGTAGTAGGGCATCAGTAGGGCCGTCTCGTTGCGAGTCGTTTGCGTCCGCATTGGCTGCCCGATGTGCTGAGCTTCCTTCCCCAACCGACCTTCGACCGGGATCAGCAGGCCACGCGTGTAGCTTGTGGTCTGTGTCCGGAACGGATCATCCGTGTGACTGATGATCGGGGCGCCACGGACGGCGTCGATCACAAGGCCCTTGGATGCGGACCCGTGCAGAGTCCGGAACGGTTCCTCGGTGGGCCAGATGCGGAAGTAGTCACCGCCACGCCCGGCGCTCGCCGAATCGTAGGTGTTGCCTGCCGCTTCGAGGTGCAGCGGACCGCGGCCGTACTTCTCGAGTCCGGCACGGATCCTGGCCATGGTCTTGTCGGCCAGCGGCTTTTCACGGTCGCCGATGCGTTGGCCGTCGATGGACCAGTCGATAGCCTCCGATGCGGGCAGCCACCCGGGTTCGACGATGCGGTTCCGGCATGACACCTTCGGGCAGCGGTAGTTGTACTGCGCCCGGTAGCGTCCCCAGCGCTCGTTGGGCTTCTTGAAGACCTGCAGGGCCCGGACTGTCTCATCACAGGAGGGGCAGTACGCGAGCGGGCGCAGCTTGTCGAAGTCGGGTTTAGCGTTGCCCTGCTTCCAGAACATGACGTACATGCGGTCGCGGGACTGCGGTGCCGGGAGGCCGCCGAGCTGAGCGTGCATGCTGTTCATGTAGACGATGTGGTGGTCGTAGCCGAGGGACTTCATGGCCAGCAGCCAGGCATCGAACATGAGCCACTTGGCGGCATCGACCACGTTTTCGGTGATGATGATCTTGTAGTCGTGGATTTCCGCGAACCGGGGCACGTCCCACATGGTGGCTCGGGACTTGATGGCTGCTTCGTCGGGCAGCTTCTCGCCGAAGAGTGCGGTCTGCCGGGTGACGCGCTTTTTGCCCTTGGCAACACTGTGGTTGGTGCACTCCGGTGAGGCCCAGAGCATGTCAGTGGTCGAGATGAACTCCGGGTCCACCTGTTGGATGTCCGCGCAGACGTGGTCAACCTCAGGGTGGTTGGTGTTGTGGGTCTCGATCGCACGGGCCCAGTGGTTCATGGCCGTCTTGACCTGAATACCCGGGACATTAGAAAGGCCGGTGGATGATCCGCCGGCCCCGCAAAACATGTCTGTAACTGTGAGTGTCATGATGTTTCTCCCTGAGCAAGCTCATGCTTGACGGTTTCGATGATTTCTTCGGGGTCCAGCCCGCGTTCTGCGGCCCAGTCCCACATGAGTTCGCCCTGCTCGCCGCTCTCGTGGAGGTCGTTGAATTCGCGGGCTATCTGGTCTGCGAGGCCCGGCGCCAGGCCCTGAATCTTTCGCAGCAAGTCAGCGATAGCGGCCGAAGCGATGTAGGCCTGAAGGTGCATGGACATCTTGTATTTGGCGGCCATCGCGGCGTCCGACTTGTCAGCGGCGGGGAACTTCATGGATCCGTTAAGGGCATTGCTGAACCGCTCTTGCTGGCTGAGGGCATCAGTGAGTTCGCGAGCGATGATCAGGTCGCAGGTCAGCACAGGTTCCGGGAACTCGGCAGGCAACATGTCCTGGCCATCCAGTACCTTGATGTCTTCGGTCATGGTGTCCTCCGGAATTCGTCGCTGAGAAGTTTGCAGGGTTCGTGCGGGCAATTGGCCCAAAGCGTCAGGCCGTGTGCCTGGTCGTGCCAATCCAAGAGCGCCCGCCGGTTGGCATTGCCTTCATCCGGATCAATCTCGGAGCCATCGCAGTCGTCAGTGTGGTGGTAGCCGAGCGCTTCGAGGTCGTCTTTATCGATTTCGTAGTCCACGTCCACGTCGACGACTTTCGTTCCGGTCAGCATGCGATCTTTGCGGAGCTTGTAGTCCTTATTCCAGTCCTCGCGGGGCAGTTCAAGGATGGCGCGTTGTTCTGCACGCTTGGCTGTGGTTATCGTCCGGCGGATCTCGGCCAGCTTTTCGGCTGGTGTCTGAGCGGCCATTAGAGGCGCACCGGCATGATCAGGTGGGACAGGGATTCGTGCCCTGTGATGAGGACAGGCTTGGCTCG
Source organism: Arthrobacter sp. StoSoilB22 (assembly GCF_019977315.1). Lineage (NCBI taxonomy): Bacteria > Bacillati > Actinomycetota > Actinomycetes > Micrococcales > Micrococcaceae > Arthrobacter > Arthrobacter sp. StoSoilB22. The sequence continues at coordinate 883,082 of NZ_AP024652.1, forward strand.
GTTTTCTTGGAAGCCGAGCGTGATGTTCTCCGAGGTCGTGACAGACAGCGACCATCCGAGATAAGCCGGATTGACGGCCACGACGACGTCCGTGCCGTCAACCTCGCATGGGATGGTCTCTTTGCCCTGAGCGGACTCGCCCGTCCCTGCTTCAACGATCATCTCTGTTCCGGACGCGGTGATTCGGATAGGTGTGTTGCTCTCAGCTACGAGGCTGACGCGGGACACGACGTCGCCCAACTCGGCCCGGTCCACGACGATCTCCGTTTCCGTCGACGTCGGGAACAATGCTCGAATCTTGGGGAAGTCCTGATCGAGCACCGTTGTTGTAGTGGCCCGGTTTCCCGCCCGAATGCCAACGTTGTTGCCATCCATGAGGATCTGCGTTTCGCCAGCAAGGTTTTTGGCCGCGTCTCGGAGCCAAGTCGCCCGTACGAGCGCTTCGAAGCCGTCGCCGGACGGCGTCCACGGGATGGAGACTTCTGCCAGGCGGTAGCGGTCAGTGGCCAGTAGGATGAGCTCATTGCCGTCGCTGATGACCTTCACGCCCATGAGCGCTGGCACGGATGCATCCGTGGATGCGGCGTCGATGATCTGCGCGACGGCCGCGGCGAGGACATCACCGTCCACGGTTCCAGCCGACTGGGGGAGCGGTGGCATCGGCGGAAAATCGGAAACCTTCATTGATCCGATGGTGAAGACGGCGGATCCGGCAGTGAGCTTGGCGGCGGTCCCATCTACCTCGACGGTGACAGTCTTCTTGCCGAATTTCTTGATGATGTCGGTGAACATCTTGCCGGGCAGCAGTGCGTTGCCATCACGCTCAATGTCTGCGGCTGTCTGCGTGCGTGCGGACTTGTCGTAGTCGAACCCGCTGATGCGCAGAGTGCCGGCGGCGGCTTCGATTAGTAGACCGGAAAGGATCGGGTTGGCCGGTCGAGGGCTGATGCCCTTGGCAGCGAATGCTGCGGCGTCGGCGAGGGCGTTTGCGGGGATGCTGAATTTCATGAGTGTTTGCCTTCTTCTCTTTGTTGTTTGACTGGATGGAGCCGTTCCCAAGCGTCCACTTCTGCGGCGGCTAGGGCGAGCCCGAGGGGGCCGCCCCATAGGGGTTCCGGGAGTGGCTTGGGTTTTCGTTTGGGTGGTAGTCGAGTCTCTGGGGGCCACGGCTTGGAGCCCCGGTACACGTAGCCGCCCATCTAGACGGTCATGCGGTCGAATGCCTTGCGCTCGGCAGGAGTCATCTGACGGCAGATCTTGCAGGTGCGGTGCCTACGCCCCGGGCCCTGCCAAGCGGTACTTGCTTCCGTCCATGGATGACCGCGACGGCATGTCGGGCAGTCGTAGTTCCCGGATGCCTTGCGGTCGTCCATGTTGTCCTGATGATCGCCAGGCTCGACGTGTGCGGGGTTTACGCAGGGCGGATTGTTGCAGCGGTGGCGGACGAGCAAGTCCGTAGGTCCGTTGTGGAGCTCGTACGAGAACCGATGCGCTCGGACTTGTGCCGGGCCGACCCGAAGCTGCCCGTAGCCGTCGTCGTCTCGGCGGCCCGTCCATTCCCAGCATTCATCGGCGCCGACCTCTGGCACTTTGGCCCAGAACCGTTCCTCGGGTGTTCCGTGCGGGTTGGGCCGGACGATCTCTGCGCTACCGGTGCGCCACTGCTGTTGGTAGTGACGCTTGCAAAGGCTCTTGCAATGGACATCCTCAGCGCACTCGGCCACGGTGCAGGTCATGGCGCCCCCAGTCCATCGAGTAAAGAGGGGGCTGACATCTGCTCTTCGAGTTCCTGCAAGTAACCGACGCCCGTCGCCCAGTAGGACGGCTTGAGCTCGATTCCGATCGCTTTCCTACCGAGCTTCACTGCCATGTACAGCTCGCTGGACACTCCGCCGAACGCCGTAAAAACAGTGTCTCCGGGATTCGTGTACAGCCGGACGCAACGCTCAATGAAGTCCAGCTGCAGTGGAGTGAGATGGCGCTCGTCATCAGTCTCGCGGGCAATTCGAGCATTCAGGGTGTTGGTCTCTTGGATCCCGTACCAGATCGGGCGAGCCCATTGGATCCACTCATCGTTAGTGCAGTCAGTCTTGACCTTTTCGGCGCGGTCGCCAGGCTTTTTGAAGATCAGCAGATAGTCCGCGAGTGCTGGCCGAGAGCTGCTGCTGTCTCGGTTCTTCGTGGCGAATGTGAGCGACGTGGCTTTGGTTCGGATGGCTTGGGCTTGTGGGTCCTTATCAACGGTGACCTCCCCGAAGTAGATCCACCCTGCGGCCTGATATGCCCGGATTACGTCACCACGGAAGTCGTTCAGTCCGATGACTCCATGCGTTGCCTTTGTGGTACTGGTCTGCGCAACGTGGACACATGCAAGGCCGCCGGGAACGGTGATCCGGAGGTTGCCGCGGATGATGTAGTCGTACTGGTCAAAGAAGTCTTCTCGGTCAAGCGAGTTTCCCATGTCCCGCACGCTGGGGCTGTAGGTGTAGAGCGACTGAAACGGCGGGCTGTAGATGCTCAGGTGAACGCTGTTCGGTTCGATTTCATCGATTCGTTCCGCGCTGTCTCCCAGCAGGAATTTCCAATTCTCGCCATCAGCTTCGTCGGTTATGTATGCGTCCATGTTGCTCATGCGGATACCTCGGTTTTCTTCCGGTATTGGATCAATCCGTCGATGATCCGGTTGGACTGGTCTTCTTTGCGGATCACGTTGTTTGCGATCTGCTGTTCAAGGGGTGAAAGGATCACGTGCGCGTTCACCACGCGGTGCTGGCCGAACCGGTAGAAGCGGCGCATGCATTGGTAGTACTGCTCGTACGAGTCGGAGAGACCGACGAATGCCGTCCTGGCGCAGTGCTGCCAGTTCAATCCCAATGAAGCGATCGATGGTTTACTGATCAGGATTTGGGTCCGGCCGTGAGTGAAGTCGTGAAGTCCTTGGGCTTTGACCTCGGGTGACAGCGATCCATGAATATTGACGGCGGCAGGTAAAGCCTCTGTGAGAGCGTCTGCTTCGTCGTTGAGTCCGCACCAGAACATCCACGGTTCGTCAGGTTCAGCTGCGACCAGTTCGACGGCGCGGGCCACCCGATCATCTAGGGTTTGTCGCCGGACTTTTGCCCGGCCCGTAACTCCGCCGATGGTGGCGGCGAACAACTCGCCTTCGGACGGCTCCACGTGCGACTCCACGATCTCCGGGATGATGTTCAGCCCGGGGAGGATGTAACCGTCGTCGGAGTATCCAAGATCGGATGGCTTCCGTATGGCTAATGCCCAACTCGACATCCAAGCAATCATGGGTTCGATGGCGTGGCCCTTTAGTCGCCAGCCATCCTGATCGTGGATGAAGTACGCGGCCAGCATGTTGGTTCGCGTCATTTGCCCAAGGAACTCCGCTTGGTTGGTCAGTTCCTCGGGGTCATTTGGCCCTGGTGTTGCGGTCCACGCCGTGCGGGCTGGGACGTTCTTGAAATGGCTTATGAGTAGAGCCCGAGTCTTGCCATCTGATTGCTTGAGGATCGATGCCTCATCGAGAGCTACGGCGCCAAAGAGTGCAGCGTCAATCCTCCCGACCATTTCGTGGTTGGTGACATAAACGCCCGGGCTGTCAACTTCCTCGGTGCTCCGGACGTACGTGGCCTTGACGCCGATCTTGGCTGCCTCTTCCACCGTCTGCTGGCAAACGGCCAGCGGTGCAGCGATGAGAGAACGGTCGGCAGATAGGCGCGCCCATTCAACCTGCATGCGGGTCTTGCCGAGGCCGGTGTCAGCCCATATTGCGCGGCACCCACCTTCGATAGCCCATGCTGTGATCTCTCGCTGAAAGGGTTTGAGCGAGATGTGGAGTTCAGATGGGTCGATCGTCCGGCCGGCGACTGTTGATGATCTGGTCCGGCGATCGAGTAAGTCCGCGTAGCTCATCGGTCCTCCTCTGGATACGAAAAAGGCCCCTTTCGTGGGGCCTTGGGTTTGGGGCGCGTTGAGCGCATAACGTTGTTCACTGCGTCGCGAGAGGTTGGATCTCGGTAGGTTTGCCTGGCTTGATGGTTTGCTTCGTCCTGCTTGTCAACGGTCACGTGGTGTTCGCAACGGTGGTTCAGGCAAATTCCGTGCGGACCGCGGCAAAGGAAGCAGCAGGGGTTGCCCATCAGGCGGCGTCAGCCCTTTTGGTGATGTGTTGTTCGATGAGGTCGGGCCGGAACCCTGACCAGTGTTCGTCGCCTTCGATGGCGGAGACGTATACGACTGGCGCTTGCAGGTAACCGAGTCCGCCGTCGGCAGTGTCACGAGTGATGAAGTCGCGGGCAGTGGGGTCTTCGGTGATGTCGACCTTCGTGTAGAAGATGTCGTCCCGGTCGAGCATGCGGAATGTTTGGGTGCACTGGACGCAGCTGGGCTTGGTGTAAACGACGACGGCGACGCCTTCGAGGGCTTGGAGTTCTTGCGCGTGGTTCAACGGGTTCCTTTCGGGGGAGTGCTGCGGCGCCCGGCCGGGTGACCGGGGGCCGCGGGCGTGAAAAAAGCCGCTCACTGGCGGCTTGGATGTTCGGTGGTGCGGGCGGCTATTGCTTGCCGCCCTGCAAATCGATCTCGGGGATGAGGCCCTCAGGCTTGACGATGACGCGGGTGTGGTAGACAGACACGTCGATGGCGTCCATCTGGGTTGAAACCCAGGCGACGTCGGTGGCCTGGCCGATGAAGTGCTTGCGGTAGTCGTTCGGTCCTTGTCGGCACGTGACGATCAGGTCGCCGGCGCGTTCGATGGAGCAGCGGCCTTCGACGTAGAAGAGGTATTCGCTGGTGCGGGTGTTGACGCCGACGATCTTGCGTTGGACTTCGAACTGGTCTGCTGCTTTGGAGAGGTTGTCGGATGCTGTCTTGGCGTCCGATGTGCAGGAGGTCAGCGCCAGAGATCCGAACAGTGCCACGGTAGCGGCGATTACTTTGGTTGCGAGTTTCATGGTGCTCCTTAGTAGGGCGGTTCGCCCCAGCCGCCGGATGACGTCTGGGCTGGTTCTTGCTGGTTGGCGATCTGTTGCCGGTCCTTGTAGCTGGTGAGGACTTCGACGGCTGATGCTTTGACGTCGAGGCTGGTGCGTGGTGTGCCGTTGTTGTCGGCATACTCGCGGACATAGAAGGTGCCATAGACCTTGACCCGGACACCCTTCAAGAGTTGGTCAGCGAGGAATTCCGCGATTGAGCCCCAGAGCTCGACGTTGAACCAGTTCTGCGCAACGGTCTTGTATCCGCCGCCGTCGAGCTTCTTGGATTTGGAGTCACCGACGCGGAAGTTGAGAACTGGTGATCCTCCGGGGGTGTAGCCGGGTCTCGCGTCGGCCGCCAGATTGCCGGTGAAGATGACCTCTGCCATTTAGAAGACAGCTTTCTTGGGCAGGGTTCCGTGGGTAGCCTCAATTGAGGTTCGTACGTCAGCGGCAACTCTTTGGGCTGCTCGTTCGGCTTCGGCACCCTCGAATGCAGGATTGCCGCCGGACCACTTCCTTTCGTACTGGACGATCGTTCCGTCTGTGAGCTCTACGTGGACTGTCACTTTTCCGGCCATTGAATGGCTCCCTCTCTACGTGCGCGATAGCGCTTTGCTGCCATGTTTTGGCACTGCTTGCATCGCCTAGCGATTGACCCCGTTGCCAGTTCGATTCGGCTGGTGTTCTCGGGGGTGAATTCGTGGCCGCGCTTGCAGTGCGTCTTGCGGGCCATGTTGTGCGTACCGTGGCGGACGGCGTCCAGGCTGTTGTCTGATGAAGTGCCGTGCTCTAGGTTTGCTGGGACGTTGTTGCTTCGCCGACCATCCTTGTGACGCACTTCTGTGCAGGGCGGTGCTGGCCCCAGGAAGGCTGCAGCCACAAGCTGGTGCACTCGTGGATGTACCATCCGGCGGCCATTCCACAAGGAGGCCCGCACATAGCCGCGTTCCTCACGGACCTCCAGGACACGCCACGGGCCACGTCGCTTGCTGCGGACGTGGCCCGTGTTGCTAACTTCGTACCCATCAAAGCCCGGGATAGGGCGCCATTCTTCAGCCGTCGACAACGGATCCGTCCTCGATGATAATTCCGCGGCCGTCGCCGTCACCCACCATCTCGATCCACACTTGGAAGTCGTGCTCGCGTGCGATTGATTCAACGAGTGCCAGGTTGTCGGAGTCGAGCAGCGACCCGTCCGCAATCCGGATGACGCGCAGCTTCGGGTTGAGTGCGATGGCCATGGCGAGTGAGACGCGCAGCTGCTCGGCACTGGATGCTTGCTTGAACGGCACCCCTTGGTACGTCACGCCGGACTCATCGAATCCAAGGTCATCGATGGGGAACTTGGCGGCCGCCAATCCAGTCGCCTTCTGCCTGTCCACCTCTTCGATTGCTGCGGACAGCTCTGCGGCGGCCTGGGTCCATTGTGCGAGCTCGGCGCGCACCCGTTCGCCTTCCTTGTGCCGGCGGATGGCAGAGTTGATCTCTTCGGCGCCGTCAACTTGGGCTTCGATGGCTTCGAGGTCCACCTTTTCGGGCGCAGTGGCCAGGCGATGCTGAGCTTCCTTCAGTTGGCGCTCAGCGTCCGCGAGTTCCCGCTTCACTCGCTCGACCTTTTCTGCCCAGCCGTCGCGGGCTGTCCGGGCGACATCGATCTCGTGGTTGAGCGATTGCCCTGCACGGTAGGCGGCGACTAGGTCCTTGACGCTGACTTCTTCGTCCGGGAGGTCGGCTGTGCGGTCACCATATTCGGCGGCGCGAGCGGTCAGATCCTTGATGGAGCGGTTGGCTTCGGTGCGGCGGTCGAATAGGTTCTTCCGCTCGACGGCCATTTTGTGCGGGCTGAACGGAAGCTCGACAAGGTCAAGCAGCGTGGCCAACTGGTCCTTGTCCGTCAACTGAGTGAAGGCCAACGGGTCGAGGGAGAGCTTGCCCAGCAGGTCATCTAGCTTGGCCTGGCCCTTCGGATAAACGGCGCCGTCAGGTGATTTGACCGTGAGCGTGGACCCGCCAGCAGTGAAGCGGCGGACAACGACGAGGTCCTCAGTTTCGAGGATGATCTCTGCCCGTTCTTCGCCATCCCGGATCGGCTTCGGCGTGGTCTTGGCATTCACTCCACCGAGCGCGGCCGTGATGGAGTCCAGGATGGAGGACTTCCCTTGACCGTTGTTGCCTCCGATGACGACGAGGTTGCCGCTCTGGTCTGGTTCGATTCGGACAGCTTTGATGCGCTTGTAGTTGGTGGATTGCAGGCTGACGATACGGCTCATTCGGTGGGCTCCTGGGTGTTGTCTTCTCGTACGGCGGCGAGGACTCTTTGTGCGTCCTCGGGGGTGATTTTGTTGGGGTGGTCCCATGTGGCACCGATGACTTGCCCAGCCGTGGCGAGCATGGCCTTGCCGTCACCCTCGTACCCGGCTGCGATCAGGGCGTTGGTGATGGCCTGCCATTGGGCCCGCCACGGTTCGGTCTGCGGTTCGGCCAGGACGGTGACGGTATGTTGTTTGACCTTCTTTTGGCTGATGCGTACCGGAATTGTGAAGTCAGCGGCGAGGTGTGACATGGCAACAACTTCGACGCCGCCTACTGGTTCGCCGGCGTAGATAACTTCCGGGTTGTTGACGAGCTTCACGGACCGGCCGATCCATGCGTCTGATTCGGTGCCCCATCCGTGGGCTATGACGCGGAGCATTCCTTTGGATGGTTTCCATGGGCGGCCGTTCATGCCGACGAGGTCCACCACGACGGGTTTTGCTGTGTCACCCTTGCGGACGTTTTCGATGGTGGCGACGATGGGCGAGCCTGTCAGGTCGGATGCGTTGAGGCAGTCAGACTTGGCTACTAAGGCCTTCGAGATGTCCATTTACCTGATCACGATCTCCTTTTCGATGTTGAGGCCGAGGATGTCTTCGGCTTGGTAGATCGCCCAGATTGGGAGCGTGATCGGCTCCACTGTCAGGTATCCGGGGTATTCACCCGTTTCGAGGCAGCGACGGTATATGTCCTTGGCGCGGGCATTCATCATCCGGCCGAGTTCCATTGCGTAGTCGTCGTACTCGACGATGGATACGAGGTGCGGAGCGGTCTTCTCTACGTTGACGAACCAGAACGGGAGCCTCTCACCGGTCATTGCCAGGACGCCGTCTTGGTAGTGGGCGGCTGACTGGTAGTAGCCGAGTTTGAACCCGGATTTGGGGAACTCGCGAGGGTCCGCGTTCACGGTCGTTTTCAGATCGACCAGCCGGTCTTTCAACCAAGCGTCCGGCCGGCACTTCAGCATGAGCCCATCCTCTTCCCAGAAAACGGACTCTTCTGCTCGGTGCTCGGTGAAGGCGGTCTTCGCGACGGGGTGTTCCATTACGCTGTCCCGCATTGCGCGGACCAGGTCCCATTCGGCTTGCTTGAGCGGGATCTTCCCAGCGTTCACGGCTGCGGCGGCCGGTACCGTCCACTTGGCGCCTCGCTTGTCCGGCACGTCGATTACTTCGACGCCGGATTCGTCGCCTTCGAGGATTAGGCTGTGGGTCACGGTGCCGAGGTCGTAGATGTCTTTGTGGACCGGATTGGCCTTCTCGTGCTGCCAATGCGCGGGAGTCCGGCTGGCGAGCGTCTTCAACGACGTCGAACCGAGTGCCGGATCGGCGTGGTATTCCTCGCTGGTTAGGTCGGCGTAGATGCCGGGGGAGTACGTCATTCTTCTCCTTGGGTTGGGCATGAAAAAGGCCCCTGTGCGGGGCCGTGGATCTTGCAGTCTGGGTTGGTTGGTCGAGGGCTGCTTGGTGAGTAGCGCCATGGCGGGCAGTCGCAGCCGGGTTGTTTGTTGTGGCCGCGGGACCAGTTCTCTTTGGCCCGGTCATGGTCCATGCCAGGCGGCGCGGGCTTAGCCATCTATCGCGGTCCTGATGGCGGCCCGGATCCTGCTGGCGTAGTACCTGTCGCCGTCGGCGAGCTTCTCCCAGTCCGCGCAGACGCTCTCGACGGCATCCAGCGCAGCGTGCAGCTTGGCGAGGTCCGTTGGCGCGTTCGTGAACAGTGAAGCAGCGTGCATGTCGTCTACGTGGGCTATTGCGGAATCTGAGTCGTACGGGAAGATGTGGTATCCCTGCCCGGAATCGTCCGGCCCGTACTCAAGTTTTCCGAGGCCCGCTTCGAGGCCTGCTTTCATATGGTCCCGGCTCATTTGCCAGCCTCCCGCTTCCACTCCCGAAGCGGACGGGCAACGGTGCATCGGATCATTCGCGATCGCCAGTCGTCATAGGTTATGGGGGTGTTCCAGGACTCTTGAAAGTTCTTCCGGTCCCAGCCGTCGGGGTCCATGATGGCGATGTCATCGACCACTTCCCACTCAGCGGGAAGGCGCTTTTCTTCCGGGTCGTGGATGAGCGTGTGCTGGTCGCAGTAGTGCTTGCCGGCAACCTCGCTCCATTCGGAGTTCATCGCTTCTTCCCATGCGCTGTCTTCCTCTTCCCAGGCTGAGAAGTCGCCGCCTTCGGTTGACTTCGCTTCGCATCCTTCGTGGTCGCATACGAGCCAGTAGTACGGCGCTGATTTGACGCTCATTTATTTGCCCTCGATTTCGTCGGCGAGGCTGGTCAGGAATGCGCAGACGTGGCCACGGTCGATGGATTCGCGGAGTCCGGAGCCGAAGATCCTGGCGGCGATGCGGATACCCATTGCCCGGTGGTGGTTTCGGGACTGCATGAGTTCTTGCTGCACTTCGGTCCGGACGGCTTCACGGAAGTTGAGGGATTCGCCGTCGAAGAGGCGTCCGGCCAGTGCGTTGCGGCCCGCCTCGATTTCGGCAAGGAGGCGTTGCACGACAACGGGCGTCACTGCCCGCTCGAAGCTGTTCGCCTCGCCGTCCTCGCTGTAGTAGGGGTCGCCGTCGCGGAGGATAGTTTCCGTGGCTGCCCGCTGCCAGAGCTCTTCGAGTTCGTCATTGGTGAAGATCGGAGTCTTTGCGGAGAGTCGAATTGGCACCGCCGGCGCGGTGAGCGGCAGGTCTTCGGCTGGTTCAAAGTTGATGGCTGTGAGGTCTGTCATTTCTTCGAGTCCTTCTCTTGGTCGGCAAGGATTGTTGCAAGTTCAACTTGCAAGGGATTCCGGGCCTTGGCTGCAAGATGCGGCGGGAGGGTGGCGGCTGCTTCGTCGGCGGTCATGAGCGTTGCTCCCTGACCCATGCGAGTGCTGCCCGGAATCCATCCTCAAAGAAGGACCGGGCGTCATCCGGGTTTACGCCGATGCTGTTAGGTAACTCTTCTTCCTGACATGTGTGCCACGAGGCGTTCATAGCCTGGCGCTCGGTGGGCTTCACTCCGCCCCCTTCCGTTCGGGTTGTTGGTCGCCGCTGATGGGGTATTCGCATCCGGTCGCGCACCGGGCTATCTGGTCGTACCACCACCATGGGAGGTTCAGGTCAGCGGCCGCCCAACCACCCGGCGGCATACCCTCAGCCGGGCGCTGCTGGACATGAGGGGCGCGGCGAGGACTCCGGATCATGGCTGGACCCCATGAACAACAGTCAGTGGCAGGGGTAGCTCATCGAGGTGATGGTTGTAGCTGCTTCCCGGCGCGAACCAGTAGCCGTTGAAGTGCTGGAAGATGTCACTCCTTGTCACAACCACGGTTCCATTAGGTAGGTTCACTTGCTCGGCGCGGGTAGTTATGACTCGCGCCTTCCGGTAACCAGCGGCAAGAAGAGCATCCGCAATGTGACTGGCATGTGATGGAGAGTTGTAACCGCCCTTGATAATCAGATCCGGGCATGAGGGGCAGGCGCCCGTGAACTCGCCGTTCACTAGCCATGGGTGCTGCATGATGTCCCTGACGAGTTCATCGCGTTCCTGGCTCATCGCTCACCTTTCCTGTAACTGTCCGCGTCGTCCTCGTAGCGGGTATCTGCTTCCTCGGCCAGCGCGTCAAGGTCGATGTCCTCGACAGGCTGCAGGCGTGCGTCATGTTGACGTGCCCGTGCGATGGTCAGCGGCGCGGCGAATATCGTGGCGGCGAAGAGTAGGAAATAGATTCCGGTGATCATGGTGTTTTCTTCTTCCATACGCGGGTGGCGCCGTGCCTGCGGGCCTTGGCTTGGGAGGGCTGGTAGGTGACGGCTTCTATGTGGCCGGCCTTCTTGGCAGCGATAATCGCGCGGCCAGGCCAGCTGGGTTCGTCAGGTTCCCGCATCTCCCGGCGGAGGTCGTCCGCGCTGAATGTCTCCTGTGAGTTCGCGAGGCCGACGATCGTGGCGACGGCGTCCTCGTGCCATTCGTCCTTGTCCTGCTCAAACGCCATCGCCCTCATGAGGACCTCTTCCTTGCCGCGTAGGCTTTGATGTCGTCTTTGATTCGCTTCTGCCGGGCCCGTTCGAGCGCGTCATCCATCAGTGCTGGCGTGAATTGGAATGCGTTCTTACGTGTGCGCTGGCCGCCGTGGCCATGCTCGACCGGCCGCGATTTGGCGCCCTGCCTGACTGCGCGCTTCACCAATCCGTCGTTCATGCTGCCAACCTCCGTGCCGCTGCTGCCTGGTTCTGTGTGTGCAGCACGTTCTTCACTGCTTCCTCGCCAGTGGGGTCTTGGTGTTGGAGGACGTATGCTTCTGCGTCCTCTTGCAACCAGCCCTCGCAGCGTTTCTCGAAGCGGCGTGCGGCTTTCTTCATCTGCGAGAACGTGAGTCCAAGATGGTCGTTGTTGTTTTTCTGCATGACGATGGGGAGCAATTTGGGCATGCGTCATCGCCCTTTCTCCGGCAAAAAACACCGGGTGAGGTCAAAGATGGAAGTGCAGGAGGGGTGCCCAGATGGTCGGGCGAAGGGTGCCGGCGCTATGCGCTGCAGCGGGTGGTGCTTATTACGCGGAGAGCTTTCGGAGGGCGGCTGCGATACGGTCTTTGTCGTACCCGCTGCTCTGGTTTCCTGCGACTATCTGCGCGATTTCGTCTTGCTGGTCGGGGGAGAATCTGTAGAGGCGGCCGATTCGGTCGCAGGGCCATTCGCCGGTTTGGGCTTTCCGACGTACCGTGTCGTCTCCGATCCTGTATTTGGCTGCCATGTCCTGCGTCGTTGCATAGGATTGGGAGCGACTCATTCCCTGGCGCCTTGTTCCTGAAGGAGCACTTCGGGGAGCTTCATATCCAGGGCTTCGGCGATCTGCCCGAGTTCTTTGACGGTCCAGTCTCCGTGGCCGTCTACCTTGCGGTTGAAGGTGGAGGACGGAACGCCGGCTCGTGCGGCGACTGCGTTCCGGTTGGTCCGCCGCTTCGTGATCTGGTGGAGGATTGTCTCGTTTGTGGCCGAGGTAATCTCAGCGGTGTTATTTCCCATATGGGAAGACTATTCCCATATGGGAAGGAAAAGCAAGTAGGCCGCGCTACCATTTTCGAGTACATCCAAGTGGTGCATTTGCCCAGAATGTGAGTACACTCACACGCACGTCCGCGCACGCGCGCGCGAGCGCGGGTACACAAAAGTTGCCCTAGAGAGTTGTTAAGTTCCCAAATGGTTGCTAAATTTGCCATATGGGAACTTACGGAAGCGACATTCAGTCAGCCATCGCAGCGGAGATCAAGGCCGAGACGGCCGCCATCGGCTGGAAGCAAGCTGACCTGGCTAAGGCCACGAACATGCAGGCAAGTACGCTTCACCGCTACCTATCAGGTGCGCGTGACATTCCCATGCCGGCATTTGCGGGGATTGCTAGCGCGCTGGGCCTGTCGATGGTCGAACTGGCCCAGCGCGCAGAGCGCCGGCTAGAGAGTGGTGAGGAGGCTAGCTAAGGTCTTCCCCCTCAATTCAGCGAGCGCCCCTACCTCTCGGATGGTCATGGGGCGCTCTCCGTTTTTAACGCCCTGTACCAAGTCAGCTTGCACGCCCCAGGCTCCGCACAAGACGCCCGTAGGCGTATCTCGTGCTAGTGCAACCAACCGCTCTGAATCCATAAAACCGTCCCCGCATTCGAAAGTATGTTCGATTACTCGTTAGCTTACGACGAGCAGCCGACAAGATAGCAACCCTGCATCTGCCTAGCAGGATTAAGTCCAGACGCGTTAAAGAGTAGCGTTATGGGGTCTGAGAGTTAAATTTGGGATTGACGCACCCATATCCCATACTTGAAGTTAAAGATGAGTGGTGAGAACTCATATGGGTTTTGGAGCGCACGAACTAGGCGTCGGCATGCCTCATGGGGGTTTCTGACGCCGGAACGGATAGATTATGGTCATGCCATCGGGGAAACAGCCAGAATCAGGACAACTCGCGCGCGCCTTCGCAGCGGAGGTGCGTGCTGCTCTGGCGCGCCGCCGGATCACAGCCAAGCAACTGGCCCTAGATACCGGCTTATCCTCAACGTACATGGGCAAGCGTTTACGCGACGAGTCCCCATTTACTCTTAACGATGTCGAGGTGATCTGCGAGAAGCTCGGCGCGGACTCTGAGGCGTTCAGGGCGGCGGCCGCAAAGGCTCTGCGCGAGGCCGGGGTGGATGACGACCCGCAGGAATAGGACTTAACGAAAGGAAGCCCCCACCGTCTTGGTGGGGGCTTCTTTTTGCGTCTAGGACGCGATGCTCTGATTCAGAGCCGTCTCGACCATCGCCGCGGCCCGGAAGTGGGCGTCTGGCACAAGGTGGCCGTAGGTCTTGGTGGTCGTGATGATGGATTCGTGTCCGAGGCGGTTTGCGAGCTCGTAGAGGTTCATGCCGCCGGCGATCATCATGGAGGCGTGTGAGTGTCGGATGTCGTGGATGCGTGGCCGCTTGTGGATCTTCAGCGGGTTGTCCTCGTTTGCTTCGGCAGCTTTTACTGCGTCATACCAGCCGTCGAGCCATTGGCGGTGTTGCGGGTAGACCAGAGTGTCTGGCGAGACTGTGAAGATTGGCCTGCCTGGCGCTGCTGATTCGACACGGGAGCGGATGGCTTCGACCGTGGAGGGCGCCAGCGCCACTGTGCGGCGCGCTTTCTTCGTCTTCGGGGCTCCGACCGCCCATCCGTCTTCCATCTCTTGGTAGGCCTTGGTAATCCTCACTGACGGCGTTGCAGCGTCTAGCTGGAAGTCTGCCCGGGTGAGCGCAGTTGCCTCGCCCAGGCGCAGCCCAGAGCCGATAAGCAGGAGCCACATGGGGCGCTGCCAGTCGTCGGTCTGGTCGATGATGAGGTGCATCTGGTCCATGGTGAGGAACATGGCTTTGTCTTCGGTGGTGTCGTCCTTTGGCAGGAGACGGCCGTTGCACGGGTTGTCCGGCCGCAGGCGACGTCGGACGGCGGAGTTCATGGCAGCGTGGATGAAGCCGTGCACGTTGGCGACTGTCTTGGGGGAACAGCCTTTCTTGACCATTCCCTTGATCCAGCGAATGAGGTCGTCCTCCGTGATCTGGTCGACGGGCAGATGTCCGAGGCCCACGAAGTGGTTTTTGATGTAGCCGCGGTAACGCTTGATCGTGTACTCGCGGACGTTGATCAGCCGCTCGATGTGCCCGAGCGCTACGTCCTCGAATGAAGGGGACTTGGAGACCTGGCGCAGCAGTGCCGTCTGGGCAGCCTGGGTGTCATGCTTGACCGCTTCGAGCAGCTCCTTCCACTGAACCGCTGCGGTCTCGGTGGGCAGTGTCTGCCTGTTCCGCTTTCCCTTGTCGTACCACTCGACGCGGTAACTGGTGATCTTCCCGGCCGCGTTCTTCCGAGTCTCGATGGTTGCCATTACGCCGCCCACTCCTGTCGGTAGTCCGGGTGGTCCCTGTAGACAGATGCCAGGGCTTCGAGTATCAGCTTGCCAGGGTCCTCCGCCCAGGACTGAGTCCGTTCGGCGTCGCTGCCGCAGTATTCAGCGATGACTGTGCCTCTGTCGCCTGTCGCTTCTTCTGCTTGCTTGATGATCGCCCGTTTTGCCGCGCACTCAGCAAGTACACGGGCATGACTCACGGTGGTCACCCCATACTTCTTCGCCGGGAACCAGCCCAAATACTGGCAGGACTTTGCCTGCTGCTCATCCTCAGCAATCCTGGCTTCAAGGAACTCGGTGATGGTCATGCTTCCCCCTAAAGTGTTGGACCGGGAGGAACTGATGCGCTCACCCGGAAAAACAAAAACCCCCTAGAACTCACCGGTTCGGGGGGATTCCATGACTGAACTTTAACAGTTCTAGGGGGGATTTTCTCGGTTTCAGGGGGGAAGCCCGGTAACTTCGTTGAGTTACCGGGCTTCCCGGGGCGGAGACGGGGGGATTTGAACCCCCGGTGGAGTTGTGCCCCACACTTCATTAGCAGTGAAGCCCATTCGGCCGCTCTGGCACGTCTCCCTTTGCTATTGCTAGCCCACCAAGGATACGCAGAACGAGCCGTTCAGCGCAAAACGTCCCGGCCAAGCCCTCCATTTCGATGGTTCCCTGCCAGACATGCCGTGCGCGCGGCACTCTGAGCAGGGAACCATCGAAGCGGGGGCCGGGGCCGAGGGCCGGCGCCGGGGGCCCGGGGTGTCAGTGGCTCCCAGCCAGCGAACGCCACAGGAAGTGGTTGCTCCGGGCCTGAAGCGCTGCAGCCTGCCTGTTGTCGGAGGCTCCCGCGTGGCCGCCTTCCAACGCTTCATGGAACCAGACGTTCGGGATGCCCATGGCCTGCATGCGCGCTGCCATTTTGCGGGCTTGGACAGGACCCACCCGGTCATCCGAGGTGGCAGTCCAGATGAAGGTTTCCGGGTATTCCACGCCGTCGTGAAGCAAGTGGTACGGCGAGAAGGTGCGGATGAACTCCCATTGCGCCGGGACATCCGGGTCGCCATATTCGGCAATCCAGGAGTAACCGGCGGAGAGCTTGGTGTAGCGGCGCATGTCCAGGAGCGGCACTCCGCAGGACACGGCGCCGAACAATTCGGGGTACTGGGTCAGCATGTTTCCCACCAGGAGCCCGCCGTTGGAACCACCGACGCAACCGAGCCGGCGCCGGCTGGTAACGCCACGAGAGATGAGGTCCTTCGCTACGGCGGCGAAGTCCTCGTAGGCACGGTGTCGGTTTTCCTGAAGGGCCGCGCGGTGCCAGGAGGGACCGTATTCGCCGCCTCCGCGGATGTTGGCAACCACGTAAACGCCGCCACGCGAGTGGGCGGCAGCTCCGTCGTCGGACGCTGCGCCCGAGGTCCGGCGCTCAAGCCAGGCCCGGCCTACCGTTCCGCTGTACGCGGGGGTCCGGGAAACTTCGAAGCCTCCATAGCCGGAGAGCTGCGTGGGGTTCTGGCCGTCCAACACCAGATCTTTCGAAGCAACCTGGAAGTACGGCACGCGGGTGCCGTCCGCAGACTCCGCGAAGTGTTGCTGGACTTCGTAGTCGGCTTCGGTAAAGAACGACGGCGACCGCTTCACTTCGGCGTGGCGGCTACCCACCCCGGAGCCCCCGGAAGAGGCTGCAACAAGAGTTCCTCGAGTCAACGTCGTCGGCGTGGTGAAGCCCGTGGCCACCAGCCAGAAGTCGTTGCCTTCAGCGCCGGTGTCTTCGTCGTCCACGGCGTAGGCATTGACGTCGTGCAGGGGAGGGCAGGCGTCCAGGACAGTGGATGCCCACACCCCATCGGAGTCAACAACAGACGGGTCAAGCACGCGGATCTCGGAGGAGACATCGCGCAGGAGGTTCAGCAGGAGGTAGTCCTTGGTCCAGCTCCAGGACTGCAGAGACGTGTGGGCATCCGGCGTGAACAGGACCAGCAGAGAACGGGTCCCTGCCAGATAGGAGTCGAAGTCGGCGGCCAGCAAGGAACCGGCAGGGTAGACAACGCCGGCAACCTCCCAGTCTTTTTGCGGGCGGAACAGCAGCCAGTCCCGGTGGGCGCTGATGTTCACGTCGGTGGGAACGTCGATTGCCACCCACGTGTCGTCGCGCCGCAGGGATGTGGTGCGGTTGTAGAAGTCGATGTAGTCCACGGCGAAAGTCCGCTCGTAACCCGGGGTGGAGTCGTGGGCCACCATGGCCAGCATGTGGTCCTCGGGGATTTCGAAGAGGCGCTCAGCGTCGGCCAGGGACTGGCCGCGGCGGAGCTTAACACCGGTACGCGCATAGGACGACGATGTGGCGGGCAGGCCTTCGGCTGTGCTGGAGACCAGCAAAGTGTCGGCGTCCAGCCAGCTGACGTTGCCTTTGGCTGTGGGCAGGTCAAAGCCACCCTCCACGAAGGTGCGGGATTCGACGTCGAACTCGCGGTGGCGGTCCGCGTCGCCGCCGTCGGGGGAGAGCGAAACCATGGCCAGGCGGTACTCGGAGCCGTCGTCCGGACGGAGGAAACCGGCCCCATGGAACACCCACTCGACGCCTTCAGCGGCGGCGAGGGCGTCGACGTCCAGCAGAACGTCCCACTCGGGTTCCTCGGTGAGGTAGCTTTCCCAGGTGGTGCGGCGCCAGAGGCCCTTGGGGTGTTCCTGGTCTTTCCAGAAGTTGTAGTAGAAATCGCCGCGTTTGGAGACCATTGCGATGCGATCGTTGGAGTCGAGGACCTCCAGGATGCCGGCCTCAACGGCCTCGTATTCGGCGTCCTCCAGCAATTCCTCGGTGCGGGCATTCTGCTCGCGGACCCACGCCAGTTGCTCTTCGCCGTGGATGTCCTCAAGCCAGACGTTTTCGTCCGTTGGCTCAGGTGCAACGTCCGCTGCATGCCGCGGGCTGCGGGCCTGCGCGGTCTCGTTGTTGGGAAGTGGCGATTGATCAGCTTCTGTGGTGGTCATCGCCCCATCCAAGCAACACTCTTCGACGGTAAGCAAGTCACGCAGAAGTTAGGCTTGAGCGTGGCTAAATCGCAGACCAAACGTGTTGCCCTGATTGGGGCCGGCCCTCGGGGCACCAGTGTCCTTGAGAGGTTGCTCGCGAATTGGGCTGCGGACACACAGCCAGGGGCCACCCTTCGTATCGAAGTTGTGGACCCTTACCCGGCCGGTTCGGGTCACGTGTGGCAGCCGGAGCAGTCCCGGCTGTACCTGATGAACACGCAGTCTTTCTATCCCACGCTCATCCCCGAGGACTCTGAGCTCGCACCGCCGCTCGCGGGTGGTTCGTTTGATCAGTGGCGGGAGGCCCGTCGTCGTGATGGCGTGGGATTGAACGACGCCGAGAAGGCGGAGCTGGCCACTCTCGAATCGCACGACTTCCCCAGCCGGGCACTGTACGGACGGTACCTTCGCCAAACGTTGGCGGGCTTGCTGGAACGGCTGCCCGACGGCGTCGAGGTCACCTTCCACCAGACGCTCGCCGTTGCGGCGAGACCGGTAGCGGAGGGGTTCGACGTCGAACTCGCCAACGGCGGCACCCTCACCGTCGGTTCCGTGGTCCTCGCGCTGGGCCACATCGAGTCCCGGCTAAGTCCTGAGCAGCGCTCTTTCAAGAGTGCCGCGGACGAGCAGGGCCTGCTGTACTTCCCGCCTGCTCCACCGGCTGACGTTGATTGGCAGGCTGTGCCGGACAATGAACCTGTGCTGGTCCGGGGCATGGGCTTGAACTTCTTTGACGTCATGGGTCAATTGACGGAGGGTCGTGGCGGCAAGTTCGTTGAGGCCAGCTCACCCGGCGCCGGTGTGCTCGAATACCGGCCCTCGGGCCGGGAGCCAAGGATCATTGCGGCATCCCGCAGGGGCACCCCGTACCGGGCCAAGGCGGGCTTGGCGGGCTACTACCCCAGCAGCATCACCATGCGCTACCTGACAGAAGACGCCGTGGACCGGTTCCGTGCGGCTGGCATCCAGCCCGGGTTTGATCATGACCTCTGGCCGTTGCTTCACCGCGATGCGCTGTGGGCCTACTACTCAACGCTTGCCCGGTCCCAGCCCGCCGCGATCAAGGATCCCGCGCAGTTCCTCGCCGATCTTGAGGATGCGCTCCAACCGCATGCGCACACCACTGCGAACTGGGAAATTGAGGTGGGGAACCTCGTTGAAAAACACGTTGCCGCGTCCCGCCGGCTGAATTTGAGAGGGCTCGCAGCACCGCTCGCGGGCCGGACTTTCGCTTCCCGGAGCGAGCTGGACGCCGCTATCACGGCCTACCTTGATGATGATGCCCGCCGCTCGGCGCTGGGCGAGGCGGACCCCGTCAAGATGGCCATCGGGGCTCTCCACACCGGCCGGGCCATCCTCAAATCCGTGGTGGCGGATGGCGGGATCACCGATGAATCCTGGCTGGCGGGTTTGCGGGGCTGGTTCGAGTCATTCGTTGAAGGTCTGGCCAGCGGAGCGCCTGCGCTGCGTTCGGAGCAGTTGGCCGCTTTGGCGCGTGCCGGCGTCGTAAGTTTTGTTGGCCCGGACCCGAAGTTCAGTGTGGACCGCGGGGCCAGGGTGTTCCGGGCGGTGTCTCCTTGGGTTCATGACTCCCCGGTGGAAGCGCGGACACTTGTGGAGGCGATGTCGCCGGCCAACAGGGTGGGCATCAACCTCTCGCCCTTGCTGGAGCAGCTTATGGCAGATGGTTTGGTGCGCACCAAGATCATGATGAGCGTTGAGGGAACGCCCATGCAGACCACCGGGCTCGATGTGGAACCGCACCCCTACAGGCCCTTGGCAGCCAACGGATCCGTCACGGAGGACTTGTATGTCCTGGGCCTCCAACTGTCAGCTTCACAGTGGGGTACGGCCATTGCCGCGGAAGCGAGGCCGCGCACCGGCCCGGCCTACGCGAGCGGACAACGGACCCTTCGCGATGCGGACGAGATTGCCCGGAGCATTCTGGGCCGCTAACGACCCGGGGCGCCCCAACGTTCAAACAGCAGCAGGGCCTCTCACCAACAACGCGGTGAGAGGCCCTGCTTTTCATGGTCACGCTAAGGAGCGGATCAGCCCCTCAGGCACCGTTGATACTCCAGCCATGCAAACGCGTACCTGAGCCATCCCGCAATGTCGTACCACTTCGACGGCTTGGTAGGCGCGGTGCACTGCGGCGGATTCGGGCCGCTCTCTGCCACCTGTACCAGCGCCTTCACTACGGTTCCGCTTTCGACGGCGGTGAGCACCAAGGTTCCGGTGCCTGCAGCTGCCGCTGCGGGAACCTTGAGGTCCACAGTGGCGCTTCCCGCGGTCACGGGGACCGAGCCGAGCGCTATCGCTGCACCCTTGGAATCTACGAACACAGCGTTCAGCGTTGCGTTGGCCGGGCTGCCGATGGAGGTGAGGTTCAGCTTGGAGACCGCCAGAGCCATGGAGTCTCCGGCCTTCACCTCAGGCGCCGTGGTGTTGGCCACGGCAACGGATCGGCGTGCGAAGTCCGGGGACACGGGCTTGTGTGCCTGCAGGTACTTGATCCACGCATCGCGGTCCACCAGGCCAGTGTCCTTGGTGTTGCTGCCTTCCTTGAAAATCCGGAAGTTGTCACCTCCGGTAGCCAGGAAGCTGAAGGTCCCGATCCTGTACTGCTTGGCAGGATCAATCACGGCTCCGTTCACCCAGATGCCGGTGATACGGTCCCCGGCGGGGCGAGCGGCGTCGTAGGTGTAATTAACGTTCTTGGACACACCCAGCTGCTGGTAGGGGCGGCTGGGAATGGTGCCGTCGGCGTTGGTCTGCCACTGCTGCTCCAGGAGCGTCTTGAACTGCGCGCCGGTTAGGGACGTGGTCCAAAGGTTGTTCACGAACGGCAGGACGGCGTTGGCTTCGGCGTAGGTGATGGTGCCATCGGGCGCGTAGTACAGCTCATTACGCAGGCCGCCGGGGTTTACGACGCCGATCTCCGCCGCACCCAGTTCAGGCGCCTTGAGCGTGTCCACCAGTGAGTCCGCTACCAGGTTGCCCAGCGTGGACTCACTCGCGCGATCGTCCCGCTTAGGGGCGCCGCCCGCCGGATCCGGGGTGAAGGCGGTGGTGATATCAGCGGTTACTGCGCCAACGGGCTGGTTGCCAATGACGGCAGCCTCTTCGAGGGCCTTGTCCACGATGGTCTTCACAGCGGCCACCCGCGGGTAGGCAGCAACGAGGCTGTCCGCGGTATCGGTTGTCCGGTCTACGATTGCGGCCTTGTAAGCGGTCACTGTTTTGCTTGCCGTGTCCACTGTGAGGGTCACGGTTCCCACGTTTTCACCGTAGTTACCGGTCTGCACGATCGGGCGGGTCTTGCCGGTGGGCTGACCGCTGGCGTTCAGGATCGGAGCGTCCCAGGCATACTCCTTGTGGGTGTGTCCCGTGAAAATCGCGGCGACGTCAGGAGTGGTTTCGTTGACCAGTTTGGCGAACGGCCCGCCGGCTGCAACTTCCTGTTCCAACGTGGCACCTTCGGGCGTTCCGGAGGCCGCGCCGTCGTGGTTTTCCACGATGATGAGGTCTGCCAGGTTGTCGGCCTTGATCTTCGCGGCCACCCGGTTGATGGCTTCCACAGGATCGCCGAACTCCAGATCCGCAATTCCGGCCGGCGTCACCAGGGAAGGAACTTCCTGCGTCACAGTACCGATCACTGCCACCCGCATGCCGTTCATGTCCAGCACCTTGTACTCCGGCAGGACCGGTGTGGTGGTGCCCTTCTGATAGACGTTCGCACCCAAGTAGGCGAACTTCGCGTTGGTACCTCCAGCGACGACGCGGTCGCGCAGGTCCGCCCAACCGCCGTCGAACTCGTGGTTGCCCACAGCGGAAGCCTGCAATTCGAGCGCGTTCAAGACGTCGATGGTGGGCTGGTCCTTCGCTACTGCGGAAGCGAAGAGGGAAGCACCGATGTTGTCGCCGGCGGAAATGAAGGCCGTAGCGCCGGGAGCTGCTGCCGCCCGGAGCTTCTCGACTGTTCCGGCGAAGAGGACTGTGTTGGAGTCAATCCGGCCGTGGAAGTCGTTGATACCCAGGAACTGCAGGTCAACAGTTGCCGGTTCGTCGGCAGTCAGGTTCAGGCCCACCACCACGGGGTCGTGGTCGCTGGCCCGGAACTCGTCACCGGCATAGTAGTTGGTCACATTGTTGTTATACCTGCTGTACTCCAGCGCGACAGACTCTACGGAGTTGATGTTCCAGATGTCAGTTCCGGTGACCACTTTGTGGGCGGCCGGGGACGCGAGGATGTGGTCCAGGGAGCCGACCATGCCACCGAACAGGTAGGAGTGCTTGCCGGTGCCGGCTTCCAGGTCCGTGTAGCCGGCGCCCGTCAGGACGTTGATGGGATCTTCTTTGGAGTAGGCGTTGAAGTCACCAATGAGGAAGACCTTGTCTGTGCCTTTCGAGGCCTGAAGGTCCTTGGAGAAGGCCAGCAGGGATTCGGCCTGCTTGGTACGGGCGATGTTCGAGGCGCCCTGGCCCTTGTCAGTGTCATCCGGGGTCGCTGCCGAGCCCTTGGACTTGAAGTGGTTCACGATCGCGATGAACTTCTTGTCATCGTCTCCGCCAACTGGCTTGAAGACTTGCGCGAGGGGCTTGCGGGCACTTGCGAAAGCCACGGTGTCATTGTGGATGATGGACTCACCCACGGGCTCGGCCACGGCTTTCTTGTAGATGAATGCTGTACGGATCATGTCCTCGTCGCTCAGCGGGGGAGCGTTGGCGGGAGTGCGCACGTAGTCCCAAACACCGGGTGTCTTGACGTTGAGGGCATCCACCAGCTTGGACAAGGCGTCGTCGCGGTTCTTGCCGAACTGTGCCGAGTTCTCGATTTCCTCGAGGGATACGACGTCTGCGCCGGACTTGGTGATGGCTGTGACGATCTTGCTCTGCTGGCGCTCAAAGTTCTCCGCGTTGGCAGCACCGCGGGCGTTGCAGCCCTCTTTGACCGTGATCGGGTTGCCGTCGCGATCGGTGTAGAAGACACAGCCTGCCAGCTGGTCACCGGTGGTGGGGAAGTAGTTCAGCACGTTGAAGGAGGCCAGTTTGAGGTTGCCACCTACGTCAGCGGGGCCTGTTGGCCTGCTGGCGGTGAAGCTCGCAGGCTGGACGGAGTCAGCGTTGGCCGCTGTCAGGGCGGTCAGTGGCTGGAACTTCCAGGAGTTGTTGCCGTAGCCCAGAATGACGTCGGTCCGGAACTTTGCGGGTGAGCCGACACGGACAGGGTCGGACGTGGTCAGGTACGGAAGTTGCTGGGCCTTGGTGGAGGCGTCCTTCAAGAAATTGGTGGACGCGCCGTCGTCGAGCTTGATACCGCGCAGGGCGTTGTCCGCCACCACGGCCGCGTGCTCGGCGGAGCCGTAGGCTGCCACAGCAGTGGGCTGCACCAGAGGGGATGTGCCGGCTGCGAGGCCGATCTCACCGTACTGGTTCAGGGAATAGTTGTCCGTGACCGTGAAGTCACCCTGAGGAGCCAGGAGCATACCCTCCAGGCTTTCCCGCCCGGCCTCGTTGGCAGGCAACGTGAACGGCGTGGACTTGACCTCCGGTGCCGCCTCGGTGAGCTTCTTCAACCCCGCCGCCTCAACGGTCAGCTGGGTTTGACTGGCGAATTCGCTGACCACACCGGTGAGTTGCACGTAGTCGCCCGGCTGGACCGCTGCCGCCGTCGACGGCGAATAGACGAACAAAGCGTCCGACGCCGTCCTGGCCGCCCCCGCGTTGTCACCGCCGCTTCCGGCGGTTTGGACGTAGTAGCCGTTGAAACCGCCGGTTGCGTAGACGGCTGTGACCTTGCCGCTGGTTGTCACGGTGCTGCCCACAAACGGACTGGCCGGGCCGGTTCCCTGGATCTCGGCGATGGCCTTAAACCCGGGCTGGGGGTCTACGGGCGGTGTTTCGCCGCCGTTGGAGGCGGTGGGAGTGATGGTGGCGCTGAGGCTGAAGTCCGCCGCGTTGGAGTCGGTGTCCACACCATTGGTGCGATTAAGGCTCTTGACGTCCGAGTTGCCGGCGGGTGCGGAGGCAACGGCGGTCTCAAACGTGTTGGAGGTGCCGTAGCCCAGAAGGTCGGCGATGGCTGCATTGCCCGTCACTGATCCTGCTGGAAGTGAAGAGATTGCAGTGGCCTGTTTGGCCAGGACCAGGGTTCCCGTGGTTCCGCTGGGGTTAAGCGTGCCGGTTGCCTGAACATCGGCAGCGGGTAGATCCGGCGCCGTTGATGTGCCGCTATTGGTGGCACCCTTGACCAGGAAGTACCCCTTGGCGGGAATGCTGCCCGTCAATGGGGTGACACCCGTGGGTGCTGCCGTAGCCGTGGCAGACCTGTACTGCAGGGACCATCCGGCCAGGCTGACCGGCGCGTCCGAGGAGTTGTACAGCTCCACGAACTTGTTCTTGAAGGCCGCGCCGTTGCTCCCGCCGCTGAGGTAGGCCTCGTTGATCACCACCGGGGAGGTACCGGCGGCGGCAGGTTCGTCCGCTGCCATGGCTGGGACGGCCGTCAGCGGGGCCGCGAGCAACCCCATTGACAGGACCGTTCCCGCCAAGGATTTCCTATGCATAAATTTCATCCGCTTGAACTTTCATCAGTGAGCTCTGTGGAGCTCCATGAATGGCGCCCACTGTCTTGTGAAGTGGGCGAATGCCGGAAGTTACTCCCGGGTAAAGCTGCCTCGGACCTAGCTGAACACGAACGGATGAATGGAGGGTTGACCCGGGGTCAACAATGGGGGACCGAGCAACGGCCCGGTAGTTCCGCGACTAGCTGGTTTGCCCCAGGTCCTGAATGACCTTGAAGACGGCTCCCGTGGGGTCCGACAAGGTGGCCAGCCGGCCGAAAGGTGTGTCCTCCGCGGGCTGCATGACGGTGGCACCGAGAGCCGTGGCTTGCTCCACGCTGACATTGGTGTCTTCCACCGCGAAATACACGCTCCACATGGAGGGGACCTGTTCGGGCAGGAAACCGGAGGCGTCCATGATGCCTGCCTTGGCGTCGTCACCGGCCCCAAGCGTTACGTAACGGAAATCCGGGGTGTCGCTCATGACTGCCGTGTCCCAGCCGAAGACCTTCTGATAGAAGGTGACAGCGGACTCGTAGTCCTTGGCAAGAAGTTCGTGCCAGGCCGGAGCCCCGGCTTCTGCCGCGACCTCGTAGCCTTTCATCTCGCCGAACTGCCAGGCGCCGATGGCGGCGCCCGAGGCATCCCCATACATGGCCATGCTGCCCTGCTCAGGCACCTCCATGGGTTCCAGGAGCACCTGTCCGCCGTTGGCTGCCGCTGCCTCAGTGGTGGCTGCGATGTCATCGGTGCGCAGGTAAGTGGACCAAACGTCCGGCATGGCACCCATGTCCGCCTGCTTCTCCATGATGCCTGCCACCATCCCGCCGTCCTTGAAAGCGGTGATGTAGCCACCGTACTTTTCCTGGTCTCCGGTCTCATAGGTCCAGCCGAAAAGTGCCGTGTAGAAGGCCTTGGCCTTCTCAGTATCGGACGTCATGAGGTCGATCCAGCAAGGGGAACCGGGAGTGATGTCAGGCTTGGGCATAGATGAAGCTCCTGTTGTTACGCCGTGGCAAAAGCTGCGACTGATGTCTGCGATGTGAAGACAGGAAGAACACTATGCGGGGGCTCTGACAGTTTCAATGATCTTCCGGGTGTGGGATCTCAGATCGGCCACCCGGAGGCCGGATTCACGGGCTGCGCTAAGAGTCAGCGACGGCAACAGTGGCAGCTGCAGTCACCATTAGGCCGACCGCAGGTCCATACGCATTGAGTGGTTTCCTCTGCGCGCTGCCGATGAAGACAGCATATGGCGGGGCAAGGCACGGTTGACTAACAACGGCATTGCTCCCAGAACTTACGCAGTCCGCTTTTCCATCCAACGCGGTCCCAGCGGAGACCTCCCCCCTGCCCAGCTGGAACACACCGAGGCGCTAATTGGTGATTGACCTAGGCTCATTGATCTACTCGTTGACACGGACCAGCCGAGAAGCGTTAGTCGTAATGGTTCGGTCCCGATAAACACTGCGTTGTATCGCAGGATGGAGTTGAGGACGGCGAAATACTAGTTTGGGTAACCGGCGGCTACTTGTCGGGATTAGGACACCCGTGGTGGTCTGACGAGGTGCCCGCCGCTTGGCCAGATCCAGCAAATGTCAGAGTAAAGGGGCCGAGCGCCCTTGCCTGAACCCTTACTCACCGAAGGGCTGGTTCGAAGGACGTTCTTTGGAGGGTGTCGAACTGAGTCGTGAAGCCAGAGGCAACTACACACACACGGCCGCCACCATCTTAGGGGACGCAATTGACCTTGAAGATTTCAGCCCGCCGGATCGAAAAGTACGATTTCAACCAGATCAGGTTTGTTTTGGCAGTCGCGAATAAATGATTTGGTGGCATCGTATAGGTAAGAAATTGAACTTCCGCGTGCCACTGCCGACGAGAAATCGACGATGTAGTCCATCATCGGTACAAGGGATTTTCCTGCCACCTTGAAACCGTCCAGCCCCAACAATCCGAAGCCCTGGCTTTGTGCTTTCTGAAGCACTTCGTCGAGAATGGAAAAGTCAATTAGCAGCGTCCGGCCAGAACGGACGGCGGTTGATGGAAATTCCGCCGCAATTCTCTCCTCAAATTGCTCTATTTTTCCCAAGGCGCCTTCCAGGTGGGCTTGAATTTGTCACTTACTTGGACAACTGTACCGTTGACGTCGTTCCTAACAACATAACTGCCGTCAGTGGCGTAATAGGCAGTTGCGGGATCGTCCCTCCTTGCATTGATTGCGGGATCCCACCGCGTGTCACGTGTAATGACCGTGCGTGTGGGCTGATTAATGGCGTTGGAAATTAAATCATTTGACCAACCTCGTCCAGACATCTGGCCCGCAGCTTTAGTTTCCAAAGTATAAGTCAACTCCGCTTTGGTGGCTGTCCCGCCTAGTCCGGCAAAGCCCAGCATAATGAGTGGCCTAGCCTTCTCCGCGAATGCCTGGTTGGCATGGTTAAGGTCCTGCACCCATTGGGGTTTGGTTTGGAGGTTGGCCTCGGCAAGTGCTTTGCCGCGGGCTTCGTTGATCGCGAGCTGCCGGGGGCTCGTCCCGACTTTCATGTCGCCGACACAGTCGAGGGCAGTGTGTCTTGCGCTGATCTGTGGGGCGCTGACGCGGGCAGGTGTAGAGAAGCTGACCTGTTGAATGAAGCGATTGAAGTAGGAGTTAGTGGTTGGTGGTGTGTAGGCGGGTCTGTGGATGGAGTAAGGGGGGAGGGGCGGAGCGGGGAAGAATGCCGGTGTGGTGGCTGGGATAGGCTCCCAGCTTTGCGACGCGGGCAGGTAATCGTAGGAGGTGCCCCCGATGACTCTCACGGGGTCGTAGCCGAGGTTGTCGATGAGGGTTGCGGGGTTGTTGGTGACGTAGGTGTACCTGTTGAGGGTTTGGGGTGCGCTGAGTAGGCCGCGCCATTTGTCTAGCCCCGCCCAGGTCCCGGTGGTGGGGTCGAGGGTGCGGGAGTGGAACTCGTGGGTTCCAAATGTGGGGTTGGTGGGTTGGCCGGTGTAGTTGAGGTCTGAGTCCCGGTGGATGGACACGGCGCTCCACGAATCGAGAGCGCAGTTCCACCTATTGAGAGCCGCATAAGGACGTATCGTGACGCCATAAGTCCAAGGAACCGATTGACCGTCGATTCAAAGGACAGCAATTGGGGGCCTGCCGGTCAACCCGCGGCAAGAACGGGAATGATGGGAACCCCACTACCGGGCGGTGAGGTGGCCCACGGCGCAGCAGGGCCCAGCGATGGGGCAACGAGGCCGACAAAGGGCCCAAAAAAGTAGGACCCCCGGCAGCTTTCGCTAACCGGGGGTCCCGCCTTTGCGGAAGGTAAGGGATTTGAACCCTTGGTACGGGGTTACCGCACACTGGTTTTCAAGACCAGCTCCTTAGGCCGCTCGGACAACCTTCCTCGCCTAGTAGTGTTTCATAGGGAGTTGGCTGTTCCAAAACATCACGTATTCCAGCCCCTGCCCCGGGGTCTGGAGGACAAGCAAGAAACCGGGAGTTCGTCATGAAAGCCGTCTACATCTCAGAGCCGGGCGGGCCCGAAGTCCTCGAAATCCGCGAGGTCCCTTCTCCGGTGCCCGGCGAGGGCGAGGTCCTGATCGACGTCGTGGCTGCGGGACTGAACCGCGCCGATGTCCAGCAGCGCAGAGGGTTCTACCCGCCGCCCCCGGGGGCATCGGAAGTTCCGGGCCTGGAAGTTTCCGGTCGCATAGCCGCCTTCGGCCCCGGCGTCACTAAAGCGTTCTCCGTGGGAGACAAAGTGGTGGCACTGTTGTCTGGTGGCGGCTACGCCCAGCAAGTGGCAGTTCCGGCCGAGCAAGTCCTGCGGGTGCCCGAAGGCGTGGACCTGATAACTGCGGCTTCCCTGCCTGAAGTTGCAGCCACTGTGTATTCGAACCTGATCATGACCGCACAATTGCAACCCGGCGAGACTGTACTCATCCACGGTGCAACGGGCGGCATCGGCACCATGGCCATCCAACTGGCCAAGGCCTATGGCGCGCACGTGGCAACCACGGCCGGCACGGATGAGAAAGTCGGTACAGCCAAGGCCTTCCTCGGCGCCGATATCGCCATCAATTATGCCGAAGAGGACTTCGCTGAAAGTCTCAAGGCACGCAACGGAGGCAAAGGCGCGGACGTTATCCTCGACGTCGTGGGTGCCAAATATCTGCAACAGAACATTGATGCTCTCGCAGACTATGGCCGACTGATCGTCATCGGCCTGCAAGGTGGCGCAAAAGCCGAGATCAACCTCGGGCAACTCCTTAGCAAGAGGGCTGCTGTCATTGGCACAGCGCTGAGGCCGCGACCGGTGGCTGAAAAGGGAATCATCATCTCTGGCGTCCGCGAGTTCGTCTGGCCCATGCTGACCGATGGCAGGATCAGGCCCCTGGTGGCCAAGTCCTTCCCCCTTGAGCAAGTCCAGGAAGCACACCAGTACTTCGACTCCGGCGAGCACGTGGGCAAAGTCCTCCTGCTCCTCTAGTAAGCCCGTTCGCCCGCCGTCCATTCGACCCACTGCAGCGAGGAGCCACATGTCCATCCGGCACAGCCTGCTGGCCCTGCTCCAGGATCAGCCGCGGTACGGTTACGAGCTGCGAGTCGAATTCGAAGACCGCACGGGCGCCGCGTGGCCGTTGAACATCGGCCAGGTCTACACCACCTTGGATAGGCTTGAGCGCGACGGCTTGGTGAGTAAAGACGGCGACGACGGCGGCGGGCACGTCATCTACAGCATCACTGACGCCGGGGCTGGGGAAGTCGAAGCGTGGTTCGCCGGTGCAGTGGACCGGGGCAATCCTCCTCGGAATGAGATTGCCATCAAGTTGGCGCTCGCAGTGACCCTTCCGGGCGTGGACACTTCTGCGGTGATTCAGTCCCAAAGAGAAGTATCTGTCAAGGCCCTGCAAGAGCACACGCAGGCCAGAAAAGCCGTCTCGGCCAATCAGCGGTCCTCGGATACCGCGTGGCTGCTGGTGCTCGATTCCTTGATTTTCCAGGCCGAAGCGGAAGTCCGGTGGTTGGATCTTTGCGAGGCCCGCATGGTGCAAGGCCAGGCAAACGGGGGATCGAGCCAAGCTGCTCCCAAACGGTTGAGCTGACGTCCGGCGCAGGGTAGTGACCGTTCACCGCGTACCTGCAGACGTTTGCCGTGTACGGCCCTATCCTGTCCGTGTCGGTTGTTAAGGTGAGGAGAAGTACCCGACGCAGCGGCCCCCACCGCACCATCCGTCACCGCAGCAGTTCTCAAGGAGGAGATATGGGCAAGATTTCTGACCAATCCAAGCTTGCGGAAGGATTGGATCCCACGCTGCCTCCTCCGGCTGTGGAGGACTCCGTGCGTGAAGCGGAGGAACGTAAGTGGACCCCGGTCAAGATTGGTCTCTGGATTGCCATCTCGCTGCTGGGAGCGGTGGCGTGGTTCATGCTCGCACTGGTGCGCGGCGAAACCGTCAATGCCATCTGGTTCGTTTTCGCGGCCGTTTGCACCTACTTGATCGGCTACCGCTTCTACTCCAAGGTCATTGAGCGCTACTTGCTCAAGCCGGATGACCGCCGCGCTACTCCTGCTGAGTACAAGGCTGATGGCAAGGACTACGTCCGCACTGACAGGAACGTGCTGTTCGGGCACCACTTCGCCGCCATTGCCGGTGCCGGACCGCTGGTTGGACCTGTCATTGCGGCTCAGATGGGCTACCTTCCCGGCACTATCTGGATCATCATCGGCGTCGTTCTCGCCGGCGCCGTGCAGGACTACCTGGTCATGTTCTTCTCTATGCGCCGTGGTGGCCGTTCACTTGGCCAGATGGCGCGGGAGGAACTCGGCGTCATCGGCGGTACGGCAGCCCTAGTGGCCACGCTGCTGATCATGATCATCATTGTGGCCATCCTTGCTTTGGTAGTGGTCAATGCCCTGGGTGAAAGTCCTTGGGGCGTGTTCTCTGTGGGCATGACCATCCCCATCGCGCTTTTCATGGGCGTCTATCTTCGGTTCATCCGGCCGGGGAAGGTGATGGAGGTATCCATCATCGGCTTCGTGCTCCTGATGGCAGCCATCATCGGAGGCGGCGCTGTTGCCGGTACCGAGTGGGGTGCAGCCTTCTTCCACTTGGACAAGGTCACCATTGCCTGGGGCATCATCATTTACGGTTTCATCGCCGCAATCCTGCCCGTCTGGCTGCTCCTGGCTCCGCGCGACTATCTCTCCACCTTCATGAAGATCGGCGTGATCGTGATGCTCGCGCTCGCCATCATTGTGGTGCGGCCGGAGATCACAGTCCCGGCGTTCAGCGAGTTCGCCAGCCGGGAAAACGGCCCGGTCTTCTCCGGGGCGTTGTTCCCCTTCCTGTTCGTCACCATCGCCTGTGGCGCCCTGTCCGGCTTTCACGCCCTGATCTCCTCGGGGACCACCCCCAAGCTGATCGAGAAGGAACGGCAGACCCGCTTTATCGGCTACGGCGGCATGCTGATGGAATCCTTCGTGGCGATTATGGCTTTGGTAGCCGCGATCTCGATCGACCGTGGCATCTACTTCGCCATGAACGCACCCCTGGCACTCACCGGCGGCACCGTGGAATCTGCGGCGCAATGGGTCAACAGCCTTGGCTTGGCCAACGTCAACATCACCCCGGACGTGCTGGCCCAGACTGCCAAGGACGTGGGCGAGGAGAGCATCATTTCCCGTTCGGGCGGCGCTCCCACCTTGGCTGTCGGTTTGGCCCACATCATGCAGCAGTTCATCGGCGGACCCGGAATGATGGCTTTCTGGTACCACTTCGCCATCATGTTCGAAGCACTGTTCATCCTCACCGCCGTGGACGCAGGAACCCGCGTCGCCCGGTTCATGCTTCAGGATTCCATCGGCAACTTCATTCCCAAGTTCAAGGAAGCCTCATGGCGTCCTGGTGCCTGGCTGTGCACTGCCATCATGGTGGGTGCGTGGGGTGCCGTGCTCCTCATGGGCGTCACTGATCCGCTGGGTGGCATCAACACGCTGTTCCCGCTCTTCGGCATCGCCAACCAGTTGCTGGCAGCCATTGCACTGGCTGTGTGCCTTGCCATCACTGCAAAGCGTGGAGTGTTCAAATGGCTGTGGATCGTAGCTGTTCCGCTGACTTTTGCAGCTGTTGTGACCATCACCGCCAGCTTCCACAAGATTTTCTCGCCGGTCCCGGCCGTGGGTTACTTCGCCAACAACCAGGCGTTCTCCAAGGCATTGGCTGATGGAAAGACGGAGTTCGGCACTGCCAAGACCGTCGCCGCGATGGAAGCCGTGGTCCGCAACACCATGATCCAAGGCGTACTTTCGGTCATCTTCGTGACGTTGAGCATCATCGTGATCGTCGCCGCCCTCCTGGCAACCGTCAAGGCAATCCGCGCGGGTGGCGGCCAGGATCATGAAGACCCGGCGGTGCCGTCCAAGGTGTACGCACCGGCGGGGTTGTTCCCCACTCCTGCCGAGAAAAAGTTGCTCGCAGAGTGGAACGCCCTGCCTGCGGAGAAACGGACGCAGAAGGCCGGCCACCACTGATGAACAACACAACTGCTGAAGAACGCCGCTGATGAACACCGTAGTGAAGGGTCTCCGCGGCTTCGCCACCTATATGGGCTCGCTCATGGGTGCTGACGCGTACCGGAAGTACCTTGAGCATTTCGAAGCAAGCGGCCATTCCGGGCCCGCCATGACTGAACGCGAGTTCTGGCGGGACCGGATGGACCGGCAGGACAGCAACCCGCAGGGCAGGTGCTGCTGAGGCGGCGGCCGGAACGAGGTTTCGCTACGAACGAAGTCCAAAATCGGGGCTGGGACAGAAGTTCGCGTGAAGCGCGTGAGAGTATGAACGGATGAGCGATCTGAACAACATTCAGCCCACGGATGAGGCTTCGGACGACACCCCTGTGGAGGGAACCACGCTGGACGAGGGCCTTGAGAAGCCCGCCGGACAGGAGCCTTTTACGGAAGGGGTGGCCAAGGATGCCAAACCCAAGGGAGGTAGCCTTCACGATCTTGTGGACGAGCCCGCCAAGGTGATGCGGATCGGCACTATGGTCCGCCAGCTCCTGGAGGAAGTGAAAGCCGCACCATTGGACGACGCTGCCCGCAATCGCCTTGCCGAGATTCACGAGCGGTCCATCAAGGAACTTGAGGATGGGCTGGCTCCGGAACTCATTGAGGAACTGGAGCGAATCAGCTTGCCTTTCCCTGACGATAAAGCGCCCTCCGATGCGGAGCTTCGCATCGCGCAGGCACAACTCGTTGGTTGGCTGGAGGGCTTGTTCCATGGCATTCAGGCGGCAATTGCGGCGCAGCAAGCGGCCAAGGAACACGCTGCAGCGCAGATGCAGCTCCGTCAACTCCCGCCGGGAACTGTCATCGCACCGGGCATTGTGATCGGCGAAAACGGCCAACCGCAGCGGGCTGCCGCACAGGGTGCTGGCGGCGCTGCTCCGCAAGGCCGACCGGAAGACCCCGACCACGGTCCGGGTCAGTACCTCTGAGTTCGCACGTGGGTTTCTTTGGGGCCGTCCGTCAAGGACGGAAAGACGATGTGGAGCTTGGCAAGGGCTTGTGGCGCCGCGCCCATGACCGTTTCCATCGGGGACTGGACCGGTACCACCAGGTCCTTGAGGGTGTTGATGATGAGCAGCTCTATAACGAGCTGGTGGAGATAGCCAACGAGCTTGCCGAATTGTCGGTACGGGTGAGGACTATCTGTGTCGAGGCCCAGAAGCGGTCCCCGAGTGATGGTCTGGATGTCCCGGGAGCACTAGCGGGAGTCCACCGCGCCCTGTCCAAGGCAGGAAATTCGTTGGCCACTACGGCTGAGGCTGCGGCCATGTTGAGGTTGGCCGTGGGGCCCGTCCCTGTTGGCGCGTTGTCGGTTCGGCGCCGGGCGGAGTCGGTATTCGAGCAGGTAGCCGACGCTGAGCGCCAACTCGGAGATTGACCCTCACATCCCAATGGGGCGCGTGCGCAACTACCGGCGTGCGCTTCTATTCCCTGCGCGCAAGAAGTTAAGCGCATAGCTTATCTGCGTAATATTCGGCGCTTTTGATAGCCGCGGGCTGGCAGGATGGCAGACATGACTTCGTCACCAACACTTACTTTCAACGACGGCAACACCATCCCCCAGCTCGGCTACGGGGTGTGGCAAGTTGAAGACGATGTAGCCGAAAAGGTGGTGCGCCAGGCTTTTGAAGCCGGGTTCCGCCACATCGATACCGCCAAGATCTACGGCAACGAGGCAGGCGTCGGCCGCGCCATTGCATCCTCCGGTCTTTCTGCCGAGGAAATCTTCATCACCACCAAGTTGTGGAACGCGGACCAGGGCTACGAATCCACTCTCGCTGCCTTTGAGGAGTCCATGGACCGCCTCGGCCTGGAGACCCTGGACCTGTACCTGATCCACTGGCAGCAGCCCAAGCAGGAAAAGTACGTTGACACCTGGAAGGCCCTCATCGAGCTGAAAAAGCGCGGCCGGGTCAAGTCCATCGGTGTTTCCAACTTCACCAAGGAAGGCCTGCAGCACATCATCGACGAGACCGGTGTTGTTCCGGCCATCAACCAGGTGGAGCTCCACCCGTTCTTCAACCAGGCTGATCTTCGCGAATTCAACGCGTCCAAGGGAATCCTGACTCAGGCCTGGTCGCCGCTGGGCCAAGGTGGCGAGCTACTTGAAAGCGCTACCGTGGCTGAGATCGCCGCCAAGCATGACGCCACCCCGGCCCAGGTCGTCATCGCCTGGCACCTGGCCATCGGCAACGTGGTGATCCCCAAGTCCGTCACGGAGTCCCGCATCCAGGAGAACTTCGCGGCCCTCAACGTCACGCTGGACGCTACCGACGTGGAGGCCATCAACGGCCTGGACCGTGGTGCTGAAGGCCGCATCGGCCCGGACCCGGCAGTCTCCGACTTCGCCTAAACGCGAAGTCTCACTTTGGTGCCCCGTACCCTTCATGGGTGCGGGGCACCTGCCTTTAACGCTCGACAACGCCACTCGCGTCCGCGACGCGTCGCCGCCGGTGTCCGTGATGAAATTGAGCGACGCAGACGGACGGAGTTGGCATGGTGGTGTTTGACGCATTGGAGCGGCAGATTGTGGCTGCCCTGCAACTGGATCCGCGCTGCCCGTGGCGGAAGATTGCCGCCGTCCTGGGAGAAGCCGAACGAACTGTTGCCCGCAGGGGATCGCAGTTGCTGGAATCCGGTGCGGTGGCTGTGGTGGGCATCCGGCCCAAGCCGTCGGTAGTGCTGGTGGAAATGCGGTGCATGCCCGGGACGGTACGTGCCGCAGTTCACGCACTCTCGCAACGCTCCGACACCACTTTCGTTTACACCACCACCGGCACCGGTGACTGTGTAGCTGAGGTACTCACTGAACCCTCTCGCATGGCGGAGGTCCTCTCTGACGAGCTGCCGGCCACGCTTGGCTTGCGCGATTCCACCAGCTACCCCGTGCTTCGGTATTTCCGGACCATCCGCGGTTGGCGGCCGGAGATTCTCACCGCCGACAAAGCGGAGGCACTCCGCTCCACCTTTACCCAGGATTCGGGAGCCTTGGTGCAGCGGCAGGATTTGAGTCGCCAGGACAACGAACTCGTGGACGCGCTGTGTGCCGATGGCCGGATGAGTTTTGAGGCTTTGGGCCGCCGGGTGGGCGTTTCAGAGGCAACTGCCCGCCGCCGCAGCGAATGGTTGCTTGCCAACAACCGGGTCCACTTGCGGGCCATTGTAGAGCCCGCTTCCTTTGGCCTTGGCGTTGAAGCGCTGCTTTGGATCCGTGCCTCGCCGCAACATGTTGAACACGTGGGGAAGAGCTTGGCTGAGCTTCCCACCGTCCGATACGCCGCAGCGATCGCAGGCACTTACCAGATCATGGCTGACGTGACGGTGGAGGACATGGCTGCGCTCTACCGCTTCATCACCACCTCGGAGTGGGCACAAAACGCCGCTGGCGTGGATGTTTCGATCCTCCTTGATGCGAGGAAGCGTGGTGGCAGGGTTATGCGCTCACAGTCGTGAGCGGCTTGTGGCCGGCCGAGACAACAGGGGCGACGGCGGCGTACCCCGTCTGCTGCTCGAACGCGCGGCCATAGCGAAGCAGCTGCATGTCCTTGAAATGGTTGCTGGCGAGCTGCAGGCCGATAGGTAGTCCGGCAGAGCTGAATCCCGCGGGAACACTGAGCACAGGCAGGCCGGTTGCGGACAGGAGGCAGGCTGATCGCATCCAATCCAAGTACGTCTCCGAGGCCGTCCCGGCAATGTCCGCGGGGTACCGCAGCGTTGCGTCAAAGGGGAGAACCTGGGCGCAGGGGCTGGCGAAAAGATCGTACCGTCCAAAGAAGTCCTGAACACTCAATTCCAGCCGGGTCCGGGCGGCCGCGGTCTCAATGACATCCCGCGCCGTCAGCGCGAACCCCTTCTCAACGTTCCAGTGGACTTCAGGCTTGATGACGTCACCGGCCCGCTCCAGGATCGGCCCGAGCCCTGCTGCGAAGTCCAGGGCTCGGGTATTGCCGAACACCAGGTCCGCTTCGCTGAAATCCGGGGTGGCTTCCTCCACAATCGCTCCGAGATCTTCGAAGATGGCCAGTTGCCGCTCAAGATGATCCACGATCTCCGGGTCCACCGGGACCCCGATCCCGAAGTCGCGGGACCACCCGATTCGCACACCGCGCAGGTCCGTCTCCAGGGTGGATCGGAATACCTCCGGGTCCAGGCCGGCCGGATGCGGAACACGGGGATCCTTTCCCGCCGTGACGGACATGAACAGGGCAATGTCCTCCACAGTCCGGGCCATGGGCCCTGTCCTCCCCAGCCACGCGTAGGCGTTGACGTCGGACGGCATGGGGATGACCGCCGTCGACGGCCTGAAACCCACCACGTTGCAGAAGGAGGCCGGAATGCGGAGTGATCCGCCCATGTCGCTGCCGTCGCCGATGCTCTGGACGCGGGATGCGACGACGGCGGCCACTCCGCCGCTGCTGCCGCCGGCGCTCAATGTTGGCGCGTAGGGGTTGGTGGTGGTTCCGAAGAGCTCGTTGAACGTGTGGGAGCCGGCGCCGAACTCGGGGACGTTCGACTTTCCGGTGCTGACCACGCCGGCTGCCTTCAGGCGCGCAATGATGAGGTCGTCGGCGTCGGGGATGAAGTCACGCAAGGCCAGTGAGCCCTGGGTGGTGCGCATCCCGGCTGTGTTGTTGGTGTCCTTGTGGGTCATGGGAATCCCATGAAGGGGTGGCAGTTCCGCTCCGGATGCTGTGAGCTGGTCTGCCCGGTGTGCCAGGGCATGTGCACCTTCAGCGTCGAGGGTGACCACTGCGTTGACTACGGGATTAATCCCGGCAATGCGCTCCAGGTGTTCGGTCAACGCTTCGCGCGCCGAGACTTCCTTCCGGCGAATGGCTGCGGAAAGTTCGACGGCGGACAGCTCGCCAAGGGTGTCAGACATGGTGCTCCTTTGCTGGATTGCTACTGCCTGAAAGTGTGCCGGGTCACTTTGACGGGGGAAAGTCCTGAGTCAACCAATGGCAAGCTTTGAACAATTCGGCCACTTCTGAGGCTGATTCCGTCAGCTATTGTGTGTGATCCGGCTCATAGCAGAGGGTGTTGGTAACTCACTGGCCGATCTGGTCGATGGGTAAGGATTTGCCCCACGGCACCACATACCGCACAGCGTCGTCCGGATGTTGGCTTGCCGGGGGCCAACACCTGGGAGGTTCCCATGCACCAACCCCTGGCTCTTCAACCGCTAGCACCCACCGACTCCACCGACATCATGGCAATTGCCAACAATCCCGTCCTCTGGATCTGCGTGGCCGGCGTCTTTGGCGTCATCATCATCCAATCCGTCATCTTCATGAAGGCAGCCCGACGCGCTGCTCCCTCAGTGGACATGAGTGTGCAAGACATCAGGACCTCGTTCCGCTCAGGCGCTGTCTCGGCCATCGGTCCCTCCCTGGCGGTATCGCTGGTGGCCATTGCTTTGCTGGGTCTCTTCGGGGCACCGGCTGTGTTGTCCCGGATCGGCCTGATCGGCTCGGCTGCCTACGATGTTTCGGCCGCGGGCATCGCAGCAGGTTCCATGGGAGCCAAGCTCGGCGATGCCAGCTACACGCAAAGTGTCTTCGCGGTGGCGTTCTTTGCCATGAGCATCGGCGGGGCGATGTGGATGCTCGCTACCTTGATCCTGACGCCTCTGCTGCGCAAGGGTGACGCCAAGATCCGCTCGGTGAATCCAGCAGCCATGGCGATCGTCCCTGCGGCGGCCTTGATCGGTGCCTTCTCCTGCCTGGGTCTCACAGAGCTGCCCAAATCTGGAATCCATGTGCTGTCCTTCGCAGTCTCCGCAGCGGTCATGGGCACGTGCCTGTTGCTGGCCAGGAAACTCGGCAAGAGCTGGTTGCGGGAATGGGGGCTCGGAATCTCGATCGTCATTGGCCTCAGTGCCGCCTACCTGGCCGTCAGCGCTTAAGCCGCCTGCCGACGTCGTCATTCTTTAGGTCCGAAAGGAACACCCCATGTCTTTCATCACTTCTGCTCCAACCGCCAACAACACCGCCATGGCGGACTTCAGCCGCACCACGTCCCGCTGGGGCCAGATCACCATGATTGCAGGCCTCCTGGTTTCCGTGGCGGGTCCGCTGTACCTGGTTTTCGCTACCGGGCTGGATATTGCACCCGCCCAGCTGTGGATCGCCTTCGCGGCAGTAGCCGCAACATTCGGCATCATCTGGATCGTCGAGCCGCTCACGTACTACCCGATCCTAGGCCCGGCAGCGATGTACCAGGCGTTCATGATCGGCAACATCTCCAACAAGCTCCTGCCAGCGGCACTGATCGCCCAAACCAACATCGGCGCAAAGCCGGGCAGCAAGCGGGCGGAACTTGCCGCCGTCGTTGCTATCTGCGGCGCAGCGGTAGTCCACCTGGTCTCCTTGGCGATCTTCGTCGGTCTCCTGGGCAGCTGGCTCATCAGCGTCATCCCGCCGTCGGTGCTGCTCGTCACCCGGCTGTACGTGCTGCCCACCGTCCTGGGAGCCGTACTGGTGCAGGCCATCGTTTCCATGAAGCAGCCCCGCACTACTGTGTTCGCCTTGTTGATCTCGGCCGTGGTCGTGTTCGTCGTGCTTCCGCTGGTGCCTTCGCTCGCCATGGTGTCCACCGCCATCGCTGTGCTGGGCACCATCCTGCTGGCATGGTTCTTCCGCGGTAAGTCCACCATTGCCGAGGCGAAGCCTATCCACATCGAGTAGCAACGCCCGGAACAAGCCCGCATCCACCAGGAAGACAGGACCCATGACGTCAACAGCTACCGCCCTCCAGCTCGATACCAGACAGACCGCCAAACTACATGCCTTGTACCGGCACCTTCACGCACATCCGGAACTCTCCATGCAGGAGTTCGCCACAGCTACCCTGATCGAGGAGCAACTGGACGGCCTGGGCATTGAGCATTTCCGCTGCGGCGGCACCGGGGTGGTGGGAATCCTGCGAAACGGCGACGGACCCGTGGTGGCCTTCCGCGCCGATTCCGATGGCTTGCCCATCGAGGAAGCTACCGGCTTGGACTACGCCAGCAGGGATACAGGCACACTGCCGGACGGCACGGTAGTCCCGGTCATGCACGGCTGTGGCCATGACACCCACGTGGCCAGCCTGCTGGGCGCCGCCGAACTGCTTGCGGGCAACCGGGATGCCTGGTCAGGAACGCTGGTGTTGATCTTCCAACCCGGCGAGGAGACTGCCGCCGGTGCCTTGGCAATGCTCGACGACGGACTGTGGGACAAAGCACCGCGGCCGGAAGTGATCTTCGGGCAGCATGTCATGCCCCGCCCGGTAGGTACGGTTGCGATTTCCAGTGGGCCGGTAGCCGCCATGGCGGATTCGCTCAGGGTCACGGTTCACGGCCAGCAGTCCCATGGCTCCCAGCCACAGGATTCCATCGACCCCATCGTGATGGCCGCCCACATGGTCACGCGGTTGCAGGGGATTGTGTCCCGCGAGTTGGATCCGCGGAAGTCCGCCGTCGTGACGGTGGGGACATTCCATGCCGGCCTCAAGGAAAACATCATCCCGGCCTCTGCCGAGTTCACCCTCAACATCCGAACTTTCGACGACGACGTCCGCGGCCAGGTTCTGGCCGCCATCCGCCGCATCATCGAGGCCGAAGCTGCCGCTTCCGGGGCACCACAGCCGGACATCGAGGAGATGTACCGCTTCCCGCAATGTTTCAACGATCCCGACGCCGTTCCGTCCGTTGTTGAGGCCCTGCGGCTTGCGTTGGGGGACGAGGCAGTCGAAATCACCCCACCGATGATGGGCAGCGAGGACTTTGGGCACCTGGGCACCGCCATCGGAGTGCCGTCCGTGTTCTGGATGATCGGTGGCACACCGCTGGACGGACATGAAGGGCCTGGTCCCACCCCCGTCAACCATTCGCCGTTCTTCGCTCCCGAGCTGGAAGGTTCGCTGGCCGGGGGAGTCTCCGCCGCCGTCGCCGTGTTGATGTCCCGGCTGGGCCACTAACATCCGGGTCCGCCCTAGGATGTTTCCCATGGGGGAAATTGAAGATCTTTTTGGCGGGCCTGCATCTGGATTGTCAGCACCGCTTTCCAACAAAGCCGTGCTGAAAGGACAGACGGCGCTGTCTCGACGGAGTGCTCAATATAGGCCAGCGGCGGAGGACGCAGCCCCGGTCAAGCACCTTGCCGGGTACGCGCCCTTCGTGGCGTTCTGCGCAAGCAGAGGAGTTCCCGCAGGGCAGCTTGCCTCCGACGTGAGCGCGTTGCTGGCATTCCTGCGCACCAACATAGACGGCATCCCGGGCGACCCCGGCCTCAATGAAGCCGCCACCATCTTCGTTGGAAACGTCATTGCGGCCATGCGGCCGGAAGCGCACTGGACAGTGATGGCGGACGGATCCCGCGAAGTAGGCGACCGCGACATGATGATCACGGTGGACCGCTTGATGGACGGTCTGGGGGAGGCCGACGACGGGATGGTGGCCGGCCTCCTCACGCACCTTACGGAGTGGGCGGACGACGAGCCGGACGGTCCCGAGCTCCCCGCGTTGCGGCCGGTCCCCAGTGGGCAATTCCGTGAACCTTTTGTGCGGCCGGAGCTGCCCTCACGTGACTATCGCAATGCTGACGGCGAAGCGATCGGATACGGGAACCGATGGGGCGCAGATAGCCCACCTGAGGACTCCTACAGCGTGGAAACTCACAGGGAACGGTTTGAAGGGCTCCATACGGTGGCCCGGGCGTTGGTTGAGTATCTGGAGAGCGAGTACGACGTCGATGTCAGCTGGGATCCGGCGCACGCGGCGGATGCGGCCATGAACATCGCTGAGGTGATCGACGTCGCGCGGCTGACCCCTCGGGACCCGCTCGCCGCTCCGCTGACGTTCGTGGTGACCGGTTCTCCGGGGGTGGTGCTCCACGCCGGTGCGCTGCACAACTTTGCGTTCCCTATCTGCGGTTGCGATGCTTGTGACGAGACCGCCGAGAGCGAAGCGTCCCGCATGGAGGAGCTGGTCCTTGGCGTTGCAGCAGGCGGCTACGGCGAACGCTACCCCGTGGGCCGGAAGCGGTGGGCGGAGTATGCGCTCTTCGCTGCTGATGGATCCGGCAACCGTAGCGGGCGTGGCCCCGTGGGAGCCACGCCCGCTCAACTAGCCGCCGCTGAGGAGCGACTCCAAGCCGTCCCGGATGGGTGGAGGCCATGGCCACTCAGGAGGGGCGGAACGTCTACTCGAGTTTCGGCGCCAGGACCCGCCTAGCTGTGCCGCCGTTCAGTAGGTCCTGGGCGCGGACCGCGATGAGCTCGGACAGGAAGCCGAGGGACTCAGGTGGCGCTGTTTCCGCCGCCGCTGCCGCCACCCTCTCCAGTGTTGAAGCCACTGTCTGACGGGCATCGTCGTCGTCCATGCCCCAGGCTGCCCCTTCGGCGACCAGATGTTCCAAGGTGATGTAGCCCAGCCGGATCTGGCCGCTGACGGCGTGCCCGGCAAGGCCGCTCGGCTGGTACAGCAGCAGGGTGGGCGCAACGTCATAGAGCGGAGCCAGCAGCACTTCTCCACCGTCGCGCAGCATGAGGGAGTAATTTTTGGAGTGTGCATCGCCGTTGCCGATCAGCAGGTTGAACGTCACGGCGCGCAACAGGTCACGGCGAAACGCGGCCTCGTCGCGGGTGTGCGGCGCCGCGGCGTTGACCAGCCGGGTCAGGCGCGAGGGCGGTGCGGTGGTGCCTTCGTACTTCGCTTCACTGGCCAGGGCCAAGGCTTGGGTGAAGTCTTCCTGGTGCAACCGGCTGCCCTCGCCTGTGCGGTCGAAGCGCTCCACGATGATGGCCCGACGGGATCCGAAGCTTTCCAGATGGGCTTTGGCCGCGGGAAGCCCTGCCGCGGCTGCTGTCCGCAAAGCCCAGTCCTCGGCGGGGAGCAGCTCCGGGATGGTGGACTCGAGTGGTTCGGGCTTGATGATGTGGGTCGACACCGAACCACTGCCTGGCCAGGCCCAGCCGTCGCCATGTTGGGACAGCAGCACCTTGGATTGGACACCGCCCAAGGACGCAGTGACCATGAAATTCTCCGGCAGGTCCCACGTAGGCAGGGATTCGACCACGTTGATGACCTCTTCTGCGGTCATGGGCGCTGCAGCGTCCTCACGTGCGGGGGGTTCCCCTGACGGCAGGACTTGGACGGCCCCGGCGCAGTCGGCGCCCAGGACGCGGAGCAGCCCAAAAGCGTCCGGGACGGTGACACCGTGTTCTTTGGCCAGGTTGGAACGGACCTGGCCTTCGGGCAAGAGGCCGTCAAAGAAGTTGTAGACTTCCACCCCATCCAAGCGCTTTCTAGTCAGCGGCAGGGACAGTGATAGCAGGATGGACCCGGCACCGTAGGCGGCCAGCACCTGCGGGGCGTACTGGAAGGACAGCTTGAGGCCGTTGCCGCGCAGCTCACCGATTCGGTCCCCGCGCAGGTACACGTCAAGGGTCTTGCGGGGGCTCATGGCCGCACCTGCAGCTTCGAAAAGCGCGGCACTAGGGCCACGTCGCGGCCCACGGCCCTGATGGCTTGCATAGCCACGACCATGGAGACTGCTTCGCCGGCTTCAAGTCGCACGATGGTGCCGCGGGTGACGCCCAGTTTCACGGCAAGCTCGTGCTGGGTGAGCGCGGCCTCTTTGCGTGCCTCAGCGATGGACCTCCCTAGGGAGGCGGCGTCGACAGCCCGGTAAAACGGTGTCAACTCATCGGAATGTTCCATATATCGATCATACGGCTCAACACTCCAAATGTCCTATATTTTGAACATTTCAATG
The DNA here is from genome assembly GCF_019977315.1 of Arthrobacter sp. StoSoilB22. Taxonomy (NCBI): domain Bacteria; kingdom Bacillati; phylum Actinomycetota; class Actinomycetes; order Micrococcales; family Micrococcaceae; genus Arthrobacter; species Arthrobacter sp. StoSoilB22. Next base: position 925,691 of record NZ_AP024652.1, read on the forward strand.
ATTTGGGCGAATGTTCGATATTTCCATCATCAAGGCATGCGCGGAGAGCTCTGTTCGGGACTTCGGCAAACGAAAAGCCCCGCCGATTCAACGAACCAGCGGGGCTTTTTCTCTGAGCTTCCTATCAGAATCGAACTGATGACCTTTTCATTACGAGTGAAACGCTCTACCGACTGAGCTAAGGAAGCACCGCGTTCATCACCGGTTTCCCGGGCGATCACGCAAGACATAACTGTAATAGAGGCACCGCACCCGGGTCAAAACGAGGGCGACGGCGGCCGTTGCGGGGATGTTCACCCCCGCGTCGGACCGGGTTCAGGCGGAGGTTTCCCGGTGGCCGGAAGCTGGGGAATCACCCGTGGCGGAGTACGCCGTCACAAGAACAGGCCGAAGGAGCCGCTCCATGACGAGGGATGCATTGCCCAAGGACGCCAGCCACGCACCGAACCGGCTGAGACTGGCTGTGGTGGACATGGTGGGCACCACCATTACGGACGACGGCCGCACGGAGCGGGCCATGTCCCGGGCGCTGGTTGACCACGGAATTGAACCCGGAACCACCAGGTTCGAGAGCATGCTCGGCTACGCCAGGGACACCATGGGCCTCTCGAAAATGACTGTCTTCAGCCACCTCTTTGAGGATCCTGCCGTGGCCGAGAGCGCCAACAGAGTTTTCGAGAACAGCTATGACGAGTTCATTGAAGACGGTGGTGTCCGGGCAATTGCCGGAGCGGAGGAAGCCATCCTGTGGATGCGTGAGACCGGCATGCGGGTTTGCCTGGCCACGGGATTCGGCCGCCACACCCAGAACATGGTGTTGGAATCGCTCGGGTGGATGGGGCTGGCGGACCTCAGCCTGTGCCCGTCCGACGCTGGACGTGGACGGCCTTACCCGGACATGATCCTGACGGCGGTGCTCGCCCTTGACCTCGACGACGTAAGGGAGGTGGCTGTGGTGGGTGACACCAGCTCGGACATGCTCTCGGGTGTTCGTTCCGGAGCATCCCTCGTGGCAGGTGTCCTCACCGGCTCCCATTCAGAGGCGACACTACGCGCGGCCGGAGCCACCGTAGTGGTGGATTCCATCAAGGAGCTCCCGCTCTTGGTGGAGAAGCGCGAAGCCAGCCACCTCTAGCACTTGAGGCCGTCCTGCGGCAGTTTGCCGTCAACAAAGTAGTCGTCGACGGCGGTGCTGACGCAGGAGTTCGCACGGCCGTAGGCTGTGTGACCCTCACCTTCCCACGTAACCAGGGAGGCATTCTCCAGCTGCTTGCGCAGCGACTGGGACCATTGCAACGGAGTTGCGGGGTCGCCGGTGGTGCCTACCACCACGATGGGTGCGGAGCCGTTGTATTCCACGGGTGCCGGGGTGCGCGTGCTGGCGTAGGGCCAGTCCTTGCAGCTGACGCCTCCGTAGGCAAAGAATGCCCCGAATGTGGGGGAGTCCTGCATGAGGCGGACTTCCTCGGCTCGCATGGCGGCGGTGTCGGTCACCATCGGGTAGTCCAGGCAGTTGATGGCCTGGAATGCGAAGGCGGAGTTGGAGCTGTACGTGCCGTTGGGTTCGCGGTCGGCGCCAAGATCCGCCAACCGCATCATCTGGGACACGTCACCGGAGAAGGCGCTTTCCAGCGCTTGGGTCAGGGCCGGCCAGCTTTGGTCGTTGTAGAGGGGGAGGATGAGACCGTTGACGAAGTCGTTGGCGGTCACCAACCGTCCGTCTTTGGCGGTCTGGGGGTTCTGGTCCACAGCCGTGATGAGTTCCCGGATTTCCTGGACACCGTTATCCACTGAGCCGCTCAGGGGGCACTGTTGCTGCCGTTGGCAGCTGCCCACGTAGGTGCGCAGGGCTTTTTCGAAAGCGACTGCTTGGCCCGCTGTCAGTTCTTCGTTGCTGATGGAAGGATCCACGGCGCCATCGAGGACCAGCCGGCCCACGTTGTCCGGAAAAAGTGAAGCGTAGGTGGAGCCCAGGAAGGTGCCGTAGGAGAAGCCCAGGTAGTTGAGCTTGGCATCGTTTGACACCGCGCGCAGGACATCCAGGTCCTTAGCCGCACTCACGGTATCTATGTGCCCCATGACATCGCCGGTCTGCTGGGCGCACTGCTCAGCGAAGGACTTGTTGAAGGCAAGCGCGGCGGCCAGCCCTTCGTCAGTGTTCTTGCGGAACACTTTTTCGCGGGCGGCGTCACGTTCGGCGTCGGTCATACAGGTCACCGGCGCGGAACGGCCCACACCCCTGGGATCAAAACCCACCACGTCGTAGTTGGCCCGCAACTTCTCGGTGAAGTGGGTGTTGCCGGCGTCCTTGACGAAATCCACGCCCGAGCCGCCGGGGCCGCCGGGATTCACCAGGATGGACCCTTGCTTGTTGCCGGTGCTGGGCAACTTAATGACAGAAAGCGTGATGTCCCCGGAGGCCGGATTGGCGTAGTCCTTAGGCACCTGGACCTTGCCGCAGTGGAAGCCACCCTCGCACGAGCTCCACTCCACCGACTGCGAGTAGTACTTCTCCAGGCCCTCAGGAGCTGAGGCTGCGATGGACGGATCCACCGTACTGGTGGACGGCTGGGCCGTTGGAGCCGGCAGGAACGGAACGGTGCACGCGCTCAGTACCAGCATGGACGCAAGCGCAATGCACAGTGCCGCAAAACCGCGGCGGGAGCTACGCCCCGCAGCACCCCCGCCTGCCAAACCACCACCCGTTTCGAGCTGGGCAGACCGGTCCCGTGAAGGGGTACCGGCGGACCGGCGGGGTGCGGACTTCATGCATTCTCCTATTGCTGGATGAGGCTCGTGGCCATGGACTCGACCGCCAACAGCGGCGCCACGTTGGTGGTGGTGATTCGGACACGGGCTTTGTTGATGGCGTCCATTCGGGCCAGGGTGGTTTCCGGCGTTGAATGGCCCGCGTAGTCTTCCAGCTCGCTCTTGAGTTCAACGTTGACCAGTTCCACAGCGTTCCCCAACTGGATGATCAGGACGTCCCGGTAGAAGGACAGCAGATCTGTGAGCGTCCGGTCCAACGAGTCAGTGATGGAGCGTTTGGCGCGCCGTTTCTGGTCGTCCTCAAGCTGCTTGACCTGGCTGCGCATGGAGGGTGGGAGCGTCCCGGATTCGGGAGCGCCCAGGCTCGCCAGCAGTGCGATCTTCTCCGCAGCGTCGCGTTCGTCGTTGGAGCTGTTGGCTTCCTCGGTTGCAATTTTGACCAATTTCTCGGCCATCATCACGGCAGCGGTAACGCCTCGAAGACCAAGCGGTATTCGAACCGTATCCAGCCGGCGCTGCCGCGCATCGGCGTCGCGGGCCAAGCGGCGGGCGATGCCTATATGGCTTTGTGCAGCACGTGCCGCACGGTCTGCAAGTTGGCGTTCGACGCCGTCGCGCCTCACCAAAAGCTCGGCGACGTCAGCGGCCGGCGGTAGCCGCAGGCTCACAGGGCGGCATCGGGAACGGATGGTGACCAGGACATCGGCAGGGGAAGGGGCGCACAGCATCCAGATGGTCCTGGGAGTGGGTTCCTCAATGGCTTTCAGCAGAACATTGGTGGTGCGCTCGGCCATGCGGTCCGCATCTTCCACCACAATGATCCGCCACCGACCCGTAGCTGGCCGGTCGCCGGCTTTGGAGACGAGTTCACGGGCTTCATCAATGGTGATGGTGACCTTTTCGGTGCGCACGAACGTCACATCCGAGTGGGTCTCACCGAGGATCGTGTGGCATGCCGCGCACTGGCCACAGCCGCGCATAGTGACGTCGTCCTGCTCGCAGTTCAAGGCAGCGGCGAAGGCCTTGGCTGCGTTTGAGCGGCCCGATCCCGGCGGCCCGGTAAAGAGCCAGGCATGGGTGAGCCCGGTATCGCCCTGCGCCGCCTGCTTGAGCTGGGCAACCACCGGTGCCTGGCCTTGAAGGTCGTCCCAGACGCTCACGGACGTTCGCCCGGAAGAGTTTCGCTCGTCAGTGACTCGGCGGTCGCGGGCGCGCCGTTGGCAAGCAGCAGCGATTCCACCCGCTCCAAGATCCGGCACGCCAAGGTTTCGATATCTGCATTGGCGGGCAGCACCAGATAGCTGGCGGGTGCAGCCGCTGCGAGGTCCAGGAACGCGTGCCGGATCGCGGAATGGAAGTCGTCCGGTTCTGACTCCAGCCTGTCCTCAGTGGCGTCCCCCGCGGTCCGCCGCTGGCGACCATCTGAGGGGTCGACGTCCAGCAGTACGGTCAGGTCCGGATGCAGGCCTTCGGTGGCCCATTCGTTGAGCGACAGCACGCCTTCTGCACCAAGGCTGCGCCCTGCACCTTGATAGGCCACGGATGAATCGATATAGCGGTCCGTGATGACTACTGTTCCCTCAGCAAGTGCGGGCCGGATCACCTGGCTGGCATGGGCTGCGCGGGCGGCAGCGAACATGAGGGCTTCGGTCCGCGGATCAATGGTTCCGTGTCCGTGGTCCAGGACCAAGGAGCGCAATTTCTCGCCAATGGGAGTTCCGCCTGGCTCGCGGGTGCGCAGAACGGACAGACCCTGCGACTCAAGGGCGTCAGAGAGCCGGGCGGCCTGGGTGGACTTGCCCGCTCCGTCCCCGCCTTCGAAGGCGATGAAAAGGCCTGGGCTCTTAATACTCACTGGACTAGCCTACCGATCACCGGCATGCGAGACGGCTTTTATCCACAGCATTGCCCGCGGCTACGCTGAAACCATGAGCCTTTCAGATCAACGTGCCGCCGATTTGTCTCCGGAAACCGTTGTAGTTGCGGCCGGTCGCCCCGACCGCGCCCACGATGAGCCCGTCAACCCGCCTATTGTCCTGTCCTCCACATACTTCGGAACAGGTTCATTAGGCGACGGAGATCGCGGCTACGGGCGCTACGCCAACCCCACGTGGGATCCCTTCGAGGACGCGCTGGCCAAACTGGAAGGCGCCACCCTGCCTGGCTTGCTCTACGCCTCCGGCCTGGCGGCAGTCAGCTCAGCGTTGTCCCTCGTTCCCGCCGGCGGTGTGGTGGTGATGCCCTCACACAGTTACGCAGGTTCCCTGGTCATGGCCACTGAACTGGCTGAGAAGGGATTCCTTGAACTTCGCACGGTGGACATCACGGACACGGACGCCGTCAAGGCGCTTATCAGTCCCCAGACGGGCAAGAAGGCAGATCTGCTCTGGCTGGAGAGCCCCACCAACCCCATGCTCGGCATCGCCGACATCCGCGCACTGACGGACGCTGCCCACGCGGTCGGCGCAATCGTGGTCACGGACAATACTTTCTCCACGCCTCTGGTGCAGCAGCCCCTCAAACTCGGATCCGACGTCGTACTTCACTCGGTGACCAAATACCTGGCGGGACATTCGGACGTCGTCCTCGGCGCCCTGGTCACCTCCAACCCGGAACTTCGCGCCACGCTCCTGCATCACCGAATCATCCACGGTGGCATCGCCGGGCCGTTCGAAGCCTGGCTGGCACTGCGCGGCCTCCGTACCTTGGCGCTAAGGATTGAGCGCTCGCAGGCCTCAGCGGCAACCCTCGCCGAACGCCTCAGCAGCCACCCCCGGGTGGAAACCATCCGTTACCCGGGCCTCCCGAGCGATCCCGGGCACGAGCGCGCCAAGGTACAGATGAAGGGCTTCGGGTCCATCCTCTGCATCCAGATCGCTGGAGACGAACAGCGCAGTGGTGCCGACGCCGCCGACGAATTGGTCCGCGCGCTGCAGCTCTGGCTGCCCGCCACGTCTTTGGGCGGGGTTGAGTCGCTGATTGAACGCCGACGCCGGCACACGGCTGAGCCGCTCAGCGTTCCGGAGAACCTGGTCCGGTTGAGTGTGGGGATCGAGAACGTGGAAGACCTCTGGTCCGACCTTGAGCAAGCGCTGAAGTCGTTGGACGGCTAGGCTAAAGGACGTGGACGGAAAAATTTTGATCGCGGTTGTCACCAGCGGGGTTTACTGGATTCTTGGCCTGGTGGCGCTTGCCCTGGAACTGTGGGCGTTCGCGGACTGCCTGCGCCATAAGCCGACGCTCTTCGTGGCGGCTTCAAAGCGCACCAAGATGTTCTGGTTGGCGCTCACAGGCGTTGCGCTTGCGATCGGCGCCCTGACCGTATTGACGGGCGGCAGCAGCCTTGGACTGTTCGGCATCGCCGCCGTCACCGCAGCGTGCGTGTACCTTGCCGATGTCCGTCCCGCCCTGCGCGAGGCCGGCAGCGGCGGCAACCGGAACGTCGGCCCGTACGGTCCCTGGTAAACAGCCTTACTGAGGCGCCACCGCGTCCCACGCCACCGTCACTTCACCCAACCGCCACCTCGCCGGACCATCCTGAAGCGGCCACCCGGCGTCGCGCAGTGAACTACACATGCCCGTCCAGCGTTGCCGGTTCCCGAACGATGCCAACGGCGCAGCTTCCAACCAGGCTTTGTCCATGGCCTGCAGGAAGGCATGAATCGCTTCGCCCGGGATGTTCCGGTGAATCAGGGCCTTGGGTAGCCGCTCGGCCACCTCGGACGGCAACTCGAAACTGCCGAACCGCACGGAAAAACTGAGGCTCAAAGGGCGCTCGGCATCCAAAGCCACCCACGTGACGCGGCGGCCGATCTCGTCGCAAGTGCCATCGATGAAGAGTCCGCCCCGGGCGAGACGCGATTGCACCAGCCGCCAGATTCCGCCCACGTCGGCTTCCTCATATTGGCGGAGGACGTTGAAGGCCCGGACCAGTACGGGGTTACCTGGCACAGGAACTTCGAACCCGCCCACGTGGAAGCTGAGGCCCGGCCGCTCCAACGCCTTGGCGGTCCGCACCCGCTCCGGCTCGATTTCGATTCCACAGACCCGCACGTCAGGCCGTACGGCCTGCAGCCGCTCGAAAAGTTCGACGGCGGTGGTCGGCGAGGCGCCATAGCCCAGGTCCACCACAAGGGGGTCGACGGCGGCGCGCAGCCGCCACGCCTGCGGTCCGGCAAGCCACCGGTCCAGGCGTCGCATGCGGTTGGGGTTGGTGGTGCCGCGGGTGATGTTGCCAACCGGCTTCCCGCCCCGACTGCGGGGAGAGCCCACCCGTTCCGCTTTTTGCACCACGGCCCCCACTTTATCGCTGCGCGCATCAGACCGGGGAGTCCGTTGCCGGACGTAACGCCGGGCAGGGCACGGAGCTGCTCGGCTAGGATGAAAACCATGACTTACAAGCTGATTCTGCTGCGCCATGGCCACAGCGAATGGAACGCCAAGAACCTGTTCACCGGTTGGGTGGACGTTGACCTGAACGATCAAGGCCGCCAAGAAGCAGTGCGCGGTGGAGAGCTCCTGGTTGAGAATGACATCCTCCCGGACGTCCTCTACACCTCGCTGCTGAAGCGTGCCATCAACACCGCCAACATGGCCCTGGACAAGGCCGACCGCGGCTGGATCCCGGTCAAGCGCGACTGGCGCCTCAACGAACGCCACTACGGCGCGTTGCAGGGCAAGGACAAGGCCCAGACCCTGGCCGAGTTCGGCGAAGAGCAGTTCATGGAATGGCGCCGCAGCTACGACACCCCGCCGCCGCCCCTGTCCGACGACAGCGAGTTCTCCCAGGCGCACGATGTCCGCTACAAGGACCTCGGCGACGCCCTGCCGCGCACCGAGTGCCTCAAGGACGTCCTTGTGCGCCTGCTCCCTTACTGGGAATCGGACATCAAGGAAGACCTCAAGGCCGGCAAGACCGTGCTGGTCACAGCCCACGGCAACTCCCTGCGCGCCCTCGTGAAGCACCTGGACGGCATCAGCGACGACGCCATTGCCGGCCTCAACATCCCCACGGGTATCCCGCTGGTGTACGAACTGGATGAGGACTTCCAACCCATCAACCCGGGCGGAACCTACCTGGATCCCGACGCAGCAGCCCAGGCCATCCTCGCGGTGGCCAACCAGGGCAAAAAATGACGTTGTAGCTAACGACGACGACGGCCGGTCACCTGAGGTGACCGGCCGTCGTCGTTAATGCTGTTGTGGCTAGAAGCCTTCAGGCTGCCATTCACCGGTCACCAAGTAGGTGACCTTGCGAGCGACCGAAACGCCGTGATCGGCGAAGCGCTCGAAGTAGCGGCTCGCCAGGGCGACGTCCACGGTGGTAGACGGGCTCTCGGTCCACTCGGGGGAAGCAATCGCCTTGAAGACGCTGAGGTGGAGGTCGTCCACGGCGATGTTGATCTTGAGGATGTCGCGGGCAACCTCAAGGTCGCGCGTTTCCAGCAGTTCAATGACCTTGGCGGTGATCTCGATGTCGTGCTGGGCCATGGCCTTGAAGGTCTGGGTCAGCGAAGCGGGGATCACGGTAGCCGGGTAGCGGAGGCGTGCCAGCTGGGCCACGTGGCGGGCCAGGTCACCCATGCGTTCCAGCGACGCGCTCATGCGCAGCGAACCTACGATCATGCGGAGGTCGCTGGCCACCGGGCCCTGCAAGGCAAGGATGTCGATGGCACGCTCGTCGAGGCTGTTCTGCAGGAAGTCGATCCGCGCATCTGCCGCGATGACGTCCTGGGCAAGATCCACGTCCGCGCCTTCGAAGGAGGTAGTCGCCTTCGTGATTGCTTCGTGAACCAGCTTGGAGATCTCGATGAGGTCGTCACCTACCTGGGTGAGCTCCTCCTGAAAAACCTTGCGCACTAAGGCGTCCTTTCCTTGGAAATCCGGCTCCCATGGGGCGGGGCGGATCTCAAAACCATTGGCAGTCCAACCAGTAACTGTGTCAGGGGCCAGTGAACGGTTCGGCACCTTTAGATGAACGTTAGTTGAACCGTCCGCGTTTGGGGCCCGATCACTGCTTGGCCGTGTTTCCACAGCATAAGCTGGACACGTGGATCCATTGCTCATAGGTGTCGTCGCTGGCCTTGTAGGCCTGTCGTTGGGCGTCTTTGGCATGCTCGCTTTCAGGATCAGCGAACGTCAGCGGAGCATCGTGGACCTGGACGTCAGTGAACCCCTGCTTCCTGAGGGTGCCGCGGAGGTGCTGTCCGTCGTCGGGCGTGCCTTTGTTGTGGTGGACGCGATCGACGGCGTGGTCCGCGCCAGTCCTGCAGCCTACGCGTACGGCTTGGTACGCGGGCACACCGTGGTCCACAAACAACTCCTGGACATGACCGCCAAGGTCCGCCGCGACGGCGTGATCCTCGAAGAGCAGTACGAACTCCCGCGCGGCCCGCTGGGCAAAGGGACCATTGTGGTTCAGGTACGCGCAGCCATGCTCGGGTGGGAATACATCGTGCTCCTGGCCGACGACCGTACCGAGATCACCCGCACCGAGGAAATCCGGAACGACTTCGTAGCCAACGTCTCCCACGAGCTCAAGACCCCGGTGGGTGCCATCTCCCTGCTTGCGGAAGCCCTCGAAGCCTCGCCCGATGACGAAGAAGCAGTCCGCCGCTTTGCCAAGCGCATGCACAAGGAATCCGGGCGATTGGCAGCCCTGGTCCAGGACATCATTGAACTTTCCCGCCTGCAGGGAGCCAACGTCGCCCAGCGGGGTCTCCCGGTGGACATCAATACCGTCATCACAGAAGCGGTTGATCGTTCCCAACTGCCGGCCGAGAGCAAGAACATCCAGATCGTGGTGGGCGGTCACTCTGAGGCACTGGTGTTTGGAGACCACGACCTCCTGGTCACCGCACTGCGGAACCTGATCGACAACGCCATCCGCTACTCGCCGGAGAATACGCGGGTGGGTGTGGGCGTGCGGACGCGGGAGGGCGTCGTGGCCATCTCCGTCACAGACCAAGGCGAAGGCCTCACGCCGGAGGACCAGGAGAGGGTATTCGAACGCTTCTACCGCGTGGACGCGGCACGATCCCGCCACACGGGCGGCACTGGCCTTGGCCTCAGCATCGTCAAGCACGTGGTCTCCAACCACGGCGGTGAGGTGACTGTGTGGTCGCAGCCCGGCCAAGGGTCCACGTTCACTGTCCGCCTGCCGGAGATGGAAGGCCAGGGCGACGACGCCGGCCTGCCGCCTTCCGCTGCAGCTGCGCCCACCGAGCAACAGGGGACTGCCGTCGTCGAGCCTCGTCCCTTGAGTCAACAACCCCAACGCGTGAATCATCAAAGGGGCGCCAACGGCGCCCAAGAGCAAGGAGCCAGCGCTTGAGCCGGATTTTGATAGTGGAGGACGAAGAGTCCTTCAGCGACCCCCTGTCTTATCTCCTGGGCAAGGAAGGGTTTGACGTCGAGGTAGTGGACAACGGCAGCGATGCTTTGGTGGAGTTTGACCGGAACGGTGCCGACCTCGTCCTCCTGGACCTGCAGTTGCCTGGGACGCCGGGGACGGAAGTGTGCCGCCAGCTTCGCCAGCGCTCCAGCGTGCCCGTCATCATGCTGACGGCCAAAGACTCCGAAATCGACAAAGTTGTTGGCCTGGAACTCGGCGCCGATGACTACGTCACCAAGCCGTATTCCTCCCGCGAGCTCGTGGCCCGTGTCCGTGCGGTGCTGCGTCGGCAAGGTGAGCCGGAGGAACTGATCACCTCCACAGTGCAGGCCGGTCCTGTCCGCATGGACATCGAACGCCATGTGGTGAGTGTCAACGGCGAGCAGGTTTCACTGCCGCTGAAGGAGTTCGAGCTGCTGGAAATGCTGCTCCGCAACTCAGGCCGGGTTTTGACTCGCGGCCAATTGATCGACCGCGTCTGGGGTTCGGACTACGTGGGGGATACCAAAACCCTCGATGTCCACGTCAAGCGGCTTCGGAGCAAGATCGAACCCGACCCCTCCGCACCTCGCTACCTGGTGACGGTCCGCGGCCTGGGCTACAAGTTCGAGCCGTAAGAACCCCTGCACACAACAAAGACTCTGCATACGACGAAGGAAGGGCCCCGCCGAGGCGGGACCCTTCCTTCGTTGTATCGCTTGTGGCGCGGGCCTAGTGACCGGCTCCCGGAGCCTCCGAGGTCGTCGCAGTGGACGTCGGCGTTGCCGTGGGGCTCGGCGTGGTGGGCAGGTACTTGGCGTACTCGGGGAGGGTACCGTCAAGCACCGGGACGTTGATGGTGGCGGAGTCGGAGCCGCTACGGATGGTGACCGGAACCAGGCCGCCGGGAATGACACCCGCGGTGCTGAGGATCGCTGCATCCGCGGTGTCATTCAGGAAGGTCTCGCCGTTGGCCTTGACCGGGATCTCGGTCTGGGCTCCGTTGGCACCACTCATGGTGAGGGTGGCGTCGGTGCTGGAGGAGTTGAACACAGCGCCGATCACGCGGCCGGGCTCTTTCTCGCCCGAAGCAACAATCAGGATGTTGCGCAACTGCAACGAGCCGAGATCTGCTTTGATCCCGTCCGATGCCGAGTACTGGTGGGTGGTCTGCTGGGCGTTGACGAATCCACAGCCGGTGACGGACAGAAGACCGACGCCGATCGCAGCCGCCGCAATTGCCAGCTTGCCGCGCTGGACAGGGTTCATCGCAGTATTGCGCACGACACCTACTCCTCAAGAGTCATTGGAACACTTTTCAGCCATAGCCTATCGGCAAACCCCCGGAAATATGGATTCGGGAAGGCTATGTGGCGCCATTACGAGAAGAGATCCTGCTCGCACGTTGCCTCCTCCATGCATCTTTCGCCTAATACGTCAAGACCTTGGAGGAAGTCGTTTGAGGGCTCATTCCCTTTATTGGCGCGGCAGGAGGGCCCTTCCGGTGCCAGTCGTATGCCTTAATCGTGATAGACTAATCTGCGGGAAAGGGGAAAGTCCACATGGTTTTTGAGGTCGGCGAGACAGTAGTTTACCCTCACCACGGTGCAGCAAAAATTGAGGAAATCAAGATGCGCACCATCAAGGGCGAAGAGAAGATGTATCTCAAGCTCAAGGTGGCTCAGGGTGATCTGACCATTGAAGTTCCAGCAGAGAATGTTGACCTTGTTGGGGTCCGGGACGTAGTGGGCAAAGAAGGCTTGGAGCACGTATTTGACGTTCTCCGCGCCGAGTTCACTGAAGAGCCTACCAACTGGTCACGTCGTTACAAGGCGAACCTGGAGAAACTTGCTTCAGGCGATGTCATCAAGGTGGCAGAGGTCGTTCGCGATCTTTGGCGTCGTGATCACGATCGCGGCCTTTCCGCAGGTGAGAAGCGGATGCTGGCCAAGGCGCGGCAGATTCTGATTTCAGAACTGGCCCTGGCTGAGAAGACAGATGAAGAGAAGGCTGCAAGCGTTCTTGACGAGGTCTTGGCTTCCTAAGAATTGAGCCCGGTGGTGCGAAAGCGCCGCCGGGTTTCTTTTTGCCACACTCCGGGTTTCATTTCCCACAAGTACTCTGGTGAGCATGAGTATTCCTACCAAGCGCGCCGTCACGGCCGTGATCGTGGTTGCTGCCGGCTCCGGTGAACGCCTCGGCTACGGCATGCCCAAAGCCCAGGTTCCGCTGGGCGGCGAGACCATCCTGATGCATGCACTCCGTGGTGTTGTTGCTTCCGATGTCGCGCGCCAGATCTGCGTCGCCGTGCCCAGAGGGGACACGGCCCTGCGTGAGTCAATTGCCGAGTTCACCATTGACCTGGTGGACGGCGGCCCTGAAATCTCGGTGGTCGACGGCGGTTCATCCCGCGCGGATTCGGTCCGCGCCGCCATGGCTGCTTTAGAGGACGGGACAGAACTGGTCCTGGTCCACGACGCCGCACGTGCCTTGACCCCCGAGCGGGTCTTCCAACGCGTATCTGCAGCCTTGGCTTCCGGAGCGAAGGCCGTCATTCCCACCATGCCGGTAGTGGATACCATCAAGACCGTTGCCGAAACCAGCGGCTCAGACGCATCCATCGCCCCGGAGGTCGTCACAGGCACAGCTCCCCGCGAGCATCTCCGTGCCGTGCAGACCCCGCAGGGTTTCGAACTGGCCGTCCTGCGCAGGGCCCACGAAGCCGCCGGGCTCTTCGATGACAAACAGTCAGCAGCTGTCACTGACGACGCCATGCTGGTGGAGCTCCTGGGTGTTCCGGTGCACGCTGTCCGCGGCGCAAGCCAGTCGCTGAAGATCACCACACCTTTGGACCTCATCATTGCCGAGGGCCTACTCGAGGGGCCGCTGGGAATGCGATGGGTGGAAGGCTGATGACACTGAATATGGTCCTTCCCCGAACTGGGGTCGGGATAGATGTCCACGCATTCGCCCCCGAAGATGACCCGCAGCCGCTCTGGTTGGGCGGGCTTTTCTGGGAAGGCGAGCAAGGGCTCTCAGGGCATTCCGACGGCGATTGCGTGGCCCACGCCGCTGCTGACGCGCTCTTCTCCGCCTGTGGCATCGGTGACCTGGGCACCCACTTCGGCACGGACCGCCCCGAGTTTGCCGGCGCCTCCGGGGTCAAGCTGCTCGGTGAAGCCGCACGCATTGTGCGTGCGGCAGGATTCGAGATCGGCAACGTGGCCGTGCAGTTCGTTGCTAACCGCCCCAAGTTCGGGCCACGCCGGGAAGAATCCCAGCGTGTCTTGAGCGAAGCAGCAGGTGCGCCGGTCAGTGTCACGGCAACCACCAGCGACGGACTCGGCTTCACGGGACGCGGCGAAGGGATTTCCGCGGTTGCCACGGCCCTCGTGTACCCCGCTGGCGTCTCCGCGGTGACCCCGGCGGAGCCTGGTCCTGCGAAAGGTGCGCCGCATGCCTAAGTCACGTGCCGGCGTCGTGCGTTCCGCTGTGGTGTCTGCGGGCTTGGCCGCAGCGCTCCTGCTGAGTGGTTGCGGAGGGACCCAAACCATGGACGTGGCGGCCAGCTGCGCTTTCCTGAACGACGACACCTTCAAGCCTGACGGCAATCAGCAGCAGCAGTCCAAACAGATCGCCGAGCACTATCACCAGATAGCGGGCAAACTGGCTCCGGAAATCGGCAACCCGATCAAGGAGATGGCGGCAATCATGGACGAAGCGGCGGCTTCTTCGCTCGGGGCAGCCACCCAGGACCAGCAAGAGAAGCTCAAAGTGCAGTTCAACAAGATCGGCGAATACTGCAAGTAAGCAGGTAACACCGCGTCATCGGCTAATCTGGAGCGGTGACCCTGCGCTTCTATGACACCGCCTCCGCCGAAGTCCGCGACTTCGTTCCCCTCGAAGACGGCAAGGCCAGCGTGTACTACTGCGGGGCCACTGTCCAAGGAATGCCGCACGTGGGCCATGTCAGGTCGGCCATTGCCTTTGACCAACTGACCCGTTGGCTTGAGTTCCGTGGCCTCCGGGTCACGGTGGTACGCAACGTCACGGACATCGACGACAAGATCCTGGCCAAGTCCGCTCAGTCGTTCGGGCCGGACTGGGATGCCGAGCCATCCGCGCGCCAAGCCGAAGAATGGTGGGCCTTGGCTTACCGCTACGAGCAGGAATTCGAGAATGCGTACGAATCCCTCGGCGTGCAGCGGCCCACCTATGAGCCCCGCGCCACGGGCCACATCCCTGAGATGCACGCACTGATCCAGCGCCTCATTGACCGCGGCCACGCCTACCCTGCCCTGGACGATTCCGGCGACGTGTACTTCGACGTCCGCTCCTGGAGCAAATACGGTTCGCTGACCCGCCAGAATATTGACGACATGCAGGGAGCAACGGACGTCGAGGCTCAATTCATCAGCAGGAAGCGCGATCCGCGCGACTTCGCGCTGTGGAAGGGTTTCAAAGACGGTGAGCCCGTCACGGCCAAGTGGGAGTCCCCTTGGGGCGCAGGCCGTCCCGGCTGGCACCTGGAGTGCTCAGCCATGGTCACCAAATACCTGGGCCCCCGGTTTGATATCCACGGTGGGGGACTGGACCTTCGCTTCCCGCACCACGAGAACGAGATGGCCCAGTCCCAGGCCGCCGGCGACGATTTCGCCAACTTCTGGATGCACAACGGCATGGTCACCTACGAGGGCGAAAAGATGTCCAAGTCGATTGGCAACACTGTCAGCCCGGCCGAGATGCTCCAGCTCGCATCGCCTCGCGTGGTCCGCTACTACCTTGGCCAGGCCCACTACCGTTCCATCCTGGACTACCGGCCCACCTCGCTGCAGGAGGCCGCGGCCGCCGTCGAGCGGATTGACGGTTTCATCCACAAGGCATCTTCCAAGGTGGACACGGATGCCTCGGACGTGTCCCCGCAGGCGAATATGCCCGCGGCTTTCATCGCAGCCATGGACGACGACCTCAACGTCCCCCAGGCCCTGGGCGTCCTGCACGAAACCGTGCGGGCAGGCAACACCGCCCTGGCTGCCGGTGACCTTGAAGGCGCGAAATCGGCCCTCTACAGTGTGCTGTCCATGACCGAAGTGCTTGGCCTGGATTCGGTCAAACGTCCCGAAGCCGTCCAAGGGCGCGAGCACGCGGCCCTGGAAGTGCTGATCGAAGCTCAACTCGAAGCCCGTGCCGCCGCCAGAGCCAGCAAGGACTGGGCCGCGTCCGACGCGATCCGTGACACGCTCGCCGCCGCCGGCGTCGTCGTCGAAGATGGTGCGGACGGCGCCACCTGGAGCCTGAAACGCGACTGACAAACCGGCGCGACAGCCGAATTGCATCGGGTCAGTAGACTTGATTCCAGACTTACTCACAAAATCAAGGATGGAATCTCATGGCCAATAATGGTCGCCGGTCGGTCAAACAGAAGAAGGGCCCCACCACCGGAACCGGTGGCCACGGCCGCAAGGCCCTGGAAGGCAAGGGTCCTACGCCCAAAGCGGAGGAACGCACCTACCACAAGGCATACAAGAACAAGCAGCTGGCTGAGCGCTCGGCTGCCAAGCGCGGCCCGGGCACCCGTCAGGGTGGTGCCGGCGCCCGCTCCGGTCCCAAGGGCCGTGCAACTGAAGAGCTGGTGACGGGCCGTAACTCGGTGGTCGAGGCTCTCCGCGCCGGAATCCCGGCCAAGGCTTTGCACGTCGCCATCCGCATTGAGATGGACGACCGCGTCAAGGAATCCCTCAAACTCGCGGCCGAACGCGGCATTCCGCTGCTCGAAACCGGCAAGGTTGAGCTGGACCGCATGACCGAGGACGCCGTCCACCAAGGCCTCGTACTGCAGATCCCGCCGTACGAATACGAGGACGCATACGACCTCGCCGAGACGACCCTCGCCAAGTGGAAGAAGGGGCACATTTCCAACGCCCCCATCTTCGTTGCACTGGACGGCATCACCGACCCCCGCAACCTCGGCGCGATCATCCGCTCCGTCTCCGCTTTCAGCGGCCATGGCGTGATCGTCCCCGAGCGTCGCTCCGTCGGCGTCACGGCGTCCGCCTGGAAGACCAGCGCCGGTGCCGCTGTCCGCGTCCCGGTTGCCCGCGCGTCGAACCTGAACAACGCGCTCAAGCAATTCAAGAACATGGGCATCTATGTCCTTGGCCTGGACGGAGACGGCGACGTCTCGCTGCCCGACCTCACCGTGGCAACCGAGCCCGTGTGCATCGTGGTCGGTTCAGAAGGTAAGGGCCTGAGCAGGCTCGTGCGCGAAAACTGCGACCAAATCGTCTCGATCCCGATCGACTCCGCCATGGAATCGCTCAACGCATCCATGGCCGTCGGTATCTCCTTGTACGAAGTGTCGAGGCAGCGCGCCGCCAAGTAATCCTCGCTCGGCGCCGCAAGCGCCAAGTAGTCCTCGAGAAGGCGCCGCAAGCGCCATCCTCCGCGTGCTCGCTCGTTCCTCGCTTAGACGCACGCTACCGGATGGCCCTTGCGGCGCCTTTCGTGTGCCCGGAGTTCAACGCTCTATCACATCCGTCGGGTTTGGGCCGGACGCTCTCTCACATCCCTCGGGTTTGGGCCGGACGCTCTATCACATCCGTCGGGTTTGGGCCGCCGAGCAAAATGGGGAATCCACCGGGACGGGTTAGAAGTCGCGGCGGTTGGCCAGCACGGGAAGTTTTTGCCGGGCGTCTTCCACAGTGGCGGGGTCGAGGTCGTAGAAAATGAGGCCCGGCTCGCCTTCGAGGGTTTCCAGTACCTGGCCGAACGGGGATACGACGGCGGAGTACCCCACTCCCGTGGGCGCGGAACCTTTAACCTCGATGCCTTGGCTTGCCGGATCGCCTTGGCCGCAGGCGAGGACGATCGTGGTGGTGTCCACGGCACGGGCACGGGCCAAGAGTTGCCACTGCTCGGCCTTGCCGGGCCCGGAACCCCAGGACGCGGAAACGATGTTGACTACAGCGCCGCGCTGGGCATTGGCCATGAACAAGGCGGGGAAACGGATGTCGTAGCAGGTGGCCAAACCAAAGGTGAGACCACCGGCGTCGAACGTTACCGGATCGGTGCCAGCCTCAACGGTGTCCGATTCCGCAAAACCGAACGCGTCAAAGAGGTGGATTTTGTCGTAGCTCGCTTCCACGCCCGGTCCCGTGGCCAGAAGCGTGTTCCGCACCCGCGGTGAACCGGAATCGGAGGGGCTGCCCGGGGTGAACATGCCCGCCACGATCACCAGCTGAAGTTCCTCGGCGAGGGCTCTCACCCGGCTGGCCCACGGCCCGTCCAACGGCTCGGCGATGTCCAGCAGCGAGTTTCCGAACGCGCGCATCATCGCCTCGGGGAACACCACCAACTCGGCGCCGCCGTCCTTGGCCCGGCGGGCGTTGTCCTCAAGGAGCCGCAGGTTGCCGGCCAGATCCCGGCCGGTGATGACTTGGGCAAGTGCCACTCGCACGATGTAACCTCCAGTTGTCTTGGTCCCAGTATGCCAATCCGACTGGCAAGGAGGCAGAGCAAGGCGACACAATTGCTTCCCTCCATCCCCACCCGGCCGGACTCACATGCGGCGTTTCAGCACGTGAGTGGCTGATCAAATCCCGCCATATTGGGGCAAGTAATGAAATCGAGACGCTGAACGTCGTCACATGGCGGGCCCGCGCGGTACATACTTTGCGTGGAACTAAACTTGCAAGCAATGGTTATGCCTATTTTTGACACAGCAACTGCCCTGGACGCATCGCAACCCAGGCCCCTCGGACTGAGCACGCCCCAGTCCGCAGTTCCCGACGCCCAGACCACCCCGGAAAATTTGGTGAACGTGGCCGTGTTCGCCCCGGATCTGGACCGGGTGGAGGTGGTGTTCCAAGCACCTGGGGAAGCTTGGCAGTCCCACATCCTGTCCAACACCGAGGACGGCGTGCACTTCAGCCTTGTCAACGGCATGCCGCCAGGCACCCGCTACGGCTTCCGGGCCGCCCCGAGCGAGGGCGGGCTTCCTCTGTCCATGCCGGCTTTGGACCTGGATAACGACGGCGGCCAGCCGCTGCTGCTCGATCCTTATGGCCGCGCCGTGGACCAGCGGGGCGAGTTCCTCACCAGTGTCCACGTGGAGACAGGCTTTGATTGGGGCGACGATCAACCGCCGCGGACGCCCATGCGTACCTCGGTGATCTATGAGGCACACGTCCGCGGCCAGACCATGCTCCACCCGGACATCCCGGAGCACCTCCGCGGGACGTATGCTGGCATGGCGCATCCTGTGATGATCCAGCACCTCACCGAACTAGGCATCACCGCTGTCCAGCTCCTGCCCATTCATTTCCACCTGGATGAGTCCCATCTTCAGGACCTGGGAATGACCAATTATTGGGGCTACAACACGGCCGCTTTTTTCGCTCCCCACGCTGACTACGCCACGGAGGCGGCTCGCAACGCTGGTCCCCATGCGGTGCAGGATGAGCTCAAGGGCATGATCAAGCTGCTCCATGCGGCGGGGATCGAAGTCATCCTTGACGTCGTGTACAACCACACCGCCGAGGCGGGGCCGGACGGACCGCCACTGAGCTTCCGTGGATTGGCTGAGAAACGCTATTACCGGCACGATGCCCACGGCCGTTACTTGGATACCACCGGGTGCGGCAACACGTTGGATTTCAGTGATCCAGTAGTGGTTGACCTGGCATTGGATTCCTTGCGTTACTGGGTGAACGACTTCCATGTGGACGGGTTCCGCTTCGACCTCGCCGTGACACTGTGCCGCGATGCCAGCAACACCTTTGATCCGCAGCACCCATTCCTGCAGGCGATTGCCGAGGACCCCGTACTTTCAGGGGTCAAACTGATCGCCGAACCTTGGGACGTGGGCTACGGTGGCTGGCAGACCGGCCGCTTCCCGCAGGGCTGGTCGGACTGGAATGACCATTTCCGCGACGGCGTCCGGAGCTTCTGGCTCTCCGACCGGGCTGCCATGGAATCCGGTGGCCATGGCGGCTCCATTGCGTCACTGGCTGAGCTGATGGCGGGCTCCGCCAATCTCTTCGCGTCATCGGGACGCACACGGCTGGCCAGCGTCAACTTCATCACTGCTCATGACGGCTTTACCCTCAAAGACCTGGTGAGCTACGACCGTAAGCACAATGAGGCTAACGGCGAGCAGAACCGGGATGGCCACGGAGACAACCGCAGCTATAACCACGGCGTGGAGGGGCGGAGCGAAAACGAGGCAATCGTGGCCGCCCGCGCACTGTCGGTCCGCAATCTGATGGCCACTTTGCTCCTGTCTTTCGGTGTTCCCATGATCACTGCCGGTGACGAGATCGGGCGGACCCAACAGGGCAACAACAATGCCTACTGCCAGGACAACCCCACGGCTTGGCTCGATTGGAGCCGGACCCAGGAAGCCAATGCCATGTTCAGGACCACGCGCGAACTGGTCAGGCTGCGCCGGTGGTTTCTGCGGCATCAGCCCGAGAGTTTCCCCGGCAACGCCAACGACTCCAGCTTGCAATGGTTTGATGACAAGGGAAAGCGGATGACTCCGGCGCGCTGGAACGAGCCCGACCTCCGTTCCGTCCAGCTCCTGATGGGTCACGAGGACAGTGAGATCCGCGGCTTGATCTCGGTGAACGGCAGCAACCAGGACGTGAAAATGGTCCTGCCTGAGATTTTGAGCGAGTCAGGCATCGGTAAGCGCATGTTCGAACTTCGCTTCACCACCTCGGTGCTGCATGAGCGCAGGAAGGGGGCGTTGGTGGCTTCCGGCGAGCGGGATATCCTGCAAGCCAACACCATTAACGTCTACCGCACCTAGGCACTAACCACGCAGGGAGTTCACCGCATGAGCAGCCGAAACAAACTGGTGGCCTTCGCGGGACTGGTGATCGCCGTCGTCGTGCTGGTGGTTGCCATGGTGGGCGGAGGCTCACTGACCGCGCAAACCACGACGCCGGAACCTGGCTCTCCGTCGACGTCACCGAAGGCAGCAACCACCGCAGCTGCCACCCCTGCCGTCGCCAACCCTTCTGCGCTGCCCTCCATCAATGCCTCGCAGCTACCCAGGGAAGCCCGCCAAACCCTTGCCCTGATTGCTAAGGGCGGCCCGTACCCTTACGACCGTGACGGCGTGAATTTCGGCAACTTCGAGGGTTTGCTGCCCAAGAAGTCCGGTGGTTTCTACAAGGAGTACACAGTGCCTACGCCAGGGGAGTCGGACCGTGGCGCGCGACGAATCATTGTGGGCAAGGACTCAGCCAAGTACTACACACCGGACCATTACGAGTCCTTCAAATTCATTGTCGAAGACAAGTAGGAGCTCATGAAGATTTATTCCGCAGACACCTGGACGCTTGAAGAACTGCAAGAGCAGGTCTCCGACGCCGGCCGCCGGACCCTCCTTGTCCCGCCGGCGACCACCAAGCAGGCGGTTCTGGAGGTTTTCGGCCAGGTCCTCGACTTCCCCGAGTATTACGGGGTGAACCTCGACGCCCTCAACGACTCCTTGCACGATTACGCCGATGCCCTCTCTGAGGATGACGGCAGCCCAGTCACCATGATCTGGCAAGTCCCCGCGGCCTACCGCACGGACCGCTCCTTCGGAGTAGTCTGCGAAATCCTCCAAGACGCCGAAAAGTACGCCGGACGGGACCTCACGGTCATCGCGGTCTTCGAAAACTAGTCGCGCCAACGGGCCCTATGGATCCCAACCGTAGCGGGCCTTGAGACGCAATTGGCGACCGTGACCCGGCAGCGTGCGTCAAAGCGACGAAGGAGCAGCACGCAGAGGGTTACGGTCGCCAATTGGGCTACGGCGGACTAGGCGTTCGCGATCAATCCCAGCTCAGCTTTGGATGCCAACGCTGAGTGCTTCGGGAACACCCGGACGGTATAGCCGAAGGAGCCGGACCTGTTGATCACCAAGGACCCGCTGAACAGGTGGCGTCCGCCGCCGAGGTCTTCCACCGAGTCCAGTTCGGCAACCACAATGTCTTCGAGCTCGTCGGATTCCTCGGCTCGTCCGAAGGCTACTTCCACGGAGACGTCGTCGGGTGTCAGGTTGTTGAGAGCCACGTAGGCGTTGACTTGGAGCGCGTCGCCTACCTGGGGTTCTTCGGAGACGCCCACGGAGTCAACGTGTTCCACCACAACCTCGGGCCACGCGTTCCTTACCTTGGTGGTCCAGGATGCGAGCTCCTTGGCTTCCTTGAACGCTTCGGCAACTGCCCTGCGTCCGGATACAGCGGCCGGGCAGTAGAGGTTGTTGACGTAGTCGTGGAGCATGCGTTCTGCCGAGACTGCCGGGCCCAGGTTGGCCAGCGTGTGCTTGATCATTGACACCCAGTGGGTGGGCACGGTCTCAACGCTGGATTCCGAGGGTCCGGCCGCGCCGGCGGCTTGTGCCACCGTTGTGCCGTAGAACCGTGGCGCTACCTGGGTTTCCAGGAGTTCGTAGAGTGCCGATGCCTCAATGTCGTCCCGTTCCTCGGAGGAGGCGTTGTTGTTGGCTGTGGGGATTGCCCAGCCGTTTTCGCCGTCGTACATTTCGTCCCACCAGCCGTCCAGGACGGAGAGGTTGAGCGAGCCGTTGATGGCTGCTTTCATGCCGGAGGTGCCGCACGCTTCGAGCGGGCGGAGCGGGTTGTTGAGCCAGACGTCGCAGCCGGGGAACAGGGTCCTTGCCATGGCGATGTCATAGTTGGGCAGGAACACGATCCTGTGCCGCACCTGGGGGTCGTCGGTGAACTTGACCAGGTCCTGGATCATTTTCTTGCCGGCGTCGTCTGCGGGGTGGGACTTGCCTGCAATGACCAGCTGGATGGGGTGCTTGGGGTCCAGCAGGAGGGCTTTCAACCGTGCAGGATCGCGCAGCATGAGGGTGAGCCGTTTGTAGGTGGGCACACGGCGTGCGAATCCGATGGTCAGGACGTCGGGGTCCAGCACGGAGTCGGTCCAACCGAGTTCGGCATCGGCCGCGCCGCGCTTCTTCCAGGAGGCGCGGAGCCGGCGTCGGACGTCGTCGATGAGCTGGGCGCGGAGCTCCCGGCGGAGGGCCCAGACGTCTTCGTCGCTGACGTTGTAGGCCAGGTCCCAGCGTCCCATGGCTTCGGCTTCGGCCCCGAATTGGGTCCGTGCAAGGGCGGAGATGCGGGGATCCACCCACGTGGGCACGTGGACGCCGTTGGTGACGGAGGTGATGGGGATTTCGGAGTGGTCGAATCCCGGCCAGAGTCCGGCGAACATTTCGCGGGACACCACGCCGTGCAGCTTGGCCACACCGTTTGCTCGTTGCGCCAGGCGCAGGCCCATTACGGCCATGTTGAACACCGAGGGGTTGCCGCCGTCGTAGTTTTCGCGTCCGAGTTCCAGGATGCGTTCGGTGGGCACGGCGGGTGCCAGCCCGGCTTCGAAGAAGTGCTTGATTTGCACGGTTTCGAAGCGGTCGATTCCGGCGGGTACGGGTGTGTGCGTGGTGAAGACGGTGGATGCCCGGCCGGCGGCGAGGGCTTCGTCCCAGCTGAGGGGGTGGTCGGTGTTGGACATGGCTTCCTGGATGCGTTCAATTCCCAGGAAGCCGGCGTGACCTTCGTTGGTGTGGAAGACCTCGGGCGCGGGTGTGCCGGTGATCTCCTGATAGACGCGCAGGGCTTTGACGCCGCCCATGCCCAGGAGAAGTTCCTGCTGGAGCCGGTGGTCGCCGCCGCCGCCGTACAGGCGGTCGGTGATGCCGCGCGCGGCTTCGTCGTTGGAGGGGACGTTGGAGTCCAGGAGCAGCAGAGGAACACGTCCGACGTCGGCACGCCAGACATGCGCGTGGAGTTCGCGTCCGTTGGGCAGCGGCAGGGAGATGTGGACTGGCTTTCCGGGGGCGCCGTCCTTGGCAGGGTGGCGAAGCAGCGTCAGGGGGAGTCCGTCGGGGTCCAGGACGGGGTAGGTTTCCTGCTGCCAGGCGTCCCGGGAGAGCGACTGCTTGAAGTAGCCGGCCTGATACAGAAGGCCTACGCCGATCAGCGGCACGCCGAGGTCCGAAGCAGCCTTGAGGTGGTCGCCGGCGAGGATTCCGAGACCTCCGGAGTACTGCGGAAGCACTTCGGTGATGCCGAACTCGGGGGAGAAGTACGCGATGCACGCCGGAGCGTCCTCGTTGAGGCCCTGGTACCAGCGGGGTTCGCTGAGGTAGCGGTCCAGATCGGCTGCGGCGTGCTGAACGCGTTCCACAACCTCTCCGTCGTTTGCCAGGTCCTGCAGTTGCTCGCGGCTGATGGACCCCAACAAGGCGATGGGGTCGTGCTGCGAGGCCTCCCAGAGAGCCGGGTTAAGGCTCGCGAAAAGTTCCCGAGTGGGCCGGTGCCAGGACCAGCGCAAATTGGTCGCCAGACGGGCCAAGGGCCTGATGGGCTCGGGGAGGACGGTACGGACTGTAAACCTTCGAATAGCCTTCACGAGCGCCACACTAACGGACTCGCATGGAAGCCGGAACTGCATTGGGTTTCTTTTAGGTAAAAGTCATCTTGCGTCGAGGAGAAAGGTCGTGTGCTTAGCATTCTGTGATTTTTCTCGCTAACGTCGTGGTTGTGACGAAAACCGCGCGAACCATCACCGCTCTGAAATCCAAGACGACTACGGACATCACCGAGGGACTTCGCTTCGGCCGGTTCCCCATCACGGCCGTGCAGCCGGTGGTTGAGGGTGGCCGTTTCCCGGCGAAGGCCTTGCCGGGCGAGGACCTCGTGGTTGGCGCCACGGTCTTCCGTGAAGGCCATGACCAGCTGGGCGTATCCGCTGTGCTGCTCGATCCCAAGGGCAAGGAGCGTCAGCGCGTCCGCCTGACCCCGGCCGAGGGCGAGCAATGGAAGGGCCTGGACCGCTGGGAGGGCTTGATCACGCCCGCCGGCACCGGCGCCTGGTCCTTCGTCATTGAGGCCTGGCATGACCGCTACGGCACCTGGCACCACAACGCTGAGGTCAAAGTGGGGGCCGGCATTGACGTTGAGTTGATGCTTGCCGAGGGCGCTGCCCTCCTCGCCGAAGCAGTGGACGACGCCGGACGCAGCGCTGCGGAGAAGCGCACCTTGCGTGCCGCTTCCGTTGTGCTCTCCGACACCACCAAGACTGCCGAGGAGCGCCTTGGCGCCGGCTTCAGCCCGGAGGTGCTGGCCGCCGTCGGACGCGTTCCGATCCGCGAACTGGTGACTGTTTCCGAGCGTTTCCCGCTGCAGGTGGAGCGCGACCTCGCGGGCCGCGGTTCCTGGTACGAGTTCTTCCCCCGCTCAGAGGGCGCTGTACTGGATCACTCCACCGGCGTGTGGACCTCAGGCAACTTCCGGACGGCAGCCAGAAGGCTCGACGCCGTGGCGGAGATGGGCTTCGACATCATCTACCTGCCACCTATCCACCCGATCGGTTTTCAACACCGCAAGGGCCGCAACAACACGTTGACTCCGGGCCCGCAGGATCCCGGTTCGCCGTGGGCCATTGGTTCCCGGGACGGTGGCCATGACGCCATCCACCCGGAACTGGGTACGTTTGAGGACTTTGACGCGTTCGTAGCGCGAGCCAACGAGCTCGGACTTGAGGTTGCGTTGGACCTCGCCCTGCAGGCAGCTCCGGACCACCCTTGGGTTGCGTCCAACCCGGAGTGGTTCACCACCCGAGTGGACGGTTCCATCGCTTACGCAGAGAACCCGCCGAAAAAGTACCAGGACATTTATCCCCTGAACTTTGACAACGACCCGGCCGGCCTTTCCAAGGAGATCCTGCGGATTGTCCAGCTGTGGATCAGCCACGGCGTCAAGGTTTTCCGTGTGGACAATCCCCACACCAAGCCCGTCTGGTTCTGGGAATGGCTGATCGGCAAGATCAACAAGAAGAACCCCGAGGTTGTTTTCCTGGCCGAAGCCTTCACACGCCCGCCCATGATGCACGCTTTGGGCCGCGCGGGATTCCAGCAGTCCTACTCCTACTTCACGTGGCGGAACACCAAGACCGAGCTGGAGCAGTATTTCCACGAGGTCAGCCACGAGACCGCTGCCTTCTTCCGTCCCAACTTCTTTGTGAACACCCCGGACATTCTCACCGAGTACCTGCAGTACGGTGGCCCGGCCGCGTTCCGCATCCGGGCGGTCTTGGCCGCTACGGCCAGCCCGCTGTGGGGCGTCTATGCGGGCTATGAGTTGTACGAGCACGTGGCCCGTCCGGGCGCGGAGGAGTACATCGATAACGAAAAGTACGAGTACAAGGCGCGGGATTGGGAAGGCGCTGCCGAGTCAGGGAGGACCTTGGCGCCGTACATCACCAGGCTCAACACCATCCGCAAGGACCACGTGGCCTTGGGCGATCTGCAGAACCTGACACTTCACAGCAGCACCGACGACGCCACGATTGTCTACTCCAAGCACAAGACGCTGCCGGACGGCACCAAGGACACCTTGATCATTGTGGTCAACGTGGATCCTCACAGCACCCGCGAAAGCACGGTGTCCTTGGACCTGGGGGCCCTGCAGTTGGATCCTTCGGACTTCAACGAGGACGGCCGGTTCCGGGTGGACGACTTGATCAGCGGTGAGAGCTGGGAGTGGGGCGAGCACAACTACGTCCGCCTGGATGCCCACGTTGAGCCGGCGCACATACTGAGCATCCGGAGGCAGCCTTAGTGAGTTTTTCTCCGCAGAACCCCAGCCAGTACTTCACGCCGAAGAACACCTTCGAGTTGAACGCCCCAGGTCTCCAGCACGATCCGCACTGGTACCGCAAGGCAGTCTTCTATGAGGTACTGGTGCGGGCTTTTGCGGACGCCAACGGGGATGGGTCCGGCGACTTCCACGGCCTGATCGAGAAACTGGATTACCTCCAGTGGCTGGGTGTTGACTGCCTGTGGTTGCCGCCGTTCTTCCATTCCCCGTTGCGCGATGGCGGTTACGACATTGCGGACTACACGTCCGTGCTGGACGAGTTCGGCACCATCAGCGACTTCAAAAGATTGGTTGCCGAGGCCCACGCCCGTGGGGTCCGTGTGATCATCGACCTCCCGTTGAACCACACCTCGGACCAGCATCCCTGGTTCCAGGAATCGCGTAAGGACCCAACGGGTCCCTACGGCGATTTCTACGTGTGGAGCGATACTGACGAGAAGTACCAGGACGCGCGCATCATCTTCGTTGACACAGAAGAGTCCAACTGGACGTTCGATCCCATCCGCCGGCAGTTCTTCTGGCACCGCTTCTTCAGCCACCAGCCGGACCTGAACTTCGAGAACCCCAAGGTGATTGAGGCGCTCTATGACGTAGTCCGCTTCTGGCTGGACCAGGGCATCGATGGCTTCCGTGCTGACGCCATCCCTTATCTGTTCGAAGAAGACGGAACCAACTGCGAGAACCTGCCTGCCACGCACACCTTCCTGCAGGACCTCCGCCGGATGGTGGACTCGAACTACCCCGGCCGGGTCATCATTGCCGAGGCGAACCAGCCCCCGCATGAGGTGGTGGAGTACTTTGGCACGGAGGAAGCCCCCGAATGCCACATGGCCTTCCACTTCCCCATCATGCCCAGGCTCTACTACGCCTTGCGGGACCAGAAGGCCGCTCCCATCATTGAGACACTGCGGAACACCCCGGAGATACCCAAGGGCGCGCAGTGGGGGACTTTCCTGAGGAACCACGACGAACTGACGTTGGAGATGGTGCCAGCAGAAGAGCGCGCCGCCATGCTCGGATGGTACGCCCCGGATCCGCGGATGCGGGCCAACATTGGTATTCGACGACGCTTGGCGCCGTTGCTGGACAACTCCCGTTCCGAGATTGAGCTGATCAACGCGCTGCTGCTGTCCTTGCCGGGCAGTCCTTTCCTCTATTACGGGGATGAGATCGGCATGGGGGACAACATTTGGCTCGATGACCGTGATGCCGTCCGAACTCCGATGCAGTGGAACCCTGATCGGAACGCAGGTTTTTCCGGTGCTGATCCAGGCCAGCTGTACCTGCCGGTCATCCAATCGCTGGTGTACAACTACAGCATGGCCAACGTTGAGGCCGAGGCCGCGCACTCAGGTTCGCTGCTGCGCTGGACCCGCCAGATCCTGAGCGTCCGGAAGAACCATCCGGTGTTTGGTCTGGGCGGTTTCCGGCATATCGAGGCGGATCATGAAGTGGTGCTCGCCTATGTTCGCGAGTTGCCGGCGGGTAACCCCGAGGGGGAGGACGCCGAAACCATTTTGTGCGTCTTCAACCTCTCCCAGCACCCTGTAGCGGCAACGCTGGACATTCCCGAGTTCGCGGGCAGGGGCCTGCGCGACATTTTCGGCGGCCAGCCCTTCCCGGCGGTCGGAGACAACGGTCATCTGACCGTGATGTTGGGCAGCCACAGCTTCTATTGGCTGCGGGTTCGCTCGGCATTTTCCAATCCCTCGTCGCCTTTTACCCAGGCGATTCCCGTGGTGACCTCCAAAGGATGAGATGAACGAGGAACACTTGAGCCCCTCCATTGAAGGACTTCTCCGGACCTGGCTGCCAGGCAAGCGCTGGTTCCCGGTCAAGAGCCCCGACTTTGCGCTGGAGCAGGTGGGCGGCTTCAGCCTCCCCCATGCAAGCGGCGACGCACAGCTGGAAGTTGTGCTGTTGGCGGTAACCCACCGAACGGCCGACGGCGGTTCGCGGACTGACGTTGTTCAGGTTCCGTTGAGCTACCGGAGCCAGCCGCTATCCGATGCGCCAACAGCTTTGCTGGGCGAGGTGACGGATCCAGAACTAGGCCTGAGGCTCGTTTACGATGCCGTCTACGATTCCGACTTCGTCACAGCATGGCTGGAACTCATGCGCAGTGAAGGAACAGTGGGCGGTGCCCAAGGACACCTAACCACTGGCCGTGTAGCGCTCCCGAAAGACCCAACGTCAGTGCGTGTCCTCTCGGGTGAGCAATCCAACACGTCAGTCATCATTGACGACGGCGATTCGGCGGCGATCATCAAAATCTTCCGTGTGCTTGCCGACGGCAAGAATCCTGAAGTGGAGCTTGGCGCTGCCCTGACCGCGGCTGGCACCACGGAGGTTCCCGCGACGCTTGGCTGGATTACCGGCTCGTGGAATGGTCCGGCGTCGAACGGTTCAACAGTGGCCACCGGTGAGCTGACCGTTGCCCACGAGTTTCTCCTCGGCGGCCGGGACGCTTGGCGCCTGGCGGTGGAGGCAGCCGCGGCCGGTAAGGATTTCACCGCAGAAGCCCGCGGGCTGGGCGCTGCTACTGCCACGGTTCATGCCAGGCTCGCTGAAACATTCGGAACCCAGGACGGGCAGGAACAGGGCCCGGACATCATCGCCTCAGTAGTCCGGCGCGTCCGCGGCTCGTGGGCGGAAGCCTCGTCCGCCGTCGGGCCCCATGACCAACAACTCGATGAGTTGCTGGCGGCTCTGGATCCCCGCGACGTTGGCCAGTTGCAGCGCGTCCACGGCGACCTCCACCTGGGCCAGATTCTGTTGGTTCCCGGCACTGAGGGGCAGCCAGGGCGGTGGGCCATCCTTGACTTCGAGGGCGAGCCGCTCCGGACCATTGATGAGCGCAATACTCCCGATCTTCCTTTGCGGGATGTCACCGGGATGCTGCGCTCGTTCGACTACGCAGCCGGGGCCGCCACGCTCGAAAACATCGACGTCAAAGTGCCTGAAGCCTGGGTGGATGACTGCGCTGCCGCGTTCCTTGAGGGGTATAGCGAGGTCACCCCGGGAACTATTGACCGCCGCTCGCCGCTCTTTGTGGCATTGTGGCTGGACAAGGCCTTATACGAGGTTGTTTACGAGTTGCGGAACCGGCCCGACTGGTTGTCGATCCCCGTGAATGCATCCCGACGAATCCTCGAAAACACTAGCCGCGGCAAGCATGCGGCAGCTACAGCGGAAGGTAATGACATGACTGGCTCTGCACGCACCGAACGGCCGCGAGTTCCCCTGCACGTGGACTCCGAGACCTTGGAACGCGTGGCGGCCGCCGCCTACCATGCACCCCACTCAGTGCTGGGCGCACACTTGGACGATCACGGCCACGTCACTATCCGCACCGTGAAGCACCTCGCGAAGTCCGTGGTTGTAGTGACCGAAGCCGGCCGCACCGACATGACCCACGAGGCCCACGGCGTCTGGACTGCTGTTCTGGAACCGCTGCAGGCCGGCCACGTGCCTGACTACCGTTTGGAAGTGGTGTACGACGTCGAACCCGTCACCATCGATGACCCGTACCACTACCTGCCTACCGTGGGTGAGGTGGACCTGCACCTGATCGGCGAAGGCCGCCACGAACGCCTTTGGGATGTTCTGGGTGCGCACGTTCAGCATTACCGCTCCGCGCTGGGCGAGGTAGACGGTGTTTCCTTCGCCGTCTGGGCCCCCAACGCCCAGGCCGTACGTGTGAAGGGCGACTTCAACGCGTGGGATGGCCGTTCCCACGGAATGCGTTCACTGGGGTCCTCCGGTGTGTGGGAACTGTTCATCCCGGGTGTTGTAGCAGGGGCGTGCTACAAATACGAGATCCTGACCAAGTCGGGACACTGGATTGAAAAGGCCGATCCGCTGGCTTTCGGCACCGAGGTTCCGCCACTGACGGCCTCACGTGTTGTGGACGCCAGCTACCGGTTCAAGGATGCGGAATGGATGAGCGCGCGTGCTGCGAAAGACCCGCACAACTCGCCCATGAGCGTCTACGAAGTCCACCTGGGATCCTGGCGGCTGGGCCTTGGCTACAAGGAACTCGCCAAGGAACTCGTGGACTACGTGAAGTGGCTCGGCTTCTCCCACGTTGAGTTCATGCCGGTGGCGGAGCACCCCTTCGGCGGTTCGTGGGGCTACCAAGTGACGTCCTACTTCGCGCCGACCTCACGGTTCGGACACCCGGACGAGTTCCGGTTCCTGGTGGATTCGCTTCACCAGGCCGGCATCGGCGTCCTCCTTGACTGGGTACCTGCCCACTTCCCCAAGGACTCCTGGGCGCTGGCACAGTTCGACGGCCAGCCACTGTACGAGCACTCGGACCCTGCCTTGGGCGAACACCCGGACTGGGGAACGCTGATCTTCGACTTTGGGCGCAGCGAGGTCAGGAACTTCCTGGTGTCCAACGCGCTGTATTGGCTGGAAGAATTCCACATTGATGGCCTGCGTGTAGATGCTGTTGCCTCGATGATCTACCTGGACTATTCCCGCGAAGAAGGGCAGTGGAAGCCCAACAAGTTCGGCGGGCGTGAGAACCTCGAAGCCATTTCCTTCATGCAGGAAGTTAACGCCACCGTTTACAAGTCCCACCCGGGCGCCATCATCATTGCCGAGGAATCCACCGCATTCCCCGGTGTTACGGCTCCCACCAACCACGGCGGACTCGGGTTCGGGCTCAAATGGAACATGGGCTGGATGCATGATTCGCTCAAGTACATTTCCGAAGACCCCATCAACCGCAAATGGCACCACGGCACCATCACGTTCTCCTTGGTCTATGCCTTCACTGAGAACTTCCTGCTGCCCATCAGCCACGACGAAGTAGTTCACGGCAAAGGCTCCATGCTGCGCAAGATGCCGGGCGACCGGTGGCAGCAACTGGCAAACCTGCGCGCCTTCTTCGCGTACCAGTGGGCGCATCCGGGCAAGCAGCTCATCTTCATGGGCACAGAGTTCGGCCAGGAAGCCGAATGGTCCGAACAGTACGGACTGGATTGGTTCCTCGCCGACATTCCCGCGCACCGCGGGCTGCAGCTCCTGATCAAGGATCTGAACGAGCTCTATACCGCAACGCCGGCCCTTTACCAGCGGGACAACGAGGCCGGCGGTTTCCAATGGATCAACGGCGGGGATGCTGATCACAACGTCCTCACGTTCATCCGCTGGGACCACGATGGCAAACCGCTGGTGTGCGCAGTGAACTTCTCCGGCGGTCCGCACAAGGATTACATCTTGGGCGTACCTGCAGCAGGGGAGTGGACGGAAGTCCTCAACACGGACGCTGAGACATACGGCGGCTCGGGGGTTGTCAACGCAGGATCACTGACGGCGTCTACTCCGGGAACTGATGGACAACCTGCGGCGCTGACTGTAACGCTTCCTCCGCTGGGCGCCTCATGGTTCACGCCGGCTGGCTGATCCTCTCTCACATCACCACCCTTTTCCAGCGTCCCTCGCTCACATAACGGCCGCTTTCGAGCAACGCTCTCTCACTCACGTGGGGGAGCGTTGCTGGTTCCCGGCCGGCTTGCGTTTACGGCCGGATCTACAGGCAAGGGCTCGACGACGGCGGCCCTCACCAAGGCGGCTTTGCCAACCGGGGCCAAGTGTGGGTATAGTTAGTACCCGCGCTGCTCCACTGGTTGAGACCGCAAACTGACAAGAAACCGCAAGGAAAAATCAAGTCAGTCTTGCCGATTTGACCGTAAGGAATCCAGCCGGTAAGTTTGAAAAGTTGCTCCGGAGCGATCCAGTTGAGGCTGGTGGTACTGCTCTGGAATAGTGACCTGTTGTTTGAGAACTCAATAGTGTGCCAAGTTTGTTGATACCGATTGTTTTTTTGATTGGTTGAAATTATGGCTGGATCATTGCGCACCCCCGTGTGTGGTGGTCTGGTTTTCAGCTGGTTTCGAATTTTGTGCAGCCGTGTTTGCCGTTATTTCCGGTGGGTGTGGTTGTGTCTGTTTGATTTGTTTTACTTCAACGGAGAGTTTGATCCTGGCTCAGGATGAACGCTGGCGGCGTGCTTAACACATGCAAGTCGAACGATGATCCCAGCTTGCTGGGGGATTAGTGGCGAACGGGTGAGTAACACGTGAGTAACCTGCCCTTGACTCTGGGATAAGCCTGGGAAACTGGGTCTAATACCGGATACGACCATTCCACGCATGTGGTGGTGGTGGAAAGCTTTTGTGGTTTTGGATGGACTCGCGGCCTATCAGCTTGTTGGTGGGGTAATGGCCTACCAAGGCGACGACGGGTAGCCGGCCTGAGAGGGTGACCGGCCACACTGGGACTGAGACACGGCCCAGACTCCTACGGGAGGCAGCAGTGGGGAATATTGCACAATGGGCGCAAGCCTGATGCAGCGACGCCGCGTGAGGGATGACGGCCTTCGGGTTGTAAACCTCTTTCAGTAGGGAAGAAGCGTAAGTGACGGTACCTGCAGAAGAAGCGCCGGCTAACTACGTGCCAGCAGCCGCGGTAATACGTAGGGCGCAAGCGTTATCCGGAATTATTGGGCGTAAAGAGCTCGTAGGCGGTTTGTCGCGTCTGCTGTGAAAGACCGGGGCTCAACTCCGGTTCTGCAGTGGGTACGGGCAGACTAGAGTGCAGTAGGGGAGACTGGAATTCCTGGTGTAGCGGTGAAATGCGCAGATATCAGGAGGAACACCGATGGCGAAGGCAGGTCTCTGGGCTGTAACTGACGCTGAGGAGCGAAAGCATGGGGAGCGAACAGGATTAGATACCCTGGTAGTCCATGCCGTAAACGTTGGGCACTAGGTGTGGGGGACATTCCACGTTTTCCGCGCCGTAGCTAACGCATTAAGTGCCCCGCCTGGGGAGTACGGCCGCAAGGCTAAAACTCAAAGGAATTGACGGGGGCCCGCACAAGCGGCGGAGCATGCGGATTAATTCGATGCAACGCGAAGAACCTTACCAAGGCTTGACATGAACCGGAAAGACCTGGAAACAGGTGCCCCGCTTGCGGTCGGTTTACAGGTGGTGCATGGTTGTCGTCAGCTCGTGTCGTGAGATGTTGGGTTAAGTCCCGCAACGAGCGCAACCCTCGTTCTATGTTGCCAGCGCGTGATGGCGGGGACTCATAGGAGACTGCCGGGGTCAACTCGGAGGAAGGTGGGGACGACGTCAAATCATCATGCCCCTTATGTCTTGGGCTTCACGCATGCTACAATGGCCGGTACAAAGGGTTGCGATACTGTGAGGTGGAGCTAATCCCAAAAAGCCGGTCTCAGTTCGGATTGGGGTCTGCAACTCGACCCCATGAAGTCGGAGTCGCTAGTAATCGCAGATCAGCAACGCTGCGGTGAATACGTTCCCGGGCCTTGTACACACCGCCCGTCAAGTCACGAAAGTTGGTAACACCCGAAGCCGGTGGCCTAACCCTTGTGGGGGGAGCCGTCGAAGGTGGGACCGGCGATTGGGACTAAGTCGTAACAAGGTAGCCGTACCGGAAGGTGCGGCTGGATCACCTCCTTTCTAAGGAGCTGCTAACAACTGGTTGCTGTGCCTGCATGGGTGTGGTGGTGGTTGTCAGTGTTGCCCATTGCGCAGGCGTCTGTTCTGCGGTGGGTGCTCATGGGTGGAATATCAACGAATCAAATTTTTTTGGCATGGCCTTGACTGGTTGTGTCCTGGTGCTAGTACGGCGGTCTGTGTCCCTTTTGGGGGTGTGGGTTGTGTGGAACGTGGCTGGGGCGTGGTTGGTGTGGGGTTGTGTTTGGCGCACTGTTGGGTCCTGAGGCAACAGGACCTTTTTGCAGCAATGCATAGGGGGCACTTCTGGTGTTTCTTTTGTTCCTGCTTCCGGTACGGCCGCTCGTGTGCATGGCTCCCCTTTTTTGGTGGGGGTTGTGGTGGGTGGTGGTCTGGTTGACGGGGTTGTTGTTTGAGAACTACATAGTGGACGCGAGCATCTAGAACATGCATGTGGCTGATCGTCTATCCCTTTTTGGGTGGGGTGGTTGGTGTGTGTGTTCTTACAGCAATTTCTTATGAATGAACCTGGCCCTTGTGGTCGTGGTTCTCTCGAATAGATGATGCATGACCGGATGAGAGTCCGGTCTTTGTGTGGTCAAGTTTTTAAGGGCACACGGTGGATGCCTTGGCATTAGGAGCCGAAGAAGGACGTAGGAATCTGCGATAAGCCTGGGGGAGTTGATAACCGAGCGTTGATCCCAGGATGTCCGAATGGGGAAACCCCGCACAACGCTGTCATGGTGATTGTGTGACCCGCATCTGAACACATAGGGTGCGTGGGGGGAACGCGGGGAAGTGAAACATCTCAGTACCCGCAGGAAGAGAAAACAATAGTGATTCCGTTAGTAGTGGCGAGCGAACGCGGATCAGGCTAAACCGTTTCATGTGTGATAGCCGGCGGGCGTTGCATGGGCGGGGTTGTGGGACTTTCCGTTCTGGTTCTGCCGGACCAGTGAGGTGAGGTGCAGGCATAGGTGAACGGTCTTGAAAGGCCGGCCAGAGAGGGTGTGAGCCCCGTAACCGTAATGTTGTGCACGGCCTGGGGAGTATCCCAAGTAGCACGGGGCCCGAGAAATCCCGTGCGAATCTGTCAGGACCACCTGATAAGCCTAAATACTTCCTAATGACCGATAGCGGACCAGTACCGTGAGGGAAAGGTGAAAAGTACCCCGGGAGGGGAGTGAAACAGTACCTGAAACCGTGTGCTTACAATCCGTCGGAGCAGTCTTGTTACTGTGACGGCGTGCCTTTTGAAGAATGAGCCTGCGAGTTAGTGTTACGTCGCGAGGTTAACCCGTGTGGGGTAGCCGTAGCGAAAGCGAGTCTGAATAGGGCGAGTGTAGTGGCGTGATCTAGACCCGAAGCGGAGTGATCTACCCATGGCCAGGTTGAAGCGACGGTAAGACGTCGTGGAGGACCGAACCCACTTCAGTTGAAAATGGAGGGGATGAGCTGTGGGTAGGGGTGAAAGGCCAATCAAACTCCGTGATAGCTGGTTCTCCCCGAAATGCATTTAGGTGCAGCGTTGCGTGTTTCTTGCCGGAGGTAGAGCTACTGGATGGCCGATGGGCCCTACAAGGTTACTGACGTCAGCCAAACTCCGAATGCCGGTAAGTCAGAGCGCAGCAGTGAGACTGTGGGGGATAAGCTTCATAGTCGAGAGGGAAACAGCCCAGACCACCAACTAAGGCCCCTAAGCGTGTGCTAAGTGGGAAAGGATGTGGAGTTGCGAAGACAACCAGGAGGTTGGCTTAGAAGCAGCCATCCTTGAAAGAGTGCGTAATAGCTCACTGGTCAAGTGATTCCGCGCCGACAATGTAGCGGGGCTCAAGTACACCGCCGAAGTTGTGGATTTCACATATTGCCCTAGCCTTCGTGGTTCAGGGGTGTGGAGTGGTAGGGGAGCGTCGTGTGGGCAGTGAAGTCGCGGTGGAAACCAGCGGTGGAGCCTACACGAGTGAGAATGCAGGCATGAGTAGCGAAAGACGGGTGAGAAACCCGTCCGCCGAATGATCAAGGGTTCCAGGGTCAAGCTAATCTGCCCTGGGTAAGTCGGGACCTAAGGCGAGGCCGACAGGCGTAGTCGATGGACAACGGGTTGATATTCCCGTACCGGCGAAAAACCGTCCATGCCAAGCGGGGGATACTAACCGCCCGGAGCCTGCCCTATCACCCTTGTGGTGTGTGGGTTTTGGCCGAGCGCGGGATCTGATCCCGGGAGGTAAGCGTATTAACAGGTGTGACGCAGGAAGGTAGCCGGGCCGGGCGATGGTTGCCCCGGTCTAAGGATGTAGGGTCAGGGATAGGCAAATCCGTTCCTGTGTGTTTCGAGCACGATCCTGAGATCTGATGGGACCCCCGTTCGGGGGGATCCGGTGATCCTATGCTGCCAAGAAAAGCATCGACGCGAGGTTTTAGCCGCCCGTACCCCAAACCGACACAGGTGATCAGGTAGAGAATACCAAGGCGATCGAGAGAATTATGGTTAAGGAACTCGGCAAAATGCCCCCGTAACTTCGGGAGAAGGGGGGCCTGCCCCGTGATGGAGACTTGCTCTCCGTGAGCGGGTGTGGGCCGCAGAGACCAGGGGGAAGCGACTGTTTACTAAAAACACAGGTCCGTGCGAAGTCGCAAGACGATGTATACGGACTGACTCCTGCCCGGTGCTGGAAGGTTAAGAGGACCGGTTAGCCCTTACGGGCGAAGCTGAGAATTTAAGCCCCAGTAAACGGCGGTGGTAACTATAACCATCCTAAGGTAGCGAAATTCCTTGTCGGGTAAGTTCCGACCTGCACGAATGGAGTAACGACTTCCCCGCTGTCTCAACCATAAACTCGGCGAAATTGCAGTACGAGTAAAGATGCTCGTTACGCGCAGCAGGACGGAAAGACCCCGAGACCTTTACTATAGTTTGGTATTGGTGTTCGGAGTGGCTTGTGTAGGATAGGTGGGAGACGTTGAAACCCGGACGCCAGTTCGGGTGGAGTCATCGTTGAAATACCACTCTGGTCACTTTGGACATCTAACTTCGGCCCGTGATCCGGGTCAGGGACAGTGCCTGATGGGTAGTTTAACTGGGGCGGTTGCCTCCTAAAAAGTAACGGAGGCGCCCAAAGGTTCCCTCAGCCTGGTTGGCAATCAGGTGTCGAGTGTAAGTGCACAAGGGAGCTTGACTGTGAGAGAGACATCTCAAGCAGGGACGAAAGTCGGGACTAGTGATCCGGCGGTACATTGTGGAATGGCCGTCGCTCAACGGATAAAAGGTACCTCGGGGATAACAGGCTGATCTTGCCCAAGAGTCCATATCGACGGCATGGTTTGGCACCTCGATGTCGGCTCGTCGCATCCTGGGGCTGGAGTAGGTCCCAAGGGTTGGGCTGTTCGCCCATTAAAGCGGTACGCGAGCTGGGTTTAGAACGTCGTGAGACAGTTCGGTCCCTATCCGCTGCGCGCGCAGGAAATTTGAGAAGGGCTGTCCTTAGTACGAGAGGACCGGGACGGACGAACCTCTGGTGTGTCAGTTGTACTGCCAAGTGCATCGCTGATTAGCTACGTTCGGATGGGATAACCGCTGAAAGCATCTAAGCGGGAAGCTCGCTTCAAGATGAGATTTCCATACACATTATGTGTGAGAGGCCCCCAGCCAGACCACTGGGTTGATAGGCCGGATGTGGAAGCGAGGACTAAAGACTCGTGAAGCTGACCGGTACTAATAGGCCAACAACTTACACCACACAACACACACTGCACGCGTCCACTATGTGGTTCCCGAACAACAACCGTTCGAACCAGGAACCAACAACTAAATACACAACACCACAGTTGTAACCACAGTCTTCCCACCCCCACCCCAGAACAACCTGGACGGGGGACGGGTAACAGAGTTACGGCGGTCATAGCGTGGGGGAAACGCCCGGTCCCATTCCGAACCCGGAAGCTAAGACCCACAGCGCCGATGGTACTGCACCCGGGAGGGTGTGGGAGAGTAGGACACCGCCGGACAACCATTAAGAAGAGCCCCAGCCACCGGCTGGGGCCCTTCGACTTTAACCCACCTGTGTACCTTCCGCCCCCGGTAGAGTTGGTGGTCATGGAAAATCTTTTCAGCCATCCAGAGTCGGAGCCCGAACCGTCCCAACAGGCCGGCGATGGCCTTGACCCCCTGATCATTACTGTTGTGGTTCCTACCAACGTCTCGCATGCCTTCCAGGGTTTCACCGATCATCCACATCTGTGGTGGCCGCTGGAGCAGGAGAGTGTGTACGGCGAAGGATCTCATGTTGAGTTCGAAGAGAACTTGATACTGGAGACGGCCGAGGATGGCCGCACATCAGTATGGGGGACTATCGACGATTGGCAGCCTCCACTGTCCTTCCACGCGAGCTGGTATCCGGCCAGTACGCCCCTGTGGTCCACGGAGATCCGCGTGGTTTTCCGGGCCGTGGAGGAGGGCACTGAAGTCCGGTTGATCCATGACGGCTGGGAGGGCGCCGAAGACCCTGCGGCCTCACGCACGTCCTACGCCGAGGGGTGGCCCCGTGTATTGGAGCGCTACGTGAGGTTCATGGGCGGAGCAGTTGCCTAGGATCCGCAGGCTCCACGCTAATGACTGGCCGTTGTTGAAGGCTGTCCGCCTGGAGATGCTCACGGATACGCCCATGGCCTACGTGGAGAGCCTGGACGCGGCCCGCCGGCAAACAGACACCCAGTGGCAGGAGCGTGCTGCCGCGATGTCCGGCGATGCCAGCATCACCCTGGTTGCCGATACAGGCGAAGAGGGCAGCAAACTCTGCGGCCTGATGCGTGTGGTGGTCAAGCACCCCCGGATCCCGGAGAAACCGCTGCAGGCCATGCTCATCAGCGTCTATGTGGCACCCGAGCATCGTGGCCTGGGATTGGCCGACGAACTCCTCCGAGAGGCGTGCCAAGCCGCTGCCGGAGATTTCGCGGCCGAAAGCATGGAGCTTGGGGTGCACGAGGACAACTCAAGGGCGCTTGCGTTCTACCGGCGCCACGGATTCCAGACTACGGGTGCCAGCCGGCCCTATCCGCAGGACACATCGAAACTGGAGCTCGTGATGGAACGGCTGCTGCCGTAGAGGCACCTTAGGCGGTGCCGGCCCTCGGCACCGCGGTACTGGTGCGAACCACCAGCTTGGTGGGGTGTTCGGTATCAGCAGGTTCCAGCACCAACCCGTTGTTGATGGCGCCCAGCAGAGTCCGGACGGCCAATGCTCCCTGGCCCTTGGCATCCTGGTCGATGGTGGTCAGGCCAAGGACATTGCCAAGATCGTGCCCGTCAATGCCCATGACGGACAGGTCGTCGGGGATGCGCAGGCCGAAGTCCCTTGCGGCGAGGATGGTGCCAATGGCCATTTCATCCGACGCCGCAAAGACGGCTGTGGGGCGCTCCGGTGCGCTGGCCAGGAGTTGCCGGGCCGCCGAGTAAGCGCCTTCTATCGTGAAGTCCGCGGATACGATCCATTCGGGCCTGACCGGGCAGCCGGCGTCGTTCATTGCTTTCTCGAAACCGCTGCGGCGGGTTCCAGGCAGGTGGAAGTCCTGGTCATAGGCCTCATGACCCGTGATGTGCGCGATCTTGGTATGGCCCAGGCCCAACAGGTGGTTGGTGGCCTTCAGTGCGAGTCCAGAGTCGTCAATCCTGATAGTCGAAGCTCCCGGCAACGGTCCGCCGATGCCCACGATGGGCCGGTGGACCGCGTGAAGCTGCTGGATCTCGTCTTCGCTGAGCTCCAAGGACACTGCAATGACTGCGTCCACCCGCTTGCGTAGCAGGAAGTCGTTGAACACGCTCTGCCGGTGCGCAGGGTTTTCACCGATGTTGTAGAGGGTGAGGTCGTAGCCGGCCTCAAGCAACGCCGCGGAGGCGCCCTCGATCACCGCTGAGAAGAACCAGCGGTGGACTGAGGGCACCACCAGACCGACGTTGTGCGTGCGCCCGGAAGCCAGGCTTGACGCATGATAGGACAGCACGAATCCCAATTCGGCAGCGGCGGAGCGGGCACGTTCCCGGCTGCTGGGGGATACGTTGCCCTTTCCGCTCAGCGCCCGTGAGACCGTGGCAACGGACAGCCCTGCTCGCTCGGCTACGTCCTTGATGCCGGTCATGCTGCTCCTCGGTGGAAAAGTTAGCTGGCTGTTAGCCAGATTGTCTCCCCCGAGCCTAGTAGATCAGCAGCCAGTAGATCAGCGCCGGCTTCCACCGCGGAACTCCGCAGGATGGTTTCGCCTGCGGGGAGCGGCATTGCCTCGGCTCCGACGTTCATCATCACCAGGGTGTTGCCGTTGAGGTAGGCCAGCGAGGTCTCGCTGCAGTAGTCCTCCACCCAGGCCAGGGATCCCTCGCCGAGGCGGTGCGTGGTGCGGAGCTCGAGCATCCGCCGGTACAGGTTAAGGTGCGACGCCGGATCCGCCTCTTGCTTGTCCCTGGCCAGGGCGGGCCAGGACTCGGGCTGGGGCAGCCAGGGGTCCAGGCCGCTGCCGAACCCGGAGTGGGGTTCGGACGAACGCCAGGGGAGCGGAACGCGGCAGCCGTCACGGCCGATGCGGGCTCCGCCGGTACGGGCGAACGTTGGATCCTGGCGCATGCTGCCGGGAATGCTGGAGGAATCCGGGAGGCCGAGCTCTTCGCCTTGGTAGAGGTAGGCGCCACCGGGGAGGCCCAACATGAACATGGTGGCCGCGGCAGCCCGTCGTCGTCCGAGTTCTTCGTTGGGTTGCACGTCGTCGGGGCCGATGCCGTCGCCGTCGCGGGGTCCTGGTCCGTCGTAGCCGAAGCGTGAAACGTGCCGGACAACGTCGTGGTTGGACAGCACCCAGGTGCTCGGGGCCCCCACGGCGTCCAGGGAGATCAGGGAGTCGGTGATGATGTGGCGCAGGCGATTCACGTCCAGTCCTGCGTGCAGGTAGGGGAAGTTGAAGGCCTGGTGCATTTCATCG
The DNA here is from genome assembly GCF_019977315.1 of Arthrobacter sp. StoSoilB22. NCBI lineage: Bacteria > Bacillati > Actinomycetota > Actinomycetes > Micrococcales > Micrococcaceae > Arthrobacter > Arthrobacter sp. StoSoilB22. Next base: position 965,975 of record NZ_AP024652.1, read on the forward strand.
GCTCGAACCCACTGGGCCAGCCGGGGCAGCGGGTCCACGTTGGCTTCCGCGCAGAGGATGCGGTCCGGTCCGTATTCTTCCAGGATGGAGCGCCAGCGGCGGTAGATATCGTGGAGGGCGGGCTGGCCGAACATGGGTGCGTCGTGTCCCGGGAAGCCTTCGGAGCTGTTGCCGTCTGCGCGTCCACCCCAGTCAGGGAGTCCGGCTGCCTTGACCAGCGCGTGGGCGACGTCCACCCGGAAGCCGGAGATGCCGCGGTCCAGCCAGAAGCGGAGGACGCGTTCAAACTCGGCATGGACGGCCGGGTTGTCCCAGTTGAAGTCCGGCTGCGAGGAATCGAAGAGGTGGAGGAACCATTGGCCGGGGTTGCCGCTCGGCTCCATGACGCGCGTCCATGCCGGGCCACCGAAGTGCGATTGCCAGTTGTTGGGAGGCTCATTGCCGTCGGGGCCCAGGCCATCGCGGAAGATGAACATATCCCGCTCCGGACTGTTGGCGCCGGCGGCAAGCGCGGCCTGGAAGGCGACGTGCTGCTCGGAACAGTGATTGGGGACGAGGTCCGCGATGACGCGCAAGTTGAGCCTGTTGGCCTCTGCGATGAGGGCATCGAAGTCGGTCAGGGTGCCGAAGAGGGGATCGACGTCGCAGTAGTCGCTGACGTCGTATCCGGCGTCCCGCTGAGGTGAGCGGTAGAAGGGCGACAACCACACGGCGTCGACGCCCAACGTCGCCAACTGCGGCAGTTCGGCGGTGATACCCGCCAAGTCTCCTACGCCGTCGCCATTGAGGTCGCGGAAGGACCGCGGATAAATCTGGTAGATCACAGCGGACCGCCACCATCCGTGCGCCTTCGAAGCGTGGTGGACGGGGGTCACGTGCGTGAAAGCTGCAGTGGGCTCGTGGGTCGCAACCGAGAGCAATGAATCAACGGACATGAACACATCGTAGAAGAGAATTTTCAAAATTGTAAACGCTTCCAGCCCTAAGGGTGCTGTCTTTGAGTGATTTACAAGGTGGGGTCTTTTCAATTCCGCGTATGTACCTGTAGTGTGTGGAAGCGCTTGCAGTCTGTGAGCAAAGTCACCGGCGATGCGATGGGTTTAGAGCCCTTGCCGTCGAAGCAAAGAAGAACGAAAGGGACACCAATGAAGGTGCACACTACCCTCGAGACTCAAACAACCCGGCGTGTTTTCGCCGCCGGGGCGATCTCCGTGGCCGCTGCCCTGGCACTGACCGCCTGCGGTGGAAGCGCCTCCACTACGCCCAGCTCGGATGCTGCAAAGCCGGACCTCAAGGCTGCCGGAGCCGGTGTCATCACCATGTGGGTTGACGCCGAGCGCTCTCCGGCGCTGAAGGACATCACGGAGAAGTTCAAGTCCGATACCGGCATCGAAGTGAAGCTTGTGGTCAAGGATTTCGCCGCCGTGCGCGACGACTTCATCACCCAGGTACCCACCGGCCAAGGGCCGGACTTGATTGTTGGACCCCATGACTGGATTGGAAAGTTTGTCCAGAACGGTGTGATTGCCCCCGTTGAGCTGGGCGACAAAGCGGCACAGTTCCAGGACTCCTCCATCAAGGCCATGACCTACAACGGCGCCGTCTATGGTATCCCGTACGCCATCGAGAACATCGCCTTGCTTCGCAACACCAGCATCGTGGACAGCAAAGCCGCCACGCTGGACGAAGTAGTGGCCAACGGCAAGAAAGCCGTTGCGGACGGCAAAGCCGCATTCCCGTTCCTGGTGGGCATGGATCCGAAACAGGGCGATCCCTACCACCTGTATCCGCTGCAGTCCTCCATGGGCTCACAGGTCTTCGGCAAGAGTGCCGACGGCGGATATGACGCAAAGCAGCTCCTCATCGGTGACGCTGCCGGCGTCGAATTCGCCAAGAAGCTGGCCTCCTGGGGTGATGCCGGCGAGAAGATTATCAACTCCAACATCACCAATGACATTGCCAAGGAGAAGTTCCTGGCCGGAGAATCCCCGTATTTCCTGACAGGCCCGTGGAACGTTCCGGACGTCCAGAAGAAGGGCATCAAGTTGGCCGTGGATGAACTGCCCACTGCCGGCGGCGAGCCTGCCCAGCCGTTCATCGGTGTCAACGGCTTCTTCATCAGCGCCAAGAGCGTCAACGCCTTGGCCACCAATGAGTTCGTCACCAACTACCTCACCTCCGAGTCGGCACAGGATTCCATGTATGCGGCAGGCGGACGCCCGCCGGCATTGAAGGCCTCCTTCGAGAAGGCCGCCAGCGATCCCGTTGTGGAGGCGTTCGGAAAGATCGGTGCCACGGGCGTCCCCATGCCGGCCATCCCTGAAATGAGTGTGGTGTGGGCTGACTGGGGCGCCACCGAGTTGGCCATCATCAAGGGCCAGGGAGATCCGGCTGAGGCTTGGACCAAGATGGCCGACAGCATCAAGTCCAAGATCGGCGGCTAGCACCACAACCGGATAACTCCACCGGTCTGCCCCGGGCCGGGCGGCAATCCACCGCCCGGCCCTGCCTGTCGCCAACCGCTTCACTCAAGGATCCACAATGCCAAAACCAGATCTCCGCGAACTGCCAGCAACCCAAGGCCAACCGAGCCCGGAACAGTCCGTCGGCAGCGGCGCCCGCCCCACAGCCAAGCCCGTACGCCACCCGGATTCCCTCAAGGGCACCATCCTCAAGGTTGTCCTGCTGGGACTTGTGGACGCTTTTGCGGTGTACATCCTGATGATGCTGTTCCTCAGCCAGTCGTGGCCCGCGTTGGCGGTATCCTCACTGGTGGTTCTGGCCATCAACTGGATCTACCTCCGTAAGGGTGGGCTACCGGCCAAGTACCTGGCTCCAGGGGTACTGTTCCTGCTGGTGTTCCAGGTCCTGGTGGTGGTGTTCAGCGGTTACATCGCCTTCACCAACTACGGCGATGGGCACAACAGCACCAAGGAAGATGCCATTTCGGCCATCCAGATGACAGCCCAGAAGCGCGTCCCGGACTCGCCTGCTTACAAGGCGTCCGTGCTCACCAAGGGCAGTGATTTCTACCTGCTGTTCACGGATCCCTCTGGCAAGGCACAACTCGGCAGCAGTGAGGATCCGCTCACCGAGGTCCCGGAAGCCGGCAAAGACTCGACAGGCAAGGCCACCTCCCTGGCGGGTTACCAGACGCTGAAGTTCCAGGAGATCGTGGCCAATCAGCAGGAAATTCTTAAGATCACAGTCCCGGTTTCGGACGATCCCGCCGATGGAACGCTCCGCACTGCGGACGGCAGCACGGCCTACCAGTTCAAGCCGGCACTGAACTATGACGCCGCCACGGATACCTTCACGGACACCGATACCGGCTCCCAATACCGCGACAACGGCAAGGGCGCTTTCGCGGACGCCAACGGGGAGACCCTGGCCACCGGCTGGAAGATCGATGTTGGCATGGACAACTTCGTGCGGGCCTTCACGGATCCCAGCCTGCGCGGGCCACTCCTGGGTGTGATCCTTTGGACGTTCACCTTCTCCATCGCATCCGTTGCCCTGACCTTTGTGATGGGCCTCTTCCTGGCCATCACCTTCAACCGTGAGGACCTTCGCGGCAAGAAGGCGTACCGGATCCTGATGATCCTGCCCTATGCGTTCCCCGCTTTCCTGTCCGGCCTGGTGTGGTCCGGCATCCTCAACCCCGAGTTCGGCTGGCTCAACCAAACACTCTTGGGCGGCGCGAACATCGGGTGGCTTACGGACCCTGTCCTGGCCAAGATCAGCGTGCTGGTGGTCAATGTGTGGCTTGGCTTCCCGTACATGTTCCTGGTCTGCACGGGCGCCTTGCAATCGCTGCCGTCTGAAATCGACGAGGCCGCCCGCATGGATGGTGCCTCGGCCTGGCGGGTGTTCCGGTCCATCAAGTTGCCGCTGCTCCTGGTGTCCGTGGCGCCGCTGCTGATCTCCTCCTTTGCCTTCAACTTCAACAACTTCAACGTCATCTACATGCTCACCGGTGGTGGGCCGCGCTTCGCGGACACTGATCGCGATATCGGATCCACCGACATCCTGATCACGCTGGTGTACAAGGTGGCGTTCGGCCAAGGCACAGGGCGCGACTACGGACTGGCCAGCGCGCTGGCCATCATCATTTTCATCATCGTGGCCACTATCTCGGCCATCAGCTTCAAACAGACCAAAGCACTCGAGGACGTGAACTGATGAGCGTACGCACACTGGCCGACACCAAGGAAACAGCGCTCGACGGCGGCCCATCGCCGCTGGCGCCTGCACGCCGTCCGTTCGGGGTCTGGTTTAAGGACAAAGGCTGGCGGCATGTGGTGGGCATCGTCACCACGATCTTCGCCGTGTTCCCGCTCCTGTATGTTCTATCCGCTGCCTTGGATTCCAACGGCACCCTGGTGGGTTCCAACGGACTCTTCTCCAGGTTCGATACCGGCAACTTCGTGGCACTCTTCAGCGATCCCACCAGACCTTTCGGCCGTTGGTTCGTGAACACCTTGGTGGTTGGTACGGTAACGTCCGCCGCCACCGTTTTCCTCGGCGCCATGGCCGCGTACGCGTTCTCCCGCATGCGTTTCAAAGGCCGACGGATGGGACTGTTGACCCTCCTCTTACTGCAGATGTTCCCGCAACTGTTGGCCGTCGTCGCGATTTTCCTGCTCCTGAGTGGCATCTCGCAAGTAATCCCCGCCCTGGGGCTGGGCAGCCAGCTGGGCCTGATCATGGTGTACCTCGGCGGCGCGCTGGGCGTGAACACGTACCTGATGTACGGGTTCTTCAACACGGTCCCGCAGTCCTTGGACGAAGCGGCGAAGATCGACGGTGCCAGCCACGTCCAGATCTTCTTCGGCATCATCCTGCGGCTGGTCACCCCCATCCTGGCTGTTGTGGGTCTCTTGGCGTTCATAGGCATCTCCAGCGAGTTCGTCATCGCCAGCGTTGTCCTGACCGATCCTGACAGCCAGACACTCGCCGTCGGGCTCTACTCCTATGTGGCCCAGCAGCGCTCCGAAAACTGGGGCGTCTTCGCAGCCGGCGCCGTCATCGCGGCCATCCCTGTCATGGCCTTGTTCCTCTTCCTGCAGAAGTACATCGTCAGCGGCCTCACCGCCGGCTCAGTGAAAGGCTGACCATGCCAATCGCCCTTCCGCACCATGACGGATCCGGACTTTATGCTCCCCATGCCGTGTCCCTCGGCGAAACAGTCCGGCTCCGGCTGCGCGTCCCGCAGGGGTGGGGGCCGGCGTCGAAGGTTTGGGTCCGGTCCGTCCAGGACGGCGAGCCGCGCTACGACGCCGCGATCAGGCTCGGCTCGGCTGATGGCTGGGACTGGTGGGAAGCGGCGATGCTCGTGGCAAACCCGGTGGCCAAGTACCGCTTCCTGCTGGAAGTCGCTGAAACGCACGACGACGATGCTGCCGCCACCGTGGCGAGCCGAAGCACCATTGGGCGGCGCTACTGGAACCTCAACGCCCAAGGCCTGTTCCGACGGGACGTCTCCGACTCTGCAGACTTCAGGCTGACAACGTTCGCCGCGGCTCCGGAGTGGCTCCGCAAGGGCACCATGTACCAGGTGTTTCCTGACAGGTTCGCGCGATCCGCCCAAGCGGACAATCATCCGACTCCGCACTGGGCTATCGCATGTTCCTGGGACGCCCAGGTGGTGCGGACAGGCGAGCAGGCAGCCACCCAGTTCTATGGGGGAGACCTTCCCGGGATCACGGGAAAGCTCGATCACCTGCAGGACTTGGGGGTGGATATCCTCTACCTGACGCCGTTCTTCCCCGCACGATCCAACCACCGCTACGATGCGTCAACCTTCGATTCCGTGGACCCGCTCCTGGGCGGAGACCAGGCCCTGGTGGACTTGGTGGAAGCTGCACATGCGCGAGGCATCAAAGTCATGGGGGATCTCACCGCCAACCACTCCGGCGACGCCCACGAATGGTTCGTCAAGGCGCTCGCGGATCCCGGCTCGGAGGAAGCTGGCTACTACTACTTCAGCCCCGACCATTCCAGCTACGAGTCGTGGTGGGGCGTGCCGTCACTGCCCAAGTTTAACTGGTCCTCCGATGCACTCCGCCGACGTTTCGTGACGGATGATGATTCCGTGGTGGCACGCTGGCTCAAGCCGCCGTTCAATCTGGATGGCTGGAGGATCGATGTCGGCAACATGACCGGCCGTCTGGGCGCGGTGGACCTCAACCATGACGTGGCACGGCTCATTGCGGACCGGGTGCGCGAAATCAACCCGAACGCGGCCCTGCTGGCGGAGTCCACCTCCGATGCCTCTCCGGATTTCACGGGCGAGCACTGGCAGGGAGCCATGACGTACTCCCACCTGACCCGGCCGTTGTGGTCCTGGCTCGCCAAAGACGCACCGAACGTGAACTTCTTCGGCTCACCGCAATCCGGGCCCAACAAGATCGATGCTGAGGACTTCCTGGCAACACATCAGGACCTCGCCGCGGGATTTAGCTGGGGTGTGCTGCAAAACAATATGAACGCGCTCAATACGCACGACACCGCACGCGCGGCAACGGTGATGGTCGACGGCGGTCCTGCCGTGGGTGCCGCCCTCACCTTCTGCCTTCCAGGAGTTCCGGTCATGTTTGCCGGCGACGAGTTCGGGTTTGTTGGGTTCAACGGCGAGGACTCCAGGACGCCCATGCCATGGGCTGATGGTAGCCGCGTGCGGACGGACATGCGGTCCCTCTACGCCAACCTTGCGCGGCTGCGCAGGGAACTGCCGTCGCTGACTGAAGGCGGGGTGCGCTGGCTGCACGCCGAGGGCGACGCGTTGGTCTTCATCCGGGAAAGTTTGGAATCTTCAGCGCTGGTATTCGTCGCTAGGGACACGGCCGAGGTGGTCCTCGACAACGCTGTCCTCTCCAGCCAGCAGCTCGAAGCGTTACTCGCCCCGCCACTGCACCACTCCGGAACGGCGAGCTCCGCACCCGCCGGACCATCCGGCGTCGACGATGTTTGCCTACGTGCCGAAGGTGTCTCCGCAGGAATCTGGGCGCTGCCGGGGACGGTGCTCGCCACCGGGTAGCCGGCGGCCGTGGCCGTGCCCTGCCTTTCCGGGCTGGCTAGCGTTCCGGGCTGGCTAGACTGGGAGCACTAAAACACTGCGAAGACTGCCGGTTTGGCGTGTCCGCGGTGCGTACGTGGAGGGACCACTGTGTCGGACGAAACGGCTATGGCCGGAACATCAGAGGAAAGCATCAACACCTGGACCGCGGGCCGCCGGGAACACTCACGGCCCTCGGCAGGCCAACAAGTATTCCTGAAAGAGCTCGCGGCCGGACTCCGTGCCGGGCAGGTGGCCGAGGATGAAGAAACCCTCACCGTATACTCCATGGATCAAGGACCGCTGCTGGAGCGGCACCTGCCGCTCGCTGTGGTGTGGGCCGAGTCCCTCGAAGACGTGCAACACATCGTTCGCAGCTGCGCGGCACACCAAGTGCCCATCGTCGCCCGGGGTGCAGGAACCGGCGTCTCCGGGGGAGCGCACGCCACCCAAGGCTGCATCGTCCTGGGCCTGGAACGGATGAACCGCATCCTGGACCTCAACCCCGACGACGAAACCGCCGTCGTCGAACCCGGCGTCATCAACGCCGACCTCAACACCGCCGCCGCCGAGCACGGGCTCATGTACGCGCCCGACCCGGCCAGCTACAAAATGTCCACCATCGGCGGCAACGTGGCCACCAACGCCGGAGGACTGCGCTGCGCAAAATACGGCGTGACACGTGACTCCGTGCTCGCCCTGGACGTCGTCATGGCCGATGGCTCCCTGATGCACACCGGCCACCAAACCTTCAAAGGCGTGGCGGGCTACGACCTCACCGCGTTACTGGTGGGCTCCGAAGGAACATTGGGGATTGTGGTGGGAGTGACCGTTCGGCTCAAATACCTGCCGCGCGAAATCCACACGATCGCCGCCTTCTACCAGGACTTCCGCAGCGCCGCCGCTGGTGTGCTTGCAGTAGGCAAAGCCCGCGTACAGCCCGCCATCATGGAACTCCTGGACAACGGCACCTTGGTGCAGCTGGACGAACTGAACGGCAGCGACCTCCAAAAGCGCGGCAAATCCCTGCTGCTCATCCAAACCGACGGTTTCGGAGCGGCCGCAGAAGCCGACGTCGTCCGCCAGGTACTCGCCGACGGCGGCGCCACAGTCACCACTGAAGCCAGCGAAGAAGCCGAAATGCTGGTGGAACTACGCAGAAACAGTCGCGGCGTCGAAGTGGACGACGAATTCAGGGTGGGCGAAGACATAGCCGTCCCGCGCTCGCGCTTGGTGGACTTCGTGGCTGAACTCGAGGCCATGGCCGCCCGATTCCAGGTTCGACTCAAAGTAGTGGCACACGCCGGCGACGGAAACCTGCACCCCACGTTCTGGATGGACCGCGTAGACCCCGCCACCGACGCAGACGCGCTCCAACGACTCAACGCAGCCCTGGACGAATCAATCCGCGTAGGCCTCCACATGGGCGGCACCATTACAGGCGAGCACGGCGTGGGCCAATACAAGCTGCGTTGGCTCGGGCTTGAGCAACCCGAACCGATGCGTGAGCTGCAGCGGCGGATCAAGGAGCTGTTCGACCCGCAGGGAATCCTGAATCCGGGAAAAGCTATCTGATCCGTGGGCCTGTGACGCTCTATCACGTTTCGCGTGTTTGGGTGTGACGCTCTCTCACGTCTCGCGTGTTTGGGTGTGACGCTCTATCACCTCCAACTCTCTGGCGGACCGCATGAGTGCTTCTTGGTATTCCAGACTCGGAGTAGTTGCACTCTGAATCTTGAACTTCCTTGCAGACCAAGGCGTTTACTTTCCATCATTCCCCTCATAGTCTTACTTGGTATACCAAAGTTGCTATGAGGGGAATGACGTGCGCGAGAAGCGGCAGGCTGGATCTTTACTGAATCCGAGGCTGAGGGTGGGTCTAGCGTTGATCGCGCTTGTCATGGTGTCCGTGAATCTTCGACCGGCCATTACCACCGTTGCCGGGGTGATGAATCAGGTGCCGGGAGTGTTCAGCCTGGATCCGTCCCTGCTTCCAGTACTGGGCACTTTGCCGGTATTGGCCTTTGGTATTTCCGGCCCCATGGGGCCATGGCTGGCTCAACGACTCGGGACAGGTCGTGCCGTCGCGGTGGCGTTGCTGGTTCTGGCCGCGGCATTGGTCATTCGGGCGACGGTGCCCGCACTGCTGCTGCCCGGAACCTTCTTGGCCGGCATGGCGATCATGACAGCCGGCGTGCTGGTGCCTCAGATCGTCAAAGCCAACCGCGGCACCGGCTGGTGGACTGGCCTGTGCACCATGGGATTCGGCCTCGGCGCTGCGCTGGGTGCCGGGCTGGTCCAGCCATTGGAGCAGGCCTTCGGTGGAAACCTGGCATCAGCGCTCGCCGTGTGGGCGGTGCCAGCGCTGATCGGCGCGTTCCTGATCCAACGATCCGGAGGACGCCCGACGGCGGCACCCACCACTGCGGGCACCGTCACCGGAGCCACTGATGTGGTCACTCCGCTCCGGAAGCAACGCACGGCGTGGGCGGTGACAGCGTTCTTCGGACTCCAGGCCATGCTCTACTTCGCGATCACGTCCTGGTTGGCGGTGTACGGGGTATCCCGAGGGCTCGCACAAGCCGATGCTGCCGCCCTGCTGGCGTGGTTCAGTCTTGCTGGGTTGCCTGCAAGTTTGCTGGCTCCCGTGCTCGCTGGCCGCCCCGGCATCCTGAGGATCATGGCGCCCGGCCTTGGCTTGTCCGTGGCAGCTGCGCTGCTTGGAGTTCTGATGGCACCACTTGAGCTGCAGTTCCTCGCAGTAGGCGTCCTCGGCATTGTCCAAAGCGCTGGATTCGGGCTGGCCATGGCGTTGGTGGTGATCCGCTCCGATGGGCCGCAATCGGCGGGCAGGCTCTCCGCCATGAGCCAGGGATTTGGTTTCGCGTTGGCGTCCCTCGGCCCGCTGGGTGCCGGGGTACTGCACACCATCACCGGCGGCTGGGCATTGACGTTCTGGGCGCTCGCCGCGGAGGCCGTAGTGCTGGCAGGTGCAGGATTCTTTGCTATCCGTGGACCCCTCGTCAGCCTGGAGGCAACGGAGTCAGCGGAGCGGGCGGCGCCTCCTGAGCAAGCAACTACCAAAGCCACGGTGGTTCGATAACCCGGCTATTCGAAGGATTGTGCAGAGGCGGGCACCGCGTCCGATTGCCCGGAAACCGGGGAAGGGCCTGTTCGGGCAGCAGCCCGGCGGCGTATCCTCGGCCATATGACCAACTCAGCAGCAACAGGTACAAATCAGCCGGAAACGCCCGCTACTGAAGTCCTGGAGACCAACGAGTGTTGGGAGCTCCTCCGCAGTGTCTCGGTGGGCAGGCTCGCCGTTGTGGTGCAGGATCACCCGGACATCTTTCCCGTGAATTACAAAGTTGATCACGGGACCCTGGTGTTCCGGACCGGTGAAGGCACCAAACTTCATGCAGCTCTGGGCGATGCTCCGGTTGCCATCGAAGCCGACGGCGTCAATGCCGAAACAGGTGTGGCGTGGAGCGTGGTGGTCAAGGGCCGCGCTTCTGCCGTAAAACTGACGCAGGACGTGCTTGATACGGTCGGTCTCCTGCTGTTCCCTTGGGAGGCGGGGCAGAAGGACCAGTTCATCCGCATCACGCCTAGCGAAGTGACCGGGCGCCGCTTCAAAGTGACGCCCCCGGTGACGTGGTGGTCGCCCCTGGATGGCGCTCCCACGGCACGCGGCGAGTAGCACTTAAAGCGAAAACCCGCCCTTATCCGCCGCCAATACCGTTGAACGGCGAGGAATCGAACAAGAGCGGGCTCCGCGGCCGCTACACGAGTTCCAGCTGGTCAGCTACCACCCTTCCGGCGTGGATGACAGTGCGGTCTTTGCCGCGGTCCATCACCGTGGAGGCTACCGTTTCGCCGTCCACCAGGAGCAGCTCAGCCGGGTCACCGACCTCGACGCCGGGACGATGGGAGGTGTCCTTCAGCCTGGTTGCGCCGGGGTCAAGAATGCTCGCCCCACCGATGGTGGCGATGGCCAGGCAGTGCTCGATCAGCTGGTCCTTGCGGAAGCCATGGGTGAAAGCGAGTTGCCAGGTCCGGTCCAGCATGTCCGTGTTGCCGTAGGGGGACCAGTAGTCGCGCTGGCCATCTTCGCCCAAGCCCAAGCGAACACCGGCCTCGGTAAGGAGCGGGATGGGCAACTGGCCGGCAGCAGAAGGAGCAACCGACGCCAGGGAGACATCGAGCTCAGCGAAGGCATCAATGAGCCTGCGTGTAGTGGCCTCGTTGACGCTGCCCAGCTGGTACGCGTGGGACATGGTGACCTTGCCCTGCATGCCCAGCGCCTTGGTCCGCTCCAGCACCAGATCGGTGCTGAAGACGCCCAGCTCGCCCGGTTCGTGAAGGTGGATGTCGATGGGAACCTGATACTTCTCTGCCAGTCCAAACACGATGTCCAAGTGCTTGACGGGGTCCCGGTCCAAGGTGCAGGGATCGATGCCGCCCATCACGTTGGCGCCTGCTTTCAACGCCTCCTCCATGAGTTCCACCGTCCCTTCCTCCAACAACAGACCAGCCTGGGGGAACGCGATGATGTCAACGGATGCCTGACCGGCGAATTTCTCCTTGGCGGCAGCAACGGCGTCGAAGCGCTCCAGCTTGCAGTCCACATCAACCTGGGCGTAGGAGCGGACCCGCGTGGTGCCCCTGGCGATCATCCGTCCCAGGGTGTCATTCACGCGATCCTGCAGCGGGACCTCGGCGTTGCGCCAATTCAGGCGGTCGTTCATCATCATGGTCCACACACCCGGACCGCCGGTGTGTTCCCGGAACGGGAGGCCGATCCGGGTGGAGTCCAAGTGAACGTGGACATCCGAGAACGATGGCAGCAGCAGGCGCCCACGTCCTTCGACAACAGTGACGCCATCCGGGACCACGCGCGCAGGGTTGTGTGGTTCGACGGCGGTGATCTTGCCGCCTGCTTCGCCAGCGACGAGCGTGACGTCACTGAGCGCTTGCCCCCAGGGGCGGACGGCGCGGATCAGGGTATTCAATGGTTGCTCCTCTGATGGCAGGTCTGTTGATCGCCGACGCCCGTGTTAACGAAACGCGGGTGCTGTGAAATTCTTGTATACCAAAGTAGCGTAGGGGGAGCGTCACTCAAAGGACTGGCGACTGCATGAAGGGAAGTTTGACAGTGGCTGAGGCGATGCCGGAGAACGGGAATGGCCGCGATGAAGAGGCCCGCGCGGAGAACGTCTACCAACTGGTGTTGGAAGGCATCGTCGCGGGAACGTACGCGCAGGGTGTGCGGTTGCGCGAGCGTGAACTTTCGGAGCTTTACAACGTCTCCCGCATTCCCGTGCGCGAAGCTATCCAGCGCCTGGAACAGGACGGCTTTGTGGCAACTTTCCCCCGCCGCGGTGCCGTGGTGCGCCAACTGACCCTCACGGATGTCAACGAGCTTTTCGACGTTCGGCTCTGCTTGGAGACGTTCGCCGCGCGCATGGCTGCCACGCGTGTGGCCGAAGGCAGCGACGGCGGTCGGCTGGTGGAACTCATGGAGGCCTCCAAGGCAGCAATCGACGACGAACGGACCGACGACGTCGCCTTGATCAGCGCCGAGCTCCACGCCGAAATAGTGCGCCTGTCCGGTAACAGGCTGCTCATTGAATCCGTGAAACCCCTGTTTGGGCGCATGCGCTGGATCTTCGGGCTGGCCCACAACCGCAGCAATGAGCTCCAACGCGACGAACACACCGAACTCTGCAACGCCATCCTGAAGGGTAAGCCGGATCTGGCCTACTCCCTGGCGTACTCACACATCGAGTTGGGCCGCGAACCCGTCCTGGCCGGGCTGGCCGAGACACTGGAACCGTGAGTTTTTGTACAGCTAACGCCCTTTAGAAGCCCTCTTAGGGGCATTAGCTGTACAAAAACTCGTTAGTCGTCTGCGTCCGGGTACTCGTCCTCGTCGTCGTACCGGCCGGACTCCTCAACCTCAACTTCAAGGATCTTGAGAAGCTCCGTGTCCGGGTTCAGCATGATGGCTGCCTCGTCGCGGCGGTGCTGCAGCACCGTGTCCAGGTAGGACTGAACGGTTTCGGCCAGGGGCACGTACCTGTCCTGCTTCTGGCTCATGTACCAGCGGTGCTCCAACACCTCATGAACCACTTCCGCGGGCTCCAGCTTTCCGGCCAAATGACGCGGAATGGAACGCACAATGGGCTCGAAGATCTGGCTGACCCAGATGTGGGCGCTGATTTCCTCGTCCAGGTCCGGGTTGTTGTCCGCGCGGAACTGGTCCATGTCGTTGAGGAGCCTGCGGGCTTGGTTCTCTTGGGCGTCCAGGCCCGTAAGGCGCAGCAAACGACGCTGGTGGTGACCGGCGTCCACCACTTTGGGCTGGAGCTGGATGGTGGAGCCGTCCGCCGTGGTCTTGATGGCGTACTCCTCCACATCAAAGCCCAGCTCGTTGAGGCGCCGGATGCGGGCGGCCACGCGCCACCTTTCGCCGAGCTCGAAGGATTCCTTCTCCGTCAGTTCAGTCCAGAGCCGGCGGTAGCTGTCCATGATCAGCTCACTGGTAGCTACGGGATCCACCTTTTCCTCGATGAGTCCGCCGTCCAGCAAATCCATCAGTTCACCGGCGATGTTCACGCGGGCGATTTCGAGGTCGTATTCACGCTGACCCATGGAGAGGTCCGGGTAGAGCTCGCCTGTTTCGGCGTCCACCAGGTAAGCGGCGAAGGCGCCGGCATCACGGCGGAACAGGGTGTTGGACAGTGAAACGTCACCCCAGTAGAAGCCCACAAGGTGCAGGCGCACCAGCAGCAGCGCCTGGGCGTCAATGAGGCGCGTCAAGGTGTCTTTGCGGAGCATCTGGGAAAACAGCGCGCGGTACGGCATGGAGAATTTCAGGTGCCGCGTGACCAGGACCGGGTTCAGCGGCCTGCCGTCCGCGGTGGTCCTGCCCGTGATGACAGCCACCGGCTCCACGCAGGGAACGTCCAGCCGGGCCAGCTTCCGCAGCATGTGGTACTCATGGCGGGCAACATGCTCCGAGGTTTCCTTGATGGCGATGACCGAGCCACCCAAATGGGCAAAACGCACGATGTGCCGGGAGATACCGCGGGGCAGTGCCGCCAGGTTCTCGGCAGGCCAGTCCTCCAGCGCGATGTGCCATGGGAGATCCAGCAGTTCAGGATCGGCAGCAGCCGCGGTGATGTTCAGGGACCCGATGACGCTGGCGGGAGGTGCAGTGTCCTGCGCGCTGGCGGCTTCCTTCCGGGGGAGCTTGCCGATCTGCCCGTAGTCGGTGGGTTCGTCGTGCCACTGGGCTTCGTTTTGCTCGCTCATGCCTCAATTGTTCCGTACTTGGGAGGGGAAGATGTTTCTGCCGCGGGAAACGGCCACTGGGACACGGCGGACCACTCGACGTCGGGCGCTTCCTGGAAGGTGACACCTTGCTTGGCGAGCCGCTCGCCCAAGGCGCCCAGCCGACGTCGGAAGTCACCGGGGTTGCGAACCTCCTGACCGGACCACGCGACTTCCGCCAAGGAGACAGCCCTCGGGTAGAGGAGCCATTGGGCCTGCTGGTTGTCCCGGACTGTCTCGGACCACAATGCGCCCTCGACACCCAGAATGTGGTGGTCCTTCAGACCGCCCTGCGCTGGATCCCAGTTGTAGTAGTCGGCCCAGTCGAACGGCCCGCCTTCCACCCATTCAAGCCCGATGGGGCTGTCCGGTGCATATTTCTGGTCCAGGTAGGTCTTGTCTGCGGGGGACATGAGCACTTTGGCCCCATGGTGTTCCGCCTGCCGTGCCACGGCTTCGAAATCGCCGTGCCAGTACTGGATCACCGCGCCCTCGGGAAGCTCGACGGCTGCGAATTCGTTCCATCCCACCACGGTCTTGCCGGTTTCTGCGCCGATCCGAACGAACTGTTGGACCATGGAGACATAGTGGTCATGCTCCGTGACCTTCGCTTCGTCGCCACCGATGTGGAGGTAAGGGCCTACCGTGATGGCGGCGAGTTGCCCGAGGACCTCCCGGGCAAATTCGTAGGTTGCGGACAAGTTTTCGGTGAGCGTTGACCAGCCTACCTCCGCCGTGGTGCTCATCGGCTTGGCTTTGCCGTCAGGGTTCAGCTGCGGGATCGCGGCGAGGGCAGCGTTGACGTGGCCCGGGAGGTCGATCTCCGGCACCACCAGGACGTTCTTGCCGGCGGCATAGGCCTGGATGTCCAGGAAGTCCTGCTGTGTGTAGAAGCCTTCGTGGCCCCGCACGGGGATGGCCGTTGACACCTCCACAGCGCCCTGGCCACCCACGCCGGTGAGATTCGCGTAGGGCAGCGCGGAGGGGTTCTCTGCGGGCTCGTGGATTTCAATGCGCCAGGATTGGTCGTCGGTGAGATGCAGGTGGAGGGCGTTTAGCTTGAACTGAGTCATGACGTCTATCTGCTCTTTCACCTGGTCCACGGTGAAGAAGCTGCGCGCAACATCCAGCATCAGCCCGCGGTAGGCAAAGCGCGGAGCGTCCGCAATTTCGACGGCGGGAATCACCCAGGCGCCGTCCGCGCCGGAGCCTGCACTGTGGCCCCGGCTCCCGGACTCGATGGCCGCGGGGAACAGTTGCCGCAGTGTTTGGACGCCGTAGAAGAGTCCGGCAGGAGTGGAAGCGGTTACCCCGACACCGGATTCGGCGACAGTAAGCACATATGCCTCGGGGCCGCCGTCGAACGCTTCTGCCAACTCGAGCGAGATGTCGCCGGGGCGGGTGTCCTCAACAATGGGCAACGCGAAACCTGTGGCGCCGCGCAGCAGTGAAGCCAGCTGTTCGGCAACCGGCACAGTTGAGTCGATCGCGCTGATCCGTGCCGTGGAGGCAAGCGTGAAGGCCGGGGCATCCAGGAGTGCGACGTGGGAGGGGCGGGGAATCAGGGTGTCCGTCGTGTTCATGCCATTCTTTCGCAGGAGTTAGGTTAACGCGAGAGCGGCCCGACCTGGAGGGGTCGGGCCGCTATCAAAATGCGGATGTACTAGCCGGCGGGATTAGTCGCCCAAGCGGAGGCCGGTCTTCGTGTCGAACAGGTGCACGTGGCCGGACTGCGGACGAACGAAGATGGACTCACCCTTCATCGGGGGGCGGCGGCCATCGACGCGGGCGACGATGTCGTGGCTCTTGCCATCAAGGATGGTGTGGCCGTAGACGTAGGCGTCGGCGCCGAGTTCTTCAACAACGTCAACCTCAACCTGGAGGCCTTCGCCGTTGCCGACCGTTTCGAGGTCTTCAGGACGCGAGCCAACGGTAACCGTCTGGCCGTGTGCTTCCTGGAGGACGTCGCGGGGCACGGGGTAGACCGTTCCACCGAACTGAACGCCGCCGTCAACAACCGGCAGTTCCAGCAGGTTCATGGCCGGGGAGCCGATGAAGCCTGCAACGAAGACGTTCTGCGGGCGGTCGTAGAGGTTGCGCGGGGTGTCAACCTGCTGCAGCAGGCCGTCCTTCAGCACAGCAACGCGGTCACCCATGGTCATGGCCTCTACCTGGTCGTGCGTCACGTAAACGGTGGTGACGCCCAGGCGGCGGGTCAGGGATGCGATCTGCGTACGGGTCTGGACACGGAGCTTGGCGTCAAGGTTGGACAGCGGCTCATCCATGAGGAAGACCTGGGGGTTACGGACGATTGCACGGCCCATGGCAACACGCTGACGCTGACCACCGGAGAGTGCCTTCGGCTTGCGGTCCAGGTACTGCTCAAGGTCAAGGAGCTTGGCGGCTTCGCGGACACGCTCGGCGCGCTCTTCCTT
The DNA here is from genome assembly GCF_019977315.1 of Arthrobacter sp. StoSoilB22. Taxonomy (NCBI): domain Bacteria; kingdom Bacillati; phylum Actinomycetota; class Actinomycetes; order Micrococcales; family Micrococcaceae; genus Arthrobacter; species Arthrobacter sp. StoSoilB22. The sequence continues at coordinate 982,802 of NZ_AP024652.1, forward strand.
GGAAACGCCGGCAATCTTCAGTGCGAAGCCCATGTTGTCCGCAACGGTCATGTGCGGGTACAGGGCGTAGTTCTGGAAGACCATCGCGATGTCGCGGTCCTTCGGCGGGACGTCCGTGACGTCGCGATCACCGATCAGGATACGGCCGGCGTTGACATCCTCAAGGCCTGCGAGCATTCGCAGGGAGGTGGACTTACCGCAACCGGAGGGTCCAACGAGGACCAGGAATTCGCCATCGGCGATGTCGATGTTGAGTTTATCGACGGCGGGCTTATCTGTGCCCGGGTACAGACGCGTAGCGTTATCAAAAGTAACTGTAGCCACAGTTATCAATCCCTTCACCGGCAGGTACGTGCCGGACGATCCGTTGTGAATGGTTCTTTTTCTTCAGTTGAACTCCCCGGCCAATGGCCGGGGAGGATCGTGTGACGCCGCACGGTACTGTGCGTCACATCACATCCAAGAGTATGTCAGACTTTTTGACTAACCACCTAAATGTTACGAACGTCACAAGTTGTGCTCGTCACTTCCTTAGGTCCCCGCTGTGACCTGCCGCCGCTCGCGAAGCAAGGCCTCAAGCAGCTCCGCCACGTGCACAGGGGCTTCCACCCGATACTGGGCTTGGGTGAAGTCCAGGCCTACCTTGATGCCTACGTCGTCGCCCATCAGTCGGCCCAGTGCATCCTCATCAGTGACGTCGTCGCCGGCAAAAAGGATTGCCGTCGCGCCGGTGGCCTGACGGAGGAACTCCACAGCCTCGCCCTTGGACGCATGGACTACGGAGGTCTCCAGCACGCGCTTGCCGGTTTTTAGGTAGACACCCGGGTGCTCCCGGAGGACTCGCATCGCGGCCTCTACGGCGTCTTCGGCAACGTCGTCGTCGGCCATCCTGGTGTGAAGGACGACGCCGGCGGGCTTGTCCTCGAGCAACGTCCCCGGAGCGATGTTCACGATTTCGGCAAGAACCTCACGGACCGCGGCCAGCTTTGTGCGCTGTTCCTCGTCAAGTTCCAAGCCCAAAGAGCCCTCGCCCAGCCAGACCTCAGCGCCGTGGCTGCCGATCAGCAACGTACCGGCGGGAGGCGAGGCGACCAGCCGCAGACTGTCCAGTGCGCGGCCTGAGATGAGTGCCGTCGTCGTGCGCGGTAGTTGTGCCAGGGCCTCCAAGGCCGCGGCGGACCGGGGCAGCGGGCGTGCGTCCTCCGCACGGTCAACCAGCGGGGAGAGGGTGCCGTCGAAATCGAGGGCAACCAACAGGTGCTCGGTGCTGGAAATGCGCCGGACGGCTTCCAGCAGCTCAGGTGACAGTGAAAGGCTCTCAGCTGTCATCACGGACCACCTTCTCCTCCAAGGCGGCCAGGAACTCAGCTGACCAATGATCGACGTCGTGATCCAGAATCTGCTTGCGCATCAGCTTCATGCGGCGGCGGGCTTCCTTGGGATCCAGGGTGATGGCCTTCAGGACTGTCGATTTGAGGCCATCGATGTCGTGGGGGTTGATCAGGAATGCCTGCTTGAGCTGATCGGCAGCACCGGCGAACTCACTGAGGACCAGTGCACCGTCGTCGTTTTGACGGGCGGTCACGTATTCCTTGGCAACAAGGTTCATGCCATCGCGCAGCGCGGTGACCAGCATGACGTCCGCCGCGAGGTACAACGCGACCATCTCCTCCACCGGGTAGCTGTGGTGCAAGTAGCGCACCGCGGTGTTCTGGATGGTGTCGTAGGTGCCGTTGATGTGGCCCACGGTGCCTTCGATTTCCTCGCGCAGCAGCCGGTACTGCTCCACCCGTTCGCGGCTGGGACTTGCCACCTGGATGAGCGTGGCATCCTCCACCTTGATGTGCCCATCCGCCAGGAGTTCTTCGAAAGCCTTGAGGCGGTGCCGGATGCCTTTGGTGTAGTCCAGCCGGTCCACGCCCAGGAGGATGGTTTTGGGGTTACCCAGGTCCTTGCGGATCTGCCGGGCGCGTTCAATGATGTCCGGCCGGTCTGCGAGCTCGCGGATCTGGGCGACATCGATGGAAATCGGGAAGGCCTGGGCCCGCGCGATGTGGGTGACCTGGCCGTCGGCGCCCTTGACGTGGACCTGCTGCTGCTTGACGCTTGCGCCCAGGAACCTGCGGGCCGATCTCATGAAGTTGCCGGCATCGCTGGGGCGCTGGAAGCCCAGAAGGTCTGCCCCGAGCAAACCGTCAATGATTTCGCGACGCCACGGGAGCTGCGCAAAGATCTCCGGGGGAGGGAACGGGATGTGGTTGAAGAAGCCGATCTTCAGGTCCGGGCGGGATTCGCGCAGCAGCCTCGGAACGAGCTGCAGCTGGTAGTCCTGGACCCACACCGTGGCGCCTTCGGAAGCGTGCCGGGTAACGGCGTCGGCAAACTTCCTGTTGACCTTCCGATAGGAATCCCACCAGGTCCTGTGGAATTCCGGCGGCGCAATGACGTCGTGGTACAGCGGCCAAATGGTCGCATTGGAGAAGCCCTCGTAGAACAGCTCAACGTCGTCGGTGCTGAGCTGGACCGGAAGCAGGTCCATGCCTTCGTGGCTGAACGGCCGCACAGTTTCGTCAGGGGCGCCATGCCAACCCACCCACGCGCCGTCGCTCTTGGTCATCATGGGCGCCAGGGCCGTGACCAGGCCGCCGGGTGAGCGGCGCCAGCCACTTTCCTCGTTGTCATCGCTGATGCGATCCACCGGCAACCTGTTGGAGACCACCATGAAGTCGAACTTGGTTGCCGTGGGCTTCTTCGTAGGAGAAGCCCGGGTGCCTTGTTCGGCCTCGACTTTTTCGCTTGCCAAATCCTGCATCAATGCTCCCTAAGGTTGCTGTGATTCACCTCCCAGCCTACTAGCGGAATCATCCCGGGCAGTTGATCGTTCAACAACAGGGTCAATGGGCGTGGGTAAACCTTCAAGTTTGCTCCCGTAAACTGGCCCCGTTGCCCCAAGCTATGCACGTTGACGTCGAATACCCCGAGGAACTGATGAGCCCCGCAAACGAATCACGCCTGTCCAAGGCCGAAAGAACCGCCCAGGCGCGGGAGAAAGCGCGCGCAATCCGCGAAGAACAGCTGAAGAAGGAGAAGCGCAACAAGCTTCTTGTCGGCTGGGGAATCGTGGCGGCCGTAGTGGTCATCATCGTCGTCATTGCCTTCGCGTTCATTGGAGCCCAGAACAACAACGCGCCTGTGGCCGATCAGGGTCCCACCCCGGCGAACGGCAACGTTCACGGCGGCATCACTTTGCTGGCCAACACTGAAGTGGTGAAATCGGAACCTGCCACAGTCAACGTCGCTGATGTCCCGGCTCCCCTGGAAACCAAGCCGGCTACGGTAACCGTGCCTGGCGGCGAGGCCGAGGCCGGCAAGCCCGTCAAGGTCATTGCCTACATCGACTTCATCTGCCCCGTCTGCAAGCAGTTCGAGACCGCTTACGGCGAATCTCTCACCAACCTGCGCAACGAAGGCAAGATCTCCCTCGAGTACCGTGCCCTCGGCTTCCTGGACCGCCAGTCCACCACCAACTACTCCTCACGGGCAGCCAACGCTGCTGCCTGCGTAGTGAACTCCTCGCCCGAGAAGTACGCGGAATTCTTCAACCTGCTCTTCGAACGCCAGCCGGCTGAAGGTGGAGCGGGCATCTCCGACAACGACCTGAAAAAAATGGCCACCGAAATCGGTGCGGCCAACATCGACTCCTGCATCGACAGCAAGCAGTTCCGTCCGTGGGTGAAGGTTGCCACCCAGGAAGCTGCGGCGATCGGCGTCACCGGTACTCCTACCGTATTCATCGACGGCAAGCAGTGGGACGGCAGGTCCGACCTGAACGCTGAGATCCAGACGGCAATCACCGCCAAGGGCTAACCCTCGCGGAATGCACGACGGCGGCCGGTCACCCTTTGCGGGTGGCCGGCCGCTGCTGCTTGGCAGCGAATTTCGTTGACGGGGATGGTCTGGGCTAACCTTATCTAGCGCTCTTTCGCGCTTTGCTTTGGGTAACCGAAGCGTGCCTCCTTAGCTCAGTTGGCCAGAGCACCGCTCTTGTAAAGCGGGGGTCGTCGGTTCGAATCCGACAGGGGGCTCCACGAACCCCTCCGTACCGGCGATTTTGCCGGGATGGAGGGGTTTTTCTTGTTTGCGATGCACGGCACTGCAGGCCTTCAACACAGCGACGGCGCTCACTGGTGGACGTGTCGTCTGGATGGGACCGGCAGTCGGTGGAGGACGGACGTCTTTCACGGCTGCATGTCTGTGGTTGCCGACCGTATGACCCGGATGTCCAATGTCCCGAATTCGGAAGCGTCCAGGGTTCCGTGACGGAGCTCAGCAGCCTGAACGTGTTGAGCGCTTTAGAATTCAGCGGTGCCTGTTCCGGCGTCCTGCCCGGTATGCGAAGGCATCCAGGGCCGTGATGATGTCCGGCGCCACCCAGACGCGGGTGCCGCGGATTTTGCCGGCGGATGACAGGACACGGGCTTCCTCCAGCCGTTCGACAGCGCGGTACGCGGTGGCCAGGGATGCTCCGGTGTGTTCTGCGACCATCTCAGCGGTCAGTGCCGGCTCGCGTGGTATCAGGTGCAGGACCTTGCGGACGGATGAGGGACTACCGGCCAGGCGTTCCCGGTAGCTTGCCTCTACCGCCTCAATGTCTGCCGCCAGTTGCCGGCCGTTGTCCACAGCCCGGACAGCGGATTCCGCAAAGCGCTCCACGATCGGCTGGATGTCCCCTTCGCGATACGCGCCCAGAGCATCGAAGTACAGGCCGGTATCCGTCAATAACCCTGAGGACACTGGCACGGTGACGTTTTCGGTAACGCCCTTGGCCCGCAGCAGCGCGCTGACGATGGCCCTCCCGGTGCGGCCGTTGCCGTCGGCGAACGGGTGGATGGTCTCGAACTGGGCGTGCGCGATCGCCGCCTGGGTCAGTGCCGGGATGTCATCGCGCAGCATGAAGGCCACCAGGTCCTCCACCGCCGGCATCACCTTGTCTGGATGGGGCGGGACGAACTCGGCAGTGTGAGGGGAGTTGCCGCGGATCCAGTTCTGGGCGTCCCGGTACTCGCCGGCGATGTTTTTGTCGGAGGCGTTCAGCAGGGAGTGATGCATGACCGCAATATTCTGCGCCGACAGATCCTCGGACAGGTCTATCGCCGCCTGCAGGGCCCGGACGTTGGAGGCGATCAGTGAGGCGCTGGTACTGGAGGTGTCACCCAGCTGGGCCAGGGCGATCTTGCGTGCGCTGGCTGTCAGATTCTCAATCTGGGAGCTGGAAGCGGACTCGCTGCGCAGCAGCAGCGCCGCGAACGGGGTGGTTTCCCGGCCCAGCTCGGCGTCGAAGCGGACCATCTCCACCGTGGCGGCTTCTGCCAGCGCCTGCGTGCGGGAATCAATGGCCGGGTCCAGGCGGGCGATCTCGGGGGCGACTGCGGCCTCGTAAGGGTCGCGGGCCAGCAGCCGCTGCCTTCGGGAAGCGCCGCGGTCAGGATCGGTTTCCCAGGGATGTTTCTCGTAGCCAATGGCTGGCCAACCTCCGACACCAGTGGTCAGGGAGGCGCCCGGTTCGGGGTGTGCGCTGGCGGTAAACTCTCCGCCGGCAGAGATGCCGCGGGGCTGTCGAGACTGTGAGGCCATTTGTTCCTTTGCGAAGACACTTACTTGATTTTCTCATATGGGGATAAAATGAGAATTTCTGTGGTGTTGGTTCTCACATCGGGGCGTGTCGGCTCCGTGGACATGGATGGTGACCGTGGCAGGGTTCGCCGGGTAGTACGCGTCGGACGTGCCGGCCTTTACGTCGGCCAGGCCGGTGCCCAGGTCGGTGGCTTTCGTCCAGCCCATGGCCGTCGCGGTGGCTTCGGAGAAGCGCGACGCAACCGGCAAGCAGAGTGGTGTCGCCGGTGGCGTCTCATGCATCCCGTCTCGCCAAGCGCTCGAGATTAGCGCCAGCGTACCGGGACGACTGGACGGACATTCAACCGTCTGCACGGGCAACGCTGGCCTTCTGTCGGAGCTGCAACAGCCCCGCGACGGTCAGACCGGCTGTAAGGGCCACGGCAGCTACCCAGAGTGTGAGGCCGGCAAGGTCGTGTATGGCCATTTGGGGGAGTCGCCTGTCAGGCACGGCCACGACGCCGATGAATGCTCCGACAAGGCCGAAGTAACTGCCGCTCATGAACCGCTGATGGGCACGGATGTTGCCGCGGCGGACGCACCACAGGCCCGTGGTCAGAGTGCAGAACGTCAGGACGGATAGCGCGTGGAGCCAGTTGAATCCTCCGTCGATGGTCCGGATCCCGAAGGAGGTGAGGACCACGATGTACATGGCTACCGCCCAGATGCGGCCCAGGATCTTGTGCGCTGCGCTGCCTTTGTTGCGGCGGAGCAGGTTCACTGCGCCGAAGATCAGGGCGTAGCCCGCTGCGATGGCATGCAGGGCGATCAGGAAAGTCCACGGCGAAGGCATGTGGCCAGCCTAGCGAGTCGGATGGGGCTTACCGGATCGTGTTGGCGGGGGGCGGGTGAGATCTTTGCCGGGAACTGGTACAAGAGCTCAGGGTCGTCTTCATCCAATCACGCGGCGCAGATCCGAATGATCCCGTCCGGCGAGGTACTGAACAGGCCCACCGGGCCGAGTGCCGCCGTCGTGAGTTCATCGCCTCAGCGCACTGGGCAGCTCTCCCCATGGCACTCCTGCGGTCCCGTGCCTACGATGACAGGGGACCGCTCGGTCCGCTCAGTCACTTTCTTGGGGAAAAGGACCTTACCCATGCCGTTGCCTCGACCTGCCACTCACCATCCGCTTCGAAGGACACGGCAAGGAGTGTGGGCCGCCCTGGTGACGGCCGTCCTGGTGGCTGCCGGCCTTTTCGCCGGCGCGGCACCCGCCTCGGCCGCAACCTACACCTTCAAGGGTGTGGTCAAAGGAAAACTGACAGCAACCGCAACGGCCACTGCGCTTGGCGACGTGTGGGTGGGGGCGTACACCAATGACGACCGTGCCTCCTTGGTGGCCGGTGCGTGGTCTGCCCCCGATGGCTCCTACAGCTTTAGCGTGCCGACTGCCGGCAGTTACAAGCTGTGGACCACCTGCAGCAGCGGACCTTGCTCCGCCACCTACGCCGACGAGTGGAACGCGAACCAGTCCAGTTCCTACGGTTCGACGCCGGTTGCCGTCACCGATGCTGCCCCCATCACCACTTTCAACCCGCAGTTGGAAGCCTTCGGCAGCATGAGCGGCAGGGTCACCAACAAAGCCGGCCAGCCGGTGACGGCGGTGTCCGTCTCAGCTTCACCCAACAACGGCGGACAGGTGAGCAGCACCAAGCCTGATGCCAACGGCTACTTCACCCTCACCAAGATTCCGCCCAACCAGGCATACATCAGCGTCCGGGACGAGTCGGGCCAGCGTCTCTACCTGGAACAGTATTGGAACGGCACGGGCACCGTGGATACCTACAGCACGGCTACCGTCCCGCCCGGTGTGCAGTGGACCAACGTGAACTTCATCCTCAAGGATGAAACCCTCATGGAAGCAACTGTCGTCGATCCGGCAGGCGCGCCGATTGCCGACGTCGGGTATGTCCCGTGGGTCTACAACGACGCAACGGGAGCCTGGGACGGACCACAGATGGGTCCGCTTACCTCGGATGCGCAGGGCAAGATCTACTGGCGCATGGCAGTGGGAAAGAAATACAAGCTCTGCGTCTCGGACACGGTTTACGAGGGCACGCCCCGCGAAAAACGCTACAAGGCCGAATGCTACGACAATACGGCCACCAAGGACACGGCCACCGTTCTGACGGCAACCGCTGCCGGCCAGCGTGTAAAGCTGACCATGCAACTGGACGTCGAAGGGCTGTCGCTGGCACCTGGCAGGCCATTCGTTTACGGTTCTGCCCAGGCCGGACAGAAACTGACCGTTGATCCCGGTGTCTGGGGACCGGCTCCGGTGACCCTCGCCTACCAGTGGCAGCGCTCCAAAGACGGCGAGGCCCTTCAGGACATTGCCGGCGCCACCACCACCGCGTACGTGCCCACCGCCGCTGATGCCGGGTACGATATCTGGGCGAAAGTCAGCGGGACCAAGACCGGGTATGCGTCATACTCCACCTCGGTACACGGCGGAAAATCGGGCGCCGACGCCGTCACGGCTTCCAAGCCCTTCACCCTTCTGGGAACGCCCAGCGCCGGGAACACTCTGAACGTTGACCACGGCACCCTGAATCCCGCTCCCGATTTTGGTCCTTACTACGACTGGTTTGTCGACGGCGTGCAGGACTACAGGTCAAACGGGCCGACGTTCCTCCTCCAAGCCTCCGACGCCGGCAAGAAAGTCACTGCCCGGCTGAGTGTCCACGACTGGCCCCTGCAGCCCTATTACGGCCAGGCCACCGTCACCGTCGCTGCCGGGACCTTGACGGCTCCGGTGCCGACGATGTCCGGGACGGTGAAGGTCGGCTCGGTGTTGACGGCTGCTCCGGGTGCGTGGGGTCCTGCTCCTGTGACGTTGGCGTATCAGTGGTTCCGGAGCGGTGTTGCGGTGACGGGTGCTACTTCTGCTACTTACTCGTTGGTTGCGGCTGATCTGGGTAAGGCCATGACGGTCAAGGTCACGGGTTCGAAAGCAGGGTTTACGACGGCGGCGAAGACTTCCGCTGCGACTGCTGCTGTCGCGGCGGGGACCTTGACGGCTCCGGTACCGACGATGTCCGGGACGGTGAAGGTCGGCTCGGTGTTGACGGCTGCTCCGGGTGCGTGGGGTCCTGCTCCTGTGACGTTGGCGTATCAGTGGTTCCGGAGCGGTGTTGCGGTGACGGGTGCTACTTCTGCTACTTACTCGTTGGTTGCGGCTGATCTGGGTAAGGCCATGACGGTCAAGGTCACGGGTTCGAAAGCAGGGTTTACGACGGCGGCGAAGACTTCCGCTGCTACGGCTGCGGTCGCTGCCGGTACCCTGACAGCTCCGGTTCCTGCGGTGTCGGGCACCAACATGGTGGGCAGCACGCTCACTGCGACTCCCGGCACGTGGGGTCCTGCGCCCGTGACGCTGACCTACCAGTGGTACCGCGGAAGCACCGCCATTTCGGGCGCCACCGCCCAGACGTACAAACTGGTCGCCGCGGACAAGGGAAGTGCCATCAAAGTACGCGTGACCGGCACAAAGACTGCGTACACTGCACTGGCGCGCTACTCTGCGGCCACGGCCCTGATCGGCTGATCAGAAGTTGCTGGCGGGGGTCGCTTGGTTGGCGGCGGTGGCTCCGGCTATCCGCTGAGCCTTGCCGTGTCCGGCCCTTACTCGGGCTTGAACGATGACAACCGGCTGATCCGCCGCCGCGCCGCAGCAATCAACGGACGTGCTGCCAGAACGCCTGCTTTCAACGAGCCAAGAACCTTGTTGAAACTGCCTTCGAAGCGGCCTCTGCTTCGCCAGTTTTGCGTCAGTTCCCACGTGGTGCGGACGGAATGCACAGCGAGTACGACGGTAAAGAGTGAGATCACCAAGCCAGCGATCGAGGCGGCCACGATCATCACACCTGTGACGTGCACCAAGAAGACGGCAGAGATCACAACCGTGTGGGCGTCAAGAAGTTCCATATTCATTTCTCGTTGTGCGGGATGGTGAGTTGGTAGTGCCAGGGTGCGGGAGACGGAACCCGCTGCCAGGTGCGCGGGTTGCACCTTCAGTTTCGTCTTTATCCTAGCTACGAGCACCTAATGGTTCGTTGGCAACGCGTCACGTACTTGTCAGAATTGCCAGGACGGCAGAGTGTCCGTCAATACGCTGCCCGAATAAGCGGCAGCGTCCAGCTCGGCACAGTGACAAGGACGAGAAGATGGCAGAACCACAACCACTGGACATCACCTTTGTTGCCCTGCTCGGCAAAGTTCGACCAGGAGATACCTGGACCTGTGTCCAATTGCCTGAGTCAGCGAAGATCTTTGGAACCCGTGGACTGGTCAAAGTGGCCGGCACAGTAGACGGGCACCCGTTCACTGGAGCCTTCATGGCGTTGGGAGACGGTACGCACAAACTGCCGGTGGCCGCTCCTGTCCGAAAAGCCATCGGCAAGGGCGACGGTGACGCCGTTGAAGTTCACCTCACTCAGCGACTGAACTGACACTAGAACTCCAAGAACTAGCTGAAATCCGCCGCCGGATCTTTTCAGCCGTCAGTCTTGTTGGGGTAGTCGAAGCTGCAAACGAAATGTGACTGGCGTTCAGCCCGCGGCGCCAAAGTTACCCGATGATGCTGAGTCGCCCGGCGCCCCGTTGCTCATTGGAACCGTGAATACCGGGGTGAGCAGGCCATTCACGCCACGACTCTGAATTCGTCTGATCCCCCGCGTGTGTCTCTTCCCTTCCTGCAAAACGACTCCCGGTGGTCTGACCCCAAATTGATTCCTACACGCAAGGCGGCGCGTGGGCTTGGCACGCAGAAGATGAACTGGGCGTCATCCGCGTAGGTGCGAGGGCCGACGTCGTGGTCTGGTCTTCGAATCTCTACGCTCTTGGAGCGGACGAACTCCTCGGCGAGCGGGCCGACCTGACGATCGTCAATGGCGCAGTGGTCCACGATGCCCGGAGGGAGTTCGCCGAAGAGCCACCTGTGGAGGCCGCAGCGGCCTATGCGACCAAGGGCGTCCCGTCCTCCGCGCACTCAACGTGCTCACACTAACGCCAAGCTCCCGGGGGCGCAGGGATCCCCTAGGGCCGTAAGCCCTCAATCCAACCGAAGCAGCTTGTCAGTCTAGGTTGACAGTTCCATACCTGTCAGTCTAGCCTGACAGGTATGGAAGCTGATGATCTATCCGAGCAGATCCATTCGACGAACCCCGCCGTGGGCCTACGCGCAGTGGGAGCCCTTCACCGCCTGGCCGAGCAGGTTGAGGCGGTCCACGTGCGGGCGGCCCGTGAGCAGGGGTGGACGTGGGAGCAGATCGGTGATGCCTTGGGTGTCTCACGACAATCAGTGCACGCAAAATACAGGGAATGAGTTGAGCCATGTTTGAACAATTTGCCCGTGATACCCGCAGGATTGTGGGGTACGCCATGGAAGAAGCCCGAGGCAGGGGCGACAAGCGACTGGGAACGGAGCACCTGCTTTTGGGGGCGCTTCATGAACCGGAACCCGCCGCGGTCCTTGGCATCACTCTGGACGATGCTCATGACGCGGCCTCCCGGTTGGATGCCGCTGCGCTGAAGGCTATCGGGCTGGAAACCAGAAACCCTAAGGGGGCCACGATGCCAACAAAGGGGAGGAAGCCGCCGTTTAGTTCGGGCGCCAAGGAAGTGATGGCCAACATGGTGAAACAGGCAATGGATCAGAAGTCCCGGCAGATCACAACGTCAAACCTTCTTGTGGCGCTTCTGGATCGCGAAGAACACGATCCTGTGTCTGCTCTCTTCGAAGAACTCAAGGTGGACAAAACGACGGTTCGAGCCCGACTCCGGTGAAGGGGCTCTCTACCGGGCGCTTTCCTTGCGCTTCTTGACCCTCCGGATGATGAGCCACACGACGAACGCGGCAAGCCCTGCGTAGACGGCGTAATTGAGGAATCGCGAATACTGATCAACCAAGTGGTATTGCTTGCCGAGCAGTGCTCCCGCTCCAATGAGCAGGGCGTTCCATACGCCCGTCCCCGCGACAGTAAAGATGCTAAACGTCACGAGGTTCATGCGTTCAGCACCTGCCGGGAGGGAAATGAGGCTGCGCACCCCGGGAAGCAGCCTGCCAAAGAAGATCGCTGACTTGCCGTGGCGTTCGAACCATCCAGCGGCTTTCTCGAAATCTTCCCGATCAACCAACGGCAGTTTTGACAGCAGCTTGATGGCCCTTTCCTGCCCCACCTTGTAACCCAGCCAGTACAGGAGCATCGCTCCGGCGTAGGCGCCAAGTGTGCTGGTGACAAAGACCGGGATCAGGTTCATGCCACCCTGCTGGGTAAGGAACCCGGCCAGTGGGAGGATCACCTCGCTGGGTATGGGCGGAAACACGGTCTCCAGGAGCGTCAACAAGCCGACGCCCCATTCGCCGAGGGCTTCGATTACCTGTGCGGCCACCCCCACAATCCCGGTTAGTTCATCGGCTGCAGCGGTCGCCGTGAGCAAGCTGATCAGGTTGATCTCCCTTCATGACGGACGCTTCGAAAAGACCTGGCGCGGAAATTGACGGTGACAAAGAGAAGCCCAGTGATGGGGGACCACTGGGCTTCCACCTCAACGCTATGCCCATCTACGCCCTCCGGCAACAAGCAATGTAAAGAGGTTTTTTACGCTGGTAACTGCACTGCAACAAAGGCGCCGCGTCGGAGCTCAACTGCCTAGGCGCCGTGCGGCCGAATACGGGCGTGGTGCCCGGATCGGACCTTCAGTGAGGATGGTCGGAACCGATGGACGGTGCGCGGCTCGCCCCTCGGATGGCGGGGGTGGCGAGCCTTGGGCTTGTGCTCTTCCTCGGCGCGCGAGGAGGGGAGCAGGGCCAATGGCAGGATGGTGGCTGCGAGCCAGACAACCACGCCAATAAGCACAAGAAGTTTGGCTGAAGTGGGCTCCATAACCCAAGCATAGGCACCTTAATCACCGTTGGTAAGTAGCCTGATTACCACCTTTCCGGGCAGTGTCCTTGACAAGCCCGGCGGTGCCACAACACTGATTCCATGTACAGGAACAGCCGCGTCTCAGCCCAGTTTTCCATGTCCCTTGACGGATTCATCGCTCGGGATGATGACGGAGTCGGACCGCTCTTCGACTGGTACGAGGCCGGACCCGTTGAAACATGGATGCCGGGTCACCCCGTGCCGTTTCATCTCAGCGAAGCCGATGCCGCTTACTGGAGATCACTCCCAAGGGAGGGTGCATTCATCTGCGGCAGGCGGATCTTCGATCTGACGAGGGGGTGGGGCGGTCACCCGCCCAATGAGTCGCCCACCGTCGTCTTGACGCACCGCGAACCTCCTTCGGATTGGCCGCCGGTCCGGCGGGACGGCCAGACTGTCCCGTTCGAATTCGTTGGGGACCTGGGATCGGCACTGGAGCGTGCGGCGCACCTCGCGGCGGGCAAGGAGATAGGTGTTGCCGGCGCGGACGTGGCACGGCAGTGCTTGCGCCTCGGTGTGGTGGACGAACTCCGGGTTGATTTGGTGCCCGTGCTGCTCGGAAGTGGCATTCGTTGGTTCGGTGACCTTGGCGCGGAGTTCGTGCTGGACGATCCCGTGATCGTCCCAGGAACACGCGTCACCCACCTGAGCTATCAGGTGCGGTCCCGGGATCTGCGCTAACGTCACCCCAGGTTATCCACAACCGGGCATACAGCGTACGACGGCGGGGCCTCGCCCGCGCTAGGCTGGTCACCTCGGCTGATGCAAGTGGCCGCAGGAACCACAACGCGGAGCCACATCTTCATGTCCGATGACCTTGCCCTGACCGCCCTGGCGGCCACTTCCTTTTCTTTGCCTGAGCTGCGCGACGGACAACTCGCAGGTATGACCGCCGTCGTCGAGGGTCGTGATGTCCTCGCTGTCATGCCTACCGGGTACGGAAAATCCGCTACCTATCAAGTCGCAGCACTGCACCTTCACAACACAACGGGCCGACCCGCCGTCGTCGTTTCTCCACTTATTGCCTTGCAAGAAGACCAAATGGACGGGCTGAATGAGGACCTGGGCGAGGGCGCCGCCGTCGTCATCAATTCCTCCCTCAGTGCTTCGGAGGTGGAGGCAGCGTGGCAGGCAATTGAATCCGGAAAGGCGATATTCCTGTTCCTCGCACCCGAACAATTGGCTAAGCGGGAAACCGTGGACCGGATCGCCACGCTGCACATCACCATGTTCGTAGTGGACGAGGCACACTGCGTATCCTCTTGGGGGCATGACTTCCGCCCGGACTACCTCGACTTAGGCAGCGTCCGCGAGCGCCTGGGTAACCCGCCGGTCATAGCCTTGACCGCAACTGCGTCCCCACCCGTGCGTGAGGAAATCGTCAAGAGGTTGGGCATGACGGAACCGCTGGTCCTGGTGCGTGGCTTCGATCGCCCCAACATCAGCCTCGACGTTGTCCGGCACCAAGAGGACAAAGGCAAGCGGAAAGCCGTAGTCGAGCAGGTCATCGCCTTGGCCAAGGCCGCGGGCATGGGGCTGCTCTATGCCGCTACCCGCAAGGACACCGAGAAGTACGCGGCCAAGCTAAAAGATCAAGGTATGCGGGCCGAGGCTTATCACGCAGGACGTTCCGACACTGACAGGGAGAGCATCCACGAGCAGTTCCTGGATGACCAGCTGGAGGTAGTGGTTGCCACAACAGCCTTCGGCATGGGGATCGACAAACCCAACGTCCGGTTCGTGGTGCACGCAGATATTCCGGAGTCCTTGGACGCTTATTATCAGGAAATCGGCCGCGCGGGCCGGGACGGCGAACCGGCCGCTGCGACACTGCATTACCGTGCCGAGGACCTTGGGCTGCGTAAGTTCTTTGCCACCCATGCCCCGGACGCGAAGGAGCTCATGGCCGTGCTGAAAGTCATTAAGAACGCGGGCGCACCTGCCCCCAAAACCGCCCTGGCGGAGCTCACCGGCTTCCCTGCCCGCCGGGTTACAGCGTTGGTGAACCAGTTGGAGGAAGCCGGCGCCGTGAAAACCGGCAAGCGCGGCATCCGGCTCAGTTCCAAAGCCAAGCCGACCGCACTGGTAGAGCGAGCCGCCCGGTTGGCTGAGGCGCGTCAACGCGTGGACCAGTCCCGGCTCACCATGATGCGTGGCTACGCGGAGACGGACGGCTGCCGTCGCCAGTTCCTTTTGGGCTACTTCGGGGAGGATCTGCCGCGGCCCTGCGGCAATTGCGATGCTTGCGCCGAAGCACCCGACGACGCCGGGTCAGGTTCCGCTGGTCACCTCACCTCAACTGCCGAGAACTTGTTCCCGTTGCAGTCCACCGTGATCCACAAAGAGTGGGGTCCCGGTTTGGTGATGAGGCACGAGGACGACGTCATGACTGTTCTGTTCGAAAAGGAAGGCTACAAGACCTTGTCCCGTACCGCCGTCGTCGAGCATGAATTGCTGAAGCCGGCTTAGGTGCGGGCCGTGCGCATCCCGGGCCTTCCACGAAAGATCACCACCATCAGCGTGCAGATCAGAGCTGCCGCGCTGAGCAGGCCCAGCAGACCGCCCCATGGAGTGTAGTCACCACCGGATATGAAGAAGGCGTCTGCCAAGGCCATACCGGCGGAGAAAGATGCAAAGAAATACATGGGTGCGCCGAGCACCAGAATCAAGAGTTGGACAATTACAACTGTTCTCAGCCGTGAAATAACCCGGGTTGCCGTCAGCAGGACCACAACCAGAGCAAGAAGCGTTCCGACGCTCGTCCACGTCAAAACTGCCACCAAGGAGATTGACTCGTTGCGTCGGGCCAATCCTTCGTGGATTTCGTCCAGCGTGGCGCCCGGAACAGCGGCGAGCGGATTCCACACGAGGATCTGCAACGCTGCGGTGAGCCCGTAGGCCGCGATTGCCATGAGCCCAACGATGCTGATGATGACGCGCGATGTTTGTGTGCTGCTTCCTTTGGTCCCCATGCAGGCAGCCTATTCGTATCAGGTATTGAGCTCCAGCATGAGGGCGGGCAGTTCGTCGGCGAGCTCCCTGGCCAGGAACCCGAGCGGGCCGAGCTTGCTGGCCAGGCGGTCGGCAGCGGCGGCGTGAAGGTGCGTGCCCCAGCAAGCAGCTTGAGCATCGCTGGTCCCGCGCGCACGGAGCCCCGCGATGGCCCCTGCCAAAACATCGCCGCTGCCTGACGTGCCCAGTCCGCCGTAACCAGTGGTGATCTTCCACAGCGGCGAGTCGTCTGCTGTTGCGGCGCCAGGTCCGGCGATGTAACCCTGACAACTCACCACCGCATCGAACCGGCGAGCGACCTCAGCAACGTCGGTTTCCAGGTCCTCCACGTCTCTGCCCAGAAGAAATCCGGTTTCGGTCGGATTCGGTGTAAGGATCAGCCGGCCGCGCCACGGCCCCAATTTTTCCTCAATCTTTACCAAGCCGCCCAAGGCGAAGGCGTCAAGAACGATGGCGGGAGCACCGCCGTCGTTGGCCGCCTCGTGGGATTCCTCCTGCTCCAGCAGCGCTCGCAGCAGCGATTCGGCGAGGTCCGGATCGTCCAGGCCAGGGCCGATCAGCACGGCATCAGCCCGATCCAGGTAGGACGAGATCCTGTCGAGTCCTTCCCCGGTGACGGACCCTTCCGGGTTCTCGGGCATGCCCACGGAACCGCCTTCCGGGAGCGCAACTCCTACGGGGACCGCTACGGATTCGGCCACTGCCAAAGTGATCTTTCCGGCGCCGGCACGAAGGGCTGAGGTGCCGGCCAGCAACGCCGCGCCGGGAGTTGCGCGAGCTCCACCGATCACCAGCACTGCACCGCGCGAGTACTTGTCCTCTCCGGGGGCGGGCAACGGCCAGTCGCGCAGAAGCGAGGGCGTCACCAGTGTTGGTGCGGGGCTATCACTGTGGATGGACACTGGCATCTCCTGCGTGTTCCGTGACGGTGACACCCTGCTCCGCAAGGTGGTCAGCAACATTGAAGCTCTCCAGTTGCCAGGGACCTGCGCCCGAGGGACGGACATACCGGGTGATGGAAGCATTCAGCACCGATGTGGTGGCCGCAAGGTCAAGGATTTCCTGCTCGGACATGCCCTCCAAAACGTAACGGACCAGCAGGATGACGGCGTCGTGGCAGACCAGCATCACTCGTTGCCCTGATCCCAGGGTGTTGAGCTCATCCAGGATGGATCGCAGACGGAGTGCGACGTCAGCCCACGATTCACCGCCTGGCGGCCGGTAGTACAGCTTGCCCAGCCATAGCCGCCGCTCTGCTTCGTCTGGGTATCGGGTCTCTACTCCCAAACGTGTTAGCCGGTCCAGGATGCCCAGCTCCCGGTCCCGGAGACGTTCATCAGTAAGCACTTTCACAGGCCAGCCGGCTGTCTCAACGGCGATTTCCGCCGTCTGAAGGGCCCTTGCGTAGGGGGAGGAGACAATGGCATCCGGTCGGAGTTCTTCGGCGATCCGGGCGAGTGCCGTCCCCAGGGCCTTTGCCTGGTCCTGCCCGGTGCTCGACAGATTCACATCAGCATCCCTGGCTGGAACGTCAATGACTTCGGCTCCAGACAGTCGAGCCTCCGTAGCGGCCACGTTGCCTTCGCTCTCGCCGTGCCGGATCAGGAGCAACTCAACGGCTCCCGCTTCCTGCACCGCGTCCGTCAGCCCGTCCTCGTTCACAAGATCACCCTTCCGTGTGCGTTGCCGAATGCAGAACACTACCCACTGCGTACCCACAGGAACAGAGGATAAACGCTCGACGGTGATCACAAGCCTCTGTTGTGGGAACTGGGAGTGCAGTAAGTTGCTCGCATGGAGGACTCATACCCAGTCATCATTGTCGGTGCCGGATTCGCGGGTGTTGCAGCTGCAAAAGAGCTGGGCCGCAAGGGCGTTCGTGTCTTGCTGATCGACTCAAATAACTATCACCAGTTCCAGCCGCTCCTCTATCAAGTGGCAACCTCGCAAATTGGGGTTTCGGCCATTGCCCGGCCACTGCGTTCCGTTTTCCGGCGCTACAAAAGTGTCAAAGTTCTGACCTCGAAGGTTGACGCCGTTAACGCCGCGGAGCGAGTGGTCAGGACTACTGATGGCCGCGTCTTCCACGCCGAAATCCTGGTCATCGCGGTGGGGGCGGTCCCGAACTTCTTCGATACACCTGGAGCAGAAGAGTATGCCTTCCCGCTGTATTCCGTCACAGATGCGACGAAGCTGGGGAGCGGCCTCACCCGCTTGTTGGACCAAGCCGATAGGAACCCGGACGGGTCTGTGGACGTAGTGGTGGTGGGCGGCGGACCCACCGGAGTTGAAACGGCCGGGGCAATGGCCGAGAACGTTAAGTACGTGGTTAGCAAGTACTTCTCGCCGGAACTCGCGGCACGCTGCAGGGTTCATTTGGTGGACATGGTGCCCACAGTCCTGAACATGTTTTCCAAGAAGTCGCAGAGCTACGCCACCGATCATTTGAAGAAGGTGGGCGTCCAACTCCACATGGGAGTGGGAGTGACGGAGGTACGGAAAGACGGAGTGACCCTGGCTGACGGAAGCTCCGTGCCCGGGCAAATTGTGGTGTGGGCCGGCGGTTTGAAAGCAGGGGACCTCATTGGCGGTTCGGGCTTGACCCAGGGGAGGGGAGGTCGCGTTGACGTCAAGACGGACCTGACTGCCCCTGGCGTTGAGGGCGTGTATGTCATCGGGGATTGCGCCAACATCACCGATTCAACGGGGGCAAAATTGCCCCAGCTGGGTTCGGTGGCTCAACAGGCCGGAAAATGGGCCGCGTCGAACATTCTCGCGGATCTCAAGGGCGAGAACCGCGCTCCGTTCCGGTACGTCGACAAAGGCTATATGGCGATGGTGGGTCGTGGCGCTGCAGTGGCAGAGCTGGGCCGCAAGCGAATCCAACTCCAAGGCATCCTGGCCTTCTTGTCTTGGCTGTTGGTCCACCTCGCCCTTTTGTCCGGGCTCCAGCAGAAAATCCGGGCTCTCTTCTCCTGGCTTAACGGATACATCCTTCACAGCCCTGCACAGGTGGTAGTCAGCGGGCCCACTGAGAAGGAAACAACGGAGCAGGATCCGCCCAGCACTTGAGCCCCGCACGACGTTTTACTCGTAATGAATGGTTTATTGCAGTGCGGCGAGCACGCACCACAGGAACATCCGAACCACGCGCGGCTCGGCTCCGCGAAACATCCCCCATGCACTCATTCTGGGAAGATAACAGGAGGAACCCAAACAAGGAGCATCATGACACTCAAAGAACGCCTCAAGGCGGACGTCGTCGACCATATGAAGGCGGGCAACAAGCTTGCGTTGACCACTGTGCGCAACGTGCTGGGTGAGATCACCACCCGTGAGAAGTCAGGCAAGACGCCGGTTGAGCTCGACGACGCACAGGTCACCTCGCTGCTTCAGAAGGAAGTCGCAAAGCGGCGGGATACGGCTCGGATCTACACCGAGGCGGGCGAGGCAGATCGGGCCGCAGCCGAGGTGGCGGAGGCCGAAATCATCGAAGCCTACCTGCCAAAAGCTCTTACCCGAGAAGAAGTGGAAGCAATCGTTGACGATGCCGTGGAGGCACTGAAAGCTGATGGCCAAGAGCTGTCCATGCGTTCCATAGGAGCCGTGATGAAGCCCGTCACTGCCAAGGTTGCTGGACGGTTTGATGGCAAGACTGTCAGCGAGATCGTGCGGGGACGCCTTGCGTAGAGTCAACTGACCCCAAGCAGCCACCGCAGAGTGTCAGCGTTGCGCACGGCGTAACCACCGCCGTCGTTGTTGAAGTAGACGTACACGTCCTTGCCGTAGCCGTCCCACTCGCGAATCCGGTCCGCCCACCATCGCAGATCATCATCGGAGTATGAGCCGCCGTAGAGGTGCTCATGGTCCGGGCCGTGCAGACGAACGTACACGAATGGTGCGGTGGCCCGGAGGATGCACGGCAGATGGGCGCCGCTCATGATGCAGTAGGCTGCGCCTCGGCGCTCCAGTAGGGCGTAGACGTCCGGGTGGTCCCAACTGTCATGCCGAAACTCGATGGCGACGCGAACCCACTGCGGAAGCGTGGCCAGGAAGTAGTCGAGCCGGGCGTCGTCGCGTTGAAAATCAGGTGGAAGCTGGACCAGGAGTACAGCCCTTTTGTCGCCGAGTTCGTGCCAGCAGCGGACGATCCGTTCCACCCAAACTTCGGGACTATAGAGCTTCTTGCCGTGCGTAAGACCGCGTGGCGCTTTCACCGACATGGCAAAGCCAGCAGGGAGCCGCTCCCTCCAATTCGCGAAGGACGTATCGCGAGGCCACCGGTAAAAACTTGCGTTTAGCTCAACCGTGCTAAATCGCGCCGTGTAGTGGGCCAGGCGCTTGGCCGCGGGAAGACTCGGGGGATACAGCACGTCCTCCCAATGGTCGTAGCTCCAGCCCGAGGTGCCAATGCGGATGCCCATGATGTGGATGGTAGCGGGATTCTGGGCCGAAAGGGTGGTGGCTTGGGCGGCTCACGGTGCTGGCCTAGACTCAGAGGGCCAAATCCGGTTGATGGGGGAACCATGGAGAATCAGGCCAATTCTGCTGCGCAAGAGACAGATGATCAGCCCGACCGCAAGGTGACGGGCCCTGTTCCACCGGAATGGCTGGGGCCGGTCCTTGCCCTCGCTGCCTTCGCCTCGATGGTCATTGGCTCGATCATTCAGGGAGGAATCCTTCTGGGGGTTATCGGATCGCCACTTCTCCTTGCTTTTCTTATTTACGTCTTCTTGAGGAGATGGGCGAGGCGCACCAAGGGGTATATCGGTCTTGGAATCGTTTTATTGCTCATCGTCAGCGCCATTTCCTCCCAAGGAAGAGGCACCGTCGACCCTATGTACTCCCTCCTTGCGCACATACTTGGACCCTTACTGGCCGTCGCGGCCGCCTGGTGTTTCCGCCAGCGCGCTCCTCTGACGCCCGCAGCCGTTGCGCGGTCCGGACCATCCTCCGCCGGGGCGCCGGGTGGGCTGCATAGCTCCATCGACGCCATGCAGAACATCACCGCGGTTCTAGTTGAACTGTTCCCCACCCTCCCGCCGACGTGGTCTTCGGCGTGGCTGGAATTCAGGGAAATCGGCTCTCATCGCGAATGCGTCTTCAACGTCGAAACGGCAGGGGCGCGGTTCACCACGGAAGTCCCAGCACACTTGGCTGACCAGATGTCTGAGGCCAGGAACATCATGCGCGGCCCCGGAGGCAATACGTGGTTCGCGGCCACCATTACACTCAATCCAGCGGATCCCGGGAGTTACCAAACCGATTTCAATTACGACAAAGAACCGGAATGGCTCACCGAGCCGACGAAGGCCGCGTGCCTCAGTGAAACGCGTCGGATCCGAAAGCTTGGCACACTCCCTGGATGGGCACATCAGCGGATGGGCTCCGTCAAATAATCCGCCAGTCGCTAGGCTAAGGACCCTGCGAAACACTGTTTTTGGGTGACCCGGCTGGCAGCGACCCACGATGACGGACTCCGAGACCCCTATGCAGCCTCACCGCGTAATTTACGAATTGACATTTCGACGACGGCGCCATCGTTGGGTGGGTAGCGGCTCCACATGATCGGTCGTCCCTTTTCGCAGGTCTGGATCACGGCTGGTTTTGCTTGGCGAGGCCTGTGCCGTTCGCCGGGTTGGGGTTAGCTGCCGAAGAGTTTCTTGCCGATCTTCGCGAAGATACCCGGTTCCTTGGATGGGTCTATGATTTCAGGTTGGACGGAGAAGTCGGTGCCATTTTCGGTGACAGGAAGGCGTTTGTTGGCCCACTCGACCATTTGCAGTTGGGGGTTGTAGACGGGTGGTGTGATGCCTTCGGCGCGGAACACCGTCCACATCCACTGCGGTATGTTGTCCAGCGTTCTCGGGAACGCTTTCAGATCCTGGAACAATGTCAGTGCGTCCGCCGGACGATCGGGGATGGTTGTTTCATGGGCGAGTCTGAGGAGTTCCACGTCGAAGACCTCAAGTCTGCCGTCCGAATCTGGATAGAGATAGACCTTGCAGCTGGTCCACGTTCCGGCCCCCAGCACATACGACTCGCGGCGGATTTGCTTGAGCCACTGACTCATTGCCTCTCGTGAGAAATCCAAGGAAAAACTGCGCGCCCCCCAAACACCATCCCGCAAGATTTCCTCTGTCCGTCGAGACCATGCCTGATGGATCACGGAGGTGCTTACGACTTCCTGGGCGCAGGAGCCAAGGCCGCCTTCTTTGAATGTTTCAACTTGCAGGCGACGGAGGCCAGACGTTACGGACGGGCTCCACGCAAGTTGGCCGCTACTCAAAATGTCTCCTCTAGGTCCAAGGGCAAATTCGGAAACTCGTGAAACATGGGTGTCTCTGAATCGTACTTGTGCGTGACTTCAATGCTGTCGGGCAGCCCGGGTTTTGGTCCGGGGACGGCTTCTACCTTTACACGCAAGTCTAGGGTTTGTCCGGTGTCGACGCGGTGGAGGGCCTTGGTCATGAGGTCTCTTTCGAGTTGGTAGAACGCCAGGGTGTTCGGAGGTACGTTGGGGGTTCCGTGGCCTCTGTTTTGGAACATGAGTTGGGCCAGGAGGTTGGCGCCTTCGCATGGTCCTGCGAAGAGGGACGCGATGAGGTGGCCACCCGGGGCCGCGACCGCCGACACGGATACCGGCCAGTATCTGCTGCCATGGGGTGCGGTTGATGTCGCCTTGAGCAGATGAACCTCGACGACGGTGTACGCAGCTCCGCTTCTTTGGGGAGTTTGGATTGTGGCTGCTTGAGGTGTTGGTGTTGTCTAGCCGAAGAGTTTCTTGCCGATTTTCGCGAAGACGCCTGGTTCTTTGGATGGGTCGATGATTTGGGGTTGGGCGGAGAAGTCGGTGCCGGTTTCGGTGACGGGGAGGCGTTTGTTGGCCCACTCGACCATTTTGAGTTGTGGGTTGTAGACGGGTGGTGTGATGCCTTCGGCGCGGAACACCGTCCACATCCACTGCGGTATGTTGTCCAGCGTTCTCGGGAACGCTTTGAGGTCCTGGAACAATGTCAGTGCGTCCGCCGGACGATCAGGAATTCCATCGTCGTTGTCCGGCCTAAAGAGTTCAAAATCGAAGGTTTCGAGTCTGCCGTCCGAGTCAGGATAGAGGTAGACCTTGCAGCTGGTCCATGTGCCTTTACCTTGGACGTACGACTCGCGGCGGATGTCTTCGAGCCAATGTTCCATGGACTCGATGGAGAAGTCTTGAAAACTATGGGCGAAGCCCCATACGCCGTCACGACGGATGTCCTCGCTGCGCCGGCTCCAGGCCCGATGCATCACGGTCGTGCTGATGATTTCTTCAGCACCGAATCCTAGGCCGCCTTCGGCAAAAGCCTCTGCGCGCAGTCTTTGAAGACCAGTGACCACTTCTACCCCAGAAATTCGTGTTCCAATCATCATTCGAATGCCTCCTCGGAAAGTGGAAGGTCGGGAAAATGTTCTGACCTTTTTTCTCCGGAGCCGAACCAGTGAGTGACCTTTGACGATTCAGGCAGTCCGGGTTTTGGTCCGGGGACGGCTTCTACTTTTAGCTGTAAGTTTAGGGGTTGTCCGGTGTCGACGCGGTGGAGGGCGTTGGTCATTAGCTCTCGTTCGAGTTGGTAGAAGGCCAGGGTGTTGGCGGGTAAGTTGGGGGTTCCGTGGCCGCGGTTTTGGAACATGAGTTGGGCCAGGAGGTTGGCGCCTTCTCCTGGTCCTGCGAAGAGGGATGCGATGAGGTGGCCACCCTCGTAGCCGCGACCGCCGACACGGATACCGGCCAGTATCTGCTGCCATGCGCTGCGGTTGATGTCGCCTTTGAGCAGTCCGGTGATGTGAGCCTCGACGACGGCGTACGCAGCTCGGCTTCACCGCAAAGCTTGGATTGTGGCTGCTCTTTGTGACTGTTAGTGCTGACGGGCGCTCCGTCCGGCGTTGGTGCTGGCTATCCGCCGAAGAGTTTTTTGCCGATCTTCGCGAAGACGCCTGGTTCCCTGGATGGGTCAATAATCTCCGGTTCGACAGAGAAATCCGTGCCACTGTCGGTGACGGGGAGGCGTTTGTTGTCCCAATCGACAGTATTTAGTTGGGGGTTGTACACCGGGGGCGTCTGAGCATCTGTACGCAGAGCAGTCCACATCCATTCCTGAATATTGTCTAATGTGCGGGGAAATGTCAGGAGATCCATCTTGACGGCCTGCCCTGATGCTGGGCCGGTGGAATCTTTCGGATCACCGAACATGCCGCGAGTCAGAATCTCGTAGTCGAATGCCTCTATGCGCCCTTCGTTGGACGGGAAAAGGAATACTCTGAAGGTTTTCCATGTGCCGAGGCCTGGAACATAGAGTTCACGTCTGACTTCCATCAGCCAGTAGTCAAGGAGCTCGGGTGGGAAATCGGTTTGCCAGTCCCGACCACCCCACTGACCGTCGCGGCAAACATCGACGTAGCGCCTCGATGTATCTTGAAACATCAGCGAGGTGCTTATGACTTCCTGTGCGCCGAAGCCTAGTCCGGCCTTGGAGAAAGTATGCTCCTGGAGGCGAGCTAGTCCCTGTCGAATTAGAGGGCTATCCACCACGGAATCTTGCATCAGGGCCTCACTATTTCGGGGACTCAAGATTTGGGAAGAAATAATCTTGAATCAAGTCCTTGTCAAACGAATGGGACACTTTGAGTCCACTGGGCAGACCGGGTTTTGGTCCTGGGACGGCTTCTACCTTTACACGCAAGTCTAGGGGTTGTCCGGTGTCGACGCGGTGGAGGGCCTTGGTCATCAGCTCTCGTTCGAGTTGGTAGAACGCCAGGGTGTTGGCGGGTACGTTGGGGGTTCCGTGTCCGCGGTTCTGGAACATGAGTTGGGCCATGAGGTTGGCGCCTTCTCCTGGTCCTGCGAAGAGGGACGCGATGAGGTGGCCGCCCTCGTAGCCGCGACCGCCTACACGGATACCGGCCAGTATCTGCTGCCATGCGCTGCGGTTGATGTCGCCTCGAGCAGATGAACCTCGACGACGGCGTACGCGGCTCCGCTTCTTCGGGGAGTTTGGATTGCGGCTGCTCTTTGTGACTGTGTTAGTGCTGACGGGCGCTCCGTCCGGCGTTGGTGCTGGCTATCCGCCGAAGAGTTTTTTGCCGATCTTCGCGAAGACGCCTGGTTCCAGTGTGGGGTCAATGACGACCGGTTCTATGCTGAAATCAGTTCCTCGGTCGGTAACTTGCCTGCGACGGTTCTTCCAGTCCACAGACTGGAACTCTGGATTGTAGATGGGAGGGATAATTCCTTCAGCTCGAAATATCTCCGACATCCAGGACGGAATATTGTCTATTGTCCTCGGAAAAGCTTTAAGGTCGCGGGCCCATGTCTTTACGTCCGCCGGCCGGTCCGGGATTTTAGTGGGCTTCTCGGGCCGTATAATTTCCTCATCGAAAACTTCGATGTAATTATCACCCGATTGTGAAACTCGTATGACGCAGATCGTCCAAGTACCCTGGCCGACGACATAGGACGAACGTCTCAGCTCGTACATCCAATTGGTGGTAGCCTCTTCGGAAAAAGTTACCGAAAAGTCCTGACTCTGAGGCACTCCCCGAAGCCAGGTGGCCTCTGTCATCCGGGACCAACCTGCGTGCAGTACTGCCGATATCTTGATGTCATCAGCAACAAAGCCAGCTCCGCTCGGCGAGAAGGCCTCCTTGTGTAATCGTTCAAGTCCTGTCGCTACTTGCGGAGAATTAAGTCTGAATGCTTGTGGCAATTTCTACTCTTCCGTATCAGGCAAATTATCAAATCTGTTGATTTCGATTTCCTCTGTTGAGTCGAACCGATTTCTGACTACCACGCTGCTAGGCAGGCCGGGCTTTGGTCCTGGGACGGCTTCTACCTTCAGACGCAAGTCTAGGGATTGTCCGGTGTCAACGCGGTGGAGGGCCTTGGTCATGAGGTCTCTTTCGAGTTGATAGAAGGCCAAGGTGTTGGGGGTACCGTGGCCTCTGTTTTGGAACATGAGTTGGGCCAGGAGGCTAGCGCCTTCGTGTCCGCCGAAGCGGCGGCCGGCAAGTATTTGCCGCTAGGCGCTGCGGTTAATGTCGCATTTGAGCGGCCCAACAGATTGTGGGGCCTCGACGGCGGCTTACGCAGCTCCGCTTCTTCACAAAACTTGGATCGCGGCTGCCCTGGGTGACCGTACTGGTGCGGACAGGGCGCGTTCGTGTCCGTATTGAAGCCTAGCTGCCGAAGAGCTTCCGGCTGATTTTCGCGAAGACACCTGGTTCTTTGGATGGGTCTATGATTTCAGGCTGGGCGGAGAAGTCGGTGCCGGTTTCGGCGACGGGTAGGCGTTTGTTGGCCCACTCGACTGTTTGCAGTTGAGGGTTGTAGACAGGGGGTGTGATGCCTTCGGCGCGGAACACCGTCCACATCCACTGCGGGATGTTGTCTAGCGTGCGTGGGAACGCTTTGAGGTCCTGGAACAATGTCAGTGCGTCCGCCGGACGATCAGGGATGGTTGTTTCGTGGGCGGGTCTGAGGAGTTCCACGTCGAAGACCTCAAGTCTGCCGTCCGAATCTGGATAGAGATAGACCTTGCAGCTGGTCCACGTTCCAAAGCCTAGGACGTACGACTCGCGGCGGACTTCCTCTAGCCAATCAATCATGGACTCGCGGGAAAACTCCAAGGAGAAGCTACGCGGTCCCCAAACACCGTCTCGCAAGATTGTCTCAGTTTGTTGGGACCAGGCCTGATGAATGACCGAGGTACTTATAACTTCTTGGGCACCGAATCCCAGGGCGCCTTCGCTGAAGGTCTCGCTCCTCAACCGGGTGAGGCCTACTAGCACGGAGGGTCTGGAAATGATTTCGCTGCTGCTCAAAGTGACTCCTTCTGCTCCATGGGCAAATTCGGAAAACGGCGAGTCGTTGATGTCTCCGCGTCGAACCGGAATGTAACGTCCACCCTGTCGGGCAGCCCGGGTTTTGGTCCTGGGACGGCTTCTACCTTTACACGCAAGTCTAGGGGTTGTCCGGTGTCGACGCGGTGGAGGGCCTTGGTCATCAGCTCTCGTTCGAGTTGGTAGAACGCCAGGGTGTTGGCGGGTACGTTGGGGGTTCCGTGTCCGCGGTTCTGGAACATGAGTTGGGCCATGAGGTTGGCGCCTTCTCCTGGTCCTGCGAAGAGGGACGCGATGATGTGGCCGCCCTCGTAGCCGCGACCGCCTACACGGATACCGGCCAGTATCTGCTGCCATGCGCTGCGGTTGATGTCGCCTTTGAGCAACCCGGTGATGTGTGCTTCGACGCTCTTGGGCTTGGCGAAGTCATCGGTGATGATCGTGAAGTGGTTTTCCAAGCCACCGTCGGTTTTCGCGACGACGTTGTAGGTGACATTGGGCATCCGCTTGTTCAATTCAACGGACCAGGCACCCTTGACGCCAGCGTACGTGTCTACGCGTTCGACCCGGCCTGTGGCATCCGTATAGAACCGTTCAAGACTGTCGTCCGTGAGGCCGCCGCTGGAATCTGGCATTTTGGTGCGGTTGTCCACGATGTACAAGGTGTTGGGTTCCAGCCCGGTCTTGGCTGGCGAGGTTGCCGTGCGCCACTCGGGAATGCTCATCAGCGAAGTCCACCACCGGTTTCTCTTCCCCGCATGCGTCGCAGGAGACGCTGGGTTGCGTCTCAAGTGTCCAGTCGGTGGCGGCCCAGTCGCTATAAGCGTCAAACAGGATGTCTTCATCCAGCGTCTCCCCACAGGCAGGGCAGGGGGGAGGGCCGAAATTCTCTCCCATGGAGTAACCATCCCGGTCATGAATCAGGGTCAAATTGCTGGTTCCCTTTGCGAGCCCTCGCTCAAGGGCCCGCGGTCCGGGTGTCAGGCAAAGACCCTCCACCCAATCGGACTCCCGTTCGGCACCCACCCATCCGGTGGTTACCAGCCATTCCTGAAGCCGACGGACGGCACTGTCCGCTTCCGCTGAAGATGCAGAAAGATCCACCAGGTACCAGATGTGTAAGCTCACGGTTCAGCCCCTCAAAAGGCGACTACTCGTCTGGATACTATCCAACCTGCGCAGCGACTTACGGGCACTGAGGGTTAGCTAGTGTCTGCCTGGGGTCCGCGCCATCAGAGCCTGAAGGTCTTCGGCAACCTTAGCTACCTCTCGCTGCCGGGAGGTGCGGACAGGCTTGGATCCATGTGTGGCTTGGCGAGCCGGCCTGTTGTTAGTGCGGCTTTGGCGGTGGACCTGAGGATCGCGGACAGGTGCGTCAACGGCGACGGCGCCCTGCAGGGGATCGTGGAAAAGAGGGAAGCTCATAGTTTCCGATCCTGACAGAAGCGGCCGGATGCTGATATGGACAGATGCATACGGTAGCCGGGGGCTGCTGTGCAGATGTCCATCGAGCCGCCGCGGTTCAGGTGTGCGGCCCCGAGCCTAGCCCCACAGTGCCTTCTTCAACAGCGCCCTCAGCTGCGTGTTCTCTTCCTCGCTGAGTGCCGCGAGCTGCGTCCGCTCACACTCTTCGAGCCCGGCCCGCGCTTTGTTGTGGATCCGGCGGCCCTCAGTGGTGGAGACGATGATCTTTGCCCGGCGGTCCTGCTTGCCTTGGGCTCGTTTGACCAGTCCGCGGTGCTCCAGATCGTCCACCAGGCTGACAACTTGGCTCGGATCCAGGCTAAGGAAATCGGCGAGCTCGCGTTGGGTGGGTTCCAAGCCGCTGCATGCGAGTGTCAGCACGGAGAATGATCGCTCGCGGAGGCCGTAGTCGGCCAGGGCTTTGTTGTTGAGCAGTGATCCTGTGGCGTGCAGTTTGGCCAGCAACAGGCCCACATCGCTGCCGATTTTTGCTGCGGCGAGGCGCGGGGTTTCCACTTCGGTGCTTTGCGGGCCCATGACAACTCCAATAGTAATGAAAAACAATCGTTGACTTTTTCAATGATCCGTATTCTCATTGATCATGACAAGGATCTCACGACGCAGTGGGATCGGCCTCACCGGCTCCGGCCGGTTACTGCATGCGAAGGAGCACGGCATGAGCTTGAACGGCAAGGTTGCAATCGTCACCGGGAGTGGACAGGGTCTTGGACTCGCTTACGCGAGGGAACTCGCCCGCCAGGGTGCCGCCGTCGTGATTAATGACGTGAACGCCGGGACTGCTGCGGAGGCTGTTGCGCAGATTGAGGCCGACGGCGGCCGGGCCACCGCCGTGGTGGTTCCGGTGGGTTCGACGGATGCTGCGAAGGCTTTGGTGGCCGGTGCCGTTGAAGCGTTCGGTCGGCTGGACATTCTGGTGACGAATGCCGGAATCCTGCGGGACAAGAGCCTGCTAAAGATGACCGACGAGGATTTTGACCTGGTCATCAACGTCCACCTGAAGGGCACGTTCACCTGCGTCCGTGAGGCATTCGCGTACTTCAAGCAAAACAACATCGCCGGCCGCATCATCACCATTGGTTCACCGACGGGCCAGCGCGGCAACTTCGGGCAGAGCAACTATGCCGCTGCCAAGGCCGGCATTGTGGGCATGGTCCGGACGTGGGCGCTGGAAATGAAAAAGGCCGGCGTGACGGTGAACTCCGTGATCCCCGTGGCGGCAACGGCCATGACCAAGACGGTCCCGTATTTCCAGAAGGCCGTGGAGGCGGAGGAACGTGGCGAGGCCATGCCGTCCTTCTTCCGCCATGATCTCGGTTTTGGAACGGCCGACGACGTCGCCGGGCTGATTGCGTTCCTCGCCTCTGATGAGGCTGCAGGAGTGACCGGCCAAGCAATTGGTGCCGGCGGTGACCGGCTGCAGGTATGGACGCACCCGACGGCGGCAACCACCGAGTACCGCGAGGGCGGCTGGAGCTATGAGGCCCTTCAAGAGAATGCCGGCTCTCTGTTTGGCCGAGAAACTTTGCAGAGCTACGGTGAGGAATTCCTGCCGTTGCCCGCGGAATTGCAGCCCGAATCGGTGGCTGTACCTTCACAGGCCCGCTGATCATGGCCGACCGCTATGAACTGGGCATCGACGCGGCTGCGCTGGATGCGATAGACATGCACGTCCACCTCGAAGTGGACAGCTGTGGGCACGGCTCACTCCCGGAAGCGTTGACGGAAGCGTCGGCGAAGTACTTCAAGTCCGAGGACCGCACGCCATCGCTGGATCGGATCGCCGAGGTGTACCGCGAACTGAACATGGCCGCCGTCGTGTTCACTGTTGACGCCCGCACCCAGCTCAAGCACGAGCCCAACAGCATCCCGGAACTGATCGAGGGCGCTGCCCGGAACAATGATGTGCTGATTCCGTTCGGCAGTGTTGACCCGCGGACGGGGGAGGACGCGATCGCCGGGGCAAAGCATCAGGCTGTTGAGCTCGGTGCCCGCGGTTTCAAGTTCCACCCGTCGCTGCAGGGTTTTGATCCGTCCAACGAGACGTTTTATCCACTGTGGGAAACGCTCCAGGAGCTGGGACTTCCTTGCATTTTCCACACCGGTCAAAACGGCATGGGGGCAGGTCTTCCCGGCGGGTACGGGATCAAGCTCGCGTTCTCCAATCCGCTCCTGCTCGACGCCGTGGCGGCAGATTTCCCGGGCCTGAAGATCATCATGGCCCACCCGTCGGTGCCGTGGCAGGACGAGGCGAACTCGATCGCGACGCACAAGTCCAACGTTTTCATCGACCTCTCTGGCTGGTCACCGAAGTACTTCCCGGAATCCTTGGTTCGACTGTCCAATTCAGTGCTGCAGGACAAGGTGCTGTTCGGCACGGACTTTCCGCTGATTACCCCGCAGAAGTGGTTGGGTGCGTTCGCGGACCTGCCGCTGAAGGACGAGGTTCGGCCGAAGATCCTGAAGGACAACGCGGTCAAGCTGCTGGGACTGGGTGGTTGAGATGAGCGTGAGTGTTGTGGATCAGAGGCTGTACACGGTGGCAGATTGGTACGACGCTGAAGCACTCCTCAGCACGGAGGAACGTCAGGTCCTTGGACGCCTGCGGACCTTCTTGGACGCTGAAGCCACGCCGTTGCTGGCCGAGTACTGGGAGCGCGGAGAGTTCCCCGAGCAGTTGGCCGGACCGTTGATCGACTTGGATCTGATGGAACCCTTTGAGGCTCCAGCCCGAGGGATTTACCAAGGCTTCCGGATCTTCGAACTGGCCCGCACTGATGCCTCGTTGGCAACGTGGTACACGGCACAAGCCGGTTTGTTCCGGACCGCCATCCAGGTGGGAGCCTCCGAGGCACAGCAGAAGGAGTGGATGCCCAAGGTCATCGATTTCTCACTCAAGGGCGTCTTCTCGCTGACAGAACCGGAGCACGGCTCGGACATCGCCGGCGGGCTTTCCACCACCGCACGCTTCGAACCAAACCCGGGGACGGAGGACGACGGCGGCAGCTGGGTTCTGGACGGGGCCAAGCGGTGGATTGGGGGCGCCTCAACGGCGGATGTGTTGTGCGTGTTCGCCCGCGACGTCGCGGACGGACAGGTCAAGGCATTCCTCGTGGACAGGACCGCCGCAGGGGTCAGCTTGGAGAAGATCCACGGTAAGACCTCGCTGCGGATGATGCAAAACGCTCACATCACCCTGGACAATGTTCGCGTATCCGAGGCAATGCGCCTGCACAACGTGAACTCGTTCAAGGACGTGGCCGCCATGCTGCGGGCGATGCGATCGGACGTTGCCTGGATCGCCACCGGCATCCAGTCCGGCGCGTTCGAAGCAGCGCTGGCCTACGTCAAGGAACGCCAACAGTTCGGCCGTTCCCTGGGGTCGTTCCAGCTGGTCCAGGAAAAGCTGGCACGCATGCTCGGCAACATCACTGCCAGCTTGTCGTTGGTGGTGCGGTTGACCGAGCAGCAGAGCTGGGGGATCTATCGGGACCAGGACTCGGCCCTGGCCAAGATGCAGACGTCTTTGATGATGCGCGAAACCGTCGCCTTGGCCCGCGAAGTGGTGGGCGGCAACGGCATAACCCTCGCCGCCGACGTCGCGCGTTTCCATGCCGACGCGGAAGCTGTCTATTCGTACGAAGGCACGCACGAAATCAACGCCCTCATTGTCGGCCGCGCCCTCACCGGCGACAGCGCCTTCACGCGCTAACACCCACTGAGAGAACCACAACACCCACAACCAGGAGGCAAAGATGCCCAATCTCGTCGTCGATTTCGACACCCTGCTCACCATGTCCGGCAAGGATCTCGGCACCACCGACTACCGCGAAGTCACCCAGCAGCAGATCAACCTGTTCGCTGACGCAACCGACGATCAGCAGTGGATTCACACTGATCCCGAACGCGCCAAGGATGGCCCGTTCGGCGCTCCCATCGCGCACGGCTTCCTTACCCTGTCACTGATCATTCCGTTCTGGGGCGAGCTCTTCGACGTCGAGGGCGTCACCACCAAGGTCAACTACGGTCTGGACAAAGTCCGCTTTACCTCCCCGGTGAAGGTGGGCGCAAAGGTCCGCATGAACGGCAGCATCGCCGAAGTCAGCGAAGTCAAGGGCGGCGCCCAGATCAAGGTCAACGCCACCATCGAAATCGAAGGCCAGGAACGCCCCGCCGTCGTCGCCGAGTTCCTCGCCCGTTTCTACAAGTAGGAACCGCTTCTACAAGTAGACATCCACCCCTTTCCCTCCTCTCCCAAGGAACAGCCATGTCAGGACACACTGCGCTCGCACAGTCGAGCACGGCCGCTAAGCGCAAAGAGGCGCGCACGGTCATCATGTCCAGCTATCTGGGCAGCACCATCGAGTTCTACGACTTCCTGCTGTACGCAACTGCGGCAGCGGTTGCCTTTCCCAAAGTGTTCTTCGCCGGTACAGATGAGTGGGTGGGCGTGGTCGCGGCTTATGCCACGTTCGCGGCGGGTTATGTTGCCCGGCCTCTGGGCGGTATCATCTTCGGGCACTTCGGTGACCGCATTGGCCGCAAGGGCATGCTGATCGTGTCCATGGCCATGATGGGCATCGCTTCGACGTTGATTGGTCTAATCCCGGGAGCCAACGTCATTGGTCCTTGGGGCGCCGTGATCCTGGTGGTCTTGCGTGTTTGCCAGGGAATCGCTGTGGGCGGTGAATGGGGCGGGGCAGCGCTCATGGCCCTGGAGCATTCGGATCCCAAACGTCGCGGGTTCGCGGCATCGTTCGTCAATGCCGGTGCCCCGACGGGCGCAGTCCTCGGCACCGTTGTCATGGGCATTTTCTCCGCACTTCCCCAGGATGCATTCCTGGCCTGGGGCTGGCGAGTTCCATTCCTGTTGTCCTTCGTACTCCTGATAGTCGGCATGTTCGTCCGGCTCAGGGTCTCCGAAAGCCCAATCTTTGCCGAGGCCGTGGCCAAGGAAAGCGCCCAGGACACCAAGCGCAAGATCCCGCTGCTGGAAGTGCTGAAGCGTCCCAAGGCACTCATCATGATCATGTTTGCCGGTGCTGCCGGCTTCGGCCTCCAAGTAGTGCTGCCCACGTTCTCCGTCACCTATGCAGTGTCCAAGGGAGCACCACAACAAGGTGTGCTCTATGCCTTCGCGGGCGCCTCAGCCATCTCCATCCTGTTCGTCCTTTTGGGCGGTAGGCTCTCGGATCGCTTCGGCCGCCGTCCGGTCATGGTCACCGGCCTGGCCCTGTTCATCCTTTACTTGTTCCCCATGTTCGGGATGCTGAGTTCCGGCAACATCGCTGTGGTCTTCCTGGCCTTCACTGTGGCGCTGGTTCTGCATTCGTCCCTCTATGGTCCGCTGGCCGCGTTCGTGTCCGAGCAGTTCGGCACCACTAACCGCTATACCGGCGCAGCCGTCGGCTACCAGTTGGCAACACTGATTGGCGCGGGCTTCACACCCGGCATTGTGGCGAGCCTCTACAAGGACGCCGGCCAGAGCATCGTTCCCGTGGTGGTGTTCCTGTCCGTCATGTCGCTGGTATCGATTGTCTTCATCCTGCTGACGCGGGAGTCTAAGAACAACGACCTCTCTACGGTCAGTTAGGAGTACCGCACCATGGACAACAACGGAGTTGGATCCTGGCTGCACCGGCGCCGGATCAAGTCCGGTACCAAAACTGCCATCATTTCCGGTGAGCACACTGTGAGCTACGCGGAACTCGCAGAACGGACCGATCGCCTGGCCAACGCCCTTAAGGACAGGGGCGTGACCAAGGGGGACAGGGTGGCTTACCTCGGTGAGAATCACCCGTCCTTTGTGGAGACGTTCTTCGCCTGCGGGCTGCTGGGCGCCATCTTCGTCCCGTTGAACACCCGCTTGGCTGCCCCGGAGCTGCAGTTTCAACTGCAGGACTCCGGTGCGCGGCTCCTGATCAGCGCGGCATCGTTGGAGGACGTTGCCGCCGCGTCCTGCATCGACACTGACGTGACCCACCGCCTTGTAGTGGCGTCCGACGACGAGACTGACGGTTCCGCTCTTAAGGCGCCATCCGGCGTCGAGCACTATGGTGAGGTGCTTGACGCTGCAACCGCGGCGACGCTGGATGAAACCGTGACGTTGGAAGACGGCGCCATGATCCTCTACACCTCCGGCACCACCGGCAAGCCCAAGGGTGCTTTGCTGACACACGGCAACATCACCTGGAACTGCATCAACACGGTGGTGGACATGGACCTGAACCGCAACGACGTAGCGCTCATGATCTCGCCACTGTTCCACGTGGCATCCCTTGATATGGGCTTGCTTCCCATGCTGCTCAAGGGTGCCACCGTGGTGCTTGAAGCCAAGTTCGACGCCGGCCGTGTACTGGAGCTGGTGGAGCACCACAAGGTCACCACACTCAACGGCGTCCCCACCACCTTCCAGATGCTCTGTGACCATCCCAGATGGTCGACGGCGGATCTCAGCTCCCTGGACAAGCTCACCTGCGGCGGTTCCGCCGTTCCGCAGCGGGTGCTGGATGCGTATGAGCGGCGCGGCATAGGTTTCACCAGCTGCTATGGCATGACCGAAACCGCGCCCGGGGCCACCATGTTGCCGGTATCGAGGTCCAAGGAAAAGGCCGGCTCCGCCGGGCTTCCGCACTTCTTCACTGATGTGCGGATTGCCGATCCACTGGGTGGTCTTGCTGCAGTTGGCGCCGTGGGGGAGATCCAAATCTCCGGACCCAACGTGATTAAGGAGTACTGGAACCGGCCCGAAGCAACCGCCGAGAGTTATTCCGAGTCCTCTTGGTTCCGCTCCGGCGATATGGGCTACCAAGACGCAGAAGGCTTCTTGTTCGTTTCGGACCGCATCAACGACATGATCATTTCCGGAGGGGAGAACATCTACCCGGCTGAGGTGGAAGCTGCCATCGCAGAATTACCGGCCGTGGGGAGTGTGGCCGTGATCGGCATGGATGACAACAAATGGGGAGAAGTGCCCAGGGCGATCATCACATTGCGCGACGGTGCGTCCCTGACCGAAGAGCAACTGCGCTCGCATCTGGAGGGCCGGTTGGCACGGTACAAAATCCCCAAGTCCGTGGTATTCGTTGAGGAGATGCCACGAACCGCCAGCGGGAAGATCCGGAAGATGGACCTCCGCAAGCACTACGCTCAGTGACGCTTGACCGTATTCAATGGCACCTGTCGTGGCAAAGAATATGCTGTTGCATGGAAAGCCGCACCGACGAAATATTGCGTTACCAAGCTAAATCCGGGTTAATTTCCTCCATCGAACTGCCTAATTCGGTGTAAGGGCATTACGATAGGCACGACTCACACACTGAGCACGAAGCTTCATCACGACTCACCTAACCCGGGGGATATACCAATGACCAGTTACCCGCAACAACCTCAGCAAACCGAGCAGTACGGCGTCCAAGCCGGCGAACCGCCGCTGTGGGCACCTTATTACGGCGCTCCGATCGGCGCGGCCGTCAAGCGTTTCTTCAAGAAATACACCGCATTCAGTGGCCGCGCGAGCCGCAGCGAATACTGGTGGGTCGCCCTTGCCTTGGGCGTGGTTGGCTTTGTCCTGCAGCTCCTCACCGGCATTCTCGGCGCAGCCGGATCCACCACCACCAGCAGCGGCACGGTTCCCGGCCCGGGAGCCGTGGTGGGCATCATTCTGATCTCCGTGTTCTACCTGGCGGTCCTTATCCCGTCCATCGCCCTGCTGGTTCGTCGTCTCCACGATGGCAACTTCAGCGGCTGGCTGGCCCTTCTCGGGCTCATCCCGTTCGTGGGTGGACTTGCCATCCTGGTCTTCGCGCTCCTGCCGTCCAACCCGGCCGGCCAGCGTTTTGATCAGCCGACTGCATAGTCAGCCACATAGCAAGTAATTCGTTTCACAGAAAAGGGCGGCACCTCGCGTGCCGCCCTTTTTCATGCCCTTCTTCGGACAATTTTCGGGCGTCACGTGCCCTAAAAGCGGCACGCGTGACATGCTGTGACTGATTCGGGCCCACCCAAAGACGAGGACTGCCATGCCCCACCCTCCACGCCTAAGAACCATCAAACGCTGCGCCGTGGTGGGTGGCGGGATCATCGGCATTGCAGTGGCGAGGGAACTGACCAACAGGCTCGAGGGCGTCCAGGTCACCGTCTACGAAAAGGAAGACCGGCTCGCAGCACACCAGACCGGACACAACTCGGGGGTGGTGCACGCAGGCCTGTACTACGAACCCGGCGGGCTGAAAGCAAAACTGTGTCGCAGGGGAGTGGAGCTGCTGCAGGAATTCTGCGCCATGAAGAACCTGCCCTATGAGGCGTGCGGCAAGTTGGTCATTGCCCAGACACCCGAGGAATCGGATCGCTTGGACAAGATTTTCGCCCGTGCCACGGCCAACGGGGTCCCGGGCGCAAGGGTGCTGCGGGGCGAGCAGCTACGCGAGGTGGAGCCGAACGCCGTCGGGCTTTCCGCTCTTCACTCGCCGGAAACGGCGATCGTTGACTACACGGCTATCACCAACGCGCTCGCCGACGACGTCCGTAGTTCGGGCGGAAGCATCCGGCTCAGGCAGGAAGTTACCAGGCTTGAGCAACAGCACAGCGGCGTGGTGGTCAGTACCAGGGATGGCGGCGAACATTACGACCTCGTGGTGGTGTGCGCGGGCCTTCAATCGGATCGCGTGGCCGAAGCGACGGGTGAACCGGCTACCCCAAGGATCGTGCCGTTCTTTGGGCAGTACTTCCTGCTGGGTGAGGAGGCCCGGGATCAAGTTCGCGGGCTGATTTACCCGGTGCCGGACCCAAAACACCCCTTCCTCGGTGTCCACCTCACCAAACGCATCGACGGTGAAATGATGCTCGGTCCAAA
Organism: Arthrobacter sp. StoSoilB22; assembly: GCF_019977315.1. Classification (NCBI taxonomy): domain Bacteria; kingdom Bacillati; phylum Actinomycetota; class Actinomycetes; order Micrococcales; family Micrococcaceae; genus Arthrobacter; species Arthrobacter sp. StoSoilB22. Next base: position 1,019,627 of record NZ_AP024652.1, read on the forward strand.
TGCATTCATCTCCTTCGGCCGTGAGTCTTACTCGTGGAATGAGGTGAATGCCCGCGACGTACTGAACTACACGCTGTTTCCTGGATTCTGGAAATTTGCCAGGCAGAATGTGCCGTCAGCTGTTCGTGAATTCCAGACCGTAGTGAGCAAGAAAAAGTTCATCCGCGAGGCCGTGCGCTTTGTGCCGTCGCTGGAAGGCGCCACCATTCTTCCGGGCACCCGGGGCGTGCGCGCGCAGGCCATGAACGGTGACGGTTCGCTGGTGGACGACTTTGTCATCGCACGACGCCGGGACACGGTCTTGGTGCGCAACGCACCTTCTCCCGGGGCTACTTCGTCCATGGCCATAGCGGAGTACATCGTGGAGAAGGCTTTGCGGGACTGAGGAGTTAACAAACTGGTGATCCAACGGAAACGGCCGCCAAACGCGGGCTGGATACCGTTGCCGCATGATCGGATCACTAGCTTCGCTTGCCAGTTCAGTCGGCACCACCATAGCGGCCTGGATTGAGGCAGCGTACGTCCTGGATTGCACTGGCCCGTCGGCGGAGGAACAGGGTGCAGGTGGCCCGGGGAGCATGAGTGATTTGTCATGGCTACCTGCCCTCAGCGGCGTCACGGTTGCCAGTGCTCAGGCCATCCAAACGCACGCCGCAAGGGTGCGTTCAGAGTCCTAGAAGCCGCTCGGAATGCTGCAGAATGTCGCGTTGGGCACACTTTTCGCTGATCTCCTCAGATATGCCCTAAACTGCTTCACTGAGGTGCCGGAAGAGGCACTATGCAGCAACGAAAGCGAAGCTCAATGGCTACTGATTACGATGCCCCGCGCAAGACAGAAGAAGAGTCTCCCGCCGAGTCGCTTGAGGCCCTTCAGGCATCCCGAGGAAACACTGCGCAGACTGCGGTCATCGACGTCGAGGAAAACGATACCGCCGAAGGAATCGACCTGCCCGGAGCAGATCTTTCCGGTGAAGAACTGACAGTTATTGTGGTCCCGGAGCAGTCCGACGAATTCACGTGCGGCTCCTGTTTCCTGGTCCGTCACAGGTCCCAGATTGCATTGGAAAAGAACGGTCTTAAGTTCTGTAAGGACTGCGAAGGCTAAATAACGCCAAGGTCTCGTTATCTTCGGTTACGAATATGGGCGCGAGCACCCCCTGCACGGCCGCCCAATGCCCAAAATACTGCCCGACAATAACCCTCTTGTGACCACCGCTGCGTCCACTTAACGGTTGCGCCCCGAAGCGGCCACAACCCGCCCAAACACCCTGCTGCGCTCCTACTGTTGAAGTATCAACTTCGCCTGAAGGGGGCACAAAAAATGAGGAAATTTGGAGCGGGTTTGGCAGCGGTCATGGCAGCTGCCGGTCTCGGTCTGGTGGCGCCGGGGCCAGCCTCGGCAGTAACATATTGCGGTATCTCGTGGGGTTCCATGGCCAAGGCAGACCTCGACATGAGCTCCGCCAGTGTCACCAACGTTCGCACCGGGCAACAGCCCTGCTACGACCGCCTGGTGATCGACATGACAGGTAAGGTGGCCGGCTACGTCGTTCAGTACGTTCCTGTAGTGACCCAGGATGCCACCGGCTACCCCATCCCGGTGCTGGGGGATGCTGATCTCCAAGTGATGGTCACGGCGCCGTCGTACAACCAGTACAACCAGCCGACTTATGTGCCGGCAGCCAAGGCCGAATTGTCCAACGTCTCCGGTTACCAGACCTTCCGGCAGGTGGTTTACGCGGGCAGCTTTGAGGGCACCACCAGCATTGGGCTGGGCGTCCGTGCACGTCTTCCGTTCCGGGTCTTCACCCTGGACGGGCCCGACGGCGGTTCTCGCCTGGTAGTGGACGTGGCGCATCGTTGGTGATTGACGGGGCGCTGAAGTGCCCAGATCGCGGGAAAGCTGCCAATTCGCGGGACATTTCCGGCGAACTGGCAGCTTTCCCACGAACTCCGCGGAAGGCGGGCCTACTCCGGCACCACCAGAGCCGGCGTGTCCTTTCGGATGGTCTCGCCACGGAAGAACCCGGGCCGAACACGGGACATGATCAACATGACCACTACGCCCAAAGCCAGGATGCCGATGCCCAGGACGAATACGAGCCCCACCCCGAAGATCTCCGAGCCACTGCCGAACTCGGGAGCCCAGCTGTCCACGGCAGTCTGCAGGAACACGACGAACAGGCCGACGCCACCCAGCAGCGGGCAGACGAGTCGCAGGAAGAAATTCCTGGCGCTGGAGAACACGCTGTTGCGGAAGTACCAGACACAGGCGATGGCCGTGAGTCCGTAGTAGAAGCAGATCATCAGGCCAAGGGCCAGAATGGTGTCGTTCAGGACGTTTTCACTGATCACGTGCATCACCGCGTAGAAGCCCGCAGACAGGACGCCAGCCGCTATGGTGGCGAAGCCCGGCGTCGAGAACTTCTTGCTCATGTGACTGAAGCGCTCCGGCAGGGCGCCGTAATGCGCCATGGCCAACAGGCTGCGTGAAGGCGAGGTGAACGTGGACTGCAGGGACGCCGCTGAGCTGGAGAGCACAGCGAGGGACATGAGGATGGCGAACGGACCCATGACCGGTGATGCGAGTGCGGTGAAGACGTTGGCGTGGTTTTCCTCGTTGTTCAGGCCGATCCCGGTATCGCCGACGCCTGCGAACATCATGGTGGCAATGGTGACCAGGAGGTAGATGCCCAGGACGATCACCGCTGTCAGCGTGCCTGCCAGGCCCGCGGTCTTCTTACCGTTGGCCGTTTCCTCGTTGACGGTCAGGCATACATCCCAGCCCCAGTAGACGAAGATCGACAATGAGATACCGGCTGCGATCTGGCCGAACGTCTCGATCTTGGTGACGTCGAACCAGTCCCAGCTGAAGGGCACAGCAGTTTCGGAGGTGGACCAGTTAGCGAACGCCATGGCGACGAACAGGCCAAGGACCAGCAGCTGGAATCCCACCAGGCCGTACTGGACAATCTTGGTGGTGTGGAGGCCGCGGTAGCTGATCCAGACAGCAAGTGCCACGAAAACGAAGCACGTGGCAACGTTGAGCAGCTTGTTCGAAGCGAGGTCTGCGAGCTCGGGTGAACCCGTGGCCTGTGCGAGGAACAGGTAGAAAAAGTCCACGGCCACGCCCGCCAGGTTGGACAGAACAATGATGTTGGCGGCCAGCAAACCCCAGCCGCCCATCCAGCCAACCCACGGTCCGAACGCTTTGGTTACCCATGTGAAGGTGGTGCCGCTGTCGGGGGAGTCTGCATTGAGTTCCCGGTACGCCAAGGACACCAGGATCATCGGGATGAACCCGATCAGGAAGATGACAGGCAATTGCAGCCCGACTTCGTTGACAGTTGGGCCAAGCGCACCGGTGAGGGTGTACGCCGGGGCGATGGTGGAGATGCCAAGAACGACGACGGCGAGGAGCCCCAACTGCCCCGTCTTCAGTCCCTTGCCGCTGATGTCATGCGACTTCGCGGCTTCACTGCCGCTGCGTCGGATTGTCTGGCTCATGTGAGGCCCTTTCTAGATGGCCGAAAGTTGTTGCTTGGTGCTGCGGAGTATGCTGCCGCCCCTGAGGGCCGAGGGTGCCGTGGGCGCCGTGGCGTTGGGGGCCGGGCGTGCCGTGGCGTTGGGGGCCGGGCCATCCAGGCGCGTCAGTTCGATCATGGTGTGATTGGTACTCCGGTGAGACGACAGTCACTAAATGAATAGTGTTCATTTAGTATGTCGTGAGTCACGCTCGGGCGCAAGACCTGAAATGAATGACGTTCATATGTGACTGGTCTATGGGTACTTTGGGGTCCGGGTCTCTGGGTATCCCGGGGTCCGGGGGTGGGTGTCTGGTGACGTGGGTGTTGGGCTTGCTGCGGGGTGTTTTCCGCACGGGCCCTGTTTTCCACATAGGCCCTGGTTTCCACATACGGGAGTTGTGGTCTTATAGCGCTTGCTGCGTGCTGGAAGAGTTGGGGCATGGAGCAGATCCGGGCCACGCAGACGCCGTCACACGATGATGAGCTCGGGCGCGCCTGGGAAGCTCTACCCGGGCACTCCTACTCCGCACTCCCTGCCGCGGGGCTTCTGCCAGGCTATTCATCGCCCCGGGTGTCTGACCTCATTGCGCTCCTTGGCTCTGTTCCGCTTGCCGGCTCCAGTGGCGAGCTGATTGATCAGCTCCGGGGGTTGGAGGAGCTGAAGTCCGCCATCACCGGCCTGCAGGCGCGGGCTGCTGTGGCCTTTGATCATGCGCAGCGGGCCGAGCAGGCCGCTGCTGGTGTTCCTGCGTCCGAGCAGGGTCAGGGTGTCGGGGCGCAGGTGGCGTTGGCTCGGAGGGAGTCTCCCAATAAGGGTTCTCGGTTGTTGGGCTTGGCGAGGGCGTTGGTGACGGAGATGCCCCGCACCCTGGCCGCCCTGGAATCGGGCCAGCTCAATGAGTGGCGGGCCATGCTGCTGGTGAAGGAAACAGCGTGCCTGTCCGTGGAGGACCGGTGCGCGGTGGATGAGGAACTCGCCCCGGACACCGGGACCTTCGAAGGCAAGGGCGACCGGGCAATCATCGCCGCGGTCAAGGCTGCCGCGTATCGTCGTGATCCCCGTTCGGTGGCCCAACGCGCCAGTCACGCAGCCACCGAGCGGACAGTGAGCCTGCGACCCGCCCCGGACACCATGACCTACCTGACCGCCCTCCTGCCAGTCGCCCAAGGCGTCGCGGCGTATGCGGCCCTGACCCGTGAGGCTGATACTGCCCGGGCCGGCGGTGACTCCCGTTCCCGCGGCCAGGTCATGGCTGACACCCTGGTCGAACGCGTTACCGGAACCCCGGGCGGGGCCGCGGGCATCAACCTCGATCTCGTGATGACGGACCGGACCCTGTTTCAGGCAGACAGCGAACCGGCCCGGCTCAAAGGCTATGGAATCGTCCCGGCCCAGTGGGCACGGAAACTACTTCGTGAACCTCAGGGTAGTAAACGTCAGGGTGGTGAACATCAGGCAGACAAGGCCAGTGGTTTGGCGACCGGCCAGGAAGACGAAGCAAGTGGTTTGGCGACCGGCCGGGAAGGCTCACCAGTTCCGGACCGCGACTTCACCGTGTGGCTGCGGCGGCTCTACACCGCACCCGGAACGGGCGAACTCCTGAACATGGACTCCACAGCCCGACTCTTCCCACCCCGTCTCCGACGATTCATCGAAGCCCGGGACGACACCTGCCGCACCCCCTACTGCGACGCGCCCATCCGGCACATCGACCATGTGCTCCCCTGGCGCTCCGGCGGAACCACCACACCTAACAACGGCGCAGGACTCTGCGAAGCCTGCAATCACACCAAAGAAAACACCGGCTGGAACAGCAAAATCGTGACCGGGGACAAACAAGGCGGCCACACGCTCCAAATCAGCACACCCACAGGCCACGCCTATGTATCCAAGGCGCCTCCACTGCCGGGGCATGTCCGCGCCCAGCCGTTACAATCCGCGCCACCTGTAGCAATGTCGAATGAGTGTGCTGTGGATGTGGCTCGCTCGTCGTCGGGTCAGCAGTCGGAACCTTTGCCTGCTGAAGGCGCGGAATGTGGATCCAGCGGCCAGCTGAAACCGCGCATGGCGGGAATCTAACCTTGGGCCAGCGTCTAAGCAGCCACGGTGGGCACGGTTAGAATCTCGGCGCCGTCTTCGGTGATGGCGATGGTGTGCTCGCTGTGGGCAGTGCGGCAACCGGTCGCACTGCGGAGCGTCCAGCCATCGGCGTCGGTGACCAGTTGGGAGGTGTTGGCCATCACCCAGGGCTCCAAGGCCAGTAGGAGTCCTGGCCGTAGCTTGTACCCTCGGCCGGGGCGGCCCATGTTCGGAACGTGCGGCTCCTGGTGCATGGTTGAGCCGATGCCGTGGCCTCCGAACTCGGTGTTGACGGGGTATCCGGCTTCGCTGAGGACTGAGCCGATGGCATAGGAGAGGTCGCCGATTCGAGCGCCCGGCCGGGCGGCCTCAATGCCTGCGAGCAAGGCACGTTCGGTTGCTTCGATCATGGCCACACTCTCAGCCGGCCTGGACTCGCCAACGATGAAGCTGATGGCAGAGTCGGCTGCGATTCCGTCCTTCAAAACGGCCAGATCCAGGGTCAGGAGGTCGCCCTCGGCCAGCTTGTAATCCGTGGGTAACCCGTGCAGGACGGCATCATTGACGCCGGTGCAGATGTAGTGCCCGAATGGTCCGCGACCGAAGGATGGGGCGTAGTCCACATAGCAGGAGACGGCCCCGGCCTCGAGGATCATGCTCTTGGCCCACCTGTCGATGTCCAGGAGATTCGTTCCCACCGTTGCGCGGCCCTTCAGCGTGTGCAAAATGTTGGCGACCAGGGCGCCGGCTTCCTTGGCCCGGCCTAGTTCTGAGTGGCTCAGGATCTCGATCATGCGGGACCTTTCATGTAGCAACCAATAACTATCCCGGCCATATTATCCCGGTATTACAATTGGATCCATGGTCAGGTTGCCGCTTACACCCGCAGAGGCCGAGCGCGGACAACGCCTCGGAGCTCTCTTGCGTCGAGCGCGGGGTGAACGCTCCATGCTGGAAACGGCTCTGGATGCTCGAGTGTCGCCCGAAACGCTTCGAAAGATCGAATCAGGGCGGGTTGCGACGCCCGCGTTCCCCACTGTTGCTGCGATCGCCGAGGTTCTGGGACTATCCCTCGATGAGGTCTGGGCGGAGATCAATCAGCCGGAGCGTGCCATTGAGCCGGACAGCCGACGTCGGAGCGCCCGCGAATGGTTGGCTTCGTAGCCTGAGTGCTGAGCTGCCAGTGTTGCGCGCCTCAGCGCTTGGGTCGTGCCCGGACGTGGAGCCGTTCGCCCTGCTGCCCGAAGAGAGTGAGAAGCTCCACCGGCTCTTTGGTGGCGCTGGCAAACCAGTGTGGTGTGCGGGTATCAAATTCCGCCACCTCGCCCGGTTTCAGGACAAAGTCGTTCTCGCCTAGGACCAATCTGAGCTTGCCGTTGAGGATATACACCCAGTCGTAGCCCTCATGTGATTGCGGTGTGGGAGTCTCCTTGCCCGTGCCACCCCTGAGGACCATCTTGAAGGCCTGGATGCCGCCAGGACGTCGCGTGAGGGGAACGGCCGTTCCCCACTCGTGAACGTGCGGCTTGAGATGAATGCGGGGATCGCCCGTTTCGGGGGCATCAATAAGCTCTTCCAAGGGGACCTGATACAGCCGCGCAATGGGGAGAAGAAACTCCAAGGTCGGTTTGCGTTGACCTGACTCCAGCCGGGAGAGCGTGCTCACGGAGATGCCTGTTACTTCCGAAGCTTCAGTAAGGGTCACGTTGCGTTGGGTCCTCATGGCGCGCAGGCGAGGGCCGACGGCGTCGAGCATGGTGCTGAAATCGGTAGCCATGTTCCCCAGTTTGCCATATTGGCAAACTTCCTTGCTGTTTCTTGCCTTCTGGCAAACCATGGAAGAAGCGGCGCAGGGCCGGTGGATGCGCGGAGGCACTTGTGGGTACGGAAATCGAGAACTTCGGAACGGTGGACGAGTATGACGTCGTAGTGGTGGGAGGTGGCGCGGCTGGCTTGAGTGCCGCGCTGACCCTCGGCAGGGCCTTACGGTCCGTCCTCGTCATCGACGCCGGCGAGCCGCGAAATGCTCCCGCGGCCGGGGTGCACGGATTCCTGTCGCGGGACGGAATCAATCCCAAGGAACTGCTGGAACTCGGACGCGCGGAGGCGATCCAGTACGGAGTGGACATCGTGTCCGGCATCGTAGTCGGGGCACGCTCGACGGCCGGCCCTGCGAACGGATCCGAACCCACCTTCGAGGTGGATCTGGCAGACGGACGAACGGTGAGAGCCCGCCGTTTGCTGGTCACCACCGGACTGGTGGACATACTCCCGGACGTGCAAGGCCTTCGTGGGCGGTGGGGCAAAGATGTCCTGCACTGCCCCTATTGCCACGGCTGGGAAGTCCGGAACAAAGCGATCGGGATCCTGGGGTCAGGGCCGATGGCATTGCACCAGGCGTTGCTGTTCCGCCAATGGAGTTCCAACATCACCTTGTTCCTCAATGACGTGGTGGAGCCGACGGAAGAACAATGGGAGCAGTTGGCTGCCCGTTCCATCACCGTAGTGGACGGCAAAGTCCAGGCCCTCCAAGTAACTGACGACGCTTTGGCGGGTGTCATCCTGGCATCGGGAACCACCATCCCAGTGGAAGCTGTAGTCACCGCCCCACGGTTGGAGGCCAGGTCTGCCGTGCTGGAATCCTTGGGCGTCCCCACGGTGGAGCACCCCATGGGGGTGGGAAGCCACGTAGAGGTCAATCCAATGGGTGGTGCCACGTCAGTGCCGGGTGTCTACGCTGCAGGAAACGTCACCGACCTCATGGGCCAGGTGATGGCCTCCGCAGCCGCAGGTGTCATGTCAGGAGCCGCAATCAACGCAGATCTCATAATGGAGGAGACCAATCGGGCTGTTGAGGATGCGCGCAAGTCGGCTGTATCCCGCTGATAGGAATCCCGGACCGAATCGAAATTCGACAAGGAAAGGCGCTGCGCATGCAGCGCCTTTCCTTGTTCGAGTGGGCCGTAGTAAGGCTCCTGCACCCTACGATGTAGACGTCAGGAATTCCCGGGCAGCCGTCACCAGCGCTTCGGTTCCGCGAGCCAGCGTCGGCTCAATGACGGGAGCAAAGTACGGCGAGTGATTAGAGGGAATGTCCTCCGGAAGCCGACCTGTTGTGGCGAACTCCTTGAACAGGGCAGGTTCGGCGCCACCCAGGAACCAGAAAACCAGTGGAGCTCCGGCGGCCTTCGCCAGGGCTCCAACGTCTTCGCTTCCGGACACCGGGCCAGGGTCCATGATCTGTGCCTCGCCGAACTTTGCTTTGAAGGCAGCGGACACCCTGTCGGTCGCAGCTTGGTCGTTGACGGTCAGCGGGAAATGCTCTTCAAACTTGATCTCAGGGTCCTTGGGCGCGCCTGAAGCTGTGGATTCACTCTTGGCAATGCGCTCAATGGAACCGAGGATCTTGTTCCTGGTGGCATCGCTAAAGGTGCGGACGCTCAGGCCTAGAGTTGCTGTTTCGGGGATGATGTTGTTCTTGGTTCCTGAATGAATCTGCCCAACAGTCACCACCGCGGAGTCACTGGCGGCGAGCTCACGCGACACAATGCCCTGCAACCGCACGGTGGTTGCAGCTGCCATCAGCACCGGGTCAACAGTGGTCTCCGGACGCGATCCGTGGCCACCTCGTCCGTGCAGGGTGATGTTGAGGGAATCGGCGGACGCCATGGTGACGCCGGGCCGGATGCCGAACCAGCCGGCGGGGAACGGGGCAACATGTTGGCCCAAGACGATATCTGGTTTCGGCACCACGTTATACAGCCCGTCGGCAACCATGGTTGCTGCCCCGCCGCCCCATTCCTCGGCCGGCTGGAAGAGGGCGATCAGGGTGCCCTGCCACTCATCACGCCGGCCCGCCAGAACCTCCGCCGCGCCTACTAGGCAGCTCACATGCACGTCATGGCCGCAGGCGTGCATGACAGGCATGTCTTTGCCCTCATGATCAACACCCATCGCAGTGCTTGCGTAGTCCAAACCCGTTGTTTCCTTGACCGGCAACGCATCCATGTCAGCCCGGAGCATCACCACCGGCCCGGGCCCATTGTCCAGAACACCAACAACGCCGGTCTTTCCGATATTGCGATGAACGGTGAAGCCAAGATCTTCAAGATGTCCCGCAGCGATCCCGGCTGTTCGGGTCTCCTGAAAGGACAGTTCGGGGTTGGCGTGCAGGTCTTTGTAAAGCTCTTCGAGGTCAATGGTCATGAGTTTGCCCTTTTCGTTCGACGCCATAGTTTGGCCAGTGTATCCAGCCCATAAATGCAAAGTCTGGGAAGCCCCGGCACACTGGAGGGCATGAACCATTCCGAATCAGTCACCACACAGCTGTCCACTGTTGAGGAGTGGACCAAGGCGCTGGCAGAATCCAGCGGGTCCCCGGGAGGCGGTGCTGGAACCGGGGTGATGCTCTCCATCGCGGCGTCGTTGACGTCCATGGTGGCCGGATATACCGAGCCGGAAAAGTCGCAGCACCAACAGCTCGACGGCATTCACTCCCGTGCCCTCAAACTCCGGCAAACTGCCCTGCAACTAGCCGATGACGACGCTTCCGCTTCCAATGCCTTCGGCGCCGCTTTCCGCCTGGATCCCGGACCTGAACGCGAGAAGGCCATCCATCAAGCCTCCGTCGATGCCGCTAAGGCATCAGCGGTGCTCGGGGAGCGGGCCATTGATGCCACTGAAGACCTCGGGTGGCTCGCCGCCAACGGAAATCCTGCGCTGATCGCCGACGTCGTAGTGGGTTTCGGGGCACTCCGGGCAGCCATAGCCGGGGCCCGAACCAACGTAAGCTTCGACCTCGCATCCCTGACCTCCGCCGGCGCCACGCTGCAGGAAGTCAGGGAACAACACCCGGACTTGTGGAACACCGTCAGCCAGCTCAGCGAAGCCCTCGACAGAATCGACCAACTGACTGCCGGCGTCGACAAGAAAGCGGCGCCGACCGAAGCCTTGTGAGGCCCGGTTTGCATGGCAAGTCCCTACGGAACCATGCAGAGCGGGCCTCACAACGGCATTACTGCGCCTTCGGCGCTCTGCCTATTACTGCGCCTTCGGCGCTCTGCCTATTACTGCGCCTTCGGCGCTCTGCCTATTACTGCGCCTTCGGCACACGCCGGAGCACGACGGCGGCGAGCACTGCCGCGCCGGCCATCAGTACCAGCCCAATCGCCGCAGTGATGTGGACGCCGGACTCGAAAGCTGTCCGGGCGGCATGTGTGAGCGCCTCCGACAATGGAGCCGGAAGAGCGCCCGCCGCATCAACAGCACCGGCGAGGGTTTCACCGGAATTCCCGGCGGCCTGCTCGGAGATGCCGTCCGGCATGATCAGGTTGTGCTGGTAGGACGCCGTGAGGATGGAGCCAAGTACTGCCGTTCCCAGGAGCGACCCCAGCTCGTAGCCGGTCTCGGAGATGGCCGAGGCTGCGCCGGATTTGTCGGCCGGCACCGATGCCAGGATGAGGTCATTGGAGATCGTCTCCGCCGCGCCAACCCCCACGGCCAACACGGTGAGCGCCGACAACAGGAACACGGGGCCGCTGCCGTGATCGCCCACTACGACGATCAGATAACCCACAGCGCTGAGCGTCAGGCCTGCGGCCACAACGAACCCTGGCCGCACGCGCTTGACCAATGGCACCACCAGTAGTCCGGCGATGACCGTGGCCAGGAGGGCGGGAATCATGGCGATACCGGCCTCCATAGGGGACTGGCCCTCAACAAGTTGCAGGTGCTGGGCGAAGAAGTAGATGAAGCCCGTCATGGAGAACAGGGACAGCACGTTCGCCACGATGGCCGTGCTGAACACCTTGTTCTTGAACAAGGCAACATCCAACATGGGGTTCTCGATCCGCTGCTGGCGACGCACGAACAGGATGCCCATCACCACGCCGAAGCCCATGAAGGCTGCTGCGGAGGCTCCGAAACCATGAACCGCGAATTCTTTGATCCCGTATACGAACGGCGCCATGGTGACGACGGACAGAACGATGCTGCGCACATCCACACGTCCCGGGTTGGAGTCCTTGGACTCCGGAATCAGGACCCGGCCGAAAGCCAGCAGGGGGAGGAGTAGGAATGCTGCAACCAGGAAGACGGCGCCCCACCAGAAGTGCTCCACCAGCCAGCCGCCAAAGATCGGGCCAAGGGCGGCGCCACCGGAGAACCCGGCTGCCCAGACAGCGATCGCCAAGCGGCGACGGTTGGGGTCGGTGAAGATGTTCCGGATCAAGGACAACGTGGACGGCATCAACATGGCGCCGAAGACACCAAGACCGGCGCGCCCGGCGATCAGCCATTCAGCGGACGGCGCGAATGCTGTAGCAGCCGACACCGCCGCGAAGCCCGTGCTGCCGATCAGCAGCAGCCGCCGTCGTCCGATCCTGTCGCCCAAGTTGCCCATGGAGACGAGCAGTGCTGCGAGGACCAGCGGGTACGCATCAACAATCCACAGCAACTGCACGCCTCCGACATTCAGGGAGCGGGCAATCTCCGGCAAGGCAAAGGTGAGCGCGGTGTTGTCGACGGCCACCAGCAGCACCGGAAACATCAGGAGTGCCAAGGCCGTCCAGTCGCGCCACGGTGCCGCTTGGCCCTTGACGGGGTGAGCGGAACGGGGTGCTTGGGTTGAGGACGGCGAGAACATGGATTCAACTATACCGTCCAGACGGTACAGTTTCAACTATAGCCCCCATGAACCTTTAGGGAATGATGGATACATGCCACGAAAACCAATTGCCCGGGACGCCGTCCTGGATGCCTTTGAAGCCCTCCTCATAGAAGTAGGGGAGCGGGCTGCCACACTAGACGCCGTCGCCAAGCGCGCAGGGGTGTCCAAAGGCGGACTGCTCTACCACTTCCCCAACAAGGAAGCGCTGATTACGGCCCTTTTGGAGCGCCTGGACCTGCTGGCCGATGAAGATACTGAACTCATGAAGGCGGCGCCGGATGGTTCAGCGGCATACTTCATCAGGTCCTCTCTCTGGGCAGATACGCCCATGGACCGGGCATTCGTCGCCGCTACCAGGCTGGCTGAGGTGGCTCACGAGGAAACCCGCCGCAGGTTTGCCGCAATTCAACAGCGGTGGCTTGACGTGCTGGCAGAAGACGTCGGACCCGAGGTTGCCAAGGCTGTCAGCTATATGGGCGACGGACTCTATTTCAACGCGATCTTTGAAGGCGGCCAGGAGGGCGGCAATGCCGGGCGGGAGGCCGACGTCGAAATCCTTCTGGGGGTCCTTGAACGCCTGCGGAAGTAGCAGCTCATCCATTTGCTGCTGAGGCCCGAGCGTAGGACAATTAACTCTTGTGGCGTGCCCTACATGGTGCCCATACACAATTGAACATGCCTTTGATCTGCGGCGGGAGAGTCCTGCAGGCAAGTGATGCAGGCGCCGTAGGAGCAAACCCTCCCCAGGAATCTCTCAGGCCCACGCACCGCCGCGGCGAGGCAACTCTGGAAAGCAGCAGGTACTCAGCCTATCCACGGGCGAACGGGTACTGTGCTCACCGACGGTGCAAGCGATGGTTGTTCACGCAACGCGCGGAAACTCTCAGGTCCAATACAGAGCGGGGAGGAACCCAGCCGCTGTGGCGTACCCAAACGCCGCCCAAGTAATGGAGTTCCTTCGTGACGGTTAGTTCTGCCTCCACCACCTTCGTCGATCGGCATATCGGCGCCCGCCGCCAGGCCGACATTGAGACCATGCTCAAGTCCATCGGCTACGACACCGTCGATTCGCTGGTCGACACCGCCGTCCCGAACGATATCCGCCAGGATGTTGCGCTCACCCTGCAAAACGCCCTGAGCGAAGTTGAGGTTCTTGCCGAGCTCCGCAAGCTCGCCTCCAAGAACAAGACTGCCGTTCAGATGATCGGCCAGGGCTACTACGACACCGTGACGCCGCCGGTGATCCGCCGCAACATCCTGGAATCTCCGGCTTGGTACACCGCCTACACCCCCTACCAGCCGGAAATCTCGCAGGGCCGCCTCGAAGCGCTCCTCAACTTCCAGACCATGGTCCAGGACCTGGTTGGCCTGCCGATCGCCAACGCCTCCCTGCTGGACGAAGCAACTGCCGTGGCCGAGGCCGTCCTGATGATGCGCCGCGCCAACAAGAACAAAGCTGCCCAGGATGGCAAGACCGTCCTTGACGCCGACTGCCTGCCGCAGACCATCGCGATCGTGAAGGGCCGCGCGGAAGCGCTTGGCTTTGAGGTTGAGGTTGCTGACCTCTCGCTTGGTCTCCCGGAAGGCACCATTAACGGTGTTGTCCTGCAGCAGCCCGGCGTCTCCGGCCGCGTCTTTGACCACTCCGAGGTCATCGCCGCAGCCAAGGAACGCGGCGCACTGGTCACCGTGGCTGCCGATCTCCTCTCCCTTACGCTCATCACCCCTCCCGGTGAGCAGGGCGCCGACATCGCTGTTGGTTCCGCACAGCGCCTGGGCGTTCCGCTGTTCTTCGGCGGCCCGCACGCTGCGTACATGGCCGTCCAGAAGGGGCTGGAGCGTTCCATGCCCGGCCGTCTGGTGGGCGTTTCCAAGGACGACGCCGGTGTCCCCGCCTACCGCTTGGCGCTGCAGACCCGCGAGCAGCACATCCGCCGCGAGAAGGCCACCTCCAACATCTGTACGGCACAGGCATTGCTGGCCATCGTGGCCTCCATGTACGCCGTTTACCACGGCCCTGAAGGCCTGAAAGCGATCGCGGAGACCGCGCACGGTCACGCCCGTACCCTTGCAGCGTCCCTGAAGGCGGCCGGCGTCGAGGTCCTCCACGGTTCCTTCTTCGACACCATCACCGTCCGCGTCCCCGGTAAGGCTGCGGAGATCGTGGCCGCCGCTGAGGCCAAAGGCATTAACCTCCGCGGCATTGATGCTGACACCGTGGGTATGTCTGTTGACGAGACCACTACATCTGAGATTGTCGGCGGTCTCCTTGAAGTCTTTGGTGCTTCGGTAACCGAAACCGCTGAAGGCTTCGCCCTGGAATCCTCCGTGGAGCGCACCAGCGATTTCATGCAGCACCCGGTGTTTAACACGCACCGCTCCGAAACCCAGCTACTGCGCTACATCCGCAAGCTCTCTGACCGCGACCTCGCGCTGGACCGCACCATGATTCCGCTGGGCTCCTGCACCATGAAGCTCAACGCCACGGCAGAGATGGAAGCCATCTCCTGGCCGGAATTCGCCTCGATCCACCCGTTCGCTCCGGATTCGCAGACCGAGGGTTGGCGTGATCTCATCACCGACCTCGAAGCGCAGCTGACTGAGATCACCGGCTACGACCAGGTGTCCATCCAGCCGAATGCCGGTTCGCAGGGTGAGCTCGCTGGCCTCCTGGCCATCCGCGGCTACCACCTGTCCAATGGCGATGATCAGCGCAACGTGTGCCTCATTCCTGCTTCCGCGCACGGCACCAACGCTGCCTCGGCAGTGCTCGCCGGCATGAAGGTAGTGGTTGTTGCCACCGCTCCGGATGGCACCATCGATCACGTTGACCTCAAGAACAAGATCGAAGCTAACCGCGACGCTCTCTCCGCCATCATGATCACTTACCCGTCCACGCACGGTGTGTACGACGCCGACGTCCGCGAAGTCTGCGACGCCATCCACGAGGCCGGCGGCCAGGTGTACATCGACGGCGCCAACCTCAACGCGCTGGTTGGCTTGGCCCAGCCGGGCAAGTTCGGCGGCGACGTGTCCCACCTGAACCTGCACAAGACCTTCTGCATCCCGCACGGTGGTGGTGGACCGGGCGTTGGCCCGGTAGCGGCGAAGGCACACCTGGCGCCGTTCATGCCCGGTGATGCCGCGTCTTGGACTGAGGGCAACGACGTCCCGATTTCCGCATCCCGTTTCGGTTCTGCCGGCGTTCTGCCGATTTCCTGGGCGTACGTGAAGCTCATGGGCGGCCAGGGTCTCACCGAAGCCACCAAGTCCGCGTTGCTCGCTGCGAACTACATCGCTTCACGCCTCAACGAGTACTTCCCGGTCCTCTACACCGGCGAAGGCGGACTTGTTGCCCACGAGTGCATCCTCGACCTCCGTGAACTGACAGCCAAGACCGGCGTCACCGCTGAGGACGTTGCCAAGCGCCTCATCGACTTCGGCTTCCACGCACCCACCCTGGCCTTCCCGGTAGCGGGAACGCTCATGGTGGAGCCCACCGAGTCCGAGGACCTTGCGGAGATCGACCGCTTCATCGAAGCCATGATCGCCATCCGTGCCGAGATCGACCAGGTTGCCCACGGCGACTTCTCCGTGCAGGATTCCCCGCTCCGCCGCGCACCCCACACGGCTGCCGCCGTCGTAAGTTCCGATTGGGACCGTTCCTACCCGCGTGAGCAGGCCGCCTTCCCGGTCCACCACCTGAAGCAGGACAAATACTTCCCGCCGGTGGGTCGCATCGACGGCGCAGCTGGCGACCGCAATCTGGTCTGCTCCTGCCCGCCAATCGAAGACTTCGAAAACTAAGGGGTTCCGGAAAATGACTGAGAAATACACAGCCCTTTACGAAGAGAACAAGAAGCTCGGCGCGTCCTTCACCGACTTCGGGGGCTGGCAGATGCCCCTCAAGTACTCGTCCGAACTGGCCGAGCACCACGCCGTCCGCAAGGCCGCAGGCCTCTTCGACCTCTCCCACATGGGCGAAGTCTGGGTCACCGGTCCCGAGGCCGCCGCGTTCCTGGACTACGCCTTGGTAGGCAAGATCTCCGCCATGGCCGTCGGCAAGGCCAAGTACTCGCTGATCTGCCAGGAAGACGGCGGCATCATCGATGACCTGATCGTCTACCGCCGGGCCTCTACCGAAGAAGGCTCGGACAAATTCCTGGTGGTACCGAACGCAGGCAACGCTGCGGTTGTGGCGTCCGCGCTGCAGGAGCGCGCCGCCGGTTTTGACGTCGTAGTTGAAGACGCCTCCGCTGAGACCTCGCTGATTGCCGTGCAGGGTCCCCTCGCCGAAGCCATCCTGCTCCGCCTGGTGCCCGCCGAACAGCACGCACTGGTCACCGAACTCAAGTACTACGCGGCGGTGGAAGTACCGTTCACGTTCGACGGCGGCACGCAAGACCTGCTGCTCGCCCGCACCGGATACACCGGCGAAGACGGCTTTGAGATCTTTGTGGCCAACGAATCAGCTGCCGCACTGTGGCAGGCGATTGCGGCTGCCGCGAATGAAGGCGAACTCACCCCAGCCGGCCTCGCCTCCCGCGATTCCCTGCGTCTCGAAGCCGGAATGCCCCTCTATGGCAACGAGCTCTCCCGTGAAGGCAACCCCTTCGCAGCAGGACTCGGTCCCGTAGTGGCATTGTCCAAGGAAGGCGACTTCGTCGGCAAGGACGCACTGGCTGCACTGAAGGCCGACGGCGCCGGCTCCACCAGCGGACGGAAACTCGTTGGCCTGAAGGGCCTCGGTCGCCGTGCCGGACGCAGTCACTACCCGGTCCTCAAGGACGGCACAGTGATTGGCGAAGTCACCTCCGGCCAGCCCAGCCCCACGCTCGGCTACCCGGTAGCGTTGGCGTATGTCGACGTCGAACACTCAGAGCTTGGTACCGCGCTGGACATTGACCTGCGGGGTAAAACTGAGCCCTTCGAAGTGGTCGCACTGCCGTTCTACAAGCGGGTTCGCTGAATCAGTCGCCTTCGGCCGGCGGGTCCGACCTCCTCTGCATGCTCGGTCGCATGTGCGCCCGCTGAGCGGACGCGATGCTCCACGGGGGCCACGCCGTCCGGGTTCCCTGGCCGAGCTTGCGAGGCGAGGGGGACGGTGGGGAGCATGCTGCCGGAGGCCGGACTCGCGTGGCCGTGCGGTGGGGGAGCGGATTCCAGAAGCGTGCGTCAAAGCGACGAAGGAGCAGCACGCGGAGGAATTCGGTGCCACACCGCCAGGCCAACCACTCAGACGGCCCACACGCGACACAATTAGATGTAGCCACTACACGTAAAGGAAACAGAATGCCCAAAGTAGCGCCCGAACTTCAGTACTCCGACGAGCACGAATGGGTTTCACGCGGAGACGGGAACTCCGTGTCCGTTGGTATCTCCGAGGTTGCCACCGACGCACTGGGTGACATCGTGTACGTCGACCTCCCCGAGGTTGGCTCCACGGTGACCGCTGGCGAGACCTGTGGCGAAGTTGAGTCCACCAAGTCCGTCTCTGACCTGTACTCGCCGGTCACCGGTGAGGTCACCGAGATCAACGACGCCGTTGTATCCGACCCCGCCCTGATCAACAACGATCCCTACGGCGCCGGTTGGTTGTTCAAGGTCGCCGCCGAGTCCGAGGGCCCGTTGCTCTCGGCCGAGGAATACGCCTCCAAGAATGGCGGAGACCTCTCCTAACTCCCACCCCGACCGAGTCCGATTCGGGGGTTCGCTGCGGGCTGTGCCGTGCGCACGGCATGTTCTGCAGCTAGACCCCGAATTGGGCGCCGGGCTGACCGGCACACGGGGGGCGGCCCTCCGGTAGGACCATCTGCCGGACCGTTTTCAAGCTTTGTTAAGGAATCCCGACCATGGCTGTTGGCGTTTTCGATCTGTTTACTGTGGGTATTGGCCCGTCGAGTTCTCATACTGTGGGGCCGATGCGGGCCGGGGCGGTGTTTGCCCGGGAGCTCAAGGACGCTGGTGTCCTGGGTTCGGTGGCTTCGCTGCGGGTTGATTTGTATGGTTCGTTGGCTGCGACGGGCCGGGGGCATGGGACCATGACGGCTACGTTGCTGGGTTTGGAGGGTTATCACCCTGAGCTGATCCTGCCGGACGAGGTTGAGGAACGGCTCGCTGCGATCGCCGAGACGGGTGTGCTGAATCTGGCTGGTGCTTCGGGTGGGGGTGTGGAGTTGCCGTATGCGGTGGAGGATATGGTTCTTCATCCGTTGACGGTGTTGCCGCGGCATACGAATGGGATGAAGTTTCAGGTCTCTGATGCTGAGGGGAACGTTCTCAGGGAGGCGACGTTCTTTTCGGTGGGTGGTGGGTTCATTGTCCGGGAGGGTGAGGAAGACGCGGCCCTGGAGGATCTTGAGGAGTCGAAGAAGGAGTTGCCGTTGCCGTTTAGGACGGCGGCGGAGTTGATGGGCCGGTGTTCGTCCAAGGGGTTGGGCATTAGCGACATCATGTTCATCAATGAGCGTGCCAGCAGGTCTGAGGAGGAGATCCGTGAGGGTCTTCTGCATATCTGGTCCGTGATGGAGGCCTGTGTTGAAACGTCGTTGAAGCGTGAGGGTGTGTTGCCCGGCGGTTTGAAGGTTCGTCGTCGTTCTCCTGATTGGTTGGAGCGGCTCCTGAAGGAGGACAAGGACCGGAATGATCCGAAGTATTGGCAGGAGTGGGTGAACCTGATCGCGTTGGCGGTCAATGAGGAGAACGCTTCCGGTGGCCGGGTGGTAACGGCGCCGACCAATGGTGCGGCGGGCATTATTCCGGCGGTGTTGTATTACGCGTTGAACTACGCCCCGGGCATGGACAAAGCTACCCAGCAGGACCGGGAAGATGTGGTGGTGAAGTTCCTGCTCGCTGCCGGTGCTGTGGGGGTTTTGTATAAGGAGCAGGCGTCCATTTCGGGTGCTGAGGTGGGGTGCCAGGGTGAGGTGGGGTCGGCGTCGTCGATGGCTGCTGCCGGGTTGGCGGAGGTGATGGGCGGTACGCCGGGTCAGGTGGAGAACGCGGCGGAGATCGCCATGGAGCATAATCTGGGGCTGACGTGTGATCCGATCGGGGGGTTGGTGCAGATTCCGTGTATTGAGCGGAACGCGATCGCGGCGGCGAAGGCCATCAACGCGGCGAAGATGGCGTTGTGGGGGGATGGGACGCATCGGGTGTCGTTGGATGAGGTGATCGTGACCATGCGGGAGACGGGCAAGGACATGTCCCATAAGTACAAGGAAACCGCGATGGGCGGCCTGGCCGTCAACGTCGTCGAATGCTAATTCTGTAGGCTGTGGGTTCACAACTGTCTCTGGGGGGACCGTATGAATGATCAAGTAAATCCCATTGTTCCCACGCTTTGGGAAGCCGCAGTGGTGGGGGCCGGGCTAGTGTCACTGCTTCTGTTTGTAGCTGCCCTGATCCTGGTACTTCGCACTAAGTCCTTCTCACCGGGCGTTCGGTTCGCGTTGGCGCTATTGGCGCTTGCTGTGCCCGTCGCCGGCCCAGTGGCGGCCGTTGTGGTGGCACTTCTTGAGCAGCGAAGGGCCCGGCGCCCCATTACTGTCAGCCCCTGATGTCATGCTGTATCCATGAGCGGGGGATACAGCAGGGACTTTCTGCGGACACGGCTTGAACTGCCCAGTCCGTCGGCAACCACCATTCTTTTGGACTACACCCACTTCTCCGTGCGGTTCCGGGTTGCCCGGAAGCTCGCGGCAATTGTGGGAGTGAACATCAACGGCAAGGAACTGGTGCCGCTGGCCCGTGAGGGGTCATGGCATGTGGATGACAGAATCCCCCGGGAGCAGCAGGCCGGCCCGGATCTGTACAAGAACAATGCGTTTGATCGCGGCCATCTGGTCCGGCGCCTGGATCCGGTGTGGGGCGATTCAGCAACGGCGAAGAAAGCCAATCAGGACACCTTTAGTTACACCAATGCGGCACCACAAATTGATGACTTCAATCAGGGCAAGGAGCTCTGGGTGGGGCTCGAAGACCACGTTCTTGGCCATGCTGATGCCTATGACGCAAAGCTGAGCGTGTTCACGGGGCCGGTGTTTGTCGATGACGACCCCGTATATCGGGGTGTTCAGATCCCTCGAAAGTTTTGGAAAATTGCGGCATGGACCAACGACGCCAAGCTGGCCGCCGTCGGCTTTGTCCTGGACCAGTCACCCATGCTGGGCAAGGTGGAGCTGAAGAAGGCAATCGTCCAGCGGCTCCTTGAGGGCGAGCCACCGCCGCTGGGCCCCTTCAGGACGTTCCAAGTGCCCATCGGGCAGATAGCGGATCTGACCGGGCTCAGCCTCAGCAGGCTGATCAATGCGGATCGGCTTGTGAGCGGCCAGCGGGAATCCGGCGTGGAACCCAGGGCCATAGAGCTGGAGAGCATGGAGCAGATCAGGCTCTGAACCGTGGTGATCCAGCAGAATCGGGCGATATCCACATACCCCGATAGACTTGGGGCTGCATGTCCGCATGCGCACTACGCTTTTGAACACTGCACCAAAACCCTGAGATTGGACACGGCCACCTTGCGAGAATTTACCGCCCGCTTTGCCACCGCCGAGGAAATCGATAACTGGGACAAGCACGTCACGGCAAATCCGAACGGCGGCAACATGCTGCAGTCGGACGCCTACGCGGCGGTCAAGGACGGAAACGGCTGGCTCGTCCGGCGGCTCGTCGTGGAGACTCAGGAGTACTCCAGCTACAACCTGCTCCTGGAGAAGAAGTTCCCCGTAATGGGTCGGCTCTGGTACCTGATCAAGGGACCGGACGTCCTGGAGGTCAGTGACATTCAGCCGGCCCTGAAAGCAGTGGCCGCGCTGGCTCGCGAGAAGAAGATGAACGTCTTCAGCATCAAGATCGAGCCTGACATTGTGGACTCGGCTGAGGCCGTGGCAGAACTTAATGCCGCCGGACTGGTCAAAGCTCCCAACATCCAGTCCAATGACTCCACGGCTCTGCTGGATATCTCCGCGCCGGCCAATGAAGTCCTCCGCAGCATATCCTCGCGTGCCCGTAATGCCGTGCGTAGGGCGGAGCGTGAAGGCTGCGAGGTAGTTCAGGCCGAGCCGGGTGAGGACAGCTACCGCAAGCTCTACGCCCTCATGCGGAACACCATGGACGCTAAAGGCTCCATGCCGCTGCGGAGCTACGAGTACTACTCCAGGTTCTGGGAAGAGTTCTGCAGCCGTGGGCAGGGCCACTTCTTCTTCGTATATGAGGACGGCGCACCTAGCGTTGGTGCATTCGTCATCAATTACGGATCGAAAGCGACGTACAAGGACGGCGGCTCTACCCAGAACCGCAAGCAGTACGGCGACTCCCATCTGGTCCAATGGGCAGCGATCCAGCGTATGCAGGAGCTCGGTTGCGTGGAGTACGACTTCTGCGGCACACCCTCTGCTGACCGGATCAAGGACAAGAGCCACCCCCTGTACGGACTGGGATCGTTCAAGACAAGCTTCACCAAAACCGTGACGGACTTCGTGGGTTGTTATGACCTTGTCCTGGGCCCCGTCCGCCACAAGCTGTGGCTCAAGGGCGCTGAGAAGGTGTTCAGAAGGCTCGAAACCAGGCGTACCGGCGGTCAGTTCTACTGACGGCCACCCGCAGCCAGCACGCCAAATTCAGGCCCGCCCCGGCCACCAACGGGTGCAATCTACTTTTAGGTGAGGTAATTTCTTTGACTCCGATTGAGGCTGGAACCGACATGGAATTCGTGATTCTCAGTGACGCTGATTTCGAGACATTCGCCAAGGGACACCCGCAGGGGAGCTTCATCCAGTCCATGGATCTGACGCGTTTCCAGCGCGCCCGTGGGCAGGAAGTGGAACTCTTCGGTGTGACTCGCGGCGGCACCCTCATTGCTGCGGGAAAGCTGGTGTACACGTCCAACCGCATCGGGTACAAGACCGCAGACTGCGCCAAGGGACCCCTGATGGACTACAGCGACCCCACAGTGGTGAGCTTCGTCGTCGAGCGGTTGAAGAAGCATGCGGCCTCCAAGAAGGCTGCCGAGCTGCGCATTTCGCCCAACATCCGGTACATCGCGCGGGACGAAGAAGGCGCCGAACACCCCGAAGTTGAAGACAACCGCCCGCTGCTGAAGGAGCTCAAAGGGCTTGGCTTCACGCACCAGGGCTTCGACATGAACTTCGCCAATATCAACTGGATGTTCATCAAGCAGCTCGACGGGATCGCTGACTCCGAAGAGCTCATCATGGGGATGAACTACCGCACGCGCAAGGCCATCCGTAAAGCCGAGAAGAACGGCGTCTACCTGGAACAGGCCACGCTGGAGACGCTGGACGATTTTTACAACGCGCTGAGCACCGCTGGTGATGAGAAGGGCTTCACGTACCGCGAACGCGAGTACTACGAGCAACTCCTGCGGAATACCTCCGATGAGTTCACCAAGCTCATGATGGCCAAGATCAACATTCCCGAGTACCGGGCCTCCATCACGGAGCGCCTGGAAGCCGAGTCCAAGACCTTGGCCGATCTGAAGCGCGAGGTCGAGGAGACCGGCAGCAAGAAGAAGGCCAACCGGGTCAAAGTGGTCCAGGACCTGGTGGACAGCTACGAGCGCAGCCTCAAGGACATTGAACGCTTCCCCGATTCCGTGGGTGTGGCTACGGTGGCCGCCATCCACTTTGCGTGCTCCGGCGACGAACTGGTGTGCGTCATTGGCGGAACAGTGCAGGACTACATCTACTTCAACGGCGCCACGTCCCTTTACTGGGGCATGATGCTGCACGCGTTGAACAACGGATACTCGCGCTACAACTTCTATGGCACGTTCGGTATCCAAGGCCAGGATGAAACCGGCCATGGAGGCTACGAATTCAAGAAGGGCTTCGGTGGCGAGGTGGTCCAGTTGGTGGGCGATTTCGTAGCGCCGGTGAACCCGCTCATCTTCCATGGCTACCGCGCGGTCAGGAAGCTCGCAGGGGCCGCCCAGACAGTTCTGGGACGATTGCCCCTTGAGAAATTGCCGGTAGTAGGAAAATTTCGGAGGAATCGCTAATCACACAAGCCAAGGGAGGATCACCGCGTGACTGAACGCCCCGACGGGTCCGCCAACAGGCCCCATACCGACGGGTTGCCTAAAACCCAGCCGTTGCGGCCATCCCAGGTCCGGCAGAACGTCAACGCCAAGCGCATGCTGATGCGTTTGGTTCAAGGCGATAGCCCGCCCACCGCACCCATGAACATCGTGGACCGGTTGGCCGGAAGTCCTTACGCCAACCCCACCATTCAAGTGGTGGGTGTGGACGCTTCGGCCCGCAAGACCATCGACTTCGCTCTGCATTTGGCCGAAGTCATGTTCCGTTATGGTGCAGGTGCCCTTGAGGTGGAGACCAGCATGATTGCGGTCACAGCAGCTCTTGGCCTTAAGAACGTTGAAGTGGACATCACCAACCAGTCGGTGGCCATCAACTATGCGCCCAAAGACCAGACTCCCATCACGCTGCTGCGTGTAGTGCGCTCCTGGACCAACAACTACGCTGGCCTGGCTCAGGTGCATCAGTTGGTCACGGACATCGTGGCAGGGGGAGTAGGCCGTGACGAAGCCGTGCGCAGGTTGAACGAGATCATCCGCAGCGCCAAACCGTTCCCCCGGTGGATGGTCACCATAGCGTTCGGTATTTTCTCGGCGGTATTTGTTGGCGTACTGGGTGGGGGACTGGGCGCGTCGGTGGTTGCCTTCTGCTCCAATATCCTGATCAGCCTGCTCTCCCGGCAGCTAGCACGGTGGCGCACAGCGGACTTCTTCAACACCATGGCGTGCGCATTCCTGGTTACCTTTATTGCCCTGATGCTGCGGTGGGCGGGTGTGGACATTGCTCCTTCCATTGTGGTTGCCGGCGGAATCCTGCTGCTGCTGCCAACGGGTCGACTTGTCTCATCTGTTCAAGACGCGATCAACGGCTTCCCGGTAACGGCGGCGGGCCGCTTTCTTTCCACGGCACTGACATTCGGTGCGATCGTGGCAGGTATCGGCGTCGCCGTGGTGGTGGGAACGCTCATGGGCAGCGCCGTCCTGGACGTCACGCAAACCTTCCCGGACGCGTATCCGCTGTGGATCCAGGCAGTGCTCATTGCCATCGCGGTGGTGGCCATCGGCGTCACCGAACAGACTCAAATGCGGCTGTTACTCCCGACGGCGGCAGTTGGCATAGTGGGCTTCTTCGTCTTGTGGGGGGTGGGCGAAGCCGGCCTTGGCGACCGCTTGTCACCAGCGGTCGCCGCCGTGGCCATCGGCTTGTTGGGCCGTGTAGTGGCGCTCAAACTCGGGGCACCGCAGCTTGTGGTGGCTGTTCCAGCTGCACTGATCCTGCTGCCAGGTCTGACGATCTTCCGCTCCATGTACGCGCTCACCGTTGAGGGGGGCAACATCCTTCTGGGTGCGGGTGGAATGCTCAACGCCGGCGCCATAGTGCTGGGAGTGGCGGCGGGCATTGTGCTGGGCGACAACTTGGCCAGACCGCTCACGAAGGGGTTGTCCAGCAACGAACGGCGCAGGGTACGCAGGCGCTAACCACAAAAGCCGAACGGCGCTGCCCAATGAGGCGGCGCCGTTCGGCTTTAAGAAGTGACGCTTGATCTGTCCTGAGTCTGGATCTGTCCTGAGTCTAGATTTGACCTGAGTCTAGATTTGTCCGACGGGGAGCTTCTTTTCTGCCTGGAAGACTTCCTCCACGCGACCCTGCGCCCAATACCCGGAGAGCGATACCTGCGAACGCTCCAAGCGGCGCTGCACGAAGAAGATCTCGCGGAGACCCTTCATGTAGCCCCGCTCGCCGTGAGCGAAGACATCCACTCGTCCCGGCAGCCATTCGGTGTTTCTTAGTGCTTCAAGGAGCAGGTGGCTGGATCCCGCCTGAATCCCTTTGCGCAGCAGCCAGTGCAACTCCACACCTGCGGGTGCGGAAATCGGAAGAATGTCCGCCTCGTTGTCCACTTCAAGGAACACGGTGCCGCGGGCATCCGGAGCAAGGGCCTCAACACAGGCCGCAATGGCCGGTATGGCGGCGTCGTCGCCGGCGAACAGGTACCAGTCGGCGCCAGGTGCGGGGTTGTAGGCACCGCCCGGACCTGTGAACGTCAGTGAATCGCCGGGCTTGGCCGCTGCAGCCCAGGGGCCAGCCAGTCCTTCGTCGCCGTGGACCACAAAGTCGATGGCCAGTTCCTGAGCTTCCAAGTCCACCCAGCGGATGGTGTACGTACGAGTGTGGGGCCACTGCTCGCGGGGCATGGTGTCGCGGATGGCCCACAAGTCCAGCGGGAGTTCGTACTCCACGCCGGGTTGGGGGAAGACGATCTTGACGTATCGGTCCACGTATTCGTTGTTCGCGTAGTCACTGAATCCTGGTCCGCCTGCAACGATCCGAACCATGTGCGGTGACAGGCGTTCGTTGCGCAGGACGGTCAGGGTCACCTGCGGGCGAGTCTTGCGTGAAGCGGATGAAGTGACGGGGAGTGCAGTCATGTAGGCAAGCCTAAGCTAATGACCTGCGCACCGGCTGGGTATGAGTCGAAGGTTACAGCTGCCGGAGGTTGCAGCCGTGAGTCTACAGAACCGGCAGTTCCCAGTTGATGGGGTCCGCGCCCAAACCCACCAGGAGATCGTTGGTCCGGCTAAAGGGCTTTGAGCCGAAGAAACCCCTCGAGGCCGAAAGCGGACTCGGATGGACGGACACGATGGACGGCGCCCCGCCCAGCAGCGGCACCACGCCCTCGGCGTCCTTGCCCCACAAGATCGCCACCAGCGGACTTTGCCGCCCATCGCCGTCTGTACGGTTTACGACGGCGGTGACCGCCGCCGTCGTAATGGCCTCCCAACCTTTGCCGCGGTGGGAACCGGCGTTCCCGGCTTCGACGCTGAGGACTCGGTTCAGGAGCAGGACGCCTTGCTCGGTCCAGGCGCCGAGATCGCCGTGGACGCGCGGTGGAAGTCCGAGGTCGTCGTGGAGTTCGCGATAGATGTTGACCAGGCTTCGGGGGATGGGCCGTGTTTGCCGCGACACTGCGAAGGAAAGTCCAACGGCGTGGCCGGGAGTCGGGTAGGGATCCTGGCCGAGAATCAAGACTTTGACATCGGCCAGCGGTTGCTCGAAAGCCCGCAGCAGGTTTTTGGCCGCAGGAAGAACCTGTGCGCCGTTTGAGGATTGGCCGGCCACGTACTTCAGGGTCTCCCGGAGTTGGCCTTCCACAGGGCGCAAGGCGTCGGCCCAGTCGGGAGCCATCAGGTCTTCGAGCGGCGCCTCACACAACGCGGCGAAGCCCGGGTCGGCCGAGTCGGCAGGTTCAAGATCAAAGAGTGCATCCTCGCCAGTCATCACGCTATTGTCTCCCGCGCGGCACCCGCACTGCGAATGACAGCCTTGTTATTCGCCCGTAGCATGGGGGTAGGACATTTTCCCCCCAATAAGCGTCGAAGGAGTGTGCCGTGGCAGAACCAGCACCGGAACCGATGGCGTCGCAGGCCACAGGTTTCGCGCTCGAGGACCTCGCAGCCGAGACCCGCAGCGACTCTCCGTTGAGCGAACGGGATCAGCAGATGCTGGCACTGGAGCGGCAGTGGTGGAAGTACGCCGGGGCCAAAGAACAGGCTATCCGCGAGCTGTTCGACCTCTCCGCCACCCACTATTATCAGATCCTGAACGCGCTGATCGATACCGAGGACGCGTTGGCCCACGATCCCATGCTCGTCAAGAGACTGCGTAGACTACGTACGTCCCGCCAGCGTGCGAGGACTGCACGTCGCTTGGGGTCCGACGCGTAAATCGCCAGGCTGATCAGTCAGCAGCAACCAGCAAGGACACCGCTTCACCATGACCAAATATGCCAAGGACGAATTCGACCGGGTTCCGCAGAACACGTCCCGTCAAGGCGTTCACCGCGACGCCCAAGAGACCGCACGCCCCACCCTGTGGCCGGTCCTGACCGTTGGGGCAGTGGCCTTGGTGCTCGGACTGGTGGCCTTCCTGATCCTCCCCAACCTTGGGCTGGTATCACCGGGCGCAGCATCAAACGCCACGACGCCGGCACCCCAGCAGACTTCAACAGCACCGTCAGCTGCACCCACTGAAGCGAGCAGCGCGCCGTCCGCCTCCGGCGATCCCGGCAGTCAAGCCAGCACCGAACCGGCGCCGTCGGATTCTCCTTCTGCGACTCCCTCCTCGGCTCCTGTGGACAAGACCACTCCGGTAGCTGTGTACAACGGCGCTGGAACAGCCGGCTTGGCCGGGCGTGTGGCCGGCCTCGTTCAGGGTGATGGTTGGGCGTTGAGCACGGTGGGGAACTGGGGTGGACTGCCGCAGCAGACGTCCGTGATCTTCTACAACGCCCCGGAGCAAAAGGCGAACGCTGAGGCCCTGGGAACCTTGCTGGGCATTCAAACCATTGTGGAAACGCCTGAGGTTCAACAACCCCTGGTGGTTGTGGCCGGCCCCGGTTTCCAATAAGAATCACGCCCGGCTGGAAGCGATAAGGCCCAACTCGGTTAAGCCTCAATAACAAAAGCGGTGCCTTCGCTCTTTGGGGCAGCGCGGTGATGGTGACAGTGGTTACAGTGGATTGATTCCGGTACGGAGATCCCGGCAGCCGGTCTTGGCTACTGCGAAAGTGTGGGCATTATGGCTTTGGGAACCGTCAAATGGTTCAACGCCGAAAAAGGC
Source organism: Arthrobacter sp. StoSoilB22 (assembly GCF_019977315.1). NCBI lineage: Bacteria > Bacillati > Actinomycetota > Actinomycetes > Micrococcales > Micrococcaceae > Arthrobacter > Arthrobacter sp. StoSoilB22. The sequence continues at coordinate 1,047,578 of NZ_AP024652.1, forward strand.
TACGGATTCATCACTGTGGATGAATCCGGCGACGACGTCTTTGTGCATTGGTCGGCCATTCAGATGGATGGCTTCCGCGCCCTCGAAGAAGGTCAGCGTGTTGAGTTCGAACTTGGGGAGGGCCAGAAGGGTCCGCAGGCCGAAGGCGTCCGCGTCGCGTAGGTCAGCCCACGGCTGAAAGCCCTCCCATTTGTAGCGGGAAGTGGCATCCCTGCTTGCACTCTCACCGGTCGAGTGCTAATTATTGAGTTAGCACTCCTACGGTTCGACTGCTAAGTCCGGCCCGGCTCATCCCGGCGGCGGGCAGGCGTCGAATCTGCGGAGGATCAAGAAACACCTTGGTGGGGTGAGGTCCGGAGCGCGTGGCATACAGAGGCCGCAAGCAATGGACCGTCCGTCGCGGGCACCCCATCTGACAGGTACCTTCTTAACGACTGTCCCGAAAGGACTACCGCCGTTATGGCCAAGATCATTGCATTTGATGAAGAGGCACGCCGCGGCCTCGAGCGGGGCCTGAACATCCTCGCAGACGCCGTCAAGGTCACCCTCGGCCCGCGTGGACGCAACGTCGTCCTCGAAAAGAAGTGGGGCGCCCCCACGATCACCAACGATGGCGTTTCCATCGCCAAGGAGATCGAACTGGACGACCCCTACGAGAAGATCGGTGCAGAACTGGTCAAGGAAGTTGCCAAGAAGACGGATGACGTCGCTGGCGACGGTACTACCACTGCAACCGTCCTCGCCCAGGCACTGGTGAAGGAAGGCCTGCGCAACGTTGCCGCCGGCGCCGACCCGCTGTCCCTCAAGCGCGGTATCGAGAAGGCTGTTGAGGCAGTCATCAGCGAACTGCTCGCCTCCGCCAAGGAAATCGAGACCAAGGAAGAGATCGCAGCTACCGCTTCCATCTCCGCCGGCGACCCGGAAATCGGCAGCCTCATCGCCGAAGCCCTGGACAAGGTGGGCAAGGAAGGCGTCATCACGGTCGAGGAATCCAACACCTTCGGCCTGGAGCTCGAACTCACCGAAGGCATGCGCTTCGACAAGGGTTACATCTCCGCTTACTTCGTCACCGACGCAGAGCGCCAGGAAACGGTCCTCGAAGACCCGTACATCCTCATCGTCAACTCCAAGATCTCCAACGTGAAGGAACTCGTCACGGTTCTGGAGAAGGTCATGCAGTCCAACAAGCCGCTGCTGATCATCGCCGAAGACATCGAGGGCGAGGCCTTGGCCACCCTGATCGTCAACAAGATCCGTGGCACCTTCAAGTCCGTTGCCGTCAAGGCTCCGGGCTTCGGTGACCGCCGCAAGGCACAGCTGGCCGATATCGCCATCCTCACCGGTGGCCAGGTCATCTCCGAAGAAGTTGGCCTCAAGCTCGAAAACGCTGGCCTGGAACTCCTCGGCACCGCCCGCAAGGTTGTTGTCACCAAGGACGAGACCACCATCGTTGAAGGTGCCGGCGACGCCGATCAGATCGCAGGCCGCGTGGCCCAGATCCGCGCCGAGATCGAGAACTCCGACTCCGACTACGACCGCGAGAAGCTGCAGGAACGCCTGGCCAAGCTGGCCGGCGGCGTTGCAGTCATCAAGGCCGGTGCCGCAACCGAAGTTGAGCTCAAGGAACGCAAGCACCGCATTGAGGACGCAGTCCGCAACGCAAAGGCTGCTGTTGAAGAAGGCATCGTTGCCGGTGGTGGCGTAGCCCTCATCCAGGCTGGTGCCAAGGCATTCGCCAACCTCACCCTCCAGGGTGACGAGGCAACCGGTGCCAACATCGTCAAGGTTGCCATCGATGCACCGCTGAAGCAGATCGCCTTCAACGCTGGCCTTGAGCCGGGCGTTGTGGTGGACAAGGTTCGCGGCCTGCCTTCCGGCCACGGCCTGAACGCTGCCACGGGCGAGTACGAAGACCTTCTGGCTGCCGGCGTCAACGACCCCGTAAAGGTCACCCGCTCGGCTCTCCAGAACGCTGCTTCCATCGCTGGTCTCTTCCTGACCACCGAGGCCGTAGTTGCTGACAAGCCTGAGAAGAACGCTCCGGCTCCCGGCGGCGACGACATGGGCGGCATGGGCGGCTTCTAAGTCTCCCTGCTGTAGCGATACAGCACCCGGCATCACGCTGAATAGCATTACGACGGCGGTCCTCACCATTTGGTGGGGGCCGCCGTTTTGCGGTCCCAGCCCAACTAGGTCGCATCAGTGCGCGTTTAGAGGGCTCAGAACGCGCACTGATGCGACCTAGTTGGGTGCTAGCACGGTTTCAGTGTCGGTGGGGTCTGGCAGGATTAACCCCATGACGATTATTGCTGCCGCCGATGGGTCTGCCCTCGGTAATCCTGGGCCGGCCGGTTGGGCCTGGTATGTTGATGACTCCTGTTGGCGAGCAGGGGGTTGGCCGCACGGTACCAACAATCAGGGCGAACTAATGGCCGTCCTGGACCTGTTCCGGTCCACGGCCCACGTGCCGCAGGAAGAACTGCTGATCCTTTGCGACAGCCAATACGTCATTAACTGCATCACCAAGTGGATGCCGGGATGGAAGCGGAAGGGTTGGCGCAAGGCCGACGGCAAGCCCGTGCTGAATGTGGACCTTCTCAAGGACATTGATCAAGTGATCGTTGGCCGTAAATACTCCTTCGAATGGGTCAAGGGCCATGCTGGTCACCCCCTCAATGAAGCAGCAGACGAGCGCGCCCGCGCTGTTGCTACCGCCTACCAGCAGGGCGTTGCGCACCGAGCAGGCCCTGGGTTCCCTGGAGCCCACGAGGGCGGTCCGAGCCAAGAGCGGGAAGGCTCGCAGCAGCAGGCTGAGTCGCAGCGGCAGGCTGAGTCACGTATGCAAGACAGTGCTCCTCTGCCCGTCTCTTCAAGCACCGGTGCCGGCGCCTCCGCTGTGGGCGCTGCTTCCACGGCCACGAAGGCAGACCGAAGCCTTCGACCGCATTTTGAGCCGACGCTCTTTGGCGAATCCGGCATCTTTGGCCAGGCCGATCTCTTCAGTGAGCTGGAGGATGACGCCTCGTCCCAGCAGTTGTCGGCGGAGGACACCGTCTTGGCGCTGGAGCGGGAACTGCTTCGGCCCGATGTGAGGGCGGACATTGGCAGGATTGCTGTGCTGCTCCACCCGGACTTCGCGGAGATCGGGAGTTCGGGCAGGTTCTGGACGCGGGACGCCATGATGGTGGCTTTGGAAGAGGACCCGGGAGAACCGACTGAACTGGAACTGCTCAGCGCAGACCGGCTCAGCGACAACACCATGCTGTTGAATTACCGAAGCTTCGCAACCACGGGCTCAGCACTTCGCAGTTCCGTCTGGATGCTGGACCGCGGCCAATGGCGACTTCGTTTCCACCAGGGGACTATTGAAAGCTAGGTCGGATGAAAGCTAGGCCGGAGAACTGACGCTGAACGGAAGTTACTCCTGACCTGCGAGGCGGCTGCACAGGGGGAAGACAGCCCGCCCCGCAGGAGTTCATGGGAGGGTAAGTAACTCGACAGTGTGAGCTAATAAGTGAAGCGCTGCGTGTTTCCCTGCTCCACTTCCAGGTAACTTGTGGCCGCTGTTGACAGAGCCAGATTGATGGAGGCCAAGGACGCCTCCACCTTGCTTTGGGTCAGGGACCACTCCATGACAAGCGCTTGGAAGTTGGTGGCTGCTGTTCCCCGCCAGGTCGCCTCGAGTTCCTCAAGGCCGCGCCGCATGGTGTGGACATCGGAACTGATGCGATCCACAGTTCCTTTGACGTTGGCTGACTTGAGTTGGAGAAGTTCGGTATCGACTGAGATAACGCTCATGGTGATGCCTTTCGACGAAGATGTTCCGCGTGGTGCGGGGGATGCGTGGCTACAACATTGAGCCTAGGCAGCCGCCCGCAGTCGCAGAACAGTCATACGTCGCTATGTGGACAACAGCGCTATGTGGACAACAGCTCGGCTGATTCCTGGTGGAAGGGGAGGCTGACTACCAAAGTGGCGCCGCCGCCGTCGGTCTCTGCAACCTGGACCGTACCGCCGTGCGAGCCAACAATCGCTGCAACAATTGCAAGGCCGAGACCACTGCCGCCTGTTTCCCGGGTCCGCGACGTGTCAGCACGGTAGAAGCGCTCGAAGATCTTATTGGTTTCGGTCTCCGGAATGCCTGGCCCGTGATCGCGGATCTCGATGACTGAAACGGAACCCGACGGAGTGTTTCGAACACCGACAGCGAGTTCTATGGGGCTGCCTTCGGGGGTGTACCGCAGTGCATTTCCCACCAGGTTCCCAATGACCTGCCGGAGTTTGGCTTCGTCACCTTGAACGGGCGCGGCAGTGGGGGAGGCATCGTCGAGCCCGGTGAGCCTGATGGTTCGGTCTCCGGAGGAGGCCTTGGTGTCCACTACGGCATCGTGGGCAAGGAGCTGGAGATCCACTGGCTTGAGTTGAAGGGGCCGCTGCTCATCAAGCCGGGCAAGCATCAACAGGTCTTCCACCATGGACCCCATACGCTTGGCTTCGCTTTCAATCCTGCCCATTGCCATGGCTACGTCTTCTTTGGTGGCCAATGCTCCGTGACGATAAAGCTCGGAGAAGCCACGGATGGTCACCAAAGGGGTGCGCAGCTCGTGGGAGGCGTCCGCTGCGAAGCGACGCATGCGCCCCTCGGAAGCAGCGCGGGCAGCAAAGGAAGCTTCAATATGGGCAAGCATGGCATTGAGGGAACCGCCCAGCCGGCCAACCTCAGTGTGCGGGTTATCCACCTCCACGCGGCGGGACAGATCACCGGCCGCGATGGCTGCAGCCGTCTTCTCCACCTTGGCAAGCGGACGGAAGGACCGCGCCACGGTCCACGTGGCGATGAAGAACGCCAGGACCAACGTCAACAGGCCCACGCCTACAACCACCAGAACGGCGTGCTCCATCACTTTGTCCACCGGGGTGAGAGGCAGCCCGATGATCACTACGCCGTTTTGGCCGTTGGCGGTGACCCCGATGGCCACCACGCGCCAGTTGGTTCCGGCCGTGCCTTTGACTTGGAAGGGGGAGTTGCCGCGAAGCTTGGCTTCAGCTGCGGTGATATTGGCGATCGCCGGACGATCACTCTGACTGCCGCCGAAAGGATAAGGCTCCAGACCTGGAACGTACAGCGTTAGCGAGTAGTCCGTGGGCACGGCAGTGTCGGTAGGCGTTGAGGGGTTGGGCTGGGCCAGCTTGTCGAAAGACTGCTGGTCCTGGGCCAGGGCGACGGCGGCTTTGAGTTTGTCGTCCACCTGGCCTTGCAGGTAACTCTTGACGAGCGTCAACGTTCCCGCGCCCGTGGCCGCCAGGGCGAGCAGCAGCAGGCCCATGATGATGGCGACGAGCTGGGACCTCAGGGACGCCGACTTCCAGCGAAGCAGCAAGGGTCAGCGCTTCTCTGCCGTCCGCAGCACGTAACCCACGCCGCGCTTGGTCTGAATGAGGGCTGCGGCATCGGGATCGATGTCCACCTTGCGGCGCAGGTAGGAGATGTAGGACTCCACGATCGAAGCATCGCCGTTGAAGTCGTACTCCCACACGTGGTCCAGGATCTGGGCCTTGGATAGGACGCGGTTGGGATTGAGCATGAGGTAGCGCAGGAGCTTGAATTCGGTGGGGGAGAGCTCGATCACGGTGCCCCCGCGACGGACCTCGTGGGCGTCGTCGTCGAGTTCAAGATCGTCCACGCGGATCACGGCGTCGTCGTCTTCCAGCGGCTGGGTGCGGCGAAGGACCGCGCGGATGCGCGCCACCACTTCGTCCAAGCTGAAGGGTTTGGTGACGTAGTCGTCGCCACCGACGGTGAGGCCGGTGACTTTGTCCTCGGTATCATCCTTCGCTGTGAGGAACAGCACCGGGAAGTGCTTGCCTGCAGCGCGGAGTCGACGGGTGACCGTGAAACCGTCCATGTCCGGCAGCATGACGTCCAGAACTGCCAGGTCCGGTGAGTGGAGGTCGGCCGCGGCGAGGGCTTCGCGACCATTGGCGGCCGCAACAACCTCGAAGCCTGCAAAACGCAGCGACGTGGACAGCAGCTCGCGGATGTTGGGTTCGTCGTCGACTACGAGAAGCTTGGCTTCAGGACCGTTCTTTTTCATGACACCCATGATGCTCCCAGAAACTGGGAGTTTTCTGGACGCCGCATGGGAGCCGCCTGCGTGGCTAAGGGCGGCAGGTCAGGCCCCCAGCACCAACCCCGCTCCCAGCGCCACCATGGTTACGGCGATCCCGCCATCCAGGAATCGCCAGGACAGTGGCCGGGCAAAGAAGCCGCGGAGGTAGCGTGCTCCAAATCCCAATGAGCTGAACCATAGGATGCTGCCCAACATGGCGCCAGCCCCGAACCACCACTGCAGCTGGTCGCCCTGGGCGCTGGCTATCGAGCCCAGAAGTGCTATGTCCAGATAGACGTGCGGGTTGAGCCAGGTTAGCGCCAGGACGGTGGTGACGGCGGCAGCGAGACCCCGCTTCGCGCCGGCGTCGTTGACGCGCCCTTCACTTGCTGTCAACGACTGCGGACGGAGGGCGCGCCGGGCGGCCACAATGCCGTACGTCACCAGGAAGGCGGCGCCCACATAGCGAAGAACCACGACGGCGGCAGGGGCTGCCGTAACAAGCGCACCCGTGCCTAATACACCGGCCGCGATCAAGACGGCGTCGGACAAGGCGCAGACCGCCACGATGGGCACAATATGCTCGCCCCGGATTCCTTGCCGGAGGACGAAAGCGTTCTGGGCTCCGATAGCGACGATCAGGGCGAGGCCTGTGGCCAGGCCGAGGCCAGCGGATTGGAAGAAATCAGTAAAGTTCACCCTTCGAAATTACGGGCGCAACAACCTTTAGGCCAGCTAAAGATTCTCATACGGCATAAGATATTCTTATGCCGCAATTTCCTTCTGACCAGCTCCTTACGTTCGCCACGGTCCTTTCAGAAGGCACTCTTGATGCTGCCGCCCGCATGCTTCACATCACGCCGTCGGCCGTCTCCCAACGGCTGAAGGCACTCGAACAGTCGGCCGGGAGGGTCTTGCTTCAACGCAGCAACCCTGCCCAGGCCACGGAAGCGGGCGAAGTGGTCCTTCGTCTGGCGAGGCAGGTAGCGCAACTGGAAGCTGATGCCGGACGCGAACTAGGGCTGGATGGGGACAGGGCCCAGTTGGCTGTACCCATTGTGGTCAACGCGGATTCCTTGGCGGTGTGGTTCCTGCAAGCGCTGGCCCACGTGCCTGAGGACCTCAACGTCACCTTCGACCTCCACAGGGATGATGAGCAGCACTCCACATCCTTGCTTCGCTCCGGGAAAGTGATGGCCGCCGTGACGGCAACTCCAGAGCCCGTGCAAGGGTGCCGCGTAGAGAGTCTTGGCGTGATGCGCTACCGCGCGGTTGCAGCCCCGCAGTTCGTGGAACGGTGGTTCCAGAAAGGTGAGAAGGGTTTGGACAAGCACCCGGACAAGCACCCGGACAAGCACCCGCGCAGCCACGTGGACGGAGCCGCGCTCAATGCGGCGCCCACTGTGGACTTCGATCGCAAGGACACCTATCAGTGGGCGTTTGTGCAGTCGGCGTTCAAAGCTGAGGGCGGCGCGGTTCCGGACCGGAAAGGACCCCGGCATTACGTCCCGGCTTCCCAGGACTTCGGCGACGCGATCCGTTTGGGCCTTGGTTGGGGCTTGATCCCGGAAGTTCAATGCGGGCCCGACATCGCCGACGGACGGCTCATCGAACTCGCCCCGGACCGACCCTTCGATGTGCCGCTCTACTGGCAACGGTGGAAGACGGCGTCAAGGGTATTGGACGTCCTGAGCAACACGGTCCGTGAGGTGTCCGGCCAGTACCTGGCCAAGCCCTGAATCCACGAAATCCCAACACGCCTGCGGATGCTTCCTATAATGTCAGTGCCCCGTTCCACACTTAAAACATGGCAAACACAGCAGCTCCCGCAAGCATCCACCAGAACCGCACCAGGGACGTCGAGTTCCATGTGACGTATCTGGATACCGATTCGGGCCGTATTAGGCGCGAGGATTTTGACGACCTGGCCGCAGCCGAACGGTTTGCCAGTGCCCAACTTCGCGATGAGGACGGCTGGGCCGTGGTGGATCACGTAAAGATTGAGGTCACCAGCAGAATGGTCGCCTAAGGTTCACCCCTCTCAGGCCGTCCGCTTCCTCAGGCCGTCCGTTTACTCAGGCCGGTTGTGTGATTGGCCGCCGTGCACGAACGGCGATGACACGCCTTGGTACTTCAGAAGCATCATCATTCCTTCGGCAGCGTGGTCCAGGTTGTGGCAATGATCCATCCAGATTCCGGGGTTGTCAGCGTGGAGCAGTAGTTCCCACACTTCGCCCGGCAGCACGTCCACGGTGTCAAGGTTGAGTGGTGACCCGCTGGGGACCACGCCGTTCCTGCTCAGTACCTGCATGTGGTGACCGTGCGGGTGCATCGGATGTGGCTCTGAGGTGCGGTTCACTACCGTCACTTTCACGGTGTCGCCCTCAGCCACTTCAATGGACGGAACCAGCGGATACGCTGCCCCGTTCACGGTGAAGGCGTACCGGGGAATCCCGTCGACAAATCGGAATTGCCGGTCCAGCACCATCACTTCTTCCCGCGTGATGGGACGGACGGGTCCAGAGCCATCACGGCTCCTATCCAGCGGTTCGACCCCACCCAGCGGTTCGACCCCATCCAGCGGTTCGACCCTATCCAGCGGTTTGCCATATTCCAGAAGGTCGAGCACCGGCGTGGTGGTGAAGACCCCTGCCGGCGCCTTCTCCCGAGCCAGTTCCTGGGAATCTGCGTCTGCTGAACCTGGCGGAGCAATGACCACGACGGCGCTGGCTGCTGCGTCCGAACGCACGGTGACGGGCGAGGCGGGCATGGTGAAGGCGACGTCCACCCGACCACCGGCGCCAAGGCGTACCAGTTTGCCGGTCACTTCCTGGGGCTGGTTCACTTCGGATCCGTCCACGGCTACGGCCTTGAAGGCCACGCCTTGAATCAGGTACCGCTGCTGCACGGAATCGGTGTTGATCAGACGAATCCGCACACTCGAACCAGGTGTGGCCGTATGCACGGTGGTGCGGTCTGAGGAGCCCAGCAACCCCAGACCGCTGAGGTCGTGCCCCGCCACCACAATGTCCGTATCGGCCCGGGGGGATGTGGGGTGGTGCACGACGAACGTGCCGTAGAGGCCCTTGCGGACCCCTTCGGCGGAATCCTGGTGGGTGTGGTACCAGTAGGTGCCGGTTTGGGCGGCGGCGAAGCGATACGTCATGGACCCTCCGGGCATGACGGCGTTCTGGGTAGCCCCTGCCACCCCGTCCATGGCGTTGGGGACGTCGTACCCGTGCCAGTGCAACGTCACCCCCGCAGCCACATCGCGGTTATGGAGCACCACCTCCATCACTTCGCCCAGTTGAGCTTCCAAGGCCGGCCCCGGGAGGCTGCCATACGTCCAGGCCTCCGTGGTTTGTCCGGATGGAAGCGTTACCTGTTCCATTCGCGCCGTCAGTTCGTAGCGCCGGACCACAGCGTCCGCGAAGGCATCGCCCACCAGGCTGGTCACCGGCGTCGGATCCTTCATCGCAACGCCAGCACTGCTGTGATGTCCGACGGCGGCGGTGATGGTGGCGCCGTCGGCCGACCGGCTCCCAAGCCAGGCAAAGACCCCCGATCCCAAAGCGGTACAGATCATAAGCCCGGCCACCGCGGCAGCCGCCGTCGGCCGCCGGACAACGGCAGAAGCGCCGCCGCCGGGAGCCGCGCCGGACCGAGGTGCGACCTGTCCTGTCTGAGGAAACAGTGCGAGCTTTGCGGTCAGCACAGATGCCGCCACCATGAACAGCACCACCGCTAGGCTCCAAAGTGAGGGGAATGGCCCCAGGACGAACGTCAGCGCCAGCGATGCCACGGCGGAAGCGGCAGCAGCCACTATGGCCAGGACGGCCCATTCGCGGGATCGTCCAGGATCTGGTGTGACAGGTTTGGAGCCGGTGTTCCGCCTCCTCAGCAAGAACGGAACACCGGCCGCCGCGGCCCAAGCCGCGGGGATGGCGGTCAGAGGCACGTTGATGGTTATGCGTTCGCTGGCAAACCACCAACTGCCCGCCACCAAAGCGGGAAGCAATGCGTACCGTCCCACTGTCAATGCGACGGCTGTACCCAATAGGAGCAATGCAAGGTCAGTCCGGCGGGACTTGTCCTTCAAGGACGCGCTCATCCACGCCGCGCCGATCCAGGCGCCGGCCGACACGAAAGACAGCAGCAGATCTACTGCCAGCAGCTGCGAGGTGTTCACAGCTGCCGGTGCTTAGGCTGTGCTGGGGGACGTGGAAGCATCCGAAGATGCAGCCTTGGGAGGCAAGGGTTGAGGGTTGAGGGCGGCAGCTTGTGCGCGCTTGAACAACCAATAGGACATGAAGATCATCATCACGCCTACGATCGGGTGGATGGAAACCACCCACGAGCCCGAAGGAGTGATGAACTCCGGGGAGGATCCGGTCAACATGCCGCCGACAATAAAGATGATCAGCTGAAGCCATGTCAGCAGGAAAATACCTGCCGCCAGCCAGATAGTACGGGATCCCGCTTTGGCAATGGCCGCTACGATCGCGGCCAGCAAAGCTGAGTACCGAAGCACATATTGGCCGTTCACGGCATGGTAGACGCCGGCTTCACGCTGGGCTTCGATGGTGTTTTGGAAGTGGAAGTATCCGGCGAAGAACAGCTGTGCGAGTGCTGACAGCAGGACAATCGCGGAGAGGACCAAGAGGGCTTTACGCATTGGGGAATCCTCTGGTAATCAATTCACAGATTCTTCAAGGCCTTCGAACCATCGGCTCCCTGGCTGCGGGCTTCCCCCACCGCCGATGGCTGGCCGCCAGGCTGCCTGGACCAGGGGCAACCATTAAGGGCGGAGAGCTTCTCTAGGAATCGTAAAGTTGATGGAAATGAATAGCAAGAGGCGTGGGAAACATTGTTCCGGCTGGCTTCCTACTGCTCCTGCCCAACGTCCTTGCCCACGTCTTTGGCATCCATGATTCTGTAGGCGTAGCCCTGCTCAGCCAGGAACCTTTGGCGCTTTGCCGCGAAATCCTGGTCCAGCGTGTCCCGTGCAACCAAGGAGTAGAACCGGGCTGCGCGGCCATCTTGCTTGGGACGCAGGAGGCGTCCCAACCGTTGAGCCTCTTCCTGCCGTGAGCCAAAGGAACCTGAGACCTGGATGGCGACCGACGCCTCAGGCAGGTCGATGGAGAAGTTGGCCACCTTGGACACCACCAACGTGTGAATCTCACCTTTGCGGAAAGCATCAAAAAGCTTCTGCCGTGCCTTGACGCTGGTTTCGCCCTTGATCAGGGGAGCGTCCAACCGCTCGGCGATCTCGTCCAGTTGGTCAATGTATTGGCCGATCACCAGCAACTGTTCACCCTTGTGGACTGCCACGAGCTCTTCAACCAGTGTGGTTTTGGTTTCCGAGGTGGCGCAGAGCCGGTATTTGTCGGCATCGTCGGCCATCGCATACGCCACCCGTTCGTCGCGGGGGAGGTCTACCCGGACTTCAACACAGTCGGCGGGCGCGATGTAACCCTGCGCCTCGATGTCCTTCCATGGTGCGTCGTAACGTTTGGGACCGATCAGGCTGAAGACCTCGCCTTCGCGCCCATCCTCCCGCACCAGCGTTGCTGTGAGGCCTAGCCGACGCCGTGCCTGGAGGTCGGCGGTCATCCGGAAAATCGGGGCGGGCAGCAGGTGGACTTCGTCATAGATAATGAGTCCCCAGTCGTGCCCGTCCACGAGTTCCAGGTGCGGATAGAGTCCACCGCGCTTGGTGGTGAGGACCTGGTAGGTGGCAATGGTGACCGGCCGGACTTCCTTGATTGCACCGGAGTATTCGCCGATTTCGTCTTCGGTCAGTGATGTCCGCTTGAGCAGTTCGTCCTTCCACTGCCGGGCGGAGACGGTATTGGTGACCAGGATGAGCGTGGTGGTGGAGGAAGTAGCCATCGCTGCCGCGCCTACCAGCGTCTTTCCCGCCCCGCAGGGAAGCACGACGACGCCGCTGCCGCCGGCCCAGAAGTTCTCCGTGGCCAACTTCTGATAAGGGCGCAGCTGCCAGCCGCTTTCGTCCAGCATGATGAGGTGCGGTTGCCCGTCGACGTAGCCGGCCAGGTCCTCCGCGGGCCAGCCCAGTTTGAGGAGCAGCTGCTTCAACTGTCCGCGCTGGGAAGAGTGCACCACCACGGTTTCGCCGTCGATCCTGGGCCCCAGCAGGGGAGCAATCTTTTTTGCACGGATGACTTCCTCCAGCACCGGGTAGTCATCGGTGCGCATCACCAGTCCGTGCTGGGCGTCCTTTTCAAGCCGTAGCCGGCCGTAGCGGGACATGGTCTCTTCGATATCGATCAGCAGGGAGTGCGGGACAGGAAAACGGGAGTACTTCAGAAGGGTATCGAGCACCTGCTCCGCATCCAGCCCTGCAGCCCGGGCGTTCCAGAGACCCAGCGGCGTCAGCCGGTAGCTGTGCATGTGTTCCGGGGCGCGCTCCAACTCGGCGAAGGCGGCGATTGCATGCCGGGCCTCGGTGGCGAGCTCGTGATCGACTTCCAAGAGGATGGTCTTGTCACTTTGTACGATCAGCGGACCGTCGGTCACTGTTGAGTCCTTTTCATGAGCGCAGCTCTCCTGCGGGTTCCACATCGATGATCCGGTGGATGGACAACACCCGTTCGGTGTCCTTGGCGGGATCGAACACCCTCACACGCCCACCCGAGACAGATACAGGAACAACGGTTTCAGTGTTGGCATTCCCCAAGCTGTCCACCACGTTCATGGTGACCGCCTGTTTGAGCCGGATGGCCGTTTGCAGGGTCTCCAGGCCGAGCTGGGTGGACGCCTCGCCGGTGGTTTCGGCCGGGACGGCACGGTGTTGGCGCAGCACCGAAAGCTGTGCCTCCACGTCGTCATCCGGCGGCGCCGTTCGGGGCGCAGTGTAGACCGGACGGGCGCTGCCAGGCAGCGCCGTGGTTCGCTTGAAACGCACGGCGGCGGTCTCGGCCTCCTGCACTGCAGGCGATAGTCCCAGCTCGCGAAGGACGCGCGCAGTCTCTCGCGGGCTGGCAGAGGAGGTCAGGACAGTGGGTGCGATGCGCACCAAGCTCAAAGCCGACGTCCGGGCTTCGCGGAGAAGATCGGTAATGGCGGTCTCGTCGTCGCTCTGGATGAAGCTGGCACTCGTTCCGATTCGGAGGCGGCCGTGCCGGGAAGCAGTGTCCTGGATAAGGTACTCCAAAGGTTGGGGCACGTCCGTGGCCGAATGCTCACGGAGGAACGCCAACAGCGATTCCGCATCCTGTCCGGCGTCCAAGGCCCTCCGGATGGAGGTGGCCGAGAACCGGTAGATCGACGCCGGACCCTGGCCCTCGGCGTCGGCCATCAGCAGCAGCGTATCGCCCAACTCCGGCGCGAGGTACCCGGGCGCCACCGCTGTGAGATCGGCTTGGAGGAGAATATGGTTCACGGCAGCCGGCAAATGCTCACCAAGGATGGTCAGGGCTTTTTCCGGCTGGGCATCGGCAATGGCCGCACCCAATTGGGTTAACGCCCCTGATCCCATCAGGCCCAGAAGCGTGGCTTCCTCAAGGATGCCTCGGACCAGTGAACTGAACCGGCGGGACATCCGCGGCTGGGACCACTCAGCCCGCTGCAGTACAGCCCTGGCGTCCAAAACAGGCGCTTTGCCATCCGGTGCGGCCGCTTCGGCTGTGAGCTCATTGAGAATTTCCAGGACCCGACGGCGAACAACAGGGGCGTCGGGCCGTTGCGCTTCCGCGGACAAAGCGTTGATGGTAGTACCGGCCGAGCCTTGATGGGCGGCCGACGACGACGGGCCGGTGAGGGGCTGCCCCACCAGGGAAGGTGCCCTCTCGCTGGCCAGCCAGGCATTGACCAGCCACAACCACTGTTCCTGCCGGGGAAGGTTGAGCCATTCGAGCGATGGCGGCTGGACCCACGTGGAACTGTCCACGTCCAAACGGAGCAATCCCGCCATGGCGCACAACTCCAGGAGGACGGCTGTTTCATGGACACCCAAGCGGATGGATTCGGCCAATCGTCGCAACTCGCGCACACCCACACCGCCGCTTCGCAGCGTCGCCAGGGGTTGTTCCCGCACCGCGAACAACAGCTCAGCAGTCAGCCGCAGGATTTCCGCGATCGCCCCCATGGCCGCATTCCGTCGCAGGGCAGCACTGGTATGGCCGAGTTCCGGAACAGGTGGCGTCAGCGTGAAGTCGTCCACGATCGCACCTCCGCGCAACGCAAGACCCACGCTGTGGGGCAGCTCCACGTGGCCGGCATCCAGGGGGACCAGCAAACCGCGGGCCAACAGCCAGTCGATAGGGCCGACGTCGTGACTTTCGTGGGTGACCGAGGCCCGGCGCTGCGCTTGGGGCACTGCGCCCATGGCCCAGCTGCCGAATTTGTCCAACAAGCCCGTGGTCCGCGCCGGCGCCGTCGCAAGGATGGCGCGCAGATTCTCAGGGGTGGATGTCCAGCGTTGCAATGCCAACGCAGCGTCCATGGGAGTGCTGGCGGGGTGGATGCCCGCGCCGCTTTGATGAAGCTCGGCCACCAACTGCACTACCCGCTGGGCAAAGGCCGGTTGTAACCGGACAAGTTCGGTGTAGCTGCGCCCGAGTCCCGCCGGGTAGATGCCGATCACGTCCTTGAGGCTGCCCACCGGAAGATAAAAGCGCTGACGGGACGATGTTGCTGGTGACCCGGTGGGCGGATCCGCCCTGTGGACCAGTGCCAGTTCCTGCAGCTTTGCGAGGATGGGATCCAGTGCCGAAAGGGTGGAACCGGCAATGACCTTCTTCAGCCCGGCCGCGGAAATACTGTGGCCGGTATCGGCATTAGTACACAGGTGCAGCGTCTCCAGCACCTGCATTTCCGGTTTGTTCAGGCGTTCCAGGGCCCGTTGGACACTGACCCGGGCGCTCGCCCTCGCAGCCAGGGCCGCAAAGTCGGGCGCCATGGGGGAGATCAGGTCCGGCCGCGCGGCAAACAAGGCCCGCAGCGAATCGTCGCTGCGCGCTTCCAATTCCTTGCTGAGCGCGCGAATAAGGGACATCAATCCAACGTTACCGCTCCGGGGCCGCTGGTGCCTGTCAGCGGGGGCGCAGGTTATTGCCGGCGCCGCTGGCGAACGGAGTCAACTACCAGGAATATGCCGAGCATGAAGGCCACGGGCAGTCCGTAAAGTGCCGTCCAGGTTACCCACACCGGCGCAACTCCCTCATTAAAAGCCACAGCCATGACCGTGCCCACTGCGGCCAGGGAGAGGACTGCAATGACGGCGGCGATGATCATGAGGGGGCGGCGGTAACCCGGGAAAGTCATGGGCACAACGCTAGCAGTTAGGCCGCAGAGGGGACTTCTGTCTGCACCATTGTTGCCGCTCTTGTCCTGTTCGCGTGCTGCCTGTGTCTTGTTCCGGTGCTGCGTGGTCGCGGCAAAGCGGGAATAGGGGGTCCGGCAGGATAACCTTGAAGGAACAGACCAACACGGACCGGGCTGTCACCCTCGATCCCGCAGATCCCTGCGGATGCGGTGATTGGCCCGACGTGTCTCCCAAAGCAAGAACGAAGAAGGTTGATTACGTGCCTACCGGCAAGGTCAAGTGGTATGACAAGGAAAAAGGCTTCGGATTCCTCGCGGCAGAAGACGGGCAGGAAGTATTCCTGCCCAAAACGTCCCTGCCCGCGGGCGTAACTGAGCTCAAGGCCGGAACCCGGGTGGAGTTCGGCGTTGCCGACGGCCGCCGTGGCGCCCAGGCGCTGGGACTGCGCGTCCTGGAGAAAACGCCGTCCATCGCCAAAGCCAAGCGCATGAACGCCAAGGACCTTGCACCCATGGTGCAGGACCTGGTGACGGTACTGGATAACCTCTCCGGCTCCTTGTCTTCAGGCAAGTACCCCGACGGCAACAAGGCAAAGGCCATCAGCCTGGCCCTGCGCAAGGTTGCCGACGAGCTGGAAGCTTAGGACCGCCATGACTTCGGAATCCGCACAGGACACCAAGGCCGGCCCTGAAGCTGCCCAGGCTCCTGGAAACGGGGAAGCCCCCGCGCGGAAGCCTGTCGCGGCCAAACCGCGCACCGGGTTACCCGTGTGGCGCACCGGCAAGCCTGACGCGTTTCTGGCTGCCGCCGTCGATGCTGCTCGTGTTGCAGTTGAAGGCATCGCCAGCCCGGGTGAAGTGGGGGCGCACCTTGGCGCCAAGTCGGAGGGCGACCGTGTGGTGACCCACCTGTTCGAGTCCCGCCTCGCCGGCTACGGCGGCTGGCAGTGGTACGCCGTGCTCACCCGGAACTCCCGCTCCAAGGTGGTAACGGTGAGCGAGCTCGGTTTGCTGCCCTCAGAGGATTCCATCCTGGCCCCGGAGTGGGTGCCGTGGGCCAAGCGCGTCCGTCCCGAGGATGAGACGCCGTTGGTGGAAGAGACTGTGGAGGACGTCACGGAGGAGTCCGTGCAGGCCGCAGAAGACGAGGCCACCGAGGCAGCCGAGGATTCCGACGACGCTGAAGACGACGACGAAACCGGGGCTGAATAGGCATTGCGGAAACCCGGGGTGACCACAGTGAAGGCGGACGCTGATGTCCACCTTTAGGTCACTCGGAATCCTCAACTACCGCATCTGGTTCTTCGGTGCGCTGATCTCCAACATCGGCACCTGGATGCAGCGGACGGCGCAGGACTGGTTGGTCTTTGACCACTTGACCGCGCACGACGCCGGGGCCATGGGCATTACCCTGGCACTCCAACTCGGTCCCCAGCTTTTCCTTGCTCCGTGGGCGGGGCTGCTGGCCGATCGTTACAGCCGGCGGAAGCTCCTGCTCATCACCTTGGTGGCCATGGCCCTCCTCAGTACGGGCCTGGGCGTGTTGGTACTGCTGGGCGTCGCTGAACTCTGGCACGTCTACCTCTTTGCCCTCATGCTTGGAATAGTCACTGCCGTGGACGCCCCCGTCCGCCAGACTTTCGTCTCCGAACTCGTCACCGACGATTACCTGCCCAACGCGGTTGCGCTCAACAGCGCCTCCTTCAACGTGGCGCGGATGATCGGCCCCGCTGTTTCCGGTGTTCTGACGGTGGTGGTGGGCCCCGGCTGGGTGTTCCTCATCAACACGGTGTCTTTCGTTGCCATGCTGTGGGCACTGAAACTTATTCCTGCGTCCTCACTCCGCAGTCAACCCCGGGCAGCCGCGGGCAAGGGGCGGATCAGGGAGGGATTGCAGTATGTCAGGAACAGGCCCGACATCCAGGTGGTCCTGGTGGCGATCTTCATCGTGGGCACGTTCGGGCTCAATTTCCCCCTGTTCATCGCAGCCATGGTGGGCACCCAATTCGGCATGGATGCGGGTGCCTTTGGGGCCTTGAACTCGGTCATGGCCATTGGCTCGGTGACCGGTGCGCTGTTGGCCGCCCGGCGAGGCAGGCCGCGCCTCAGGTTGATCTTCGGGGCCGCCGGCGGGTTCGGACTTGCCAGCGCCCTGGCCGCATTGGCACCCAACGCCGTGCTGTTCGGGCTCGCCCTGATTCCGTGCGGACTCTTCGCCCTGACCCTTATCACCAGCGCCAACGGCTACGTTCAATCCACCACGGAAGCCGTGATGCGCGGGCGGGTCATGTCCCTCTACATGGCCATCTTCATGGGCGGCACCCCCATCGGGGCACCGCTGGTGGGGTTGGTGGCCAACGTCGGTGGCCCACGGTGGGCCGTGGGCGTCGCCGCGGTTGCCGGCGTCAGCACCGCCGTCGTGGGTTTGCTGTGGATCATCCGTGCGAAACAACTGCGGCTCCGTTTTGACCGCCGGGCCCGCGGACTGCGGCACTTCCGGGTGGAGTCGCTGCTTGCCCCTCCGGATACGGACGACGACGGCGCAAGCAGGCAGGGCGGGTAGCGCACCTTAAATGGCGGCGGCTTAAATGGCAGCGGCGCCGTACGTGAGCTACCCGCACGACGCCGGCCAAAGCCCGTGGTGCTACTTCTTCAGTTCTCCCACCACGTAGTCGATGCTGGCGAGCAGCGCGGAAACGTCGTCCGGCTCGATGGCGACGAAGGTGGCGATGCGGAGCTGGTTGCGGCCGAGCTTACGGTACGGTTCGGTGTCCACCACGCCGTTGGCGCGCAGGACCTTGGCGATGGCCGCGGCGTCAATGGAGTCGTCAAAGTCGATGGTGGCGATGACGTTGGAGCGGTCCTCGGCGTTTGCGACGAAAGGCGTGGCGTACTCGGAGGCCTCAGCCCAGGAGTAGATGCGGTTGGCAGAATCTGCCGTGCGCTTGCTGGCGAAGTCCAGGCCGCCGTTGCTGTTGAGCCACTGCACCTGTGCGTCCAGGGTCACCAGGGTGGAGAGCGACGGGGTGTTGTAGGTCTGGTTCAGCTTGGAGTTATCAATGGCCGTCTGCAGGTCCAGGAAGTCCGGGATCCAGCGGTCGCTGGCCTTGATGCGTGCAGCACGCTCCAGGGCTGCGGGGGAGAAGAGGCCCAGCCAGAGGCCGCCGTCGGAGGCGAAGTTCTTTTGCGGGGCGAAGTAGTAGACGTCCGATTCGGCAACGTCAACGTCCAGCCCGCCGGCCGCCGAGGTGGCATCCACCAGGACGAGGGAGCCTTCATCAGCACCCTGGACGCGTTTGACGGGCGCAGCCACGCC
The DNA here is from genome assembly GCF_019977315.1 of Arthrobacter sp. StoSoilB22. Lineage (NCBI taxonomy): Bacteria > Bacillati > Actinomycetota > Actinomycetes > Micrococcales > Micrococcaceae > Arthrobacter > Arthrobacter sp. StoSoilB22. The sequence continues at coordinate 1,066,295 of NZ_AP024652.1, forward strand.
CGTTGACGTTTCATTCTGGGGCCAAGCGTAGACGTCAACGCCGGCTTCGGCCTGTGCCACCGGGCGGGTTCCGGGTTCGGCCTTGATGATGGAAGAAGCATCAAGGAAGGGTGCCTTGTTGGTGGCGGCAGCGAACTTGGAACCGAACTCACCGAAGGACAAGTGCTGTGCCTTCTTCTCCACCAGGCCAAACGCCGCCACATCCCAGAACGCCGTTGAGCCGCCTACGCCGAGGACAACCTCGTAACCTTCCGGAGCGCGGAAGAACTGGCTGAGTCCTTCACGGACCGAACCCACCAGGTTCTTGACCGGAGCCTGGCGGTGGGAGGTACCCAGGATGGTGGACGATGCTGCAGACAACGCCTCGATCTGTTCCGGGCGAACCTTGGACGGTCCAGCGCCGAAGCGTCCGTCCTTGGGCAGAAGGTCGGCGGGAATGGTGATGCTGTTGTCGCTCACGTGGCGCTCCAATGGGTGTCGGCTAGAGATGGGAGGTGGCATGGGGCATCAACTGCCCCTTCGACACCCCAATTCTGCCTGACACGGCCCGGCCTCAGGAACCTGCCACCGTCATAGTCCGCCACGTGGAATGCGGTCCCACCGAATGCGACCGGAATTATCCAGAGTAATTCCAAATAAGCTAGGCTGGGGGTTGGCGTTCAGGGGGCGGCGGTGCACACCGTCCGCCCTTGCCAGGGACGCGGTACGGTGGAGATTACGCAAGGAACTGCGTTCGAGGAGAGCTGAGCTGGATGACGGATCTGATCGATACCACTGAGATGTATCTTCGGACCATTTTGGAGCTTGAAGAAGAAAACATTGTGGCCCTGCGGGCCCGCATCGCCGAGCGCCTGCGGCACTCCGGCCCCACTGTTTCCCAGACCATTGGACGCATGGAGCGCGATGGCCTGGTGATTGTGTCCAACGACCGCCACCTGGAACTGACGGAAGCGGGCCGGAAGCGCGCCACCGAAGTCATGCGCAAGCACCGCCTCGCGGAGCGCCTGCTGGCCGACGTCATTGGGCTTGATTGGGCCTACGTCCATGATGAAGCGTGCCGCTGGGAGCACGTCATGAGCGAGCGTGTGGAGCGTCGGCTCTACGAGCTCTTGGAACACCCCACGGAGTCTCCCTACGGCAACCCCATCCCCGGACTTGAAGCGCTTGGCGGCCTTGCCAGCCAGCCCTTCCCTCGGCTGGATGTCAACCTGCTCCAGGCAATGGACGGATATGCCGCCGCTACCCGCGTGGTGGTCAGCCGCCTCGCGGAGCCCATCCAGGTTGAGCCGGAGCTCCTGACCCAATTGGACGAAGGCGGAATCCGTCCCGGCGCAAGTGTCTCGCTGGAGCGCGTCGGCGAGTACATCTCCGTCCGTGTTCCGGGCATCGAAGGCGCTTTGGAGCTGCCGCCCGAGGTGGCTGCGCACGTCTTCGTATCCCTCAACTGAGTGTCGCCGGCAGCGCCGTGTCAAACCTCACTTCTGTCACTTTTTAGCGCGCGTGACCTGCGGTTTTCCGAAAAAGATGATAAAGGCCTTCCGCGCTGAGTGCGTTCCTGTTGATAACGAATTTATTACCGAAGGCCTTAATCCCCTATAGTTATTTACTAGCGCTGATACCAAAGCGTTACCTGATCCGGAGCCGAGCTCTGCCAGCGGACCAGGTGTGTCACCCACCACTGGCAGAGGCGGGGGAACCACAAGCGGCTGTCTAAAGAAGCAGCCTTGGGGTGAAGTCCGCAGCAGAAGTGCCCACGTATACAAGTCCCTCTTGGGATACCTGTGTGCCGTGAGCGCCTCGCGCGGACCGGGTCTTTGTACTCTCTGACCCGAATCCGACAGCTAACTTCGCAGGCTTTTGAGAGAGGAACAGAGTTTGACATCGCAGAACGTCAGGGGTCGCCGCCGCGCGTCCGGCCCCGCTGCTGAGCTGCGGCCAGCCACCGTCGTCACGGAGATCCGGCCCCGCGCCACCGAGCGTCAAGTGCGCCGCCGTAAGAGCCCCCTGCGCCAGGTTGCCGACTTCGCCGCTGCCAGCGGCGTCGGGCAGAAGGCCGGTGTTGCGCTTGCCGCCACCGGGCTTGCCCTGACTGTCGGCCTGCCGGCCACCAGCCCGGTCATGGCCACCTCGGAATCGGGCCAGACCGAGTCCGCCCTCGCCGTCGCAGCCCCCGCGGGCAGCCAGCCCGAGGTTTCCGCGGCAGCGTCGGCAAAGATCGACTTCAGCCGAGCCGCAGTCGCCACTGCCGCTGACCCCGATGGGAAGTTGAAGCAACTGCTCAGCGCCCAGTCGGCCGGAAGCATCCAGCGCGCGTCATCCGTTGGCACCATGGCCAGCCCCCTTGACACACTTACCACGGCATCGCCCTTCGGCTACCGTGTCAGCCCCCTCACGGGCGGCGCCGGCGACTTCCACCGGGGCCAGGACTTCGTTGCCCAGTGCGGCACCGCTGTCCACGCAGCAGCAACCGGCAAGGTCACTTTCGCCGGATGGCACGAATATGGCGGAGGCAACCGTGTGGTTATCGACCACGGCAACGGCCTCGAGACCACGTACAACCACCTGTCGTCCTTCACCGTCCAGGTGGGACAAACCGTCAACCGTGGCGATACCGTCGCGCTGAGCGGCACCACGGGCGCTTCAACCGGCTGCCACCTCCACTTCGAGGTTCAGGTCAACGGTGAAGTAGTAGACCCCATGGGCTGGCTCTAACCAATCTGATGGTCGCCTCTCGCATGTGCGGGACATCCCGTGACCTGAATGTGACATTTGCGTTCAACTGTTGTAGCGTACAGAGCGCATCGGCTTTTTAGGGGGCCGGTGCACTTGAGTGGATTGCCTAGCTCTGCCACCTCTCAAGGTCCGTTCGCATAAATCGTCTGGCAGGGGCGGGGGAACCACTTCTGGTCTTCGTGAGAAGGCCTTGGGGTTAAGTCGCAAAACTTCCTTGGAAGCGGCGCGGCCGGATGACTCCCATCCGAATCCGACAGCTCACCTCGCAGGCATTGGGAGAGGCTACCTACGTGTCATCACGCACTACCCCTGCGCGCCATCGCGCCCAAACGGTTCGCACGAACCCGTTGAACACGCTTTCCAAGGCTGTATCCACCAACGCCGGAACCATGAGCCGTCAGGCCATCGTTCTGGCTGCAGCCTCAGGCCTCGTCCTCACCGTCGGATTGCCCGCACAGGCAGCCGACGCCGATGTTTCCAAGACTGAAGCCTCCAGCACCCAGCAGCTGGTTGTAACGGCAGTGGTTACCGCAGAGCCAACAGCCACCGTTTCCTTCGAGAGCCCCACCGTGGCCACCAAGGAAGCCCCCAAAGTAGTCCAGCGCGCAGCGCAGGTTACCGAACGAGCAACGGCCACCACGGACGAAGCCCCTGAAGCCGTGACGGCGAAGTCCTCCGAGGCCAAGGACCCGGCTGCCAGCGCAGCTGCTTCCGGCCTTGCTGCTATCGCCTACACCGGCATCGGCTCCCCCTACGTTTGGGGCGGAACAACACCTAACGGCTGGGACTGCTCCGGCTTCACCCAGTGGGTCTACGCCCAGGCAGGCATCAGCATCCCGCGCGTTAACGCCTGGACGGCTATGACGCCCACCAGCACTCCTTCTCCCGGCGACCTCGTCATGCAGAACGGCGGAGCCCATGTGGGCATCTACGTCGGCAATGGCATGATGATCAGCGCTTTGAACCCCGGCCAGGGAACGCTGCTGCACTCCGTAGCGTCCACCGGCACCTCCTCGTTCTACACCCTCCGCTAGAAACAACCCGGTTCGGGGTGGGCCGGCATGCCCGCAATGCCGGTCCTACCCGCTACCCGTGTGCACCCCAACGGCGCTCGGATACGAAAAGAGAAAATCATGACCAGTGCAAACAAGCTTGCACGGCACCGCGCTGAGGCCCCCAAGACCAGCTCGCTTGCCGTCATTGCCAAGGCTGTCAGCTCCAACGCCGGTGGCGTTGGCCGCCAGGCAGCAGTGATCGCCGCAGCTTCAGGCCTGGTCCTGACCAGCGGCATCGCGGCCAACGCAGCCGAGACCAACGTTGATCGTGAGTCGACCTCCACGTCCACATTGGACATCCAGTCCGTAGTGCAGGCCACCATCGCGGCCGACTCCACTGTGGCTATCTCTTACGAGCGTCCCGTGGTTACCACGGTGGAAGCTCCGGCTCCCGTTGTGGTGGAAGAAGCGCCGACCAAGGTTGAAGCAAAGGTTGAAGCCACGGAAGCACCTGCGGTTGCCGCCAAGGCCGCTCCTGCAGCCAACGCCACCGTGGCCGTCAGCAACTCAACCCCCGCTCCAGCAGCTCCGGCGGCTTCCAGCGGACTCGGCGCAGCCATCGCTGCAGCTGCTTACGCCCAGCTCGGCGTCACCCAGGACTGCACCATGCTGGTCACCAACTCCCTTGCAGCCGTGGGAATCAACTTCCACGACTGGCCTGCAGGTTACCTCTCCTTGGGCCGCACGGTCAGTGCAGCAGAAGCCCAGCCCGGCGACCTCGCCTACTACGCAAACGGTGGTTTGGCCGGACAGGCGCACATCGCTGTATACGTGGGCAACGGCCAGGCAGTTCACGGTGGATGGAACGGATCCACCACGGCACTGTTCAGCGTCAACGTCGGTTCCGGCCCGGTTTTCATCCGCGTCAACGGCTGATTCACTTTCTTCAGAACACCCCGCAGGCTCCGGCCGGCGGGGTGTTCTGCTTTAACCGCGCATGAACTCTTGCCGACACTGTGAGCGAAACGACAGAAAAATTCGTTGATACGGCATATAAGTGCTTACCCTTATGTTGTCGATCCACAGCCCGTACATGCAGAGGGCAGCCGGCCCTCGTGCCCCTGACGGGTGCGGCCGTGAAGAGGTACGTGCATGCGCACACTCGTTCTGAATGCTGGATATGAACCGCTGGCGGTAATCACATTCCGCCGGGCGCTGGTCCTTGTGCTCACTGGGAAAGCTAGCGTAGTGGCCGAAGGCGACGAGCCTGTCGTCGGGCCACAGGAAATTCTTGGACGCCCGTCCGTGATTCTCCTTAACCGCTACATACGTCCCAAGTACAACAAGGTCACCGCCGTGAGCCGCCGCGGGGTGCTTCGCCGCGACGGTCACCGGTGCGCCTATTGCGGCAAAACAGCCCACACCATAGACCACGTCCACCCCAAATCCAGGGGCGGCGCGGATTCCTGGGAAAACCTGGTTGCGGCGTGCTTGAAATGCAACAACGCCAAAAGCGACCACACACTGGGTGAAATGGGTTGGAAGCTCCGTTTCAAACCCGGGGTGCCCCAGGGAACCATGTGGCAGATCAAAGAACTCGAGAAACCTGCGCCGGACTGGGACCCGTTCCTTTTGCCGGAATCCGCTGCCTGATCGATTTCTGCTGACCTCCGGCCGCCCGGGTAGTCTGGGCGGATGGAGTTCAACGCCCTTATTTTGGCGGGTGGCAGGGCCACCCGCCTCGGTGGCGTGTCCAAGCCATGGTTGAAGTACGACGGCGACACCCTCCTTTCGCTCGCACTTCAGGCTGCCCGGGGTGCTTCGGCGGTGGTTGTGGTGGGGCCGGATGAGCCCGGCTCAGGCGGCGGCGAGCCAGGAGGCACCGGGAACCTACCGGACGCTGTTCTGCGGACACGCGAAGAACCTGTATTCGCAGGGCCGGCAGCTGCCATCGCGGCCGGCTTGAGCGCGCTGAAGAATGGCGGTAGGAGCACTCCATGGACGCTGGTGCTTGCCTGCGATATGCCGCATGCATCCCGCGGTGTTGAGCTCCTTTGGGCAGCTCTTGAGTCCAGTCCCGGAATGGAAGGAGCCATGGCCGTCTCTGCCGACGGCCGGAAGCAGCCGCTTCTGGGGGCCTACAGTACAGAGGCCCTGGAAAGGGAAGTGGCCGTAGCTTCGGGAGGTTCCGGGTTAACGAACTCATCAGTGTTCCGCCTGCTTGCTAGGCTGAACGTGCTGGACGTTGAAGTCCCCGCTGGGTCCACCGATGACGTGGATACATGGGAGGACGCTGCGGCCTTGGGCATTGACTACGAGTTGGAGGCGGACGTGAAGAGCCAGGAAGAGACGCTCGAGGAATGGTGCCGGACACTGCTTCAGGCATTCGAGCTTGAGGGCGTGGAAGTGGACATCAACGAGGTCCTCGCGGTGGCTGGAGTAGCAGCACATTCCGTGGTGCGCCCCGCCGCACCCCTGACCACGTTTATTGCAGGTTACGCGGCCGGAATGGCCCGCGGAATTGGCCAGGCCAGCGATGACGCGTCCATGAACGCTGCCTTGGAACTGGCCCGCAAAATTGCCCGGGAGTACTCGGAGTCCGGGACCGGCCCGGAATGACGGAGGCCCCCAACGAGGGCCATCACGCGGCGCACACATGGCATGAGGCCCGGCAGCGTGCGTTCGACGTCGCCACACCCATTCCGTCGGGCCCCGTGCCGCTCAGCTCAGCGCTCGGGCGCACCCTGGCTTCGGATGCCCTGGCAGTGCAGGACATGCCCCATTATGCGTCGTCCGCCATGGATGGATGGGCCATTAGCGGCAGCGGTCCGTGGATCCTCAGCGAACCGGGGCAGAGGCTTGCACCGCACCAGGCCAGTCCCATAGTTACGGGCGGGCTTATTCCGCCCGGTGCCAAGGCAGTACTGCGCAGTGAAAGCGGCGTAATAGCTACTGACGAGGATGGCCTGCCGGTTCTTGCGCTGGGAGGCAGCGCCAAACCGGGGGAGCCCCGCAACGGCCAACATATCCGAAAGGCTGCGGAAGAGGCCGCTGAGGGTGATGTCCTGCTCAAGGCCGGCACGGTGCTGAATCCGGCCCATATTGCCTTGGCAGCGCTTGCGGGCCTGGACCATCTTGTGGTGCTCGGAAAACCCTTGGTCCGTTTCCTCCTGACGGGCTCGGAAGTAGTGGCTCACGGTGTTCCCTTGCCCGGCCAGGTCAGGGATACCTTCGGTCCGCAGCTGGGCGCCGTGGTGGAGCTTTTGGGCGGCATTGCCGGGGAGCAGCTCAGGGTGGGTGACAGCTATGAGGAGTGGATCGACGCACTCCAGGACACCGAGCCAACGCTGGACGAGCCGGGACCCGGGGACCACTTCGGTGAAGCGGAACCTCCTGCCGACGTCGTTATTACCACGGGCGGCACGGGACGCTCTGGAACGGACCACCTACGCAAAGCCGTAGCTGAACTTGGCGGGAATTTGCTGATTGATGGGATCGCCATGCGTCCCGGACATCCGGCGGTGTTGGCAGAGTTGCCCGATGGTCGGTTTGTGGTGGGCCTGCCTGGAAATCCGCTGGCGGCCATGATGGCTTTGTTCACCGTGGGTGGACCGCTGCTGGCGGCCTTGGGCCATGGCCGTTTGGAGGAGGTGGGCGAGGTTCCCTGTGGCACCACCCTTGATGCTGAGCCCGGTCGCACCCGCCTGATGCCGTTCAAGCTGGTGTATGGGTTGGCGTCGCCAGCCAATCATGCAGGCCCTGGAATGATGCGTGGCCTGGCCGGCGCCGACGGGGTCATGGTGGTGCCGCCGCATGGTGTCCAGCTGGGCGAAGCGGTGCCCGCCTTCGCCGTACCCTGGGGAAAAGCGCTTCCCGTGCCGAAGGCGCCGGAAGAGAAGAGCCGCAAGGCCGTGCCTCGGCAACAAAGGAAGGCTCCTTCCGGCCCTGTTGACTGGAGTGCGTTGGACACCTGAGGCGCGTCATGAAGGGGTTTGGGTCTGCTGACAAAGTGCAATGATGGACACATGAACAGGCATGCTCCCGAACAGGACATCAATGAAGATGACCTGCAGATCCACCCGCCCAAACAAGCCGCGGCAGGCCTTAAAGCTGTCACGGTTGCCCTCGAACGAGGTTATGCCCAGGCCGGCGTGGGCCGCACGGTCCGTTCCATGCTCAGGGTCAACCAGCATGACGGGTTCGATTGTCCGGGCTGTGCGTGGCCGGAATCAATCACGGGCAAACGCAGTCCCGCAGAGTTTTGCGAAAACGGTGCCAAGGCGATCGCCGAGGAGAGCACCACCAGGACAGTCGGTGCCGAATTCTGGGCCAAGCATTCCCTGGCAGAACTTGAGGACAAAACAGAGTACTGGCTGGGGAGCCAGGGAAGATTGTCCGAGCCTGTGGTCATCAAACCGGGTGACACTCACTATTCGGCCATCACATGGGCCGACGCCTTTGCCTTGATCGGCGAACACATCAACGCCACAACTCCGGATAAGTGCGTGTTCTACACCTCCGGCAGGACGGCCAACGAGACCGCGTTCATGTACCAGCTGTTTGCGCGAAGCCTCGGAACCAACAACCTCCCCGACTGCTCCAACATGTGCCATGAGTCATCCGGTAGTGCCCTCAACCCCACCATCGGGATCGGAAAAGGCACTGTGTCGTTGGAGGACATCCACCACGCGGAGCTGGTCCTGGTAGTGGGCCAAAACCCTGGAACCAACCATCCGCGCATGCTCTCCGCCCTCCGCGACTGCAAGAACAACGGCGGCAAAATCATTGCGGTCAACCCGCTTCCCGAAGCCGGCCTCCTGAACTTCAAGGACCCCCAGTCCCTCAACGGCATGATTGGCGGTGGGACCACCATTGCCGATGAGTTCCTGCAGATCAAGGTAGGCGGCGACCTCGCCCTCTTCCAGGCGCTCGGCCACCTGCTCCTGGAGGAGGAGAAACGGAACCCGGGGACCGTCGTCGACCATTCCTTCATCGCCGGGCAGACCGAAGGTTTCGCCGCCTACCAGGAAGCCCGTTCGGTTCTGGACTGGGACGAAACGGAGCGGGCAACAGGGCTGAGCCGGGAGGAGATTACCAAGGCGGCTGCGATGTTGGCGGCCTCGAAGGCAACCATCATCTGCTGGGCCCTTGGTTTGACCCAGCAGCCGCACTCGGTGGATACACTCCGGGAGATCATTAACCTCCTTCTGCTCCAGGGCAACTTCGGCAAACGTGGAGCCGGCGCCTGCCCCGTGCGGGGCCACTCCAATGTCCAAGGTGACCGCACCATGGGCATCTGGGAGAAACCCAAGGAATCCTTCCTTGCCGCGCTGGATGCGGAGTTCGGCTTCCACATGCCCCGGGATCATGGCTATGACTCCGTGGAAACCCAGCACGCCCTGGAAAAGGGCGAGGTGGACGTTTTCGTCTCCATGGGCGGAAACTTCGCAGCCGCGGGTTCGGACACGGCTGCCTTGGAGCAAGGCTTGAAGAAAGCCGGACTGACGGTCCACATTTCCACCAAGCCCAACCGCGCCCACGTGGTGCACGGCAAAACGTCCCTGATCCTGCCCACGCTGGGCCGGACGGATACAGACGACAAGCACCCCAAGGGCAAACAGTTCCTCTCCGTGGAGGACTCCATGTCCGTCATCCACAAAACACAGGGGCGGCTGGAGCCCGTGTCCGAGCACCTGCTGAGCGAACCGGTGATCGTGGCACGCATGGCGCAAGCAACGCTGGGGGACAACCATAGTGTGGACTGGCGTGCCATGGCCGAGGACTACGACGTCATCCGGGACCACATCTCACGCGTCATCCCCGGCTTTGAGGACTTCAACGCCCGGGTTCGAACCAAGAATGGCTTCGTCCTACCCAACCCGCCGCGCGATACCCGCACCTTCGCCACGGACATCGGCAAAGGACGTTTCTCCGTGCGGCCCCTGGAGTACCTTGAAGCGCCGGCGGGCCACCTGATTCTCCAGACGGTTCGCAGCCACGATCAATACAACACCACCTTCTACGGTTTGGATGACCGCTACCGGGGCGTCTCGGAGGGGCGTCGTGTAATCCTGGTCCACCCGGATGACCTGTTGGAACTTGGCTTCGAGGACAGGGACCTGGTGGACGTCATCTCCACCTTCGCGGGAACTGAACGGCGTGCCAACAAGTTCCGGCTGATCGGGTACCCCACGGCCAAGGGCTGTGCCGCAGCGTATTTCCCGGAGGCCAACGCCCTGGTGCATCGCGAACTGGTGGCACGGGAATCCAACACCCCCGGGTACAAAGCCATGACCGTGCGCTTTATCCAGCATGAGGAGAACGGATCCTGATATGGGACGTGTAACCCAGCGCCGCAAGGTGCACAAATTTGTCCTGGACGGCTCGCCCCAGGCATTGGAGCATCCCGTCCGGTTCAAGGAAGACGTCCTGGCCGTTGAGGAGCCGCTGGAGATCCGCTTGGGCGAGATGTCCTTTTCCGTGACCATGCGAACACCCGGAGACGACTTCGATCTCGTCGCGGGGTTCCTGGTGTCCGAAGGGATCATCTGGGAGCCCGGACAGTTGATCTCGGAGCGCTTCTGCTCCGGGGAGGACGAAAACGGGGTGCAGACCTTCAACGTGGTGGATGCCCAGCTCAGACCGGACGTGGAACGGCCCGAAACCGGCCGCAATGTGTACACCTCCAGCTCGTGCGGAATCTGCGGTACGGATTCCATCGAGGCCGTCCGCAAGTCTTCGCACCACAGCCCGCGCGAGGATAATGTGACGGTCCCGGTCCGGGCCTTGGCTGCACTCCCGGACCGCCTCCGCGAGGCACAGGCTGTTTTTGATAAGACCGGTGGCGTTCACGCCGCGGGACTTTTCAGGATTCACGACGACGGCACCACCGAGTTGCTGTGCCTCCGCGAGGACGTAGGCAGGCACAACGCCGTGGACAAGGTGGTGGGCTGGGCTTTGCGCGCCGGTATGCTCCCGCTGAAAGGGACGGTGCTTCAGGTGTCCGGCAGGGCTTCGTTCGAACTCGTCCAAAAAGCTGCCATGGCCGGTATCCCTGTGCTGGCCGCCGTGAGCGCACCGTCCAGCCTCGCGGCGGAACTGGCGGAGGAAACGGGAATCACGCTGGCCGGCTTCAGCCGTGGGCTCAGCCTCAATGTGTACGCCGGACGGGACAGAGTGGTTGCCGAAGCCCCGGATGCGGACCCGTTGTCCGTTGGTGATAGCCCACAGTCACTTGGCTATTAAGCTGGAACAACGTAGATTTTATCCATCGATTGGAAGCGTGGCGATGCCACATTCGCCGTCCGCACCCAGCACTACCGGGTCGCGGTAACCAAGCTAACTACCCAGCGAACGCCCAAAGGGGAACTCATTGCACGACGACCGCCGGATCACCGAACAGCGTCTCGATCGATTTGTTCGGGAACGCATTCTTCCGGCCATTTATGGCAGGGCGATCCCGCTTCAGCTGAGCAGCTGGGATGCGCCTGGCGAGCCAGTGCCGGCCGCCGAGGCGCTGCGCCAGGTCTATGCACCGAAGGAACCTGGCGTTGCATGGGGTAAGGCGTGGAGCACCAAATGGCTGCGCCTGCAGGGTGAGGTACCGCAGGACTGGGGCATGGCTGAGTCCACAACGGTGGAGATCATTGTTGATCTTGGATTCAACAGCGATGTCCCCGGGTTCCAGTGTGAAGGCACGGCGTGGCGCGCTGATGGAAGCATCATCAAAGCAATTTCGCCACGGAATTACCATGTGCCGCTCAAACTTCTGGGTGGAGGTCAATCCGTGGATTTCTACGTGGAGGCCGCAGCCAATCCAGACGTCGCCCAGGGTTGGTCGTTCGCCCCCACCCTGCTGGGGGATAAAGCCACCTCCGGAGATGAGCCCCGGTACCGGTTTGGCCGCATTGCGATCGCTGAACTGAACGAAACCGTGTGGGAACTCAACCAGGACATCTGGACGCTCAGCGGTCTGATGCACGAACTTCCTATGGAAATGCCGCGTCGCCATGAGATCCTGCGCGCCCTTGAACGCATGATGGACGTCATGGACCCGGACGACGTCGCCGGAACCGCCGCCGCAGGCCGTGCTGAGCTGGCCGAGGTCCTTAGCCGTCCCGCATATGCCTCGGCCCATGAACTGTTGGCTACCGGCCACGCACACATCGACTCCGCCTGGCTGTGGCCCGTCCGTGAAACCATCCGTAAGTGTGCCCGCACTTTCTCCAACGTGGTGGCGTTGATGGATGAGGACCCCGACTTCGTGTTCTCTTGTTCTTCGGCCCAGCAAATGGCGTGGATGAAGGAGTTCTTCCCAGAGCTCTTTGTGCGCATCAGGGAAAAGGTAAAAGGCGGCCAGTTCGTTCCAGTCGGTGGCATGTGGGTGGAATCGGATACCAACATGCCAGGCGGCGAGGCCATGGCCCGCCAGTTCGTGGAAGGAAAGAGCTTTTTCCTCAACGAGTTCGACGTCGAGTGCCAGGAAGCCTGGCTGCCCGATTCCTTCGGTTACTCCGGCGCCATCCCGCAGATCGTCAAGGAAGCCGGCTCGCGGTGGTTCCTCACCCAGAAGATTTCCTGGAACAAAGTCAACAGGATGCCTCACCACACCTTTGCCTGGGAAGGCATCGACGGCACCCGGCTGTTTACCCACTTCCCGCCGGTGGATACGTACAACGCTGAGCTGCACGGACGCGAACTGGCCCACGCGGAGCGCAATTACCGTGATCACGGCCGCGGAACCATGTCACTGGTGCCGTTCGGCTATGGCGACGGCGGTGGAGGACCTACTCGCGAAATGGTCGCCGCTGCGCATCGTACGGCGGATTTGGAAGGCTCCCCGAAGGTCCGGATGGGCGCAGCCCGGGACTTCTTCATCCGAGCTGAGGCCGAGTACACCAATCTGCCGGTTTGGGTGGGTGAAATGTACCTGGAGATGCACCGTGGAACGTACACCAGCCAGGCAAAGACCAAGCTTGGCAACCGTCGGAGCGAACATCTCCTCCGCGAAGCGGAGCTCTGGTGCGCCACGGCCGCCGTCCGCCTGGGCGGGGCCTACGCCTATCCCGCCGACGAACTCAAGCGACTCTGGCGGCTGGTCCTCCTCCAGCAATTCCACGACATCCTGCCCGGCAGCTCCATCGCCTGGGTCCACCAGGACGCTGAACGGAACTATGAAGCCATTGCCCGGGACCTTGAGGGCATCATCAGCCACGCCGCCCACGCCTTGGTGGGGGAGGGTGATCAGCAGTTCCTGCTGAACGCCGCTCCGCATCAGCGCAACGGCGTCCCAGCACTGGGGGCGGCCGAGGCCACAGCACCGCACTCCGGCGTCCAGGTGGACGAGCTCGACGACGCCTACGTCCTGGACAACGGCATCATCCGGGCCGTCCTGAACCGTGACGGACTCCTGACATCGCTGGTGGACCACGCGAGCGGGAGGGACGCCATCGCCCCCGGGCACACCGGTAACCTGCTGGAGCTGTTCCGCGATACCCCGAACGAGTGGGATGCCTGGGACATCGAGGAGTTCTACCGCCGAAACGTCACCCCGTTGACCCACGCGGATGCGATCGACGTTGAGCGTTCGGCGGAGGCCGTCGTCGTAGAGGTCAAACGCACGGTAGGTGCCTCCACCATCACGCAACGCCTGACTCTCGACGCCGGTGCGGCGTCGCTGGGTATCAGCACCACGGTGGACTGGCAGGAACGCGAAAAGATGCTCAAAATCGCGTTCCCGCTGGACGTCAGGGCGGACCGTTCAGCGTCGGAGACCCAATTCGGCCATGTCTTCCGCCCGACGCACACCAACACTTCCTGGGAAGCTGCCAAGTTCGAGATCTGCGCCCACCGCTGGATCCACGTCGCCGAGCCCGGCTACGGCGTTGCAGTGAGCAACTCCTCCAGCTACGGGCACGACGTCACCCGGGCGGTCCGTGCCGATGGCGGAACCACGACGACGGTCCGCACCTCGCTGCTGCGTTCGGCGCGTTTCCCGGACCCGGAAGCAGATCGGGGCGAACACACGCTCGAGTTGTCCATCAGGCCCGGTGCTGCGATCGCTGATGCCGTGGAAGAGGGCTACCGCACCAACCTGAAGCCGAGGTTCGTCACAGGCGGACAATCGGTGGAACCCCTGGTTTCAGTGTCCAACCCTGCCATTGTGGTGGAAGCGGTGAAGCTGGCCGAGGATGGCTCGGGTGACGTTATTGTCCGGCTCTATGAATCGTTGGGGGAGCGTTCAACGGGAACCTTGAGGGCCAACTTTGAGAGCTCGGATGCGATGGCCACAGACCTGCTGGAGCGCACCACCGAAACCCCCGGCGTGACCGTGGAGGAAGGCCCCGTGGTCAAACTGGTACTCCGGCCCTTCCAGCTGGTTACGATCAGGCTCGTTCGCTGAGGTGGCTGGCGGAGTTACCGCGTTTGTTGGGTTACTCCGCCAGCTCCGCGTCGAGGGCATCTTTGAGCACTTGCACCCGGATGGGGATCACGGCGTCGTGGTGTTTGATCTGGTCTGCGACGTCTTTTGTGAACACATTTTCAACCAAAGTGGGCATGTCCCTCACGCCGTTGACGTAGCGCTTAGCTGCAAAGTCGAACTCTGACCTGTTGTTTTTTATCCGGGTGTTGAGGGCTTTGAGTTCGTCGGCAATCGTAGCGTATTCCGCGTCGGGGGCATTCCGGGCGGTGGCGTCATCGATCTTCTTGACGTACTCGTCCTTGAGCCGGACAAATTCGTTGTAGTTTTCCTCGGACTTTGCCGTTGTTTCAGCATGTGTTTCCAACTGGGCAATCTGGTTGTCCAGTGTGCGGGCAAACTCTACGTAGGACACGTTCTTCGATTGTTTGAGTTGGTTTACGGCTTCGCGGCACTGGACTGCTGCCTGTGCCAGGAGTGTTTGGCGTTCCCGGAGGTTGGCTGCTTTGGAGCCCACAAAGAGTCCGCTGCACCCGGCGTCCTGCCTGAAGAGGCCTTCGAACAGAGGGTAGGACTCCACCAGTCCTTCCATGGAGTCGAGGTAGGCCTGGTAGGAATCGCCCAGCATAGCTACTGCGCCGGAGACCGTTTTGTCTTCTGCGCCGGCGGTGTCGCTGGTCTGCACTTCGTTCAAGGCCGTGCGGGCGGAGTTGATGGCCTGCTGGAAGTCGTCCCGTTCCTTGGCGGAGCCTTTCTCAGCTTCCTCACGTGACGCGGGGGCATTGCGGGCCTTCTTGTACGCGGCCAGGTAGGTGTTCACGGCGGGCTGGATCTTGCCTCTGGCCTCATCGAGTGCCGTCAGGCGCTCATCCTTGAGGAGGACCAGGCTTTCCCTGCGCTGCTGAGCGGTCATGGTGCTCACGGAAATCACCACAGCCGAGGCAATCAAGGCCAGCACGACGGCGAGGGTGAGGGCAATCAGGACCGGGTGGCGCTTCTTGCGAACAGGCTCAATGGTCATGGCTATTTCCCCTCACCGGACGCGGCATCGAATTGCTCAAGGCTCTTCTTAAGGACGCCTTCCAATTCGGTGTTTGAGCTGTTGGCATTTTCAATGATTTTTGTGTATTTGTCTTTGCTGGCAGTTTCATAAGTTGCCTGCGCCTTGCCGAATGCCTCATTGATATCCAATAGTGCAACGGCGGCAACGGTGCTCTTGGCGAGGCGCTCCAAGGGGTCCTTGCTGTTGAGCACTTCCTGTTGCTTGTCCCGCTGTCCACGGATGACGGACTCCACCTCCGTGAGCAGGGTAGTAGTCTCGGCGTCGGCGCCGTCCTTGGCTGTGCCAAGGGCTGCCAGGCACTCATCTGCACTCTTGACATAGTCCTCGGAGTAGGACTCGCTGGCCACGTTCAGCGATGAATGCAGGGCCGCGCAGGGACCGCCTACAGACCGGTAAATGTTGGCAGTGTTGATCAGCAATTGATCGTTGTACGCGATCACCGCAGTGTACTGATCCTTGAAGCGGTTGAAGGATTCGGCGACTTCTTGATCCTTCAGGGCCGGCGATTCTGACATTTGCTCCAGCCGGTCACGGTTTGCCGCGGACTCGCGTACTATCCGTTCACGGTCCAGGCTGAGGACTTTCTCCTCTTCAGGCTGTCCTGCTTTTTCGGAGATGGCGTTCGAGTACCGTCCGGAGAACTGTTGGACGAGGGGATCGTACAGATTCATGGAGTTGTCCACAATGACGCGGTGCTTGTCCAAACGGAGCACGTCTGCGCGGTCTGTTCCGGCCGGACGGGAAAGGGCAAACCACGTGCCAATCCCGACGGCCACCAACGCCGCGACGAGGAGAACAGCAATGATTGCCGTGCGTTTGGAGCTACCCCTGCCGGGCGCGCTGGCTGTCTCTTCCAAGGATTTATCCCCCATATTTGCGAACTGCTTGGATCCTGCGAAACCTGACAAATCCTGGCTAACAACCTAGACGTCGTGCTGGAGCCGCTTCACGAAGAGCTTGGTCCGCTCCTGCCGCGGTTCCCGCAACACCTCAGCTGCCGGCCCGCGTTCCACCACGACGCCGCCGTCCATGAAAATTACCTCATCCGCCACATGCTGGGCAAAGGCCAACTCATGGGTAACGATCACCATGGTCCAGCCCTCTTCGGCGAGTTCTTTGATGACGCCCAGCACATCCCCTACGAGCTCGGGGTCCAGCGCCGAGGTGGGCTCATCGAAGAGGAGCAGTTGGGGCTTGAGGGCCAACGCCCGGACGATCCCCACGCGCTGCTGCTGACCGCCGGAGAGCTCAAAGGGGTAGGCGTCGCGTTTATCGGCCAGGCCAACGCGCTCCAGAAGGCGTTCGGCGTCGGCAATGGCCTCAGCGCGCGGCCGTTTTTGTACCTGGACGGGGCCTTCAATGATGTTCTTCAGCACGGTCATGTGAGGGAACAGGTTGTAATGCTGGAAGACCATGGCACTGCGGTCCCGGAGGGCAGCCACCTCTTTCTTCCCGACCTTGGCGCCGAAGTCTATGGCGAGCTCTGCTGAGGCATCGCCGCTTCCAAAGGTGACCGTTCCGGCGTCGGGAATTTCCAGGCCGTTGAGGGAACGCAGGACCGTGGTCTTGCCCGAGCCCGATGGCCCGATCAATGCCACCACCTGACCGCGCCGGATGTCGATGTCGATGTCTCGCAAAACGACGTTGCTTCCGAAGGCCTTGGCCAGGCTCCGCGCCTTCAGGACTGAGGCGACGGGCGGCTGCTGTAGGGATTCGTTAGTGGGCGACATAGCGGTCCAATCTCTTTTCCACCGCGGATTGGGCCGTGGAAAGGACCAGGCAAATGACCCAGTAAACCAGGGCAGCCTGGAGGTAAAGGGCCATGAACTCCTGGCTGAACGCAGCGATTTGCTGGGCGTTGCGGAACAGTTCGGTGACCAGGATGAGTGAGGCGAGGGAGGTGTCCTTCACCAGTGAAATGAAGGTGTTGGACAACGGTGGAACGGACACCCGTGCCGCTTGGGGAAGGATGATCCGCACCAGTGCCTGCGGCCGGGACATGCCAATGGTGTGGCCGGCTTCCCACTGGCCCTTCGGGACTGACAGGATGGCCGCACGGATGATCTCCGCGGCGTACCCGCCCACATTCAGTGAGAAAGCGATGATGGCGCTGGGCCAGGGGTCAAGCTTCACTCCGATGCTGGGGAGCCCGTAGAAAATCACAAAGAGCTGCACCAGCAACGGGGTGCCGCGGATGACCGAGACGTAGAAACGGCCGATGCCCGACAGGATAATGTTGGGGCTCAACCGGAGCAGGGCAACCACCAGTGCGAGGACGAGGCCGATGGCAAAGGAGGCCAACGTGAGGGGAATGGTCCCCGTGACCGCGCCGGTAATCAGCGGACCGAAGGAACTCCAGATGAGGTCCCAGTTCATCTATTTGGTGACGTCCGCGCCGAAGTACTTCTCCGAGATCTTAGCCAGCGTGCCATCAGCCTGGAGATCGGCCAGTGCCTTGTCCACAGCTGCAGTGAGCTCCGTGGAGCCCTTGCGGAACACCATGGCGCTCTCGGTCTTCTCCGGGGCCTCTGCCGCCACCTTCAGGCCGGAGTCGGGCGTGTTCTTGGCGTAGTCCAAGTAGGTGAGCTTGTCGTTCACAGTGGCATCCACGCGTCCCTGCTGCACCAGCGTGGCGGACTGTGCCCAGCCTTCCACTGCCTGGACGTTGGCACCGGCTTCAACGGCCATTTTGTAGAAGTTGCTGGTCAGTGACTGCGCGGTGGTCTTGCCCTTGAGGTCCGCAAAGCTGTTGATGCTGTTGTTGTCCGACTTCGTGACCACAACACCGGTGGAGATGGTGTACGGGGTGGAGAAATCGTACTTGGCCTTGCGTTCGTCATTGATGGAGATCTGGTTGGCGATGGTGTCAAAGCGCTTTGACTCCAAACCTGCAAAGATGCCGTCAAACTGGGTCTCCTGGAAGGTGGCCTTCACCCCGAGTTTCCCGGCCACCGCCTGGGCGATCTCCACATCAAAACCTGTGAGCTCGCCTGCGCCGTCAGCGTGGAAGCTGAAGGGACGGTACGTACCTTCGGTGGCGATCACGAGTTCGCCCTTGGATTTGACGTCGGAAAGGGAGGTATCGCCACCGGACTCGGCGGGCGCGGACCCTCCGCCGCACGCGGAAAGTGCAAGGGCGGCCGCGGCCACGGTTGCTGCGAGGACAGAGCGGCGGGTACGAAGGCTGTTCATGGAGCCATCTTAGTCACCGCCCGGGGCGGGGGTGGCGGCGGCGTGCAAAAGCGCGTTAAAAAGGCTGAGTGGGGGCGGTCCCCAACAGCCCGCCACCACTCATCCCCCCAATTGTGATCACGTGGGCGCCACATCCACCGGAAACCCGTTCTCTGATTCCGGTGTCAGGCTGCAAGCCGCGTTCACACATTCATGATTGTGCCACGATCTAATGGTTTTGTGAAAGTCTTACGCCGAAAGTCGCGTCTTCCGGCGGGCGAATGCCTTGGAGACCCAAATACCGGCAAGCCCAGTAGCCGTGAAAGTGGCCGCTGAGTAGTTGATAAGAACCCGCAACCACGCCTCGGAGAACGGGATCAGGGGGAACAGCTGGGACAGCAGGAGAAGCGACAGGCCGAGCAGCAGCACCGCCGAGGCGATCCGCAGCAGGACTGGGGCTGTGCTCACTACGGTGCGCCAGATGGCGGGGACCAGGCATGCGGCAACGAAGCCGGGGTAGAGGCGTCCCATGAAGGCGTAAGCCTCCAATGAGGGCCCCCAGCGCAGGCCGCTCATACCGGCCGATGATCCCGCTGTATCCGTGATGAGGAAGAAGTAGATGGTCAAAACACCCACAAGGATGGCGGCGGTGATGCCGAGGGGTCCTCGGATTGCTTTCACGGCAGCGGGTGAGCCGAAAGCCGTGGCGATCTTGATGCCCATGAAGTAGAAGGTTCCATACAGCAGGAAACGGAGGACAAGATTGCAGATGTTCATCCCGCCCAACCACCCGTCAATGACCAGGTAGGGGGCCTCGATGCTGATGAAGATACTCAAAGAGATCAGTGCAAAAATGTAGAAAACCTCGCGGTTTTCACCCCGTAACGCGCTGGGAACCCGGGCCAGGGTTATCGCCAGGCACACCACCAGCGTGACCCAGGGCAGGACAGCCGTCATCCGAGGTTCTCCCAAATTCGTTCAGTTCGTTCCTGGTCTTGTTCCTGCCGGCGCAGTGTTTTGCCGAGCGCCAAAAGACGTTCGCCGGCCAACGTCACCAGTCTGCCCTGTGACAACTTATCCAGCGCCTCCTGCCGGGAATTGGGCGGCCATCCGGCTTCGGCCTCCGTAATCAGCCCACCAGCCACCAGTCCGCCCGCAGGTCCCACCCCGGCGGCGCGTGAGGTGGCGATCGCCAATTCGGGCGGGAGCCTGTTGGCGGTCAGGTGGGCGGAGAAGTTCTGCGGCGCAATCCCGGTGGTGTCGCTGACCCGGTGCCGCAACTCGCCGTCGTCGATCGCGTCCACCCAGTTCCGCACGGAGGTGGGGTGAGGTGGTTCCGAAAGGCGCGGGGCGGGGGCGGAGCCGGGTTCGCTGCGGTCCACTACTGCTCGCAGCAGGTCGATAGTGGCCACCTGGCTGACGAGCTCGCAGGGCGTGGGGGGAATGGGATCGCCCCGAAGATCGGCGTAAAGGTCAAAAGTGGACAGGGCCTGTACCGGATTGATGTTGAAGCCGCGGCTGATACTCACCAAGGTGGATTCGGCAACTTTGCCGCGGACCAGCTGTTGGGCCAACGTTGTCCGCTTGATGCCCGCGATCCTGCAGACGTCAGCGGTGCTGGCATCGGGTGCAACACCATGAAGCCAGCGCTGGAACGCCTTGGACTGTAAGGGCATGGAGAACTTTCCTGGATGGGCCGCGAAGGCAAAGACACGATGAGACCTAAGTGGGAGTACGAAACGATTTTACGCCGACGCCACATTGAATTATGCTTGATGATTGAACCCGCTGGTCCGTACACCCCCCAAGTCCGGACCAGCGGGTTTTTCCATGCCCGCGGGAATCGCGGCCTGAATTTCTGCGTTCCCTTGCTGGAGGATAGACAATGACTGCAACTTTGGTGGCCAAGGATCTTGCCGGTGGTCATGGCCACCGCACGCTTTTCGCGGACCTCTCCCTGACCGTTGCGCCGGGCGATGTTGTGGGCGTGGTGGGAGCTAACGGTGCTGGTAAATCCACGCTGCTTCGCATCCTGGCAGGAGTGGACCAGCCGCAGGCTGGGACCGTCAGCCTTGCGCCCTCGGATGCTTTTGTGGGCTGGTTGCCGCAGGAACATGAGCGCACCGGCGGCGAAACAATCGCCGCCTACATTGCCAGGCGAACCGGCTGTGCCCAGGCGACAACCGAGATGGAATCCACAGCCGAAGCCCTTGGCTCGGGAGCTCCCGGAGCTGACGACGCGTACTCGTTGGCCTTCGATCGGTGGATGGCTTCCGGTGCTGCCGACCTGGAGGACCGGATCCCGGCCGTGCTGGCGGACCTCGGCCTGGACCTCGGCGCCGATGCCCTGATGACGGGGCTTTCCGGCGGGCAGGCTGCACGCGTGGCTTTGGCCGCTCTGCTGCTTAGCCGCTTCGACGTCGTCCTTTTGGACGAACCCACCAACGATCTTGACCTTGACGGACTCGCCCGGCTGGAAGCCTTCGTCCAAGGCCTTCGGGGTGGTGTCATCCTGGTGTCCCACGACCGCGAATTCCTGGCCCGCTGCGTCACCACCGTGGTGGAGCTGGACCTCGCCCAGAACTCCGTAGCCGTCTACGACGGCGGTTATGAAGCGTTCCTCGAAGAACGCGCCGTGGCCAAGCGCCACGCCCGGGAACGGTACGAAGAGTTCGCCAACACCAAGGCCGACCTCGTCTCCCGGGCACGCACCCAGCGCGAGTGGAGCTCCCAAGGCGTCCGGAACGCGATGAAGAAGAACCCGGACAATGACAAGATCCGGCGCGCAGCGAGCGGTGAATCGTCCGAGAAACAGGCACAGAAAGTCCGCCAGATGGAGTCCCGCATCGCCCGGCTCACCGAGGTGGAAGAACCTCGCAAAGAGTGGCAGCTGCAGTTCAGCATCGGCCAGGCACCCCGCTCAAGTGCCGTCGTCGCCACCTTGCGCAACGTCGTCGCGCGCCAAGGCGACTTCACGCTGGGTCCGGTGAACCTGCAACTCAACGGCGGCGAGCGGATCGGCATCACCGGACCGAACGGTGCCGGCAAGTCAACGCTGTTGCGCCTGCTGCTGGGGACCCAGGAACCGGACGACGGCGAGGCCTCCATGGGTGCCTCCGTGGCCATTGGCGAAATCGACCAGGCGCGCGGACTGCTCGACGGCGGGCGGCACCTTGGCGACGCCGTTGAAGCTGTGCTGGTGGACTGGAACAGTGCAGATGTCCGCACCCTGTTGGCCAAATTCGGCCTCAAAGCCGACCACACGTCCCGGACCGTGGATTCATTGTCCCCGGGGGAGCGAACCCGTGCTGCGCTTGCGTTGCTGCAGGCCCGCGGCGTGAACCTGCTGGTGCTGGACGAGCCCACCAACCATTTGGATCTTCCGGCCATTGAGCAATTGGAGGAGGCCCTGGAAAGCTACGAGGGCGCACTCCTGTTGGTCACCCATGATCGCCGTTTATTGGAAAACGTTCGGCTCGATTCGCGCTGGCACCTGGAAAACGGCCAAGTGCAAGAGCTTCATCACACCCCAAGCCAGGAGAAGTAACCCATGAGCATGGACCGCGTGGCCTGGAGCTCGCTGTACAACATCACCACTGCCAAGAGCGGTTCCAAGCCGTTCTCCAAGGAAACCCTGAAACGGGTCATGGCTTTTGCTGCGCCGCATAAAGGCAAGCTCATTGCCTTTGTGATCGCTTCGATCGCGGGTGCTTTCCTCGCTGTGGCCACTCCTGTGCTGGCCGGTCAGGTGGTTGATTCCATCATTGCCAACGCAGGCGTTGGAACGGTGATCTGGTTGGCCGTCCTCATTGCGATCGTTGCGGTGGGCGAGGCCGGTGTGGGCCTGGTGACCCGGTGGTTGTCATCGATCATCGGCGAGGGCGTCATTGTGGACCTCCGCACGCGCGTGTTCGATCACGTGCAGCGCATGCCCATCGCGTTCTTCACCCGAACCCGAACCGGCGCCTTGGTCAGCCGCTTGAACAACGACGTCATCGGGGCGCAGTCCGCCTTCGCCGGCACCTTGTCAGGTGTGGTCAGCAATGTGGTGGCCCTGGTCCTCACGCTGGTGGTCATGCTGAACACCTCCTGGCTGGTGACTGTGCTGGCCATGGTGCTGCTGCCGATCTTCCTGATCCCAGCAAGGCGAATGGGTTCCAAACTGGCGGACCTCCGCCGCGAAGCTGCCGCGCACAACGCCGCCATGGGAACCCAGATGACGGAGCGGTTCTCCGCCCCGGGAGCCACCCTGGTGAAGCTGTTCGGCCGCCCGGATGAAGAATCCCGGGAGTTCGCCGAGCGTGCCGGCAGGGTCCGGGATATTGGCGTCCGGACTGCCATGCTGCAGTTCACCTTCGTGACGGCCCTGACGCTGGTCTCTGCCCTGGCGCTCGCCTTGGTCTACGGTTTGGGCGGTTGGCTGGCAATCGGCGGGCAGCTCGCACCCGGCGATGTTGTAGTGCTAGCGCTTCTTCTGACAAGGCTCTACGCTCCGCTGACGGCGCTCTCCAACGCCCGCGTGGAAATCATGAGTGCTTTGGTCAGCTTCGAGCGGGTGTTCGAAATTCTGGACCTAAAGCCGCTGATCACCCAGAAACCGGACGCTGTTTCCGTGCCCGCAGGCCCCGTTGCCGTGGAATTCGATGACGTCCGTTTCTCCTACCCCTCGGCCGAAAAGGTGTCGCTGGCTTCCCTTGAGGACGTGACCACCTTGGATACCCGGGGCGGGGAGGAAGTCTTGCACGGGGTCAGTTTCAGGGTTGAACCTGGCCAGACTGTTGCCTTGGTGGGTTCCTCAGGTGCCGGCAAGTCCACGGTGGCGCAGCTGCTCTCGCGCCTGTACGACGTCGATTCCGGCGCCGTGCGCCTCGGGGGGCAGGCACCTGGAACAGGCGTGGACATTCGCGACCTCAGTTTCGACTCCCTGCGCGACACCATGGGCATGGTCACCCAGGACGGCCACCTCTTCCACGAAACCATCGCCTCCAACCTGCGCCTCGCCCGGCCGGATGCCACCGAGGACGACATGTGGGATGTGCTCCGGCGGGCACGCCTGGAGCCCATGATCCGGTCTCTGCCCGATGGCTTGGAAACAGTGGTGGGGGAGCGCGGCTACCGTCTCTCCGGTGGTGAACGCCAACGGCTCACCATTGCACGGTTGCTCATCAAGCAGCCCCGTGTTGTGATCCTCGACGAAGCCACGGCAGCCTTGGACTCCACCAATGAAGCCGCCGTCCAGGCGGCCTTGGGCGAGGCACTCGAGGGGCGCACCGCCGTCGTGATTGCGCACCGCTTGTCCACCATCCGTGCCGCGGACGCCATCCTGGTGGTTGAGGACGGCAGGATCGTGGAGCGTGGCACGCACACTGAGCTGCTTGCTGCGGATGGACGCTACGCGGAGCTCTACCAAACCCAGTTCGCTGAGGCCACCGCTGTGGCGCAGGAAGCGGTCCCGGAGCTGTAAACGCTGCCCCTACGTGGGCGGGGTCAGCAGCGGGATGACGTGGTCCGTCAGCAGCGGTGCCAGGTCGGTGGGCAGCGGCGCGTCCAGGTCCAGCCAGCGGATCTCCGCGATTTCCGCTGAAGGATGCGCGTCCCACGTTCCGGGGGCCGTGAAGACCGTTGCCTCGATATTGGTCGCGGCCTCGTTGGCTGCCTCCGCCAACCACACCCCGAGCGGCTCGAGGACGCCCGGCGGAACCTCGATGCCGACTTCCTCCAAGAGCTCCCGGGAGGCAGCCTCAGCAGCGGTTTCCCCTGGCTCGGGTTTGCCTCCGGGATGCATGAACTTGTCCGTGCCACGCTTGCGGACGGTCAACAAATGGCCTTCCTGGTTGTAAACGCACACCGCGCTCACAACGATCAGGTCCGTGCCGGTTCCACTCATGGTTGCCTCCCGGCGTCGATCCGGACCAAGTGCGATTCAAGCAACAGATCCTTGGCTGGCCCGCGGACATCCCACGTGAAACTGAACGAGTCCGGGCCCTCACGGACGTAATTAACACAGTAATCGTCGGGGTCGCACCAGTGCTTATCCTGGTTGCCTTCTTCGGCGAAGCTCATCACATGGAACGGGCGGCCGTCGGGGAAGAACACGTCCATCGAATCCGGGCTGGCTCCGGGTTTCAGGAGATACTCACGGAATGCCGGGCCTGAATGGGTAGGCCAGTGCATGGTTCCGTCTTCGCGGTAGTCCAGGCCGCCGTCGGGGTTCTTCACGTAGCGCACGACGCCGGAAAAGGTTCCGTTGGTGCCGGACGTCCGGTCCAGGAGGGTCCGCTCCACGCGCCAGCTGCCGGCCAGGTAGGCCTGCAAGTCCGGGGCGGGCTGCTGGTGATTCAAGTGCCCTCGATTGGAATCGAACCAACGACACCGGCTTTAGGAGAGCCGTGCTCTATCCACTGAGCTACGAGGGCCTGTGCGTCCATGACTCTGAATCCCACTGCTGGAGCTCAAGGGCCCGGACACGACTACAAGCATACAAGCTGCCGGGGCGCTGCCCGAACACCGCTAGGCTGACGTTCATGAAAGGGCACGTCACTGCACCGGCAACAGCTGGATCCTTCCGTCCGAATACCCGCAGCATCAGGGCGAACATCGGAGGGTGGGCGCAATTGAGTGTGGTCCAGTACTTCGTGGCTGAAGCCGCTGTGATCGATGCCTGGGCGGGCCCGGAGCCGTACAGCAGGGCCACGGGATTCATCAGCGACCTCGGGGCAGTCTCTTGCGGCATTTATGAGGACAGGGCCGTGTGCTCGCCGCTGCATCTGCTGATGAATGCCTCGTTCGTGGTTCAGGGCTTGGCGTTGGTCCTTGGCTCGCTGTTCCTGACAGCCGGGCTCTTGAGCGTGGCTGCGCGGCCCGGCGTGCAAGCCCGGCGATTCCGGGCTGTTTCGGAGGGTTCCCTTCCTGCACGCGTCCTGACCGTGCCCTGGATCTTGGCCGTTGCTATCCGGATTCTCACCGCTGTTGCGGGGGTAGGAACGGTAATTGTGGGTCTGGTTCCGGAGGACTTGGGCTCTCCCTGGCATTTCGCCGGCGCTTTGATGTACTTCATCGCCGGCGGCTTTGCCCTCCTGCTGTTGGGAGTCCTGTGGTTCCGGCAAACCCCGATCAGTTGGTTCCTCGCTGCGTGCGGGCTGACGTGCATTGGGGCACTCGTGATCGGCGCAATCACGGGAAT
The DNA here is from genome assembly GCF_019977315.1 of Arthrobacter sp. StoSoilB22. Classification (NCBI taxonomy): domain Bacteria; kingdom Bacillati; phylum Actinomycetota; class Actinomycetes; order Micrococcales; family Micrococcaceae; genus Arthrobacter; species Arthrobacter sp. StoSoilB22. The sequence continues at coordinate 1,091,860 of NZ_AP024652.1, forward strand.
GGACGTGCCGCAGCCGGGATTGCTGGAGAGGTTCATGGGCTACCCGGTGACCATTGGCCTGGCAGCTGCGGGCCTGGTAATTGCCCAGCGTACGCACACGGAACGGAAACTGGCGCGGGCAGGGGCGGGTGCGCACTGAGGTTTGTTGGCTGGGGCCTGGTGCTCCGGGCGGAAACGGGTGCGCCGCCGCGGACGAGTGGTCAGGCGGGCTTCGCACTCTTTCGTCCAAGGAACACGGCTACCACGCCGCACACCAGGCTGAGAAGGAACAGTACCCAGGACGCAACCGTGACTGCTGACGCCAACGCCACCGAACCGGCGTCGGGCGCTTCGGCAGCGAGCACCGAGTCGATGGCCACGTTGGACCACAGGTGAGCCACCGCGAACAGCAGGGGAGCAGCCCACAGGGCCCAACGCCATGACTTTCGCGCCACATTGGTGCCAATCAACAGGAGCCAGCTGAAGCCGAAGATCAGCGGAAACAGAGTGCCGGCGGTCTTGTGGACGTAGTTGAGCTGGCCTCGGGCTGACTCGTCCATGGCCTCCCGGAGCTGGACGATGTAGTCCTGCGAGAATCCACCGATCAGCGAATCAGGCATGGCCAGGCCGCCGGAGAGCTGCGTCATCTGGTTCAAGGTGAGCAGGTGCAGGTACCAGAACAGGAACAGGCTGGCCACCACGCCCGCGATCACAATGAGCTTGGAGTTGCTCTGCGCCTTTTGCGGGGTGCGCTGCGTGGTGTTGTTGATCACGGGAGGCAGCGAGTGGTCGGGGACCACTGCCTTTGCTCCGTGCTTCTTGATGCGCTGGGCGGGTGTCTTGGCCATGTCATTCATTATCCCGCCACATAAGCTGGATCCATGACCACTGGCAGGCACACAGCAACTGAACTCGATCCATCACTGGATGACTACCAACTGGCCAGCGCCCTGGTTCGCGAAGCAGGCCAGCTGGCGCTGCTCATGCGGATGGGCGGGCTACAGGGTGAACGCAAGACCTCAGTGTCCGACGTCGTAACTGCGGCCGATCACGCAGCTGAGGCTTACGTCCTGGAACAGTTGCGGCGCTGCCGTCCCCAGGATGGCATTCTGGGCGAGGAGGGGGCCTCCGTTGCCGGCACGAGCGGCCGGACCTGGGTGATCGACCCCGTGGACGGCACCTACAATTTCCTGCACGGCTCCACGTACTGGTGCTCGGCCATCGCCCTTAAGCGCGATGATGCAGACCACGGCGGTCACCCGGTTGCCGATCCCGAGGTGCTGCTGGGGGCCATCTATCAGCCCGAACTGGACAAGCTCTGGCTTGGCGGCCCGGATCGCCCTTCCACGCTGAACGACGAGCCGATTTCCGGTTTCGGTGACCTCCCCGTGAGCCAAATCTCCGCCGCCACCTACATCCATCCCACCTGGCTGGCGGACCCCCGCGCAGCAATGCCGTGGCACGCGGCTGCAGTTTCCGCGGCATCACTGCGCATGTTCGGCTCAGGTTCCTGCGACCTCGGCAGGGTTGCTGACGGGGAGCTCGGTTGCTGGTTCCAGCACAGTTGCCCGGAATGGGACTGGCTTCCCGGCAAAGCGATCGTCCGCGCGGCCGGCGGGGACACCGCCGTCGTGCAGGTCAACGGACTGAACTGGTTCGTGGCAGGAGGCCCGACGGCGGTCCGTGAGTTGAGCGCTGCCCTCACCTCTGTTCCCCAATTTGCGTAGGGCGTTTCGGAGGGCACCAGCACACCGGATCTGGCGCGACGTAGAGTGTCAGAGGCACCGCCTAGACTGGTAGGCACCATGGATATGTTGTTTGACCCCTACGCAGACGGACCCTTCAAAGCAGGCACCAAAGCCGCACTCAAGGCTGCCCCGGAGCTTTCCCCCTCCGGCGGTGGCTCCTCCGGGCCCCGCCTTCAGGAAGGCGCCGGCGAGTCAAAAGACCTTCCGGGCCAGGGTGCACCGGGAGGGTGGGACCACCACGGAACCCACGGCTTACCCACTGCCGATGCCCTGCTCCAGGGACTGAATCCACAGCAGGAAGAAGCTGTGAAACACGCCGGAAGCCCCCTGCTGATCGTTGCAGGCGCGGGCTCCGGCAAGACCCGTGTGCTCAGTAACAGGATCGCCTACCTCATTGCCACCAAGCGTGCCCATCACGGCGAAATCCTGGCCATCACCTTCACTAACAAAGCGGCGGCCGAAATGCGGGAACGCATCGAAGCCCTGGTGGGACCCCGGGCCAAGGGCATGTGGATCTCCACCTTCCACTCGTCCTGCGTACGTATCCTGCGCCGGGAAGCGGCCAACGTGGGCCTGAATTCCAACTTCTCCATTTACGACTCCGCTGATTCATTGCGCCTGATCACCCTGGTGGCCAAGAACCTGGACCTCGATCCCAAGAAGTTTGCTCCAAAGGCCATCCAACACAAGATTTCCGCGCTCAAGAACGAGCTCATCGATGCCGACTCCTACGTGTCCTCGGCAAACCATAACGACCCCTTTGAAAGCGCCGTTGCAGAGGTCTTCAAGGGCTACACGCAGCGTCTCCGGCAAGCCAACGCCATGGACTTCGATGACCTCATCGCCGAAACCGTGTACATGTTCAGGGCCTTCCCGGCGCTCGCGGAATCCTACCGGCGCCGTTTCCGGCACGTGTTGGTTGACGAGTACCAGGACACCAACCACGCCCAGTACGCACTGGTCAGGGAAATCGTGGGTTTGGGAACGGATACGGACGTTGCGCCCAGCGAACTGACTGTGGTGGGCGATTCCGATCAGTCCATTTATGCCTTCCGCGGCGCGGACATCCGCAACATCGTGGAGTTCGAGGCCGACTATCCGAACGCCCGCACCATCAAACTTGAGCAGAATTACCGCTCCACACAGAACATCCTCAGCGCCGCCAACTCGGTGATTTCCCGTAACCCGAACCGCCAGGAAAAGCGTTTGTGGACAGCGGAGGGCGACGGCGAGAAAATCGTTGGCTACGTGGGGGAGAACGAACACGACGAAGCCCAGTTCATTGCCAAGGAAATCGACCGCCTGCAGGACGAGGACGGCTTGCGTCCCGGCGACGTCGCCATCTTCTACCGCACCAACGCGCAGTCACGCTCCATTGAGGATGTGCTGGTCCGGGTGGGCTTGCCCTACAAAGTGGTGGGCGGTACGCGCTTCTATGAGCGCAAGGAAATCAAGGATGCCCTGGCGTACTTGCGCGTCCTGGTGAACCCGGACGACGACGTCAACCTCCGCCGCGTATTGAACGAACCCAAGCGCGGGATCGGTGATCGCGCCGAGGGTGCAGTTGCCGCTTTGGCGGAGCGGGAACGCACGTCATTCATGGCCGCTGCACGTCGCGCCGACCAAGCTCCCGGAATGGCAACCCGCTCGGTCAACGCCGTCCTGGGCTTCGTGAAGCTGCTGGATGACCTCGCCGAGGTGGCGTCCGGCTCCGGCGCCGCTGCTGCCCTCGAAGCCGTCCTTGAACAGACCGGTTACCTGGCGGGCCTGCGCGCCAGCAACGACCCCCAGGACGAATCCCGCGTGGAGAACCTTGCCGAACTGGTGGCCGTGGTCCGGGAGTACGAGCGCGATAATCCGGACGGGTCCCTCGGCGAGTTCCTGGAGCAGGTCTCCTTGGTGGCAGACGCCGACCAGATCCCCGATGCCCCTGGTGCGGACATTGATGCCGCGGTGGCTGAGGCCAAGAGGATGGGCGTTGTCACGCTCATGACCCTGCACACAGCCAAGGGCCTGGAGTTCCCGGTGGTCTTCCTCACCGGCATGGAGCACGGTATCTTCCCGCATCAGCGCTCGGCAACGGACCCCAAGGAGCTAGCGGAGGAACGCCGCCTGGCCTACGTGGGCCTGACCCGTGCCCGCAAGCGCCTTTATGTCACGCGCTCTGAGGTTCGCAGCATGTGGGGCCAGAGCCAGTACAACCCCGCCAGCCAGTTCCTGGAAGAGATTCCCTCCGAACTTGTGGAGTGGAAGCGCGAAGGAATGAGTCGCCAGGCCGCAGGTGGCTGGGGGAGCGCCCCCATCGGGTCCAACCGCTACGGTGGTTCGTTCTGGGGTGCGGGCACATCCCGCGGTGCTGCCGCCAGCCCAACCGCAGGGTTCGACGCCGACGTCCCGGCCGCCGTCGTACGCAACAGGGTCCAGCCGCAAAAGGAAGTTATTTCCGTGGTGGCGGGGGACAAGGTCAACCACACAAGCTTCGGCAACGGAGTGGTCTTGGGCATCGAGGGTTCGGGGGACAAGACGGTGGCGAAGGTGAAGTTCGACGTCGGCGAAAAGCGACTTCTCTTGCGGTATGCGCCCCTGACCAAGTTGGATGCGTGAAATCGCACGGCATAATGAGGGGCATGCGACGGACTGTTGGGCCGATCCTGGCCGCCTTGATCATGGTGCTGGCGGCGGGATGCTCTTTCGCCACCAAAGATCCTGACTATGTGCCGCCGGCCCCGTTGCCGCCGCTTGAACAGCTCCAGCAGGTTCCCGTCACTGAGCAGACCACCTTGTCCGCGGGCGAGGATGTCACTGCTTTTGTCACGGCTGACAAGAACATTGTCTGCGCCATGACGTCCTCACGGGGTGGGCACCTCAATCTCCCGTATGAGGCCAACTCTTACTCGGATGCTGCCAACAACAAGTTCGCCGTTGTTCCCGTGGTCCACTGTGAACTGGCCAAGTATGCCGCACCGGAGCCCGACGACGTCGCTGACGATTGTGCGGGAATCGGCCTCGGATACCTGGGCGGGACGGTGCTCCTGACTCCGGAGAAGGCGGTGTACGGCTCATGTCGTTCCGGCGTAACACAAATGGAGTCGGAGTTCGGTCCGAAGGGCAGCCGGGAAGGTCCCATCTCCAAGCTCCGGGAGCTGGGGGAGGGGCAGAACATTGAGCGCAACGGTCTGCGGTGTTCGGCATACAACGGCGGCGTTGCTTGCGGAAATATCTCCGGGGGCGTGGCGTTCTTCGTCAATCGCGAGGGCTACCAGTTGATTTCCGACGGCGGGAAAAAGGTCTCGGGAAACCTGAAACTTGCGTCGTGACTGCTCTTGGATAGTGGGCGGGCGGCCCAAAAACCGCGTCATTCTGCGGGTTTTCTACAGCCGATAGAAGTGTAAGGTTACTCACTTAACAGGTAGTGTGTAGCTGGCGGGACTCCTCAAAGGGCTAAAGTTCCGAGAGGACCTTACGCAATGTGACCGGCTTCAATCCTGGTTGTTACCGCGTACTTTCCGCAGCTGGCTATCGCGGTCATCGCGGTTCCCGGCTGAACAGAAAACTACTTCGACGTAGAAGGACACTAAACCGTGGACCTGTTTGAATATCAGGCGCGCGATATGTTCGAAGCGCACGGTGTACCCGTGCTCGCCGGCATCGTGGCGCACACTCCTGAAGAAGCAAAGGCAGCTGCCGAGAAGATCGGCGGCGTAACTGTCGTCAAGGCACAGGTTAAGGTTGGTGGCCGCGGCAAGGCTGGCGGCGTCAAGGTTGCCAAGACTGCCGAAGAGGCACTTGAGCACTCCACCAACATCCTGGGCATGGACATCAAGGGCCACACCGTCAACAAGGTGATGATCGCCCAGGGTGCTGACATCGCCGAAGAGTTCTACTTCTCGGTCCTCCTGGACCGCGCCAACCGCAACTACCTGGCCATGTGCTCGGTTGAGGGCGGCATGGAGATCGAGCAGCTTGCCGTGGAGCGTCCCGAGGCCCTGGCCAAGATCGCCATCGACCCCGCAGTGGGCATCGACCAGGCCAAGGCTGACGAGATCGTCGCCGCTGCAGGTTTCGCTGAAGAACTGCGCGGCAAAGTGGCCGACGTCATTCTGAAGCTCTGGGACGTCTTCAAGAAGGAAGACGCAACCCTGGTTGAGGTCAACCCGCTGGTCCGCACCGGCGCCGGCGAGATCGTTGCCCTCGACGGCAAGGTCTCCCTGGATGAGAACGCTGACTTCCGCCACGTGCACCACGCCACGTTGGAAGACAAGGATGCAGCTGACCCGCTGGAGGCCAAGGCCAAGGCCCAGGACCTCAACTACGTCAAGCTGGACGGCGAAGTAGGCATCATCGGCAACGGCGCCGGTCTTGTGATGTCCACCCTCGACGTCGTTGCATACGCCGGCGAGAACCACGGCAACGTCAAGCCCGCCAACTTCCTGGACATCGGCGGTGGAGCTTCCGCCGAGGTCATGGCCAACGGCCTCGACGTCATCCTGGGCGACTCCCAGGTCAAGAGCGTGTTCGTGAACGTCTTCGGTGGCATCACCGCCTGTGACGCCGTTGCCAAGGGCATCGTCGGCGCACTGGCTGAGCTGGGTTCCTCCGCGAACAAGCCGCTGGTAGTTCGCCTCGACGGCAACAACGTTGAGGAAGGCCGCCGCATCCTGACCGAGGCCAACCACCCGCTGGTTACCCTGGCCGCCACCATGGACGAGGGCGCCGACAAGGCCGCCGAGCTCGCCAACGCAGCTAAGTAAAGGGACGCGACAATGTCTATCTACCTCAACAAGGACTCCAAAGTCATCGTTCAGGGCATCACCGGCGGCGAGGGCACCAAGCACACCGCCCTCATGCTCAAGGCCGGCACCAACATTGTTGGTGGCGTCAACGCCCGCAAGGCCGGCACCACGGTCCTGCACGGCGATAAGGAAATCAACGTCTTCGGCACCGTCAAGGAAGCCATCGCTGAAACCGGCGCTGACGTCTCCATCGTCTTCGTACCCCCGGCATTCACCAAGGACGCCGTAGTTGAAGCCATCGAAGCCGGCATCGGCCTGGTAGTTGTCATCACCGAAGGCGTTCCTGTTCAGGACTCCGCCGAATTCTGGGCTCTCGCCCAGTCCAAGGTTGACGCTGACGGCAAGCAGATCACCCGCATCATCGGACCGAACTGCCCCGGCATCATCACCCCCGGCGAAGCACTGGTTGGTATCACCCCGGCGAACATCACGGGCAAGGGCCCCATCGGCCTGGTGTCCAAGTCCGGTACCTTGACCTACCAGATGATGTACGAACTCCGCGACCTCGGCTTCTCCACCGCGATCGGCATCGGTGGCGACCCCATCATCGGCACCACGCACATCGACGCCCTGGCTGCGTTCGAGGCTGATCCGGAGACCAAGGCAATCGTCATGATCGGCGAAATCGGTGGCGACGCTGAAGAGCGCGCAGCCGACTTCATCAAGGCCAACGTCACCAAGCCGGTTGTTGGCTACGTTGCAGGCTTCACCGCTCCGGAGGGCAAGACCATGGGCCACGCAGGCGCCATCGTCTCCGGCTCTGCAGGAACGGCACAGGCCAAGAAGGAAGCTCTCGAAGCTGCAGGCGTGAAGGTCGGCAAGACGCCGTCCGAAACCGCCACGCTGCTGCGCGAAGTTTACGCAACGCTCTAGGTTCTACAGCTAACTCACGACGACGGCCCGGCGCCTTCCCTACGGAAGGTGACGGGACGTCGTCGTGCTCTAAGTAGCTGACGCGAGCCGAAGAGTCTGGGGGAAAACTCCGACCCGCGCCAGGTCCGTGGGGGCTGGCTAGGCGATGATCTTCATGGCCTGCCAACCGGTGCCGAGGCTGATGGGCGGCACAGTGCTGAACGCTCCACTGCCTGTGCCCGGGTACAGCCACAGGGTGTCGCCGATGCGGCCTACGACGTCATTGCTGCCATCGCCGTTGAGGTCGCGGGGCCCGGCTATCGATGTTCGGTTGTCCCAACCCGTTGAGATTTGCTTCCACTGGAGCCATCCGCGGGTTCCGTTTCCGGGGTAGAGCCAGAGTGCACCCGTGTCCGAACGGCGCGCCAGCACATCTGCCTTTCCATCTCCATTAAAGTCCCCCGTGCTCAGAATTGCATTCATCACATTCCACCCGGATCCAATGGTGGTGGGAGTCCGCTGGCCGCCGGTTCCGTTGCCTTCGTAGAGCCGCAGCTCCCCGGAGCTCAGCCGCCCAATGAAGTCCGGAATACCGTCGCCGCTGAAGTCGCCGGGAGAGAACAGCTGGCTCATGGTGCTCCAGCCGGTGCTGACCTGTACCCGGGCTCCGAAACTGCCGGCACCGTTGCCCGGGTAGAACCACACGACGTCTCCGGCGCGGGCCAGGAGGTCATTCTTGCCGTCCCTGTTGAAGTCGCCGGGGGTGATGGTTTCGTTGACGGTGGACCACGCCGGTGCCGCCAGGGCCGCCTGGCGTCCCGATAGCCCGCCCGCACCGTCACCGGGGTACAAGTACAGATTTCCAGCGGTATCGGAGGCTAGGACATCGGCTTTGCCGTCACCGTTGAAGTCATGGGCCGACGGCGGTCCGGCTGCGGGCACGGTGTACGTCTGGTTGCCCACGGCTGAGGCGTTACCGGCAGTGTCCACCCCGATGTACTTCAGGTTCAGGGTTGAGGTGCCCATGAGAATCGGGGCCGAGTATTTGATGTTCGTTGCCGATTCCACCGCAGTGGGTGTGCTGCCATCGGTGGTGTAGTAGATGGCAGCCCCCGGCTCATTTGCGGTCAGGGTGATGGTTGCCCCGCTGGCCAGTGCCCGGCTGGTGGGGTTGGCTGTGACCACGGGGGCTGTGGTGTCCGGCGGCACCGTGTACGTCTGGGTGACGACGTCGGAGACGTTTCCGGCAGGATCCGTGGCGGAGTACTTCAGTGTCATCGGGCCCGGGCCGTCGAAGGTGATCGGTGCCGAGTACACCACGCCGGCGACCAAGGGGTCGGTACCGTCTTTGGTGTATTTGATGACCGAATTCGCTTCATTGACCGTGAGGGTGATGGTGGTGCCGGGAGCGTACGCGCCGCCGGCAGGGTTGGCCGTGACCACGGGCTTGGTGACGTCAGGGCCTGTGGAATAGACCTGGGTGACCACTGCGGATGGGTTGTTCGCGGTGTCTACAGCGAAGTACTTCAGGGTCAGCGGCCCGTTCACCGTGAGGGGGGTGGCGTATCTGCTGCTGGCCGTGGTGGGTGTGGACCCGTCCACGGTGTAGTAGATGGTGGCCGGCTCGTTCACGGCAAGCGTGACCTTCTGTCCGACGTCGTACGTGCCGCCTGCCGGTGTGGCTGTGACCACGGGGGCAACAACATCGGCGGTGATATGCGCTTCGAATTCGGCCAGGCCCACGTTGGTGGTGGTACCGCTGACGGAGCTGATGTTGAAGCGTACGGAGCTGACGGTCCTGGCAGGAAAGTTGGTAGTCAATCCTGAGCCGTTGTTGGGCAGGGCCGCAACCGGGACGGTGGTGCCGTCAGAAAATGTGAGATTGCCGCCGGTGACGTGGTCGCTGGGCAATGGACGGTCAAAGAGTGTCACTGCGTTGATGGTCCGGGCAGGGGAGAAGTTGTACTGGATCCAGCTACCAGCCTTGCCCCCGTTGGTGACCCACTCGCGGTTGGCATCCATGGGAGTGCCCCAGGCATATCCATCCCGCGCCTTCTCCGGACTTTGTGCGGAGGCCTTTTGGGAGGACGCTGACACCGTGGTTCCCGCCGATTTTGCTGCGTTTCCGGTCCACTCGATCGACGTGATGTACTGCCGCTTGAGCCAGTCGCTGTAAGGGGTGTCCGGGCAAACGGCACCGCAGAGGTACTCATCAAACTCAGCGAAGCGCCTGAAAGTGTTGACCTTGCTGGTCAATTCGGCCCCTGTGACGTTCTGTGCGTACTCGTCAATCACGTACGCGTCGTAGGCGGAGGAAGTATGTGGTCCCGTGTAGGCGCGGGTGGCCAGCTGACCGAACTTGGCCGCAGCCCAATGGTCGCTGTGGTCATACGGGGTGGTGAAGTTGCCGGTCCAGTCCTGGGTCCGAAACGTGGTGGGCTTGTAGTTGGCCACGAGCCGGTTCAACACGCTCTGGAGTTGGGCTTTTGTGTACGTGGCAGATCCATCAACGGGGCGGATGGTGGAGATGCGGCCGTCCCACAGTTTGAGGATGCTCTGGCCGTTGTAACGGCTGCTGCCATTGCCATTGGGGAAGCCATCCGGAAGCCGCAGGAAAACCACTGAAATATTCGGGGCGGCATTGAGCGTGTGAACGGTCAGTGGCCGCTCAGGAACACCGGCGTCAGAAGCCGTCCAGGCGTTGGCTACCCCGGCCATCAGGGCATAACTCGACCGGATGCCGTCCTCCAGGCCACCCCAATAGGACTGCCCTTCACCGGCTTCCCCCGCTGTGATGTAGACGGTCTGGACGCAGCGTTTGGCTTGGATGTCCCGCATGAAGTCCGGGCTGATGAAGATCAGGTCATCGTCGGTGTGCGCCACGATCATGTGGGCACCGCCTGTACCCGGACAGGGCGGTACTGCCGCCGAGGCGGGCATAGCCAGTCCGAACACCAGGGAGGAAAGGGCAACAGAAAGGCCCAGCAGGAATCCAAGGATTCGCCGGGCAAAGGTACGGGTGCTGACGAGTGGTAGTCGAGTATGACGACGAACGTATTTTGGACGGTCCACAACCATGCTCCTTGAGCAGATGTTGGGCCCCCCAGCCGGCAAACTTACGACGCCCCCAGGACGCCATGTCGGATTGAGTTATTCACCGCCCCACGGGTTCCCCGCGTGAAAACGATGCAGTGAGCGCTACTGTACTCCCGCTGATGGGCCGTGGGTAGGGTTCCGGCAAACTTCCATGCCAGCACTACGCTGAAACCATGAATCGCTCCGGATCCTTGAACCCGAGTCCCCGCACACTGGACGTCGAAAGTGTGGCCCACTTCAGCCACCTGGTCAGTGCAGGAGCCGGGTCCATGCACGGCTGGCACGCTCAGTCGCTGGACCTGCGAGGCCACGCACGGGACCTCAAAGCCTTGGACCCTGAAGGTGCGATCTTCCTGGGCTGCACCTTTGATGACGGGGTGGAGGAAAGCCTCCGACGGCGGGGAGCGCTCATTTTTCCCAAGCTTCACAATGTGCCGTTCAACCCTTACCGAAGCGGGGTCTACACAGCCGGGGAACTGTACGCGGACATTTCCTCCACGGAATACGAGTCCACCCTGGACGCCCGCATTTACCAATGGAGCATCCTGCCCGGGCGACGAGGCAGCCTGGACGCCACCCTCGCCGCAGCCCTGCACGATCACGCAATCGGCGATGCCTTGGACGAGTTGCTGGAGCACGGCGCGCTCTCCGGCACCAGGGTGGTGGGCGTCATGGGCGGTCACGCGGCACAGCGGGGGACCAAGGAATTCGCCGACGCCGCGCACCTGGGACGGTTGCTGGCCCAAGCCGGCTTTACCGTAGCTACGGGCGGTGGCCCCGGCGCCATGGAAGCGGCCAACCTTGGGGCTTACTTGAGCAGAGTCTCCGACGCCGACTTCACCGCCGCGCTTGAGGCCCTCGCTGCGGTGCCGGGATTCAGGCCCTCGGTGACGGCTTGGGCGCGGCAAGCAGCCGCCGTCGTCGAACGCTATCCGGACGGTACACCAACGCTCGGTATTCCCACATGGTTCTACGGCCACGAGCCGCCCAATCTTTTCTCCACCCACATCGCCAAGTACTTCGCCAACGCTATCCGCGAGGCCATCCTGTTGGAGCTCTGCGACGGCGGCATTGTGTTCCTGCCGGGCGCGGCCGGAACGGTACAGGAGATCTTCCAGGACGCGTGCGAGAACTACTATGGAGCCCCTGAGACCATCACGCCCATGGTGCTGGTGGGACGCGAACACTGGGAACGGACATTTCCCGCCTGGCCCATGGTGCAGAGCCTCGCGGCCGGGAAACCGATGGCGGAGAAGATCTTCCTGGTGGACACGGTGGAGGAGGCCTTGGCGGTGCTTGCCCCGTAGGACCTCAGAAATCCTTGCTGCAAGGTCCCCTGCCCAGCTGGGCCAAGCCGGTGAGGTCGCCGGCAGCGTACCCGCGCACCCAGGAAGCTTGATCGAACATGAGCTGCCGGGGATCGTCCACGTGGTCCAGGCCCAGGAGATGACCGAGCTCGTGCATGATCACAGCGACGCCGATCTCCTCTCCGTTGGGAGCGTTCACGATCTCAGCGAACTGGGGAGCATCCAAGGACACCGTCCCGGTGACATACGCCTTGTAGCCATCGCTGAGGCCAATGGAAGAACTTCCGCCAAGCCCCACAGTCTGCCCGGTCAGGCGTGGCACCTGCTCCGGGGTGGTCCACGCAATGAGTACCGGTGCCCAGCGGTCGCCGTACCTTTCCGGCTGGTATCCGGACCTGGTGGGGGAGGGAACTTCGGAACTGGGGCCGTCATAGACGAACCTCAGTCCCGTAGCTGAACTGGCCTGTTCCACTGCCTCCACCACCAAAGGCTGCCACGAGGCCGGCGCGAGGTCCGAGTTGACCACGTAGTGGATAGGCCTGCACGGCGAATAGGCCAGCGGGGTTCCGTCTTCTTTGACGGCCAGGAACTTATATGAGGAACTGGTGCGGTTGAGCGGGGCTGGTGTCCCCAGCGGCGCGTCCGCTTCTTCGAGTCCCGGGACGGGGTCCTGGCGTTGGCCAAAAGGAACCAATCCGGGCCGGGGAGCCTGGCTTTGCGTTGCGGACGGGCCATACAGGAACTGACGGAGTTCGCCGCTGAAGTAGGCTCCCGCGCACACCAGCGCCAGGACGCTGATGAGGAACATGATGGCCGCGATGCTGCTGTGCTTGATGGGCGGCCTGATCTGCGGAGGGTCCGGCGGGCGCTGGGAGTGCGGGAGGTATTTCGGGCGAGGGGGATCGGGGTCCGGCCACTGGGGCGACCCGTAAGGTTCCATGGAACCCCCTGACGTGGAGGCCGCGACGGGAGGTGGGGCGCCGCCGTCGACCGTAGTGGCCAGCATAAGTCCCACTCCGCCGGGAGTCCATGGCGGGAGTCAACGCCGCGAATGCTTGAAGCGCGAAGCCGCTCAGATGTCCTTGCGGCAAGGCGCCGAGGCAAGAAGATGCAGGCCGTTCAGGTCTCCCGCCGCGAGTCCGTCGGGAGCCCCGATCTCCGGATACATGAGTTGGATGGGATCATCCACGTGATCCAGGCCCATCACGTGGCCCAGTTCGTGCTGCATGACTGCCAGGACGTAGTCGGCCCCGCCGGGGCTGGCAAGCAGTTCCGTGACCTGCGGTGTGTCCAGCTCCAAGCTCCCCGTGATGTAACTTTTGGGGCCCTTATTGAGGGAGTACATGGTGCTGCCTCCGGTCCCGATGACGTTATCCGCCAGCGCCGGGGCCTCCACCGGGGTGGTCCACGAGATCAGCAAGGGAGCCCACCGGTCACCGTATTTGGACGGCTGGTAGGGCTCGCGCCGGTCCACGGGCAACTCATCCGTGGTGCCGTCGTCAATGAACTGAATGCCCGACGCCGCAGAAATATTGGCCAGGGCAGTGGCCAGCAGGGCATCGGAGCCAACAGGCGCGGTGGCGTTGTTCACAACGTAATGAAGCGGGCGGCACGGCGAATAACCTACGGGTGTGCCGTCGTCGTTGGTGGCCAGGAACTTGTACGAGTCGTTGGTGGTGCCGGGGGCCGACGGGGAGGCCAGCGGGGCATCCGCCTCCTCAAGCCCCGGCGGTGGCGCGTCAGGGGCACGCCCCGGTTCTGCAACGCCCGGTCCCTTTTGTGGGGCACCCGGAACGCTGACACCCGGGAACAGTGCGGTGATGCGGGGATCACCCTGCAGATATCCACTCACCAGAACAGCGACGATTGCGGCGATTCCGGCCATGAGGACACCGTGGAGAACCCGCACAGCTGTTGAACTGCGTCGGTGTTTTGGCGCACGTGTTGCTTCCCGCTCCGGGTCCACGGTTCTCCGTTCATGATGCCCTGGATCACGCGGGGCAGCGCGGAGGACGAACCAACATTACGTTCTGCGGGCCGAGCCGTCCAAACTTAGATGATGGTTGCCCCGAACACCAGGCCCAGCCCATAGGTTGCAGCTGCGGCTCCCAGGCCGATGGCCAGCTGACGCAGCCCGCGGCTCAGCGGCGAGGTTCCGGACAGCAAGCCGACGACGGCGCCCGTGGCCAGGAGCGCGATGCCCACCAGGACCCCGGCCACCATCAAGGCTGCAAGGCCCGTCATGCCGAAGATGAAGGGCAGGATGGGCACTATTGCACCTGAGGCGAAGAAGCAGAAGCTGGACAATGCCGCGCCCCATGCGGAGCCTACGGACTCGTGCTCGTCCGCCGGCGGTTTTTCCGGTTGCAAGGACAGGCTCGGATCGCAGTCGCAGCTGAACAAACCCATACGTTCGGCCGCTCGGTGCTCCGCAGCTTCACGGGTCATGCCCCTGGCAAGGTACACCAGGACCAGTTCGTTGTGCTCAATATCCAACGAAGGCGCGGCAGTCAGCGTTGCCTGCGTGGGAAGCGTGGCGTTAAGGAGTTCGCGCTGCGAGCGGACCGAGACGTATTCGCCCGCGCCCATGGACAGCGCACCGGCCAACAAGCCTGCCACGCCACTCATCAGGACTACAGGGCTGGGTACACCGGTTGCTGCCATGCCCATCACCAACGAGAGGTTGCTGACCAGTCCGTCATTGGCGCCAAAGACTGCGGCGCGGAAGGTTCCGGAGAGCCTGTTGCGTCCGCGCGTGGCCAGGCCCCGGACAACTTCCTCGTGGATTTGTTCATCGGCAACCATGGCAGGCGTTGCTGCAGGCTCGGTGCCGTAGGGGGAACGGCCCTCGGCGCGTTGGGCCAACGCCAGCACAAAGACCGAGCCGAAATTGCGGGCAAGGAATCCCAGGAACTGGCTCCGGGCGGACGCTGCCTTGGGCATTCCGGCGTGCTCGCCAAGGAGCTTGAGCCAGTGGGCTTCGTGGCGGCCTTCAGCTTCGGCCAGGGCGAGCAGGATTTGGCGCTCCTCGCCGTCACGCCGCTGGGCAAGTTCGCGGTACACGGCGGCTTCGGCACGCTCATCGGCCAGGTACTGGCGCCACCGGCGGATGTCCGCGTTCGACGGAAGCGCGGCTGCTGATTCGGGGGCTGCTGAGTCGGGGGTGGGGTCCGGAGCGGGGCTCGACGAACTGTGGGATTCCTGGTGCATCTGCACTACGTCTCCTGTGCTTGGCACTTGTCTCCTGTGCTGGGTGGGGTAGTTGCGCCCCTTTGCACGCCCCACACTACCGCTTATCCGCGCGGATTTTTGGCCGGTATTCCTTAACTGGAATGTTCGGTGCACCGTAATTTCCTTCCGCTCCTTGACCCTTGTTTGCGCCGGTGCTCAGATGGAAGGACACCGGCCAACCGGCCCACGAGACGGAGGTTGCACCATGAACACCACCGAATCACACGCCAACCACCCGGAACGGGCAACCATCGAGTCCGACCCGGCCTACGACTACGCCGAAGACCAGGAAGTGGACCAGCCCTGGGTTGAGGAAGTAGACGCCCCCGAGGACGACGAACGCGTGGTCCCCATCGACGAAACCGAAGAATTCCGCGAGGAGGACGAGGAACTCTAGGCCGGGTGGTCGCAGCTCAGCGTGAAGTGACGTTGGAGGCCTGCCCGCTTCCCGACGGCGGCAACAGTCACCGTCACCGTCCTTGACGCCTCACACCAGCGCGTTGGGCGGATGGCTTGGGCCAACGCCTGCGCGATCAACTGCGGCTGGGGATGCCTGAAGCGCCCGGTCCGGTCCCGTGTCGTGATGGTCACCATGCCTGTGAAGAGGTCGACGGCGGGAATCACCGGGACCGTGGGTGTGGCCGTTTTCGCCGGGGTTTCTGGTGTCTTCGTTGCGCGGCCCGTTCTGCGCCCTTTGTTCGCGCCTTATCGTGCAGAGCGGGCCACGCAACGCCTCCTCCGGGACGCAACAACGGCGACGCCGCCCCGGAAAGGGGAGGCGCCGCCGTCGAACTTTGCTTGTTTCTTTGTACCTGCCTACGAGGCGGGCGTGGTGACCTCTTCCTCTGCCACGCGTGTGCCCGCAACGCGGTCGGTCCAAGCCTTCATGACTGCCGGATCGGTGGGCTTGCTGGCGAGCGAAACCACCACATAGACCAGTGCCGAGGCGATCAGGCCATAGTAGATGGGCTCGTTGGCGTAGATGCCGTCCAGGGGAACTTCGGCGTTGATCTCGAGGATGATCATGGTGCCCAGGGTTACCACTGAACCGGCCGCCATGGACCATGCTGCAGCGATGCCCGTTCCGCGCTTCCACACCAGGCCACCGATGATGGCTACCAGCAGGCCGCCCACAAGGATGTCGTAGGCGATGGTCAGAGCGGCCACTACGTCCTTGGTGGAGATGGCGATGATGATGGCCACGATTCCCAGTCCGAGGACCCAGTAGCGGTTGGCCTTGACGTCGTGCTCAGGGTTGTCGGAATCGGAGGTGTCCACCTTCTTGCCGAACCAGCTGGCAACAAAAGGCATGACGTCTGCGCGGGCAACGGTGGCGGCAGCGATCAGCGCGCCGGAAGCCGTGGACATCATGGCTGCGACAGCTGCAGCGAGCACCAAGCCACCAATGCCGATGGGCAGCAGGCGGGTGGCAACTTCAGCGTAGACGTCATCCTTGGCGGCGATCTCCACACCGGAGAGGGCAACGCTGGCAGCCATGCCGATCAGGGCACCGGCAAAGCCGTAAAGGATGCAGTAGATGCCGGCGGTGGCCCCACCCCAGCGGGCAACCGTGGGGGTCTTGGCCGTAAAGACGCGCTGCCAGATGTCCTGGCCGATCAGCAGGCCCAGTGTGTAAACGACGAAGTAGGTGATGATCGTTTGGAGGCCGATGCCGCCGATATCGAAGAAGCTCTCATCGACGCGGGCGCGGATGCCGTCCAGGCCGCCAGCAGCGTTCAGGGCGAAGGGGAGCATCAGGAAGAAGATGCCCACCGTCTTGATGACGAACTGGACCTGGTCTGCCAAAGTGATGGACCACATGCCGCCGATGGTGGAGTAGACCAGGACAATTGCGCCGCCGATGGCGATGGCCAGCCAACGCTCCCAGCCGAAGAGGACCACGAAAATGGTGGCGTAGGCGCCGGTGGACGTGGCACACAGCATCAGTGTGTAGGCCAGCATGACGATGCCCGAGGTCTGGGTTGCGGTGCTGCCGTAACGGAGGGTCAGCATCTGGGAGACCGTGTAGATCTTGAGTTTCTGGATGGTCCCGGCGAACAGGAGGCTGAGCAGCAGCACACCCGAGCCGATGGCCACAACAAGCCACATGCCGGAGATGCCGAACTTGTAGCCCAGGCCGACGCCGCCCACGGTGGATGCGCCACCGAGGACCACTGCGGCCATGGTGCCGGTGTAAAGGAAGGGGCCCAGGCGGCGGCCTGCCACCAGGAAGTCGCTGTTGTTCTTGGTGCGGGACTTGCCCCACCAGCCGAATGCCAGCATGGCGAGCAGGTACACCACCACGATTGCGATGTTTATAGCCGATGATTCCATGAACGGTCCTTGGAGCTGATGCACTGAGGTTGGGGTTTTCGACGATACTCCTGCGAAGAGTCGAAGTCTCTGTGCTGATGA
The DNA here is from genome assembly GCF_019977315.1 of Arthrobacter sp. StoSoilB22. NCBI lineage: Bacteria > Bacillati > Actinomycetota > Actinomycetes > Micrococcales > Micrococcaceae > Arthrobacter > Arthrobacter sp. StoSoilB22. The sequence continues at coordinate 1,109,281 of NZ_AP024652.1, forward strand.
TTGGAGATTGGGGAGGTGTTGTGTGCCTCACAGGCAACACTTGTTGCCTCTGAGGATATGTTGTGATGGGAGTAACAGTCAAGATCCTTTGGTCATGCTTCCGCGTATTCTGGCGTTCTTGGCCTGTCTCCCGGCTACTATTGCTCCAATGACAGGGCCACATGACAGGCCTGAAAGGTTCGTGAATGAAGGCTCTACCCGTTGAACCGAGCAATGTTCCCGTTGCCATCGGTTCCAGAATCCGCGCAGCCCGGCAAGCGCAGCGCCTCACCATCGAGCAAGTGGCGGACGCTACCGGTCTGACCAAGGGCTTCCTCAGCCGGGTGGAGCGGGACCTGACATCGCCGTCGGTTGCCTCGCTGGTCACTCTGTGCCAAGTGCTGTCCGTCTCCGTGGGCGACCTCTTCGCAGCTCCGGAGACACACCTGACCAAGCGCGACGACGGCCCCCGCATTTCCCTGGGCGGCCAGGGCATCGTGGAGCGTTTATTGACCGCCCGCTCCGAGCGTCGCTTACAGATCCTGCAGGCAACCATCGAGCCACGTGGCCGCGGCGAAAACGAGCTCTACGCCGTGGACTGCGACGTCGATGTCCTGCACGTGGTCAAGGGACGGATCAAGCTCATCCTCACCAACGAGGAGTACGACCTCGAAGAAGGGGACACTCTCTCCTTCCCGGGCCGGGAACCCCACACTTGGATCAACCCCACGGACGAGACCGTTGAGGTGCTGTGGGTCCTGGTGCCGGCGGCGAGCCGCTAGCTTCACTCTCCGTGCTGCGCTCCCTCCCAGTTAGCTCCAGTTTTGGCGCCGGGGGAGTGGGCTGAACCCCGTAATCCCGGCGCTCAGAGTAGGAGGCTGCCTACCAACTGGGCAGGAGCATCCCGACGCAGCGTGAGAACCGCCCGGATCTCCGCAATAACCCGCTCCGGCTCGAACCAGATGACTTCCGGCGGGTACCTCAGGACCAAATACCCGTTGATGGTGGAGGCGTTGTTCCGTGCCAGATCGTTGCGAAGGGCCTTTCTGTCGGAGTGAAACGCGAAGCCGTCCACTTCAATGATGAGGAATTCTTCGATAACGAGGTCGACGCGCCCGACGCCAGGTATTGCCACCTGGGCGTCGAAGGCAATTCCGTGTGTGCGGAGCAAGTGCTGGGCATCGACCTCAACAATGGACTCTGCGCGCAGGTTGAAATCCTTGAGCGCGTTGAGGACGGGCCGCGACCTGTCCCCACGAAGTTGTTCCTTCAGTAGGTCCAGCGGTACACCGTGCAAACGAATTGCCGAGACGGCCATTGCCGTTGAAGCGGGCGGCTCCAGGCAAGCCATGGCGTGAAGGACCACATCCTCCACTGCGGCAATCGGGAGGCTGGGATGGGGTTCGAATCTCATGGTTCTGTGCCTGACGAACCCGGTGCCGTGACCGTGATTGCATGCCAGATGGTGGAGGTCAGGTGCTTTGCGTATCCACAATCCGTAGTGTTGTGCAGCGCTGGCGCAGGAGACATAGGAGTTGTAGCGGAGGGCAGTTGCCAACTCGGGTCTGTGCTCCGCAAGCATGGAGATGCCACGCCGTGGTTGTTTCGCCCCCTGGCCCGGGAGGCGCGCGATGTCCTTGCGGGAATAGCCGGCTGCCAGGAGCTGGCCGGTCCGAGCCACGCCGCCTGCGAGGGGACCAACCGGGGAGGAGCGCAGCCTGCGAGGGGACCAACCGGGGAGGAGCGCGGCCTGCGAGGGGACCAACCGGGGAGGAGCGCGGCCTGCGAGGGGACCAACCGGGGAGGAACGCGCGGAACCGGGGCTAGCCCACGTGCACCCACGGGCGTCGGGTGATGTCAGGCTCGGCCTCCCGAAGTACCTCGCGGGTTACCGGGGCGATCTCTCCTTCGCCGAAGAACAGGAACTTGCTGAGGTTGGAGATCGGATTGCCCTCGGTCCAGCGGAAGTAGATATGGGGCATGAATCCTGTGACGTCGCGGATGTGGAGGAGTACTGCGGCCACGGTGTTGGGCACGTTGTTGCTGTGCACCTCCAGGATCTTGAACCCGTGCCGGACCTTGCCCACCACTTGGAGCTCCTGCTCAAAGTCGGAGCTGTCGTCCACAATGACCTCAATGAAGACGGCGTCGCAGTCAACGGGCAGGTGACTTGCCTGCTGGGCGTGCTGGAGCTTCTCCCTGTATCGGCTTGCGCTGAGGTGTTTGGGTTCGTGGGCGATGATGCGGACGGGACCTTCGGCGGCGTTGGCCGTGAATTCGAGGGCTTTCTCGTCCATCTTGATGTGAGTGGCCCGAAGTTCGAACGCGCGCCGCATGCGGGATATGAAGCTAACTACCATGATGCCCAGAATGAAGAGGGCGGCGATCTTCAGGCCGTCGGGGCGCTCGATCGAGTTGACTACGGTGGTGTAGACGAAGACGAGGGAGATCAGACCAAAGCCGATGACCTGTGCCCGCTGCTTCTTCCGCCGTGCAGACAGTGTGACGGCAATGGAGGCCGAGGTTATCAGGACCAGCACACCAGTGGCGTAGGCGCCACCTTGGGCGTTGACGTCCGCCTTGAAGATGATGGTGACAAAGAAGGCGATGACGGTGAACACCAGGACCAGCGGGCGGAGGGCGCGTGCCCATGCCGGCGCCATGCCATAGCGGGGCAGGTAACGGGGGACGAGGTTCAAGAGCCCGGCCATGGCTGACGCGCCTGCGAACCAGAGGATGGCGATGGTGCTCACGTCATAGACGGTTCCGAATCCGTCTCCTAGGAATTTGTGCGCCAGATACGCTAGAGCGCGGCCTTCGGCTTTACCGCCGTCCTGGAATTCGGCGGCGGGGATCAGCATGACGGTGGTGAAGCTGGAGGTGATGAGGAATGAGCTCATGATGATGGCCGCGGTGGTGAGGAGCTTGTGCGCACCCTTGATCCGGCCAGTGGGCTTGGCATCGGTGTCTGTTGCGTGGCCCTTGATCTGAGGCATGACGGCAACTCCGGTTTCGAAGCCGGAGAGCCCAAGTGCCAGGCGGGGGAAGACCAGAAGTGCCAGGGCGATCATCATGATGGGGTCGCCATGGGACGTGGTGAGCGCACTCCACCAGTCGGTGATGACGCCGGCTTCGGTAAAGAGATGAGTCATGGACACCACGATCACCACAAGGTTCAGCGCGAGGAATGCTGCCACCAGCACCACGGCCACGTTGATGGCTTCTTTGAATCCGCGGAGGAAGACGACGCCCAGGCCGGCGATCAAAGCCAAGGTGATGACTACTTGCTGGCCTTCGAGGAAATGCGGCGCGAAAGGGTTCTCGATGAGGTGGGCTGTGGCGTCGGCGGCGGACAGCGTGATGGTGATCATGAAGTCGGTCGCAGCAAAACCAAGGAGGGCCAGGACGAACAGCTTGCCTCCCCATCGCGGTAGCAGGCGCTCCAGCATGGCGATGGATCCTTCGCCGCGGGGGCTTTCCTTCGCAACGCGCCGGTATACGGGGAGGGCGCCGGCCAGGGTTGCGAGCACCAGGAGCAGGGTGGCCAGCGGGGACAACAGCCCGGCGGCCAGGGCGGCGATGGCTGGCTGGTAGCCGAGGGTGGAGAAGTAGTCCAGGCCCGTGAGGCACATGACTTTCCACCAGGCTTGGGGCTTGTGCGAGTCCGCAGGGCGTCCGTGGGGTCCCTGCCGCTTCCCTGAGGTATCCGGCATTCCCTCCAGTAGCCATGGCTTGAGCTTGAAGGAGTTCTTTGGCCGGTTGGCCGGATCGGCCGGAGGCCTCGACAGGGTGGTCACGGTGTCCTTTCGTGCAGCAGTGTGCTGCTTCCGCTAGGAGCGTATGGCCGCGTTCGACGCCGGGACCCCGGTTTTTATGGAATCTTAACGCCCGCTGTGACGGGCATCTCATGACGCACGCCCGGAAAGCCAATTTGTAAACATGTGATGCTTATTAGACAACTTTGAGTGTATGATGGGTGTCACAGACGCTGACTTATCTCGAAGGAGAGGCATTTTGGAAGAGCTCCGCATTGAGGCCAACGGGAACCTCGGCCCCATCGATTCATCCCGCATCCCGCGATACGCCGGTGCCGCTACCTATTCCCGCCTGCCCCGCCTGGACCAGGTCTCCAAGGCTGACGTCACCGTTGTTGGCGTCCCCTTCGACTCCGGCGTTTCCTACCGCCCTGGCGCGCGCTTCGGTGCCAACCATGTGCGTGAAGCCAGCCGCCTGCTCCGTCCCTACAACCCGGCATGGGACGTCAGCCCGTTCGAGAACATCCAGGTTGCCGACGCCGGCGACATGGCCGTGAACCCGTTCAACATCAACGAGGCCATCGAGACCATCCAGCAAAACGCCTTGGATCTCACGGCCAACGGCAGCAAACTGGTCACTCTCGGTGGCGACCACACCATCGCCCTGCCTCTGTTGAGGGCAGCCGCTGAGCGTGCCGGTGAGCCCATCGCGATGCTCCACTTCGACGCACACCTGGACACCTGGGATACCTACTTTGGCGCCGAGTACACGCACGGCACCCCGTTCCGACGGGCCGTGGAAGAGGGCATCCTTGACACCGAGGCCATCAGCCACGTCGGTACCCGCGGTCCGCTGTATGGCAAGAAGGACCTCGACGACGACCACCGCTTCGGCTTCGGAATCGTCACCTCCGCAGACGTCTACTACCAGGGCGTCCTTGAGACCGTGGCCAAGATCCGCGACCGCATCGGCAACCGTCCGCTGTACATCTCCGTGGACATTGACGTTCTTGATCCGGCGCACGCGCCCGGCACCGGCACTCCTGAAGCCGGCGGCATCACCAGCCGCGAGCTCCTGGAAATCATCCGTGGTTTCCGGGGCATGAACCTCGTTGGTGCGGACATCGTTGAAGTTGCTCCGGCCTACGACCACGCGGAAATTACCGGTGTTGCAGGCAGCCACGTAGCCTACGAGCTCGTGACCCTCATGGCGGACAACGCAGTGGAAGGTGACCGCCAAGGTGCCCCCAACGGCTACGCGCAGCAGGCCCTCGGCGCCCGCATCGCGGAACTCGCGCAGGTAACCGGAGCAACCGGAGACCAGCGATGATCGATTTCGATCCGGGCACAGCAGCCCCCACCAAGGGCACCAACCAGCGAAACGGTGGGGACCTCGTCGTCGAGACCCTTGAAGCGCTGGGCGCGAAGACAGTCTTCGGTATCCCGGGCCAGCACGCCCTGGGTCTCTTCGACGCCATGGGTCGCGGCAACTTGCACTTCGTTTCCTCCCGTGTGGAGAACAACTCGGCCTTCGCAGCCGACGGGTATTCACGTGCCACCGGCGAGGTGGGTGTGCTGTTCCTGTCCACCGGGCCCGGTGCGCTGACGTCCCTGGCCGGTTTGCAGGAGGCCTATGCCACAGGTGTTCCCATGGTGGTTGTGGCCAGCCAGATTCCGCTCGATGGCCTGGGTGCCCGCCGCAAGGGCATGTTGCACCAGCTCGACGACCAGAAGGCCTCGGCCGCGAACGTCACCAAGAGCCAGCGACTGATCCAGCACGCCTCGGGCATCCCCTCGGCCATCCAGGACGCGTGGACCGAAGCGATCTCCTCACCGCAGGGCCCTGTGTGGATCGAAATCCCGCAAAACGTCCTGCTGGACCCGATCATGGTTCCCCCGGTGGAGGACGCCCTCGCCGAAGCACTCGACAACCCGCCGCGCGTCGAGCTGATCCGCGAGGCCGTGAAGTGGCTTTCGACGGCGGAACGTCCGGCCATCATCGCCGGCGGCGGTACCCGTCGTGGCCGGGCCGAGAAGTCGTTGCTCTCGATCGCCGAGCAATTACGGGCTCCGGTCATTTGCACCCCGGGCGGCAACGGCGCGTTCCCGTGGACCCACGAGCTGTCCTTACAGTCGTGGATCGAGGACCGGTATATGACCGACGTCCTGGAAGACGCCGATGTGCTGATCGTGATCGGCTCCTCCCTGGGTGAAGTGACCTCGAACTACTTCACGTTCGAACCACGCGGCCGGATCATCCAGATCGACGCCGAACCCCGCGTCCTGGAATCCAACCGGCCCGGTTTGGGCATCCGTGCCGACGCCGGCCAGGCCCTAGCGGCCCTGGACGAAGCCCTCGCAGCTGCCGGTGCCGCGGACTCCGTGAAGCGTGACTGGCACGGCACCAGCCCGGAGGACGTGGTCAAGGAATCCCTGGCCAAGGTCAAGGCCCGCCTGGAATCACAGGACCTGGCCAAGGAACTGAAGTTCATGGCCGACATCCGCGAGGCTGTTCCGGCTGACATGCAGACGTTCTGGGACATGACCATCTCTGCGTACTGGGGCTGGAGCTGCTGGGACGCCCGGCAGGGCCAGTTCCACTCCGCCCAAGGCGCCGGCGGCTTGGGCTACGGCTTCCCTGCGGCAATCGGCGGTGCCGTGGGACTGGAGACCACCGGCAAGCCGAGCAGGGTGCTGGCCGTTTCCGGTGACGGATCCTCCATGTACTCCATCTCCGAGCTCGCCACCGCCAAGCAGCACAACGTCCCGGTCACCTGGCTGATTGTGGACGACGGCGGCTACGGCATCCTGCGCGAGTACATGGTGGGCGCCTTTGGCCAAGCCACCGCCACCGAGCTCGCCCGCCCGGACTTCGTGAAGCTTGCCGAGTCCTTCGGCGTCCCGGCGCGCCGGGTTTCCCCGGAGGAAGTGGGGGACGCGCTCAAGGCGTCCTTCGCAGCGGACGGACCCAACGTCGTCGTGGTTGAGACCCTGCTGAAGATGTTCGGCCCCACGCATTTGGACGACTAAGCAGACCCTGGTAGACGCAGAAAGCCCCCGCACGGAACCTCGTGCGGGGGTTTTCTGCGTTGCGAGGCCCACTCTGCACCCAATTTCCACGAAATAAGGTGCAGAGCGGGCCCCGCAACGGAACTGAAACGCATCTTTAGTTTCCCAAAGCAATCAATCTGAGTTATAGTTGCTTTAGGCAAGCAAAAGAGGGGTGTTTTCCATGTCCGTCGGTTCCGCCACAGCAACCGATCTTGTGCATCAAATCTTCGACCTCCAGCGCACACTGCGCTGTGTGGTGACCGCCCATATGGCCCGCGTTCCCGACGTCGGAATGGCTGTTCAAGGGGTGATGCGATTCATTGGCGAGGGGGAGACCCGCGCTACGCATCTGGCCACGCGGCTCGGTGTCAGCGCACCGGTCCTGAGCCGGCACGTCACCGAACTCGAGGAACTGGGCTTCGTGGTCAGGCGGCCCGATCCCGCGGACGGCAGGGCCCAACTGCTTGCCCTGACGGAGGAAGGCTCCGCGAAACTGCGCGAATTCGAAGAACAACGCAGCGTGAGACTGCGCGATTACCTGGCGGATTGGAGCGAGGCTGACGCCCTCGAGGCCTCCCAGGTCATCAACAAACTCACCGAGTCACTCAAGGACTCAATCCGGGCAACGGCGGCCGGCTCCATCACAACCAACCAGACAGCTTAGGAGCCACCATGGCCACACCAGCAGTTCAGAACACCAAGGCGGTGGACGCCTCAGCCAGCCCCGCGGCCAGCAAAGCCGCAGCGCCCATGACGCACCGGCAGATCATGGAAGCCCTCACCGGCCTCCTCGCCGCCTTCTTCACCGCAATCCTCAGCAGCACTATTGTTGCCAACGCATTGCCCACCATCATGTCCGAGCTCAAGGGCACCCAAACCGACTTCGCCTGGGTCATCACGGCAGCGTTGCTGGCCAACGCTGCAACCACACCCATCTGGGGCAAGCTCGCCGACCTTTTCGACAAGAAGCTCCTGGTCCAGCTGAGCATCATCATCTTTGTGGCCGGCTCAGTCATGGCTGGACTGTCCGAAACCATTCCGCTGCTGCTCACCGCCCGCGTCATCCAAGGCGTGGCCATGGGTGGCCTCACAGCCTTGGCCCAGGCAATCATCGGCTCCATGATTCCGCCGCGCGACCGCGGTAAATACTCCGGTTACATGGGTGCCGTCATGGCCGTTGGCACTGCTGGCGGACCGCTGTTGGGCGGCTTCATCGTTGACAGCCCGTTGGGCTGGCGCTGGACGTTCTTCGTCTGCGTGCCGCTGGCCGTCGTCGCGCTCATACTGCTGCAGGTGACGCTGAAAATCGAGCACATCAAGCGTCCCGCCAAGATCGACTGGCTCGGTTCCATCCTGCTGACCTCCGGCGTCAGCCTGTTGCTGATCTGGGTTTCCTTCGCCGGCAACCCCGACTACTACGACTGGTTCTCCTGGCAGTCCGCCCTCATGGTGGGTGGCGGCGTAGCTCTTCTGGCTGTGCTCGTGTTCGTGGAAACCAAGGTGGCCCAGCCCATCATCCCCCTCAAGATCATCTCCGAGCGCACCACGGCCCTGGCCATTGTTGCCTCCGTTGCGGTGGGCATCGCCATGTTCGGTTCGTCCACCTTCCTGGGTCAGTACTTCCAGGTTGCCCGCGGCGCCACACCCACCGAGGCAGGGCTGCTGACGCTGCCCATGATCGCCGGAAACCTTATTGGTTCGGTCGCTTCGGGCATCCTGATCAGCCGCTTCGGTAAGTGGAAGAGGTTCCTGATTGCAGGCTCCGTCCTCCTCATTGGCGGTCTCGCATTCGCCGGAACCATGGACCACACCACTGAACTGTGGATAGTGGCGATCTACACCGGTGTGTTCGGGCTCGGCCTGGGCATGCTGATGCAGAACCTGGTCCTCGCTGTTCAGAACACCGTCCAGGCCAAGGACATCGGAACCGCGAGTGCCTCCGTGGCGTTCTTCCGCTCGGTTGGTGGCGCAATCGGCGTATCCGTTCTCGGTGCCATCATGTCCAACCACGTGAAGGAACTCGCTGTTGAGGGCATGACTGCCGCAGGGATCCCTGCCCAGGGTGGCGCGTCCGGAGCGAGCATGGACCTGGCTGACATGCCTGCCCCCATCGCGGACATCATGCGCGCTGCCTACGGTGACGCGACTGCTCAAATCTTCCTGATCTCCGCGATCATCAGCGTCGTTGCCCTCCTCGCCGTGCTGTTCATCAAGGAGCGTCCACTGCGACGCACCGTGGATGCAGCTCCTGAGAAAGAACTGGTTGCCACGGCTTCAGGGGACGCCGGAATGTCACTGGACACGGCGTCCATGGACGCAGTGAAAGCGTCCGACGACGGCGCCCGCCGCCCAAGTGCCCATCCTGCGGTTTCGGTGGGCGGACGTCAGGTAGGGGCGGACCGTCAGGTTCCGGTAGGGGACCGTCAGGCTCCGGTAGGGGACCGTCAGGTTCCAAACCCGGAGTCAGGATCCGATCTTGACCTCGAGTTCGCTCGGATCCTCACGCAGGAACGGCCTCACGGCACCGCTGATGTGAAGGAAGTCCAGGAGCAGTTGTCCCGTACCCAGTACGTTCTGGCGGAACAGCAGCTTCAGCTGAGCCGTGCCAACGTGGAGCTGCAGGCCCGGTTGCGGGAGCAGCAGACCATTGCCGAGCAGCAAGCCCACACCGCGGAAGAGCTTGCAGCGATCCGCAAAGAACTCAAGCGTGAGCGCAGGCAGCAGGAGCGCATGGCGTTGCTGCTCCTCCAAGGCGTCGAAGCCCGTTCGGACCACGGCAAGCACGCAGGCTAACTCACTGGGGTCCCGGCCCTGTCCGGGGATCCAGGCCGGGGCTCCTGATGGAGTGCGGGGAAACGGCCAACGAGGGCGGGATTGGGAGCGCCGGCTGGGAAACCAGCCGGCGCTTTCTTGTTTGCCCCGACTGCCGGTCTTGCGGCAGCGGGAGCATCCGTCACCCGGCAGATACTCCGCTGGGATGATCTTTTCCGAAAGATGTTTCGCCGGGGCAACGGATTTCGTAGAGTAGGGAGGCTAATACTGTCAGCCCCGGCTGCCACACTTCTCTTACCTCTTTCACGCACTCTTTCTAAGGACCCGTGGGCATGCTTGTCACCCTTATACGGCGCTACTCCAAGCCGTATTTGCCGCAGATCGTGGCCGTGCTGATTTTTCAGCTCGCATCCACCATCGCTACGCTGTACCTCCCCAGCCTCAACGCCAGAATTATTGATGAGGGAGTTTCCCGCGGAGACACCGACTTCATCTGGCAGACCGGTGCCCTCATGCTCGCTGTCGCCCTGGGACAAGTGGTCACTGCCATCATCGCTGTGTACTTCGGGTCCCGCGTTGCAATGGCCATTGGCAGGGACCTGCGCCGCAGCGTCTTCCGGCAGGTCAGTAGCTTCTCAGCCCAGGACGTCAACACTTTCGGTGCTCCCACGCTGATTACCCGCGGTACCAACGATGTCCAGCAGGTACAGATGCTGGTGCTCATGGGCCTGAACTTCATGGTCTCAACCCCCATCATGTGTGTGGGCGGCATCATCATGGCGCTCCGTGAGGACCTTAGCCTTTCCTGGTTGGTCTGGGTCTCCGTTCCTGTCCTGGTGGCCGTGGTGGGCTACCTTGTAGTCCGTCTCATGCCGCTGTTCCGTTCCATGCAGACCAAGATCGACGCCATCAATGGCGTACTGCGCGAACAGATCATCGGTATTCGCGTGGTCCGGGCCTTTGTTCGCGAGCCCCACGAGGCCAGGCGCTTCGGGGACGCCAATGATGACCTCACTGCAGTGTCGGTAAAGATCGGCAACCTGTTCGTCCTGATGTTCCCGGCCATCGGCATGATCCTGCACCTGTCCACGGCCGCCGTGCTGTGGTTTGGCGGCCAGCGGGTGGATTCCGGGGAGATGCAGGTGGGTGCGCTCACGGCCTTCCTCCAGTACCTGCTGCAGATCCTGATGGCTGTCATGATGGGCACGTTCATGGCCATGATGATTCCCCGCGCATCCGTCTGTGCAGACCGCATAGGTGAGGTACTGGACGTCGAGCCTTCCATCCACAACCCCAGCTCGCCGGTAGTGCCTGCTGAGAAGAAGGGACGTGTGGAGTTCCGGGACGTCACCTTCAAGTACCCCGGTGCCGAGGCTCCGGTGCTGAGCAACATTTCCTTCACTGCTGAGCCGGGCAAGACCCTGGCCATCATCGGCTCCACGGGTGCCGGCAAAACCACCTTGGTCTCGCTGCTGCCGCGGCTTTACGACGTCGCATCCGGTGACGTCCTGCTGGACGGTGTGCCCGTCACGAAGATGGACGCATCGGAGATCACTAGCCGCGTATCTGCGGTGCCGCAGAAGCCGTACTTGTTCTCAGGAACAATCGAGCACAACCTTCGTTTCGGCAAGCCTGACGCCACGGACGAAGAGCTGTGGGAAGCGTTGGAAACGGCCCAGGCCAAGGGCTTCGTGGAAGAAAAGTCATCCGGTTTGAACCGGCGCATCGCCCAAGGCGGTACCAACGTCTCCGGTGGCCAGCGCCAGAGGCTATCCATTGCCAGGGCGTTGGTTACCAAACCGAATGTGTACCTGTTTGATGATTCGTTCTCCGCGCTCGATGTTGCTACCGACGCCCGTCTGCGCAAAGCCTTGAAGGCCAAGACCCGGGATTCCACAGTCATTATCGTGGCCCAGCGCGTCTCTACCATCGCGGACGCGGACGAGATCCTTGTGCTGGATAACGGAAGGATTGTTGACCGCGGAACGCACGACGAACTGCTGGAGACCTCACCCACCTACCAGGAAATCGTTGAATCCCAGCTGAGCGTGGAGGAAGTGGCATGACCGAGCAGGACCAGCAGAAGAAGCGTGGCTGGGCTGCCAAGGCTCAAGCCGCCAAGGATGCCAAGGCAACAGCCGAAGCTGAGGTAGCCACCGAAGTGCTCGATGACGACGACTTTGTTGAAGAAGAATACGTCCCCTCCGAAGCTGATGGCGGTATGTTCGGCGACGTCCCGGCAAAGAAGGCCAAAGAGTTCTGGCCGTCCGCCAAGCGACTCATGGGCCTGCTGAAGCCCGAGGCCGTTGGCGTGTACATCGTGATCGGGCTCGTCATTGTCTCGGTAGTCCTCAATGTGATTGCTCCGAAGGTCCTGGGTAGTGCCATGGACGTCATCTTCGGTGGCGTTGTGGGCCGGCAGATCCCGGAGGGGGTCTCGCAGGAGCAGTTCGTTGAGCTCATGCGCCAGCAAGGCCAAGGCAACTTTGCGGACATGGTCTCCAAGATGGAGCTCACCAACGGGATTGACTTCCCCAAGCTGACGTTCCTGATTTCGATCGTGCTCCTGATGTACTTTGTGGCCAACATCTTCCTGTGGGCCCAGGGTTGGTTGCTCAACAGGATCGTCATGCGGGTCATTAAGAAGCTGCGCAACGACGTTCAGGCAAAGCTCAACCGGCTCCCGCTGAACTACTTCGACACCCGCCAGCGCGGCGACATCCTGTCCCGCGTGACCAACGACGTCGACAACGTCCAGCAGGGCCTCCAGCAGGCGTTCTCCCAACTGGTCAGCTCAGTGCTCACAGTCCTGGGCATCACGGTGATGATGTTCATCGTCTCCTGGGAATTGGCGCTCATTGCCCTGATCGCCCTGCCGTTGTCCGGCATTGTGGCGGGCGTCATTGGTGCGCGCAGCCAGAAGCTCTTCGCAGCACAGTGGAAGAACACCGGCGCACTGAACGGCCAGATCGAGGAGTCCTTCTCCGGACACGACCTCGTGAAGGTCTTCGGTCGCGATGCCGACATGCTGAAGCGTTTCGACGAGAAGAACGAGGAACTCTACAAGGCCTCCTTCGGTGCGCAGTTCGTGTCCGGCGTGATCTTCCCGGCCATGAACTTCGTGTCCTACCTGTCCTACGTCGGCATTGCAGTGGTGGGTGGCTTGCGCGTTGCCTCGGGCTCCATGAGCCTGGGCGATGCCACCGCCTTCATTCAGTACTCGCGTGAATTCACCCAGCCGCTGGGCCAGATTGCCGGCATGGCCAACATGCTGCAGTCCGGTGTTGCCTCGGCAGAGCGCGTCTTCGAGTTCCTTGATGCCGAGGAAGAAGTTGAAGAGACCGGGACCCGCAATCTGCCCGCCAAGACCGACGGCCATGTTGAGTTCGAGCACGTCTCGTTCAGCTATGTAGAAGACAAACCGCTCATTGAGGACCTGTCCTTTGCTGCCGAACCTGGCCATACCGTGGCGATTGTGGGCCCCACCGGGGCCGGGAAGACCACGCTGGTGAACCTGGTGATGCGTTTCTACGAGCTCAACGCAGGCCGGATCACCTTGGATGGCGTGGACATCAAGGACCTTAGCCGCGCAGAACTGCGGTCCAAGGTGGGCATGGTGTTGCAGGATGCCTGGCTGTTTGGCGGGACCATCTACGACAACATCAAGTACGGCAAGCTGGACGCCACCGAGGACCAGATCATGGAAGCGGCCAAGGCAACCTACGTGGACCGCTTTGTGCGTGCCCTCCCGGACGGTTACCAGACGATCATCGACGAAGAAGGCAACAACGTCAGCGCCGGTGAAAAGCAGCTCATCACCATCGCCCGTGCCTTCGTTTCAGATCCGTCGCTGCTGATCCTGGACGAAGCTACAAGCTCCGTGGACACCCGTACGGAGCTGTTGCTGCAAAAGGCCATGGCTGCCCTTCGGACGGACCGGACGAGCTTCGTGATCGCCCACCGCCTGTCCACTATCCGCGACGCCGACACCATTTTGGTGATGGAGAACGGCAAGATCGTGGAGCAGGGCAACCATGCCCACCTGCTCACACTGCAGGGGGCCTACTACCGGTTGTACATGTCCCAGTTCGCTGGTGAGGAAGAGACCGCTGTGGACGACTCGACGGCGGTGCACAGCTGAGCGCGGAAACACTGAAGGAGTCCATGGCACCCCGCCGCATAGAGGTCCTCGTACCCATGCGCTGGGGTGACATGGACGCCTACGGCCACATCAACAACGTCCAGATTGTGCGGATGCTGGAGGAAGCCCGTATCGCAGCCTTCGGGCCCCCTCGCGGAGCGGGCCTTCCGGGCGTAGAGCCCCCGGCGGCCCTGTTCAATGACGTCGAGGAAGGCACCATGACCCTGGTTGTGGAGCACAAAGTCCGGTACGTCCGGACTTTGGATTACCGCAACATCCCGGCTGTGGTGGAGATCTGGGTGGGGGCCATCAAAGGCGCCAGCTTCGATCTCCATTACGTCATCAAAGATCCCGTCACGCGGGAAGACTGCGTGAAAGCAACTACTCACCTGGCTTTCGTCGCCGAGGCCACAGGACGGGTCCTAAGGCTCACGCCGGAGCAAAAGGAAAAGCTGCAGAAGTACCAGGGCTGACGAGTTTTTGTACAGCTGATGCCCTCAAATGGCCGTCTTAGGGGCATCAGCTGTACAAAAATTCCACGTAGAGTTTCACCATGAAACTTGAAATTGCCGTGGTGAGTGCCGCGGGTGCAGGCACGGCAGCCGCCGAGGGAGCCGACCGCATCGAACTGTGCAGCAGCCTGGAACTTGGTGGCGTCACGCCAAGCCAAGGACTCATGGAAGCCAGCATGGAGCACGTTGACGGCCGTCTGGCGATCCATCCACTGATCCGCTCCAGGCCCGGCGACTTCCGGTACTCTGCGTCCGACGTAGACACCATGGTCCACGAGATCCGCCATCTGCTGGCTCAGGGGGCCCACGGGGTGGTGGTCGGGGCGCTCACCGCGTCCGGAGACGTAGACGTTCACGCGATCCAGCGCCTCGTGGATTCCGCCAAGGAAGCCAACCCGGAAGCAGAGTTGACCTTTCACAGGGCCATAGACCAGTCACGAGACCCCGTGGCCGCTCTTGAACAGCTGATGGAACTTGGCTTCACGCGGATCCTGACCTCGGGCCACGAAGCCACCGCGGGGGCCGGGCTGTCCACGTTGACCACCATGGCAGAACGTGCCGGGAGTGCACTGCAGATCATGGCCGGGGGAGGACTAACCCTTGACGACATCCCTGCGATGCACAGGGCAGGCCTTGCTGCGGTCCACCTTTCGGCCAAGAAGACGGTCTCCACTCTCGCCGATGGGGCGGTCTCCCTCGGTGCGCAGGACGGCAGCGATCCCACGGCTTACACAGTTACCAACCGCGACGTCGTCCGGGCGGCGAGGGCGAAAGTCAACGCACTGAACCTGGCCGCCTCCAAGTAGCACCTGGCCGCCTCCAAGTAGCACCGTCATAATGCCCTGGCAGCGTCATGGCCAGTATTCGGGGGCGGGAATTGCAGTGATCGCGCATCGCAATAACCCTTTACGACTCCACGGAACGCCGGGATGATGTAAGGATTCACCAAACAGGTGAAAAACCCCGGAAGCTACCTTCAGGAGTCTCAGCGATGCCGCTGCCCGCGCCGGTTTCACCGGCCCTCATCACCCCGCCAAATCCCAGCAGAATCGGTTCAGTGACAGCCCACCCGGAGGTGGATTGTGGCATCGGCGCGTGGGACAAACTGCTCTACGGCAATCACCGATTCGTTGTGGAAGTCCTGGATGTGGCTGAAGCGGGGCTCAGCGGAAGGGGCGGCGGGGTTGGTGCGGCCCACAGGGCTGTCATCCCGTGGCGGCGGCAGGACAAGGACCCCGCAACGGTTGATGTCATGGTCGTCTCGGAGAAGACCGGCATCAGGGTCCGGAACGTGATGGTGGAAGAGGCCACCCGCGAGTCCGGAACGGTTGTCTTCGAAGCCACAGAGGGCCCTGGCATCTACTTCGTCTTCTACCTGCCGTACGCCATGCTGGGGAAAGCCCACTATCCCCAGGCGCAGTACCTCCCGCGTCGTCCTGCCGCAGATCCGGCCTGGGCCGCCGCCGTCGGACGTTCCGCCTGGGCAAGCGGGGCGCAAGCTGCGCTGCCCACCGCCAAAGTCCTCCGATATGAGGCGGCAAGCGAACGGGACTCGTTCGCACCCATGAACTTCACCGCCCGCGCAGACGAACTGGAGCGGTTCCGGGCACTCCACGCGGGAGAAGCCCTTCTGGTGTTTCCCGAGGACCGCCTGAATCCCATCTCCATGCGGCATGACCTACCGGCGCACTGGGTGATCAACGGGCCCTCGGAAGCTTTCCACGGCACTGCACAGGCTGGCGAGGACTATGTGGTCCAGTTGGGGCTGTATGCGCAGAAGGATCTCAACGGCGTGACAGTTCAGCTCACCCCATCAGCCGGGGAAGAGCCAACGGGAGGAGACTCAACGGGAGGAGAAGGTACCCGCGGGCGCTGCATCAACACCGATGGCGTGGACAGGCTGGGCAAGCCATGGCACAGAGCCCTCAACGTTGCTGCCGGCACCGTACGGGCTTTGCTGGTGGTCCTTCCCATCCCTGAGGAAGCTGCGGGAACCACGCACTCCGCGATGGTGACTATTCATGTAGCGGGGGAGCCACCACGGGAGGTCGTGGTCAGGCTTGATGTGGCCGCGGAAACAGATCCGGCACTCCTTGCGGGCGGTTTCGGAGATGCACGTTCCCTTCGGCGCCTGGCCTGGCTGGATTCGCGAGTGGCTCAGGACGCGGAGCTCGTTAGGCCATATACGGCCATCACTTTGGACGAAACGAGCAGGACGTTGGGGATTCTGGGCAGGTCCTTGCAGCTGACGGAGTCCGGACTTCCGGCGCAGGTGACGTCAACGTTTACCACCGCGGTGACCGCAACGGATGGTCCCGTCGTCGAGCTTTTCAGTGCTCCCATGCGGCTGGACGTTGAGGGAATTGATTGGACGCACGGTCAGCTAGTTTTCACTGAGGACGGCCCGGCGCGGATGTCGTGGCGCTGCGCCTGGACAGGTCGCAAGGACGGCAAGGCGGCGCTGACGCTGGAGCTGAACGGCGTTCTCGACGCCGATGGGGCAGTTTCGTACTCGCTGCGGCTCAGCCCGGTGGGGACCTTGGAGGTGAACGACGTCGGCCTGCAGCTGGCGCTCCATGAGGCTTCGGTTCCGCTGGCCATGGGGTTGGGCATCCCGGGTGGAAGACGGCCGGACACCATCGACTGGACTTGGGACGTGGCGACGAAGAACCAGGATGCGTTGTGGCTGGGGAGTGTTAATGTAGGCGTCCAGCTTTCCTTACGTGATGGCAGCTATGAACGGCCGCTCAACACCAACTTCTACCGGGAGAAGCCGTTGGTGGAACCGGGATCGTGGGCCAACCGCCAGCAGGCCGGCGGTGATTGCGGAGTCCGGGGCGGTGTCGCGTTGCGGACATCGGAGGACACAGCCACGCTGCGTGCCTTCAGTGGTGCCCGGACCCTAAGGGCGGATGAGCCATTGGACTTCGATTTCCGCCTGCTGCTGACACCGTTCAAGCCGATCGATCCCGGCAAACACCTTGGAAAACGGTACTTCCACGCTCCTGAAAACCCTGCGGACACTAAGGCCGCTGGTGCCACCGTGGTCAACGTTCATCACGCCACGGCGCCGGCGCCCTATATCAATGATCCCTTGCTGACCCAGGACTCGCTGCGGAAGTACGTGGCCCAGTGCCATCAGCACGGGCTCAAAGCCAAGGTTTACAACACGGTCCGCGAGCTCACGTTCCATAGCCCTGAGCTGCTGCCGTTGCTGCACCTGGACCACGAAGTCTTCAG
This sequence comes from Arthrobacter sp. StoSoilB22, assembly GCF_019977315.1. Lineage (NCBI taxonomy): Bacteria > Bacillati > Actinomycetota > Actinomycetes > Micrococcales > Micrococcaceae > Arthrobacter > Arthrobacter sp. StoSoilB22. The sequence continues at coordinate 1,126,731 of NZ_AP024652.1, forward strand.
CGACGGACCAGGGGCAGGCCACATGTGGCTGCAGGAACATGCCGGCAGCGGCTACGTTTCAGCGTGGTTTGCACCCAATGTAGAGGACATCGCCGTGGTGACAACCGGCGAATCGCGGTGGGAGAACTTCTACGTGCGGAGCCTTCAGGAACTGGCCGGCGGGAAGGACGGGATTGACGGCATCTACCTGGATGACATCGCCTATGACCGCCACGCCATGCAGCGGGTCCGCAAGGTCCTGGAGCGGGCCTGCATAACCCGTGGTGAAGACGGCCCTGAGATTGACCTCCATTCAGCAAACCAGTTCACTGCGCACGACGGTTACGCGTCCTCCGCCAATCTGTACATGGAGCACTTGCCGTATGTGGACAGGCTATGGCTGGGGGAGTACTTCGACTGCAACACCACCGATCCCGACTATTGGCTGGTGGAGCTCTCCGGCATTCCCTTCGGCCTCATGGGCGAGATGCTGGAAGGCGGTGGCAACCCATGGCGTGGCATGGTGTTCGGGATGACAGGCCGGGCACCTGCCGTGGACAACCGCCCGCTCTGGGAGTTCTGGGCCCAAACCGGGTTGGAGCACGGGCATATGCAAGGGTTTTGGGACCCGCAGGCCCCCGTAAAGACAAGTCACCCGGACGTTCTGGCCACCACGTGGCTCACGGAGCAAGGAATGGTTGTAGCGCTGGCCTCCTGGGCCGCGGACACTGAACAAGTGACGCTGATTTTCGACGACGATGCTGCCGCCACCAGAATCATCAAGGCCCCCACCATCGCCGGCTTCCAATCTGCCGCGAGCTACGTGCCCGGCCAAGCCATAGCCATCGAGCCGCAGCGCGGCCTCCTTCTCACGATCGGATACTGACGTGGCAGACACAGCAACCTCCACCCTCACAGTCACCACCGTTTCCCTGACCATGGCCGAGCTCGGCCCGCTCAACCCCTTGCCCGTGGTGGCGGCTGAGCTGGACCAGCCCTACACCGTGGGAGAGGGGGTGCCGGAGGATCTCCAGGCCTCGGCGCGGTTCGGTGTGGTGCCCAACGTTTACCCGTACCTCATGCAGGACGGCTACAGCCGGGACGCGGCACCCAAGGAAGTGCCCGCCGTCGTGCTTGAAAACAGCAAACTCAAGGTGACGGTCCTCCCGTCGCTGGGAGGCCGCATCTGGGAACTGTTCGACAAAAAGACGGGCAAGCAGCTCCTCCACACCCACGATGCCCCGCAACTGGCCAACATCGCGCTGCGCAAGGCCTGGTTCGCCGGTGGGCTGGAATGGAACATCGGCACCCGAGGCCATTCGCCCACCAGCTGCGATCCTTTGCACACCGCGATTGTCCGCACCCCGGACGGCAAGCACATCCTGCGAATGTGGGAATACGAGCGGCTGCGGGAAGTGGTTTTTCAAGTGGACATCTGGCTGCCCGGCGACTCGCCTGTGGTCTTCGCGGCGGTGCGGATCCGCAACCCAAGCGACCACGAGGTCCCCATGTACTGGTGGAGCAACGCAGCCATCCCTGAGACGGAGCGGACCCGCGTGATCGCCCCGGCGGATGAGGCCTTCGGCAGCGACTACACCATGGACATCACTCGCGTCCGGCCCACCGACCACGAAGGATATGACGGCACCTGGCCGGTCAACAGCCCCCACGCGGTGGATTTCTTCTTCGACATCGACCCTTCCGAACGGCGTTGGGTTGTTGCAGCCGACGACGACGGCGACGGGCTGGCGATGCTCTCCACGGGACTTCTCCGCGGCAAGAAGCTCTTCGTATGGGGCCAGGGGCAGGGCGGCAAGCGGTGGCAGGAATGGCTGAGCCCCGGAGCTGGACCGTATGCCGAAATCCAGGCGGGTTTGGCGCAGACGCAGTTTGAACACCTTGTCATGCCAGCCGACGCGGAGTGGGCATGGGTAGAGGCCTACGGTAACGGACATCTCGATCCGGAAACCTCACACGGCGCCGACTGGGACGCTGCGGTGGCCAACGCCAGCCAGCGTTTGGAGCAACTCCTGCACCATGACGAACTCGAGGCCATGCTCCCCGCAGCCCTCAACGACGCCGACATCCCGCCGTCCACCATGCTGCTGCGCGGCAGTGGTTGGGGCGTTCTTGAACGCGCCCGGCGCCGGAAATCCGGGAAGGGCTGGGTGGATGAGAGCGGTACACCTTTCGGGGTGGAGAGCGTCACGGCCGAGCAGGAACCGTGGCTCGGTCTGTTGGAGGGAAAAACGTTCGACGGCGGGCCCGGTTTCGTCGCCGGGGCGGACTGGGAAGAGTTGCTTGGTGGGCAGGCCAGCCCCGAATCGAGGTTTCACCTGGCCACCATGAAGCACGCCCGTCAGGACCTGGACGGTGCGAAGGCGGGGTACCGCGGGGTGCTTTCCGACGGAGGGGCCGCTCCCGGCATCAGGGCGCTCGCGCACCGCGGCTTGGGCTTGGCCCTGCTCGCCGCAGGTCAGGAGGCTGATGGACTTACAGAGCTCCGGAGGGGCGTTGACGCTGACCCCTCCACCACAGCCTTGCTGACGGAAGCCGTCACGCTCAGCATCCGGCACGGGGACCCCGCCATGGCACTGGGACTGGTGGAGTCGGCACCCAAGGAGGGCGCCGGCGTCGGACGTTTGAGGTTCCTCAAGGCGCTGGCGCTCGCGCGAACCGGGAAAGCCGCCGAAGCAGCCGCGATCCTGCGTGAGGGTGTCGAGATTCCGGACCTCCGCGAGGGCGAGGACGCCATTGCGGCATTGTGGGAAGAAGTATGCCCGGACGAACCCGTCCCTGCGGCCTATCAGTTCGGGATGCACTGACGGGCGCGCGGTGTGGCCTCCCGCACATCGGGAGTAATCTCTGAAAGCGTGTTCTGGAACATGCAGACGCAACGAACGGAGCACGTAATGCCCCCCGAGATACCGGGACTGCCAGCTTTGGAATGGTCCTCGTCAGACGGCCATGCCAGCTATGACCAGGCGGAGGGGACGCTGACGCTCACGGCAGCCCCCGGCGTCGACTGGACCAACGATTCCCTGGGCGGCGAGCCGCAGCACCGCGCCACAGCGTTGGGCTTCAGGGCACCTGCCGCGTTCTCGCTCTCAGCCCGGGTGTTGGTGGCCTCACCACGGACAACGTTCGACGCCGGTGTGCTGACTTTGTGGGCGGACAGCGAGCACTGGGCCAAGCTCTGCTTCGAGTATTCTCCGCAAGGGGAAGCCATGGTGGTCAGCGTGGTGACCAACAACTACTCCGACGATTCCAACGGCCCCGTGGTGGACGCCCCGTGGGTTTACCTGCGCGTGAGCCGGCTAGGGCCAGCGTGGGCTTTCCACTGGTCATCGGACGGCCGGAAATGGTCCTTCGTGCGGCTGTTCAGGCTGGATACGGAGAAAGCAGTGCACGTCGGGTTCATGTCGCAAGCGCCCACGGGCGAGAGCTGTGAGGCACGTTTCGACGCCATCGAAGTGAAGGACGAACCTCCGGCTGACCTCCGCGACGGAAGTTAGCGCTGGTCAATCGGGGTTTGAACGCAGCTTCGCCGGGATGGGCAGCAAGCCTGTGGATATCCAGATGCTTGGATAAACCAAACAAGGTAAGTTGGCATGGTGATTCCCTCCGTAAAAACTGCCATTGACCGCGCCCCCGGAGTCTCCAAGGAGATCGAGGACGCAGCTTGGTATGTGCTGGGTCCGGCGCTCCACGGGAGACCCTCGGCGCTGGACGGCAGGACGTTGACGTGGACCGCAGATGCTGCCGCTGAGCTCCTGGAAAGGCTTGAACGCGGGGTGGAGGACTCCAAAGCCCCCATGATGACCAACCTGCGGCAGAACCTTCATGGCGCGTCCCGGGAAGCCAAGCTGCTGGCCGTGGAACTGCTATTCCTGCAATCACTGCCGCTCGCGCACGAGGTCAAGTCCCTCCGGGTCAAGCGTGCCCGCGTCACCGAGGCCGCATCATGGGTTGAGCCGCCCATCGAGCTGCCGGAAGAGCTATATGAGGGCATGACGGACCACGGCGTCATCCGTGACCGCACCGCCGAGTTCAACTGGACCATCTGGGACCACCTGAAATGGCTGTGCCGCTTCGTGGCCCACGTGGACAGCCAAAGCACAGCCACCATCAACGAGGCACTCGCGGACCCGCTGAAGTTCCATGAACTGGCCGCCGCAACGCCCGAGGATCAGCCTGCCCTGCGCCGCAGCATCGAGTACTTGGTGTGGCCGAGCTACTTTGAGCCCGTAGTGGCAGACGTTGAACGCCAGGAAATCCGGGACGCCTTTGCTTCTCTCGTCGGCGGGGCCGGGGGCGATACAGACGAGGACATTACCGCCGACATCCACCGCATCCGCCTGCACCTGGACGAGCAAGCCGGGCAGCGCATCGACTGGTACGGACGCCAACTGGTAAGCCAATGGCGCAAGGTGGGAGATCCGGGGCGCCGTTCCTGGCTCCTGCGTACCCATCACGACAATGCGGACCTGCTGGCCGCCTGGGTTGCCGAAGAGAAGGCCACCTTGGATGTGGAACATCTGCGCGCCCTCAACGCAGGCGTCACGGCAGGCGTGGTCCAGCATGCCGTGGATGAGGATTACAAGCACCTGGGCTACGTGGAGCGCGAAGACACCAAAACAGCTGTTTTCGCTTTCCTGACAGTCATGAAGCCAGGTGACCTCACGCTGTACCAGCACGCCGGCCGGGTAAGGGTTGGGGTGGTCCTCGGAGAACCCGAACACCATGAAGACAATCGGCGGATCCGCCGCAAGGTCCGCTGGTTCGATGACAGTTACGCTATCCCCGAGCTTCCCCGTCACGCCCAGCGTCAACTTTCCACCCCGGGCATCATCGTGGACGTCACCAGGGTGATTCAGGCCCTGCAGGAGCTGCTCCCCGTGGAAGCCGAAACCGATGGCGAGGACGAAGCCCCGCCCACTACCGTCGTCGAGGTTGTCCAGCAAGGGTTCCGGCCGCTGACCGAAGAGTTTGCAGCGTCCCTGCACATGGACGTTGAACCACTCAGGGAGATCGCTGAACTTCTCGAGGAAAACCGCCAACTGGTTCTTTATGGTCCGCCGGGAACCGGCAAAACCTACCTTGCAAAGCATCTAGCCGCCGAGTTGGCCGGTGACCACACCGACGAACGGGTGAAGCTGGTCCAGTTCCATCCCTCGTATGCCTACGAGGATTTCTTCGAGGGCTACCGGCCGGACAAAACTGATGATGGCCAAGTGTCCTTCAAGCTTGTGGCCGGTCCACTGCGGCGTCTCGCCGAGGAGGCCGCGAAACCCGAGAATGCGCACAAGCCGTACTTCCTGATCATCGATGAAATGAACCGCGCCAACCTGGCCAAGGTCTTCGGCGAGCTCTACTTCCTCCTGGAATACCGGGACGACCGCATCTACCTCCAGTACAGCCCCAATGAGCCCTTCAGCTTGCCGGACAACCTTTACATCATCGGAACCATGAACACCGCGGACCGTTCCATCGCCATGATGGACGCCGCCATTCGCCGGCGGTTTGCGTTCATCGAGCTCCACCCCAAAGAGGAGCCGATCCGTGGCACGCTGCGTCGCTTCCTGGAAGCCCGCGGTCTGGACACCCTCAACGCGGACCTGCTGGATGCGCTCAATGACGCGATCGACGACTGGGACCGGGACCTGATGATCGGGCCGTCCTACTTCATGAAGAACGCGGCCCAGAACCCCACAGGTCTGCGTCGCATCTGGAAGTACGAGCTCATGCCGTTGCTGGAGGAGCACTATCACGGGCAGCTGAACCGGGCGCAGCTGGAGGAACGCTTCGGCCTGGACCAGCTGCTGGGACGTCTTGCAGCCCGCTAAAGGCATCCCGCCAAGGCCCGGCCGTGCGCCCGCCAGCGCGGGGGGTGCGCCCGCCGGCGCGGGGGGTGCGCCCGCCGGCGCGGGGGGTGCGCCCGCCAGCGCGGGGAGTGCGCCCGCCAGCGCGGGGCGGGTCAACTCCGGCCCCCGGCATATCGTCATGGACGAGCTCTCCCGCGGGGTGGTGGAAAAACTCGATCCCCAATCGGCGGCGTTCATCAACACCAGCGGGCTGGCCAAGGCCTCTCCCATGGGCATGGGCCTCTACCGGATTGAACCCGTTGGCAAGGTGGGCTCAGTACGGACCACCACGGTGCAGCTCGAAGTCCGTCCCAAGGACCGGCTTGGCCTGAGCAGGCTCCTCTTCCTGCTCAGCTACGCCGGAGAGCAGGGCTTCCGTGATCACTCAGTGGAGGCCGTGGAGCACCCGGACCTGTGGAGCGCACTGGCCGAATCACTAGCTCAGTTGGCGGACAAAGCCCTGAGCCGTGGCGTCCTGCAGGGCTACCTCACCGTGGAGGAGTCCTTGCGCACCGTCAAAGGGCGCATCCGGATCTCGGACCAGATTTCACGACGTCCCGGGATGATGGTGCCATTGGAAGTCTCCTACGACGAATTCACAGAGGACATCGCGGAGAACCGTATCCTCCGTGCTGCCTTGGAGCGCATGGGTCAGGTTCCCGGCGTCCGGCCCACTGTCCTGAGCCGTTTGCGGCAGCTCAAGGGAAAGCTCGACGCCGTCACACGGCTCCAGTCCGGAGCGCCCCTGCCGCCGTGGCGGGCCAGCCGGATGAACCTCAGGTACCACCCCGTGCTGCGCCTGGCCGAGGTGATCCTCCGCAACGCTTCCGCCGAGGCCGGTGAGGGTAAGCAGCAAACTGCGTCCTTCGTGGTGGACATGGGCCAGGTGTTCGAGGAATTCGTGGGGACCGCGTTGCGCAGCGCCATGAGTGCCCACCCGGGAGAGATGCGCCTCCAGTACGGCGCGCTCCTCAATGAGGCAGTCCGGGACTCCGATCGCATTACCGTTCGTCCGGACGCCGTGCATTTCCTGGGTGGGCGTCCCGTGGTGGTCTACGACTCCAAATACCAGGCAGCCTCCGACGCCGGCGCGTCCCTAAGCGCGGACCACTACCAGTTGCTGGCATACTGCACAGCCCTCAGGGTACCCACCGCATGGCTCGTCTACGCGGGTTCGGGGGAAATGAAGCTGCGTAGGATCCTCAACACGGACATCGACATAGTGGAGTACCCGCTGGACCTGTCCTTGCCGCCGTCGGAAATCCTGTCCGCAGTGGCTGACCTGGCGGAACAATCCTGGGGCGAGGTAGTCCGCCAGGCTGTGGCGGGCCGCCCGGCGTCGGACTAGCCTGATAAGTAAATCTTCACTGGAGGAGGCACTATGGGCCGCAAGAAATCATGGCGCGATATGACCAAAGGCCAACGGATCATGCTGTTGGTCAGCGGCGCCATCAACATGGCCTTGCTGGGCGCGGCGCAGCGGAGCATCGGCAAGACTCCTGACGATCAGATCAGAGGCAAGAAGGCGGTCTGGCGCGCTGTCTCCTTCATCAACTTCTTCGGCCCGGTCAGCTACTTCCTGTTCGGCCGCCGTCGGGACGCTGAGATGGGTGCAGGCGCCCCTAAGCGCTGATGCTCACGAGGGCATCTTCACCGTGAACGTGGTGCCCCGGCCTGGTTCGCTTTCCAACGTGATGGTTCCGCCGTGCGCCTCAACAATGGCTTTGCTGATGGGCAGTCCAAGCCCGACGCCGGGAATGGCGCTTTTGCGTACGCCGCCGGCCCGGAAGAACTTGGTGAAAGCCTCGGCCTGTTCCTCTTCGTTCATCCCCATCCCGGTATCGGTGACCCGGCAGAAGATGAAGTCCTGATCCTCCCAAGCGGCCACTTCAACGTCCCCGCCGTCGGGGGAGTACTTGATGGCATTCGATACCAAGTTGTCCAGTACCTGCGCGATCCTTGAGGAGTCGATGCGGGCTTCCAAGGCGTCGGGGAGATCCACGGAGAGCCTGATGCCGGCCTTGGCGGCACGGGGCTCTGCGGAGTTGACGCTCCCGCGCACCAACTCGGCAACGTCCACTGTGTGAGGTTGAATGACGATCTGGCCCGAACGTATGGCCAGCAAGTCCGAGACGAGGGTCAGGAGCCTCTCCGCGTTCCGCCTGACGATGTCCAGCTGTTTGCGTGCCTTGGCGTCGAGGGTGTCCGGCTCATCCAGGATCAGCTCAACGTACCCAAGGATGGACGTTAGAGGCGTACGGAACTCGTGGGATACGTTGGCAACAAAGTCGTCTTTGGCGGCGAGGGCGTTCACCAAGTCCGTGACGTCGCTGAACACCACTACGGACCCGGCGAACTTGCCGGAGTCGTCCACCATGGGGCGTGCGCTCGCGGTGAAGGCACGTTGATCGCTCCCAGAACCCAACCACACCAACTGGTCGGTGAACCTTTCGCCCAGGACTGCACGGCGCACCGGCCTGCGGTCGGCATCCAGGGGCGTGGTCCGGTCCGTGTCGAAGATGAGCAACTGTGATTCGTTGGGATCGTCATTGTCCGGGGGAGTTGCCAGTGCGTGTGTTTGGCGCTGGCGACGGTTCATGAGGATGTCATGGCCATCGCCGTCGACGGCCACCACGCCCAGGGGAAGGGCTTCCATGACGGTGTTCAGGAGCCGTTCCTGTTTGGTGCTGACGCTCAGTGCTTCCTTAAGGGCCTCGTCCTTCTGCTCCAACGCACGCTGCTGACGCACCATGCTCAGGGTCAGAACACTCACGGAAACACCGATGCCCAACATGAGGATGGGGAACAGCAGTGGCTTGGTGAGGTCCTGTTCGCTGAGGGTCCCTCTCACGAACAAGGGAACCCAGACGATCCCTAACGGTCCCAGGAAGGACAGGACAATGGCCAGTTTCGGGTACAACCCTGAAGCACACAGCCAGATGACGGGCAACACCACCAGGACGCTGAGGCCGGTGATGGACTCCACCGCACCTTCACGGGCGAAGCCGATGGAGACCATGTCCAGGATGGGGATGCTGAGGAAGGTGGCGAACGGGAGCCGGTGCCAGGGCACAATGATGCACAGTGCCAGGAGGAGCGCCTGACTCAGCAGGAAAATGAGGAACAGCGGATTTTCGAGCGTGGCAGGAAAATACAGCCAAACCAGGATGGCCGAAATACAGACACACACGGATAACGGCAATTGGCTGAGCACTACTCGCATACGCAGGGTATGTTCGTGGAAAGAGCGCCGAAAAACCAACAATTGCTTCTTTTCACCAATGTCCCACGTTGACGGCGGGGTCATGGCACATCCACCAAAAATGCGGAAGAAAGTCGGTTCATGAGATCAGCCTAACCATAATGGATATACTTCTGAGGTTATCGAAGGGGCTGAGGGGCAGCGATGAGTGAAGCACGTGTGGGGCTGGTCATTGAAGATGATCAGGATATCCGCGAATTGGTACGCGTAGTTCTATCCCAGGCGGGGTTTGATGTGCACGTCGCGTCCACCGGATCCGCAGGTGTGACGTCGGCCCGCGAGCTGAATCCGGATGTCATTACGCTGGACTTGGGCCTTCCCGATATCGACGGTTTTGAGGTTGCCCGCCAGATCCGGAAATCCTCGGACGCCTACATCATCATGTTGACCGCCCGCGCCGAAGAGCTGGACACCCTCATGGGTCTGGAAGCCGGCGGCGACGACTACCTCACCAAGCCCTTCCGTCCCCGGGAACTGCGCGCGCGCGTCGAAGCGATGATGCGGCGTCCGCGGGCGTCGTCCGAATCCAAGAGCGCTCCGGAAGAAGTGGTGGACCCCGAGGTTAGCCACAACGGTCTGGCCGTTTCCGCCGGGTCGCGCACAGCGGTCCTGAACGGCACCGAACTCAAGCTGACCCGCACCGAGTTCGACCTCCTGCTCGCCCTGTTGGAGACCGGGCGGATTGTGCGGACCAAGGCAGACCTCGCCCGTCGCCTCCGCAACGAACCCTACGACGTCGGCAGTTACGTCAGCGACGCGGACGAGCGCGCCGTTGAGGTACACATGGGAAATCTGCGCAAGAAGCTCGGCGACAGCATTCAGGCGCCCCGCTGGCTTGAGACGGTACGCGGCGTCGGTTACCGGCTCGCGCCCGCCTCAAACAACTAAGCCCCGCCGTCCATGAACTGGGCTGCAGGGGCTAGTTGGACTGCAGCGCCTAGTTGGGCTGAAGCGGCTAGTTAGGCTGCAGGGGCGTTTCCAGTTCTTGGATGGTGCCGGAGACAAAATTCTCGATTTCGTGGACCTGCGCGGCCAAGCGGTCCAAGTGGACTCCGTTCGGCAGGAGTCGGATGCTGATCTCCAGCTCGGTCGCCAAGCGGTTCATGCAGATGGCGCCCACCATGTGGCTGGAGGTTTTGAGGCTGAGGACCGCGTCCATGGCGTCCTCAATGTCCTGCCTTTCCAGTGCGCGGTGTAGCCGACCCACCCGCCAGGGCAGAAGCTCCACATAGTTGCGCACGAAGCTGCTGATGATGCTGTGGTCGCCGCCCAACTCTGCTTGGAGTTCGGTGAGAACGGTGCGATCCACCAGGGCGTCGGTGCACTCGTCGTACTCAGACACCAAACCCCTCCCGCCTCCAAACAATAGATTCACCATTCAACAGTAGGACCCGTGGAAGTTGCGCAACGCCAAATATCCAAAGATTGATCCAATCTTGAGCGGACTCAGAGGCGCTCTTGATCTCGCCCCCACAAAGTAGTGAAAGCAGATCTGGATGTCTCCAGGCTGGACCAGGAACGGGGAAGAACATGGACAGTGGTGCTCGCCCGTCACCGGGCCTCCTGCTCATCATCGTGGTCTGCATGACGGTACTGCTGGGCATTGGAGGTTCGGCCGCCTTCTCGCTTTGGCAGCAGAGTTCCCAGCCCAATGTCACGGACAACACGGTCAATTCCGCGCCAACCACCACAACCGCGCCTAGATAGCCGCTGACTTGCGGAGCCTCATCGCTGGCATAGTGCGGAGTTAATTTGCGGGCGTAGTGCGTAGCCGGCCTAACCCTCAGCGGACTCCAGGAATGCCGTGAGCCGATCCTCGAGCACGGACATATTCTTAAGTTGGCACTCCCAGACCGTGAGCACCTGCCAGCCGGCAGCTGTCAACTGTTCCCGCTGCAGGGCGTCCCTTTCGCGGGTTCGTCTTCTCTTGACTTCCCAGAACTCGGCATTTGCCGCCGGAGCATGCTGTCCCGCTTTGCAATCATGGACATGCCAGAAACAGCCATTGACGAAAATGACCTTGCGCCTGCCCGCAAACACCAAATCCGGGCGGCCCGGCAGCTTCACTGCTCCGGACTGCCCGTGCAACCGGTACCGGTAGCCTTTCGCGTGCAGGAGTTTACGAACCAGCAGCTCTGGTTTGGTGTTCTTCCCGCGGATTTTCGACATGTTGCGGCTGCGTTGCTCCCGCGTCAGAAGGTCCCGGCTCCCGGTCATTCATCCAGCCTACCCAGGGAGTTTTTGTACAGATACCGCCCTTATGAGGTGCTGTTAGGGGCGGTATCTGTACAAAAACTCATCAGGCCGTGGCGTGAACACTCCGCGGTCCACCCCAACGGCATGACTTGTACTTTCATGCGGCGGCGGCACTCCGGGCAAAAGCGCGGCGGCTCCATCGCCAAGCGCTGTTGGCAGCTGTGGTGGGCGTCCGACGTCGGAGCGTCACCATCGGTTCCGATCGTGCCGCCGTCGGTGCTGAAAGTGCCGCCGCCGCAGTGGCCGCAGAATTTCTGTGACTCTGCAGCCTTCATAGCGACTTTTGGAATTCCTTGATGGGCATGTTCAGCTCCACCAGGAGGTTGAGGTCCGTATTTGCCGGCCGGCCCAGGGTGGTGAGGTAGTTCCCCACAATGACGGCGTTGATACCACCCAGGAGACCGTCGCGGGTGCCGAGGTCGCCAAGGGTCAGTTCACGGCCGCCGGCGTATCGGAGAACGGTCCGCGGCATCGCCAGCCGGAACGCGGCGATAGCACGGAGGGCATCCTTGCCGTCCATGATTCCCTGGTTTTCCAAAGGTGTGCCGGGGCGGGGATTAAGGAAGTTCAGTGGGACTTCGTGCGGTTCAAGGGCGGCAAGCTGGGCAGCGAGTTCGGCCCGCTGGGCCAATGATTCACCCATGCCGATCAGCGCACCGCAGCATAGTTCCATTCCGGCGGCCTTCACCATGGCGCACGTCTCGAGACGTTCCTCATAGCTGTGAGTAGTAACGACCTCGGGGAAGTAGCTGCGCGCTGTCTCAAGGTTGTGGTTGTAGCGGTGGACGCCCCACTCGGCCAGCTGGTCCACTTGGCGTTGCGTGAGCATGCCCAGCGAGCAGGCGATGTTGATGTCCACTTCTTCATTGATGCGGTCGATCGCGAACTTGATCTGGTTCATGAGCTTGATGTCCGGGCCCCGGACAGCCGCCACGATGCAGAACTCGGTGGCACCGGTGGCTGCGGTTTCCTTGGCTGCCTTAACCAGCTCCGGGATGTCCAGCCAAACGCCACGGACCGGGGAGCCGAACAGGCCCGACTGGCTGCAGAAATGGCAGTCTTCCGGGCAGCCACCGGTCTTGATGGAGATGATGCCTTCCACCTCAACATCCTCACCACAGTGCTTGAGGCGAACCTCATGCGCGAGTTGCAGGGCTTCGGGGATGGCGTGGTCGGGGAGCTCCAGGATCTGGATGAGTTGGGATTCGTTCAGGCCTTCGCCCCGTTCAAGGGCCTGCTCGCGGGCGGTGTTCAGAATGGCGTAGGTGGTGGTCTCAAGGGGTGCTTGGGTGCTCATGTCCTTGACGGTATCGGTGCAGGTGGAGGGCGATTTTGTGGGGTGCGCACAAACCGTGGAGCTGGATTTTGGTGCTGGCCGCTCGGGGCGGCTGATGCAGAAGTTACAGCTGTGAAACATGGACGTGACTGAATTGACGCGCTGCGTGACTAGCGTCGTGGGCGAAGCACCCTCCCCGGACGAAAGCGACCCCGAATGAGTGACGATAAGACGAGTACCGCAACATTGGAGCCGACGACGGCGGCTGGAACCGCCGTCGGAACCGCCGGCTCTGTTCCAATAGCGCAAGGCAACGCCGACGCGATGAGTGCTGCGAAGGAAAGCCTGGAGGATTACACCCTCCGCTTTGCGCCGCGGTCCTACCGGAAATGGAGCGCCGGTGTGGTGGCCACCAGTGCGTTGGGCGGCATCGCCTACCTGGCCGACTTCTCCATCGGCGCGAACATCGGTATCGCCTATGGAACAGTGAACGCGATCTTCGGCATCATCGTGGCCGCGGTGATCATCTTCGCCACCGGCTTCCCCTTGGCCTATTACGCAGCACGCTACAACATCGATTTGGACCTGATCACCCGCGGCTCGGGGTTCGGCTACTACGGCTCAGTGGTCACCAACATCATCTTCGCCACGTTCACGTTCATCTTCTTCGCGCTTGAGGGCTCCATCATGGCCCAAGGGCTGCAGCTGGGCCTCGGTATTCCGCAGTGGATCGGCTATGCGGTGTCCACCATCATCATCATTCCGCTGGTGATCTACGGAATGAAGACGCTCGCTACTTTGCAGGTGTGGACCACGCCACTGTGGCTGCTGCTCATGGTGGTTCCCGTGGGCTACCTGCTGCTGTCCCACCCCGAGAGCATCGACGCCTTCTTCGCTTTCACCGGCGCTTCCGGGCAGGGTGGACCTAACCTGGCATCGGTGATGTTGGCGGCCGGTGTGTGCCTGTCACTCATGGCACAGATCGCTGAACAAATCGACTACCTGCGCTTTATGCCGCCCAAGACTGCTGAGAACAAGGGTGCTTGGTGGCGTGCAGTGATCCTGGCCGGACCGGGCTGGGTCATCTTCGGTGCCATCAAGCAGATCATCGGCCTGTTCATCGCGATCTACCTGATCGCCAAGCTGGATCCTGCGGCTGCGGTGCATGCAAATGAGCCCGTTCACCAGTTTCTGGGCGTCTACGAAGAGATGATGCCGGCCTGGCTCGCCATGACTTTGGCCGTGGTGCTGGTGGTCATCTCGCAGATCAAGATCAACGTCACCAACGCCTACTCCGGCTCGCTGGCCTGGACCAACTCCTTCACGCGCATCACCAAGACCTACCCGGGCCGCATGGTGTTTGTTGTGGTGAACCTGGTGATTGCGCTGGTGCTTATGGAATCGAACATGTTCGAGTTCCTCAACACGATCCTGGGCTTCTACGCCAACTGCGCCATGGCCTGGGTGGTCACGGTGGCCTCGGACATAGCCATCAACAAGTACCTGCTGAAGATCTCGCCCAAGGTTCCGGAGTTCCGCCGCGGGATGCTCTACGCCGTCAATCCCGTGGGTTTCGTGTCCATGCTGGTCTCCGCAGGGGTTTCCATCGCCGTCTTCTTTGGCGCCTTCGGTTCCGCAGTACAGCCGTTCTCGCCGATCTTCGCAGTGGGCCTGGCCTTGGTGCTGCCGCCCCTGTTGGCTCTGGCCACCAAGGGGCGCTACTACCTCCGCCGGATCGACGACGGCATCGACCTGCCGATGTTTGACGCCGACGGCAACCCCAGCGATGCCAAGCTGATGTGCCACGTGACAGGCATCGAGTTCGAACGTCCGGACATGCTCCGCTCCGCTCAGGACGGGCCCGACGGCGAACCCCAGTACATCTCGTCCCTGGCGTTGTCCACGGACAAGACGGGCGCGCTGGTACTCCCGGCCCAAAAGTAACCCCCGCCGACCCAACTGAGTCGCAGTTAAGCGCGTTTAGAGCCCTCAAAACGCGCTTGAATGCTACTTACTTGGGTGCACGCAAACGCCCCGGCCTTCTTTCGAGCGCCGGGGCGTTATGCTGTGTGAATTATTTAGTTGTGGTTGTTGCTGTGGGGGCTTACTTGTCGAAGACGTCCTTCGCGGTGTCCTTGACGTTCTCGCCGGCCTGCTTGGTCTTGGCAGCCGCTTGATCAGCGACGCCCTCGGCCTGCAGTTTCTCATTGTTCGTTGCGTCACCCAAGGCTTCCTTTGCCTTACCGGTGACTTCCTGTGCCTTGTTGCTGATCTTGTCTCCGAGTCCCATGGGCCCTCCTTCGATGTAATCCAACGCTGACAATCGCTAGGCTAACGAGCAATTCTGGGTACTTCCTGAACACATCGCTATGGCATTGGTACCACGCGACTGTGAAGCGCCGCCTAGGGCTTGAGCACCACCTTGATGCAGCCGTCCTGCTTCTTCTGGAACTTCTCATAGAGGGCGGGCGCCTCATCCAGCCCTCCGGTGTGGGTGACCAGATGCATGACTCCCAGCGGATCGGCGTCGTCCTCTACCAGGGGGAGCAGCGCGTCAGTCCAGCTGCGAACATTGCACTGCCCCATGCGGAGCTGGATTTGCTTGTCGAACATGGTCATCAGGGGCATGGGATCTGCTTGACCGCCATAGACGCCGCTCAGCGAAAGGGTTCCGCCACGGCGGACCAGATCCACGGCTGTATGGAGCGCGGCTAACCGGTCAACGCTCATGGTTTCCATGGCCACCTGCGCGGGCTTGTCCGGGAGTAACGAGACGGCCCGGTGGAGGAAGGATGCCACGGGGGATCCATGAGCCTCCATACCCACCGCATCCACCACGGAGTCGGGCCCGCGCCCGAGCGTCTCTTCACGAATCTGCTCCGCCACGTGGGAGCTGTAATCCATGGTCTCTACGCCATGTGCCTCCGCCATCGCGCGGCGTTCGGGGACCGGATCGACGCCAATCACGCGGAAGCCTTTGTGGACGCCTATCCTTGCAGCGAACTGGCCCACGGGGCCGAGCCCGAGTACAGCCAGCGTGCCACCGTCCGGCACGTTCGCATACTCAACTGCCTGCCACGCTGTGGGCAGGATGTCTGAGAGGAAGAGATAGCGCTCATCCGGGGCATCGGAATCAATTTTGACAGGGCCGTAATCTGCGAAGGGAACGCGCAGGTATTGAGCCTGTCCGCCGGGGACTGAGCCATAAAGTTCGGAGTAGCCGAAAAGTGCGGCCCCTGACCCCTTGGCTGTCACCTGCGTGGTTTCACATTGCGACTGAAGGCCTTGGTTGCACATATAGCAATGACCGCAGGAGATATTGAAGGGCACCACCACGCGGTCACCCTTTTTGAGTCGGTGGACTTCGGAGCCCACTTCTTCCACGATTCCCATGGGCTCGTGACCAATTACATCGCCCTTATGCATGTACGGGCCCAGAACTTCGTAAAGGTGAAGGTCGGAGCCGCAAATGGCTGTGGACGTGATCCGGACAATCGCGTCCGTGGGCTCCTGGATGGAGGGATCGGGGACGTCTTCGACGCTGACTGAGCGCCGGCCTTGCCATGTCACTGCTTTCACGATCGATGCTCCCTGCGTTAAGGCTGGGTAGGTCCCTCGCTGCTGGAGACCTTCCCAGCGAAGCAGAGATGGCATCAGCGCACAAGGCCGCCTTGCCTCGACATCGCCGGAAGATCAGCGCTCAGGGAACACATCGAAAGCCACTGAAACCCAAAAGTAATAAGCATCCTGATTGTTAGTGTTAAGATGGTGCGAAGGAGAGAGTTTCGGGCAGAGCCGACCGAGGAGTGATCGCGTTGTCCATCATGAAGAACCCGCTAGTTTCCGGAGACGCTGCCGCAATCCCCAACCGCAGCGGAAACGTATCCGGTCTGCTCCAATCCGGTGGTCACTATTTCCACTGCGGCGAGCCCATGGCATTTGCCGAATCCTCCGCCCGTAGCGTCTACGCGCCCATGACCACCGAAGACGTGGACGATGGCCTGCTGGATGTGTACTTCACGACCCGTGTCATCCATTGCAGGTGCGGCTTCCGGATGGAGCTGCCCGTCTGAGAACCCGGAATCGTTTCGAGATCTGTACCTGGGGCACGCCCCAGGTACGCATCCCGGGCATCAAGCATTTCACGTACTAAGCCAGCACGGGCCACGAGCGGCGCCCACAGAAGCCGCTCATCAGGGAGGTAACGCACATGGATACAGGAACACTGGTACTGATCATCGTGCTGGCCGTCGTCGTCATTGCCGTTGTGATCGCCGCGGTTGTCATCGGGCGACGCAAAAAGGCCGAGGTCAATCGCCGCCGTGCTGAGGAGCTGCGCGAGAAGGCGGCCGAGGAAGCCATCGGTGCGCACCAGGCAAAAGCCGAATCAGCGCAGGCAGAGGCCGCCGCGCTTCAGGCGGAAGTCGAAGCCAACCGGCTCCGGAAGGAAGCGGAAGAACGAGCGCACAAAGCCGGAGAAGCTCACGAACGCGTCGAGGAACATCTCCGTCGCGCCGACAAACTGGATCCGGCTTCGAACACGGGGAGGTCACATGACGCTGACCTTTCCCGTGACGCTGACCGTACGCAGGGCGCTGACCACTCCCGCGAGGCTGACCACGATCGGTCCAACCTAACTGAGGGCGAGCGGCTTACACGGGACCGCGGCGGCCGGGATGGTTCGGCGAATGACAGTCCAACGCGCGAGGGCGGCAGGAACCTGTAGCTTCAAGGGACGGAGGTAGGGGCGTGAGCATTGTGGTGAGGCGAACAGGTCAGGCGGAACGCTCTACCGGGTCGAAACCGAACCGGCATGCGGTAGACGTGGTCTTAGGACACCTGGGTGAGATCGGCCCCGCTGTGGCGGCCCTCCGTCGCGAGTCTTCGCGGCTCGCCGAATGGGGCGAGGAGTTGGCGCGTGTCAGGTTGCGCGGGGGGTGCGTCTTCGCCGCAGGCAGCGACGGATCTTCGCACGAGGCGCAGAGGTTCACCTCAGAGCTGAACGCGCACGATCCTGTGGAGGGGTCCGGTTTCAAAGCCATCTCCATCACCAAAAGCGCTGCCGGCTCTAACGGCAGCGGAAGCATGGGAGCTCAGATATCCACCCAGGTGCGAGCGGGTGACATAGTGGTCCTTCTCGCTGCCAGGGGGATCACCGAGGAGCTCCGTGAAGCTGCAGCCGCGGCGAAATCAAGAGGTGCACGGGTCTGGGCGCTCACGGGCAAGGAGTCCAAGGACCTCGCCCAGTCGGTCAACGAGTCAATATGCATCGACACGGATCCTCCTCATGCAGAAGAAGCTCACCTTGTGGCGGTACTGGCCCTGTGCGAGTGCTTCGAAGATGCCTTGAAAAGCGTCGAACCGGAGTGAGTCCTGATTTTCCATCACAGTCGGTGTGATGTCCGACTCCTTCGGAATAGTTGCAGACGCCATGCAGTTGCCCAAGGTGAACCTGATTCACTCTGAAAGGAACTGCGCATGCTGTTTACCCCCCTGGCCCTCGGCGAGCTTGAACTTTCCAACCGTCTGGTGATGGCACCCTTGACGCGTCTACGCGCAGGTCAGAACGGTGTGCCGGGTTCATTGATCGCTGAGCATTACCGGCAGCGGGCTTCCCTTGGGCTGATCGTCAGCGAAGGCACCTACCCGACGTTCGCAGGCCAGTCGTACCCGGGGCAGCCAGGGCTTGTCACGGAGGAGCAAATTGCGGGCTGGAAGAACGTCACCGACGCAGTCCACGCCGAAGGTGGCCGCATCTTTGCCCAGGTCATGCATGGCGGCCGCGTTTCACACGCCGACATCACCAACGGCCACGAGATCGTGGGCCCCAGTGCGGTGGCCATCGAGGGCGAAGTTCGCACGCCCAACGGCAAGCAGCCCTACCCGGTGCCGCGCGAACTTCGCACAGACGAGCTTCCGGCGGTTATTCAGGAAATTGTTACCGCGTCCAAGAACGCTATCGAGGCAGGATTCGACGGCGTTGAACTCCACTCCGCCAACGGTTACCTGCTGCACGAATTCCTTGCGCCGAACTCGAACGTTCGCACGGACAGCTATGGCGGCTCCCCGGAGAACCGGGCCCGTTTCGTGATCGAGACCGTCAACGCCGTGGTCGAGGCTCTCGGTGCCAACCGGGTGGGCATCCGTATTTCCCCAGAGCACAATGTGCAGGGAATCGCCGAAATCGACGCCGACGACGTCCGGGCCACATACGAAGTGCTGGTTGACACCATCGCTCCGCTGAACCTGGCGTACTTGAGCATCCTCCACCATGACCCTAAGAGCTCCTTGGTGCAGGACCTCCGCGAGCGCTTCAACGGCACGTTCCTGGTAAACACAGGCTTCAGCGAGATCACCACCCGCGATGAAGCCTATGCAATCATCGAAGACGGACTCGCCGACGCAGTGGTGGTGGGACGCCCCGCCATAGCCAATCCCGATCTCGCCCGTCGCTGGCGCGAAAGCCTGCCGCTCAATGAGCCGGACGCTTCCACCTTCTACGCCGACGGTGCCGAGGGTTACACCGATTACCCGTTCTACGCCAACTAAGAACCCCGCGCACTTTTAGCGCAAAGTACTTCAGCAAGACCACGACGTCGGCACCCACGCCCGGGTGCCGACGTCGTGGTTTAACGTGTGGTCACCCGGATTGTGACAGGGGCGCTGCCCGGCCAGCTGCCGGCGTTCCTATAGGATTTGTGGCATGGCTGATCCTTCACCGTCCGCTGCCCGCGCTGGCTTCCCCGTCAGTCGCCAAGTGCTGGCGGACCACGTCTACGAGGCACTCCTTGAGTGGCTGATGGATGGTCGGCTGGAGCCAGGTGCAGCGGTGAGTATCGACGGGATGGCCCGGGAACTCGACGTATCGCCCACCCCGGTGCGTGAAGCGTTGGCCCGTTTAGAACATACGGGCATGGTGCGGCGCGTGGCACTAAAGGGGTACCGGGTGGCTCCGGTTTTCACGAGGGAAGACTTCGCTGAACTCATGGAGGCCCGCCTTTCCATTGAGCCGGTCAACGCTCGATTGGCCTGTTCGCGAATGACGCCCGACGGTCTGGATGCGCTGAAACAGGCCGTGGAGGACCTGAAAACTGCTCCCAGGGGTGGGTCGTTCGCCGAATATCGCAGTTACCTTGAAGCAGACGAACGATTCCACCAACTCATTGCTGCGCAGGCCAACAACCAATTTCTGCTGGCGGCCTACAACACGCTAGGCGGCCAGATTCAACGCTTCCGATTGTTTGGGGGAGTGGGCATCACCGACGCTGAGCAAGCGATCGCAGAGCACCAAGCGGTGCTGGACGCCATGACCAGCGGCGACCCTGAGAAGGCAGCCGCGATGATGGTGGATCACGTGGAGAAGGTCCGCGGCCGCGCCATGGCGGACGCGCCGGAGGACTAAGGCCCACCCTTTCGCCGGGGCCGCGCACGCCGCCCCGTTTCCGCCGTGCGCACCTGTTGGCGGCTCCCACCCGTCCGTGCCTCGCGCCCGTTTCCGCCGTGCGCACCTGTTGGTGGTTGGTGTCGCAGCCTTTCGCGCCGGATGCGCCAGAGGTTGCGGGGGCGATCGGCGGGTAGTGGTGCGCGCGGCCGCAGCCAGGAAGTTTCGCGAAAAGGGTTGACAGCTTTGCTCGGTTCGTAAATCCTATAGGAAACAGGATTCCACGAAGGAGTGATCATCATGGCCTACACCGCCGAGAATTGGCCCATCACCGCGGCCCTCCTGCAGTTCCCCGGCACCGATGCTGCGGGTCAACACATTAACGACGCCGATGCTTCCGTTTGGGCGGATGTCCTCCAGGAAGTGAAGGACGCAGGTTTCGCCAACGCTGACCTCACCGACAGCTGGGTCCGTCCGGGTGATCTCAGCAAAGAGCGCCTTGCCGAGTTCAAGCAGACGGCTAACGAAGTGGGCATTGGCGTGCCGGTGATCTCCGCCATTCGACGCAGCGTCATTCACCAAACGGACTGGGCGGACAACCTCGCCTACAGCCACCGCACCATCGACGCTGCTGCGGAGCTGGACTGCGAAGTGGTGTCCTTCGGACTTCACCAAGCCATCACTCCTGAGCAGCAGAAGCAGCTGTGGTTCTGGACCGTGGAGGGGTACAAGGACCCCGTGGGGGACAAGGAGGCGTGGGGGAACGCCGTCTCCCGCATCCGGGAGCTTGGAAAGCACGCCGCAGACGCAGGTGTCCTCATCTCCTTGGAAATGTACGAGGACACCTACCTTGGCACCGCCGACTCCTCCGTCCAGCTGGTCCAGGACATCGGCTTGGACAACGTGGGCCTCAACCCGGACCTGGGTAACCTGATCCGCCTGCACCGCCCCATCGAGGACTGGCGCGAGATGGTGGCAAAGACCCTCCCGTACTCCAACTACTGGCACATGAAGAACTACATCCGGGACGAAGACGTGGCCCGTGACAGCTACATCACCATGCCGGCTCCGATGGAAAGCGGTCTCATCAACTACCGCGAGGCATTCAAATTCGCACTGTCCGTGGGCTTCCAAGGCATCCTCTGCACCGAGCACTACGGCGGCGACGGACTCAGCGTTACGGCAAGCAACCAGGACTACCTCCGCAGGCACGTCCTGCCCAAGACCGAGGGCTATGAGCTCGGCAAGAGCCAGGTAGCCCAGGGGCGCCAAGTACCGGCAACGCAGCTCGCAGGAGTCTAGAAAATGACACAGATTTTCGACAACCCAGCCGATTTTGCCGATGACGCACTGGACGGCTTCGTAGCTGCCAACCGTGGCTACGTCGCCCGAGTTGACGGCGGCGTGGTCCGGTCCACCGAGGTCCCCTCCGGCCAGGTTGCCCTGGTGGTGGGCGGTGGCTCGGGACACTACCCAGCCTTTGCCGGACTGGTTGGCCCAGGCCTGGCAACCGGCTCCGCCTGCGGCAACATGTTCGCCTCCCCGGCGGCCGGCCAGGTTTACCGTGTAGCCAAGGCGGCCAACGCCGGCGGTGGAGTGCTGCTCAGTTACGGCAACTACGCCGGCGACGTGTTGCACTTCGGCCAGGCGCAGCTCCGGCTCAACGCTGAGGGCATCGAAACGCGCACTGTCACCGTCACGGACGACATCGCCAGCGCTCCGATCGAGCAACTCGAGAAGCGCCGCGGCATTGCGGGGGACCTCACCGTTTTCAAGATTGCCGGTGCCGCAGCCGAAGCGGGACTGAACCTTGACGACGTCGAGCGTCTGGCCATCAAGACCAACTACCGGACGCGCTCGCTGGGTGTGGCCTTTGATGGTTGCACGCTCCCGGGCGCCAAGGAACCACTGTTCCATGTGCCGAACGGGCAGATGTCGCTCGGTCTCGGGATCCACGGCGAGCCAGGAATTTCCGAGCACCCCATGCCCACCGCGTCCGAGTTGGCGGATCTGCTGGTCACGAAGCTGCTCAACGACAAGCCGGAGGACGCCGGGGACCGCGTCGTCGCCATCGTCAACGGCCTTGGCACGGTGAAGTACGACGAACTTTTCCTGCTGTTCGGCAAGATCGAGAAGCTCCTCACGGCTGCAGGCCTCACCGTTGTTGAACCCGAGTGCGGCGAGCTGGTGACCAGCCTGGACATGTCCGGGCTCTCGCTGACGCTCCTGTGGCTGGACGAGGAACTCGAGCAGTACTGGGCTGCGCCAGCTGACACCCCGGCGTTCCGCAAGGGCAGCATGGCGCCCCGCTCACTACGCGCCGAGGCAGCAATCGACGACGCCGAAACCGCCGACGTCGAACAGCCCACCCCGGCAGCGGCTGAACTCGGTCGGCAGGCCGTGGCCATCCTCGCCCAGGTGCGCGACGTCGTGGTCGAACATGTTGAGGAACTCGGCAAGCTGGACGCCATTGCCGGCGACGGTGACCACGGCATCGGCATGCGTCGCGGCGTCGATGCTGCCGCAGCCGCCGGCGAGGCTGCGAACGGTTCTTCGGTGGCGAGCATCCTGACAGCAGCGGGGGAAGCCTGGAGCGAGCGGGCCGGCGGAACGTCGGGAGCGCTGTGGGGTTCGGCAGTCATCGCGGCCGGGCAGTCGCTCGGAAACCGCGAAAGCTACACCTCGGAGGACGCGGCCGCCGCCGTAAGCGCCTTCGTCCGCGCCATCACCGAACTCGGCAAAGCCGACCCCGGGGATAAAACCATGGTGGACGCACTCCTGCCGTTCCGGGACACCTTCCTCACAGAGCTCGACGGCGGGACTCCCGTTGACCGGGCCCTGGCGGTTGCCGCTGGGGCAGCCGAAATCGCGGCAACCAAGACGGCTGAACTCCGGCCGCTCAAGGGCCGGGCGCGTCCGCTGGCGGAGAAGAGCCTGGGTCACCCTGACCCGGGTGCTGTGTCCTTTGGCCTGATCGCCGCCAGGATTTCGCAATTTATTGATTCACAACTGGCCACCTCGTCTTCAGCGGCAGCGGCCGGAAACGGAGCACGAGCATGAGCAACAACCAAGGCTGGCGCATCGTCGTCGGCAATGATGAAGCCGGTGTCGAGTACAAGCAGGCGCTCCTTGCCTTGCTTGAAGCGGACCCTCGCGTTGCGTCCGTCACGGACGTCGGTGTTGGCTTCAACGATTCCACCGCCTACCCACACGTCGCCGTCGATGCCGCGCGCAAGGTGGCCGATGGCGAAGCTGACCGGGCATTGTTGATCTGCGGTACGGGACTGGGTGTCGCCATTGCCGCCAACAAGGTTCCCGGAATCCGCGCCGTCACAGCCCACGACAGCTACTCCGTTGAACGGTCCGTCCTCAGCAATAACGCCCAGGTACTGACGCTCGGCCAGCGGGTGATTGGCTTGGAACTGGCCAAAAAGCTCGTAGGGGAGTGGCTGGACCACCACTTCGACCAAACCTCGTCCTCCGCCGCCAAGGTGGACGCCATCTGCTCGTACGAGCCCGACTACACGAAGGCAGTCTGAACATGACCATTTCTGAAGCAACCGAGGGCAACGCCACCAACGCAGCCCGGAAGATCGCCGTCGTCGGCTCCGGCTACATGGGCGGTGGCATCGCCCAGGTGCTGGCGCTCGGCGGAGCGCGCGTTGCGCTGGCCGACGTGTCCGCTGAGGTGGCGCAGAAGAACTACGACCGCCTGCTGGTGGAGTCGGACCAGTTCATCGCGGATGGGCTTTTCCCTGAAGGTGCCACCGAGATCCTGAAGCAGAACCTGTGGGCTGCCAAGGACATTGAGGAAGCTGTCTCGGATGCGGACTTCATTGAGGAATGCGTTCCCGAGGTACTGGACATCAAGCACCAGTCCCTGGCCCGCATCAGCGCTGCAGCCCGCCCGGACGCCGTGATCGGTTCCAACACGTCCACCATCTCCATCGCCGCCCTCGCCGAGGCCGTCACCCATCCGGAGCGCTTCCTCGGCGTGCACTTCTCCAACCCGTCGCCGTTCATTCCCGGCGTGGAGATCATCCCTCACGCTGAGACTTCTGCCGCGACGGTGGCAGCGTCGCGCGAGCTGGTGCACGCTGCCGGCAAGCAGACCGCCGTCGTCAAGGACGTTACCGGTTTCGTGCTGAACCGCCTGCAGTATGCGCTGTTCCACGAGGCAGCGCAGCTGGTGGAGCAG
Organism: Arthrobacter sp. StoSoilB22; assembly: GCF_019977315.1. NCBI lineage: Bacteria > Bacillati > Actinomycetota > Actinomycetes > Micrococcales > Micrococcaceae > Arthrobacter > Arthrobacter sp. StoSoilB22. The sequence continues at coordinate 1,150,947 of NZ_AP024652.1, forward strand.
GGAATCGCAACAGCGGACGACGTCGACACCCTGGTGCGTACGACGTTCGGCTTCCGCTTGCCGTTCTTTGGTCCGTTTGCCATCGCGGATATGGCCGGTTTGGACGTGTACAACTTCTGCTACAAGTCGCTGCAGACCGGCTTCCCGGAGCGCTTCGCGACGCCGAAGATCCTCTCGGACCTCGTGGATGCGGGCAAGCTCGGCACCAAGACCGGCTCTGGCTTCCTCAACGTGCCCGCCGAACGCACCCCGGAACTCATCGCCTACCGCAACAAGGCCTACGTCGCCATGCAGAAGCTCATTGAAGAGCTCGGCCCGGCTCCCATCAACTAAGACCTTCAGGAGAAAACACATGACTTTCCCCGCAGAACGCACCGCAATTGTCACCGGCGCCGTTTCCGAACGCGGCATCGGCCGAGCCACCGTCAACTACCTGGCCGCACAGGGCTGGAACATCGGCATCATTGATCTTGATGACGCTGCCTGCAAGATAGCAGCCAAGGAAATCGCCGCGGAATACGGTGTCCAGGCCCACGGCGTTGGCGCCAACGTGGCCAGCGAAGCCGAGGTCCGCGCCGCTATTGATGAACTGGAAGCTGAACTCCCGCAGATCGTCGCCCTGGCTAATGTGGCCGGCGTCAGCTCACCCGTTGGCTACCTGGAACTCGAACCCGCTGAGTGGGACCGCGTCCTGAACATCAACCTCAACGGAGTCCACTACGCCACCCGCCGTGTGGCCGAATCCATGGTCAAGAACCGCATCGGCCGGATCGTGAATATCTCCTCCGTTTCGGCCCAGCGCGGCGGCGGAACGTTCTCCAAAACCCCGTACTCCGTAGCAAAGGCAGGCGTCATTGGATTGACCCGCGCTACGGCACGCGAACTTGGCGAGTACGACATCACCGTCAACGCCATCTCTCCGGGGCCCATCGACACCGACATCATGGGCGGAACGCTGAGCCAGGAACGCAAAGATGAGCTCACTAAGGACCTTGTAGTGAACCGTGTGGGCTCCACCCGGGACATCGCAGCCGCCATCGCCTTCCTCATCAGCGAGGACTCCGGCTACATTTCCGGGCAGACGCTGAATGTGGATGGCGGACTGTACATGCACTAGGCGCCTGGCCATGAAGAGCTGGACGAGAGAACGCAAGATCTACCTTGCCGTGGGCGTCCTCGCCTGCGCAGTGGGCATGGTGCTCATCTTCTTCCCGCGCTGATCGTGCTGATCGCGCTGCACTAGTCATTTCCTGTCACTCAAAGAGGAGTTTCAATGTCTGTTGCCACCAATTCCACCAAGGAGTTGCTGGATACGCCGGTCTTGAAATCGGCGATCTCCAAAGCGTCGCGGCGGCTTATGCCAATGCTCGTCATTTTGTACGTGGTGGCCTTCCTGGACCGCACCAACGTGGGCTTCGCCGAAGCTGCGCTGGAAGTGGACAGGGGCATCACCGCCGGCGCTTACGCGCTGGGTGCCGGTATCTTCTTCATCGGCTACGCACTGTTTGAAATCCCCAGCAACTTGCTGCTGACCAAGTTCGGCGCCAAAGTGTGGTTGGCCCGTATCGCCATCACCTGGGGCATCGTCTCGGCCTGTTTCGCTTTCGTCCAGGGTGAGACGTCCTTCATCATCCTGAGGTTCCTGCTGGGCGTCACCGAGGCCGGACTTTTCCCCGGCGTCATCATGTTCCTGGCAGCCTGGTTCCCCAACAAGGTCCGCGTGAAGATGTTCGCCATCTTCTACCTGGCCCAGCCGTTCTCCCAGATGATGGGCGCACCGTTGTCCGGCTGGCTCATCAACATCGGCGACCAGGTTCCGGGAGTCGCAGGCTGGCAGGTCATGTTCTTCGTTGAGGGTATGCTCGCCGTCCTGGCAGGTATTGCGGCCTACTTCTTCCTCATCAACAGCCCCCAGGAGGCCAAATTCCTGACCAAGGAAGAGAAACGGGCCCTCTCTGATGTTATGGCACTTGAAGACACGGTCAAGGAGGAAACCGGGCCGCGAGGTGTCCTGGCGTCCATGCGCAACGGCCGGGTCTGGTACTTCACCGTCATCTACTTCTGCCTGCAAGTAGCGGTCTACGGCGTCACGTTCTACCTGCCACAGCAGGTGGCGCAGCTGACCGGCCAAAAGGTGGGCATCGCCGTCGGGCTCCTGGCAGCCATCCCGTGGTTCTTCGGCATCTTCGCCTGCTACTTCATTGGCAAAGCAGCCAACACTGTGGCGCGCCGCCGTCGCTGGGGCACCGCGTTGTTCATCTCCACGGGCCTGTGTATCTTCGGTTCCGCCTGGGCTGGTGCCAACCAGATGCCAGCCATCGGCATTATCTTCATCACGCTCGCGGTGTGCAGCTTCCTCTCCACAGGCCCCATCTGCTGGTCATATCCGACGGCGTTCCTCACCGGAACTGCCGCGGCTGCCGGCATCGGTCTGATCAACTCCTTGGGAAACCTGGGCGGGTTCGTCGCCCCGATCCTACGCACCACGGTCAACCAGGTCACTGCCTCGGACACCGGCACCATGGGTGTGTACGCGCTGGGTGTCCTGCCGTTCGTGGCTGCGCTACTGATGTTCGGCACCAAGCGCTTCAGCAACAAGGCTGACGAACTGTTGGGGAAGTAAAGCGTGATGCCGTCTGCTCCTGACAGCGTGTTCATTGGCGTCAGCACCAAGATGTACATGGGCTACGCGCAGAGTTTGGCGTGGTTGGAGCAGTTGGTGGCAGAAGTGGACGCCCGTCCGGCCCTCGCGGCCGGGCGGGTGGTCCCGTTTGTGATCCCGTCGTTCCCGGTGCTGCCCGAGGCGGCGCGCTTGATTGCGGGTACGCCCCTGATTTTGGGCGCCCAGAATTGTGGATGGTCCCATGGCCCGTGGACGGGGGAGGTCTCTCCGAACATGCTCTCGGAGATGGGCGTGGGATGGGTGGAGATCGGCCACGCAGAACGACGCCGCCACTTTGGAGAAGATGAGGCGATGATTGCGCTCAAGGTGAGCGCCGCCGTCGACGCCGGGCTGACGCCGCTGTTGTGCGTGGGGGAGTCGGAAGTCCTGGAACCCGAAGCGGCTGCAGCTGCGGTGTTTCTGCAGATCAAGGCAGCCGTATCGGGGGATTGGTCCGTTGCCTCCCAACTGGTGGTTGCGTACGAACCTGTATGGGCGATAGGGGCTCCTGAGCCTGCCGCGGCCGAGTATGTTTCCCGCGTGGTGGCTGCGCTGCGGGGATCGTTGGGGCAGCACGGCCTTGCAAGGATCCCGATCATTTATGGCGGCTCGGCGAAGCCTGGACTTTTGCCTCAGCTGGATGGGGTGTCCGGGCTTTTCCTCGGTCGCTTCGCCCACGACGCCAGCAACTTCGGCAGAGTCCTGGACGAAGCCCTGAGTTTTTGTACAGCAGATGCCCTTAAAGCGCCTTCTAAAGGGCGTTAGCTGTACAAAAAACTCCGCTGGCAGAGTGCCACGAACCCACCAAGGTTCTCAAGGCCCTCGGGATGCGTTGGCAGGTAGTTGGTCAGCTCGGGCGAACGTACGACGACGGCACGCCACTGACCGCGCGACACCGCCACATTGATCCGATTCCGGGACAGCAGGAATTCCATCCCGCGGGGGACTTCTCCGGCTGCCGAGGCGGCCATGGAAACAATGACGACAGGGGCTTCCTGGCCTTGGAATTTATCCACTGTGCCAACGCGGACCTTGCTTAGTCCGGCGTCCCGGAGATGGTGCTTGATCAGTTGGACCTGGGCGTTGTAAGCGGCAACCACCAGAATGTCGGCCTCACGCAGGGGCCGGCTTCCGATGGGTTGGGGTTGAGCTGACGTGTGGTCCGCCGACGTGGACGGGTTGTGCCACGCCAGGCCGAGGTGGGCCCGGACCTGCCGCACCACCTCCGCTGCTTCCTCGGGTGAGTTCGTCGAGTTGCCGGTGTGCGGAACGTAGACGCAGGAGATACCGGGTGCGGCGCCCTCCAGATGGCGTGCTTTTGCTGCGGATGCGGACTCGAGCAGGTTGTCGTAGGAGAGTTCTGAAACCGCGCTGCAGAGTTCGGGATGCATGCGCCACGATAACGCCAGGAAGTAGCCCAGATGGGGCGGCAAGGTGTTGTAGCCGTCTGACAACCAGCCCAAGGCTGATTCATCTACCGGCTCAGGGTGCTTGCCTTGTGTGACCTGAGGCAGTTGCTGCGGATCGCCCAGAAGCAGAAGTCGTTTGGCTGCGCGGCTTACGGCCATGGTGTTGGCCAGCGAGAACTGCCCTGCTTCATCGATGACCAAAAGATCCAGGGATCCGGCCGGAACCGAACTACCCACCATGGTCCAGGCTGTGCCGCCAATCAAGGCGCCGCCCGGTTTGGACAAGAGTTCTTCCACGTCACCTTTGCCGCATCGGGTCCACGGTACGGGGTCGTCGTGTTTGACTTCCTTGGCCACCCGTCGCGGATCCACTCCGGCCTTATCCACTGCAGCGCAGAGCATGTTCTCCACCACGGCATGCGACTGGGCCACCACGCCCACCTTCCACCCGGCTGTGATGAGCCGTGCCAGGACGTGGGCGCCCACGTGGGTCTTGCCGCTCCCTGGCGGACCTTGGACAGCCAGATAGGAGTGGTCCAGGTCATTGAGGGCTGCGGTGATGGCGTCGATGTACCCGTCGGGGCCAGGCTTCACGGGCGGGAGGGCGTCAAGGCTGCGCAGCTTGGGCGGCCTCCTCCGCACCAGGTCCAGGGCGGGATCCTGCGGCCAATCGGGAAGCGTACCCTTGAGCTTTGTGGCCAAAGCAGCGAGGGCGGCGCGCTGGCCTTTGGTGGCGATGGGTGGATCCGGTGTCAGGGCCATGGGCAAGTGGGTGAAGGCCGTGGAGTCTTTGCGAAGGCCTTCCGTGATGGTGACTGTTTCGAAGTCTTCGAAGTCGCCCGCTTCGGTGACCAAGGTTCCGTTCCAGCCTGCACGGCCCAGCGCGATGGACTCTTTTCCTTGCAGCGATTCCGGCAGCGGTGGGCCGTACATGCGGAAGTACTTCTTGCCGGGTTCCAGCCCTGCGCCGTCCCCGGACCGGCCATAGAGTTTCACTGTCCGCACCGGGTTGCTCCGGGGTGTGGGCTTGGCCCAGTCCTCCAGCAGTTCAGCGTGGTCAACAATGAACAGATCGCGGTCGTCAGGCCACTGCGAGGTCGGTTTTTCCAGGCGGTCGAAGTGACCCCACCAGTGTTGTTTGTCCTCGCGGCGGTGATATCCCACGCCAGCGGCCACGATGCCTATTGCACGCGTATCCGCGGTGCCATTTTCTCCCTCGGACAGCCCGGCAATGTAGTCGAACAGCGCTCTTTCTTCTGGTGCTGCCTCGTACTTCTCCGGTTCGGTATCAGGTGGCGGCGCATCGTCCCCTGCACCACCCGGCTGGATGGAGCGTTCAGCAGCACGGGCAAGGAGCCAGTTGCGAAGTTCCAGCGTCGACAAACAGTCGTACTCGTTGTAGTCACGGATGCCTTCGAGGATCACGGCTGCGTCCTCAGCGTTCCCGTTGTCCCGGGCCGTGCAGTAGTCCGCGTAGGCAACAACGGAGGCCCCGGCGTCCGTTACGTCGCCGGAGCGGAGATGCTGCCCCATGTAGAGCGGTTCGAGTTTCTTGATGCTGTAGGAATTCTCAGAGATCCGGATGCTGTGCCGGACGGTGTCGTAGAGATCTACCAGGACGCCTTGGCGCAGGAGGTCGTCGACGGCGGATTCGCCCACCACATGTGTCAGGGACAGGTTACGCAGGGCCGTTTTCTCGTACGCGGCGTAGTGGTAGATGTGCATACCGGGATACATGGCGCGGCGCTTGGCCACGTACTCAAGGAAGTCCACAAAAGCCTGTCCTTCCTCGGCCCGTGAGTGCGCCCAGAATGGCCTGAACACCGGGTCAGCTCCGGGTTCCACAGGGTTCTCGACCACCCCGAACAGATACTCCAGCCCCCACTTCCCGGTGGCAGGGTCCTGCCAGAGAGGATCACCTTCGAAGTCGAAGAAGATGTCGCCCGGATCAGGAGCGGGCAACCTTCCCAAGGTGTTGTCCGGCAAGACGTTGTAACTGATGGCTTTGGCTTCTCCGGACTTGTCCGTGTACTTGACCGTGCCGTCCGGTGTGCCTGCCCCGGTCTGTAACCGTGCCTGCTCCCGGAGCCTCAGCAACGTGGGGTCGCCCGATTCGGGGAGGTCTGCAAGATGGTCAATGGTGGTGACGCCGGCCTCTATCAGCTTCTTACGGCGGCTGATTCGCATACCGGCCACCATCAGGAGGTCACGGCGTAATTGGACCTGTTCAGCACAGTAATCGCAGCGGCCACAGGCGGAATACCGGGGGTCGCCCCACTCAATGGGCCCGGCTGCTTCACCATGTGCCCGGGTCATATCAAGGAAGCGCTCCCGACGCTCCTTGAAGACGGGAAGGATCTGCGCAAGAGGGTGGTCGCTGTGAACCCGGTTGCCCAGCACCAAGGTGACGGTGGGGTGCGGTGTGATCCCTGCCTGGATGAGTTGATCTCCATAGGCGGCCAACTGCAGGAGGGCCGTAACCTTGGCGTGCCGTGCGAGCTTGGTATCGAAGACCGCGTACTGGCCGCCGGGGCGTTTCACCAGGAAATCGGAACGGCCATGGAATTGACCATCGAAAAACGCTGCCTGAAAGACGACATCCGCGCCTGACCGCAAGGCGTCGATGGATTCCGCATGCTTAGCCGACAGGGTGGCGCGGTCCATCGCCGTGGCGGGGACGACGTCGTAAACGCCCTTCCCGGAAGCCGGATCCCACAGGCCGAACTCAGCCACAAACTCGTCAAGGACCCGATGCTCGTGATCGTCTCCCAGTTTGGCCGTGCGCTCCAACATGGCATCCGTGGCAAAGTCAGGCTTTGGCGTGCGGCCCAGTTTTTCGTCGAGTTTGCGGAGCGCCTGGTACTCACAGGTGGCAGCAATGACGAGGTCGCTGGCTGAGAACACCAGGTCCTTCGGTGCGCCCGCGTGCTCGGGCTCGAGGAAGAACACCGCAACCCACCTACCTCTCCGTGCCGTAAATAAAGTCAGTGCCGTGAATAAACCCTTGCAGCCAAGCTATCAGCGAGCCACGACAAAATAGCTTCGACAAAATAACTCCTGACAAAACAGCTTCCGGCCACTCTAGACTGCACCCATGACTGAAACAGCCCCCGCCCTTGACCCCGCTTTCGAGGCCGCCTACCAAGCAGCGCAAAAAAGCCTCAGCGAGGGCGGCATCCCCATCGGAGCCGCACTGGCCCGTGGCGGGAACGTCATTGCCAGCGGCCACAACGAGCGCGTACAGCACGGCGACCCAATCGCCCACGGTGAGATGTCAGCGCTCAGGGCTGCCGGCCGCCAGAAGACATACCGGGACACCACGCTCTACACCACCTTGGCGCCCTGCGCGATGTGCACGGGAACCATCATCCAATTCAAAATTCCCCGGGTAGTGGTTGGCGAAGCCGAAACGTTCCCCGGTGAATTCGATCTCCTGCGCTCACGCGGGGTGGAGGTGGTGGTGCTGGACGATCCCCGGTGCGTGGACATGATGCGCACTTTCCAAAAGGACCACGCCGAATTGTGGGCTGAAGACATCGCCGAATAGGGACCATAAAGAGCCACTTGATCGGGCGCAAAATCGCCTAGCCACCGGTACCCTCCGAGCGTAGGCTGGCATCATCGGCGTCGGTGCCGAGAGGCCCCGCGTCGATAACCCCAATCGATGAAGGAGGACCCATGAGTGCCGTACGTGAATTCATGACAACCAACGCCCAGTGCATCGAAGAGGACAAAACTCTTCAGGACGCCGCCAGGCTGATGAGGGACATGGACTGCGGTTCACTCCCTATCTGCGGCCATGACGGCAAACTCACCGGCTTCATCACCGACCGCGACATCGTGGTCAAGTGTACGGCTGAAGGCAAGGACGCCAGGGAAGTCCGGGCCGGTGAACTCGCCACCGGCAAGCCTTACTGGGTGGACGCTGACGCCAACGTCGACGAAGCCGTGAGCATGATGGAAGAGCACCAGGTGCGCCGCCTGCCCGTCATCAGTGATCACAAGTTGGTAGGCATCATCAGTCAGGGCGATATTGCCCGGAACCACTACGCAGAACAGCGCCTCGGTGAAATGGTGGAGCACATTTCCGCCAAGGAGCACATGTCCCACTGACCCATGGCACCGATCATCCAAACCCAGCCGCCGCGAGGCATCCCTAGAGAGGAACGCCTCGCGGCCCGTTCCTGCTTGGTCCAACTACAGCACTAACACAGCCGCCCGGATAGTCCCCAAGGATGCGTGTACCGGAAATTGTCGGCCACGTGAGGCAAACTGTCATGGTGACTTCAAATCTCCAACACCAGTCAGCTGCCTCTGCCATCCATGCCCAGATCGCCGAAGAACTCGGCGTCAAGACCTGGCAGGTCAAAGCCGCTGTGGAACTGCTCGACGCCGGATCCACCGTTCCCTTCATCGCCCGCTATCGTAAGGAAGTCACCGGGACGCTCGATGACACCCAACTCCGCGACCTTGAAGAACGCCTCAGATACCTGCGTGAGCTCGAAGAACGACGCACCTCGGTCCTGGAGGCGATTGCCGCCCAAGGCAAGCTGACCCCGGAACTGGAAGCCGCCGTCGTCGGGGCCGATACCAAGGCCCGGTTGGAGGACATTTACCTCCCCTTCAAATCCAAGCGCCGCACCAAGGCCCAGATCGCCCGCGAAGCCGGGCTGGAGCCGCTGGCCGACGTCCTGCTGGCCAACCCGCACCTGGACCCCGCAACCGAAGCCGCCAAATACATGAACGCCGAGCACTCCATTGACGACGCCGCCACGGCGCTCGCAGGGGCCCGCGCCATCCTGGTGGAGCGCGTCGGTCAGGACCCGGACCTGGCTGAGGATCTCCGCGAACGCCTGTGGAAGCAGGGACGCATGGTGTCGCGGGTCAAGAAGGGCATGGAGGCGGAGGGCCAGAAGTTCAAGGACTACTTCGAGTTCACGCAGGTGCCGTCCGGCATGCCGTCGCACCGCGTGCTCGCTTTGCTGCGCGGCGAGAAGGACGGCGTCCTTGAGCTAGATCTCGCCGAAGCAGACCCGGCCGACGACGACGCCCTGGCCGCCGCTCGCGGCCGCTACGAAAACGCTGTGGCCAAGTGCCTTGGGGTCGCCAACCAGGGACGGCCCGCCGATGCCTGGCTGACGCAGACCGCACAGCTGGCCTGGCGGGGCCGCATTCTGGATCGGCTGACCACGGACCTTCGCGGACGCATGTTCGCCGACGCCGAGGACGAAGCCGTTCGAGTTTTCGCCGCCAACCTGCGTGATGTCCTGTTGGCCGCACCTGCCGGCAACCGCGCCACGCTTGGCCTGGACCCCGGACTCCGCACCGGCGTGAAGGTGGCTGTGGTGGACGGTACCGGCAAAGTTGTCACCACGGACACCATCTACCCGCACGCACCCGCGAAGAAGTGGGACGAAGCGTTGGCCACCCTCGGACGCCTCGCCAAGCAGCACAACGTGGAGCTGGTGGCGATCGGAAACGGAACGGCCTCCCGCGAAACGGACAAGCTCGCCACCGAACTCATCAAGTCCCTCGAAGCTGCCGGCTCCAAGGGCATCCAGAAGCTGGTGGTGTCCGAGGCTGGAGCGTCGGTGTACTCCGCGTCCGCACTGGCCGCTTCTGAGCTTCCGGGAATGGATGTATCGCTGCGTGGCGCTGTGTCCATCGCGCGTCGCCTGCAGGACCCCTTGGCGGAGCTGGTCAAGATCGAGCCCAAGTCCATCGGCGTAGGTCAGTACCAGCACGACGTCACTGCCGCGAAGCTCGACCGCTCACTGGATGCCGTAGTGGAGGACTGCGTGAACGCCGTGGGCGTGGACGTGAACACAGCATCGCCGGCGCTGCTTTCCCGTGTGGCCGGCGTCGGGCCGCTGCTGAGTGAGAACATCGTGGCTTACAGGAACGAGAATGGGCCGTTTGCGAAGCGCAGCGACCTCAAGAAGGTTCCCCGCCTGGGTGCCAAGGCGTTTGAACAGTGCGCAGGCTTCCTCCGGATCACCGGGGGAGCGGAGCCACTGGATGCCTCCAGCGTGCACCCGGAAGCATATTCGGTGGCCCGGAAGATCCTGGTCGCAGCCGGTGGCGGTCCGGCCACGGCGTTGGATCCGCAGGCTTTCGTTGACGGCACGTTCGGCCTGCCCACGGTCAAGGACATCATGTCCGAACTGGAGAAGCCCGGCCGCGACCCCCGTCCTGCGTTCAAGGCGGCGTCGTTCTCCGAGGGCATCGAGAAGATCTCCGACCTCAAACCCGGCATGATCCTGGAAGGCACAGTTACCAACGTTGCCGCTTTTGGTGCGTTCGTTGACGTCGGAGTGCACCAGGACGGGCTGGTCCACGTGTCGGCACTATCCAACAAGTTCGTCTCGGATCCGCGCGAGATCGTGAAATCCGGCCAAGTGGTACGGGTCAAAGTGTTGGAAGCCGACCCCGAACGCAAGCGCATCTCCCTGACGTTGAGGCTCGACGACGAACCCGGCACAGCCGGCGGCCGCACCTCGGGTGGGCGTGCTTCAGGCGGGCGTGCTCCGGGCAACCAGGGTGCTGCTGGTCAGCGTGGCGGCGGCCAATCGGGTCAGCCGGGTCAGCGTTCAGGTCAATCAGGCCAGGGTTCGCCGCGACAGGGGCAGGGTCAGGGCGATCGGCGCCAAGGAGGCGCGCGGCAAAGTAATCAGCAGGCGGCTCCTGCCAACACAGCCATGGCGGAAGCGCTGCGAAGGGCCGGGCTCGGCAAGTAACCCCTACAAACCGGCGGTCCTGGCTTCCCACACGTCTGCATCCGAGGGCTGGAGAGCTGTGGGAAGCCAGCGCCCGATCCGCGCGAAGGCCTCTCGCCGGATTGGTTCCGGTGAGAGGAAGATGTCGTGGAGCGCGTTGGGGAGCCGGCTCACCGTTACGGTGTCGGCCAAGGACAACGAGCGGTGAGCCACGGCATCCACGTTGAGTGCGACGTCAGCCGTGAGAGCGTCGGCAGACCATTTTGGCTGGAGGTAGCTCTTGTCCGAGAGCAGCACGAGTACCGGAACGTCGATCCCCAAACCGGCCGCAACAGTGGCCTGGCCGCGGAACACGGCGTCGAGGAATGCCGGAGTGATGGGAAAGCCCCGGTCGGGCCGCCACTGGAGGTTGTAGTCCCACTCACCGTCAAGGGTGGCTGATACGGCCCGGGTGTAGATGCCCGGATCCACTGGGGGCAACGGTGTCAGGGGGTGGAGCCGGGCGCGCAGTCCCACCAGCGGGGCGATCGCGCGTCTACCGAGCTCGGTGGCTTGAAATTCCAGCCACGGGCTGTTGAGGATCAGTGCAGAAGCCACGCCAGGATGACGGGCAGCCCACAGACTGAGGGTGAGCCCACCGGTGGAATGGCCCAACAGGATGAGTGGTCGGTCATGGCCAGGGACGTCGGAGCGGCCCATGGCGGTCAGCGCTGCGGCGATGTCGGCGTCATAAGCGGACAGGTTGGTGACGAAACCCGGAACCATCCCGGGACGCAGGCTGCGCCCGTAGTTGTGAAGGTCCAGGGCGTGGAAGCGCGCGCCGGTTCGGTGCCAGAACTCGGCTACGTGCTTTTGGAAGAAGTAGTCGGACCAGCCGTGGACGTACAGGACGTCGGCATCGATTCCTGCGGGGTCCGGAACGCCGTCCAAGTCCTCCGGCCACTCGGGGCCTGTGCCGAGGTACCTCACCAGGGTGGCTTCAGCACCGCCGTCGAGTTCTAACGTTTGCTGCTCAAAGCCTTCGCCAAGAATGTCCGGGATCCACTGCTGGGTCACGCGTCTTTTTCCTTCTGCCACGGCCAGCGGCCCGTAATTTCCAGCTCCAGCGAGAAACTGAGGAACGTCCGGATCAGCACAATGATGGCCAGCACCCCGACGCTCTCAAAAGTAGGAGTGACGGCCACGGTTCTGATGATGTCGGCGGCCACCAGGAGCTCGAGCCCCAACAGGATGGACCTGCCCAACAGTTGCCGGTAGGAGCGGTACGGGGAGAAGGGTGCCAGGCCGCGGGCCCGCTTTGGCTGGTATCCCCGGAGGGCCATGGGGATGGACACCACGGCACCTATCACCATCACCGCCACCCCGGCGACGTCCATGTACCGGCCGACTTCTTCGATGACGTGCTGGAAATCCATGGCCCTCCCCGGTTAGGTGCGTGCCCTTACCGTCTCACAGAGCGGGCGCCGCATGCAGCAAACAAACGACGGCGGCAGCCAGGTTCCGTGGATACAGAACCCGGCTGCCGCCGTCGTATGCTGGTGAAAAGTACCGCTACTGCGCAGGCGCAGGCGCCGGGACCGGGAAGAAGACCCGGGGATCCTGAAGCAGTGCGGGGTAGTCGAAGTCGGTGCGCTTGATCACGTTGGTGACCTCGAAGTTGCGTGCGAAGCGGCCATCAACAGTGATGGGGCGGCCCTGAATCAGACCAACAGCGAAGATTTGGCCATCGTCAAAAGGCACAGCGAGTTCGGTCTTGCCAGGCAGGGTGTTGAAGGCCTGCTCCTGTGCCTGTCGCTTGCGTGTGGGCTTCTTTTCTTTCTGCACCACCGGGCGCTTCTTGGGTCCACCCACTTGTCGGCGGGACTTCTCCTCGGCGTACACAAACTGGTACTCGTCGGGGTCTGCCGGGGCCGCGGCACGTGCTTTGCCATGCGGCGGCATGGCTACGGTGGTGAGCTGCTCCGGGCGGAGGTCTTCAACGTTGGCGCGCAGGATCAACAGGCGATCCTCTTCCGGGTCTTCCGGGTGGAACTCGTGCTTGGGTTCCGGCCACACATACTCAAGCTTTTCCTCAGTGCCGGGAAAGAGCTGGGAGTAGTGCTTGGGATCCTTGGTGATCAGCTTGGAGCGGTGGCTGAGGTGCAGGTCCTCGTGTCCAAGCCATGGCGGCATGATGATCCTGGAAGCGTAATCCGGGTGGGCAGCCTGAGGCGCGAACTCCGTGATGTTGGTGCGGGTGTTGTCCGGGTGCCCACGCGCAATCCACTCATCAGCCATGGCCAGGCCGTACATGGTGAGCGCCGGGACGTGGCCCATCCACATGCGCACGGCGGGGTGGGACTGCCAACCGTACTCCGGGATCACCAACGCGCGGAGAACCTGGAGGGCTTCGACGCGCTGTTTGCCGAGCCTTGAAGTGTCGAGCGCCGCGGCACTCTCACGGAAATCGGCGAAAGGGAGGAAAGTCTGCATCCTTTCAGTTTGAGGGTGCCGGGCTTGAGAACCAAGTTGAGTGCTCCGGGACACGTGCATGTGTTGGGGCCTAGAGTTGTCAGGTGGAAACTTTTGGCGAGAAAACTACACCCACGGCGCCCCCGGTTGCCGAACTGCACCTGCACATTGAAGGGACTCTCCAGCCAGAGCTGATCTTTGCCCTAGCCGAACGAAACGGCATTGACCTGCCGTACCAAGACATTGAGGAACTCCGGGAAAAGTACCAGTTCACTGACCTGCAATCTTTCCTGGACCTCTACTACGCCAATATGGCCGTCCTGCAGACCGAGCAGGATTTCACCGACATGACTCGTGCTTATCTGAAGCGGGCCGCCGCCGGGGGCGTGCGTCACGCGGAAATCATGATGGATCCCCAGGCACACACTTCCCGGGGTGTGGCGCTTGAAACCTGTGTCAACGGCGTAGCCAACGCCCTGGCTACCTCCGAGGAAGACTTCGGCATCTCCACCCTCCTCATCGCGGCATTCCTGCGCGACATGTCCGAGGATTCGGCGCTCGAAGTTCTGGACCAGCTCCAGGCGATGCACGCACCGATCGCAGGCATCGGCCTGGACTCCGCAGAGGTGGGCAATCCGCCGTCGAAATTTGAGCGACTGTACCAGCGCGCCGGCGAGGCGGGCTTGCGACGGATCGCGCACGCGGGCGAGGAAGGACCGGCGTCCTACATCACCGAGGCCTTGGATGTCCTTCACGTCGAGCGGATCGATCACGGCATCCGGTGCATGGAAGACACCGACGTAGTGCAGCGGCTCGTCGCTGAACAGGTTCCCCTCACGGTCTGCCCCCTGTCCAACGTCAGGCTTCGCGCAGTGGATAAGCTGGCCGACCATCCTTTGCCCGAAATGCTGGCGATCGGCCTAAACGTTTCCGTGAATTCTGACGACCCCGCTTACTTTGGTGGTTACGTGGACGAGAACTTCGAGCAACTGGTGAAGGTACTGGAGTTCTCAGTTCCCGAACAAGCCACCTTGGCAGCGAACTCCATCCGCTCCTCCTTCGCCAGCGACGCCCGGAAAGCGGTGCTGCTGGACGAGGTCACGGAGTGGGTCAAGGCGTCCGTCTCGGCGGCCTAAAGCACAGCAGCCGAGACCCGCACATCACTTGCGGCGTCCGGCATGTCACACTCAGTCACGACACACGGTGTTTACCTTCCGCAGTCGCGGGAATTAACAATTCATTGGCAAACTTCTATGGAGTATCCACCGTTGAAGGAGAAGCATGGGCGCGAATACCGCCGAAAACACCAACCTTCGTCTGAAGGCCGTACTGGACATCCTCGCTGAAAGCGTGTGGTCCGGTGCAACGCTGAACGCCGGCGAGGTGCTGGCCGAGGCGATCGTCCGGGTACCTTTCAATGACCACGAGGCTGAGCTTCTCAGTGGCGGCATCCCCCGCGGACACAAGACCTTGACGTCGGCTTCGGCCAAACTGGTGAAGGCCGGTTGGTTGGTCAAGGGCCGTTCCGGCTGGACCATTCCGGAAGATGGTCTGCGTGCCACGGTCGCCTTCGCGGATGCCGAGGCATTTGGTGCAGCGCTCGACGCCGGAACTCCGGTTCCTGCCGACGTCGCCGTACCGACGGCCCCGCCCGTGAAGCCACAGGCCAAGAAGGCGGCGGCGACCAAGCGGGCCGCTGCGAAGAAGCTCACTGCGCCTAAAGTGGCAGCGGCCGATGTAGCTGAGCCGAAGGTCGCTGCGGCCAAGGTCTCCGCGCCGAGGGCCAAAGCTGCAACAGCCAAGGCTTCCTCCGCGGCGGCTGAACCCGCCGCTAAGAAGTCCCCCCGTAAGGCGACGGCCAAGACGAAGGCGGCCTCCGCCGTCGAGACCCTGCCGCAGCCGGACGCTGTGGCGATCGCGGGCGACTTCAACAAGATCCTTGGAGCACCCGAGGATTGGGCACCGCAGTACGACGAAGCCCAGATGGAGTTCAACCCCATCGTCCAGCTGTGGACGCTCACGGCTGAACTGCCTGCCGGTTTCTACACCTACAAGATCGCGCTGAACCGTTCGTGGGACGAGAATTATGGTGCGTTCGGTGCCCGGGACGGCGCCAACCACGAGTTGAACCACGACGGCGGCCCCGTCACCATCACGTACAGCCACGCCACGCGGGACATCGTGATCGGCTAGTTCGTTCGAGGCACGAAACCCGCCCTTGTTCGCTCGCCTCTCCGTTCGACGGGGAGTGGGACGGACGAGGGCGGGTCTGCTTAAGGTGGTTCCATGACTGACGAAACCGTTCGCCTGACAGCCCGTATCACCGGCGTGGTGCAAGGGGTGGGATTCCGCTACTGGACAGCCCGGAAAGCCGAAGAGCTCCTGTTGACCGGCACAGTCCGAAACGACCACGACGGCTCAGTGCAATTAGTGGCCGAAGGGGAAATCGGGAACGTCAGCGACTTCACGGACTGGCTTCACTCGTCGCGCGTCCCGGGCCAGGTGGCGGACGTTGACTTCCAGGTTTCCGAGGCCACCGGGGCGTTCGACGACTTCCGGATTATCGATTAGCGCTTGAGCCGCTGCTAAGCCCCGGGCGATGCGGTGGTTATCCCTGATTCGGTGGCCGCCAGAAGTAATCCGTGATCGTAGGCGACCAAGCTGTCGGTTTGCAGTCGAATGGCTGTTGCTAGGTGAATAGCATCCGCACTTCTCAGCTGTCCCGGAAGTGCTGCCGCGCACGCAGCGAAATCGCGGGAATGCTGCGAGTTCGCCGTCCCTCTCCGGCGATCACGCACCCTTCCCGCGACCTGGGCGGGCTGCCCGGGGCTACAGGTTGGAGCGCACAACCGCGCCCTGGGCGATCACGGTGCTCACCTTTTCCAGGGCCGGTCTGCATCAAGGATTTGTTCACGCAGGATCTCCGCGTGCCCGCAGTGCTGCGCCAGTTCCCGCAGCATGTGGAGGTACACCCAACGGAGGGGCAGAGGGCCACGGCGGTTTCCCAGCAGGAAATCATCAAGGCTCAGCTTCGCAACCGCGCGCCGGGAGGCCGCGCAAGCTTCCAGATAAGCCGTCTGAATGCTGGCGATGGTGTCGTTGCTGTCCAGGATGAACGATTCGTCTGGTGACGCCGGGATACCAATCTCTGCGCGGGACCTTCGCGTGACGGCTTCGTCGAACCACACCTTCTCCACGAAAGTAGCGTGCTTCACCAAGCCCAGCAGCGTGGTCCGCGACGGAACCAGCCGGCGTCGTGCTTGTTCTTCCGTGAGTCCATCCAAACTGGCGCTCAGAGCTCTGCGGTGCTCGTCCAAAAACGTGTCGAACTGTACCCGGCCGCTGTGGTTGATGACGTCGTCGGCGACCGTCGGCGGGAGTGCGCTCATCCGAAAACCACCGTGCCGTCGTCGTCAATGCGCCAGCCGGGATTGTGCGCGATCTCCCAGACGATGCCGTTGGGGTCCTTGACGTGTCCGTGGAAAATACCGCCAAACGCGCCGGCCTGGGCGGGTTTCAGCACAGTGGCCCCGGCCGCGACCAATGCGTCGATGGTACTGGCGACCTCCGCCGGGCTGCCTACGTTGTGTGAGAGCGTCACACCGCTGACTCCCTGTGTAGGAGCAGTGGCACCGAGGTCCTGATCGAACTTTTCGGCGTCGAACAGGCCGAGCATCAGCCCCGGCGCGATCTGGAAGAACAAGATCTCGCCGGGAACGTCCATGGCCGGATCCCAGCCAAGCCCTTCCTTATAGAAGGCGCGCGCGGCGTCCAGATCCTTGGTGGCGAACGTGAGGAAATGCAGTCGCTGGTCCATGAGGGAAGCCTAGCGGGATATGGTTGCCCGACTTGGCCAGTCTTGTTGAGACCCGGTCCGCGCCGGTGGGAGGATGGAGCAGTGGAACCCCTCTTCGACTTCCTTGGCAGTTACTGGTGGCTCATTTTCCCTATTGGCGGGATGGCTGGTGGCTGGGCGAGGTCGTGGTCCAAAGCCAGCGAAGAGCGGCACCGGCGCAAGGTGGAGTTGTTGAAGCTGCAGAACCAGCTGGCGGTGCACGAGGAAGCCAACCAGGCAGAGGTAGTCTCGCTCATTGCTGCGCACGATTCCGTGAACCACAGGTGGCTCGAGTACGAGCTGGACGTAGGTAACCTCATCGATTTCCCGCTCATGACGGACGTCCGCGAACCGCTCACGGTCGCGTTCCTGCGGGCCAAGAAAGAGGCCGACAGCTTACGTCCCGCCACACCTGAAGAAATTTCGACGCCGGCCAGGCTGGCTGAGTATCGGGCGGCTGTCCACAGCTACGAACTCGCTTTTGATGTTGCCGAACGGGAAGCCAGACGCATCAAGGACGGCAACTTCACCGGCCCGGAGCGCCAACGACTGGCGACTGCGAGGAAGCTCTTGCGTATCGCAGAGGACACAGCCGCCACTCCCGCCGAACGTCAAACGGCCTATAAGCGGGCCCGGAAGGAACTTGATGGCTTGATCGTCCTGCCGGAAGCAACCGTTGCCGCACTCGAGAGCAAGATCATCAGCATGCTGGACAGCCGCAAGGACCCGGACACGGACGTCCGATTCGCATGATGCCCAACGGAAGGCTGGCAGTCATTACGGGTGCCGGCCGTGGACTCGGAAGGTCGTTAGTAGACGAATTTTCCGAGGCCGGTTGGGCGGTAGTTGCCCTCACACGTTCACCCACAGCATCGACTGATCGGGCGAACGTCACTGTGGCCACACACGACGTCCGGAACGAGCCATCGACCGCGCTGATGTCAGCCGTAGATGGGCGCCCCGTCGATCTGATCATCAACAATGCAGCCCAGGGAGCTCCGCACGCCTGGCTGGGCGAAATTGCTGCGGAGGGCGTCATGAACGCCGTCGACGTTAATGTCGCTGGACCCCTGCGCCTGGTGCAGGCACTCTTGCCTCAATTGTTGGCTGCGCCGGATCCGGTGATCATCAATATCACGTCCCGCTTGGGCTCTTTGACGGCGCAAGCGCGTGGCGACTATTCGGATCTCTCCACGAGCTACGCATACAAAATCTCCAAGTCCGCACAAAACATGTTGACTATCTCCCTCGCTCAGGACCTCGCAGGCCGGGTGAGGTGCTGGGCGGTTCACCCAGGGAAAATGGCCACCGGGATGGGGCAGGCTGATGCTTCAAAAGATCCACGGCAGGCGGCTCGCGAACTAAGGGAACTGGTTGATTCGCCGGACCGTACCTCGCCACGCTTCGTCTCGCTCGGAGCCGCCGACCTCAGCTGGTAGCACTCCAGTGCGCTTCACAGCCCGTGGCTGGCGCTTCACCACCTTCTTTGAACCCGGAAAGCCCGCAAAACAACCAGTTTTGGCTGATCCTAGGCCTCCCAGCAGCCAAGGTCAGTGGTAGCGGCACACCTGACTAGCCCCCGGCTACCTCAGATCGATGCCCATCACGGTCCGCACCAAGGATCCACCCATGTCGTCCTCGAGCTGCTGCATTCCCATCCGCTCAGCAACCCTCCGTGAAGCCACGTTGCCCGGGTGAATGATCGCAACAAGGAGGGGGACCCCCAGGACATCGCGTGCGAAGTCCCGGGACGCCAATGCTGCCTCCGAAGCATATCCGCGCCCCTGCACGTCCCGACGAACGTGGTAGCCCACCTCAAGTTCAGCCCGCCCGTTGACGTGTTGCGACGTCAGCCCGCAGTCGCCGACGAACTCGCCGTCGCGCGTTTCTACGATCCACAACCCGTATCCGTGGCGAGCGTAGTTGTCCTGGTTCCACTTGATCCAGGCTGCTGATTCATCCCGCGACTTAGGCGCCGGGTAGTACGTCATGACCTCGGGATCACCCAGCATGGAACTCATCAGATCGAGATCGGCAAGGGTCATCTCCCGGAAGCGCAGCCGGGCGGTCGAGTTGGGGAGCATTCCCGAAGCCTATCTGCCCTTGAGATGTACCGTCCTCACCTACTTTCGGCCCAAGAAGTCCCAAAAACAACCATTTTCGGCTGAATTTTGGCCCTTCAAGAATCAAAGTGGGTCGTGACGGTACAAGCTGGTGAGCCTTCCTAGCCACGGCCCATGCTCGTTGAGGGGTCGCCCCCGCTTTCCGAGGGATCTGCGCGCAGGTCATCGGGGTCTCCACTGGGCAGGCCGGCCGGTCCCGCTGCGTCACTTGAGCCGACAGCAGTGCCATCGTGCGGTTTGCGGCCCTGAGTGTCGCCGTCGGTTCCCGGCCTGGGTGAGGTGGTTCCGCCGTCGGGTTCTCCATCCGCACGGTGGCGGCCCTTTGCCCTGGTGTTGGGGGAGTGATCTTCGTCGATGGCGTTTGAGCCTTCGCTTATGGAGGAGTGGACCTGGATATCGTCGTCCTTCTCGCCGGGCGCTGGAACCTGCTGATCATTCACCGGCTTGGAGGTCCCGGCCAGGTCTTCCATAGCGTTTTCGGTGGCCTTACGGATGCTGTCTTCAACGCCCATCTGATGACTCCTTTGTACGAATAGTCCTTATGACGGATCTCAGATCCTTTTAGTAAGCCTACTTACTTTTGGGGACGCGTGAAACCCTTGCCTTAGTTGACAAAATGCCATATCCGGAGTCGCGTATCCGCAGGTCAAGCCGTTCCGTGCAGCACTTTGTACCGGTGATCGTTGGGCGATAAGGTATTGCCAGACCGTTTTGCAGAGGGCGGCAATTTTCGCTCCTTTGCTGTCTGCTGGGGACGCATTTCAGTCAGTAGGAACGTGCATGGTCAACCCCCGCCCCGAGCAGGAAGCTCTCAAGAACGGTTTTTTCTTGGATCTCGTCCTTGGCAGCGAAGACGTCGAGGCTTTTCTCGGCGAGCTCGCGGCTTTCTCCGCCGAAAGCCTCTCGCGCCCGGAACCCGTCTTCTGTGGCATCACCGTATTGCGTCGTAAGAAGTCGGCCACCACTGCCAGCAGTGATGATCGCGCCAGAGCAATGGACGAACTCCAAAACGACTTTGATGGTCCCTGCCTCACTGCCATGGATAAGCTCACCCCCGTGATGGTGCCGGATCTTCTCCAGGAACATCGTTGGCCCGAGTACGTGCAGGCTGCTTCGCACCAAGGCCTGCGATCCGTCCTGAGTGTCCCCCTTCTGGTTGAAGGCGATACACGTGCAGCGTTGAACCTCTACTCCGAGCAGCCGGACGCGTTCAGCGATGACGACGTAGAGAGTGCCGAGGAGTTCGCCTCCCACGCCTCCAAGTCGTTGCGCCTGGCCCTGAAGATCGCGCAGCTCAGCGACGCCCGGAATGATCTTGCCGCAGCAATGCAGACCCGCACTGTGATCGACCTTGCTGTGGGGGCCATCATGGCGCAGAACCACTGCAGCCAGGAGGAGGCCTTCACCATCCTCCGCACGGCGTCCAGCAACCGCAACATCAAGCTGCGCCACCTGGCCAAGTCCATCATTTCTGCCGTCTCGTCCGGGAAGATCACCACGCACTTCGAGGAGTAGCCGCCTCCGACGTTTGCCGCCGTCGGGGGACTTAAGACTCTGACGCGCCGCTCCTTGCGGGGGGATAGTGGAGGCCGGGAGCACGGACGTGCCCGCTGGTCTGAAGGAGTAGCCATGATGTATTGGGACGGAAACATGGGCGTCTGGGGATACGCACTCATGGCTGTGAGTTTCATACTGTTTTGGGGAGCGATCATCACAGCGATCGTCTTTCTTACCCGGTCCATGGGTGCCGGCAGCCGGAGGTACGCTGGCGGGCCGCACCGTACGGGCGGAGCGGAGGAGCTTCTCGCGGAAAGGTTTGCCCGCGGTGAGATCGACGATACTGAGTACAACGCCCGCCTGAATGCTCTGAGGCGGAGCAACTTCGGTTAAGCCCCTGGCCCCTACCCGGCATGGATGGTTGGCCAGAGTTTGGGCGGAGGCGTCCGCTCTGTGACCCCGGTGTGGTCACCCGGGTTCGTGACCCGAGGCAACCATGGAGCAGACTTGGACGGGTGACCGCCAACAAACCACGCCCCGGCCTTGCGATTGCTGCGCTGAGCCTCGGGACGGCGCTGAACCCGTTGAACTCGTCCATGATCGCCGTAGCGTTGGTGGTCTTGCGGGAGCATTTCGAGCTCGACGTCGCCACCGTCACCTGGGTGATCACCTCGTTCTATCTCGCGTCCGCGGCCGGTCAACCGCTGATGGGTCGACTCGCTGACCGCTTCGGCCCGCGGCGCCTGTTTATGTTCGGTATGGCGTTGGTGGCGGTGACGTGCGCCATCGCGCCGTTCCTGCCCAACTTCGCGCTGGTATGCGTGGCCCGCGCGCTCATGGCTGTAGGGACCGCGACGGCGTACCCGTCCGCCGTCGTGATGGTCACCGAGCTCAGCCGGCTGGCCAACTTGCCGTCCACGCGGCCGCTCGGCCGGATCCAGATGGCCAACACTTCTGCCGCCGCTGTCGGGCCCGTGGTGGGCGGGCTTTTGGTGAGTCTGGTGGGCTGGCAGGCACTGTTCGCGATCAACGTTCCCATTGCTTTGTTGGCGTTGATTGTTGTTCGTCAGACCGCGCCCGCAGATGCCGGGCGCGAAACCGGCAAACTCGGCCAGCTGATCCGCGATTCCGACATCCCCGGCATCCTCGCCTTCGTGCTGTCCCTCATGCTCGCTATGATGGCGCTGCTCAACGTGCTGCCCGGCTACCGCTGGTATCTACTGGGTGCGGCCACGGTGATCGGAGCGCTGTTCGCCTGGCGTGAGCTGCGATTCCAGCCGCCGTTCCTGGACCTCCGCCTGCTGGGCCGGAACCGGCCGCTGCTATTGGTGTACTTGCTGTTTGTGGTGTTCAGCGGCGTCTACTACTTTGCGTTCTTCGGCCTTCCGCAGTTGCTGCAGGAGGCAGGGAATTACGACGCCGGTGTGGTGGGCCTGCTGATGCTGCCCCTTGCGGCGTTGTCGGTTGTGGTGACGCCACTGACCGTGCGGTTCATTGAGCGGTTCGGCGTGCGACCCGTTCTGATCACCGGGGTGTTGATCCTGACCATTGCGGCAGGCACGCTCGGGTTCCTGACCCTGAGCTTGTGGGCGCCACTGGTGTTCGTGCTCACCGCTTTGATGGGTGTTCCGTACGGCGTGGTGAGTACGGCCTCAAACCAAGGCCTGTACGTTTCGGCCCGGCCCGAAGAGAGGGGAGTGGCGGCCGGTATTTTCCAGACATGCCGCTACCTCGGGGCCATCACCGCCACTGTCCTGATCGGCGTGCTCTATGGCCCCGGCGTGAATCAGGCCAACTGGGGGATCATGGTCCTGGTGATGCTGGGGCTCAGTGCTGTGGTGCTGGTGCTGGCTGCGATGTGGCGGAAGCCGGCGGTCTAGGGGAGGCGTGGCCCCGTCGCCACAAGGCCCGGTATCGTCAGCTTCGGCGTCGCTGCTCGGCAGTCCAAGTGTGGTTCACAATGGCCGCCGCGAAGCTCTTGGACAACATGGCGCGGTCAGGCCCGCGGTAGAGGTCTCTCCGAAAATAGGGAGATTCCTCAGTGTGGGGGCCGCTCTTATCGATTCGCTTGGCGAGGTCGGAGACGTAGTTGTGGCCACCGGTCCTATAGGCATCGGTTTCGGTCTGGTCCAGGCGAAGCAGGGCCGTTGAGTCCACCATCGTATTGATGCAGTACCTCGCTTCGAGAAAAAGAGATCCTTGCTGTTCAACCAGGAACCATGAGCCCGGCTGGTGGTCCACGTAATGCATGGCATCGCGATCCTTGGCTATCCTCAGGTGGTCTCCCCACTGCTCAACCGGCGGAATCGCTTCGAGTGGCCGTTGCCGGGCTTCGTTGAGCACCGTGTATTCAAACGTCGGGGATGATTCGCGGTAGAGCGTCAGGCAGATGATTCGCAGGCACGCCGAACAGCTAAGCTGGCTCTCCACCCGTTCCATCAGTTGTGACGCATGGAGTTGTTGGAGGTCTGCGAGCGGGACCCAGCTGGGGCTTTCAGTGATCAGGCCCGCCGCTGCGGCTGAGGAGAGTGCAGCGATGGTTTGTTCCACGTCCATCCCGCCGGTGCGGGCTCCGCGAACCAAGAGATCGCTGCATGTTGGACAATCGTCATCCTCGGGGCGGCAGGCATGCTGCGGAGCCTCCGCCCTGAAACTAAGGCTGAGAAGATTGCCGGGCTCGTTCCAGCCGCGGTTGTTCTTGAAGCGGGGTTCCACGTAGGCACCGTCCAGTACGAAGCCCATACCTCCGGGAGCGCGGGCAGCATCGAGGGCTCCCTTGAGGTCGCTGAGGGTAGCGTTCTTATCCAGGCCGGGGATCCATGAGGGCAGGTGAAACCCGCCAGGTGCAAAACCAGTAGGTGCTGCGTGCAGCACGACGGCCACCGTGACGCCGTCGTGCATGATCATTTCGCCGCCCGAGGCGAACTGCAGCCGTCGCGATCGGTACGCGGGTTCGCCCACCAGCTGGTCCTTGACCCTTGCCGCGGGCCCGCCGAAGGCATCGATCAACTGACGCACGGCTGGCTCTTCTTCGGATCCCAGGAGGGCGTCCAGGATGAGTGGCAGCCGTGTGCTGATCCGCCATGGTTCGTTCACGCCGTCATCGCTCCGCTGTCCCATCCGACCATTATCCAGCGGAGAACTCTTGCTAAATTTACTGAGTGCACTCATAATTGAGTTAAGTCAGTTATACAGTCCAGGAGAACTCCCATGAAAGCCTTCGTCCTCAGCCAGTACAAGGAACCCCTTCAGCAGCAGGACGTCCCCGAGCCCGTGCTCGGAGACCACGATGTGCTGGTGGAGGTCCACGCGGCAGGCCTCAACCAGCTGGACGAGAAAATTCGGTTGGGAGTGTTCAAGCAGATCCTCCCGTACAAACTGCCGCAGATACTGGGCCACGACGTTGCCGGTGTGGTCCTGAAGGTCGGGGCAAAGGTTCAGTCCTTCGAGCCCGGCGACGAAGTATTCGCACGCCCGGGAAATGACCGAATCGGGACTTTCGCGGAGCGGGTGGCCGTTGCCGAGGAAGACCTTGCCATCAAACCGGCCACCATCAGCATGGAAGAGGCCGGCTCGCTTCCATTGGTGGCGTTGACTGCCTGGCAAGCGCTGGTGCAGCGGGGCAATGTTGGCCCCGGGCAGAACGTACTCATCCATGCTGGAGCCGGGGGAGTAGGGTCCATTGCCATCCAGCTGGCCACGTATCTCGGGGCGACGGTGGCCACTACTGTCAGCGCCGGAAACAAGGACTTCGTCCGGGACCTTGGCGCGGACGTGGTGATCGACTACCGGACTGAGGATTTCACGGAAATTCTGAGTGACTATGACCTCGTCCTGGATAGCCTCGGTGGCGAAAACCTGGAGCGGTCTCTGCAGGTTCTGAAGAAGGGTGGCCGGGCCATTGGCATCGCCGGCCCGCCGGATGCCGGTTTCGCCCGACAGCTGGGCGGAAACCCGGTTCTGCTGGGGTTGATGACCCTGCTCAGCTCGGGGATCCGGCGCAAAGCCCGCCGTCTGGGAGTCACGTACGAGTTCCTCTTCATGCGCGCTAATGGTGGCCAGTTGAGGGAAATCGCAGCACTCATCGACGCCGGAGACATCAAGCCAGTGGTGGGACGTGTGGTGCCTTTCGACCAGACGGCCGATGTACTTGCGGCCCTCGACAACGGCGGCGTCCGCGGTAAGACCGTTGTCAGCCATCTCTAACCACCCCTACCGACAGGACGAACATCATGAGCAGTGAACAGCAGTCGTATTTACAGGTGCCCGCGAAGACGCTGACAGCCAACGGCGTCAGCTACGCATACCGCGAAATGGGGCCTAAAGGTGGGGTTCCGGTAGTTTTCCTGATTCACCTCGCCGGGACCATGGACAACTGGGATCCGAGCATCATCGACCCCATTGCTGAGAAACACCACGTGATCACCTTCAGCAACCGCGGAGTCGGTGCAACCACGGGGTCCGTTCCGGACAGCATCGAAGCCATGGCGGATGATGCTGCCGCCTTTATTCAGGCCCTCGGCTATCCGGCAGTGGATCTCTTTGGATTCTCGCTCGGCGGCATGATCGCCCAGTCGCTGGTGGTCAAACACCCCGGCCTTGTCCGCAAGCTCGTCCTGGCTGGCACGGGACCTGCCGGTGGTGAGGGCATCCAGAAGATCATGGGAACCACGTACTTTGACGTAGTTCGGGGCGCCCTCACCCGACAGGACCCCAAGGAGTTCCTGTTCTTCAACCGGAACGCCGCCGGAAAACCCGCTGCGAGGGCATTCATGAATCGGCTCAACCAACGGACCACCAACCGCGAGGCACCCATCTCGCTCAAGGCGTTCCAGACGCAACTGAAAGCCATCAGGCGGTGGGGAGTGTCGCCGTCGGCCGATCTGGGTGTTATCAACCAACCGACGCTCATCGCCAACGGCAATAACGACCGCATGGTGCCCTCGGTGCTTTCCAGCGACATGCACCGCCGGATTCCGGGCAGCGAGCTGGTCATCTACCCGGACTCCGGGCACGGTGGCATCTTCCAGTTCCACGACAGGTTCGTCCCGGTAGCGCTCGAGTTCCTGGGCCGCTGATGCATCGGCCCGCTGATACGGTAGCTAAATGCAGCCTGCGCCCCAGACACTTGGCCGACGTGAGCGGAATAAGCAGGAAAAGCTTGACCGCATCACCGCGGCCGCACGCGAACTTTTCACCCAGTACGGAGTGGACGAGGTCACCACCCAGCAGGTGGCGGAAAAGGCCGACGTCGGATCGGGAACCTTGTTCCTGTATGCCAAGACGAAGGCGGAGCTGCTTTTGTTGGTGCACAACGCCAAGTACGCCCAAGCGCTCGACGCGGGAGTCGAAGCGGCCGCCGCTGAAATCACGGTGCTGGACGCGGTGATGGCCATCATCCGGCCCATCATTGAGTGCAACCGTGTTCAGATCGAAAACGGCCGAACCTACCTGCGGGAGATCGTCTTCGGTGACCCTGCCGAACCTCACCATGCAGAGGCGTTGTCCCTCACGATGCGTACGGAAGAGGCCATTGCCGGAGTGCTGGGCCGCGACGGTCAGTTGTTGGCCCGCGACCCGGCGAAACTGGCTCGGATCGTCTCCGCCATCATGTTCGTCAGCATGGCGTCCTCAGCGACTATTGACATGACAGACGCCCAGGTTGGCGACGAGATCCGGGATCAGATCAGCGTGCTCCTGGGCGCCTGACTTGGTAGTGAGCCTTAGCGTTTGGTGAGACTTACCGTTTGAGGAATTCCTCGTGCTGACGGTGTGCCTCGGCCACTTGCTCGCGGATGGTCTCCACGTCCTTGGCCTTGTTCCGGTACTTCAGTGGCATCTGCACAATCTGCGCTTCCTCAGCCGTGAGGGCACGGTAGATACGCTCGCGCTCGTTGGCGTCGGCGGTGTAGTCGAGGTCCAGATAATCGACGGCGTGACGGCGGGCGTTGTTGATGGCCGTCTGGGCCTTGCCCGCAGGGCTGATCAGGGAGAGCACCACGGTGATGATCAGGACGCCGATGATGACGCTGAGCGAGAGGCCCGTGGTGATTTCAATGACGTTGACGTGCTCGCCGTCGTTGATGAATGGAAGGTTGTTCTCATGCAGGGCGTGCAGGATCAGCTTGACGCCGATGAAAGCGAGAATGGCCGCCAAACCGTAGGAGAGGTAAATGAGGCGGTCCAGCAGTCCGTCGATCAGGAAGTACAGCTGGCGCAAGCCCATTAGTGAGAACGCGGTGGCGGTGAAGACGATGAACACGTTCTGCGTCAGGCCGAAGATTGCCGGGATGGAGTCCAGCGCAAAGAGGATGTCCGTGCCGCCAATGGCCACCATTACAAGGAGCATGGGAGTCAGGGCGCGCTTGCCGTTCACCACGGTGAAGAGCTTGTCGCCGTCGTACTTGTCCGTGGTGTGGAAGAGCTTTTTGGCGAGCCGGATGATGAAGTTGTTGGCCTGACCGTCACCGTGGTCGCCGGGCTTGAGCAGGTTGCCAGCCGTGAGGAGCAGGATCAGTCCGAAGATGTAGAACACCCACGCGAACGAGTTGATGAGTGCTGCGCCAAGGAAGATAAAACCTGTACGGGCGATCAAGGAGAACACGATGCCGAACAGGAGGACCTTCTGCTGATCCTCACGTGGCACCCTGAAGCTCGCCATGATGATGAGGAACACGAACAGGTTATCTACCGAGAGGGCCTTCTCCGTGATGTAGCCGGCGAAGTACTCGGACCCCATTTGGGCGCCGCCGAAAATCAGGACCAGGACGCCGAAAACTATTGCGAGTCCAACGTAAATGGAGGACCAGACGGCCGCTTCCTTGAGCGATGGGACGTGGGCCTTGCGGATGTGGAAGAAGTAGTCAAAGGCCAAGAGCGCCAAAATGACGACGATGGTGATACCCCAGATGAGGGGAGAGACGGTCATATGATCCTGCTTTCGTGAGGCGCGCGAGTGGTGTTGCTCACCGAGGGTCAAACTCTTGGGTTTAAATTTACCGGGGTTGGCGGGGTTGTTGGTAACTCGACTGCCATGGGAAAGTAGTTGACAACTTGGAAAGTACTTTCTTAGGGTGGGGGTATCGATCCGCACAAACTTGGGGGACACCATGAACGAGACCACCGGCAATATGTCAGCAGCCGAAGCACGGGAACTCCTTGCACGGGCCGATTCACTGGGCGCCTCCTCCATCAACGCGGCAGCTTGGCCGGTGGCTGTAATGTTCACCAGCCTCGCGATTATGGGTTCGCTGCTGATGATCGGGATGCACATCGTTCTGGTCGGCGGCTACGGCGCGGCATTGTTGGCCTGTTCTGTGGGAGCCTGGGGCGCAATTACCGCGAGCATCTGGCCAATGTTCCAACGGTCCACCAAGGTCGGCTTCACCAAACGGTTCCTGACGTCTCTTCTGGGGTACTTCGCGCTGTACGTCGTGGCGCTCGTGGTTGGCGCCTACTTCTTCCGGGACGGCAACCTCTGGTTCTACATCCCCGCGGCCATTGCCCTGGCAGCCATTGGCCTTGCTGCTGCCTTCCGTGAGCTGCGCGCATGAGCGCCCCGGCGGAACACCCGCGTCACAAGCTCAACGAGCTCGTCCACTCACCGGTCCGGTTCTCCATCATGGCTGCGCTCGCGAAGGCTGAGTCGTTGGACTTCAAGGACCTGAGGGACGCCATTCAGGTCAGCGATTCGGTGTTGAGCAAGCAGCTCTCGATTTTGGAGAAGGCCGAGTTCGTGAAGATCAAAAAAAGCTTCGCCGGGAAGTTTCCCAGGACATCGGCCAGCCTGACGGGTACCGGACGGAACGTGTGGGCGGCGCACTTGCAGACGTTGCGGGAGATCGCGGGAGGCTAGGTCCTTTGGTGCCGGCTCAGTTCGAGTTGCCCTCGTGGGGTTTCCGCTTAAGCCACTCCGGCTGCTTGTGCTCATCTCGCGGATACTTCAGCTGATCCCTGACATACACGGCGGGAGCCACTGGGAAGTCCCATTCTGGCTCGTGATCGAAGTTGTAGTTGGCGGTGGCGTTCCCAGATGCCGTGACAACGAAGTGAACTCCGAACCATGTGCCTAAACCGACCCGGTAGGACGCTTCTCGGAGATCCTTAATGGCCCGCGATACCTCAGAGGTTCCGCCGTGATCATTGAAGGGCCCATTCTGTGAGGAGAACCGGCCGTTCGGGTTGAAGATGTAAAAATGCTGCTCGTTGGTGGACGTGGTTACGCTGGCAGTGAGTTCTATTCGTTCATCGCCCGGCCCAAGCAAGCCGTGGAGTAGAACGCCCAACCTGTCGAATGCCTCCTGCTCTTGGAGGAGTCCGTTGTGTTGATTGGCTAGGTTGTCAGAGTCTGTGTTTCGCATATGTGGTTCCTAACTGCCGAACGCTCGTTCGGGATGCCATTGTTGACCGCTCGGAATGCGGCTTCGTATCTTTGGACAGCCTCCAAGGTCCAGTTCTTGAGGACCGCCAGGGTGCCGTTCGGTAGCTGGCGCAGTTCGACTAGTGGGTCTTCTGGGAGGACGTAGCCGCTGTCGTAAGCGAAATAGGTGACAACCCCAACTGGTGGGTACCAGATGGGCTGGTCTCGGTTTTTCCTGGTTATCGCGGAGCTGAAGAGGCCACCCATCTCAGGGGGCCATAGATCGAAAAGTTCAACCAAGCAGGCTACGAAAGTTTCTCGACTCGGAATCATCGCCTGCTTGAAGGTGAGCTTGAGTGAGTTGTGGGAAGGGGCGTCACTCGATCCGTCAGCAATCGATGCATAAAAGGGGCTCACACTGCGGTCGGTCCCGTTTAGAAAAGAGACTAACTGAACGAAGTAACCAGAGCCGACATAGAACTTGCCCGCATCATCCTTGCGGGCCCCGGATTCCACTAGTGACGTTGCTTCATCAATGTTTCGGGGTAGGAAGTCGCCTCCCGCGGTGGCCGGAGCGGCTCTGGTGACCGTGATCCATTCCATAGGCCTTGGATCGAGCCGCTCCAGTACCGAAACGCTGGCAAGGATTGTCGCAGCAATCTCATGTGCCGAGTCGGCCCTTACACCCAATTGGAGCCTGAGATTCAGCGTATCCAAAGCTGGATCAACGATTGTGTGGCCGTCTTCTTTCACGGTGTCGCTCTTCTCTGATCAGTCTCCCCGCCGGAAACATAGTTCTATCCGGTCCCGGCAGCTCTGCGGGGGATGCCATCGTTGACAGCCCTGAAAGCCTCGCCGTACGCGAGGACGGCATCCAAGGTCCAGTCGTTCAGTATTGCCATCACGCCACTTCGTAACCGTCGCAGTTCAACCAGGGGGTTATCGGGTAAGACGTATCCGCTGTCTTCTGCAAAGTACGTCAGAACTCCAACGGGTGGATACCATGCGGGTTCCCCTCGGTGTAATCGGCTAACTTCGTAGCCGAAGACTCCGCCTCGCGTGGGCTGCCACACTTCTATCAGCGCACTGAAGCTGCTAACGACAGCTTCGCGGCCAGATACGAGCGCGTCTGCAAAAGTTAAGGAAAACGAATCGCTTGAAAATCCGCCGTGGGCTCCGTCGCTGACTGCAGCGTGGAAGGGGCTCACAGCTCGATCCGACCCCTTGAGGAAGGAAATTAGTTGTACGAAGTAACCCCAACTTGGGTGAAAGCGCTCCGCATCATCCTTTCGGGCGCCCGCCATAACAAGAGTGCCCAGTTCCTCAATGGTGCGTCCTACTTTTTCATGTTCGAGGGTTGCCCCACCACTTCGCGGAATCCCGACCCACTCCATCGGGCGAGGATCCAGTCGCTCAAGAATCTCTAAGGTTGCCAAAATCCTAGTTGCGATATCTGGTGGTCCCGCCTCCCGACCGCCCAACTGTAGGTCGAGGTCTATATCGTCCAGAGCGGAGTCGAAGAGATCCGCCGAATAGATTTCTGCCACGCTGGACTCCTCATTGTGAATCAAAACTAGCCCTTCATCGGAGCGAACTTTACGTCCACTGTGACACTAACGTGGTTGCGTGCCAGGTATTGTGTGACGGCCTTATCCATTATCTTGGCAAGATCCTCATTTTGCGTGAATATCCATTCGAGGTGGGCGCCTGGTGCCTTTGCCTCTAGCGCTTCGATCTGCTTGGCGACTCTGTCCTGAACCCATTCTCTAATAGCGGTTGGAACAGCTTCGCTGCGGAGATACCGGCCATCGTAAACTCCCCTGAAAAGAAGGTCGTAGTTTCCCTTGATCTCCTGATAGACCTCCGCTGGAGGATGCCCGCGCCACAAGTGCCCGTCGAACTCAACCTTTCCCACGGAGCCGTCCGCTTTGACGTAGTCGATGAAGTATTCCAGAAGATATCCCTTTGGGCCGGTGGCCGTGACACCGGTCCCGAAGATTTGGTCAGGGACGCCTTTGTCGTTTCGGCCCCCGGGTTCTTGCCAGGACCCCGGTCCACCATCGGTGTCGCCGATGGCGGGTTGCAGGTCGGGGTGGCGTCCTGGGAGTGCCGGGTCTCCGAGGGTTTGATCGACGATGCGGGGGAAGGGTTCAGGGGCTGGCTTGGCCTTAGCGCCTGCTGCGCTAGTCTCGTCAACCTTGGCCAGCCATGCGGTTTCTGGGACCGGTGTGGGGAGTTGGTGCGGTGCGCCGGCGTAGGCGGGCTGTGGTCCGTTGAGGGTTTGGTTGAGTTTGGCCAGCCCGGTGTCGAGTTTGTTCAGGGCTGTGCCGATGCCGTGGTCCCAGATGGCGGTGCGTGCTTGGGTGAGTTTGGCGGCGACCGCTGCCGTGGCTTCGCCGAGCACAGAGCGGGTTGCGCCGGTGATACTGGTGGTGCCTTTGGACAAAGTGGCGGCTTTGGTGAGGGCCGCGGTTTCGGCACCTAGTTTGCCGCCGAGGGATGCTCCCTTGATCCCGAGTCCGGTGCCGCCGATGAACATCGAGCCGACGTCGAAGGTGGTGGCGCCGATGGCGTAGCCGGGGTTGGTGCCCCATTCGTCGTAGTGGATGGTTTCCTTGGCCACGTTGACGGTGGTCAGTACGGCGTTGATGTCCTCGGGTGAGGCGTCTTTGAAGCCGCGGTCGATGACGTTCTTGGTGGTGAGCGCTGCGGCGCCGATGGCGAACATCCCTTGCCAGGCCAGGGCTTGTTTGGCTGTGTCGGTGGTCAACAGCAGGGTGTGCAGGCCTTGCCCGGCGCCGATCAGGGCGCTGGTGAATCCTTGGGCGGCCGAGGCGGGCCCGGCCAGCCGGACGGAGATGTTCGGTGGTCCCCAGGGAAGGTCGGGGAGTTTCTCGTCGGCGCCCAGGTAGTGCTGGACGTGGGTGAAGGCGTTGGAGATGAAGTCGGTGGAGCTGTTCAGGTTCGCCCTGGGGATGGTCGGGGGAGCGTAGCTTTGCCCGCCGGTCAGGGCGGCCAGTGCGGTGGCGCAGGTGGCGTCGGAGTCGAGGATGGCTTGGGCCAGGGCGCTGGCTTTGTCCATGGTGTTACGGTGCTGGTCCACGATTTTGAGGTTGGAGCGCCAGTCATCGTTACCGCCGATGAGCTCGTCCAGGGCGTGGACTTCGGCCCGGAGGGTGGTGATGCGTTGTTTCAGTTCCCTGGCCCGGTCCGCGTACGCGGCCAGCACGGTCGCGGTCTTACCTGTCAGGTTGGCGAGGTCTTGGGAGCGGGAGAACACGGGGTTGAAAGCGGTCAGGACCTGCCCGGCTTCGGGGGCCTCATACGCCCCCGCGAGTCCGGCCCAGGTTTTTGCCGCGTCGTTGACCCCGGAATGAACGGCGTTCCCGGAGGCTGCGAGGGCCTGGCCGTGGCTGTCCAGGGCATCGGGGTCCGGCAGCGGCGGGAGCCCGTCAACACTGATCCCGGACGCGCCCGGACCAGCGGCACACACCTGACTGAAGTCCATACTTACCGCCCTAACGCCGAAACGGGCAGGTGCACGGTTGAGGCACTGGACGCCGCTGTTGATGCCATGGCCAGGTCACCGTCAGCGTAGAAACCCACGGCCTGGGAGGTCCCGGTCAGGGCCGCGGTACTGCGCTCGAGCACGTCCGTGGTGGCAGGAACCACCCCGTTCTCGATCAACGCCCCCAACGCTTCCTGGACCTGGGCGGACGGCACGGCCGCGGCGATCCCGTCCACCGCGCCCCGCAACCGTGTCAACGGTTCCTCCAACGCCGACACCGAGCCCGCGGTCGAGGAGATCACCGCCCGCGCGGTGCCAACATCAACACTCCACACAGCCATACCAGTCACCTTGTCTCTGGTTGCTGGCGGGTTAGCCGATGCTCTGCACGGCGTTGCGGGCAGAGGTCGCGGCGGTGGTGGCGGTCTCGTCGTTGGTGCCCAGGGTGGTGCGGACCAGGGCGATGATGGCTTTGACTTCGTCGGCGGCGGCGGTCCAGCGGGTTTCGACTGCCTGGTATTCGGTGTCGACGCCGTCGGCGCGGAAGTCGGCCATGGCCTGGTTCACGTCGGCTTGGCGGGCGGCGATGAGGGTTTCCAGGTGCGCGGCGAGGGCTTGGATGTCGGATTGGACCTGGGCGGAGACGTTGGTGTCGTAGGCGATGCGGTTGGTGGTCATGGTGTTAGGCCCGTCCTTGGAATCGTGCGGCGTCGAAGTTCGCGGCCCCTTCGGAGCGGCGTGCGTTGTCCGAGGCTGCCAGGTCGCCTTGGGTGAAGGCGGTGTTCATCCCGGATTGGCCGGTTACGATGCCGGCCAGGGCGGTGTTCAGTTCGGAGGCGACGAGGTCGGACCGGTTTTTGAAGGAGTCGAACGCGGCTTTGCCCGCGCCGCTGAATTTTCCTTCGAGCGGGGTGACGGCGTCCACGAAACGCCGTACGAGGGCGCCGAGGTCCTGGTGGGACGCGTCGGTTTGTTTGCTCAGGTTCCCGAGTGTTTCGGCGCCCATGTCAAAGATGGCCATTGGTTCCCCCAAAGGTAGATGGTTGTGCTGGAGCACTTTAACAGCATGGTGAACACGGTGTGTTATGTCCAGTCGATGCACTAACAAGAAACGCGTGCCTTGTGACGGCTTAGTCACAAACCGGGAAGGTTACCGAACGAAGCCCACGGCCTCCACACTGCACCACGAAAAGCACACACAGGCCCGGAAGGGCCCATCTAGGTGCTGTTTCGGGCCTGTCTAGGTGCTGAAAACACCAAAAATGAGTGCTCCCGGCGACCGACTAGGTGCTCCGATGCGGACGCAGTGCCAAATTTGGCACTCCTCCACGAAGCCAATAGTTCCCACGCCAGCAGGCCAGCCGCCGTCGTGCTCTAACCGGAATTACGACGGCGGAGGGTGACTTTGGTGCCGACTGCTTAGCTGACGCTGAGCAAGACCTGATCGATAAGGGCGAGGAAGCCGGGCCATCCGGTGTTTTCTGACGAGCCGGAACACCTTAGCGTCAGGCGACCGGTGAGTTCGTCCGCCGTCAGAGGTTCTTCTCGGAAGCTGTCGAGGACGGGGCGGCACCTAGACGAGGCTGGCGGCCACTCATTTTTAGGGTTTTTGGCACCTATTTCTGTTCAAGCAGCACCTAGTTTGGCGGTTTTCGGCACCTAGTCCCGGATTCGTGGCGCAGACTGTGCGAGTCAAAGCAAGATGGTTCTTCGCTAGGGGCAGTCATGATTCGGAAGGGCATCAGCAAGACCTTTCCTCGATGGCAGGAGGATCGGTGAGTAAGGTTCCGCATCCATTTCAAGTCGTGGCGTTTTTCCTTATGGCCGTCAATTTTGCGTTGTGGCAGCCGTTTGCGTGGTGGCGTGCCAGTGCGGCAGTTCTCATGCTGGGGTTCGGTTGCTACGGCGTTTATGTGTTGCGGCGGGGCAAGCGCAACGTGTCCAAGCAGGAGGCTAGCGAGCCTGAATGACCGGGGACGTTGATGATGGCCTGTGGACTGACGTCTGCAGGCCATCTCTCTATTCTTGGGTGTTTTTGTACTGGCGAAGTCGATTCTGAAGATCCGGGCCACCGAAGCCGGCGACGAACCCGAAGTCGTACTTTCCGTTGTCCGGCCGGGCTTCGCGCTCCAGTTTCAGCACCGTGGAAAGTGTGAACAGGGTTTTGGCAATCCCGCTTTCGGTTTCGAAGGTGAAGGACCCAAAGATCGTAGAGTCCGTGCGGTCTCTCAGCAGGAGAGTTGTGTCCGGGCCATGTACTTCGGAAGCGACCGGGTGATAACGGTCCATGTGCCGGCCCCAGATTGGTAACGACAGGGGGAAGCAGAGTTTGACGGCTTCAGGGAAGGAAAACGGGATTTGGTCGATGGACAGGCCGTAGGGATCATCCACACCGTCGGTCTGGATGATCATTCTTTTGGGGTCGAAGCTTCGGGAGCTCCCGTCCGGCAATTTTTTGGCGGACCAGATGAAACCCCTCGGGACCACCGAGATGGCGTAGCGCTCGACGTGGTTTCCGCTCTGGCAGTACGAGATGGCGTCGTAGGACGTTCCGTCCCCGCCGCCCATAGCCTTACCGATTGCGATCGCCAGCTGCTCAGAGGAAGTGTCCACGCCTCATCCTTGCACGTGCCCGCTTAGGAGGGTTCGCCGTCGTTGTTTGTCAGCAGGAACTTGCGCAAAAGGTTGGCGAGCTGTGTCCGCTCTGTCTTGGAGAGTCCTTCGAGCATCTTGTGTTGGTTCTCTACGTGGTGCTCCACCACCTCATTCACCAAGGCCAGTCCCTCAGGGGTGAGGCTGATCAGTACTTGCCTGCGGTTGTCCGGGTTGGTCTCACGGTGAACCAGCCCGCGGTTGACGAGTCGGTCCACGCGGTTGGTCATGGCTGCGGAACCGATCATGGTCAGACTGGCTAGTCGTCCCGGAGTGAGCGGAGCCTCGGGTGCCGAGCGGCGGAGCGTTGCCAGGACGTCGAACTCCCAGGGCTCCAGCCCGAACTGGTTCATGAACTTCTGGACGTCCAGTGACGCCAGGCGGCTAGCCCTGTTCAGCCGGCCCAGAACACCCATGGAACTGACGTCCAGGTCGGGGCGCTCGTTGTTCCACTGATCAAGAATCATGTCTACTGCGTCGCGGTCCATCATCCTCCAATGCTTGACCCCAAACAGTACATCACCTACATTGTCTTACATCAAATAGTTTGACATCAAAATGTATGGAAGTGAACAATGTCTACTTTGGCGACGGCTGCTAAGCCGATCGGTTCCGGCCTGACCAAGGCTTCCCCACGAGACCTCTTCATCACTGCACTCGCGCCCATGGTGTGGGGATCCACCTACCTGGTGACCACCGAGTTTCTCCCAGCCGACCGGCCGCTCCTGGCCGCAACCGTGCGGGCCCTGCCGGCGGGCATCGTGCTGATGCTGGTCACCCGGACGTGGCCGCGGGGGAGCTGGTGGTTCAAAGCAGCGGCGCTGGGCGCACTGAATATCGGGCTGTTCTTCTTCCTCTTGTTCTTCACCGCATACCAACTACCGGGTGGACTCGCTGCGCTGGTCATGTCCATCCAGCCCCTTTTCGTGCTCTTCCTTGGGGTGCTGCTGCTGGGGGAGAAGATCCGCCTTATGCACTTGGTTGCCTGTGCCGTGGGAGCAGCGGGTGTCGGCTTGCTCGTCCTGCGGTCCGACGCGTCGCTGACTTTTGTTGGTGTGCTCGCCGGGATGGCCGGAGCGCTGAGCATGGCGGCGGGGATTGTGCTCACCAAACGCTGGGGAAGGCCCGACGGCGTGGGGCTGCTTGGGTTTACCGGTCTGCAGTTAGCGATGGGTGGAGTGATGCTCCTACCCGTGACGTTGGCGGTTGAAGGGCTGCCGGGAGCGGTTACTGGTCCTAACCTGACGGGCTTTGCTTACTTGAGCGTGATCGGTGCTCTGGTCGCCTATGCCGTGTGGTTCAAGGGGATCCAGAGGTTGCCGACCATGGTGGTGTCGTTCCTGGGATTCCTGAGCCCGCTTGTTGCTACGGCGCTGGGGTTCGTGTTCCTGGGGGAGTCGTTGTCGGGATGGCAGATTGTGGGTGCGGTGCTGGTGCTGGGGTCGGTGGGTTTGGTGCAACGGGCTGGGCCGGATTCGAGTCGGCAGCGGCAAGTTAGGCGGAAGCGCTTCGGTAATTTGAGCGATTGTTCTGATACTTATCCCGCAGGGACGGTGGGAGGACGATCAAGGTATCGGCATCGTTGAGAACGCATCCGGTGTTCATCTGTGGCGGCCGTGAGCCCTATCCAAAAACCCGTGCTTATCAGCTGGCCGTGAGCCGGCGCCGGCGCTTGCTCCGAGGCCTGGCCTCCCATCAAGGTTGGTGTTTTGATGAACCGCCGGGGCTGGCTGAGTCGATTGAGTGTAGTGGTGGTTGCATCGGTTCTGGCCGGATGCACATCACCCGGCCCGTCGCCGTCGCGGATTCCTTCACTTTCGCCGTCGTTCGGTGATGCTGAGGCTATCGCCTCGTTGGACTATGCGATGCAGGCCTTCATGGACCAGGACGTCTTGGCCGTACTCGCGCAGGTGCGCTGGCAGCCGGCCCAGCCAAAGGATCGGGTCCCGGTTGCCAGTGTTACCAAGACCATGACTGCGATCTCTGTGCTGAAACTCGTCGATGATGGACTGATCGCTTTGGATTACACTGTGAAAGGGTTTTTGGAGAGCTTTGGGGCTGGTCTCAAGCCTCCAGTCCCGATCGC
This sequence comes from Arthrobacter sp. StoSoilB22, assembly GCF_019977315.1. NCBI lineage: Bacteria > Bacillati > Actinomycetota > Actinomycetes > Micrococcales > Micrococcaceae > Arthrobacter > Arthrobacter sp. StoSoilB22. Next base: position 1,188,245 of record NZ_AP024652.1, read on the forward strand.
TTTGCGGCAATTGCTCTCGCACACCCCGAGAATGCCAGCGTACGTAGAGGCGATGTTCCGGAGCGTTGACGACTTTGTGTCTGCTTCCAACCGGAACCTCACAGCCCTTTGGGCTCACCAGCACGTTGCCTTGGGAAGCGCGAACCGTAGGGCTATTCCAGTATTCGGAATCGAAATGACCTGGCGCTGGGACTGATTCTGGATAACTTCCGTGGCAAGACGTACGCGCAAATACTTCGCGATGACATCATCAACCCTTGGGCTCACCCGGACGACTACCGACGAGGAGGTGCCGAACGCTCCTGGGGTGCTAAGGAGCTACGTCAGCCCCCGAGGCAAGGGCGTCGTCACCGGCGGCCCCACCCTGGAACAGCTCGGTTCCCCTATGCAGGCGCCGTCTCGACCACGTCCGACATCAATGACCTAATGGCCGCACTTTTCGGTGGCCGGGTCATCTCCGCCAACGCGTTGACCTAGATGAAGATGACGGTGATCGGTCACTTTGCGCTGGGTTTGTTAAAGTCGTCCCGGGACTGCTCGGGCGCACCTCGTTTCTTCGCAAAGGGCGGTTTCCTCGACTTCCGGACGATCGTGCTCAGTTCCGACGACGGTCGCTACGAAGCAACCATGGCTCTTTTCCCCGCCCACTGATCCGTCGACACAGGCGCCCGCCGACACGTTGGACGAACGTGATGTGATGAGCAGCCAGATACTATCGGCTCTATAGAGGCTCAGGATCGGTTGTGTGGGTAGGGGCTGGAAGACGCGTCGGGATAACGGCGTACCTGAACGGGTGCTTTCCGAGAGAGCTACGAGGCTGCTTGCGCGCAGACTCATCATGGGGCAAGTCGTGCTTGGGGGTTTTGGTACCGTGGGCAGCGGGAAGTAGCCCGTGATGGATGGATTGCAGTCGGTAGCCTGAGGGAGGGCAACTGTCGACCTGGTGCTGTGGACGGAGGAACCGTGCAGGCTATCCCATTGTCATCATGCCGATGGCAGGACGTAATGCCGTTTTAAGAGGTTCCATCTCCGGTACCCATCGCCATCGCAAGCTGCTCAGAGGAAGCGTTTCGTCTCATCCCCGCATCCGTGATTGCGATTCGCTTAGGAGGGGTCGCCGTCGTGGATTGCTAGCAAGAACTTGCGCAGTAGGTCCGTCAGCTGCGTCCACTCAGTTCTGGGCAGGCATCGAGCATCTTCTATTGGTTCTCGACATGGTGCTCCACGACTTCATCCACTAGGGTCAGTCCCTCGGGCGCCAGGTTGATGAATAGTTACCGGCAGTTCGCAGGGTTGGCCACGCGATGGACCAGGCCACTGTTCACATCGATTCACGCCGCAGAAACCGTTAGCGATCTGCTGCCTATCAGGCGAATCGTGTGCATGGCAGCTCCGTCGAACGCACTGGCAACTGTAGTGTATTCAGAGCAATCTCAGCTAGCGGTCTCGCTGTGATCCGTGTGGTGCACCCCCCGGGACTTGAACCCGGAACCCATTGATTAAGAGTCAATTGCTCTGCCAATTGAGCTAGAGGTGCATCTATCGAGTCGTTCAAATCGAGGCATTTAAGGTTCCTCGCTGAAGTCTCAACGATATACAACGATACACCACTCTTTGAGCCTAGTAGAACACAGGGTGAGGAACTGCCCCTTCAGAATCCACGGACAACTCCTTCTACGGCCGCGGAGGCGTCGATGTTAGGCGGCATTTCATACATAGATTCCAACGACCGCAAAATAGCCCGTAGCCTCACCGCAACCGATCAATTCGAACAACTCGCACTTCTAAGGTCTGACGTCACTCGTGTCGCACTGTAGCCAGCTGATGCAAGCCCAGCAGCCGCTTGAACCGCGAGCTGTGCAAGCTGAAGCAGGGAGTCCGGAGAGCGCTTCCCAGCACACACGAGGCCTTGCCTCGTGTGTGCGCACACCCGACGTGGGGTCATCGAGTGAGTGGGCGACGGAGAGCTGTAAAGAACCTGCCTGGGCGGAGATCGAACTCTCCCCCACCGCCATCGGTGCGATCGCCCACGGAATGTGAGGGGAAGTTACACGTAGACGAAACCCTACTTAGGCGGTTCATCCGATGAGCTTCAATACCGAAACGTGTTAGCTGACTCTAGTGGAAACATAACGGACAGGAAATAAAACTCGCCGCATTTCGGCCGGAATGTAGGCCGTCTCACCTCGAGCAGCTCCGTGGGCAACACGCTCATCAAAGTAACGCGAGCCACAGTCCGGTGGGATTTCGGCATCCGCGAGGGTCGGTTTCGAAATGCCCAACAGATACCCTAGCTCCAGTAAGACAAGGTCACGTGTTTGAGTCCCCGGATGCGCTGCTGAATTTCGATCCAACAATGGGAAGTCACTAAGAATCATAGATAAGTCACGGAGAGTCAGACCAAACTGAACGGCGACTAGAGCGTCTATCCTGGCACGAATCTCCGCTCGCCTTCCAAGCTCTTCGATATCGGTTTGCGCAGTCCAACGCGTCAGCGACTTGGCGTGCCCAATAAGAGCACATCCAACATCGCTTTTAGGGTCTATCCGCGGAAATGGAATCTGATCCCACTGGAAAAAGTTCATGGAAGTACCCACTCGACGACGAGCAACCCAGTCGATGACAAAACTGTTGGCAACTGCCACCCAAAGATAGTGAAGATCTTGATCATCTGAGTCAAATCGAAGTGTGGGCACCTTATTGCCAGCAACGGAGAACGCAGGAATGATTGCCGCCAATACGGTCCGTTCATTTGCGTGGCCCGTGATATCGCAGAATCCGGCCCTAGGTGTCCGTGGAAGTGCATTTGCGTAACTAGAATTATCGGGTACTAGAAATTGCGGAAAAACTGACTTCTCTGTGGGTAAAGCAACGGCCCACTCTGCGGAACGACCTGAACCCCTTACGAATGTTTTTGCAAAGGCATCGTGTTGATTGACCATCCGGCCTTCATAGACAGGAAGCAGCGTTCCCAACTCTGGATGCTTCCAGGTTCCATCTGCTCGCGGTGTTGCCCTTTCGTGAAGAGCATCAGCTATGTTAATAAACTTCTTACCTGCTCCAGTCATATCAACCTCGCGTACAAATCTTACGTTCCATAGGCCCTTATCACGCTCACCAAGGAAGGGGTGTTGACGGGAGATATGCGACAGTAGAATTGCCTCATCATCCGTTCGAACGTCAGGGACAGTCAACCTGTCTCCACTTACTTCCCGCAAATACGAACTATCCAGCCTGACGCCGATATTTGGTTCAAGTACCGGGTCATGATTGCGAAGGGAAAGTGCTTCGATTCCTTCCTTCGAAGACTCCTGCCACGTCAGTAAAATGAATCTAAACATCGAGTGAATATCGAAAAGACGGCGCGAGTTCCAATACTCAAGGATTGAGCGAAACCCACCCCTTCGATTCATTTCCTGTCGAAGGGGCTTTGCACCCTCAGCCTTCAGGAATACCGCTGGAACGATTACACCTAAGGTCCCTCCGGATCGAACAAGCTGCATGGACCTTTCTACGAAATAACGATACAGATCTGCATCACCCTTCCCCTGAAAGGCGTATCCCGAATACTTTTGGAGTGATTTTGCATAAGCCCTTCGATCAGCTGAGTACGAATCCCATTCTCGTCCGTCATCGAGCTTCGTGCGCAGGCTGTCAGGTCGTAACCCTCCCCACGGAGGATTGCCTATAATTGAGTCAAATCCACCTGCAGCGAAAACCTTAGGAAACGTAGAGTACCAATCAAATCCGCTATGGGATCCAGGCAACTTCGCAAGCGGCCCGCAAATGGAATCTCCGCATACAACCCGCCGCTCGAGTATTGGCTGAAGGTCAGCAGAACATCCTGAGTGAAGCCATAGGATGGAACGCAAGATGGAGACTGCGAGGGGATCTACATCAACAAGGTAGATGCAATGCTGAAGGGCTAATGACCGTGCTGATGCGACATCCAGTTCTTCAGATAATTCGACAAGGCGGGCTGCTAAAATGTCCAACAGAGGAAGGGCGAAGGCACCCGCTCCAGCGGCCGGGTCGCAAATCTTGAGATTCAAAAGATGAGCTACTGTCATGGCATTATTGACAGAAGGGCCAACAGCTTCTTGGAGTAGGCGTTTCGCCAGAGGCAGCGGCGTGTAATACGCACCTTGGTCCTTGCGATTGCCCGACCTTAATCGGGCCAAATGTCGCTCGAAAAGCCGGCCGAGATCATAGATTCCTATTTCTGCGGATACTAAGATATCCCGAATGCGCTCAATCTTCGAGTCGACTGCAACCGAGCCGGCACTGAACCATCTCTGCAGCACATCCACCCGGGCTGAGCTATATGATCGCTCGTCAGACAATGCAACGAAGATATTCAGCCATAGACTCTGTTCCCGGTCAGTGAATGACATTTCTTCTTCAAAACCAAGTAAAAGCTCGATTTGGTCGACCAGAATATCATCCGATATTCTCGTTAAACGATTAATTGGTTTACTTTTCATTTCACCTGTGATGCATTCGCGTTGACGGGAATAGGCTGAGTCGCAGCCTGTTGTATAAGCGCTTCAACTCGTTCATCGAAGAGAAGTAATTTGTCCGGAGCTGAGAGCATTGAGAGATCTACGCACGCAGCACCAACATAGATTGGCGTTCCATTGGTGCCTCTAACTCCCCACCATCTGACGCGCCAAGTGGGCGGTTCTTCGGTAGAATTAGACAATCTGGGATATAAAAGAAGCGCTCTGGGAGAGTTATGCGCGATGCAAGCTGCAGCCATTTGATATACATCCCCATTTGTCGGTTTGCTTCCCAGAGAAAAGTCATCACTATCGGCAAATCGCTTATATTTTGCATCGACAACAAGGCGAGGGACAGAGTCTATGTCTACAATGTTGTCTGGCTTGCTGAAAAAATTGCGAGTGTGTCCGATGCCCTCGGCGAAGACCTCACTTGTTTGGGCGCGAACACTCCAACTATCTGCTGCCCTCGTCGAGCAGACCAATCCAAGTGTCTTCTCCACAAATGATTCGAAGAGCCGTTCCGTGCCCACGAGAAACCCAGCTCCGTCCACATTCGCGAGACCAGGAAAGGTCGACTGGCCACGAACGAACGCTGTGGCCAGCTGTAGAGCGCCGTCGTAGTGTGCATATTGCCGGGGCACGACGGAGCCAAGTCTCGAGGGTGGCAATGATATGCGCGGCATAGAGGGAAGCTTATCTAGCTGCACTGACAATATACGTTTCACTTGGGCATCTGCTGTGCGTGCCATGAGCTGGTCACCTACCCATAGGAGTAGATGATTTTGGGGATTGACGGTGTCCAACGAATCAGAATCGCATATGAGGAGATCGGGGCGAGTCATCGACTTGCGCAGCTGCTGGGAAATCACAAGCCTACCCTGCAGAAACTTGGTCTCCTGTCTAAAGGGCCTGTATTGGCGTATCGGAGGCCCTCCTGTGGCAGTTTCCAGAGCCAAAGCAAAACTGTAGGCGAACTGGTCCAGGAAGGTTCGGTGGGCGAGCTGCAGGCGTCGGCTTCGACTGTAGCGAACTCCGCGCCGAGAACTGCGAGACAACATTAGGACGAGCCCTTGGCGCCAGTCACCGACATCGTTGTCTGCGTGCTTGGGGCTTATATCGATTTCTCTACCGCGGAGTACCAGAGTTCCCGCAATGCCTTGAAATTTGAGTCGCGGCTCGTCATTTTCTTCAAACAGAATAGGTTCTTGTCGCAGCCGTAGTGTAAGTCTCAGTCTTCCATTGAGGTGTGATATTACTCTTCGGATGTCATGCTCGATTTCAGGTGAGAGACTCTGTCGGAGAATTTGCCTAAGTGCAATAGACCTGCCTTCTGTGACAGTTATTGGATGCTCCACAATCTAATGCTCGATTATGTTTGTTACAGTCAACAAAACTTCGTCCGGAGATGCTGAGGTCTTGGCCTGAATGACTGGTGAACCGCCGAGATCCTCCTCGGATAGCGTTGGACTGTGAACTTCCACGGCCCCCAAGCTCCTGTCTATCGAGAGGATTGAAAGGAGTTGTTCACTTCGACCGATGAAATACTCCTCGAGCTGGGGGAAAACTTTGTTGAGCCATATCTGCGCTAGCTTTTCCTTCCAGTCGTTATTCGACTCCTCAAGACCTGCGAGGTACCACTGCCCAAATTGGTGATCAGGACCGAGGTACATTGAAACGCGTCGATTAATCTTGGAGAGAAGTTGACATCCGACTCTTAATCCCTCGTTGGCGGCAAGTTCGTTCTCAAAGATTGAGAAATCGGGGCGAAGATCAATTACATGAAAACGCCGTCGAATCGCAGCATCCAAAGGCGCAACGGATTTATCCACCGAGTTCATGGTTGCTAAAGTATAGACACCATAAGGCATCGTAAAGGGATTGGGTACCTGAGTTTTCCTGCCCGTGCTTGGTATGGTGACACTCACGGATTGGTCCCGGTCTACAAATGGTAGGCGTATCGAGATTGTCGACTTGCCTGTGGAGCCGTCAGGTTGAAGCCGTTTGTCCGGTTCCATGAAGGTGATAAATTCGCCGAAAATTTTAGAAACGTTACCCCGATTTATTTCATCAATAACTAATAAAGACTCACTGTTCTCCTGTCGGGCCCACTCGGCAAGCTCTAGCAATATGCCGGGTGACGGCTGCAGGGTGAACTTCCCATCTTCTAGATTTTCCGGCCGCACCCCAATCAGGAAATCTTCGTAAGAATAACTCTGATGAAATGTTGCCCATGCAGTAGCCAGCCGTGGGCTAGTAGAGAGCGGCCGACGCTCGGACTCTGTGTCTACTGTTAGGGAGGTATCTCCGAACGCCGCGAGCACCTCGCTAATGATACGAGTTTTCCCGGTGGCGGGCGGGCCATAGAGGAGCACATTATGGTGGCTACGTAGGGCGGCAATCACTCGGGAAGCTTGGTCTGAGGGATGTTCTTCAGGAGTCATGTTCGCTGACCACACACCTTGATTCTTAGATTTAACTTCATGGCGCAGAGCACTAGGCAGATTGACAATCTCATCCGCAGGGATCCATCTTCCGTGAAAGCCACCTGATGCGTCTTTTATTATGAGTACGAGATCTTCTTCCAAATCAGCATTGGAGGCTTCGGTAGCGAATGCTCGACCTGGACTCCACAAGGGGTACTGGGTCGCTGGCTGCTGCGCGGCAAAGTAGTGATCATTTTTTCGCTGGGCCTGCGGACCCATATACCGGAGTCGATGTACGGATTTCTCGGTTGGAATTGGCATGGGACCGTCGAATGGTGCAAACTGTACAGTCTTCGTCCACCCACCCATTTGAGTTGGCGACTCTGCTGGCACATCTGAGAAGAACTCGCTGATTGCGAGGTCGGAACCGAGGCGAAGATCATACTGGCCTTTGTTGAGGCCTCGCAAAGCATTGAGGCTCGAAGCTGAGACGTGAGTATAGAGCACGCTTGATACGGGGAGCCTCACCGCGACATCACATAAACTCGTTCGGAAACTATGTGTGAAGCATGTTCTCGCGTGGAGCTCCGGAATCTCTTTTTTTCTGCTTCGTAGTACTGCGTTTTCCCGTACTGACCTAGTATTTCTAGGATCTCATTATGTGAGATGTGTCCGTCACTGCTGTAACTCAAGACAAATTTCCTCGATGAATTTTTTGCTGCCAACTGATCTAAGGCCCTAGGGGCTTTCCGCGAATAGCACCAATCGGAGCTCCAAACCCGCCAAGCAGGTAGCCCGGTTTTGCCGGATACCACGGGATCAGACTTCTGAATTACGCTATTTAATAAATGATAATAAGCCGCATATTGTCGTTTAGTATATGGCGGATCGGCATAGGCTATTTCCGCTGAGGTTTCCTCGGCAACCAGTTGTGCGTCCCTGGATGAGACTAAATGTTCAGACCCCGCACGAATTTTATATCCAAAAGCCTTCAACTTTATAGAAGTCAGTGCGCGTGGTTTCCATTGTTTAAGGTAACAGCCGTAAGTTCCAGCAATGTTGCTAACGGAGGATACGCCTGTCGTGAGGGAGGTCATGAGAAGTGCCCATTCGCTGCCACTCAGCATAGGGCGCCAGCTGTTGATTTCATTGCGAATGGCATCAATGCGCATTCCGTTGGCTTCAGTGAAATATTTTCTTTCAAACGGAGTGCTTTGAGATGAAAGTGGTGTGTAGTTTGTCGTCACCCAACCAGGAACACCACTTAGTGCGTTTAGGTGTTCAATTGCAGATTGAACGTTGCTGATCTCGATGCCCGCGCTACGGAGCCCGTCAAAGGTTGGCTCCGTTCTAACGCTCAATTGTGCCATCGACCACATGACGGCGAGTGGCAGTTGGTCATTGGCGTGGACCTTGTAGCCGATATCGGCTACTGCGGCAGAGACCGTCCCGGTTCCCGAGAAGAGATCGATGAAAGTGCTTTGCGAACCACTGTGCTCTTGGAAGATGTTCAGGAGGAGCGGCAGAAGTGAACGCTTATTTCCCAAGAAGTCCATCTTGTCCTAAAGGTCTATGTTGCTGAGCGGGCAGGGGCGCCTTCCCGTCTCAGGTTAACATCTACGGAGGAGCGCGTAGCGATGCCGTCGTCGTGTTCATGCCGTCTCAGGCGCGAAAAGGCTCAGTCTGTGATTAAAGCCATGGGCGGACTTACCGGTGGTGTGGTGTGACACCGGTCCAATAAGCGACTCTACGTCGCCTGAGGCTTCACCGGATCGTCTGACTTCGTCGTGTGGCATCCTGGGATGTCCCGCGCAAGCTTCCGGGAGTTCATGTAGAAGCTACCCGGCGGTCTGGAACGGTGCGGACGGAGACGGGTTCCTATTGGCCCTGTGCCTCGAAAAACGCGTTCAGTTCGAGGTCCGTCGGCTCACGGACTTCGACGGGCGTTGTAGCTGGAGTCGGATACAGGAAGTCGTGAAGGGACGTTTGTCCTTCCAATTCGGGAATAGGTTCAGACGCGGTGTTGTCTGCCACTTGTCAAGCCCTCCTCAGATCGTCTCAAACCATTCTATTTAGGCGCCGCCAAACTTACGGGGATGCGCAGCCGCGGTCCTGTGCATTCAAAACACTTAGGCATCCGAAAGCACCTAGGGGGAGGATTTGCAAAATGTCGACCGCAAGCGTGGTGCGGTGCCCGCCGTCGGTGTCGGAGATCAGGGGGTTAGGGGCGTAGCGTACCGCGGGAGAAGGCAGGACCTTGCGAGTGAGGGCGTTGACGCCGAGCTCGGGGCCGTGCTTGCCGGTTTCGAGCATCCAGTAGATGAGGTCTGGGCCGCGGTATCGGCGTGGGGCTTCCGGGACCGGGAAATGGCCAGAAGGACGTCGCGGCCGGCGGCGCGGTGCAGCCGAAGTGTCACACAGCCGATAGTCCCGGTGTTCTACACCGATGGGCGCAAGTGTGGTGCTAGATATGTGTTTGGGCTGTCAGCTCTAATCACTACCAACCACCGCGCATTGTGGTTGCGCTTACTGGGGAGAAGTCGGAATTTGTTGTTTCCCATGATTATCACGGCAGATCTGTTGCACTTTTGGGGGAGGGGTGCGGCATTACCCATCCCCAAGTGGCAGCACCTAGATTCTCCCCAGCACAGGCTGCCCTGCACACAGCGGGCCGTATGCCGGGGCTAAATTAGGCCGACACCCAAACCAAGGGACTGCCCCCGGTTTTGTTGACTCCTTGACCTAGCGGGCTTGGCTCGTGGAAGGGTGTTGACCATGCCCAGGGCTTATGGGGCGGAGTTCCGCCAGGATGTTATTGATGTGGCCCGCAAGGGCGAAGCGCCGCTGGCGCAGATTGCGAAGGATTTCGGGCTGTCGGTCACGACATTGAAGCGTTGGATTGCCATTGCCGAACGTAGAGAATCCGGAGCCGGACCGGCAGTGAGTGAGTCGGCCGAGGTGCGGGAGTTGAAGAAGCGTAACCGCTTGTTGGAGCAGGAGAACGAGATTCTGCGCCGGGCGGCTGCCTATCGGGCCAGGGACATCAACCCAAAATGACTCTTCTATGGGTTCTGTCAAGCCATGATGGTTTGGAGTTGGCGGAAGATGGAGCGGCAGACGTAGCGTTTGAGGTTCCGGCGGATTTCGCGGTTTGATTTTCCTGTTGCCCGGCTGCGGGCCACGTAGTTCTTGGTTTCGGTGTCGAAGCTCATGCGGGTGCGGACGATGACGTCGAAGGCGCGGTTGAGTTGACGGTCTCCGGAGCGGTTGAGTCGGTGTCTGGTGGTGTTGCCGGAGGATGCCGGGCGTGGCGCGACACCTCCGAGTGCGGCGAAGGCTGCTTCTGAACGGATGCGGCCGTGGTGGGAGTAGGCGCACGTGATGATCGCTCCTGTTACGGGTCCGACCCCGGAGACGGATTGAAGCCCTGGCGCCAGTTCTTCGGTGAGCTGCGCCAAGGTTTTATGGTTTTCGGCGAGCTGGAGGTTGAGGTCTTTGACTGCAAGTGCCAGGCGTTTGGCTTCAGCGCGCGCGATCCGGATCACGGGGTCGGTGCTGTTTGAGGTCCGCCAGGCAGCGATGGCGGTGATCTGTGCGTCCCGCAGGGATGACCGGGCGTCGATCCCGAGGTCGGTGCCGCGGAGCAGGGCGGTAAGAGCGTTGCGGTTGGCGGTGCGTTGGTGATCCAACAGGGATCGGGAGGCCAACAGTATCCTGATCGCGGCCCTGGTGTCTGCAGCACGCGGCTGCATCACCTGATCGCGGGGTCGCCTCAGGACTGAATGGGCGGCGGCTTCGGCGTCGATCGGATCCGACTTTCCGGTCAGTGCCCGCGATGACCGGGTAGGAGGCCTGACCTCGCCGACCTCGATGCCGGCGGCCAACAGGGCCTGGGTGAGCCGGGCACCGTAGGAGGACGTGCCCTCAACAGCGGCGAAGACCCTCTCCCCGCCGGTGCGCCGCCGGATCCAGTTGATCGCACGGTCCATTCCCGCGGAGGTAGCCGGTAAGACCGCGGTGTCGACCACTGCCCCTGTGGGGGCATGAACAGCGGTGAAAGTGTGGGTGCGGGCGTGGGTGTCGACTCCGACGACGAAATCGAACTCCTCAGCGATGGTCGCCATGGTGCGTTCTCCTCTTCTATTGAACCGGACGGGTGGCAGGGGCCTGCCTGGGTTGCTTCGGAGACGCATCTGTAACGAGTCACACCCCAGGGGTGGACAGTCTTCTGATCAGGTCATCCGCAGCGGGCAGACCGGTGCCCGGAGAATAGCGCGGACGAGTCATTTTCAAGACACCGTGCATTGCGGGTCGGATATACCCTGAGTCACGCGCCGTCCTCCGGGACCAGCCTGTCAGCCAGCCTCTGGCCGGCTACTGACCATTACAGATCTACCCGCTGGTCACGGACCTTGCCGCCCACGGTGTTCCAGTGGCGGTGACCTGCAGGGTGTTGGGAAACAGCCAAGCAAGGCTACTACCGCTGGAGAGTCAGCCCGGTAACGGAACGGGACTGGATCGATGCGCACCTGGTCAACGCCGCCTTGGACATTCACGCCGACGACCCGGCATTCGGGTACCGGTTTATCGCCGACGAACTTCCTGGGAAGGGCATCACGGCGGGTGGGAACAGGGTCCAGCGCCTATGCAGGGACCACGGAATCTGGTCGGTGTTCTCGAAGAAACGCGGACTGAACCGCCGGCCCGGGCCACTGGTTCATGACGATCTGGTCGAGCGGGACTTTACCGCCGTGGCTCCCAACGAGCTGTGGCTGACTGACATCACCGAACATCCCACGGCCGAGGGCAAGCTCTACCTTTGCGCGGTGAAGGACGTCTATTCCGGCAGGATCGTCGGGTATTCGATGGATTCGCGGATGAAGTCCTCGCTTGCCGTGGCGGCACTGGAGAACGCGGTGCTGGCACGCAAACCTGCAGGGACCGTGGTGCATTCGGATCGTGGGTCCCAGTTCCGGTCCCGCCGGTTCGTCGAATCGCTCCGGCACCATGGCCTGACAGGATCGATGGGCAGGGTCGGTGCGTGCGCGGACAACGCCGCGATGGAATCGTTCTTCTCACTGCTGCAAAAGAACATCCTGGACCGTCAGCGGTGGCTCACCCGGCAAGACCTCAGACTGGCCATCACAACCTGGATCGAGAGAACCTACCACCGCCGGCGTCGGCAGCGACGGCTGGGAAAACTCACGCCCATCGAATATGAAACAATCAACCGGGCCGCGCTCACAGCGGCCTAAGACCCCGAGTCAACGAAAGCCGGGGCAGTCCCCGGGGAGTTGTTGTGAGCTAGGGTGCCTCCTCAGTCCATGTGTAGGATTTGGACGCTGCCCGCCGCCTCCCTCTGAGTGAGAACAGGTGTTTATAGGCCGGAGATTCGCTCAGCGATATGCCTGGCGTCTAAGCCCACGCCACCGACTATCGCTGAGTAGTGTCGGGTTAGCCATGGCAGGCCCACGACGTATAGTCCGGGGGTTTCCGTGACGCCTCGCGAGTGTCGAGGGTAGCCCCACTCGTCGACTAGAGGCAGGTCAACGAAGCTGAAGTCGAGCTTGAACCCGGTTGACCACAAAACGGACTTGATGTTCGCACCGGCGAGGTTCAGCTCCGTTTGTTCAAAGGGGAGCCAGCCATCAGACGGCGCAGGCGGCTGCTCCGGTGTGTCGATCCCAGCCGCCGCAATGTACGCATCAATCGCTTTTCCCGACCGTTGCGCGAAGATCGACTCAACTGCCGCAAGGCGTTGGGCGAGGTCGTCGCTGAAGGTGATGTCGCCGTCGTCGATCGTTTCCAAGTGGCCGTGCAGGTGAATGCCGCGCCGGCCGAGTTCGCGGAGGTGAATGGCGTGGCCGCCGTCGGTGCCGGAGAGAAGGGGATTGGGGGCGAAGCGCGCAGCAGGGGAGGGGAGCGCCTCGGTGGTGAGCGCGTTGACGCCGTAGTCGGGGCCGTGTTTGCCGGTTTCGAGCATCCAATAGATGAGGTCTTGGCCTCGGATATCGGCGGGGCGCTTCGGGGACGATTGAGACTGAGAGGTGGATGTCGCGGCCGGTGGCGTGAAGTTCCTCGGCGATCTGGCCCCCTGACTGACCCGTTCCGACGATGAGTACGGCACCGTCTGGCAGCTGCTCCGGATTGCGGTAATCATGGGTATGTAGTTGGGTCACGCCGCCAGGGAGCTTGGCGGCTAGTGCGGGGATCTTGGGAACTTGGTAGGCGCCCGTTGCCAGGACGACGTTGCGTGCGCGCAGGTTCCCGAGCGATGTCTCAAGGTTGAATCCGCCGCCCGGCGCCGAGGACAACCGGGTCACATCGACGCCCGTGTGGACTGGAGCGGCGATGAGCTCGGCGTACCGCCTGAAGAGGTTCACCACAGCGTCCCGGGAGATAAAGGCGTCCCGGTCGTCGCCGTCGTACGGCATCCCGGGGAGGTCCAGCGCAAGGTTGGGGGTGTTCATGTAGAAGCTGTCCCAGCGGTCCTGGAATGCGCCGCCAAGTGAGTCGCGCCGTTCCAAGATCTGATGCTCGACGCCGAATTGCGTGAGCCAGTAGCTCGTCGTGAGGCCGGCTTGGCCCGCGCCGATGATGACCGTGTCAGAGGTCGGTCCCATGGGGTGGAGTTTACGCTCGAGGGTGGCTTTTGGGGATGGGAGAAGAAGGATTTCCTATTGGCTCTGCGCCTCGAAGAACAACGCGGCCAGCTCGCTGTCCGTCGGCTCACGGATCTCAACGGGCGTCGTGGCGGGGGTGGGCGGCAGGAAGTCGTGAATGGACGTCTGCCCGTCCAGCTCGGGAATTGGTTCAAACGCGGCGTCGTCCGCCATGGTTGCGCCTCCTTCAGATCGGCTCAGACCACCTTATTTGGGCGCGGCCATGCGTCCGGGGATGTGCGGCCGGCGGATGCTGCGTGTGTTCAAAGGACGTAGGCTTTCGGGAAAAGAATCTGGGGGGATTTGGATATGAAGACCGCAACCTTGCTTCGGGTGCTCGATATCGCAACGCCGGTGGTGGCTGCACTAAGCCTGGTTCTGTTGGTAACAGGACTATTGGACAACTTCTGGGCAACAGTGTGCCTTATAGCTACTGCAGCTCCGGCAATCACCAGTTGGGTGATCAAGGACAGGCTCCAAGGCACAGCCAAGGGTGATGAACCCCAGTAGCGCCCACGGCGAAATAGCGTCTCCCGACGCCAAAAATGTCAGTGGCGACGCAACGATCTCTGGGCGCTAAAGACCTGGAACTGCCTCCATGGGACACATCCGATGGATAAATATTTCCCAGCACTAGCTATCTGCTCAGATGTATGTAGACTTGACGGTGTTGTTGTGTTTGGCATTTGGTAGTTCAGGCAGTCCCCACGATCCTTCCGGATCGTGACCTTCTGAAGTAACGGTGGAGAACACCCCACACCCGGAGACCCGAAAGTCGGGACAATCTCCACCTTCAGTAAGGACTGAAAAAATGGCTACAGGTACCGTGAAATGGTTCAACTCCGAAAAGGGCTTCGGCTTCATCTCTCCTGAAGATGGCAGCCAGGACGTTTTCGCTCACTACTCTGCGATCAACTCCTCGGGCTACCGCTCCCTCGAAGAGAACCAGAAGGTTTCCTTCGACGTCGAGCAGGGCCCCAAGGGTCCCCAGGCAGTAAACATCCAGGCTATCTAGTCTTCGGATAACTAAGGAGCAGGGCCGGTCGCTGACCGGCCCTGCTTTTTTGTCTGCCCCCATATAGAAGATATCTTCTACAGCCTCCAGTTGTTGTAGAACACATATCCACATACCGAATTACACCCATGTAATTCGATTCCAGTTCTCCGTAGCGTGGAACGTAATCCACCCGGCGAGCTGAGGAAGTACCCCATGGAACAGTCAACCTCCAAAGGCCTCATATACCTAGAAGAGGCCCGCGAGCACCTAATTTGGCCCAAATCACCACCTAGACCGCCCCGAAACTGCCTGTGCAAGGCAGTTTTGCCACCTAGTCCCGTTTTCACGTTCTAGCCTGCGAAGTGAGCCGCATGTCGGACAACCACAGGAACAGGAGGCGAGGTCACGTGTTCGATTCAGAGGTGCAACGAATCCTGGACTTCGTCGCACGCGGAATCGGAGTGAGGGTGGTCGGCGGACCGGGCGGCGGCAAAACGACAGTATTGCGCAACGTCATGAGCAACTTGGAGAAATCCGGAGTCTCCGTGCACTTCGTCAGTGGTCTCCGCACACATCGATCCATCCCATATTCGGCCATCAAAGGGCTGGGGCTTGACGTGAGGCCAGGACGCAGCAGTGTGTTGGACATCGCCGACGTATTTTCGAGCCAGTTGGCCAAGCCCGGCAAGCACTTGCTGGTAGTTGATGATCTCCACCTCCTGGACAGCGAGTCGCTGGCTGTACTGGAGGCTGTCAGGCGAAGGTCGGATTGCCCTATGGTGGCAACGGCCCCCGAAACGTGGGCGTTTTCCAGAGGTCAGTTGGCCGTGCTCAACCTTGGCCGGGAGGCGCATCTGCAATTGGATCCGCTTCACTACGAGCAAGTTCACCTCCTCATCGCACAGGTTCTGGGCGCGCCGGCCGACGCAGACACAACTGCGCGCATTCTCACCAAATCCGCCGGCAACCCGCGGCTGGTAGTACGGATCGCAGAGACCGCAGCCCTGAGCAACCTCTTGGCTATGGAGGACAAGCAATGGACCATGTCTGCCGAGACCCTATGGAACGAGCACCTGCGCGGCACACTGGAGGCGCTCCTGGCCGAACTAAGTGCTGATGAGTTCACAGCCCTGCACATCATGGCGATTCTGGGCACGGCACGGGTGGATGTGCTCCTCAAGGTCATCCACCAGGACGCCCTGGAAGGTCTGGAACGCAGAGGATTCCTTTCCGTACTGGCCGATCATCAAGGTGGCTCTATCGCCGCCATCAGCCCACCAGTCATCGCCGATTACTTCCGCGACAGCAAGAAGCTGCGCGATAGCAGACTGCTCCGCACGAAGATCGCCGGCGTCCTTGAGGCCGCGCCTCACGCGGTCCCGGAAAAGCGCACCGCAGACTGCCTTTCCCGTGCCCTATCAGCCCTCCGGCTTGAGAAGGCTGACGACGACGCCATTACCTCCAGACAAATTCACGAGTACAACGCGGACCGTGAACAGATCCGCTTCGAACGCTGGCAGGCCAATAAGTCAGCAGCCAACGGCGCGGCAGTCCTTCGCATCTACTGGGGAGCGCCCGTGGACGTGGAGCGTGCCGGCAGTATCTGCGCGGAAACCACAAACTTCGACGCCGAAACCCAGGACCTACTGTTTGTCGCCGTCACTGAGGCCATGCTTGCGATCCACACCCGACGCGGCCCGAGAGCCGCCGTCGAGATCCTCCAAAAGTTTGCAGGAGATAATCCGCAGTTGCTGACGGAAGTTAGCGACGCCATCTTATTCATCAATGTCTCCCATGGCAGGGGGCGACTGGACACCGGCGACTTGCCAGCGGCGTTTGAGAGCAGCAAGACAGGATTGGGGTGCTTGGTTCAAGGACTCTTGGAGCTCTACCGCTGTAGACCGGCGGCGGCTTTGGACGCAGTGGAAGGCGCAGGCGACGACGACGCCATCCCGCATCTGCGCCCATTCGTCCGCAGTTTCGCCCTGTTCGCGGCTGGCCGGGTGGAGGAGTCTCTGGTGATGGCGTTGGACTGGCGAGCCGAGTCCCGGAAGAACCTGGACCAGTTCGGTGTGATCACCAGCAGCTATGTAGCTGCACATGGCCTCCTATACCGTGGACACTTCGAAGAGGCTGAATACCTCATGAGCAGCGTGTTCGCTATGGGCCGTCCGGGGTTCGTTGTGGATTCCCTCTACGATGCCATGCTCAGGCTCGCGGGGCTCCGGCACGCCACCACCGCACTGCTGCCAACGCTGTCCATAGCCGCGCAGGCGCGAACCGACGTGGCCGACGTTGGCCCCCTTCCCGGCATCGGCAAGGGAGCCTACGAACTCATTGCTCACAACAGCACTCAGCCTTCCACCTTCGACCGGAAAGCCACCAAACTCATCAAGCAGCAGTTGAAAAGCGGCTACGTCCTGGAAGCCTTGATGACAGCGTTGCTTTGTACGTGCCTGATTCCTGGCCGGCAGGTCCTGGATCTATTGCAAAAGATCCTGCAGGAGAGCGGCCTCACGGTTCACCACCAGCTCGTCGCCATTGCATGCGCAGTGGTGGAGGGCGACCACAAGCTACTTGGCCTCCTCCTCAAACACTATGAACCTGACATCGACACGTACCAGGTGGGGATGCTCCTCCGGGGAGCTCTCAAACGCCACGTCATCGAAGGAGACGCGGCCGCAGCTGACGCCATGGCACAAGCTTCCTCTGTCTTTGCTGTCCGGTTCCCGTCAGCAAACGAGCAGCTCTCCTTCAATTCCTTCAGGGCAACACCGCTGACCGAAAGGGAGATCGAGGTAGCTATCTTGGCCGGTCACCTCACCAATGTGGAGATCGGTGAACAACTGGGCATCAGCGCCAGGACAGTGGAGAACCACATCTCCAACGCCTTGCGGAAGTCCGGTGCAACGTCCCGCAATAGCCTCTTCATGCTGGTGGGTAATTCACTTCCGCCACGTTGACCCGGGATAGGCTGGATCATCGTGAGCAACTCTCGGGCTTTGGCGCGCCGACTAGGCACGTTCGACGCATCGCTGATTGGGCTGGGGTCCATGATCGGTGCAGGTGTTTTCGCGGCGTTCACCCCAGCCGCCGCAGCCGCGGGATCAGGGCTGCTCATCGGTTTGGTGGTGGCTGCCTTCGTGGCCTTCTGCAATGCCACGTCGTCAGCTCAGCTCGCTGCTGCCTACCCAACATCCGGCGGCACGTACGTCTATGGTCGTGAACGACTCGGCCCGTGGCCCGGGTTCCTGGCCGGATGGGGATTCGTCATTGGCAAGACGGCGAGTGCCGCAGCCATGGCCATGACCTTCGCCGCCTATGCCGCACCCCAAGGTTGGGAGTGCCCGGTGGCGATTGCCGCCGTCGTGGTTTTAACTGCGGTGAACTATCACGGGGTGACCCGCACCGCCGGGCTGACGCGTGTGCTGGTGGTCGCTGTGCTTGCTGCTCTGACGATTGCAATCGCTGCTGTGTGGGGTGGCTCAGGTCCTGACTTTGGCAGCTTTGTGGGCGACGGACTGTTGGCCAGCGGCTGGTACGGGATTCTGCAATCGGCGGGGCTACTGTTCTTCGCGTTTGCCGGGTACGCACGGATTGCGACGATGGGCGAAGAAGTACGCGAACCCAAGCGCACTATTCCACGGGCGATCAGCATTGCCTTGGGTATCACCATCCTCATCTACGCCGTCATAGCAGTGACCTTGCTCGCGGCCCTTGGCCCCGACGGGGTGGCTGCCACGCCAACGCCGTTGGCCGATGCTGTGAATGCCGGTACCTTGGCATGGGCTGCACCCGTGGTACGCGTCGGTGCCGCCGTGGCGTCGCTGGGTGCGCTATTGGCCCTCATCGCAGGCCTCGGACGGACGAGCCTGGCCATGGCCCGGGAACACGACCTGCCCCCTTGGCTCTCCGCAGTGCACCCTCGGTATAAGGTCCCGCATCGTGCGGAGATGGCGCTGGCCGCGGTGATCTGCATCATCATCGCAGTGGCCGATCTTCGCGGGGCCATCGGCTTCTCGTCATTCGGAGTTCTGCTGTACTACTTGGTGGCCAACATCGCCGCCTACACCCAGCCAGCAGAAGACCGCCGATATCCGAAGTTCCTGCAGGTTGCGGGAGCGGTTGCCTGCGTGGTTCTCGTTGCCACGCTGCCGCCGATATCTGCCGGCGTGGGTGTGTTGATGTTCGCGGTTGGGATCGTCTATCGCTTGGTGCGTTTGCGGCTTAGCCGTTCAGCCCGCTAACGCTCCGGCTGGGCACGGCCCCACCAGGGGGTGGTCGGTGGAGCCGCGCCGTCGTGCCTCCTACGCCAGGGCGGATGGGACTCCCTCCGGACATCGGGATCCGCCCCGAAGGCACAAGAAGAGACTATGGGCGATTTCCGGCACTAGGTGTTCGAAAGAGGCAAATAGGTGCCAATTTGGAGCAAATTAGGGGTGGAAAGGACCGAAAATAGGTGCTGAAATCGAGCGCCTAGGTGTTGGCCCGCCGTCGAGCGTTTCTGCGTTCAACAGATTCCATGTACGTAATGATGCTCGCAATAGTCAGGGCTACCGAGCAGATAACCGCCAGCATGGTGGATGTTTCCTGAAAAGGAACCACCACAAGCGGGCTCAGCATCATGGCATTGCCGAAACCCGACGCTGCGAAGACCCCAGCTTTTAGAAGAAGGCACTTGAGGGAGCCGGCAATCAACATCCCTACTGGCGCCACAACTCCCAAGGCCATTGTGAGAACCACCGTGGTGGTTCGCATGTCTGAGGGGTCAAGGATGTCCAAACCTTCCGGTGGCGGTGCTGCCCCCAGCAGGGTGGCGGACACAGCAGAACACACAGCTATGACGCATGTGACGACGCGAAGTACCGCTGGGTAGAAGTGTGTGATCACTGGGAAGTCCTAGTCTTCGTCGATTTAGCCCCGTCCAAAGGTGTAGTAGGCCAAATCAAGGACACGTGACGCGAAACGCGTCCCGGGCACTGGAAGAATGGCGGTCATGGAATCATCCACAAATGTCCCGGCCGTCGAGCTGCGTATTTCCATCAGTGAGACTGAGCCGCTGATCTGGCGGCAGCTCGTCCTCCCCGAAACCGCCACGGTCGCTGAACTTCACGGGGCCATCCAGTGCGCGTTCGGCTGGAAGGATTCGCATCTCTACGCCATTGCGGGCCATGACCGCGCAGGTAAGAAGCGCATCATCATGGCGGTAGACGACGGCGATCTCCCCGCGGGTAGCGAGGTAGCGGCTGGCGTGCGGCTACTTGAGCTCTTTGACGCGAAGGTCCCCGGCCGGTCGGACCTCGAGTACGACTATGACTTCGGGGACAACTGGACCCACGAGATCGACGTGGTTGGGCCTGCCGTGCTTGAGGGCAATGCGATCACGTGCACCGGCGGCGCAATGCGGGGACCCCTGGAGGATTCCGGGGGAGTCCACGGCTACGCCAACGTGGTGGCAGTGGTTTCCAACCCCAAGCACCCTGAGCACCAGGAAGCTGTTGAGTGGCTCGAGTTCGTGACCCAGGAGAGCCTGGCAAAGTTCGATCCGATCGCTTTTGACATCAACGACGCGAACGATCAACTGCGACTATTGGCTCGTCGGTTGTGGCCGGGGAACGTTTCCGATGAAGAGGTGGAGTTCGTCCTGGGCCCCGTCCTTTGGTTCCTCAACCAGGCCGGCCCAGATGGATTACCTCTGACAGGGGCGGGCTATCTCAAACCCGCAGTCGTTAAGCGTGCAATGACGGAACTCGAGTGGATCGAACCCTGGAATGCGAACGTCTCCACAGAAAGCCACGCAGCACCTGTCCGCGTCGTCCGCGAACGGCTTCAGGAGTGGAAACTCCTTCGCAAGAATAAGGACAGACTGCTCCTAACACCGGCAGCCAGAAAGCTCATCAAAAGGCCGACCATGCTTTGGCACTATGTGGCTGATCGATTAGCATCACCCGGACACGAGGGCGTAAAGCTCGCCACTCAGCTCGCGGTGCACTGGGAGCTTACGGGAAGCAAACCGCCTTGGAAACTGGTGGACGAGGTGGTGCAGCTCGCGCTCCACGATCGCGGCTTACGAACCACGACAGGTGCCGATATTCCGCTGGACTGGGCACGTGGCTTGAGGGTAGATGTCCAACAAAGCTTGATCTGCCTGAGGCTTTGGGGCTCCACCAAGTGGGGTTCAGGTGAGCTGGAACTATCCGATGCCGGCATCAAGTTCCTGCTCGACGTGCAGAGCCGCCTGCAGGACTAACGCTATGACTTAGCCGCGGCGTGCTTCTTCCTGTCCGCATGCTTGGCAGCGCCGCCCTCCGCACCAATAACTGAAGCGCCCGTCCCCAGCCCTCGGATCGTCCACCCCGCACGCCGCCAGGCCTCAGCGTCCAGTACGTTCCGAGCATCCAGCACCATTCGGCGTCGTACGAGTGACCCCGTAACTGAAGGCGACAGCGAAACGTATTCGTCCCATTCGGTGAGCAGCAGCACCAGCTCGGCGCCTTCCAGGGCACGTTTGGTGGAGGCCTCGAAACGGATTTGAGGGTAGCGGATCCAGGCGTTGTTGATGGCCTTGGGGTCGGTGACGGTAACGTGCGCGCCGGCATCGGCTAGTTGCTGGGCGACGTCCAGGGCGGGGGAGTCACGGATGTCGTCGGTGTCGGGTTTGAACGCCGCACCAAGGATGGTCACCGTCCGGCCGGACAGGAAACCACGGCACATCTCGCGTGCCACCTCAACGGCGCGGGAGCGCTGGTTCAGGTTCACCGAGTCAACCAAGCCCATCCACGCATCCACGGACGGCACGGAAAGATCGCGCGCCTGTGCGCGGAAGGACCTGATGTCCTTGGGCAGGCAGCCGCCGCCGAACCCGAGTCCGGCGTGCAGGTAGCGGTTGCCGATGCGCGGATCCAGGCCCATCGCCTCGCTGAGCTCGCTCACGTCAGCGCCGGACGCGTCGCACAGTTCTGCCATCGCGTTGATGAAGCTGACCTTCGTGGCCAAGAAGGCGTTCGACGCCGATTTGATGAGTTCCGCCGTCGCGAAATTGCAGACCAACCGCGGGATGCCGGCGCTGATTAGAGGTTCGTAGACCGCATCCAGCACCGCAGTAACCGGGGCGCCGGCAGCGGCACCCTTGCCGCCCGGGACGCCGTAAACCAGACGATCGGGCACCAACGAATCCTTCACTGCCGTGCCCTGCCGAAGGAACTCCGGGTTCCAGCCGAGCAGCACGTCCGAGCGACGGGCCAGGATCGCGCGGAGCGTCTCCACCGTGCCAACCGGCACCGTTGATTTACCGACGACGGCGGCACCCTTAGGCAGGTGCGGCAGGAGGCTCCTCGTAGCGCCCATCAGGTAGGAGAGATCCGCGGTGTCAGAGGTCTTGGACTGCGGGGTACCGACGCAAAGGAAGTGCACCTGGGAATCTGCGGCTGCAGCGAAATCAGTGGTGAACACGAGGCGGCCCGTGGTACGGCCGTCCTTGAGGAGCTCGTCCAAACCGGGTTCATGGAACGGGGCAATCGCCTTGTTGAGCTGCTCAACCTTGGAAGAGTCGACGTCGATGCCCACCACAGTGTGGCCCATCGAAGCGAGCGTCGCAGCGTGGACTGCGCCGAGGTAGCCGCAGCCGATCACGGAGATCTTCATGAGGAGGGTCCTTTGCTTGAGGTGAACTCGCTGGGCCCGGACGTTCCGCTGGGCACACCGGAAATGACTTCGTCGTAGTGACGCACCAGGTCCGCGCTGAGAACAGGCCACGTCCTGCCTTGAACCGAAGCGGTAGCTGCCGTTGCGAATGCGCGGCGCTTGGCGTCGTCGCCGATCAAGTCCTGCACGTAGCCGCGCAGCTGGGTGAGGTTCCCGGGCTCGTAGAGCCAGCCGGTGCGTGAGTTCTCCACGAGGTCCAAGGGGCCGCCACGGCCAGTCGCCACCACGGGAACGCCCGATGCCATGGCTTCCTGGATGGTTTGGCAGAACGTTTCGAACTCGCCGGGGTGGACGAAGAGGTCGAAACCTGCGACGGCCTGCGCCAGTCCCTCTCCGCCGAGGAAACCTGCGAAGTGGGCGTCGGGGAGCGCGGCTTGCAGTGCTTCTTTCTGGGGACCGTCACCAACGATGACAAGTTTCGTGTTCGGCAGGTCCGCGAGCACTGCGAGGTCCTCGACCTGCTTCTCGACAGCGAGCCGGCCCACGTAGCCGATGATCCGGTGACCGTCGGGCGCTACTGAGCTGCGCCACGCCGTCGAGCGTTTCTTGGGGTTGAAGCGCGCGGTATCCACACCACGACGCCACATGTTCACGCGCAGGATGCCGCGCCCGCGCAACTGGTTCAGCGCGAACGTTGACGGCACCAGGGTTCGGGTTGCCAGGAGGTGGATGTTATCCACGCGGTTCCAGGCCCAGTTCTCCAGGAACGGCACGCCATAGCGGGCGGCGTAGCTGGGAACTTCCGTTTGGTAGATCGCCACGGTGGGGATGCCCAGCTGATGGGCGGCCTGCACGGCGCGCCAGCCGAGGACGAAAGGAGAAGCGAGATGAACGACGTCGGGGGAGAAATCGGCAAGGATTCGCTTGACCCGATTCACACCACCCAACGCAACCCGCACATTCGTGTAACCGGCCAGCGGCACAGAAGGCAGCCGGTGCACGTACGCACCCTTCTCGACGCTCGAAACATCAGTGTCCGACGTCGACGGCGCGATCACCATCACCTCATCCCCGCGCTCCTGAAGATGCTCCAGCACCCGCAGTATGGAGTGGGTTACCCCATTCATCAGTGGCAGGAATGATTCGGCGACGATTGCGATCCTCACGCCTCCAACGGTGGTCGCGGCGGTTGGCGGGGCGGGTTCGAACGGGTGGCTTGTGGGGGAAGAGTTGGTTAACAGGTGGGTTGGGTTGCTCGGCGCAAGCTTGTAATACTTGGGCGGAACAATAGTTGCATCGACCACGCTGGTATCTTGAACTCTTAGCGAATCCTCGGGAAGTATCTGGCAAGTTCGCCCTTCCCGCATGCCCGGACTCGCTTCAAAAAGGGGACATTTTGAAAAGAACACTCGCACTAGTTGTGCTCACCGGTCTTATGCTCACGGGCTGCGCGACAAAACAGGCCTCAAGTCAAACGCCGGCGACGGCGGCGGCGTCTGCCGTGGCTGAGCGAACTGTCGAGGTGCCGGACGTCGTCGGGCTAACCCTCGACAAGGCCACCGATCAGCTCAAGGCTCTTGGACTCAAGGCCGAAGCCAAAGATGTAAACGATGACAAATCAATCATCGTCAAGAAGAACTGGCAGGTGGTCAGCGAAGATCCTGTCGGTAAGACCAATGTGGCCGAGGGGTCGACCATAAAGCTGGGGGTCAAACATCTCACTGATGAGACGCCCACCCCGACACCCACTCCGACGCAGGCGCCGGTTCCCTTGGTTGCGCCAGTGGCTCCGGTAGTGGAGGCGCCGCCAGTCGTGGTGGCGCCGGTGGCTCCGCCGGCCCCGCCCGTGGTTGAGGCGCAACCGGCTCCCGTGGCTCCTGTGGCCCCGCCGGTTGTGGAGGCACCGCCTGTTGAGGCTCCGCCCGCAGCTGTCTACTACCAGAACTGCACAGCCGTCCGAAATGCAGGGGCGGCGCCGATTCATAGCAGCCAGCCAGGTTATGGACGTCACCTTGATAAAGACGGTGATGGCTGGGGCTGCGACAAATAGAGCTCAGCAGCACGTTTAGCAATGGCCACTCCGTTTCGGGGTGGCCATTGCTGTGCGTGGCGCCTAACAGACTGCAAGTTACTCGTCGACGCCGGTAGTCCCCCGCGCCCTCTTCAGATCCTTCCGCAACCCGCGGTTGTCCGCCCGCAGCTCCTCGTTGTGCTCCGTCAGCCCACGGTTATGCTCCACCAACCCCCGGTTGTCCTCCGACAGCCCACGGTTCTCGGCCTCCAGCTCCAGCACTAGTTTCACCCCGGCCAGGTTGAGCCCCTCATCCAGCAACACCCCGATCCGTCGCAGCGTCGCAAGGTCGCTTTCGCTGTACCGGCGAGTGCCGCCGTCGGTCCGGTCGGGGGTGAGCAGGCCTTTGCGCTCGTACTGCCGGATGTTCTGCTGCCCGGTGCCAACCAGCTCCGCCGCCACCGAGATCGCGTAGACGCCGCGCGAGTCCGAGCCGCCACCAGAGGTGCCGTCCGCACCGGAAGCCGCCAGACCGCCGTCGTACTCTTCAGCGGCAGTCTCACCATCCGAAGCTGCCATCAAGAACCTCCAAAAATCTTCCGGAAAACCGCTTGCATCTACTTTGTCACTGGTGCTATAAAAAATCTATACCAACCAATACAGATCCAACAGGCTGGTACGAACAACAGAATCAGCATCAAGACCAAAGGAGTGAGAACCACATGCTGATGCGCACTGACCCGTTCCGCGATTTCGACAGGCTCGCCCAACAGGTTTTTGGCACAACAGCACGCCCGGCCGGAATGCCGATGGACGCATGGCAGGAGGACGGACAATTCGTTGTTGCCTTCGATCTGCCAGGGGTGGATCCGCAGACCGTTGACCTCGACGTCGAGCGCAATGTCCTCACCGTCAAGGCCGAACGCAAGTCGCCCGCAGGCGAGAACACCGAGATGATCGCCGCCGAACGCCCCCAAGGCGTCTTCAGCCGCCAACTCATCCTCGGTGACACCTTGGATACCGACGGCGTCCAGGCAAGCTACGACGCAGGGGTGCTCACACTCCGCATCCCCGTAGCCGAGAAGGCCAAGCCGCGGCGCATCGAGATCCAATCCAATGGGCAGAGGCAGGAAATCAACGCCTAAACCCGTCCGCCCTGCCGGAAGGCTCACCCGGGGGTAGCCGACCGGCAGGGCGACAGCCGGGAACAACGGAGGCGGCCGCATCGGAATAGTTGGGCGCAGGCTTCGCGCCACGTCACAGCGTTTTTTAGCGCACATGAAAGCGACCCCCGCCCGTCGTCTCCCGAGTTGATGGCCCCCGGCCCACGCCGGGGGCCATCTCCCAGTCCGCAGCAGGAATCGGAGCAGCAGGTGAGCACCCAACCTGACCACTACGCCACGCTTCACGTGTCGCCGGACGCGACGGCCCGTGAGATCACCCGCGCCTACCGTGCACTGCTGCGGACTCACCACCCGGACACACGCCAAAGGGTCGACGACGGCGACACCACCTCCGCGGCCGACCTTCAGGAACTGCACGCCATCATGCAGGCGTACGTCGTTTTGTCGGACCCAGGGAAGCGGGCGGCTTACGATCGTGCGCGCAGAACACCCGGCGGTACGGGCGGGACGCCCGTAAAAGTGCGCTTCCACCGGTCCGGATCCACGGCTCCCCAACGCGAGCAGTCCCCACTGTCGTTCGGACCGTCACGTTGGGATCCTTCACCCCGCAATCTGAGATCACCCAGGAGTAATCCATGAGCGCTTGGCGTCCCTACGACGGCCACATCATTCCCGCGTTCTACGAGCGGTTCGAGAAACGCTGGGGGAGAGGGACGGCACCGTTCCTGGACCCCGAAGTCCACGAACAACCCATGCCCCGCGCTCAATGGATCAACCCGGACACCGGCGCTGCCGTGGCCGTGGTCCCCATCTGGACTGACGATCCCGAGCACCGCTCGTTCGGCGTCTTCTACCTCCCGCCGGCCGGGGATATCTGGATGCTCCGCCCAGGACCAACGACGTTCCTGGAACCCAGTGCGGGAGCCAGCCGCGAGCAGGTGACACTCCGCAACGACGCCTTCAAGAAGGCCGTCAACCACGCCAAGGAGTTCATCTACGGGCCACAGCTCTAGCCAGGTGTGTGCGAGGGGTTAGAAACAAAAGAAGGCTGGTGCAGCCTAGGGAACGAAATCCAAGGCGGCTGCACCAGCTGCTAGTACGACTTTCTGTTATGAGTTGTGACACCTATCCATTGGCCGCTCCTAGTTCCCGGCTTCGATTGTTTCCGGGCCTTTCAAAGTCTGTGCAGGGCGGGGAAGAGCTGAGGTGGTCTTTGAGGGCTCCGTCCCCGGGAGAACACCTCCCATTTTACGGCCGCCCTCTGGAAAAAGCGCTGGAATTCGCGGTATTTCAGGGGAGCCTGCCGGGGGAGCGCGGCGTACCGTGGCACGATAGATCACGATGAAACTGCGCGCTGATCAGACCGGAAACCGTGGCCTCCCGATGCCCCTTTGGCTACAGGGTGGTTTGGAAGCGGCTCAGGCGGCGTTCATTTCTGCCATTGTTGTGATCCTTCCCTTGGTGGGGGTGTGGGCCACCGACGGGTTCCAGGACCGGAACGTGGACTCCCTGGCACGATTGGCGGGCCAAGCCTGGCTGCTGATCCACGGTGTTCCGCTGGAGCTGGCGCACGTCAACCTCGGCACCGCGGCCCAACCCGGCTCCGGGCTGTTGTCCCTCATTCCCCTTGGTCTGACGCTCATTCCGTTCCTGCTTGCATGGCGTGCAGGCCGTCGACTTGCCCGGGCCTCGTACACAGACCAGTTGTGGCAGGCGTTCCTTGGCGCGTTCGTGGTGTACGCGTCTTTCGGGACGGCCACCGGTTTCGTGTGCCGTACCCCGGAAGTTGTCATCAACCTTTGGTTCGCCATGACCATCCCGCTGATCTCCTTTGGCTTGGGCATGATCGTGGGCGCCCGGCGCGAGGCAGGCTCGTGGAGCCGGCTGATCGGCGTCGACGCCGTCGCTTGGCTCGCGAAGACCAGCCAGCATTCCCGGTGGGCGGGCTCCTATGTGGGTTCGGCATTGAAGGCAGGCTTCGTAGCTGCCATGGCCGCTGTTTGCTTGGCCGCGCTGCTCTTGGCCGTGACTCTTGTGTGGCATTGGACGGACATCATTGCCGTCTACGAAGGTCTGAAAGCCGGTGCCTTGGGCGGTGCGGTGCTCACCATCGCGCAGCTCGGGTACCTGCCCAATCTCGTCATTTTCGCGCTGTCCTGGTCCACCGGCGCTGGCTTCTCGCTCGGCGTCGGTTCAACAGCGGGTCCGCTGGGCACCGCCGTCGGACCTCTTCCGGCCGTCCCGGTTCTCGGTGCCCTTCCCGCCGGACAGTTCGACGCCGGAGCCATGGCCCTGGCGCTGCCGGTGGTGGCCGGGATCTTGGCGGGTTGGTGGTTCCTGCGCGAAGGCGAGAACCATTTTGACGAGTGGCTCTCCATCAAGATCAAAGCCCGCTGGTTCACCGCCACCGTTTCCACCCTTTTCCTGGGCGCCTTTGTCGGCGCTGTCGCGGGGCTCCTGGGTGGGGCGTTGGCTTGGATCGCCCGCGGTTCGGCGGGCGTCGGACGGCTCACGGAAATCGGACCCCACCCGTTGTGGATGGCAGTCTGGCTGGCCGCCGAAGTGGGCATCGGCGTCGTGATTGGCTACGCAGTGGGGCCGTGGCTGGAACGCAGCCAGAAGCAGCGCGAAGCGAACCTGGACGAAGCAGCGTACGACGACGAACACGCCTGAGCGGGTCCGCTCAGTAGCGCCGGGGTTCTTAACGTAACGGCCCCGGCATCGAGTTCTCCAGCTGGGTCAGGCACTGCGTCTTGGCGGATTCCGTCAGCGCACTGCGTGAGCAGTCCTGGTACGTGCTGACTTGGTTGAAGAACAGCGCGGACGTCAGGATCAGCAGGCACATGACTGCCGTGACAACCAGGCCCGAAATTGTTCCGAACAGCATCAGTTTCGGATGCTTGTGCTTGAGCGTCCGCACCAACACCACAACGCCCAACACCAACGCCGCAAGCGTCAGGATGGCGCTCAACCACACGTAATCCACGTTCAGGGAGAACACGAAGAACGCACCCAAAGCCGCCAAGAGGAAGGCACGGAAGAGGTTCTGGCTCACGCCAAGGGCAGATTTCTCGGCCTCGGAGCGGGGTTGTTGGTTCGGCTTGGAACCGACGTCGGGATTCATGTTTTCCAGCCTACGCGAGCCGCCCATAAGCTAGTGCAATGCGCATTGTTGTCCTCGTCTCCGGTACCGGTTCAAATCTTCAGGCTGTCATCGACGCCGTGAAGTCGGGTGAACTGGATGTCGAGATCGCCGCTGTGGGCGCTGACCGCCCCGACACGTATGGCGTGGAGCGCTCCGACGAAGCCGGAATTGAGACCTTTGTGGTCAACTTCAACTCGTTCGAAACCCGCGCCGAATGGGATACAGCCCTGCGCGACAAAGTCCTGTCCTACAAGCCGGACGTGGTGGTTTCCTCCGGTTTCATGAGGATCGTCAGCGCCGACTTCATCGATGCCTTCGGCGGCAAATACGTCAACACACACCCCGCGCTGCTGCCCTCATTCCCCGGCGCCCACGGAGTGCGCGACGCCATCGCGTACGGCGTGAAAGTCACCGGCTGCACAGTTCATTGGGCCGACGCCGGAGTGGACACCGGCCCCATCATTGCCCAGGAAGCCGTCACTGTTCTTCCCGAGGACTCCGAGGAATCCCTGCACGAGCGCATCAAGGTAGTGGAGCGCCGCCTGCTGGTCCAGACCCTCGCAGATCTCGCCGCCGCCAAGTAGCGCACCGCCCCCAGCTGGGAGCGGGTTATTCGAGGACGCGCTGCTTCGTCTCGGGGGCGAAGAACGCCATCCACAGCACGGACAGCAGCACCAGCCCACCAGCCATCGCGAACGACTGCGCCAACCCGAACTCCGGCCAGAAGAACGAGGCGAACACCAAGGGGCCGAACCCGGCGCCAATGCGGGAGAACGTCGAAGCCCAGCCGAAGCCAGAGCCGCGAAGTTCCGTCGGGTACAGCTCGGAGACGTAGGCGTAAAGCACCGGAATGGCCACCTGGACCACGAACCCGAACACCAGCAGCCAGAACACGGCAGCCGAGGGCACGTCCACCACAAAGGCCACGATCACCAGCGTCAGAGCGGACAGGGGACCGGTGATGGCCAGGATCCATTTGCGGCCCACACGTTCCACCAGGAGCGCCGCTACCACCACGCCCAGAAGTCCGACGGCGGCCATGCTCGCCGTCGTGACGAACGCCTTGTACTCCTCGAATCCGGCGCCAATGAGAATGCGGGGCATCCACGTGAGCGACAAGTAATAGACCAACAGGATGCTGAAGAACAACGCCCAAGCCGCGGTGGTGATCTTCCAGTTGAACTGCCAGATCCCGCGCAACTGGGCCCAAGCGCTGCCGGGGGAGAGCCGGGGTGCCGCCTGCGGTTCGGGCAAGCTGTACGCCCGCGGTGAAGCGCCGGTTGCCTCCACCAGACCATCGATCACCGCCGCAGCTTCGGCACGGCGGCCCGCCCGAATCAGGAACAGCGGCGACTCAGGAACAGATCGGCGAACCCAGAAGACCAACAACGCGGGCAGCACCATGATCAGCATGGTGAGCCGCCAGTCGCCAAAGGCAGCAACCAGCCCGGCGGAAATGAAACCGCACAGCGCTGCGCCAACAGGCCACCAGCCGTCCATGGCCGTGAGCACCTTGCCCCGTTGCTTGCGCGGCGTGAACTCACCCACCAGCGCATAATCCACGGGGATGCAGCCGCCCAAGCCGAAGCCGGCCATGAAGCGGAAGATGCAGAACCACACGATGTCCGGGGCGAAAGCACCCAGAACCGTGAAGATGCTGAAAATCAGGAGGGTGGCCGTGAAGGCTTTCTTGCGCCCAATGGTGTCCGCAATGGTTCCCCACGCGAACGCGCCCACAGCCATGCCGATCAGGTTGGCCGTACCGATCCACGCGGCGTCAGCCGGTTGCAAGGACCAGTGCTTGGACAGCAGAGGGATCAGGATGCCGTTGAGCGTGACATCCCAGGCATCGAACATGAACCCGAGCCCGCCGATCAGGAAAATCCGCCCTTGGACTTTCCACCGCCACGGCAGTTCCTGCACAACTTGTTCGCCGCTGGGCACGGCTGTGTATGTATTCATTTGCCCTCCTGCATGCAACTTTATGCGCTGGGGCGGGCACCGCCGTCCGCGTTACTTCCGGTTCTCGATGGCCCTCCGCAGGAAACCACCGGCTTCTTCCAATGCACCCTTGGCCTGACCAGCGTCGATGCCTGTCAGAAGTACCAAAATAGCTGCCTTCACCGAACCGCCAACAGAATCCAAAGCAGCAGCCGCCTCCTCAGCAGAAACGCCGGTTGCGTGCTGGACGGTCCTCTGGGAGCGGGCCAGCAATTTCTCGTTCGTGGCACGCAGGTCCACCATGAGGTTCCCGTACGTCTTGCCGAGCTTCACCATCACCAAGGTGCTGATCATGTTGAGGACAAGTTTCTGGGCCGTGCCGGAGTTCAGCCTGGTGGAGCCCGCGATGAACTCCGGACCCACCACAACCTCAATGGCTGCATCGGCCAGATGACTCACGGCCGAGCCCTTGTTGCACGCCAGCGACGCCGTAAACGCCCCGCGCTTCCGTGCTTCTTCCAGCGCCCCGATCACATACGGCGTCCGGCCCGAGGCCGTAATACCCACGACGGCGTCAGCTTCAGTCACGTTGATATCGTGCAAGTCCCGCGCGCCGGCAGTTGCGTTGTCCTCGGCGTACTCCACCGGTTTTTGGATCGCCTCCACACCGCCGGCGATGAGTCCGACGACGAGTCCCGGCGGGGTGCCGAACGTCGGCGGGCACTCGCTGGCGTCGAGCACACCCAACCGTCCAGCCGTTCCTGCTCCCACGTACAAAAGGCGACCGCCGCGCTGGAGTCGCTCCGCAACGGCGTCGACCGTTTGAACGATTGCCGGGCCCGCGGCCTCGACGGCCCCGTGTACTCCTGCACTGTGGGCGAGCATCGCGGAAACGAGTTCTTCGGTGCCCAGGATGTCCAGGTTTTCCAGGCCCTCGGCGGTGGCTTCGGTCTGTAATCCGGCGAGTTCCGTGCGCAGGCCCGCAAGTTTGTCGTCAGTTGGGCCAGTTTGTTCCGTCACGGTGGATGTACCTTTCCTGGATGAGCCCGCGGCGCGTCGCAGCGAGGGCAGCACCGTCCAAGCCTTCGCCGAGCGGGGCCACCACCTCAATCCCAGCCGAAGCGAGGGACTTCCGCAAGAGCGCGGCAAAGAAGTCCGAGCCCACCACTCCGCCCAGCATGGCCACCCGCGGTGTGCTGCCGTTGTCGGCGCCGGATGCGAGTTTCACGGTGCGGGTCAGGATCCGGCACGCCTCGCCGATGATGTCATGCGCGACGGCGTCACCGGCCTCCGCTGCGTGCAGAACCAGCGGCGCGAACCGGGCCATCGCCCGGTAAGGGTTTTCGGTGGCAGCGAGCCAGCCCGGGAGCATGTCCGGCGACTCGACCAGGGCGCCGGCCGCAGCCGTCAACGACGTGGCGGGGCCGCCGTCGTGCGCTTCAAGAACTGCCTGCAGACCTTGCTGGCCGATCCATCGCCCGCTGCCGCGATCGCCAAGATAGGGCCCCCAGCCATCGGCCCGGTGCAGGACACCGGATTCGTCAAAACGGAAAGCTACGGCGCCGGTGCCCACAATCAGGGTGGTGCCCGGAGCTCCCTGGAAAGCACCGAGTTGGGCGGCCGTCGCGTCGGAGAGGACAGCCGCGGGAACACTGAATCTTTGGGCCAACATGGTGGCGAGTTCCCGGGATTTCTCCGCGGAAGCTTCGACGCCGGCAACCGCGGCGCCGATTCCTGTCAACGTGCTGATGGGGAGGCCGGGTGGGAGTTGGCTGATCGTTTCGAGGAGGAGGTCGAACGCCAGGGTGGGGCCGTTGTCCACGTGCACGCCGGGGAAGCCGTGCTGGTCGGCTGCGCCCAGCAACTCATTGCCGCTGCGCAACTCCACGCGGCAACGGCTCTTCCCAACATCGGCAACAAGAACAACCCCGGTGGCTTCCATGGCTCAACCCTATGTTGTGAGGCACGTTCTGCAGGGTATGGCGTGGGTTTAGCGTGCAGAGTGGGCCTCGCAACGGGTGGGCTCGCTGTTGTGAGGCCCGTTCTGCAGGGTATGGCGTGGGTTTAGGGTGCAGAGTGGGCCTCACAAGGGGTGGGCTTTGGGTTGCGGGGCCTGCTTTGCGTGTGTGGTTGGTGGTTTGGGCCGCAGAGTGGGCCTCACAAGGGGTGTGGAGGAACAGTCAAGAGCCCCCCGAAGGGCGATTTCTGTGGATAACCGAATGCGAGCCATCGTTTCCGGCAAGCATGAATCCATGCGGAATCTCACTCCTTTGCCCTCGAATGTAGACACTAGGGGCTTTCTCGTCGCCGATGCCTATGCTGCCGGAGTGCCGCGCTGGCGACTCCAGACGAAAGACCTTGTGACGCCGAGTCGTGGCATTCGCTTGGCAAGAGCAAGCGAATTGGACCTCGCATTGCTGGGCCGACTTCATACCGCTGTGACACAGCGCTGTGCAGTCAGCCATGTCACTGCAGCGCTGTTGTGGTCCATGCCGCTCCCCATCTATCTCGAGGAAGAGGGCAGGAGCGGGCTAATCCATGTGACCCGACGGCAAGAGATCGGGAGGGTCAAGCGTCGGGGCGTAATCGGGCATCGGGCTCCACTGCTTGCTCGGGACGTTCGTATGTTGAACGGAGTTCAATTGACGTCGCCGGAATGGACATGGGTGGATCTGGCCAGGCACATGGGAAGGTCGTCGCTTGTGGCTGCCGGGGATTTTCTGTTGGCACGGGAGAATCCCCTGTCCTCGCTTGAGGCGATCCAGGAAGTCATCAATAGACGCCCCAAGGTCAAGGGAATCAGAATGGCCCGGGAGATTTTACCGTTGCTGAGGTTGGGGGTTGATTCTCCGCAGGAGTCGAGGCTACGCCTGAAAATCGTCGATGCCGGGCTGCCGGAGCCAGCGGTTACCGCGCCGATCTTCGACGAGCGCGGGAGATACATATCGACGCCCGATCTCCAATACAAGGAGTACAAAATTGCCATGGAATATGAGGGCGACCATCACCGCTCCGACCCTGTGCAGTGGGGGAAGGACATCGAACGTGACGATAGGCTTCGCGCGTTGGGGTGGATCGTCCTGAAATTCTCCGATGTCCAGATGAAGGGCGGGTGGGCTCATGCCGAACGTAAGATACGCGATGCGTTGGTGTCGCGCGGGTGGCGTGGGCCGTCGTCGTAATGTCTTGTCTGCCCTGAGTTGTGGGGCCTGGTGTGCGCCTTTCGCGCCCTTGGTGGCACGCAGAGTGGGCCTCGCAATGTAGGGGGTGTTTTTGTGGGGCCTGGTGTGCGCCTTTCGCGCCCTTGGTGGCACGCAGAGTGGGCCTCGCAATGTAGGGGGTGTTTTTGTGGGGCCTGGTGTGCGCCTTTCGCGCCCTTGGTGGGACGCAGAGTGGGCCTCGCAATGTAGGGGGTGTTTTTGTGGGGCCGGGTGTGCCTCCCGCGAGCGGGAGGTGGCACGCATGGTGGGCCTTGCAACGCAGGGCAGAAACGACGCAAAACCGGGGCAGCAACGAAACACGATAAACTCTCCGTATCCCCACACCCGCGAATCCACCCGCGACATCTACGCGAACTAAGACGGAGACTTTTGTGAGCTTGACGCAGCTTGACCGTGTTCCCATCCGCCGTGCACTGATCTCGGTTTACGACAAGACGGGACTGGAGGAGCTCGCGAAGGGCCTGCACGCAGCCGGCGTCGCCATTGTTTCCACCGGCTCCACCGCCAAGAAGATCGCCGCCGCCGGCATCCCGGTCAAGGAAGTGGAAGAAGTCACCGGCTCCCCGGAAATGCTGGATGGCCGCGTCAAAACCCTGCACCCGCGTGTTCACGGCGGCATCCTGGCTGACCGTCGCGTCCCGGCGCACATGGACACCCTGGCCGGCATGGAGATCGAAACCTTCGACCTCGTGGTGGTGAACCTTTACCCGTTCGTGGAGACCGTGAAGTCCGGCGCAGCCCAGGATGACGTGGTTGAGCAGATCGACATCGGAGGCCCCGCCATGGTGCGTTCGGCTGCGAAGAACCACGCCGCCGTCGCCATCGTCACGGATCCCAACTTCTACGGCGCAGTAGTCGACGCCGCTGCACACGGCGGGTTCGACCTGAACACCCGTCGCCGCCTGGCCGCCAAGGCGTTCGCTCACACGGCCAGCTACGACAACGCTGTGGCTTCCTGGACGGCCAGCCAGTTCCTGGACGAAGACGGCGACGGCATCATCGACTGGCCCGCCTACGCCGGCCTGTCCCTGGAACGCTCCGAGGTCCTTCGCTACGGCGAAAACCCGCATCAGCAGGCCGCACTCTACGTGGACAAGGCCGCCCCGGCAGGCATCGCCCAGGCAGACCAGCTGCACGGTAAGGCCATGAGCTACAACAACTTCGTTGACGCCGATGCCGCCCTCCGCGCTGCTTTCGACTTCGCCGAGCCCGCGGTCGCGATCATCAAGCACGCCAACCCGTGCGGTGTGGCCGTCGGTTCCGCAGACGCTGCCGATCCGATCGCGGACGCCCACGCCAAGGCCCACGCCTGCGACCCCGTCTCCGCATTTGGTGGCGTGATTGCTGCGAACCGAACCGTCACCGCAGGCATGGCCCGCACGGTTGCCGACATCTTCACCGAGGTTGTCATCGCCCCGGACTTCGAGCCGGAAGCCGTGGAGATCCTCTCCAAGAAGAAGAACATCCGCCTCCTCGCACTGCCCGAGGGCTACGGCCGCTACCCGTCCGAGATGCGCCAGGTCTCCGGCGGCGTCCTGGTCCAGATGAGCGACAAGGTGGACGCCGACGGCGACAACCCCGCCAACTGGACCCTCGCTGCCGGCGAAGCCGCCGACGAAGCAACCCTTGCGGACCTGGCTTTCGCCTGGACCGCTTGCCGCGCGGCAAAGTCCAACGCCATCTTGATCGCCAACCACGGTGCCGCCGTGGGCATCGGCATGGGCCAGGTCAACCGCCTGGACTCCTGCCGCCTGGCCGTCGAGCGCGCCAACACGCTGGGCGTGACGGTGGAGTCCGACGTCGACGGTGCTGGCGGTGCGTCCAACGCCGACGCGAGCGACGCACCTGAGCGTGCGCGCGGTGCCGTTGCTTCCTCGGACGCGTTCTTCCCGTTCGCCGACGGCCTGCAGATCCTGATCGACGCCGGTGTCCGCGCCGTGGTCCAGCCGGGCGGTTCCGTTCGTGACGAGGAAGTCATCGCCGCAGCCAACGCTGCCGGCATCACCATGTACTTCACCGGTGCACGCCACTTCTTCCACTAGAAGAGGAACCCGCTAGGGCCCAAGAAGCCCAACGCAACGGCGGCCGCCCCCGGAAGGGGACGGCCGCCGTCGTAGTTAACAGGGACGTGCCTACATTAGAGAGTCCGCTACGAAGCCGCTGCAGCAGTGTTGTAGGTGGACTGGATCACGGTGCCCCAGTACGGTCCGTACATGGTGGTGGAGTTGCTGCCGTATCCGTAGCTGTTCACGGAGTTCTGGTAGCCGGTGGAGCTGGTGCCGATGAACCAGGGGCCGCCCGAGGATCCACCGGTCATGTTGCAGGGGATTCCCTGGCTGTTGAACTGCGGGTTGTAGGGATCGTTGGTGGCCTTGCCGGAGCAGCTCTTGAGCGATTCACCGTTGAAGGGCGAGCCGGCCGGGTATCCGAAGGCCTTGTAGCTCAGGCCGCGGGCGGCGTTGAACTGGACGCCGGAGGAACCGACGACGTCGGCGAGGCGCTGGCCGTTGAGGGTGTTCATGACGGCGAATGCGGTGTCGTACTGCATGTTGCCGTTGGAGGCCCACTGGGTGGGGGCGTACAGCGCCTTTGCCGTCCACTTCCCGTAAGGTGCTGCACCGTTGAGGTAGGCGGGGACGAAGACGAAGTTGGTGGCGTAGGCGCCGGGGCCTTCGTTGAGGCAGTGTCCGGCGGTGGAGACGGTGCTCTTGTTGGCCGCGGTGACGGAGTTGCCTGAGCAGACGTAGTTGGAGCCGCCCAGGGTGAAGAAGATCTTGCCGATGTGCTTGACCGGGGTTTCGCTCTGATTGACTTTGCGGTCGATGACCTTGGAATCAGCAGAGGCATGCTGGCCTGCGATGCTGCTGATGGCGCCCGGGGCTTCGGTGACCCGGGCTTTGCCGAGGTTGAGGAGCTTGCCGCGTTCGAGGGCTTTCGCGGCAAGGATTTCGCCGGACTTGGCATTCTTCATGCGTTCCGGGGTCCAGTAGTCTGCAGCGCCGGCGTCGGACACTACATGGCTGCTGACCGCAGCGCTGCCGGAGTCTGTAGTGTTGACCGGTGCCGCGTTGGCGCTGGTGGTTCCAACCAGCGCCAGGATTGCGGCAGCGGACAGACTCAGCAGGCTT
Source organism: Arthrobacter sp. StoSoilB22 (assembly GCF_019977315.1). Taxonomy (NCBI): domain Bacteria; kingdom Bacillati; phylum Actinomycetota; class Actinomycetes; order Micrococcales; family Micrococcaceae; genus Arthrobacter; species Arthrobacter sp. StoSoilB22. The sequence continues at coordinate 1,225,043 of NZ_AP024652.1, forward strand.
GTGGCCAGGGTCTTGGTTTTTGTCACGTTGTTCCTACCTATCGAGGGAGTGAGGCGGCCAGTGATGGCGACCGCCGACTGACGAGATTGAAGGTACCCAACGTATGACAAGTTTGTAAAGAGATGTTTCACATTTTGTGATATTTTGCTGTCACTTCTTGTTGAGCTGCTGGAGGGGGGCGTACGACGGCGGCGGGCGGCAGCGACGGTCAGGCCGCCGTCGAGCGTAAATCGCTTTCCCGGACGGTAATGCGGAGAGTGATCCCGGACACGAAGAGCCGTCAAAACGGTCTACTCGGGTAAGTTAGGAGATGTTGAAATCTGCAGACTTTCAGGGAGAACCCCGCCAATGGCCAAGATTATCTATACCCACACAGACGAAGCGCCGATGCTGGCAACGTACTCATTCCTGCCGATCGTGGAAGCGTACGCCTCCACCGCAGGGGTAGAGGTGGAGACCCGCGACATCTCGCTGGCCGGCCGCATCATCGCCGTCTTCGGTGATTTCCTGACAGAAGAACAGCGCACGGGCAACGCCCTTGCTGAACTTGGTGAACTGGCAAAGCAGCCGGAAGCCAACATCATCAAGCTGCCCAACATCAGCGCCTCCGTGCCGCAGCTCAAGGCTGCCATCGCCGAGCTCCAGGCCCAGGGCTTCGCCCTGCCGGACTACCCGGACAACCCCTCCTCGGACACCGAGACGGACATCCGCTCGCGTTACGACAAGATCAAGGGTTCCGCCGTGAACCCGGTCCTGCGCGAAGGCAACTCGGACCGCCGCGCGCCCCTGTCGGTGAAGAACTACGCCCGCCAGAACCCGCACTCCATGGGCGCCTGGACCCCGGAGTCCAAGACCAACGTTGCCACCATGGGTGAGAACGACTTCCGCTCCAACGAGAAGTCCGTTGTCCTCAAGGCTGACGATTCCCTGACCATTCAGCTGGTCCGTGAAGACGGCACCACCAAGGTCCTCAAGAAGGACTTCCCCGTCCTGGCCGGCGAAGTTGTGGACGCCACCGTGCTCCGCGCCGACGCCCTGGACGAGTTCCTCAAGGCACAGGTTGCCCGCGCCAAGGAAGAGGGCGTCCTCTTCTCGGCACACCTCAAGGCCACCATGATGAAGGTCTCTGACCCCATCATCTTCGGCCACGTGGTCAAGGCTTACTTCTCCGAGCTGTTCGAGACCTACGGCAAGCAGCTCGCAGCCGCAGGCATCAGCCCGAACAACGGCCTCGCTGCGATCCTCAGCGGCTTGGAAGACCTGCCGGAGGACGTCCGCGAAGGCGTCAAGGCAGCCATCACCAAGGGCCTCGAAGACGGTCCCGCACTGGCCATGGTGGACTCGGACAAGGGCATCACCAGCCTGCACGTTCCGTCGGACATCATTGTTGATGCCTCCATGCCGGCCATGATCCGTTCCTCCGGCCACATGTGGGGCCCGGACGGTAAGGAAGCCGACACCCTGGCCGTCATCCCGGACAGCTCCTACGCCGGCATCTACCAGGTTGTCCTGGACGACTGCCGCGCCAACGGTGCGTTCGACCCCACCACCATGGGCACCGTTCCCAACGTGGGCCTCATGGCACAGGCAGCCGAAGAATACGGCAGCCACGACAAAACCTTCGAAATCCAGGCAGCCGGCACCGTCCAGCTCGTGGACAGCAAGGGCAACGTCCTGACCGAACACCAGGTCTTCCCGGGCGACATCTGGCGCGCATGCCAGACCAAGGATGTCCCGGTCCGCGACTGGGTCAAGCTGGCCGTCACCCGTGCCCGCGCTTCCCAGACCCCGGCCGTGTTCTGGCTGGACGAGACCCGCGCCCACGACGCCAACCTGATCGCCAAGGTCAACGAGTACCTCAAGGAACACGACACCGAGGGCCTGGAAATTAAAATCCTTTCCCCGGTTGAGGCCACGGCCTTCACCCTGGAGCGCATCCGCAAGGGCGAGGACACCATCTCCGTCACCGGTAACGTCCTCCGCGACTACCTCACGGACCTGTTCCCGATCCTCGAGCTCGGCACCAGCGCCAAGATGCTCTCCATCGTTCCGCTGATCAACGGTGGCGGCCTGTTCGAGACCGGCGCCGGTGGCTCCGCTCCCAAGCACGTCCAGCAGCTGGTCAAGGAAAATCACCTCCGCTGGGACAGCCTGGGCGAGTTCCTTGCCCTTGCCGTCAGCTTCGAGCACCTTGCCACCACCACCGGCAACGCCCGCGCACAGGTCCTGGCCGACACGCTGGACCGCGCCACGGGTACGTTCCTGCTGGAGAACAAGTCCCCGCGCCGCAGCGTTGGCGAGCTGGACAACCGTGGAAGCCACTTCTACCTGGCCACGTACTGGGCACAGGAACTGGCAAAGCAGACCGAAGACGCCGAGTTGGCCAAGGACTTCGCGGCAATCGCGGACGCCCTGACCTCCAACGAAGAGGCAATCGCCGGCGAGCTGGCTGCAGTCCAGGGTACCGGCGTCGACCTCGGCGGCTACTACCGTCCGGACGCCGCCAAGGCCGCAGAGATCATGCGCCCGTCGGTTACGTTCAACAAGGTCCTCGCGACCCTGAAGTAGTCCCTCGAGCTCGGGTGCCTTTCACGGGCGCCCGAGCTCCGAGTTTTTGTACAGCTAATGCCCCCAAGACGCGGTCTTGGGGGCATTATCTGTACAAAAACTCCTAGCGGTCCGCGCGGAACCGCTCAGGTGCCAAGCCGCCGTCGACGATGTCCTTCAGCACCCGGCCGATAGCGGGCGTGAACTTGAAGCCGTGACCCGAGAAGCCTGCGCCCACCACCAGCGGACCGAAACGGTCCAGCACAAAGTCCTCGTTGGGCGTGGTGGTGTAAGTGCAGCTGATGGGAACCGCGGTGGAGGGGTCGACGCCGGGAAGCCACTCTTCGGCGTACCGCACCAACGCTTCCATCTGGTGGGGGATGGGCTCGAACGTGCGCTCGTCCGGATCCATGACCGGGCCGACGCCGTGCCAGCCGGCCTTGACGCCTTCGCCGGGAGTGAGCATGCCGTAGACGGGGCTATACCAGTACTCGTAGGCTTCGTTGTTCGGATCCGGGTCCGGGCTGTGGTTGAAGCTCGGCCACACCAGCGTGTTGTCCCTGGGAGTGAAGTGGGCCGGTTGCTCCTGCGTCACCACCAAGGCGGGCAGTTTCACGTGCTTGCTGACCAGCTTGTTGGTCCATGCACCTGCCGTGACCACCACGCGGCTGGCGGTGTATTCGGTCTCCTCGGTCACTACCACCACGGATTCGCCGCCGTCGATCCGGATGTCATGGACCGGCGTCGAGTATTTAAAGACAGCACCGTGTGCTTCCGCTGATTTCCGTAGCGCCACCAAGGCGTCGGCCGAACGGATCCGGCCGGAGCCTGGAACAAAGAGGACGTCGGTGGCGAAGTTCATGCCCAGCCACCGGTTTGCGGCTTCGTCGGGGGAGATGAAGTAGCTTTCGATCCCGCGTGCCTCGTGGGCTTCCCGGACCTCCTGAAGGCGGGGGACGTTTCCGTGGTTCACGAGGCCCACCATGTCCAGAAGCGGTGCGCCGTGCTCTGCCGCCAGCTCGTCCCACAGGATCTTGGACTCGGCGAGGAGGTCCAGGTAGTCGGCCTCGGCGTAGGCGGTGTTGAAGTTGCGGGTGGCGCCGTGCGAAGCGCCGATGTGGTGGCCGGCCTCGAACTGCTCCAACAAGACCACTGAGCGACCCGCCCGGGCCAGTTGCCAAGCGGCCGCCGATCCCATGGCTCCTCCGCCAACAACTACAACGTCAACCTGCATGCCTGCTCCATCCACAATGGCCCTCTTGAAAAACGTGCCCCCCGAAAGAGGGGCACCTCCCATTCTGCCCCCACTCACCCAACTAGGTCGCAGCAGAGCGCGTTTTGAGCCGTCAAAACGCGCTCAGCTGCGACCCAGTTGGGTTGGTGGCGGGTACGGGTTGGCGGTGGGGACGAAGGCATGACAGATTGGAATCCGTGAAATTCCTTCACCCGTCTCCCAAGTCTTCCTCCCGCGGCGTCACCATCCTGCGGGTGGTGTTCGGTGCGCTCCTCATGGTCCATGGCTTCCAGAAGTTCCTGGCCGGGCAAGCCGCCTTTGCCGCGTCCGTGGCTGCCATGGGTGTGCAGAAGCCCGAGGTTGTGGCGTGGCTGGTGATCGCCGGGGAACTGGGCCTTGGCCTGCTCTTGGTACTCGGCGCCCTGACCCGGGTGGCTGGTTTCCTGGCGGCGATCATGTTCGCGGGGATCTGGTTCGTGACCGAAGCGGGCAAACCCTTGCTCACTGACAAGTCCGGTGTCACGGCCGAGCTCCTGATCGTATACTTCGCTATTTCCATAGCGTTCGTTTTCCTCGGGCCGGGTGCGCTGTCCCTTGACCGCAAGCTGGCACGGCAACCAGCTCGCCAGGGCCGTTAACGCACTTGGGTTAAATTACGACGGCGGCACTCGCCTTTCGTTGCGAGGCCTCCTCTGCGGGGTATCCCTGGGTTTTACGGCGCATAGTGGGCCTCGCAACGCAGCCGCGAGTGCTCAATTCACCCGTAGGTCAGTTCACCGCGCGTCGTTGGGGTACCGGATTCCAAGCTGTGACCGCACGCCGTCAAAGAGACGCATGACGTTGATGGAGTCCTCCAGCGGCATCACCGGGCTTTCTGTCAGGCCTTGGTGGATGCACCGGGTCACTTCACGGAGTTCGTACGTGTAGCCAATACCTACAACGTCAAACTGTTCGCGCCGCGGCTCGTCCCAACCAATCCGGATCAGCAGCTCGCGCGGGTTGTTCACGGAACCCACAGCCTGCAGGAAACCGAGGCCGCCGGCTACCGTGGCTGTCCGGGGTCCGTGCGCCATCAGCGAGGACGTCAGCTGCGCCTGCGCACCCGTGTCATAGCCGAGGGTCAGGGCGTTCTGGCTGTCCACGCCGTCGTCGTTGAGCGTGCCGATTGCGGTGACCGACTGCGGGAAGCCCAGTGTACCCAGCGCCCACAGCAGCGGGTAGACGGTGATGTCCAGGAGCGCTCCGCCGCCGTCGTTCAGAGCCCAAATCCGTGCGGCGGGATCGTAGGGTGCAGGGAAACCGAGATCGGCGCTGACCCACTGGATTTGCCCGAGTTCGCCGGAGGCAGCTATGGAAAAAGCACGCTGCATGCTCGGCAGGAAACGGCTCCAGACGGCTTCCATGAAGAACACGTTCTGCTCCCGGGCGAGCTTAACCAGCTCGGTGGCTTCGCGGGCGTTGATGGTGAGGGCTTTCTCGCACAATACGTGCTTCCCTGCCCGCAAAGCGGCCGAGGCAATCTGAAAATGTTGGGCATGCGGCGTCGCTACGTAGACCACGTCCACGGCGGGATCCTCGAACAGACGCTGGTAGCCGGGTACGTCGCCGTCGTCCCCGTAACCTTTGGTGAAGCCAAGCGCGCGGGCGAACGTATCTGCGGCCGCCTGGGTGCGGGAGCTCACTGCATACAATTCCGCATCTTCAAGCAGTGCCAAGTCTTGAGACACACTGTTGGCAATGTTGCCGGTGGACACCACTCCCCACCGCAGCGGCCGACCGGTTGCGGCCCGGGGATCCTGGTTGGTCTGGGTGAAGAGCCACGGCACGGCGATAGGAAGTGTCATGCCGTTCATCCTCTCATTTCGGGCAGGTCTTAGCGGTTACAGGGACGTGGTGCGCACCCTTTCGCGCCGTTCGCTGCCGTAACCTCTGGTGCGCCTGGCGTAAAAGGGTGCGCCCTGGGGAACGTGGGGTGCGCCGGGCGGGAACGGGTGCGCAGAAGAGGGCAGGCCGGGGTCCGACACAGCCCGGCCTTCCCCATCGAGGCCGCGCTGATGGGGTTCGGCGCAGCCGTCCTTGTGGGCGCACTCTCCGGAGCCATTCGTGCGCTCGTGGCGGTGCGTGTCAAGGTCATTGACGCGATCCGGTTCTGACCTCCTCGGTAAGCCTGCCCTGCTGAAGCCGGAAGCAACGCTCGGTTTTCCGGGCCAGGCTGCGGTCGTGCGTGACTACCAGGATGGTGGTGTTGTGATCGCGGCTCAGGGAGCTCAACAGTTCAATGATGTGCTCACCGGTTTGCTCATCCAGGTTTCCGGTGGGCTCATCGGCGAGGATCAGCTTGGGCTCGTTGGCCAAAGCCCGGGCAATCGCCACACGCTGCTGCTCCCCGCCGGACAATCGGTTGGTGCGGCGTGAGTGCTTCTCCGGGTCCAACTGCACCTGCTCCAAAAGCTCTTTGGCCCGCTGCAGCCTGGCCGCTTTGCGGACACCGGCGAACTCCATGGGCAGCATCACGTTGTCCACTGCGCTGAGGTTGGGGATCAGGTTGAACTGCTGGAAAACAAATCCGATGTCCCGGCGGCGATACTCGGTCAGCTTGCCGTCCGGCAGACCGGCCAGGCTGACGCCATCCACGACGACGTCCCCTGAGGTGGGTTTGTCCAGCGCACCCAGGAGGGACAACAGTGTGCTTTTGCCGCTGCCGCTCTTGCCCACAATGGATGCCAGCGAGCCCTTTTCAAGCTCAAAATTCACGCCGTTGACGGGTTTGATGGTCCGGTCACCGGACTTGAACTGACGGACCAGATCCTTGACTACAATCACGGCTATTCTCCTCGGAGTACTTCGATGGGACGGATGCGGGCGGTCAGCAATGCCGGGACCAACGCGCCGATGATGGCTACTGCGAACACGGCTGCGATACCTGCCGCGAGGACCCCGGGGGAGACGCTCGCTGTCACGGAGGTCAGCAACTGTGAGGCTCCACCGAACGGCCCGCCCTGGCCACCGCCCATGCCGCCACCCGGGACGCCTCCGTTAGGCATGGCACCTGCGAGCCCGCCGCCACGCTGGGTGGTGGTGGCCGCCGTCGTTGTGGTGTTCGAACTGATGAGCGCGGAGGCGATGCCGCCGCTGGCCAGGGAAGCAATCACGGCGCCCACAACACTGCCAAGGGCCACCAGGACCAACGACTCAAGGACGAACTGCAACCCGATGGTACGGTTCCGGGCACCGATGGCTTTCAGGACACCGATTTCGCGGCGGCGCTCGCGGACCAGCATGACCATGATGAGCAGAATGATGATCCCGGCAGTGGCCAGTGCCGCGATGAAAGCGATGAGCGAGATGTTCTTGACACTGTCCAGCGAGCTGACAGCGGTTTCGAGGTTGCGCTGGCCCTGGGTGACATCGGCCTTGTCCGTGCCGAGAGCGTCCTGGACAGCGGTCTTGGTGCTGTCCACGTTTTCCATGCTGTTGACCGTCACGATCATGGTGGAGAGTTCATCCGGGGTTTCGGCCAGTGTTTGGGCCTCCGGGAGGGTTACGTAGACGGCGTTGTTGCCAAAAGTGGTCCCGGCGTCGAAGATGCCCGCCACGGTGAACGTCTTGTCCTGGATGGTGAACGTGGAGCCAACCGTCAGGCTGTTCTTCTCAGCCAACGACGTGCCCACAAGGGCCTTCGCCTCCGACGCCGCGTAGTCTCCCAAGCCGGTCCCGCTGGTGATGTCCAGGGCCTTGCCTGTGCTGTCTACCTCGGCGCCGATGCCTGTTGCGGTGATTGGGAGCGTGCGCGCTGGCTGGGTGCTGCCTGTTGTTCCGGTGGACCCGTTGCGGTTGCCGAGCGTACCGGCGTCGACGGCGGCCGTCAGGTTGGTGCTGACCGTCGCCTGCTGCCCGCCGGGACCGAAGCCACCGCCCGGGCCGGCCTGCTGCGTGGTTTCGGTGGTAGCCGTGGTCGCCGTCTGCAGACGAAGGGCCTTGGTACCAACCACCGATGTCACATTGGCGACCGAAGCCGCAGTCTCAGCCTCCGCCGTCGTGAGTGGTTCACCGCCGCCTTCAAAGCCTTGGCCACCAGCTGGATTCACCGTCAGGGTGGTGCCCACGGAGGCATTGAGCTCCTGAACCTTGGCACCCACGGCCTGGTTGGCCACGAGCATGGCCAACGCCAGGCCGATGGCTACGGCCAGGACGGCAACAACCGCCGCCGTTCTGATCTTGTTGCGGAAGGCATTACCTACACTTCGGGCAAGGACGCTCACATTTCTCCTCTTGACCTGCACAATTGGTGGGCCCACTGGACGTGGGCTGCAGATCCAAGACTCGTAAGTGCTGCTGTGCGGCAAGCCTGCCGCAGCTATGCGTGGGCTGTGAAAGGTGGAGGGCAAGCAAAAGCCCCGGCCCGCCTGCTGGCGGACCGGGGCTTTCTTGTAAGAGGTGTTACTTGATAATCAGTTACTTGGTGAGCGGGCCAAGTACCGGATCGTCAACGTAAGCCGTCTTGACGTTCTCCAGAGTCACGATCTGCGGCGGGAGAAGGTAAGCCGGGACGGTCTTGACGCCGTTGTTGTAGGATTCCTTGTCGTTGATCTCCAGTTCCTTGCCGGCCTGGAGGTCCTTCACCATGGTGATGGCGTGCTCAACGAGCTTGCGGGTGTCCTTGTTGATGGTGGAGTACTGCTCGCCGGCGATGATCGACTTCACAGACTCAACTTCGGAGTCCTGGCCGGTCACGATGGGGAGCGGCTTGCCGGCGGCCTTGACGGACGTCAGCACTGCGCGGGCCAAGGTGTCGTTCGGGGAGAGAACGCCGTCCAAGGACGCGCTGCCGTAGCTGCCGGTGAGCAGCGTGTCGGCACGACGCTGGGCGTTCTCAGCCTTCCAGCCCTGGGTCACAGCCTGTTCGAACGTGGTCTGGCCGGACAGGACCTTGAGGGTTCCGTCGTCGATCTTCGGCTTCAGGACGCTCATGGCGCCGTCAAAGAAGACCTTCGCGTTGGCGTCATCGGGAGAGCCGGCGAAGAGCTCAATGTTGTACGGACCGGACGCCTTCTTGGCCTTCATTCCGTTCAACAGGGCCTCGCCCTGAAGGACACCAACCTTGAAGTTGTCGTACGCCACGTAGTAGTCCACGTTCTCGGTGTTGAGAAGCAGGCGGTCGTAAGCGATCACTGTGGCGCCGGAGTCCTTGGCCTGCTGGAGCTGCGTACCCAGCTGGGCGCCGTCGATGGCTCCCACAATGATGACCTTTGCACCCTTCGTGACCATGGCGCTGATCTGGTTCTGCTGCTCGGATACGCCGCCGTTGGCGAACTGGACGTCGGCCTTGAAGCCGGCGCCGGTGAGGCCATCATTGAACAGCTTCTCCGCGAGGACCCAGTTTTCACTGGTCTTCTGCGGAAGTGCGACGCCGATCAGCGAGTCCTTGGGGAACGCTTCCCCGCCTGCCGTGCTGGTGCTTGAGCCGCTGTCAGTGCGGCCGCAGGCTGTCAGCGCCAGTGCCGCGATGGCAGCGACTGCTGCTGCCTTTCCTGCTTTACCAAACATTCGCATATCTTGGTTCACTTTCTGTGTGGGTGGGGTGGAGCGAGTCGTGGGGAAGCGGTTTACGCTTCCTTGGAGATGACCTCTTTGGTGGACGTGGTTTCGTCCGGCTTGATCTCGTTGTTGTTTCGCTGGAATCCCTTGATCAGCATGCCCGTGATGGACCGCTTGCCCTGGGACTTGTTGTAGACATCGAAGGCGACTGCGGCCAGGAGCACCAGGCCCTTGATGATCTGGGTGAGGTCGGCGCCAACACCCAAGAGCTGGAGGCCGTTGTTGAGGACAGCCATGACCAGGCCACCTACAATCGAGCCGATCACGGTGCCAACACCACCGGTAACGGCGGCGCCACCGATGAAGACGGCTGCAATGGCATCCAGTTCCCAACCGACGCCGTCGAACGGGCCGGAAGCAGTGGAGCGGGCAACGAAGATCATGCCTGCCAGGCCAGCCAGGATGGACATGTTCATCATCACCATGAAGTTGACCTTCTTGGACTGAACGCCGGACAGCTCGGCTGCGTGGCGGTTACCACCCACGGCGTAGACGTGACGGCCAAGGACGGTCTTGTCAGCGATGAATCCGTAGATGAGCACAAGAACGGCCAGGATCAGGCCGGGGATGGGGAAGGACGTTCCGGGGCGGCCGGTGGCGAACAGGTACGTTGCGTAGAGGATGGCACCGCAGATCAGGACCAGCTTGGTGACCTCTACCCAGAGCTCGGGAACGTCGGCGCCAAGGGCCTTTGCTGCTGCACGGGCACGCAGGGACATGATCACAACGAAGGCTGCCGCCACAATGCCAATGAGCAGTGTGAGGTTGTTGAATCCGGTGTTCGGGCCGATCTCGGGCAGGTAACCGGAACCAATGAACTGGAATTCCTTGGACACCGGGATGGTGTTGGATTTGCCCACGAACTGGTTGAAGCCACGGAACAGGAGCATGCCGGCCAAGGTCACGATGAAGGCCGGGATGCCCACATACGCTGTCCAAAGTCCCTGCCAGGCGCCGATCACCGCGCCCAGAAGCAGGCCGAAGAGCACCCCTGCCCACCAAGGCAGGCCCCAGTCCCGCATGGCGAGGGCAACCGATACGCCCACGAATGCGGCCACGGAACCCACCGAGAGGTCGATGTGGCCGGCGATGATGACCAGCACCATGCCAATAGCCAGGATCAGGATGTAGGAGTTGCCGTTGAACAGGTTGATCACGTTGCCCGGGGTCAACGTGCGGCCCCCGGTGAAGATCTGGAAGAAGACGATAAGTGCCACCAGGGCGAAGATCATGCCGAACTGGCGGGTATTGCCACCAAATAGCTTCTTGAGCGCGTTCATTGTTTTGGTCCTTGTGTCAGGAAGGGGTAAGGCTGGGCCAACGGTCAGGCTGTCTTGCGGGCGGAAGTCATGAGCTTCATGAGGCTTTCCTGGGTTGCTTCGTTCTTTTCCAGGACACCGGTGATGGCGCCTTCAAAAATGGTGTAGATCCGATCGGACAGGCCCAGGAGCTCAGGAAGCTCCGAGGAAATGACAATCACTCCCTTGCCCTGGTTGGCAAGCCTCTGGATGATGCCGTAGATCTCGTACTTGGCACCAACATCGATACCGCGGGTGGGCTCATCCAGGATCAGGAGGTCCGGATCAGTGAACATCCACTTTGCCAGCACCACCTTCTGCTGATTACCGCCGGAGAGCTTGGCAACGCCTTCCTCAACCGAGGGAGTCTTTGTCCGCAGGGATTTCCGGTATTCCTCTGCAACGGAGAATTCCTTGCGGGTGTCCACCACGGAGTAGTTGCTGATCTTGTCCAGCGCTGCCGACACTGTGGTGGTCTTGATGTCATCCAGCAGGTTCAGGCCCAAGGACTTGCGGTCCTCGGTGACGTAACCGAGTCCGGCGTCGATCGCTGAACGGACGCTGCGGAGGTTGACTGCCTTGCCGTCCTTGTACACCTGCCCCTTGATGAAGCGTCCGTAGGAGTGGCCGAACAGGGAACGGGCAAGTTCCGTGCGTCCGGCGCCCATGAGACCTGCGAAGCCAACGATTTCGCCGCGGCGGACGTAGAAGTTGGAGCCTTTGCAGATCAGGCGGTCCTGAATCTGTGGGTGACCCACGGTCCAGTCCTTGACCTCAAAGAAGACTTCACCGATTTTCGGCTCGTGATCCGGGAAGCGGGACTCGAGCGTCCGGCCCACCATCCCCTTGATGATGCGGTCCTCGTCCACACCATCCCGCTTGACGTTCAGGGTTTCGATCGACTTGCCGTCGCGGATGATGGTGATCTCGTCCGCGATCTGTTCAATCTCGTTGAGCTTGTGGGAAATGATGATCGAGGTGATGCCCTTGCCCTTCAGGCCAAGGATCAGGTCCAGCAGGTGCTGGGAGTCGGATTCGTTCAGTGCCGCCGTGGGCTCGTCCAGGATCAGGAGCTTCACGGATTTGTTCAGTGCCTTGGCGATCTCCACCAGCTGCTGCTTGCCGACGCCGATTTCCTTGATGGGGGTATCGGGATCCTCACGAAGGCCAACGCGGGCCAGGAGTTCGAGGGAGCGCTTGCGGGCTTCCGCCCAGTCAATGACGCCCCATTTGGTGGGTTCGTTGCCCAGGAAGATGTTCTCCATGATGGACAATTCCGGGATCAACGCCAGTTCCTGGTGGATGATCACGATGCCCGCGGCTTCGCTTGCGCGGATGTCCTTGAACTGCTGCGTCTGGGCCTGGTACACGATGTCGCCTGTGTAGCTGCCGTAGGGGTAGACGCCGGACAGGACCTTCATGAGCGTGGATTTGCCGGCGCCGTTCTCACCGCAGATGGCGTGGATTTCGCCGGCCATCACGCGCAGGCTCACATTCGACAAGGCCTTCACGCCTGGGAATTCCTTCGTGATCGAGCGCATCTCCAAGAGGATGGGATCACCTTGCGTGTCGAGGGATGTCATCAGCCCTTACGCCTCCAATGCATGACTTCGTTGTCGGCCCCGCAATGGCGAGGCTGTCTGATGAAAAAGTAAACTGGATCACCCGTCTTGTCGTCAAGACTTGAACGCATGATCCAGCTAACGATTTCGTTACCTACCGGTAATGCCTGCGTGTTGGAACACCAACGCAGCCGCTCCCAGCGCTTCTGCACGTGCCCCGAGGGAGGACATGGCCAAGTGCGTCGTCTCACCCACCACGGGCACAGCGTGGCGCACCAGGCCCCTCCGGATAGGGTCCAGGAGGAGGTCGCCCAGGCCCGCCAGCGGGCCGCCCACCACAATGACTTCCGGGTTGATCAGATTGGAGACGTTGCCCAAGGCGCGGCCCACCGCCAGTCCGGCGTCGTCCACTACGCGCTGGGTTGCGGAGTCGCCGGCGAGGCAATTACGGACAATGTCCTGCGGCGTCAGCAGTGCCTCCTGGCCGCGCCCCAATAACTCGATCATGGTGGTGGTGGACGCTATCGTTTCCAGGCAACCCCTGTTGCCGCAGCGGCACACCAGGCCGTGTTCGTGAATGGTGGCATGGCCGATTTCCCCGGTGATGCCCACGTTGCCGTAATAGGGGAATCCATTGAGAATCAGGCCCGCGCCGATGCCCGAGCCGATCTTGAGGAACATGAGGTTTGAGACTCCGCTGTGGGGGCCCCACGTCACTTCGGACAGGGCGCCCAGGTTCGCGTCGTTGTCAACAAACACGGGGCAGTTCAGTGCTTCCTCCAGCCGATGGAGGATGTCGATGCCCACCCATTCTGGGAGGATTGCTCCCTGGGCCACCGTGCCGGATCGCCGATCGATGGGGCCCGGGATGCCTGCGCCCGCGCCCACTACCGCGGTACGGTCGATCCCGTTTTCCTGCAGCAGTTTTTCCAGCAGCAGGACTGCAGCAGCAATGCCCTCTTCTGCCTGGTGACCAAGGGGTAATTCGATGTAATCCTCGGCAATGACGTGATAGCCCAGCGAGGCCAGGACTACCCGCAGGTGGCGGCGTCCGAAGTCGATTCCGACGGCGACGGCACCGTTGCTGTTCAACCGCACATTGGTTGCCCGGCGGCCGGAGCTTGTGGTGGGCTCCGTTGATACCAGACCGGCGTCCTGCATGATTTTGACGATGTTGGAAACCGTTGCCGTGGATAGCCCGGTCTGCCGCGAGAGCTCTGCTTGCGTGGAGGGCCCGCTCAGCAGGCATTCGATGATGCGTTGCTGATTGAGGTGGCGCAGTGCGGACTGCGAGCCGGGTTTTCTTGGATGGCTCTTCGTTGAGCGCTGCGTTGCGGACATGACAAGAAGATTGCCCCACAAGCGAGCTTGTAGTCAAGAAGTGAACACAAGGAGTCAATCATTGCCGACATACTCCAACGCAAGAACACTTGACATGTACCCGTTGTGAGGCCCGCTATGCAGGGTAATACCACGCTTTTGGGCGCAGAGCGGGCCTCACAACGGGAGGTTGGGGGCAATGTGTCCCGATTTCGCCACCTGTGGGTCCAAACGCCCGGCCGTTGGCACCCGGGCGCGGCCTAGGCTTGAAGAAGAAACCCCGGGCCTTCGTGAGGTATCCGGGAACAGGCGAAACCAAGGTGGTAATGATGCTGCTCTCAGTCCTGCAGGCGAACGCTTCCGTCATGGACGTTGAGGCGAACCTGCGCACAATCGACGACGCCGCGCAGCGCGCCGCCCACGCGGGGGCCGGGTTGCTCCTGACTCCAGAGTTGTTCCCCGTGGGATATGCCCCTCTGCGTCTGCACGCCGAGTTGGACCCTGCCACGCTTCCGGGCATACGTGAACGTTTGGCCGGCATCGCCCGCAGGCACAACATTGGCTTGGTCTACAGCCTTCCGGCCCCGGCTCAGGATGCACCAGGTCACGACGACGGCGCACAGCCCCCTCGCGCTGAAGGCGCTTGGAACATCACGGCTACTTTGCTGGACGCCACAGGCAACGAAGTCCTCAACTACGCAAAGGTTCACCTCTTTGGCCCGGAGGAGCACAAGGCGTTCGTGGCCGCCCAAGAACCTCCCGCCGTCGTGGATTTCAACGGGATCCGCACCTCCATGCTGATCTGCTACGACGTCGAGTTCCCTGAGGCAGTCCGCGCGGCGGCCACCCGCGGCGCCGAACTCCTCCTGGTGCCAACAGCCCTTTCTGCCGGATTCGACAACGTTCCGCAAGTGCTCATCCGCGCCCGTGCGCTGGAAAGCCAGCTGAACGTGGCCTACGCCAACCACTCCGGCCATGAGGACGTGTACAACTTCCTGGGCGGCAGTGTGGTGGCAGGTCCGGACGGTTCCTTGCTGGCGGCGGCGGGGGAGTCGGCCGCCCTGCTGTTCGCCGAGGTGGGTACAGATTCAGTCAAGGCAGCTCGCGATGAGGTCCCGTACCTGCGCGAACGCCGGCCGGAACTGTATAAGGAGTGGGAGCACTAGTTGGTGCTGCCGGCATCAACAGGAAGCGCCGCCACCAACTCGTCCACATACTGCAGGGCGAACCAGAGCTCGGCCCGCACTTGCGCCTGATTGAGGTCCATGTCCAGAAGTTCCCCCAGCACGCCGATCTGCCGCCGCACACTGTTCCTGTGCAAGCCCAGCAGCTTGGCAGAACCGTCCCAACTGCCGTTTTCACTGAGCCAACCCCGCAGCACCGTCAACAGTGGGTCCCGCCGATCCGCTTCCAACGCAAGTATGGGCGCCAGGAGTCGTTCGGCCAGGAGGGTCCCGGCTTCGCGCCCCAAAAGTCCGGCGACGGACCAAGTCACCTCGTCCACACGTGCGCTCTTGCCGGTTGTCACCACACGGCTGCGCAGGGAATCCGCACGTTTGTAGGCTGCTTGAAGCCCTAGAAGTTCGGTCGCTTCGCCAATCACCAGCCGCCAGCCGAGTTTCTCCACATCGGAGACCAGCGAATCGTCCACCTTGAAGCGCGTGATCGCAGCGAAACCGTAGTCGGTGATCTCCACCAGTTTGGTGTCGAAAAGCCTGCGCCATTGCAGCAGCTCACGAACAGGCCCGTCGTCCGCGGCGCCGTCCACCCTGATGCCCAGGACCACCCTCAGTTGCCCGGACCTGGTGGAGGATATGCTCTGGGCCAGTAGGTCCTTGAGACCGTTGACGTGCTTGGTTGAGCCGGAGGCCAGCGAGTCAGGATGCAGCAGGACCGCGGTAGCCAGTTGACTTGGGGCCAGCGAGCCACTGGTCCTTTGCCGAAACAGCAGCTCCAACAGCCCAACGGCCGACTGCACCACGTTGTTCTGGGCGGGCGTCAGCGGCCCATCCGAGCCGAGAATCAGTGCGCCCAGGTTGGCGTCCTTGGTGCTGCGCAGCGGATGCCCGAACACCAGTGCCGAACCTGGCTGCTCAAAACCGTCCATCTCCACCCGCGGACCGCTGCCGGACAGCAACCGCTCCAACATGGGGGAGAGCAATGAATGTTCGACGCCGTTGCTGCCGCCGGCATTATGCCCGCGCGCCCGGACCCGCCCGTCAGCGCCCACCAGAACAGCCCACACGGGCACCCTCTGCACCAAGGCGGCCAGCAGTTCGTGTTCCGGCCTGGGGGAGAGGACCGCCCGCATGAGTTGCCGGTTGGTCTCTGCCAGCTGCCGGAAAACCCTGGCGTTGTCGGTCTCCAAGAGTTGTGAGAATTCCAGGCCGATGGCCGCGAACGGCACGGACTCCGGTACTTCGAACAGGGTGAGGTTGTGCTTCCGGCAGGCGTCGAGCAAGACGTCCGGGACGGCGTCGAAATACGGCCTGATACCGAACCCCAGCGCCGCAACCTTCGCATCCACCAGCCGCTGGACATAGGCATCCACCTTGGCCGCCGAGCCGCCCTCCCCAAGGAAAGGCAACCCGGCGGTAAGGAGGAACTCACCCTCCGGCAGGTACGGTGTGGGGTCTTCGAGCTCACTCGGTTCCACCCACCGCAACAGCGAGGCGCCGCTGCCGCCGTCGTGAAGCATTGTCAACTCCGGCGGCAGCTGCTCCAGAAACTGTTCGAGCGTGACGAAACTGAGGCGGGCGGTGGCGGGCTCAGGCGACATTGCCCTGCCCGGCGGTGGCCGGCTCCTGGTAGTCGGGGCACTGGTAAGCGGTAGTTGCGTAAGCGCGGGGGAGCCGGGGCGCGATCCTGTTGATGATCTCGTCGCCGTGGCTGCCGATCGCGGCACCCCAATCGTCGGCGCTCGCCGCCCCGTCTGCCGGATCGCCAAACAACACCGCGGTGTCACCCACGCCGATTCCCAAAGCGTCCGGGCCAAGATCCACCATGAACTGGTCCATGCACACTTTGCCGATGACCGGCACCCGTCGGCCCGCAATGTTCACCACCGAACGGCCGCTGATGCCCTTGGGGATGCCGTCCGCGTAACCGAGCGGAATGAGCCCGAGGTACCGCGGTTCGTAGGTGATCGCTTGGTGCTCGTAGCTGACGCCGGTGCCGGCGGGGACCTTCTTGACCATCACCAGGGGCGCCGTCACGCTCAGTGCCGGACGCAAGCCGAAATCGGCCGGGTTCAGGTGGTCGGCCGGAGCGAGTCCGTAGATGGCCAGCCCGGCGCGGACCATGTCGAAGTGGAATTCGGGGCGGTCCAGGATGTTCGCGGAGCTGGAGACGTGCCGGAGTTCGGGGTTAAGGCCGGCTTCGTGTGCCTGGCGGACGGCGTCCTCAAACTCGGCTACCGCCGTGGCATTTCCCGGGTGCGCAGGAACATCGGCCCAGGCCAAGTGCGTCCACAGGCCGCGTACGGAAAGGTTGCCGTCGAGCTCAGCCTGCCTGGCCTGCGCCACGAGTTCAGGCCAATCCTCCTTGCGTGCACCGCCGCGGCTTAGTCCGCTGTCCAGTTCCAGATGAACGACGGCGGGGCGGCCCAGGCGTTGGGCGATACCTGCGAGCGCCTCCAGTTGGCTGACGCTTCCGAGGGAGACATCGATGTCGTTTTCCAGTGCTTCAAGGATGGTGGCGCTTGTCTGGGATGCCAGATACAGCCAGGAGAGTATAGGCACTGTGATGCCTGCCTGCCTCAGCGTTATGGCCTCGCTGAGCTGGGCTGTCCCAAGCCAGTCCGCGCCTGCGTCTATTGCTGTTCGTGCTACTTCAACTAGTCCGTGGCCGTAGGCGTTGCCCTTGACCACGGCCATGAAATACGGCGCCTTGCTGCGCTTTTTCAGGGCTCTGACATTCTCTGAAATGGCGGCCAGGTCAACGTTGACCTGTCCGGACAAAGCCGCCGGAGCCGCCTCTTGATAGTGTGCATTACGTCTCATGGTTGAACACTATAGGTCATTTTGCACCACGGTGAGAGGTGGCTCACATGCCAGTCTTGTGGAGGGGAAATCGAAACTACTTTGAAGGGACGTCAAGGGTGACTGTGCCTGTGAACACTAAAAACCCGGCAGCGGCAAGCACTGCCAGGCCGAGCCTGGGTGCGCAGCTCCTGCGCCGCAAGCCGATCGGACAGATGGTCAGCGAGGCTGGAAGCGGCGAGGGCGGAACACCGCTGGTCCGCAGCTTCGGAGTTCTCCAGCTGACCATGATCAGCGTTGGTGCCACGCTGGGCACCGGCATTCTGGTGATCCTTGGCGAGTCCGTGCCGCTGGCAGGACCTGCCATCTGGATTTCCTTCGTGATCGCCGGTGTGGCTGCGCTGCTCTCCGCCGTGTCCTACGCCGAAATGGCCGGGCTGGTTCCGGTGGCAGGCTCGTCCTACTCCTACTCCTACGCCACCATGGGCGAAGGCATGGCCTGGATCTGCGGCTGGTGCCTGGTGCTGGAATACGCCGTTTCTGTGGCGGCCGTTGCTGTCGGCGCCGGGCAATACGTGAACGAGACCCTCGCCGCGTTCGGTCAGGTCCTGCCCGATGCCATGAGCCAGCCGCCAGGAGACGGGGGCTTGGTGAACGTACCGGCCATGGTGATCGTAGTCCTGGCGATGGTTCTGCTGGTCCGGGGTGCCCGCGAGAGCGCATGGATCAACACCGCCATTGTCATCATCAAGGTGGGCATCCTGATCTTCTTCTGCGCCGTCGCCTTCACCGCTTTCAACGCAGGCAACTTCGAGCCGCTGCTGCCCATGGGTGCTGCCGGTGTTTCCGCCGCAGCGTCCAGCGTCTTCTTCTCCTACATCGGGTTTGACGCCGCCTCCACAGCTGGTGAGGAAGCCCGGAACCCCAAGCGTGACCTGCCCCGGGCCATCATGCTCTCCATGGTGATCGTCACCAGCATCTACGTCCTGGTTGCTGTAGCAGCCATCGGCGCCCGCCCCTGGAACTGGTTCGACGGTACCGAAGCTGCCTTGGTACAGATCCTTCACGAGATCACCGGCCAGCCCTGGATCGCCTTGGTGTTCTCTGTCGGCGCTGTGCTTGCGATCGCAAGCATCGTACTTACGGTGCTTTACGGCCAAACGCGCATCATGCTCTCCATGTCCCGCGATGGAATGGTGCCCAAAATCTTTGGCCGCGTTTCCCGCCGAACCGGCACCCCGGTGGCCGGCACGCTTATCATAGGTACCGCCGTCGCCCTCACCGCAGGCCTGGTACCGCTTGGTGCGCTGGCGGACGCCACCAGCATCGGCACGCTCTTTGCCTTCGCCCTGGTCAATGTGGCCGTCATCTACCTGCGCCGCAACCGCCCCGATCTTGAGCGGAGCTTCCGGGTTCCGCTGTACCCGATCACACCGATCCTGGGCACGCTGATGTGTGCGTATCTGATGCTCAACCTCGGCGCCGACACGTGGATCACCTTCGGGGTCTGGATGCTCGTGGGCATCGCCATCTACTTCGGCTATGGACGCCGAAACTCCAAGGTAGCCGCGCTCAGCGAGCAGGACTACCGTGATCTAACCACCAGGGCCGTGAGCCCGGAACCTGTGAAAGCAGACAACTCATGACCATTGCCACAGAACTCCCTCTCGCTGAAGCCACTTCGGGTGAGGCCGCCGCTGCACCCATCACCATGCTGAACCCGGACTTCCCTTTCAGCTACGACCATTACCTGGCACACCCCGACGGGTTGGGCTCAGTCCCAGAGGAGCTCTACGGCACCGAGGTGGCCATCATCGGCGCCGGACTGTCCGGCCTGGTGACCGCGTACGAACTCATGAAGCTTGGCCTCAAGCCGGTGATCTACGAGGCAGACCAGATCGGCGGACGTCTGCGCACGGCGAGCTTCCCGTCTGCTCCCGGTGTTGTGGCCGACCTTGGCGGCATGCGCTTCCCGGTGTCCGGCAAGGCTTTCTACCACTACGTGGACCTGCTGGGCCTGGATACCAACGAGTTCCCTAATCCCATGGCGCCGGCAACTTCTTCCACCGTGATTGAACTCGCGGGCAAGAAGCACTACGCCACCACGGCTGATGAGCTGCCGGAGTTCTTCCTCGAAGTGGCCGACGCCTGGAAGGCAGCCGTGAACGATGGCGCGGCCTTCGCCGAAATGCAGGAAGCCATCAAGGCCCGCGACACCAAGCGGATCAAGGAACTGTGGAACGCACTCCTTCCAGAGTTGGATGAGCAGACCTTCTATGGCTTCATTGCCGCCAGCAAGTCCTTCAAGGAAGCCGGCTTCGCGCACCGTGAAGCCTTCGGGCAAGTGGGCTTCGGCACCGGCGGCTGGGACACCGACTTCCCCAACTCCATCCTCGAAATCCTCCGCGTCGTGTACACCGACGCCGACGACCAGCACCGCTCCATCGCGGGAGGGGCGCAAAGGCTCCCCGAGGCACTCTGGAACCACGCGCCGTCGGGCCTTAGATACTGGCCGGAAGGCACCTCGCTGGCATCCCTGCACTCCGGTTCGCCGCGCGGAGCCGTGGACAACATCCGCCGGGCGGATAACGGAGACCTCCTGGTTCGCGAAAATTGGGGGCGCGAGGCCACGTACCAGGCCGTAGTGACCACCTGCCAGTCCTGGCTGCTGTCCACACGCATCCACACCGAGGAAGCGCTGTTCCCTGCAGAACTGTGGACGGCGATCGAGCGCTCGCACTACATGCAGTCTTCCAAGACATTCGTCATGGTGGACCGGCCGTTCTGGAAGGACATCGACCCGGAAACGGGCCGCGAAGTCCTGTCCATGACGCTCACCGACCGCCTCAACCGGGCGACGTATTTGCTCGACGACGGCCCGGACAAGCCCGCCGTGATGCTCCTGTCCTACACATGGAATGATGACGCCCTGAAGTGGTTGGCCCTGAGCGCCGAGGAACGCGTGAAGCTCATGCTGCACTCGCTGGAGCAGATCTACCCGGGCGTGGACATTGCCAGCCACATTGTGGGGCAGCCGATCACCGTGTCTTGGGAAGCCGACCCCAACTTCATGGGCGCCTTCAAGGCAAACCTGCCCGGCCACTACCGGTACCAGCAGAGGCTCTTCACCCACTTCAAGCAGGACCAGCTGCCGGAGCACCAGCGCGGCATCTTCCTCGCTGGCGACGACGTGTCCTTTACCGCGGGCTGGGCAGAGGGCGCCGTGACCACTGGCCTTAACGCCGTGTGGGGAGTGGTGAACCACCTCGGTGGCACGTCCGCTGCCGGCAACCCCGGACCGGGAGACCTGCTGGACGAGCTCGGCCCCATCTCCCTGGACTAGTCTCTTACGTTGCGGGGCCCGCTCTGCACACTAAACCCCCGGGTTAGTGCGCAGAGCGGGCCCCGCATTTCGACTTTAGGCGTGCATGTCCCGGTGCGCAGCAGCGAGCTCCTTGTAGTGCGCGGCGTTGTGCTTCACGCCCTCGAACTCTTCATCAGTGAGTTCGCGGCGGACCTTCGCGGGGACGCCGGCTACCAGGGAGCGCGGGGGAATGACCGTGCCCTCCAACACCACGGCGCCGGCAGCAATGAGCGAGCCAGTGCCGATCACCGCGCCGTTGAGGATGGTTGCACTCATGCCGATCAGGCAGTCGTCCTCCACAGTGCACCCATGGACCACCGCGCTGTGCCCTACAGAAACGCGCTCGCCGACTGTGCAGGGAAAACCGGGGTCGGCATGCAGGACTACGTTGTCCTGCAGGTTGGACCCCGCGCCCACACTGATCGCAGCTGTATCTGCGCGGACGGAGACGCCATAGAAGGCGCTGGAGTCCTGGGCCAACGTGGCCTTGCCGATGATGGATGCGGTGGGCGCCACGAAGGCGGATTCATGGATGGCCGGAGTGTCCCCGGCGAAAGTGTATGAGGGAGCCATAAAGCCAGCCTAAGTCACCCCCGCACTCAACTGAGTCGCAGCAGAGCGCGTTATGAGGGCTCACAACGCGCTCAGCTGCGAGCTAGTTGGGTGAGGGGGTGCGGAGGACCAGGAACTGGTAGTGCTGCACCCAGTTGCCTGCGCCGGGACCGGACTCTGCGCCCGCGCCCTCGGGCCAGGTCCGGAAGTGCTCCACTGCGCCGTGTTCGCCAAAAATGCGCTGCACGGTTTCGTCGCTACGGCGGCTGAAGAAACGCCGCGGTTCCTCCAAGTCCTCGGGGTTCAGGACCTCGCAATCCTCCCCCGACCAGAGTCCGACGGCGATCGGCGCACCAGGTGCGGTGACCCGCACAAGTTCACGGACGACGTCGTGTATCCGGGTGTTGGGCACATGAAGGAGGGTGCTCATGGACCATGCCGCCGGGAAAACGGAAGAGGCAAAGGGCAGGTCCCGCCCACTGGCAACCGACACGTCAAGACCGTGGGAGCGGGCAAGGCGAATACTCGCCGGGGACAGGTCAACTCCGGTGTAATGCAGCCCGGCGCGGACAAACTCCACACCCTCTACACCGGTTCCGCAGCCCAACTCGAACACCGAGTGCCGGTGCTCGGCCTTCAAGAGACGAATGAACCACTCCCGGGAGTCAACCCTGTGAGGGGTCAGCGCGCGGGTATTCCGGACGGGCGCCTGCCGATCGTAGAAGACAGCCAGGTCAGCCTCGTGGTCGGCGTCATGGATGCCCCGCATACACCCAGCATAGGAGCGGTGCTAGTTGAACACCACGGTGCGGGTGCCGTCCAGGAGAACCCGGTGTTCGGCGTGCCACTGGACCGCCTGAGCCAGCGTGCGGCCCTCCACATCGCGGCCCATCTGGACGAACTGGGCGGCCGTGCGGGCGTGGTCAACGCGGATGACTTCCTGCTCGATGATCGGACCCTCGTCGAGGTCTGCGGTCACATAGTGGGCCGTCGCACCGATGATCTTCACGCCGCGCGCATGGGCTTGGTGGTACGGCTTGGCGCCCTTGAATGAGGGGAGGAACGAGTGGTGGATATTGATGGCCTTACCGTTCAGTTCCGTGCACAGATCGTTGGAGAGCACCTGCATGTAGCGTGCCAGGACGGTGAGTTCAGCATCGTGTTCGGCGATCAGTTTCAGCAGCTGAGCCTCGGCCTGCGGCTTGGTTTCGGGGGTCACCGGAATGTGGTGGAACGGGATGCCGTAGAACTCTGCCAACGGCTCAAGGTCACGGTGATTGGACACGATGGCCGGAACGTCAATAGGCAAGGTGCCGGTGCGCTGCTGGAACAACAGATCGTTGAGGCAGTGTGCGTCTTTGGAGCACAGGATGATGGTGCGGACCTTTTCGCCAACAGGGTTGATCTGCCAGGTCATTCCGAAGGATTCGGCCACCGGCTTCAGTGCGGCCGTCAGTTCCGCCTGGGAGTTCGACGTCGTTGCCTCCACGCGCATGAAAAAGTTGCCGGTGCTGGGGCTTCCGTACTGCTGGGAGTCGGCAATATTGCAGCCGGCCTCAAGCAATGCTCCCGCGACGGCATGGACGATGCCGGGGCGGTCGGGGCAGGAGAGTGTTACAACGAAAGCGGTGGAGTCAGTCACACGATCAAGCCTACCTGTGCCGCGTTGTTGTACTGTTAACGGGTCGCAACTGGCGTTGGGTGGACTACCACCAGGGAGCGGCAATCATGAAGACCACGGATCGTACGCCTGGGCCGAGGGTCATGTCTTACCGATGCACGCACGTGACCGATGCCTCCGTCAAAAAAGGGGACGCGAGAATGCTGCTGCCGGTAGCCTGACCTGTAGCACCACCCGTTGCCTAGCCAGGAGATTTCCGTGACTACCACAACCACTTCCGCGTCTGTCAGCAACCAGTCGCTCGCCGATCTCGATCCCGAGATTGCAGCAGTCCTCAACCAGGAACTTGGCCGCCAGCGCGGCACCCTGGAAATGATCGCATCGGAGAACTTCGCTCCCCGCGCCGTCATGGAAGCCCAGGGCTCCGTCCTGACCAACAAGTACGCCGAGGGCTACCCGGGCCGCCGCTACTACGGCGGTTGTGAGTACGTCGACGTCGCCGAGCAGCTTGCGATCGACCGCGTCAAGGAACTCTTCGGCGCTGAGTACGCGAACGTCCAGCCGCACTCCGGTGCGCAGGCAAACGCTGCTGCGCTGTCCGCGATGATCACCCCGGGCGACAAGATCCTGGGCCTGTCCCTTGCACACGGTGGACACCTGACCCACGGCATGAAGCTCAACTTCTCCGGCAAGCTCTACAACGTAGCTGCCTACCAGGTTGAAGAGGACAACTTCCGGATCGACATGGACAAGCTGCGCGAGCAGGCCATTGCCGAGAAGCCGCAGGTCATCATTGCCGGTTGGTCCGCATACCCCCGCCAGCTGGACTTCGCTGCCTTCCGCTCCATCGCTGACGAAGTCGGCGCGCTCCTCTGGACGGACATGGCGCACTTTGCCGGCCTGGTTGCAGCAGGACTGCACCCCAACCCGGTGCCGTACTCCGACGTCGTCACCTCCACGGTCCACAAGACCCTGGCCGGCCCCCGTTCCGGTGTGATCCTTGGCAAGCAGGAGTGGGCCAAGAAGCTCAACTCCAGCGTCTTCCCCGGCCAGCAGGGCGGGCCGCTCATGCACGTGATCGCCGCCAAGGCTGTTGCTTTCAAGATCGCCGGCGGCGAAGAGTTCAAGGAGCGCCAGGAGCGTGTCCTCGAAGGTGCCAGGATCATCGCTGACCGCCTGAACCAGTCCGATGTTGCCGAGGCCGGCGTCTCTGTCCTCACCGGCGGTACCGACGTTCACCTGGTCCTGGTGGACCTGCGCAACTCGCAGCTGGACGGTCAGCAGGCAGAAGACCTCCTGCACTCGGTGGGCATCACCGTGAACCGCAACGCTGTTCCGTTCGACCCCCGCCCGCCGATGGTCACCTCCGGCCTCCGCATCGGCACCCCTGCCCTGGCTACCCGCGGATTCGGTGCAACCGAGTTCACCGAGGTTGCCGAGATCATCGCTACGGCGCTCAAGGCAGGTTCCTCAGCCGACGTCGAAAGCCTCCAGGCCCGCGTCGACAAACTGGCCGCTGACTTCCCGCTGTACCCGCAGCACGAGCAGTGGTAACCCACGCTCCCGCGGATCAACAAGCAATACCCGGTCATTGAACCGGAGCCGACGGGATCCGCCGCCACACCTACGGCGGCGGGTCCCGTTGGCATGAGCCACCTATGAGGCTTCCCCACGCAGGTCACCCACCAGAAAGAGCAGATGGAATGACACAGTCCACCGCACAGATCCTCGATGGCAAGGCCACCGCCGCAGCCATCAAGGCAGAACTGACCACTCGCGTTTCCGTCCTGGCCGCCAAGGGAATCGTGCCCGGCCTGGGCACCATCCTGGTGGGCTCGGACCCCGGCAGCACCTGGTACGTCGGCGGCAAGCACAAGGACTGCGCCGAGGTTGGCATCCAGTCCATCCGCCGAGACCTCCCCGAAGACATCTCCCAGGAGGACCTCCTGGAGGTTGTCCGTGAGCTCAACGACAACCCGGAATGCACCGGCTACATCGTCCAGTTGCCCCTTCCCAAGCACATTGACCAGGACGTCATCCTGGAAGCCATGGACCCGGATAAGGACGCCGACGGACTGCACCCCATGAACCTTGGCCGCCTGGTGGCCAATGTGAACGGCGAGATGAAGTCTCCGCTGCCCTGCACGCCCAAGGGCTGTGTGGAGCTGCTCCGCCGGCACAACATTGAACTCAAGGGCAAGCGCGTCCTGGTGGTTGGCCGCGGCGTCACCATCGGCCGCCCCATCGGTCTCCTGCTGACCCGCAAGGAAGTCAACGCCACGGTGATCCTGGCCCACACCGGCACGGTGGACCTGCCCGCGGAACTCAAGCAGGCCGACGTCGTGATTGCCGCCGCCGGAGTGCCGCACATGATCAAGGCTGAAGACCTCAAGCCGGGCGCAGTAGTGCTCGACGTCGGCGTCAGCCGTGTGGACGACGGCAACGGTAAGGCTGTTGTCACCGGAGATGTGGACCCGGCAGCTGCCGACGTCGCCGCCTGGCTGTCCCCGAACCCGGGTGGTGTGGGTCCGATGACCCGTGCCATGCTGCTTGCGAATGTTGTGGAGAGCGCTGAGCGCCAGGCTGGCATCGCCTAAATTCATACGTTCTAAATGAGAGGGCTCTTGCAAAATATCTGCAAGAGCCCTTTCACATGTCAGTGGGTGCTACTAGTCTGCTGAGGGTGCACAATGAAGCAACCCGCTCTCCTACACCGTCGCCAACACCGTCAGAATCGTCGCAAGTCAGCTTCGACATGAACCGACCCACCGTCATCAGCGCGCGGAATCTCACCAAGGCTTACGGTGACCTCACCGCCGTGGACAACATCTCCTTCGACGTACCGGCGGGGGAGTCCTTCGGGCTGCTGGGCCCCAACGGCGCGGGCAAGTCCACCACCATGAAAATGATCGGCGGCGTCTCCCAGCGCACCTCAGGATCGCTCACCATCATGGGCCTGGACCCCGAATCCCACGGCCCTGAAGTGAGGGCGCACTTGGGCGTCGTACCGCAGCAGGACAATCTGGATGAAGAACTCAAAGTCCGCGAAAACCTGATCGTCTACGGGCGATACTTCGGCCTGCCACTGAGCTACCTGCGGCCCAAAGCGGACGAGCTCCTGGAATTCGCGCAGCTGACGGACAAAGCCAATTCCAAGGTGGACGCCCTCTCCGGTGGCATGAAGCGCCGCCTCACCATCGCCCGTTCCCTCATCAACGAGCCACGGATCCTCCTGCTGGATGAGCCCACCACCGGCCTGGATCCCCAAGCCCGCCACATCCTCTGGGACCGGCTGTTCCGGCTCAAGGAAAGTGGTGTGACGCTCATCCTCACTACGCATTACATGGATGAGGCCGAGCAACTGTGCGACCGCCTGATCGTGGTGGACAAAGGCCGCATCATGGCCGAAGGCTCCCCGGCCAACCTCATCCGTGAACACTCGTCGCGCGAAGTACTGGAGCTTAGGTTCGGGTCCGAGCGGAACGCGACAATCGGCGTCGAACTTCACGGCATCGGTGAGCGGCTGGAGACGCTGCCTGACCGCGTACTTATCTACGCGCATGACGGCGAGGCCGCGCTGGAGCAGGTCACTGCGCGTGGGCTGCGGCCAATGACATCGTTGGTGCGCCGCTCGTCGCTGGAGGACGTGTTCCTGCGGCTGACGGGGAGGAGCCTTGTTGACTAGCGGCACCGACAAACCGATCACGACGGCGGAGCGTCCCTTGCGAGCCCACTCACCTGAGGTTTCGGCTGCCAGGGCGCGACGCTGGGGTTCGTTCTTCTACGCGGAGCAGGTCCTCCGTGTCATGCGGAACTACGGCTGGTCCGTCGTCCTGTATAGCGTGGGCCAGCCGGTGGCGTACCTCTTCGCCATGGGAGTCGGTCTCGCCAGCTTGGTGGATGCCAACAGCGAGGCAGCGTTCGGTGGCGTCAGCTACCTGGAGTTCGTGGCTCCGGCCCTATTGGTCTCAGCGGCAGTGATGACCGCGTCCGGAGAATTTTCCTACCCCATCATGGATGGCTTTAAATGGCGCCGCGTGTTCTACGGTCCACATGCCTCGCCACTGATTCCGCAGCAGATTGCCAGCGGCCACATCATGGCCAGCACGGTGAGGTTCCTGCTGCAGTCGGTGGTCTACTTCGTGGTGGTGGCACTGTTTGGGGCTTCACCCAGCCCATGGGGTTGGGTGGCAGCCATCGTGGCCACGGTGGCGGCGTTGTCCTTCGGGCTCCCGCTCATGGCTTATGCGGCCAGCATCAAACAGGACAAAGGGCAGTTCGCTTTGGTGCAGCGCTTCATCGTGATGCCGCTGTTCCTGTTCTCGGGGACATTCTTTCCGCTGGATTCCCTGCCGGTAGCGGTCCGCTGGATCGGCTGGATTTCACCGGTATGGCATGGAACTGAGCTGGGCAGGGTATTCACCTACGGGATGGACCAGAACCCGCTGTTGACCATCACCCACGTGGTGTACCTGGTGGCGACGGCAACGGTGGGCTGGGTTCTGGTGCGCCGCCAGTTTGTGAAAAGGATGGGTTCATGAGTGTCCTGACAGGTGGCCACAGCGCCACCGACCTTGCCCGCGAACGTAAGTTCGGTTCGCTGTACTCGCGCAATGCGAAGGCTGTTGTGGGTCGTGGGCTCATGGCGGCCAAGAGCAGTACGTGGCTGGTGATGGTCTCCGGATTCTTCGAACCTGTGCTGTTCCTGCTTGCCATGGGTGTGGGCATGGGCTCGATTGTGGGAACGGTTCAGGGCCCAGGTGGTGAGGAAATCAGCTACGCCGCCTACATTGCCCCGGCACTGTTGGCCGTCTCCGCCATGAATGGGGCCATTTATGACTCGACGTGGAATGTCTTCTTCAAGATGAACTTCGCCAAGCTGTACCAAGGGATGCTCTACACCTCCTTGGGGCCACTTGACGTGGCGATCGGCGAGATTTTCCTGGCCCTCCTTCGGGGGCTGTTGTACGCCACGGGATTCACCGCTGTCATGGGAGTGATGGGACTGATTACCACCTGGTGGGCCATCCTGGTCATTCCAGCCTCGGTGTTGATCGCCTTCGGCTTCGCGAGCTTCGGGATGGGTATCACCAGCTTCATGAAGACCTTCCAGCAGATGGACTGGATCAACTTCTTCCTGCTGCCCATGTTCCTTTTCAGTGCCACCTTTTACCCGCTCAGCGTGTACCCGCAGGTCATCCAGTGGTTCATTCAGGCCATGCCCCTGTGGCACGGAGTGGAGCTGCTGCGGCAGATCAGCGTGGGCTCGTTCAGCCCGGCCACGGCCATTCATGTGGGGTATTACGTGGTGATGATCGCCCTCGGCATCATGCTGACCACGGGAAGGCTGCGCCAGCTGTTCCTCAAGTGAGGACCTTATTCGAACGAGGCCCGCCGGGGGTCGTTGGTCCTGGTCTTCCACACATCCGGTGCGTTGACTTTGAACCTTCGTCCCGTCAAAGCCCGGGGCACCAGCCGGATGTAGTTGTCCTTGGCTCCGGGTTGCCAGGGTTCAAGACCCAATGCGTTCACCTGTGCGATCTCGTCGGGGTCTGTCATGAGCTCCGTTTCGCCCCGGGCAACCACGCTCCATGCTTCCCCGCTGGGGGCATCGTACCCATCGATTTCCAGAACCCCCGGCCGGGAAGCCAATGCTCCCCACAGCTTCCTGCCAGGGCTGCTGCGGAATACGAGATGCCTTTGAAACAGCACGTAATTTACAGGGAAGATCTCCGGGTGGTCATCCACCACCAAGCCAATGCGGCCGATGGTTGCAGCCGCCAGCAAGTCCCAGCAGTCATCGAATGCCAAGGTCGGGTCGCCTTGGTGCTGGGGAGAACCGGTGGTTTCCGTGGAATCTGTCATGGTTTCCTCTCATGTACGGTCGCTGAAGTATGGACTGGCGCGAGGCACATTCTTACGGTTCCCGGGCAGGCCACCATCGTTGTGAATCGTTGATGACAAAACGCCGCCCTGACAACACTGTTGGTGTGATGCGGAAAAGGTGATCCTTGGTCCCGGGCTCCCAGGGCGTGAGCTCGTGGGCCGCACTTTGCTGGCTGGGGTCATCCGCGGGAATCGCTTCCGCAAGCCCCTTGGCTATCACGCTCCACGCGATGGTTCCATAGGCGTTGAAGCCGTCCGCTTCCAAAGCCACAGGCTCATTGCCCAACAATGCATCCATCTTTGTCCCAGGAGCGGTACGGAGGATGAGAGTGCCGTCCTCCGGAAAATAGTTGACCGGAAAGATCTCGGGGCCGTCCCCGGTGGTCAAAGCCAAGCGCCCCAACGACGAGGAACGCAGCAGCCTCCAGCACTCGTGAACCTTGAGGATTTGTACATCTGGGCGATCTTCAACGGTGCTCATGAGGCGAGCATACCCAGAGGAAGGGCATAGCCATAGAGGGGCGCCCGCAGCGTTCGGTGGCCCTTGGAGCCCTTGTTCGCCGTCCGTGGAAGCGGACAGGGCACCGTTGCTCATTTGAGAGAATGGGTACATGCAATCTCTCGGTGACCCGCACCCGTCCACGTCTCCTGCCGGCAAAGGCATCTTCAAGGGCTTCCGCATCGGTGGCCTGGGGATGACAGTTGTCATCATTGCCTTCCTGGTGGCCGTCATCTTCGCGGCCAACCAGAATGACGTGGTGGGCTGGGTTGTTGCTGTCATCGCTTTCGGCTGGCTGGCTTTGGCAACGTTTGTGGTGGTGAGTATTCGCAAGGCCGCGCAGCGGGCCGGCGCTAAGTTGACCGAAGCGCAAAATGCGTTCAATGCCGCAGCCGGCCGCGCGCCGTCGTCGTCCGCTGCTGACAGTGGAGGCACGCGCGTTGTTGCCGAACGCAGCAAAGCTGATGAGGTGCGGGACCTCAAACTGGACCATTCATTCAAGATTGTCCAGGTGCAGGTCCGCGTGGTGGATGAGGAACGGGCCAAAGGCGCAACGGCGGACCAGGACACCATCAACCGTGCGCTGGAAACCATTGCCATTACGGCGACGAATGCGCGGGACATGATCAAGTCTTCCGGCGGCTCGGACGAGCCCGTGGCCGGCACCATCATCGACTAGAGTGGACCGGGTGAGTACGGCATTGAAGAAGGACTTCCTTCGCATCGCATCAGTAAACGTCAATGGCCTCCGGGCTGCCTACAAGAATGGCATGGCGGAATGGCTGGAGCCGCGCGAGGTAGACATTCTCTGCCTGCAGGAAGTCCGGGCGCCTGATGACATCGTCAGGAAACTCATCGGTGAAGGGTGGCACATCCTCCACACCGAAGCCGAAGCCAAGGGCCGTGCCGGCGTGGCCATCGCATCCCGTGAGGAGCCAACCGCTACCCGCATCGGCGTTGGCGACGACTACTTCGATACGTCCGGGCGCTGGGTTGAAGCCGACTACACCGTGCAAAATGCTGCCGGTGAGTTCACCACTCTCTCCGTTGTCAGCGCCTATGTGCACTCCGGTGAAGTGGGAACCCCCAAACAGGACGACAAATTCCGTTTCCTGGATGCCATGACCGTTCGACTGCCTGAGCTCGCCAAACACAGTGACCATGCTTTGGTTGTTGGCGACCTCAACGTCGGGCACACTGAACTCGATATCAAGAACTGGAAGGGCAACGTCAAACGTGCCGGCTTCCTCCCGGAGGAGCGTGCCTACTTCGACCGCTTCCTCGGCGAAGAAATCGGATGGAGGGATGTCCACAGGGGCCTGGCAGGAAATGTCGCCGGCCCCTACACCTGGTGGTCCCAGCGCGGTAAGGCCTTTGACACTGACACGGGCTGGCGCATCGACTACCACTTGGCCACACCGGACCTCGCGGCAGCCGCCTTCTCGGCTGTGGTTGACCGGGCGCCTTCGTGGGACACCCGCTTCTCTGACCACGCACCGCTGGTAGTCGACTACCGGCTCTAAGCTTCCTAAGGTATTGCTCCATGACTAGTTCCACCACGACTGAAACCGGCGCATCGGCTGATGCTGCGGCCCAACCGCAGCCCGTAACGTCCACCAAGCTCCCCGTGGGCGCCAAGCACCGGGTCCTGTCCGGTATGCAGCCTTCCGCCGACTCCCTGCACCTTGGCAACTACCTCGGCGCCCTGGTCAATTGGGTCCGGATGCAGGAAGAGTACGACGCCGTCTACTTCATTCCTGACCTGCACGCCATCACAGTGCCGCAGGACCCTGCAGAACTCGCCCGGCGCACCCGGGTCACCGCAGCCCAGTACATCGCCGGTGGCGTGGACGTGGATAAGTGCACCCTCTTCGTCCAGTCCCAGGTTCCCGAGCACGCCCAGCTGGCGTGGGTCCTGAACTGCATCACGGGCATGGGTGAAGCCGCCCGCATGACCCAGTTCAAGGACAAGGCCCAGAAGCAGGGTTCGGACCACGCCAGTGTTGGCCTGTTTACCTACCCCATCCTGCAGGCTGCAGACATCCTCCTCTACCAGCCGCACGGTGTTCCGGTGGGCGAGGACCAGCGTCAGCACGTTGAGCTCAGCCGGGACCTTGCCAACCGCTTCAACAGCCGCTTCGGCGAGACATTCCAAGTGCCCGAGGCCTTCATCCAGAAGGAATCGGCCAAGATCTACGATCTCCAGAATCCCAACGCCAAGATGTCCAAGTCTGCGGAGTCGCCGGCCGGTCTGATCAACCTCCTGGACGATCCCAAGACCGTCGCCAAGCGCATCAAGTCAGCCGTCACGGACACCGAGACGGAGATCCGGTACGACCGCGAGAACAAGCCGGGCGTTTCCAATCTGCTGACCATCTACTCAGCCATCAGCGGCACACAGGTGGAAAAGATCGTGGCGGACTACCAGGGCAAGATGTACGGACACCTGAAGGTCGACCTGGCTGAACTCGTCTCCGGTCACCTGGCGCCCATCCGGGAGCGTGCCAACGAACTCCTGGCTGATCCTGCGGAACTGGATCGGCTCCTGGCCCTCGGCGCGGACAAGGCCCGTGAAATCGCTGCCGCAACCCTCGCGGACGTCTACTCCAAGGTCGGATTCCTGCCGTACCGCGGCCAGGCCTCCCACGGAATCCAGGGAGTCCGCTAAGCCCATGTGCTCCGCTGGCCAGCTCAATGTCACCACCGGCACCCGTCAGGGTGCCGGTCCGGACGACTCCCGCCAGCCCGCTGCTACCGGGACCGATTGCGGCACCGGTGACACCATGTGTGTCGGTGTCATCCTGGGGTTCCCGCCCGAGATCGCCCGTGAACTCCAGGAATGGAGGGCCTCTTTCGGCGATCCGATGGCAGAGGTCATTCCTGCGCACATCACCCTGATCACCACCACACCCACCCAGGACTGGGCCGCTACCCGCGAACACGTCAGGGAAGTTGCGCGGACTCAGGAGCCGTTCAACATCACCATTTCCGGCACGGGTTCTTTCCGTCCCATCTCGCCGGTGGTGTTCGTTAACGTGGAAGAAGGCTTCGAAGAGTGCGTGCAATTGCACGAGAAACTTCAAAGCGGTCCGCTTGAACGGATGCTCCCTTTCCCGTACCACCCGCACGTCACTGTGGCTCACGATGTTGCCCAGGAAAACCTTGACGAGGCCGAAACGGTTCTCAGAGATTACCGCGCGACCTTCCCTGTGGTTAGCATGGGACTTTACGAGCACGACACCAATGGAATTTGGCAGCTACGGGAAGAGCTCGACTTTGGCGGCGATACTGACGAGGAACAGCAAACGGATCCAAGCCACAGAGGCGGACGTTCCTCCGCTGCCCACTGAGCTGGCAAAACTCAAACTCCAGCTTCTCCGCAAGAGGCAGGAATGGGGCTCTGCGAAGCGCACGGGCGGGGGACTGCCAAAGAAAGCCGGCGCATTCTTTGCGCTCGTCCTCGCCAGGCTTAACACGATCCGTCCCCTGCGCTCCTTTCAGCACTACACGCGCCAGCACGGGCCACTCCTGGCGGCCGGTATCGGCTTCAACATGTTCTTCTCCGTGACCGGTTTGCTCACCACCGGCTTCGCCATCGCAGGGATCGTGTTGGGTGGCAACCCTGCCCTGCAGGACGCCGTCATCGACAGTGTTGCAGCGGCTGCCCCCGGACTCCTGCAGGTGGACGGCGGCGAAGGACTGGTGGATCCACAATCCTTGCTCAACCCGTCCGGACTTGGATGGACAGCCCTCATCGCAGCGGTTGTGACGGTCTTCGTGTCCCTTGGCTGGATCGCCAGCATCAGGGAAGGGCTCCGGGGGGTCATGGAGGCTGACCCTTTGGTGCGCAACCCCATCCTTCAAAAACTCATTGATGCCAGCACCTTGCTGCTCCTCGGCGTCATCCTTGTCATCAGCGCAGGCGTCTCGCTCGTCTTTGGTACGGCGGCCGACTGGTTCATCGCTTTGCTCAACCTGGACGAGGGCATCACCGAGCCTATAGCGGCCACCGTGAAGATTGTGGTTCCGCTCCTGCTGAACTGCGCGACGGCGGCCGTACTGTTCAGGATTGCCGGTGGCCTGAAGCTGGGGCGCCGTGCGTTCCTGGAGGGCGTGGTGCTGGCGGGTGTCGGCACCACGGTCCTGCAGTTCTTCAGCACCGAACTTCTGGCACGTTCCGGAAACAATCCGGTGCTGGCGTCGTTTGCCATCATCATCGGCCTGCTCATCTGGTTCAACCTTGTGAGCCAGGTGTATCTCGTCTCGGCGTCATGGTCAGCAATCCGCGAGGCTGACACGGAGTCGGGGGGTTCCCCGCACAAGAAAGTCCTCGGCTCGCGTCGAGTAGCGCCCCGCACCTGATCTGGAGGCCGCCATGAACAACCCACTGTGGATCGCTTGCCTCCTCGGAGCTGCGGCCGGACTCATCGTTGGCCAGTTGGTGTTCAAGTCACCCTTTTTGGGCATCCTCATTGGGGTTGGCCTAGGTGCCTTGGTAGGCGCAGCAGTGGGCCCCCGACGAGGATAGCGGAGGTGCTTGGCCCCCGCTCTGCTGCTACCTACTTGGACGGGTACGGGCCTTTAGTGGGAGTCGCGGACTTCCATGTAGGGGTCTGCCCATGCACCGATGATGCGCGCTACCCGTGCTGCCTGGCCCCTACCGGTCAGGAGGTGCTCGCTTCCCTCGAGGGAGATGAAACTCCGGGGATGGCGGGCAGTCTGGAAAATTTCGCTGGCGTTATCGATCCCCACGGTGTTGTCAGTGGGGGAGTGCATCACCATCAAGGGCTTGTGCAGGGTGCGGATGCAGTCACGCAGGTCAGCGCGTTCCACGTCCTCCACAAAGTGGCGCCGAACCTCCATGGGGCGTCCACCAAGGTCCACCACGGCGCTGCCATCCCGGAGGATGTCCTCGATCTCGGTGTCGAACATGTGCTCCACATGCTTGGGTTCGTAGGGCGCGGCAACCGTCACCACGGCATTGAGTCCGGGAATGTCGCGCGCTGCGGCCAATACAGCGGCACCCCCGAACGAGTGGCCAACCAGCAAAGAAATGCCCCGGCCCTGCTCCTGCATGAACCCGGCAGCGAGGATGGTGTCGGCCACCTTGACGCTGAAGGATCCAGCCGACCACTCACCGGCAGAGCCACCCAGCCCCAGGTTGTCAAAGCGAAGCATGCCGATTCCCTGGTCCGCCAGGCCCTTGCAGATGCGCGATGCTGCAGGGCTGTCCTTGCCAAGGGTCAGGCCATGCGAGTACAAGCCCCAGCCGCGGACAGGACCTTCCGGGACGTCGATGATGCCGGCCAGGGTGTCGCCGGTGCTTCCCGTGAAGCTGATCTTCTCAGAGCGTGACACGCTGGTCTCCTTGTCTTGCCAGCACCGGTTGCGGTGGTGGATGGGCGTCTGTGGACTGGTACGGCACTGGATTAACGACGACGGCGCCACTCACCATCAGTGGTGAGCGGCGCCGTCGTCGTGCTGTTCTTGAAAGAAACTGCTGAACTAGATCTTGCGGGCCAGGATGGCCTGCTTGACCTCGGCGATTGCCTGGGTTACCTGGATGCCGCGGGGGCATGCTTCCGAGCAGTTGAAGGTGGTGCGGCAACGCCACACGCCTTCTTTGTCGTTCAGGATCTCAAGGCGCATGTCGCCAGCGTCATCGCGCGAATCAAAGATGAAGCGGTGGGCGTTGACGATCGCGGCCGGACCAAAGTACTGGCCGTCGGTCCAGAAGACCGGGCAGGACGAGGTGCAGGCAGCGCAAAGGATGCACTTGGTGGTGTCATCAAAGCGCTCACGGTCCTCAACGGACTGCAGACGTTCCTTGGTGGGCTCGTGGCCCTTGTTGATCAGGAACGGCATGACTTCGCGGAAGGACTGGAAGAAGGGTTCCATGTCCACGATCAGGTCCTTCTCCACGGGGAGGCCCTTGATCGGCTCGACGGTGATGGGCTTGGAGGTGTCCAGGTCCTTCAGCAGCGTCTTGCAGGCGAGGCGGTTGCGGCCATTGATGCGCATGGCATCCGAGCCACACACGCCGTGGGCGCAGGAACGGCGGAAGGAAACGCTGCCGTCAATCTCCCACTTGACCTTGTGGAGGGCATCCAACACGCGGTCCGTGCCGTACATGGTCAGCTTGTAATCATCCCAGCGTGCCTCTTCCGAGATTTCGGGATCGTAGCGACGCACGCGGAGCGTGATGTGGAATGTGGGGATTTCACCGTCGCCGGCAACGCTTGCCGGGAGCTCGATCTTGGAAGCGGGCTCTGCCATTTCGGTGGTCATTAGTACTTACGCTCCATCGGCTCGTAACGGGTAAAGATCACGGGCTTCGTCTCAAGACGGATGCCCGCAACAGATTCCGCCGAGGAGTCGACGGTGACGGAAGTGTCCAGGTAAGCCATGGAGTGCTTCATGAACTTTTCGTCATTGCGGTCCGGGAAGTCCTCGCGGTAGTGGCCACCACGTGACTCTTCACGGTGCAGTGCACCAACGGTCATGACCTTGGCCATGTCCAGGAGGAAGCCCAGCTCCACTGCTTCCAGGAGATCCAGGTTGAAGCGCTTGCCCTTGTCCTGAACCGTGACGTGCTTGTACCGCTCTTCGAAGGAAGCGATGTCGCGGAGGACCTGCTCCAGGGATTCCTTGGTGCGGAACACCTGCATGTTGGCGTCCATGGTGTCCTGCAGTTCCTTGCGTATCTGCGCCACACGCTCGGTGCCGTTGCCTTCCAGCAAGCCGCTGAGGATGCCACGGGTCATTGCCTCGGGGTCCTCGGGGAGCTCAACAAAGTCAGCTGTCTTGGAGTACTCCGCAGCGGCGATACCGGCGCGCTTACCGAAGACGTTGATGTCCAGGAGCGAGTTGGTGCCGAGGCGGTTGGAACCGTGTACGGAGACACAAGCAACTTCACCGGCTGCGTAGAGGCCCGGGACGATGGTGTCGTTGTCCTGGAGCACCTCAGTGGTGATGTTGGTGGGGATGCCGCCCATGGCGTAGTGCGCGGTGGGGAACACGGGGACGGGATCCGTGAACGGTTCCACACCAAGGTAGGTGCGGGCGAACTCCGTAATGTCCGGAAGTTTGGCCTCGATGTGGGCAGGCTCAAGGTGCGTCAGGTCCAGGAGGACGTAGTCCTTGTTAGGACCACAACCGCGGCCTTCACGCACTTCGTTGGCCATGGCGCGGGCCACGATGTCACGGGGTGCAAGGTCCTTGATGGTGGGGGCGTAGCGCTCCATGAAGCGCTCACCCTCGGAGTTACGCAGGATGGCACCTTCACCACGTGCACCCTCTGTCAGGAGGATGCCCAGGCCGGCAAGGCCGGTCGGGTGGAACTGGAAGAACTCCATGTCTTCCAGGGGGATACCGCGGCGGAACGCAATGCCCATGCCGTCGCCCGTGAGGGTGTGGGCGTTGGACGTGGTCTTGAAGACCTTGCCGGCGCCACCCGAGGCGAACACTACGGACTTGGCCTGGAAGACGTGCAGTTCACCGGAGGCGAGGTCATAGGAGACAACGCCGGCAACACGCTTCTGCTTGTACGGGGTACCGTCTTCGCGCACTGCGTCTTCTTCGACGATCAGCAGGTCAAGGACGTAGTACTCGTTGTAGAACTCAACGTTGTGCTTGACGCAGTTTTGGTACAGCGTCTGAAGGATCATGTGACCGGTACGGTCAGCTGCGTAACATGCACGGCGGACTGGAGCCTTGCCGTGGTCACGGGTGTGGCCACCGAAGCGGCGCTGGTCAATCCGGCCCTCGGGCGTGCGGTTGAACGGAAGGCCCATCTTTTCCAGGTCCAACACGGCGTCAATGGCTTCCTTCGCCATGACCTCGGCGGCATCCTGGTCAACCAGGTAGTCGCCACCCTTGATGGTGTCAAAGGTGTGCCACTCCCAGTTGTCCTCTTCGACGTTGGCCAGTGCTGCGCACATTCCACCCTGGGCTGCACCTGTGTGCGAGCGGGTGGGATAGAGCTTGGTCAGTACCGCGGTGCGTGCTCGCTGACCGGATTCGATCGCGGCGCGCATGCCGGCGCCACCTGCACCGACAATGACGACGTCGTACTTATGGACCTGCATACCAGATGCTCTCTCTTTCAAAAATTCAGATGGTCGGCGGAGGCTGCTCCGCTACGTCAGGCGAACCGGTTCACTCGGGGGAGTAACCCGGAAGGCGCCGCTACGGGGCCGGGCAGAAACCGCCAGGCAACTGAACGCCGTCGACGACGGGGCACGGGTTGAAGGTGAAGATCACCAGCGTGCCAAGGATGATGATGACCAAGGTGGCCGCGTAGAGGACCATCTTCAGCCAGAAGCGCGTGGAATCCTTCTCGGCGTAGTCGTTGATGATGGTGCGGACACCGTTGGTGCCGTGCAACATGGCAAGCCACAGCATGGCCAGGTCCCAGAACTGCCAGAAAGGATCGGCCCACTTGCCGGCTACGAAACCGAAGTCGATCGCATGGATGCCCTCGCCTACCAGCAGGTTCACGAACAGGTGGCCGAAGATCAGCACCACCAGGACGATGCCGGAGAGGCGCATGAAGAGCCAGGCGATCATTTCGAAGTTGCCACGGCTGGTGCCGGTGCGGTTGTACTTCGGTGCGATCTTGCCGCTCCCGATTTTTCCACTGCGTGGGGATTCGATGGTTGTCATGGCTTAGTGGCCTCCCAGCGCGAGGGAAAGGTGGCGGATAGCGAAGCCTGCGAACGTGACAAGCCACAGTGCAAGCACGACCCACAGCAGCTGGCGCTGGTACTTCGCGCCCTTCTTCCAGAAGTCGATGGCAATCACACGCAGGCCGTTGAAGGCGTGGAAGATGATCGCGGCGACCAGGCCCGTTTCACCCAGGGCCATGAGGGGGTTCTTGTAGGCGCCAATGACGGCGGTGTAGGCCTCAGGGGACACGCGCACCAATGAGGTGTCCAGCACATGGACCAACAAGAAGAAAAAGATCACTACACCTGTAATGCGGTGTCCAACCCAGGACCACATGCCTTCACGGCCGCGGTACAAGGTGCCAGCTGGTTTTGTCGGCACTGATTAAACCTTCCTGCAACACAGCGGCGCTGGCATGGGATCCACGCGGGGGGAACGCCTGCTGCGAGAGCACTCGTAGCTCACGCCTAAATCTAGGCTTCGCTAACAGCATATTCAATTTAGGACGGGCTTCTCTCCTTGTTAATTCCATGTTTCCTGCCGATATTCAGGCGATTTTTGGGAACTGGCTGAGACGAACGCCACACGTGTGTCCTGCTGCAGGGCTTCCCGCCGGCACAGGATAAAGTGTTGCGGTGAGTACAGAAGACGCGAAATACCCGGAATCGCCATTGAACCGCTTCCATGCGGTTATTCCGGCGGGCGGTGTGGGGACCCGGCTATGGCCACTCTCGCGTGCCGCTGCGCCCAAGTTCCTCCACGATCTGACCGGTTCCGGCAGCACGTTGTTGAGGGCTACCTATGACCGCCTGGAACCGCTGGCCGGTGAACGGGTCCTTGTTGTTACCGGTGAGGCGCACCGCGCCGCCGTGTGCCGCCAACTCCCCGAAATAGGTGACGACGAACTGGTGCTGGAGAGCGAGCCCAAGGACTCCGGCGCTGCAATCGGCCTTGCCGCCGCCATCCTTTACCGCCGCGATCCTGACACCATCATGGGTTCGTTCGCTGCAGACCAGGTCATCAGCCCGGACGATCTCTTCCTGGAGACCGTGCGCGAGGCAATCTTTACCGCGGCCACTGGCAAGATTGTCACCATCGGCATCAAGCCCACCCATCCCTCTACCGGATTCGGTTACATCCGCTCCGGTGCGGCCCTGAACGTGGAAGGCGCCCCGAACGCGCTTGCTGTTGCGGAGTTCGTGGAAAAGCCCAGCCAGGAAGTGGCCAACAAATACGTCGAGGCAGGGGATTACGTCTGGAACGCGGGCATGTTCGTTGCCCCCGTGGCGCTTATGCTCCGGCACCTTGAGGCCAATCAGCCTGAACTGTTCAAGGGCCTTCAGGAAATCGCTGAGGCCTGGGATACGCCGCAGCGCGCCGAAGTGACCTCGCGCGTGTGGCCAACACTGCCGAAAATCGCCATTGATTACGCTGTGGCGGAGCCAGCAGCGGAAGCCGGCGATGTCGCCGTCGTGCCTGGTACTTTCCGATGGGACGACGTTGGCGACTTCGCCGCGATCGGCCGCCTTAACAACGCAGGCGACGTCGACGAAGTGACGGTGCTGGGTGAGGGGGCCCGTGTGTTCGCCGAGAACGCCAGCGGCGTGGTGGTCTCCGATACCAAGCGCGTTATTGCCTTGATCGGCATCAAGGACGTGGTCATTGTGGACACGCCGGACGCGCTCCTTGTCACCACCAAGGAACACGCGCAACTGGTCAAGGGCACTGTTGACGCCTTGAAGGCCAGCGGCGATACGGACGTGCTGTAGTACTTCTGCTTATACCGTGAGCCACCTCTTTGGTTGTCCTGCGTCTGAACGCAGCGTAACCAAGAGGTGGCTTTCGTTCTTCAGGTGCCGCGCATGGCTAGAGTTGTGACGTGCGCAATTACACGACTGAAACCGAGCCCGCTCCCGTTGTGAGTCCTTGGGTTGATGAACTGCTCCCCGGACTGATCGAGTTCAGGAGGGACCTCCACGCGCACCCGGAGTTGTCCTTTAAGGAATTCCGCACCACGGACAAGCTCGTGGAGCGGCTGGAAGCAGCCGGGCTGAAGCCGCGGCGTCTGGATGAGACCGGACTGACGGTTGACGTGGGTGAGGGCCCCATTGCCACTGCCCTTCGCGGGGACATCGACGCATTGCCGATCATTGAGGAAACCGGCCTGCCCTTCGCGTCGAAGAACCATGGCGTTACGCATGCGTGCGGGCATGACGTCCAC
Source organism: Arthrobacter sp. StoSoilB22 (assembly GCF_019977315.1). Classification (NCBI taxonomy): domain Bacteria; kingdom Bacillati; phylum Actinomycetota; class Actinomycetes; order Micrococcales; family Micrococcaceae; genus Arthrobacter; species Arthrobacter sp. StoSoilB22. Next base: position 1,265,392 of record NZ_AP024652.1, read on the forward strand.
ACCACCGCCATGCTGGGCATCGCCTTGACGCTGCAGCGGATGCACAAGAACAACCCGCTGGGTGGCACGGTACGGATCATCTTCCAGCCGGCCGAGGAAACCATGCCGGGCGGCGCCCTGTCCTGCATTGAGCAGGGTGTGCTTGAGGGCGTGCCGCGCATCCTTGCGCTGCACTGCGATCCGAGGATTAATGTGGGGCAGATCGGCACCCGCATTGGTGCCATCACTTCGGCCTCGGACACCATCAAAATTGAGCTTTCCGGCCGCGGCGGCCACACATCACGGCCGCATCTGACCGAGGACCTTGTGTTCGCGTTGGCCCAGATTGCGGTCAATGTGCCGGCAGTGCTTTCCCGCCGGGTGGATGTCCGCAGCGGTGTGTCGGTGGTGTGGGGCCAAATTTCCGCTGGTTCCGCGCCGAATGCCATACCGGGCTCCGGCTATATGGCGGGGACCATGCGCTGCCTGGACCGTGATGCCTGGCATAGCGCGGGGGAGTTGCTGGACGACGTGGTCCGGCAGGTTGCCGCGCCCTACGGCGTTGATGTGCACCTGGAACACACCCGCGGTGTGCCGCCCGTGGTGAACTCTGAGCATGAGACCGCCCTCATTGAAGCCTCTGCCCGCGCTGAGCTGGGTGAGAACGCAGTGGTCCTCACGCCGCAGTCCATGGGTGGCGAGGACTTCGCCTGGTTCCTTGCCGACATTCCGGGTGCCATGATGCGCCTGGGCACGCACACTCCTGGCGGCGAAGAGTACGACCTCCACCGCGGTGACTTCATTGTTGACGAGCGCGCCCTCGGATACGCCATCCGCGTCCTGACCGCCGCCGCCCTCCGCACCATCCGCGACCTCGAGCAGTAAACCCAACTAAGTCCGCAGTTAAGCGCGTTTTGACCCTCAAAACGCGCTTAACTGCGACTCAGTTGGGTTCTTGTGGATGGGATGAGTTGTGCACAATTGAATTGTGCACTATCGTTTTAGTCATGAGTGATGCACCCCGCCTCCGCCATCAGGTCTGCTTTGCGCTGTACTCGGCGTCCAAAGCGGCGACGGCGGTCTACCGCCCCGTGCTGGAGGAGCTCGGCCTGACCTATCCGCAGTACCTGGTGATGCTGGTCCTCTGGGAGCAGGAGCCACGGAGTGTCCGTGACCTTGGTTCGGAACTGGGCTTGGATTCCGGAACGTTGTCCCCCCTGCTCAAGCGCCTGGAGGTCATGGGACTGGTGGAACGCCACCGCTCGGCCGAGGATGAGCGCCGGGTGGATGTAGTCCTGACCGACGCAGGCACCGCGTTGAGCGCCAACGCCCAGGCTGTACCCCAGCGCCTCGCTGACGCTGCCGGCCTCTCGGCCGAGGAAATCGGGCAGCTGCACGCCACGCTCGGCAAGCTCACGGCAGCGCTGAACAGCTCACTCTGAACAGACCTCCCGGAAAATCCCGGGACATCCCTTCCCTAAGAGAACGGAAACACCATGAAGACTCTCTACACTGCTGAGGCACTGGCCTCCGGCGAAGGCCGCGACGGCAACGCCCGCACCAATGATGGCAAGCTGGATGTCGCACTTGCCAGCCCCAAGGAGCTCGGCGGAAACGGCGAAGGCACCAATCCGGAGCAGCTCTTCGCCGCCGGTTACGCAGCCTGCTTCCACTCCGCCTTGCGGTTGGTAGGGCGCAAGGAGCGCGTTGACCTGACCGATTCGGCCGTCGCCGCCAGGATCCACATCGGCCCGCTGACCGACAGCGAAGGCTTCGGCCTCGCTGCCGAACTGGAAATCGCCCTGCCTGCCCTGGACCGCGAAACGGCTGAGCAACTCATGCACAAAGCGCACCAGGTGTGCCCTTACTCCAACGCCACCCGCGGCAACATGGCCGTAGACCTCAAGCTCGTGGAGTTCGCAGCATGAGCGCCGTTTCCATGCCCGTAGAAACCCGCGAAATTCAGCTGGCTTCCCGCCCCAAGGGCCGCCCGGTGGCAGATAACTTCCGGCTCACCCAGGCCCAGCTGCCTGAGCTCGGCGACGGACAGATCCTGGTCAAGAACCAATTCATGTCCGTTGACCCCTACATGCGTGGGCGCATGAACGACGTCAAGTCGTACTCGGCTCCGTTCCAGATCGATGCAGCGCTCGACGGCGGTGCGGTGGGCGAGGTGATCGCGTCCCGTTCGGACGCGCACAAGGTGGGTGACGTCGTCGTGCATTCACTCGGATGGCGCGAGCACGCAGTAGTGGATGCCGCAGCCACCACCCCGGTCCCCAGTGGGCTTGCTCCCACCTCCGCGTTCCTTGGCGCCTTGGGCATGACCGGCCTCACTGCCTACTCCGGTCTGCTCAAAGTGGCGGAGTTCAAGGAAGGCGAAGTTGTGTTCGTCTCCGGCGCCGCAGGTGCCGTGGGTTCCATGGTGGGCCAGATTGCCAAGGCCATGGGCGCTTCCAGGGTCATCGGCAGTGCCGGATCGCCGGAAAAGGTTGCCCGCCTGCTGGAGCTCGGCTTCGACGCCGCCTTCAACTACAACGATGGTCCGGTCCTTGACCAGCTGCGTGAAGCAGCAGGGGAGCGCGGGATCGACGTGTACTTCGACAACGTTGGCGGCGAGCACCTCGAGGCTGCGTTGGCAACCTTGACTGTGGGCGGGCGCATTGCCATGTGCGGTGCGATCGCACAGTACAACTCCACCGAGCCTCCCGCAGCTCCCCGCAACCTCATGCAGGCAATCGGCAAGCAGCTGACCATGCGCGGATTCCTGGTGGGCGGCCAGCGTCAGCACGCTGCCGAGTTCGCCCAGAAGATGGCCGGCTGGTTGGCCGATGGCTCAGTGAGCTATGACGAGACGATCGTTGACGGTCTGGAGAATGCGCCGCAGGCATTCATGGACCTTCTGGACGGTGCCAACACCGGCAAGATGCTGGTCCGGCTCTAATTTAGAGCCCAGCGCCACGTGACTTGCGCACCCGGCTACTGCTTGGTAACAAAAGGTCAACAATCTGACCTGGAGGGATCATTTGTGGTAGCTGGGTGTGTTCCAGGCCACTAGTGTTGGTTTCATCAATGCGCTTCGGCGCAGCTGCGAGCATCAGTGAAAACAGAGTTTCTGCCTCAGGTATTAGGAAACGGACACTCATTGACCATCCGTCGTAGCGCCATCACTTTCTTCCTGGAGGAAAATTGAAGAAACCACTGCGTGCCACCCTGAAGCGCGGTTCAATGGCCGGTGTTGCCACCCTCGGTGCAGCCGCGCTCCTGCTGACCAGCTGTGGCCAGGCTCCCGACGCCGGATCCGGCGCGGCCACCAAGAGCGACTTTGTGGGTTGCATCGTCTCTGACTCCGGCGGATTCGATGACCAGTCCTTCAACCAGTCCTCCTTCGAGGGCCTCAAGAAGGCAGAAACCGACCTCGGCATCACCGTAAAGTCGGCCGAATCCAAGGCCAACAGCGATTTCGAGACCAACCTGAACGGCATGATCTCGGCCGGTTGCAACCTCACCGTGACGGTGGGCTTCCTCCTGGGCGACGCCACCAAGGCCGCCGCGGAGAAGAACACGGACAAGCACTTCGCGATCGTGGACTACACGTACGAGACCCCGATCGCCAACGTCAAGCCGATTGTCTATGACACGGCACAGGCGGCCTACCTCGCAGGATATGCGGCCGCGGCCGCCACCAAGACCGGCAAGGTAGGTACCTTCGGCGGTATTAAGATCCCCACGGTCACCATCTTCATGGATGGCTTCTACGACGGTGTTCAGGCCTACAACAAGGCCAAAAACAAGACTGTCCAGGTAGTCGGCTGGGACAAGACCACCCAGGATGGCTCCTTCACGGGCGACTTCGAGAAGCAGGACACCGGCAAGCAGGTCACCATCAACCTGTTGGACCAGGGCGCGGACATCATCATGCCCGTGGCCGGACCGGTGGGCAAGGGTGCCGGTGCTGCGCTGAAGGAAGCCAAGGCTGCCGGCAAGGACGTCAAGCTCATCTGGGTTGACTCCGATGGCTACCTGACCGCTCCTGAGTACAAGGACCTGATGCTGACCTCCGTGGTCAAGCAGATGGGCGAAGCCGTCGAAGCAGTGGTCAAGGACGATACCGAAGGCAAGTTCAACAACGCAGCCTACGTGGGCACCCTGGAGAACGATGGCGTTGCCATCGCTCCGTTCCACGACTTCGACTCCGCTGTGACCGCAGAGACCAAGTCCGAGCTTGATGCCCTCAAGGCGGACATCGTCTCCGGCAAGCTGGTTGTCGAATCGGCAGCGAGCCCCAAGAAGTAATTCAATTCCTGGACGCGCCGCCAGTACCGAGCCCCGGTACTGGCGGCGCGTTTTTGCCCTGACTAGGCTGAACCCAAAGCTCGTGGCTTTGGAGCTGTTCGGCTGTCCCTCGGACTCACAGAACGGTGGGAGTTGTGAAACTCGAATTGAAGGGGATCTCGAAAGCCTTCGGGACCTTCTACGCCAACCAAGACATCGACCTCGTGGTCGAATCCGGCCAAATCCATTGCCTCCTCGGTGAAAACGGTGCCGGCAAGTCAACCCTCATGAACGTGCTGTACGGGCTGTATGAGCCCACAGCAGGCCAGATCCTGGTGGACGACCAACCGGTCACCTTCCGTGGACCCGGCGACGCCATGGCAGCCGGCATCGGCATGGTGCACCAGCACTTCATGCTGGTTCCCGTCTTCACCGTGGCAGAAAATGTGGCACTCGGAGCCGAACCAACCACGTTCGGCGGTGTGCTGAGCATTGAGGAGACCCGCAAGAAAATCCGGGAGATCTCCGATAAATACGGGTTCGACGTCGATCCCGATGCCCTGGTGGAGGAACTGCCAGTGGGCGTCCAGCAGCGCGTGGAAATCATCAAAGCACTGGTGCGCGAAGCCAAGGTCCTGATTCTGGACGAACCCACTGCTGTGCTGACGCCTCAGGAAACCGACGAACTCCTGGACATCATGCGTCAGCTCAAGGCCGGCGGCACATCGATCGTGTTCATCTCGCACAAACTGCGCGAAGTAAAAGCTGTCTCCGACGTCATTACCGTGGTCCGCCGCGGCAAAGTGGTGGGTGACGCGCCACCCACGGCATCAGCCACTGAACTGGCCTCCATGATGGTGGGCCGCCCGGTGAGCCTGAGCCTGAACAAGGCCCCGGCACAGCCGAAGGAAACCACCTTTGTGGTCGAAAACCTCACGGTCCGTGCCGCCAACGGAACCAATGTGGTGGACGGAATCAGTTTCTCCATCGCCCAAGGCGAGATTCTCGCCGTCGCCGGTGTCCAGGGCAACGGGCAAACCGAACTCACCGAAGCCATCCTTGGCGTGCAGGAGCACGTCACGGGTTCAGTGACGCTTGACGGCAAGCAATTGCTGGGCCTCCCGGTCAAGGATGTCCTGCGCTCGGGCGTGGGTTTCGTCCCGGAAGACCGAACCGTCGATGGACTGGTGGGTCCTTTCTCGGTGGCAGAGAACCTGATCCTGGACCTCTACGACCAGGCACCTTTTGCCAGCGGAATTGGCATGAAACCTGCCAAGGTGATGGAAAACGCCAAGGCAAAAATCGACGAGTTCGACATCCGCACTCCCTCTGCCGGGGCTGCTGCGGGAACGTTGTCCGGTGGCAACCAGCAGAAAGTGGTGATGGCCCGTGAACTGTCCAGGCCACTGCGGTTGTTCATTGCCAGCCAACCGACCCGCGGCGTGGACGTAGGGTCCATCGAATTCCTGCATAAGCGCATCGTGGCCGAGCGCGACGTCGGAACGCCGGTCATGATCGTCTCCACTGAGCTTGATGAAGTGGTTGAACTCGCCGACCGGATTGCAGTGCTCTACAAGGGCAAACTCGTGGGCATCGTCCCCGGTGGAACGCCCCGCGACACCCTTGGCTTGATGATGGCCGGCGTCGGCCCTGAAGGAGGCTCCGATGACTGAGAACAACCAGTCCAGCAACGAGCAAAAACCGGCCCAGCCAGCTGAGGACCAATCCACCGCTGATCTCCGGGCCGCAGATGTCTCACTCGATACCGCAGGGGGCGCGATGGAGCCCTCCATCGTGCCGGTGTCCTCCCAAAGCGGGGACGCTGGTACGCACCAGGGCAGCGTAGTCCGCCGGATCGTCATGGGGAACGGATTCGTCTCCGTCCTTGCGGTCATCGTGGCGCTGTTCCTGGGTGGCCTGCTGATCGCCAGCACGGACGCCCAGGTCGCCAAGACCGCGGGCTACTTGTTCGCGAGGCCCACGGACTTCCTCAGTGCGTTGTGGTCAGCCATGACCGAGAGCTACGTTGCGCTCTTCCAGGGCTCGGTCTTCAACCCCCGGCAGGGACTGCAGCCCCTGCTCGAAACCATGACGGTGGCTACACCCCTCATTTGCGCGGGGCTGGGTGTTGCCCTGGCCTTCCGTGCCGGCCTGTTCAACATCGGCGCCCAAGGCCAGATCATCATCAGTGCAACCCTCGCGGCGTATGTCGGGTTCGCCTGGCACCTGCCGTTCGGGCTGCACCTGCTGGTGGTCATCATTATGGGCGTCCTAGGCGGTGCACTCTGGGGCGCAATCGTCGGAATCCTCAAGGCCAGGACCGGTGCGCACGAGGTGATCGTGACCATCATGCTGAACTACGTGGCCCTGTTCCTGCTGGACTTCCTCCTGAACACGGCTGCGTTCCGGCGGCCCGGGGACAACAGCCCCATCTCGCCCCGCCTGGACGAGTCCGCCACCTACCCCGTCCTCATTCCGGGATCCCGGCTCCACCTTGGCTTCCTGATAGCCATTGCACTGACCTTTGGCGTGTGGTGGCTGCTGAACCGCTCCACCATCGGCTTCGAATTCCGCGCCGTGGGGGCGAACCCCATCGCAGCGCGGACGGCTGGCGTGAAGGTATCCCGCGCCACCATCCTTGTCATGGCCATGGCAGGTGCGCTTGCCGCGTTTGGTGGCATCGCCCAGGTGGCCGGTACCGAGAAGGTGCTGACCGGTGGCGTCGCTGCCCAGATCGGTTTTGACGCGATCACTGTTGCGTTGCTGGGCCGCAGTACGCCGTGGGGCACGTTCTTCGCCGGCCTGCTGTTCGGTGCCTTCCGTGCGGGCGCGGTGCAGATGCAGATCCAGACCGGAACGCCCATCGACATCGTGTTGGTGGTCCAGTCCCTGATTGTCCTCTTCATCGCAGCACCGCCACTGATCAGGTCCATCTTCCGCCTTGAGCCCAAGAAGAAGGCCAAGACATCCAAAGCGGCTCCCAAGGCTGCCCTCGCCAACGCCTCCGGAGGTGCCAAATGAGCGCGACAACCACCGCTCCGAAGCCGGGATCCACCACTTTGCCCGCCTTCAGGCCTTCCATGAAGGTCCCCCTGTCCTTGGGCATCCTGGCCCTTGTAGCCCTGGTCTTCTTCGGCTTCCTGGGCTCGGACCAAACCGCCGAGATGAAAATCAGCGACGCCGGGGACGCCGTCGCTGTGCCGGCTCTCATGATTCCCGGCCAGGTGGGCGGGATCGTGTTCGGCATTCTGCTCCTGGCCATGGCCGCCTACTCGATTTACCTCTGGACCCAGGGGGAGCGGTCACCCAAGTGGCTGCCCATAGCGTTCGCCGTGGTCTTTGTCTTTGCACTGCTCGTCTGGATCGTGGCAGGCGCACGCCAACCCTCCATCTCGTTGGCCGGCCTCGTTGCCGGTTCAGTAACGCTGGCGGTGCCTTTGGTTTTCGGTTCCCTCTCCGGCGTGTTGTGTGAGCGCGTGGGCGTGGTGAACATCGCCATTGAGGGCCAGCTTTTGGGTGGTGCCTTCAACGCCGCGCTGGTGGCCACCATGACGGGAAGCCCTTACATCGGGCTGATCGCAGCAGCTGCTGCCGGTGCTGCCGTGTCCATGGTCCTTGCTGTTTTCAGCATCAAGTACCTGGTCAACCAGATCATCGTGGGCGTGGTCCTCAATGTGCTGGTCTCGGGCCTGACCGGCTTCCTGTATGGGACCTTGATGGTGCCCAACAAGGAACAGTTCAACACCCCGGGACGTCTGGATATCCTGCCGATCCCGCTGCTTTCGGACATCCCCATTATCGGGCCCATCCTGTTCGAGCAGTCCATCGCTGGTTACCTCATGTACATTGCCGTGGCCGTGGTGTGGTTCGGTTTGTTCAAGACCCGCTGGGGACTGCGTGTCCGCGCCGTCGGCGAGCACCCGCAGGCTGCTGACACCCTGGGTATCAACGTCAACGCCACCCGCTTCTGGAACGTCACCTTGGGTGGTGCCATCGCGGGTATCGGTGGCGCTGTTTTCACCCTGGTGACCATCGACTCTTTCACCAAGGACATCTCCGGTGGCCGCGGCTTCATTGCCTTGGCGGCCCTGATCTTTGGCCGTTGGAATCCGATCGGCGCCTTCCTGGCCTCGCTGTTGTTCGGCTTCGCCTACAACCTGCAGTCGATCCTTGGCATCATTGGTACCCCGGTTCCGAGCCAGTTCATGGCCATGCTGCCGTACTTGGTGACCATCTTCGCAGTCGCGGGTTTGGTGGGTAAGTCGCGGCCACCGGCCGCGAGCGGCATACCGTACGTGAAGGGTTGACGATGCCGGCAAATGATATTGACTGGCAGACGCTGGAGGCGGCAGCCCAGCAGGCCATGAAGAACGCCTACGCGCCCTACTCGAAGTTCCCGGTGGGGGCTGCGGCCCTCACCGAGGACGGCCGGATTGTGAGCGGCTGTAACGTCGAGAATGCCAGTTACGGGCTGACCCTCTGTGCCGAATGCGCGCTGGTGGGACAGCTCCACATGACAGGCGGGGGCAGGATCGCCGCGTTTTATTGCGTGGACGGCCAAGGAAATATCCTCATGCCGTGCGGGCGCTGCCGCCAGTTGCTCTACGAATTCAGGGCACCCGGAATGCAGCTCATGACAACTCAGGGAATCAAATCCATGGACCAGGTGCTGCCTGATGCGTTTGGTCCTGAACATCTGGAGGAAACCACGTGACCAGCACCGAAGCCTTCGACGCCGTCCAGATCATTTCCATCAAGCGCGACAAGGGCACGCTCACTCCCGAGCAGATCGACTGGACCATAGACGCTTACACCCGCGGGGTGATCGCCGAGGAACAGATGGCGGCACTGAACATGGCCATTCTGCTCAACGGCATGGACCGTGCTGAGATTTCCCGCTGGACTTCCGCCATGATCGCCTCGGGCGAGCGGATGGACTTTTCGTCGCTGACAACGCCCGACGGCGGCCGGAAGGCTACCAGCGACAAACACTCCACCGGTGGGGTGGGGGATAAGATCACCCTTCCGCTGGCCCCGCTGGTAGCCGTTTTTGGCGTGGCGGTCCCGCAGCTCTCGGGCCGCGGACTGGGCCACACGGGCGGCACACTGGACAAGCTTGAAGCCATTCCCGGGTGGCGGGCCAACCTGAGCAACGACGAAATCATGGCCCAGCTCCAGGACGTGGGTGCGGTCATTTGCGCCGCAGGCTCCGGGCTCGCTCCGGCGGACAAGAAGCTCTATGCCTTGCGTGATGTCACCGGAACTGTTGAAGCCATCCCGCTCATCGCTTCCTCGATCATGAGCAAGAAGATCGCCGAAGGAACGGGCTCCCTGGTGCTGGACGTCAAGGTGGGTTCGGGAGCGTTCATGAAGGACGAAGCCCGTGCCCGGGAACTTGCCGAGACCATGGTGGCCCTGGGCAAGGACGCAGGTGTGCACACTGTCGCTCTGATGACGGATATGTCCACGCCGTTGGGATTGACCGCGGGAAACGCGATCGAAGTGGAGGAATCGGTGGAGGTCCTTGCCGGCGGGGGTCCGGAAGACGTCGTCGAACTGACCGTCCGCTTGGCCGAGGAGATGCTGGCCGGTGCCGGCATCCACGACGCCGACCCCGCAGCTGCTTTGAAGGACGGCCGTGCCATGGACGTCTGGAACCGGATGATCGAAGCACAAGGGGGAGATCCCCGGGCCGCTCTGCCCGTGGCCAGGGAATCCGAGGTTATTTACGCACCCGCAGACGGTGTCCTGGTGGAACTGGATGCGCTTTCCGTCGGTGTCGCCGCCTGGCGCCTCGGCGCCGGCCGTGCCCGCAAGGAAGACCAGGTGCAGGCCGGCGCGGGAGTGCGGATGCACGCCAAGCCCGGTGCGCTGGTCCGTGCGGGAGAGCCCTTGATGACGCTCCTGACGGACACCCCGGAGAAGTTCGCACGGGCCAAGGAAGCGCTGCAGGACGCCGTGGTGATCGCGCCCGAGGGTTCACGCCCGGCGCATCAGCTCATCATCGACCGCATCGCCTAGGCTTAAGTGTTCCGGGCTGTTCCCCACGGAACAGCCCGGAACACCAGTCATCCGGCGCCTGTGGGGGAGCCGGCTACCGTAAGGAAACCGTGCAGGGCATCAACGATTTCATCCTCGCAGCAGCCGAGCAGCCATGGGTGTTGTTCCTGGTGCTGGCCTGCTGCGTGATAGATGGCTTCTTCCCGCCCATCCCCAGCGAATCCGTGGTGGTGGGCCTGAGCGCCGTCTCCGGAAGCAGCGGCTCGCCCAACGTGTGGCTGCTGGGTTTGATGGCAGCCCTGGGAGCGTTCTCCGGCGACAACATTGCGTATATCATCGGCCGACGCATCGGCATCCAGCGCTGGCGTTGGATGCGCACGCAGCGGATGCAGGGCGCCTTCCGTTGGGCAGGCAAGGAACTTCGACGGCGGTCGGCCTCGCTCATCATGGTGGCCCGCTTCATCCCCATTGGCAGGGTGGCTGTGAACCTGACAGCCGGCGCCACGCATTTCCACCACCGACGCTTCGTGGCCCTCACTGCCATGTCCGCCGTCCTCTGGGCCACGTATTCGGTGATCCTTGGCTACTTCTTTGGTGTCTGGTTCGAGGACAACCATCTGCTGGGCGCCGTCATAGCGATCGTTGTGGCCGTGATCCTGGGAATCATCATTGATCGGATCATCAGTAAAGTCCGGGGATCGGTTCCCTTGGACGGCAAAAACATCCCGGAGGAAGACGCCCCGACTCCACCCACGGTATGACGCTTCCTGCCCCGGAAGATCAGCCCGGCGGTTGACGACGGCACCTTATCAGCACCTATAGCGTTAAGCGTGTGATCCCTTGGCTGGGGCGTAGCGAACGACGTCCCGGCCGTGGGACACTAGAGCGACTTCGGTCACATCGTCAAGTCATATTCGTCTAGGAGCTACCGTCGCGTGGAGTTTTTGAACCAAATGCTCGAGCATGCAGCCGGGCAGCCCTGGATATACCCGGTACTCCTGGTCTTCTTCTTCATTGACGGATTTGCCACCATCCTTCCCAGCGAAACAGCCATTGTTGGCCTCTCGGCGCTGTCCCTTCACAGCGGAGAACCCAACCTCTGGATTCTGGGAGCCACCGCCCTGGTGGGCGCCATGGCCGGGGACAATATGGCCTACATGCTGGGCCGGAAAATCGGCCTCACCCGCTGGAAGTGGATGCGCAGGCCCAAGGTCCAGAAGATGTTTGCCTGGGCGCAGTACGAGTTGGACAAGCGCGGCGCGGTACTTATCTTCACGGCCCGGTACATCCCTTGGGGTCGCGTAGCTGTGAACTACGTTGCCGGACAAACCGGTTTCCGCCACCGCACTTTCTTCTGGCTGGACGCTTTCGCGTGCATCACCTGGGTTGCGTATTCCATCGGCATTGGCTTGCTGGCGGGTCAATGGGTCCACAACAATCCATTGCTGGGCGTGGGGATCGCCGTCGCGTTTGCCGTGATCCTGGGAATTGTGGTCGATCACGCCCTGCGTTGGTGGCACAAGTACCTTGAGAAGAAGGATGCCGCCCGTGAAGCGGCTGCAGAGGCTGCGGTACCCGCAGCAGAACCGTCGGATTTGTCGCAAAAGGCAGCCGCCGGCGTCGACCTCTCCAAACCCGCTGGCTAAGCATCTGCCGTCCCCCTACAGTTAGTACGTGACTGAGCCTATTCTTGACGCTGCCCCTGCCCTTGATTTCGATTTGAAGTCCCTGCCCAAGGTTTCCCTCCACGATCACCTGGACGGAGGACTTCGCCCGGCCACCATCATCGAGCTGGCCGAAGCCGCCGGCCACACCCTGCCCTCCACCGATCCCGTGGCACTGGGCGAATGGTTCCGTGAATCCGCCGACTCCGGTTCGCTGGTTCGCTACCTCGAAACGTTCGACCACACCGTGGCCGTCATGCAGACCAAGGAAGGCCTGTTCCGGGTCGCCAAGGAGTTCGTGGAAGACCTGGCCGAGGACGGCGTGGTGTACGGCGAAGTCCGCTGGGCACCTGAACAGCACCTGCAGCAGGGCCTGACCTTGGACGAGGTTGTGGAAGCGGTGCAGACCGGCCTCGAGGCAGGCATGGAATCCGCTGAAGAACGCGGCCAGCAGATCCAGGTAGGGCAGCTCATCACTGCCATGCGGCACGCCGACCGCGGTCAGGAAATCGCCGAGCTCGCTGTCCGCCACCGCGCCAACGGCGCCGTCGGCTTCGACATTGCAGGCGCTGAGGACGGCTTCCTGCCCTCCCGCTTCAAGGACGCGTTCACCTACCTGGCAGAGAACAACTTCCCGGCCACAGTCCACGCCGGTGAGGCCGCCGGATTGGACAGCATCCAGTCCGCCCTGGTGGATGGGCGCGCCTTGCGCCTGGGCCACGGTGTGCGGATCGCCGAGGACATCTCGGTGGAGTTCGAGGACAACTCCGACGACGACGGCGAGGACACCATCGGCATGGTGACTATCGGCAGCGTGGCCGCTTGGGTCCGTGACCGCGGAATTGCCTTGGAAATTTGCCCTTCCTCCAACCTCCAGACCGGTGCCATTTCCGGCTTTGGCGAGGGCATTGAAAGCCACCCGGTGGACATGCTCTTCCAGCTGGGCTTCAACGTCACCATCAACACGGACAACCGCCTCATGAGCGGTGTGACCCTGACGGATGAGTTTGAGCTCCTGGTGGAAACTTTCGATTACGACCTCGAAGACCTGCTCGAACTGACGCTCAACGCCGCAGAAGCAGCTTTCCTGCCCTTGGACGAGCGCGAAGCCTTGGTTGAGTACATCAACGATGCCTACGCCAATCTCGGCTAACAACGGCCTGGCGGAGCTGCTGGGGACCGTTGCCGCCCTGCGTGAGCACTGCCCTTGGATGGGTGCGCTGACCCACGAATCGCTGGTTGAGTACTTGATCGAGGAAGCCTATGAAGTGGTGGACTCGATTGAGGCCGGCGACTCCCTCGACAGGGACCACGAGCTCCGCGGCGAGCTGGGCGATGTGCTGCTTCAAGTAGTACTTCACGCCCGGCTCGCCGAGGAGCGCGGCAGTTTTGACTTCGAGGACGTAGCCCGGGAAATCAACGCCAAGATGGTCCGGCGAAATCAGCACGTCTTCAAAGCCGACGGATCCCTGCAGGACAGTTTTCCGGCCAGCGTGGAGGAAATCATCATCAAGTGGGACGCCGCCAAACGCGCCGAGAAGCCGGAGCGGAAAGATCCCTTCGAAGGCATCCCGCCGCACCTTCCTGCGTTGGCAGCGGCGCAGAAGTCCCTGGACCGGGCGGCCCGCGCAGTTCTGCCGGTTGACACCAGAACCCGCTCGGCCGACGTCGTACTTCCTGTCGTCCCGGACTCGGAAGAGGAGCTCGGCGCGTTGCTGCTCGCCGTCGTTGCCGGCGCCCGGGAGCAAGGACTCGACGCCGAACGGGCCCTCCGTGCCGCTGTTCGATCGTTTCAGAACACCCAGGCGCGGCCTTCATGACGTGAACAGTTGGAAGCCGTGCCGTAACCTAAGCCACTCTGGACTACGCTAGTAGCGACGAGGACGTTGAGAATTTCCCTCCTCATTCCTGTAATTTGCCCATAAGGAGCACATCCATGGCGCTTATCGATGCCATCCACGCACGCGAGATCCTTGATTCCCGCGGAAACCCGACCGTAGAAGTTGAGGTCCTGCTCTCCGACGGCCAGATCGGCCGCGCAGCAGTTCCTTCCGGTGCCTCCACCGGCGAGCACGAAGCCGTTGAACTCCGCGATGGCGACAAAGGCCGTTACCTCGGCAAGGGTGTCCAGAAGGCTGTTGACGCCGTCATCGACGAGATCTCCCCGGCCCTGATTGGTTTCGACGCCACCGACCAGCGCAGCATCGACCAGGCCATGATCGACCTGGACGGCACCCCCAACAAGGGCAAGCTCGGCGCCAACGCCATCCTGGGTGTCTCCCTGGCCGTTGCCAACGCTGCTGCAGCTTCTGCTGACCTTCCGCTGTACAAGTACCTGGGTGGCCCGAACGCCCACGTGCTGCCCGTTCCGCTGATGAACATCCTCAACGGCGGCTCGCACGCCGACTCCGATGTGGACATCCAGGAATTCATGATCGCCCCGATCGGTGCCGAGACCTTCTCCGAAGGCCTGCGCTGGGGCGTTGAGGTTTACCACAACCTCAAGGCTGTCCTTCAGGAAAAGGGCCTCTCCACCGGCCTCGGCGACGAAGGTGGCTTCGCCCCCAACCTGCCGTCCAACCGCGCTGCACTGGACCTGATCACCGAAGCCATCAAGAATGCCGGCTACACCCCGGGCACGGACATCGCCCTTGCGCTGGATGTTGCATCCTCCGAGTTCTACAAGGACGGCGCCTACCAGTTCGAAGGCAAGGCACTTTCCGCCACCGAGATGAGCGCCTACTACGCCGAGCTCGTTGCCGACTACCCGCTGGTTTCCATCGAAGACCCGCTGGATGAGAACGACTGGGAAGGCTGGAAGACCCTCACCGACACCATCGGTGACAAGGTTCAGCTGGTGGGCGATGACCTCTTCGTCACCAACCCGGTCCGCCTGCAGCAGGGCATCGACGCCGCCACGGCCAACTCCCTGCTGGTCAAGGTCAACCAGATTGGTTCCCTGACCGAAACGCTCGACGCCGTGTCCCTGGCCCAGCGCTCCGGTTACACCACCATCACCTCGCACCGCTCCGGCGAAACCGAGGACACCACCATTGCTGACATCGCGGTTGCCACCAACGCGGGCCAGATCAAGACCGGTGCCCCGGCCCGCTCCGAGCGCGTGGCCAAGTACAACCAGCTGCTGCGCATCGAAGAAGAACTCGACGACGCCGCACGCTACGCCGGCCGCAGCGCGTTCCCGCGTTTCAAGGGCTAGCCTTCAGCGAAAACAGCTAACCGGTGGCTATGGTGGAAAGACCATGGCCGCCGGTTCTGTTTAACTCCGGTTCTGCTTAACGCGGGCCAGGTCAGCAACAGCAAGCGCAGCAACCCGCCAGGCAAGCACCGGGCATTACAGGAGTGTCATGGCCACCCGTCGTCCAAAGGTACCCAGGGCCGACGCCCTTGGCAGCACGCCCAGCCGCAGCCGCCCCGCCGGTGGCAGCCAAGCTCCCGGTGGTAGCCAACCTTCCGGTGGTAGCCCATCCGCCAGTGGTTCCCGCCCGTCCGGGGAAGGCGCAAGCTCCCACGTCGCCTCCGGCAAGGGATCCCAGGCTGGATCCAAGGGCGCGGAGGTCATCAAGGCCGAGTTTGGCGGCGAGCGTGCACCGTCGAACGCATCGACTCCCGCGGTGGGGAGCAAAGCCCCCGGCGCCGGCAAGAACTCCGCCGGCAGGAAGCCAACGGGGACTACATCCAAGGGTGTGGACACTAAATCTCCGGGCAAGGACCAGGGCTCCGGAAAGTCGGGCCCTGCCAAGGAAGACCGCGACCTCGATCCCGTACCGGCAAAAGCATTCTCCGGCCGGATGCTTGCGCTGGCCGTGGTGATGATTGCCATCACTATCCTGCTGGCCCCCACCGTGAAGATTTTCCTGGAGAAACGTGCCGAAATTTCCGCGCTGGAGGCAGAAATTGCCGGGCGGAAGGCTGAGCAAACTGAGCTGAACAAACAGCTATCCCGGTGGCAGGACCCCAACTACGTGAAACAACAGGCCCGGGACCGCATTAACATGGTTATGCCGGGTGAAACAGGTTACTGGGTGTTTGGGGGAGAAGAAGCCGCCGGCACACCGGGTGGCCGCACCGGCTCCGGATCGTCGGCCAACCCGGAGAATCTGCCCTGGGTGGATGCTCTCTGGGAGTCAATCAGACGATCGGCAACTGACTAGACGCGGTGCCCGCCGCCGTCGTGTCCGCATGGGACGTGACAAAAAGGGGCAGGAAGGTTGGCAGCGCAAGTGGAACAGAACACGGCAGCCGTGCCGCATGAATCCCGCCAGCCATCAGCACACGATCTCGAGGTCCTGAGCCGCCAATTGGGCAGGCCGGTCCGCGACGTTGTGGAGATCCCGGCCAGGTGCGTCTGCGGGAACCCCTTGGTGGCGGCTACGGCTCCCAGGCTCAGCAACGGAACACCTTTCCCCACAACGTTCTACCTCACCCACCCCGTCATTACTTCCGCGGTGTCGCGGCTTGAAGCTGGTGGGCTGATGAACGAGATGAATGAGCGCTTGACCGCGGATCAGGAACTGGCCGGTGCCTACCGTGGCGCCCATGATGCTTACCTCCAGGCCCGCAACGAGATCGCCGGCCGCTCCGGCACCGGAGCGGTGCCGGAGATCGACGGCATTTCCGCGGGCGGCATGCCCACCCGCGTGAAATGCCTCCATGTCCTGGTGGGTCACTCGTTGGCTGCCGGACCGGGCGTCAACCCGCTGGGGGACGAGGCACTGGCCTCGATCACCGAGTGGTGGACCAAGGACCGCTGTTATTGCGATGGCGCCTGGGACACAGCCGGCGAGGCCCCTTCGCGGGACTTGAGCCGCCATGGTCCGCAAGGACTGCCGGACATCGTGGGGCGTCCCGCGCCCGTGCGGAAATCCAAGAGCGAATCCCACGGCGAGCAGGAAGGTACTGCATGAGCCGCGTTGCTGCCATTGACTGCGGAACCAACTCCATCCGCCTCCTCATTGCTGATGCTTCTGCGGCATCAGAGAACGCTGCGACGGGTCCCCTGACGGACGTCGTGCGTGAAATGCGGGTGGTCAGGCTGGGCCAAGGCGTCGATGCTACGGGTGAACTGGCCCCTGAGGCCCTGGAACGCACCTTCGCTGCGACACGTGACTACGCGGAACTCATCACGGAGCACGGTGCAGGGCGTATCCGCTTCGCAGCGACGTCCGCCACCCGTGACGCCCGCAACCGGCAGGTCTTTGTGGACGGCATACGGGAGCTCCTGGGCGTTGAGCCGGAGGTCATTTCCGGTGACGAGGAAGCTGCGCTGTCCTTCGCCGGGGCCAGCAGTGTTCTGCCGGCCACGGGGGCGGACCCAATCTTGGTGGTGGACCTCGGTGGCGGCAGCACTGAGTTCGTTCTGGGCGACTCCACTGGCGTCATCGCAGCACGCTCCGTGGACATCGGCTGCGTGCGGCTCACCGAACGTCACCTTCGCAGCGATCCGCCCACCGCTGCGCAAATCGCCGCAGCGGAGGCCGACGTCGATGCCGCGCTTGATCTTGCCGCGCAGACGGTACCGCTGGCCCGCGCCACGGCAGTGGTGGGCGTTGCCGGTTCCATCACCACCATCACCGCGCACGCGCTGGGCCTGGACGAATACCAGCCCAACCGGATCCACGGTGCGTCGCTGGACCTCGAAACCATCACCGATGCGTGCACCAACCTGCTGGAAATGACCCGGGACGAGCGCGCGGCGCTTCCCTACATGCATCCGGGCCGCGTGGAAGTTATCGGCGCCGGAGCGTTGGTGTGGCGCCGGATCCTGGACCGCTTGGCGACTGTCAGCCAAGGAGCCATCCAAGCGGCCGTCTCCAGCGAACATGACATCCTGGACGGCATCGCCCTGAGTATCCGGGACAGCCGATGACACAGCGGCACCGGCGCGCCCTGTCAGCTGCGCTTGCCACCATCCTGGCCGGTGCGACGCTGGCGGGTGCGCTGTTGTCGGCTCCGGCGGCCAACGCTGACGCGTGGCGGGACAAGGAGTACTGGCTCAAGGAATCTGGAGTCATCAACGCCTGGCAGGTGTCCAAGGGTGCTGGAGTCAAGGTAGCCATCATTGATAGCGGCGTTGACGGAAGCCACCCGGACCTCAAGGGAGTTGTGGTCGGGGGAACGGACGTCTCCAATGCCGGGGCTCCGAACGGACAAAAAAGCATCGGCGCCAACACCGAGCACGGCACATTGGTGGCCACCATGCTGGCCGGGCGGGGCCACACAACACCCACGCCGCCCCCGTCGCCCTCAGCGTCCGCTTCGGCGTCACCAGCCCCACCGCCTCCGCCGCCAACCACTCCGCCTGCCGGGGGACCGGACGGCATCACCGGGGTTGCGCCCGAAGCGGAGATTCTGGCCATCTCAACCTGGCTGGGTTCACCCAACCCCGGCGGCAAGACAGACCAGGAGCAGATACCGGAGGCCGTCCGCTGGGCCGTGGACAACGGTGCCAAGGTCATCAACATTTCCCTGGGCAGTACCTCGCCGGATTGGCCGCAGAGCTGGGATGCAGCGTTCCTTTACGCGGAGCAGAAGGACGTGGTGATTGTTGCCGCCGCCGGAAACCGCGTTGGAGGCAATATTCAAGTTGGCGCCCCGGCCACCATTCCTGGTGTCCTCACCGTGGCAGGCCTTGATGGCGAGGGCCGCGCCAGCGTTGACTCCTCGTCCCAGGGCATCAGCATTGGAGTGGCTGCCCCGGCCGAAAAGCTGGTGGGCGGCATCCCCGGAGGTTCCTATGCCGAGTGGGCTGGGACGTCCGGAGCGGCCCCCATCGTGTCGGGTGTGGCGGCACTGATCCGTTCCAAGTGGCCGGAAATGAGCGCTACCCAGGTCATCAACAGGATCGTCAGCACTGCCAAGGACGCCGGCGCTCCCGGCAAGGACCCAATTTACGGCTACGGCATCCTTAACGCCGAAGCCGCGTTGAAGAATGACGTACCCGTCACCAGCACTAACCCGCTGGGTTCCATCGGGGACTGGATCCGCGTCCACCGGCGTGGTGTCTTCAGCGAGCCCGAGCCGGCGCCCGTGGCAAGCCCCACCAGTGCCGCACCCACGCTGGCCGATCCGACTGTTCCCGTAGCGAAGACGCCGGCCACCATGGACGACGCCCTTCCTGCCGCCGTCGTGCTTGGTTTTGGCGCCCTGTTCATTGCCTTGGTCTCAGGTGCGGCGATCCAGTTGCGAAGGGTCTCAAAGAACCCGCCCGCAGTGCCCGAAGAGGCCGAAACGGGTGCCCTTGTAAAGGTGGATCCACCCACCCGGACGTAGTTAGTGAAGATTTTCACAAAGTGCTGTACTCTGGAATCATGGCAACCACCCCAGAGCTCATTGACCGTCCCCGGGTTCTCGTCGTCGGCGGCGGTTACGTCGGCCTGTACGTAGCACTCAAACTGCAGAAGAAGATCGCGAACGCAGGCGGAATCGTCACCGTCGTTGATCCACTGCCGTACATGACCTACCAGCCCTTCCTTCCGGAAGTTGCCGGCGGCAACATCGAGGCACGCCACGCCGTCGTCTCCCACCGTCAGCACCTCAAGCAGACTGAGCTCATCCAGGGCCGCGTCACCAGCATCGACCACGCAAACCGCACCGCGGTGATCGCCCCCTCCGATGGCGGCGAAAACTTCGAGATCCCGTACTTCGACGTCGTGATCGCAGCCGGCGCCATCACCCGCACGTTCCCCATCAAGGGCCTTGCGGACAAGGGCATCGGCCTGAAGACCATCGAAGAAGCCGTTGCACTGCGCAACAAGGTGCTGGAGCGTATTGAATCCGCCTCCACCATGACTGACCCCGCAGAACGCGCCAAGGCACTGACCTTCGTAGTTGTCGGTGGCGGTTTTGCCGGCATCGAATGCCTCACCGAAATGGAAGACCTCGCCCGCGCAGCTGTGCGGAACAACCCGCGCATCCGCCAGGAGGAAGTCCGCTTCATCCTGGTCGAAGCCATGGGCCGCATCATGCCCGAGGTCACCGCTTCGCAGGCCGAATGGGTTGTGGAGCACCTCCGCAGCCGCGGCATCGAAGTACTCCTGAACACTTCCCTGGACAGCGCTGAGGGCAACCTCAAGCTGATCAACCTCCCGGACAAGACCTCTGCCGGCGAAGTTGAAGCAGACACCCTGGTGTGGGCTGCCGGTGTGCAGGCCAACCCGATGATCCGTTCCACCGACTTCCCGCTGGAACCGCGTGGCCGCGTTCGCGTCCTCCCGGACCTCCGCATCGCCGGCGATGAAGGCATTGTGGAGAACGCCTGGGCCGCCGGCGACATCGCCGCCGTTCCGGACCTCACGGGCAAGGGCCTGCCGGACGGCACCTGCGTCCCCAACGCCCAGCACGCACTTCGTCAGGCAAAGAAGCTCGCAAAGAACCTCTGGGCTTCCCGCTGGGACAAGCCGCTGCACGACTACAAGCACAAGAACCTCGGTGCCGTAGCCGGATTCGGCGAGTGGAAGGGTGTTGCCAACATCAACCTGCTCGGCCGCATCGGCCTCAAGGGCGGCCTCGCCTGGCTGGCACACCGTGGTTACCACGGCATGGCCATGCCCACGGTGGAGCGCAAGTTCCGTGTGATCTTCGGTTGGATCCTGGCCTTCTTCGCAGGCCGCGACACCACGCAGCTGATGGACCTGGACAACCCGCGCGGTGCCTTCGTGGCTGCGGCTACTCCGGCTCCCAAGCCCGCTGCCGCTCCGGCACCGGTTGAAGCCAAGCCGGTTGCCGAGGAAGTCAAGACTCCGGTAACTGCTGACGCCAAGTAGTACACGCTCGACGGCGGCCGTCCCCTTGAGGGGGCGGCCGCCGTCGGCGTTAACCGTCTGCGTTTTGAGAAGTGCCACTGCACGGCTGCCCCTAGACTGTCTTCATGTCCGGTGAAACCGATCTGAAGATCCTCCTGGAATCCCTTCATCCCGTAGCCCGTGACGGCGAGTACGTGTACGCCCTGTGGCCGCACGGCCGGCCCTTGGAGGGCGGCATCGAAGCGGCCGTTCGGGAGGCTGAGGGCCTGACTGTTGTCCTTCACCGCGACGAAGCGGATTCGTTGGGCCTTAGCTACGATTTCGTGGCCACCTGGATCACATTGCAGGTCCATTCGGCACTGGAGGCCGTGGGCCTGACCGCAGCGGTCAGCGCGGCGCTGACGCACGCGGGCATCAGCTGCAATGTCCTTGCCGGGTTTCACCACGATCACCTCCTGGTGCCATCGGCGGACGCGGGCAGGGCCATGGATGTGCTGAGGCTTCTGGCACGCGGCCTGGTCCTGCGCTCCGAACAGCCCGAGGACCGGGCCGAGATCCTGGAACTCACTGCGCGTGCCTTTTCCGTCTCACCGGTGACCGGCCAACCTGTTGAAGGTACGCCCATTGAGGTGGGGCTCCTTAAGGAGCTCTTTGAGTGCAGCGAATACATTCCGGACCTCAGCATCGTAGCTGAGATGGGTGGGGAAATAGTGGGGCACGCCATCAGCACCAGGGGCTGGGTGGACCAGCTGGAGCTCCTTGCACTGGGCCCTATAGGCGTGCTTCCACCGTTCCAGCGGCGTGGAGTGGGTTCTGCGTTGATGCGCGAAACGGCGGCACGCGCCACGGCCTTTGGAGAGCCCGGGATCGCTTTGCTTGGCAGTCCACTTTATTACCCGCGTTTCGGCTATGTTCCGGCTACGTCGTTAGGCGTTGAACCGCCCGAGGCTGCGTGGGGAGACCACTTCCAGTTGTTGGCCCTTCCGGGGTGGCCCGACGACGCCAGCGGCACCTTCCGCTACGCCGCGCCATTCAACAGGCTCTAGCTGAGATACCATGGTCCGGGCGCCCCAGTAGCCCAATTGGCAGAGGCAGCGGACTTAAAATCCGCGTGTTGTGGGTTCGAGTCCCACCTGGGGCACAGCGGCAAGGTGAGAGCTCTTTCTCCCTTCCAGTGCATCGTTCTTCTCCTCAGCGCATTTTCCCAGCCACCTCGGAGATTCCCCACAGGCAACGAGTGTTATAGGGATGTGACCTGAATCACTTATGTTCCGGGGGTAATTGCACTAGTTTGAGTCCTAATCAGGAACACCTGAGTAATCGCATCAAAGGCAGTTCGCACCTTTCGATCGAGGAGACAACGCATGTTTGATCTTTCCCCAGCGGCGCCCCGAGCCGCCAAGCTAACAGCGCTTGGCATTGGGGTCGCTCTCTTGGCCACAGCTTGTGGTGGGTCTTCGACGCCCACCCAGACTGGGTCTTCTTCCGCCGCCGCGGCAGGTATCGCCTGCCCGGCACCGAGCGGCGGGGCGGGAGCCGGCAACAGCCAGGCTGCCACCAACACGGGACCAGTACCTCCCTCGACCACAACGACGGCTACGCCGCTTAAGCTTGGATCGCTCCTGCCGACAACGGGGTCGCTGGCGTTCCTTGGCCCGCCCGAAATTGCCGGCGTCAACCTCGGTATCAAGGAAGTCAACGACGCCGGTGGCGTTCTGGGTGCGCCGGTGGAAGTAACCCACCGCGACTCCGGCGACACCAAGACGGACATCGCCACGCAGTCCACCACGGCCCTGCTGGGCCAAGGTGTGAGCGCAGTGATCGGTGCGGCCTCGTCAGGCGTTTCCAAGACGGTCATCAACCAGATCACCGGTGCCGGCGTCATCCACTTCTCTCCGGCAAACACCTCGCCTGACTTCACCACATGGGATGACAAGGGCCTCTACTGGCGCACCGCACCCTCCGATGTGCTCCAGGGCAAGGTCCTGGGCAACTACATGGCCACCTGTGGCGCCCAGACCGTTGGCATGATCGTTCTCAACGACGCTTACGGAACCGGCCTGCAGAAGAACGTCAAGGAAGCCTTCGAGGCAGCCGGCGGCAAGGTTGTTGCTGAAGAGCTCTTCAACGAGGGCGATTCGCAGTTCAGCAGCCAGGTGGACAAGGTCCTCGCAGCCAAGCCGGATGCAATCGCACTGATTACCTTCGACCAAGCCAAGAGCATCGTCCCGCTGATGACCGGCAAGGGCGTCAAGCCCACGCAGCTGTTCATGGTTGACGGCAACACCTCGGACTACAGCAAGGACTTCCAAGCCGGAACCATGAAGGGCGCACAGGGAACCATCCCCGGTACGTTCGCCAAGGACGACTTCAAGAAGAAGCTCCTCGCAATCGATCCCGCGCTGAAGGATTACAGCTACGCAGGTGAGTCCTACGACGCCGTGAACCTGATCGCGCTGGCCTCTGAGGCAGCCAAGAGCACCAAGGGCACGGACATCGCAGCCAAGCTCAAGGAAGTCTCTGAAGGTGGCGAGAAGTGCACGAACTTCCCGTCCTGTGTCACCTTGCTCCGCGAGGGCAAGGATATTGACTACGACGGACAGTCCGGTCCGGTAACCTTCTCCGATGCCGGTGACCCCACCGAGGCATACATCGGTATCTACGAATACCAGGACGACAACACCTACAAGCCGGTCCGCGAAGAGTTCGGCAAGCTCTAAGCTGAACGCCAACTAGGCCGCTTTTAGCGACGGGCCCCCTTCCTCATCAGGAAGGGGGCCCGTTGTGCGTCTCCCCAAGCTTCAATAAGGCTTTCACACAGGCGGTGGACCTACCATGTCCACATGAAGCTAACCCGGGAAGCCCGCTCCATCGCGGTGGTCATCAATACCGGTTCACGCAAAGGCTCTGCTGCCCGGGAGCTGGTGGTCCGGAGCCTGGACGCGGCAGGGCTTCCGGTTTCGGCCATGTATACGGTGGACGAGGCCGGGGACCTCAACCGGACTTTGGAACGGGCGGTCACTGGAGGGCATGACCTTGTGGTGGTGGGGGGAGGAGACGGAACGGTTGCTTCCGCCGCAGGACTGGTGGCGGGTACGGACGTGGCGTTGGGTGTGCTTCCACTGGGTACCGCCAACGATCTTGCCCGGACGCTGGAGATCCCCAAGGACCTGGGTGAGGCCTGCAAAGCCCTCGCCGAGGGAAAAATAGTGGACATAGACCTCGGCCGGGCTAATGGGCAGCCCTTCCTTAACGTGGCTTCAGCCGGCCTGTCCGTAGCCGTTACCCAAGCCCTCAGTCCGCGTCTCAAGCGGCTCATTGGACCCATGGCCTACGGAGTGGCTACGGTGCGCTCCTATGCCAAGCACAAGCCATTCCACGCCCGTCTGGAGTTCCCGGAGGGGGACCATCAGCCTGTGGAGCTGGAGAACCTGTTGCAGGTGGCTGTAGGGAACGGACGCTACTACGGCGGCGGCAATGCAGTTTCTCCCACCGCAGGGATTGATGACCACACCCTGGACATCTACGCAATCCTGATGGCTCCCCTGCGTGAGCAAGCAAAAATCGCTCGCTCGCTCAAGAACGGCAAATTTGTGGAGAACGAGCGAGTGCACCATGTCACCAGCCAAAGGGTCAGGCTGGTGACCACCCCGCCACTGCCGGTGAACCTCGACGGCGAGATCACCACCGGGACACCCACCGACTTCACTGTTCAACGCAACGCGGTGCATGTGGTGGTGCCGAAGGACAGCACCAGCGCCACATTTGAGGGACGCCCCTGAGCTTTCCTGAACGTCCCTGGACGTGCCGAAGGCCCGGCTCCGGAGCGACACCGGAACCAGGCCTTCGGGACTGACGCAGCTAGACCTCGTCCGCCAGGGTACCCAAGTAAAGCTGGATGACCTTGGGGTCCTTCATGAGCTCGCGCCCCGTACCGGTGTACGCGTCCTTGCCCTGGTCCAGGACGTATCCGCGGTCACAAATCTGCAAACAACGGCGGGCATTCTGTTCCACCATGATCACTGAAACACCGGCGCGGTTGATCTCGTGGACACGCAGGAAGGTCTCGTCCTGTTTGACGGGGGAGAGGCCTGCCGACGGCTCGTCAAGCAGCAGCACGGCCGGGTCCATCATTAGTGCCCTGCCCATGGCCACCATCTGGCGCTCACCACCGGACAAGGACCCTGCACGCTGGGCGCGCCGCTTTCCCAGTTCAGGGAAGAGGCTGGTCACAAAGTCGAAGCGTTCGGAGAAGTCCTTGGGCCGTTGGAACATGCCCATTTGCAGGTTCTCTTCAATGGTCAGCGTGGCAAAAACATTGTTGGTTTGCGGCACGAAGCCCACGCCCTGGGTAACCAGCTTGTTGGCCTTCAACCCGGTGAGGTCCTGGCCCCGGACCACCACTGTGCCGGAGTGGACCTTCACCAAACCGAACATGGCTTTCAGGAGCGTGGACTTACCGGCGCCGTTAGGCCCGATGATGCCAATGAGCTCGCCCTTGCGGGCCTCAATGCTGCAACCGTTGAGGATGTTGACGCCGGGAATGTAACCGGCCACGAGATTAGTGACCTTGACGACGGAATCACCGGCCGGGGCGGCCGCCGAGGCGGGCATTTCGCTGATGCTGCTGCTCATTTCCCGTCCTCCTTCTTGGTTTCTTCGATTTCGGACAGGATGCCTGCATCTTCGGTTCCCACCACGGACTCTTCGTCAGCTTCCAGTTCAGCCTCGAGTTCCTTGATGCCTTCGGCGTCGCCCAGGTCCACATCGTGGTGCGCACCAAGGTAGGCATCGATGACAGCGGGGTTCTTCATGACCTCGCCCGGAGGTCCTTCGGCAACAACCTTGCCTTCGGCCATGACCACTACCCAGTCGGCGATGTGGCGGACCATGTTCATGTCGTGCTCGACGAACAGAACGGTCATGCCCTCCGCCTTGAGGTTCTTGATGTGGTCCAGCAACGACTGCGTCAGGGCCGGGTTCACGCCGGCCATGGGCTCATCGAGCATCACCAGTTTGGGCTTGACCATCAAGGAACGCGCCATCTCCAGGAGCTTCCGCTGGCCACCGGAGAGGGATGCTGCGTAGTCGTCCTTCTTGGCGTCCAATTTGAACTTTTCCAGCAGCAGGTTGGCTTGGGCCGTAATTTCCTTTTCGCGTCCACCCCACATGCCCTTGAACAGGGCTTTGGAGAGTCGCTCGCCGGGCTGGTTCGCCGCGCCGAGCCGCATGTTCTCCATAACGGTCAGCTTGCCCATCACCTTGGTCAGCTGGAAGGTGCGGACCATGCCCATGCGGGCCACCTTGTAAGAGGAGACCCCTGCCAGGCTGTTGCCTTCAAACTGCCACTTACCTGTATTGGGAGTGTCAAAGCCAGTGAGCAGGTTGAACAGCGTGGTCTTCCCTGCGCCATTGGGACCGATCAAAGCGGTGATCTTGTGGCGCGGGATCTCGAGGTATTCAACGTCCACGGCGTTGATGCCGCCGAAGGAACGGGTGACGTCCTCAGCCACCACAATGGGATCGCGCTTCTTGCAGCCGGGGGTGTTTTCCCCGACGGCGATAGGCCGCGAATCGGTCATGTAGTCAATGTTGTTTTCGTTGGTCTCACTCATGCGAAAGCAAGCTCCTTCTTATTGCCGAAGACGCCTTGCGGGCGGAAGATCATCAGCAGCATCAGCGCAACACCCACCAGGATGTAGCGCAACTGGCCAGCCTGGACGGTGGTCAGCCAGGTAATGATTCCTGATTCGATGAGGCCGTAGAGCAAGCTCTGCGTCAGTGAGAGCACAACCCAGAAGATCATGGCTCCAATAACCGGCCCCAGGACAGTGGCCATGCCGCCGAGCAGGAGGCAGGTCCACAGGAAGAATGTCAGTTCCGTGCCGTAGTTGGACGGTTGGACGGCACCGCGGGGGAGCGTGAAGATCATGCCCGCCAAGGCGCCCAGCACGCCACCAATGACCAGGGCCTGCATCTTGTAGGCGTAGACGTTTTTGCCCAGGGAGCGGACGGCGTTCTCGTCCTCGCGGATGCCCTTTAGGACACGGCCCCATGGGCTGCGCATGAGGAGCCACACCAGGACGCAGCACACAATGACCAGTCCCCAACCCACCACGCGGATAAAGAAGTCGCGGTTGTTCATGCCCATATAGGAACCCTCGGGGAAGGGGTTCATGGCATAGAAGGTGTTCTCGAACGCTGCCAGGCCGTTGGCGGAGCCTGTGACGCTGGTGAGCTGATTGGTGGTGACTACGTAGCGGACAATTTCTGCCGCTGCAATGGTGACAATGGCCAGGTAGTCCGCCCTGAGCCGCAGAGTAGGTATACCCAGGATGAACGCGAAGATGACCGAGCAGAGAATAGAAATGATCAATGCCAGGAAGAACGGTGCGTCGAACGTCAGGGTGGAAATGGCGAAACCGTAGGCACCCACGGCCATGAAGCCGGCTTGGCCGAAGTTCAACAGCCCTGAGTAGCCAAAGTGCACCGCGAGGCCCAGAGCGGCAAGTGCGTAAGCCGCCGTCGTTGGGCTGAACAATTCGCCAAGGGCGCTGGAGAGAATAAATCCGAAGTCCATGGCCCGCTCCTAACCCACACGCTCACGCCGGCCGAGGATACCCTGCGGTCGGAACAGAAGAACAACAATCATGATGAACAGCGCACCGACGTACTTGAGGTCGGCGGGCAGGCCGAACACGGTAGTCAGTTCCACGAAGATACCTACGACGATGGAGCCGATCAGGGCGCCGAAGACGGTTCCCAAACCACCCAGCGTCACGCCGGCGAAGATGAGTAGCAGGATCTGCGAGCCCATGTCGAAGGTGACACCTGGACGGTAGTACGCCCACAGGATGCCGCCGAGGGAAGCGAGGACGCCGCCCACAATCCAGACAATGCGGATCACAGAGTCAACGTCGATGCCGGAGGCAGCTGCCAGTGCGGGGTTGTCCGCTACGGCGCGGGTCGCCTTGCCGAGGCGGGTCTTGAGCAGGACGATGCCGATCAAGGCGATCACCACGGCACTGATAATCAGGGACCACAGATTATTCGGAGAAATGGAAACAGGTCCGATTTGGATCTCAGCACTCTGCGCGCCGGGCAGCTGTTGTGTTGCGCCGCCGAAGAAGAACTGAATGACGTAGCGAATTGCCAGTGCCAGGCCGATGCTGACGATCATCATAGGGACCAGGCCGGAGCCACGCTTCCTCAAGGGCCGCCAAAGCCCTGCGTCCTGGACGTATCCGAAGAGACCGCCGCCCACCAGGGCAAGCAGGATCGCCAGCCAGAAGGGAAGCCCGAAGGCATTGAACATGAACACCAGTACCGCGCCCAGCGTCACCATCTCACCGTGGGCGAAGTTGGTCAGGCCGGTGGTTCCGAAGATCAGGGAAAGGCCAACTGAGGCGAGTGCAAGGAGGAGGCCAAAGCTAAGACCCGCAACGAGGCGATTGAGGAGGTTTTGGCCGAAGTCCTGTTGCTGCACCACAATGCCCTCGCCAAAGGCGAAGATCACCGACAAGTTGGATGTTTGGCTGAAGGTGACATCACGGGGATTGTCCTGTCCCTCGGCCAGTGCGATTCCCTCCGGCAACGTGGAGGTATCCAGCTCAATGGTGTAAGTACCTTGGACGGGAACGCCGATGGTCCAGGCTCCGTTTGCACCGGAGGTGGCTTCACCTTCGAATCCGTTGCCCGTGGCTTTGATCTTGACTCCGGATATGGGGGCCCGGGCATCGTCGCGGAGGAACCCGCTGATGTTGTTTTGGAACGACGTCGGTGACGGCGAAGGCGAGGGGGTGGTTGCCTGTGCCGAAGGGGCGGCGATCAACAGAGCGGTGATGAGGGCTGCGAACAGCGCCCCCACAACTCTCTGCAGTCCCTTGGACCGTCTCATGGACGGGTCGCGCAGTGTGCTTCTCAAAATGGAAACCTCCACAGTGGGGGTGGTCCCGGCTGCGCCATTGCAGCCGGTGCGAACGGTCATGGGGCTTGTGAATTGTTCTTGCCTAGCTGCCTCGTTTGTGATCTAAGTCACCCATGTGTGGCCTATGTTACCGCCCGGTGGAGGCAATAAACGCCCAGTTCGGGGCTGGGAAGATCGCGATCAGATAACAACTGTGAAGCTATAGGCAACTTGTGATGCACCAATGCTCGCAAACCTCCGGGAGCAGCCGCTGGTCCTTTTCTTGTCACGGTTGAGTTTCGTCTGGGTGAACAAGGGAACTTTCCCTGCCGCGCGCACGTGGTAATTGGTACCGTGAATTATCACTAGCCCTTTTTCAGGAGGACACCCGCAATGGCACTTGGCGGAAACCCAGTCTTCAACGGAAAGAATTTCCGTGGAGCAAAGCAGGCCCCGCCTGTACCGCAGAACCCGTACGGCCAGCAGTTCAACCAAGCACCCGGCCGTGCACCGAGCCAGGTCATGGACGGCCACGCAGCATGGTCCGCCCAGCAGCAGAACATGACCAACGAGCAGCTGCAGCAGATGTACAACCAGCCTGCTGCAGGCCCGGCCGACACCGGCCGCATGACCTATGACGACGTCATCATGAAGACCGTCGCCTGCCTCGTTGTGCTGATCATCGGTGCCGGCGTCACTCTCTTCGTTGCTCCCGGCCTCTCCACCATGCTGATGATCGTTGGTGCACTGGGCGGCTTCGTCCTTGCCCTGGTCAACACCTTCAAGAAGCAGCCTTCACCGGCCCTGATCCTCGCCTATGCCGGCCTTGAAGGCCTGTTCCTGGGCGGACTTACCCGAGTCCTGGATGGCATGTACCCCGGTGTCGGCCTTCAGGCTGTCATCGGTACGCTGGCAGTTTTCGGCGTCACCCTGGTGCTCTTCAAGAGCGGCAAGGTCCGCGCCACCCCCAAGATGGTGCGCTTCTTCATGATCGCCACTATCGGTTACGCGGTCTTCGCACTGATCAACCTGGTGATGTCGTGGACCGGTGTTGTGCAGGAGCCCTTCGGTCTGCGCACAAGCGTTGAGTTCTTCGGCATCCCGCTGGGCGTTTTCATCGGTATCCTGGCCATCGGCCTGGCCGCATTCTCGCTGATCATGGACTTCACCAGCATCGAGGAAGGCGTCCGTGCAGGCGCCCCGGAGCGGTACTCCTGGGTTGCGGCATTCGGCCTGACGGTCACCTTGGTGTGGCTCTACGTTGAAATCATCCGCCTGCTGGCAATCCTTCGAGGCGACGACTAGTTACCAACAGCTCCAACGCGAAATGCCCCCGAAGAGTCTTCGGGGGCATTTTTGTGTCGCTGAGGGGTCAGATCCAACCACTCGCCACCTGAAGACCTGTCGGCTAGCTCAAGCGCTCAAAAACCACGGCCATGCCCTGGCCTCCGCCCACGCACAGTGTGGCCAGGCCCAGGGTTCCGTCGCGTTCTTTGAGCCCATTGAGGAGCGTGCTGGTCATTCGGGCCCCGGTCATGCCGAAGGGATGGCCCAAAGCGATGGCGCCACCATGGACGTTCAGCTTCGATGGATCAATTCCCAACTCTCGGGCACTCGCCACCACCTGCACGGCGAAGGCTTCGTTGAGCTCCACGAGGTCGATGTCGTCCATGGTCAGTCCTGCCAGGGCAAGGGCCCGCCGGGTCGATTCCACGGGACCCATGCCCATAAGCTCCGGGGAGAGAGCGCTGACGCCGGTTGACACCACCCGCGCCAGCGGTTGCAGGCCCAATTCGCGGGCGCGCGCGTCACTCATGACCACCACAGCCGCGGCACCGTCGTTCAGGGGGCAGGCATTACCTGCAGTCACGGTCCCCTCCGTACGGAACACAGGCTGTAACGCGGAGACGGCGTCCAAGGTGACCCCGGCCCGGGGTGAGTCATCCCGTTCCACCACAATTCCGTCCTTGCGCGTGTAGGGCGTGATGTCCCGGGCATAAAACCCTGAGGCAATGGCGGCTTCGGCACGATTCTGGCTCAGGACACCCCACTCGTCCTGCTCGGCCCGGCTGATTCCATAGCTTGTGGCCACGTTTTCGGCGGTCTGGCCCATGGAGATATAGATATCGGGTAGCCGCCCGCCGAGACGCGGGTCGGTCCACGGGATGTTGGAGGCCGCGCGCGCCGCAGTACGCTGGGCCGCTGCCTCGAAAAGAGGGTTGTGGTTAGAGGAATCCGTTTCGCCGGCCCCTGCCCAGTTCTGGTACCTGGACACACTCTCCACCCCGGCGGACACGATCGCGTGCGCCTCCCCGGATTTGATGGCATGGAAGCCCATCCGCAGGGTTTGCAGGCTGGAGGCACAGAAGCGGTTGATAGTTGCTGCGGGTACGCGGTCCAAACCCGCCAGGACGGCAACCACCCGTGCCATGTTGGATCCGGCCTCACCGCTGGGTTCAGCGCAGCCCAGCAGGATGTCGTCCAGGCCCTGCCCGTCCTCGGCGGCGGGATCGAAGCCCGGAACCTTTGCGAGGGCGGCCTGCACCATGGCGGCGGCCAGGTCATCCGGACGTTCGTCTTTGAGGGAACCCTTGAAGGCCCGGCCAATAGGGCTTCTGGCAGTAGCAACGATGACAGCCTCAGTCATGGCCCCAGCTTACGCCCGGCATCCGCTGGGACGCCGGGCGCTAGCACGGTGGAACTGAACGCGTCAGGCGAGGCGCAGGGCGCCTTCTGCCGGGGTAACGGTGAAGATGTCAGGTGCGGTGAAGCCCGCCTCCGCGAAAGAACGCACGACGGCGTCGCGAACCTGCTGCTCTTGGCCCACCGGAGTCAGTGCGATGGCTGATCCGCCAAAGCCGCCGCCGGTCATGCGTGCACCGATGGCGCCGTTGGCCCGGGATGTGTCCACGGCGAGGTCGAGTTCCGGGCATGAGATCTCAAAATCGTCGCGCATGGAGACATGGCTGGCATCCAGCAGTGCACCAATCGCGGCAGGGCCCTGGGAGTCCAGGGTTTCCACTGTCTGAAGTACGCGATCATTTTCGGTGACCACGTGGCGGACTCTCCGGAGGGTCGTCTCGTCCAGCAACCCGGAGGCTTCCTCCAAACGCTCCATGCCGACGTCGCGCAGTGCCTTGACGCCAAGGATCTCGGCACCCAACTCGCAGGACGCGCGCCGGGAGGCGTAACCGCCGTCGGCGTGTGAATGCGACACCTTGGTGTCAATGACCAACAGGACCAGGCCGGACGCTTCTGCGTCGAACCGGACCAGCTCCACATGCTGGTCGCGGCAGTCCAGGAAAACGGCGTGCCCCTTGGCGCCACGCAGGGAAGCCGACTGGTCCATGATGCCCGTAGGCGCGCCTACGAACACATTTTCGGCGCGCTGGGTAACGAGCACCAGGTCTTCGGCAGCCAGACCGGCGCCAGTCAACTCGTTGAGGGCCGAGATGACGGCGCACTCGATTGCGTGGGAGGAAGACAAACCAGCGCCGGAGGGAACATCGGAGTCGAGCAGGAGGTCAAAGCCAGGCACCGTGACGCCACGTTCCTTGAGCGCCCAAGCGACGCCGAGGGGGTAGCGTGACCACCCTTCACCTGACCCGGGTTCCGAGTCCGCCAGGTCGGCTTCCACGATTCCGTGGCCGCCGAAGGTGGACAGCATGCGCACCTTCGAGTCGTCTCGGACGCGCAAGGCCACCTTTGCTGTCTTGTCGATAGCGAAGGGCAGCACAAAGCCCTCGTTGTAGTCCGTATGTTCGCCGATGAGGTTAACCCGTCCCGGTGCCTGCCACACGCCGTCGGCAGCTGCGCCGAACGTTTCCTGGAAGCGGGCGGCGAGGACGCTGGTCTCGGTAGTGGTGGTCATGCTCGTGTGCCTTCCAGAGTCATAGTCGAAGGTTGTGCGGCGACGCTACGCAGCCGTTCCGCCACTGCCTCGGGGGTGGTGTCGTTGATGAACGCGCCCATGGCGGCCTCGGAACCGGCCAGGTACTTCAGCTTATCGGCAGCACGGCGGGGAGAGGTGAGCTGCAAGTGCAGTTGGCCTGCAGGGCGAAGGGCAGGGTCCAAGGGTGCCTGGTGCCAGGCAGAGATGTACGGCATGGGGGTGGGGTAGAGGGCGTCGAGCCGCTTCAACAGGTCCAAGTAGACGTGCGAGAGCTCATCGCGTTCTTCGCCCGTCAACGCGGCAAGATCCGGGACGCTGCGGTGCGGAACGAGGTGGACTTCCAAAGGCCAGCGCGCAGCGAACGGCACATAGGCGCTGAAGTGCTTGGCCTCCAGGACCATGCGGCTGCCGTCCTCACGTTCGGCCTTGAGGAGGGAGGCCCCGAGCGTTTCCTTCGCGTCGACGTCGTCGTAGTACTTTCGCGCTACCGCACCGAGCTGGGCGGCGCGGGGGGTCACGTAGGGGTAAGCGTAAATTTGGCCGTGCGGGTGGTGCAAGGTGACGCCGATGTCCGCGCCGCGGTTCTCGAACGGGAACACCTGCTTGATGCCGGGGAGGGCGCTCAGAGTTTCAGTGCGTTGGGCCCACGCTTCGATGACCGTACGCGCACGTGTTTCGCCCAGTTCAGCGAAGGAGCCGGTGTGCTGAGGTGTGAAGGCGACAACCTCGCAGCGGCCGTACGCCGGGCCCTTGAGGCTGTGGCCGGAGTGCCCGGGTGCAGGAAGCGGGGGGATATCACCCACGGCCGGACCCAATGAAGGGAAGCGGTTCTCGAACACCACCACGTCATAGTCCGATGCCGGGATTTCCGAAGGGTTAGCAGCCGTGGTGGGGCAGATGGGGCACTGATCAGCAGGGGGAAGGTGCGTACGGGTTTGGCGGTGGGCAGCTACCGCCACCCAGTCACCGGACAAAGCGTCGTAGCGCACCTCGCCTGGCTCGCCACGGGCAGGAAGCTCGCGGTGGTCCACCAGGGAATCCGGTGTTCGCTCCGGCGTTCCGGGGTCGTCGAAGTAGATCAGCTCTCGGCTGTCCGCGAGGCGGGTGCTGGTGATGCGGCTCATAGGTTCAGTATTTCACAAGTGACCAAAAACGCATAGTTTCTAACAAAAGCTAACATTCATCTCGCCGTGAAGGTCAGGCAATGCAGTACGGTATTGCCATGTCTGTCTCCCCGTCGCCAGCCGATAACGCCCATCAGTCCGAGTCCCGCCGCTTCGCCACGGGCCGACAGTTCGAGCTCCGCCGGGGCGATGCTCTCGCCGTCATTACCGAGCTCGCCGCCGGCCTGCGACTCTACTCCCGTGGCGGCGTCGAGCTGACTGAAAGCTACGGCGACGACCACATTGCCCCCGGTGCCACGGGTATCACCCTGGCGCCGTGGGCCAACAGGGTAGAGGACGGGATCTGGTACCTGGACGGCAAGAAGCAGCAACTGGACATCACCGAGGCCTCACGCAACAACGCCAGCCACGGACTCTTGCGCAACACCGGGTACGTGCTGGTGGACGAATCCGAGTTCTTCGTGACGCTGGAAGCCACAGTATTTCCCCAGCACGGCTACCCGTTCCTGGTGCGGCACAAGGTGCGCTACGAACTGGACCAGAACCTTGATCTCCGCGTCTCCCAGACGCTGATCAACGATTCCCAAAGCAATGCCCCCTTCGTCTTGGGCGCGCACCCGTACCTGCGGATCGGCGATGTAGCCCCCGAGGACCTGGTCCTGACCGTCCGGGCTGCCACCCGGCTGGTGGCGGACGAGCGCCTCATTCCGCGCAGCACCGCGCCTGCGGACGGTGAGTACGACCTCTCCGGTGGTGCCCGAGTAGGCGGCCTGCTGGTGGACGTCGCCTTGACTGACCTGGCGTTCGACGGCGGCTCGGCGCGCCATACGCTGACCGCACCGGATGGCCGCAGTGTGAGCCTGGAGCAGGACGAAAACTGCCAGTATGTTCACGTCTTCGTCACCGACACCTTCCCGGGCCGTTCCAAAGCCGTTGCCCTTGAACCCATGACCGGGCCGGCCAACGCCTTCAACAGCGGTGATGGCCTCCGCTGGTTGGCACCCGGCGAGGCATTCACCATGCGTTGGGGAATCGCAGCATCCCTATAGCTCCCTGGACTCGGAAAAGCCTGGGAATGGCTCCGACGGGCTTGGAAATGTCCCGGAAGTGAGAGCCGGTTTCCCTTACGGCGCGCCCTGCGGAATTATGGGTTCATGACGCCAACACCGGACGCCAAAACACGTTCTGACCGCCAAATTGCCGAAGACATCCCGTATGGGGTGCGCATTGCAGCAGCCTGGTCCTGGCGGGCCGGTCTGATCCTGCTCATGATCGGCGCCCTTGTCTGGCTGCTGGGTAAAGTTAGCTTCCTCATTATCCCGGTGATGGTTGCTGCGCTGTTGGCCGGCTTGCTGCACCCGGTAGTGAAGTGGCTGCGCAACCGCAAGGTACCCAACGGGGGAGCGGTTGCCATCACAGTGCTGGGCTTCATTGGCGTGATCGGCGGTGCCCTCGCGCTGGTTGGCAGGCAACTGGTGACAGGCTTTGGTGCCCTCTGGCAGGAGGCGCTGGCAGGCATCCAGCAGATTCAGACGTGGTTGGCCGATGGGCCGCTGCACCTGACCGCAGACCAGATTGACCAGTACATTTCCGACGGCGCGGACGCTCTCCAGAACAACAGCAGCAGCATCCTCAGCGGTGCGTTGTCCTTCGGCAGCACCGCCGGTCACTTCGCGGCCGGTCTTGTCCTTGCACTGTTCATACTTATCTTCTTCCTCCTGGAGGGACCCCGGATCTGGGCCTTCATGGTCCGGCTCCTGCCCAGGAGCGCACGGAGGGCCACTGACGGCGCCGGGCGCCGGGGCTGGACGTCCATGGTCAGCTACGTGCGTATTCAAATGTTCGTCGCGTTCGTGGATGCTGTGGGCATCGGCGTCGGCGCAGCCATCATCCAGG
This sequence comes from Arthrobacter sp. StoSoilB22, assembly GCF_019977315.1. Taxonomy (NCBI): domain Bacteria; kingdom Bacillati; phylum Actinomycetota; class Actinomycetes; order Micrococcales; family Micrococcaceae; genus Arthrobacter; species Arthrobacter sp. StoSoilB22. Next base: position 1,300,890 of record NZ_AP024652.1, read on the forward strand.
TCCCGTTGGCCCTGCCCTTGGCGGTGCTGGTGTTCATCGGCTCGTTCATTCCGGTGGTGGGTGCCTTGGTGACCGGTGCCATCGCGGTCCTGCTCGCCCTCGTGGCCAACGGGCCCATCAACGCACTGATCATGCTGGCAATCGTGCTGGTGGTGCAGCAGCTTGAAAGCCACATCCTGCAGCCCCTGGTGATGGGCAAGGCCGTGGCACTTCATCCGGTGGCAGTGATCCTCTCAGTTGCCGCCGGATCGTACCTGGCCGGTATCCCCGGAGCCCTGTTCGCGGTTCCGTTGCTCGCCGTAGTAAACACGGCAGTTCGCTACATTGCGGGCCGGACGTGGGAACATGATGAAGGATTGGGCGGTGTGGAACTCCAGCCGGCTGCCGCTTCGGCGGGGCCGGACAGTGATGCCAACTTCAAGGAGGTCCACCTCCCACGGCCCGAATCGCGCCTCGCCAAAGGCGTCACCGGCAAGACCAAGGCTTCGGGGAGCGCCTCTGTTGAGGAGCCTCAAGCCGACACCAACAAAGGAGAATAGTCAGTGAATACCCTCGAAACCCTGCCCGTCACGCTGGACGATGTCCTCAAGGCGCAGGAGCTCCTCGAGGGCATTATTACCAAGACTCCTGTGGAGTCGTCCCGTGCGCTGGGCAGCCTCGTGGGCGGCAACGTCTTTTTCAAGTGTGAGAACCTGCAGCGCGCAGGCTCCTTCAAGGTTCGCGGCGCCTACGTGCGCATGGCGCGCCTGACGGACGAGGAAAAGAAGCGCGGCGTCGTGGCGGCCTCAGCCGGTAACCACGCCCAAGGTGTAGCAGTGGCGGCCAAGAGCCTGGGCATCAATGCCCGCATTTACATGCCCCTGGGTGTGGCCCTGCCCAAGCTGGCGGCCACCAGGAGCCACGGCGCCGAGGTGGTCCTGCACGGCCACAACGTGGATGAGGCCTTGGCGGAAGCGCAACGCTACGCCAACGAGACAGGCGCAGTGTTTGTCCACCCCTTTGACAACGTGGATGTTGTTGCCGGACAGGGCACCATCGGGCTCGAAATCCTGGACCAGATCCCCAACGTAGACACCATCCTCATGGGTGTTGGCGGCGGCGGGCTGCTGGCAGGCGTAGCTGTGGCCATCAAGGCCAGGGCCAAGGAACTTGGCCGCGAGATCAGGGTGATCGGCGTACAAGCAGAAAACGCCGCCGCCTACCCGCCCTCACTTGCCGCCGATGCCCTGGTGCCACTGAAAAAGGTCACCACCATGGCCGACGGCATTGCGGTAGGACGTCCGGGGCAACTGCCCTTCAGCATCATCCGCGAGCTTGTTGACGACGTAGTCACCGTGAGCGAGGACTCGCTCGCCCGTGCCCTGATCTTCCTCCTCGAGCGCGCCAAGATGGTGGTGGAGCCAGCCGGGGCGGTCGGAGTAGCCGCACTGATGGACGGCAAGATCGACAACCCGGGGAACACCGCCGTCGTGCTTTCCGGCGGCAACATCGATCCCATGCTCATGCTCAAAGTCATCCAGCGCGGTCTCTCGGCCGCAGGCCGTTTCATGACGGTCCGCATGATGCTCGATGACCGGCCGGGTTCGTTGGCCACCATAGCCCGCATCATCGCTGAAAACGATGCCAACGTCACCGGCCTGGACCACACCCGTTTGGGTGGTTCCATCAGCATGGGGGACGTCTCCATCACTATCAACCTGGAAACCAAAGGCCACGAACACGGCGAGCAGGTTCTCGGTGCACTGCGGGCCGAGGGCTTCCAGCCGATCGTGGTGCACTGACGGAAGGGGCGCCCATGGTGCTTGGAATGCCTGAGGAATCAAAGGAAGAGGCGCGCGAATCTTTGGCCGGGCGGGCGAAAGGCGGCCTGCTCTTTATGGGCGGCTTCGTTGTCCTGCTCTACGTCATAGAGATCCTCAATACCTTGATGCGCCACGGACTGAACTCCACCTTTGGTCTGCGCTCCCGCTCCATTGACGGGGTACTGGACATCCTGACCTTTCCGCTGCTGCACGCCAACTTTAACCACCTGTTGTCCAACACGCTGCCGCTGATCATCTTCGGCTTCCTGGTGTTCCTGTCCGGCATCCGCGTGTTCATCACGGCGTTGGCATTCAGCTGGCTCGGGTCAGGGCTGGCGGTGTGGCTGATCGGCGGGGGAGGGGTGACCGTGGGGGCATCCGGACTGGTGTTCGGGTTCTTCGCGTTCTTGCTGGTGCGTGGATTCTTCAACCGCAGCTGGTGGCAAATCCTGCTCTCCGTGGTGCTGTTCATGGCCTACGGCAGCATCCTCTTCGGCGTGCTTCCCACGGTCATGGGTTACATCTCCTGGCAGGCGCACCTCGGCGGGGCAATAGGCGGCGTCGTTGCTGCTATCCTGCTGCGTCCCAAGCCCAAGCCCGCCGTACTCTAACCCAACCGCCACTAACCCAACCGCCCCCACCCGTGTGCCCCTACTCAGTTGGGTGAGCGCACGACGACCAGTTGGGTGAGCACACGAAAAACGCCGGCCCGCCCCGAAAAGGGGTGGGCCGGCGTCGTGTTTTCAGGCCGGGTGAGCCGCCGCTTAGCCTGCGTACGGCTTGGCCGAAACGATCTCCACCGGAATTTCCTTACCGTTGGGAGCGATGTAGCTGAGCTTGTCGCCCTCCTTGTGTCCGATGATCGCTGCGCCCAGGGGCGATTTCTCGCTGAAGACGTCAATGTCCGAGTCACCGGCGATTTCACGCGAACCCAAAAGGAACTTCTCTTCGTCACCGGCGATGCGGGCAATAACCAGCATGCCGGGCTCAACGATTCCGTCATCTGCCGGGGCCTCGCCCACATGGGCGTCGCGCAGAAGGGCGGTGAGCTGGCGGATACGTGCCTCGATCTTGCCCTGCTCCTCTTTGGCTGCGTGGTAGCCGCCGTTTTCCTTGAGGTCGCCTTCCTGGCGGGCAGCTTCGATCTTCTGGACAATATCCGCCCGGCCAGCGCCGGAAAGGTGGTCCAGCTCAGCCGTCAAGCGATCGAATGCTTCCTGGGTGAGCCAAGCTGCAGTGGCGCTGTTGGTGGTAGACACGGATTTCTCCTCTAGATCTGACAATGCAAAAAGACCCCGCCGAGGTGGCCACTCGTGATACTCAGTAACCAACTTAACGGGGTGAAGGTTTCATCCATTGTAGTAAATCCTTTGGACGAACCCAAACCGGTTGAGTCCTGGCTCACACGAGATGCTATTTGCCGCTGTCCTCGATCCAGCAGTTGTCCACCACTCCCGAGACGGCCGGGGACTCGGTCCTTAGGACAGTTCGCTGCGCGGTGGTGCTGCCGCCGTCGGGATCATCCTGGGGATCGTTGGGCCCGATTTCCACTACCTTCCAGCCCACCACCGCGAACTTCGAATCCAAGGCCTTGATGGCACATTTGGCTGTAGCTCCGGGGTACTTTGTGACCTGGTAATCAACCTCTGCCTGGGTGTCGTCCACCGTGCTGTACCCAATGTCCTTGAACGTGACCGGGGCCTGCGCGGAGCCCGTTGCCACGTAGGCGGCGAACCCAATCCCCAGGACCAAGGCGGCGATGACGATGTTCCGCTTGGTCTTGCGCGTCATGGCGCGCTTTTGACCGCCGTAACGATTGGCTAGGCTGGAGCTTGCCGGTACTCGGGTGGCCGATAGGTCCTCTGAAGTCACCCATCCAGTTTAGTGCCGATCCCGGCGCCCCATCACCGCCCCCAAGCTCGATCCATGAAAGAGGAGCCGTCACGTGACAGCGTCCAGCAGTTCCGACCAGCAGCTCCGGCTGCTCGCCGTCCACGCCCACCCGGACGATGAGTCCAGCAAGGGCGCTGCAACCATGGCGATGTACGCCGCTGCCGGAGTGGACGTCATGGTTGCCACCTGCACGGATGGCTCGCGCGGAGACATCCAGAACCCCGCCATGGAAGAGGCCCCCCACCCCAAGCGGGACATGGCCGGCGCCCGTCGCATCGAGATGGCAAACGCAGCCGCCGTACTGGGAATCCAGCAGCGTTGGCTGGGCTTTGTGGACTCGGGCCTTCCCGAAGGTGACCCCCTCCCGCCGCTGCCGCCCGGTTGCTTTGCCTTGCAGCCGCTGGAGCGCGCCACTGCGCCCTTGGTGCGGCTGGTGCGTAACTTCAAGCCGCACGTCATCCTCAGCTATGACGAAAACGGTGGTTACCCGCACCCGGACCACATCATGGCCCACAAGGTTGCCGTGGAAGCTTTTGAGGCCGCTGGCGATGCCGGGCGCTATCCCGGCGTGGGTGAGCCATGGGCGCCCAGCAAGCTCTACTACGACCGCGCCTTCAGCCCGGATCGGTTCCGTGCGCTGCATTTTGCGTTGGAAGCAGCGGGCCTGCAATCTCCCTACGCCGAGCGGCTGGCTGCGTGGCTGGAAACCGACGCAGAAGGCCACACTGCACCGGAGGCAGGGCACCGGACCACCACCCAGGTTGAATGCGGTGATTTCTTTGAGGCCCGGGATGACGCTCTCCGTGCACACAGGACCCAGATCGACCCCCTCGGCTTCTTCTTCGCAGTGTCACCGGATCTGCAGCGGTCGACGTGGCCATGGGAGGACTACACCCTGATCAAGTCCCGGGTCCCTTCAGAGCTGCCGGAAAAGGACCTGTTCGCGGGGATAAGATAGGAAAGCCGGTAGTTTCTATCGCTCGTAGAAATTACTGTGTGACCAGCCGGCTTACCGGCCACGCGCTGCCAGTCGGCACGCATCAGCTCCCATAGAAGGTTTGAAAGTGCATCACTTGATTCTTGCCCTGACCGTCACTCCGTCGCCTGATCCCACGGGCACGCTGCGGCCTGGCCTGTCCGAGGATCAGGTGACGCCCGGTACGTGGGGCTTCGTCCTCACGGCCTTCATTGTGATTCTGACCACGTTTTTGATTGTGGACATGGTTCGCAGGATTCGGCGGGTCCGCTACCGCGCACAGGTTGAGGAAGCGCGCCTGGCTGCCGAAGCTGGAGACGACGCCGGCAGCTCGGCTGAGGAGAGCGGCGAAAGCGGCCCTCGAGGCCGCTGAATCCGGCTCCAGGGGACTGAAGCAGCGAGCCAGGGCGCGCAGCAGGCCTAGCTCAGCACTGCCATCATGATCGCCACGAAGTGCGCGGCGAATGCCAGCACCGTGAAGGCATGGAAGAGCTCGTGGAAGCCGAAGTGCCGGGCACTGAAGTTCGGTCTCTTGATGGCGTAAAAGACAGCGCCGGCAATGTACAGCGCGCCGCCCACGCAAATGAGAATCGCTGCAGGGGCGTTGGCAGTGAAGAACTGGGGCAGATAGAACAAAGCTCCGCAGCCCAAGGCAATATAGACCGGAACATAGAGCCAGCGGGGAGCGTGCGTCCACAGAATGCGGAAGAGAACGCCAACTATGGCTCCGGACCACACCAGCCACAGCAGGGTCACGGCCTGTGAGCGTTCCAGGAGGGACCACGCTAGAGGCGTGTAGCTACCAGCGATCACCAGCATGATGTTGGTGTGGTCCAGTCGCTTGAGCAGCATCCGGACCTTGGGTGACCAGTTTCCGCGGTGGTAAACGGCGCTGACGCCAAACAGCAGAAAGCCCGTCAACGCGTAAATGGCTGACGTGATCTTGCGGTCCGGGGTAGGGGCGACGGTCACCAGGATTATCCCTGCAGCGAGTGCGAAGGGAGCGGCGACGGCGTGGATCCAGCCACGCCAAAGGGGCTTGGTTTCGAGGATCTCAGCCATGGGACAAGAATAACTTACGTTTCGGTAAGTTACCCACTGGTAACAAAGAGCGGGCCGAATTTGACTGGCGACTGCACCGGGGCGGCAGCTGGGGACGGTAGCCTTGGATGTGCGCCGTCGTCGTACAAGTAAGGAAGTCAGGTGAGTCCGGTGGAGCTGCCCGGTTTCCTCTATGGCTTCTACGAGCGCAAGCTACTGCGTTCCCTCAAGCAAGACAGAATCCCGCGGCATATCGGCGTCATGGTGGATGGAAACCGTCGGTGGGCCCGGCAGTTCAATGCGCCCACCAGCCAAGGACACCAGGCTGGGGCCGACAAGATCCACGAGTTCCTCGGCTGGTGCCAGGAACTCGGCGTCAAGGTAGTCACCCTCTACATGCTCTCCACGGACAACATGAGCCGCTCCGGCGAAGAACTGGACCTGCTCATGGGCATCATCGCCAACACCATGGACCGCCTTGACGAAGACGAAGACGTCTCCGTCCACGCCATGGGCGCACCGGAACTCCTCCCGGATTACCTGGCCGAGCGCCTCAACAAACTCACCGCCCGCACCCCCGTCCACGAAAAAATCCACGTGAACGTGGCCGTGGGCTACGGCGGCCGCCGCGAAATCGTCGACGCCGTACGCGAACTCCTGCACGACGCCGACGCCAAAGGACGCAGCATGTCCGACGTCGCAAATGACCTTTCGGTGGACGACATCTCCAGGTTCCTCTACACCCGCGGCCAACCCGATCCGGACCTCGTGATCCGAACCTCAGGCGAGCAGCGGCTCTCAGGCTTCCTCATGTGGCAAAGCGCCTACAGCGAGTTTTACTTCTGCGAAGCTCTCTGGCCGGCCTTCCGGAAGGTCGATTTTCTCCGTGCGCTCAGGGACTATGCCGGGCGCCAGCGGCGGTTCGGCGCGTAAGCGACCCCGGTTTACCAAAATTTAACGAGTCGGACATGCGACTTGCCGGGCGTGGATTGCGGAAATGAATGTGCTGAGGATTACGTTAATCCCATCAGCAGGCAAAACCGCCCGCTGATCGGGGAGGCCAGTATATGGAGCGGACTATCGCACCAGTTACATGGGAGGCCACGCCCGGCCTTCCGGCCGAGCCGCTTCACCATTAGGCCGGGCGAACTGCCCGGGGCTGGAGTCGATGTGGCTATTTCTGAGCAACTGCCCGCAATGGTTTCCGACGGGGAAAGTGCAGCTACCTCTCGCGCCAAGCGGGTCTCACCACAAGGGCGGACCACACCATCCGCCACAGGCCGCAGCTACGTGATCGATACGTCCGTCCTGCTATCCGATCCACACGCACTGTTGCGCTTCGCCGAACACGAGGTGATTGTCCCCATCGTGGTCATCAGCGAACTGGAAGGGAAACGCCACGACCCCGAACTGGGCTACTTTGCCCGGAAAGCGCTGAGGCTCCTGGATGACCTCAGAATCGAACACGGCGGACTGGACCATTCCATCCCCATCGGCAAAGACGGCGGAATGCTCAGGGTGGAAATGAACCACATCTCCCCGGAAGTGTTGCCCGCAGGATTCCGTGGGGGAGACAACGACAGCCGCATCCTGGCTGTCGCCAAGAACCTGGCCAACGAGGGCCACAACGTAACCGTCGTGTCCAAAGACCTCCCCATGCGCGTCAAAGCCTCTGCCATGGGACTTCAAGCTGACGAGTACCGCAACGAACTCGTCAAAGACTCCGGCTGGACGGGCATGGCCGAAGTGGACGCCACCGAGGAAGAAATCACTACCCTCTACGGCCACGAACCAGCTTTTATCCCCGCAGCCGCGGAACTGCCCGTCAACACAGGACTCGTTCTCCTCTCCAACCGCGGCTCCGCGCTGGGCCGGGTTGGGGCAGACAAGCAGGTCCGGCTCGTCAAAGGCGACCGTGACGTCTTCGGACTCCACGGACGTTCAGCAGAACAACGGTTGGCCATCGATCTCCTCATGGACCCCGCCGTGGGCATCGTCTCCATCGGTGGCCGCGCAGGCACCGGCAAGTCCGCACTAGCCCTCTGCGCGGGCCTGGAAGCCGTCCTGGAACGCCAGGAACACCGCAAAGTGGTGGTGTTCCGTCCCCTTTACGCGGTAGGCGGCCAGGAACTCGGCTACCTCCCCGGCTCCGAATCGGAAAAGATGAACCCGTGGGCGCAGGCCGTGTTCGACACCCTCGGGGCATTGGTCAGCCAGGAAGTCGTGGAAGAAGTCATGGACCGGGGCATGCTCGAAGTCCTGCCACTGACCCACATCCGCGGACGATCCCTGCACGATGCCTTCGTGATCGTGGATGAAGCCCAGTCACTGGAGAAGAATGTGCTTCTGACCGTCATGAGCCGCATCGGACAAAACTCCAAGATTGTCCTCACCCATGACGTCGCCCAGCGCGATAACCTCCGCGTTGGGCGGCATGACGGCGTCGCAGCCGTAGTGGAGACGCTCAAGGGCCACCCGCTGTTCGGGCACATCACGCTGACCCGGTCCGAGAGGTCGCCTATTGCGGCCCTGGTCACGGAACTGCTCGAAGGGGCTGAAATCTAACCCCATCGACGCTTTGCCCACCTACGGCGAAGGCCAGACATCCTCTGCGTGCTAGCTCGTTCCTCGCTTTTGACGCACGCTGCCGGATGCCTGGCCTTCGCCTTGTCAGGCGCGCCGCCGGAAGTTGCTAGATGGCTATATATTGGGAAAAGGCTTCGTGGCCTTGGACTGTGACGGTCCAGGTGGGGCGTTTGAAGGTGGTGGGGGTGAGGCGGACCCTTTGGACTTCTTCCACTTTTTCGCCCCAGCCATCGCGGAAGATGCCGTTGAATTCGTAGCCCAAAGCGGTGGAGACGCCCAGAGATTGTTGGTTCCAGACGGCTGCCTCGGAGGCGGCTACTTCCGCATTCAGGTAATCGAAGGCGTAGCTGACGACGGCGGCACGCATGTCCTTGGCGAAGCCCTGGCCCTGTGCGGACTCCTTGAGCCATGAGCCCGTGCTGACTGTTTTGAGGGTGTTGAAGTTCTTGGCACCGATGTCTTGGACGCCCAGGAGCTCATCGTCGTTCCAGACTCCTAGGAGGAGGGTCCAAGACTCAGGCGTGAAGTTCGCCCGGCAGCGCCAGTACCACTGGGCCATGTTCGGGGCGAGCTCGTCCTCTGGAAGTTCTGCCCACGGCACGCTGAATGGGCTCTTGCCGGGTCGGTGCACGCCGGAGCGGGCCGCAGCCACGGCGGCCGGGATGTCGTCGTCCAGAACGGGACGGAGGGTCAGCCTCGGGGTGGTGAGGGTGAGTCCGAACGGGGGCCATATTTCTGCCAGCGATGTCATCGCCGTAGCTTAGCGCGGATGGCGTGTGGCTCTTAGGCGGCGGGGCCTATGTCCCAGGAGATGTGGCGCCGGACGTCCGTGAGGTTCATCGATTCCGCCAGGAAAAGGTCGTCCAGCATGTACTCGTCCACGGCAAGGATCCTGAGCCAGTGGCCCTTGCCTGCGGAGTCTCCGTCCAGGCTTTCACTGGCGACGCAAACGCCGGTGGCGGTGTCGATCCTGATCATGGTCCGGCCGGGGTGTGCCAAGGGTTCCGTTGGGTCCGAGGGGACGTACGTGCGGCTGGGCGTGACGATGGTTTCCAGGGCCAGCCGGCCCTCATGGTCCACCTCGCGGGGTTGCTCGAGGAAGACGGGGTTGGTGTCCGGGAATTCCAGGGGGACCGGTGCCTTGCCGGCAAGTTCCACGGGATCCAGCGCGGCGGCGAGGCGGCCATTCCCAAAGGAGGGTTCCCCGTAGGCGGCCTCGGGACGCCGGCGGACGAGGCCGGCGTCGTCATAAACGGGCGTCACAAGATGAGCCGGCAGAAGCCACGAACGGCGCGTGGAACTGACGTAAAGATCATCCCGGGAGTCGTTGATGCCGGTGGTGCTGTGCAGAAGTTGGCCGTCCGGGGTTTCGAGGCGCAGTGCACCCGGGCGCCTGAGCCATGCCCGGACCAAGGTGGCCTTGGGCGCGGACCGTTCAAGGTACTCGAAGCGGAGGCTGGTCCACTTCCACGGCGAAGAACGGCAAAGATTGCGGAACGTGGAGGACAAGTCAAAATCCGGTCCTGCTGCACTATAGCGCCCCATATCCACAGTTTACCCAAGCGTTCAAGCGGGCCGGACGGCCAAAGCGGGATAGCATCCGAAGGTGATTCGACGACTCTCAGACCTCTGGACGGACAGCCCGCTCGGCTTTTGGCTGGTGGTGGCCGCGTGCGTGTACTTCGTGGTCACGGCAGTGCGGTTGACGGTGATAGATGTCCGGAGCCACTTGTTGCCCGATCGCATCGTGTTCCCGGCCTATGCGGTCGCCGGGACGCTCTTGCTGGCTGCGGCCCTGCTGGCGTACTTCGCCGATGCACCCACGGAGGGCGCATCGGCGGCTGTGCTCTTTGGTGTGCCCGGCCTGGGTGTGATTGCCGGCGGTGCCGTGCTCTGGCTCTTCTACTTCGTGCTGCGGCTCGTTCACCCGCCGGGGATGGGCTTCGGCGACGTGAAGCTGGCCGGAGTGCTGGGCCTCTATCTGGGCTACCTGGGATGGAGCCACATTTTTGCGGGGACGTTCGCGGCCTTCCTGTTGGGAGGGCTGTGGAGCCTGGGTATCCTGGTGGCCCGGCGAGGCACGCTGAGCTCGGCCATCCCGTTCGGCCCGTTCATGCTGGCAGGCGCGGCTGCCGCAATGCTGATCCTTCCAGCGTGAAACCATGCAAGCGCTCGTTCCGGGCTAACTGCGGCCAAATTGCAACGCTCCCCGTCTTCTCGGTGTTAACCGTGCTGGGTCATGCTTTAGGCAAGGCCACCATCGAATTGAAGGAAAACTGACACCATGGGTGCACCCGAGTTCGTGCTCAGATTACGGGAGAAGATCGGTAACGACCCCCTCTGGCTGCCGGCCGTGCGGGGAGTGGTGTTTGATGACGATGGCAGGGTGTTGTTGGGTCAACGCGCCGACAACGGCCATTGGACGCTCATCACCGGAATGCTGGAACCGGGAGAGCATCCTGCACCCGGGCTCGTGCGGGAAATCTTCGAGGAAACAGCGGTGGTGGCCGAGACTGAGCGCATCATCGGCGTCGGAGTTGTGGGGCCGGTGACCTTCCCCAACGGCGACGTGTGCGACTTCCTGGACATCACGTTCCGGTGCCGGTACATCTCCGGCGAGGCGCAGGTCAACGATGACGAATCACTGGCAGTGGGGTGGTTCGCGTTGGACGAGCTTCCGGACATGAGCGCCGGAAACCTTGAGGCCATCAGGCTCGCCACGGAGCCCGAAGGCCCCGTGGCGTACCAAGTGGAGGACTAGCGTTACTGGTGTCCCGCGTCAGCACGATCCTTGTCGAATCCCTCCGACGCCGCCAGATCGGCTTCCAAACGCGCAGTCTCCAGTCGCTGTGCCTCCAGACGGTCAGCTTCGTCCCCGCCCACAGCCTCGCCACGTGCCACCATGCCGGCGGTATCGGAGAGGGGGATCTGCTTCAGAGTAATGGCCAGGATCAGCGCGATGGCGATGAACGGAACCAGGTACCAGAACACCGGTGCCAGTGAATTGGCATAGGCGTTGACGATCGCATCGCGCAGCTGTTCAGGCATCTGTGCCAAGGCCTGGGGGTCCAGCGTGCTGGTGGACTGCGAGGCCTGCTCGGCAGAGGCCCCGGCCCCTGTGAAGGCCTCAGTGAGGGACTCCGCCAAGCGGTTGGTGAAGATTGCTCCGAAGACGGCCACGCCCAGTGAAGCGCCTACTTCACGGAAGTAGTTGTTGGTACTGGTAGCCGTACCGATCTGGTCCGCCGGAACAGAGTTCTGCACCACCAGGACGATGACCTGCATGATCAGTCCAAGGCCCGCGCCGAAGATGAAGAGCTGAACGCAGATAACCCAGATGGGGGTTGCCGCCGTGAGCGTGGTCAGCCACAGCATGGCAGCGATGGTGAGCGCTGCACCCAGGATGGGGTACATCTTGTACTTGCCGGTTTTGGAAATGCGGATGCCGGAGTAGATGGACGTGCCCATCAGGCCAACCATCATGGGCAGCATCAGCAGGCCGGATTCGGCAGCGGAGGTTCCGGATGACATCTGCAGGAACGTAGGAACGAAGGCGATGGCCGCGAACATGCCCAGGCCCAGCGTGAAGCCGATGGCCGTTGCGTTAATGAAAATGGGGTTCTTGAACAGGCTCAGCGGAATGATGGGGTCCTCGGCGCGACGCTCGACCATCACAAAGAGAACCGCAGCCAGGACCATGCCGGCGCCAAACGCCCATGTAAGGGGCGAGTCCCAGCCCTCATCCTTCTTGCCACCAAAGTCGGTGAAGAAAATGAGGCACGTGGTGGCAGCGGAGAGGAACAGGACACCGAGGATGTCGATCTTCTTCTCGGCCTTCTTGTTAGGCAGCGTCAGGGTGAACCAGGCGGTGATGAACGCGGCGATGCCGATGGGGATGTTGATGTAGAAAGCCCATTCCCAGGTCAGGTGGTCCACAAAGAACCCACCCAGCAGGGGTCCGGCCACGGCGGAGAGGCCAAAGATGGCGCCCAACGGGCCCATGTACTTGCCGCGTTCTTTGGCCGGAACGATGTCAGCGATGATGGCCTGCGAAAGGATCATGAGTCCGCCGCCGCCCAGGCCCTGAATGGCGCGGAAGATGACGAAGCCCCAAAAATCGGTGGCAAACGCGCAGCCTACGGACGCAAGCGTAAACAGGGCAATAGCTACAAGGAACAGGTTTCGCCGGCCCAGGATGTCACCGAACTTGCCGTAAATGGGCATCACGATGGTGGTTGCCAGGAGATAGGCCGTGGTGATCCACGCCTGGTGCTCAACGCCGCCCAGCTTGCCCACGATCGTCGGCATGGCAGTGGAGACGATGGTCTGGTCGAGGCTGGACAGCAGCATGCCTGCAATCAGTGCCGAGAAGATGATCCAGATTCGCTTCTGGGTCAACAGCAGAGGTTCAGCTGCCTTGGAGAGTGTACTCATGCGGGGTCCTTCGAGGATTCAAGGGGGTTGGGGCCCAGTTGGTGGTTCGTGGCCAGCGGCTGGGCAAAGAGTTTGCGTGCGGCGTTGAGGTTCTGTTCGAGGATCCCGCGGTAGGGGCGCTCGTTGTCCTCCGAGAAGAACTGCTGCGCGGTCTTCTTGGATACTGCCCCGAATAACACCGTTGCCGTCATGACTTCGGGATGATCAGGGTCCAGGCCCTCACGGGCCGCGACCAGCTCCGCAAATTGGCGCTCGCGGGCCTCACCTTCAAGAGTGAGCCGCGCCAGGAGCTGCGGCTCGGCAGTGATGGCCGCGATGAACTGCTGAACCTCTGCGCGGCTGATGGAGGAGCGCTCCATCAGGGTCACTGTGAGGACATGCAGCGCAGCAAGAAGGGTTCCGGAAATGCTGTCCGGAGTGCGGGAAGTGTTCTGGTTGAATACTTCGAGCGCATCCGTCGGCAACTCATCCGAAAATGAGCCGATCACGGCGTCTTCTTTGGAATGGAAGTAGTTGAAGAAGGTCCGGCGCGAAATCCCCGCCGCCTCGCAAACTTCCTCAACCGTAAAACCGTTGAGGCCATGCTCAGCGGTCATGGAACGCGCGACGGCGGTGATCGCCGTCCGCGTGGCAGCCCGCTTGCGCTCGCGGAGGCCGCCGTCGATATTTGCACTATTGCTCACAAAGTAAAGTTTTGCACTCTTATCCAAATAGTGCAAAAAGAGGGTGAAGTTTTTGTACAGCTAATGACCCATAGGGGGCGTCTTAGGGGCGTTAGCTGTACAAAAACTCCGGGTACGACGACGGCCGGCACCTTCCGTGCGGAAGGTACCGGCCGTCGTCGTGCTTCAGGTATTGAACCTTAGGGCTAGGCCTTGTGGGCCGGGGCAGTCATGGTGGTGACGTCCAGGGCCTTGTCCAGCTCTGCTTCGGTGACCTTACCTTCGCCCTCGCCGACGAAGCCGAGCTTCTCGGTGGCCTGGCGGATGGTGAGGCCTTCCTTGACGGCGATCTTGGCGATCTTGGCAGCGTTCTCGTACCCGATGTACTTGTTCAGCGGGGTCACGATGGACGGGGAAGCCTCGGCCAGGAAGCGTGCGCGCTCCACGTTGGCGGTGATGCCGTCGATCATCTTGTCGGCCATGACGCGGCTGGTGTTGGCCAGCAGGCGGATGGACTCGAGCAGGTTGGCGGCCATGACGGGGATGCCGACGTTGAGCTCAAAGGCGCCGTTGGTGCCGGACCAGGCGATGGCGGTGTCGTTGCCGATCACCTGCGCGCAGACCATGATGGACGCTTCGCAGATGACCGGGTTGACCTTGCCCGGCATGATGGACGAGCCCGGCTGGAGGTCCGGAATGGCGATTTCGCCAAGGCCGGTATTGGGGCCGGAGCCCATCCAGCGGAGGTCGTTGTTGATCTTCATGAAAGAGATCGCGATGTTGCGCAGCTGGCTGGAACCCTCGATCAGGCCATCGCGGTTAGCCTGTGCTTCGAAGTGGTCGCGGGCCTCGGTCAGCGGCAGGCCGGTGTCAGCTGCCAGCAGTTCGATCACACGCTCCGGGAACCCGGCCGGGGTGTTGATGCCCGTGCCCACGGCGGTTCCGCCGAGGGGGACCTCAGCAACGCGGGGGAGTGCTGCGTTGATGCGCTCAATGCCGTAGCGGACCTGGGCGGCGTAGCCGCCGAACTCCTGGCCCAGCATGACCGGCGTGGCGTCCATGAGGTGCGTGCGGCCGGACTTCACGACGTCCTTGAACTCAACTGCCTTGCGGTCCAAGGACGCTGCCAGGTATTCCAGGGCCGGGATGAGGTCGTTGATCAGGGCCGAGGTGGCGGCAACGTGCACGGACGTGGGGAAGACGTCGTTGGAGGACTGCGAGGCATTCACATGGTCGTTCGGGTGGACAACTTTGTCGCTCCCGGCGGACGCGAGGGCGCGCGATGCAAGCTCGGCGATGACCTCGTTGGTGTTCATGTTCGAAGAAGTGCCCGAGCCGGTCTGGAAGACGTCAATCGGGAAGTCGCCGTCGTACTTACCGGTGGCAACCTCATCGGCAGCGGCAGCGATAGCCTCGGCGAGCTCACCATCGAGCACCCCCAGTTCGGCGTTCGCCAGTGCAGCTGCCTTCTTCACGCGGGCCAGGGCCTCAATGTGTGTGCGCTCAAGCGTCTTGCCGGAGATCGGGAAGTTCTCCACAGCACGCTGCGTCTGGGCGCGGTACAGGGCGTTCACGGGGACGCGAACTTCGCCCATCGTGTCATGTTCAATACGGAACTCAGTGGTGGAAGTCATGGGGCTAGCTTATGGCGATTGGACGCCTCACAGAAAACCCGGAGGGGAGTGCTACGTGCTCCGGCCCTGAGGCCGGAGCACGTCCTCCTAGAGCTTGCCGATCCCGGAAACGAGGGCCGCGCGGCCTTCGTCCAGCTTGTAGGACAGGCCGATCACGGCAACGCGGCCGTCGTCGATGGCGTCCGAAATCACACGTGAGCTGTCAGCCAGGCGGGCAGCGGTCTGCTTCACGTGCTCCACCACCATGTCGTTGACGTCGTCCTGGTTATTGCGCCTGGCCGTCAGGACCGACGGTGTAATGCGCTCCACGAGGTCGCGGATAAAGCCCGGAGGCATCTCGCCCGTTTCCACGGCCGACTTGGTGGCCTTGACCGCACCGCAGCTGTCATGGCCGAGGATGACGATCAATGGAACACGGAGTTCGCTGATGCTGTATTCGAGTGAACCCAGGACGGCATCGTCAATAACCTGGCCGGCGGTGCGCACCACGAAGGCGTCACCGAGGCCAAGGTCAAAAATGATCTCTGCAGCGAGCCGGGAATCCGAGCAGCCGAAGATCACGGCAAACGGGTTCTGGTTCTCAATCAGAGAAGAGCGTCGCGAAGCATCCTGGTTGGGGTGCAGGGATTCGCCGGAAACAAAACGTTCGTTGCCCTCGCGGAGACGGCGCCACGCCAGGGCTGGAGTCAGGTAAGTAGGCACGAGCCTTACTTTACGACGCGGACACCGCAGTCGGTGAAAGTGTTGCGCGTGATAAACCGGACGGCTTCTCAGGCGGAGGGCTGCGGAGACGACGTTGCGGTAGCCGGAACGCTGGCAGGCGGTGCCTGCTCTGCGGACTTCACGACGGCGGCGGCCAGGGTTGCGAACTCATCGAGCTTAGCCGTGCCGCTCAGGACGATGGTGGTGCCGCGATACTCCAGGACCATGCTCCGCTTTTCTTTGCCGGAGTCCCGCAGTTCCCACTCCTGGCCACCAGCGTTACGGGTTCCGGTCACAGGGAGGTTCTCTGTCTGCTGCAAAACCCACGTGGGGTTCGCCTGATTGGTCTGGGTGAGGCCAATGAAATTTTCCTTGGGAGTGAGGAACCCGATCTCCCAGGTAGGCACGCCGCTTCCAGTGCCGGACTCCCACCGGGCGTAATTGGGTTTGAATGTGTCGCCGACGTCCGGGGTGACGGGTGTGAATCCCGCCACACCTGTGGCGTTGCGGGCGATGGCCGCGACGTCAACATCAGGCCGGAAACCCTCGCCCTTGGGCGCCGGGTTCATCAAAACGATGGGAAGAAAAGCCAGGACACAAACCAGCAACGCAATGACCATGCCGATGACAGAAGCGTTGGCCCGCTTGGCAGCTTTCGCCGCAATGACGGGTTTATAGGGGGCATCCGGGGCTGCCTGGGCATCGGTGGGATTGGCCGCTGCAGCCTCGGATGGGTTCTCTGCTGCGGGCCTGTCCTGCGTTTCACTCACCCCTCCATGATCCCTTATCCGGGCAGGGAACACACATCCGGTAACCTCACCACAGGTGCCGGGGGCTGTGGTCATCCAACGACTCCCGGGCCACTCGGCGACTATGATCGTTGATAGAGGAACCCCGGGTTGCCCCGTGCAACCATGTCCGGTCCCGTGAATCGTCACTCGAAGAAGAGGTTCAAGTGTCTCCTGCACCAATGACCCAGCAGTATTCCACGATTTCGCCGTCGCTCGCCGTCGGCCTCGACGAACCCGACCGCAACCTTGCGCTTGAACTCGTCCGCGTTACCGAAGCTGCGGCAATTGCCGGCGGCCACTGGGTAGGTTTCGGTGACAAAAACAAGGCCGACGGCGCCGCCGTCGATGCCATGCGTTCATTCCTTCAAACCGTCCACTTCAACGGCGTTGTGGTCATCGGTGAAGGCGAAAAAGATGAAGCCCCCATGCTGTTCAACGGCGAGCAGGTTGGCGACGGCACCGGTCCCGAATGTGACGTCGCCGTCGACCCCATCGACGGTACCCGCCTGACCGCCCTCGGCATCAACAACGCCCTCGCGGTGCTGGCAGTAGCTGAGCGTGGCTCCATGTTCGATCCCTCCGCCGTGTTCTACATGGAGAAGCTCGTTACCGGCCCCGAAGCCGCCGACATGGTGGATCTTCGCCTGCCCGTCAAGCAAAACCTGCACCTCATCGCCAAAGCCAAGGGCGTCAAGGTCAACCAGCTCAACGTCATGATCCTGGACCGCGACCGCCACCGCCCCCTCGTGGAAGAAATCCGCGAAGCCGGTGCACGCACCAAGTTCATCATGGACGGTGACGTTGCGGGTGCCATCGCGGCAGCACGCTCCGGCACCGGCGTCGACGCCCTCATGGGCATTGGCGGTACCCCGGAAGGCATTGTCACCGCCTGCGCCATCAAGTCCCTCGGCGGCGTCATCCAGGGCCGTCTGTGGCCCACCTCGGACGACGAAAAGCAGAAGGCCATCGACGCCGGACACGACCTCGACCGCGTCCTCTCCACCAACGACCTCGTCACCTCCGACAACTGCTACTTCGCAGCAACCGGCATCACCGACGGCGACCTCCTGCACGGGGTCCGCTACCAGAAGGACCGCGTGCTGACCCAGTCGATCGTGATGCGCTCCAAGTCCGGAACGGTCCGCTTCGTGGAGGCCGAGCACCACGCATCCAAGTGGGAGACTTACGCGCGCAAGCCGTAACCCCTCCATTGCAGTCGCGTCTTTGACGCGGAAAGCGCCCCATCGCTCTGCGGCTATCTCCTCGTACCTCGTCGATTTGATGCCGCTCCCGCGATGGGGCGCTTTTCGCTGTTTGGATGCGGTGGGAGCAGCGGCTCCCGGCTTCGCGCTGTTGAGAGGCTGATGTGGTCCTAGCGGAGCTTGTCGCGGAGTTTTCTGGCCAGCTGGTAGGCGCCATAGCGCAGTTTGTTGACCGGGAGGTCCCAGGTGCCGGGGTAGGAGACTTCGCGGCCGCCGAAGGACTTCTTGAAGGCCGTGAAGCCCGCCCATTTGTGGTCCGGCTGGTCCTCGGGAGCCACGCCCCAAAGGTCCACGTGTTTGAGGCCCTTCTCCTTGGCATCGGCCATCAGGGTCACCAGGAGGGGAATGCCCGCACTGAGCTTGCGATGGGTATCGTCCAGGGCAGCGTGGGCGTAGACACGGGTATCAGCGGAGTCGTAGGCGAAGGCAGCCGCGATCGGCTCGCCCTCAAGCTCGGCAATGAACAGCGTTCCCGCCCCATTGGGCAACAGGGAAGCGGCTACCTGGGTGAGATACTCGTCGCTCTGCGGTTTGAAGCCGTTCCGGGCAGCCGTCAGGTGGAGGAAGTGCAGAAGGATCTTGATGTCCGCCGGATCTTGGGATGCGCGGAACGTCACGCCCTTCTTGTGGATGTTCCTGTAAAGGTTCCGGTTGGTGGGCTTCATCCCGGCCAACACGTCCTTGAAGTCGCCTTCCAGATCTACGACCCAACTCAGCTCCGGCTGCTGGTTGACCGGCGCCGGCTGCAAGCCGCGGGCGCGCAGGAGAGGTCCGGCGTCGGACGCTGTAAACCCCGCCGCAGCGGGTTCCATCCGCACGAACACCGCACTCTCGGTCTTAGCCAGGGCAACCAGGGCCGCCGTGGCGGCGTCGAAAGCCTCCACGGACTCCGCCACGGGGCCATAGGGAGCATAGATAACCTTGCCGGCAGGGTTCTTTTCCTCAACGGCGAGGAAACTCCAGCCGGGCCCGGACTGCTCGTGGACACGGCGTCCCAGGGAACGCTGGACTGCCGCCCATGCGGGCGTTTGCAGGAAAAACTCCATGGATCAGTTCCCCAGGCCCGTGGTCACTGCGAAGGCAACACTGACGTCGGTGGCACCTTGCACTGGGTGAACATTGACGGGCGCTTCGATATCGGGGATGAACGCGGCGGCGCCGCGCTCAAGCCGGAGGTCGCTCTTGGGGGAGTCGAGCATCACCGAACCGGATACCACCACGACGACGGCGGGCCCGGTTTGCGCCAGCGGCACCGGCTCGGCCCCCGGGGCAAGCTCGATGCGCTGGAGCTGGAATTCCTTGAAGGGCGGGCGGTACAGTTCCTGCCCGAATTCCGTACCGCTGGCCTCGACGCGCGGCACGCCCAGTGCTTCGAAAAGGACAGTCTTGAGCAGCTCGGGGACGTCCACGTATTTGGGCGTGAGTCCGCCGCGGAGCACGTTGTCAGAGGACGCCATGACCTCCACGCCCAATCCGTGGAGGTAAGCGTGGATGTTGCCGGCAGGCAGGTAGACCACGTCGCCGGGCTCCAGGGACAGGTGGTTGAGAAGGAGGGAAATGAGGACGCCGGGATCTCCGGGGAAGGCCTCATTGATGTCCAGCATTGCGGTCAGGGCTTCGCGGTGCGGCTCCAACGGTGCACCGGCGGACAGGACGGCAACCACCTCATGGATCACGTCGGAGACGTCGCTGCCACCCTGGATCAGCCGGCTGAAGGCGGCCTTCAGCGCTGCGGACTCATCGGAATGGCCGAGGTCTGCGATGACGCCGCTGATGACATCGGGGGTATCGACTGCTGCCGAATCAAGGACAGAGGCCAAGTGCTCAAAGATGTCCTTGGACGCAGCCGGCGAACGGAAACCGCACAGTGCCTTGAACGGAGTCAGGGCGAAAATCATCTCCGGTTTGTGGTTGTCATCGCGGTAGTTGCGGTTCGCGGCATCCGCCGGGATCCCGGCTTCATTCTCCCTGGCAAATCCTTCCCGTGCCTGCTCCAGGCTGGGGTGCACTTGCAAGGACAAAGGCTGCTCGGCAGCCAGGAGCTTGGTGAGGAAGGGGAGCCGGGGCCCGAACTCGGCGATGCTCTCGGAACCCAGGCAGCGCACCGGGTCCGAGCCGATCAGGGCATCGAGGGGCTGGGTAACACCGTTGGGGTGAACGGCTGCGGAGGGCGAGTCCGGGTGGGCCCCGATCCACATCTCGGCCTCGGGTCCCCCCGACGCGGGACGACCCAGCAGTTCGGCGATGGCCGTCGTCGAACCCCACGCGTAGGGTCGCAAAACATTCTCAATCTTGTACACGAAAGAAGGTCCTTATCGTTGCGCTGGACGTGGGGTGGAGCGGACGAACAAGCCTACAGGGGCGCGCACTGTCCATTGGTGGCCACGAGATTACGGATGCCTTGCTCATCGCCTTGCGCCTTGAGGCCGTTCAGCAACTCGATGGTGATTGGCGTGCCGTCCGGTGTGGTGGTTACGGGGGTGAAATCGGCCGACGGCGAGGGCAGCTGACTTGCGGGCAGGAGCCCGGCTGTTGGACCCGCGGCCACAACGGTACCGGCACTGGCGTCGTCGTGGGATACGACGGCGTCTTCCGCCTTGGGGGTGTTGGACGACGCCAGGACTTCCTGGACCTTGGCATGGATCAGGTCAAAGTCAGGCACCGTGGAGAAGGACGCGTCAAAGTCCGGGGGCCCGATGGTGAGGCGCTTGACCGGCTGGTTCTTGGACTTCAAGGCCAAGTCAACGAAACTGCCCAGTTGGGTGGAGGAAATGTTCGAATCCACCACCTTGGTGCCGGCGTTGGCGATGTCCTCGAACTTGGTCAGCAGGGTGGCGGGATCGAGTTGCTTGAGCATGGCCTGCTGCACACACTGCTGGCGCGCGATGCGGGCGTAGTCATCCACGAACTCGCGGGAACGTCCGTACCACAAGGCCTGGAAACCATTCAGGTGCTGATCACCGGCCGGGATCCAGCCGTCAGGCATGCCGTGGATTCCGTTCGCCTCGTCAGTGACCGGACCACTGATAGGCACCCAACCGCCGGCCTTGATACGGATTCCACCCATGGCATCGATGAGTTTGGCAAAGCCGTCCATATCCACCAAGACATAAGCTTGGACGGTGATGCCCAAGGTGCCGGACACCGCTTCGAGCGTGGCCTGAGCGCCGGGATCGGCAACCCCCGGGTAGAGATCCTGGTGGTTGTTGGTGACTTCGGTGTTGACGGCGTTGATGAGGCATTCGTCGCCGCAGTTGTAGCCGTCCGGGTAAATCTCGCGCATGGGCGAGCCCTCGCTGAACTGCGCATTTTGCAGGTTGCGGGGGACGGAGATGATGGCGCTCTCTCCGGTTTTGGCATCGACGCTGATGACGGAGAGGCTGTCCGGTCGCCGGCCTGTCCTGTCGTCGCCGGCGTCGCCTCCCATCATGAGGAAGTTATAACGCCCGTCCACGGGATCGATGGCGGGACCGGCGTTGAAGATGCTGCCGATCGCATTCCGGCTCACGTTCAGCACGTAGGCGAGGTAGCCCAGGGATCCGCTGGCGATGACGGTGCTTACCGCCAAAACGACGGCGATGATGGGCCGCATTCCCGGTGCCAGGAGTGCCGGCCTGATGATCCGCAGAGTATTGAGGAACAGGAAGGCCCACCCCAAGGCCAACGCCACCAGGATCACAATGATGAACAACGAGCCCACGGGATGGGTGGCAAGGCTGAGCAGCAGGCTTCGATTCACCAGCGCAACGATGAGCGTGAGCAGGGCAAGGGCCCACACCGTGATGGTGACGCGCAAAGCCATGCGGCCAAGTTTGCGGTCTCCGGCAACGATTTGGGCACTGCCGGGAACAAAGAGAGTGAGGAGTACCAGCACGAAGGCGCGTTTGGTCCGCACCGGCGCACTCGCGCTGGACGGATAGCGGACGGGATCAGTCAGGGCGGAACCGGGCTGATTCGTGGACTTGTGCATGGTCATCAACCGCTGCCTTCCTAGCGGGAGCTCCGGGCGGAGGCATTGGCAGGGGAGAAGACTTGTTCCACCTTGTGGCGCAGGTTTTCGCCCTTCTTGGTAGCGACGTCGTTCAGTTCCTGGGCAAAGGTAAGGAGGTCTTCGCGGAGCTTGGACGCGAGTTCATCCGTTCCTGAGGCGAGCATGCGAACGGCAAGAAGTCCCGCGTTGCGTGCTCCTGCGATGGATACCGTGGCCACGGGAACGCCGGCAGGCATTTGCACGATGGACAGGAGGGAGTCCATGCCGTCCAGGGTTTTGAGGGGGACCGGGACACCTATGACCGGAAGGGGCGTCACCGAAGCCAGCATGCCGGGGAGGTGGGCTGCGCCGCCCGCACCGGCAATGATGACGCGCAGGCCGCGTTCGTGGGCCGTCTGTCCGTAGCGGATCATCTCGGTGGGCATCCGGTGGGCCGAGACCACGTCTGCCTCAAAGGGTATGCCGAACTCGGCCAGGG
The DNA here is from genome assembly GCF_019977315.1 of Arthrobacter sp. StoSoilB22. Lineage (NCBI taxonomy): Bacteria > Bacillati > Actinomycetota > Actinomycetes > Micrococcales > Micrococcaceae > Arthrobacter > Arthrobacter sp. StoSoilB22. The sequence goes on from NZ_AP024652.1 coordinate 1,323,142, forward strand.
CATCCGCCGCGGCTTCCATGACCGGCCAATCGGAATCCGAGCCCATCACAAGTCCTACCAACGGGGCCGTTTTTTCGGAAGTCATGCAGTCTCCTCAAGGGTGGTCTGTTCCGGTTTGCGGCCGTCACGGATGATGTTGGCCACCGCGGTGGCGCGCTGGCGGACGGAGTCGACGTCGGAAACCGAGCTGCCAACGAGGTTCACGTGGCCGATCTTGCGGCCTGGCCGGACGGACTTGCCATAGGAGTGAACCTTGGCTGCTGGCTCGAAGGCCAACGCCATGGGGAAGGCTTTGAAGAGGTCCTGGTTGTCGCCACCCAGGAAGTTCTTCATGACTACCACCGGCGCCAAAGCATCGGTAGCGCCCAAAGGAAGGTCCAACACGGCACGCAGGTGCTGCTCGAACTGGCTGGTGATGGAGCCGTCCTGCGTCCAGTGACCGGTGTTGTGCGGGCGCATGGCGAGTTCGTTGATGAGGAAGCCGGCTCCGACTCCTGGCGTTTCGAAGAGTTCTGCAGCCATGACCCCGGTGACGCCAAGTTCGTTGGCAATTCGCAAGGCAGCTTCCTCGGCAGCGGCCGCCACTTCAACAGAGATGTTCTGGGCAGGAGCGATTACTTCGTCGCAGACTCCATCCACCTGGATGGTGTGCACAACGGGCCAGGCACGCGATTCGCCACTGGGGCTGCGTGCCACAAGGGCAGAGAGCTCGCGGCTGAAATCAACCTTGGCTTCGGCCAGGAGCGGGCTCATGGCCTGGAACCAGTCTGCCGTGTCCAAGGCTTCGTCCGGGGTGTCAACAATCCTGACACCCTTGCCGTCGTAACCGCCGCGGGGTGTCTTCAGGACTACGGGCCAGCCGATCCTATCGCCGAAGGCCACCAGCTCCTCAACGGTGGAGACAGCCGACCACTCCGGGTTGGGCAATCCAAGACGATCAATGGCAGCACGCATCACCAATTTGTCCTGGGCGTTGACCAGGGCATCCGGGCCCGGCTGGACGTTGACACCAGCGTCAAGAAGGGCCTGGAGGTGTTGTGTGGGGACGTGTTCGTGATCGAAGGTCATGACGTCCAGCCCCTTGGCGAACTCAAGGAGAGCATCCAGGTCCTTGTAGTCGCCAATGGGTGCGGTGGCTACTGCAGCCACGGCAGAAACGTCCTCACCTTCAGCCAAAACGCGGAGTTCGAAGCCCAGTGCGGTAGCGGGCGGAGCCATCATTCGTGCGAGTTGGCCGCCGCCAACTACGCCAATTACTGGAAAAGTCACAAGGTTCAGCCTACCGAACCGGCGCCAGGATCACTGATTCTGCCGCCCCATGGGACGGATTTCTACCGGTGTGGGGTGTCAGTATCGGCCTTCTCACAGCCCCCTCAAAGGCAGCGCAAGGAAATCGGCGCTAAAATGGGCTTGGCCCATCGGCCCACATTTCAACGGCCATGGAGGGTCATGATCACCACACTTGCAGATCGCATCCGCGGACTTGCCTCACTTTTTTGGCGTGAGGTAGCAAAGTTCGGCGCCGTCGGCGGTGTTGCTTTTGTCATTGACTCGGCCGTTTTCATCTGGCTGTTTTCCGGCCCGATGCACGGCAGCGAAGTGTGGGCGAAGGCCATTGCGACGATTGTTGCAAGTATTTTCTCCTGGGTGGCAAACCGCTTCTGGACGTTCCGGCACCGCAAGCAGGCCAACGTTGTTCGTGAGGCCGTTTTGTTTGCCATCATGAACCTTGTAGGTCTCCTGATTGCATCCGGCTGTGTGTGGTTCGCCAAGTACATTCTGGACCTCAACGACAAACCTTCGCTGTTCATCGCAGGCAGCGTGGTGGGCCTCATCCTGGGCACCATCTTCCGCTTCTTTGCGTACCGCTTCTGGGTCTTCAACGAAGAGCTGGACGCCGAACCCGAGTTCTCGCATGACCACGAGATCATTGAGCTTCACCATAAGGCGAAGGCGGGTTCCGAGGCAGGGACGAACCCTGCAACGGGCGAATTTCCTTCCGTCAAGAATCTCTAACGCTACGAACGGCTGACGCGCTCGTTCTCGAGCAGGTGTTCTGTCACGTCCAAGTCCGGATGCACCAGTACTACTGAGCCGTCCTCCTTCCAAGCGCCCAAGGATGCTGCCAGGCAGTGCTCCAAGCCTTCGGTGGCGCGGACCAGCAGGCGGACGCCTGGCTCTTGTGGAGTAGCAAAGCCATCAATAAGTTCTTCATGGGGCAGTCCGGTGGTTCCGCGCACGGCGGGCAAGCTTGCCTCGGGTTCGTTGTGTGCCATGAAGACGTCACCGTGGGAACGGACTTCAGCGGCGTAGTCCACGACGCCGGATGGCAGCTCGCCGGGCCAGCGCATCGCAAGTGCCGCGAGCGGCACGGCGACCACCGCCTCGAAGCCGGCCCCGGCGCCGTCGTCGGGCTTGTCCGTCGCCAGGAGGTCGGCTGAGGTGTGGTCGAAGACCACCTCCATGCCCAGCTGCCAGGCAGCCAGGGCCCAGACGACGGATTTCCAGTGCGCCGGCAGATCCAACCTGATGGACATCCCTGGTTCGGCGTCAAGTTCGTCCTGCAGCAGGTTGCTGGTTTTTGCTACCCAGTTGTCCAGAACGCGCCCCGATAGCTCAACCCGCTCGGAGTCGGGGCCATACCAAGTGAGTCGTGGTGAGGTTGAGTGACCGGATCGTAGGGCGGTCATCAGGTTCGCTGCCGGGATGCTCATGCGTCAATCTTGCCACGGCGTTAGGCAGGTTCCTTAGGGCCGGCCATCGTTAATGTGAAATGCAACACACCCTATTTTCTCCAGTCGTTGGCCTCCCGCGGAAGCTGATGCAATTTTCCGCGGAAATTCAATGAAAGTTCATCCGGGCCGATCCAAGGCTGTCATTTTGCGCCACGACACGCGGCGGCTCGACAAAAATGTTGGGCGTGGCGCATCCCACGTTTCTAGAGATTCTTGATTATTATCCCGGCGCGGCTTGACTGGTGGGTAGTTACACGCGTGTAATTAGTAATCAACGCCGCTGCACAGATACCCGGAACGTCGCCGGGAATCGGAAACACATCCAAGCAGCAGCTGCAAAATCAGGAGGGACGCCATGGGGCAAGCGTTGCGTATCCAGGAAGATGCAGTCGTCGCAGAACATGCGTCGGTGAAATACCGTTCGAGGGAAGTACCGGGGGATTGGTACGTTGACCCGGCGGACCCGGAAGCGGCAGATCGATACAACCAGAATGTCCAGCAGTCTTTGGAGGATCAGGCTACCGCCCTCCTCGCTGCTCATGAGGCACTGATTGGTGACCTTCCGGCTGGGCCGGATGAAGACCTGGACGACCCTCCCATGGAGCTGCGTCGTCCCGTTGAGACGCCGGGGCAACCCGTGTGGATCGGCCTTCCCCAGGGGGACTTCGATGACGAAGGCGAACTTGGCTGGCAGACTGATGCGCTGTGCGCACAGACCGATCCTGAAGCCTTCTTCCCTGAAAAGGGTGGATCGACGAGGGACGCCAAGAAGGTCTGCGGAGCGTGCAACGTCCGCTCGCAGTGCTTGGAATATGCTCTCGCCAATGATGAGCGGTTCGGTATTTGGGGCGGGCTCTCCGAGCGGGAGCGTCGTCGGCTAAGGAAGCGAGCGGTCTAATTCTCAAGGAAGTGCATGTTACCGCCGTCGTGGTTTCCCACGACGGCGGCAACTATCTGCCCAGAACATTGGCGGCATTGTCGGACCAAACGCGGTCGGCGGATGCCGCCATTGGCGTTGATACAGGTTCCACGGATAACTCACTGGAATTACTCAGCGAGGCCTTCGGCCACAACAAGGTGACCTCGTTCCACCATGCAAAGTCGGGTTTTGGGGCCGCTGTCCAGGCTGGTCTGCAGGAGCTGGCCCCCTCGGGACACACCGCACACGCTGCCGATGGCGGTGACGCACCGGCCGGCAACGACGCCAAGACCACGTCCGTCGAATGGATCTGGCTCCTGCACGATGACGCCGCCCCCGCGCCTGATGCGCTTGCGGAGCTTCTCCATGCGGTTGAACGCGCGCCCTCAGTGACAGTGGCGGGGTGTAAGCAGCTCGGCTGGGACAACAAGCGGCACCTGGTGGATGTAGGACTTTCGACGAGTCGCTGGGCGGAACGCCTCACACTGATCGACGCCGATGAAGTTGATCAAGGTCAATACGATGCCCGTACTGACACTTTCGCTGTGAACTCCGCAGGTATGTTGATCCGCCGCGATGTCTGGGAGCTGTTGGAAGGATTCGACCCCGCGTTGCCGGGCAGTGGCGATGACGTGGACTTCTGCTGGCGGAACTGGCTCGCGGGCAATCGCGTAGTTGTAGTCCCAGGTGCCCGCATGTTCCATGTGGAACACCGCCCGCATGGCCTGGGTACATCCTCCGCGGCACGTAAAGCCCAGATCCACATGCGCCTCAAGCACACCCCGTGGTGGAATGTGCCGTTCCAGGCGATGGGCGCGTTGTTCGGCGCCATGATCCGACTCGTGCTGAGCATTTTGGTCAAAGAACCGGGCTATGGCCTCTCGCAGTTCACGGCCACCATCGCTGCCCTTGTTCGGCCCGTTGCCATTGCCAAAGGCCGCCGCGTTGCGGCCAGGACGCGACGGGTGCACAGATCGGTTGTGCGCGGGCTGCAGACGCCCTCACGGGAGGTGCGTGCCAACAGGCGCTCGTTGCTCGAAGCGATACGCCCCGCCGACGAAACGCCGGCTATCTCCGATCTTCTTGCCCCGGAACCCAGCGGGGATGCTGCCGATGACTTCGCCGCTCTGGCCACCAATGAGCGGGGCTGGGTGGGCACAGGTGCCGTGGTTGCCGCACTGGTGGCACTCAGCGCCGCGCTCGTGGGATTGCTGGGGTTGCTGCGCTCAGGCGCTGTTACCGGCGGCGGACTCCTCCCTCTTTCAGCCTCACCAGGAGATATTTGGGCCAATGCGTCCACATGGTGGATCACGTTGGGAGCAGGTCTGCCCGGACATGGCGATCCGTTCGGCTATGTGTTGTGGCTGCTCTCGCTCTTTGGCGGCGGGGACGGCAACGCCGCCATGGTGTGGCTGCTGATCCTTGCCATGCCGTTCTCTGCCGTTGGCGCCTGGTTCGCGGCAGGCGCGCTCACTACCAAGCGCCGTTTCCGGGTTGCGGCCGCCTTGGCGTGGTCCGGTGCTCCTGCACTGCTGATTTCCATCAACGAGGGCAGGGTCGGGTCCCTGGTGGCGCATGTCATGATGCCGCTGTTGCTGCTGGCACTGTTGCGCGCCTCGGGATCCGCCGTAGCCCAAGGCCCTGCCCTTGCGGGCACACAGCTGAGCCGTCGTCCTGCCCTGCTCTCCGGCAAGCCCGGAATTAATGGGACGCCATCGTGGACTGCTGCCGCCGCTGCCGGTCTGGCCATGGCCGTGGTCACTGCCTCTGCGCCGTCGCTGTTGGGACCTGCCATTGTTGTGGTGGTTCTGGCTGCGGTGGTCCTCGGGCAACGGGGCAAGACGCTGTGGTGGTCGCTCCTGCCCACAGTCGCCCTGTTCCTGCCGTATGGAGTATCTGTGCTGGACAGGCCGCGCTCCTTGTTGGCCGATCCCGGGTTGCCACTGACTTTTGAGGCAGCTCCCCTGTGGCAGCAGCTTCTCGGCCAGCCGCTCGGTTTTGACATCGACGGCGGTTTGACCGGTTTGGCGGTCTTCGGTCCGGGCGTTGTGCCATGGGCACTACTGCTGGCTCTGCTTGTTGTCGCACCAGTTCTGATCCTTGCAGTTGCCGCCTTGTTCCTTCCCGGAAAACGCGCCGCACTGGCCCGGGTGTTCTGGTTGGTTGCTTTGGCTACCCTTGCCAGCAGTTGGTTGGTGGGTCACGTGGCCACCGGGGTTAACAACAACGTGATTGTTGGCCCATTCACCGGCCCTGCGGTGTCGGCTTCGGGCATGCTACTCCTGGGTGCTGCCGTGCTTGGCGCTGAGAAGCTTTTTGCTGCACCTCGGAGGATGCCCAAGGGTTCCCGGCGTCCAGTCCAGGTGCGGCGCGTTGCTTCGGCTGTCGCCATGGCACTCCTGGTTGCCGGCCCCCTTGCCGGCATGGCGGCCTGGGCTGCCCAAAACGTCCTCCAGCCCACTCCGACTGCTGGATCCAGCGTGGCGGCCGGGGCTGCCGAACAGGCGTCGTCCCTCGGCGCCCGCCGTCAGGTTTGGCCGGAAGATACGGGCACGTTGCCTGCTACTGCCGTAGACCGCGGACAGGGGCCTGAGCGCACGCGAACCCTGGTCATCACCAGCGGTGAACAGGGGGCCTTCTCCTCGTCACTGATGCGTGGAGCCGGGACCACGTTGGACAGTTTGTCCACCATAGCCTCCGCTCGGACCATCATTGGCGCACCAGGACGTGAAGAGATCGCGGACGATGACGCTGCCACCACATCCTTGCGTCGGGCCGTCGCCACCATCGTGGCGGGCACGGGCGTGGATCCGCGCGCAGACCTTGAACAGCTTGGCGCCGGATTCATCGTCCTCAAGGCCGAGGACAACGCCGCGCAACTCACGGCCAGCAGAATCGACGCAGTCCCGGGACTGGTGGCCGTAGGCCAGACCGACGCCGGATGGCTGTGGCGGGTGACGCCCCGGAACCAGGAAGCCGCTACTGCCGCCGATACAGCGCATAGGGTACGAATCGTGGACTCCGAAGGTGCTCTTGTGAGTACGCTTCCATCCGAAGAAGTAAACGTAGACGCCACTGTGCCCTCCGGGGATGAGGGTCGAAAGATCGTCCTCGCCGAACGCTCCGATCCCGGCTGGACCGCGTGGATGGATGGTCGCCAACTGCAGGCCACAACATCAGGTTGGTCACAGGCGTTCGAGCTGCCTGCCAGCGGAGGCGACCTTGAGATCCGGTACGCAAACCCCTGGGCCCTGTGGTTCGGGATCCTGCAAGCGGTGGTCATCGGTCTCACGGTCCTGTTGGCTGTGCCGATGCCCGCACGCCGTAGCCGAACCGGCATGTCGAGGGACGAAGTCTCCCTCCGTAAGGAGTACAGCAGTGTCTGAGGACCAGAAGAACGTGTCCGGCGAAAGCACTGAAGCCCAGGAGCCCAAGAAATCCCGCAGCGCCAGCTCCAGCCGCAGCGCCGGCTCCAGCCGCAGCTCCAACAGCCGCAGCTCCAATAGGGGAGCCATCACCGGCGTCCTGTCAGCAGTGGTCATCCTTGCCGCCGGCGGAGGGGCAGTAGCCGCCACATCCATGGTGCCTGAACCCTCAGGCGGGACCTCCGTGGACATCCGCCAGGCTGACGTACCTGCTGGCCGCGCCCTGGCGGTGTGTCCCGAACCCGCGCGGCTTGTGAACGGAACCGTGGTGGGCACGGACGCTGACTTCAGCCCTGTATCCACCACGGCCACCAGCGCCCTGAATGCAGTGGTGCTCAGTAACCCGGCCGGAACAGTGCCAGGGAGCAGTGTGGCAGCGTTGGGTGGTGACCTGGTGGCCCGGATCGCAGAGGCACCCAGCAGTACGCCTCCGCCCACAGCTGGCCCGCCTGTTCTCGCCGCCGGCGTAGCGTCCATCAGCCCGGTGACGTCACCGGCCGTGGTGGGTGCCGATGCCATGGGAAACGAGCAGGCGTCCCTGGCTGCCAACCTCAGTTACTCAGCCACTGACGGCGATCTCCGGGGCCTGGCGGCAACTCAATGCCAGCCACCGGGCAATGACGCGTGGTTATTGGGCGCCAACACTGCTGTTGGTCGGACTGCCGTTCTGAACGTGAGTAACGCCTCCGAGACTCCGGCCACGGTCAACCTTGAACTGTATGGATACGAGGGACAGATCCAGGCGCCCGGGGCCCGTGGTCTCCTGGTAGCTCCCGGCACCACCCGTTCGGTTAACCTGGCCGGCCTCGCGCCCGGTGAATCGCAACTTGCCGTGCACGTGCGCAGCACGGGAGGCCCCGTTGCCGCCACTATCCAACAGAGCGTGTTGCGCGGAATCGCTCCGGGTGGTGTGGAGTACCTTTCGCCGGGTGCTGGTCCATCGAACCTTCAGGTCATGTCCGGCGTCGATATTCAAGACCCGTCTGGCGTCAAAACCCTGGCCGCGAAGCCGGGGTTCGCGGATGCCGTTCCGGCGCTTCAGATCGCCGTACCCGGTTCTACTGACGCCGTGGTGCAGGTCAGCCTTTACGGTGCCAACGGAGAACGCAAAATTCCCAACGGGGGAGTGGTGACGGTCAAAGGCGGGACGGTGGCCACCCTCAACCTTGACGGCGTCCCAGCCGGCAGCTATACCGTCAGGGCCAGCTCGGATGTCTCTTTCCTGGCATCAGCGAGGGTCACCCGTGGAACCAAAGCCGAAGATGCAACGGACTTAGCCTGGTCTCCGTCGTCGGCACGCCTCGGTAGCCAGCACTTGGTGGCCGTTCCCAGGGACGGGCAGAAGTTCCTGAGCTTTGGTGTCCCTGAAGGGCGAGGCACAGTCAGCTACGCTCCGGTGACTGCCGACGGAAAGGTTGGCAAGTCCGTTGACGTGGATATGTCCGGCGGGACCACCTCCATGATCGAGCTACCAGAGAAGTCCGGCAACTCCGTGGTGGCCGGTTATGTGGTGTCCGCGTCGGGTGATCCGGTGTACGGCGCGCTGGTACTCGGAAAACAAGGACGCACAGACGTTTCGGTCGTGGCAATTCAGGATGCGGCCTCAGGGCTACAGAAGGTGCCGGTCTCGGTCGGCTACTAGGCACACCTTGCAGGCAACAGCACTTATCGCATGAGCCGCCCGACAATGCGAATCGCCCGACAGCACGACCCAGCTGACAGCATGACCCGCCTGCCGGCGTCGGTGTTATTCCGTCATCACTGGTATCGACGCCGGTAGACCGGGTCCAGGGTCTCAGGCGGCACGCCGAGCATCTCGGCCGTGTACTCCACCACGACGTCGTGGACGAGGTCCTGTAGTTCCTCACGGGTGGAAACGCCCTGTTCAACCACGCGACGGTACACCGTGATCATGGGTGCCTCGCCACGGCCACCGGGCGTGTAGGAGCCCAAAGGGGCCGTATTCCCCAGGGCGACAAGCTGTTCAAGGTTGGGCGGGATTTCGTCCACGGCAAAGAGCACACCGTCCAGTTGCTTGCCCCACATGTCCTGGAGCCGCTCCGCGGAGTCCAGCACCATGTCATCGAATCGCTCCGCGCGGGTGCGGAACCCGGGGAGGTTGGGGAGCATCAGTTCTCCGCGCAGTCCCCGTCCGTGCCGGTTGCGCCGGCGTCGCCGGAAGCCCCGAACTTCCGAACCGGCGTGTTCCTGGGCCTGATCGCCATCGGCGTCAGTCCACCGGATATTGAACCCGGGAACATGTGGCTGTGACTGCATATATCGACTTTAGTCCCGAGGAACCGCCAGCGCGACCTCATGGCCCGCACCGCGCCGCGTCGGGTGATACGCCGGAGACTTCTCACTTGATGCTCGGCACAGTTGGCGGGGCACGGACCATCAATGCGCAATATAGCCGCCCATTGGCGCTAATCTGGGATGTTGTGGGTGCCATTCGTCAGTGTTCCAGATCAGCCTGCCGCCAGTCCGCGGTGGCTACTTTGACGTACGTGTACGCAGAGTCAACCGCAGTCCTGGGGCCTCTGGCCACCTACGCAGAACCGCACGCCTACGATCTCTGCTCCCAACATGCAGAGTCCCTGACGGTTCCGCGAGGCTGGGAAGTCCTGCGTCTGGCCATGCCCACAACGCCGCAGGAACCGGGTCCGGATGATTTGCTGGCACTTGCCAACGCGGTCCGGGAGGCGGCCTCAGCCCCTGCGGAAACTCCTGCCCGGCAAAACCACGCCCAGATGGAGCCGCCCGCCGGCGCCGAGGGCACCCGCCGCGGGCACTTGCGGATCCTCCGGGAACCGACTTAATCGTTCCCGCCACCCGCTTTCCGTGCCACGCTTCCCGGGCTCTGGACGCAATTCGTCGTCGGGATCAAAACACGATCTCCCTGCGCGGTAGTCTGGAATCTGCAGATATATCCGCCAGCGGCGCCATGCCGGCGCCACCCAGGGAGCATCATTCATGCCAAAGGTCAGTCCTGAACTGTTGTCCATCCTGCGCTGCCCCGTGACGGGGTCACCGCTGGTCCAGGAGGGCGATGAGTTGGTTTCCACCGACGCCGCTGCGGACGGCGTAAAGCTCCGCTACACCATTGAGGACGGCATCCCGTTGCTCCTGCCACCGGAACTGCTGGCCGCTGCCAATGCGGCAACGTCGGGCCAGCACGATTCCAAGGCCTGACGCGCCTTCTTCCACATCCGCACGGTACCCCTAAGGACTTTCATGACTTTTGACTTCAAAGTGGCTGACATCACTCTTGCCGAGGCCGGCCGCCACCAGATCCGTCTAGCCGAGCACGAAATGCCGGGCCTTATGTCGCTCCGCGCGGAGTTCGGTGCCTCCCAGCCACTCAAGGGCGCAAGGATCGCCGGTTCCCTCCACATGACGGTCCAGACCGCGGTGCTCATAGAAACCCTCACGGCCCTGGGCGCGGAAGTTCGCTGGGCCTCCTGCAACATCTTCTCCACCCAGGACGAAGCCGCGGCCGCCGTCGTGGTTGGTAAGGGCACCCCCGAGGACCCGCAGGGCGTCCCGGTTTTCGCTTGGAAGGGCGAAACCCTTGAGGAGTACTGGTGGACTGCCGAGCAGATCCTCACCTGGCCCGGCGCTGACGCCAACCCGGAGTTGGGTCCCAACATGATTCTCGACGACGGCGGCGACGCCACGCTGCTTCTGCACAAGGGCGTCGACTTCGAAGCTGCAGGTGCCGTCCCCACTGCCGCTGAAGATGATCCGGAGGAATACGTCCTCATCCTGGATCTTCTGCGCAGGACCCTTGCCGCTGATCCGCAGAAGTGGACCCGCCTGGCAGCCCGTATTGAGGGCGTCACCGAGGAAACCACCACCGGTGTGCACCGCCTCTACCAGCTCGCGGAGCAGGGCAAGCTGCTGTTCCCGGCCATCAACGTCAACGACTCCGTCACCAAGAGCAAATTCGATAATAAGTACGGGATCCGTCACTCCCTGCCGGACGGCATCAACAGGGCTACGGACGTCCTCATGGGCGGCAAGGTTGCGGTTGTCTGCGGCTATGGCGACGTCGGCAAGGGCGCCGCCGAGGCGTTGCGCGGCCAGGGTTCCCGGGTCATTGTCACAGAGATTGATCCCATTTGTGCCCTCCAGGCTGCGATGGACGGCTACCAGGTGGCCAAGCTGGAGACGGTGCTCGCCCAGGGAGACATCTTCATCACCACCACGGGCAACAAGGACGTCATCATGGCCGAGCACATGCTGGGCATGAAGAACAAAGCAATCGTGGGAAACATCGGCCACTTCGACAACGAGATCGACATCGCCGGGCTGGCAAAGATTCCGGGCGTCAAGAGGGTTGAGATCAAGCCGCAGGTCCACGAATGGGTGTTCGGGGCAGGCACTGATTCGGAGCGTTCCATCATTGTGCTGTCCGAGGGTAGGTTGCTTAACCTTGGCAATGCCACTGGCCACCCGTCGTTCGTGATGAGTAACTCCTTCGCCAACCAGACCATTGCGCAGATTGAACTCTGGACGAAGAAGGACCAGCCGGCCGGAGAGCGCGAGTACCAGAATCAGGTCTACGTCCTCCCCAAGATCCTGGATGAGAAGGTTGCGCGACTCCACCTGGATGCTCTGGGCGTGGAGCTGACCGAACTGAGCAAGGATCAGGCCGACTACCTCGATCTTGATGTTGCAGGGCCTTACAAGCCGGAGCATTACCGCTACTAGGCAGCACCCATCGCCGATGCCGGTGATACCCAAATCGATGGCGAAAGGCCGGGCACGCGACCAGCGTGTCCGGCCTTTCGGCTAGAATTGGGTGTTCAGTAGTGCTTGCGGGGGACAGGATGACGGGAACCATGACGGAAGTCGCCACACGAAAAAAGGGCAAGATCCTTGCCATTGTTGGAGTCTGCGCAGCTATTGTGGTGGGCGGAATTGGCGTGGTCACGGTACCCGGACTGCTGGCCGGATCTCCCCAGGAAACGGCCGTTGCACCGTCGCCTGCCCCCACTGTGGAGGCCAAGCCCGTGGAGTTGGGCATCACCCCCCTGGATGGGGCTGTGGAGTGGAATCCCGTTGTTGGCCCCCAGATCAAAGCAGTCAACGGCAAGCTGAAGGACGTGGTGCTGGCGCCGGTTAGCGGCGGGGCACCTGTGCAAGGCAAGACCAGCCCTGATGGCAGCACCTGGACCACTCTGGAAGTCCTGAAGTTCAAAACCCAATACAACTACTCCTTCACCGTGGTTGATACTGCGGGGAAAGAGACCAAAAAGTCACAGACCTTCACCACTGTTTCCGCAGCTTACGAGGCCGACGCGTCCATCTACCCCCGCAACGGCACCACGGCTGGCTCCGGGCAGCCTATTGAAATCAACTTCAGCGAGCCCGTAGTGGACAAAGCGGCCATGGAAAAGCGGGTTGCCATTACCGTCTCATCCGGTCAGCCTGTGGCCTGGCACTGGTACTCAGACAAGAAAGTCAGGATCCGTCCGGAGGCCTTCTGGGCTTCAGGCACCACCGTCACCGTGGACATGAAACTCCTGGGCGTCGATTTCGGTAATAACATGATCGGCAACGCGGACGTCGTCTCAACGTTCACTACGGGCCCGCAGCGTGTGGCCGTAGTAGACGACAAAACCAAGACCATGAACGTGTACTCCGACGGCCAGCTGGTCCACACCGCCCCCGTCTCACTGGGCGGGGAAGACTGGCTTTCGCCCACCGGCTACGCGGTCATCATGGAGCAAGAACGCCACTCCAACTTCAACGCCGGCACCATCGGCCTGAAGCCTGGAGACAAGGGATACTACCCGCCGCTCGTGGTTGAATACGCCAACCGCCTGACGTGGTCCGGTGTCTACGTTCACCAGGCTCTCGAAGCCGCGTGGAGCTCTATTGGTGTGGCCAACGTATCGCACGGCTGCGTCGGTCTGTTGCCTGCGGACGCTGCATGGTTCTTCAACAACATGAAGACCGGAGACGTCGTTCAGATCCTCAACACCGGAGCACCGGCAGTGGAACCGCTGGAAGGCTTTGGAGACTGGAACATACCCTGGGCGAGCTACGCTCAACGCTAGTACAGCTGTTAACATCATTGCAGTGATTCTTTCCTGCGCGCTTTGACCCATTTCTCCAGCGCTGACGGTTCGTCGGCCCTGCTCTTTGCGCTGCCCTCCATGGTGATTGCGGGTGTCCCCCTAGGGAACCCGTTGATGGGTTCCCCGGCTCCTTCCACCGGACCTATTCTCTTCACCTGGAGTATGCATGAGACCTTCACCAAACCTCACCCCGGACTGCGGCAACTGCTTCGCCCTGTGCTGTACCGCGCTCGGATTTGCCCGGTCGGCTGACTTTGCGATCGACAAACCTGCCGCTTCGCCGTGCCCGAACATGGCGGACGACTTTTCCTGCACCATTCACCAACGCTTACGGCCCCGGGGCTTCCGCGGCTGCACGGTCTTTGATTGTTTCGGTGCCGGCCAAGTGGTCTCCCAACACACTTTCGCCGGGACCAGTTGGACACAGGATCCCTCATCCATGTCCTCGATGTTCGCGGTGTTCAAAGTAGTCAGGCAACTCCACGAGATGCTCTGGTACCTGGCTGAGGCCCGGCAACGGACCTTCGATCCCGAGCTCGCGGCCGCGGCGGACCACCTGTCTGAGGGCGTAGTAGCCGCCGCCCAAGGTGACGCGTCAACGGTCCTTGCCACCGACGTCGAGACACTCCACAGGCAGGTCCGGGCGCTCCTGATGGAGGTCAGCGAAGACGCCCGCGCCTCTTACGGCGCAGAAGACCAGCAAACGCCCGACGGCGGCCTCCAGCCAGGTGCCGACCTGATGGGCGCCAACCTTGCCAACCAGCGCCTCTGCGGAGCAGATCTCCGCGGCGCGTACCTGATCGGAGCCAATCTGAGGAAGTCAGACCTCACCGCCGTAGACCTCCTGGGAGCTGACCTTCGCGGAGCACAGCTTCACGGAGCGGACCTCTCCAGGGCGCTCTATGTGACCCAACCGCAGATCAACGCCGCCGAAGGCGACCCCCACACCCTCCTACCCCCAAGACTCACAAAACCGGATCACTGGTGAGCCAAACGGGTGGCGGCCGCCCGGCGTCAGCCGGTAGCGGGGCGCTAACTGTCAGTGAACGGCAGTTTCCTGAGTCGCTCGCCTATGGTTGCGTTCCGCTGTTCCGCTTGCCGCAGGCGGATGAGTTCGCGGTTGCGCCGTTCCCCGAGGACTGCGCCTATGTAGTCTTCGGGGATGGTGCCCGCTGGCGGGGGTGGTGCCACGTACCTTGCGAGTTCGGATGCGAGCGATGCGGCCATGTTGACGCGCGAGGCCGGGGCCATGAGATAAGCCTGCTGTACAAAGGTTCCAGCCCGTCGGGCGGTGGCATCCGGTACCCTGCCGATGTCCGCCATGCCCACCCATGATTGAAGATGATGCGGGGCTACGGGAATGATCCGGGGCTTTGAGGGTACTCGTTGCCGGAGGGAGTAGGTGCCTGCAACGATATCCCCGAGGCGCTTGGATTTGTCGTTGAAGAGTGCCACGCCGATTGCGAGGCCGCCGAAGGTCAGGTAGATCTCCAGGAATCCAAGGAGCCCGCGGATGAGGGCGTGCCGGAAGCGGATGGACCCGCCGTCGTCGCGGACTATTCGTAGCCCTGTTGCGAGCTTTCCCAAGGAACGCCCGCGGGTCAGGGTCTCCACCGTGACGGGGACGATGACCACGGAGAACACAACGCTGCTGAGGATCAGTGCTCGGATGGCGGCATCGTCAAGGTCCCGGGAGGCTGAGGCGATGAGGATGATCAGGAGTATTGCGAGGACCACCTGGGAGATGACATCCAGGATGAGGCCCAGGGCCCGCGCGGCAAAGGAGGCGGGGCGAAGCTCGAGGACTACTGCCTCGCCTGTGATGATTGAACTCATGCCTGCCCCCAAGTTTTGCCAATTCTGTGGGCGCTGTGATCGCCCGCATCAACGAGTCTAGCGGCGGGGCTGACCGCACGGTGGATACAGGCGCTAGGGTGGTGGCGTGGACATTGATGCCTTCTCGGCCGTACATGAGGACAAATGGTCGCGGCTTCATTTCCTGGCGCACAAGCGCAGGCTGACGGGTGCCGAGGCAGACGAACTTCTGCGCCTTTACCAGACGGTGTCCGGGCATCTTTCCTTGATCCGTTCTGTGGCACCGGAGACGGGATTGTCCGCATCCTTGTCCGCAGCGCTGGCCCAGGCCCGGACGCGTTTCACCGGGGCCCGCTCGAATTTCATGGAGGATCTGGCGCGGTTTTTCGTCATTTCACTTCCTGCGGCGTTTTACCGCATCCGGTGGCTGACCCTGTGGTGCGGGCTGGCCTTTGTCCTGGTGGCGGGTGCTTATGCACTGTGGATTGGCACCTCACCGGAGGCATTGAGGGCTGTGGCCTCCAGTGACGCCAGAGTGCAGCAGTACGTGGAGGAAGACTTCATTGACTACTACTCCGAGAATCCGGCAGCCTCCTTTGCCGGCGCAGTGTGGACCAACAACGCTTGGATCTCAGCTCAGGCCGTGGCTTTCGGCGTTACCGGATTCTGGGTGCCCTTCATCCTGTTCATGAACGCGCAGGGGCTGGGAATCGCTGCGGGACTTTTCCTTGCGACGGGGAAGATGGACATTTTCTTCAGCTACATCCTTCCGCACGGTCTCATGGAACTTACGGCCGTTTTCATCGCCTGTGCTGCGGGGCTCAAGATTTTTTGGGCCATGGTGCGGCCGGGCCCGAGGACGAGGCTGCAGGCCGTGGCTGATGAGGGCCGTTCCCTGATCACCATTGCCTTGGGGCTGGTGCTCGTCCTGCTCGTCTCCGGCATTGTGGAAGGCTTTGTGACCCCGAGTTCCCTGCCCGTATGGGCCAAGATCGCTATCGGCGCCTTGGTGTTAGCAGGCTACTGGGTGTACACGCTGGTCCTGGGCGGGAAGGCCGTCCGCGCGGGCGTCACGGGAGACATGGATGCCAACGACGCCGGGTACCGAAGCATCGCAGCATAGAGCTTACAGTTGCGTTTCAATCTGGTCGCAGCCGGGGTGGCACCGCGTGTCTCTGTAAGGCCGGGCGGTAGGCTCGAAAGCAGACAAGAGAGCCGGCCGCAAGCAATCGCCGGTGGATGCCTACGGAAGTGAACCCGCTGTGAGCGACAAGAGCCAAAAACCACAAGAACCGGACACGGCCGTCCACGAGGACCCCAACGAACCGGCCTTCGACTGGATGAAGCCAAAAACGTCCGGCGGCGCCACCGAGGCCACTCCTGCAGCCACCACTGGAGCCACCACCGTGGCAGCAAAATCTTCAGCTGATTCAACTGCGACGCCAGCTAAGGGCCAGCCCGGTAGCCGCGCGGACCGCAAAGCTGCTGAAGCTGCCGACGCCGGTACTGAAACCCCGTTGTTCGCGGACACCCTTGCCGAAGCCTCCACCAGCAAGGCGCCGGCGCACTATTCTGAACCGTTGCCGACATCGGCCCTTCAGGTCCGCCCGCCGGAAGACGAAGTAGCGCGACGGAACGCCGAACGCGAGCAAGCGGCAAAGGTGAAGCCAATAGGGCCTCGGGTTTTCCAGGTGCTGCTGGCCATTTCGTACCCGATCATTCTCTTGGTGCTCGCCGTCCGGGCAGTCACCAGTCCGTTGTTCCTGTGGGTGGAGTACAACCGTCCGGGTTTCCCCGGCGACGGATACGGCTTCAGCACTGACGACCGAATGACGTACGGCTCGTACGCTGTGGACTACCTCAGTAACTGGGCCGGCCCCCGGTATCTGGGAGGCTTGGTTAATCAGGACGGGGAGAAGCTCTTCATGGACAGCGAAGTTTCCCATATGGCCGACGTGAAGCTGGTCATCCTGTCCTCCTTCGGGGCAGGGCTCCTGCTCATCATCCTCAGCATCATCGCCATCCTGTATTTGCGTAAGCGGAGCAATGGCGGGATCCGTCGAGGTCTCTTTGCCGGATCCATTGTCACGCTGGTCATCATCATTGGTCTAGCTGTCCTGGCCGCCCTGAGCTGGCAGCAGTTCTTCACGGAATTCCACCGGATTTTCTTTGCCAACGGAACATGGACCTTCGCGCTGGAAGACACCCTCATCCGGCTTTTCCCGGGCCAGTTCTGGATTGACGCGGGCATTGTGATCGGCGCTCTGGTATTCCTGGCGGCCACGGTCACGTTCATCCTGACATGGCCCACCAAGCGGCGCCGCGGCGTTGCGGACAAGCAGGAGGCCGCGGACGAGGCTGAACCTTCCGCGCGGGAAGCAGACGAGGAGTCGGAGTCGTCTGGCCTTCGCCAGGAAGTCTCGGAATCCCGCCGTTAGGGGCCAGCTAAACGGACACTAAGCCGCCAATTTCCGGTTTGCATTCGTTCGGGATTATCGAGTCCCTACGAAAGCCGTCTTGAACCTGAAGTGACGAAGGCGGAATCCTGCCGAATAGACCGGTGACGTAGCCGGAATCGTAAGGAGGGACAGGGCAGCCAGCATAGCTACTTGGAAGCTCCAGATCCCTAGGAACAGCGCGATTCCTGCATGGAGCGAACCGCCCAGAGCGAACCAGGCGAGGCGGAACTTGTCGGGGGTCAGCAACGTAACGGCGAGCATCAATTCGATCAGGAGTGCGCCCCACGACATGCCAAGGGATACCACGGGATTGTCCGTCAGCAGGCCGAAAGCGTCCTTTAGGGCTCCCGAGGGGCCGAAAAAGCCAGATCCGATGTAGTAGAGGGCAGACCCTTCCGCCCACTCGGTTTGGAATATCTTCCCCGTCATTGAATAGAAGTAGAGGATAGAGACCTGCAACTTCAGGGCCAGTAGGGAAACTCCGGCCGTTCCAGCCCGGGATGCCAACAATCGGACTCCTGAGCGGGCGCTGCGCCAGTGGTTCATCCTCGGGTCCGTGAGGCAGATAGGAACTAGTAGTAGTGCCAGGTTCGACGTAATTTGGTCGCCGCCGTCCGGAATTGAGATGCCCGTTGCAACGCTGAAGGCTACCCATGCGTGCAGGACACCGGTGAGCTGGGGCAAGACTCCGGAGATCACCAGCAACAGGATAAAGATCCCCAGGACTTTGGATAGACCCAGTTGCTCACGCGGAATGACACAGAACAAGCCCAATGATTCAACGCCGCGGCACAGGGGATAATCGCCCACACCAAGAACCGGCCTGAATAGTGCGTCGTTGCTCGTGAAAACCAACGTCAGCATGGTTCCCACTGCCAAAAGGCTTCGTATAATTCCCAAGAACGGGGACCAGACCAATGGCATTGCTATTCGCGGGATCGCGACGATGGTTGGGAGCCTAACGACCATGACAGTCCACACGCATCTTAACGGCCTTATCGGCCCTATCCCTCAGTAACGTTTGGTGCCTGAATGACCAAGGCACCGGCGTGGTTTGCACAAGCACCACATCACCGCAGACTGTGGGCGAGGCAACAGCATTGGTTACCGCAATCGAGGGTGCGTCACGCAGGAGTTCCACGCATTCCTGAACTACAGGGCTGGAGCAATCCATCCAATTTCCGGCCTCGGATCCGCTGGATATCAAAGCGACCTCAACGCCTTGGGCGCGACCTTCCCTGCTAACACCAAAGAGATTCTCGACGCGGGTGGTTGGGAGTCGGCTGAGCGACTCCAAAGAGCCACTGGCATCCTCGCGGTAAGGAGCAACGGAAGGATCGCGGGGCGACTTGGAGAAAAAGGCCCACCCCTGAGGCATAGCTGACACGGCGTTCGGTTTTATTTGGTCCAGGTAGGGCAGAGTCAGGATCGTTGACGGTATGGACGAAAAGATGGAGTATGCTCCCAGAAGCAGAAGGCCGGCCGTCGGGGCCAGCAGATGAATTGGTAGGACGTATGGTCCCGTCGAGGGTGTCCGGCCAGTAGCGGGGACACCCTCAACGGTTTGTTCGCAGGTCATCAATCGCGGCCGGATCAGTCCTGCGCAAGAGCGGCAGTGAATTGGGAGATGCTGTTCTCACTCTCCAGCTGCGAACCCGTGGTTGCGCTTGAGGGCCAGAAAGCGACCTTGGCGTACACCACGACGACGGCTGCAGCGGCAACAGCAACGTTGACACCGACAGCGTAGTTGACCGCCGCAGCGACATCCCACACAGCTGCGGCCCAAATGAAGACGGGTACGGCCGCCAACGGATTCGCGGTGTCTGACTTTGCCAATGCCGTAACCTGCTGTGGCTCGGACTTCAGGAGGTCCGTCATGACCTTCTGGACTTGCTTGAATTTTGCATCAACCCGCAGGACGTCCCCACTGATCAGGGCTGCGTGGAAGGTTCCGAAGAATTTGGGATTCTTGGCTTCGATAGCAGCCACAACCGCGTCCGCTGCCAGATCCTGTCCCTCTTGGCTCGACGCGGTCTGTGTGAAGGACACGTAGGAGTCGTCGGCCAGCTTCTCCCGAACCTCAGCTACCTGCGGTCCCACGCCAAAGTAGATGGCCTTGAAGAGCGCTTTGCCCTCGGACGTAGCATCCTTCACTATATGGCGCGTGACGGCGTGGGTTTCTGGGGGTGCTGCTGTTGCGACCCCGTTTGTGCCTAGGGCGAGGGCTGCGCTCAGTGCCACAGCTCCTGCTGACAATGGCCAAGTTCGATTCGACAATTGCTTCTCCTCTTTAGTTGCTTACTTCGGTTAGAACAGCAATGAGCTCGTCGGGACGGTCCGTGCTGGCGATGAAGGTTTTGCCGGACTTCGTCTCGATATTGACCTCGGGACCGCCCACGAGATAACCGACCACGCCGGGTCCCATATATCGGATTCCGTAGCCGCTGGGACCGGCCGTTTTATCAGTGGTCACAATTGCAATTCCTGCCCTTGGTAGGGTGCGTTTGACGATGTCGCAGAAGGTGATCACGACGTTTTGGAGATCGACTTTCACCGTCACCGTCATGAAGCCGATAAATGATCCCAGCGGAAAGAAGATGATCGGAAGGACGAGTAAGTCGACGCGTTGCTGAGCCATTGACAGGGCTACGAAAAGCATGCCGACCGCTATGATCGTGAGCCCGATGTAACGAGGCAGCAGTGTTGCCCGCACCCGGGAGTAGTAGAGTGCCCGAGCCGGCCCAGCCGATGGATCTGACATGAGTTCCCCTTTGAACGTTGGTTCGTGAGGAAACGTTACGGGGACAACAACGCCACCTAGAGGGGAATCGGTCCAACTAGGTGGTGATTGGCGCCGAATTAGGTGCTGAGTTGGAAGGACTAGGTGGTGATCCGGAGCTACCTAGGTGGTGCGCTACTTCTCGTAGAGCTTCTCCACTGCCGTTGAGAAGTCGCTGAGCACCGCAGCCCGCTTCAGTTTGAGCGAGGGCGTCAGGTGCCCGGACTCGACGCTGAGCTCCGCCGTGATGAAGGCGAACTTCTTAATGGATTCAGCAGCTGAGACGAGTTTGTTGGCCTCGTCCACTGCAGACTGAACCGCTGCCTTCACCCGGTCATCAGCGGCGGCTTCGTCGGGGGACATGGCTGCCACCTTGTTCTCCGCGCACCAGTCAGCAATCCCTTCAGGGTCCAGGCCAAGCAATGCTGCGACGAACGGCCGGCCATCGCCCACCACCACGGCCTGCCCCACCAAGGGGTGTTCGCGCAGTTTCTCCTCCAGCGGAGCCGGCGCCACATTCTTTCCTCCGGCGGTCACTAAGAGGTCCTTTTTGCGTCCGGTGATGGTCAGAAAGCCGTCGGCGTCGAGTTCGCCCAGATCTCCCGTGCGGAAGAACCCGTCAACGAAGGCAGCCCGGGTGGCCTCGTCATTGTTGTGATAGCCCTTGAAGACACCAATGCCCTTGACCAGCACCTCCCCGTCCCGGGCCACCCTGATGGTGGTCCCCGGAAGCGGAATCCCCACGGTCCCGATCCGGGACATAGCGGGTGTGTTGACCGTGCAGGGCGCAGTAGTCTCCGTCAACCCATAGCCCTCAAGAACCGGAACACCGGCTCCATGGAAGAAGTGGTTGTCCCGCAGGCTCAGGGGACTGGCACCGGAAACTGTGTAACCTACATTGCCGCCGAACAGCTCCCTCACCTTGGGGTAGAGGAGTTTGTTGAACAACGAATGCTTCATGCCCAGAAGCCAACCCGGCCCCTGCCCCTCGCCACGGGCGGCGAGGTCCACCGCCGTCGAATACTCAACTGCGGTGGCGGACGCTGCCGAGAAGAGCGCGGATTTTCCGCTCATGGCCGCTTTGTGGCTGGCACCGGCGTAGACCTTCTCGAAAATGCGCGGTACGGCGAGCAGGAAAGTGGGCTTGAAGGATCCCAGGTCTGCCATCAGTCCATTGGCGCCGGCGCTGTGTCCCAGAGTAATGCCGGCAGTGAGGCAGACCACCTGGACTGCGCGGGCGAGGACGTGCGCCAAGGGCAGGAACATCAATGTCCGCGCGCCTTGCTGCATGAGGAGCTCGGGGAGGAACGGGATGACGTTTCGCGCCACGAGGACAAAGTTTCCGTGGGTGATTTCGCAGCCCTTGGGCTTGCCCGTTGTTCCGGAGGTGTAGACGATGGAGGCGACACTGGCCAGGTTCGCTGCGCTGCGCTGGCGTTCAAGCTCGGCGTCCGTTATGCCGATCCCGACGGCGGAGACGCTGGTCAGGTTGGGTGCGTCGCCGTCGTGCTCCATCCGAATGATGGCCACGGGGTCCTCGCCCAGGACGGCAGAGTGCTCCACCAGTGTGTGGACGAGATCTGCTTTGGCGGCGTCCTCCACAAAGATGCGTCGGGCTCCGGAATCGGCCAGGATCCACTCGATCTGGCTTGCCGACGACGTCTCATAAATGGGCACCGTGACTCCGCCGGCCATCCAGATGGCGAAGTCCACCAAAGTCCATTCAAAGCTTGAGCGGGACAACACCGCTACAGGATCTCCAGGGTTGAGTCCTCCTGCGATCAAGCCTTTGGCCAGGGCGGTAACATCGCCAAGGAACCTCGCAGCGGAGACGTTCAACCAACCGTTCGCCGTGTTATGCGCATACAGGTTTCCGAACGGATCCTTATGGCAGCGTTCCAGAAGAAGGTCCGTCACGTTGGTATCCGGGTCCGCCTCGACCAGAAGGTCCGTGCTTGCTTCCCTCACTACTTGACTCCTCCTAGATCCATGATGGCATCCACATTCTCATCCGCCACTCCTGGTAGCTGATGACCTCCGCCGTGAGCACCGGATAGAAGAATGCCGTTGCCAGCACGGCTAACACCATGACCAGAGCCACAATGTAGAGGCCGGACCGTCGCCGCCAGACGGGGTCGCTGCTGCGTCCCAGCACCAACCCCAACACATATGTCAGGCCCAGAACCAGGAAGGGTTCGAAGGACACGGCGTAGAAGATGAACATGGTGCGTTCCGGGTACATGAACCATGGAAGGTACCCGGCTGCCACGCCGGCGAGGATGGCACCGGCCCGCCAGTCGCGGCGGCCCGCCCACCAGAACAAGAGGATCACCAACGCGATGGTTCCACCCCACCAAACCACCGGATTACCCACGGGCAGAATGGCCGAAGAGCACGTCTCAGCCAGGCAGCCGGGAGTGCCCGGTTTGGGAGTCTGGTAGTAGAACGAGGTGGGACGGCCCATGATGAGCCACGTCCAGGGGCTGGACTCATACGGATGGTCCGAGCTCAGGCCCTGATGGAATTTGTAAGCTTCAAGGTGGTAGTGGGCCAGGGAGCGCACGGAGTTGGGCAGCCAATCCCAGCCCGGGGCAGGGTTGGTGGCAGCCCATTGCCGGTAATAGGCGTCTTTCGAGAGGAACCAGCCCGTCCACGTGGCCACGTAGGTGACTGCAGCGATGGGAATGATGGTCACGAATGCCGGCAGGCCGTCCTTGATGATGCCGGCACTGAACCAGCTCCGGATCCCGGCGACACGGCGGGCGTTCAGGTCCCACAGCACGGTCATGATGCCGAAAGCCGCGACGAAGAACAGGGCAGACCATTTGGTGCCCACGGCAAGGCCGAGGCAAAGCCCTGCAACCAGCCGCCACCACCGCATGCCCAGCCAGGGACCGGTGACCAGCTGGGTGGGTGTGGGTAGGCCGCCCGGCGAAGCAGCCGCTTGCGCGGCAAGCCGTGACGCCAAACGGCGTCGGCCGTCGTCGCGGTCAATGAGCAAGGCGCCGAAAGCGGCCAGGATCCACAGGGCCAGGAACACGTCCAGCAGGGACGTCCGGGAAAGCACCAGGTGATGGCCGTCGATGGCCAGCAGGAGACCGGCAACCGCCCCGAGGGTGTGTGAGCGGGACAGCTTCAGTGCAATGAGCGAAACGAGGAAGACCGTCACCGTGCCCGCCAGAGCTGCGCTGAACCGCCAGCCGAAGGGGTTATCGCCGCCAAACAGCCACATCCCGAACGCGATCATCCATTTGCCCACCGGTGGGTGGACAACGTACTCGGGAGTGTTGAGGAGAACATCCGGGCTGCCGGCGATGAAGGAGTCATTGGCGTTGGCCGGCCAACTGCGTTCGTAGCCGCTCACCACATAGGAGTAGGCGTCCTTGACGTAGTACGTTTCATCGAAAACCAGGCTGTGCGGGGCATCAAGGCGGAAGAAGCGGAGAATGCCGCCCAGGATTGCCGTGAGGGTAGGGATCAGCCAAAACCATAAGCGCAGGGACGCCGGGTAGTCCCGCCAGCTTTGGGTTGCGCCGATCAGACGTTCCTTCAATGCCTGGGCGGTGTAAGCCTCGGACGGCCGTGCGATCCAGCGGTGCCCCTCCAGGCCTCGGCCGGGCACACCCCGGCCGGGCAGTCCTCGGCTGGGCCGGGTCTCGGCGGGAAGGGTCATAGCGGGCCCGGTCTCAGCGGGCTGGGCTTCTTCCGGATGGACGCGCGACGTGCCTGCGGGTTTCGGTGTGTCCGACTGCCCGTTGTTCTCCGCGGCCTTGGAGTCTTCAGGTTCCGGGCTCGCTGGGGACGCTGCCGGGGACCCGGAAGCGGTGGCAGGAACGGGCGACTGGTTCACCCGCCCATGCTACCTTTCCATCCTTGCTGCAACCCTGAACCCCGCGCGGTATTAGGCTTGGCAGGTGGACGAACAACGCGGCACCCCTGACGAAGCTCCCTTCAACGAGAACCTGGAAGAGGCGGCTACTGCCTCGGGCGCAACTCCCGGCGTGGGCAGGATTGTCCTGGCGGCAACACCCATAGGCAACGTCGGGGACGCTTCCGCGCGTTTGGTTGAACTCCTTGGCACCTCGGACATCGTGGCCGCAGAGGATACCCGCCGTTTGCACCGGCTGGTCACTGCCCTTGGGGTTGAAGTCAAGGGACGCGTCATCAGCTACCACGAGCACAATGAGGTAGCCAAGACCGGTGAACTGTTGGACCACGTCCGCGCTGGCAAGACCATCCTGATGGTCAGCGACGCCGGGATGCCCGCAGTTTCGGACCCCGGCTTCCGTCTGGTGGAGGGTGCGGTTGCTGCCGGGCTGACGGTCACGGCGGTTCCCGGCCCTTCCGCGGTACTGACGGCGCTGGCGCTATCCGGTTTGCCCACCGACCGTTTCTGCTTTGAAGGATTCCTGCCGCGAAAGTCGGGGGACAGGAACTCACGCCTTGTAGACCTGGCCGACGAACGCCGCACCATGGTCTTCTTTGAGGCCCCGCACAGGCTTGAGGTCATGTTGCGGGCACTTCATGAGCGTTTCGGGGCCGATCGCCGCGTGGCAGTCTGCCGTGAGCTGACCAAGACGTATGAAGAAGTCATTCGCGGCACGTTGCGTGAACTGCTCCAGTGGGCAGAGAACAACGAGGTCCGTGGCGAGATCGCGGTTGTGGTGGCCGGTGCGCCCGAACAGGAACCCGGCAAGCCGGAGGACCACGTCGCAGCGGTCAACGAGCTCATTTCGCAAGGCATCCGGTTGAAGGAGGCCGTAGCCGCAGTGGCCGAGGAGGCCCGGGTCAGCAAGCGGGAGCTCTACTCAGCGGTACTAGCAGCACGCTGACCTATGCTGTGCACCTGCACAAATCGACGACCATGTGGCAGTGCGTGAAGGCGTAGACACTGCTTCTCGTGGGGCAGTACCGTGGCAGTAATTCAAGCCACTTCCGGCAACGAACCCCTGTGGTGCAATTCTCCAAAGCACCCAAGACGAAGGAGTCGCCATGACTGTCACGGTTGAACGCGAAAGCGAACTGCTGGCTTCCGTCCCTACCGGCCTGCTGATCAACGGTCAGTGGCGCCCGGCTGGTTCCGGAAAGACCTTTGATGTTGAGGACCCGGCAACGGGCAAGGTCCTGCTCAGCATCTCCGATGCCGGTGCTGAAGACGGCGCTGCCGCCCTCGACGCCGCTGCTGCCGCCCAGGCTGACTGGGCACGCACCGCACCGCGCGAACGCGGCGAAATTCTGCGCCGTGCCTTCGAGCTGGTCACTGAGCGTGCCGAAGACTTCGCGCTGCTGATGACCTTGGAAATGGGCAAGCCCCTGGCCGAAGCCCGTGGTGAAGTGACCTACGGTGCCGAATTCCTGCGCTGGTTCTCGGAAGAAGCTGTCCGCGTGTCCGGCCGCTATTCCGCAGCACCTGATGGCAAGAACCGCCTGCTGGTGCAGAAGAAGCCGGTGGGCCCCTGCCTGCTGATCACCCCGTGGAACTTCCCGCTGGCCATGGCTACCCGCAAGGTAGCCCCAGCTGTCGCAGCCGGCTGCACCATGGTGCTCAAGCCCGCCAACTTGACCCCGCTGACCAGCCTCCTGTTCGCCCAGGTCATGCAGGAAGCCGGCCTTCCCGCCGGTGTCCTGAACGTCATCCAGACCTCCACGGCAGGCGCTGTCACTGGCCCGCTGATCAAGGATGACCGTCTCCGCAAGATCTCCTTCACCGGCTCCACCCCGGTGGGCCAGGCCCTGATCCGTGAAGCCGCGGACAAGGTCCTGCGCACCTCCATGGAACTGGGTGGCAACGCCCCGTTCGTGGTCTTCGAGGACGCGGACCTGGACAAGGCCGTTGAAGGTGCCATCGCCGCGAAGATGCGCAACATGGGCGAGGCCTGCACCGCAGCAAACCGCTTCATTGTGCACGAGTCCATCGCCGATTCCTTCGCGGAGAAGTTCGCCGCCAAGATCGGCGCACTCACCACCGCCCGCGGCACCGAGCCGGAGTCCAAGGTTGGCCCGCTGATCGACGGCAAGGCCCGCGACGGCGTTCACGCCCTGGTTTCCGAAGCCGTAGCAGGAGGTGCCACAGCAGTCACCGGTGGTGCCGCCGTCGACGGTCCCGGTTACTTCTACCAGCCCACCGTGCTGAAGAACGTTGCCGCAGATGCCCGCATCTTGCAGGAAGAGATCTTCGGACCGGTAGCGCCCATCATCACCTTCTCCACCGAAGACGACGCTGTTCGACTGGCCAACAACACCGAATACGGCCTGGTTGCCTACGTCTTCACCAAGGACCTCAACCGTGGCCTGCGCATCAGCGAAAGGATCGAGACCGGCATGCTCGGCCTCAACGCCGGTGTGATCTCCAACGCCGCCGCGCCGTTCGGTGGAGTCAAGCAGTCCGGCCTGGGCCGCGAAGGCGGCTCCGAAGGCATCGAAGAGTACCTCTACACCCAGTACGTAGGTATCGCGGACCCGTACGCCGACTAATGCTGCTCTTTCCACCAAGGAGCCCTGTCCGCCGCTCTCGCAACAAGAACGGTTGACACATGCAGGGGCCCGGCCCCGGAACCACAAGTTCCGGCGTCGGGCCCTTTGCGTCTGAATCCGGATCAGCGGTCCCGGACCTAGTGGCGCTGGGGGAGCAATCCTTTGAGCCTGCGCCAGGAAAAAGCGATCGCCCGCCCCGTTGCCGTGCCGAACCTTCCAACAGCCCGGAACGGTGCGCCGAGGGCATGCACCCAACGCTGCATCATCGACGGCGGCAGCCAGTCCGCGCGGAAGCGGACCAACCAGCGGGCATTGTTCCGCAACGATTCGCGAACGACAGCGATCCGGGCGGCCGCTGACGGCGCAATCGTCATGGTTCGGCCGTACCGTTGCCGTTCGAAGTCCGAGGTGAGGGACGCGACTGCCTCATGTGCGGCGTCGTCGAGTCCTCCCGCGACCCCCAAGGCGGAGCTGGAGCGCAGCCGGGCGGAGAAATGCCTCGGCGTCTCGCTGGGCGTTGACGGCACGCCGTAGTCGGTGGAGAGATCCTGCAACTCCGCCCACGCCAGTTCAGGGGCAGGATCCTTATAGCCCGGGAGCTCGGAATCGGCCGGAGGCTTTTGGCTGAGCCGGCGTCGCCGGAGCACCGTCCGGCTCAGCCTCGGCGACCACAGGAATCCAGCAAGCACCAGGACCCCGGCCACTGCGGCGCCGATCGCCGGCCACGGGTTCACTGCGGCCGAACTTGCGGCAGGCGTATTCAAGCCAGGGAGTGGGGCGGCTGGGGTGGGAGCGGGGGCGGGGGTGGTAAGCACCTCTTTCTCATCGGCGTTGGTGCTCAAGTTGCCGGCTACCGAACTTTCCGTCGCGTAGTCCGGAGGAACGCCGCGGGAAGGTGTCGGCTCGAAGGGGACCCAGCCCAGGCCCTCGAAGTACAGCTCAGGCCACGCGTGCGCGTCCCGGGCGTCAACCTCGTACTCGGGGAAGGATCCCTGACCCACCAAGGCCACCGATTCACCCGTGAGGCGGCCCGGCGCGTAGCCCACCGCAATCCTGCTGGGGATGCCTTCAGCCCGTGCCATGACCGCCATGGCTGAGGAAAAGTGGACGCAATAGCCGCTCTTCACTGCAAGGAAGTCGGCTAGGACCGAGAGGCCATTGCCGTCATAGCCATTCTGGACGGGAGCCTGGAGTGAATAAGTGAACTCGCCTGAACGCAAGTACTTCTGGATGGCCAGCGCCTTGGCGTAATTGCTGCCAGCCGATGCTGTGACGGTATCAGCCGTTTGGCGCACGATATCCGGAAGGTTCCCGGGGACCCTCAGGAAGTCCTCGGAGATATCCTGCGGAACGGCATTGGCCTGGGAGAGGGACTGCGCAGTGATCTTGGGAGCTGCGGAGAAAACCACATACCGTTGCGCGCGGGTGGTGGTCTCCGTGCTCATGATGCTCAAGGTTGATGGATCCCACGTCCATCGTCCGTTGAGGCCGTTTACGGAGGCAGGGGCAAATGGAGCAGGAAGGTAAGGGCTGGAAAACAGGCCCGCATTGACCGACGTGACTGCGTTGACCACCTCGCCTTGGATCGCATATCCGGTCTCGATCCTGTCCACGCCCGCCCGGCGACCCGCCCCCCGATCATCAGGGGCCCAGGTTTCGCCGTCGAAGTTCTCCACCGTCACGGAGCGGAGGTACAGGGGAGCGCTGGCACTGGTGGCATAGGTGATGCGTCCCGAACCGGTGGGGCTGCGGAGGCTGTTGCCCAAAGTGATCATGGGGTTGAGCCCATTGGAGGTTCCCCAGGGGCTCAGCCTGGAGCCTTGCGGAAAGGTGCCGGTCTCGAAACCGGGAATCACCACAGGAACGGTCATGGTCAAGGCCAGTGCCAGGCCGCCTGTAACCACCGAGCGCCTGAACTGCCCGGCTCCGCGTCCTGAACCCGACTGCAACCTCGCATCCGGGGCGAACCAGTGGCTGCACCCGAGGATGAGCAGGTAGCCCACGGCCGCGCCCATGAATCCGGCGACGCCCACGCTCTGGGGTTTGATGGTTGCCGGGACCACCATGACAGCCAGGAGACCAATGCCGCTGGCGGCCGGCATGGACAGGGGAACGGCAAGGGCATCGATCAAGATCACCAAGAGGCCCAGGCAAGCGCAGAGGACAAAGACGATCCCCGCGTTGGGTGCTACAGGCGCACTTTCGGACACCACTGTCTCTGCAGCCCGTTTGATAAGGCGTCCGACGGCGGTGAAGGTTCCGGTGGTGGGGATGAACCCCGCCAGGCTTTCCTGGCGGCAGAAAATGAAGCTGAGGATGCCGGCCAACGAGGCAAATGAGGCCAAAGTGACCAACAACGGCTGGGCACGGAGCGCTCGGAGTACAGCAAGCGTCAGTGCGACCACCACCACGGTGGTGATCAGCGGCATGAACCAGGCCCAGCCCCTCAGGACTCCATTCAGGGACAGGGCAGCGCCAAGAACGGCCACTGAGACTGATCCCGCCATGACCCACGGGTATGGTCCGGCCCCCGGGGCCCGTGGCCGTAGCGGCTTGCCGGGTGCGGGCTTGCCGGAATCGGGTGTGCCGGAAGGACCGCCGGGTTGAGTCGGCGCTTTGGGGGAGCCTTGGTGTGATGTAGCTGTCATCGGGGCACCGCCGCTCCACGCCGGACATCCATGGCGGCATCGGCTGCCGCCACGATTCCGCCCTCGTCGAAGGCAGACCAGGCTGAGGTCAGCCGGGTCTTTGAGGTGACTGCCGCAGCTCTCCAACCTGCCAGGCGCAGGATCTCCAATACTTGGTCGGTGTTACGCGAAGCATCGGTCACCACCATGGCGAAAGCATTGGCGCCATACCCGGCCGCGGGAGCGAGCGCCCGTGCTTCTGCGAGTGTCAGGTTGCCCACCAAGGCCAGCAGGGGACCGCGCAGGCGATGCGCCGAGAGTTTGTCCATCAGGTGGTCGTTGAAGGGAGAATCGGCAGACTCCGCGCCCGCTGCGCCGGAGGTGCCCTCTTTATGTTCCGGACCGGATTTGTGGTCCCCGATCTCGGCCCGGTGGTGATCCGGCCTGACGTGCCGGGGGCCACTCAGCTCCACGGCCGCCAAAGCCTCGGCGATGGCCTGAAGGCCGCCCGCACCCGAGAACTCCTCCGCATCAGGATCCGCGGCCGACCTCGAACGGTGGAACGCCGGCCCACCGAACGAGTCAAGGAGCCGCAACGAATAACTTCGTTCCCCCAAGTGTGCGGCGATCGACATCGCTGCCGTAACTGTCCACTCAAAGTTGGTACTGGTGACCAAATCCGAATCTTCGTCACGGCTTCCGAACACGGAGCCGTTTCCGGAGGCAAAGGCGGTGAACCTTTGGTCAAGGATGAGAGTCGCTTCCGGTGTGGTTACCGACTCCTCCTGGCGGACCATGAGCTGGCCATGGCGGGCCGTGGCGGCCCAGTGAACGCGTCGCATGGGGTCCCCATGCCTATACTCGCGGGTCATAATGTCGTCGTCGCTGGGATTGGCCCGGATGCGGGTTGCCGTCACGCCGTCATTGCCCCGCGCCCCGGCCAGGCCCGTGACGGGAAGTTCGACGGCGGCAGGCGTCACGGTCAGGAGGTCTCCGTCGTCAATTGCGTGCCTGCGCAAAGACAAACCAAACGGGTCACTGAACTCTGCCGTGACCGGACCGATCCGGAACTGTCCACGCTTGCCCGAGCGAAGGTGATACTCGTAGCGGCTGGTGCCACCTGACGCTGACCTGGCCGGAAAACGGAAAGCGGGAGGCTCCCCGAAACGCTGAGGCAACTGCTCCTCCATGATGACCTGCCCCGTGGCAGATGAAGAACGGGCAATGGCCAGGCGAACAGTGGTGGTGCTTGAGGTCTCCACCGTGGACGGGTTGAACTCGCGGTAAACCTGGAACTTTGGTTTGAGTACCCGGACGCCGGCAAGCGCCACCAATGGCAGGAGAATCAGCAAGACCGCCAAGGACAGGAGATCGCGCCTTCCCATGACGTAGGCGCACCCCAGGGAAAGGGCCCCGGCTGCCAGGAGTCCCCAGCCACGGTTGGTGAATAAATGCTTGGGAAGCCGATCCATGAGCGCCATTGGGGCGTGTCTCCTAAACGCTATGCCTGTCCCTGCGCCATGCGCCGGGCGGTTCCTGGGCAACGGGCAGGGAAGCGAAGATGCCCCGAAGAATACTCTGTGGAGTATCGCCCGAACTCGCGGCCTTGCGATCCAGGATGATCCGGTGGGCCAGCACCGATTCGGCAACGTCCACCACGTCATCAGGGAGGACAAAATCGCGGCCATCCAAAGCTGCCGTGGCCTTGGCAGCACGCAACAATTGCAGCAAAGACCGAGGGCTGGCGCCCAGGCGAAGGCGTGCGCTGTCCCGGGTGGCCCGTCCAATGGCCACCGTGTACTCCTTGATGGCCGTGGAGACGTACACCTGCTGGACCGTGGAAATCATGGCAGCAACATCGGCAGCGGTCACCACGGGAGTCACGTTTACCAGGGGCGAGGACGCCTGATGGGTCTCCAGCATCTCGATTTCGGCGTCCTTGTCCGGGTAGCCCATGGAAATCCGAGCCATGAAGCGGTCACGCTGGGCTTCAGGAAGCGGGTATGTGCCTTCCATTTCGATGGGATTCTGTGTGGCCACCACCATGAAGGGCAATCCCAGCTGGTAGGAATGGCCGTCCACGGTTACCTGGTGCTCCTCCATGCATTCCAGCAGCGCGGACTGGGTTTTGGCCGAAGCGCGGTTGATTTCGTCACCGATGACGATGTTCGCGAACACGGCGCCGGGGCGGAACTCGAACTGCCGGGAAGACTGGTTGTAGATGGACACGCCAGTGACATCGGAGGGAAGCAGGTCAGGGGTGAACTGTATTCGGGAGACCGTACAGTCCACACTCCTCGCCAACGTCTTGGCCAACAGGGTCTTGCCCACGCCCGGGACGTCCTCCAAAAGAAGGTGACCCTGGGCCAGGAGGACCGTCAGGGCGAGCTTTGCCGCGTCCGCTTTGCCGTCTATGACCTTATTGATGGAACCCAGGATGCGCTGGCTGGCATCGTGGAACCGTTCCGCGTCCATGACCTGCGGCCTATGCCCGTTGAGCCCGGAACCATCCTGTGGCAGGGTGCTGTAAGCCTCGCCCTGGACGGGCGGAGGCTCAACGGTGACTTGTTGCTTGGACTCCATGAATCGCCCTTCAGCCGTGGCCTCGGCAACAGCAATCTTCGCTAAACGCTGTTGTTGTTGACCGCTTGTCCGTTCCAGACTACCTAGACATTGGCCGCCGCTGACATAGTGCTCCGGAATTTATGTGCCATGTGGAATTTAGTGTGTACAACTTGGTGGTTGCCCAAGGAGGACCGCAGTCCGATTAAGGTGGAAGCATGTGCAACTCCCTCGCCCCAGCACCCTACAGGGCGCCATCCGATGCAGCAGAAGAAAAAGATTCCCGCCGGGAATACCCGCCGGCACCGGAGCCCCTCCCCGTAGCCGTCATGGATAACCACACACATCTGGACTTCAGGCACGGACTGATCGAGGTCTCCGTCAGGGATGCCATGGACTCCGCAGAAGCGGTGGGCGTGCAGGGAGCCGTGCAGGTAGGTTGCGACCTCGAATCGTCACGATTCACAGTGCAGGCCGTGGACGCTGATCCCCGGCTACTGGGCGCCGTGGCCATCCACCCCAACGACGCCCCCGAATACGCGGCCCGCGGGGAGCTGGAATCCGCGCTCGCCGAGATCGAGGAGTTGGCCCGGCATCCGCGGATACGGGCCATCGGTGAGACAGGGTTGGATTTCTTCCGGACCCACGGTGAAGGACTGGCGCATCAGCGGTACTCGTTCCGCCGCCACATCGACATCGCCAAACGGCTTGACCTGACGCTGCAGATTCACGACCGCGACGCCCACGACGACGTCGTCCAGGTTCTGCGCGAAGAAGGCGCTCCCGAGCGTGTGGTTTTCCACTGCTTCTCCGGAGATGAAGAACTCGCCCGGATATGCAACCGGAACGGATGGTACATGTCGTTCGCCGGGACAATGACGTTCAAGAATGCCGGGAACCTCCGCGCCGCCCTCGCCATCGCCGAGCCAAGCAGGATTCTGGTGGAAACCGATGCACCGTTCCTCACACCCCATCCCCACCGTGGCAAGCCAAATGCCAGCTATATGGTGCCCTACACGGTCCGGTCCATGGCGGACGTGACAGGAGATGACTTGTCCGAACTTTGTTCCCGCCTGGCCGAAAATACCTTGAATGCCTACGGATCCTGGGCATAAACGGCCCTTTTGCGTCCAGGTTCAGCAGCCCGGCTGGATACCCGGTATGCACGTTTCTTGGTTCGTTTATAACGGATCGGTTACTGTGTTAAACAAGTAGCCGGGGTCGGGGAAGGCCTTCGGACAACTGCGTCGGTTCATTCCGGGGCAATCAGTTGAATGTTTTTTGGCGGCGCAGATGCCGGCAGCAAGAGCAGGACCAGGCGTGTTGCCTGGCCCTGATGTTTTGCGGTCGGCATTACTTTTGCGCTTTTCCCCGTGCCCGGATGGTCTGAGAGTAATGGGCGATCGTGATCAAGTTCTTCACAACGGATGGCAAGTTCAGCTTCCTCAAAGTAGGTACCCAGTTGCTGGTAGTCGCGGCGCTGGTGGTTGGTGTTGTGGCCTTCGTGGGCAACAACAAGACCGTCACCCTCAACGTGGACGGCAAAGTGAGCTCCATCCAGACCTTTGGCGGCACTGTTGACCAAGTGGTCAAGGCAGCCAAGGTCGAGCTGAAGGACGCGGACCGCGTTTCGCCGGCCCTCGACGCGAAGGTCGACAACGGTTCAGTAGTGAACGTCAACCTGGCCAAGGCCGTGTCCATCGAACTGGACGGCGCCCGGAAGACCGTGAACACCACGGCCCCTGATGTTGCAGGCCTTGTGAGCGAGCTCGGCGTAGCCAGCTCCTCCGAAATCTCCCAGCCCAAGGAAGCGTCGTTGGAAGTAACCGGCTCGTTCGTTTCCATCTCCACGCCCAAGACCATCAGCGTCGTAGCTGACGGCAAGGACACCAGCACCACCACGACGGCGGCCGACGTCGCCACCGTGCTCAAGGAGACCGGAATTACTGTGGGCGCCAACGACCACATCTCCCAGCCCGGCAATGCTCCGATCGTCCAGGACATGGTAATCAAGGTCTCCCGCGTGGACACCAGCAAGACCGCCGAAGCCACAGAAGAAGTTCCCTTCGAAAGCGTGAAGAGCGACAGCGCGGAGCTCTTCAAAGGCGAAGAGAAGGTGACCCAGGAAGGCGTGGCAGGATCGTTGGTCAAGACTTTCAAGCTTGTCCTCGTCGACGGCCGTGAAGCTTCCCGCACCCTGGTCTCCAGCAACGTCGCCACCCAGCCGGTTCCCGAGAAGATCAGCGTCGGCACCAAGGCCCGTCCCGTTGCCACTCCCGCTCCCCAGGCAGCAGCCGCCGCAGCGGCACCCGCAGCCAGCGGCCCCACCGGCGCCCCGAACGAAGCCATGTGGGACAGGATTGCGCAGTGCGAATCGGGCGGAAACTGGTCCATCAACACCGGCAACGGCTACTACGGCGGACTGCAGTTCTCCAGCCCCACCTGGTTGGCAAACGGTGGTGGAGCCTACGCTCCCAACGCCAGCCTGGCCACCAAAGCGCAGCAGATTGACATCGCAAACCGCCTCTACGCAAAGAACGGCCTCAGCGACTGGGGATGCGCCCACGCGGCCTGACCCCGCACAGGCGATACGATACCTAGGTGACTGAACCGAATTCCGAACCCGCCGCCGTCGCGCCTTTGATGGGTGCCACAGATATCCGACGGCTCGCCGAAGAAATCGGTGTACGCCCCACCAAAACGCTGGGGCAGAACTTTGTGATCGACGGCAACACGATCCGCAGGATCGTGGCCGCTGCCAACATAGCCGATGGTGAGACCGTGCTGGAGGTTGGCCCCGGCCTTGGCTCCCTGACGCTCGGCTTGCTGGACGCAGCCAAGACCGTGGTCGCCGTCGAAATCGACCCCGTCTTGGCGGAAAAACTGCCCGAGACCGTGCGGGCCTGGCGTCCCGAGGCGGAAGAGAACTTCCACTTGGTGCTCTCGGACGCCATGAAGGTCACCGAACTGCCCCTGCCTCCCACCGCGTTGGTGGCCAACCTGCCCTACAACGTGGCTGTGCCCGTGGTGCTTCACCTGCTGCAGCATTTCCCCAGCCTCCAGCACGGCCTGGTCATGGTGCAGGACGAGGTTGCCGACCGTCTTGCCGCCACGCCGGGTTCCAAGATCTACGGTGTTCCGTCGGTCAAGGCTGCCTGGTACGGGCACATGCGCAAGGCGGGTGTGATCGGAATGAACGTGTTTTGGCCGGCACCGAAAATCCATTCAGGATTGGTGGCTTTCACCCGGCACGACCCCCCGGAAACGCATGCAACCCGTGAACAAGTGTTCGCTGTCATTGACGCAGCCTTCGCGCAGCGGCGGAAGACACTGCGAGCAGCACTTGCCGGTTGGGCCGGGAGCGCCTCCGAAGCCGAACGGTGCCTCGTTGCCGCCGGTGTTGACCCCACCGCACGCGGCGAGGTCCTGGACATCAACGCCTACGTCAAGATCGCCGAAGCCCGCCACCCTGTGAGCGCATGAACCCGGGCGGCCGCAAACCCAGCAGCCTCCCGTTCGTGGGGGAGCGCTTCCACGCTCGCACAGTTCGGGTCAAAGCCCCGGGCAAAGTCAACGTCTCCCTGAGCGTGGGCCCGTTGCGGCCTGATGGCTACCACTCGGTTGCCAGCGTGTACCTGGCCGTCTCTCTGTATGAGGAAGTGGCTGCCACAAGTACAGAGAATCCAGGAATCACCGTCAGCATCAGCCCGGACAGCACACTGGACCTTGACGGTGTGGATATCCCCTTGGACGAACGCAACCTCGCCTACAAAGCGGCAGCCATCATGGCCGAAGTGTCTGAAAAGCCAACAGGCGTGCACTTGGAAATCACCAAACGTGTGCCCGTGGCCGGTGGAATGGGCGGCGGATCCGCAGATGCCGCAGCCACCCTGTTGGCGTGCGACGCACTGTGGAACAGCGGCCTCTCACGCGATGAACTCGCGCATTTGGCGGCCGAGCTGGGCGCGGACGTTCCGTTTTCGCTCCTGGGCGGCACCGCCGTCGGGCTTGGTGTGGGAGACGAACTCTCACCCGCACTGGCCAAGGCACAAATGGACTGGGTGCTGGTTTTTGCCGACTACGGGCTGTCCACACCTGACGTATTCCGCACCCTTGACGGTCTCCGGGATTCCGAAGGCGCCGAGATTCCGGAGCCCGTTGATGTTGACCCCACCATCCTCCAGGCCCTGCGGAACGGCGATCCCGAAACCCTCAGCCGCGTGCTCATCAACGACCTCCAGCGGGCCTCCATCACGCTCGCCCCCCAACTTCGCGACACCATTGGGCTGGGCGAAGCGCGAGGCGCCCTCGCCGGCATGGTGTCAGGCTCCGGTCCCACCATCGCGCTGCTTGCCCGGGATTCCGTCGCAGCCGCGGTTCTTGCTGAAGAGCTTGGCCACCGTGGACACAATGCCCTGGCCGTACACGGTCCGGTTCCCGGCGCCCGGATCATCTCCGATACCCTCCTTTAGTACCCTCCAGCTCCCGTACCCCCGCATTCCAGCAGTAGAAAGTAGTACCCATTGGCCCACCTGCTTGGCGGCGAAAACCTCACCGTTTCGTTCGCGACCCGCACTGTCCTCGACGGCGTCACCCTAGGCTTGGAAGATGGCGACCGCATCGGCATGGTGGGCCGCAACGGCGACGGTAAATCGACGCTCATGCGCCTGCTCGCCTCCCGCTCGACGCCGGACTCCGGTCGCGTCACCAAGCGCGGGGACGTCAACGTCGGCTACCTGGACCAGGGCGACGTGCTCGACGGCGACCTGACAGTGGGCGCTGCGATCGTCGGCGACCGCGCGGATCACGAATGGGCGGCCAATCCCAAGATCCGCGAAGTCATGGGCGGACTGGTGGGCGATGTGGACTGGCACGCCAACGTCCACGCCCTCTCCGGTGGCCAGAAGCGCCGCGTCGCGCTGGCCAAGCTCCTCATCGAAGACCACGACGTCATCATGCTGGACGAACCCACCAACCACCTCGACGTCGAAGGCGTCGCCTGGCTGGCCCGACACCTCAAGACGCGCTGGCGCGCCAACCAAGGCGCCTTCCTCGTAGTCACCCACGACCGCTGGTTCCTGGACGAAGTCTGCAATTACACCTGGGAAGTCCACGACGCCATGGTGGACATGTTCGACGGCGGGTACGCCGCCTACGTCTTGGCGCGCGCCGAACGCGACCGCACCGCCGCCGTCGTCGAAAGCAAACGCCAGCAGCTCGTCAAGAAGGAACTTGCGTGGCTGAGGCGCGGCGCTCCCGCCCGAACCGCCAAGCCCAAGTTCCGCATCGAGGCTGCCAACGACCTCATTGCCGATGTGCCCGACCCCCGCGACTCCGTGGCGCTGAGCAAAATGGCAACCGCACGCCTGGGCAAGGATGTGCTTGACCTTGAGAACGTGACGCTGGACTTCCTGGACGGCAACGTGGGGCAGAAGCTCTTTGACGACATCACGTTGCGTCTGGCCCCGGGCGAACGGCTGGGGCTGGTGGGCGTCAACGGCGCCGGCAAATCCACCCTGCTGAAACTGCTTAATGGCGAAATCCAACCGAGCTCGGGCAAGGTCAAGCGCGGTAAGACTGTGGTCACGGCCGTGTTGACGCAGGACGTAAAGGAACTGGACGATGTCTCCGATCTTCGCGTCATTGAGGTCATCGAGCGCGAGAAGCGATCCTTCAGCGTAGGCGGTAAGGAGTTCACCGCCGGGCAGCTCGTGGAACAACTCGGGTTCACCAAGGAAAAGCAGTGGACCCCCGTTTCGGACCTTTCCGGCGGTGAGCGCCGGCGGCTTCAACTCCTGCGCCTGCTGGTGGGGGAGCCCAACGTCCTCATGCTCGACGAACCCACCAACGACCTCGACACCGACACCCTTGCCGCCGTCGAGGACGTTCTGGATGGTTGGCCGGGAACGCTGGTGGTGGTCAGCCACGACCGCTACCTGCTGGAACGCGTCACCGACAATCAGATGGCCTTGCTGGGCGACGGCAAACTCCGTGGGCTGCCCGGCGGCGTGGATCAATACCTGGAACTGCGTGAAGCCGCACTGGCCTCGGGCGCCGTTGGGGGCGGCTCCGGTGCTCCGACCGCCGCTACCGGGTCCTCGTCCACTGCCGCCTCTTCCGGTGCCAGCGAAGCCGAAAAGCGCGAAGCCCGCAAGGACCTCAACAGGATCGACCGTCAGCTCAGCAAGATCTCACAGCAGGAAGAAAAGCTCCACACCCAGATGGCCGCTAAGTCCGAATCCGGCGACTTCGATGCCCTGGGGGAGCTCAACGCCAAGCTGCAGGAGCTGCTCGAGGAGAAAGAGGGCCTGGAGCTGGAGTGGCTGGAGGCCGCCGAAATCCTCGGCGAGTAGGGGTGCTGCGGCCTGTCGGTGCCGTTTCGCCGTCGCTTAGACACGACGCATAGGGGCTCCTGCGGTCGCGGGGCGACCTACGGTTCCCGATGCGCCGCGATGCGCTCCTTCGCGAAACGCCACTGACCGATCCTCTCTCACATCCCGCGGGTTTGGGGCGATCCCTCTCTCACATCCCGCGGGTTTGGGGCGATCCCTCTCTCACATCCCGTCGGTTGACGACGCCGGCTCGTAGCCTATGAGCCAGCGCAGGCCGTGGCGGTCCACAACCTGGCCGTCTGATGCACCCCACGGTTTTGGCGCGAGCGGGTCCACGATCCGGCCGCCCTCGGCGAGTTTGTCGAACCATTCGTGGAGAACGTGGGGATCGGCTGCTCCAAGCAACGAGAGCATGGCCCCTTCGATCTGTACGGTCTTCTCGCCAGCCGCTGCGTCAGATCCGCTGAGGGAGACGACTCCGCTGAGGACTCCGTGGGCAATCGCTTCCGGTGGCCCGTCCGTGCGTCCAAAGTCCCGGTACGAATGCAGGGACAGTTCACCACCGAAGACTTCGGCGTAAAAGCCAAGAGCATCTCGAGCTGAGCCGGGAAAACTGATGTAGAGGTGGGGCGCCGTCATGAACCAAGCTTACAAAAGTGCCAGGGCGCGAGGGATGTGAGAGACGGTTGGGTTTTTTGGGGGTGGGATGTGAGAGACGGTTGGGTTTTTGGGGGTGGGATGTGAGAGACGGTTGGGTTTTTGGGGGGTGGGATGTGAGAGACGGTTGGGTGCAAGGGGCGCGGAATAGACCTAGCCTTCGCTGCGGAGCCCGGGTTCTTTTTGCAGCCCGGTCAGGCCGTTCCAAGCCAGGTTGACCAGGTGCGCGGCAACGGCGCGCTTGTCCGGCGTACGGCTGTCGAGCCACCACTGGCCGGTCATCGCCACCATACCGACAAGCATCTGCGCATACATTGCTCCGTCTGAAGCGCTGAATCCACGGCGCGCGAATTCGTCGGAGAGAAGATGTTCCACGCGGGCGGTGACGTGGGAGAGCAGAGTGGAGAAGGCGCCCTCGGGCTGCGAGGGCGGGGCATCACGCATGAGGATCCGGAAACCATCCGTGCGGTCTTCGATGTATCCCAGAAGGGCCAGGGCGGCGCGTTCAACCAGTACCCGGGGCTTGGCTTCAGTGCTGAGGGCCTCGGTGATGGAATCCAAAAGGATCCGGAACTCGGTCTCCACCACCTGCCGGTACAGGCCTTCCTTGGACCCGAAGTGCTCGTAGATCACGGGTTTTGAAACGCCGGCTGAGGCGGCGATTTCCTCGATGGTGGTGCCGTCCAGGCCCCGGGCGGCGAAGAGTGCGCGTCCTATGCCTATGAGCTGTGATTTGCGCTGCTGCCCGGTCATTCGTACGCGCGCTGCCGGAGCAATGGTGGCGCGTGCTGCG
Source organism: Arthrobacter sp. StoSoilB22 (assembly GCF_019977315.1). Classification (NCBI taxonomy): domain Bacteria; kingdom Bacillati; phylum Actinomycetota; class Actinomycetes; order Micrococcales; family Micrococcaceae; genus Arthrobacter; species Arthrobacter sp. StoSoilB22. The sequence goes on from NZ_AP024652.1 coordinate 1,362,805, forward strand.
GCCTCGGACACAGCAGCCGGCCGGGGGAGTTCAGTGCGGTTGCTCACCTGACCATCATGCCCTAAGTAGGCTGGGGAAGGGCTGATGGGCGGGCTGCCTGAGGGTGGAGGAACCAGTCACGGAGCAGACGCGGGGCGGTCAAGTCGCGAAGCACAGGGTGGTCATGGCAAACTAGTTTCTTGTGTGTGCATCCCGGTGATCCGGGAAACCCTCCGGGCCGCAAGATTCGGGGGACGAAAGCATGCACGGTCCGCTCTGGTGTAATGGCAGCACCCCGGCCTTTGGAGCCGTGGAGTATAGGTTCGAATCCTATGGGCGGAACGGTCGGAAAATGCGCTCCTTCTCTGTACCTGTAGCGGCTCTCACGGTGCCTGGGTCCATTGTTGGATTGCAGCATTCCGAAGCCGGGTTACCCGGGACATACCGAGCAAGGAGAGCCAGTACGTGAGCCCCGAAACCATCGGTCCCGCAGCGGTGATCGTTTTGGCCGCAGGTGCCGGAACGCGCATGAAGTCGCGGACTCCCAAGATCCTTCACGAAATCGGCGGCCGCTCCATGGTGGGCCACGCTCTTCTTGCCGCACGTGCCATTAATCCCCTGAAGCTGGCCTTGGTGGTCCGCCATGAGCGTGACCGCGTAGCCGAGCATGTCACAGGGCTTGACCCGGAAGCGCTGATTGTTGACCAGGACGACGTTCCCGGCACCGGCCGCGCAGTGGAAGTAGCGCTCAAGGCCTTGGATGCCGACGCCGAGCTTTCCGGCACGGTAGTGGTCACCTACGGCGATGTTCCGCTGCTGACTGGCCAGCTCCTTGGCGAACTGGTGGCAACCCACGAGGCTGAGGGCAACGCTGTCACAGTGCTGACCGCAGTGCTGGACGACGCCACCGGTTACGGCCGGATCCTGCGCGCCGAAGACGGAACCGTCACCGGTATCCGCGAACACAAGGATGCCAGCGAAACCGAACGGACCATCCGCGAAGTCAACTCGGGCATCTACGCTTTTGATGCCGCCGTTTTGCGCACTGCGCTGGCGAAGGTCACCACAGACAACGCGCAGGGCGAGATGTACCTGACTGACGTCCTGGGCTTGGCCCGCGACGCAGGCGGCCGGGTGGCCGCCGTCGTCACTGAAGACCGCTGGCAGGTTGAAGGGGCGAACGACCGCATCCAGCTCTCTGCCCTGGGTGCCGAGCACAACCGCCGCATCATCGAATCCTGGATGCGCGCAGGGGTAACCGTGGTGGACCCCGCCACCACGTGGATCGACGCCACCGTCACCCTTGACGAAGACGTCCGCCTGCTGCCCAACACCCAACTGCACGGTGCCACCACTGTGGCGCGTGACGCCGTCGTGGGTCCCGATACGACGCTGACGGACGTGAACGTGGGTGAGGGTGCGAAGGTGATCCGCACGCACGGATCCGGTTCCACGATTGGCGCCAAGGCGAGCGTGGGGCCTTTCACCTATCTGCGCCCCGGCACTGTCCTTGGCGAGACCGGGAAGATCGGTGCGTTCTACGAAACCAAGAACGTCACCATTGGCCGCGGCTCCAAGCTGTCCCACCTGGGCTATGCCGGTGATGCTGAGATCGGCGAAGACACCAACATCGGTTGCGGCAACATCACCGCCAACTACGACGGCGAGAAGAAGCACCGCACGGTGATCGGCTCGGGCGTCCGTACAGGTTCCAACACGGTCTTCGTAGCTCCCGTGACCGTGGGCGACGGAGCCTACAGCGGCGCCGGGGCCGTCATCCGCAAGGATGTTCCCGCGGGCGCACTGGCCCTGAGCCTGGCCGCACAGCGGAACGCTGAAGGTTGGGTCGTTGCCAACCGTCCGGGCACAGACTCCGCAAAGCTGGCTGAGGCTGCGCACGAGCTGACGTCCGCCTCCACATCCTCACAATCCCCGGCAACCACAGAAGAGGGCAAATAGGCATGAGCGAAATTACCGCACACGGCGAGAAGAAACTGATTCTCGCCGCCGGAAGGGCGCATCCGGAGCTGGCGCAGGAAATCGCGAAGGAGCTGGAGACCGAGCTCCTGCCGATCGACGCCTACGACTTCGCCAACGGGGAAATCTACGTCCGTTCGGCCGAGAGCGTCCGTGGCACCGATGCCTTCGTCATCCAGGCCCACCCGGCTCCGTTGAACAACTGGCTGATGGAGCAGTTGATCATGATCGACTCCCTCAAGCGGGCCTCGGCCAAGAGGATCACGGTAGTTTCCCCGTTCTACCCTTACTCCCGCCAGGACAAGAAGGGCCGTGGCCGCGAGCCCATCTCCGCCCGCTTGGTTGCCGACCTCTACAAGACTGCCGGCGCGGACCGCATCATGTCCGTTGATCTGCACACCTCGCAGATCCAGGGCTTCTTCGACGGCCCCGTTGACCACCTGATGGCCATCCCGCTGCTGGCTGACTACATCCGCACCAAGGTGGAAGCTGACAACATCACCGTTGTTTCCCCTGACACCGGCCGAGTCCGGGTTGCAGAGCAGTGGGCAGAGCGCCTGGGCGGTGCCCCGCTCGCGTTTGTTCACAAGAGCCGCGACCTCACCGTCCCCAATCAGGCCGTTTCCAAGACCGTTGTGGGCCAGGTTGAGGGCCGCACCTGCGTGCTGATCGACGACATGATCGACACCGGTGGAACCATCTCCGGCGCTGTCCAGGTGTTGAAGAACGCCGGCGCAAAGGACGTCATCATCGCCTGCACCCACGCAGTGTTCTCGGATCCCGCCGCGCAGCGCCTGGCAGATTCAGGTGCCCGTGAAGTTGTGGTCACCAACACCCTGCCCATCCCGGCTGAGAAGCGCTTCCCGTCGCTGACGGTGTTGTCGATCGCTCCCTTGATTGCGCGCGCCATTCGTGAAGTGTTCGACGACGGTTCGGTCACCAGCCTGTTCGACGGCAAAGCCTAACGCCGGACTGCTGACTTAAGCGGGCCATCTGCCGCCTTCGGGCGTGCGGGTGGCCCGTTTTCTTTGGTCGTTTTCAGAAAGAGTGCGATCCGCTGCTAAACTTTTGGGGATACCTTGGCGAGGGAGAGCACATCCGGTCCGCATTATGTGGATCAGGGTTGCGGGTCTCCGTTATCGACTGGGTCTGCATCTCCTTCAACACAGGCGGAACGGCTGCTCGGCGGCCGATCTCAGCTGGGCGTAGAAGGTCTCCAGACCTCCGCCCTTGCTGATAGACCAGCCCGGACTTTCCGGGTGACACAGTAATCAAGGAGTACACATGTCTGAGCAGAAGCTCACCGCAGAACTGCGCACCGAATTCGGCAAGGGTTTCGCCCGCCGTGCACGTATGGCCGGCCAGATCCCGGCTGTCATCTACGGTCACGGCGCAGAGCCGATCCACATCAACCTGCCGGGCCGTGCCACCACGCTGGCAGTGCGCGTTTCCAACGCCCTCCTCGCGATCGACGTCGACGGCGAGCAGCACCTCACGCTCGTCAAGGACATCCAGCGCGATCCCGTAAAGCAGATCATCGAGCACGTTGACCTCCAGACCGTGAAGGCCGGCGAGAAGGTTACCGTCGACATCGCCGTCCACGTTTCCGGTGAAGTTGCTCCGGGTGCCGTTGCCAGCCTCGAAGCCACCACGGTTTCCCTCGAAGCTGAAGCAACCCACGTTCCCACCGCCGTTGAGGTCAGCATCGAAGGCCTCAAGGCCGGCGAGAGCATCCACGCCTCTGACCTGGTCCTGCCGAAGGGTTCCACCCTGCTCACCGAAGGCGACACCCTGGTTGTCCGCATCGCTGAAGCCGCTGGCTCGGAAGAAGAAGAAGACACGGAAGCTGCTGCCGAGTAGTCTTCTGACTGTTTGAGGCTTACGCCGTTCAGTGGCCGGGCACCCTTGGGTTCCCGGCCACTTTCTTCTTTGCCGTCCACCGTTTCGGCTGAACCCGCACACACTCCTAGGATGAGACATGACTGACACTTGGCTGATTGTTGGCCTCGGCAACCCCGGCAGTGAGTACAGCAACAATCGGCACAATGTTGGCCAGATGGTGCTGGATGAACTTGCTTCCCGCATGGGTGGGAAGTTCAAGGTGCACAAAGCCCGGGCCCAGGTGGTTGAGGGGCGACTCGGTATCGGGGGTCCTCGCGTGGTGCTTGCCAAGCCCATGACGTACATGAACGTCTCTGGTGGACCCGTTGCAGGACTCTGCAACTTTTTTGACATTGCCCCGGACCATGTCATCGCAGTCCACGATGAGATTGATATCCCTTTTAACACAGTCAAGCTAAAACTTGGCGGTGGCGAGGGCGGCCACAATGGCCTGCGGGACATTTCAAAAGCACTCGCCACCAAGGATTATCTGCGCGTCCGAGTAGGCGTTGGCCGGCCACCAGGACGGATGGAGACAGCCGATTACGTTCTCCGCGATTTCGCTACCGCGGAGAAGAAGGAACTGCCGTTTCTCCTGGACGAGGCAGCTGACGCCGTTGAACTGCTCATGGACCAGGGCCTGCTCGCGGCGCAACAGAAGCACCACCCCGCCAAAGCTTGAGCAAATCTTGAGGAAAGCCTGAGGAAAGCCTGACGGTCCCGAGGACCTTTAGCCCTACAAACTGCGGGCGCCCGACGGTAGTGTGCATGGTACGCAGGTAAGCGGTGGGGGACTACCGCGAATGTGTAGCTAAGGATGCGGATGTCGGCGGAGTTGCTAAACAGGAGCGGTGGAGGCGCAGCGAGGGCTGCGGCTCCCGATCTGTTGGGCGGCCCAACAGACCGTCAAACATGGTCGCTGTTGGCCCGGAGCCACGATTTGTCCAAGGCGGGCAAGCATCTGGAATCACCCGATTCCTACGGCGTGGTCCTCACGGGGGAGCGGGGGATCGGAAAGTCGGGCCTGGCGAGGGCCGTGGTGTCCTCACTCGGCCCCAAAGTCCACAGCCTCCAGCTGCGTAACACTGTAGCCAGCGGTCAGACCCCCTACGGATGCCTTGGCTTCCTGCTTGCCCGGCTGCCTTCGGGGGCCGTGGGTTCGCCCACCGGCATACTGCACGCGGTCACCAACCTGATCAGGTCAGAGGCCGCCGGCCGGGAGACCGTGTTCATCGTGGACAACGCCGGCGGCATGGATCCCATGAGCACCGGGGTGCTGCTGAACCTTATGGCTACCGGCACCGCAAAAGTCATCGCCACCGTCCAACGCGCCAGTGACCTCCCCGCCGATTTCCACCGGCTGGTCCTTGAAGGAGTGCTGGGCGAGGTTCATCTGAACACCCTCAGCGAGGAACAGACCAAACAGGTCCTCGGCTCGGTTCTTGGCCATTACGTTTCTTCAACCCTGGTGGGTTCACTGCACTCGGCAGTGGGCGGCAACCCTATGCTCCTGCATGCTCTTCTTGAGGAGCAGCGGCATTCGGGCAACCTGGTCCTCAACGACTCCGTCTGGACACTGCGTGATCGGATCAATCTTGAGGGTGCCACGGTGGTGGAGGACTTTGTCCGTTCCAGGCTGGCGCGCGAACCGCAAGCCAGCAGGACCGTCGTCGAAATCCTGGCCTGCGCGCAGCGCGCAACGTTACTGGATCTTGCAGCGATCTTCGGCGCCGACGTCCTGGTGGACATGGAGGAGGCGGCACTGCTGACGATAGAAAAGACCGGTGAGCACTGGGTCTCGCTCCGGGACCCGTATGTAGGAGAAGTTGTCCGGGGTTGGCTGAGCACCCGCCGCATGCGTGAGCTGCGCCTGATGCTGCACGGTCCCAAAGAACCCGAGCTGCAGGCCTTGGCGCCGCAGGATCTCTTGAGCTATGCGGCATGGATGCACGCGTCCGAGGATGAGCCGGCGCCGTCGCCCGCGCATGCGCTTGCGGCCGGGCGGGCGGCGTTGGATGACTACGATCCCAACTTCGCTATCCAATGCACCCTGTCGTTGGACCCTCAGGACAGTGAATGGGTGCCCGGACAGCGTCTGAAGGCTGCGGCCTACCTTATGCTGGACCTGCCACTGCATGCGGCCCAGGCCCTGGATGAAGTGCCCGAATCCCGCATGAGTGCCTTGGACCCCTTGGAGTTCGCTGAAGTCACCGCAGCAAAATGCCAGGCAATGACGTGGATCGACGGACGGTCCGGTATGGTGCCGGGAGTGATCGCCGCCGGCCTGGAGACGCTTGAATCCAAGGCCAAGGACTATCCCGTGCAAGCCATGGCAAAGGCGCGTAACCGCCTGCAGCTATGTAATTACGAGTACAAAACCTTCACTGGTGAGTACGCCGCCATGATTGAGGACTTGGAAGCCGAGCAGGCCAAGGATTCCTCGGAGGACCCTGAACACTGGCTCAAATCCTCCTTCTTCCTGATTGAGGCCCGCTGCATGCTGGGCAGGGAACTGGAGGCGCAACAACTTGCTCGAACCGTTTCACGGCACTTGGGGGACGTGGACCGCCCGGCACAGTTGGAGGAATCCTTCGCCAAGCATGCGTTCCTGGTGCTCCTGCTGTCCGGCCAATGGCGCAAATGTATCGAACTGATGCGCCGCACGCCCTCGGGCTCCTCACGCCTCCAATACAGGGGCGCGCTCACCGAACTGGGAATTGGGCTCGCATTCGCATACGCAGGTAAGCCAGCCAGCGCAATTGAACCCCTGCGATCGGCCGTCGCCCAGCTCGAACTGCGGCCCAGTATGAACATGAACAAGGTTGCTTACGCAGCCACCGCTTTTGCCTATGCTCAATTGGGCAATTCCGTGGAGGCCGGCCGATACCTTGACTTGTTCCGCACCTGCAGGGGAGTGGGGACCTTCTTCTCCGAATCCGTGGCTGAGTTCTGTGCAGAGATGGCCGGGCGCTGGATGGGAGACCCGGACGTGAAGCAACGTCTGCTGGCCCGGGTGCGGAACGACATGGAGCAGCAGCGGTTCACCACCGCCGGCATCAACCTTTTTGGGGCCACAGTGGAAGGCACGGATGAGGAATACCGGCTGCTGGAAGACATTGCCGGCCGACGCCAAGGACCGTTGGCCAAGATCTCCGGTGACCTTGCACGCGGCGCCCTGACGAAGAGCTCGCGCTCGCTGCTTGCGGCCGCAGACGCCGCAGCGGCACTGGATCTGCTGGTGGTTGAAGCCCGTTGCGTGGCCATGGCGCTTGACTTCGCCAGGGACGCCGGCGAGACCACGGCGGCCCGAACGGCACAACTGCGGCTCGAAAGGTTGGAGCATTCCGTGCCGGCGTTACCGATCCAGCCACGCAGCGACGCGCCGGTATTGACCGAACGGGAACGCCAGATTGCTAAACTCGCGGGAAAGGGTGTCAGCAACCGCGAAATCGCGATGGATATTGGGGTGTCTGTGCGAACTGTAGAAGGTCATCTGTACCAGGTGTTCACCAAGCTCGGCGTATCGTCTCGGGGCGAGCTCAATGGGCTGCTGTGAACTGCGGCGTGCAACTTCCGTAGCCCCGGCGCGGGTTGCCCATGAGGGCTGAGCACCTTGTAGGCCGGGACGCGGAACTCGAACTGGCCATGGAGATCCTGAGGCAGGAAGGCGCCGGGGCTGTGCTTCTGGTTGCCGATTCCGGAATTGGCAAGACCGCCCTGGCAGCCGAAATCGCCGCCCGCCTGGCTGGGGAGATGGTGGTGATGCAGGTTCACGGGAGCCCTGCTTTGTCCGCGGTTCCCTATGGAGTCCTGGCTCCCTATCTCCTGGATCTTCCCGTGGAGCAGGCAACCTCGCCTGTGGCGATCCTGCGCGAGTTCTGGTCCCAGTTCGAGCAACGGCGTGGCGGGGAAGGTGCCCGCCTGCTGCTGATCGTGGACGATGCCCACGATCTCGATGAAGGTAGCACCCAGATTTTGGCCGAGCTGGTCACCGCCGGATGGGCGCGGCTGGTAGCCACCAGCAGGCCCAGGCCCGGCTTGCCTGCGGCGTTGCTGCAACTCTGGTATGACGGATTGGCAGAGCGCTTGGAGCTCCATCCGCTGGATCAGGTCACTGTTACGGAGCTGGCGGAAAAGACCCTTGGGGGAGCGGTCATGTCCAGTGCGGCCGAAGCCCTGCACGCCATGTCCGAGGGCAACCCCTTGCTGCTTCACTGCCTCCTGGAGGACTCCAGGACTGACGGAAACCTGGTCCGTCGAAACGGAGTGTGGCTCCTGACCCGTGCACTTTCCGGGGGCGGGGAAAACCTTGCCGATGTAGTCCGAAACAGGGTCCTGCGTACCAGCGAAGCCGAACGGGAGGCGATGTACGTCATTGCCTTATCCGAGCCCGTCCCTGCCGCGGTGCTGGATACGCTGGTAGGCAGGGACACCGTACGGGCGTTGATGGATAACCGGCTTGTGGTCTCTGCCAACGGACCCGGCGGGCCCCTCAGGATGTGGCACCCCATGTACGGTGAGGCGCTCCGGCAGATCGTTTCGCCCGCCCGCAGCCTGCAGATCCGCCAGCGCATGGTGCAGCAATTTCCAGGAGAATCGTCCACGGAGGAGGGCCTGCTGCGCATGGTGGGCTGGGCCTTGGACTGTGGTGCCGACGTCGATGATGAACGGCTGCTGCAGGCAGCCTTCCTGGCCGCCAAGACGCTCCAGTACCCGCTGGCATTAGCGGCGGCTGCCAAGGTCCGCTCGGAGGAGTTGCGCCCGCGGGCACGCGCCGTCATGGCCATGGTCAAATACAACGACGGCGACTACCGCGGTGCCGTCCGACTGTTGGAGGAAGGCTCCGGGTTCCTGGATGCTGACGCGGCCGGCCCCGTGGGCGCAGGCCTGCTGTGGGCTGCCGCGCGCGCCGCCGCGGGAGACTCGCCGGCTGACATTGTGGCTGATGCCTGGGCCGCGGCAAAAGCCCTGATGGGTGAGCGGGAGTCGTCGGATTCTGTGCTCCAACGGGTCGAAGGGCACGTCCGGGCAGTGGAATTGGCGGTCCTGGCCAGTGACGGCCACTACGAGGAACTCCGCGAGGGCCTGGACCGGTTTGCCGAGAAGTTTGCAACGGATGGCCCCGATCTTGCCCTGAACCGGATATTCCTGCGTGCGATGCAGTGCGAGCTGTTGACGGTGGAGGGCCAAGCCGTGGAGGCGCTGGATGCCGGGCGTGAAGCCTTGCTGCTGTTGGACGAGCACCACCATGAGATTCTCTACATCAGCGACTTCGTGCTGCTGCGCTACACGCTTGCCGCCTTGGAGGCCGGAGACTGGGAGGCAGCCGGGACTGCCCTGGACCGCTACGGTGCTGCCACGGCCACGGGACTGATCTATTTTGGCGGTGATCTTGAGGCGCTCAAAGGCTTGTCATTGCTGCGTCAGGGCCGATTGGAGAAGGCCGAGGAACTGCTGACGCCCGCCGTTGAGGCTCTCCGCATCAGGGACCCGCTGCAGCTGCGAAGCCTGGGAACGGCACTGGCCTTCTACGCGGCGGCCAGGTCCGGCAACGCATCGCTGGCCAGCCGACTGGAGAGCGAGCAGTGTGATGCGGCCGCCGGTGGTGCCTACGTTGAGGCCCTTGCGGAGCTGTTCCGCCTTGCTGGCGAGGAACTTCTCAGCAAGGGCACAGGGCTGCCGAAACTTAGTGGTCTACCGGAATCGGGTCATCTTCACCGGCTGCCGGGCATTCTGCTCCAAAACCTGGTCCTCAGGGCTGAAGCCGGGGACGTCCAGGCCTTGGAGTCAATCCAGGAAACGGCGGCGTCGATGGCAGGAAGCTGGGCAACCGGCTGGCAGTCACTGGCGGCGGCGCAGTTGCGCGGTGAGGGCGAAGGGCTGGTGAACGCAGGCAACCTCCTGGCAGCATCCGGGATGCCCGGGCCGGCCGCCGTAGCGTTCGACAAAGCGGCTGTGACTTTCGATGCCGAAGGCAAACGCCCGGAAGCGCGACAGGCTGCGGTACTGCGGGATGTCAATGAGGCAACCCTGGGCGACGCCCTGGTCCACGACCCCCAAACCGAGGCGGACCGGTCTGTGCCACTGACCCGACGCGAGCAGGACATTGTGGCATTGGCTGTTTCGGGCCTGACCGACCGTCAAATTGCCGAGAAACTCATGGTTTCGGTCCGGACCGTGGAAGGCCACTTGTACCGGAGCTACGCCAAACTGGGTATCCGCAGGCGGGAAGACCTGGGTGCTGCCGTCCGTCACTGACGACGCCGCCTGAGTACCTGCAAGATCGCCGTTAAAGCAGCTTCCCTTGGAATCGCGCGGGATTTAACCAATCAATGGAGTAATGCGCGGGTATTTCGTGTCGCAACCAAGTAGTGCCCTGTCCGGGGACTGAGTACAACAGAGTACCGGCGGGAAAAAAGGGGCCCACTTTTCGAGTACCAACTACTGATGTACGGCATGTTGCGCCCCGGCAGTATTGATCTTGGAAGAACGGTTCAGCCCCAAGCATCACCGGGATTCCGGAAATCGCATCACCCGCATCGGAGGTCTCTTGAGCCGATGCTCCGGCCACCGAAAGGTGGTCCGGCCCTGTACGAAGCCGGCGGCGACAGAGTCTTCTGAGACCGAGACTCTCCCCCCAGCCGCCGCCGGCTTCTAGGACAGGGATCCGCGCACCGCGGAACCCAAAAACCCTTCCCGGATCATGGGACTGCTGCTATTGGAGTGTGCATGTTGCCGGACCCTTGGCTGGACGAAGACACCGTCACAGCTGGTCTGAGGCCATCAACATTTCCCGATAGAACGCAACTTCTAAACCTCATCCTCTCGGCAGTCCCGTCCCCGTCCACCAGCGGCATCGTGGTGGTGGGAGAGCGGGGCTCCGGAAAGAGCCACCTTCTGCTTTCCGTCAAAGAGGGACTTCCCGAGACCGTCGACGTCCGCACCTTCAGCGGAAAACCGGAACGCCGGGCCCTTCAATTCGGCGCTTTAGGCGCCGTTTCGGCAACGGCAGGGGCCGCGGCAGGGGCAACGGCAGGGGCGGCGGCAGCGGCCGACGAGGCCGTGGCGCCGGGCCTGCACGTTCTCCGGGCCCTGACCAGTACTCTGGGGCCGGCCGACTACTTGTACACACCCTCACGCGGACGACGCCGGAACAAGCGGCACGTTCAACCGGCACGGCCGCAGCTGGTCCTGTTGGTGGACGACATCCACTACATCGATCCGGCCTCACTGGCGGTCCTGCTGCAACTCATTCCGGGCTTCGGTGCCACCTTGGTGGCCACGGCGGAAAGCCGACACCCCCTCCCGCCTGATCTTTACCAGCTCTGGGAAGACGGCTTCCTGGAGCAGTACTTCCTCCCACCCTTTACCTTCAGTGAGGCACACGCTTTGTGCCAGTCCATCCTTGGCGGGCATGTCCAGCGACGCGCGAGCAGCCTCCTTGCCGCAATGAGCGGTTTCAACGTGGGATTGCTGTGCCTGGCGGTCGACGACGCGCGCCGCTCCGGGTTCCTGGTCCGGGTTGATGGTTACTGGACCATCGATGTCCGGGCCCGCTGTGAATGGCCCGGCGTGGTTGAGCATGTCCGGGCGGAGAACATTTCGCGCCCCCCTGAAGAGCGCCAGGCGCTCGAACTCATCGCGCTCTCAGAGCCCGTGGCGCTTGAGGTGGTGGAGCGTCACTTCGGTCAGAAAGCCATTGAACATCTCCTCACCAATCACCACATCAGGCTGCTGCCAGGCTCGCCCCCGCTGCTCAGCACAAGTTCCTGGCTGCGCGGGGAGGGGACCAGGCTGTCCGTGCCGCGCTCGCGGAGCATGGCCCTTCGGCTGGGCGTGGAGGAACCTGAGCTGACTACGGAGACGGCGCCTGCCCTGCTGCGATGGATCACGTGGACCCTGGACTGCGGGCTGAGCCTCTCCGACGAACTTCTCCTTGCTGCCGCACCCGCCGCTGACAGGCCGTCCACCGCCGAGCTTGCTCTGAGGGCCGCCTCGGCAGTGACGGGCGAGGATCACTTGGACGAGGCAAGACTGGTCAGGGCGCGGGCATTGATCGCCGAGGGCCACCTCCAGGAAGCAGGTCCGGAACTTCGGCAGCTGGCAACCGCGGGCGGGCTCCCTGAAGTGAAGATCGATGCCGCGCACCGGTTGCTGGCTCTGGGGCTGCTGGGTGCTGCATCCCTACCTGCCGGGTCTGAGTTCACCCATCAGCGGCCGGGGGAGCCCACTGACGCCGCCCTATTGATCATGAACAATGTGCGCGAAGCCGAGCGTCTGCTGCTGTCCGGGGCCGCCCCGGAAGCCTTGAAAAGGTCAACAGCAGCCATGGAAGCCATCAACGCCGATCCCACCTTGAACATGTTCCTGCCGGGGGTACTGCTCCGGCACGTGATGGGCCTGCGGTACAACCTGGCCTGGGAACCGGCGGATCCGCTGGTGGATACTCCCGCCCATTACACCCTGCCGATGCACCTCTCGGCGTGCCTGGACGTCGCCCGCGGTTACGTCCAGCTCAGCCAGGGACTCCCGCGTGCAGCCCGTGCCACCTTGGAACCGGTCCTGGCAGAACTGCACGACGCCGGTCTGCCGCCAGTCCTTGCTCTGGCTGCGGCCCTGCTGGCCTACTCCGAGGCGCTGTGCGGGAACACCCGGCAGGCTTTGGCCAAGGCCCGGCAGAGCATGACTGCGCAGGAAGCCGCCGGGGTGTCCGTTCAGCATGACTCCGACCAAGCAGCAGGACATTCAGCGGATCCGTCCGGACTCTTCACTCAACATGCTCTGGGGGCACAGCCTGGTCTGTTGTCGCAACTCGCTGCCGTGTACGTCGCAGCGGCGCAGGACCAGGTTGCCGGGACGTCAACACACCTGATGGCTCTGGCGGAACATGTGCACGCCCAAGGCAGCATCCTGATGGAGGCAGAGGTGTTCTCCCTCCTGACACTTAACCCGGCCAGTGCCGCCGTCGACGATCCCGCGATCCAGCGACGCCTTGGCGCGCTGGCAGCAACTGTTCATGGTCCGGGCGGGGCAGCATGGGGGACGTTTGCCGCCGCTCTGGTGGGCAACGACCCCAAAGCACTTGAAGCGGCGGGCCGGAGCCTGTCCGCGGACCGGCAGTTTGCCCACGCCGCCCTGTGCTATTCCCGGGCCGCAGCGGGTTACGAGGCCAGGACCCGGGCTGCCGCCAGCCGCCGGGCCTCGGTGCTCCTGGGGAGGCTCCGGGCCGCCTTCGATAGCGGGATGGTTCCACCGCTGGGCTGGGTGCCCGGGAGGGCCGGCGGCTGAACGTGCTGTACGGCACACCTGCGGCACCGCACGGCAGGGGCCACCGTGGGATAATGAGGAGTCCCTGAAGGATTTCCAAGGAGCGTCCCTTGACTGCCGTATCAACTCCCGCCTCACTGCAGCGATCCATGCATGCCATGGACAACGCGGAGGTGTTGCGGATCCGGAATGATTTCCCGGTGCTGGACCAGCTGGTCAACGGCAAACCCTTGATCTACCTGGACTCCGGCGCTACATCGCAAAATCCGCTCAGTGTCATCGAAGCCGAGCAGGAGTACTACGAGCAACGCAACGCCGCTGTTCATCGTGGCGCCCACCACCTTGCCGTGGAAGCCACGGAGGTCTTCGAGGACGCCCGCCAGGCCGTGGCGGATTTCATCGGTGCGCAGTACGAGGAAACAGTGTGGACCTCCAACGCCACCGAGGGCCTGAACCTCATCAGCTACGCCCTGTCCAACGCCGCTCTCTGGGCAGCACAGGGAAGGGGTGGGTCCGCGCTGAAGGACCTGGCCATCGGTCCGGGCGATGAGATCGTGGTCACCGAAATGGAACACCACGCCAACCTGATTCCCTGGCAGGAACTGGCGTTCCGGACCGGCGCCACCCTGAAGTACATCCCGATTGCGGACGACGGCACCCTGCAGCTTGATGCCGCCGCGGAAATCGTGGGGGAGCGGACCAAGCTCCTTGCCTTCAGCCACGCATCCAACGTCCTGGGCACCATCAACCCCGTCGCCGAGCTCGTAGCCATGGCCCGCCGCGTCGGTGCTTTGGTGGTCCTGGACGCTTGCCAGTCCGTTCCGCACATGGCTGTGGACGTCAAAGGACTGGATGTCGATTTCGCCGTGTTCTCCGGCCACAAGATGCTGGCCCCCACCGGGGTAGGGGTGCTTTACGGCAAGCAGGAACTCCTGGATGTGTTGCCGCCGTTCCTGACGGGCGGATCCATGATTACAACGGTCACCATGGAACGGGCCGAGTACCTGCCGGCACCGCAGCGGTTCGAAGCCGGAACCCAGCGCATCTCCCAGGCCGTTGCGCTCGCAACCGCCGTGAACTACCTCACCGAGACCGGGATCGACCGCATCCATGCGTGGGAGTCGACGCTGGGCCAGCGTCTGGTGAAGGGGCTTGAGGCAATCGAGGGCATCCGCGTCGTCGGTCCGGCCTCAGGGTCTGAAAGGATCGGCCTGGCAGCTTTCGACGTCGCCGGCGTCCACGCGCACGACGTCGGACAGTTCCTTGATGACCGCGGCATCGCCGTTCGCGTCGGTCACCACTGCGCCCAGCCGCTGCACCGGCGCCTGGGCCTGACGGCAACCACCCGCGCCAGCACCTACCTCTACAACACCACGGACGACGTCGACGCTTTCCTGGACGCAGTTTCGGGTGTCCGGGCCTACTTCCAGGCCTGACACGCGGCACAGGCCTTTGGCCGCACAGCCGTCAACCAACGATTTTCCCCAGAAGAGGCACCAAGCATCATGAGTCTTGACCAGCTGTACCAACAGATCATCCTGGACCACTCCAAGCAGCGGCACGGCAGCGGCCTTGCGGAAACGGGTGCGCCGGACGGTACATCCACCGGGCAATCGCACCAGCTGAACCCTGTGTGCGGGGATGAGGTGACGCTGCGGCTCGCAGTCTCCGACGGAACCGTTCAGCAGATCCGCTGGGACGGTGCGGGCTGCTCCATCTCCATGGCCTCAGCTTCTGTGCTTAGCGAACTTGGCGAGGGCATGTCCGTGGAGGAGCTCCACTCGGTCATCGATAATTTCCGGGAGGTGCTCCGGTCCCGCGGAAAAGTACAGGCAGACCCGGAGATCCTGGGCGATGCCGCCGCCTTCGAAGGAGTGGCCCGTTACGCGGCACGCGTGAAATGCGCCATGATCTCCTGGGTTGCCGCTGAAGACGCGCTCAACCAGGCCACCGCCTAGCTTCTAGCGGAGCACCTCCGCCTTAGGCGCGGGCAAAAACGTCAGGTACGCCGTCGCCGTCGTCGTCCCGTTCTTCGTCTGCCTGCACTTGGCGGTAGCGCCGGTTGCGGGCCTTAAGCACGACGGCGGCCAGCAGCGCCGAGATCAAGGAGCCTGCCAGGATGGCCACTTTGGCGTGGTCGTTATGGGCGGAGCCGGCGCCGAAGCTCAATTCGCCGATCAGCAATGAGACCGTGAAACCGATGCCGGCCAGCAGTGCCAGCCCGAAGAGGTCGATCCAGGCGATGCTGGAGTCCAGGCTTGCGCGCGTGGTTTTGGTGACCAGGAACGTGGTGCCGAAGACACCCACGGCCTTGCCCACCACCAATGCTGCAACAATCCCGAGCGCCACGGGGTCCCTGAGGGCGGCTCCCATGCCGTCCAGTCCGCCCAAGGCCACGCCTGCGGAGAAGAACGCGAAGACAGGTACCGCAAAGCCTGCCGAGAAGGGGCGTAGTTTGTGTTCGAGGTGCTCGGCCAGGCCCTCTGCCGGTTCTCCCTTTTTGCCGCTGGCCAGGACGGGAACGGCGAAGCCCAACAGCACTCCGGCCACGGTGGCGTGGATACCGGAGGCGTGGACGAAGCCCCACGTGGCCAAAGCAAGGGGCAGCAAGAGGTACCAGCTGCTGATCCGCTTCTGCACCAGGAACGTGAAGAGGGCAAGCGGCACCAGGGCGGCCAAAAGCATGAGCGGCTGGAGCCCCGTGGAGTAGAAGAAGGCGATGATGCCGATGGCGATGAGGTCGTCCACCACGGCGAGCGTCAGCAGGAATGTCCGTAGTGCGGCGGGCAGGTGCGTGTTGATGACGGCCAGCACCGCGAGGGCGAAGGCGATGTCCGTGGCTGTGGGAATAGCCCAGCCTTTGAGCGTCTCTCCGGCTGTTCCCAGGTTGAAGAGGACGTAGATCAGGGCCGGCACCACCACGCCACCAACAGCAGCAGCGACGGGGACAACGGCTTTGGAAGGTTTACGGAGTTCCCCGGCCACGAATTCGCGTTTGAGTTCAAGTCCTGCCAGGAAGAAGAACACCGCCAGCAGGCCATCCGAAGCCCAGTGGCCAAGGCTCAATTCAAGATGCCAGGGTTCGTAGCCGATCTTGACGTCTCGGAGTGCGAAATAGCCGTCTGCTGCAGGGGAGTTCGCCCAGATGAGCGCCACCACGGTAGCTGCCAGAAGGAGTGCGCCGCCCACCGTTTCCGTACGGAGAATGGAGAGGATCCGGCGATATTCGGGGTATGTGGAGCGCGAGAAGACTTTGCTGGAGCTGCTGGAGTCGGGCTCGGGTGCTGCGGGCTGGCTCGATGGGTGGGGCACTGGGGCTCCTCAAGAGTGGTCGGGCATTCGCGGTACGGCAAAAGAACCGCCGACCAGACTTCCCGGCACACCACTACCCATCCTACCCAACTGAGTCGCAGTAGTGCGCGTTATGAGCTCTCAAAACGCGCACTACTGCGACTCAGTTGGGTGAGGGTTAGGCGATCAGGCCCGCGATCCCTATGCCCGCCGTCGCGAGTCCGAGCACCATGGAGATGGTGACCAGCACAACGTGGACCGTGAGGAACGTGGTGGCCTTCCCGGCTGCATCGCGGGCGCGGGGGTCCTTCATGACGCGCTTGAGGAACTGCGGCCACACCACCAAGGACCAGACGCCGGCAACGATCAGGACGATCGCCAGGATTGCGGGGATCTCCACGCTAGTGGCTTTCGAGCCAGGCCTGGGCCTGCTGCGACTGGATTCCCAGGGCCTTGCCAACCATGGGCTCTGCGGCATCGGCGATCTTGCCACCGAGGAACGGAACCGAGGAGGTCACGTTGCCTTCAAGCTCGATCCGGGTGCTGCCGCCTTCGGCCACCAGACGCTGCACCGCAGAGACATCGAGCGGAGCGCCGGCGATCTTCAGGTCAATGGTGCTGGACCGTGAACCGTCGGCAGCCGGGGCTTCCCACTTCTCGGTCTGGGTGACCTTCAGGGTCTCGCCAACGAACTTGCGTGCGATGTCCGGCAGTCGCGTGGTGGGCAGCGTACGAACCGTGGTGGTGGTGAAAGCGCCGGCGGTGTCGCCGTCAACGGTGAACGATTCCAAGGAGCCGCCCACGTATTCGCTGGTGTGACGCAGGAAATCCTCGTTGACAAAGACTGCGGCTACGCGGTCAACGCTGTGGGGCAGGGTGGTGGATGCACTCAGGGCCATGGGTCCTCCGTGGATGGTTGTGGTGAAGCTTTTTAGCTCCCAACATCCTACGGTGTCTCGGTGGACACCCCGGAACCGGCCTCCTGAAGGGTGGTGGCCGCCGCGGAAATATTGCGGGCCATGGAAGGGAAGATGAACCCATGGAAAGGATAAACGCCCAACCAGTAGAGCCTTCCTGCCAAACCGCGGGGGAAGAAGATGGCCCGTTGTTTGTAGAGGCTGCCGCTGCCGTCGGGCTCTACCGACAACTCAAGCCAAGCACCGCCGGGAGCCCGCATCTCGGCCCGTAAGCGCAGCAGGTGTCCACGGTCAATCGCCTCCACCCGCCACCAGTCCACTACCTCGCCCGTGTTCAGGGTCTTGGGATGCCTGCGTCCGCGCAAGAGCCCCGCACCGCCCTGCAACTTGTCCAGCCAGCCCCGGACCCGCCACGCCAAGGGAAGGGAATACCAGCCGTTCTTGCCGCCGATTCCCTCAATAATGGTCCAAACGTGTTCAGGCTTGGCTTCGCTGTGGAAGGTCCGTTCGTCCAGGAACACTTTGTACCCGGCCCAGTCGGGGTCGCTCGGCAGGGGATCAGCGTCAATGCCGGCGTTGGCCCACGTGGTCTCCACCTGTCCGTCCCGTTCCTTGCCCAGAGCCAAAGCGACGGCACGCCGGTAGGGCGTCAGGCCGCCGTCGGGCTGTGGAATGTAACGGTCGACGTCGTGCTCCCGCGACACCGCGTCATGCTGCAGCGACTGCACCAAGGGCAGGGACATGGACAACGGAATGGGAGTCACCAGCGCAACCCACAGGCCAGCGAGCTTGGGCGCGGGCACGGGGAGGGCGATCACCAGTCGCCGCGGGAGCCCACGCTCCACGGCGTACTTGTTCATCATGTCCTTGTATTTCAGGACATCCCGGGACCCAATGTCGAAGGATCGGTTCAGTTTCTCCGGGATGGCAGCCGCAGCTACAAGGTAATGCAGGACGTCGCGGACGGCGATCGCCTCAACCCTGTTATTGACCCAGCTGGGCGCCGGCATGACCGGGAGCGTCTCTGCCAGGTGCCGGATCATCTCGAAAGAGGCCGAACCCGAACCGATGACCACACCGGCCTGGAACACGATGGAGTCAACCGCCGATTCAAGGAAAACCCGGCCTACGGTCTCCCGGGAACGCATATGGATGGAAAGATCCTCGTTCTCCGGGTGCAGTCCGCCCAGGTAGACAATCCTGTCCACACCCGCATCCGCGGCCGCTCCTGCCACGAGCTTCGCCATGGATTCTTCCTTGGCTTCAAATCCGCTGCCGGAGGCCATGGAATGCACCAGGTAATAGAGCACATCCACGCCGGTCAGGGCAGCGGCCAGGCTATGGGCATCGGAAAGGCTGTCCTGGATGATCTCAACCTCGTCATGCCACGGAACATCGGCAATCTTCTGTGGCGTGCGGACAAGGACCTTGACCTTGTGGCCGGCTTCAAGGAGCCGGGGGACCAGTCGCCCGCCGATGTAGCCGGTGGCGCCTGTGACCAGTACTGTCTTGGTCTCCTGCGGGGTATTGGAATGCGTAGCTTCCGAAGGCTGCAATGGAACTCCTGTGGCTGGGGGTAGAGGTAGGCTGGAATGACCCGGCATTCATTTGAATTTCCGGGCATTTGTGTTGCCTGCCCTTGGACCCACCCTAGGAGTTTCTGCCATGAGCCTCAACGGTCTGCGCCGCGCACTGGCGGAGGACAAGACTTTTGCGCGCGTTCGCACGGAGGCGCAGCGGTCCTTCAGCGACCGGAACGCCGACTACCAGATCAGCGCCCCCCAAGGGATGCGCGCGGTGTTGCTGGCCGAAATGGCCGACGCCCTGGCTTCCGCTGGCGTCGACGGTGACAGTGCCCCCGTGGTCCTGGCAGTCACCGCAACCGGCCGTGAAGCCGAGGACCTCACCGCGGCGCTCGCCTCCTACCTCCCGGCAGAGTCCGTGGCCACCTTCCCCAGCTGGGAAACCCTCCCGCACGAACGGCTTTCGCCACGCTCGGACACCGTTGGCCGCCGCCTCTCGGTCCTGCGCCGCCTGACGCACCCGGAAAGCTCGACGGCGGCCCCCTTGCGTGTGGTGGTAGCCCCGGTTCGCGCCGTGGTCCAGCCGATTGTGGCCGGCCTTGGTGACTTGGTCCCCGTCACCTTGCAGGTGGGGCAGGAACGTTCCTTCACGGAAGTTGTCCGTGCCCTGTCCGATGCCGCGTATGCCCGCGTTGACATGGTGACGCACCGCGGCGAGTTCGCCGTCCGTGGCGGCATCCTTGACGTCTTCCCGCCTACTGAGGACCACCCCATCCGCGTGGAGTTCTTCGGAGATGAAGTGGACCAGATGCGCTGGTTCGCCGTGGCAGACCAGCGCTCGCTGTCAGCACCTGGAATTCACCACCCCACTGAGCTCCACGCGCCCCCGTGCCGGGAGATCCTGATTACCGCGTCCGTGATGTCCCGTGCAGCCAAACTCAAGGCTGACATGCCTGCCGCGGCTGACATGCTGGAGAAGATCGCGGGCGGAATCGCTGTTGAAGGCATGGAATCGTTGGCACCTGTTCTGGTGGATGCCATGGTTCCGTTCGTGGACCAGCTACCGGCCGGCTCGCTGTCGGTGGTCATCGAACCGGAGAAGGTGCGCACCCGCGCGCACGACCTCGCAGCCACCAACGAGGAATTTCTGGAAGCTGCCTGGTCAACAGCGTCCGACGGCGGTGCGGCGCCCCTTGATCTCTCGTCCCAGGCCTCCACTGACTTGCACGCCGCCAGTTTCCGCTCGCTCACCGACACCCGCTCGGCCGCCTTGGAACATGGCGTGTCCTGGTGGTCCATCACATCGCTTGCCTCGGACGAGGACCTGGTCCTGGACATTGATGTGCTCAACATGCGTGCCCGCGAACCTCGTGGCTACCAGGGGGACGTGGCCGAGATGCTGGAGTTTATCGGCTCCCGTGTGCGTGAGCAGTGGCGTGTGGTGGTGGTGACCGATGGTCCCGGGCCCGCCCAGCGTTTGGCGGAGCTGTTCCACGACGCCGAGATTCCCTGTTCCCGCGTTGACTCCCTGGATAAGGAACCCCAGCCGGGCATCATCGAGGTGACAACCGCCGCCGTCGGACGCGGTTTTGTCCTGGACGGCCTCAAACTTGGCCTGTTGACCGAAGCTGATTTGTTGGGCCGTGCCACGGCCAGTTCCACCAAGGACATGCGCCGTATGCCGTCCAAGCGGCGGAATGCCGTGGACCCGTTGCAGCTGCACGCCGGCGACTTCGTGGTGCATGAGCAGCACGGAATTGGCCGGTTCGTGGAACTGATCCAGCGCAAGGTGGCCGGAACGTCGTCCTCGGACGCCGGGCTGCGTGAGTACCTGGTGCTGGAGTACGCGCCGTCCAAGCGCGGCGCGCCGGGTGACCGGCTCTTCGTCCCCACCGATCAGCTGGATCAAGTGACCCGGTACGTTGGCGGAGATGCGCCGGCGTTGAGCAAGATGGGTGGCGCGGACTGGGCCAGCACCAAGTCCAAGGCACGCAAGGCCGTCAAGGAAATCGCCGGTGAGCTGATTCGCTTGTACTCGGCCCGCATGGCCTCCCGGGGTCACGCGTTCGCGGCCGATACTCCTTGGCAACGCGAGCTTGAAGAGGCGTTCCCCTATGTGGAAACGCCGGACCAGTTGACCACCATCAATGAGGTCAAGGCGGACATGGAGCGGGAGATCCCCATGGACCGTCTGGTTTCCGGCGACGTGGGCTACGGCAAGACCGAAATCGCCGTACGGGCAGCCTTCAAAGCCGTCCAGGACGGCAAGCAGGTGGCGGTTCTGGTGCCGACCACCCTGCTGGCGCAGCAGCACTACGAAACGTTTACCGAGCGCTTTTCCGGCTTCCCCCTGAGGGTAAAGCCGCTGTCCCGCTTCCAAAGCAGCAAGGAAGCGAAGGAAACAGCTGAGGGCGTCAAGAGCGGCGCCGTGGATGTGGTGATCGGCACCCACCGGCTTCTGTCCAAGGATTTTCAGTTCAAGGACCTGGGCCTGGTGATTGTTGACGAGGAGCAGCGCTTCGGTGTGGAGCACAAGGAAGCGCTCAAGAAAATGCGCACCAACGTGGATGTACTGGCCATGAGTGCCACGCCGATCCCGCGAACCCTGGAAATGTCGCTGACCGGTATTCGCGAAACATCCACGCTGGCCACCCCGCCGGAGGAACGCCACCCCGTGCTGACCTACGTGGGCCCGTACACCAACAAGCAGACCTCCGCCGCGATCCGCCGTGAACTCATGCGCGAAGGCCAGGTGTTCTTTGTCCACAACCGCGTCTCGTCCATTGAACGCATCGCCGCCCAGATCCGCGAACTGGTGCCCGAAGCCCGTGTGGAAGTAGCCCACGGGCAGATGTCGGAGAGCCGCCTTGAGAAGATCATCGTGGACTTCTGGGAAAAGCGTTTCGACGTCCTGGTCTGCACCACCATCATTGAGACCGGCTTGGATATCTCCAACGCCAACACCTTGATTGTGGACGGTGCTGACAAGTACGGCCTCTCGCAGCTCCACCAGCTCCGCGGCCGTGTTGGCCGTGGCCGGGAACGTGCCTACGCCTACTTCCTGTACCCCTCGGAGAAACCCTTGGGCGAGGTGGCGTTGGAGCGCCTCAAAGCGGTGGCCGCGCACAACGAGCTCGGTGCGGGCATGCAGTTGGCCATGAAGGACTTGGAAATCCGTGGAGCGGGCAACCTGCTGGGTGGCGAACAGTCCGGCCACATCCAGGGCGTGGGCTTCGACCTCTATATTCGCCTGGTGGGTGAGGCTGTTGCCGAGTACCGCGGCGAGGCCGAAGAGAAGGCCGCGGAGATGAAAATCGAGCTGCCTGTCAACGCCCACCTGCCGCACGACTACGTACCCGGCGAAAGGTTGCGCCTGGAGGCGTACCGGAAGCTGGCTTCCGCCATCACGTACGAGGCCATCGAGGAAGTCCTGGCGGAGCTTGTGGACCGCTACGGCGAGCCGCCGCTGCCTGCCCAAAACCTCATTGCCGTGGCGCGCTTCCGGGTAGGTGCCCGCGAAGCCGGCCTGTCCGACGTCGCACTTCAAGGCAACTTCATCCGCTTCTCGCCGGCGCAACTGCCCGAGTCCAAAACCATGCGCCTCAACCGCATGTATCCGGGCTCGCAGGTGAAGCCTGCCTTGGACGCGGTGCTGATTCCCAAGCCCAAGACCGCGAGGATCGGCGGACGGGACCTCCAGGACGCCGAGATCCTTCAGTGGGCCAACAACGTCATTGAAGCGATTTTCGCTGATGTACCCGTGAAGGCTGGCTAACTGCATGATGGGAGGACACCACGCCGCGTCGGGAGCCGCGGCGTGGATTGCCATTGCCTCGACCGGACCTTACGCACTGGGCTGGTACCCGCTGGATTCCACCGGAATTTTGATCGGTGCCATGGCGACGGCGGGAACTGCTTTGGTGGTGGACTGGGACCACCGCCACAGCACCATCGCCAATTCGCTGCCGCCGCTGTCCAATGTGATTGCGGTGGGGATCGAGAAGGCCAGCGGCGGGCACCGGCAGGGGACGCACTCGCTACTGGGTGCCTCCGCGTTCGTGGTACTCGCGGCCATGGCGGCCCAGTTCCAGATGGTGACCCCTGTAGGCAAGCTTTCCATCGGCGCGGGGTTGCTCTGCATGTTCATGATCAACCTGGCAGCCAAAGCCCTGAACCTGTTCCCGAAGTCAGGCTGGATCACCAACTGGCTCTTCGCTGTGGTGATGGCCGGCCTGGTGACCTGGTTCGCGCCGGATCAATGGGGCTGGCTGCCGCTGTCCATGCTCACCGGGGTGGTGGTGCACATCGTGGGGGACATGATCACCGTTGGCGGGGTGCCACTCCTATGGCCCATTGTCATCAAACCACCGAAGTTCCTGCGCAAATCCGTGATCCGGGGTATCTGGCGGCCGAATGGGGCCTTCTCCATCCCCTTGCTGGGACGGGCTGGTTCCCGACGTGAGTGGTTGGTCCTGATACCAGTCAGTGGCTACGCCATGGTGGGCATGGGCGTGGCCGCGTGGACTCTGGCTCAACAGCATTGGCCCGGCGTGCTGGCGGCTCTGGGCGGGGTAGTGCAATTGCCGTGACAGGCCGCTAAGTCAGCAGCGTGTCCCATTGTTGGCCAGAACGTTCCCGGGCGCATCCTCAAGCATGATGGAGCCGGCGTGGCAGGTGACGTTATCTGTCACCACGATGTTCTCCAAATCGCCGTGGAAGTTGAGCCACGGGCCTTGAAGGTTGAAGAACTCGTTGTTCTTTACCGCAACGTCGCGGACCGCAGCGGCGCCGTCGTCGTAGTATCCGGTTTTGATTCCGTCCGGAGAACCCCAGAATCGGTTGCCGTCCACGGTGATGTTGTAGATCTCATGCGTCCCAACGGCCAATTGCAGGCCGGAGCCGTGCGATCCGCCGCGGACGTCGTTGTTTCGATACGTCACATCATGAACGGGTGCGCCGAGGGCCTGGGCCACGAGGCCGTCGTCGCCATCCGCCCCCTGCCGCTGGTCAACGGTGTTGCCCTCAACCAGGCCATGATGGGAATCGGTGATGTGAATGCCGTCCAGCTGATCGTAGCGGCCGCTGCTGGTCACCAGAGTGTTGTTGTTCCGGACGCAGAAATCGCTGCTGGCCACCACCGCGATTGAATAGGTGTAGGGATTGCGGGTGGTGACGCCCTCCACCACGGCGTTGGTGGAGTGACGGACATCCACCAGGTACTCGTGCAGGCGTCCCGGGAGGTTGCCCTCCAACTCGTCACCATTTTGGTCTGCGGTGAGTTGGGCGATGGTTACGTTCTGTGCGCCGTTGGTGGTGATCAGGGGGTGCCCACCGAATGGTCCCTCGAATTCCAGAAATTCCGGGCCCGCTTTCAGGACGGTTGCCGGTCCTGCTCCACGGAGGGTTACGTTGCTCTTGAGAATGAGGGGGCGCTCCAGGGTGAAGACACCTTCGGGGAGTTGGACGATCGCTCCGCCGCTCTTGGACGCTGTGTCTATGGCCTGCTGCATGGACTTGGACGTGTCCTGCGGGTCCAGGTAGCCGTCCACCCTCCATTCTTGGACGCTGCCGGCCTTGCTTCCGTTGGTATGGCAGGGCCCGGGTTCTGCTCCCCGGGGTGCATCTGACTGACCCGGCGGTATGGGCCCACCGCAGCCTGTGAGAAGCAGTGTGGCAGCCAGGGAAAGGGCCAGCAAAAAGGAATGGCCCAGGCAGGAGCCTGGGCCATTCAACGTCATGAGCAGCGCTTAGCTTTCGCCTGCGGAGTCAGAGCGGCCAAAAACGGTCTGCGGGATCCAGAAAGCCAAGGCAAACAGGCCGAGGCACACGGCCATCGGCCACGGGTTATCCAGCGTCAGGAAGGACAGGGAGTAGATGGCGCCCAGGAAGAGCGCGATCATGACCACGAACAGCACAATGCTCTGGACGAGACTATTCTCTTTTTCAATGGGGGCGCTTGTGGCGTTCTTGGACATTCATTCCTCCTCGGCCCCGCAGGGCTCAAAATCTTTGACGGCAGCGGAAGCCTTAGTAGGCAGATGAACCCTGTTCACCTTTGACAATGGCAATTCCGGAACTCGCTCCGATACGTGTTGCACCAGCAGCAATCATAGCCTGTGCATCAGCCAGGGACCGCACGCCACCGGAGGCTTTGACGCCCAGGTCCGGTCCCACAGTCTTGCGCATCAGTGCAACGTCTTCAACGGTTGCGCCGCCGCCATTGAAACCGGTGGAAGTCTTAACGAAGTCCGCCCCCGCTTCCACAGCCGCTTCGCAGGCGATCACCTTCTGCTCATCGCTCAGCATGGATGTTTCAATGATGACCTTCAAGATGGCCTGGCCGGCGTGGACTACCTCGGACACAGCCCGGATGTCCTCCACCAGCGCGCCCTTGTCGTTGGCGCGGGCGGAGGCCATGTTGATCACCATATCGATTTCATCCGCGCCGTCCAGCACGGCACCCCGGGCCTCAAAAGCCTTCACGTCACTCGGCGTGGCGCCCAGCGGGAAACCGATCACCGAGCACGTGAGCACACCGGAACCCTTGAGGGCCTTGGTGACGGTTTTGACCCACACCGGGTTGACGCAGACTGACTTGAACTTGTAGTCGACGGCCTCCGCGCACACCTTGAGGACGTCAGCCTCGCTGGCCTCAGGCTTCAACAGTGTGTGGTCAATGTAGGAGGCGATATTTGCAGGGGCGACGGCTTCGTTGCTCATGGAATCCTTCCGTGCAGGGCGTGGCCGGCCCGGTGGCCGCAGGGTTGTCACTGCCCGTCAAAGGACCATCTTGCCACATGCGCCGGGGGCCTCTCCGGCCCCCGCCAGCAGCACCTCATGCGGCCAGCAGTGCCTGCTGATCCTCTTTCCCTGCACCGAGCAGCAAGCCCGAGGCGCACAACATTGCAGAGGAATCGGCGGAGAGAAGCAGGCCCAAGCGGAGCCCGTCGCAGGACGCGGCATCGCCGATCGCCCAAATGCCCGGGACGGAGGTGGTGAGGTCGCGCCCCACTGAAATGCCGCCGTCGGAGGCTATTGTGAGTCCGGCGCTTTCGGCGAGGTCGTTGCGGGCAGTGCGTTCCTCGGCCAGGACCACCAAGTCGCCCTTCATGCTGCTGCCATCTTCGAAGAGGATGCCGGTTGCCGGCAGTGTGGAACCTTGAGGACGGGCGTCTGGTCCGGTGCCGGTCTCAGTGCCCGGGAAAGGCACGACGGCGGTGGGGCGGAGGGTTGTGCGGACGGGGCGGACTCCGCGGGCCCGCAACACGGCCTCAGCCTGGCCCGCTGCAGGACCGTTACCCACCAGGATTCCCAGCGGGCGGCGGCCCACCAACCGGGTGACGTCTTTGACCGCTTCGCCGATGGAAACGGCGTCATCGATGGTGGAGTAGCTCAGGCCTGATTCGGCGCCTGCCACCGGCGGAAGGGCCGGGGCCGAGCCGGTGGCGATGACCAACTGGTCGTAGGAGAACTCCATGCCGTCCACGGTGGTGACGATCCTTGCATCGGCGTCAATGAAGCTGGCCGCCTGGCCGAAGCGGACCGAGACCTGGGGGAGTTCGGCGAGTTCCAACAGGGCCTCAGGGCACTCGTCGCGGTTGCTGAGTACCGTGATGGTTCCCCGGAAGGCGCGCTGCCGGGAGTCGGACCCGCCGGCGAGTCGCCGCACCAAGGCCTGGGCCGCTGGGCCTGCGCCTGCAATGACGATGTGGTGGGAAGGTGCGGACGGGATGGCGGACATGTTTGGCCCTTTCGCTCATGTGACCTGCTGTTGTTCATCAGCGTAGGGGGCCGGTTTTTCGCGGGTGTTTCGCCGCTGTTGCCATCTAGGGCCTATCCGTAGCGTGGTGTTTACCGGCCGGTAATAACGTGCGTCACATGTGGGTCCCGCCGGGCCGGCTTCAATGCCCGTCTGGAGCGGTGATAGTGCAGATGTCATGATGGACGCATGAGCCACGTCACGTGCGATCTGACTGTTTCCCTGGACGGATATGTTGCCGGTCCCAACCAGCGGCTGGAGGAACCGTTGGGCGACGGCGCAGAGCTCCTGCACAGATGGATGTTCGAGGAGCCGGAGGCGAACGCACCCGAGATTGAGGCGATCCTGGCGGCAGGGGCCTTCATCATGGGACGCAACATGTTCGCAGGACCCGGACCGGCGGCGTGGGACAAGGAATGGCGGGGTTGGTGGGGCGATGAACCTCCGTATCACGCCCCCGTATTCGTTCTGACCCACCACCGTCGCGAGCCGCTGGAGATGGAGGGCGGCACAACTTTTTACTTTGTGACCGACGGCATTGAATCGGCGTTGGCGCAGGCCCGGGAAGCGGCTGCGGACAAAGATGTAGCGATTGCCGGGGGAGCGCAGACAGCCCGCCAGTACCTTTCAGCCGGGCTCATGGACGAGTTGCGGCTGCACATTTCCCCCATGATTCTTGGTGGCGGGGAGCGATTGCTCGACGACGTGGGGAACCTGACGCTTGAGCAGACCGGGGTGCGCGGGACCGGGTTGGTCACGCACGTACGGTATCGACCCAACATAATAGGGTCATGACCCGTTCCCTCCGAGCTGTGGCCAGGGCTGCCATGGTGGCCGTGATCGTTTCTTTCATGACGGCATGCAACGCGCCGGCGCCACTGCCCGAACAGGACCCCCGATCCATTCCGCACGACGCGGACACCGGGCAGACCATTGCTGAAGCCCGCGAGGCCATCGACGCTATTCCCGGGATTTCCGTTACCGACTTTGCGGGCGGAGGCCCACCTAATGTGAAGGGCAACACCGGTTACGCGGTGGCGTTCGACATTGAGCCCGGGTACACCGTCACCTACGGCGACTTGCTCATCGACTGCATCGTCCGCAACGTGTGGGCTGTGGGCGAGGGCTATATGCCCAACACGCAGATCCAGATCTCTGCG
This sequence comes from Arthrobacter sp. StoSoilB22, assembly GCF_019977315.1. Classification (NCBI taxonomy): domain Bacteria; kingdom Bacillati; phylum Actinomycetota; class Actinomycetes; order Micrococcales; family Micrococcaceae; genus Arthrobacter; species Arthrobacter sp. StoSoilB22. The sequence goes on from NZ_AP024652.1 coordinate 1,390,559, forward strand.
AGCACCGCCGACGGCGAGCCATTCTTCGACCTCACAGCCGCAGCCGTGGGCTCGGCCTGGCTCAGCCCGCAAACTTCCACGCCCTCGGAGCACAACACCGTGATTATCCCGCTCAGTGCTGAGGACCCGGAGGGGGCACGGAACCTCTCCCTGTTCAAGAAAGACGGTTCCTGGCCGGGCGTCATACCGAAGCCTTTCTCCTATGACGTCACCGTCAAGAGTGGCTGATCCCACGCGACAGCCGCTCCGCGCGTTAGCGGCCCCCACGGCCGTGGTTTGCCTGAGTACAGGGCGTCGAGGACGCTAAGGTCGGCGCCGCTGACACTTGCCTTACCGCTGGCGCGTGACCTTGCGTGGCTGGCGGAACTCCTCGGGCACGTTGACAACGCCCTTCGGAACAGCAACCGTTATTCCCTTTTTGGTGACACTGGTGACCTTATGACCCAGCTGCTTGGCGTACTCAACCACGGGTCGCGAGGCAGCCCTGTTCCGGGCGATGGCGATGAGCACGATCGTGAGGAACGCGAGGGTCAGCAGTCCGGGCACCACGATGGCGATCGCCGGGCTGATGAGACCGTTCAGAAGCAGGGCCGGACCGAGGAACCACAGCGCGACAGAGGACACCATAAACCCGAGAACCAACTTCTCGGAGTGTGCGTGTACGGCCTGGGCGTGGGCCAGCTCATCCGGGTAGCGTTCCTTGACCATGCGTGTGATGTCGGCGCTAAGCGCGCCACCGAGTTGCCTGGTCCGGTCGGTCATTGCTCTCCTATGTGTTCGTGCCAGAAGTTGTTCGCTTGATCTTCCCTCAAAATACTCGTCATTCGTCTCACCGCGAGAAACCATCGCCCTGAGGTGCCGAGCGAAGCGGAATGGACAGGATGTCTGGGGTCCGCTGTACACTGAATTATCGAACATATATTCGAATAAAGGTGTGTTGTGGGCGTGATAGTCGGCCCCCGCGTGGTAGATGCGGGCTTTTCCCTGATGTCAGTACTGTTGGCACCTATTCCTGTGGCGGCGGGATATCCCTCGCCTGCGCAGGACTATTTTGATGGTCGGATTGATCTCAATGAGCATCTGATCAAGGATGTCACCAGCACGTTCGTGGTGAGGGTGACGGGTCAGTCCATGGAGGGTGCCGGGATCAGTGACGGGGATGAGTTGATCGTTAACCGGGCACTGGAGCCCAAGGATGGGTCCGTCGTCGTTGCTGTCCTTGATGGTGAGTTGACCATCAAAAGGCTGCGCGTCACGCCGTCGGGAGTGGTGCTGCAGGCGGACAATCCCAAGTATCCGGACATTCGAGTGCCCGCGATGTCGGAACTGACCATTTGGGGCGTAGCCACAACGTGCCTGCATCACATTTGATTGAATCCAGCCGGTAGGGCTTCGCACCCTCTGGGTCGCCGACGCCCTCCTGGGCATCCTCTTCCCCACGCTGGCGGCCCTCGGGGAAGGCTTGGCCACGCGGGCCATCTACCTGGATTTCCGTACCACCGGCATCCCGTCTGCCCGGACTTTTCCACAATCCGGTGGGCGGGATGTTTTCTTGTCGGGGCCCGAAGGTACAGTAGAAGTATTCGAATATATGTTCGAATACGCGGCGTGTCCTGCACTGAAACGGCGGCTCGCGTGCTAATGCCGATTTAGGGATGGAAATGTCCAAGCCAGCGCTCATGCACCGCATGCAGGAGATTGCCCATGTGGATATCAACTGCTTCTACGCCTCGGCGGAGCGTGCCTTCAACCCAGCGTTGGAAGGCAAACCGTTGATTGTCCTGTCCAACAACGACGGCTGCGCTGTGACCAGATCGCCGGAGGCCAAGAAACTGGGAATCGGGCTGGGGGAGCCATGGTTCAAGCTCGCGCCACGGGCCGAGGAATGGGGATTGATAGCCCTGTCGAGCAACTACGAACTGTATGGAGACATCAGCTCGCGCGTCATGGAGCTCCTGGCCCGGTACTCAGCATGGCAGGAGGTGTACTCCATTGATGAGGCGTTCCTGGGAGTGAAGGGGCAACCGGATGACCTGCTGGAATTGGGGCGAACCATCAAGGTTGCCTGCCAACGGCATGTGGGGGTTCCCGTTTGCGTAGGGATCGCGCGCACTAAGACTCTCGCCAAGCTGGCCAATAAGTGGGCCAAGCATAATCCGGCCTTCAACGGTGTGTGCCGTTGGGACTCCATTCCCGAGGCCCAACGCGAGGCACTCATGGCGCGGCTCTCCGTGATAGAGATCTGGGGCGTCGCCACCCGGCTCACAAGACGCCTGAACGCGATGGGAATCTTCTCCATCCTGGACCTGGTCAGGGCCGACCCTGTGGCGTTGCGGGACAAATTCTCCATTGTCATGATGCGCACTGTCCTGGAACTGCAAGGCACGCCCTGCATCCCTATGGAGGAAGAACGAATCGGGCGGGACCAACTGATTTTTTCCCGGTCTTTCTCCACGCCGATCACCACGGCCGCGGAGTTACGTCAGGTGCTCAGCGTCTACGGTCAGATGGCCAGTGCCAGGCTGGCCAAGCACGATCTTCAGGCCAAACTGCTGACTGCCTTTGCTGCAACATCGGTCTACAACCCCAACGACAAATCGTTCCCCACCGTCAACATCAAACTACCCATGCCAACCTCGGACCCCGTTCTGCTGACCAAGGCCGCACACGCTCTGGTTCCCAGGATCCAGGAAGGCGTCAGGTACGCCAAAGCCGGGATCATGGTCACTGACCTTCGCCCCAGCGGCAACCAGAAACCATTGGAAATCTTCGAGAACCCGCATGAAGAGCAGGGCATTGGCCCCTTGCTGGAGCAAGTCAGCAAGCGGTATGGCCGGGGCTCCATTGGTTTGGGCCATGCGGGCATCAAGGGCGGCCCGGACTGGTCCATGAAACGGGACATGCTCAGCCCCCGCTACACCACCAACTGGGACGAACTTCCCCTGGTGAAGGCGGCCTAGCGTGGCAGGGAAAACCGTGGCAGGAGGACTAAGCCCGCAGCCGGTAACCCCGCTTCACCACGGTTTCCACCAGCTTGCCGTCCGGAAGGGAGGACCGCAGCCGGCTCACCGTCATATCCAGGGCGTGCACAGAGCCGCGCAAGTCCAACAAGTCAGAGAGAGCCTCCCGGGACAGTACAGCTCCACCCGCACCCAGCAGCGCTCGCAACAGCAGCAGGGGTGCCGGTGCAAGGTCCACCACCTCGCCGTTAATCCGCAAGCAGCGTCCGCGCAATTCGATGGTGGCGCTTTTTGTTTCCAAACGCCGTACGTGGTTCAACGAGAGATGTTCGGTCACCAGCCTGATCAGCGCACCCATGCGGTACCGGTCGGGAATCAGCGGCGTCAGCCCGGCGTCAACCAGCGGTTGTGCGGTGACCGGCCCAACGGCCGCAACAGTTACCGGACCCTTCAGGGCTTCGATGAGCTGGCGGTAGAGGCCCATTTCGTGGGCGGTGCTCCACATCGCATCCACGGCGGGGGCGCTGGTGAACGTCAGGACGTCGAGGTTGCCACCCACCACGGCTTCGATCAGCCGCGGCAGCTTGTCTTCGCCGTCGGGCTTAACCCAGCGGTACGGGGTCACGGTCAGGACCGTGGCGCCGGACATGCGGAGCCGTTCCAACTGGCGGACGTCGGTGTACCCGTGCAGCTGCACAGCGACGGTCTTGTTGCGAACGCCTTCGGCCAGCAGCATGTCCACCAGGGTCGCGGTGGTTTCGTCACTGCTGATTCCGACGTCGGCAAGACCGGCCGCCCGCACGGCGCCGCGGGCTTTGGGGCCACGGACGAACATGCGGCATGCGGACAGCGTTTCCAGGAGTTGCTCGCCGATGCCGAAAGAATCTGCGGCTTCACACCAGCGGCGCATCCCGTATGCCGTGGTGGCGATGCAGATGTCCGGTTTAGCCGCGATGATGGTGCGGGTGTCCTCAATGAGGACCATATCCTCCTGAACCGGGGCGATCTTCAAAGCCGGGGCGTGCAACACGCTCGCACCGCGACGCTCCAGGGCCTCAATGAGGTCCCGGGAGCGGCGGTGCGAGGTGACGCCAATGCGGAATCCGTCCAGCGGCGCTTCTACGGCTTCGGAAGCTTCCGGCGCGGCCGTAGCGTCCTGGACTTCGATGGCATGTGCAAGAGTCATGGGTTCTTACCTTCAGGCTTCAAGGAGCGAAGCCGCGAGTCGGCTCAGTTCAGCGGATGCTTCGGCATGGTTCCGGTTGGCTTCAGCAACGCGGACCACCTCGCCGATGACCAGTACGGCCGGGTTGCTGCAGCCGGTGGCCGCCGTTTCGATGGTACCGAGGTCCGCGATGGTGGTGCGCTGTCCCGGGCGGTAGCCACGTTCCACCACCGCCATGGGCATGTCCGGCCTCATCCCTGCCCGGCGAAGACCAGCGGCCAGCTGCGGCAGGGTACCGATGCCCATGAGGACCACGATCGTCCCGCCAAGGCCGGCAAGATGGGTGTGTTCCTTCTCGGTCAGGGGGGCATGGCCGGAGACCACGGTGAACATGTGGCTCACTTCGCGGTGTGTCACTGGAATGCCGGCTGCGGCGGGCACGGAGATCGCGCTGGTGACGCCGGAGATGACCCGGACGGGAACACCGGCTGCAACACAGGCCGCCACTTCCTCGCCACCACGGCCAAAAACGTACGGGTCCCCGCCCTTGAGCCGGACAACGTTCTTGCCCAGCAGGGCAGCGTCCACCATGAGCTTTTCAATGTCCCGCTGAGTTACTTTATGGAGCCCGGGCTGCTTTCCCACGTCCACGAGTTCTGCAGAGGTCAGATCGACCAGCTCCTGGTAGGGAGCGAGCCGGTCATAAAAGACGACGTCGGCATCGCGCAGTGCGTCCACGGCACCCACGGTGAGCAGGTCCAAGGCCCCAGGGCCCCCTCCCACCAGGGTCACATGGCCTTCGGCTCCGGGAGCAGGCTCAAACGCAACGGGAACCCCGGCGTCGCGGCAGCGTTCCACCAGCGGCAGCCAGCCGGCCCCGCCGTCGTCCACTACGGCCACCAGGAAAGGGCGCTCGGGCAGCTGGCCGTCACCTGGCATGCCTTCGGGGGAGCTGAGCCGGTACACGTTGGCGCCGGCCTTTTGGTAGCGGCGGACTGCTTGACGGGCAGATTGTTCATTTCCCGTAACCAGGACGTCGCGGCCGGTGAGATCAATGGTGAGCTGCATGGTGAACCCCTAGTTTTCTACGCCGACGGTTTCGCTGCGGACCGGGATGGTGGAAGCGATGAGTACGCCGCCCTTTTCCTCGTTGGTGGCCGGACGGATCTGGCCGCGCTCCGGTACGAAGGAAATGGACTCGTCCTTCTGGTTGGGGGCGTTGACGAAAGAACGGAAACGGCGGAGGCGCTCCGGGTCCTTCAGGGTCTCGGCCCACTCGTCCTCATAGGTGTCGATGTGCTTGGCCATCGCCGCCTCAAGCTCTTCAGCGATGCCCAGGGAGTCGTTGACCACTACTTCTTCGACGTGCTTGATGCCGCCGTCCAGTTCTTCCTGCCAGCGTGCGGTGCGCTGGAGTCGGTCTGCGGTGCGGATGTAGTACATGAGGTAGCGGTCGATGTACTTCAGCAGGGTTTCGTCGTCCAGGTCCTTGGCCAACAGCTGGGCGTGGGCCGGGGTGGCTCCACCGTTACCGCCTACATACAGGTTCCACCCATCGGCGGTGGCAATGACACCAACATCCTTGCCACGGGCTTCTGCACATTCACGGGCGCAACCGGAGACGCCCATCTTCAGCTTGTGCGGGCTGCGGAGGCCACGGTAACGCAGCTCCAGCGCGATGGCCATGGCCACCGAATCCTGCACACCAAACCGGCACCAGGTGGAACCAACACAGGACTTAACCGTGCGAAGACTCTTGCCGTAGGCCTGACCGGATTCGAAACCGGCATCCACCAGTTCCTTCCAAATGTCCGGGAGCTGCTCGAGGCGGGCACCGAACATGTCGATTCGCTGGCCGCCGGTGATCTTGGTGTAGAGGTTGTACTTCTCAGCGACGGCTGCGATGACGCCCAGGCCCTTCGGCGTGATCTCGCCACCGGCGATGCGGGGGACCACCGAATAGGTGCCGTCCTTCTGCATGTTCGCCAAGGCGCGGTCATTGGTGTCCTGCAGTGCACCGCGGCCGGCATCCAAAACGTACGCGGAGTGCTGGCTGGCCAGGATGGAGGCGATGGTGGGCTTGCAGATATCGCAACCGGCGCCCGTGCCGTACTTGGCCATGATGTCTTCGAAGGACGTGAGCTCCAGGACGCGGATGGCGTCGAAGAGTTCCTGGCGGGAGAGGCTGATGTGCTCACAGAGGGCCTTGGAGACCTCGATGCCGGACTTCTTCAGTTCGCCTTCAAGGAGCTTCTTGAGCATGGGAACGCACGAGCCACACTGCGTTCCGGCCCGGGTGCAGCCCTTCAACTCACCGAGTTCCTGCACGGGGGAGTTGCCCTCACAGGCACCGCAGCCATTGATGGTGTCGCGAATGGTTCCGGCGGCCACGTTGTTGCAGGAGCAGAGGATGGCATCGTCCGGAAGCTCGGTCTCCGGAGCCTCGCCACCACCGGCAGCGCTCAGGTAGGCGCCCGGCTCGGCGGACAGTTCGCGGCCCAGAAGCGGGCGAAGACTCATGTACGGGGAAGCATCGCCCACGAAGATGCCGCCCAGGAGCGTCTTTGCATCATCGGTGGTGACAATCTTCTGGTAAACGCCACGAGCGGGGTCCGCGTACACGATTTCCAGGGAGTGCTCGGTCCGGGCAAACGCGTCCCCGAAGCTGGCCACGTCCACACCGGACAATTTGAGCTTGGTGGCGGTATCAAAGCCGGGGAACGTTGCTTCGCCACCGTGCAGGCGGTCGGCCACGATCTCAGCCATGGTGTTGGCAGGAGCAACAAGTCCCAGGCACATGCCCTCAAAGTTTGCTACTTCACCGATGGCCCAAATGCCGGCCACTTCGGTGGCACAGAAATCATTGATGACAACGCCACCGCGCTGGCCCAGGCTGAACAGCTGCTCTTCGCCTTCTGCTGCGCGGAAGAGATCGTCGCGAGGCTTGACGCCGATAGCCACGATTACCAGGTCCGCCTCAATGGTGCGGCCGTCAGCCATCAAGACTCCGGTGACATTGCCCTCGTCGTCCGTCAATACCTCGGAGGGGAAGACGCCGCCGTGGACTTCAAAGCCCTTCGCTTCGATCAACCGGCCCAGTGCCTGCCCCGCACCTTCATCCAGCTGGGTGTTCATGAGCCAGGGCGAGCCGTTGATGACAATGGGAGTGGCGCCGAGCTGCTCCGTGCCAGCCGCAGATTCCAGGCCCAGGAGACCGCCGCCGATGGTCACGGCGTTGACCTTACGGCCCAGCTTCCCGCTCAGTTCGGCGATGGCCTTATTGATGGCCCACACGTCCTCAAGTGTCCGGTAAACGTGCGTGTGCTCTGCGCCCGGGATGGGGAGGCGGGCTGCGTCAGAACCTGTAGCCACCACCAGGTGGTCGTACTCATACTTGTTGCCGGCGGCGGTGAGGACACTCTTGGCGACCGAATCGATCTTCACGGCGCGCTCGCCGGTGACCAGGGTCAGGGCCTCGTGGTCCCACATGGACGCATTGCCCAGGGTGAGGTCTACGTCGGTTTCCGTCAGGGCCTTGCTCAGCGCCACACGGTCGTAGGGGAGGTGCGCCTCTTCGGTCAGCACCGTAACCTGCCAACCTTCAAGACCGCGATTGAACATGGCATCGGCGAAACGGTGGGCAGCGGGGCCGCCGCCGACGACGACGATGCGGCGCGGGTTCTCTGTACTTGAAGTGTGTCCGGTCACTGGTGGGCCTTTCGCAGATGTTGCATACGGATCTGTCGCAACGTGTGCTTCCAGCCTAGGGACGGGCAGTTTCGCTTCAGTTTCCCTTATGTTTCGTGATCTTAACTTCTGCATCACGAACGCATTTCATCAGGTGTGAGGTCTCTTTTACGCATTGGACACATACACGGACAACCGATGAAACACCGTGGTCTTAGCTTGGAGGAGTGGCCGCAAGTGTGGCCCGGTCCGGGGGAATGACGGTGAAAATACCAGCACCCGGACACTGTGAGAGGGGCTGAAATGACCGTAATTCTGGACCGTGCCGAGGACCTGACCACCACCGCCGCCTGGCACCGTATTTGCGCGGTGGACGAACTCGAACTGGCTTGGGGCGAAGCCGCGCTGATCGCCGGACGTCAGGTTGCCTTATTCCGCACAGCACCCACCGAAGTCTTCGCCGTAGCGCAGCAGGATCCGGCGACGCTCGCCAACGTTATGGCCCGCGGAATCATCGGATCCCGCGGAACCCGGCCCACCATCGCATCGCCGCTGCACAAAGAGGTCTACGACCTCGAAACCGGCGAATGCTTCACCAACCCCGAACTCAAGCTCGACGCGTTCGCCACCCGTTTGGTGGATGGTTTTATTGAGGTTGAACTCTAGGAGTTTTACAAACCCAATGCTTCGCTGACGTCCCTGAGAACATCATCCAGGGACGTTCGCGCTGCTTGGCGCGCGGCGGCAAGTTCCGCCGCGGACTCCACAGCCTGGATGACTTCCAGGTAACACTTGAGCTTGGGCTCCGTGCCGCTGGGACGAATAATGACGCGGCTCTGGTCCCTTGTGAGGTACAGCAGCCCGTCCGTGGGAGGCAGGGCTTCGCTTCCTTCGGCAAGATCGGTGAAAACCTCGACGGCGGAGCCCCCGAACGCTTCGGGCGGGTTGACCCGCAGACGGTTCATCATGGCATCGAGCAGACCCAGGTCAGCCACTCGTATGCTCAGTTGGTCGCTCGCATGCAGTCCGTGGACCAAGTAGAGGTCGTCCAGCGTGTCGAAGATCGTTTTGCCCTCGGCCTTAGCTGCTGCTGCCAGTTCCGCAATCAACACCGCCGCCGAGATGCCGTCCTTGTCGCGCACCAAATCCGGCGCCACGCAGTATCCCAGGGCTTCCTCGTACCCGTAGCTGAGTCCGGGAACCCTTGAAATCCACTTGAAGCCGGTGAGCGTCTCCTCATGGGCATATCCTGCTGCGGCCGCGATGCGGGAGAGTAGCCGGGAGGACACGATCGAGTTAGCGAACACGCCCGTCTGCGGCTCATCGCCGGCAGCGGCAGCCATGCGCGCCACCACGTGCGCGCCCAGCAGCGCTCCCACTTCGTCGCCGCGGAGCATCCGCCAGGCTCCCGTGGAGGGATCCAGCGCAGCAACAGCGGCCCGATCGGCGTCGGGGTCGTTGGCCAAAACAATATCTGCACCTGATTCTGCAGCCGCGGCGAGGGCCAGGTCCAGGGCGCCGGGCTCCTCCGGATTGGGGAACGCGACGGTGGGGAAGTCCGGGTCCGGCTCAGCTTGCTCGGCCACCAGCGTGACGTGGGTGAACCCCGCGGCGTGGAGGACGGAAACAGCCGTTTCACCGCCAACACCGTGCATGGGTGTGAGGACGATTTTGAGGTCCCGGGCCGGGAAATGGTCCCGATCCACCAAAGCGGCCACGGCGTCTTCGTACTCGGCGACGATGGACGTGGGCAGCACGGTCCAGCCGTCTTCTGCCAGCGTGATCGAATCCAATGCACCTACAGCCTCGATCTTGGCTGCGATCTCCGCGTCGTATGGCGCCACGATCTGCGAACCGCGTCCGCTTTCGGTCACGGCGTGCCGTCCGAGGTAGACCTTGTAACCGTTGTCTTGCGGCGGGTTGTGACTGGCGGTGACCATCACGCCGCCGTCGCACTTCAGTGACCGGACCGCGTAGGCGAGCAACGGCGTCGGAAGTGCTGCCGGCATGAGGAAGGTCTCGATGCCGGCTGCTGTAAAGATTGCCGCGGTTTCCTGGGCGAAGATGTCCGAGTTGTAGCGGGCATCGAAGCCGACGACGGCGCGAGGCCGGGTGCCTGGCGCCGCTGCGGCTATGGTCTCGGTGAGGAAAGCGGCGAGGCCTGCCGCTGCCCGGCGAACGACGACGCGGTTCATCCGGTTGGGGCCGGGACCGAGCGCTGCCCGAAGGCCGGCAGTGCCGAACTGCAGGGTGCCGTTGAAGCTGTCGCCCAGTTCCTGCGCTGCTCCCGCATCACCGCTCTCGGCGAGCTCGGCCAGCTCGACGAGAGCAGCCGCCGTCGCCGGGTCCGGGTCTTGGGAAGCCCATTGGCGGGCGTCGGTGATCAGCTGTTCGAATGCGGCATCGCTGGATGTCATAGGGTCAAAACTATCCTCAATGAGACCTTAGCGGGCAACGAGGTGCAGGATCCCGCCCCAATGAGTGGTCGTAAAGGGTGAGATCCCGCCCCTCAGAGGAGTTCAAAGAGATCGGGAAGTAATGGTGAAGTCCGTGTCGCCGCCCGTGCTGAACACCGAGGAGGCCGCACTATCCCAGTCCGGGAAGAACGTGTCAGAAAGAGCCACGTCGCCACCCTCGGCGAAGACTTCCACGGAGGATGAGTCCAGGAGGATGGTGAGATGGACCTTGGTGCCGGGGGAGGGCAGCGCCACTTCATGAAACGGGCTGAACTTAGGGGAGAAGTTAGTGGTCCCGGCCTGTGAACGGTCCACCCTCACAGTCCCACTCTCCTTGTTATAGGAGACGCGCAGCCCGGACTCGGAGCCTGGTGAGTGCCGGAGGAGAACGCCTGCCTCGCGCGCCGACGTCAGGTCCATGTCCAGCTCGATCAACTGGGTGCGCCGGTGGAAGTCCTGGCCGAGGTCCTTGATTGCGGAGCCGACGGTGAGGTTTTTGCTCTTCACTTCACCGGCGCGTTCCATCGTTCCCCGGGCCACTCCGGCTATGGAGGATCGCAACTCAAACCTCTTCCCGCCCCGAACCAGGGTGAGTTCACGGGGAATCGCCATGGAACCGCGCCACGGTGTGGTGGGCACGTCCTGGGCATAGTCCCAGTTGCCCATCCACCCCACGAGTACGGGTTTGTCCCCGGGTGCCCCGGAAATGGAGTTTGCGGCATAGTAGTCGGCGCCGTGGTCCAGCCACTGGGATTCGTCGAGCGGCGCGTCGGGAGCGGCCGCATCCTCGGCGGTAAAGCGTGTCCCATCGAATTCGCCCACGAAGTACTGCATGCCCGAGCCGCCTGCAATGCCGCCGGGGTTGATGCTCAGCAGCATGACCCACTTCTTGGCAGTGGAGTCCTCCACATCCATCTGCAGGAGTTCGGGTACTTCCCAGAGCCCTCCCTGTGCGCCGACGCCGGAGAAATCGCTCAGGTACTCCCAGCGGAGGAGGTTGGTGGACTTGAACAATTTCACTACCTGGGCGTCGGCCACCACGGTGGTCATCACCCAGTAGCGGCCTGGCTCGTACCAAGTGATTTTGGGGTCACGGAAGTTGTTGTTGGTGGGTGTCAGGTTCAGGACCGGGTTTCCCTGGTACTTCTGCCAGGTCATGCCGTTGTCCACGCTGAACGCCACCGACTGGGCCTGCGCGCCTTGGGGCAGCACGCCGTTCTTGCCGTAGGCGCTGGTGTAGAGGGCCACCATGGGTGGATTCTCCGCCGACCCGAGTCCCGAGGCGTTGTTCTTGTCCATCACGATGCAGCCGGAGAAGATCTCTTCCTCCGGGCTTGCCTCCATGGCTACGGGTTGCTGCTCCCAATGGACCAGATCAGTGCTGGTGGAGTGGCCCCAGGACATATTGCCCCACGAGTTTCCGCGGGGGTTGTACTGGTAAAACGCGTGATAGGTACCGTCGTGATAAACGAGGCCGTTGGGGTCGTTGAGCCAGTTCTTTTCAGCCGTCAGGTGGGCCACGGGCCGCCACGGATCCGACGCGGACGGGCGGGGCCCGCCCGGGGCGGGGACCGGCGTCGGGCCTTCAGCCTGTGTGCAGGACGCTGCGGAGAAGGCGACCACGACGGCGGCACTTGCGGCCAGCATTTGGCGACGCGAAAGGTGGGGGCTGGGAAAAGTCATGGGGGAGATCCTGGGGGTTTGGGGGTGGCAGGGGTGCCGGTCCCCGCGGGACCAGTCACCCCTGCCGTGGCCTGAGGGCCGAGGTGTTACTGCTTACTTGTAGAGGCCTTCGCCGCCAACACGGACGTTGGTGGGAAGGTAGCCGAACGGCCCAAGACCGTTCTTGCCGAAGCTGCGATCAACCTGGGTCACGCCGGCCTTGAAATTCATCTTCACGGTGGGTGACAGGGAGCCGCCGCGGACGCCGTCCACATTGTCAATGAACGACTGGACGAGCCCGCCGGGCTGGACGTAGTGCGAGTAGGCCTGGAACTGACGGCCGTTCTGGCGAGGGTCCGGACCCTCCGGTGCGTTGGCCGGCATGTTCAGGTCCGTGGGGGAGCCCAGGGCCAGGCCGCTGTTGTTGACCGGCTGGTAGTCGGAGCGGATACCGTTGCCGACAAAGCCGTAGACGCCGTCCGGTCCGCGCATTCCATCTGCGTACGTGAACTGGTGGCTGATGGTGAACAGATAGTACTTGTTCTTGCCGTTCTCGTTCTGGATGAAGATCTGCGGACGCTCAGTCTGATCGTTCACGCAGTTGGCGGAAAGGATGGGAGGCAGGAAGCTCCACTTGGTGAGGTCCTTGTTGTCCGCAACGGCGAGTCCCACGTTGGCAGTCTGGTACCAGGCCCCGGTGCTGTTGACCTGGGCCACGGTCTCGGCGTTGGGATCGCCCGGTTGGTAGCCAAGGTCTTCCTGCTTGCACTTGTAGGAGCCGCGGGTGCCGCCGGTGTTGCCTTCGAAGACCATGAAAGTCTTGCCCGGGTGGGCGGGGTCCGCGAAGGTGTACGGGTCACGGAATGCGAAGCCGGGGTTCTGGGCTTTGTTCTGGTACAGCTTTCCGTCCGGTTCCAGCAGCTTGGTGTGCTGGAAGCCGTCGAAGCTCACGCCGTCCTTGGTGGCATGGATGGTACCCAGTGCCTTGGCGATCGCGGCGTCCGGAGCGATACCGCCACCGCCGGCGTTCCGTTCGGCGACGTCGTAGAACGTGGTGGCCGTGTAGAAGACGTTGATTTTGTTGCCCTGCATGAGGCGCGTGGAACCGGACCACTCCGTATTCCCGATGGACGTGTTGTCCAGGAACAGGTGTCCGCCGTAGTTCCATTTATCCTTGGCAGGATCGGCGTTGGTCTTGCGGAAGAAGTAGCCGATCCTGGCGTTCCAGTGGCGCTGGTCGAAGCCGTAGCCGGCGTTCCGGTCAGCAACCAGGGAGAAGATGACGTCCCAGCCCTTGTAGCTGATCTGGTTGGCGTTCTCGTCCGTCAGGGACCACGTGTCCCAAACCCACACGTCCTCGTTCATGGCCGGGAAGTCCTTGGGGATTTCCGGCATGGTGACGTTGGGGCTCATGGAGTTCTGCCCGGGGGCAACGTTGGGGTTGCTCTGGGCCATGATCTGCTTGGCGTCGGCTCGCGTCCACTTGGACGTGAAATCTGCCGCTGGATCATATGCCTGCTGTGTATGGGTGGTCGGCAGTGGGAAGCCGGGCGTTGGCGCCGGCATGGTGCTCGAGGGCGGATCCGCCGGGAGGTTGGCCTGCGCGGCTGGCGCTACCAACAGGATGCTGCCGGCCACACCGGCCGCTGCTGCGACGGCTACTGCCTGCCGTAACCGGCGGCGCGGCCGTGGAGGGGTTGAGTGCGTGTTCATGCTTACTCTTCTCGCGGAGTGTTGGACTTCGTGGAGTGGGGCGCATGCCCTGACCCCCGGTTGGGGGTTTCTGTACTCAGGCGTCCGTCGATCCGCTGGAGGCGTCACCGAGGGACGCCATCGTTTCGAGGAGCGGCGGAGCCATGGAGATGTCCGCCGCGGTGGTTCCGGCACGTCGACTTACCGGAACACTCTCCACGCTAGACACGTGTTAGGTCCGAAATCAAAGGGCGTTTCGCCCGACCTTGCAGTTACCGGCAGGTATGTGCGCAAGCGCTTACATTGCCAACATGCGCGCGTGGCACAATAGCCGGGCGGGAATCAAATGTTTCGTCACACATCAGATTTATTCTGTGAATTTACTGTGCGTTTACCTTCCCGCCGAGGTGGCCGGGACCTGCCATGGCAAACAAAAAAGCGGGGCCGCCATGAAGTGGCGGCCCCGCGATCCGGCTGGACTGCTAGAGCTTGGCGATGATCTCCGCCAGCAGTTTGGATATGCGCTTGCCCGCTGCCTGGCCGGCTTCCAGGACTTCCGCGTGGCTCAAAGGAACAGGGCTGATGCCGGCTGCCAGGTTGGTGACCAGGGAGATACCGAAAACTTCCATGCCCGCGTGCCGGCCGGCAATGGCTTCCAAAGCGGTGGACATGCCCACCAGGTCTGCGCCGATCCGCTTGGCGTACTGGACCTCCGCCGGCGTCTCGTAGTGGGGGCCTGTGAACTGCGCGTACACGCCTTCCTGGAGGGAGGGGTCAACCTCGCGGGCGAGGTCACGGATCCGTGAGGAGTAGAGGTCCGTGAGGTCAACGAACGTTGCGCCTTCAAGCGGGGAAGTGGCGGTGAGGTTGATGTGGTCGCTGATCAGTACCGGCGTACCCGGGGTCCAGTCCTCATTGAGCCCGCCGCAACCGTTGGTCAGCACCAGAGTTTTGCAGCCGGCAGCTGCGGCTGTGCGAACGCCGTGCACCACCGATCGTACGCCGCGGCCTTCGTAATAGTGCGTTCGTGCCCCCAGAACGAGGGCGCGTTTGCCTTCCTTGGTGAGGACGGAGCGGATGGTGCCAACATGGCCCACCACTGCTGGCTTGTGGAAACCGGGAACCTCGGATGCGTTCAGGGTGGCCGTGGTTTCGCCGATCAGATCGGCGGCTTCCGCCCACCCGGATCCGAGCACCAGTGCTACGTCATGGGATTCGACGCCGGTCTCCGCGGCGATGAAGTCCGCGGCTGCCTTCGCGGCCTCAAAAGGGTCAGTGTTCATCAGCTCAGTGTTACTCACTGGTACAAGCTACCCTGTGGCCGCAGGTCTTTGGTAGGGATACCAGAGCGGGTGAGGGTGTGCTGAGTGGCAGCCGACGTCGCGATGAGCGAGAATTGAGGATTGTGACCACCCAAGTTGACTTCAGTGCCCCCCGTATCGCGATCCTGGGAGGTGGTCCCGGCGGATATGAAGCTGCCATGGTGGCTGCCTCGCTCGGCGCCCACGTCACCATCGTAGAGCGGGCGGGCCTCGGCGGCTCAGCCGTGCTGACCGACGTCGTGCCTTCCAAGACCCTGATTGCCACCGCCGACCTCATGACCCGCGTCGGTGAGGCGGATGAGCTGGGAGTGAAGTTCGACGGCGACGGCACGGCTTCGAAGCCCCGCGCCGACCTCAAGCACATCAACGATCGCGTCCTGAACCTTGCCCATGGGCAGTCCGAGGACATTCGTGCCGGCCTCGAGCGCCTGGGCGTGGAGATTGTCATCGGTTCGGGCAAACTTCTGGACAACAACACCATCGAGGTCCTCACCATTGATGGCACCCGCACTATTGATGCCGACGCTATCCTGCTGGCCGTTGGCGCCCACCCCCGTGAACTGCCCACGGCCAAGCCCGACGGCGAACGCATCCTGAACTGGGCCCAGATCTACAACCTGGACGAGCTCCCCGAAGAATTGATTGTTGTGGGTTCGGGCGTCACTGGTGCCGAATTCGCCTCCGCCTACAACGGTTTGGGTTCCAAGGTGACGCTGATTTCCAGCCGTGACCAGGTTCTCCCCGGCGAGGACACGGACGCCGCGAAGCTGCTGGAAGGCGTCTTCGAGCGTCGCGGCGTGCGGGTGCTGTCCAAGTCCCGCGCCAACGCAGTGGAGCGGACGGACGACGGCGTTAAGGTCACCTTGGGTGACGGATCGATCGTGACAGGTACGCACTGCCTGGTGTGTGTTGGTTCCATCCCCAACACTGCCGGCATCGGCCTTGAAGAAGCAGGCGTGACCCTCACGGAGTCCGGGCACATCAAGGTGGACGGCGTTTCCCGCACCACCGCCCCCAACATTTACGCTGCCGGCGACTGCACTGGTGTCTTCGCCCTGGCATCCGTTGCAGCCATGCAGGGCCGCATCGCGATTGCACACTTCATGGGTGATGGCGTGAAGCCGCTGAAGCTCAACCAGGTGGCCTCCAACATCTTCACGTCCCCCGAAATCGCCTCCGTGGGCGTCTCCGAAGCCGACCTCGCATCCGGCAAGTACCAGGGCGACGTGGTGATGTTGTCCCTGCTCAGCAACGCCCGCGCCAAGATGCGCAACACCAAGGATGGCTTCGTCAAGATCATTGCCCGCAAGGGATCCGGCACCGTGATCGGTGGCGTGGTGGTGGGTCCGAACGCATCCGAACTCATCTTCCCGATCTCCGTGGCCGTGACGCAGAAACTCCACGTGGACGATGTGGCCAGTGCATTCACTGTCTACCCGTCGCTGACCGGCTCCATTTCCGAGGCCGCCCGGCGCCTTCACGTACACATGTAGCTCCGCCGCTTGCGCCCGTTGGCCTGCCCAGGTGCGGGTGGACGCGAGCGCGCCGGAAAGCTGCGAGACCGCGGTTCCGGACCGGCGATTTCGCAGCTTTTCAGGGTGCTGGCGGCTGTTCGGCGTATAAGGAGTTATGCGGCAGCCGCTTGGAAGTGTTTTTCGATGATCCCCTTGATGTCCTCGTGGCACCCTCCGCAGCCTGTTCCTGCGCGGGTTGCCTTCGATACCTCGGCCACGGAAGAGCAGCCCTCCACCACGGAGTCCTCGATGCTGGCCGCGCTCACTCCGGCACAACGGCAGACGGTCCGCTGGGGATCGTTGCTGGTGGCCCCGGAATCCAGCTGGTCTGGTCCGTCGAGCCTGAGCAGCAAGGACCGGTCAGCGGGCAGCTCCGAGGAGCGCTCGAACAGAACCACCAGCTCAGCGGCTGTCCGGGGCATGCCCACGGCAACCAGGCCTTCAAGCACTCCGCCGCGTGTGGTCATCTTGACGTAGCGGCCGTGTTCCGGATCAGCCCATTGGGAAATCTGCCTGCGGGCGCGCCCGGACGCGGCCCCGGCTTCCAGCAACTCCTCGTCCCAGGGATCGGCCTGGTTGTCTCCTGCCACTGCCAGGTTGACGCCGCGGGCCTTGAGGACAATGACGCCGGGCTTCTCCTTCGGTAGTGCTTCCAAAGCATCTGCGGCAATCTGGCCATCACGGGCCAGGACCACGAGGTACTCGGCCAACCATTCGGCCTGCCGCCAGCCCGGACCGACGAGGCCCGAGGGGCCGGAAGCAGTCCGGCAATCAACGCACGCGGCGTCAGGGCAGCGAACTTCGGCGCAGTCGCCGATCGCGAACATGTGGGGCTCGTGATAAGTCCGGAGATGATGGTCCACAAGGATACCGGCGCCGGTAGGGAGGCCACAGCCCTCCGCCAACTCGATACGGGGGCGCACACCACAGGACAACACCAGTAGGTCGCCGTCGATCGCCGAGCCGTCGTCGAGGAGCAATGCGGAGAAGCTGCCTCCGGGGCCGGCTGTCTCCACGCCTGTTGACCGTGCGTTGCCTGCCATCCGGACTCCACTGGCCCGCAAGCTGTTGGTAAGCACTGATCCGCTGCCGCGATCGATGCTCCTGCCCAGTGGGAAAGGACCGTTGTGAACCACCGTGGTCCGGGCGCCTTCTTCCGAGGCGGCCAAGGCAGTTTCCAAGCCGAGCACGCCACCACCCAGGACCACCACGCGTTTTCCACCGGTAACCGCAGCGCGAAGCACGGCAGCATCGCGCAGATCACGCAGGGTAGTCACCCCCGCCGGGAGCACAGGCCCGGAGGGATCCGGGTTGAGGCCGGTCAGGTTGGGAATCACGGGACGGGATCCGGTTGCGAACACCAGCCGGTCGTAGTGTTCAGTGCTGCCATCGGACAGCGCTACGTGCTGGCGGGCACGGTCGATTCTTTTGACTGTGACGCCCAACCGCACCTCTACGCCGTCGGACTCCAAGTCGGATGCATCAGCCATGGCCAAAGCCTGGGCGCTGGTGCGGCCGACTCCCAGTTCGGCGATCATCACGCGGTTATACGCGGCCTCGGTTTCCTGGCCCACTACCAGCAACTGCACCAGCCCGGTGCGGACGGCGGGGAGCAGTTCGTCCACGAGCCGGGCAGCGACAGGCCCGAATCCAACAACAACAATGCGCTCGCTCATGATGCCTCCTTGACGTGCAGTGGCAGCCGCGTGTCCTCCGGGACGGTGTAGGAGGGCGGGTCCTGGGTGGAAACTGCGCGCCGGACCCATACCCGGCTGGTCTTGAACTCCGGCATGCCGGAGATGGGATCTGTGGCCGCCTCCGTGAGGCGGTTGGCGTTTTCCTGGCCGGGGAAGTGGAACGGCAGGAAGACGGTGTCCGGGCGGACCGAGTTGCTGAGCTCGGCACGGCAAAGCACTTCGCCGCGCTCGTTGGTGACGGTGGCGTAGTCGCCGTCGGCAATGCCGCGCGAAGCCGCCGTACCCGGGTGAATAAGGAGCCTGGCTTGCGGCTGCGATGCCAGGAGTTCGCTCACCCGGCGCGTCTGGGCGCCGGATTGGTAGTGCTCCAACAGCCGGCCGGTTGCCAAGGCCAGCGAATCGTCGGCAAAGGAACGGACAGCCCGCTTGGACGGGGTCACCGGGACCATGACGGCCCTGCGGTCAGCGTGGGCGAAGCCGTCAGAGAAGAGCCGTGGTGTTCCGGTGCTGCCCACGGGATACGGCCAGTAGGCTGCCTCGCCGCGGTCCAGCATGGCGTAATCAATGCCCGAGTAATCAGCCAGGCCTCCAGCGGATGCCAGGCGGAGCTCTTCGAAAACGGTCTCGGGGTCGTCGCTGAATGTCGAGGGCGCTTCAAGGAGCTCAGCCAGCCTGGCCATGAGCCACAACTCGCTGCGAACACCCGGGGGAGGCGTCAGTGCGCGGCGGCGACGGATCACGCGGCCCTCCAAGTTGGTCAGCGTTCCTTCTTCCTCGGCCCACTGAGTGACCGGCAGGACCAGGTCAGCTTCGGCGGCGGTCTCTGACATGAAGAAGTCGCACACCACCAGGAAGTCCAGGCTGCGCAATCCCTTGATCACTGCGTTGGTATCAGGAGCCGAGACCACCACATTGGCGCCGTGGACGAAAAGGCAACGGACGCCGTCGGGCTTTCCCAGGGACTTGAGAAGTTCGACGGCGGGCAGGCCTGGTCCGGGGATCAGCGACTCGTCCACGCCCCACACTCCAGCGACGTGGGCCCGGGCGGCAGGATCGGTGATCTTGCGGTAACCGGGAAGCTGGTCGGCCTTCTGGCCGTGTTCGCGGCCGCCCTGGCCGTTGCCCTGGCCGGTGAGGGTGCCGTAGCCGCTGCGGGCCGAGCCGGGCAGTCCGAGCAGGAGGCTGAGGTTGATCGCGGCGGTGGCGGTGTCGGTGCCGTCAACGTGCTGCTCCACGCCGCGGCCGCTAAGGATGTAGCTGCCGCCGGCACGGGCGCCTTGGGCGAGCCGGCGTGCGGTTTCGCGGATGAGGGTGGCCGGTACACCGGTGATGGACTGGACGCGCTCCGGCCAGAAAGCGTTGAGGCTGCGCACCACGGCTGCGTAACCGCTGGTGTTCTTCTCGATGTACGAGGCGTCGGTGAGTCCCTCGTGCACCACCACGTGGCTGATGCCCAAAAGGAGTGCCAAATCGGTGCCGGGCGTCGGCTGCAAGTGGAGGCCGCCGCCGTCGGACGTAAACGCAGCAGTAGCCGAGCGTCGGGGGTCCACCACAATCAGTCCGCCGGCATCCCGTGCGCCTTGCAGATGCTGGACGAACGGAGGCATGGTCTCGGCAACGTTGGAGCCGAGCATGAGGATTACGGAGGCGGTGTCGAGATCGGTGACGGGGAAAGGGAGTCCGCGGTCCACGCCAAAGGCCCGGTTTCCGGCAGCTGCTGCGGATGACATGCAGAACCGGCCGTTGTAATCGATGCGGGAGGTGCGGAGGGCCAGCCGGGCGAACTTGCCCAGCATGTACGCCTTCTCGTTGGTGAGGCCGCCGCCGCCGAAGACTCCCACGGCGTCGTTCCCGTGCTGCTGCTGGGTGTCCTTGACGGCGGCCGTGATGAGCATGAGCGCCTGGTCCCAGGAGATGGGCTGGTGTACGCCGTCCGAGCCCTTGAGCATCGGCTCCGTGACGCGCCCGTTGTGATTCAACAACGACGCCGATGTCCAGCCTTTGCGGCACAGCCCGCCCCGGTTGGTGGGGAAGTCGCGTCCCGAAACTTCCAGGGGCACGGCGGGTGCTGCGCCCGGCGCGGGGACTGCCCCCGCCGCGGGTGCGGCGGGGGTCAGCCTCATGGCGCACTGGAGCGCGCAGTAGGGGCAGTGGGTATCGGCGCCGTTGGGCATCTAGATGTGTCCGATCGTGTTGCGCTTCTGGGCAGGGCGGATGTAGCAGACCCAGCAGACGGTGAGCATCAGGACGTAGGCTCCAACGAATCCATAAAACGCCGGGGTGTACGAGCCGCTGGCCGAGTTGGAGGCGTTGAGTACCTGCGGGATGACGAAGCCACCGTAGGCGCCGATCGCGGAGATCAGGCCCAGCGAGGAAGACGCCAGGCGTGCCGTGGTGGCGCTCGGGGCTCCTGCTCGGGCTGCGCGGCTGGACGTCGCGAAGATGACCGGGATCATGCGGTACGTTGCGCCATTACCGAAGCCGCTGGCCAGGAAGAGCAGCAGGAACAAGGTGAGGAAGAGCCAGAAGTTCTTCAGGGGCAGCGTCCAGATCATGGTCAGTGTGATGACGGCCATGGAAGCGAACGAGGCGATGGTCATCCGCGCGCCACCCATGCGGTCGGCCATGCGTCCGCCATAAGGGCGGGCCAGGGAACCAACCAGCGGGCCGAGGAAGGCCAGCGATAGCGCCACAGCGCCAACATGAATGGAGGAGAAGTCCGGGAAGTAGTCCTTGATCAGCTTGGGGAAGACGCCGGCAAAGCCGATGAACGAACCGAACGTTCCAATGTAGAGGAAGGCCATGATCCACAGGTGCGGTTCCTTCAGGGCGGCCAGGGAACCGGCCACGTCACCCTTGGCGCTGGTGAGGTTGTTCATGTACTTGTAGGCGCCAAAGGCGGCGATGATGATCAGCGGGATCCAGATGATGCCAGCCATGGGCAAGTTGACGGTTCCGGCAGCAAGAAGGGTGATGGCGATGGGCACAACAAGCTGCGCGACGGCGGCACCGAGGTTTCCGCCTGCTGCGTTCAGGCCCAGCGCCCAGCCCTTTTCGCGGGCGGGGTAGAAGAAGGTGATGTTGGCCATCGAGCTGGCGAAGTTGCCGCCACCGAAGCCGGCAAGTGCAGCCATGAGGAGCATGATGCCGAACGGTGTCTCCGGATTGGAGACGCAGATGGCCAGTCCTGTTGTGGGGATCAGCAGGAGCAGCGCCGAGACGATGGTCCAGTTCCTGCCACCGAACTTGGGGACCATGAAGGTGTAGGGAATCCGGAGCGTGGCGCCTACCAGGCTGGGAATGGAGATGAGCCAGAAGATCTGGTTGGTGTCGAACTGAAATCCGGCCGCGGGCAGCTGGACCACCACAATGGACCACAACTGCCAGACGACGAAGCCGAGGAATTCGGCGAAGATGGACCAATTGAGATTGCGCTTGGCGATGGACCGGCCTTCGGACTCCCATTGGCCCTTGTCTTCGGCATCCCAGTTGGCGATCCAGCGGCCGGGGCGGTGTTCAAGGGTGGAAGTGGCGGTGGCAGTGGACTGGGCGGGAGCCAGTGCATCTGCGGTGCGGTCAACTGTCACGGAAATGCCTCCTTGGTGGGGACGTTGTTCTTCCAAGGTAGGTTTGGCGCATTTCGTGGACGGTCGCCGTTTGTAAACGCCCTGTGACATTTCCCTATCGGCGGGGTCACCGGCGCGTGAGGCGATGGTGAGGTAGTGTGGCGCGGACCACAAGGTGAGATTTTCTTGTCTGTCCGCATGTTGGACTTGGTTGTCCAGTCAATGGACAGTGGGAACTATTATTGAACTCTCGAATAATCCGTCGCCGGCAGGCTCCTGGGGGACCGGCCGGCGCAAAAGAAAGCTGCAAATACATGTCTTCCACCGCACCATCCAAGGAAGGTGAGTCCACTAAGCCAGTGAACTCACGGGGCAAGGTGATCTTCGCGAGCCTGATCGGCACGACGATCGAGTTCTACGATTTCTACGCCTACGCCACCGCGTCAGTGCTCGTCTTCCCCAAGCTCTTTTTCCCCGACGCCACTGACATCAATGCACTGCTCAGTGCGTTCGCCATCTTCGGTGTCGCCTTCTTCGCACGGCCCATCGGGGCCGTGGTCTTCGGCCACTTTGGTGACAAGATCGGCCGCAAGGGCACCCTGGTGGCCTCGTTGCTGACCATGGGTATTGCAACCTTCCTTATCGGTCTCCTGCCCACGGCCTCCATGCCGGGGTGGGCCATCCTGGCCCCGATCATGCTGGTGATCCTCCGCTTCTTCCAAGGCCTCGCTTTGGGCGGAGAATGGTCAGGCGCAGCGTTGCTGGCCACCGAGAACGCCCCCGAAGGCAAGCGCGCCATCTACGGAACGTTCCCGCAGCTGGGTGCTCCCATCGGCTTCATCATTGCCAACGTCATCTTCATCTGGATGAACGTCTCCCTAAGTGCCGAAGAGTTCCTGGCCTGGGGCTGGAGGGTTCCGTTCATCCTCAGCGCCGTGCTGGTGATCGTGGGCCTTTACGTTCGTTTGAAGCTGGTGGAGAGCGCATCCTTCACCAAGGTCATCGAGCAGGAAAAGGTCCAGAAGCTGCCCCTCGCGGCTACACTCAAGAGCCACTGGCGCCCCGTGGTGGCCGGTACCTTCATCATGTTTGCCACCTACGTGCTCTTCTACATCATGACCACGTTCACCCTGTCTTACGGCACCAAGCCCACCCTTGCCGGCGCCCAGGCGGCGGCCGAGAAGGCCGGTACGCCCATGACGCCGGAGCAAGTGGCGGCGTTTGTTCCCGGCCTGGGAATCACCCGGTCCGACTTCCTCTGGATGCTGATCATCGGCGTCGTCTTCTTTGGCATCTTCACCGTGGTCTCCGGACCGCTCGCTGAGAAGTGGGGCCGCCGCAAGTTCCTGTTGGGAGTCACTGCGGGCATCTTCGTGTTCGGTGCGCTCTGGTTCACCATGTTCGGTCCCGGCCAGGCAGCGGCGATGGTTGGTCTTATCGTGGGCTTCACACTCATGGGCCTCACCTTCGGACCCATGGCAGCGATCCTTCCGGAACTGTTCCCGGCCAACGTCCGCTACACCGGGTCGGCGGTTGCTTACAACCTGTCCTCGATGATCGGCGCAGCACCTGCTTCGTTCGTGGCCATTGCGCTCTGGTCTGCAGCCAACGGCAGCACCTGGCTGGTGGGCGCCTACATGGCCGCCGCCGCCGTGGTGACGTTCATCGCCCTCTGGCTGACACGCGAGACCAAGGACATGGACTACGAAAACAACGTCGCCTAGGTAGCTCAAGTACGACGCCGGCCCCGCACCAAACGGTGCGGGGCCGGCGTCGTTAAGAGGTTCTTTGCGTTAGTCCTCGATGGTGGCGATGACCGCGCCGGCGGCAACGGTCTCACCAGCGGTGGCGGAGAGGCCACGTACTGTACCGGCCTTGTGGGCTGTGAGCGGCTGCTCCATTTTCATGGCTTCAAGGACCACGATCAGGTCGCCCTCGGCCACAACGTCACCGTCTGAGGCTGCCACCTTCACGATGGTGCCCTGCATGGGGGAGGTCAGTGCGTTGCCGCCGGCAGCTGCAGCCGTGGCGCCAGCCGAACGGGAGCGCTTCTTGGACTTGCCGGACTTGGTGCCCGAACCGCTGGAAACTGCGGCGATGCTGCCACCCAGGCCGGACGGCAGGACCACCTCAAGGCGCTTGCCGCCAACCTCCACCACCACGCGCTGGCGCTCACCGGCGTCGGGCGTCTCTGCGCCTGCAACGTTGGCTGACCATGCCGGGATGCTGTTGACGAACTCCGTCTCGATCCAGCGTGTGTGGACGGTGAACGGGCCTTCCGTCGGGGCGAAAGCGGGGTCGGTCACCACGGCGAGGTCGAAGGGGATGACGGTGGGGATGCCATCAACCACCATCTCTTCCAAGGCGCGGCGTGAACGCTGAAGCGCTTGCTCGCGGGTTGCTCCGGTGATGATCAGCTTGGAGAGCATGGAGTCAAAGTTGCCGCTGATGACGTCGCCCTGCTCCACGCCGGAGTCGATCCGGACGCCGGGTCCCGTGGGGTTCTTCAGCGTGGTGATGGTACCGGGGGCGGGCATGAAGTTGCGGCCCGGGTCCTCGCCGGTGATGCGGAACTCGAAGGAGTGGCCGCGGACCTCGGGGTCGTCATAGCCAAGTGCTTCGCCGCGTGCAATGCGGAACTGCTCGCGGACGAGGTCGATGCCCGTGACTTCCTCGGACACGCAGTGCTCCACCTGGAGGCGGGTGTTGACCTCGAGGAAGGAAATGGTGCCGTCCTGGCCCACCAGGAACTCACAGGTGCCGGCACCGAGGTAGTTGGCTTCCTTCAGGATGGCCTTGGAGGACTCGTAGAGACGCTTGTTCTGCTCTTCGCTGAGGTACGGAGCGGGGGCTTCCTCAACAAGCTTCTGGTTGCGGCGCTGCAGCGAGCAGTCGCGGGTGGAAACAACTACCACGTTGCCGAAAGCATCGGCCAGGCACTGTGTTTCCACGTGGCGCGGGGCGTCAAGGAACCGCTCGATGAAGCATTCGCCGCGGCCGAAAGCTGCGACGGCTTCGCGGACTGCGGATTCGTACAGCTCAGGGATTTCGTCCATGGTGCGGGCCACTTTGATGCCGCGTCCGCCGCCGCCGAAGGCAGCCTTGATAGCGACAGGAAGCCCGAATTCCTCGGCAAACTTCAGGATCTCGTCCGCGTTCTGGACCGGGTCAGCCGTACCCGGAACCAGGGGAGCGCCCACTTTCTCGGCGATGTGACGGGCCTGCACCTTGTCACCCAAAGCGGAGATGGCTTCCGGAGAGGGGCCGATCCAGGTGATGCCGGCGTCAATGACCTTGGCCGCGAACTCGGCGTTCTCGGCAAGGAACCCGTAGCCGGGGTGGATGCCGTCGGCGCCTGACTGCTTGGCGACGTCGATGATCTTGTCCATCACCAAGTACGACTCGGCCGCCGTGTTGCCGCCCAGCGCATAGGCTTCGTCGGCAAGGCGGACGTGGAGGGCATCACGGTCAGGGTCTGCGTAAACGGCTACGGAGGCAATACCTTCGTCCCGGGCGGCTCGGATGATTCGGACCGCGATTTCGCCGCGGTTGGCAATCAAGACCTTGGTAAGAGGGCTGGAAATGGGCTGCGCCGGGTTAGCTGACAAGTTGTTGACTCCTTCTGTCCTTGAGGAGCCTAGCGCGATTGTGAGGGTTCCGCCCATATTGATGGGGGATTCCGTGTGTGAGGCGATGTTCCTTTGTAGGGTTGCTACAAATCGCTTCTATTGCTGGTTCGTGTCCCACAGCTCCGTGATGCCCACGTTTGCGTGGACCAGCAGGTCCCTGAGAGTAGAGATGGAAAGCCCGACGACGGCGTGCGGGTCGCCGTCCACCTTGCGGATGAAGGCCCCGCCCAGGCCGTCGATAGTGAAGGAGCCGGCGCAGTGAAGGGGTTCGCCAGTGGCGATGTAGGCGTCGATGTCGCTGGTGCTCATTTGGGCGAAGTGGACCTCGGCGCTGGATACAGCACCAACAGTGGCTCCGGTGCCTTCCGCAGTTCCGGCGTCTGAACCCTCTGCTACCTCGTCGTCGTCCGCATCAGCGGCGGTGTCCCGGCAGTCAACCAACCAGTGTCCCGTGTGAAGCACCCCCTGCGAGCCGCTCATACGAAGCATTCGCTCCCGCGCCACCTCCGCCGTGTAGGGCTTGCCATGGGACTCGCCGTCGAACTCGAAGACGGAGTCGCAACCGATCACCAGCGCGCCCTCAGCTTCAGGGAGGGAAGCGACAGCCTCTGCCTTGGCGCGGGCCAGGAGCAGGGCGGTGTCGTGGGCATCGGTCACGCCGTATTTCGCCTGGACCGCGTCCTCGTCCACGTCCGAGACCAGGACGTCGTGCCGGATCCCGGCCTCGGTGAGCAGCTTGGTGCGGGCAGGGGACTGGGAGGCGAGAATCAATCGGGTCACGGTCCCCAGCCTAATACCAACCGTCTCTCACATCCCGCGCACTTAAACCGATCGCTCTCTCACTTGCCTCAAGCAAGTGAGAGAGCGATCGTGATTGTTGGTTGTTATGTGAGTGAGCGTTAGTGGACCAGTTCCTCGGAGCCGGCCTTTGAACGGTCGCTCCGCTCCAGCTTGGCGCCTTCAACATCCACGTCAGGGAGGATGCGCTCCAACCACTTGGGCAGCCACCAGGCCTTCTCGCCCAAGAGGTACATGACGGCGGGGACGATGGTCATGCGCACTACGAAGGCATCGATCAGCACACCGAATGCCATGGCGAAGCCAAGCGGCCGGACCATGGTGAGGTGGCTGAAGATGAAGCCGGAGAATACGCTAACCATGATGATCGCGGCCGCGGTGACCACAGCTGCGGCGTGACTGAACCCGGAGCGGACGGCATGCTTGGCAGATTCGCCGTGCATGAACGATTCCCGCATCCCGGAGGTGATGAACACCTGGTAGTCCATGGCGAGTCCGAACAGCACGCCGATCAGGATAATGGGCAGGAAGCTCAAGACAGCGCCGGGATTGGCGACGTCAAAGATACCTCCCAGCCAGCCCCACTGGTAGACGGCAACCACGGCACCAAACGCTGCGGCAAGCGAGAGCAGGAATCCACCGGTAGCCAGCAACGGCACCACGATCGAGCGGAAGACCAACAGCAACAGCAGCAGCGAGAGTCCCACCACAATCGCCAAGTAGGGCGGCAAAGCGGCGCCCAGCTTGTTGGAAACATCGATGTTGCCTGCCGTCTGACCGGTCAGGCCGATCTGCACATCAAGGTCTTCGCTGATCGCGGTTCCCTTGGCACGGAGATCGGACACCACCTGCACGGTGCCGGCGCTGGCCGGGCCTTCTTTGGGAATGACCTGGAAGACGGTGGTGCGGCGGTCCTCGCTCAGCGCCACCGGCACGGCTGCGACTACATTCTCAACACTACGAAGCTGGTCCGCTACGTCGAACTGCTTGTTTTTGGCGTCATTCTCGCTGAGGCCCTCAGGGAATTCGCCTACCACGATGATCGGTCCCGTCACACCTTCGCCGAAGCTGCTGCGCGTGAGGTCGTAGGCCTTGAAGGCTTGCGAATCCACCGGCTCCGAGCCGCCGTCGGGAAGTGCCAGCCGCAACTGTGAAGCCGGGAGAGCCAAAGCGCCCAGTAGGGCGATGCTTGCCACTAGTGCAACCCACGGATGACGGGTGACCATACCGCCCCAGCCGCCGCTGCTGCGCTTCTCCTCGCGTTCGCGATCGGCAGCTTCGTGCCCGGGTTCGGCGTTGTGCTTGGCGGCCTTGGCCCAAGCGCGCTTGGAGATGAGCCTGGGGCCGATCAGCGCCAGGACCGCGGGCGTCAGGGTCAAGGCGACGACGACGGCGACACCCACTGTCGCTGCGGCTGCAACACCCATGACGGCTAGGAACGGCAGACCCGGAACTACGAGGGCAGCCAGGGCGATGATGACTGTCAGACCGGCAAACAGCACGGCGTTGCCCGAGGTGCCGGTGGCCAGTGCTGCGGATTCTTCGGCGTCCATGCCGGCCAGAAGCTGTGTCCGGTGGCGGTTGACGATGAACAGGGAGTAATCAATACCCACCGCAAGTCCGAGCATCAGGGCCAGCATGGGCGAGATGGAGCTCATGTCGATCACGCTGGTCAGGGCGAACGTACCGCCAACACCCACAGCAACACCGATGAGGGCCATTACCAGCGGCAGTCCGGCAGCGATCAAGGTGCCGAGCATGAGTATCAGGACCAGAGCTGCGACTGCGACGCCCACAATTTCAGCGATGCCGAAGATCTCGGAGACGTCCTCGGTGATTTCCTTACTGGCGTAGGCAGTGACGCCGGCCGAGGAGACTCCGTGGACGATCTCCTGGACTTCCTCGCGGACAGCCGGGTCAACGGCATTGATCGAGGTCTTGAACTGGACTTGCGCTACTGCGGCTTTGTTGTCGCTGGAAACAAAGCGGAGCCCCTGGGATGCTTCGAGCTGTCGCTTGCCGAGCGCCAGCGTGGCGGCGCCGTCGGCAGCCTCCTTCGCTCCGGCGTCGAGCCTTTCCTTGGTGGCAGCAAGTTCAGCGCGCTGCGGCGCCAGTTGGGCTTCAATCTGGGCGGGGGTGAGGCCTGATGCAGCGAGCTGCTGTTCAACGCCGGTGAGTTGCGCCTCGCCCGCTTCCAACTGTGCACGGGCGGCGTCCAGCTGGGCCTTGCCTTCTGCGGCTTTGGCCTCGCCGGCGGCGATCTCGCCGGCGGACTTGTCCAGTTGCTCCTGGGTGGTGAACGGGTTGACCGTCCCCTGCACGTCAGGCATGGCTTCCAGTTTGGTGAGCGCGGCTGCAACCGCGTCCTTCTTGGCTTGGTCGAAACCGGCATCTCCGGCGTCGAACACCACGCTGGCCGAGCCGCCCGATGATTCAGGCAGGGCTTCCTTGAGCTTGTCCGCCATCTGCTGGGTTTCGGTGCCCGGGATGGTGAAGTTGTTGGACATGGTGCCGTGGAATGCTGCGGCCGAGCCGCCTACAGCTACCATGACGGCCAGCCAAATGGAGATGACGAGCCAGCGGCGGCGATACGAAAACTTGCCGAGGCGGTAGAGGAACGAGGCCATGTCAGAACCGATCTTTGGTGGTTGGAACGGAAGGGGGAGCCGTAGTGACGGTGGAGAAAGCGTTCGACGGCGGCGCGAAGCCGGCACCGAGAAGACCCATCGCATCGATGAGGTGCTGGCGAAGGACCGCCAGGGATTCCTGTGAGAGGTCGGGTCCGCGTTCGATGAACCAGACGGTCATGGCTGCTTTGCCGCAGGAGATGACGGATCCCGCCAGGGCGTGAAGGTAGAGTTCACTGATCCCGGCGCCGAGCCTGCCGCGGGCGGCGTCAATGATCTGCGCTGTGCAGTGCTCCCAGGCTTCAAGCTCGGAGCGTGCAAGCTGTCGGTTGTCCTGGGTCAGACTGAACAGTTCAGCCATGGGCGCCACGGACATTGGATCGGCCAGCGCCATGAGGGCTGCCTGGGCCGATTCGAGGATCGACTCCTCTGCAGGGCGCAGCCGGAACTGCTCCAGTGCGTGGTCCATGAAGCCATCGGCTACGGAGGCCAGTGCTGCTTCGAGGCTGGGGAAGTAGTTGAAGAAAGTTCGCCGCGAGACACCTGCGCTGGCGGCGATGTCTTCCACGGTGAAGTTGCCTGGCCCGTTGCTGCGCAAAAGGTCCAGGGCTGCGGACGCAATGGAGCTGCGGGTGGCCGCCTTGTTGAGTTCGCGCCGTGAGGGCGTCGATTGCTCAGCAGTGTTGGGCGACTCCGCAATCGCTTCCTGGCTTTTGGTTTGGGTCACATACTTACACTAAGTGCAAGTTTGCACTCTGCGCAATTTGAGCCGGATATGGGCAAAGAAAAGTCCCGCCCCGGTTCGTCGCCCTCGCCTGCGGAGGGCGGGGTGGCGAACCAGAGCGGGACGTGGAATCTCAGATTAGAACTGGTGAGGCTGGGCCGGGGGAGTGGGTGGGGTGAACTGCTGTGGCTGTCCGGGCTGCTGCGGCTGGGCCGGCTGCTGAGCGGCCGTCTTGGTTAGGTAGACCGACTGTCCCGTCGCTCCAGGCTCGCCCTCACCCAGCGGCAGGACATAGACGGCAGTGCCGTAGGCGCACACTTCGGTCCAGTTGGTGCCCATTTCCGAGGTGTCGAACCGCATGGCCACAATGGCGTTCGCTCCACGCTGCTGCGCTTCATTGACCATGCGTGCCATGACTTCCTGACGGCTTTCGTACAGTGCCTTGGTCATTTCGGGCAGCTCTCCGCCGCCCAGGGAGCGAAAGCCGGCCAGCATCTGGGAGCCGATATCGCGCGAACGGACAGTGAGGCCCATGACTTCGCCGAAGACGGCGTCGATCCGGTGACCCGGGATTTCGTTGGAGGTGACGATCAACATGGTCAGAGCCTATCCAGACTTGGCCCCTTAATCAGGGAAATCCCCCGGGGAGAACTCCCCGGGGGATTCGCGTCGGTTCACAAGGGCGCGCCTCAGGCTTTTGAATCAGCCAGTTCGCGCTCGTTGCTTTCTGCTGCTGCCTTGTCGGCTGCAAACTCATCAGCGAACGCGGCACCGTTGCGGGGTGCGTTGTAGAGGGTCTCGTCCAGGATTCCCTGACGCTTGGCCACGATGGCCGGGACGAGCGCTTGGCCCGCCACGTTGACTGCAGTGCGGCCCATGTCCAGGATGGGGTCGATCGCCAACAGCAGGCCGACGCCGGCAAGCGGCAGTCCCAGCGTGGACAGGGTCAGTGTGAGCATCACGACGGCGCCGGTGGTACCTGCAGTGGCAGCGGAACCGAGGACCGAGACCAGCACGATCAGCAGGTACTGGCTGAAGTCCAGGTTGATGCCGAAGAACTGTGCCACGAAGATCGCCGCGATGGCCGGATAAATTGCTGCGCAGCCGTCCATCTTGGTGGTGGCGCCCAGCGGCACTGCGAAGGAAGCGTAGCCGGAGGGGACGCCCAGGTTCCGCTCAGTGACGCGCTGCGTCAGCGGCAGCGTGCCGATGGAGGAACGGGACACAAACGCCAGCTGCACGGCCGGCCAAACACCGGAGAAGTACTGCTTGATGGACAGCCCGTGAATGCGTACCAAGATGGGGTAGAGCACGAAGAGCACCAACGCCAGGCCGATGTAGATGGCGGCCGTGAACTTGCCCAGGGATCCGATGGTGTCCCAGCCGTAGATGGCTACAGCGTTACCGATCAGGCCTATGGTGCCCAGCGGGGCCAGGCGGATGATCCACCAGAGGACCTTTTGAATGACTGCCAGTGCGGAAGCGTTGAATGTCAGGAAAGCTTCGGCCTGCTTGCCAACCTTGAGTGCGGCAACGCCGACCGCGATCGCGATAACCAAAATCTGCAACACGTTGAAGTTGACGGCAGTGCTGACTGTGGTTGCGGCGTTGGCACTTTCGGTGACGGTGGAGCTGGCTCCGAGACCCAGGAAGTTCTTGGGGAACAAGCCAATCAGGAACGCCCACCAGTCGCCGGTCTTGCCAGCGTACTTAGCTTCTTCGGTGATGCCGGTGGCCGCGCCCGGCTGCAGGAGTACACCCAAGCCGATGCCGATCAGCACCGAGACCAGCGACGTGATAGCGAACCAGAGCAGAGTGTTCCATGCCAGGCGCGCTGCGTTGGACACCTGACGCAGGTTGGCGATGGAGCTGACCACGGCGGTAAAAATCAAAGGAACGACGGCGGTTTGCAGCAACGAGACGTAGCTGGAGCCGATCGTCTGGAGCGTCGCGCCGAGGCCGTTGGGCGCAGTCTTGGTGCTGCCCGTGTACTTGGCGATGAGGCCGAGGACCAGGCCGACGATGAGGGCTGCGATGATCTGGACGCCGAAGGATCCGGCCCATTTGGGGAGCCGGAAGCCGGACTTGCCAGCTGCTGGTGAAGTGTTGGTTGAGGTGCTCACCGGAACACGTTAGGTGCATCGCAAATAACATAGCGAACGAACGTTGAGAAATGTTACGTCCACCCCTCTGCTGCCCTCCATCGTGAACCGCTAATTCGCGGGCCCGGCGCGGGCTTTTGTGAAGTTATTCCCGGAAACAGTGTGGCGATGATCTCCGAGTGCGCTGCGATCCTTTCACCCGATGGTGCACCCCTTCCCGCGGATCGCACCCATAACCACTGGTGCGAAGCGCGCGAACGGGTGCGACCCTGGGGCCGAAGGGGTGCGCGAGGAGGGAACTGGAGCAGATCAGCCCAGCAGCGCCCGGCGAAGCACGTCCAACCCAACCGAACCTATGTTCAGCGCCTTGCTGTGGAACGACTTCAGGTCAAAGCCTTCCCTGGATTCAAGCTCAGCGCGGATCTGTTCCCACAAACGCTGCCCCACCTTGTAGGACGGCGCTTGTCCGGGCCAGCCGAGGTAGCGGGTGAACTCGAACTGGAGCTGCCCTTCGCTGATGTCGAGGTTGGCTTTGAGGAAGTCGAAGCCCTTTTCTGGGGTCCAGGTTCCGCTGCCCCAGCGCTCGGGGACGGGGAGTTCCAGGTGCACACCGATGTCGAAAACCACGCGTGCTGCCCGCATCCGCTGACCATCGAGCATGCCCATGTGATCGCCCGGATCTTTCAGGTACCCGAGTTCCAGCATGAGTTGCTCGGCGTAAAGTGCCCAGCCTTCGCCGTGGCCGGAAACCCAGCAGACGTTGCGCCTCCAGTTGTTCAGGAGTTCGCGGCGGTAGGTGGCTGTGGCTACCTGGAGGTGGTGCCCGGGGACTCCTTCATGGAACACGGTGGTGGTTTCGGACCATGTGGTGAAGGTGTCTTCGCCGGCGGGCACGGACCACCACATGCGTCCGGGCCTGGAGAAATCGTCGGAAGGTCCGGTGTAGTAGATGCCGCCTTCGTCGGTAGGGGCAATCATGCATTCGAGGGTCCGCATGACGTCCGGGATGTCGAAGTGGACGTCGGCCAGCTCGGACACCGCTCGATCGGAGAGTTCCTGCATCCAGGCTTTCAAGGCGTCGGTGCCCTTGATCTGGCGGGCAGGGTCGCTGTTCAGGATGGCCTTGGCTTCTTCGATGGATGCGCCGGGCTTGATCTGCGCCGCGACCTTTTCCTGCTCGCCAATAAGCCTCTCGAGCTCCCGGACGCCCCAAGCGTACGTCTCTTCCAGATCGACTTCCGCGCCAACAAAGGAGCGGGAGGCCAGGGCGTACCGTTCGCGGCCCACCGCATCCTTTTCCGGGGCTGCGGGGAGGAGTTCGTCCCTAAGGAAGTCGCCCAAGGCGCTGTACGCAGAACGCGCAGCCGCAGTCCCGGCGTCGAGCTTTGATTGAACGTCCGCGGGCAGCGGTGTGCCCCCTGCGGCAGCGGTGGCAGCCATTTTGGCGAAGAAGCCATCCTCAGCGGCGTACCGGCCGGTCTGCTCGATGACGATCTGCACCTGGCGCGCGGCGGCTACTTTGCCGGCCTCAGCAGCCGATCGAAGTGACACCATGTAGCCCTCAATCGCGCCCGGAACGTTGGCAGCACGGCCTGCAATGTGCTCCCAGTGTTCAACCGTGTCCGTGGGCATGAGGTCGAAGATGGCGCGGATGTCCTGCGCGGGGGAGGCGATGTTGTTCAGGTCGGCCGCATCCCAGCCGGACTCGTGGATCTCCAGTTCCAAGCCGAGGCGCTCGCGCATGGCGTCCAAGGTGACGGCGTCCACGTCATCGGAAGGCTCGAGGCCTGCCAGGGCGTCCAAGGCCAATCTGGTTGCCTGTGCGTGGGACGCAAGACCGGCAGGGGAGTAGTCCTGGTATTCGGTTTCGTGTCCCGGCAAGCCCAGCGTGGTGGCGAAGCTGGGATTGAGTTCGATCAGCTTTTCTGTGTACGCGTCAGCGACGGCATCGATGGCGGACTTGGGGCGTACGGGGGTGTTTGCAGTAGTCACCCACAGAGCCTAGCCGTGAGACCGCTTACGTGAAAGGGTTGTTGAACTTTTCTACGAACGTGGGAATTAACCCCGGCTGCGCTTCCAAGCACCAGGACCCGGTGTGGGGTCCAGGCGCAGTTGCTGGCGGCGCACCCAGTGCCGGACGTTCGGCTTGGACGGCGCCGCTTCCTGCTGGCCGCCGAGGGAAACCACGACGGCGGCAAGCGCCGCGAGCTCTTCG
This sequence comes from Arthrobacter sp. StoSoilB22, assembly GCF_019977315.1. Taxonomy (NCBI): domain Bacteria; kingdom Bacillati; phylum Actinomycetota; class Actinomycetes; order Micrococcales; family Micrococcaceae; genus Arthrobacter; species Arthrobacter sp. StoSoilB22. Next base: position 1,424,375 of record NZ_AP024652.1, read on the forward strand.
GCTGTCGGTTCGCCCTTGACCACCGAGAACAGGGGAGTGGCCGGTTCCTGGTCAGGCGCAGGATCGGCGCGGTGCTTAGGCGCGCTCACAGCGGGATGTTCCCATGCTTCTTGGTGGGCAGGCTCGCGCGCTTGTCGCGGAGGGCGCGGAGCCCGCGGATGATCTGCAGGCGCGTATCCGACGGAGCAATGACAGCGTCAACATAACCCAGCTCGGCTGCCTGGTACGGGTTGAGGAGTTCTTCCTCGTACCCCTGGATGATCTCCGCGCGCTTGGCTTCGACGTCACCGCCGGCTTCGGCCACCGCTGCGAGATCGCGACGGTAAAGGATATTCACTGCACCCTGGGCGCCCATGACGCCAATCTGGGCGGTGGGCCATGCCAGGTTGAGGTCGGCTCCGAGCTTCTTGGAGCCCATCACGATGTACGCGCCACCGTAGGCCTTGCGGGTGATGACCGTGAGCTTGGGGACCGTCGCTTCGGCGTAGGCGTAGAGGAGCTTGGCGCCGCGGCGAATGATGCCCTGGAATTCCTGGTCCTTGCCGGGCAGGAAGCCGGGAACGTCAACCAGCGTGATGATCGGAACGTTGAAGGCGTCGCAGTGGCGAACGAAGCGGGCGGCTTTCTCGGAGGCGGAGATGTCCAGCGTTCCCGCGAATTGCATGGGCTGGTTGGCCACGATACCCACGGTATGTCCCTCAACGCGGCCATAGCCGATCATCACGTTGGGGGCGTACAGGGACTGCATTTCGAGGAAGTGTGCGTCGTCCACAATCTGCTCGATGACCTTGCGCATGTCGTACGGCTGGTTGGCGGAATCGGGAATCAGCGCATCCAGTGCGTGGTCGTCCTCATTGAGTTCCAGTTCCTGGTCGTGCTCCACCACGGGGGCCTCGGACAGGTTGTTAGAGGGGAGGAAGTCCAAGAGCTCGCGGACGAACTCAATGGCGTCAGCTTCATCGGACGCGAGGTAGGTGGAGGTGCCGGTGGTGGCATTGTGCTGCCGGGCGCCACCGAGGGTTTCCATGTCCACGTCTTCGCCCGTAACGGTCTTGATGACGTCCGGTCCGGTGATGAACATGTGGGACGTCTTGTCCACCATGACCACATAGTCGGTCAGGGCGGGGGAGTAGGCGGCACCGCCGGCGCACGGGCCCATGATGAGGGAGATCTGGGGGACCACGCCGGAAGCATGGACGTTGTTGCGGAAAATGTCCGCGAACATGGCCAACGAGGCCACGCCTTCCTGAATACGCGCGCCGCCGCCGTCGTTAATACCCACAACCGGGCAACCGTTCCGGAGGGCGAACTCCTGGACCTTGACGATCTTTTCGCCGTTGACCTGGCTCAGCGAGCCGCCGTAGACACTGAAGTCCTGGCTGTAGATGGCGATCAGGCGGCCGTCCACTGTGCCGTAACCGGAAACAACGCCGTCACCAAGCGGTTTCTTCTTTTCCATGCCGAAAGCAGTGGAGCGGTGCACTGCGAGGGCGTCGAACTCGACGAAGGATCCCGGGTCAACCAGGAGGTCGATGCGTTCGCGGGCGGTGTTCTTGCCGCGGGCATGCTGCTTTTCGATCGCTTCCGGGCCGGAAGGCTGTTCTGCACGGGCCTGGCGGTCGCGGAAGTCTGCAATCTTTCCCGCTGTCGTTGTCAGATCGTGGCTCATCAAGTGTCTCCGGCTCTGTAGCTGATATTCGCTGGCGCAATCCCGGGTCCGGATAAGTAGCTGACTTAAGTAGCTTCCGTACAAAGAACAGGCCCCGCAGGCCAGTCTAGTGACGCCTTTGCCGCGAACCGCTGTAGAAACCCTACAATTTTCCGCGTCCAAGCCAAAGCCATCACTATGTTACCCGTCAGTAACATAGTTGGGCTAGAGTGTCTGCATGACTTCAAGCAACGGCGCTTCCTCCGCCTCCACAGAGGGTCAAACGCAACGCACCACCCCTTACGTGGCCACTGCTTCGCTCAAGGGCAAGACCATCCTCATGTCCGGCGGCAGCCGCGGCATAGGCCTGGCCATCGCCACCCGTGCAGCCCGCGACGGCGCCAACATTGTGCTCATGGCCAAAACAGGCGACCCCCACCCCAAACTTGAGGGCACTGTCTTTACCGCCGCGCAACAGCTGACCGAAGCAGGCGGACAGGCGCTGCCGCTTGTGGGGGACGTCCGCAATGATGACGACGTCGCCGCAGCAGTCGCCGCCGCCGTCGAGCGTTTCGGGGGGATCGACGTAGTGGTGAACAACGCCTCCGCAATCGACCTGTCCCGCACCGACGCCGTGGACATGAAGCGTTACGACCTCCTGCAGGACATCAACGTCCGCGGCACGTTCCTGCTCTCAAAGCTGGCGCTGCCCGCCCTGCGGGAATCAAGCCACGGCCACATCCTCACCCTGTCCCCACCCTTGAACCTGGATCCCAAATGGGCCGGGATGCATTTGGCCTACACCATGGCCAAGTACGGGATGAGCCTCACCACCCTGGGTCTCGCCGAAGAGCTCAAGCACGACGGCGTCTCGGTCAACTCGCTCTGGCCGTGCACCTTGATCGACACGGCCGCGATCCGGAATATGCCCGGTGGCCAGCAGATCGTGCAGGCGGCACGCGGACCGGAAATCATGGCTGATGCCGCCCATGCTGTGTTGACGGGTTCGGCATCTAGCGGGAACTTCTACACCGACGAGCATGTGCTGCGCGCAGCCGGAGTGCAGGACTTCACTCCCTATAGCCTCGGCGCGCCCGAAGACCGCTTGGTGCCGGACATCTTCCTCTGAGTAGATTCCATGGGCGGATTCCCAGGCGCATTTCGGGGCAGCCACCCTCCGGGGACCTCGCAACTGGATAGGATTCAGCTATGGATGCCGAACAGCCAGAGAGCAGCGAACCCCAGGCCTTGACCGGAGAGGTTCCGTCCGGAGAGGTTCCATCCGGGCAGTCGCGTGCCCCGGTGGATCGTGAGGCTCTGAACCGTGAGTCGCTCCTGCAGCCGGACTTCCTCTCGGCTACAGGCATCTCGCGTCTGGACATTGTCCAGTCCACGGGTTCCACCAACCAGGACCTGGTCCGGGCTGTGACCGTGGAGCCCAAAAAGTGGGCCGACCTGTCCGTGTTGACTGCCGAGCACCAGACAGCGGCGCGTGGACGGCTCGACCGCCACTGGGAATCACCCGAGCGATCGGCGGTTTCGGTCTCCGTGGTGCTGCGGCCTGTCACGGCTGAAGGCATGCCGGTCCCGACGCAGAGCTATTCCTGGCTTTCGCTGCTTGCTGCTGTTGCGCTGTGTGAGGCGCTGCAGGAAACAGCCGGCATCACCGCCGAGATCAAGTGGCCCAACGACGTCCTGGTCAACGGGCGCAAAGTGGCCGGCATTCTGGCGCAGATGACTCCGCTGGGTGACGGCTCCGTTCCTGCTGTGATTCTGGGCGTGGGACTCAATGTGTCCTTGGCCGAGGAAGAACTTCCGGTACCCACGGCAACCTCGCTTGCTTTGGAGGGGGCTACGACGACGGACCGCACCGCGCTGCTGAAAAGCTACCTGTCACGGTTCGCGCGGCTTTACCGCAGCTTCTGCAATTCCGAAGGGGACCCCGCCGCCGGTTTGGTGGGTGGCCCATCCCTGCACAAGCGTGTTGAGTCGGCCATGGTGACGTTGGGTCGCGAGGTGCGGGCGCACCTGCCGGGGGATCACGAGCTCGTGGGGCATGCCTCACGCCTGGACGAACACGGCTCGTTGCTTGTGGTGGACCATGGTGGCAGGGAACACGTTGTGACAGCCGGTGATGTGGTGCACTTGCGCGCCACAGAAAGCGGTTATGCGTAAAGAGTTACTCCCGGGGGAGCAGGTCATTACCATCACACGCCAACAGGCCCGCTCACTCTTCTTTCCGGTGCTGGCCTTCATTGCGGTTCCGGCAGCTGCAGGTTTTGCTTGTGCTTGGATCGTCAGGGAAAACCCGCAGCGCCTTGCGCCTTTCATCACGACGGAATGGACGCCGTGGCTTATGGGTACCGTGGTGGTACTCGCCGGATGGTTCCTTGCCGCATACAGCCTCAGGCGGGTGTTGCGGTGGCGTTCGGTCAAATACATCCTGACGAGCAGGCGCGTACTTGCCCGGAATGGAATGTTTAGGCGAAATGACTGGCAGGTATCGCTGATGGCCATCCGCAATGTAGGTGTCCACCAGAGCATGCTCCAACGGACATTGCACTCGGGGAATATATCCTTGGATACCGGGCACTCCGGAATAGCCGTGATGAACGACGTTCCTGAAGTGGGAAAGTTCCGGGGTTTCATTCTTGACGCGATGGATGAACTCCCGCAAGGTGAGGTTTTTGAGGGTGAAGTACTGAGGGATTTTGAAGAATTGCCGTGGGAGTTCAGAGATGGTGGAAGAGATGAGCGTTGAGGATCAGCAGTCCGGCGAGGACCTGGACCAGGAGTTCGACGCCGTTCCGGAGCCTTCCGTGGACGAGGACACTGAGGCCGGGCCTGCTCCGGCGTCGGTACCAACCGGCCCACCCACTGGTGTGATGTCCGCGGAGCGCCTGGCTATTAAGGCGCTCGAGGCGAAGCTCCTTGGCGGAGAACGCAAGCTCCGGCGTCGTGAAGTTGCTGCCGGTGCGGGCGTGTCCATCCTGTCCGCACGGAAGATCTGGCGCGCGCTGGGGTTCCCCAACTTTGGTGACGAGGATGTTGCGTTCACGGAACGCGACCAAGCTGCCTTGTCCAGCATCCTGGATCTGGTCCGGGCCGGCCTCCTGACGGAAGAAGCCGCTATCTCCGTGACCCGCTCCATCGGTCAAATGACGGACCGCATGGTGGTGTGGCAGATCGAAGCGCTGGTTGAGGACATGGTGTCCGAGCAGGGAATCCCTGATGCCGTGGCGCGCAAACAACTGGTGGCGCAGCTGCCTGCGCTGGTGGACTCCCTCGAAGAGATCCTGGTGTACTCCTACCGCCGCCAACTCAACGCCGGCGTCCAGCGCCTTGCCGTTCGGGCCGAAGCCGGACTCCAGGCCAGCGAGGAAGGCCGGGAGGGCGACGAAGACGATTCGCCGCTGCCTTTGGCCCGGGCCGTAGGATTCGCTGACCTTGTCTCTTACACCAGCCTGTCCCGGCGTATGAACGAGAAAACGCTCGCTCAATTGGTGCAGCGTTTTGAAAACAAATGCGCTGAAATTATCTCCGTGGGTGGCGGGCGACTGGTCAAAACAGTGGGTGACGAAGTCCTGTACATCGCGGAGACTCCCGCAGCCGGAGCCGAAATTTCCCTGGCCCTTGCCCAGGCGTTCACGGAGGACGAGATCCTTCCACAGTGCCGCGTCTCTATGGTCTGGGGCCGGATTCTCTCCAGACTTGGCGATATCTATGGACCCACAGTCAACCTTGCTGCACGGCTCACCACGCTGGCGCAGCCCGGGACGGTCCTTGTGGACGCCATGACGGCCGCCGCCTTGGGCCAGGATGACCGCTTCGTCCTGGTTCCCCAGAAGTCGGAGAACGTCCGTGGCTTCGGCGAGATCCATCCTGTGATGCTGGCCCGCGGCCGGGGCAAGGGACTGGTGCTGGATTAGGCACCCTGCCGACTCGCCCACGGCCCGTCCGAGCCGCACGCTCTCTCACGTCCCGCGGGTTCCAGCCGATCGCTCTCTCACTTTCTTCAAGAAAGTGAGAGAGCGATCGGCGTTTAGGGATGTTATGTGAGAGAGCGTGGAGGGTGTCTGCGGTTGAGGAGAACTGCGTCACGACTTAGCAAAACGTTGGATTAACCCGGTAGTCTTAGCGTTGTTTGTGTGTCGTGAATGGCCGTGGGGTGCGGCGTCGGCCGCCTTGTGCTGCCTAAATTGTGGGGGAATGTGGATGGCTCTGCCTGACGGGTCCGGAAACCGCCGTGCCAGGAATCGCCGGCGGAAGGTCATGGCGGCAACTGCATTTTCAGTTGCAGCCGCGGTCCTGGTGACCGGTGCCATCCTCTACCCGGGGTTCAAGACCACCGAAGTGGACCTCAATGACGGCGGCGTTTGGGTGGTCAGCAAGTCCAAGAATGCCGCCGGAAGGCTCAACTACCCCTCGAAGTCCCTGGACGGGGCAGTGACTCCGGCGAGTAAGGATTTCGACGTCCTCCAGCAGGCCGGCGACGTTTTCATTGATGACCCCGAGGGCGCCACGATCAACCCTGTCAGCGCCGCGAACATGCGTTTGGGCGGGGACCAAAAGCTGCCCGGATCAGCGGATGTGAGCTTCGGCCACAAAGTACTGGCCGTTACCGATCCTTCCAAGGGCAAGGTCTGGGCATTGTCCGCCGGATCCGTGGGTGGGTTCAGTGATGAGTCCGAACCACTGTTCGAGCAATCGCCCGGAATTGTTTCTGTTGTAGGCGTGGACGACACCATCCACACCGTGGATCCCGAGTCCGGTAGCGTCACCGCCACCAAGGTGGACGCCAACGGCAAATCAGTGGATTCGCAGGTCCGCACGGACGAGGCGCTCAAGGGCGCAGGGGACCTGCAGTTGACGGCTGTGGGCGACAAAGCAGTGGTCCTCAACGAGGCCACGGGAAACATTGTTCTCCCGGGCGGCGCAACCGTTCACCTGGACGACGCCCGCGACGCCAAGCTGCAACAAACAGGACCGACTGCCGACTTCGTAGCTATCGCCACTACCAAAGCGCTCCTCCTTCAACCATTGGACGGTGGAACCGCCAAGACTGTCCGAGCCGACGGGGAAGGCATTCCCGCAGCGCCCGTTCAGCTGGGAACATGCACCTACGCGGCGTGGTCCGGTGCCAACAAGTACGTCCGCGAATGCAGCAACGAGGCTGATAACCGCCGCGCCGATGTTCCCAAGGCGAGTGCGTCGCCGTCGTACGTCTTCCGGGTCAACCGCGATCTCGTGGTTCTGAACGACGTCAACTCCGGCAACGTCTGGATGGTCAACCAGAACATGCAGTTGGTCAACAACTGGGACGACGTCATTCCGCCCCAACAGACATCGGACGACGCCGACAAGGACTCTGCGGACGAAGTCCAGCAGACTGTCCTCCCGGACCGAAGCAAACCGAACACGCCGCCGGTGGCGAAGCCGGACTCCTTTGGAGTGCGCGCCGGCAAGACGACCCTCCTGCCGGTTCTGGACAACGACGCCGACACTGACGGTGATGTCCTGACGGTTGCGGCCGACCAAACCGTTAGATCGGGTGCGTTGGCTCCTGTTTATGGCGGGACGGGCTTCCAAATTTCTGTCCCCGCGGATCAGACCGGGGCGGAGACGTTCAAGTACTCCGTGGATGATGGCCGCGGTGGAACCGCAGCGGCCAACGTCGACCTCCGGATTGTCCCGCCCGGAGAGAACAACGCACCCCAGCAGAAGCCCAACAGGAACAATGCCTTGGTGGTACAGGCGGGGAAGATCGCCAACCAGTACATCCTTAATGACTGGATTGACCCCGACGGTGACGACATCTTTGCTGTGGCTGCCGTCAGCAGCGATCCCGCCGATCAAGTCCGCATCAGGCCAGACGGGCTATTGACGTTCCAGGATTCCGGAGCCGGGCCGGGAAAGAAGACAATCGCCGTTTCGGTCTCCGACGGCACCCTCAGTGCTGAGGGGCGTATCAGTGTGGACGTTCGCGCACCCGGGGCCTTGCCGCCCATTGCGAACGCCGATCACGTGGTTGCAGTGGCAGGCCAGGACACGGTGATCGCACCGCTCAAGAACGACACTGATCCGCAAGGCGGCACGCTTCGGCTGGCACAGGCCCAGCCGGATGAGCAGTCCACGGCCGTGATAGGTCCAGACCAGCAAACGTTTACTTTCAACTCGACGTCCACGGGCCCCCACTACGTCACCTACATGGTCACCAACGGCCCGGCGAGTGCGCAGCAGCTGGTGCGCGTAGACGTCGTGTCCGGCAACAACGACGGCGCTCCCGTTGCCGTCCGCGACATTGCTCTGCTGCCCAGTGGCGGCAGCACCGTGGTGGACGTGCTCGGCAATGACTCGGACCCGGCCGGAGGCGTCCTGGTAGTCCAGTCCGTCACCGCGGAGGATGGCCTTCCGGTCACGGTGGCGGTTTTGGACCATTCGGTGGTCAAGGTCACGGACGTTCGCGCCACCGGCCAACTGTCGCTGAAATACACCATTTCCAACGGCAAAGCCTCGGCCACCGGAGACATCTCAGTACAGGTAGTACCTGCGCCCAGCAAGCTGCAGGCCCCGCAGGCCAAGCCGGACGAAGTGTCGGTGCGTGTCGGAGACGTGGTGACCATACCTGTCCTGGACAACGATTCGGACCCTAACGGCGGAGAGCTGACGCTCGACCCGGAGCTGGCGCAACAGCCCGATGCCGCTGACGGCAGGATGTTCGTTGCGGGCAATACTCTGCGCTTTATCGCAGGGGAGATTCCCAAAACCGTTTATGCCATCTACAAGGTCAGCAACGCGTCCGGCCAAACTGACTCCCAGCAAGTCACTATCCGTATCCGGGCCCGGGACGACGCCACCAATACCCGCCCTGAGCCGCGGAACCTCACGGCCCGGGTGGTAGCTGGCATGACCGTCAAAATCCCGGTGCCATTGGATGGCATTGACGCCGACGGCGACTCCGTCCAACTCATCGGGGTGGACAAAGCGCCCGCGCTCGGGACCGCCGTAGTCCGGGACGGTTACATGGAGTTCACCGCTGCCGCCACCTCCGCAGGCACTGACACGTTCAGTTATCGCGTGCGGGACCGGATCGGAGCGGAAAACACCGGCACCGTCATTGTGGGTATTGCGCCGGCAGAAGCGAATAACCAAAAGCCGATCGCGGTGGATGACGCCATTGAGGTCCGTCCAGGGCGTCGGATTGCGGTGGATGCCCTAAAGAACGACTCGGACCCTGATGGCGACCCCATTGCATTGGTGAATTCCTTCGAAGCCAACCCGGAACTGCAGGTTGAAGCGTCCTCCGGAAAGATCCTCCTGACTGCGCCGGGCGTCACTGGAAATGAAAGCATCAGCTACCGGATTCAGGACGACAAAAAGGCTGAAGCCAGCGCCGTGGTCAGGGTGCAAACAAGCCCGACGGCGGCCCTCCACGTTCCGATTGCCGTGGACGACCGCATCACGCTGGCTGAGACGCTGGGCAAGACCGCCGTTGACGTCCCGGTGTTGAAGAATGACTCTGATCCGGACGGCGTCGCCGAAGACCTGACCATCACCTTGCCTGACGCGAATCCGAACGCCCGGGTGGGGGCGGCCGGGAACGTTGTGGTGACACTCGCCCCCCAGGACCAGCTGATCCCGTACACCGTGACAGACATGGACGGGCAATCAGCCACGGCCGTGATGTGGATCCCAGGCCAAGGCCTGCAGTACCCCACCTTGGCTAAAACCGAGCCCGTGGAGGTCATGTCCGGCAAGGAAGTCACGGTCTCGCTCCAGGAGTATGTCCGCGTGCGGGAAGGCCGCCAACCACGGCTTACGGTTGCAGACAAGATCCGCGTCCAGGGAGCCGATCCCAACAACGTTATTGCCGGCGACGGAAATGCCCTGAGATATGCAGCGCAGACAGACTACGTCGGTCCGGGATCCATCACCTTCGAGGTGACCGACGGGTCAGGTCCGGACGACTCCCAAGGCTTGAAGTCCACATTGACCATCATCACCAAGGTGATCCCGGACCCCAACGCCAACCACGTCCCGACCTTCAGCGGTGCTTCCATCGAGGCTCCCAAGGGTGAAACCACCGAGCTGGAGTTGGCCAACCTTGCCAAGGACGTGGACGAGAGGGACCAGGGAAACCTGAAATTCGAGCTGGACGGACAGCAGCCCGCGGGTTTCCAAACCAAAGTGGAGGGAACGGTCCTCAAAGTCACCCCGGACCTCTCAGTCACTCCCGGTGCTGTGGGCACCTTCCCCTTGAAGGTCACTGACGGCAGGTCCGATGCTGTCCGGGCAACGGTAACGGCCACCGTGGTGTCCTCGAACCGACCCAAGCCCGTAGCCAACGACGACTCCGTTGAGAAAGCCAATGCCGGACGCTCGGAAACCATCAATGTGTTGGCTAACGACTTCAACCCCTTCAATGACTCGCCTCTGACGATCGAAGGCGCCGCAGTGGAAACTGGTTCCGCCGCCGGCCAGCCGACGGTCTCAGGGGAATCGATCACGGTCACACCTGCTGATGGCTTCAAGGGCGTCATGGTGGTTCGGTACACAGTGCTGGACAAGACCAAGGACCCCTCACGGCAGGCAGTGGGACGCGTACGGATCACGGTCCGGGACAAACCAGACGCTCCATCGGCACCAGTAGCGACCGACGTCCGCAGCCGCACCGCCGTGCTCAAGTGGGCGCCGCCGTCGGACAATGGCGCAGCCATCACCAAGTACACGGTCAAGGCCGCCGGTTTTGAACAGGTGTGTCCCACTACAACCTGCACACTCTCCGGACTGACCAACAACGTGAAGTACGTCTTCACCGTGTCCGCCACCAACGAGGTAGGGGACTCACCGGCGTCCATTGCCTCCAACGAGATCCGGCCGGATGAGAAGCCGTCGCCGCCGGACGCCCCCACAGTCAAAGCCGGTGACAAGAACATGGCCATCACCTGGACCCCGGCCAAGACCGAGGGCTCTCCGGTGAAGCACTACAACTTGGAGATTTCTCCGCCGCCGGCCAACGGCATTGCCGTGAAGAACGAGGTCACCGGCCTGAGTTACACCTGGCCGGGACTGACGAATGGCGTGAAGTACAAGGTCCGTGCCCAGGCCGTCAATGAGCTCGGTCCATCGGACTGGAGCATGTACTCCCTGGAGGACAACCCTGCTGGTCTTCCGGCAGCCCCGGCGGCTCCCACCACCGCAGTGGTGCAGTCCGTGGGAACCAACAACCAGATTCGTGCGGATTGGGCTGAGCCGGATATCAACGGTGACCCCATCAAGACCTACTACGTCACTATGAGCGGCGGAAACGGCGTTCCGCAGACGCAGACCGTCCCGGGAAATGTCCGATCAGCAACCTTCACTGCCCAGAACAACGAAGCAGGCTACACCTTCACCGTTCAAGCAGAAAATAAGGCTGGGAAGGGCGGCGTCAGCGCATCTTCGGCGCCGCGTCGCGCCACCGGCAAGCTGGGGGCCGTAGAGAACGTCTCTGCCACCCCGGCCAACACCGGGGGAGCGGGCAAGGCCGTCACCATCAACTTCTCGGTCCTGGACCAGACACAACGCAACGGTTCTACTCAAAACGAGGTCAGCTACCGCTACCTGGCCAGTACCGGCCAGTCCGGACCCATCACGCCTGGCCAGACGGTCAGCGGTTTTGCCAACGGGCAGGCAACCTCCATCACAGTCACCGCAGTGTCCTCAGTGGCGCCGAGTTCCAATGCCAGTGCACCGGCAACCACCACCCCGTACGGTTCCCCCGGTACACCATCTGCTTCGGGCGCCAACGGTGGGCAAAACCAGACCACGCTGACGCTGAACTGGTCCTCGCCGTCCACCAACAGCAACGACGTCGCAGTGACCAAGATCAGGATCACCGGCGGTGGAACTGATACCGGGTGGATCAACGAATCCGCGTCCGGCAGCCGCGTGGTCAACACCGGTGGCTATAACCAGACGCGCACCATTGAGGTCCAGACGTTCAACTCCGTGGGCACAGGCGGTGGCGTGGCTTCTGCGAGTGCACAGAGCGGCCCGCAGAAGACGTCATGGGATGCCACGCTGCCTCCCGGCAGCTACCGTACTTGCACGGATACCGCGCCCTCCGGCCAAACATCGTGGGATCCAAATACTCCAGGGCACCGCTGTGACGGAAAGGTCAATGGTCCGCCATGGCAGTACGAGTTCAACGGCGGATTCACGGTCAACTGCTACATCAACCGCAGCACGCCCTACTTGAACTACGCGGCGTGGTACAAGCTGACTAGCGGCCCCAATGCTGGCCGCTTCATCGCCCAGGGCAACACCACCCTGGGTGACCCCGGACCGCACCAAATCCCGCAATGTTGAGGCATGTGAAGCCGGGGCGTCGGGCAGTAGTCCCCATCGCGCCCCGGGCCAGGGAGACAGTACGCTGTCAAAGCCAATGGATAGCCCGATCTCGGGTTTCCTTGGTTGACCGCAGGGCGCGTGGGATAGTCTTAGGGACTGAAAATTCCGCCGCCGTACGGGGGAACTGCGGAATGTACGGCTGCCGGCATCTGCCGGTTGGCCCGGAAGCCACTGGGGAGCGGCTGGACACAAAGGGAATTCTGGGGCTGTGAGAACTTTCTTCGGCAAGCTGGGGCTGAAAAGGCGTCAAAACAAAAAGCTAATAGCGGGTACTGCTGTTACCGCAGCGGGCGCTTTGCTGATCACCGGGGCAATTCTGTACCCGGGCTTCAAGACCACCGAGGTGGACTTGAACGACGGCGGCGTGTGGGTGGTGAGCAAAACCAAGAACGCCGTGGGCCGGTTGAACTACCCGTCCCGCGTTCTTGATGGTGCTGTGACACCCGCAACTACTACCTTTGACGTGCTGCAGCATGACGGCAACGTCTTTGTGGACGATGAGTCCGGCTCCACCATCAACCAGGTCTCTGCCGCGAACCTGAAGCTGGGCGGCGACAAGCAGCTGCCGTCGTCGTCGCAAGTCAGCTACGGCTCCACCGTGCTCTCGGTGACCGATCCCGCCCGCGGAAAAGTCTGGGCGTTGTCTCCGTCCACGGTTAACGGCTTCGATGAAGAAGGAACCGAGCCAGTCTTGACGGGCTCCCCGGGCGTGGTTTCGGCAGTGGGATCCGACAACAGGATCTACACGGCGGACCCTGGCAAGGGTGAAATCACCGTCACTACTGTGGATGCGAACGGTGAACGAACCGACTCGCAGGTTACCAAGGTGGACGAGCTCAAGGGTGCCGGCGATCTCCAACTGGCCGTGGTGGGTGACAAGCCGGTGGTTTTGGACGCCGCCTCCGGAAACCTCTTCCTGCCAGGAGGCCGGAAGCTCCAACTGGCCGATGCCCGGGAAGCAAAGCTGCAGCAGAACAGCGAAGAGAGCAATTACGTTGCCATTGCCACGCAGAAGGCCCTGCTGAAACAGCCCCTTGACGGGTCCGCGGCGGCAACTGTCAGTGCTGACGGCGAAGGCGTCCCCGCTGCGCCCGTTCAGGTCAGTAAGTGTGTTCACTCGGCATGGTCGGGCGCCAACAAGTATGTCCGGGACTGCGACAACGATGCCGACGACAAGAAGAATGACGTCCCCAAAGCAAGCGCCTCGCCCAGCTACGTTTTCCGGGTGAACCGGGACCTTGTGGTCCTCAATGACGTCAACTCAGGCAGCGTGTGGCTGGTCAACCAGAATATGCAGCTGGTGAACAACTGGGACGACGTCGTCCCGCCCAAGAACCAGTCCGATGACCAGGACCAGGAGTCTGCGGACAACAACACCATCAACGTCCTCCCGGACCGCACCAAGCCCAACCGTCCGCCTGAGACAAAACCTGACGAGTTCGGTGTCCGCCCCGGGCGGACCTCAATTCTGAGCGTGCTGGATAACGACTCAGACCCCGACGGCGATGTCCTCACCGCCTCGGTAGGCGCCAATGGGCCAAAGATGGGTGCGTTGGAGAACATCTACGGAGGCTCTGCTTTCCAGATCAAGGTCCCGGCCGACGCCAAGCCGGGAACTGAAGTCTTTGACTACAACGCTGCCGATGGCCGTGACTTGTCCGCCGGCGGCAAGGTCACCCTGCGGGTAGTAGCTCCTGAAGAGAACAAACCGCCGATTTTCAAGCGAGGCGAACCCACCACCATGTTGGTGGAGCAGGGCAAGTCCGTCAGCCAGAACATTCTGACTGACTGGATGGACCCTGACGGCGATGACCTCGTCCTGCTGGATGCGAAGTCGGACAACGACCAGGACCAGGTGAAGGTTCGCCGCGATGGCCTCCTGACGTACCAGGATTCGGGTGCAGCGCCGGGCAAGAAGAACGTCACCATCACCGTGTGGGACGGCCGGGCCACCACCACCGGCCGCATCGTGGTCAACGTGCAGCCACCGGGTGCCCTGGCGCCTGTAGTCAATGCGGACCACGTCACGGCTGTGGTTGGCCAGGACCTGGTGATCGCGCCGTTGAAAAACGATGTGGACCCCAACGGTGGCGCACTTCGTGTGGCCCACGTTGAGGCCGCCGGCCCGGCTGAGCTGGGCCCGGTGACGGACGGCGGCACCTTTACCTTCCGGAGCACCACGCCTGGCCCGATCTACCTGACGTACATTGCCAGCAACGGCCCCCAGAGCAGCCAGGGACTGATCCGCGTGGACGTGGAGTCCGGTAAGGATCCCGGCGCGCCGGTTGCCGTTCATGACGTTGCCCTGCTCCCTGTGGGTGGAAGCGTCCTGGTTGATCCGCTGGCCAACGATTCCGATCCTTCCGGTGGCGTGCTGGTCCTCCAGTCCGTCACCGTGCCCGACGGCTCGTCGGCATCCGTCAGCGTGATCGACCACAGCGTCCTTCGCGTCACGGATGTCCTCGGTGCCAAAGAACCGTTCGTTTTCAGCTACACCATGTCCAACGGCCGTGCCTCGGCCACCGGGACTGTGGGCGTGGTCCCGGTGCCGGCTCCCGCCGTCGTCGAGGCTCCCCAGCCAAAACCTGACGAAGTCAACGTGCGCGTTAACGACGTCGTCACCATCCCGGTCTTGGACAATGACACCCACCCGCAGGGTGAGGAACTGTCCGTGGATCCGGTACTGGCGCAGAGCATTCCGGAGGAGGACGGTAAAGCGTTCATTTCCGAGAAGACCCTTCGCTTTATCGCCGGCCCCACTCCAAAAACCGTGCGCGCCATCTACAACGCCGTGGATCCGCAAGGGCAGAAGAGCGCCGCCGCGGTGACCATCCACATCCTTCCGCTGGAGGGCACGCAGAACTCGCGCCCGCAGCCGCAGAACCTCACGGCACGCGTGGTAGCGGGCGGCAGCGTCCGCATTCCGGTCCCGCTGGACGGCATCGACCCAGATGGCGACTCGGTGCAGCTCACCGGCATCGACAGCACTCCCACTATGGGAACCGCGACGGCGGGAAGCAGCTTCATCGATTTCGTCGCCGCCGGTGACGGTGCGGGTACGGATACGTTCAGGTACAAGGTGATCGACCGCCAAGGCGCGGTGAACACGGGAACCGTGACGGTTGGCGTTGCGCCACGTGGCGAAGACAACCAGAAACCCGCACCCGTGGATGACGAGGTCAAGGTTCGTCCCGGGCGCCAGATCGCCATCGACGCGACGGCCAATGACACCGACCCCGACGGCGACCTCATCCGTATCCTGACGGACAGCATTGAAGCCGACGCCGGACTTGACGCCAAGGTCAGCCAGACCAGTGGCCGGATCCTGGTAACAGCTCCGGCAGCGGAGGGCACCGTCAACGTCCGCTACTCAGTGGCCGATGACCGCGATGCGGTGGGCCAGGCCAGTATTCGTGTGGTGGTCCAGAATGACCTGCCGTTGCAGGCACCGATTGCCCGCGACGACCGCGTGACCTCGGCCCAGACGCTCGGCAAGACGGCTGTGGACGTTCCTGTCCTGAAGAACGATGAGGACCCGGACGGCGTGGGGGAGAACCTCAAGGTCGCAACAGGCTTGGACACAGCACGCCCCGGACCCGAAGGCAACGTCATTGTTGACCTGACCGAGCAGCCGCAACTGGTGCCCTACACGGTGGAGGACGTGGATGGCCAGAAGTCCACAGCCATCATCTGGGTTCCCGGGATTGGCCAGCAGGTGCCCACGCTCGCTAAGGACGAGGTGGTGGAACTTGTCTCAGGTCAGTCCGTCACGGTGAACCTCGCGGAGTGGGTGAAGGTCCGCGAAGGAAAGTCGCCGCGCCTGACCCAAACCGACCGCATCAAGCTCATCGGAGCCGACGGCAGCGATCCCATAGCCAACGGTGGTACCGCGCTGAAGTACACCGCCGGCGCCGAGTACGTAGGCCCAGGTTCCATCAGCTTCGAAGTTACCGATGGGACAGGCCCGGACGACCCCAATGGTTTGAAATCGACGCTCAGCATCCGAACCAAGGTGCTGCCCGACCCCAACAAGAACAATCCGCCGGTGCTGCTCGGCAGTGACGTGGAAGTTCCCAAGGGAGACTCTGCCAGCCTGGACCTGGAGAAGCTGACGTCGGATCCGGACTCGGATGACGTGCAGAACATGAACTACGAGCTGGTGGGCGACGCCCAGGGCGGCTTCAAGGTGAACGTGGATGGCAAGACGCTCAAGGTCTCCGCGGACGATTCCGTGCAGATCGGGCAGACAGGCACCGTCCAAGTGAAGGCAAAGGACCGCCGCGGGCTCGAAGCCGTGGCCACCTACAAGCTGTCCTTGTCGGCGTCCAACAGGCCCAAACCCGTGGCCAACGACGACGCCGAGCCGGATGCCCAATCCGGAAAGCCAGTGACCGTCAACGTGTTGGCAAATGACTCCAATCCGTTCCCGGATACTGCGCTGAAGATCGTCTCGGCCGTCACCGAAACGGGCCAGGGAACGGCTGACGTCGGGGGAGACAGTGTCACCGTCACCCCTGCAGGCGGCTTCACCGGCACCATGGTGGTGGCCTACACGGTGCAGGATAAGACCGGGGAGATTTCCCGTTACGCCACTGCCCGCATCCGGTTGACCGTCAAGGACAAGCCGGCCGCGCCCACCACGCCCTTGGCTCAAAGCGTGGGGGACCAGACCGCGCTCCTGACGTGGAACGCGCCGCCTGATCGTGGCTCACCCATCACCAAGTACACGGTGTACGGGGAAAACGGCTTCACGCAGGACTGCCCCGCGAACACGTGTACGTTGACAGGGCTGACCAACAACGTGAAGTACCACTTCGCCGTCACCGCCACGAATGCGATTGATGAATCCGAACGCTCTCCGGTATCCGCCGAGGTCCGTCCGGACGTTAAGCCGGACACCCCGGTGGCACCGACGCTGAAGTTCGGCGATAAGCAACTCTCCGTGGCGTGGGTTCCTCCTGCGAGCAAGGGTTCGCCCATCAAGTCCTACGATCTTGAGATCTCTCCTGCTCCTGCCGGCCAGAATCCGCAGATCCAGAACCTCACAG
This sequence comes from Arthrobacter sp. StoSoilB22, assembly GCF_019977315.1. NCBI lineage: Bacteria > Bacillati > Actinomycetota > Actinomycetes > Micrococcales > Micrococcaceae > Arthrobacter > Arthrobacter sp. StoSoilB22. The sequence goes on from NZ_AP024652.1 coordinate 1,441,463, forward strand.
GCAACAGTCACGTGTGGACCGGTCTGACCAATGGGGTGGCCTACAAGGTACGCGTCCTGGCTAGAAATGACGCCAAGGAGCCCTCGGAATGGAGTACGTACTCCGCAGCCGAGGTTCCTGCCGGCGTGCCGGCAACTCCTGCGGCTCCGTCGGTGGTAGGTGCAGGATCTGTAGATTCACGAAGCCAACTGCAGGTCAGCTGGGCAGCGCCGAATAACAATGGTGATGCCGTGTCTACTTACACCCTGACGACTTACCGAGGTGGCGCCGTGGTAGCGTCGCAACCCGTGGCTGCGACGTCACAAAATGTGACGGTAGACAACTCCGAAGCTGACTACTCGTTCACGGTGTCGGCTACAAACAAAGCCGGCGTCAGTGGTGTCAGCCAACAGTCTGCGCCTATCCGTGCTGCTGGTAAGCCCGGAATGGTGGGTGCTCCATCGGCTGCCTTGGTTGAGACCAACGGTGATGGTGGCAAGATTCAAGTCACCTTCAATCCCTTGACAGCTGGGGAGCGAAACGGAGCAAACGTCAACGAGATCAGCTACCGGTACGCGCTGACTTCCGGTGGCGGCAGCGGCTCGATTCCTTCCGGCGGTGCTGTTGTGGCGGCCGCTAATGGCACCGACACAGCCGTTGTTGTGTGGGCAGTATCCTCACGAAACCCAACAGCCGGGGACAGAAGCCCGGCATCAAATACTGTCAATCCTTATGGGCTTGCAGCTGCGCCGGTGGTGACCGGTAGCAAGAGCAGCGGCGTCGGCGACAAGACGGTGTCCTGGACCTGGAACGCCCCCAGCGGTAACGGCCGCCCGGTGACGGGGTACCAGTACAGCCTTGATGGCGGAGGATGGACAAACACGGATCAGAGGTCGCTCTCAAGAAGCGTGGGTTACAGCCAGACCGTTACGCTTCAGGTCCGTGCGATCAGCGGCGGCCAAGCTGGCCGGGTGGGCAGTGATACATCCCGCAGTGGAGCCGAACCGCCTCCACCGCCACCGCCTAACCCGCCGGCGCCCTCGCAGATCCAGGCCCACAACAGCACCTGCCCGGGAAAGCCCGGCCAACCGGACTCGTACAACCCCAGTGGTCCGACCTGTGGTGTCGGCTGGGTAGAGCGGTCCTGGGGCTGGATTGAGGTCACGTGCAGGCAGGACATCTACAGAAACGGCACTCCCTGGTACAAGCTCAACGGCTCGCCGAAGAGCGGCTGGTTCGTGAAGTCAACCACCGTGGACGTCCGCAATGGTGTGCCGCCACCCTGCTGACTCCTGGCCGGCCGGCCAGCCGAACAGCCGAAGCAACAACTACAACCCAACACCTCCATACCCAAGGAACAGGATCTACCGATGACCATGACAAACGAGCAGGCCGCCTGGTTTGCAGAGACGTTCGAGAAGCTCGTTGCCAACGTGGGCAAGGCCGTGTTGGGCAAGGAACACGTCATCCGGCTGACCTTCACCGCCATGATGGCCGAAGGCCACGTGTTGTTTGAAGACGCACCGGGCACGGGTAAGACTTCACTGGCGCGTGCCTTGGCCGCGACGGTCCAGGGTTCGCACAACCGCATCCAGTTCACGCCTGACCTTCTGCCGTCTGACGTGACGGGTGTGACCATTTACGATCAGAAGACCCAGAAGTTCGAGTTCCATAAGGGTCCGGTGTTCAACAACATCGTCCTGGCTGACGAAATCAACCGTGCTTCCCCCAAGACGCAGTCCGCATTGCTGGAGGTCATGGAGGAATCCCGGGTCACCGTGGATGGCACCACCTACGAGGCTGGCCGCCCGTTCATGGTTCTGGCTACCCAGAACCCCATCGAGCAGGCGGGTACCTACCGTCTGCCCGAGGCCCAGCTCGACCGCTTCCTCATTAAGACCTCCATCGGCTACCCGGATCACGCTTCCACGGTTCGGCTGCTGGGCGGGGCCAACCTGAAGGATCGTTCGAAGGACCTCACGCCGTTGATCACCACCCAGGCTGTGGCTGATATGGCGGACCTGGCAGCCACAACCCACGTGGATACCGCTGTGCTGGAGTACATTTCGCGTCTCTGCGAAGAAACCCGTAATGCCGGCGAAACCCGTCTTGGTGTTTCGGTCCGTGGGGCATTGGCCATGGTTCGTGCCGCCAAGGTGTGGGCAGCCAGCCAGGGCCGCAACTTTGTGCTGCCGGATGACATCAAGGAACTCGCTCCCGTGGTGTGGACCCACCGTTTGGTGATGGACCCGGAAGCTGAATTCTCCGGGGCAACGCCCGAAGTGGTCCTTAACCGCGTCCTCGCCGACGTCGCCGCCCCGCAGCAACGCGCCAGCGCATAAACCCGGTACCGGGCATCAACCCGGTACCATGCGTTTCTCCACCGCACCCTAGCTCAAACAAAGGCACCCACATGTCCTCCAGCACACCCCTGAACAGGGCTGCTGATTCGTTCAAGCGCACCGCATCTGCACTTGGCGATAAGTTGCGCTCCCTGCGCGGCACTGGCAACGAACCGGGCAAGCGCCCCGGCAAGCCAGGTAAACGCGGCACCACCAGCAAGCTCCACCCCGCAGCCGTATGGTCGGAAGCCGCTGGAACTGCCGGCGATTTCCTGGCACCGGCGTGGGACAGGATCCGTGCTGTGTGGCTGAGGTTCGTTTGGCCTGTCCTTGCAGTGGTGAGCCTGCTCGGCTGGGTGGTGTTGGCTGCCTCAATCGCGCTCTGGTGGGCAGGGCAGGCGTGGGGCTGGCAGGAGGCCAAGTCTGCCTCGATGGTGGCTTTCCTGTTGTTCCTTCTGGCCATCGGCTTCATTGTGGGCCGTTCGGCGTATGGCGTGGTCCTCGACCTCGCCCGCACCCGGGTGGCTGTGGGGGATGACGCTGTGGGCAGTATTGCGGTATCCAACGTTTCCACCAGGCCGTTGTTGCCTGCGGCGCTGGAGCTCCCGGTGGGTTCAAATACTGCCGTTTTCCATTTGCCACGGATGAAGCCCGCCCAGGTTCATGAGGATCTTTTCACGATTCCCACGGCCCGCCGTGCAGTGATTGTGGTGGGTCCGGTCCGTTCTGTGCGCGCTGACCCCCTTCACTTGCTGCGCCGTCGCGTCATGTGGACTGAGCCGGTGGACCTGTTCGTGCACCCTCGCACGGTCTCCCTGGGCAGCTCGGCAGCAGGGTTTATCCGTGACCTTGAGGGCATGCCCACCACGGAACTGTCCAGTGCGGATGTTTCTTTCCATGCTTTGCGCGACTATGTCCCTGGTGACGATCGGCGCCACATCCACTGGAAGACCACAGCCCGGACCAATAAGCTCATGGTCCGCCAGTTCGAGGAAACCCGGCGCGCGCACCTTGCCATTTCTTTGTCCATCAACACCGATGAGTATGATTCCGAGGCGGAGTTCGAAATGGCCATCTCCGTGGCGGCATCCATCGGACGCCAAGCGATCAGTGAACAACGTGACCTGGACGTCCTAACCCAGAAGGGGCCGCTCCGCTGCGAGACGGGCCGTAACATGCTGGACGACATGACCCGGGTTGTCGGGGCACCCATGCGGAAGACCGCCGTCGACCTCGCGCGGAACCTGTCTGACGCCGTCCCGAATGCCTCAGTGGTGTTCTTTGTGGTAGGCAGCCACGTGACGGCAACCCAGCTGCGCACCTGCGCTGCCTCCGTTCCTCCCGGCGTGCGGAGCCTGGCGGTGCGGGTTCAACCCGGCGCGGCGCCGTCGAGGGCTAATATCGCGGACCTGACGGTCCTGACGGTGGGCGACCTGGACGACTTGGCAATTGTTCTTCGAAAGGCGGCAGCATGAGCACCGCGCCCAATCTCCGTCCCCGCGCGAAGGAAGCGAAGGGCTCCCGCGCCGCCCAGGGTTCGCGGTCCGCGGCGCGCGCCACGGGCGCATCCATCTTCAGCGACGGCAGGCCTCTGTGGCATTTTGCCATTGACTGCGGGGCGCTGCTGGTGCTGCTGCTCCTTGGCGTGCTCGGTTTCGCTTTGAGCTTTGGGGGAGACCCCCATTACCTCATCGCAGGCCTGGGCGGCGTGCTGCTGGGGTTGGGTATCGCCGTCCTCAACGCGCACCTTCGTTTGGGGCTGCTGATCACCACAGCGGTGGCGTTCGGTGCGTACATGGTTTTCGGGTCGGCCCTGGCAGTGCCGGACTCGGCAGTTTTCGGATTCCTTCCCAGCCTCGACTCGTTGCGCACGCTCCTGCTGGGCGTTGTCTTCGCTTGGAAGGACATGCTGACTGTTGGCGTGCCTGTGGGGACCGCGAACGGCATGCTCATTGTGCCGTTCCTGAGTTCCTTGGTCACTGCGCTGGCTGCCGGTCTGCTCACATGGCGTCTGAAGAGCCCCTACTGGCCGTTGCTTCCCGTGCTGGTTCTCTTTGTTACGGGCATTGCTTTCAGTACCAGTGCGGGTTTCCTCAACGTGGAGCGTGGCGTCTCCCTGACTATTGTGTCCATTGTGTGGGCGACGTTCCGCCGCGATGTACTCCGCCGGAACAGCACCAAAGCGGTTTCGGCCAACAGGCCGGATTCCGACGCCGCTACGGCCCGCCGAGGGCAGCTCCGCCGGCTGGGGACTGCTGCAGCAGTGATCGCCGTTGCGGTGGGTGTTACTGCAATCGCCTCGCCGTTGGTCACAGCCAGTGATGACCGCAAGGTCCTCCGCAACACGATCGTTCCGCCTTTCGATCCCCGGGATTACATCACCCCCTTGGCGAGCTTCCGCAGCTTCGTCAAGGATGAGAAGGACAATACGCTGTTCACGGTCAAGGGGCTGCCCAAAGACGCCCGCGTCCGGCTGGCGGCGCTGGACGCCTTCAACGGCCTGAACTACACCATGGACCCCAACAGTTCCGGCAACTTCAGCAAGGTAGGCGACGCCCGTTCGCTCAATACGCTGGCCGACTCCGGGAGCCCGGTGCAGGGCACCAACTACACGCTGGACATCACTGTGGAGGACTACCAGGGCTACTTTGTTCCTGGTGGACGGCACACTACGGGGATGAGTTTTGCAGACACGTCCGGCGCAGCATCAGGGCTGTATTTCAACGCCGGCACCGATACCGCTGTGACCACCAAAGGCTTGGCAAGGGGCGATAACTACACTGTGCAGGTCTCGGACCCCGGGACGCTGGAGCACGGACAGCTCACGCAGTACGACTTTGCGAAGCTCACGCTGCCCGAGGCGGAGGAAGTTCCGCCGATTGTGGCGTCGCAGGCGAACCAGCTTTCGGAAGACGCACCGACGGCCATTGACCGTGTCCGGCAGATTGAGGCGCACTTCCAGAAGAGTGGTGCGTTCAGCAACGGGCTGGTAGCCGAGGGACAGCTCCCAAGCCTCCCCGGTCACAGCGCTGCACGCGTCCGCAACATGCTCTCGGCCAAGCAAATGCTGGGCGACGACGAACAGTACGCCGTATCCATGTCCCTCATGCTCCGTCACCTTGGCATACCGTCCCGTGTGGTGATGGGGTTCTACCCGGACCCCAAGAGCCCCGAGAACGGCGCTGGAGACATCAAGATCACGGGTAAGGATGTCCACGCCTGGGTGGAAGTGGCGTTCGACCGCGTGGGCTGGGTGACGTTCGATCCCACGCCGCCCAAGGACAACGTGCCCATCCCGCCGGACCCTGAGAACAAGTCCAAACCCAAGCCGCAGGTGCTGCAGCCGCCGCCCCCGCCGCAGGAGCCCGCGGACCTGCCGCCGGATTCCACACCGGATGCCCTGGACGCTGACGAGAAGAAGAACAACCCCTGGCTTTTCTGGGGTCCGCTGCTGGCGGCCATCGGCATGGCACTGATTCCGCTGGGGATCCTCGCCTTGCCGTTGTTGCTCATCCTTCTGTTGAAATCACGACGCCGGAAGGCGCGTTTCCGTGATGGCCACCCCGCGCAGCGGGTTGGCGCCGGCTGGAATGAAGTGCTGAGCCTGGTCACCGATATGGGTGCTTCGATCGACACCAAGTCCACCAGGCGCGAATCGGCCACAGTCATCGCTGACGCGTTCCCCACCACCGGAACTACCACCACCCTGCTTGCCCACCGTGCGGACGCCGCTGTGTTCGGTGCGGGCCAGCCCAGTGAGAAGGAGGTCAAGGAGTACTGGGAGATCGTTGATACGTCGCTGACCGACATCACCGGAAGCGTTGGTTTCTGGAAACGGCAGCAGGCACGATTCTCGCCGCGCTCGTTGCTGTCCGATGGCCGCGCTGCCCTTCGTCGCCGTCAACAGGGCACCTCCGATCCTGCGAAGCGCGGCTTCACCTTGCCGTTCAAGAAGGACACCACCGATGAGCAATGAGACAGAACTTTGCCCGGCCTGCCGGCACGGGGTACGCCCGGGTGCGACGTTCTGCACGCAGTGCGGTTCACCCCTGAGTAACCGTGGTGCCCGCAAGGAAGGCAATATCAACCATGCCCAAAAGGCGGCGTTGGAGTTCGCCAACCGGCACGGGTTCTCCGATCCCGGTAGTATCTCGGTAGTGTCGGCGCCGGAGTCGCCGATGCCGCACGGAACAAAAACCATGCCGGATGGTATGCCGGGGCCAGGGGGAGGGACCACAATGACCACCAAGCTCGAGTTGGCGCCCGCCACTACAGGGAAACGTCTGGGCGCAGCCGTGTTGGACTGGCTGGGTCCCTTTGCCGTGCTTGCCACCACGTTCGCTATTGGTATTGCCGGCATCACGCAGACCCGCAGGAACGGCTTCATTGTCTATGACACGGGCCTGCTGGTTCTGCTGGGCAGCATCGGCTTGGGCGTGACCGTGGTGTATACCTTTGTCATTCTTGGTCTTGAGGCGAAGTCCGGAAACACCATCGGTAACCAGCTCATGGGCATCCGCAGTGCGGATTCTGATGGCTACGCGCCGGGTGCCGGGGTTGTTTTTGTCCGGGGGATTCTCACCGGCGGCCTTCTGCTGCTGGGTTCCATTGTTGCCGTCATCTTGTCCGCGCTCGGACTGATCGGGCTGGTCCTGTGGATCGCCCTGCCGTTGATGTTCCTGGGTGTTGTGTGGGCTGTCCTTGTGGTCATCTCCAACGCCTGGGACAAAAACGGCAAACTGCGCGGCTGGCAGGACAAAGCGGCAAAGTCCTTGGTGTTTGACGTCAAGCAGGGTCGTAACCCGGTGACCACCGGAGGCATCCAGGGCCCGTACAGTTTCGCCCCCATGGATCTCCCACCGGTTCAACCCGTAGCTTCGCCGGTACCGTCAGGCCCCGTGCCGGGTTCCCGTCAAGGTGCCACCGCACAGGCTGTCCCCGGCCAGGCTGCTCCCGCCCGGATCTCGCCTGCGCTGGCAGCGCCCACCCAGACTTCGCCAGCGCAAGCAACTCCCGCCCCTGCGACACCGGTGGCCCCTGCCGTGCAACCTTCGCATGATCCGAACCAATGGCGTCCGCCGTCGGCGCCTTTCGCGCCGGCATCGCGCACAACCATAGCGCCGCAAGCCCCGGCTCCTTCCGTGCAGGCCGCGGCGCCAGCGGCGGTTCCTTCCGCGCAGGCCCCGGCAGCACCGCAGGCCCCGGCAGCACCGCCGGCCGTAACAATCCCGCCTCACGACACTCCCGCGGCCACCGCCCACCCGGACGACGACCTGGAGCGCACCCAGATGCGCCCGGGTGCTGCCCGCGCCCAAGCTGTCCTGCGGATCCGGGTCGACGACGGCCAGGACATCCAGCTGGGCGGGTCAGTTCTCCTCGGCCGCAATCCGGCACCGCAGCCCGGGGAGTCGGTGGAGCAACTGCTGCCTGTGACAGATCCGGGGCGGTCCATTTCCAAAACGCATCTGCATCTGCGCGTTGATGGCGACGGAGTCTGGGTCACGGACCGCAATTCCACCAACGGCAGCGCCGTCACCACGCCGGACGGTTTGCAGACCAGGCTCAACCCGGGCGAAGCAAGCTTTGTCCGTCCCGGTTCCACCGTTCACTTTGGGGACCGTTCCTTCCACCTAGGACAAGCATGAATTCACAGCCGGCCACTCCCGCCAACGCCGAAGCGGGTCCTGCTGCAAGCGGAACGGCTTTTCGACTCAGCTATGGGTACGGTACGGACCGCGGTCTTCGGCGCGAACTGAACGAGGACTCGTTCATCGCCTCTGACCCGGTCTTTGCCGTTGCCGACGGCATGGGCGGGCACGAAGCGGGGGAGATTGCCAGCGGCATGTGCGTGCGGGCCTTGGGCAGCGCTCCCGAATTGGCCACCGGCGTGCGCACTGCAACAGCAGCTGACCTTCAGTCCTGCCTGTTGAAGGCCGATGCCGCGATCCGCGACGCGACGGGCGCCCGTGCCGGGACCACGCTGTCCGGGGTAGTGGTGGTGGAACAGATGGGCCTGCCTTACTGGCTGGTGATGAACATCGGCGATTCCAGGACGTACCGCCTCAGCCAAGGCGAGTTCGCGCAGGTAAGCGTTGACCATTCCGAAGTGCAGGAACTGGTGGATGCCGGAGACATCACTGCCGAGCAGGCAACAGTCCACCCCCGCCGTCACGTGGTGACCCGTGCCTTGGGCACCGGCGATGAGACTGAGGCTGACTTTTGGTTGCTTCCCATTCAGGAAGGCGACCGGATCATGATCTGCTCGGATGGTCTCAACGGTGAACTGGGGGATGACCACATGTTCCGCATCCTCAGCACCGTCGCCCATCCGCAGGACGCCGTGGACGCACTGATCCAAGCTGCTTTGCGGAGCGGTGGCAGGGACAACGTCACCGTCATTGTGGTGGACGCCAAAAACGTCTTGAACGATGCCGGGATCGCTATCACAGCGCCCCGCCCCGAGGTTCCGTCCGAGGTTGAAGAAGACACCCTTCCGCGGGCCTGGGTCAATGGCACGGATGAGGCCGTCGGGGCTAATCAGGAGGAAGGCGTTGATGGCAAGCAGTAACCCCCTTTCACTAACCCGCTACCAGCAGGGTGAGTGGTTTGGCGTTGTGCGGAACGGAACCGTGGTGCTTCTTGGCCCCGACACACCGCACGCACTGATCGACACCGTATGGGAGTTGCTGGCATCGGCACCGGAGGCCCACGAAGTCCTCCATGAGGTGACGGAGGCCTTTGGTGTTTCCCTCAGCCGTATTCCACCGTTCGGGATCATTGATTCCAAAGACGCGCTCCGTGTGTTCCTCCGGGGAGACCTTGAACTGGTGGTGCAGTTGGGCGGAGGCGTGCAGTTGGGTGGTGGCGAGGAACGCCTGACGGGCCGTGACGTCACCACGTGGACCGAACGCCGGCTCGTGGATGCCACGGCCTACAGCGTCCGGATCGGGAATGGCACTGCTGTGTCTGCAGGAATTCCGACGGCGGGAGGGAGCCTCCCGCTGAACGCCTCGCCGCTGAAAGCCGCGCCAGTGAACAGTCTCCCTGTGGGAGAAGGCGTGGTCCTCCTTGCAGCGCTCGACGCCGCGGCAGGATCGGCCGGGCCCGCGGCTAGTGAGCCCGAGGTCAAGCCGGCAATGGTGTCCGATGAGACCATGATCGGTTACACGGAGGCGGACCTTGGCCTGACCATCGCACCCGGCCACATGATCAGTTCCGTGGGTTCTTCCACATCTGAGGAGGATGCTGCTGCCGAGGAGTCGTCGGCCTCCGAGGTGCCTGTGAAACCTGCGGTGCCTGCAGAACCGCGCGCATCCCAAGACGCCGCAGTGGCTGAGGAACCGGGCGTGTCGGAAGAACCCGTACTGCCTGGCGAACCCGTGCGGCCTGAAGAAGCTGCACTTACTGAAGAAGCCGCACCCCCTGCAGACCAGGTTGCGGACCAGGCTGAGGAGCAGGAGTCAGCTTCTGCGGCGGACTTGGATACATCCGGTGTGCCTGGCCATACGAGCACCACCGATCTCTTGGTTCCGTCACTGGAGAACACCACGAACTATGACCATTTGTGGGACAAAACGGTGATGCGGAACATCGAGGATGCCGCTGTTCGAACGGACAATGAGTCCGAAGACCACGGTTCACCGGCTGCCACGGCACCGGAAGCCTCAACGCCGCTGGACCTGAAATCCTCAACCGAAGCGACAGGCGAGGACCACCCGCCAGGAGGGGGCGGCGTCGGATCCGTTCCCCTCGCGCCTGCTTCCGCCCCGCAGGTTGACGACGAGAGTGTGTCCTCAGCAGGGACCACTACCGGACTGATTGACTCGGTCCCATGGCTGCGCAGCGGCTCCTCCACGTCCGGATCCAGTCAGCCAGCTGCTCAGCCCGGTCCCGCCGCCTCGCCCGCACCCCAGGTACCCGCGCCCCAAATACCGGCGGCGTGGCTCTCGGCCCCCGACGATAGCCCAGCGGACGAGGACTCGGATCATGACGGCCAAACCATCATGAAGAGCAGTCTTCCCTCTGCGAGCGAACAGGGACCCATGGCTGCTCCGGGTGGCGCTGATGCGCCTGCCGTCGTAGGGCCGAGCGTCCTGGCGCGCATGTGCTCCCAAGGTCACGCCAACCCGCCCACCTATCCGCAGTGCTCGGTATGCGGGGTCCCCGTGACAGGAGACGCCGTCCATGTACCGCGTCCACGACTGGGCCGGATGCGGGTTTCCACTGGTGAGCTGGTGGATTTGGACCAGTCGCTCATCATCGGCCGGCAACCGTCGGTCTCCCGCGTTCAAGGCGGCACCATGCCGCGCCTGGTCCAAGTGGACAGCCCCGGAGGAGATATTTCCCGCTCCCACGTGGAGGTCCGGCTGGAGGGTTGGCACGTCATGCTGTGCGACCTGAAAGCGACCAACGGAACCGTGCTTATCCGGGAGGGCCAGGCACCGCGCCGGCTTGCCCAAAACGAAATGGCAATCCTGCTGGACGGCGATATCGCCGAGTTGGGTGACAACATTTCACTGCGTTTCGAGGAGATTCTTTGAGTTCCAAGAGGCCCCCTGCGCCGCCTCCACCCATTCCGGGTTTCAAGTACATCAGCCTGCTGGGCTCTGGTGGCTTCTCGGATGTTTATCTTTATGAGCAGGACCGCCCGCGCCGAAAAGTAGCGGTCAAGGTGCTGTTGTCCGATCTGAAGACCGAAGGGGCACGCCGCCGTTTCGAGTCCGAAGCGAACCTCATGGCGCAGTTGTCGTCGCACCCTTACATCGTGACGATCTTCGAAGCCGAGATCACTGAAAACGGGCACTCGTACTTGGCCATGGAGTATTGCTCCAGGCCGAGCCTTGACGTCCGCTATCGTCGTCAGCGATTCAGCGTGGACGAAGTCCTGGCCGTCGGCATCCAGGTGGCCTCCGCCGTCGAGACAGCCCACCGGGCAGGCATTGTTCACCGGGACATTAAGCCAGCCAACATCCTGGTGACCGATTACAATCGGCCTGCCCTGACCGACTTCGGCATCTCTGGCACCATCGGCGCCGACACTGAAGACGACGCCGGAATGTCCATACCGTGGTCCCCGCCGGAGCAGTTCCGCGGTGGTGCCGTGGATGGCGTTCCCGTGGATGTTTGGGCGCTGGGCGCTACGTTGTACACGCTCCTGGCGGGTCGCTCGCCATTTGTCCTTCCGGGACAGGACAACTCCCAGCGGGAATTGATCTCCCGCATCACCAATTCTCCGCTGCCCAGGCTGGGACGCGCCGACGTTCCCGAGTCCCTGGAGCTGGTGTTGGCCACATCCATGGCCAAGTCACCGGAATCGCGATATTCGTCAGCGCACGCTTTCGCGTTGGCACTTCAGCGGATCCAAGCGGAACTGAACCTGTCCGTGACGCCCTTTGAGGTTCTTGAAGAACCCGGGCACGGTGACGATCAGCATCCGGACGACAACTTTGAGGAAACCCGGGTCCGGAGCATCGCTTCGATCGATCCCGACGCTTCGGGAACGGCCACCACAGGGTCGGCACCCACTTTCCCTGCGCGAACTTTCCCGTCCACGGTTCCGGGCGGGACCCAGCACCCGACCCAGCGGCCGGCGCCGCCGTTTGCCCGGCCCGCCAGCGAACCCCAGCCCGCCACCCCCTCGCACTCCAGCGACCCCTCACAACCTGTCCAGTCACAGGCCGGTCCGGCCGCCCCGCCCCGGTTCCATGCTCCGGCGACGCCTGGATACACGCCGCCCGGAGCCTACGCAGCTCCGGCCGAGCCTGACACTGCTGAGTCCACGGTCCTGCGCGGCTGGCAGCCCTCGCAACCGCAGGACGATCTTGGGGCAACAGTCAGCCGATCGAGCGCAGGTGCCCCGCCGGTGGCCCAGGAGGACGCTCCACCGGCAGACCACAGCAAGCGCAACCTCTGGCTTGCAGCAGCAGGTGCTGCCGTACTGGTAGTCGCCATTGTGGTTGGCGTGGTCCTGGGTGCGCAGGCGCAGCCAAAGGTCGCACCCACGGAAACATCCAGCAAGCCGCCTGCCGATGCTTTGAGCGACGGCAGTGTTCCGGAAGTAGCGGGGTTGACGGCAGCACGGGACACCGCGGACCGGAACATCATCGTCTTCTCCTGGACCAACCCGCAGCCGATGCCCGGCGATACGTTCAAATGGCGCGTCAAATCTGCCAAGTCTGAAGGCGTCTACGAGAACACCGCAACCGGAAAAGCGTTCCTCTCCGGGTTTGACGAGCCACCCATCTGCGTGCAGGCCATCATTGTTCGCTCCGACGGTTCCGCGTCACCCGGCGGGCCGGACTCCATCGCCTGCCTGGACGAGTAGCCGGCACATGCGATCAAATTACCGCCGACCAAGGAGGCACAGATCATGGGGGATCTAGCAATAGATTTCTGTGGTGAATGGTACGAACCATCCGATGAGGACATCTTCGATATTGGACGCGAAGGCGACTTGGAAGTTGATGACAACCCGTACTTGCACCGACGCTTCCTGCAAATAGCCCGATACGACGGCATGTGGTGGCTCAGTAACGTGGGCAGCATGCTGTCCGCCACTGTGGCTGACGGTTCAGGCGGCATGCAGGCCTGGTTGGCGCCCGGCGCGCGGATCCCCTTGGTGTTCAGCCACACCAACGTGATTTTCACGGCCGGACCCACCACCTACGAGTTCGCGGTGCACTTGAAGACGCCGTCTTTCCGGCATGAAGCACGCGACGAAGACCAGGCGGGGGACACCACCATTGGGCCCGTGGTCTTCACCGATTCGCAAAAGGCGCTCATCGTTGCACTGGCCGAGCCCATGTTGCGGCGCGACGGCACCGGTTTCAGCGCCATTCCATCCTCTGCCGAGGCCGCGAAGCGACTGGGCTGGGCGCTGACACGCTTCAACCGGAAACTGGACAACGTCTGCGACAAACTTGACCGGGTAGGCGTAGTGGGTCTTCGCGGCGGGGTTGGAAAACTTGCCACCAATCGCCGGGCGCGCTTGGTGGAACACGCCGTGACCTCGCACCTTGTGACCCCGGCTGACCTGCATCTTCTTGAGAAAATGAGTGGAGTCGACGAAGGATGAAGTTCCGCCTGACCTTGCGGCGTGACCCTGCGGAAGCAAAGGACCTCGCCGTAACGGTGGATGGTCGTGCCACCGTGGCTGACATTGCTACTGAATTGTGGGCAGCCGACCCCGCACGAAAGGGGACCGAACCGCCGTCGAACCTGTCCATCAGCGTGGACGAGGCTTTCGTCGGCGGCGGGCTCTCCGGGCACGTGCTGCGGCCTACGGACAACCTGCTGGAGTCCGGGTTGCGGCCCGGGTCCAAGGTCTCCCTCGCGCAGGTCAGCGAGCAGTTCGCGTCCAACGGCCACGCGAACGGCAATAGCCGGGGACCGGCAGCGGCGACGTTGCGCGTGATGTCAGGGCCCGACGTCGGACGGGAATTTTCGCTGCCTTTCGGCACCAGCTACATCGGCCGGGACCGGGACGCCGACATCCGGTTGTCGGACCCGCTGACCTCCAAGCGCCATGCCCGCATCACGGTGGGCGAAACCGTGGAAATCGTGGATACGAACTCCGCCAACGGACTCCTCATGGACGGGCTGCCGGTGACCCGCGCGACGCTTGAGTCCTCGGACACTGTCACGTTGGGCGACACATCCGTGGGCGTCGTTGCCCTGTCACGGAATCATGGTGGTGGTCCGTCGTCGCCTCTGGTGGATTTCAACCGATCGCCGCGGGTACTGCCCAGGTTCGAGTCGCCCAAGCGGGTACCGCCTGCCGGCCCCAAGCGCCCGGAACACCAGCCTTTCCCGTACATCATGCTGGTGGCCCCGCTGCTGATGGGTGGCGTGCTCTTCGCCGTCACCCAGAACCTGCTGTCCGTGCTGTTCATGGCCATGATGCCGTTGTTCATCGTGGGGCACTATGTGGACCACAAGATGCAGAGCAAGCGGCAGGCCAAGGAAGGCCACAAACAGTTCAAAGCCGCCATGCTTGCCTTCCGCGAGGACATTGACAAGCAGCAGAACATTGAGCGTGCTGTCCGGCTACAGGAAGCGCCGTCCGTGAGCGATACGGTGGACGCCATCTACAAACTCGGACCCCTGCTCTGGACCCACAGGCCCGAGCACCAGCACTTCCTGGGCGTCCGCTTCGGGCTGGGTTCGGCACCGTCGCGCATCCAGTTCGATGAACCAAGCGCCAACGAAACTGAACCGCAGTACATGCGGGAAATCCAGGAGTGCCTGACGCAGGTCCGTGTCATTGAGGGCGTCCCAATCGTCTCGCAGCTGCGTACCTCGGGCTCCTTTGGCGTCGCCGGCGACCGCAGCGTGGTGGATGACGTAGCCCGCGGCATGGTGCTCCAGCTGGTAGGGCTGCACTCGCCGGCCGAAGTTGTCCTCACATCACTGACCTCGGCACGTTCGCGTGAGCGCTGGGACTGGTTGCAGTGGCTCCCGCACGTTGGTTCGGGCCACAGCCCCATCTCCGGCGATCATCTGGCTGCCGGCCCCGGCGCCGGCGCCGCGTTGTTGTCCAAACTCGAAAGCCTCGTGGAAGAGCGCGAGTCCATGGCCAAGGAGCCTGGACCGCAACCCCGTCCTGGACTCAAGAATGAGCACGAGGAACTTCCGGGTCCGGTGGTCCCGGCCGTTCTGGTGATCGTTGAGGACGACACCCCGGTGGACCGCGGCCGGCTCACACGCTTGGTGGAACGTGGACCCGACTACGGGGTGCACATCATGTGGGTTGCCGCCAATGTGCAGTCCCTGCCCGCCGCGTGCCGTGACTTCCTCTCCGTTGACGGCGACCACGGCACCACCACCGGCCAGGTCCGCTTGGGCCGCCACACCTACCCGGTCAGCTGCGAAAGCCTTGATGCGGACCTCGCCACACAGTTGGCGCGCATGATGTCGCCTCTGGTGGATGTTGGAAACCCGCTCGACGACGACTCCGACCTCCCACGCGCCGTCTCCTACGCCACGTTGATCGGCAAAGAACTGATGGACAACCCACAGGCCGTGGCTGAGCGTTGGCAGGAAAACAACTCCGTCCACGCCACTGCCGTGCCCAACCGCAAGGACAACGGCAGCCTCCGCGCACTGGTTGGTTCCAAAGGTGTGGAGCCCTTCTACCTGGACCTCAA
This sequence comes from Arthrobacter sp. StoSoilB22, assembly GCF_019977315.1. Lineage (NCBI taxonomy): Bacteria > Bacillati > Actinomycetota > Actinomycetes > Micrococcales > Micrococcaceae > Arthrobacter > Arthrobacter sp. StoSoilB22. The sequence continues at coordinate 1,456,929 of NZ_AP024652.1, forward strand.
GAACGAGGGTCCGCACGCACTGGTGGGTGGAACCACGGGTGCCGGTAAGTCCGAGTTCCTGCAGTCCTGGGTGATGGGCATGGCCGCCGCCTACAGCCCGGACCGCGTCAGCTTCCTGTTCGTGGACTACAAAGGCGGTGCTGCCTTTGCCGACTGCCTGCACTTGCCGCACACCGTTGGTCTGGTGACTGACCTGTCCCCGCACCTGGTGCGCCGCGCGCTGACCTCGCTCCGCGCTGAGCTGCACTACCGTGAGCGGCTGCTGAACCGGAAGAAAGCCAAGGACCTTCTGGCGCTGCAACGGGAAGCCGATCCTGAGGCGCCCCCTTACCTCATCATCATCGTGGACGAATTCGCTGCCTTGGCTACGGAAGTTCCCGAGTTCGTTGATGGTGTGGTGGACGTGGCCGCCCGTGGCCGTTCCCTGGGCCTGCACCTGATCCTGGCCACGCAACGCCCGGCCGGCGTCATCAAAGACAACCTGCGTGCCAACACCAACCTTCGCGTCGCGCTGCGCATGGCTGACGAAGTGGACGCAACAGACATCCTGGGCGTTCCCACCGCGGCCTACTTCGATCCTTCCATTCCGGGCCGTGGCGCTGCGAAGACCGGTCCGGGACGCATCCAGGGCTTCCAGACCGGTTATGCCGGCGGATGGACCACCGAAAAGCCGCAGCGTCCCAGGATCGACATTGTGGAGATGGCGTTCGGTTCCGGACCCACGTGGGAACCGCCCTTGGTGTCACAAGTGGAAGAGGAACCTGCCGGTCCCAACGACATCGCGCGGATGACCGGGAACATCATCCGGGCAGCTGACGTCCTGTCTATTGAACCGCCGCGCAAGCCGTGGCTGAACGAGCTCGCCACCACCTACGATTTCTCCAAGCTTCCCAATCCCCGGACCGATGAACGCCTCCTGCTTGGAGTGGCGGATGACCCCGCGCACCAAGACCAGCCCACCGTGTTCTACGAGCCGGACAAAGATGGCAACATGGCCGTCTACGGCACGGGCGGATCAGGAAAGTCGGCGGCGTTGCGCAGCATTGCCATCGCAGCAGCAGTCACGCCGCGCGGAGGGCCCGTGCACGTCTACGGCGTGGACTGTGGTTCGTCAGGGCTCAAGATGCTTGATGGACTTCCCCATGTTGGTGAAATCATCAACGGCGACGATGTGGAGCGCGTTGGGCGACTGCTGCGTTGGCTCAAGGAAGTGGCGGATGATCGCGCAGCACGGTTTGCCGAGGTCCGGGCCTCCACCATCGTCGAATACCGGCAGCTGGCCAACCGGCCCGAAGAAAAGCGCATCTTCATCCTGGTGGACGGCATGTCTTCCTTCCGTGAGTCCTACGAGTACAGCAACTTGTCCGCACTATGGGACATCTTCCTGACGCTGGCAACTGACGGACGCCCCCTGGGCATCCACCTGGTAGTCAGCGGTGACCGCACCAACTCCGTACCGGCGTCGCTCCTGGCTTCCATCCAGAAGAGGCTGGTCCTGCGTCTTAGTTCCGAAGATGACTACATGACCCTTGATGTTCCCAAGGATGTCCTCAACGCAGCCTCACCTCCGGGACGTGGCTTGTTGGACGGGCTTGAAGTTCAGCTCGCTGTACTGGGAGGCAACTCGAACCTCGCGCTCCAAGCCCGCGAGGTGGCCAAGCTCAGCCAGGCGATGTTGCGCCAGGGCCTGGAGCAGGCGCCTCAGATCCAGCGGCTCCCGGAACTGGTGGACTTGGACATCCTGCCCAACGGAGCTCCGGACAACCCCGTCATTGGTGTCGACGACGAAACGCTGGGTTCGGCGGCCATCGCTGCCAAGGGATCCCTTCTGCTGGCCGGCCCTCCAGGTGCCGGACGTACGGTGGCACTGGTCACCTTGGCCTACGCCCTGCGGCGCTCGAACCCGCGAACTGACCTCATCTACATTGGGTCCCGGCGCTCCGCCGTGGCGTCACTGAACATCTGGAGCAGGTCGCTGGTGGGTCCGGACGAAGTCTCGGATGTGGTGGATGACCTGATCGACAAAGCCGCGGACAACCCTGGCACCATGGCCATCTTCATCGAGGGCCTGACAGAGTTCACGGACACGTTGGCGGAATCTGGCGTGGGTCGCCTGGTGACCGCCGCGATCAAGGCTGACCAGTGGGTGGTCGGCGAGTCGGAAACGTCCACCTGGTCCCAGGCCTGGTCCCTGGCCCAGCCGTTCAAATCCGGGCGTCGCGGGCTCCTGCTCAACCCCGGGGACGTGGAAGGCGACACCCTCCTCAACACTTCCCTTGGCCGGATCAGTAAGGACTTCATCCCGGGCCGCGGCTACATTGTGGGTCGTGGAAAGGTACGCAAGCTCCAGATCGCCATGCCGCCGGAAAACCGTAGCTAGCCGGGTTGGGATCGAGGATGTCTGAGGGTTACGGCAAGATAGACCTGTGAGCACACCAGAGAATCCGGATCCGGTAGAGACCACAAGCCAGCAAGCCGCCGCGGCGATCGTCGCAGAGGAGGGGACTCCGCCATCGGAGACCCTGCGCGATGAGTACGAGGAATTAGCGGACCTCGTCCGTAAGTACCGTTACGCCTACTACCAGGAAGACGCGCCCACGGTTTCCGACGCCGAGTTCGATGAACTCTACCGCCGGTTGGAGGAACTGGAAGCACTTCATCCGGAGCTTGTCTCCAATGACTCGCCCACGCAGGAGGTTGGCGGCGAAGTGTCGTCTGCTTTCGCGGCAGTGGAGCACCTGCAGCGGATGTACAGCCTTGACGACGTCTTCTCCTTGGACGAGCTGGAGGCGTGGGTCCGGAAGGCCGAAGCTTCCGTTGCCAAGCTAGGCGATTCCGTCCCGCCCATCGCGTGGCTGACTGAGCTGAAGATCGATGGCCTTGCCGTAAATCTGCTGTACCGGGACGGCAAACTGGTCCGCGCCGCAACGCGCGGCGACGGCACCACGGGCGAAGACATCACGCATAACGTCCTCACCATCAAGGAGATCCCACGGCAGCTCAGTGGATCGGGATACCCCTCGGAAGTGGAAATCCGTGGCGAGGTGTTCATCCCGTCCAAAGCGTTTGTGGCGTTCAACGAAACGCTGGTCGCGGCCGGTAAGGCACCGCTTGCGAACCCCCGTAACGCTGCCGCTGGTTCACTTCGCCAAAAGGACCCCGCAGAGACCGCCAAACGCCCCCTCAGCATGTTCGTCCACGGCATCGGAGCCCGCGAAGGGCTGGAGGCCAAGAGCCAATCCGACACCTACAAGCTCCTCGAGGAGTGGGGGCTCCCTGTCAGCCCGTACCTCAAGGTGCTGGATACGTTCGAGGACGTCCTGAAATACATTGCCGACTACGGTGAACGCCGGCACAAGCTCCTGCACGAGATCGATGGCATCGTGGTCAAGATTGACGACTTCGCCACCCAGCGGGCACTTGGTTACACCTCCCGGGTTCCCAGATGGGCTGCTGCCTACAAGTACCCGCCAGAGGAGGTCCACACCAAACTCCTGGATATTGCAGTCAATGTGGGCCGCACCGGGCGGGTAACTCCCTTTGGCCTGATGGAGCCGGTGAAAGTTGCCGGTTCCACAGTTGGCATGGCCACCTTGCACAATCAGGACGTGGTTAAGGCCAAGGGCGTCATGATCGGCGACATCGTGATTCTCCGCAAGGCAGGAGACGTCATTCCGGAGATCGTTGGACCCGTGCTGGCGCTGCGTGAGAAGCAGGATCCACCGGTGCGCGAATTTGTGATGCCCACCGAATGTCCGTCCTGTGGGACGCCGCTGGCGCCGTCGAAGGAAGGCGACGTGGATATCCGTTGCCCCAATGCCAAGTCCTGCCCCTCTCAGCTGCGGGAGCGGGTGTTCCACCTCGCGGGCCGTGGGGCGTTCGACATCGAAGCCCTTGGCTGGGAAGCAGCCATCGCCCTGACGCAACCGGCAGAACCGGAAACACCGCCCCTCACCAGTGAGGCAGGCCTTTTCAGCCTGACCCGCGAGGACCTGGCAGAGGTCAAAATCCGTAGGGAAAAGCGTTCCAAGGGTGTGGGCACGGGCGACTACGAGCTCGTCCCGTACTTCTACACCAAGGGAACGGCCAAGTCTCCGTCCAAACCAACGGCAACCACGGAGAAGCTGTTCGTGGAGCTGGAGAAGGCGAAGAAGCAGCCTCTGTGGCGCGTTCTGGTGGCGCTCTCCATCAGGCATGTTGGGCCCACGGCATCACGCGCCCTTGCCACCGCGTTTGGCAGCATGGACGCCATCCGCAACGCCACGGAAGAGCAAATGGCTCATGTTGATGGCGTAGGCCCCACCATTGCGGTGGCGCTCAAGGAATGGTTCGCCGTGGACTGGCACAACGAGATCGTGGACAGCTGGGCCGCTGCCGGGGTGCGGATGGAGGACGAACGCGACACCTCGATGCCGCGGACCCTTGAAGGGCTGACTGTGGTGGTCACCGGTACGCTGCCCAACTTCAGCCGCGACGAAGCCAAGGAAGCCATCATCATCCGTGGCGGCAAGGCCTCCGGATCTGTCTCCAAGAACACCAGCTATTTGGTGGCCGGTGAAAGCGCCGGCACCAAGCTGGACAAGGCGGAGCAACTCGGCGTCCCGGTGCTGGACGAGGACGGCTTCCGCGAGCTCCTGGCCAAGGGTCCGGCACAGGCGGAAACTGGATCGGAAGCAACCCCTGCGGATGAAGCATCAGCGGAAGCGGCTTCAGAATGACGGACGCCAAGGAGCTGCTTGCTGTGGCCAAACGTGCTGCGGCAGCCGGAGCTGCTGTGCTTGCGCAGCGGTCGGCCACTGGTACGGGTGGTGACGGTTTGGAGACCACTAACAAGGGTGAAGCCGGGGACTGGGTCACGGCCTTCGATGTCGCGGCGGAGAACGCGGTGCGCGAGGCGATTATTGCCGAGCGGCCGCACGACACCATCACTGGGGAGGAACATGGCACTACCCGGCCGGAGCAACCCTCCGGGTACCGCTGGTCCATTGATCCCCTGGACGGCACCACCAACTTCATCCGCAACATCGTCTACTACGCCACCTCCGTAGCGGTGGCGGATTCCGACGGCGTCTGGCAGGCCGGCGTCGTTCACGCACCGGCGCTGGGCCGCATCTACTTCGCAGCCCGCGGGCTCGGCGCCTGGATGGAGGCCGGGGGAGAGGCGACGCCTCTTGCCGGTCCTGTCCCCGGGCGCACAGGGCTCATTTTGGCCACAGGCTTCAGTTACGACCCCGCCACACGGGCCAGCCAATCGGAAGGCCTCGCCGGGCTCATGGATGGTTTTGCCGATGTCCGGCGTCTCGGGTCGGCAGCCTTGGACCTCTGCCTCGTGGCCGACGGTACCTTTGATGCCTACGGGGAACGCGGCCTCAACGAGCACGACTTCGCTGCCGGGGCCCTCATTGCGGAAGAAGCAGGTTGCTGGGTTCGGCGGCCGCGATTGGAAAGCCCACTTGATGGTGGCCCCAGCGCGGAAGACCGCTTGGCATCATGGATGTGCGCCGGGGCCCTTGAACTATCCGGCAAGTTCCCTTTGTGACCGCCAGTGATCACCACACTGGCCATCGCCAACTACCGTTCCATCCGGGACCTCGCCATGGAGCTGCATGGCCTGGACATAGTGACAGGGGCCAACGGCAGTGGAAAGTCCTCCCTCTACCGGGCGCTTCGGCTGTTGGCCGAGTGTGCCGGCGGAGATTCCGGAAACGTGGTGGGCTCCTTGGCCCGGGATGGCGGGTTGGCCTCGACGCTCTGGGCCGGGCCTGAGTCAATCAGCGAGGCCATGCGGCGTGGTGAAGTCCCCGTCCAGGGAACGGTCCGCCGGGAGTCCGTGAACCTGAAATTGGGCTACTCCGGTGATGACTTCGGTTACTTGGTGGATCTTGGCATGCCAGCATCCAGCGGGGCCGGTTTTGACCAGGAGACCGGCCGTTCGCGCCCCTCAGCGTTCAGTCTGGATCCTGAAATCAAACGGGAACAGATCTTCTCCGGCCCCGTGGCGCGGCCGGGATCGTTGTTGGTGGACCGCAAGGGGAGCCTCGCCAAGCTGCGCGGACCGGACGGCGATTGGACTGAGCTTTCACGGAGGTTGGACACTTTCCAGAGCATGCTGACGGAGGTCTCGGACCAGGACCGGGCACCGGAAGTTCTGCGGGTTCGGGACTCGGTCCGCTCATGGCGGTTCTACGACCATTTCCGCACAGACGCCGAGGCCCCCGCTCGTCAGGCGCAGCTGGGAACGCGCACCCCCGTGCTTCATCACAGCGGCAAGGATCTCGCGGCCGCACTGCAGACACTGCGGGAGGTGGGTTTCGAGCGGCAGCTGGATGCCGCCGTCGATCATGCTTTTCCCGGAAGCCGCTTGGAAATCGCCGTTAGCGATGGTCGGTTCAGCGTGGAACTCCGTCAGCCCGGCATGCTGCGCCCCATGAAAGCTGCTGAACTCTCGGACGGTACCCTGCGCTTCCTCCTGCTCGCCGCGGCATTACTGACGCCACGGCCACCAGAGCTCATGGTCCTGAACGAGCCCGAGACCAGCCTCCATGTGGACCTTATGCCGGCACTGGCCGGACTGATTGTCCAGGCCAGTGCCAACAGCCAGATGATTGTGGTGACCCACTCCGATGCCTTGCTCAAGGCACTGCGTGATAGCGGTGCAGCCCATGAGCATGAGCTCTACAAGGACCTGGGCGAAACCAGGATCAAGGGCTTGGGCGCGCTGGAAGGCCCGCTTTGGAGCTGGCCGAAGCGTTGAAGCGGCAAGCGATGATCAGACGGGCGATGATCACTTAAAGTTGCAGGCTCAGAACGCCGATCCGATGGACGTGAGCTGCTGTTCCGCCGAACCGGCGTAGCGGTTCTCAGGACGAGCCAGTCCGTAGTGCCCACGCAGGGTGGACGCTGTGTATTCGGTGCGGAACAGGCCGCGCTGCTGAAGGATCGGCACCACATGGTCCACGAAGATCTCCAAGCCGGAAGGAAGCACCGGCGGCATGATGTTGAAGCCGTCCGCTGCCCCTGCGAAGAACCAGTCCTGAATGGCATCGGCAACCTGCTCCGGAGTCCCGGAGAAGGTCCGGTGACCTCGCCCGCCACCCAGTCGTCCGATCAACTGCCGGACCGTGAGCTGTTCACGCCTGGCCAGCTCCACAATCAGCGTGTAGCGGCTCTTGGCTCCTTCGATCTCGTCCTCTGAGGGCAGGTCGGCAGGCAGTTGGCGGTCCAAGGGAAGGTCCTCGGGGGACAAACGGAGAGTCTTGGCCAGCTGCTCACGGGCATACTCGGGTTTGATGAGCTGATCCAGTTCACGCTCCAGTTTGAGGGCTTCAGCCTCGGTGGAGCCGATCACAGGGACGATCCCGGGCAGGATCTTGATGCCCTCCGGATCACGACCCACGGCTGCGGTGCGCGACTTCAGGTCTGCGTAGAAAGCCTGCGCGTCGGCCAGGGTCTGGTGCGCCGTGAAGACGGCTTCTGCGTACTGTGCGGCCAGGTTTTTGCCATTCTCGGATGATCCAGCCTGCACAATCAGTGGATGGCCCTGTGGGGAGCGGGGAACGTTCAGCGGACCACGGACCCGGAAATGCTTCCCTTCGTGGTCCACCGTGCGGATCTTGGTGTCGTCACCCCACACGCCCTCGGCTTTGTCAGCCAGGATGGCGTCGTCTTCCCAGCTATCCCACAGCTTTTGGGCAACGTCAATGAATTCGGCAGCCCGTTCATACCGGACAGCGTGTGCCGGCTGGTCGTCCACGCCGAAGTTCCGCGCGGCATCTGGCCCGGCGGTGGTTACGACGTTCCAGCCTGCACGGCCTCCGCTGACCCAATCAACGGACGCGAAGCGGCGGGCAAGATTGAAGGGATCGTTGTACGTAGTGGATGCGGTGGCGATCAGGCCTATCTTTTGGGTCGCTGCGGCGAGGGCCGTCAGCAGCACCGTAGGCTCCAACTTTCCGGCAGGGCGCCGGCCCACTTCACCGAACAGGACAGGGGAGTCTGCGAAGAAGATGGAGTCCAGCTTTCCTCGCTCGGCTGTGCGGGCGAGGTGCTGATAATGCTCCACCTTGGTAGGGGCAAGGGGATCGCTTTCAGGTAGACGCCATGATGCTTCGTGATGTCCGGTGCTCATCAGGAACGCGTTCAGGTGGAGTTGGCGGTCTGGCGGGGTCATGGTTGCTCCTTGGGGTCGGGACGTTTGGCTGGCGGTGTGGCAACTTAAGCACGCGTACAAAGACCTCCGCCAGCAGCCCGACATGTCTGCGCAACAGCACGAAACCGGGGTTCACCGCGCGCAACGCAGCTCAATTCGACGCCACGGGAGGCAACACGAAAGCAGCCCGACGGCCAGTGGCTGGCGCATCGCAACCCGGCCATCCGGCGTCGTGCCTTCACGCCATGACTGATAGTTCCATCACGGAAAGGGGCATTTGGCGCCGTTGGTGCGTGAAGCACCACTACCATTGGTAGGTGCTTTCGCCGATTACCGTCCGTCCCGCCCTGCCCGAAGACTACGACGCCGTTGCCCGCATTACGCAGGAGTCTTACGTCACCGCGGGGTACTACGGCGACGCCGATCACCCGTACCTGCAGAAGCTCCAGGACGTGGCAGGACGCGCGGAACACGCAGAGATCCTGGTGGCTGAGCGCAACGGCGAGGTCATCGGCTCGGTAACTGCGGCACCGGCAGGCGGCGGCTTTTCGGACATCGGCCTCGAGGACGAACTGGAACTCCGTACCCTCGTAGTGGATCCGGCAGTCCAGCGCTCAGGTGCGGGCCGCGCCTTGGTGCAGGCCGTCGTCGACCAAGCCAAGGCCATGGACGGAATTAAAGCCGTATCTTTGACCACCGGCGCCACGTGGGAAAGCGCCAACGCCCTCTATGCGAGGACAGGCTTTGACCGTGCCCGGCACCGTGACTGGTTTGTCCCCGGCACCGACATAAAGCTGTTCGTTTACCGGCTGGACCTCCCGCAGTCATAAAGTTTCCTTCGTAAACGCCGGTCACCGGACCGGGCGAAACGACAGGAAAGGCGCGGCATGCGCAAGACATTCGGCACGGGCTCGGTCTGGGAACAGACCCTTGGCTACTCCCGTGCAGTCCAGGTGGACAACACTCTTTTCATCTCCGCCACGGCAGCTTCCGGGCCGGAGGGAATTGTGGGAAATGACTTCTACTCCCAGACCAAGTACATCCTTGAGAAGCTCGGTGCTGTCCTGGAAGACGCCGGCTTCTCCTACGAGGACGTTGTGCAGTCCAAGTTGTACCTGACGGACATCAGCAAGTGGGAGGATGCCGGCCGCGCACACGGTGAGGTCTTTGGTGAGATCCGCCCGACGCTCGCCTTGGTGCACGTGCTGCCGTTCCTCGATCCCGAAATGCTGGTGGAAATCGAGCTCGTGGCACAAAAGTCCGCCTAGCGCACCCAACTGAGTCGCATTTGTGCGCGTTTGATCCCTCAAAACGCGCACAAATGCGACCTACTTGGGTTAGCCGGGGACGCCGTAGCGGTGTTCCGGGCGGCCTGTGCTTCCGTAGCGCAGTTGGATCTCGACGGCGCCATCGTCCGCCAGCGAGGACAGGTACCTTTGCGCCGTGGCCCGGGAAACGCCAACCCGTTCTGCCACCTCGGCAGCTGAATACTGCTCGCCGGGAAGCAACGATTCCAGGACGGCCGCCTCGGTTGCCGAACGGGGTTTCGCGGCCGGTGCGACGTCGCCGGGGATCAAAGACCGTTTGGCGCGTTCAATGGTGATCTGGTCCACGGCGGCCTGTTGGCCCAGAATCCGCCGGTACCTGGCATAGGACCTGAGCTGTTGGGACAGGGACTCCGCGGTGAAGGGCTTGAGCATGTATCCCAGCGCGCCGCGGCGCAGGGCAACCTTGATGGACTGCGCATCAGAGGCAGCAGTCAGCATGATGGCATCGACGTCCAACTGCCCCAACAGGTCCAAACCAGAGCCGTCCGGCAGATACACGTCCAGCAGCACCAGGTCCGGGCGGAGGCTGTGGATCGCTTGCAGGGCCTGTGAAACAGATCCCGCCGGCGCCAAGGCCATGAATCCTGCCACAGAATCCACATAGGCGGCATGGAGCCTTGCCACGTGGAAATCATCGTCCACGATCAACACCCGTAAATCCTCAGCCATTGCTGTCCTTCCTCAACGTTGAGTCGGCCGCTGTGCCCGCATGCTCCGCTGAATCCATGACGCCGGGGATGGTCGCCATGAACACCGCCCCCGGACCGCCGTGGCCGCCGGGCTCCAAGACGCGGACATCGCCGCCACGCCGCCGCGCCAGCTGCCGCACCAGCGCCAGCCCCAAACCTTGTCCAGCCCCCGAGCGTACCGGTTGTTCCGACGTCGTAAATCCTTCGGCGAAAACCTCTTCCGGTTCCAGGCTCCCCAAACCGTCACCGGAATCGCCCACCAGGAGGTGCAGGGTCCCACCGTTTTCGGCGACATCGTCCAGGAGTTCGACTTCCACCCAACGTTCCGCTGAAGAGCCGGCGACGGCGGCACTCACCGCGTTGTCGATCAGGTTGCCGAGCACGGTGGTGACGTCTTGCGGATCGGCCACGTGCCCACGGACCAGTGTTTCGGGACCGATGCGGAGGGCCACTCCGCGTTCCGAAGCCTCCACGCCTTTCGCACCAACGAAGGCCTGAAGATACGCGTCCTGGAGCAGTTCAGCCTGCTCTACGGGGAACTTCAGCGGACCAGTGGCTGAGATCCGGGCCAGGTACTCCTTGGCGGCTTCGTGCTGGCCGATGCTCATGAAACCGGCAATGGTGTGAAGTTGGTTGGCGAACTCGTGGCGTTGGGCGCGCAGGGCCGTGGACATGGTCCCCACGGCGTCGAGCTGGCGGGTCAGTTGCTGCAATTCCGTACGATCCCGCAGCATGACCACCCACCCCAGGTCCTCCTGCCGATGCCAGGCTTTGCGGGCGCTGGCCACAAGAACGCGTGCGCCGGCCACGATTTCGACGGCTTCGGCGTCCCGGGCTGCCGGTTGGGTGAGCTTTTTGAGCTGTTGAGGAACCGTGGCGGAAGCCCAATCCTGGCCAGTGGCATCGGGCATGTCCAGGAGCCGTGCGGCGGCGGCATTGAATACGGAGATGCGTCCGTCCGCGGATATCCCGATCACGCCATCATCAACGCCCTGGAGCACTGCCACTTGGTCGTGGACCAAGCTGCTGATTTCCTCCGGTTCCAAACCGAGCGTGAGCCGTTGTAGCCTGCGCCGGAGCAGGAAGGACGCCAGGACGCCGGCAATCAGGGCGCCGCCAGCGGTGAGTGCGATGGGCACGATGTCCCGGGCAAGGCTGTTGCTGAGCGACTCAACCGAGTAGCCCACGCTGACTTCGCCCACAATCGTCTCAGAACTTCCAGGCGCGTACACCGGCACCTTTGCACCGGCCGAGGGCCCCAACGTTCCTGTGTTGCGGGTAGTGATTTCTTGCCCGCCCAGTGCCACTGAAGGGTCTGTGCTGACGCGTTCGCCCAGCCGTGCCGTCTCAGGGTGTGCCAGGCGCAGGCCGGTTTCGTCCGTGATCACCACGAACAAGGCCCCGGTCCGCAACCGCACAGCCTCGGCCGCAGCCTGCAGGGGACCGGACGCGAGGACATCCGGGGGAGGGGTTCCCTCCTCCTTGCTGATGGTTTGCACGCCGGACCTGATGTCGGGATCTGCGGCGACCGTCCTGGCGAGGGTTAGTGCCTGGTTTTCAGCTTCGGCGCCGATGCGTTCGTACACCAGCCACGCATGGACAGTCCCGCTGAGCAGGACCACCAACAGCACAACCCCCAGCTGAAGGAGAAGGGTTTGGGTGGAGAAACGCATGCTGACCCGGCTATTGCGCGGCACCTTTGCTCCTTTCCTCCTGAACCATTGAATCACTGAGCATAATGCGCAAAACGTTCGCAACGAGCAGTACTCCCAACAATTCCCCGAAACCCCTGCCCGTGACGGAGGCCACCATATTGTCTGTAGTGCGCATCACACCGACGTGGCGCCATTCACAGTAGTAAGGAGCCGGCCGTGCTGGTTTTGCTTGGATTCGCAATGATTGCGGTATTCATGGTCCTGATCATGACCAAAAAATTGACGCCAGTACTGGCGCTGATCATCGTCCCCACCGTCTTCGGCCTCTTCGCCGGGGCGGGCCTCGGCATCGGCGACATGGTGATGGACTCCATGAAGTCCATGACGTCCACGGCCGCGCTCCTCATGTTCGCCATCATCTACTTCGGCCTGATGATCGACGTCGGACTGTTCGACCCCCTGGTGAAGTTCATCCTGCGCAAGCTGGGCAACGACCCCGCCAAAGTGGTCCTCGGCACCGCCATCCTGGCGGCCGCAGTCTCCCTGGACGGCGACGGCTCCACCACCTTCATCCTCACCACGGCCGCCATGCTCCCGGTGTACCTGCGGCTTAAAATGAGCCCAGTGGTCCTGACTTGCGTGGCCGGCCTTGCGAACGGCACCATGAACATCCTTCCGTGGGGTGGTCCCACAGCCCGCGCAGCAACCGCGCTCAAGCTCGATGTCAACGACGTCTTCGTGCCCATGGTCCCCTCGCTCATCGTTGGGCTCCTGGTGGTTCTGGTGTTCGCATGGTTGCTCGGCCTGCAGGAACGCAACCGTCTCCGCACCACCGCTCCGGAGATCTGGGGCGACGTCGCCGATCCTTCGGAAGCGTTCGACGGCGGCGCGGGCCGCGGCGGCGGTTTGGTTGCCGCGGGTTCGGGTTCAGGCTCCGGTGCTGGCCGCTTCGGCTTCGGCCGCAACTCCGTCTCCACAACTGCCGGCAAGCCGGGAACCGGCGGAGGTTCCGGCGTCGCGGTTCTTGAAGACCCGGCCACGCTGGTGGACGATCACGACACCGCCATGGCAGACACTGCCCTGGACCCCAACCGCACTACGCTGCGTCCCAAGCTGTTCTGGTTCAACCTTGGCCTGACCGTCGCCGTCATGGTGGTCCTAGTGGCCAACATCGTCCCGCTGCCGTTCGTGTTCATGGTGGGCTCCGCGATCGCCCTGCTGGTCAACTTCCCCAAGGTCAAGGACCAGGGCGCCCAGTTGATCGCCCACGCACCGTCCATCGTCGCGGTCGTCAGCATGGTCATGGCCGCCGCAGTCCTCACCGGTGTCCTCAACGGCACCGGCATGGTCAAGGCAATGTCAGAGTGGCTCGTCCAGATCATTCCCGCCGAAATGGGCCCGTTCATGGCAGTCATCACCGGCCTTTTGAGCATCCCGATGACGTTCTTCATGAGCAACGACGCCTTCTACTTCGGGGTCCTGCCGGTCCTTTCCGAAACCGCCGCACACTACGGCGTGGATGCAGTGGACATGGCCCGCGCCTCCATCACCGGGCAGCCCTTCCACCTGCAGAGCCCCCTGGTGCCGGCCATCCTCCTGCTGGTTTCACTCGCCAAGGTCGATCTGGGTGACCACCACAAGAAGGTCCTCTGGCGCACGGCCGTGATCTCGGTGGTCATGCTGGCAGTCGGAGTACTGACTGGAGCCATCGGCATCGGCTAACGAGCCACCGCTTCAGGTGTCGAGTTCGCGGGTTCGCCTTCAATTCGCCGTTCAGCAACGGCGTATTGTGCGGCGGACCCGCGATTTGGCGTGAACACCGCCTCGGCGCTGCGCTCACCGGGTCCTGGCTCGCCGTGCTGCCGAGCTGACGCCCCCGACCACGTGGTCGAGGTGAGAATGAGGTAGCCACCTAGGTGGTCTTCTTTCGAGCAGCCGGGTCCAAAGTGCATTCACCCATCACCATAATGAAGCTAACGCTCTTCGTTGGTGTGAAGATCAGCACGACGCCTCTAGGAGCCGAGGCAATGATTTCAATACCGGGTAGTATCCGGGCCCCTGTTGTCAAAGATATTCTCAATCTTGTAGCCCTTGGACTCCCAGTGGGCTTGCATCCTGTCCACGGCTGCCTGCGGATCGTCAATGGGCCCGCCCTTTATCTGGCGCTGATACTGCCGGCCGTCGGCACGTGCGTGCACCCCGCAAGGTTCTGACACATAATCCGCAGTGTCGTTACGGTCCCACCCGGGCCATGTTGTGCCCGACTGCTTGACTGTGTCATCCATGGCATCCATGAACTCTGTGGACACCTCTTCGGCGCTTCGCTCGCCGGGTCCTGGCTCGCCGTGCTGACCATCATTCGCTGAGTTCATGCCGCATCCCGTCATCACCAAGCACCCCGTCAATATCCATGACAACCACGTTTTGCGATTGGGTTTTGTCGTCGTCATCTGCTCTGCTCCTCGGCGAGTTCTTCCGGGGTGAGATCGCGTTCGATCAGGGGCCCGGTGGGGAAGCTCATGCCGCCGTAGCCGGGCTTCTCTTCGTGGCGGAGCGGGATCAGTTCCTTGATCAGATGGCCGCGCCCGGTTGAGGTGAGGGCAATGTTGTGACCGGACTCGGTCCTCGGATCCAGGTAGCCGTGACCGGTCGTGGCGGCGAAGACGGTGTCGCCGCTACCGTCGGCCGCCCAGCCTTTGGCGTCGTGGCCTGCCGTTCTCTTGTAAACCGTGCCCGTGTCGGGGTCGTAGCCGCCCTCTGAGGAGAAGTTCTTTCCCCCAAACCAGTCATCGGCTGGATCCCACCGACCTTCCCGGCCTCTCAGCCCACTGCCGACGATCCCCAACGGGGCCACCCGGTCCTCGCTGGCCGCGGTCACATACACCTCGGGTTTCCCGGCCGGGTCTTTGGCCACGTGCAGGTCAGCGGCCGAGCCGATCTCCCGCCACTCAATACCTGCAGACCCGAAGAACGTCGCCGTCGCCACCGCATGCTTGAGTGCTTTCAGCGCGTACGAGGCCGTGGTGGTCCCGTAGGAGTGGGCCACCACGTTCAAGCTCGGCGGGCTGACATCGACAGATTCACTCGCCCGGGTTTCGGTGAAGCCATCCAACGCAGCGGCCAGTTTGGCACCGCCGGCCTTGGCCAGTTCGGTCGACAACACCTCGGCACTGGGCGGTTCTTCCGGGCTGTCATAGCCAACCCACGACACAACAGCCACGCCCGGGTGGTCGTCCTGTATTTCGAGGGCACGCTCCTGCCCCCCATATAGGTCCTGTGCTGATTTCGTCCAGGATTCCAGCCCGTCCGCCACTGTGGTTTTCATGCCGGGGACGTTCCACGTCACGTTGGTGGCCGTGTCCAGATCCCCGATCGCAACCGCCACGAGTGGCTTGCCGTTCTCGTCCGGGGTGAAAGAGACCATGCTTCGCGGCGCCGCGGGATCTTCATCGTTTCCCTTGCGGGGCTCGAGCGCCTCGTAGATCACCTGCAGCGCGGCCCTGTCTACCGCGCTGGTCCGGGGGTCCTTGAACACGGCATCAAGATTCACCCGGTTCGCTTTCGCCCGGGCCTTGAACGGCACCCCGTTGAGGTTCCCGATCACCCCCGGCGCGGCGACCAGCAACGCGGCCTGCTGCTCTGAGGACAACCCCGCCCACCAGTCCTTTACCTGGCCCACCGTCGGGGGACAAGAAAACCCCGACCGCAGGAAATCGGACTCGGCCATCCCGTAATCAAGCAACTGGCCCGGCGTGAGAGTGCCCAACAACTCCAGCATTTCCAACGCCCCCGTAGCACCGGCGACTTCAGCACTTTCCAAGTCCTTCAACCGCGAACGGGTCCGCTCCACCGCGAAATCCGTCACCGTTCCGCCGTCGTAATACACCGGCACCGACACATCAACCGGACGCACAGCGCAAATCAGCCTGGCGCAATCTTGCTCAGCCTGCTCATGCTCAGCCGCCAGTGAAGACACCCTCTGCCTCAACTCTGCGAGCTCCAGCGCCACCGGCTTCCCATGGCTGCTTCCTAAGGACGGCGTTTCCGGAACACCATCAAAAGGCACCACTTCGCCGAGGCGCAGCCGCGTTCGCCTACGGAAATCCTCGATCTCCTCCAACAGCACACCCCGACGCCGATTCAACTCCCGCACCGAATCCGCATACCCCATCAACGCCCGAAACACGGTAGCCAACCCCGCCCGGAGCCCCTCACTCACCCGGGTCGGGGTCCCGAACGCAGCCACCAGCTCCGCCGCCTCCGGAGCCCGATAGGCATCCACCAAGCCCGACCACTCCGACGCCGCAGCCTGAACCACATTCACAATGCCCTGCGCCTGCTCCAACAACGGAACCGCTGCTTCCTCCAACGCCCCAGGATCCGGCTACCCGTCCAACACCGACACATCAATCTCATACATGGCCCGGCCCCCTAACGCACCGGCACCGGACGGAACCGTTCCACCCGCAAACCCGCGCCGGGCCAGCCGTCCAAACTTTTGGTCTGCGCCAAGGACGTGGTGGCCATCTGCTCATCACCGGCAACATAGGCGGCAATAGCAGCCTGTGCACCACCAAAAATATTGGCCGTTCGTTGCGCCAAGGCCTGCAGGCCAGGCATCAGCACGGTGTCGCCGTAAAGCTGGAGGGCCACATAAACCGGGCCCTCACGGAGAGCCCCGCTGACCTCATCACAGACCTGCCGAAGCCTGGCCTGCGCTGGCCCCAGCCCGCCAGTGGCGTTGCTTTGCCGCGGTTACCACGGCCAGCGCCCTGGCGGTATCAATGTCGTACACCACAACAGCTGCCTCCAAAACGTTGCCCCGCACCCCAAAAAATCGATCGAAATGACAAATTCGGGCATGAACATATATCTAGGAGTGCACCTGAGGGCTCAAACGTGATGAAGAATCAAAAAGTTGGGGCACCACCCCTTCGTCTGACCGGCACACCCAACCCAAGTAGACTGGTTCGGAAAACCATTTGAACTTTGCAGGGGAGATCCATGGCTGCGATCAACCGTGACGACGTCGCGCATCTTGCGCGTCTGGCTCACATTGAAATGAGTGCCGAAGAACTGGACAGGATGGCTGTTGAGCTTGCTGTCATCGTGGATTCGGTCAAGAGCGTGAGCGAAGCTGCGGGGGAGGACGTCCCGGCGACGTCGCACCCGATTCCGTTGACCAATGTGTTCCGGGAGGACGTTGTGGGTCACACGTTTACGGCTGAGCAGGCGCTTTCCGGCGCACCGGATGCTTACGAGAACCGTTTCAAGGTCCCGGCAATCCTGGATGAGGACTAATCATTATGACTGAGCTGAAGAACGAACTCATCCGCCATTCCGCTGCCGATCTCGCTGCCAAGTTGACTGCCCGCGAGGTTACCGCCGTCGAGGTCACGCAGGCGCACCTTGACCGTATTGCCGACGTCGACGGTCAGGTTAACGCGTTCCTGCACGTTAATGGCCAAGAGGCTTTGGCCGTCGCGGCCGAGGTCGATGCTGCCCGCGCCGCCGGCGGTTCCGCTGCTGATGAGCTGCATGCCCTCGCCGGTGTGCCGATCGCGGTGAAGGACCTCATTGTCACCATCGGGCAACCGACGACGGCTGGTTCGAAGATCCTTGAGGGCTGGCACAGCCCGTACGACGCCACCGTGGTGAAGAAGCTGCGCGCGGCCAAGATGCCGATCCTGGGTAAAACCAACCTGGATGAGTTCGCCATGGGTTCCTCCACGGAGCACTCGGCCTACGGCCCCACCCGCAACCCGTGGGATTTGGACCGTATTCCTGGTGGTTCGGGTGGTGGCTCCGCTGCCGCCGTCGCCGCTTTCGAAGCGCCGCTGGCCCTCGGCACGGACACCGGTGGCTCCATCCGCCAGCCCGGCGCCGTCACTGGAACCGTGGGCGTGAAGCCCACCTACGGTGCTGTGTCCCGTTACGGTGCCATTGCCATGGCGTCGTCACTGGACCAGATCGGCCCTGTCTCCCGTACGGTGTTGGACTCCGCACTGCTGCAGGAAGTCATCGGCGGCCACGATCCGTTCGACTCCACGTCGCTGACGGATCCTTTCAACGATCTTGTTGCAGCCGCCCGCGTCGGCAACGTGGCGGGCATGAAGATTGGCATCGTCAAGGAACTTCACGGCGAGGGCTACCAGGCTGGCGTCGAGAACCGTTTCAACGAGTCCCTTGAGCTGCTGAAGGATGCCGGCGCCGAAATCGTTGAAGTTTCCTGCCCCAACCTGAAGTACGCCTTGGGCGCTTACTACCTGATCATGCCGTCCGAGGTGTCCAGCAACCTGGCAAAGTTCGACGGCGTCCGCTTCGGCTTGCGCGTCCTGCCCAAGGACGGGCCCATGACCATCGAGCGAGTTATGGGTGCTACCCGTGCCGCGGGCTTCGGTGACGAAGTGAAGCGACGCATCATCCTGGGCACTTACGCGTTGAGCGCCGGCTACTACGACGCTTACTACGGCTCGGCACAGAAGGTCCGTACGCTGATCCAGCGTGACTTCGACGCCGCCTTCGCGAAGGCTGATGTTCTGATTTCCCCGACCGCGCCCACCACGGCGTTCAAGTTGGGGGAGAAGCTGGACGATCCGCTGGCGATGTACCTGAACGACGTCGCCACGATCCCGGCCAACCTCGCCGGCATTCCGGGCCTGTCTCTGCCGGGTGGCCTGGCCGACGAAGACGGCCTGCCTGTTGGTATCCAGCTGCTGGCTCCTGCTCGCAAGGATGCCCGCCTGTACCGCGTGGGTGCGGTCCTCGAATCCATGCTTGAAGAGAAGTGGGGCGGTCCGATGCTTTCGCAGGCGCCTGAGCTGAAAACTGCTGTGCTCGGTGCAGTATCCAACACCGCCGGAGGTTCCAACTAATGTCCGTCGACGCAACCCTGAGCTTCGAAGAGGCCATGGAGAAGTACGATCCCGTCCTGGGGTTCGAGGTCCACGTGGAGCTCAACACCAAGACCAAAATGTTCTCCTCCGCTCCCAACGTCTTCGGTGATGAACCGAACACCAACGTCAACGAGGTTGACCTGGGCATGCCCGGCGTCTTGCCCGTGGTAAACAAGACCGCAGTGGAGTCCTCCATCAAGATCGGCCTTGCCCTGAACTGCAAGATCGCCGAGACCTGCCGCTTCGCCCGGAAGAACTACTTCTACCCGGACACCCCCAAGAACTTCCAGACCTCCCAGTACGACGAGCCGATCGCCTATGACGGTTACCTCGACATTGAGCTGGAGGACGGGACGGTGTTCCGTGTGGAGATCGAGCGCGCCCACATGGAAGAAGACGCCGGCAAGTTGACCCACATGGGTGGCGCGGCGGGCCGTATCCAAGGTGCCGACTACTCGTTGGTGGATTACAACCGTTCCGGCGTTCCCCTGGTGGAAATCGTCACCAAGCCGATCGAAGGCGCCGGCAGCCGTGCACCCGAGCTGGCCAAGGCATACGTCGCAGCAGTCCGCGAGATCGTGAAGAACCTGGGCGTTTCCGACGCCAAGATGGAACGCGGCAACGTCCGTTGCGATGCCAACGTTTCCCTGCGACCGCACGGACGTGAGCGCTTCGGTATCCGTTCGGAGACCAAGAACGTGAACTCCCTGCGCGCCGTGGAGCACGCTGTTCGTTACGAAATCCAGCGGCATGCCGCCGTTCTGGATTCCGGCGAGCCGGTTATCCAGGAGACGCGTCACTGGCACGAGGACACGCGTTCGACGACGTCGGGCCGGCCCAAGTCTGATGCTGACGACTACCGCTACTTCCCGGAGCCGGACCTGGTTCCCGTCGTCGCCTCCCGCGAGTGGGTGGAAGAACTCCGCGCCACCCTCCCCGAACCGCCGGCCGAGCGCCGCAAGCGCCTCAAGGAAGCATGGGGCTACTCGGATCTGGAATTCCGTGATGTGGTGAACGCCGGCGTCATGGACTCCATCGAAGAGACCATCGCAGCCGGTGCCTCCGCTGACGTTGCCCGTAAGTGGTGGATGGGTGAGATTGTTGGCCGCGCCAAGGTTGCCGACGTCGATCCTTCCGAACTCGGTGTCACCCCGCAGGTCATCGTTGAGCTAAACAAGCTGGTTGAAGACGGCAAGATCAACAACAAGATGGCAACCCAGGTCTTGGACGGCGTACTCGCCGGCGAAGGCACTCCGGCTGAAATCGTTGAGAAGCGCGGCCTCGCAGTTGTATCCGACGACGGGCCCCTGCTGGAGGCCATCGACGCCGCGCTTGCCGCACAGCCGGATGTCGCAGAGAAGATCCGTGGCGGCAAGGTCCAGGCCATTGGCGCAATTGTTGGCGGCGTCATGAAGGCCACCCGTGGCCAGGCTGACGCGGGCCGTGTCCGTGAACTCATTCTGGAGAAGCTCGGCGTCGAGGGCTAAAAGCCAGTTCTCTTTCCCATCAAAGTAGGTCGCATTTATTACTGCGGCCTACTTTGCTGTGGGCGCGCCTGTTGTGGGCGCACAATGGATGCATGGCCACTCTCAAACCAAGCTTTCGTAGGGGCCTTCTGGCCGGTGCGATTGCCCTCGCACTGACCGGTGGCGGTGCCGCGGCTGTGTGGGCGGGCACCCAACCCAGCCCTTCGCCGTCGAGCCCTTCTGCCTCGCCCAGCCCGTCCGGGTCCGGAGCGGCCAAGTCCACGGAGGGCCGTGGGCAGGCGATCCACGGCGAGCACGTGGTCAAGCAACAGGACGGGAGCTACCGTACTGTTCTCACGCAGACCGGAACCATCGAATCGGTGAGCGGCCCCGAGGTGACCGTCAAGAGCGAAGACGGCTTCACCC
The DNA here is from genome assembly GCF_019977315.1 of Arthrobacter sp. StoSoilB22. Taxonomy (NCBI): domain Bacteria; kingdom Bacillati; phylum Actinomycetota; class Actinomycetes; order Micrococcales; family Micrococcaceae; genus Arthrobacter; species Arthrobacter sp. StoSoilB22. The sequence goes on from NZ_AP024652.1 coordinate 1,477,538, forward strand.
AGCGCTACGCAATCACTGCAGAAACCCGCATCGCAAAAGTCCCAGAAAATGTGTCGGAGCTCCGGAACGGCAAGGGCAGGCCGTCATTGCCGTCAGCGACGGCTGCTGATCTCGAGGCAGGGGACACAGTGAAGGTGAGTGGCACCAAGAACGGCGAAACGGTGACGGCTACGAAGGTGGTGTCCGGCGAGCTGCCAGCGGGCGTCAAGGGCCACGGGCATAAGCGCGGGCACGGCCCGAAGTAGCTGGGAGTACCGCTGTGTGCCGGTGTCGCTCCCGTTTCCGCCGTGCGTGCAGGTAATTTCGGGGGCAGGTGGCGGGAACGGGCGCGAGGGCACCTCTAGACCCAGCCCTCATCACATTTGTGGTCCAAACCGACCCGGGCCTTAAGCAATACGCGCACTCCATGGCACCTCTCTGTGCCGCCTTCGTGATGAAAAGTGATTTCTGGGATCAGTTTCGATCATGATCTTGCAAAAAGAGATGCTGGTCACTTATGGTTTGTTAAACGGTTAACGAGCGTGGCTTGAATCACATTGGTGGCTCGGGCTCAGCACTTGAGGAGACAGTATGAACTCGACGACGAAACAGGCTCCGGCATTGCCCGAAGCTCGCCGAGTCCCCGGGCCGCCTGGCAGCAACGCCCCCGGATCCGGTTCGAAGAAGCGGAAGAGAAGCCAGGTCCCACAGCAGAGTTTCCGTTCACGCCTGCGACGCGACAAGCAGATGCTGCTCATGATGCTGCCCGGTGTGGTCTTCCTGCTTCTCTTCTTCTACATCCCCATCCTGGGCAACGTCATCGCATTCCAGGACTACCAGCCGTATCTGGGCATCGGGGACAGCTTGTGGGTTGGCTGGCAGAATTTTGTGGACCTGTTCGGTAACCCGGATTTTGTTCACGCCTTCTGGAACACGCTGTACCTGGCCGCCTGGCAGTTGGTTTTCCTCTTCCCGGTACCACTGGTGCTGGCATTGATCGTGGATTCACTCATCAGCACCCGTGTCCGGCGGATCTTCCAGAGCATCGCCTACCTGCCCCACTTCTTGTCCTGGGTTCTGGTGATCGCGTTCTTCCAACAAATGTTGGGTGGCGCAGGATTCGTCAACAACCTCCTCCGGGACTGGGGTATGGATCCGATTCCCTTCATGACCAATCCCGAGACCTTCCCGGTCATGGTGGTGGTCCAGATGATCTGGAAGGATGCCGGCTGGGCCATGATCATCTTCCTGGCCGCCCTTGCCAGCATCGATGCCTCTCTCTACGAAGCCGCCGCGGCAGACGGGGCCGGGCGCTGGCGCAGGATGTGGCACATCACCCTCCCCGGGCTGCGTCCTGTGATCGTCCTGCTTCTGATTCTGCGCATCGGCGACATCCTCTCAGTCGGGTTCGAGCAGTTCATCCTGCAACGCGACGCGGTGGGAGCCGGAGCTGCGGAAGTGCTGGATACCTTCACCTACTACACGGGCGTAGTGGGAGGAGGCTGGAGCTCTGGCGCGGCAGCAGGCCTTGCCAAGGGCGTAGTCAGCGCCTTGTTGATCTACGGCGCCAACAAACTTGCCCACCGCTTCGGCGAAGACGGCATCTTCGCAAAACAAGTGCGCTGAAAGCCACGCTGACCCGCGCGCCTGCCGCACAAGGAGAACCCCATGGCAACAACACTTTTCACCAAGAAACCCCGGGAACTGAGCTACAACCCCAAGCGCCCGGTGTGGAAGGAAAAGCCTTCCGCGCTGTACCAAACGGTCAAAGCCGTGGTCTTGATCGTCTTTAGCCTGTCCATCCTGACACCCATCCTGTTGGTGGTATCCACGTCCTTGGCTGACACGGAGCAGCTGATCGAAGCCGGCGGGTTCGTCCTCTGGCCCGAACGTCCCACCTTGGAGGCCTACGTAACCATCTTCAAGGGCCCCATGGTCCTGCAGTCACTAGGTGTTAGCGTGCTGGTCACCGCCGTAGGGACCATCCTGGCGTTGTTCGTCACCATCACCATGGCTTACGCCACCAGCCGCACGGTGCTGTTTGGCCGGCCAGTGATCCTCGCAGTCCTGTTCACGCTCCTTTTTGCTCCGGGTCTCATCCCGTCCTTCCTCATGATCCGCCAGCTCGGTCTTCTGGACTCTTTGTGGTCCCTGATCCTCCCGGGCATCTTTGGAGCCTTCAACTTTGTGGTGATGCGCTCGTTCTTCATGAACATCCCCGGGGAGCTGATTGAAAGCGCCAGGATCGACGGCGCCAACGACTGGCAAATCCTGTGGCGCATCGTGATGCCGTTATCCAAAGCCGTGATCGCCGTCGTCGGGCTGTTCTACGCGGTGGGCTTCTGGAACTCGTTCTTCAACGCCCTCCTTTACATCAACGACCACAGCAAATGGCCCATTCAACTGCTGCTCCGCAACTTTGTTGTCCAGGGGAGCGGTGCGGCCGATCAGCTTGGAATCACCACCACGCCCCCGCCCCAGTCCATCGAGATGGCCGTTGTGGTGGTGGCGTTGGTCCCCATCCTCATGGTGTACCCCTTCCTCCAGAAGCACTTTGCCAAGGGCGTTATCACTGGCGCCGTCAAGGGATAGCCCAAGCCAGCCAACAGTCAAACACCCAAATCCGCAGAAATTAAGCAAGTAACCAGAAAGGGTTATGCCATGACGAGCACTACCTCTCAGGCTGGATTCAGCCGCCGCGGTTTCCTTGGCCTCGCAGGCCTGGCCGTGACCGCAGCCGGCTTGTCCGCCTGCGGTGGCGGCGGAGCCGCAAGTAACGGAGGCGCCGCTGCCTCCGCTTCGGTCAAACTGCCCACGTACAAGGAATTCACTGGCGTCACCCCGGACATCGCAGGCAATGCCAAGGGCCTCCAGGCCGGCTACTTCAAGCTGCCCACCGCTGTGCAGTCTGTGAAGACGCCGCCGCTCAAGGGCAAGGTGACGGGCCTGACCGAAACCTTCGACACCATGAGCCCGGGACTGAAGGACAACCCCTTCTGGCAGCGGCTCAACGCCAAGCTCGGCGGCGACCTTGAACTCCAAATCGCTGAGGACATCGGGGATGGCTACCCCGCCAAGTTCGCCACGGTCCTGGCAAGCAACGACCTTCCGGACATGATGTGGGTTCCGCCGAACCAGGGCATCCCCAATGTCGGGCCAATGTTGGAAGCCAAATTCCAGGACCTGACGCCGTACCTCTCCGGTGACGCCGTCCTGGAGTACCCCAACCTGGCCGCACTTAAGCCCGATTCCTGGAAGACCGCCGTCGTCAACGGAAAGATCTGGGGAGCCCCCATCCCCAGTACCCCGTTCGGGCAGGTGTATCTCGGAAACCACGATATGTGGGCGAAGGTGGGTGGCTTCGAAGCAGCCAGCGCCGACGAATTCCTGGACAAGGCCAAGGAGCTGACCCGGCCCGGCGATCAGCAGTACGCCCTTGAACCGGCCTACGTCAACGCCCTCCACATGGTCACGGAATGGTTTGGCGCTCCGAACAGCTGGGCCGTCAACAAGGACCGCAGCCTCACCCACCTCTACGAAACCGACGAGTACATGGCCGGCGTAGAGTTCACGGCCAAGATGTTCGCAGCCGGCGTCTTCTACCCGGACTCCAAGGCCACGGATATCCGCTCGCGTGTGGCCAACGGTAGTGTTGCCGCCCAGGTGGTCTCCGGTCCCCACGACATCCGCAGCTACCGCGCGCTGAGCAAGGACACCCAGTTCGACATCCTGGTTCCGTTCAGCGCAGACGGCAAGGTCAAGCCCGTCTACGACATGGGCTATGGAACCGTGGGCTTCACGCCGTTCAAGAAGGCCGAAGAGGGCAAAATCCGGGAATTGCTCGCGCTTATCAATTACTTGTCGGCCCCGTTCGGCACTGTGGAATACATGCAGAAGAACTTCGGCGAACTCGGCCAGGACTACACCATCGACGCCTCGGGCAACCCGGCCCGTACCGAGACCGGAACCACCAACGCCCCTGGTTTGGTCTCAGCGCTGAACATCATGTCCAGCCCGGAGAACGTCATCTTTAACCCCGGCTTCGACGACGACACCCGCTACGTCAGCCAGCAGGAAGAGAAGCTCCTGGAACTGGCCTGGCGCAACCCCACCAACGGTTCCTACTCGGACACCAACGCCAAGGTGGGTGCAAAAATCACCAAGCAGTTGCGCGACAAGGTGGTGGACATCATCACCGGCCGCGCCAAGATCGACGAACTCAAGGACGCGGTCAAACGCTGGAAGAGCGAAGGCGGCGACAAGATGCGCGATGAGTACCAGGCCGCGTTGGACCCCAACGTGCCGGTCTTCAGGAGCTAGCCTCAAACCAACAACCACGCAACGCAAACGTACAAGGCAAGCACCAGCAGGGGGAACCATGGCAAAAGCGAGTAACAACGGAGTCCGACCCACCATTCGCATGGTGGCCGAACTAGCGGGCGTTTCTACGGCCACGGTTTCCTATGTCCTGTCAGGTCGCCGTGGCGATGGGGGACCAGGGGTGTCGGATCCGACGGCGGAAAAGGTCAAGGCCGCTGCGGAGCGGCTTGGCTACCGCCCCAATCAGGCGGCCCGGGCCATCCGCACAGGCCGGACAAACACTGTGATCCTCTCGCTGACCATGCTGTCCGATCCCTGGTCCCTGTCCGTCATTGAGTCAGTGCAGAAGGTGGCAGGTCCGTTGGGCATCACGCCGATGATCCTGGGTGACGCGGACTGGCTGAAGGTGCTCGGTACACATAATGCCGACGCCGTGTTTGTGGACGCTGTCCATGGCGAGCAACGGGACGCCTTGCGGAAGCTCGCCGAGCACGGAACCACCCTGGTGGTTTTTGACGAGACCCTGGACGCGGAAGGCTTCGATGTCATCCGTTCCATTGCCGGGCCAGGGTGCCGCATGGCCGTGGAGCACCTGCTCCACGGCCACCGCCGGATTGCTTGCCTTACTCCGGCTACGGCGGCCGGAACGTCCGGCGGCGCCCGGTACCGGGCGTATTCCGAGGCGCTGGAGCATGCTGGCGTCACGGAACGCGAGGATTATGTGGGCTTGTTCGATGGCACCAGCGCAGGGGCGTATGCCACGGCAACCCGGCTGCTCAGCATGCCGGACCGTCCCACAGCCATCTACGCCACCACGGATTATGCAGCAGTCAGCGCCATCAATGCGGCCCAGCGCCTCGGCCTCGCTGTTGGCACCGATGTGGACATCATCGGCGTGGGTAACACCGTGGAGGGCGAGCGCATGTCGCCTTCCCTGAGCACGGTGGGTCCCGTGGATTTCTTCGACAAACTTGCGCGGTTGCTCCTCCGTCGGGCAACCGGCCAGTCCAGCCCGGACAAGCCGACTGCACCCGCCGTCCTTGACTTCCCCTGGCATTTGTTCGTGCGCGAATCGGCGCCGCACCGCAGTGCCGCAACCAGACTTTACTAAGAACAGCAGAAGGAAATTGCACACCATGGAAAAGGATTTGAAGGTCGGCATTGTGGGTTTCGGCCTGCGGTCAGGGCTGTGGAAGCACGCCCACAAGCCGGGCCAGGGCTCGGCGGTCACCGTTGTTTGTGACCTGAGTGAGCGCGGCCGGGCTGACGCCGCCGAACGCATCCCCACCGCCCGGATCACGGATGATCTCGAGGAACTGCTGGCCAGTGGCCTGGATGCAGTCCTGGTTCTGACCCCCGACAACCAGCACGCCGCCGTCGCAGTCCGTACTCTCCAGGCGGGTATTCCCACCTTCTGCGAGAAGCCGCTGGACATCACGGTTGAGGCTGCGGACTTGATCCTCACCACGGCCTACCAAACCGGCACCCGCCTCTATGTAGGCCACAATATGCGCCACATGCCGGTTGTGGTACAGATGCGCCAGCTCATTGAAGAAGGCAGGATCGGCGAGATCAAGGCTGTCTGGTGCCGACACTTCGTAGGACACGGCGGTGACTACTACTTCAAGGACTGGCACTCCCAGCGCGCCAACGTCACCTCGCTCCTGCTCCAAAAAGGTGCCCACGACATCGACGTGATCCACTGGTTGGCGGGCGGATATACCAAGCGCGTTGCCGCCGTCGGCGATCTTGCGGTTTATGGCGACGTCGCGAACCGGAGCAACAACGCCGGCAAGCGCATGGGGGATTGGTTCTCCATGGACAACTGGCCGCCCACCGAGCAGAAGGACCTGGCGGAGGTGATCGATGTGGAGGACATCTCCATGATGAACATGGTGTTGGATAACGGCGTGCTCGCCTCATACCAGCAGTGCCATTTCACGCCCGACTACTGGCGCAACTACACCGTCATCGGTACCAAGGGCCGGATCGAAAACCTGGGCGATGGGCCCGGAGAGACCATCAACGTGTGGACCAGCAGGTCCTCGGGCTACGCGGCGCCGGATGAGGTCATCACCATTGAGGACGGCGAAGGCGGCCACGGCGGCGCCGACCCGCGCCTGATCGAGGAGTTCCTCCGCTTCGCGTCGGAGGGTGGCCGGACCCAGACCAGTCCGATTGCCGCGCGCCAAGCTGTGGTGGCGGGCATCCTGGCAGCGGAATCGTTACGCGGCGATGGCTCTGCACGCGAGGTACCGGAGCTCCCTGCCGAACTGGTGGAGTACTTCGACGCCGGTCAGCCCGCCTTGGTTCGCGACTGACCCAACTGAGTCGCAGTTAAGCGCGTTTTGACGGCTCAAAACGCGCTCTGCTGCGACTTACTTGGGTAAGCCGGCGCGGGATAGCTCAACAAGCTCGGTCATGACGGTTTGAAGTGACTCGCAAACCGTCATGACCGATTTCCGTTTGAGTGTCTCCGGACGGGCCAGGATGTCGATTTTCCGTACCGAGTTCACCCCGGACAGCGGACGTAGAACCACGCCGGCATCCAAAACACGGCGGGCGGTGAAGCGCGGCAATAGCCCGATCGCTCCACCGGCGGAAACCAGCGCCGCCACGGTGGAATAGTCGTTGATGCGGTGCAGTACCTCGGCTGGTCGCCCACTCACGGCGACGACGGCGGCCAGCACGTCTGCGGGGGAGTAGCCGTCGCGGCTGGTCACCCAGGGTTCATCCACGACGTCGGACGGTTTCAGTTCGCTTCGGGCCGCCAAGGGGTGATCCGCGGGGAGGGCAATATCCAGCGGCTCGTCGGCCAGGGGTATCACTGCGACCTTGTCCTCCGGCCAGGACGGGCTGTTGTCCATCCTGTGTGCCAACACCAGGTCATATCGGGCAGCCAACCCCGGGAAATCCTCCTGGGCCACGTCCTCATCGGAGAGTCGAAGCCGTGGCGACTTCCCGCCGTCGGACGCCGTCCCGGATGCCAAATGCGCCGCTAACGGGGCGAACAGCGCCTGACCCGCGCTGTGGAAAGCACTCACGCTTACTGGCGCGTCAGGAGCATCGTGATAAGCGCCAATAGCGGCCCGCGCATCTGCCATGGCGTTCACGACGGCGGCACCCGCCTCCGCGAGGACGCGGCCCGCATCGGTGAGAACCAGGGCCCGGCCTTCTTTGCGCGTCAACGGCACGTCCACGGACTTCTGGAGCAGGGCGAGCTGTTGGGAAACGGCCGACGGCGTGACCATGAGAGTTTCAGCAACGGCCTTCACGCTGCCCAGGTCGCCGAGTTCCCGGAGCATCTGCAGCTGATGGATTTCCATTAGCAAATCCTAAATCGTTGATTGAGAAGAATCTAGTTGTGCTAAATCGTCGGCGGCGCTCTAATGGATGCAGCAGCAGCGAAGCGGCCCTGGCAGTGAGGAATCCCATGAAGGCTCTCTACAAATCCGGACCCCACGAAGGGTTCGAACTGGTCGAACGTCCCGAGCCTGAAGCGGGCTCCGGCGACGTCAAGATCCGCGTGATGACCACCGGCATCTGCGGCACGGACCTCCACATTCAAAGCTGGGACGCCTGGGCCCAGGGCATCATCGAAGCGCCCCTCATTGCCGGCCACGAGTTCTATGGCGAAGTAGTGGAAATCGGCGAGGACGTCCGCGACGTCAAAGTTGGGGACAGAGTCTCCGGCGAAGGTCACGTAGTGTGCGGAATCTGCCGCAACTGCCGTGCCGGTCGCCGTCAGATGTGCATCCACACGGTATCCGTTGGCGTGCAGCGCGATGGTGCGTTTGCCGAATACGTCGTCATCCCGGAGACCAACGCCTGGGTCCACCAGGACGAATCTGTCACCCCGGAACTTGGCGCCATCTTCGATCCCTTCGGCAACGCAGTCCATACTGCCCTCAGCTTCCCGCTGGTCGGCGAGGATGTGCTCATCACGGGCGCCGGACCTATCGGCCTGATGGCAATCGCTGTCGCCCGCCACGCAGGTGCACGAAAGATCGCCATCACGGACGTCTCAGCTCCGCGCCTGGAGCTCGCGCGCCAGATGGGCGTTGACCTCGCCGTGGACGTGTCCAAGATGCGGGTCCGTGAAGCACAGCAGGAACTGGGCATGCGCGAAGGTTTCGACATCGGTCTGGAAATGTCGGGACACCCCACCGCGCTGCCTGAGATGATCGACAACATGAACCACGGTGGCCGGATCGCCATGCTGGGCCTTCCCAGCCAGTCCATCGACATCGACTGGGGCAAGGTAGTCACGCACATGCTGACGCTCAAGGGCATCTACGGTCGCGAGATGTTCGAAACCTGGTACGCCATGAGCGCCATGCTGTCCTCCAACCCCGTGCTGCACCGCAGCATTTCCGCTGTCGTGACGGACAAGCTGTCCGCCAAGGACTGGGAAAAGGGCTTCGAAATTGCCCGCAACGGTACGGGCGGCAAAGTGGTCCTTGACTGGACTGAACTCTAAGAGATCCCCCGACTTTCAGACGTACTGAGGAGCACCATGTATTCAGCCATCAAAGACCAACTCCAGGGCGAACTCGACGAGATCCGGAGCGCCGGCCTCTTCAAGACCGAACGCCACATCGATTCCCCGCAGGCCAGCCACATCGCAGCCGGCCAGCTTGGCCAGCCGGCCAACAAGGTCCTGAACTTCTGCGCAAACAACTACCTGGGCCTGGCCGACCACCCGGAGATCATCGCCGCAGCCAAGTCCGCCATGGATGAGCGCGGTTTTGGTATGGCGTCCGTTCGGTTCATCTGCGGAACCCAGGACCTGCACCTGGAACTCGAAACCCGTGTCTCGAAGTTCCTGGGCACCGAGGACACCATCCTGTTCTCCAGCTGCTTCGATGCCAACGGCGGCGTGTTTGAGTCGCTCTTTGGCCCCGAAGACGCCATCATCTCCGACTCCCTGAACCACGCCTCCATCATCGACGGCATACGCCTCAGCAAGGCCAAGCGCTTCCGCTACGCCAACCAGGACATGGCAGATCTTGAAGCCAAGCTGGTTGAGGCTGAGGGGTCCCGCCGGAAAATCATCGTCACCGATGGTGTCTTTTCCATGGACGGCTACCTCGCACCGCTCGAAGCCATCTGCGACCTCGCGGAGAAGCACGACGCCTTGGTCATGGTGGACGACTCCCACGCCGTCGGCTTCATGGGCCCCACCGGCGCCGGCACTCCGGAGCACGCCGGTGTTTCTGAGCGCGTGGACATCTACACCGGTACCTTCGGCAAGGCCCTCGGTGGCGCCTCGGGTGGTTACGTCTCCGGCCGTGGCGAGATCGTGGCAATGCTTCGCCAGAAGGCCCGCCCCTACCTGTTCTCCAACTCGCTTGCCCCGGCCATTGTTGCGGCCACCATCAAGGCGATCGAGCTCGTGCAGGAATCCGGCGAGCTGCGGACCCGCTTGTTCGAGAACGCAGCGCTGTTCCGGCGCCGCATGAGCGAGGAAGGCTTCGAGCTCCTCGACGGCGAGCACGCCATCATCCCCGTCATGTTCGGCGATGCCGTTGTAGCTGCCAGGGTCGCTGACGAGATGCTCAACAACGGCGTCTTCGTCACTGCCTTCAGCTTCCCGGTGGTTCCCAAGGGCGTGGCCCGGATCCGCGTGCAGCTCTCCGCGGCGCACAGCGCGGACGACGTCGAAGCCTGCGTTCAGGCGTTCGTCAAGAGTCGCGCCGCGGTCGCCTAGAACCCTCTCTCACGTCCCGCGGGTTCCAGCCGATCGCTCTCTCACGTCCCGCGTGTTTGGGCCGGACGCTCTCTCACTTCCTTGTGGCAAGTGAGAGAGCGTGGGGTTTGCGGTCGTCAAGTTTTTGAGACAGGTCTCGTTGTTGTTTTTGGTTAGGCGGCCAGGGGTTGCTGGGCGCGGGTTTGGTAGTTGGTGTGGGCTTTGGCTGGTGGTATGCCGCCGGCTCGGCGGTTGGGCCGGCGGCGGTTGTACCAGCCCTCGATGTATTCCATGACACCGGTTCGGGCGGCGAGTCGGGAGCCGTAGCGTTGGTGGTGGTAGAACTCGGTTTTGAGGTGGGAGAAGAAGTTCTCCGCGACGGCGTTGTCCCAGCAGACCCCGACTTTCCCCATGGACTGCGTCACCGAGTTATCGCCGCACCATTTCTGGAATTCATCCGAGGTGTATTGGGTGCCCCGGTCCGAATGGAACACCACCGAGGCCCCGGTCAGGTGGCCGTGGTTGCGGGCCATTTGCAGCGCCGCGGTGCACAGGCTCGCGCGCATGTGCCCGGCCATGGACCAGCCGATGACCATGCCGGAGAAAAGATCGATCACCGTAGCCAGGTAGAGCCAGCCCTCACCCGTGCGCAGGTAGGTGATGTCACCGACCAGGCGGGTTCCGGGCACTGTTGAGGTGAAGTCCCGCTTGCCCTCTGCATCGAGCATGTGGTTCTCGATGTGGGCTGTTTTGGCCTGCGGATCCTGGACGGTAGTTGCCTTCCAGGCCTGGGTGCGGACGGCCCGCAGCCCGTGCTCACGCATGATCGCCCCGACAGTGGGGGCCGAGACCCGCACTCCCTTCTCGTTCAAAAGCAGGGTCAGTTGGTCCCGGCCGGCACGGCCCTTCTCCTCCTTATACAGCTCGGTAACCGCGGCGGCGAGATCCTGATGCCGTACTGCCCGCGGGGATGGCCCGGCCGGGTTGCGCCATCGGTAGAACGAGGCCCTGGAAACCTTCAACGCCCGGCATAGCCAGGCCACGGAATGGTTGGCCTTCTCCGCTTCGATGAACTCGTAGAAGTCCTCTACTTTTGCTTCGCGGCAAAGAAGGCGCTGACTTTTCCCAAGAACTCGACCTCGGCCTTCAATCTCTCGTTCTCAGCCAAGGCCTTCCGGTGTTCATCCCAGGACACCGGGCCCGGGTCCACAGGCTCTAGAGCAGGACCGTCCTGATGTTTTCCCCGGTGCCGATGAAGCCAGTTCCCCAACGTGCTCTCCTTCACCCCGAGCTCGTCAGCGACTTGCTTCACTGAACGATCCGAGGACAACACCAGCTGCACAGCTTCCTCACGGAAAGCCGCATCATATTTTCTTCTAGGACCAGTCATTCTGAAGTCGATCTCCCATCAACCTGTCTCAGAAAACCATACGGCCGCAGTTTTAGGGGCCGGGATGTGAGAGAGCGTGGGGTTTTAGGGGCCGGGATGTGAGAGAGCGTGGGGGTGGCGGGATTGCCGTGGGCCAAGATGTCCACGCCCGGCTACGGTCTGACAGGATGGAGCTATGGCTTCGAATTATGACGTGGTAATCGTTGGCGGCGGCATCGGGGGACTGTCCTTGGCAGCGGCCCTGGCAGGCAAGTGCACTGTGGCCCTTGTAGAGGCGGAGCAAACCCTGGCCTTCCACACTTCCTCGCGCTCGGCCCGGCAGCTGATCCCCAGTTATGGTCCGGCAGTGGTTCAGGACCTGACCATCCGCACACTCGAAATGCTGGCAGAACGGGACGCGGAGGCAGCAGAACCAATTCTCACTCCGCGCGGCTTCATGCTGGTGGGCGACGAGGAAACCGTGCGTGCAGAGGCTAGCGGCAACATGCACACCATCACCCACGAAGAAGCCATGCAGCTGTGCCCGGCCCTCAACCCGGATTCGTTCACAGCCGCAGGGTTGGACAACGGTTCCTTCGGCTGCAACGCCCCGTTGTTGCTGGACGATCACCGCCGGACCGCAGAAGCTGCAGGCGTGGACATTATCACCGGGGCCAAAGTTCACTCGGCCCAGCGTCTGGGGAGCGGCTGGCAAGTGGGGGCGGGCACCGAAGGCTTTCAGTCCGGCGTCGTGGTTAATGCGGCAGGTGCGTGGGCCGATGAACTGGCTGTCATCAGCGGCGTGGAGAAGCTGGGCCTGCAACCCTATCGGCGGACCGCCGCGATCGTAAACGTCCAGAACCCGTTGACGCCGGAAACACCCATGGTTTGTGCAGCTGACGATTCGTTCTACTTCCGCGCCGAGGGCAACCAGGTGCTGATATCGCCGTCGGAAACCGTGCCCAGCGGCGCGGAGGACGCGAAACCCTACCCCGGTGACGTGGAGGCGTTGATCGGCAAGCTCAACGCTGTAACATCGCTGGGCATCCGTTCTGTGGACCGCGCATGGACGGGCCTCAGGACAGAAGCCGCGGACGGAATCCCTGTGGTGGGGTTCGACGCCGAAGCATCCGGCTTCTTCTGGCTCGCCGGACAAGGTGGCTACGGTTTCCAGACATCCTCCGCCATCGCGGAGCTGGCCGCAGCACTCATCCTCGGCGACGTCACGCCCGACAGTCCGGAATCCCGGACAGCGGAGCAGCTCGCGGCCGCACGTTGGTCCATTCGGCGCTGAACAATAGGGTCATGAGCGCAACCAATCCAACCACCACCCTCATCACCAACATCGGCGAATTGATGACCCAGGACCTGGAGCATCGGGTCCTCAAGGATGCGGCGATGGTGATCGAAGGAGAGCGCATCGCGTGGTTGGGGACCAGTAAGGACGCCCCCGCGGCTGACGAAAAGATCGACGCCCAGGGCCGAGCCGTCCTGCCCGGTTGGGTTGATTCGCACTCGCACCTTGTCTTCGCCGGGGACCGCACGGCGGAGTTCGAAGCCCGCATGGCTGGTGAAAGCTACAGTGCCGGCGGCATCGCCGTCACCACGGGTGCCACGCGCAGCGTCAGCGACGACGAACTGACCCGCCTGGTGCGCGACCGCGTGGCTGAGGCGGTCTCGCAGGGAACCACGTATTTGGAGAGCAAGACCGGCTACGGCTTGGACGTGGAGAACGAGGCCCGCAGCGCCCGCATCGCTGCAGCTGAAGTGGACGAGGTCACCTACCTTGGTGCACACCTGGTCCCCAACGGCTCCGATCCGGAGGAGTACACCGATCTGGTGTGCGGCCCCATGCTCGACGCCGTCCTGCCGCACGTCCGCTGGGCGGACGTCTTCTGCGAGCGCGGGGCCTTCACGGAGGATCAGTCGCGTCGGGTCCTGACGGCTGCGCGCGACGCTGGCCTGGGGCTGCGGGTCCACGGCAACCAGTTGGGCGAGGGGCCCGGTGTGGCCCTGGCTGTGGAGTTCGCGGCTGCGAGCGTGGACCATGTGAACTACCTGTCGGATAAGGACGTACTGGCGCTCGCGGAATCGTGGGCTGGCTGGGATCCGGCAACGGGGAGCGGCACCAGAGGCACGGTTGCTACGTGCCTTCCCGCATGCGATCTCTCCACCCGCCAGCCCCTTGCCCCGGGCCGTGCACTGATTGACGCCGGCGTGCAGATCGCTCTGGCTGCCAACTGCAACCCGGGGACCTCGTACACCAGTTCAATGGCGTTCTGCGTGACCACTGCGGTGCTCCAGATGCGTTTGAGTGTTCACGAGGCCGTCCGGGCGGCGACGTACGGCGGCGCCTTGGCGCTGGGCAGGGAGTCGGGGAACGACGTCGACGGCGAACGGGCGGTGGGTTCGCTGGTCATCGGACATCGCGCAGATCTGCATATGCTGAAGGCGCCGTCGGCCACGCACTTGGCCTACCGTCCCGGAATTCCCCTGACTCATTCCGTGTGGCGGGCCGGCGTGCGCGTCGTCTAAGAAGGCAATGGAGAAGGGCGGCGTTCCGGTGGGAACGCCGCCCTTCTTTACTGAGGGAAAGATGGACTATGCGCAGCTGAACTTCGCGTCCGCCCAGTCGCCCCAGTCGTCGCCAGCGTCGTCGCCGTTCTTGTCGGCGATCAACTCGACGTTCTGGACACCTGTGATGTCCACGTTGAGGGGTAGTGCTGCGGAATCGGCGCTGAGGACGGGCGTGCGGAGGAGTTCGCGGCCATCGCCCTTGACGATAAACACCACTGATCCGTGCAGGCCTTTGTTCAGCTTGGCGTCGTCCACTCCCACCGAGGCGGTGAAGGCGTTGCATTTGGCTTCGGTGGCGATGCTGATTTTCGAGTCGGCGTGGACTCCAATGCCTTTGGCATATTCGACGCCGTCGAGCCGCAATGCTGGTCCGTCACCGGCGTTTTGCTCGCCATTGGCCCGGTCCCGTTCGGCGGGGCCCCAGCCGTTGGTGCTGCCGATCCATGGGAGGTCCGATGCGAAGACGCTGCCGGAGAGGACGGGGGCCGGAGGTTCCTGCGGGGTGGTCGAACAGGTGAACTTGGCATCGGCCCAGTCTGCGTGGTCGTTGCCGTTGGAGTCGCCGGCGTCGTTGGCTACCAGTTCAACGTATTGGGCGCCGGTGACGTCCACGGTCAGTGGCAGGGGAGCGCTGGTGGCTCCAAGTACGGGTGTGGTGACCTTGGTGGTGCCGTCGGCTACCACGGAGAACTTCACGCTGCCCCGCGTCGGTTGGGCGTCATCAATTCCCACTGTTGCTGTGAAGGCGGTGCAGTAGCCGCCGAGATAGTAGCGGACAGTACCGTTGGCGTGGGCTCCCAGGCCTTTGGCGTAGACGGTTCCGTTCAGGGTGAGTGGCGTTCCGTCGCCGGCCCCGGTTCCGCCGTTGGATTGGTCCTTTTCAACAGGTCCCCAGCCGTTGGTGGAGCTGACCCAAGGGTGGTCGCTGGCGAACACGGTGGCCTGGGGCGGCTTGGGCAGTGTCCGCACGGTGGTGGTGGTGCTGATGGTTCGGCCTCCCGCGGGCGAAGCAGTAGTGGTGTAGCTTGCCTTGGCCGTGATGGGGTAGTCGCCATCAGCAGAAGCGGGTGCGGTGATCTTCCATGTGGTGGTGAGCGTACCGCCGGCGGGGAGGGTGTCCGCGGAAGACGGTGTGGAAGGAGTTGCCGTCCAGCCTTCAGGCAGTTCCAAAGCAACGGCGAGGTCACTGATGGCTGCCGGTTCGTCGGACACAAATGTGGTGACGAACTCCTGGGCCTTGCCTTGCTGGACTACGTCGCTCTGAAGTTCTGCCGAGAGTTGGGCACAGGCCGGGACGGCTTCCGAGGCGCCCAGGTCTTCCACCAGGAAGTTGTCCAACGTGAAATCAGAACCGTTCGAGCTGCCCGTGCGCTGCAGCCCCACAAAGTAGTCTCCACAGAAGCCCGTGTCCAGGATCTGCTCGAACCGCGCGGTGGACGTCTTCGCGTCGATGGGCTGGCTGGCCGTCACGGCCGGGCCTGCCTGCGAGTCATAACCGGAAACCCAGGCGTACTGCCCGGCTTTGGAGTTCTGGTAGTCGAAGGACACCCTGTATTTGTGGCCCGCTTGGAACGGCACGGATGCCTCGGTGGTGCGGTAGACCATGCCCGGGCCGCCGTTGGGAGCGAGGTTTTCGTCATGGGCGATCAGCGACCACGTGCCGTCCAGTACTTCGTCGATCACGTTGGTGTCCCAGCCCTTTTGGGTGAAGGGTTCGTGGCGTTCGGTGATGTGGGTGCGTGGATCCGTGGAACCTCCGGCGTCGCCCTTGACGAACGGCCCCCAGCCTTGGTCCACGTTTTCGAAGTCTTCGCTGAGCACACCGGTGGTGGCCACCCGGGTGGTTTTCACCGCCCGGAAGTCATCGATGCGTACCGGCGCATCGCCGTCGGCCGCTTTCACTGAAACTGTGGCTTTGGTGTTGTTCCGCGGCACGTCCACCAACACCCGCACACGCTGGAATGCGGTACCGTGCTTTTCGTCGCCGGCCACGTAGTTTTCCGCGTTGGACGAATCGATAGTGACGCTTTCGGTCTTGCCGTCGACGCTGACGGAGAGCGTGGTGGGACGGTTCTTGCCCGGCTGGATTTCAATCCAGGCGCTGACGGATTGGGTTCCTGCGTCCAGCTTTACTTCCTGGCTGATCGACGACGGCGATGCCCCCATCTCGGCGAAACGGCGGCCTTTGTCGTCGCGGACCTGGGTGACAGTGCCCGTGGGGGTCCATGGGGAGAGGTCTGCGCCGTTGAAGCCGGGATCGTTGAAAGCGGTGCCCTCGCCGAAGTCGGCGTTATTGGGCAGGTCGGCCTTGTTGTTCTTCGGGGCAAGGACGTAGGCCTGCTTGGGGTCGGCCGTGACGGTAACCTGTCCGTTGACCACGGGGACGTCGGCCACTTTCACACGTCCGTTGTCGGTCAGCTTGAACAGTTCCAGCGAACTGGACTTGGCGAAGTCCTGAGTAAGGGTCCAGGTGCTGGCGCCACCGGCGGGGTTGTAGTAGTAGAGCTTGTCAGCCTTGCCGTTCTCCTTGGAGGACCACGGCAAGAGGTAGGTTCCACCCTGCAATACGGATGCGCCGCCCACGGTGATGTTGCGTTCTTCGGCGGTGTTTCCAGTGACGGCCACACCATCGGCGAGGTCGATCCGCTCTGCAGTCCACTTGGTGATGGGGTGGTGCTGGAGGAACTTCGCCGGCACGTTGGCGGTCCAGACGTTCTCGCTGAAGGCGTTGAAGTCGTTCTGTCCCGTCCAGCCTTCGAACTCCACGATGTGGCTTACGCCGAGCTTGGGATCGGGGTTCCAGACGTCTGACTGGGTGTTGTTGATGAAGCGCAGGATTTGGGAATTGATGCCCTTGTTGGTGGAGCCACCGTATTTTTCGTCGTTGGCCCAGTGGGACCAGGTGTTGTTCCGGGACAGGTGGTCGGCCCATTCGGAGCCCACACGGAACCCGTTCTTGACGAGTTCCTGCTGAAGCCGTTCGGCGAGCCAGCCGAACTCGTAGTAGACGTCCACGTACACGAAGTCCAGGTTCTTGTCTGTGGCCTCGCGAAGTTCCTTGATGCGCTGGGCGAGCTTGCCGGAGTTAATGTCCTGGCGCTGGTTCATGTAGTACGACTGGTCCAGCCAGTTCCAGCCCAGGCCCTTATCTGCCCGCAGGAGGTCTTCGCTGAAGGACTTCGCTTCAGGGTAGATCTCAGTGGCGTTGATGTGGACGCCGAAACTGGCGTTCCATTCCTTGCCTTCCTTGACCAACGTGTTCAAGTCCCCGAGGCCGCCTGCGCGGGTGTTGAAGTTGTTGCCGTAATCCGTGTTGGCAGAGTCGTGGCCTTCGCTGGTGTAGCCCTTGAGCATGGCTACTTGTCCGAGCCCGTCGGTGGCCAGGGAGATGCGCTTCACGTCATCAAGGGTGCGCAGGAACGGGTGGGTTGCCTGCGAGGCGAAGTTGAACGGGATGTGGGTGATCACATTGTCCGGGGTCTGTTCACCCTTGTTGGGGCTGACCTGGATGGACCTCATGGCGATTGCGGCGTCCTGCCAGTCCACGCCGCCGTCGTTGTTGGCGTCAGAGGTAATGGCGACGCGGGTCCAGGGGAGTTCCTCGGTAGTGGTGGAGCCCTCGGCCCGGTAGAGCCACTGGCCGCTGGCCACGCCCATGGACACTCCGCCTGCCCCGTCGCTGATGGCTTGGCGCCAAAAGCGGCCGCGGTCCTTCGAACCGGGCCCGGAGGACGTGTCATATAAAGCGTTGGATTCGACGGCGGCACCCAAGGAAGCAGTGTTGGCCAGCGCGTAGGCCGAACTCTTGGCAGCGGCATCCACAGGAGTGGACGCCGTGATGGGCGTGAACTCGTCTCCCGTCACGCTCCGGTCCACGGAAAGGTTTGCCGTGGACACCTGGGATCCTTGCTGCGTGGAGCTTACGGTCACCAGGTTCATCCGGGGGAGTTGCAGGGTTCTGACTTGGTGTTCCGCGGAGTCCTTGATTTCCGTGATGTTGAAGGAGACCACGTTCTTCTTCACTGAAAGCCGGGCCTTGAGCACGGTGTTGCCGAACTCGGGAACCGTAAGGACGTAGTCCCTTGCCTCTTCCCCGGAGGCGGAGGATGTTCCGGAGACTGTGTACTCCGTGCCATTGAGCGTGATGGTGGTGAGTCGGGTGGTGGTGCCGTCGAGGCGGGCTTTGCTTGCAGCGTCCGTGTAGCCGAGGACTTGCGGGAACGTAGTGGCGACGTCAACGTGGAGTTCGCCTGAGGTGATGGTGGCAGTGTCGGCAGCGCTGACGATATCTGCTGGTTGGGCGGTGGGGGCTGCGGCAGCGGGCGGAATGGCCAGCAGACCTAAAGAGGATGAGGCGACGACGCAGGCCAAACTCAATGAGGCGAGGCGTCCAGGGGATGACAAGCGGGGCATTATGCTCCTTCTTGATTTTTCCAAGCTATTTACAATCATGTTCTTTCGGACCTAACTAACACTGCTGCATGAGACAGGAATTGACAATAGTTAACAGCCGGTTAACTTAAGTGCACATCAGAGAACATGTTTTCCCTGTTTTGTTACCCCTCTGTCACGTGCTCGCCTATTGTGTGGTCCTTGCGCTCAGGTGATCCTTGTGAGATCGAAAATGATCGTTTAGTGTTTCTATAGATCAGAAAACGTCATTTGGCTGAGCAGGAGCGGGACACACGATGAGCGAGAACACACTGGGCGCCTTCATGGAAGAAGAGCTGGTATCCCAGCCCGAAGTTTGGCAGCGCGCCGTGGAGCAAGCCCGTGCGGAGCAATTGCTTCCCGCCGACGG
Source organism: Arthrobacter sp. StoSoilB22 (assembly GCF_019977315.1). Taxonomy (NCBI): domain Bacteria; kingdom Bacillati; phylum Actinomycetota; class Actinomycetes; order Micrococcales; family Micrococcaceae; genus Arthrobacter; species Arthrobacter sp. StoSoilB22. Next base: position 1,496,273 of record NZ_AP024652.1, read on the forward strand.
CAAGCGCATCGCCGTGATCGGTTGTGGCACGTCCTGGTTCATGGCCCAGAGCTACGCCGCTGCACGCGAATCCGCTGGTAAAGGGGTCACGGATGCGTTCGCAGCGTCCGAGGCCTTCCTGAACAGCAACAGTGCCGACCGCCAGTACGACGCCGTTGTGGCCATCACGCGCTCAGGTACCACCACTGAGGTGCTGGAGATTCTGGCTGAGCTGAGGGGGATCGTCCCCACCGTTGCGATCATCGGCGACACCTCCTCACCGATCGTCGAGCTGGCGGACGTCGTGGTTGGCCTCCCATATGCCGATGAGCGTTCAGTGGTGCAAACCCGCTTCGCCACCACGGCGCTGGTTTATTTGCTGACCAGCCTGAACATTGACGTACAGCAGGCAATCGAGGATGCCCGTGACGCAGTGACGGCAGAGGTCTCCCGGGAACTGCTCGATGCTGAGCAATTCACCTTCCTCGGTACCGGTTGGACGGTTGGGCTGGCCCATGAAGCCGGACTGAAAATGCGCGAGGCAGTCCAAGGGTGGACCGAGTCCTACCCGGCCAAGGAATACCGTCACGGCCCTATCTCCATCGCCGCCCCCGGCCGCGTCACCTGGTTGTTCGGAAACCAGCCCGAGGGCTTGGACGCTGACATGGCCGTCACGGGCGCGCTCTACATCACCACGGCTAAGCACCCGTTGGCTGAACTGGCACGTGTCCATAAGGTAACCCTGGAGCGTGCACGCGTCCGTGGCCTGAATCCGGACCTGCCCCGCAACCTGACGCGCTCCGTTATTCTCGACGCCTCCGCCTAGGCATCCCATCATGGTTCTCGGAGCCGCAAATTCACCGGTCCTGTCCTTCGACGTTGGCGGGACGGACATCAAGGCAGGTTTGGTGGACGCCAGGGGTGCTGTCCTGGGCATGCGCCGCGTCCCCACGCCGCTGGATCCGGCCAGCCCCGGCGAAGCTGTCCTGGACAGGCTTGCCGAGCTTAAAGCCGAGTTGGCCTCGGAGTTTCCCGAAGCCCCCGCCGAGGCAGCAGGCATCATTGTCCCCGGGATCGTGGACTCCGTGGCCGGAGTGGGTATCTACTCCGCCAACCTCGGATGGCGGAACTTCCCGTTCAAAGCCGAAGCCGAAAAGCGGCTCGGCATCCCCGTCGCATTCGACCACGATGTCCGTTCCGCTGCAGCTGTTGAACACAGCTTCGGCGGGTCCAAAGAGTTCAACGATGTTGTGGTGATGGTGGTAGGTACCGGCATCGCCGCAGCCGTGTTCTCCGGCGGCAAGGCTGTCACCGCCGGCGGTTTCGCCGGCGAACTCGGCCATGCCCAGGTACCGGACCCCGACGCCGCCCCCGGCGCCACCGGTTCCACCATCCTGGAAGCAGTAGGCTCGGCCGGCGCCATTGCCAAGCGGTACCACCGGGCATCGGGAAACCGGGTGAACGGTGCACGCGGGGTCCTGCTTAGGGCGAGCGCAGGAGACACAGTCGCTGCACGCGTTTGGGACGATGCCGTTGATGCCCTTGCTTTCACCATCTGCCAATGCGTGAACATCATTGGAACTGAAGCCGTGGTGATTGGCGGCGGACTCGCCGAAGCCGGCGACGAACTGCTGGAGCCGCTCCGCAAGCGGGTTGACGGGATCCTGGACTTTCAGCGTCGGCCCCAGCTCATCCGTGCCCAGCTGGGACAGGACGCAGGCTTGCTCGGTGCGGCCATGAACGCCAGGACAGTGTTAGGAGGCGCACAATGAAGCGAGCCAACGTGAACCGCATCATCACCGTCACTGCCAATCCGGCGATCGACATGACCTACACCGTCCACGGGATCACCGAGGGCTCAAGCCACCGCGTGCCCACCCCTTTGAGCCGTGCCGGCGGCAAGGGGATCAACGTAGCCCGGGTCACCCACCAACTCGGATACCCCGTGCTCGCCATTGCACCCACCGGCGGTGCGGCGGGGCAGACCCTCGCAGCTGAACTATGGACCAGCGGAGTGCCGCACTCCCTGGTGGGAGTCGCCGCCGAGACCCGCCGCAGCATCGCGCTGGTGGATACCGTCGCCGGGGAAACGTCCATTTTCAATGAGGAGGGACAAGCGCTCCTGCCGGACGATTGGCGCTCACTTCGGATCGCCGTAGTTGAGGCGGTCAGCGGAAATAGAAACCTGCAGGCCTCCGTCCTGGTCGGTTCGGGAAGCCTGCCACCGGGCGCTCCCGCGGATTTCTACCCGGAACTGGTTCGCTTGGCCCACGACGCCGGTATCCCGGCCATCATCGACACCTCCGGTCCCGGGATCATCGCCGCAGCCAAAGCCGGCGCCGACATCCTCAAACCGAACCATCACGAGCTCGCTGAGGCGACGGGGGAGTCCAGCCTGGAAGCAGCCGCTCTGGCTCTGATCGATATGGGTGCCCGCACGGTCCTGGTCAGCGCCGGCGCGGACGGCATGCTCGCCTTCGACCACGCCGCCCCGGGCGGCTACTGGAGCGCACGGCTGCCCGAAGCGCTCAGTGGCAACCCCACAGGGGCGGGCGACGCCGGTGTGGCGGCTGCCGCCGTCGCACTCGCCGAAGGCGTTACCGAGCCCCGCGACATTCTTCGCCGTGCCACCGCATGGTCGGCCGCGGCCGTTCTCATGCCCGCCGCAGGCGAAATCTCACCGCGGTACCAGGAACTTCAAGAGCAATTGATCGTCACATGGAAGGAGACCCGGTGACCCTGGTCAATACACGGGAACTCATGGACAGGGCCGCGTCAGCTGGCGCGGGCCAGGGCGCCTTCAACATCATTCACATCGAAACCGCCGAAGGCCTGGTGGCAGGGGCTGAGGCAGCCGGCGTGCCGTTGATCCTGCAGATTTCCGAGAACTGCGCCAAGTACCATGGCGGACTTGAGCCCATCGCATCGGCGGCACTGGCCATCGCCCGCTCAGCCGCTGTCCCTGTTGCCCTCCACCTGGACCACGCAGAATCCGAAGACCTTGCGCTGGCCGCTGTGGACCTCGGTTTCGGTTCCGTCATGTACGACGGCGCGCATCTGCCCTACGGTTCGAATGTAGAAGTCACGCGAAGGGTTGCCGCCTACGCCCACAAACGCGGTGTTTACGTAGAGGCCGAGCTGGGAAAAGTGGGTGGTAAAGACGGAGCACACGCTCCCGGTGTCAGAACAGACCCCGACGAAGCCCGGGCGTTCGTCGAGGCAACCGGCGTGGACGCCCTGGCCGTGGCGGTTGGCTCATCCCACGCCATGACCGAACGCAGTGCCGCCCTGGATCTGCACCTCATCACCAGGCTGAAGACAGCGGTGGGAAAACCACTGGTCCTCCACGGCTCATCCGGTGTGTCAGATGACATGCTCATAGCCGCTATCCGCGCGGGTATGACTAAGATCAACGTATCCACACATTTGAACGGGTTCTTTACCCGCGCCGTCCGTGAGTATCTCGATGCCAATCCTGCAGTGGTGGATTCCCGGAAATACATCAAGGCCGGCCGTGAAGCCCTTGTGCTGGAGTCTGCACGTATGCTGACGCTGTTCGCTAAAGCGAATTAGCGCCGAACCCGCGAAAGGCTTGTCATGACCCGCACCGATCGGCTGACTGCCATACTCGACCTCCTGGCCGAGTCCGGCCACGTGGAAGTCGAGGACATCGTGACCCGCCTGGGCGTGTCACCTGCCACGGCCCGTAGGGATCTTGACAGCCTGGCCAAGCAGCGGCTGCTGAGCCGCACCCGCGGCGGTGCAACCACCGGGTCCGTCGCCTACGACCTTCCCGGCCGGTACAACCGGGACGACCACGCCGAGGCCAAGCAGGAGATTGCTTTGGCCGCTTCAGCGTTGATCCGTCCCGGTGCAGTCATTGGCCTCAGCGGCGGTACCACCAACACGGCATTGGCTCAGGTGCTCTCCACACGGGAAGACCTCAACGCGCCATCCCACACACCCACCCTTACCGTGGTCACCAATGCGATCAACATCGCCTCACAGTTGGCTGTCCGGCCGAACATCAAAATCATGGTCACCGGTGGGATCCTCAATCCGCGCTCCTATGAACTGGTGGGTCCGTACACGGACGTCATCATGCAGAAAGTTGCCCTGGATATTGCCTTCATTGGCGTCAACGGCGTGGACCCGGATCTCGGCCCCACCATTACGGACGAAGGCGAAGCCATGGTCAACACCGTGATGGCACGCCGGGCAACAGAGTCCTATGTGGTGGCCGATTCCTCAAAAGTGGGCCGCCGTTCCTTCGCCGCCATGGCCGGCTACGATTTTAGGCACCTCATCACGGACTCCGGCATCAGCGCCGAAAACAAAGCGGCGTTTGAAGCCAAGGGAACGGAAGTCATCGTCGCGCCAGCCAGCTGATATTTGGCCGTAAGGAGAAGCTAGAAGCGCATCCTTGGTGCGTGCAGGACCGAGTCGTCTACCTCCCTGGGCACCCACTGGCTGAACGGTATATCCAGGCTGTACTGGTCGTCGTCGTTCTTTATCAAGGTGCGTAGCTCGGCGTTGTCCGGGTTGTTGAGCGATTCGAAGTATTCCACGGTCCAGTGGAACCATCGCATGCAGAACAGGCGCATGGTCAGCCCGTGAGTCACCAGGAGGGTGTTGGGGGCGTACGTAGGCTTCTGCCAGTGCCGGTACAGCGTCTCCATGAACGATGACACCCGGTCGCACACATCCGAGCCGGACTCGCCCTCGCGGAACCGGTAGAAGAAGTGGCCGTAGAGGTTGCGCAGTTCCTTTTGGTCCTCGATCTCCCCGGCGATTTGAAAGTTTGCCCAGTCCTGTTCGCGAAGCCTGGGTTCCTCTATGACCCTCTCCACCAGGGAGCCGAGGTTCATGGCTTCAAGGGTCTGATAGGCACGCAGGTAGGGGGAGACGTAGACGCAGACCTGCTCACCATCGAGCTTTCGGCGCAGGTGTTCCCCGGCGATCCTCGCCTGCTCCACGCCTAGGTCCGTCAGCGGGATGCGGTAGTCCGGCACACGGTTGTAGATGGAGGTGTCGGCATTAGCGGCAGACTGTCCATGCCGGATCATGAAGATTCTCTCAGGGGCGCCCATCCCACCAAGCATAGGGTGGCTGCCGTGCCAGGTCCGGCAAGGTGCGCTGTTCCCGGCAAAGTGGCAGGGAGTAAGGGCAAGATAGGAACATGTTCCTTGCTTCCCGTCGACGGCTGCGAGCCGAAGTACTTATTGTGCTGGGTTTGTCCCTGGGCCAGTCGGCCGTTTACTCCGTAGTGCAGCTGCTGGACAAAATGTCCCGGGCACCGTTGGCAGATGCCACATCAACGCTGAACCGCTCCCAGAGCACGCGCGAGTACTTTGACCTCACGTACCAACTCCTGGACATCGTGTTCGCTCTGGTGCCGGTGGCCTTGGTGTTCTACTTTCTATCCACCCACGCACCCGGACACAAGGACGGTGGCGGTGGCTCAGCGTTCGCACGGCTCGGCTTCAACTTTGCCCGTCCCGGCAAGGACCTTCTTCAGGGTCTTGGCCTGGCGGCTGTGATTGGAATCCCCTCGCTCGGCCTGTACGCCGCCGGCCGCGCCCTGGGCATCACCACGGCGATTGTGCCCAGCGGCCTGGACGCCTATTGGTGGACGGTGCCAGTGCTGATCCTCTCGGCCATGCGCCACGCGATCGTGGAAGAAGTGATCGTGGTGGGCTACCTCATGGACCGTTTTGGCAAGTTCGGATGGAGCATGCCGGTAGCCATTGTGGTCAGTGCCCTCCTGCGGGGGAGCTACCACCTGTACCAGGGTTTTGGGCCGTTCATCGGCAACGTGGTCATGGGGTTGGTGTTCGCGTGGATCTATACCAAGACCAAGCGGGTCATGCCCTTGGTGATTGCCCACGCATTGCTGGACATCGTAGCGTTCGTAGGTTTCAGCCTGTTCGGCAAGGCTATAGGCCTCGGTTAGAGCGCACGTTAAAGGTATTCGGCCGCCATCGCTGGGTGACGTCATTGGCACCCGCTGATGGCGGCCGAAGTTTGGATGGAACTGCTTTAGATGGTGACGGCTCCAGTAGCGGTTTCGAAAGTGACAGCCAGGATGCCGGGGGTGCCGTGCGGTGCCATCCACTGGACTGCGACATCCTCAAGCGGCTTTTCCACCGGCTCACCCAACCACTCGGTGACGCGTTCAGCCGAGCCCGCAATGGTGAGGCTGGACATCTTGACGTCGCTCTCGTAAATCCTGGACGGGTGAAGTGAGGGGTCGCCCTCCCACTTGAGCAGGTACGGCACCTGGGGATCGGCGATCAAGCCGAGGATACCAATCTGCTGCCACACCAATTCGCGGCCGTCAGGGAACTTGCGGTTGCCGGGAACGGCGGAGCGGCCAAGGCGGTCCTCGAACGGGGCGAGGTCATCAACGGCGACGCACCAGCCCATCCAACCTCCACCGGCAGCCGACCGTGCACGGACGGCTTGGCCAAAGGGTGCTTTGTCGGAAGCAGGGTGGTCCAGGACCTCCACAACTTCCAGGTATTTGTTATCCGCGAGGGGAATGATCATGTTCCGGGTACCGAAGCGCGGGTGCACTCCGCCCCGGACAGCGTCCACTCCCAATGCCGCGGAAATTCGTTCGGTAGTGGCCAAAAGGCCATCTCGTTCACAGGCGTAAGAGACGTGATCCATGCGCATGGCTTCATCTTGGCACTTTGTGATCAGTGTCTCAGCTAAGTCAAGCCTAACTAAGGTGGGATCTGTGTAACTTTCGCTATGGGCGTCATGCGAGGACGCGAAGAGACCGAAAGATTCCATCGGCGTCATAAAGCTGTTCTGACTTCCGGACAGTTCCTAGACTGGCCCCAGTTCAGCTGCACCACACTGCTTGCCAAACCCATGCGTCACGAACAGGAGAACTCCATGTCCCAAGGATGGTCTTTCGAAACCCGCCAAATCCACGCAGGCCAGGAGCCGGACTCAGCCACCGGAGCGCGCTCGCTTCCCATCTACCAGACCACGTCCTTCGTGTTCCCCAGTGCCGAGAGCGCTGCCAACCGCTTCGCCCTGGCGGAGCTCGCACCCATCTACACCCGGATCGGCAACCCGACGCAGGATGCCGTGGAGCAGCGGATCGCGAGCCTGGAAGGTGGCCTGGGAGCACTCCTGCTTAGCTCAGGACAAGCCGCGGAGACGTTCGCCATCCTGAACATCGCTGAGGCCGGCGACCACATCGTGGCGAGCCCCAGTCTGTACGGCGGCACCTACAACTTGCTTGCACACACTCTGAAGAAATTCGGCATCTCAGTCACCTTCGTGGAGGACCCGGACAACCTGGATCAGTGGCGTGACGCCGTCCAGCCGAACACCAAGCTGTTCTTCGGCGAGGTTGTCTCCAACCCTCGGCAGGACGTGCTGGACATCGAGGGCATCGCACGCGTCGCCCACGAGGCCGGCGTGCCCCTGATCGTGGACAACACCCTGTCAACGCCGTACCTCATTCGTCCCATCGAGTGGGGCGCTGACATTGTGGTCCACTCGGCAACCAAGTATCTGGGCGGTCACGGTTCCGCAATTGCCGGTGTGATTGTGGACTCCGGCAACTTTGACTTCGGCAAGGACCCGGAACGCTTCCCCGGCTTCAACACCCCGGACCCCAGCTACAACGGGCTGGTTTACGCCAGGGACCTCGGCAAGGACGGTGCGTTGGGTGCCAACCTCTCCTACATCCTCAAGGCCCGCGTCCAGTTGCTTCGTGATCTCGGCTCGGCCGTGTCTCCGTTCAACGCCTTCCTCATTGCCCAGGGGTTGGAGACCTTGAGCCTGCGCGTGGAGCGTCACGTAGCGAACGCCACCAAGGTAGCTGAGTGGCTTGAAAGCCACGACGACGTCGAATCGGTCGCCTACGCGGGCCTGCCATCCAGCCCGTGGTATGACCGTGGCCGGAAGTACGGACCCAAGGGCACGGGGGCAATCGTTGCCTTCAACATCAAGGGTGGCGTGGAAGCGGGCAAGCGTTTTGTGGATGGTCTGGAACTGCACTCGCACGTTGCCAACATAGGTGACGTCCGCTCGCTGGTCATCCACCCGGCGTCGACGACGCACAGTCAGCTGACCGCGGAGCAGCAACTTGTTGCCGGCGTCAACCCGGGCCTGGTGCGCTTGTCCGTCGGTATCGAGCACGTAGATGACATCATCGCGGACCTCGAAGCCGGATTCCGGGCTGCCAAGGGCGCCTGACGCCCACGGCCCAACGCACCAGACCGACTGCCGCCCGCGCCGACGAAAATTCGCCGGGCGGCAGCGGCGGGTGCTCGTAGGCGAACGAAATGACCTTTGACCGTCACACTGTTGTCACATTCTTCGCCAGAACCCCCCTGTGTTTCCTAGACTCTTCGTATTAGGTCATGAGTGCCAGCACACAGCCCCGGCTTGCTGGCCGGCAACCCTCCTCCGCGGTGGGGTGCCCCGGGTGAAGACCTGGCCTGTTCGCACGCAAGGCGACGGGCAAGCGCGAGGTTAAGGTGTCAAAGGAATGACCATTACTGCTACAGCCCTTCCAAAATCCGGAGAAGAAGACGGAACCGTCAAGTACGCCGGCATCGGCCCACTGGAACTTGAAGCCGGCGGATTCCTCCCCGACGTCGTACTCGCCTATGAGACCTGGGGGCAGCTGAACGCGGATGCCTCCAACGCGGTGCTCATCCAGCACGCACTCACCGGCAGTACGCACGTAGCCCGCGGAGCCACGGACGAGGAAGGATGGTGGGAGCAACTCGTTGGTCCGGGTGCCACCATCGACACCAACAAGTTCTTTGTCATCTCCATCAACATCGTGGGCGGCTGTTACGGCAGCACCGGTCCATCATCCGAAGCCCCGGATGGACGCCCGTGGGGCTCGCGATTCCCGCTGGTCACCCTGCGCGACAGCACAGAGGCAGAGTCGCGCCTCGCCGATACCCTGGGAATCGACGCCTGGCACGCCGTATTGGGCGGATCCATGGGCGGCGCACGCGCCCTTGAGTGGGCTGTGACATACCCCCATCGGGTCAAACGCTGCGCAGTCATCGCAGTAGGCGCCTACAGCACGGCCGAGCAGATTGCTTTTGCCCAAGCACAAACCCTGGCCATCAGGCAGGACCCGAATTTCAACAACGGCGACTACTACGGTGGCCCCGCGCCTGAGCACGGTTTGGCTTTGGCCCGGCGCATCGCCCACATCACCTACCGCTCGGCACTGGAGCTGGACGTCCGCTTTGGCCGGCAAGCCCAGCACCAGGAGACTCCGCTCGCCGCCGCAGCATTGGGCGAGCGGGGCCGGTATCAGGTGGAAAGCTACCTGGACCACCAAGGAACCAAACTGGTCCGCCGCTTTGACGCCAACAGCTACATCGCCATCACCGAGGCACTGATGTCCCACGACGTCACCAGGGGGCGCGGATCGTTGGAAGCGGCGCTTTCGGGTGCCACGGCGGAGTTCTTCGTGGCGGCTGTGGACAGTGACAGGCTCTACTTCCCGGCCCAGTCCCGGGAACTGGCCGCTGCGCTGCCTGGCGAGGTGCCGGTCCACGTCATTGAAGCGCCGATCGGCCATGATGGCTTCCTCACCGAAATCGGCCAGCTCTCAGCCCAGCTCCGCGAAGCGTTTTTCGCCTAAACGCTGGTGTGCTGACCCTGCTTAAACGGCAAGGAACGTCCGATGCCAGGCAGTTCAGCCATTCATGATCTCGCCGCGCTGCCGCATGTAATCCTCCATGGCGATCTCGCCGTTGCTAAATTTTGTATCCAGCTCGGCCAGCTTGCGAGCCCGGTATCCTTGCGGCTCGGACCCGCTCGTCGAGGCGAACGGGGTGGGGGATGACGGGTTCGACGGCGGCACGGACTGCGGCGCGTCATCCACAGGGCGGATGACGGTGGGCTCGGACGGGTAGCCCGGGTAGCCCGGTGAAGGGTACCTTTGCGCCGGGTAGCCCTGTCCCGGGTAATCCTGCTGCTGGTAATTCTGCGGCGGATACCCCGGTCCCGGCAGGTTCTGCGGCGGGTACCCCGGGCCGCGGAAGGTGTCGTTCTGGATCCGGCGCGCCCGGGAGCGGTTGTACATGCGGATTCCGAGGGGAATCAGCCACGAGCAGACGATGATCCAGAAGATCAGATTGTTCACAGTGCAGGCCTCCTAGGTCTTAACCCAGCTTAGTCCTGCCACCTGGACGCGGCCCGTCTCCCGGAACAAGCCCCTGCTATTTCACACCAGCTTGGTCTCCATGCCCAGGAACCGGCCGTAACGATCCGCCTCTGCCTGCAAGGCGTCCTGCTCTTCCGCAGTTGCCGGCCGGTTCATTCGCACGTCCAGCTCGCAGACTCCGCCGGAGAATCCGTGACGCCACCATCCGGCCAACCGGCCATCCAGCAGGACCACGTGCATGGGTCCGTTATCCTCGGGGAAGTATGGCGCCGTTCCGCCCAGGAAGTGCCGGGACTGCGAGTAGCCCATCACGTACTCGTCGTAGCACTGGATAAGGTCAATGCGGGGGAGCGCAGGGTCCGCAGTCGTCCAGGGATGGTCCCCGCTGGCGAGGGTGTCTACTTCCTCCGCAGCCAGATAATACTCAAGTCCATCGAGCAGAAGGGCGCCCAAGCTGCCGGGAGAGATGTCCTGGGCCACCTGAACTCCCCGCTTCACGTCTTTCATGGTCAACCCGGACCACACCGCACAGTCTTTGACTGTTGCGGGGCCCCGGCTGCTGAAGTATCGCAGCGCCAATTGCCCAAGTGCCTGTTCACGATCCTCCCCGGCCAACGGTGAGGTTAGGAACCCGGGAACGCGTTCCTCGAACAAGGCATACGTTTGTTTCAGGGCGCCGCCGGCGGAACGGACGGGGGAGCCGCTGACCAGAACACGGCTGATTTCTGCGTGCATGAGGTGATAGATGAAGCCCAGGCCCTTGCTGGGGAAGCCGGCTTGTCCCAGGACTGCGGCCAGTTCCTCCCGCGTTTTGTGGGCCCCGTCCGCCACGGCCGCGGCCAGGATCCGGCCGCTTGCGGCAGCAGCGTCCTCATCGATTCCCGTCTGGCGGTACATGCCTTTGTTGCCTTGGTGGAGGCGGTCTGCGGACAATCCCATCAACCAGCCGAGGTCGTCCCGGTGCACGAAGTGCCAGGTGGGGCGGAGGATGTGTGTCCGCAGGATGGTTCCGTCCGCTACGGCCTGCTCCACGTCCGCGGCCGTGACCACCGGTGGCGAGCCGGCGGAGCTTCTCTGCGCGAGGGTCCACCTCGCATAAGCGAACTCCTGTGACTGGACGGCCAGGAGGTTACGGACCACGTCCGCGGGGCCTCCGGCGTGGGGGGCCCGCAGTTGTTGCCGCCGGAGCCGTATCCGCCGGACGCTCTCCGCGGACAGGGAGCTACCACCCGGCATGGCGGACCTCGCGGCGAAGAAGCGTCACGTCAGCGGCGTGGCAGCAGGGTGCCGGTGGAACCGAAGACGGGACCCGGCGTCGGACGTTTTGGACTGATGCCATCGCCGGAGGACTGATGCCGAAGCCTCCGGATCACCCATGGGACAAAGTACTCGCGGGCCCAGACGAGGTCCGAAGACCTCGCCTCACGCCACGTGCGCGGCGGAAGGGACTTTGGCATCAGGGGCTCAAGAGTGTGGTGGACGTTCAGTGCGTCCAGCACCATCATGGCGATGGTGTGATGGCCCAGCGGGGAGAAATGCAGGCGGTCGGCATCCCACATTTGGGGGTCTGCCAGCTGCCGCAAGGACCACATGTCCGCGATGATGGCGTCGTGGCGTGCAGCCACGGTCCGGAGGTTCTCGTTGTAAATGGCAACCTTGCCGCGGATACGCCCCAGAACCGATGCTGCCGTGTCCGGGCCGTTGAAAAGGACCACGGTAGCGCCGCCGGAGCTCAGCTCAGCCACAGCGGCGTCGAGCTTTTCGGCCAATAGGTCGGGATCCCCGCCTGGGCGGATGAGGTCGTTGCCGCCAGCTGAAATGGATACCAAGTCAGGCTGCAGCTCCAAGCACGGGCCCACTTGTTCATCGATGATCTGCTGCAACAGCCTGCCACGGATGGCAAGGTTGGCATAGGCGAAGTCGTCCTGGCCGCGGCCCAATTCCTCGGCCACTCGATCCGCCCAACCACGGTGACCGCCGGGGTTCCGGGGTTCGGGATCGCCGATGCCCTCGGTGAAGGAGTCACCCAAGGCCACATAGCGGGTCCATGGGTGCTTTTGAACGGGTTCGTGGGGCTCCGGGACGGGCTCGCCCGGCTTCAGTAAAGGATTGTTCTCACTCACGCTCATATCCTGCACCGTGACGTCGACCCTACGCCACCGTAGGTTGTTACTTGTGGGTAACTGCAAGAATGGAGCCATGACTGAAGCACCCGCCTTTCCAGCCCCCGTTGTCCTGTGGTCCCACGATGAAGCAGAGCGCGCAGGCAAGCCGCTGTTGGTCCTGCTGCACGGCTACGGCTCCAACGAGGAGGACCTCTTCAGCTTGGCCGGGTTGCTTCCCGAAGGCTTCGTAGTGGCTGCCCTTCGCGCGCCGATGCCCATGGGGCCGGGCTTTACGTGGTTCCCTTTGACAGCATCGATCGACTACTCACTGGACGCCGTGAAGCACGCAGCCGAGTATGCGCTCGAATGGCTGGACACGGTCAAAGCAAACCACTCGTCAGTGACGTTGCTGGGCTTCTCCATGGGCATGGCGATGGCTACCACCATGCTCCGCTACCGTCCCGCGGACTTCGCCGCCGTCGTCGGGCTTTCAGGCTTCGTGATCGACGCCGGCGCTGACGCCGCCTTCCGGGACAGTGAACTGGACGGATCGTTGCCCATGTTCTGGGGCCGTGACCAGCAGGATCCCGTCATCACCCAAGACAAGATCGAATACACCATGGGTTGGGTGCGCAAGCACGTTGACCTCACCAAAGTGCTCTACACGGGGATGTGGCACGGCATCAACCAGCAGGAGATCGGACACGTGGGCGAGTTCCTCACCCATAAGGTCCTCACTGATTGAGTTTTTTGTACAGATAACGCCCCTAAGAGCCGTTCTGGAGGGCGTTATCTGTACAAAATCTCAGTGCGTCAGGCTGCGGTGATCCGGACCGTCTGGCCGTTGACGGTGACGGTATCTCCGACGTGGAGTTGGCGTCCGCGGCGGTCATCAATTTCGTTGTTGACCTTAACCAACCCGTTCTTGATGAGCTCCGTGGCTTCAACGCCGTCCTCCACCAGATTGGCGAGCTTCAACAGCTGGCCCAGGCGGATCATGTCGTCGCGGATGGGGATCTCTTCAATTTCGGGGTTGCTCATAGAGCAATGATGCCTGAAGTAGTGTGGTGACGGTGCCGCAGCCTTCTCCCCGTCCCACCCTCCCGCTGGTCATTGGCCTCCCTATTGCCGTAGCGACAGGCCTGGTCATCCCGCTTCAAGCAAGGATCAACGGGGCCCTCGGCGCGAAACTGGACGACGGCATCGCCGCATCTGTGGTGAGCTTCACCACAGGGCTCCTGCTCATCAGCGCCATCTCCCTTGCCACGCCCAGGGGCAGGGCCGGCCTGCAGCGGATCATTCCTGCTGTCCGGAACCGCAGTTTTCCCCGCTTCTATGTCATGGCCGGTGCCATTGGCGCACTGTTCGTCTTTGCCCAGTCGTTCACGGTTGCCCTGTTGGGCGTTGCGTTGTTCACGGTCGCGGCCGTTACGGGACAAACGCTCAGTGGCTTGCTCGTGGACCGCATGGGAATCGGCCCGGGAGGAAAACGCGCCATCACCGGAGTTCGGGTCCTTGGCAGTGTCCTGACCGTGGCCGCCGTCGCATGGGCTGTTTCACCGCGGTTCGGCGGCGACGCCGACGTCGCCTCGCTCGTTTTGCCGGTCCTCCTGCCGTTGGCCGCCGGTTTCTTCATGAGCTTCCAGCAGGCTATGAACGGCACTGCCACAGTGCATTATGGGACGCCCATCGCCGCCACCCTGGTGAACTTCATTGCCGGGTCAGCCATCTTGTGGATCGCGTGGATCATCAAGCTGTCCGTGGCCGGGCCGGGTAATCCGCTGCCCGGTGAGTGGTGGTACTACCTTGGTGGCCCCATGGGCTGCCTCTTCATTGGACTGGCGGCCCTGCTGGTCCGCAGCTTGGGCGTCCTGATCACGGGCTTGGGCATGATCGCCGGGCAACTGGTGGGATCGTTGGTGCTCGACGTCGTGATCCCCAGTCCCGGAGCGGTGGTCGCCTTGCCCACGGTGCTGGGTACGGTGCTGACGCTCATTGCGATCATCGTGGCCACGTTGCCCTGGCCCAAGGGAGCATTCGCACGAAGATCAACGGCCAAAGGCCGGTAGGGTTAGAGGAACAACTTTCCCCCAGCACCCCGCCGGACAACCTCGTCCGGATTCCGGGGCAAACCACCGCGGACCGCACCCAGCGGCCCTGTAGAACAAATGGAGTTACCCATGGCAGCAAAATCCGTCCTTGACCAGGTCATTTCACTCTCCAAGCGGAGGGGCTTTGTCTTCCAGGCCGGTGAAATCTATGGTGGCTCCCGTTCTGCGTGGGACTACGGTCCCCTCGGTGCGGAGCTGAAGGAAAACATCAAGCGCCAGTGGTGGCAGAGCATGGTTCGCGGCCGCGAAGATGTTGTAGGCCTGGACTCCTCGGTCATCCTTCCCCGCCAGGTATGGGAAGCATCCGGCCACGTGGAGGTTTTCTCCGACCCCCTGGTTGAGTGCCTTTCCTGTCACAAGCGCTACCGTGCCGACCACCTCGAGGAAGAGTACGAGGAAAAGAAGGGCCGCCCGGCAGAAAATGGCCTGGCGGACATCGTCTGCGCAAACTGCGGCACCCGCGGACAGTGGACAGAGCCCCAGGAATTCTCCGGTCTGCTGAAGACCTTCCTCGGCCCGGTGGCCAGCGACGAAGGCATGCACTACCTTCGTCCCGAAACGGCCCAGGGCATTTTTGTGAACTTCAACAACGTCCTGACCACATCCCGGAAGAAGCCGCCGTTCGGCATCGGCCAGATCGGTAAGTCGTTCCGTAACGAAATCACGCCGGGCAACTTCATTTTCCGTACCCGCGAATTCGAGCAGATGGAAATGGAATTCTTCGTCGAGCCCGGCACGGACGAAGAATGGCACCAGTACTGGATGAAGGAACGCATGTCCTGGTACACGGGCCTGGGCATCCGTGAAGACAACCTCCGATTCTTTGAGCACCCGCTGGAGAAGCTCAGCCACTACTCCAAGGGCACCACGGACATCGAATACCGCTTTGGTTTCCAGGGCTCCGAGTGGGGCGAGCTCGAGGGCATCGCCAACCGCACGGACTTCGATCTCTCCACCCACGCCAAGGCCTCCGGCACGGACCTGAGCTACTTCAACCAGGCCACCAACGAGCGTTACACCCCGTACGTGATCGAGCCCGCCGCCGGCCTGACCCGCTCCTTCATGGCCTTCCTGATCGACGCTTACACCGAGGACGAGGCACCCAATGCCAAGGGCGGCGTCGATGTCCGCACCGTGCTGAAACTGGATCCGCGCCTGGCTCCGGTCAAGGCCGCCGTCCTGCCGCTGAGCCGCAATGAGGACCTGTCCCCGAAGGCAAAGGCACTGGGCGCCCAGCTGCGTAAGAACTGGAACATCGACTTTGACGACGCCGGCGCCATCGGCCGCCGCTACCGTCGCCAGGACGAAATCGGTACCCCGTTCTGTATCACCGTGGACTTCGACACCCTGGAAGACCAGGCCGTCACCATTCGTGAGCGCGACACCATGAGCCAGGAACGTGTGTCCCTGGACAAGGTTGAGGGCTACCTTGCAGCACGCCTGATCGGCGCCTAGCCGTGGCTTTGGATTACCGCGAATGGAAGGAAGGCGATGACCTCGCCCTCCTGGAAATCTGGGGCGGCCCGGAAACACTCCCCGCAGAGCAGTTCCGTGCAGCACTGGCGCCTTCGAGCAACCAGCCGTGGCGCCGCTGCATCGTGGCCGAGGACGTGGTGGATGGCGTACGGATTCCCGTCGCTGCAGGTGTTGTCCATGAGGCTTCGCTGCACCCCGAACGGCTCTGGGCGTACGTTGAGGTTGCCAAAGACCACCGCCGTGAAGGCGTGGGTGCCACCCTGCTGACCATGCTGCGCCGGGAAGCCGGGAACTCGCCGTCGGGCGTTTCCAAATTGCGCAGCAAGGTGGAGCCGGACACTGCCGGTGCTGCATTTGCTGCGGCAGCGGGACTTTCGCCCATTCAGCGCTCGCAACTGGTGGTGGTGAAGCCAGAGCCGTTGTCCCTGCCGCGTTTTGGCGACGGTTCCGAGGAAGCCGCCTCGGAGCGCGTGGAAGACCTGGCTACAGGTTCGGTGGAACTGAGCGACGTGGTGGGCAAGTACTACTCCCACGTCCACCACTGGGACAGCCCCGGAGAGCTGAGCATTGCCACAGTGCAGCGTTTGTTCCTGCATGACCTGACCGGCGCGCACGGGGCAATTGTCCTGCGCGCACCCAAAGCGAGTGCGTTCGGCCAAGGCGTTCCTGCCAGCCGGAAAGGTAAGATCCAGGCGTTCGCCATCAGCTACGCCCAAGGCAATTCCGACGAGCCGTCTGATGTCTTCCTTGGACACGATCCCCTGCTGTCCGCCGAGGAAGCAGCGGCCGCGGTCCGGGACCTGCTGGCACTCATTGCCTACCAGCACCCGGTCCTGCTGGAAGTTGACGAATCCATGACGGCGCTCCGCACGGTTCTTGATCCGCTGCTGGAATCCGGAAAAGCCCATGTGCGGGGCGCAGACACCCTGATCGTCAGCGACTGACCACATCTTCGGCACGCCCGGATCCCACGTTGCCCGCATCCCGCGGGCCGCGTGGGATGCTGCGTTTAAGTGCAGCTGTGCCCGCGTAGGGTTAAGGCATGAGGTTTTGCTGCTGATGGGCCACGGTCACTCCCACGGTCATTCTGAAAATTCCGAGCCAACCCCGCAGGCCATTGCGTCGCGGAAGCGGGCCAACTGGATTCTCGCGGCCATTCTTGTTCCGGTGGGCGTCCTGACGCTCGTGGCCATGATGGTCCTGTGGCCTTCCGGCAGCCGCGAGGGCATCACGTTTTCAAGCCCATACCAACCCGCCCCCGGGGTCACGTTCGACACTGGCAGGATTCAGAGCGTGGTGGTGGAAAGCTGCACGCAGACCGGTCAAAGCAACACGGGCCAGGGCAACACCGGCCAAAGCAACACGGGCCAAACTGACACGGGCCAGAACAGCCAGTCCGGCGGATCCCAGTGCACGTTCGCCTTCACGGAGCCGGATAAGGGCGGGGACGTGGTGAAGGTTGTCATCAACCCTGACGTGGCCATGTCCCACGGCGTGGATGTGGGGGACTCCATCCGGTACCTCAACCTGTCCGCCGTCCAGGGGGCAAGTGCGGGAAGCGGCGCCCCGGCTTATGTATTTGTGGACTTTGTCCGCAGCATTCCCATCGCCCTCCTGGCTGTCCTGTACGCAGCGGTGGTCATCGCGGTGGCCCGTTGGCGCGGCTTCCGGGCGCTTCTTGGCCTGGTGGGTGCCTATTTTGTGCTGGTGAGCTTCATTCTGCCGGGTTTGGTGGAAGGAAAACCGCCGCTCCTGCTGGCTCTGGTGGGCTCTACGGTGATCATGATCGGGGTCCTGTACTTTGCGCACGGGTTCTCGGCGCGAACGTCTACGGCCCTGCTGGGCACGATCTTTGGGCTCAGCATCACTGCGCTGTTGGCGGCGTGGGCTACGGACGCGGCTAATTTGGCCGGAGTGGGGAACCACGACGCTTCAACGCTGGTGAACATGTCCCCGCAGATCTCGATCTCCGGGATCATCCTCTGCGGCCTCATCATTTCCGGCCTGGGCGTTCTCAACGATGTCACCATCACGCAGTCCTCCGCAGTGTGGGAACTTTACGAACTGGCGCCCAACACCAGTGCCCGCAAGCTGTTCTCCTCGGCTATGCGGATCGGGCGGGACCACATCGCTTCCACCGTCTACACCATCGCCTTTGCCTACGCGGGCGCCGCACTTCCCATTCTCATCATTGTGATGCTCTATGACCGCCCGCTCGCGGAAGCACTGACCAGTGCCGAGCTGTCCGAGGAAGTCATCCGCACCTTGGTGGGCTCCATCGGCCTGGTTCTTGCCATCCCCGTCACCACCCTGATCGCTGTCCTGGTGGTGAAGGCCACCGGCATAAAGCGCCTTGCCGCAGCAGGCGGGGCCTCGGTGAGTCCCGATGAGCTTAGGGACACCGGTTCGCTGGCAGCAGCCGCCGTCGTCGCGGGTTCAGGGTCGGAGGACACGCACGACGCCGACACGCGCCTTGACGCTCACGGCAAGCCGGCACGCCCGGGTAGCCGCCGTGCACAACGGGAAGCGGAGCGCCGCGGCGGAAGCACCGACAACACCACCTGACGCCGGGTCTGGATCTTGCCCCCAGGGCCCGCCTGAGTACGGTGCGCTGGACGATCAAGCAGGGGATTCGGCGGGCCGTCCGCCGATTTGCCCGGATTTGCAACAATGGTTAGGTGACTGTTGTAGCAACGCCCCCCGCACCAAAGCTTGAGCTCCCGCCATTGAAGCTTGGCAGGATCACCGTGGACACCCCCGTGATCCTTGCCCCGATGGCCGGCATCACCAACTCGGCCTTCCGCAGGCTCTGCCGTGAATACGGCGGCGGCATGTACGTGGCCGAGATGGTGACGTCCCGTGCCCTTGTGGAGCGGAC
The DNA here is from genome assembly GCF_019977315.1 of Arthrobacter sp. StoSoilB22. Lineage (NCBI taxonomy): Bacteria > Bacillati > Actinomycetota > Actinomycetes > Micrococcales > Micrococcaceae > Arthrobacter > Arthrobacter sp. StoSoilB22. Next base: position 1,514,984 of record NZ_AP024652.1, read on the forward strand.
GCCGGAATCGTTGCGCATCATCTCCCATGATGAGGACGAGAAAGTCCGTTCCGTGCAGCTCTACGGCGTGGATCCTGTGACGGTGGGCGCCGCGGTGCGGATGCTGGTGGAAGAGGACCGGGCCGATCACATCGACCTCAACTTCGGCTGCCCCGTGCCCAAGGTCACCCGGCGCGGTGGCGGTTCGGCGCTTCCCTGGAAGATCGATCTGTTCACCTCAATCGTCAATACAGCAGTCAAGGAAGCCGCCAAGGGCGATATCCCGCTCACCATCAAAATGCGCAAAGGCATTGATGAGGATCACCTGACGTACCTCGACGCCGGCCGGATCGCCCGCGACGCCGGAGTAGCCGCCGTCGCACTTCACGGCAGGACTGCCGCGCAGTTCTATTCCGGCCAGGCCGACTGGTCCGCCATTGCCCGCCTCCGCGAAGCTCTGCCGGACATCCCGGTGCTGGGCAACGGCGACATTTGGTCTGCCGAGGATGCAGTTCGCATGGTCCGGGAAACCGGTGTGGACGGTGTCGTAGTGGGCCGCGGTTGCCAGGGCCGCCCCTGGTTGTTCGGCGACCTCCAGGCAGCGTTCGAGGGCAGCGACCAGCGGCACCGGCCCGGGCTCCGGGAAGTGGCGGAGGGCGTCTACCGCCATGCTGAGCTGATGGTGGAGACCTTCGGCAACGATGAATACAAGGCACTCCGTGAGATCCGCAAGCACATGGCCTGGTACTTCAAGGGCTATGTTGTGGGTGGCGAACTCCGTGCCAAGCTGGCCACCGTTCCCACCCTCGAGGTGCTGCGCGAATACCTTGATGAACTGGATATGGACTCGCCCTACCCGGGAGTCGATTCCGAGGGCCCCCGCGGCCGCGCTGGTTCGCCCAAGAAGCCTGCGTTGCCCAAGGACTGGCTGGAGAGCCGTCAGCTGAACGCTGAACAGAGCGCGGATATCTCGGCCGCAGAGCTGGACGTTTCGGGCGGCTAGCCTCACACGTGTAAGACTGACTCAAGAAGCTCCACACCCCGGCGCTTGAAGGAGGCAGATACCCATGGGAACCGAAGCGTTTCTTGGCCACGACGGGACGGCCCACAATTTTGTGCTGGCCATCCCCGGATACGCCGAGGCAGATTCCGCGCGGTGGGTCGAAGAGCCCCGCAAGAGCAACTATCGCTCCGACTTTGAACGGGACCGCGCCAGGGTCCTGCACTCCTCGGCGTTGCGCAGGCTCGGCGCAAAAACGCAGGTAGTTGCCCCGGACACGGATGACTTTGTCCGAACCAGGTTGACCCACAGCCTGGAGGTGGCGCAGGTAGGCCGCGAACTGGGCCGGTCCCTCGGCTGTGATCCTGATGTGGTTGACACTGCATGCCTGAGCCACGATCTCGGACATCCGCCCTTCGGCCACAATGGTGAGTCCGCTCTGAACGAAGTTGCGCACACGATCGGTGGCTTCGAAGGCAACGCCCAAACCCTGCGGCTCCTGACCCGCCTGGAACCCAAGGTACTGGCAGAGGACGGCAGGCCTGCAGGACTCAACCTGACCCGTGCCAGCCTGGACGCCGCGTCCAAGTACCCGTGGTCCGCCGTCGATGCTCCTGTCATTCATGGGCACCGCACCAGCAAATTCGGCGCCTACGAGGACGATCTTCCCGTCTTTGAATGGCTGCGTGAAGGCGCTCCGGGTAACCGTTCCTGCATCGAGGCCCAGGTGATGGACCTTGCAGACGATATTTCCTACTCGGTCCACGATGTTGAGGATGCGATCGTCGCCGGTCATTTCCAGCTCAAATGGATGGAGAACCCGGACCACCGGGCGCGCGTGGTGGGCTACACCAAGCAGTGGTATTTGCCGCATAACGATCCCGCCGAGATTGATGCTGCCCTTGCCCGCCTGGAAGCCACCAAAGTTTGGGTGCGCGAAGCTGACGGCAGCCGGAAATCCATGGCTGCGCTGAAGGATATGACCAGCCAGTTGATCGGCCGGTTCTGCCAGAGCGCCATGGAGACAACCCGTGCGCACTTCGGCCCGGCCAACCTGACCCGGTACGACGCCGAGCTCATGGTTCCTGAGGAAACTGTCACTGAGATTGCGGTCCTCAAGGGCCTGGCCACCACGTTCGTGATCTCCACCGACCATCGCCAGCCGGTGTACGAGCGTCAACGCGAAGTGCTGCACGCACTGGTCGGCGTTTTGAACGCCACAGGTGACCGTCACTTGGAGCCGATGTTTGCCGCTGACTGGCGCGACGCCGTCGACGACGGTGCGCGGCTGCGCGTGGTGATCGACCAAGTCGCCTCGCTGACGGACGTCTCCGCGTTGGCCATGTATGAGCGGCTTGTGGGGAGCCTTCCCTCGCTCTGGTAGCCCGCGGAACCCTGACGTTAACGGCGGGGACGCCCCGGGCAAGCGACTAGGATGGTGACGTGGCTGGCCTGATCAAACGTGAAGATATAGACGAATTACGCCAGCGCACGGATATCAAGGAAGTCGTTGACGGTTACGTCACCCTCAAGGGCGCCGGGCTAGGCAGTTTCAAAGGCCTGTGCCCGTTCCACGACGAACGCTCACCCTCGTTCACTGTCCGCCCGCAAGTGGGCCGATACCACTGCTTCGGATGTGGGGAAGACGGCGATGCCATCTCCTTTGTCCAGAAAATGGACCATAGCTCGTTCCACGAGGCCGTAGAGAAACTGGCTGCCAGAATCGGCTATGAGCTGCGCTATGAGGATGGCGGCACCGGTCCCAGCCGTGAAGAGGTGGGCAAGCGCCAACGCCTGTTGGACGCTCACAAGATCGCCGATGAGTTCTTCCGTGCGCAGTTGCTGACGCCCGGAGCTGCCGAGGGGCGGAACTTCCTGGACGGCCGCGGTTTCGACCGCGCCGCCGCCGAACATTTTGGCGTCGGATACGCGCCCCAGGGCTGGGACGCACTGTTGAAGCATCTCCGCGGCCGTGGGTTCACTGATGCTGAGTTGAAGCTCACAGGCATGTTCTCGGAAGGAAACCGGGGAATCTACGATCGTTTCCGTGGAAGGCTGATCTGGCCCATCAGGGACATCGCAGGCGACACCATCGGCTTCGGCGCGCGGAAGCTCTACGAGGACGACCAAGGCCCCAAATACCTGAACACTCCTGAAACCACGCTGTACAAGAAATCCCAAGTTCTTTATGGGATCGACATCGCCAAGCGCAACATCGCCAAGGAACGTCAATTGGTAGTGGTGGAGGGATACACAGACGTCATGGCCTGCCACCTCGCCGGAGTTACGACGGCGGTGGCCACCTGTGGTACTGCTTTCGGTACCGAGCACATCAAGGTGGCCCGGCGGCTGCTCTCGGACGACGGCAGCGGGGGAGAGGTCATCTTCACCTTCGACGGCGATGCCGCCGGCCAAAAAGCTGCCCTGCGGGCATTCGAAGAAGACCAGCGGTTCCAAGCCCAGACGTACGTGGCTGTTGAACCCAGCGGCGCCGATCCCTGTGATCTTCGTCAACTCAAGGGCGATTCCGCGGTGCGGGATCTGATTAGCAGCCGGAAACCCCTCTTTGAGTTCGCCATCAAGGCCTCGCTCCGCAGGCACAACCTCGACACCGTGGAAGGGCGTGTGGCCGCCTTGCGCGAAGCCGCCCCCGTGGTGGCGCAGATCAGGGACTCTGCCGCGCGGCCGGGCTACACCCGCGAACTTGCCGGGTGGCTGGGCATGCCCATCGAAGAGGTCAGTCGATTCGTTGGCGGAGCTGCCAAGCGCGCCGCCGCGGGCGGCGTGGGAGAACAGTCGACGGCAGCGGCAGCACCGGCGTCGAGCGGTCCCGTCTTCCAACGGCCCGATCCCCGGGACCCCATAGCCGGTATGGAACGCCAAGCGCTTGAAGTGGTCCTCCAGGAGCCATCAGTGCTGGGCGGGGGAGCCTGGGAGCGTTTCGAGGCCTCGCAGTTCACCACTCCTGCTTACGCCGCCGTCCACACTGCCGTGCGGGCTGCCGGTCTGGCACACTCGGATGACCCCGTGGCGTGGGTGGAGCAGGTCCGTCAGGAAGTCCCCGAGCCCTTGAGGCCACTGGTCTCGGAGTTGGCAGTGACGCCCCTGCCGGCGAGCACTGCCGAGGCCATGCAGCGGTACTGCCGTGACATCCTGGCCCGTCTTTTCGAATTGCAGATCACCAGGATCAAGGCAGACAAGATGGGTCAGCTGCAGCGCTTGGATGCAGGTGCCAATCCGGAGGAGTTCCAGCGGCTGAACCGGGAGCTGATGCAACTCGAAATGGAGCGCAGGTCGCTGCGTTCGGACGGTTGAAAGCGCCGATTTCACTTTCCGGCGGGCCCCTGTTAAGCTAGTAACCGCTTCATTCCTCCGTAGCTCAATTGGCAGAGCATTCGACTGTTAATCGAAGGGTTACTGGTTCAAGTCCAGTCGGAGGAGCGCGCAATACCCCCGTTTCGAGCCTTCGAAACGGGGGTATTTTTATACCCCCGAGGGGTATGGTGAGTCGATTTCGCATTCCGGTAGAACCTTTGCTAAAGTCATAACCGCTTCATTCCTCCGTAGCTCAATTGGCAGAGCATTCGACTGTTAATCGAAGGGTTACTGGTTCAAGTCCAGTCGGAGGAGCAACGGGACCCCGTACCGGCTTTTCAGCTGGTGCGGGGTCTGCTTTTTGATCACACAAAATCCATCTCCACTTGCAGGAACCGGGCCGCCTCGACCACCGCCGCCAGGAACGAATCCTGCTCGGTGGGCGGAGTCCGGGGTTCGCGGGGATGCCATTCGTGGGGCGCCGAGTAAACGCGGGTAAAGCCGCCTCCTGGCGGGGCATAGAAGATGCCAAAGCGTTGGACCGGCCATTCCGGCGAGGTCTCCGGTGCGACCAACAGCGCGGCGTCGGTTTCGGGGTTGTACCACTGGGCAATGGGTCTGCGACGGTCATCGGTAAAGAGCCCGGCGGCGTATAGTGCAGCCGACTGAGGGCTGGTCACCGAGCACAGGCGGTCCCACCACAGCGGCAGGATGCGTTCATCCCGACGCTGCCACGGTGCCGGAAGCGGCTGCAGCTCTTGCCCATGTGGCACAGCTCAACTTTATCGCCGGTCCCGGGCTGGCAAAAGGGCAAAGGCTATTTTGAGAGTCCAAGCCTTGGGTACAGCACGTCGAAACCCTTGGTCAGGCCTGCGTTCAACGCCAAGCCAACGTGACCGCCGTTAGGCACTTCGTAGTACGTCACGGTCATCCCAGCATCCCGGGCGGCAGCGGAGACTGCCTTGGCGGCTGCCACGTACGTGGTGTCGTCCGAGCCTACGGTGAAAACTGCCGTTGTGTTAGGGAACTGCTTGCCTTTCATGATGTTGATGGGCTTCTGGGCATCGTAGGCAGCCTGGTTGCCATCGAAGATCGATGCAAGGTTGCCGGCCGGGTCCTCCGCGCCGGGAAATTCCTCGCCGGAGATGTCCACCACGTTGCCCCACATCTGCGGGTATTTGACCGCGAACGAGATTGCGCATTGGCCGCCATTGGAGTAGCCGGCTATGGTCCAGTGTTCGCGGTCCTCGAGGATGTTCAAGTTCGCTTTGGCCCAATTCACCACGTCCTGGTTGATGTACTTCTCAACGTTGCCGTACTTGGCGGTGTCCAGGCAGAGGGTGTCATTCTGGTCGGGGCCGATCTGGTCTGCCACGATTGCGATGGGGGCAAGGCCGTTGTTCCTGGCTGCGAACTCGTCCAGGGCGGCCGAAACGTATTGCGGATCAGGGAGCCCCGGCTGGCCCATCATGAGGACGAACAAGGGCAGCTTGGGCGGATGTGCCGTGAGGGCGGCAGGGGGCAGGTAGATGCCCGCAGGCCTGGCGACAAAACCGGAGGCGGTGGCTGGTATGACCTGGGTTCCTGCTTCGCCCTTCGCCGGCTGGTCGGCAGGGGGCTTCCAGCTCTGCCATAGCGGACCGGCTGTGACAGAGGCGTCCGGGTCAGGTTTAGCCAGTTGAATGGCGTCCTCCGTGGAGATTCCCAGCGCTGAGCCCAAGGTTTTGTTGAGCCCGAACTCGGTGTTGATGCCCAGACCGGCCACCACCACGAACACGGGAATCGAGAGAGCCGCCACTACCTTCCGCCAGCGCTGGCTATGGCGGAAACTGACCACGGCCAGACCCACGGCGGCAAAGCAGGAAATCGCCCAGAACCACACCCGCGGCGTCAGCCCCACATGAAAGACGTCCATGATGTCCTCCACGAGCCACACGGTCAACCACCCGAACAGTCCCGCCACCACAATCGCCGTGATCGCGGTACGGGCCCAACGCGCTGACGGCCTCAGGAACAACAGCAGGAAAAAGCCGACGCCGATCACCCCGGCGATGATCATGACGACGGGGCCGCTGATCTCGAGCTTCAAGAGCTCGTTCATGACCGGGAGGTCCGCTCGTGCCTCATGCGGCTGGCTCCTTGGCTACCATCTGCCGCAACAGCCCGGCGCTCTGCGTGGGGGACAGCCCCGGCAGGTAGGCCGAACCCACCGCGATGCCGATGGAAGGCAAGGCCAACGGGTCCTGGTAGTACATGTATAGCGTCCTGTGTTCGGGCTGGAACCTTGATTTGAAAGCGGCCAAGGATTTGAAACCGTACATGGGTTCCAGGGCGTTTCCCAGGAGCGCAAGGACGCGGTCCAAAGCGCTGCGGTCTCCATCGCCGGCACCGGCCCCTGCAGTGGCGAGCGGTGAGCCGGATAGGGAGATTTGGGGTACTTCTTCTTTGAAGTGGGTCACGGCAGAGGCGATCAGGAATTCCATGACGCCCTTGAAACCTGTGGTGCGGCGGCGCATGAAGTCCAAGGTCCACCCTGAGATGACCCCGTGGGTGAAGACCGGGAGCCAGCTGGTTACCCCGTGGACCAATCCGTCGTCGTCCACCGCCACGCAGCAGAGCACCTCGGGATCTTTGAGCTCGTTCAAGCCGCCCAGGGTGAAGCCCATCTCCGGAAGGGCCTTATCGGCCACCCATTCTTCGGAGATCTCAGCCAGCTGCGCCCTGATTCCCGGAGGCATCTCAGGGTAGGGGTACCAGTGATCCTTGATGGCAAGTTTGTCTGCGCGGTTGAGTGCGGTCCGGACGTTCTGCCACTCTTTCCCCTTGAAGGTCATGGCCTGGACGTTCAGGAGTGTCTCTTCAGCTACTTCCAATTTCCTGAAGCCGTGGGGGAGCAGTGGGACATCCAGCTCTGCCGTTGCCGAATAGAAGCACGGGATCAGGCCCAGGTTGGCGCAGTGCTTGACGAAACCCGTCGCTGCCTCGGCATGGTGCTCCTCAGCGCCGAAAGGGCCGGCAACGGTGAGGGCCACCCCGTTATGGACCTGATAGGCGATTCCAGCTTTCCTGTCCGGGGTGAACCAGTACTGGTTGTTGTCCCAGAGAGCCATCCAGGACAACGTGCCGCCGCCATCATGCAGCAGTTCCCTGGCGTGTCCCAGATCCGCCGCCGGATCGGTGGCCAGCATCCTGAACCGCCGGAAGTTGTTCAGGACCAGCACCAGGATGCAGAGCCAGATGATGTCCCCGCCCAGGCCGTACAGCACTGTGCTGAGCAGGCCCTGGGGCAGGGCCACCACGAAGGGGACCGGGAAAGGTACCAGGATGTGGGTCAGTTGCCCGGCAAGGTCCAACAGGGTGGAGCGGCCCGGGTTGCCTTCGAGGAACCAGAAGATCACATAGAAGATCACAGCGGCCACAGCCAGAACGAGCGAGGTCCGGCCAAGAACCCGGTACCCGGCGTCGCTGGATTCGACGCGGAACTTATGCCGGTTCACCAGAAGCAGCACCGCGATGATGACAGGCGCGAGGACTGCGGGGACCGCGTACAGCAGGAGGTAGGCGAAGTCGTCATCGCCTAGTGTGACCCCCGGATCGGTCACGTACTGAAGGATGGAGAGGACAGTTACGGCTGCCAGATACAGCTGGATCACAAGGGTCAGCCGGTATGCGAGCCGCCGGCCGCGCCTCAGACCCTCAGCGCAGACCAGCAACAGCAGCACAGGAATCAGCGTCAGAATGGCCGCGCCGAAGCTCTGGACACCCACGATGCTTTGCAGGGTGACACAGTTGTTGTCGTTATTGCAGGCTTCCTGAACCTCATCGGCGTCGGGACTTGCCTGAAGCATCACCTCGGAAACCACCGACAGGGGGCCGACTTCCCACGTTCCGGTCAGTTGCGTCAGCAAAGGTCCCACCGCGAAGACACCCACCACGGTGCCCACCAGGAACCGTGTTTCGCGAAGGCTTGAGGAGTGCAACGAGCCTGCCCTGCGGCGCAGGACCAGCGACTGGATGGCCCAACCTGCCAGGATGCCGATCACGGCCCCGGCAAGCGCCTGCAGGGTTTGGGCGACCCCAACGAACAAGGCAAACATCAGCGTGGCGGCCAGCAACCACGTCCGCAGGCGCCGACGCCACAGTGCATCAAGCGCCGCCGTCGAACATCCCAGCGCTGCGGCGGCGCCACCATAGGCGCCCACTACATATTCGCCGCCCAGGAAACTGAGCCATTGGTCGCTGGCATCCGTTCCGAAGGTCACCAGCACCACAAGTACCAGGGCACTGAGGGCTGAACCGGCAATGAAAGCAGCCAGGGCCAGCCAAGGCCCCATAACGCGTTCGGCGATGCCCACACCCACCAGGATCGCCGCTGTGCAGGCCAGGTAGTCGAGCAAGGAGGAGGCGAAGAACCCCGAGGTGAAGATTGACCACCACGGTCCTGGCTCCACTGCCAAGCCAATTCCCACTTGATCCAGCAGATCTTGTCCGGGGCCGTTGACGAGGCTGCCGGAGATAGCGCCCAGCACCCAAAGGAGCACCACCAGCGCCAGCGTCAGCGGCAACCTCCGTAAGGTTGCCAAGCCGCGAACACTGCCCCGGAATACAACAGCCGTGCTCATGTGATGTCCCCTTCACCGGTTCAAGCACCGGTTACCCGGCTGGCCACCATTCTGCCCTGCGGTACGCGGTTAGGGGAGGGGTTGGTGGTTCCCGACGTCGGCGGGTCGCCTGCGGGGCCGGCTTAGTCATGCTTGCAGCTGGCTTAGTCCCGCTTCCAAGGGCCGGGGTTCACGCGGTAGAGCACAGCGGCGCCGATCACGGCGCCCAGGATGGCGCCGAACAGTGCGCTTCCCGCGGCGCGACCGAGAAGAGCACCGGCCAGGGCTCCAAGCAAGGCGCCAAGGAAGAGGCCCCTGCCGTTGCGGTGCGGTTTATTAGTCATGGTCACAGCCTACGGGGCCGGTTCTCAAGAGCCGGTCCTCAGGAGTCGGCCTAATGAATAGACGGAACCGACCGCGGCCGCACAACCAGCCAAAGCGCCGCAATAGCGCCAGTGATGCAGACGGCCATGACCGCGCCCATGGGTACAGCGGAGCTGACGCCCAGCCAACCCACCACCGGCGGGACAATACCGGCCATCATGAATTGGGATGCGCCCAGGAGCGATGCAGCGGTGCCCGCTTGCGCGCCGTGGTTGGCCAGGGACAGGACCTGAACGCACGGGAACATGAAGCCAGTGGCGCAAATGTAGAACCACAGAGGGATGAGGATGCCCCACAAACCCACATGGAACAGGTCAAGCACCACGATCAGCAGGGCGATGAACAGCATGAAGGCCGTAGCACCGGCCACGATCCACTGCGGAGCCACCCGTCGGATCAGTCGGGAGCTGATCTGTACGCCTGCCACGATGCCCAAGGAGTTGATACCGAACAGGATGCCGTATTCCTGCGGCGAAAAGCCGTAGACGTTTTGGAAAAGAAAGGTCGATGCTGATAGATAAGCGAAAAGTCCACCGAAATTCAGGCTTCCCACCAGCACCATGCCCACAAAGATCCTGTCCGTCAGGACGGTCTTGTAGCGCTGGCGCACGGTGACAGTGGATTTTCCCCGCTGCTCAGCCGGAAGTGTTTCCCGGATGAAGAAGATCGAAGCAAGGATGACCAGCAGTCCATAAGCGGCCAGGAAGAAAAAGATGCCCGGCCAAGGGAAAGCCAACAGCAGCTGGGAGCCGATGACCGGCGCCAGGATGGGGGCCAATCCGTTAACCAGCGACATCCGCGAGAACATCCGGACCATGGAGTAGCCGTGGAAGAGATCCCGGACCATGGCCATGGCCACCACGCCACCTCCGGCAGCACCGATCCCCATGAGCACGCGGAATAACGACAACATCCCGATGTCTGTGGCAAGCGCCGCACCCAGCGATGAGCCGATATGCACGGCTGTGGCCAGAATGAGCGGAAGCCGACGCCCCACCTTGTCACTGAAGGGTCCCACCAGCAGTTGGCCGAGCCCGAAGCCAACCGTGGTACCGGTCAGAGTGAGCTGGATCGCCGCCGCCGAGACATCAAAACTCTCTTCCAAAGCGGGGAACGCCGGAAGATAGAGGTCGATGGTGAAAGGACCGAGGGCGGTCAGTGCACCCAACAAGAGAATGTAGACGAGTTTTTCGCGTCGGCTCAGAGAATCGCCCGGAGCAATGGGAGAGGTCACGATCATCTATCCTATGGCCCGGATCATATTTATTGGACGTATGACGGGCGCGCCGGGGCATGATGCCGAAAGTTCAGCAGGAACCTGAATGATAGCTTTGAGGACAGGTGTCCGCGGGGATGGTTTTTCGCCGCGTTCGCCTTACACGATGCCCAGAGGAAGCAGTTAGGCGGAACCCATGAGTGGACGTCACACCGGCCGGCCCAGTCAAGGACCAGCCATTCGTACTTTGCCGAAGACCCTCAAGCTCGTAGCAAGGCTGGCTCCGAGGCAACTCAACGACGAAATAGCCTTGGCGAAGGTTGAACTTAAGCGAAAAGCCACGCAGGTTGGCATCGCCGGTGCCTTCTTCGGAGTAGCGCTTGTGTTCATGGCGCTCCTGGTCATTGCACTGGTTGTCGCGGCGATCCTGGGATTGGCCACCATTATGCCCGGCTGGCTGGCGGCTCTGATTGTTGCCGCCTTTTTCCTGGTGATTGTGGCCATCGCGTCCCTGATTGGTATTGCCAAGTTCAAGAAGGCCATGCCCTTGGTCCCCGAGGACACCATCCGGGGGATCAAACATGATCTGGGAATCGCCAAGGAAGGCTCTGACTTCGACGAGTCCATCCTCGATCCCAACTCGCCCGCCGCCAAGGCAGCCAAGGCCGAAAAGGAAGCGGCTGCGCAGAAGGCCAAGGCAGAGAAGGCTGCAAAGGAAGCCGCCAAGGAAGCCGATGCCGTCAAGGCGCCCACCGAAGCCGAGCTTCGCTCGCGCCTGAAGCGCCGCCGCGAACACCTCACGGGCGTTCGCGACGAGCTCGGTGAGCAGCTGGACGTCAAGAAACAGGGCCAGGCCCTGCTGCAGAGCGCCAATGGAAAGTTCCAGGAGAGCAGGGAATTCGCTGCGGCGAAGTTTGCCGACCTTGGAGACTCCGTCCCTGAGAGTCTCACCGAACGGCTTGCCGCCCGGTGGAAGGACCTTGCTGCGTTTGCCACGGCTGCAGTGGTGTTCGTTGTTGCACTGCGGAAGTTACTGAAGAAGTAGCAGCCAACGGCGCCACCAACACTGAAGACGAGGAAGGGGGAGAAGATGAGATTGATCGGAGCTGGGTCGCACCCTGACCGGCCGCAGGTTGATCACGACCTCATCTTCACTGTCCCCAACATCCTCACGGTACTTCGCTTCATGGGTGTGCCACTGTTCGTCTGGCTCGTCCTGTCCGAACAGGAGTACGGTTTCGCGGTCCTGGTGCTCGTCATCATGGGCAGTACCGACTGGGTGGATGGCTACATCGCCAGACGCTTCGACCAGACTTCCAAGCTTGGCCGGATCCTGGATCCCATGGCAGACCGGGCCGCACTGCTGGCGGTCGCCTTCACACTGGCGATTGCCGGCGTCGTGCAGTGGTGGTACCTGGCCGCGCTACTGGTGCCGGACGCCGTCCTGGCTGTTGCATCCCTGATTTACTTCCGGAGCCACCCGGACCTTCCGGTGAGCATCATCGGCAAGATCCGCACGGGGCTGCTGCTGATTGGTACGCCGTTGCTGGTCCTGTCCAAGTTGCCCGTTGCCTTCACCGACGTCTACTTCGTGGCCGCCTGGACGTTCCTGGGCCTGGGCCTGATCGGCCACTGGATAGCCGCTTACAACTACTACTGGGCCATCCTGCGCAAAGGAAAAGAATTGAAAACCGACGACGGCGGACGAGGCTGATGGTCTGGCTGGCGGTTTTTCTCGCGGTACTTGGTGCCTTCTTCCTCGCCATCGGCGCCCAGCGGCAGGGCAGCGCCGTGAAAGCCGACACCGGCGGCTTGGCGCTAAGCTCCAACGGTTTCCTGCGGCTCCTGCGGAATCCCCGATGGATGCTGGGCCTGCTGTTCCTCGCCCTCGGAATGGTGATGAACGCCATCGCCTTGGTCTCAGCACCTCTCACGGTGGTGCAGCCTATTGGTGCCATTGCGCTGGTGATCACAACAGTGGTCAATGCCAAGGACCAAGGTTTGAGCATCAACCGTGCAACCGTGGTGGCCATCAGTGCCTGTGTGACTGGTTCGGCGCTGTTCGTGCTCCTGGCCGTCAACGTCACGCAGGAGAACCATCACGTCAACAGCGACGACGAACTGACAATCGTTCTCCTCCTGGCCCTTGCGGTGGGCATTTTTGGGACACTTGCGGTTCTGTTCAAACACCGGATGAGTGCCTTCATCTACATTTTGGGAGCCGGTGTCCTGTTCGGCTTCGTCGCCGTTTTGACCCGCATCATCGGCAAGCACCTGCTGGACCCCAACGGCTTGTTCCTGCTGAACGTTCAGTGGTACACGCTGATAGCGATCGTGGCCGCCGGGGGACTGGGGTCATGGTTCGTTCAGAGCGCTTATTCCGGCGGCCCACCGGACCTGGTCATTGCCGGCCTGACCGTGATCGACCCCATGGTGGGCATCGCAATTGGCATTGTGATTCTGGGTGAGCTTCGTCCCGATGTCCACGCCGTGATGGCCATCGCCATGGCGGCGGCCGCTACGCTTGCTATCGTGGGGGTTATTGCCCTAAGCCGGCACCATCCGGAAGTCACCAAACGCAAGAAGGATGCAAAGGCGGCTGCCAACCGGAAAGCCCAGGGCAAAGCTTGACCTTGCGCCACCGCTGTTGCGGGCGGCAACCCGGCGACACCGCAGCATTGCCACAAGCAGTGCTGTCCGCACCGTGACCATCAGGAGTTCTCCACGTGACCATTCCCGACACCAACAAGCCCCTCACTATTCTGATTGCCGCGGATACCTACCCGCCGCATGTCAACGGTGCCGCCCAGTTCGGCTACCGCCTGGCCAAGGGGATGACGGCACGCGGACACAACGTGCACGTATTGGCCTGCCGTCCGGACACAGGCAAGAGCTATACCGAGTTCCGCGATGAAGCCACCGTTCACCGGCTCCGCTCGCATGGCGTTTTCACCCATGAGTACTTCCGTATTTGCTTCCCGTGGGAAATCAAGAAGGAAATCAGCCTCCTCTTCGACAAAGTCCAGCCTGACGTCGTTCACATCCAGAGCCACTACATGATCGGTGAACACGTCCTCTACGAGGCCGTGAAACGCGGAATCAGGGTTGTGGCCACCAACCACTTCATGCCCGAGAACCTCAACCCGTTCCTGCCCTTCCCGCAGTGGTTCAAGGACATTGTGGGACGAGTTTCGTGGAAAGACATGGGCAAGGTCATGGGCCAGGCCGACGTGGTCACCACACCCACACCGCTCGCTGCCAAGGCCATGCACCAGCACGCTTTCCTGCGGAAGGTCCTGCCCCTTTCCAACGGCATCGACTCGTCCGCGTACGAGCTGCAGCCCGGTGAAGTCATTGAGCCGCATGCCAACCCCACCGTCCTGTTCGTGGGCCGGCTTGCCGAAGAAAAGCACATCAACGTGCTGATCGATGCCGTGGCCAAGACTCCACGGGAACTGAACGTGAACCTCGAAATCGTGGGTGGCGGCGAAGTTCGCCCAGCCCTTGAAGCCCAGGTAGCTAAGCTTGGGCTGGGGGACCGGGTGAGGTTCCTCGGGCTGGCCAGCGACGAGGACTTGCGTGAGGCCTACATCAAGGCCGACATCTTCTGCATGCCCGGGACAGCCGAGCTTCAGTCACTGGTGACGCTGGAGGCCATGTCTGCTTCCACCCCTGTGCTGCTGGCCAACGCCATGGCGCTGCCGCATTTGGTTCGCGACGGGGAGAACGGTTACCTCTTCACCCCCAACGACAGCAACGAGTTGGCGGCAAGGATCACCCAACTGGTGGAACTTCCCCGGGACGAGCTTGAGGCCATGGGCAAGTTGAGCCGCGAGATGGTGGAGCCGCACAGCATCAACAGCACCCTTCAGACCTTCGAGGACCTCTACCGGGGCGCTACGTACGAGGACATGGTGGTGTGACAAAAGCACTCTCCAGGACCTATTAGAATTGCTGGAGTGCTTTGCCCGGAACTGCTGCTTTGCGGTGGCCGGACCGGGCATCAAGGGGCTATAGCTCAGCTGGTTAGAGCGCGGGACTCATAATCCTAAGGTCCTCGGTTCAAGTCCGAGTAGCCCTACACGAAAACAGCCCCTGACCTGCGGAAACGCAGATCGGGGGCTGTTTCATTTGGATTCAAGATTGGGCCATCCACCGGAAACCCACCGGTTTGCAGATCAGGCAGCCTCCCACGGCTTGGCTATCTCGCCGGCCTTCATGCCATCCATGCGGGTGATAGTCGCCATCCAGTTGTCTTCCCCGCCATAGTGAGGGACAGGTATCCACACGATCTGTTCGCGGTTGGCGATGCGCTGTGCGACCTTCTCGGCCTGCTTTGTGTCGAACAGCCTGGGCTCTTGATCACCCTCTTGAATCGTGTAGCCGGCGCGAGAGTTTTTGTAACTCCACTTCCACTTCAGGTGGCCCGCAGCTTGAAGCCTGTCGAGGAAGGTTCCAAGGTGCCATTGCCGATGGATGTGGTAAGGGTTTGGAACTGACACTAGTTTCTCCTTATGAGCCGAACGCTTGGAGCGTGGCGGTGTTGTCTGGGGCTTGGTGCGTCTTCTGGACGTAGTGCTTGCGTGTGACGTTCTCGTTTGAGTGGCCGAGTTGGGCCGAAGCCACTGTCATTCCTGCGGACGCCTCAAGTAGGGTTCCTACGGTCTTTCGGAAGGTGTGAGGAGTGACCCACTGGAATCCCAGTTCATCTCGAGCGGAGCGCCACTGCTTCCGGAAGTTATTCGGGTCCCGAAGCGATCCGACGGCGGACGGGAACACGACGTCCCATGGGTTGGCCTCCATCTGGCCAATTTGCCGCCTCAGGAGCATTTCCACGGCAAAGGCAGGTAGGAATACCTTTGCCTGGAATTGGCGCTCTTAGGGTGGTCCTGGATCGTCAGGCCCTGCCTTGGGATGTACACGATTGTGCCGTTGACCGTAACGGTCGGCTTGTCAGACTTGAGGTCGATGTCCTTCCGCCGGATCGCCAGGGCCTCACCGATGCGGGCACCAGTGGCGAGCATGATGTCCACGACATCGAGGATGTCCACCGTGGGATATCGGCCGGCTTGGGTTTTTGCTGCTTCCCATTGTCGGAGGCCGGCACGCAAGGCGCCTACTTCAGGAACGGTCAGGGCCCGGACTTCCTTGTGATTCGTTGGGATCGTGGCGACGTCCCGCAGAGGGTTCCCATCCAGGGCGCCATGACGGGCGGCGAGTCCCAGCATTCCGGACAGGACCGTCTTGCAGAGCTTGGCTGTGGCGTTGCCGTGCTTGGAGCGCATGGTCTTCAGGAACCGGTCCAGGGTGGACACGGTGGCTTCCCTGATGCGGAGGCCTCCGACGCCTGGGGAGACGTAGTTGTCCATTATGTCCTTGTAGCGGCGGCGGGTGTTGAGGGCTCTGTCCGTGTCCTCGAACTCTGCCCACCAGATCAGGGCAAGTTTTGTGATTCTCGTGTCAGCGGTGATGTCTTCGCCGGCCGGCATGGCCCGATCAGTGAGCGCCGCTATGAGCAGGCGTTCGGCCTTGCCGCCCCTGTCGTTCTTGGAAGTGGCGACGGCGCGGGCCT
Organism: Arthrobacter sp. StoSoilB22; assembly: GCF_019977315.1. NCBI lineage: Bacteria > Bacillati > Actinomycetota > Actinomycetes > Micrococcales > Micrococcaceae > Arthrobacter > Arthrobacter sp. StoSoilB22. Next base: position 1,531,051 of record NZ_AP024652.1, read on the forward strand.
CGACCTTGCGTGTAACCCCGTCGAAGTCCCGGAAGCGTGCCATCGCCCGCCAAACACCTGGCGTCACCTCGTCCCTGCTGATTTTCCCCCATGTACCTATCTGAAGCGGCGGCCTAGGCATCGTTGTTTCCTTTTAGGTCGAGGGGGTGCATGAACGTCAGCGTGTCGATTGCTTCCGCGGTTAGCTTGCGGCTGTCCTCCAGGGAGCTGTTCATGGCCGCCTGCAGCTCGTCCTGCTGATTCAGGATCTGGCGCACTACCTCAAAGGCCTTGATAACCATGGGGTCGTTCAGTGAGAGTGTGAGCGCGTCGAGTCGGGAACCTGTGATCGCGTATGACTCGGATATCTGCACGTCTTCACGTTTTTGATGCCGGAAAAGCTGCTGGATTCCGGCTCGGAAGACAACTGAGAGTGCGACGAGCTCAGCCGCAACAAACGCCCGCTTTCCACCCTCCGCTTGGGACACGGTGGATCTGGACCACGGCGCACCAAGTATCGCCCCAAGCTTCTCTCCAAGCTCCGCCTGAGACATGTCTGCGTGTGCCCGAAGCCGCCGAATGTTCTCCCCGATGACGGTTTCAATACGTTTTGCCTCGGCCATTGCCACGTCCGTTCCTGTTTAGAAATTCCTAACCCAAGTATCACCTAAGCGTTCAGGCTTGACAACATCGGACAGGGTACTAATAGTTAGATATAACTAAACAACAAATGAAATGTTTAGTTATGACTAACCACCAGGAGATCAGAATGGCAACCCTCCACCTGCCGGCCGGGCATGACGCCACGGACCGCCACCTAACCATGCAAGACCTTGCCGACCGCTGCGGTGTCTCGCTCAACACTGTTCGTCAGTGGCGCATGAAAGGCACTGGGCCGCGAGGAATGACGATCGGTAAGTACGTCCGGTTTCGACTCTCGGACGTACTCGTATGGGAAGAATCCCGCGCTGACTCGAATGGCGCAGCATAAGCCAAAGAAAACGGCCCCGAGGGTAGCCGCCCGCGGGACCGTCAATCGAATTTCCCTGGAAGGAAAACGAAATGTTCAACGACAGCATGACACAGCAGAGCACCGTAAAACCAGACCTCACGAGCACTCAGGACTTTGATGAGATCATGACCGACCTTCGCGCACCAGAAGCGTTTGACTTCAACTACGAGGCCTACAGCGAATGCGGAGTCGTCTCTTGGCGCGGACCGGCCGCTTCTACCAGCGATCAAACCATCAATATCGGCTTTGAGTGGTCACCTAGCAGCGGCACCACTGCAACCTTGGATGCCATTGAAGGCGCCGAATACACCGTCGCCCAACTTCGCGAGTTACACACCGCCCTCGGAATCGCTCTCGGTCAGCTCGGTAATCCATCGAGCGAAGGTCTGAACGCCATTGGCACGTAGGGCATGTCAGCCGGAACGCCCCCGGCTTCCCATGCAAACACAGACCAGATAGGAGGACCCCCTTGGATCAGGATCGCGACTTTACTCGCGAACCCATCGGGCGCTTTGAATGGGAACGCATCCTTCGACGCATCCAGGTGAGCTCTCCAAGTGTGAAGCTCGTCGGGTTCACTATGGCCACGTATGCGGACGCTGACGGCTGCCGGGTACGTCCAGGTCAAAGCCGGCTTGCTGCTGTGCTGGGGACAAGCATCAGCACGGTTCGGCGCGGCCAATCGGAGCTTGAAGAACTCGGCATGCTCGACATGGTTGCAAAGGGCCGCTCCTACGGTCGCGGGCACCAAGGTTCATTCGCGAGCGAGTACCGGCTTACCGTTCCCTCCGACTTACTGGAGAGCGTGCCGATGCTAGACCCAGATGAGCAGAACAACATGGCACCCATGCACGGTAGTTCCAAGAAGAACCGTGCACCAGTGCAACCTAGTTCCTCGGAACTACCAGTCATATCGGCAGAACTACCGGTCACTGGTGAAGAACTACCAGTCATATCGGCAGAACTACCGGTCACCCATGAGCACCCACCACAACATTCACACCACAACAAAGACCACAACAAAGAACAACAATCAGTCATCGTCGCCAAAGCTGACGCGCAGGCGCGAGAACAGCCAGAAGAGATAGATGCAAATCTTCTCCCGGAAGCACCCTTGTCCAAGGCCGCTCTGGCGAAACAACTCGCAGAAGACTTCAGCGACTGGTACGCGGTGTACCCAAAACACGTCGGCAGAGGGGCCGCCGTCAATGCCTACACCAAAGCACGCAAGAACGGTGCGACAGCAGAAGAGCTAATAGCAGGGGCAACGCGTTACGCGACCGAACGTAAACGAGAAGACCCCAAGTTCACAAAGATGCCTGCCACCTGGCTGAACCAGGAGTGCTGGGCAGATGAGCCCAATCAAACGGGTGCCAACCCATGGACGCCGGAATACCACTCACCCGTACCGCCCCAGTACGCGTGGGCCAACCTGCCTGCAAGGAACAGCAGCGAGAAACGAATGATGGCCAACCTGGAGGTCCTTGACGGCTGGAACCCAGGCCCCAAGGTGGACGTCTTCGAGCAGAAGGCCAACGAGCAGCAAGAACCGACCCCCGAAATCGAGGACAAGTCAGCATGAACACCGAACACCTCAAAGAGCTCATCCTGTCAGAGACGCCAACCCTGCCAATCCTTGACAAATCAGGGACGCCAGTCGGATTCGCAGACACTAAGGCGTTCATGACAGAAGGCCTCCGCATGGCCGCCCGCATCTCGCTGGCCAACGGAAAAGCAACACCAATCCGAGAGCACGTCCAAACACTTCTCACCCGACGCGGCGGAGACGACTACGCCAAGGCCTACATACGCGCCGTCTGGGCCCTTCAAGACGGATTCTTCGATAAAACCCTGGAAGCCCTCATGGCCAGAGGCGGAGACATCCGCCAAGGATTCGTAGATGGCTTCGATAACGACACCACCGCCCCAGAGCCTTGCTCATAAGCACCCACAAACCCTAAGGACCCACAGTGCCAAAGCAGAACCACGACATCGGGAAACAGAAGCGCCGGCCATTCAACATCGAAACAGCCATCGACACGGACTACCTTGCGCAAGAGCTAGTAGACCGCGGACTGGCCACCAGTCGAATCCTTGACAGGCCCATGACCGACCCCATGAAAGCAACGGAAGTGCGGTGACCTCATGAAGAGTCAGTGTGTAGCGAAAGCGAAGGGAACGGGGGAGCGTTGCCGGCGCCCGCCAATCGCCGGTGCCACAGTCTGCCGTGTGCACGGCGGAGCAGCACCCGCTGTGAAAATGGCGGCGGCACGCAGGGCCCAGGAAGCGGCGGCACAGCAGCAGATGGCGGTCCTTGGTGAACCCGTCGACGTGGACCCCGGCGAGGCACTCTTGAAGCTGGTCTCTTGGAAGTACGGAGAAGGGTTGTAGCTCCGTACTCAAGTGCAGGGGCTGCCCGTTGAGGACCTCACCTGGGGCCGGGCGCAAACGGACGTGGGGATAGGGCAGGAGGGGCCGATCGATAAGACTACAGAGAAGGCTGCGCCGTCCGTTTGGTGGGCGCTGTTGCGCCAGGCTGAGGACCAGCTGTCCGACTATGCGGCCCGGGCGCTGCGAGCCGGCGTGGATGAGCGTCGTGTGAAGATAGCCGAGCATCAGGGAAAGTTGGTGCACGCAACGATCCTGGCCATTCTCAACCGGCTTGCTTTGACCCCGGAGCAGTGGAGCGTGGCGAGGTCGGCCGCGCCGGAGGAACTGCGGAGGTTGGCAGGATGAGCAGCTATCGGCCGCCGAAGTTTAGTGCGCTTGGGGCACATGTGAGCGGGCCGAGCGCATGGGTCATCGTCAAGATTCTGGAGCGTGTCAGGGCCGTGGACAGCATCCAGAGGGCCTCCGCAGATGTCCGGGATGAAGCCCTAGAGACATACGACGCGTTGCGGGCAGCAGCGATTCACTGGCAGGAACAGAGAACGGGGACGACTCCACCAGACCCAGAGCAGGGTGAGAGCGCCAACGAGTCAGGATCTGTTACGCGTCCCCTGTCCGCGGTGGAGGCCGCGGCGCTCCTGGGGTGTACGGAGCGCCGTGTCAGGCAGCTTCTCGCCGCAGAACGCATCACGGGGTCACGTGTGGCTGGTAGGTGGTTGGTGGACGGCGACAGCGTCGATGACTACCTGATAGCCAAGTCCGTTGCATAGCGACTGGTAAGAGAACATTCGCAGGTCACGCGTCTGAACTTGCCTGTTATCAAGCGGGAAGAGGCGCAAATCAGGGATCTCCTTGCAAGCAGATCCACCGCTTACCCACCAGATAAGCCGCAGTTTCCGTCGCCGGAAGTCCGGAAGCCCGAACTGTGCGCCGTGTCAGAAGCTATAGCAATGGAGGTTCCTCCTGGAGCTCCTACCGGGTCAAGACACACCTGGCCCCGCTTGTGGAAGGGGGGGCCGGGTGCCGCCCGGAACCACACTTCACTGCCTAGGAGGGCCGCAATGACCATAGACGAAGAGATTCTGGCCGCACTCGAAGGCCGGCCAACTGCCAAGGAGCAGGCGGCCACAGATTCCGTCCTCAACATCCTCAACGGCGGACCTGCGCCAGATGAACGCGCTCACCGTAACGCTGTTCTCGAAGCCCTTGGACAGCCGACGCTCCGCGAAACCACACCTGGTGAACTATCGCTGCAGAGCCGCGGAGGGGAACTGGAAGCCATTGCGATTTGGGCAGCCAAGGGAGCAGCAGAAGCATCCATCAAATCCCTCTCGGAAGCCATCATGCGCACCGATGGGACAAAGGGCATCTACCTGGCAGAAGCCGAAGCAAAACAGATAGCCGATGAGGCTTACGCAATGGCCGCCAAACGAACCCCATACGAGGAAGAGCGGCAGCAGTCCGTTGCGCGAGCGACGGCCAAGCTGGCTGAGGTACTGACCCGAGCCAGCACCAAAGAGTCCGCGGCCAAACCGAGCAACACGCAGGCCGCCGCACGCACCCCAGGCGAGAAGCAAGTGACCCGCGGCGCCATCACCGGCGACGTAATCGAGCACTACTAGACCACAAGACGCAGGAGTAACCATGGGAATTTTCAGCAAGAGCCCTGAAGCAGCGCAGGCGGCGGTCACGAAGGCCGAGCAGACCGTAGCCGAGTGGGAACGCAAAGCCAGCGACGCACGCGCCGAAGCCGCTCGAATGGATGGTGAATCGGGCGCAGCCATTCTGGAAGACGAATCGGCCGCCGAGCGGATCACCCTGAATGTACAGACGCTGGAACGCAAAGCCCGCGCTTTCGACCAAGCTGCAGCAGAAGCCAGGAACAAGCTCCTAGCCGCCCAGAAGGACGCCCTCGAAGCAGAGGCCCGAGAAGAGCACAAAGAAGCCGCAGCACTCCGCAAGAAGGCTGATACCCACGACGCTAAAGTGGCTGCACTTCTCGGTGAACTTGAAAAGCTGGATGACTGCAGGTGGGACCGCGCTCAGTTCACGGACGAAATCTCAGGACGGGCTTACGGGCAGATGGTGGGCCTTGGCGATCGGCATCGCGGAGAGGCCTTACGCCACGAGACCCGGGGGGCAGTCATTGGCTACTTCATCGCCACAGGAAAGGTGCCCAGCGACTTCTATGACATCAACAACGTCATGGGCACCACGATCCCCGGATTCGCTCGCAGCATCCACGATGAAGACAACATCCCCCAATCCGTGCTGGCCGCACGGGACGCCGGCCTCAACCTCCAAGGGGCATAGTCATGAGTATCTCCGCTGAGACATGGGGGGCGACTGCTGACGGCGTGCATCAGATCGTTGCCGAGATCGACGCCGGTCGCGAGCACGGAACGCCTGAACAACGCGCATTCCTGGCCGGGGTGGTCGCCGGGTTGCGAGACCACAAGGGGCCGTTGGATCCGCTTCCAGATCTGTCTGATGATGCTGTTACCGCGCTCCGGAACCAAATCGAGGACCTGCAGGAACGGATTAAGAACGGGCATGTACCAGCGGCCACGGACGGAGGCAAACCGCGTCTTGATCTGTATGCCGCACACTTGCACATCGAAGCTCAGGCTGGGGTAGGGGAGGCGAACTTATGAGGCCGAAGAAAGGCCTGCGCCGGGCACGGCCCAGAACTTAACCTGAGTTGCGATATTCGCAAACCGAGATAGACTCAGCTCTATGGACACTCAAATTATTTCTCGTGTCCGGAACATAATGGACCGGTCAGGCCTAAACAATTCAGACTTTGCCGCGGCAATAGCCGCAACCCCAGACAAGCTCTCCAAGTCCCTAGGAGGCTCGCGGCGCTTTACAACCACGGAGCTAGCCTTGGTCGCTGAGCTCGGTGATACGACAGTTGAGTGGCTTCTGACCGGGAAGGAACGCAGGGCCCCTTCAATGGCGGCCAGAACGTCCGCTATCTCTGCCCCGGATGCATCAACCATCGACTCGATTGCACGTCGCTTCACGGAGGCAAGCGAACAGTTGCGTGTCTTGCGTGACGATGCACGATCTCTTTCGCCGCTTCCTGTCGTAGCCTCAAATTGGTCTGCTGTGTATCAAGGCGAGCAGCTCGCCGCTGAGGCCCACGATCTTATCCGCCAAGCAGGTCGTACGTTGTCCGCCGGCAACGACTTGATACCCACCATAGAAGCGGTATTCGACGTCGATGTCGCTGTGACCGAAATGCCAGGTGGGCTTGATGGCTGCGCTTGGCAAACCGATGAGCAGCGGCTCATCATCGCGAACAAGACTGCCAGATGGGCACGCCAGCGATTTACCCTCGCTCACGAACTGGGGCACATCCTCGCCTGTGATGCACAGGAGCTCATTTCCGAGGCAATGCATGCTTCTAGCTCTAGACTCACGGAAATGCGGGCAAACGCTTTTGCGGCTTCATTTCTTGTCCCTGAGGCTGAAATCCTGCCGCTCGTCACGGAGCCGGTGACACAGGTCGACTTTATGGGACTCGTCAATCTCTTCAGAGTGTCTCCTAAGAGCATGGCGTTCAGGCTCAAAAACCTTCGCAAGCTCGATGACAACTTGGTCAACCAGTGGGGTTCTTTGACAGCAGAGCAATGTGCTGCCGCCAGTGGACATCCCGAGATCATTGCAGAAGAAGCGAACAAGTCGGACGTGGACAGGCTTCCGCCCAGGCTTGTCTCTGAGCACGTCCGCCTTTTTTGGGAAGGGAAAGCCTCCGCTAGGCCCCTTGCATCGCTACTCAACGTGGATCCTAACTTCGTGATTCAGGAGTTGCGCCCCGTGATGAAGGTTGAGAGCCGGGGATAGGTGGGGACGCTTCTCTTTCCGGACAACACTGTCCTTTGTAACTATGCCGCGGTTGATCGTGTTGCCCTACTGACCGAGTTTCTAAGTGGCAATGGCCGTTGGACGCAGGCAGTACATTTTGAAGCTACATCTTCGGCTAGGCACCTGCCCGCTTTGAACGGAATCCTTGAAAGCGGGGCTATGGGTGAACCTATCGAAGTCTTCGAAGCTGACCGCATCGAGCGGATAAGGCTTGGTTGGTTCGGTGGAAGTTCAGACAAGCCGCTGGAGCACCTAGGCGAGGCGGAGACTTGTTACTTGATCCACAACGACAGCGACTTCGCGGGCTCCACATGGATAACAGATGACAATGCGGCCTACGACTTCGGCACGCAGCAGGGCATCCTCACTTGGGACACATTCGACACAGTCCAGCATCTCGTCAGCAGCTACACAATAACTCCACAAGAGGGTTTCGATCTCATGAAATCAATGTGGACAGCGGATCGCACTCCGCGGAGGATGCCCAATAGGTGGCAGGACCTTCAATAGCCAACATCATTTTCCATATTGGATGCCGGATTAGCGGTGGGTAAACGGTGGATGGTTGCCACAGATAGGCGATCCGCATCCAATATCGCCCGGCCCGACACGGGATTCAGCCCGGGGAACTCAGAACTGTGGCTTAGCAGACAACGGGAAACATCCTCGTAGGCTGCTTATCCGAGGCCCCACCTGAGCACTGCGCCCCGGCTTCAAGGCTACGATGGCGGGATGACTGACTCACCGAGGTTCATCGTAAATTTCCACACGGACGCCGGCGACGAATGGCAGACCGAAGAAGCCCGCTACATCCCCCGGGTGGGCGACCGGCTGTACCCCTATGAGGGCGCACCAAAGGATTTCTTTGAGGTCGAGGAAGTCTGGGAGGTGGGCGAGTCGAACGGCGCCGTCGTCCAGGGAACTCACGTCTTCGTCAAGAAAATCCCGGTAAAGGGCAGCCGACTCTACGCGGTCGACCCGTTCTACTACGACAACTAGCCAGACCAGCGGTCCGCCCCGTCTCCCGGGAGACGGGGCGGGCGTCGCATTTAGGACACTGATAGTTTCCCTGGCTTAGGTTTGGCCTTCTTTGTCACGATTCCCCAACCGTTTACCTCATTGCCATCTGCATCGCGGGAGCTCGTGTTCTGAGGATTCAGGGCTGATATCTCTTGAGCGATGGATAGCAACGCAGCGATCTCTACGACCTTCAGCCGCTGGTCAGTGTCAAGATGCTCAATGTCGGTGATGCTCCCCGAACTTTGGCCCTTGGCGGCTCCAATGGTTTCCGCGAGGGCGTCCCACGCCGTTGAATAGTCGTTGCTCATGTAGTGCTCCCCATGGTTTGGCGGCGTCGGAGGTTACCGACACCGCAACGCTATAGGTGAGGGCTGACACAAATGGATATGCTGACCCCCAACGCCTGCCATTCTGGGCCGGCGCATTGAATTTGGGGGATTCATGAAGAAGTCATTTCTAACTGTCGCTGTGATGGCAGGGCTTTGCCTGGCAGGCTGTTCGGCCAACACGCCTGAAGCGGTGCCACCAACAACCACGACACCCTCCCCAACAGGTACCCAGACCACGCCCGCCAGAGCGACGACTACGCCTACCCCAACGCCCACGGCGATAGCCACCAGCGGCTCCTACGCAGCAGACATAACAAAACTCGGAATCAAGCCAGACAACATGAAGAGCTACACAGCCTTTATGAAGGAAAGGATCTGCGAGCAAGACAGCATCGGACTTGGCATTGCCGTCCGCAGCATCGGCGGTGGAACGCCGGACTCAGGCGGGGGAGTGGACGTAGTCCGACTGACGAACGCCTATTTCTGCCCCACTAAAACGCAGGAGATCGAAGCCGCTTTGGACTACTTTGACCAGTAGCCGGGACGCCTGCCTGGAATATAGCGGTGGGTAAGCGGTGGACGGCCCCGTCTAATGGTCATATCTTGGCGTCATACGCCCAGCCTGACGCGGAATTCGCCGCAGGGGACTGAGAACCATCTGTTAGCAGGGCCCTATGCAGCAGGGTCCTTGGGTGACTTGGCCCGAACTGCATTCTCAAGAATCGTGAGGCCGGCCTTGACCCACTTTCCCTTATAAGGCCTATGTCCGGACGTCGCCATTGGGACTATTTGGTCGGCGCGGAAGCCATGCCGAACCAGCTCGGCGGCCAGCTCGTGGACGTTGAATGCATAGGTAAAGCTCTCGCCAGGCGCGAGCGTCTTGGGAAGCATGACTTGGGTCCCATAACTCTGAGCGGACTGTAGATATGTTCGGTTTGGGAGCTTGAACTTCACGCCGTGGACAACCGTCGATCCGACCAGCCCCACGTTGGTGACGTCTAGCGCAACATGCCACTCCTGCCGGTCTGGATCTGGCCCGTAGAGGCTGTTCCCCAAGAGAGTGAATGAGGTTGCCATGACTTTGAGTCGGGCCTTGTCGCTGTAGCGTGTCTGCATCGTCCAGAGAAGTGTTCCGACTGAGACAATAATTGCGAGGATGGGGAGAGCCTTCTCCCACCACTCGTCGCCTACAAGTTCCACCTGGACTACTTCAAGAATCATGAATTGATTCAATCATCTGGCCAGCCTTTCCGATGACGGAAGTCTGGAAGCGGTCCAGCTTCCACTCCCATGATGCTAGTCATATGACGATCACCCCCGAAACGCTCAGGCTCTCTGCCGATGCAAAGGACGCGCTACAGCGCATCTCTGACGGCCACCTGACTGCCCTCGTGGCTGCGTGGGTAGGGGTGTGGGACGAACTGGGCCCGGAGTTTGAAACAGCCATTCTGGAACTGGCTTTGGTGGCCACGGATGGCTCGATCTCCCGCGGGGCTTTGGCGCGTAGCAAGCGCCTCGCGTTAACACTGGAGCTGGCTACCCAGCGCTTGGAAGAACTCGCAGGCAAAATTGGTGAAACTGTCGGCCCGGACCTGGCGGCAATCGCAGAGGACGGCCGCGCCTCCCAGATCGCCATGATCCAATCCCAATTGCCGGCCGGGCAGATCAGCATCGTGACAGACCGCCTCAACCCACGATCCGTCGACGCTATGGTCAACAGGACACTCGAGCAGATCCACAAAGACACGCGGCCCTTGCCGGCGGATGTCGTTCGCCTCATGAAATCTGAGCTCATCAGGGGGATAGCCTTGGGAAATAACCCCCGCAAGACCGCGCAGCGCATCGTAAAACGAGCTGAGGGACGGTTCAACGGTGGACTTACCAGGGCCATGACGATAGCCCGCACAGAAGTCCTGGACATGCATCGCGTCGGTTCCCAGATGGCTGACAAAGACAACACCGACATCCTCGACGGCTGGCGATGGCACGCGGCCCTCAATGCCCGGACGTGCCCAAGCTGCTTGGCCAATCACGGCACGATGCATCCAGCATCGGAGCCTGGCCCGATTGATCACCACCAAGGCAGGTGTGCTCGGCTTCCGCAGACAAAGTCTTGGGCTGAGCTTGGCTTCACTGGAATGACAGAACCCGTGGACGCCTTCCCGGATGCCCGTGAATGGTTCGACAACCTGGAGGCAGAATCACAACTGGCGATCATGGGCAAGGAACGCCTGTCTTTGTTGCAGTCCGGAAAGATCCAGTGGCAGGGCCTGACGACCCGGACTCAAAACGGTCAGTGGCGTGACTCGATGACCGTCACACCTCTTGCCGCTCTTAGGCGCTAATCCGGTGGGTAAACGGTGGAACAGGAGTAGTCTCCACGCCGATTGCCAAGAATTTCCCGGATAACAAGGCGGCCAAGCGGTGCGACCTTAGAACAGGCCCTTAGCGGACTCACCTCCTGACCGGTATGGGCCGCCGAATCCCTTCCGTCCCCGGAAGCCCGGAAACCCTGACAACAGGGGCCGACATAGTCTCCAAACAAAACCTTAAACCGTTTTTTCCAAAGGAGAACCATGTCTGAACGTTCCGTCGTCGTAAGAATCCGAGCTGAAATCGGAGACTTCCGCCGCCAGATGGACCAAGCCGCAGAGGCCGCGGCCCGTACCGGGCGTGCTGTCTCTGAATCGGGGGACCGAGCCACGACAGGGCTCGGCAAGCTGGTGTCCTCCGCGAAACAGCATGAGCAGTCATGGTCCACCGCTGGTAACTCGCTACTAGGCTTCGGTGCCGCCGTGTCTGTAGGCGTTGGCCTGGCCATCGCCAAGTATGCAGAGTTCGACAAGGCCATGTCAGAGGTCAGGGCAGCCACCCACGCCTCCGCTGGTGACATGGACCAGCTTCGCGGCGCTGCTGTGAAGGCCGGAGCTGACACGTCGTTCTCCGCGAAGGAAGCTGCGGACGCGATCACGGAACTGGCGAAGGCTGGTGTGTCCACTGCGGACATCCTCAATGGTGGCCTGGACGGTGCACTGTCGCTGGCTGCTGCGGGTTCCATGGATGTGGCTGGTGCTGCTGAGTTGGCGGCCACGGCCATGACCCAGTTCAAGCTCAAGGGTGATCAGCTCCCCCATGTGGCTGACCTTTTGGCTGCTGGTGCTGGTAAGGCTCAGGGTTCTGTTGAGGACCTGGGCATGGCACTGAAGCAGGGTGGCCTGGTGGCTTCCGCTACCGGACTGTCTATCGAGGAAACCACTGGTGGTCTCGCTGCTTTCGCTTCGGCCGGTCTCATTGGCTCCGATGCTGGTACGTCCTTCAAGACAATGTTGCAGGGTCTCACGCCGAACTCTGCCGCCGCTGCCAGCAAAATGAACGAACTTGGGATCTCCGCGTACGACTCGCAGGGCCAGTTCATTGGCCTGTCGAAGTTCGCTGGTGTCCTGCAGAACTCCATGAAGGACCTCACCCCAGAGGCCCGGTCCGCTGCCATGGAGATCATCTTCGGTTCGGACGCTGTCCGTGCCGCGAACGTTCTGTACGAACAGGGCTCAGAAGGAATCACCGAATGGACCAACAAGGTCAACGACGCCGGGTTCGCAGCCTCCACGGCCGCGATCAAGCAGGACAACCTTGCAGGTGATCTTGAGAAGCTTGGTGGTTCCTTCGACACCGTCCTGATCAAGGGCGGGTCCGGGGCAGCCACGGCCTTGCGCGGCATTGTGCAGAGCGCTGAGGACCTTGTTGACGCCATCGGCGGCATTGACCCCGAAATGCTCAGCCTGATCGCCACCATGGCTGGTGTTGTTGGCGGTGCTGCACTCGTGGGCGGGGCATTCCTTAAGGTAGCCCCGGCCGCAATCGATACCGTCTCAGCGTTCCGGAACCTCGGAACTGAGGGCGGCAAGATCCCTGGCACGCTCGGCAGAATCGCCAAGGCCGCCGGCGGTGCTGTGATCGCCTTTGGTGCCCTGCAAGTGGCTGGCAGCATCTTCACTGAGAGCAAGACGAAGAGCACCACGGAATTCGCCAACGCCATGATGAAGGTCTCCGAAGCTGGGCAGAAAGCCAAGGCTTCGGACCTGGATTCAGTGTTCCAGGGGTATGGCAAAGCCTTTGGTATGGACACTGTGCAGAACGTCAATGGCATGGCTGACGCTGTTGCCCGTCTGAATAAGACCGGGTTGAGCGGGCTGCAGGGCTGGGAGAAGGACGTCAATCAGTTCTTCGACGGCTTCACAGGCATGTGGGGTCAGAAGAGCGAGCTTGGACAGCTCGAAGACCGCCTCAAGAGCTTCGGGGAGACGCTGGGCAACGTCGCTTCCACGGGTGGTGCTGCGTCCGCTGCGAAGTCCTTCAAGCTCCTGTCCGATGAGTTCGAGCGGAACGGCAAGACCGCGAAGGACGCCCTGGATAAGATGCCCGGTTACCGGGACGCTCTTATGCAAATTGGGCAGGCGGCCGGTGTTTCGCTGGAACCGCATGAGTTGCTGGAACTTGCTGTAGGTAAGATCCCTGACCGGATGGCGGCTGCCACTGCGTCACAGGAGCAGAACGCCAAGGCTGCTGAGGTGCAGGCCCAAGCCACGGAGGAAGCGAAAGAACGCCTCAATGATCTGGGCCTATCCGCTCTGGGAGCCATCGAGTCACTATCCAAGCTGATGGACAAGATGTTCGCGGCTGGCCTTGCAACCCTTTCCGCACGGGACGCCGAGTCCGCCTATCAGCTTGCCTTGGACGAACTGAAGGCGAAGATCGATGAAGTCAACGCATCCCAGACGGCTGGTAACGCGGTTTTGGATGCTGCGACTGGAAGTTTCGATCTGACTTCAGAGGCCGGCCGTGCGGCCAGTGCCGTGTTTGGTGACGTGGCTCAGAAAGCCATCTCAACAACAGAGGCCATGGCGAATAACGGCGCGACCCAAGCTGACCTGCAAAGCAAGCTTGGCAGTACCTATCAGTCCCTGTATGACACGGCACGGGCCTTCGGCGCCTCTGAAGCGAAGGCTGATGATCTGGCCCGTGCAGCGTTGGGCATCCCCAAGGATGTTCCCATCGCGACGGCGATTCAGAACTACGCCGATTCCATGGCGAAGCTCAACGGCGTCAAGACCGCGGCTGATGCTTTGGACGGCAAGGTGTCAACGGTCACGATCAACACGATTGAGCGAATCCAGCGGAACTACGAGTCGAATATCAATCCTGGCGCGGTGCCTAATGGTGGTCCGGAGCAGGTTCTGGGTAACGCTACGGGTGGCCGGATTAGTGATCTGCCTGGGTTCAGGTCTGGTGGCCGTGTCCCGTTTCCTCGACCTTCTGACATGTCGAAAGACAACGTGCTTGGTCTTGTGAACGGGAAACCGGTTGGTTTGCAGGGTCAGGAGTGGATCATCAACGGGGTCCAGTCGGACCGCAACGATCACTGGTTGAGGGCTGTGAACGATGGCCTGAACCTGGATGACGTCTTCACCGCTTATCAGGCGCCGTCGAAGTCCATGGCCGCCGGCTATGGTTCAGCCCTCTCTTACAGCGGTGCTGGTGCTCAGTCTGCCGGGCTGGGCACGTCCGTAAATATTGGGGACACCCACGTTCAGGTCTTGCTCGACGGCCAGGAACTGCGCAACACAATCCGTGTCGTTGCCGGCACCGTCGTATCTGATGCCGACGCGAACGCACGACGCTACCGGAAAGGCCGCTAACGGCTAGGCGGGCCTCTGTGGGGAACATGAGGGATATGAGGGAGGGAATGTTGGGTAACCTCACCCAAGCAGTAGTAAATGCGCAGGCATGGGAGTTGAAGTGGGTAGGTTCTCAAACCATGACGCCCAATGAAACTCAACGCGGGGATGCAACCGTGGCGCAGGTGGCCGAGTACCTGCAGTATCACCCAGTCACTGTCCGCACCATGGCCCGTTCGGGGGAGTTCCCAAACGCCTACAAGTCCGGGAGCGGGAAACGGAACTCACCACTGCGGATTCCCTGGGCCGACGTTGACCGCTGGCGGGAACGCCAGCCACGAGCCAGCCGATGACAGCAGCTAACCGCCCACCACTTACCCACCGGAAACAACGATTTGCAACGATATCTAACGAGTATTCAGGGGAGGGGGATTGGCTCATGTTCCCCGAGTTCTAGAGCATGACGGGTGATGACGAATGACGACGAAATCAGCCGTCTGCTAATCCTAAGGTCCTCGGTTCAAGTCCGAGTAGCCCTACATTTCATGCAGGAGCCGTGGCCGATGATCCATCGTCGGCCACGGCTCTTGCTGTCACTGGTCGCTAAGAGCGGCTGACAACTCGTGGCGAAGGCGTGCTTCCTCGCCACTGCCCGTGGTGGGCAAACGCACGAGGCGGATCTTGTGGGCGCGGCAGATGGCGTCTTTGAGTGCATCCCGCGCGCGCTGCATCGGATTGTTCTCATGGAACGCATAACCATCCACCTCAACGGCAAGAACGGGAATGTTGCTGATGCGGTTGTAGACCACAAAGTCCAAAGTTGCGCGGTTTTGGACGTAGGAATGCTGGTCGGGCGTGAGCATCGACAGGTCCGGCAGCAGGCTCCTCAGCACGACCTGCGGAGCTATGGCCAAGTCGCTGAAAGGCTCATCCCCGATCAGTTCAGTCAGCAGCGTCCATACGATGTTTTCCGAGGGGAACTGTGAGGTGCCCCGGACCCTGCTGGCAAAGGGCCTCAAAAGAGTCGAATACTCCGTGTACAAGAGGTCGAAGACAGACAACACACTGCTGTCAAAAACACCATCGTCCGGGTTTCGGTATCGGATGAAGTGAACCAGATCCCGAAGGTGGCGACTTGTTGGAAGCATCTCATGGTTGGTTACCAGCACGAACCGCTTCACTGCGCGGGAAACTGCGACATTGACCAAATGGGGGTCGTCCACAAAGCCAATGCCAGATTGCCCGCTGTTCGTTTCGTCCAGGACAGTGCTCATGATGATTACGGACTTTTGCCGCCCCTGAAACTTGTGGACTGTATCGGCCTGGATGTTATTGAGCAGTGCCTCTGTGACCTTGTCCACTTGCCGCCGATAGGGTGTGACCACGCCGATGTCGTGGTCAGGAATGCCTGAACAGAACTGGTCGAGTACTTCCTTGGCAATGACGTCTGCCTCGCGCTGGTTGGTTCGGCCACCACTGAGGTGCTGACGCATGTGGTTCCCGGCAGCAGTACGGACTACGACGAGAGGCCGGCGGCCCTCAGCGTCGCCGGTGGTATAGGGAACGAGTTGCCCGCCGTAGAACTTCCTGTTGCAATAGTCGATGATCGCAGGATCGCACCGGTAGTGCTCCCGGAGCATGGTGCGCGGAAGGTCGGCCCCGAATTGCCCGATCATCGAGGACAGAATGTTGTGCAGCGTGTAATCGACGTTTGGTGACGGTGCTTTCAAGGCGTTCCTTGAGGCTTTTTCGTCGGTGATGTGTTGGAGCTGCTGCAGGTCGCCCACAACGATGACGTTCCGGGCACATGAGAGCGCCAGACCGGCAGCGAGCAGATCAACCTGGGACGCTTCGTCGATGATCAAGTAATCCAGGAGCGTTCCCGTGGGAACGTTTCTTCGCAAGGAGTGGCAGGTGCTGAGTACTACCGGATAGTCGGAGGTGAATTCTGCGAAGGCAGTCTTGTAACTGCTTTCCGTGTAGGTCCTTCTCCGCTTCCGGGCATATCGAAGATGGAGTGCCGCGTCGAGCCGTTGCCTGGAGGCCAGCTGATGGTCCTCTTCCAGAGCCGGGTAGTCCTCGGCAGCCAGAATCTCATTCCCTCTATCAATGAGGCGCCCCAGCTCTGCGATTTTCTTATGGTAATAGGCGCCCTGCAGACCCAGGACAACATCAGTGTCGCTGCTGTTCGCTTTGCCCAGTGCCCCGTATCGCAGTCGAAGTCCCATGCGTCTGAAGAACCTGCGCAGCGGACCCTCATCCTGAGGGACGGAGGACGTCTCGGCCAGAAATTCGAGGATGCGGCGGGACGAGCCGGGCAGGGTCGGTACTGCGCTCAGTCCATCGGAGTCAGGGTGGGTCGCGTGAAGGAAGAAATGGCGCCTCTCGAGTTTGAACGCTTCCAACTCCTGCTTCCACTGCGCCAGCTGCAGGGCCGTCTCCTGTAAGCCGCGCAAGCGTTTGTCGAGGGCAGCTACCTGCTCCGCTGGAGGCGCTTCGTGGCGGGGTCTGCTGAGGAAGCGATCGACATCGGCATTTCTGCTTTCCTGACGGGCGAAGAATTCGTCCATTTTCTCCTTGCGTCGAAGGTCCGCCACGATGTAGCCCACACCTTCTTGCACGAGTTTGTCGCGAACATTCTCAACTGCGGCGTTATTGAAGGAGACGACTCCAACCGTCTTGCCCGGAACGGCGACAATGTTGGCGACGACGTTGAGTATGGTTTGCGTCTTTCCTGTTCCGGGCGGACCGTCGATCACGGAGATTCGGTGGCTGAAGCCCTTCAGCAGGGCCTCACGTTGGCTGATGTTAGAGGGGAAGGGCAGGATGGGGTGCTGTTGATCCTGCCCTGCGGAATCAATGGACTGACCCTGGAGGTAAAGTTCCAGCGCGCTTCCTTTCGGGATGTTCCGAAAATTCTCATACTGCCGGCGGAGTGGGTCATCCTCCCGCAGCTTCGACGACACATCCCGCCAGTAATCAAGGACTGCTTGGGCCTTTAGTTCTTCATCGGACGGCCGGGCGATGGCTATCTCAGTGTCCTGACAACTTTGATACCCGATTCCCGAACCAGCCGCGTGAAAAACACGCCACCATGTTCCCTGGGGCGACTCGAAGCGGAGAACCTCTGTAACGCCGTCAAGCAGCCTGCCCCGAATGGTCACCGTGTCCTGGCGCCCAAGGTTTGTCGACGCCGGATTCCGCAGGATGATGACGTTTTCCGCTGAGTACTTGTAGCTCTTTCCGGAACCAAAGGTCAGCCGCACGAAGGCGCCGTCGGCACGGTACTCCACCACCTCAGAGGTCTTGTCATCAAGACCTTTGTGGTGGCGGCTACGGACCAGAATCGCCTCGCGTCGTGGATTGATCATCGGAAAGTCCCCCAGTTGAGTGCGGCGCATCACAACCGACGTTACAGAACGGTCGCGTGGGAACAGTGCATTGGTGACCGGGAATGGGATGCCCTCCATTGCGGGGACCGTAGAACGTGCGGTATGTTACTGAGCAGTAACTTACTACCTGCCGGTACCTTGGCTGCACCGTTTCCCATCGAGGCTGTGCAGTTCTTCCGGACCTGATGTGGTCGCAGGCGACCACCCTTGAAGGAGCGAATATGTCCAACGCTGCATTCGACGCCACCAACCTCCCGTATGCCGACGGCGACTTCTACGCCTTCGAGCAGATGCTGACAGGAAAAGAGCAGGACCGTCTGGCGGAAGTCCGCGAATTCCTCACCCGCGAAGTCAAGCCCATTGCCGTGGATTGCTGGAACCGTGGCGAGTTCCCCATGGACCTCATCCCCAAGCTTGGCGAACTGGATCTCGTCAGCCCGGTTCGGCGTCAGGGGTACTCCAACCTGTTCGCCGGCATGCTCCACGCAGAAGTGACCCGTGCTGACGCTTCGATCGCCACGTTCATGGGTGTCCACGACGGGCTCTTCACGGGCTCGATTGAGGCCCTGGCGTCGCAGGAGCAGAAGGATGCCTGGCTGCCGGACATTTACTCCCTGAAGAAGATCGGCGCCTTCGGACTGACCGAGCCCCTGGGTGGCTCCGACGTCGCTGGTGGAACGCGCACCACCGCCAAGCGGGACGGCGACACCTGGATTCTCAACGGCGCCAAGCGCTGGATCGGCAATGCCACGTTCTCCGACTGGGTGGTCATCTACGCCAAGGACGTGGAGGACAACCAGGTCAAGGCGTTCCTGGTGGACACCGCACTTCCGGGCTACTCGGCCAGCAAGATCGAGAACAAGATCTCCCTGCGTACGGTCCAGAACGCGGATATCGTTCTGGACAACGTGGTGGTGCCGGACTTCTTCAAGCTTGCCAACGGCAACAGCTTCCGTGATACCAACAAGGTGCTCAAGGTGACCCGTCTGGCTGTGGCCTGGCAGGCTGTGGGGCTGCAGATGGCTGCCTTCGATGTCGCCCGCAGTTACGCCGTGGAGCGTCAGCAATTCGGGCGGCCGCTGGCGGCGTTCCAGTTGGTGCAGAACCAGTTGGTCCAGATTCTCGGAAACACCGTAGCCTCCATGGGCATGATGGTTCGCCTGGCCCAACTCGAAGACGCGGGTGTGGCCAAGGACGAGCAGTCGGCTCTGGCGAAGGCCTTCACTACGGCACGCATGCGCGAAAGCGTTGCGCTGGGACGCAGCATCCTGGGCGGCAACGGAATCGTTACGGACTACGGAATGGCCAAGATCTTCTCCGATGCGGAGGCCATCTACTCCTACGAGGGCACGCATGAGATCAACACTTTGGTGACCGGCCGTGCCATTACGGGCGTTTCTGCCATCGTCTAAGACGCTTGCTGCGTGGCGGGGACCCATCTTCGGCGGCGATCAGTGCAGCGGCAACAGGACGGATGGCCGCATGTCCTCCACGAGACCCAGGGGATTGACATAGTCCTCGCCGCGCCGCACGCCCCAATGAAGGCATGCGGCGCTGTTGCAGTGACCGGGCTCTACGGTGCCCATAACCTGACCCTTGCGCACGGTGTCACCGGCTTTGAGTTCACTGCTCACCGGCTCGAAGCTGCTCTTGAGGCCATCGCCGTGATCGATGGTCACTACAGGACGGTCAACCACGACGCCGACAAAGGTCACCACGCCATCCGACGGCGCGGTGACCGGGCCGCCGTCGGGCGTTGGCCCTAAATCAACACCCCGATGCCCGCTGAGCCAGGGCTTGTCCGGCGGGTCGAACGTTCGCAGCACGGCAGGTTTGGGGGAGAGGGGCCAACTCCAGCGTGGGTTGACCGGCGCAGGCGTCATGGCAGTGGTCGCCACGACGGTCAGGGCGGCAACAGCGGCCATCAGGGCCTTCAAAAACGTCATGGACCAAGCCTTCTGCCGAACGCCCCCTGGATCGATCCCCGGGCTTCCGTATGTGGATAACGCGTGGTTTCCTACGGTCAAAACGGTGGGGTCGCTGTAGTACACTTGGTGGAGCAGTTTGCTGTGCCCTCGAGCTTGTTCAGGAGCATGTCTCATTCAGATGTGCGGGGGTCCCAGGCTGACTACGCGTATCCAGCCCTCCACCAGCGAAGCCTCACGGTTTTGTGCTGCGGAGGATTGTGCCTCTTGCGGTCCGGCAGAGCTTAGGCTCCATGCCGGATGAGAAGCGCAATGGATGCCAGGAGCCGCGCCCATCCGGGCAAAGGCTAAACAACCGTCAACTATTGGCAGGGTAAGAGCAGTCCCATGGGCTCTCTCATGAATGACCTGCCGGAAGGAGCGTCGGCATGCCCGTCGTAACTATGCGCCAGCTGCTTGACAGCGGCGTCCACTTTGGACACCAGACCCGTCGTTGGAACCCGAAGATGAAGCGCTTCATCTTCACGGAGCGCAACGGCATCTACATCATTGACCTTCAGCAGTCGCTGTCCTACATCGACCGCGCCTACGAGTTCGTCAAGGCTACTGTTGCCCACGGCGGCACCGTCCTGTTCGTCGGCACCAAGAAGCAGGCTCAGGAAGCAATTGCCGAGCAGGCTACGCGCGTCGGCCAGCCGTACGTCAACCAGCGTTGGTTGGGCGGTATGCTCACCAACTTCCAGACCGTCGCCAAGCGTATCCAGCGCATGAAGGAACTCGAAGAGATCAACTTCGACGACGTCGCCGGTTCGGCTTACACCAAGAAGGAGCTCCTGCTCCTCAAGCGTGAACTCACCAAGCTTGAGTCCAACCTCGGTGGTATCCGCAACCTGACCAAGGCTCCCTCGGTCCTCTGGGTTGTTGACACCAAGAAGGAACACCTTGCTGTTGACGAAGCCAAGAAGCTGAACATCCCGGTTGTTGCCATCCTGGACACCAACTGCGATCCCGACGAAGTTGACTTCCCGATCCCGGGCAACGACGACGCCATCCGCTCCGTCAACCTGCTGACCCGCGTTGTTGCCGACGCCGTGGCTGAGGGCCTCATCGCCCGCAACCAGCGCGCAACCGGCACCACCGAAGCTCCGGAAGAGCCGCTGGCTGAGTGGGAGCGCGAGCTCCTCGAAGGCAGCAAGGCCGAAGAAGCAGCGGCAACCGAGGCTCCGGCAGCAGAAGCTCCCGCAGCTGAGGCTCCCGAGGCAACTGAAGCTGCAGCCGGCGAAGCCGAAGAAGCCAAGTAAATCTGGACCTTCCCTGATACCCGAAACGGCACCAGGGGCAACTGACAGGATGGCGGCTCACACGGTGGGCTGCCGTCCTGTCAGTTATGTAAACACACAAATTTCTAGACAGAGGGGTTCACATGGCGAACTACACTGCTGCTGACATCAAGGCCCTGCGCGAGCGCACCGGCGCCGGCATGATGGACGTCAAGAAGGCTCTTGACGAAGCCAACGGTGACGCCGAGAAGGCCATCGAAATCATCCGCATCAAGGGCCTCAAGGGTGCTACCAAGCGCGAAGGCCGTTCCACTGCTGAAGGCCTGGTTGCTGCCAAGGTCAACGGTGGCGTCGGCGTAATGATCGAGGTCAACTGCGAAACTGACTTCGTTGCCAAGGCTGACAAGTTCATCCAGCTGGCTGACAAGGTCCTCAACGTTGCAGTCGAGTCCGGCGCAGCCGACCTCGAAACCCTGCTGGCCACCGAGGTTGACGGCAAGCCGTTGTCCGAGGTTGTTGTCGAAGAGGGCGCAGTCCTCGGCGAAAAGGTTGTTGTCCGCCGTATCTCCCGCGTTGAGGGCACCACGGTTGACGCCTACCTGCACAAGACCTCCAAGGACCTCCCGGCCCAGGTCGGCGTCCTGTTTGCTGTTGACGGTGAAGGCGAAGCCGCTTCCACCGCCGCACACGACATCGCTGTCCACGTTGCAGCCATGGCTCCGAACTACCTGACCCGCGAGGATGTCCCGGCCGAATTGGTCGAGTCCGAGCGTCGCATCGCCGAAGAGACCGCAAAGGCTGAAGGCAAGCCCGAAGCTGCGCTCTCCAAGATCGTGGAAGGCCGCGTGACGGGCTTCTACAAGGGCGAAGTTCTGGTTGACCAGGCATTCGCCAAGGATTCCAAGAAGACCGTTGCACAGGTCCTCGAAGAAGCCGGCGTCAAGGCAACCGCAGTAACCCGTTTCCGCGTCGGAAACTAGTACTACATGAAAAGGGGTGGTCACTTCGGTGGCCGCCCCTTTTTCATGCACCCGTCCGGGTAGTACCTGCGCGGACCCACAGCACGATAATCTAGCCAGAGTCCACCAACGGGAAGGCACCATGGAAACCGTCAACACTGCTATCCAGCCCGAGAAGACCCGCCGCCGTGTACTTCTGAAGCTCTCCGGCGAGGTCATCGGCGGAGGCAAGCTCGGCGTCGATCCCGAGACAGTGCGCGCCATCGCCAAGCAGATCGCTGCCGCGGTCACTGAAGTCGAAGTGGCAATCGTCGTAGGCGGGGGTAACTTCTTCCGCGGCGCCGAACTGTCGCAAAGCGGCATGGACCGCTCCCGCGCCGATTACATGGGCATGCTGGGCACCGTGATGAACTGCTTGGCCCTGCAGGACTTCCTGGAGCAAGCCGGAGTGGAAACCCGCGTCCAGAGCGCCATCACCATGGGCCAGGTTGCAGAGGCCTACATTCCGCGCCGCGCTATCCGCCATATGGAAAAGGGCCGTGTGGTCATTTTTGGTGCGGGTGCAGGACTGCCTTACTTCTCCACTGATACTGTCGCGGCGCAGCGTGCCCTTGAAGTGCACGCCGACGTGGTCCTCATGGCCAAGAGCGGCGTGGACGGCGTTTACACCGCCGATCCCAAGAAGGACCCCACTGCCGAGAAGCTGGATGTCCTCAGTTACGACGACGCCCTCCGCCGTGACATCCGCGTCATGGATCAGACCGCAATGACCATGTGCAAGGACAACAGCCTGTCCATGGTGGTCTTCGGCATGGAGGGCGAGGGCAACGTTACCCGCGCCATCCTCGGCGAAACGCTGGGAACCCTGGTTACTCCCTAGCAAGGGCTAGGATATTTCTAGGACCGTCCGCCCCTGGTGGCGGATCTTTACTGTGCATTGCTTTACTGTGCATTGCCGCCTGCAGTTGGGCAGCAACTATTTCTGAGGAGAAACCCGTGATCGAAGAGACCTTGCTCGAAGCCGGCGAGAAGATGGACAAGGCGGTGGAGGTAGCCAAGGACGATTTCGCCTCGATCCGTACGGGCCGGGCCAACCCCGCCCTCTACAACAAGGTGATCGTCGAGTATTACGGCACGCCTACTCCGCTGCAGCAGCTGGCCTCCTTCGGGGTGCCGGATGCCCGCACCATCCTGATTACCCCTTACGATAAAACCGCCCTGCGTGACATCGAGAAGGCCCTGAGCGACTCCGAGGTTGGCGCCAACCCCTCCAATGATGGCAACGTCATTCGCGTGACCATCCCGGAACTCACCAAAGAGCGCCGCAAAGAGTACGTGAAGATCGTCAAGGGCAAGGGTGAGGACGCCAAGGTTTCCATCCGTAGCATCCGCCGCAAAGCCAAGGATTCGCTGGACAAGCTCGTCAAGGACGGCGAAGCCGGCGAAGACGAGGGTGCACGCGCTGAGAAGGAACTCGACGCCCTGACCAAGCAGCACGTTGACAGCATCGACGAACTGCTCAAGCGCAAGGAAGCCGAGCTGCTCGAGGTCTGATGAACCAGGCTGAGCCGGCGCCCGCTGAGCGGGTCCCGACACGCGATACCCCCAAGCGCGCCAGGCGCGTGCGCAAGAACCCCACACCCAAGGCGGGCCGGAATCTTCCGGCCGCCATCGGCGTCGGGCTTGCCATGCTTTTGGCCGTTTTGGGCGGCTTGCTGTTCCTCCCGCTGGGATTCGTCCTCCTCACTACCGCTTTTGCGGTGCTGGGTGTCTGGGAGGTTTATAGGGCCCTTGAGGCGCAGGGCACCCGGATGCCGGTCATCCCCGTGATGATCGGCAGCTTGGTTATGCCGGTGTCTGCCTACTTCGGCGGACTTGAAGGTTTGCTTTTCACTATGACGGCGAGTTCTGTGGCCGTCTTGTTGTGGCGCTCCATAGAGAGCGCTGCAGGGGCGCCGCGGAGCGTGTTCGCCGGTGTCTTCACCCTGGCGTGGATTCCTTTCCTCATCAGTTTCGCCTCGCTTTCCCTGCACACCGCCGGCGGGCCCACTCCTGTGGGTTTCTGGCCCGACGGAATTCCCGAAGGCGCCTGGCAGATCGCGTCCATGCTGTTGTTGGTGGTATCCAATGACACGTTCGGGTACATTGTTGGCGCCTCCTTCGGGAAGCACCCCATGGCGCCAAAGATCAGCCCCAAGAAGTCGTGGGAGGGCTTCGCGGGGTCCGTCGCCGGGGCCATGCTGATTGGCGTCCTTGCGTGCATCTTCCTGCTTGACAGGCCTTGGTGGGTGGGTCTTGTGCTGGCCGTGGGAATGGTAGCCGCATCAACCGCCGGTGATCTCGCCGAGTCCATGGTCAAACGCGAACTTGGCGTCAAGGACATGAGCAGCATCCTGCCCGGCCATGGCGGCATCATGGACCGCCTGGACTCCATCGTGTTCGCAGCCCCCGTAGCCTATGTTCTGTTCGCGCTGCTGAGCGGCGTCTGACAACCCAATGAAGGAAAACTAGTGGCCTTGGATATTCGACGCCAGATCCCCGCAACGTTCGAGCGCGTGGAGCGCAGCAAGTACGGCTATAACGCCAAACAGGTGGACCAGTTCCTCCAGCGCGCCCGGACATCGTTTGAGAACCCGGTAGGCACGGCGGACCAAGTGGCCAGCGTGGACGTCAGGGCCGTGGCTTTTGATCCCGTCAAGGGCGGCTACGATGCCAACAGCGTCGATGCCGCACTGGACCGGTTGGAGGACGCGTTTGCGCGCAGGGAGAGGGACGACCTCATCAGCCAGCAGGGCGAAGAAGCCTGGCTGCGGCAGATCGGCAAACTCTCCGGCATTCTCCGCGGCAGGCTTCACAGGCCCGACGGCGAGCGGTTCCGTCGCCCGTCGGGGAAGCGGACCCGCAGCTACAACGTCGAGGATGTCGATGCCCTGTGCGCCGAGCTCATCGGGTACCTGGAACACGATCAGGCCCTGAGCGTAGACACTGTGCGCCGGGCTGTTTTCCGGGCAGCCAAGGGTGCCGAGGGGTACGAGGAAGCCCAGGTGGACGCTTTTCTCGCCCGGGTTGTGGAGCTCATGGCGGCCATCGACTGATCAGTAACACGGGGTTGGTTTAGGCCTTGCGGGGAGTCGGCGAGATTGGCGGGTTGTTCTTGTAAGCCTGGTCGTAGGCGCGCTTGCCCACAAGCATGGACCCGGTGAAGAAGGCCAAGGCTACAAAGACCGCGATTGAGACGAAGACTGGTATGGGGAGTCCCATTGCCAGGAGCGCGGACCCCGACCACAACGCCATCAAGGCCGAGTTGGCTGTGATCATGAAGATCATGCTGCTGCCGGCCAGTTGGCTCAACGAGCTCCGCGGGCCCAGAAAGTAGTAGGTCTGGTCGGAGCCGGCCAAATCGTCGTGGTACGCCGCCATAAGATAGCGGGCCATCCCCGGATCGAGTTCCACATACGCAGCCCGCAGCCTGTTCATGGCGATCACATACATCAGGTCTTCCATGCCGACGTTCAGTACGCGAACCTGAGTCAGAAAACCGACCATGACGTCGATGCACAGGATGGTCAGCGCGAAGGCCCTGAATGCGTCTGAAAACTGGGTGGCATTGCCCACCAGTGCCACACTGAGCAGGCTTGCCGAGGTGAAAGTCAGGAACATGCTGATGCGGGTGAGGACTTCACCTTGGGTGGTGCTCCTTGATGCCAGCAGGCTCCAGTGTTCCGTGGCCAACAACTGCGCGCGAACGCTGGGAGATAACTCCGGTGTGGGCGGCGGTTCTGGACCGGCGGCGCCCGGTTCCTCGGACATGGCGCCATTGTCCACCCTGCGGGGGCAGCGGACAACGGCTTGACGCCGCTACCTTTCGGTCGCTACGGGCCTCTCCGGCACATGCAGCCGCGACATCACCCGGTTCACTGACGCCGGAACACGGTTCTTGGTGATGATCGATACCGTCACGGTCACCGCGAAGGCCGCAGGCACGCTCCACGCCGCAGGCTGAGCCAACCACGCCGGCGCATTCCCGGGGCCCATGAGGGTGCCCACCACCATGGCGCCCCCGCAAAGGAGCGCTCCTGTCAGCATGCCCGCGATGGCGCCGGCGTCGGTCAGTCCGCGCCACCAGATCCCCAGCAACAACAGCGGGCAGATGGTGGACGCTGTGAAAGCAAAGACCAAGCCAACGCTTCCTGCCAGCGCAAGAGTGTCTGTCATCAACGCAAAACCCAAAGGTACGACGGCGGCCAACACCGCAGCGAGGCGGAAGCCCCTCACGCTTCCTCCAAAGAGGTCCTGGCTGATGACGCCGGACAGTGAAACAACCAGCCCGCACGTCGTGGACAGGAAGGCAGCGAACGCACCGGCAACTACCAAGGCGGACAGGAGGTCACCGGCCATGCCTCCCACGAGTTTGCCGGGCAGCAACAAGACCAGGGCGTCGGCTTGCCCGGACTGGGCCAGTTCCGGCGCGAACATCCTGCCCAAGGCCCCGGACAGGGTAGGAAAGAGGTAGAAGACGGAGAGCAGCCCCAGCACAATGAGGGTTGTCCGGCGGGCCGATTGGCCGTCCGGGTTGGTGTAGAACCTCACCAGGACGTGTGGGAGGCCCAGGGTTCCGAAGAGTAGCGCCACCAGAAGTGATATGTGCTGGTACGCCCCGGCAGCCCCTTGGCCGGTGGGATTGACGGGCAGAGGTGCTTGTGGTTGCGTGCCGTTACCTGCCAGCACCAGTAGGACGAACATGACGGGCACCGCCAGCGCAGTCAGTTTCAGCCAGTACTGGAAAGCCTGAACGAAAGTGATCGAGCGCATGCCACCGGCAGCCACCGTCAAGCACACCACCACCACTACCGCCGTCGAACCGACCCAGGACGGCAGTCCGGTGGTGATCCGGATAGCGAGCGCAGCGCCGTGGAGCTGGGGCACGATGTATAGCCAGCCGACGGCCACTACCATCAGGCTGGTCACCCGACGGACCAGCTGTGAGTCCAACCGTGCTTCGGTGAAATCCGGAATGGTGTAGGCGCCGGAGCGACGCAGGGGAGCGGCCACGAAGAGCAGCAGCATGAGGTAGCCAGCCGTGTATCCCACAGGGAACCACAGAGCGTCGGTCCCTGAAAGCAGGATCAGCCCGGCGACGCCCAGGAAGCTGGCGGCTGAGAGATATTCGCCGCCGATTGCAGAAGCGTTCCACCAGGGCGGAACGGTTCGTGAGGCCACATAGAAATCGCCGGTGGTCCGTGAAATGCGCAGGCCGTAGAAGCCAATGGCGGCCGTCGCGATGGAAACGGCGAGGAAAGCGAAGAGGCCAACGGCTGGGTTCACTTGTCCTCCACAAGGTCCCTGTAGCGTGCCTCATTGCGGGCTGCTGCACGATTGTAAAGCCAGGCGCTGAGCCCGATCACGGGGTAGATGCCGGCGCCCAATACCAGCCAATCCAAGGGAATCCCTGCGATTCTTGTCTCCGCCACCCCGGGGCCGTATACAAGAAAGAGTGCGAGCACGGCGAGGATAATCAGGAACCCGCAGGCCACCACCAGGGCCAACCGTAGTTGGGACCGGATCAGGGAGCGGATGAAAAGACGTCCGGCGTCGGAGTCTTCGCTGTCCTCCCGGGGATAGGGCGACCTGCCCGGCGCAGCTGTGGCCGACTGCCGTGGCGCCGTGACACGGACGCGTGTCATCCTTGCGGCCGGATGCGGGTGGAGTGCAGCTTTTCCCTGACCGAGGGCAGGTGCCTGCGACTGATGGGCAGTTCAGCGCCGGCCACCGCGACGCTCGGCCCTGTGGCGGACAGCTTGAGGTGCTGTACGTGGTTCAGGGCGATGAGATAGGAGCGATGGATCCGGATGAACCCGGCTCCCGCCCATTTTTGTTCGAGATCGCTGAGGGGAACCCGGATCAGGTAACTGGCTTCGGCGGTGTGCAGTCTTGCGTAGTCCCCTTGGGCCTGCACGTAGGTGACGTCGTCGCGGCGGATCATGCGGGTGGTGCTGCCGAGGTCCACCGTGATCATTTCCGGCGCTGGAGTTCCATCCTTGATGAGATCGCTGATCCTGTCCACGGAACGCGAAAGCCGTTCCGCCCGGAGCGGCTTCAGCAGGTAGTCGACGGCGGCAAGGTCGAACGCTTCGAGCGCGCAGTCTTCATCTGCGGTGACGAATACGACGGCGGGCGGGCGGGCGCTGCGGGAAATGACGCGTGCGATGTCCAGGCCTGAGAGCGCGGGCATGTGGATATCGAGGAAGACAGCATCCACGGACTCTGTTTCCAGGGTCCGCAGCGCCTGGGCGCCGGATGATGCACGGTGGATGACGCCGATGCGGTCATCCCGGCCCAGCAGGAAGGCGAGCTCTTCCACTGCGGGTAGTTCGTCATCGGCGACGAGCACGTTGATCATGTTTAAAGACTAACCGCAGCGTCAGGCGTCGTGGTCGGGCTGGGATTTGGGCACCCGCATTGTGATCATGGTGCCTTCGCCCGGCGCCGTGTCGATGACAAGCCCGTGCTCGTCGCCGTAGACCTGCCTGAGGCGGGCGTCCACATTGCGGAGTCCCACGTGGTCACCGTCTGTATGTCCGGCGAGCACTGACCGCAGATGTTCCGGGTCCATGCCCACGCCGTCGTCTTCGATGGTCACTTCGGCGAACGCGCCGGAGTCATTCGCGCAAATGGTGATGTGTCCCGGCCCTTCCTTGGCCTCCAAGCCGTGCCGGACGGCGTTTTCCACCAGGGGTTGGAGGCTGAGGAACGGGATGACGGTGCTGAGGACTTCGGGAGCGATCCGAAGGCTCACTTGAACGCGCTCGCCAAACCTGGCCCGTTCCAACAGCAGGTAGCGATCTATGCAGCGTAGTTCCTCCGCTACGGTGGTGAAGTCCCCGTGCCGCCGGAACGAGTACCGGGTGAAATCGGCGAACTCCACCACGAGTTCCCTGGCCCTTGCTGGATCGGTGTTGATGAAAGAGGCTATGGCGTTCAACGAGTTGTAGATGAAGTGCGGACTGATCTGCGCCCGAAGTGCCCGGACCTCGGCTTCCATGAGGAGGGTGCGCGAAGATTCCAGCTCTGCCAGCTCCAACTGCGCGGCAATCCAGTCGGCCACTTCGCTGGTGGCCCTCACCAGCCCGGCCCCCGCCGCAGGGGCCAGTGCGGCCACGGAGCCAACCACCTTGGATCCGGCCCGGATGGGTGCGATCACAGCGCTGAAGTCGTGGTGTCCATGGTCGGAGGTGGCAGGGTAACCGGCCCGGGGAACCACTACCGTGCGCCCCGTGGTCAGAACTTCCGCCGCGAGCCGCATCAGTGTGGGCCGGAGTTCCTCGGCGGCGCCGTCCCAGGCGAGCACTGAGTCCGTGTCCGTGATGGCCAACGCGTCGCAGCCCAGAAGGACCCGCAGTTGCTTGCTCGCCTTGGCTGCTCCGGCGGGGTGGAGGCCGCCGC
This sequence comes from Arthrobacter sp. StoSoilB22, assembly GCF_019977315.1. Taxonomy (NCBI): domain Bacteria; kingdom Bacillati; phylum Actinomycetota; class Actinomycetes; order Micrococcales; family Micrococcaceae; genus Arthrobacter; species Arthrobacter sp. StoSoilB22. The sequence goes on from NZ_AP024652.1 coordinate 1,560,323, forward strand.
GAAGGTGCTGCCCGGCCCGGGAAGCTGCATGGAGTGTGGTGTAGGTTGCGCGCTCGGCGTCCGTGCCCAGATCCCTGAAGGAACGGATCACCTTGAGGCCAACGCCGACCACGACGGCGACTGCCAGGGCGATCACGGCGATCGCGGCTGCGGTGAAGAGCGGGGAATCAGGCATGAGGCCAGCGTAGCCGGATGCGCCTCCGCGGCCGGCCGGTTGCCCCGGTTGGTCACTCCCAGGTGCCGTTTGGCGCAGCATCATAACCGCTGAGCGACGGCGGTCGGCGATCCTCTGGATCAGGTACAGCACCGCGTTCGATAGTGATTGCAGTCACATTGGCAAGGCGCGTGGAGCTGATGTGGACACATCACAATCAGGAGGAACCATGGGTAATGAGGCCCAACCCCAGGACGCAACAGCGTCCGTGGACTTCCAGGAAGTCCAGCAGACGGAACGGTTCAAGACACTGCGCAAGCGGCACCGGAGCTTTGTCTTCCCGATGGCAGTTGTATTCCTGCTTTGGTATTTCGCTTACGTCCTCTTGGCCGCCTACGCAGTGGACTTCATGTCCATCAAAGTGTGGGGCAATATCAACGTCGGCCTGATTCTGGGCCTGCTGCAGTTCGCCACCACCTTCGGCATTACGGCTTGGTACGTGAGTTACTCCAACAGGAAGCTGGACCCCATCGCTGCTGAAATCCGCAACGAGATCGAGGGCCACGAATTCGATAAGGACGGCAATGTGAACAGCGGGGTAACCAAATGAACACCATGGTCCCGGCGGCAGTGAACGTCGAAGCCCTCAAAGACACCACCCTGTTGAATATGGGCATTTTCGCCCTGTTCGTGGCGGTCACCATGGTGATCGTCTTCCGAGCCAGCCGGAACAATAAAACCGCGGCGGACTACTACGCTGCCGGGCGCTCATTCACCGGCTCCCAAAACGGCACGGCAATTGCCGGCGACTACCTCTCCGCCGCCTCGTTCCTAGGTATCACCGGCGCCATTGCCATCAACGGCTACGACGGTTTCCTTTACTCCATAGGCTTTCTGGTTGCTTGGCTCGTCGCGCTGCTGCTGGTGGCTGAACTGCTCCGCAACACCGGCAAGTTCACCATGGCCGATGTGCTGTCCTTCCGGCTCCGCCAGCGCCCTGTGCGCATTGCGGCAGCACTGTCCACGCTGGCGGTCTGCTTCTTCTACCTCCTCGCCCAAATGGCGGGCGCGGGCAGCCTGATTTCGCTCCTGTTGGGCATTAGCGACTGGGGCGGACAAGCCCTGGTGATCATGGTCGTCGGCGCCCTGATGATCATGTACGTTCTGATTGGCGGCATGAAGGGCACCACCTGGGTACAAATCATCAAGGCAATCCTGCTGATCGCCGGTGCCGCAGTCATGACGGCCATGGTGCTCGCCATCTACGGCTTCAACCTGTCCAGCCTGCTTGGCTCTGCAGCCGAGGCCGCCAACAACCCGGCCATCCTGAACCCGGGACTGCAGTACGGCAAGACCGAAACGTCCAAGCTCGACTTCATGTCACTTGGCCTCGCCCTGGTCCTGGGAACGGCGGCGCTCCCGCACGTGCTGATGCGCTTCTACACCGTCCCCACCGCCAAGGAAGCCCGCAAGTCCGTGGTCTGGGCCATTTGGCTGATCGGCCTCTTCTACTTGTTCACCCTGGTACTGGGCTACGGTGCCGCAGCCCTGGTAGGTGCAGAAACCATCAAGTCTGCACCCGGCGGCGTCAACTCCGCAGCGCCCCTGCTGGCCTTCCACTTGGGTGGCCCGCTGCTCCTGGGCTTCATTTCCGCAGTCGCCTTCGCCACCATCCTGGCGGTGGTGGCCGGCCTGACTATCACTGCGGCGGCATCCTTCGCACACGACATCTACGCAAATGTCATTGCCAAGGGCAAAGCCGACGCGGTTACTGAGGTCAAGGTAGCCCGACGCACCGTGGTGGTGATTGGAGTACTGGCCATCTTGGGAGGAATCTTCGCCAACGGTCAGAATGTGGCTTTCCTGGTGGCCCTGGCCTTCGCGGTAGCAGCATCGGCCAACCTGCCCACCATTGTCTACTCCCTGTTCTGGAGGAAGTTCACCACCCAGGGCGCGGTGTGGAGCATGTACGGCGGCCTTGCTGCTGCCATCTTGCTGATCACGTTCTCACCTGTGGTTTCCGGTGCCAAGACCTCCATGATCCCGGGAGCGAACTTCGCCCTCTTCCCGTTGAGCAACCCAGGCATTGTGTCCATCCCGCTGGCCTTCTTCCTCGGCTGGCTCGGAACGGTCCTGGACAAGCGGCGCGAAGATCCCGCCAAGCAGGCGGAGATGGAAGTGCGCTCACTGACCGGCATTGGAGCTGAGAAGGCGGTAGACCACTAGCCTCGTCACGAAAACGCCATCACACGAAGGGCTCCTCTGCAAAGCATTGCAGGGGAGCCCTTTGTTGTGGGCCGAAGACCTACTTTTTCAGGCTCAGCCATTCCTTCAATTGCTCCAGCGGCCAGGTGGTGACGATCCGTTCCTTGGGCACACCCATGGCTTCGGCCCGCTCGGCCCCGTACTGGAGGAAATCGAGCTGGCCGGGTGCATGAGCGTCGCTGTCAATGCTGAACAGGCAGCCGGCGTCCAAGGCCATGGTGATGAGGTTGTCCGGTGGGTCCTGGCGCTCGGGCCTGGAGTTAATTTCGACGGCGACACCCCACTCCGCGCATTCCTTGAAGATTTTGGGGGCATCGAATTCGGATTCGGGCCGGGTGCCCCGTGAGCCTTGGACCAGACGGCCCGTGCAATGCCCCAGCACATTGGTGTGCGGATCACTGATGCCACCCAACATTCGTGTGGTCATGGTCTTTTTGTCTGATCGAAGTTTTGAATGAACGCTGGCCACCACCACGTCCAGACGGTCCAGCATGTCCGGGGTCTGGTCCAGGGTGCCGTCTTCAAGGATGTCCACTTCAATTCCTTTGAGCAGTCGGAAGCCATCCTGGGAGGCGTTGATGCCGTCCACCACATCCAATTGCTTCTCCAGCCGTTCCACGCTGAGGCCGTTGGCGATGGTGAGGTTGGGGGAGTGGTCCGTCAAGGCAAGATACTCGCGGCCGAGGGTGCGTGCGGCGGCAACCATGGCTTCGATGGGGGAGCCGCCGTCGGACCAGTTGCTGTGGCTGTGAAGGTCCCCGCGTAGTGCTGCCCGCAGCGTGTCACCTCCGGCGGCCAGGGCTTCAGTGCCGCGCTCGCGTAAATCAGCCAGATAGTCGGGAACCCGGCCTTCCATGGCTTGGGTGATGACTTCGGCGCTGCGGTTGCCTACGCCTTTGAGACTGGTGATCCGTCCGGAACCCACGAGTTTCTTGAGGTCCTCGGGCGAAAGCTGCCGTGCGGCGTCGGCTGCTTTCCGAAACGCCTGGACCTTGAAAGTGGGGGCTTGGCTTCGTTCGAGCCAGAAAGAGATTTCGTCGAGCGCCTCAAGGGGATCCATGGCTCCATGATCCACGAACAAGGCGCACCATCAACAGTGGGCAGTGTTGATGGTGCGCCGGTTCGGTCACTGCCAACTAGTGGTGGTGACCCGGATCCAGGGCGGGATTGGAGCCCTGGCCGCTTTCTTCATGGGGTGCCTGGCCATGCTCTCCGTGGGGGACAGCATGCTGGCCCGCCATCGAGGCGGCCAGGCCGGGTGTTGCTACAGAGGCAACAACGACGGCGGCTCCGAACGCGGCTGCCAGAAGCCGCCCGGTCCTTGGCTGGCCGTGGGCGCCGCCGTCGTTGGTCTTGTGCTGCCGCCTCAGCCAGCCAGCCCCGGCAACTGCCATGAGTGTCAGGCCTAGAGCGGCAAAGTGGCTCACATTCAGTAAGCGCTGGGTGCTGATCCCGGCCACCGTCGCTGCAAGGTGGGCAGCAGCAGTCATAGCGAGGACAGGAAGTGCATAGCGGGCAAGGACCAGGGTGTTCCGGTGCAGCCCCCACAGCGACCAAGCCAAGAATGCGAGGCCGCCGGCGAGGGTTGCTACACCGGCCACCACCTGGCCGGGTGTCACCGTTTCCGTTCCGGCGAGGTAGCCTGCAGCGAGGGAAAGCTCAACCATCCCGGCGGCCATTGACGCGAAGTACACGAACAGAAGGGTCGCTGCGCTGAGGGTGGGGTGATTTTTGCGTTCCATGGCTGTGCAGTCCTCTCGCTTAACAAGCGGTGATCAGATGATGTTCAGACGATTCAGAAGCTGATCAAGCGCGGGCGGACGCTACGGCGGCCTTGTCCTGTGACAGGGCAACGCCCAACAGGACTACGGCGCTGGCAAGGTGAAGGACGTTGTCCGCACCGTTGAGAGCGATGATGTTCAGCGAGGAACCCACCAGGAAGAGTCCAAGGATGCCCACCAGGAGGTAGACGCCACCCACGGCAGTATTGACGCCCTTGGACAGCGTGACGCTGTTCATTCCGGCGTAGAGCAGTGCGGCGCCAATGGCCAGGTGGATGATGTTGTGAAGCGGGTTGACGGCGAAGATGATCAAGTTGGCGCCCTCGGTGGCAAAGAAGCCGATTCCCGAGGTGACAAAGAATCCGAGGACGCCTACCAAAAGGTAGACGGCTCCGAAGATGGTGGCGATCAGGCGATTGGGCGAAGTACGCATGGTCCGAACCTTCCGGTGATGGCCGGAAAATCCGGCCGTCCTGCTGAGCCCCGGTTGGGGCTCTCAAGCAGTGATTCGGACCATATGCGCAGGTGGATGGGTGGTGGACCGGATAAATTCCCGGACGTTCAGGGGCGGAGGCGGATGCTGGTCATTTTGAGGTCGTCGGTGCCTTCGAAAACGTACTGGAGGTCGATTGTCTTGCCGTCGCACTGCAACGTGCCCCCGAGGTTGGCTTTGTTGTTTCCGTTTTCCGAGTTCACGTTGACTGAGTTGTAGTTCGGCTTGCACGAGCTATCCAGGTTCAGGCTGGCGATGCCGTCTAGGAAGGACTGCTTGTCCAGCTCGTCTTTCAAGGGCTGGCTCAGGTAGGTGTCATAGGCCTGCTCTGTTTGGCCCGAGACCACCAGATTAGTGAACTCGTCCGCCAGTGATCTGGCTTTGGACGTCGCATTCCCTACCAGGTTGACCAACAGCAGTACACCCACCACTGCCAGGACGATCACTCCCGCGACGATGCCGAGGACAATCCACAATACTTTTCGGCTCTTCTTCGGGGGCTGCTGACCGTACGGGCCGGGTTGGTACTGCCCGGGCTGGGTTTGGCCTTGGGTATACGCATTCTGTCCCTGGGGGTAGGGGTTTTGGGCGTACGGTTCGTGGCCGGGTGCAGCGTAGTGGGGGCCGCCTTGGGGAGAAGCGGACGACGGCGGCTGTTGCCACTGCGGCGACGCCCCGGGCTGCGGGGGATACGGGCCGCCTGCCTGCGGGGGATACCCGGGGCCAGGGGGAACCGGCGGCGGGTTCTGCCCATGGTTGTTCGGCTCGGGTTGGTTGGGTTGTTGCGGGTTGCTCACGGTAGTGCCCCTTTCGGTAGCCTTCGGCAGCGCCACCACCTGGCCGGGGACCTCTGGCCGGCCCCCGATGCGTCCACTTGCATCAAATCGCATGCCGGTTCTGCGGGCAAGTGATGCACCGCCCATTACTGCAGGTGAAGAGTCATTTTCATTCGCCGGAGCGTCTCCCCAGCAGCGGTTGCACCCGGTACGGGATCATCTCCCGCATAGCCAGCGCCGTGTCTGTCCGTTCCACCCCATCACAGCCGAGGATCTTTCCGTTGATGCGGTAGAGGTCCTCCGCGTCCAGGGCAACCACGCGCAATAGCAAGTCCGCGGAGCCGGTCAGGCCGAAGCCTTCAAGGATTTCAGGGATGTCTGCGAGGTCTTCGGAGAGCGAGGCCAGTTTTTGTTGTTGCACATGGACAGTAATGAAGGCGGTGAGCGGGTACCCCAGGGCCGCGGGATTGATGCGCCGCTCGAAGGAGAGAAAGGCGTGTTTCTTCTCCAGTTGTGCCATCCGGGCTTGGACAGTGTTCCTGGACAGGCCCAGCTTCTGCGCCAAGGCCACTACAGTACCTCGGGGATCCTTGGCCATGGCCGAAAGGAGACGGGTATCAGTGCCATCCAAGGGTTGCATAATGCGCAAGATTAGCACGGCCGAACTTCTGTAAACAGGGCATAATGCTCAACTTCGGCGAGGGTAGTTGTACCCGATGCCCGTTGTGAGTAGGGTCACACTTAACTCCGGCGAAGGTGCCGGAGGGCCGGTCTGCGGCAGGATCACAAGTCCAGCCAGCGCCGACAAAAACGAGCCGGAAGGTTGCGATCACCTGTGTTGACGGATCAGGCAGGCAAGGGAGTGCACCACCACACTCCAAGCCCGGAACATAGTGCACAAATTCCCTTGAGGACTGGCGGAGAGCTGCTCCAGTTGGTGTCGCCCGAGGGCGAACGCATCAGCCATCCAGAATTCGATATCTGGGTCAAGGACATTGGCGACGAACACCTGTGCTCCTTGTACGAGGACATGACAGTCATTCGCCGTATCGACGCGGAGGCCACGGCCCTCCAGCGTCAGGGAGAGCTCGCACTGTGGCCGCCGTTGCTGGGTCAGGAAGCAGCGCAGATCGGCTCAAGCCGCTCGCTCCGGGACGATGACTTCGTTTTCCCCAGCTACCGCGAAAGCGGGGTGGCCTACGTACGTGGCGCCCACCTGTCCGAGATTGCCCGGGTATGGCGCGGAAACGCCTCCTATGGGTGGGATCCAATGCGCATCAACCTAGCGACGCCCCAGATCATTATTGGTTCGCAAAGTCTCCACGCCACCGGCTATGCCATGGGCGTTCAGTTGGATGGTGCCAATACCGCGGTACTTGCCTACTTTGGCGATGGCGCCACGAGTGAAGGCGACGTCAACGAGGCCATGGTCTTCGCAGCGAGCTACCAGGCTCCCGTGGTGTTCTTCTGCCAGAACAACCATTGGGCCATCTCCGAGCCCGTCCGCGTGCAGTCCCACGTCCAGTTGGCTGACAGGCCCACCGGCTTCGGCATCCCCAGTATGAGGGTTGATGGCAATGATGTGCTGGCTGTCATGGCTGCAACCCGTGTGGCGTTGGACCGGGCCCGCAAGGGTGGCGGACCTACGTTTATCGAGGCTGTGACATACCGCATGGGTCCGCACACTACCGCCGATGATCCCACCCGGTACCGTGACCCCATCGAATTGGAGGACTGGGCTGCCAAGGACCCCATTCTGAGGCTGCGCAAGCTGCTCGAAGCCAAGGGCTTGCTGACTGACGACGTGGAAGCCAGGGTGAAGTCCAAGGCCGATGCTGTGGCCGCGGAACTGCGATCCAGCTGTATTGATATGCCGGACCCTGAACCGCTGGACGTTTTCAACCACGTTTACAGCACCCCCAACCCTTGGATTGAACGCCAGAGGGACCACTATTCGCGCTACCTGAACAGCTTCAACCAGCCCGCCGAGGAAGGTGCACTCTGATGTCCAAGCTCACTTTTGCCCGGGCCATCAACGCCGGTCTCCGGAAGTCCCTCGAAAACGACCCCAAAGTGGTCCTCATGGGAGAAGACATCGGCTCGCTCGGTGGCGTCTTCCGCGTCACGGACGGGCTGCAGAAAGATTTCGGGAAGCACCGGGTCATCGATTCCCCTCTGGCCGAGTCAGGCATTATCGGCACCGCGGTTGGCTTGGCCTACCGCGGCTACCGGCCGGTGTGCGAGATCCAGTTCGATGGCTTCATCTACCCGGCGTTCGACCAGATTGTCAGCCAGGTAGCCAAGATGCACTACCGCACGCAGGGACGGGTGAAGATGCCCATCACCATTCGTGTTCCTTTTGGTGGCGGAATCGGATCGCCGGAACACCACTCCGAATCACCCGAAGCGTATTTCACGCACACTTCCGGGTTGCGTGTGGTGGCGGTTTCCAACCCGCAGGATGCGTACACGATGATTCAGCAAGCCATTGCCTGCGATGATCCTGTGCTCTACTTCGAGCCTAAGCGCCGCTATCACGACAAGGGCGATGTGGACGAGACCCTTGACCTCTCCACTGCCCTTCCCCTGGATAAGGCTGCCGTGGTGACCGCCGGCTCGGATGTCACGCTGGTGGCCTACGGTCCCCTCGTGAAGACTGCCAAGGATGCTGCCATGGCTGCCGCCGACGAAGGCATCTCGGTGGAAGTCATCGATCTGCGCTCGCTGGCCCCCGTGGATTACCCGGTAGTGGAGGCCTCTGTCCGCAAGACCGGACGCTTGGTGATCACCCACGAGGCGGGGCAGTCCGGTGGCCTGGGCGCCGAGATCGCCGCCAGCATCACGGAGCGCTGCTTCCACTATCTGGAGTCCGCCCCGGTCCGCATCACCGGTTTCGATGTTCCGTACCCCTACTCGAAACTCGAGATGCACCACCTGCCGGATCTGGACAGGATTCTCGACGGCGTGGACCGCGCCCTGGGTCGGCGCAACTCGTTGAGTGGACTGGAAGGATGACCGCCACCATGATCAAGGAATTCAGGCTGCCGGACCTTGGCGAGGGCCTGACCGAATCGGAAATCCTGAGCTGGAAGGTAGCGGTGGGGGACACCGTCACACTGAACCAGGTCATCGCCGAAGTTGAAACCGCCAAGGCAGTTGTGGAGTTACCCTCTCCGTTCGCGGGAGTGGTAGCAGAACTTCATGAGCAGCCCGGCACGGTGGTGGAAGTTGGCAAGCCCATCGTGTCGTTCGAGGTTGACGACGCCGGGTCCTCCAGCGGGCGTAGCTTGCCGGACAGCGGTGACCGGTCTGCTGGTGCTGGATCTGCTGGCGCTCCATCCGCTGGAGTCAGCGTCGCCGTCGAAACATCTGCCAATGGTTCGGCGGCAACCGCCGGCGTTGAAGCAGTGGGGACCCCGGCGAAACGTGAGCCGAACCTGGTGGGGTACGGCGCCGTCGTCGAGCACAGCGGCCGCCCGGCCCGCCGTGCCCGCGGTCACGTTCTGGCCGCGCATTCCGCACCGCCCGCGGCTCCGGCGCCAATCGAGCCTGCGGTGGCTCGTCTGGCAGAGGGGGACACCTCCGAACGTCCGCGGTCAACCCCGCCGGTGAGAAAACTGGCGCGCGATCTTGGCATTGATCTGAAACTCGTCCCCGGAACCGGCATGGGCGGGCTCATTACCCGCGAGGATGTTCAGAACTTCTCCGGTGCAACGGCAGCCGCAGCCCCGGCCGAGGGCCGGGTTTCTGAAGCAGGGGCTGAGCGCGAAACCCGCACTCCCATAAAGGGAGTCCGGAAGTTCACGGCCGCGGCCATGGTGCAGAGTGCTTTCACTGCGCCGCACGTTACCGAGTTCCTCACGGTGGACGTCACGGCCACCATGGAGTTGCTGGCAAGGTTGAAGGGCAACAAGGCGTTCGAAGGCTACAAGCTCACTCCGCTGACCCTTGCGGCCAAGGCGGTCCTGGTGGCGCTGCGGAACAACCCGTCGCTGAACTCGCGGTGGGATGACGCCAGCCAGGAAATTGTCCAGTTCAACTACGTCAACCTGGGCATAGCGGCCGCCACGCCCCGAGGCCTGACGGTCCCGAACATCAAGGATGCGGACCGGCTTACCCTTCGTGAGCTTTCCACGGCGCTGACTGAACTGACGGATACCGCGCGTGCAGGCAAGACGTCGCCGTCGGAGCTGTCCGGCGGCACCATCTCCATCACCAACATCGGCGTGTTCGGAATCGACGCCGGCACCCCCATCCTGAACCCGGGAGAGGCTGCCATTGTGGCGTTGGGTGCTGTGCGGAAGGCGCCGTGGGTGGTGAATGACCAACTCGCTGTCCGGCAGGTCATGTCACTTAGCCTGTCCTTCGACCACCGCCTGGTGGACGGGGAACAGGGATCGCGATTCCTTGCCGACCTCGGGGCGATCCTTGCCGACCCCGCAATGGTGATGACCATGATCTAGCGGTAACCGAAGCTGCGCCGGCCCATCCCTTTACGAGTGCTTGCAGGAAACTGCAGCTAAGGGGTGGGCCGTCGCGCATTAAGCCTGAACTAAAGCCCGCGTCAGTCTTCGGAGGGTCGGTTCTACGCTGGCTCGGTTCTTCGCTGGCTCGGTCTTCGGTGGCTCAGTCTTCCGTGGGGGTCGTCCGGTTGGAGTGGTACGTGCGCCAGCTGTGCTCCGGTTCAAAACTCAGCAGCCTGCGCGCCTTGTCAATGGACAGCATGGTTTCGTGCTCGCCCAGTTCTTTGAGGACCTCGACGCCGGGAAAGACTTCCGCAGCCAGATCAGCGCTGCTCCGGCTCATCACAGTATCGGCCGCGGCAATGATGAAAGTTTCAAAGCCCGGTTCACCATGTTCCAAGGCCCTGACCACAGCCAGGGCACCGTCGCGGGCATCAATGTAGCCCCACAGATTCCATTTCCGAAGGTTTGCGTCAGAGTCGAAAGACGGGAAGGCATCGTAGTCCTCGGGGTCCATGACGTTGGAGAAGCGCAGCGCCGTGATGCTCAGTTCCGGATCCCATCGTGTGAGCTGGATGGCCATCTGCTCCTCAAGATGCTTGACCAGTGAGTAGGTGCTTTCCGGACGGGCCGCGTACTCCTCATCCACGGGAATGTAGGGAGGTGCGATGTCGAAAGGGAGCCCCAGGACTGTCTCGCTGGAGGCATAGACCACCTTCTTGATGCCTGCCCTTCGTGCCGCTTGAAACACGTTGTACGTGGACACCATGTTGTTCTCGAAAATCGCGGCGTCGGGGGCGAGACCCGGAGCGGGGATGGCGGCCAAGTGAACAATTGCGTCCAAGCCATGGTGCTGGTCGTCCAAGCCCAGGATGACATCCACGACCTGCCCATAGTTGCGCAGATCAACGCTTACGTAGCCCTTCCCGCGGATGCCGGCTCGGTCCATGTTGAGCACCTGGTGGCCGTCCTGCGTGAGCCGCCGAACCACGCTTCTGCCCAGTTTCCCGCTTCCGCCCGTGACAGCAATCCTCATTTAGCGCTCCTAGACATTTGTGCTCCTAGACTTTTGGTGCTCCTGGACATTTTGTGCTCCTGGCTATGGGGCCGAACCTAACCCGCGATTCCTCGCCGGTTCAGCAAGGCTTAGGTTTTCCAGCCTAGGTGGCACATCTGTTGAGTGCAGCCCTTAAGGCAGGCCCTGTGAGTCCTAGGAAAACCGGAACAACCCGCAGGCGTGCGTGTTGCCGGAGAACCCACGTCAAAACAGAGGCGGCAGTCATCGGGCGGCGGGCGGCGGGCAGTGGGCAGCGAGCAGTAGGCGGTAGTCAGCTGCTAGCGGCGATGAGGAAATGAGGGCCCGGTACAGGCTATGCACCGATCGCCCTCCCCAAAGTCCGCGTCAGGCGCCCGTCCCCTCGGGTCAGGCCCCGCACACCGTTTTCAGGCAATCCCGTTCAGGCAGTCCCGTTCAGGCAGTCCCATTGAGCCCATTCAGACAGACCCGCGTGGGGTTGTTGTGGGTTGGGTTTATGTTCGTTGGGGTGTGTGGTGGTGGTTGCGTCGGGGTTTTTGGTGGGGGTCGATGTGGGGTGGGGGGATGAACCAGGGGGCGCCGGTTGTCATGTCGATGCGCCATTGTTCTTTGTGGATGATGTGGTGGTGGTGACTGCAGAGCAGGGTGCCGTTGTCTGTGCCTGTGGTGCCGCCGTGGGACCAGTAGGTGGTGTGGTGGGCTTCGCACCAGGGTGCGGGCATGGTGCAGTCGGGGAAGGTGCAGCCTTGGTCGCGGGCGGTGATGGCTTTGCGGATGTGGGGTGGGAAGATCCGGGTGGTGCGGCCGATGTCCAGGATTCGGGAGTCGCTGCCGAGTAGGACGGGGATGATGTCGGCGTCGCAGGCGATTTTGCGGATGGTGGTGGGGTGGATCGGGCCCAGGAACGTCGCTGTCCCTGTGCTGAGCCGGTACCGCGAAGCGCCGGTGCCGGGTTGGTTGGGCGTGTTTGGCTGGTTCGGGGCCGTGGCGGAGCCGCTGGATTGGTCGGCTTGGCGGGTTGTTCTATTTTGGGCTGCGTGGCCGGGCCCGGTGAGCTGGGTGAAGAGGTCGCGGTGGTCGATGGTGACGGTGAGTTGGGGTCGGAGTCCGCCGTTGGAGGGCAGCTTGCCGGTGCTCATCGCGACGCTGCAGGCACCGACGAGGCCGTTGAGGAGTTTCTGGGCCCTCGAACGCCGGTCCAGGTCCGGGCCGTCAGCGGTGTCCTTACCAGCTGAGTCTGTGGAAGCCGGGCTGAAGACTGCTGATGCGTGCGTTGGTGATGCGTGCACGGGTGATGCCTGCGGTGTTGATGCGTGCATGGGTGATGCGTGTGGTCCGTGACCGTGCGAGGTTTCGTTGGTTCGTCCGTGACCGGCACCGGTAATGGGGGAGCTGGCGGGTGCTGTGTCGGGTGGTGCGGTGGTGAGGCGTGGGTTGGTGGCGGTGTTCATGGTGGTGGTGAGGGTTTCGTATTGTTCGCCGGTGGCGAAGATTTCGATGTGGTGGAGTCCGTAGCGGCGTCGGCGGCGTAGGAACGCGCCTTGGTGTTGGCGGAGGATTTCTTCGGTGGGTTCGGGGCCGTCGTGGTCTATCAGGTCGGTCCAGCGTCGGGCCATCTTGGTGACGAAGTCCGGGTCGGTTTCGATGGCGGTGGTGGTGAGGGCGTGCTCCATCCGGGTGAGCATTTCTTCATCGGCGAGGTGCCGGACTTTGTCCAGGGCGGCGCTGATGATCGACGCCGAGCGTGAGGGCAGCTCTCCGGAGGCGAGGGCGTCGGCGAGGGCTTCGCGGCGGGCCGGGACGTCCTGCCCGGTCATCCCGGTGTGGGAGAGGGCATCGGTAGCGAGGGCGAGCCTGCGCCGGGCTTCAGCGATACCGATCCGCAACCGGGCCCGAAGGAACTCCGCCGTGTTCCGGTACCCATCATCCACGACGCTGGCAGGAGCTGTGACCTTCGAATCCGGGACGTGTTCGGTCCAGCCGGTCCGCCATTCCGGCGCTGCCGCTGACGCCCCCGGCCGAGCTTGCAGTGCTTGCTTTCGGGTCCGTTCCACCGCCTGAGCAGCGACCACCTGCAAATACTCCACCGACCGCGAGATCTCCTCGACCCTGCCCGCGAAATCAGCCGCCTCAACGAATCCCAACAACCGCACCTCATCTGCCGCGGACAAGCGTGCGGAGTCAAGAAGCGCAGCGCCCTCGTCAAGGAGCGTAGAGAAGTCCGATCCCGAAACGGCAGTGGGTTCAGGAATCTGCCCGTGCTGGCGTTGAATCGGCCGATCAGAGTCCAGGCTGGAGTGGGCCCAGGCCTTCCGCCGTGGGTCGAGCGTCAAGGCCGTGTTGTCGACCTGTGCACGTGTGGTGGGGGCGGCGGTGGACTTCGAAATCCGGGCAAAGTTAGCCTCGCCGCTGAGATGCTGTGGGCTGTTGAGCCCGCCGGGAGCCTTGTCCGGCGCAGTTCCGTGGAGTCGCCCAGCGTCCTTGTGCAGTCTGTCGCCGTACAGCCGACCAGTATCGTTGGCCATTCCAACGCCGTGGAAATGTTCGATCACCGTGATGTGCGCCGTCGAATCGGTACGCCCGGCCTTGATCAAGTGCGGCGTCCTCCCACTGCGCTGTGACCGCACCGCGGCCAGGGCAGCAACAGCAGGGGACGATTCCGCCCATGATGCCGTCGACTGCGCCAAGTTCTCCATGAATAAATCAAATCATTGGGGTCTGACATTTTTAGCGCAACGTTCAAAGACGGCCCCAACCGACGGAAAAAATCAGGCAGACGTCAGAGCAGCGAAAGCCATCTGTTCCAGGATGGGCCTGGCGGACTTCACAGCAATTTTCCTGCCGTGGTGGCGCACCGAGTGGGGTGTGGAATTGATCAATCCAAAGGCTGCGTGTGCCCGAACCCGGAGGCCGGCGACATCTGCGTCGGTGTGAATACGGGCCAGGACGTCAACCCACGTTTCAACGTAACTGCGCTGGAGGGATCTGACTTCTGCTTGGTCGGCATCGCTGAGACTTCCGAAGTCCCGGTCCTGGACACGGATGACGTCTGGATTGCTGAGCGCGAAATCAACCTGGAACCGGATCAGGCCCTTCAGTGCGGACCGGGGATCGTCCGACTCCGATACCACCTGCAATCCGCCGTCCAGGAGGTCGCGGCTGACACTGAGGAGAAGTTCGCCAAGGACCGCTTGCTTGCCCGGAAAATGCCGGTAGACGGCGGGTCCACTGACTCCCGCTGCTGCTCCGAGGTCTTCAAGGGACACCCGGGTGAAGCCGTTCTCGGCAAACAGTCCGGCGGCTGCAGACAATAAGGCCAGCCTTCGGAGCTCCTTCGCCTGACCGCGTTGGGTGGCGGGGGTCTGAGTGCTGTTGATACTTGCTTCCTGACCTCCGGTCACGTTTTCCTCCTTGGCCAGTTCAGTCCCTGTACTTGCGGGACCTACTGTGCTGGACATCACAGTTAATAAAGACTAACCTAAATTTCAGTTACGTGGCACTAACCGAAATGGCCTGTGGCCGGGAATGGAACAGGGGTCAATGGAGACAATTTCCAGTCTGATGGGAACCGCGGGCGGCACCTTCGAAGCTAACCACGACGCGCAAGTGGCCTTGGTGGCCGAGCTGAAGGAGCGTCTGGCGACGGCGGCCCTCGGCGGCCCGGCAAAGTCCCGGGAGCGGCATATCGCCCGCGGGAAACTTCTTCCGCGCGAACGGATCGACTACTTGCTTGATGACGGCAGTCCGTTCCTGGAGATCGCACCTTTGGCTGCCAACGGCATGTACAACGACGATTCCCCGGGCGCGGGAGTTATCGCGGGCATTGGCCTGGTCCATGGCCGGCATGTCCTGGTGATCTCCAACGACGCCACCGTCAAGGGCGGTACCTATTACCCCATGACCGTGAAGAAGCACCTCCGGGCGCAGGAAATCGCCCTGGAGAACAAGCTCCCCTGCATTTACCTCGTGGATTCCGGGGGAGCGTTTCTCCCCAAGCAGGACGAGGTGTTTCCGGACAGGGAGCACTTTGGCCGGATCTTCTACAACCAAGCCAAAATGTCCGCGGCCAAGATCCCGCAGATCGCATCCGTCATGGGCTCGTGCACGGCAGGCGGCGCCTACGTTCCTGCAATGAGCGATGAGACAGTCATTGTCCGGAACCAGGGCACCATCTTCCTGGGTGGCCCGCCGCTGGTTAAGGCAGCCATCGGCGAGATCGTCACCGCAGAGGAACTTGGCGGCGGCGACGTCCATTCAAGGATTTCCGGGGTCACGGACCATTTGGCCGAGAACGACCAGCACGCGCTGGAAATTGTGCGGGACATCGTGGCGACGTTGCCGAAGCCGGCGCAGCCGGCATGGGACATGTCCGACGCCGTCCTGCCGCCCGTCGTCGATCCTTCAGAGATCTACGGTGTGGTTCCCACGGACGTCAACGCCCAGTACGACGTCCGGGAAGTCATCGCCAGACTCGTGGACGGCTCGGAGTTTCACGAGTTCAAGAAGAACTACGGCACCACGCTGGTGACCGGATTCGCGCACCTGCACGGCCACCCCGTGGGCATCGTTGCCAACAACGGGGTCCTCTTCAGCGAATCGTCGCTCAAAGGAGCCCACTTCATCGAGCTCTGCGATCAGCGCGGCATTCCGTTGATCTTCCTGCAGAACCTCTCCGGCTTCATGGTGGGTAAAGACGTCGAACAAGGCGGCATCGCCAAGAACGGCGCCAAAATGGTTACTGCTGTGGCTACGGCCCGCGTGCCCAAGCTGACAGTGGTGATCGGTGGGTCCTTCGGTGCCGGCAACTACTCCATGTGCGGCCGGGCCTACTCGCCGCGTTTCCTGTGGATGTGGCCTGCGGCCCGCATTTCAGTGATGGGGGGAAATCAAGCCTCCAGCGTCCTCGCCACGGTCAAAAGGGACCAGTACGAGGCAGCCGGACAGGAATGGTCAGCCGAGGACGAAGAAGCCTTCAGAGCTCCCATCAAGCAACAGTACGAAGATCAGGGAAGCCCCTACTACTCCACCGCAAGGCTGTGGGATGACGGAATCATCGATCCCGCTGACACACGGCGTGTCCTGGGCATGGCCTTGGACGTCGTCTCCCGCCAACAACTGCCCGAGACCTCCTTCGGTCTCTTCAGGATGTGACCATGACCCTGCCAACAACAACCACAGCAACAACCACCACGGCAGTCGAAGCCCGAACCTTCAACGCCGTCCTCGTTGCCAACCGTGGTGAGATCGCCTGCCGTGTCATCCGGACACTAAAGGAGATGGGCATCCGCTCCATCGCTGTGTACTCGGACGCGGACAAAGATGCCAAGCACGTGGCCCTCGCCGATACCGCTGTCGGCATCGGCGGCACAGCACCTGCCGAGAGCTATTTGAAGATTGACGCCATCATCGACGCGTGCCATCGAAGCGGCGCGGAGGCAGTCCACCCGGGCTACGGCTTCCTGTCTGAAAATGTGGAGTTCGCCAAGGCTCTGGATGCGGCGGGCATTACCTTCATAGGTCCCGGTATCAGTGCCATTGAGGTGATGGGCGACAAAATCCGCTCCAAAAACCACGTGATGGCGTACGACGTCCCCTGCGTACCGGGCATCGCGCAGCCCGGACTCAGCGATCAGGACTTGATCCAGGCCGCCCCCGAAGTTGGGTTCCCCTTGCTGATCAAACCGTCCGCAGGTGGCGGGGGCAAAGGCATGCATGTGGTGGAAAGACCCGAAGACATGGCCTCCACGCTCGCAACCGCAAGGCGCGTGGCAGCGTCCGCATTTGGTGACGACACCCTCTTCCTGGAAAGACTCATCCGCGCACCCCGTCACATCGAGGTCCAGGTCCTGGCCGATAACCATGGCAACGTGATCCACCTCGGCGAGCGCGAGTGTTCTCTCCAACGCCGGCACCAGAAGGTCATTGAGGAAGCGCCGTCGGCCCTGTTCGGATCATTGCCGGACGGCGCGGAGGAGCGGGCCCGCATTGGCGAGGCGGCCTGCAATGCAGCGCGTTCGGTCAATTACAGCGGCGCGGGAACTGTCGAGTTCCTGGTGTCCGATGAGCACCCCGACGAGTTCTTCTTCATGGAGATGAACACCCGGCTTCAAGTGGAGCATCCCGTCACGGAGATGGTCACGGGCATCGACCTCGTGGAATGGCAGGTGAGGATCGCCGCCGGTGAGGTGCTCACCGTGGCGCAGTCCGACGTCGAACTTAACGGTCACGCCGTGGAGGCGCGCGTCTATGCCGAGGTGCCGGAGCGGAACTTCATGCCGTCCATGGGGCGGATCGTGGCGCTCGCTGAGCAGGGCGAGTCGGATTCAACCGTGACCGGTCAGCAACGCACCCACGCCAAGGTGCGGATCGATTCCGCCATGCGCCACAACCTGGAGATCACCGGGGACTACGATCCCATGCTGGCCAAGGTCATCGCGTGGGGCGAGGACAGGGCGTCAGCGCTGGATACCCTTAACGCTGCCCTTGGCCGTTACACGCTGCTGGGCGTGGACACGAATGTGGAGTACCTGCGCCTGCTGATCAACGATCCTGACGTCCGGGCCGGGCGCCTCGACACCGGACTGATTGAGCGCAGGCTGCCGTCCATGGACTTCCGGCATGCTGGTCCCAGGGAATTGATCGCCGCCGCTCTCACTCTGTGGCTGGAGCGCACAGGATCGGTGCTCGCTGGTGACGCGTGGCGGACTCCCGATGCTTGGCGCGTCGGCGGCCGCGGCGCGTGGACAGCCACTTTCGGTGTTCCGGGCGGTGCAATCGCGACGGTGTCAATCACTGAGGAGGGCGGTACCGTCAGGGCTAGCGTCGACGGCGGGAGCCCGGTGGACGTCAGGGTGGCGGACCGCGGTGACAACAGGCTCGCAGTGGAGTTCGACGACGGTCCGGTCACCTTCGACGTTGGCGTTGCGTCGGGCGGGCGCACCGGTGTGCACGAACTCTTTGTGGGCAACGACGGCTGGTCCTGCCGGCTTGAAGTCTTGAACCGGGCCGAGCGACTGCGGCGGATGCTCGCCGGGATCCAGCGCGAAGAAGGCGCGGTGGATCCGCAGGTGCGCTCACCCATGCCCGGGACGGTGGTTTCCGTGTCTGTAGCCGACGGAGACACCGTGGAGGAAGGCCAAGTCCTCCTTGCCGTGGAAGCGATGAAGATGGAGCACCAACTGGTGGCCTCCGTTGCTGGAACCGTCCACCTCACCAGCAAGACCGGGGATTTGGTCAAAGCCGACCAGGTGCTCGCCACCATTCACGTGGCCGACGCCGCTGACGCCACGGCCACCACAGACACGAACACAGACAAGGAAGTCCAGCCATGAGCACGTTTGACCTGAATGAGGAGTACCAGGACCTCAGCGATTCCGTCCGCGAGTTCGCCGACGAAGTTGTGGCACCGGTATCCGCCAAGCACGATGAGGAGCACAGCTTTCCCTACGAGGTTGTGAAGCAGATGGGGGAGATGGGCCTGTTTGGTCTGCCGTTCCCGGAAGAGTTTGGCGGGATGGGCGGAGACTACTTCGCCCTTGCCTTGGCATTGGAGCAGCTGGGACGTGTGGACCAGTCGGTGGCCATCACCCTCGAAGCCGGAGTCTCCCTGGGCGCCATGCCGGTGTTCCGTTTCGGCACGGAGGAACAGAAGCAAGAGTGGCTGCCACAGTTGGCGTCCGGACGTTCTCTGGCTGGTTTCGGCCTGACCGAGCGCGAAGCCGGTTCGGACGCCGGCGGTACCAAGACCAACGCCCACCTGGACAACGGCGAATGGGTCATCAACGGCAACAAGGAGTTCATCACCAACTCCGGTACGGACATCACCACGCTGGTCACCGTCACGGCAGTCACAGGAAAAAAAGAGAACGCCGACGGCAGCACCAAGAAGGAAATCTCCACCATTCTTGTCCCTACGGACACACCCGGTTTCCGGGCAGAGAAACCGTACAACAAGGTGGGTTGGAACGCATCGGATACTCACCCGCTCACCCTGGACAATGTCCGCGTCCCGGAAGTGAACCTTCTGGGCGAGCGCGGCCGGGGCTACGCGAACTTCCTTTCCATCCTGGACGAGGGCCGCATCGCGATCGCTGCGCTGGCCACCGGCGCTGCTCAAGGTTGCGTGGACTTGTCCGTGAAGTACGCCAAGGAACGCAGCGCGTTTGGGCATAACATCGGCAAGTACCAGGCCATCCAGTTCAAGATCGCCCGGATGCAGGCAAGGGCCCACACTGCACGTCTTGCGTACTACGACGCCGCTTCCAGGATGCTGGCCGGCAAGCCGTTCAAGACCGAAGCGGCCATCGCTAAGATGGTCGCAGGCGAGGCAGCCATGGACAACGCGCGGGACGCCACCCAAGTGTTCGGCGGCTATGGCTTCATCAACGAATTCACGGTGGCGCGCCATTACCGCGATTCCAAGATCCTTGAAATCGGGGAGGGCACCACCGAAGTCCAGTTGATGCTCATCGCCCGCGAGCTGGGTCTGTAACCGTAGGGGAAGGATCAAGGATGATTGACAAGGTTGTTGCCAGCGCCGCGGAAGCGGTGAAGGACATCCCGGACGGAGCCTCGCTGGCGGTGGGAGGTTTCGGTTTATGCGGCATCCCCGTTTCCCTGATCGACGCCCTGTACAGCCAAGGCACCACTGACCTTGAGACGGTCAGCAACAACTGCGGCGTGGACGACTGGGGCCTTGGCATTCTCCTCAAGGATGGTCGTATCCGGCGCACCATCAGCTCCTACGTCGGCGAGAACAAGGAATTTGCCCGGCAGTACCTGGCGGGGGAGCTGGAAGTAGTCCTCACTCCGCAGGGCACCCTGGCTGAGAAGCTCCGCGCCGGTGGCGCCGGCATTCCTGCGTTCTACACCAAAGCAGGTGTGGGAACCCAAGTGTCCGAAGGCGGCCTGCCGCAGAAGTACGACGCCGAGGGGAACGTTGCGCTGGCCTCCTCGCCCAAGGAGGTACGCACCTTCAATGACGCGGACTACGTGCTGGAAGAGTCCCTGACACCGGACTTCGGCCTGGTCCATGCCTGGAAGGGCGACCGGCACGGGAACCTGGTGTTCCACGCGACGGCCATGAACTTCAACCCACTCTGCGCCATGGCGGCAAGGACCACCATTGCCGAAGTGGAGGAGTTGGTGGAACCCGGCGAGCTGGACCCGGAGCATATCCATACGCCGGGGATTTTCGTCCAACGGGTGGTGGTGGCCACCACGAGCGAGAAGCGCATAGAAAAGCGGACGGTGGCCCTGGCCCCTAATACCGGGCCCAGCCAGTCAGCACCAGGACAGTCCGGAACAGCCCAGTCAGGAGCGGAACGATGACCGACAACACGTACCAGGACATCCCACCCCGTCCCGAAGCCGTCCGGCACGAGTACCGCCGCGCCAACGTCGAACATCACGAAGCCAAAGGCTGGACCCGCAACGAACTGGCCGCCCGCGTTGCCCGGGAGCTGGCCAACGGGCAGTACGTGAACCTGGGAATCGGGATGCCCACGCTGATCCCCAACTACATTCCGGAGGGCGTGGAGGTCATCCTTCACTCGGAGAACGGGATCCTGGGCGTGGGTCCATACCCGGCTGAGGAAAACATTGATCCGGACCTCATCAACGCGGGCAAGGAAACGGTCACCACCAATGCCGGGGCTGCATTCTTTGATTCGGCGGCGTCCTTCGGCATGATCCGTGGCGGGCACGTGGACGTAGCAGTTTTGGGTGCCATGGAGGTTGCCGCGAACGGTGACCTGGCCAATTGGATGATTCCCGGCAAGATGGTCAAGGGCATGGGAGGGGCAATGGACCTGGTGTTCGGTGCCAAGAAAGTCATTGTCATGATGGAACACGTGGACCGCAACGGCAGGCCGAAGATCGTCCAGGACTGCACGCTCCCGCTCACAGGAAAAGGTTGCGTGGACCGGATCATCACGGATTTGGCGGTGATCGATGTGGTCAAGGACGAAGGTGATCCGCGTTTGGTTCTCCGCGAACTGGCCCCCAACGTCACCCTTGAGGACGTCTTGGCCGCTACCGGCGCCGAGCTGTTCGAAGAAGACCAGGAGCTCACTGTATGACGCGGGTGGTGGAGCAGCGCGGGCTCTATTTCGACGAGCTCGAAGAGGACGTGATTTACGCGCACAAGCCTGGCCGCACCGTCACCGAGACGGACAATGTCCTCTTCACCACCCTGACCATGAACACGCAGGCACTGCATCTGGACTCCGCTTGGAGTTCCGGCCAGCCGTTCGGGCAGAGGCTCATGAACTCAATGTTTACTCTGTCCACCATGGTGGGGCAGTCGGTGACACAACTGACGCAGGGCACTATCGTCGCGCAGCTGGGGCTGACGGATGTCACGTTTCCGCATCCGCTGTTTCATGGCGATACCTTGTACACGGAAACAGTGATTACGGGGAAACGGTTGTCGTCTTCGCGGCCCGGTCAAGGCGTGGTGACCATGCAACACACCGGCCGAAACCAGGATGGGGCAGTGGTGGCTTTGGCAACCCGGACCTGCCTGATGTGGACCAAGGAAGCTCACGCCGCGCAGTCATAGTTCTCCGTTCGTGTCAGCACATCAGCAGCAAGGAATCCGCATGCCCTCCACCGACTCGTCAAACACGGCGGTTCTCCCGTTCACCATGGGACCGGCCCTCCTGTTCTGCCCTGCCGACAGGCCTGAGCGCTTCGGGAAGGCTGCTGATCGGTCCGACGCCGTCATCCTTGACCTCGAGGACGCTGTGGCTCCTGCGGACAAGCCGGGCGCCCGCGACGCGATCCTTGAACTGGCGGGTTCAGGGCAGTCCGGCACCGGCGGTCTTGAGCCAAGCCGCACTATTGTTCGGGTGAATCCTGTGGGGACTCCGGAGTTCGAGCTCGACCTGCAGGCCCTGGCCCAGACGCCCTACCGCACGGTCATGTTGGCCAAGGCGGAGAGCGCGGAGCAGCTGAGGGCCTTGGCTGGCTATCAGGTGATCGCGCTGTGTGAAACCGCGTCAGGCATCGTCAACGCGGCTTCGATCGCCGCCGAGCCGAACGTCGTGGCTCTGATGTGGGGAGCCGAGGACCTGCTGGCCTCCCTCGGTGGCCTTTCCAGCAGGAACGACGATGGCGGGTACCGGGCTGTCGCTCTTCACTCGCGGTCCGCTGTCCTGCTTGCCGCCAAGGCTGCGGGTAAGGAAGCCATCGATTCCGTGTACGTGAATATCCCGGACCTTGACGGTTTGTCCGCTGAGTCCCGGGATGCCGTGGCCAGTGGCTTCGGAGCGAAAGCCTGCATCCACCCGAACCAGGTAGCCGTGGTCCGGGAGGCCTACGCTCCCACCGACGAAGCCTTAGCCCAAGCCAAAGAACTCCTGGAAGCGGCAGCCGCGGCAGGCACTGGTGTGTTCCAGTTCAAGGGGAAGATGATCGACGGCCCCATCCTCAAGCACGCCGAAGCGACCCTCCGCCGCGCAAAGCACTAACGACGAATCCGGCCCCTGATCGTCCCACGCACCGTAGAACGGCGAAGTGAGCGAACAGTGACCGGATTCGTTGGGGTGACCGGATTCGTTGGGGCGGCCGGAGCGCTAGGCGCGTACCGGCGTCGAGAGTTCCTTCTGTTTGACCAGTTCCGTCAGTTCCACCACAGCGGGCCGCGAGGCCGTGCTCTTGATGGCGACCGCTTGCCCACTCTTGGCTGATTCCAGCACTGATTCCATAACGTCCAAGGCATGGAAGGCCAACTGACCGCCGGCACGTGGTTCCTGGCCGGACGGTGTGTTGGCGAGGTCGGCGATGCCGAAGCCACGTCCCGAGTCCACATAACCAGCTGAGACGGGCAGTGTTTCCCAATCCTCGGCACCAAGCGCGAACAGCTGCACATCGCCGTCGAAATGATTGGGGTCAGGGACGATCAGCGAGCCCGTCTCGCCGTGGATCTCAATGTTGGGGCTCTTCGTCCGTACTGCGTCGAAGCTCATGAACAGGGTGGACAAGGCACCGGACTCATGGACCAGAACCCCGGTGACATGTGAGTCGATATCCACCGGGACAACCTGTCCCTCACGAGGGCCCGAACCAATGGTGCGTTCGCTTCGCGTGTGGCTGGCAGCACCCACCACTGACACCACAGGACCGAGCAGTGTGACCAGCGCCGAGACGTAGTAGGGGCCCATGTCCAGCAGTGGTCCGCCGCCGGGCTGATAGTAGAAATCGGGGTTCGGGTGCCAGCGTTCGTGGCCTGGCGTGGCCATGGTGGCTGTTGCCGAAATCGGCGCTCCGATTAGTCCGTCGTCGATCGCCTTGCGGGCTGTCTGGATTCCGGTTCCCAGCACGGTGTCCGGTGCGCAGCCAACCACAACCCCCGCCGCTGCGGCCGCATCCAGTACTTCCTGCGCCTCAGCGGTGGTGGCAGCCAGTGGCTTTTCGCCGTACACGGATTTTCCGGCTGCGATGGCTCGTAGCGCGATGTCGGCATGAGCGGCAGGGATGGTGAGGTTGAGGACGAGGTCCACATCATCGGCTGCCAGGAGCCCGTCCACTGTTAGTGCCCGGACACCATCGTAGGAGTCGGCCACGGCCTGCGCCCGCGCCGGGTCAAGGTCCGCGACGGCTACCAGGCTGAGGGATTCGAGCCGACGGAAGTTGCTCAGGTACTGGGCGATGATGGCGCCACAGCCGATGACTCCGACGTTTAGCGGCTTGGCAGGGGTTATCGAGACGCCCACAGCATGCCCCTTTCAATGATGGTACGGACGTTGCTGTCCTGGAGGATTTCCACGCGGTGGCCGGGGGTGCAGACGAAGATTTTGCCTTTGCCCCATTGGCGGGTCCAGATGGCCGGCGAGGTCACTTCGCGGTTCCACGGGTCCCATGCGCGGACTTTTTGGGTAGTGGTGGCCAGGACGTCGATGTAGTCATCGGACAAGACCCAGTACTGCTCGGTGACGAGGTCGAAGTCAGCCATTCCCTGGGTGATGGGGTGTTCGGAAGCCGCGGGAAGCATGTTGACGGTGTAGGGGACGTAGTTGTCCGATTGTTCACCGATCAGCTCGTCGGCATGCTTGCCCGGGTGGCAGGCGAACTGGCCGCCGATCAGGTGCAGGTAGTCCGAGTTGTTGCGGTAGGAATCAGCGATGCCGCCGTGCCAGCCAGCCAAGCCGGTACCGTTTTCAACGGCAGAGCGCAGGCCGTCGAACTCATCTTTTTCGATGGTGGTCATGGTCATGCATTGCACGATCAGGTCCACGCCGGACATGTAGTCGGGGTCTGCGTAGATCTTGGGGGATTCCTCCACCCGGACTTCGTAGCCGTTGTCCTTCAAGAATGGGATGAACAGCTCTGTGGCTTCCACCGGCTGGTGTCCGTCCCATCCGCCGCGGACCACCAGCGCTGTCTTGTTGTTGCTTGTCATGGTTTCCTTCGTATCGGGCGTATTCATATGGCTCAGACGTTCTGCCAGCGGCTTGCGTTCTCTGCGCTCGCCTCGACGGCGGCCAGCACTTTTTGCACCTGCAATGCGTCATCGAACGACGGCGTAGGCTGCTCGCCTGCGTCGATGGCAGTGACGAGGTCAACCACCTGGTGCGTAAAGCCGTGCTCGTAGCCGAGGCCGTGGCCGGTGGGCCACCAGTTGGCGGTGTAGGGGTGGGATGGTTCGGTGACCATGATCTTGCGGAAGCCTGCATCCGGTTCCAGTGCGGAATCATAGAACTGCAGGGAGTTCATGTCTTCGAAGTCAAAGGCCAGTGAGCCCTTGGTGCCGTTCAGTTCCAGGCGCATGGCGTTCTTGCGTCCCAGGGCGAAACGGGTTGCTTCGAAGATGCCGATAGGACCGGCGGCGGTGCGGCCACTCGAGTTGGCGTCAGCGCCGCCGTCGTGCTTGGCCTGAAACCGGGCGGTGAACAGCGCAGCGTCATCAACCGTGACCGGACCCCGCGGCCCATCTGTGCCGCCATGACCGCCCAGGCCCACAAAGTCGCCGCCTGCCGGGCGTTCCTTCACGAACGTCTCCAGCAGGGCGGAGACCCCGGTGATGTTCAGTCCGGTGATCCATTGCGCGGCATCGATGCTGTGCGCGCCGATGTCCCCAAGTGAACCGGACCCGGACTTGGACTTGTCCAGTCGCCAGGTCAGTGGAGCGTCAGCGTCACTGAGCCAGTCCTGAAGGTACTGTGCGCGGACGTGCCGGATCTCGCCCAGGCGGCCGTCGTCCACCATTCGCCTGGCCAGTGCCAAGGCAGGGGTGCGCCGATAACTGAAGCCACACATGGATAACACGCCGCGTTCGGCCGCGGCACGGGCCACCTGTGTCATTTTTTCGGCTTCTTCCACCGAGTTGGCCAAGGGCTTCTCGCAGAGGACATGCTTGCCGGCCTCGAGCGCTGCGATCGCTATCTCCGCGTGGGTGTTGCCGGGAGTGCAGATGTCGATGAGATCGATGTCGTCACGCTCAATGAGGCGGCGCCAATCAGTCTCTACGGACGACCATCCGTATTTGCCGGCCGCTGCCCGCACGCCTTCCTCGTTCCTGCCCGCCACGGCGGTCAGTTCAGGAATAAGGGGTAGGTCAAAAAAGCGTGGCGCGGTACGCCAGGCGTGGGAGTGGGCGGCGCCCATGAAGGCGTAGCCCACCATGCCCACACGAAGGGGTCGGGTTTCTGTCATGGGAAGTCCTTTCTGGTTAGTGGTAGCCGGCTATTTGCTGAAGCCTGCGGTGAGGCCACTGAGCAACTGACGGCGGGCCACCACATAAATCACCAGCAGCGGCAGCGTTGCCAGCACCACGGAGGCGAGCACGGCCGGGATGTTGACACTGAACTCACCTTGGAAGGTCCACAGTGACAGTGGCAGAACCCGTGTGTCCGGACTTTGCGTGAGGATCAGCGGGAACAGGAATCCGTTCCACACATGGAGTGCGTTGTAGATACCAACCGTGATGACAGCGGGCTTGGTCATGGGCAACGCCAGTCGCCACATCATGGCCCAGTCAGAACAGCCGTCCAGTCGCATCGACTCAAAAAGCTCGTTGGGAACATCCCGCATGAAGTTGGAGAGAATGAGCACCGATACGGGGATCGCGAACGCTATGGAGGGCAGGATCAGTGCCAACAAAGTGTCGTACATGTGGGCCTTGGTGATCATCCAGTAGATGGGGATGATGGTTGCGTGCAGCGGAATGGCCAGGCCCAGGAGGAAGAGATTGTTGGTCCAGCTCAGGAACCGGCCCTTGCCGCGCACAATGGCGTAAGCAGCCATAAAGGCAACGAACAGCGCCGGAACAACACTGCCCACGGTGACGATGAGGCTGTTGGCGAAGTACTTTGCGAAGTCGTTCTCCAGGACAAGCTTGTAGTTGTCCAAGGTTGGCTCTACCGGTGGCAGCATTGGGTTGGACGTGAAGAATCCCGCCTGGTTCTTCAAACTGGTGATCACCACGTAGTACACGGGCACAATGATGACGGCCAGCCAGAGCCAGCCGCCCAGGCCGCCCAGGAAGTTTGGCCGCGAACGGCCAATTTTTGGGTGCCGACGGCGGGTGGTCACCTTTTCGGGGACCGCTGCCGGGGCTGTGGGGAGTTGGGTGGTGGAAGCCATTACGCACCTTCCAGTTGGCTGGCGTTGCGGTTCTTGCCGCCGAGTCGTTGCAGGAGCAGTGCCAGGGCCAGGCCGATAACAACGAGGATGACTCCCAAGGCGCTCGCCGCTCCCATGTCGTTCGCTTTGAAGCCGGTGAGGTACATGTGCAGCGGCAGGAGCCTGGTGGAGTAGCCGGGCCCACCGGCTGTCAGCACGAAGACCAAGTCGAAGTAGGCCAGGGAACCCACCACCATGAGCGTGGAGGACGTGATCATGGTGTACTTCAGCTGCGGCAACGTGATGTTGAAGAACTGCTGGACACGGCCGGCGCCGTCAATTTGCGCAGCTTCGTACAGTGAAGCGGGAATCTGTCGCACGCCGCCTTGGTAGATCAGGGTGTGGAAGGGCACGAACTGCCAGGCGATCACGAAAACCACTACGAACAGCACCAGATCAGAGTTGCCCAGCCAGTCCTGGGCAAGGAAGGGCAGGCCCAGGCCGGGGCCGAGGCCGAAGTTGGGGTCCAGCAGCGCTTTGAAAGCGATGGCTACGGCTGCCGAAGAGAGCAGCAGCGGCACGAAGTACAGGACGGCCAGTGCGGCGCGATACTTCTGGCTTGCAGCTGTGAAGACGCCGAGCAGCAGACTGATGGGTGCCTGGACTATGAAGGAGAAAAACATGATCTTGGCCGTCACCAGCAACGCGTTGCCCGTCACAGGATCGGCCAGGACGGTGTTCCAGCTGGACAGTCCGTCCAGTTTGATGTCGCCCAGGCCGTCCCAGCGGGTGAAGCTCAGGAACAGTACTCCCAGAAGCGGGAGGATGGCGAAGAGCATGAAAAATGCCAGGGCGGGGACGGCGAGCCACCCCGACGGACCCTTTTCAAGGGTCCGTCGGGTACCCGGGGTGCCTCCTGCGACTAACTCCCGTGGTGGAGTGGTGGTAGTTGCGGACACTGTATTACTTCCCGATCGTCGCGTTCATGGTGGATGCGAACTGCTCAGGGGTGATCTTCTTCAGGAAAATCTGGTCCAGGTTGGCCAGCATGGCGTCTCCTTGTGCGGGGCTGAGTGCCTGATCCCAGGAGAGCGTGAAGTCCGGGGCATCCTTGGCCATGCCGTACACGTAAGTCAGGAAGTCCTTGTCAGGTGACGCCGCGAGCTTGTCTTCAATGCCGGTGACCACAGGTACTGCTCCTGAGTTGATCAGGCCCTGGACGTTTTCTTCGTTGAACATTCCGTCCTTGACGTACTCCAGCGCGGTCTTCTTTTGCTCTTCCGTGGCCTTGGAGGAGACGGACCAGAAGTTGGACGGGTTTCCCACGACGTTCGCCGGGTCACCCTTGCCGCCCTCAACAGTGGGGAAGGGGGTGTATCCGAGCTTTCCGCTCGAAACGAAGTCGGCCGCGTCCTTCTTCATGCCTTGGTAGATCCAGCTGCCCTGCAGGATCATGGCGGCCTTGCCCGTGTACAGCAGGGCCTGGTCTGCGTTGCTGTCAGCGGCAATGGAGGAGAAGCCGTTGATGAAGCCGCCGGCATCCACCAGTTCCTGGATCTTGGTCAGCGCCTCGATCACTGCCGGGTCTGACCAGGCGTCCGGCTTGTTGGCTGCAATGTTTGCAAAGACTTTAGGACCGCCGATCCGGTCCACCAGGTATTCAAGCCACATCAGATCCGGCCATTTGGACTGACCACCCAGGGAAAAGGGTGCCACGCCGGCATCCTTGAACTTGGGGACCAACGCCATCAGCTCGTCCCAGGTCTTGGGCGGTTCTGCCCCGATCTTCTCGAAGACTTCCTTGTTGTAGTAGAGCACTACGGGCTGGACCTTGTTGTTGGGGAGCGCGTAGGTCTTGCCGTCGATCACGCCGCTCTCGAGGATGGAGGGAAGGTAGCGGCTTTGGACGTCAGGGTTCTCTTTGAGGAATCCGGTCAGGTCGTCCACTTGGCCGGCATCGACGTAGGACTTGAGGACACCGCCGCCCCACCCGTAAACGAGCGTGGGGCCCTGGCCGGCGCCCACAGCGGTGCGGACCTTGGTCTTGTATGCATCGTTGGCGAAGAAGTCGAGCTTGATGGCGGAGTCGGGGTGCGACTTGTTCCACGAGTCCACGGATGCCTGGAACACAGGCTGGTCACCACCGGTCAGTCCCCACATGGTTGCCGAGTCCGCGGAGGCTCCTGTCCCGGCCGGACCTGAGGATCCGCAGGCGACCAGGGAGATTGACAATGCGGCTGCAGAAACGGCCATTCCGGCGGTGCGCAACTTGAGATTATTCATGTGCAGTTTCCATTCGTCCTTCGGGCTCGACGCTGATCGCCCGGTTGTGCGTGTAAAAGCCGCACTTCGCGGGTCTGAGGATCAACTTCGATCACCAGCACCAGCAACTTTTCGAAATGTTTCGGAGGTCCTTTCGGAAGTGCCCACCAAACTTAGCGGTGACGCACATCACCGTCAAGGCCTGCTGGACAATCAATTCGGTGTGCTGGACTGCGGTTTGACGAGTGCACCCGTCCCAATGCAGACTGTGAGCAACCGAAACTTTTCGAAAGCGGTAACCGTGAGCCCAGAAGTCCGACCCTCCAAGCTGACCCTTTCTGCAGTAGCGCAGGAGGTCGGAGTGTCAGTTCCCACCGTGTCCAAAGTGGTCAACGGGCGTGGAGACGTGGCCCAAGGCACCCGGGCCCGTGTCCTGGCAGCCCTGCAACGTACCGGATACAAATCACCCCTTCAGCGCAAGGGCAACCCCGTCCAGCGGACCGTCGAGGCGGTGTTCGATTCTCTGAACTCGGCCTACAACATGGAAGTCCTCAAGGGGATCATGGAGCAGGCCAACGTTTCGGACATGGAAGTAATCCTCTCCGTCACCGGACTGCAGGCAGCACCGCCGCTGGGCCCTGAGGAACGCGCGCAGCGCATGGTCGATGAGGGCCGCAGCGGCATGATCGTGGTGACCTCGGCGTTCGGAGCCGCTCAGCTGGAAGCCTTCCAGAGGCGTCAGATTCCCATCGTGGTGATCGACCCCCTGAATCCGCCACCTGCTGATCTGTTCAGCGTGGGCTCCAGCAACTGGGCAGGGGGGAAAGCTGCCGCCACGCACCTCTTGGAGCTCGGGCATCGACGCATTGCCTACATCGGGGGTCCCGCCACCGCCGAATGCAGCCAGGCCAGGCTCCACGGCTACATGGCCGCACTGATGGCCGAAGGCATCACCGTTGAACATGAATATGTTTCCGCGGGCCCGTTCCGGCCCGAGACCGGAGCGGCGGCTTTCAAGTCCCTGGTGGCCCTGGAAGATCCGCCCACGGCAGTCTTTGCCGCAAGCGACAGTATTGCTATGGGCGTTCTGGCCGAGGCGCGGAGGCAGGACATCCGAATCCCCGAGGAAATGAGCCTCGTTGGGTTCGACGGAACCTATCAGGCGGAAGAATCCACGCCCCCACTGACCTCGGTGAGCCAGCCTCTTCAGGAAATAGGGCGTTCCGCGCTGAACTTCATCCTTCGCCAAATGCACGGTGAAGAGATTGACTCCAGGCGCGTGGAACTCGCAACCCACCTGGTGGTTCGTGAATCCACGGCGTCACCCCGGGAACCAGCCTCACCCCGGGAACCAGCCTCATCCGGAAAGCCGGCGTCCCGGTCTTAACTGCACCGGCGGAACGGCGTCATACAGCAGCACCCGGACCCAACGTTCGCCCGTCCCGCGGAACTCTGCACGGCTGGCGAAGCGGTACAGGTAGCTGCGCGCCCGCACCCAACGGGGGCGTTCGCCGTCGAACGGGTCTTGTCGAAGCAGCCTAAGCGTAGCCTTGTCAGCCTCCAGCAGCCGGTCCAGGAAGGCATAAAACCATTCCTCATGGACGGTCCTCAGCGGCAGGAACCACATGAGCCAATCCAGGCGCAGATGGTACGGCGCCCATTGCCGGGGGAGTCGACGAACATCGCCGGGCTTGCCCTTGAATCCATACTCCAACCATCGCTCATCCGGCGCGTGGGGATCCTCGTCCAAGGTTCCCTCAACCACGATCTCAATGCGCTGCTTGGTCACCGTCCCGAAAGCACCATAGGCGTTGACCAGGCGCCAACGGTTAAAGCTGGCATTCATCAGTTGCTGGCTGGAGAAGAGGTTGAGGAGCGGGCGGTAGCTGAACACCACCAGCAGAACGGTGACAAGTACGACGACGACGAGCCACCACGCCGGGGTATCGGCACTTGCGTGCCACTCAAGGGGGATGAACGGAAAAACCGCATGGGCCACCGGGTCGCTGACGGCGGCGAACGCCAGGACGATCGCCGCCCAGTTCAGCCAGGCGAAATTACCGGTGCCCACCAGCCACAGCTGCGTCACGATGATGATGCCCGCTGCGATGCTGGCCAGCGGTTGAGGGGCGAAGAGGAAGAACGGCACCACCAGCTGCGCACCATGATTGCCCACCACTTCCACCTTGTGCAGCGGACGCGGCAGGAGATGTGCCTGCCTGCTGA
The DNA here is from genome assembly GCF_019977315.1 of Arthrobacter sp. StoSoilB22. NCBI lineage: Bacteria > Bacillati > Actinomycetota > Actinomycetes > Micrococcales > Micrococcaceae > Arthrobacter > Arthrobacter sp. StoSoilB22. Next base: position 1,591,343 of record NZ_AP024652.1, read on the forward strand.
GCGGGCCGGGCATCGGCTGTGTCTGGTGGTGATAGAACATCGCCGTCATGTCCCGCCACTCACGGCCGCCGCGGATCTTGATCATGCCGGCCCCGAACTCAAGCCGAAACACCAGCCACAAAATGAGAATGAGGATGGTTGCCGGTGGGGGAGTCTGGTCCGAACCAAGGAAGGCCACCGTGAAACCGGCCTCAAGAAGAAGGATCTCCCAACCAAAACCATAGAACGTCTGGCCAACGTTCACGATTGACATGTAGAGGAACCACAACGTGAGAAAGGCCAGCATGGGCAGCCAGGGCGGCCCCGTTTGTGGCAGGCCAATGACCAGCAGAATGGACACGCCAATACCCGTCCAGCACACCGCCCGGAGAAGCGGGTCGGAGTAGCGCCACCGGAACAGGGTAGGCCGGCCAAGGCGACGGGCCATAGCCAGGAAGGCCGGTACCGGCAACAGTCCGCGCTCGCCGAGGAGCGCCGGGAACTGGTTCACCGTGGAGAAGAAGGCAAGGGCATAAAGCGCCGCTGTGCCACGCTGCAACACCTGCCGGGCAAATTCATAGTCCCGCGCATCAAAATAGTCCCGCGCATCAAACCAGGAGAACCACTCCACGATTCCACGGTACGCAGCGGACGGCGCTGGTCAAGCGGCATCGATTTTCCACATACGCCGCCATCCGTTCGCGGGCCCCGGCAGTGGCAGGGATACTTAAGTCATGCAGCCGCGCAAGATCGTCATCCTCGGGTCCACCGGTTCCATCGGCACACAAGCGATTGACGTCGTCGATGCCGCACCACACCGTTTCGAAGTGGTGGCACTAAGCGCGGGCGGCGGGAACCTCGAACTCATTGCACAACAGGCGGTCCACACCAGGGCCCAAGCCGTGGGAATCGCCAAGGGAGATTCGGAAGTCCTTCGGCGGTTGATTGACGCCGCGGCCACGGCTGAGGGCGTGCGGAATTTCGCTCCGGAGGTCTTTGCCGGACCGGACGCATCCACCCGGATCGCCGCCATTGAGTGCGACGTCGTCCTCAACGGCATTACCGGTTCCATCGGGTTGGCGCCCACTTTGGCCGCGCTGGCTACAGGAGCCACACTGGCTCTGGCCAATAAGGAGTCGCTGATCGTCGGCGGCGCCCTGGTCAAAGCTGCCGCTGGCCCCGGCCAGATCGTTCCCGTTGATTCTGAACACTCAGCCATCGCCCAGTGCCTGCGCTCGGGCACGGATCAGGAAGTCGAAAAGCTGATCCTGACCGCGTCCGGCGGGCCCTTCCGCGGCCGCACCCGGGAGCAACTTCACAACGTGACACCGCAGGAGGCCCTTGCCCACCCCACCTGGGACATGGGCCTCATGGTCACCACAAACTCGGCCAGCCTGGTCAACAAAGGCCTGGAAGTCATTGAGGCACACCTGTTATTCGATGTCCCGCTGGACAGGATCGACGTTGTGGTCCACCCGCAGTCGGTGGTGCATTCCATGGTCCAGTTCGTGGATGGCTCCATCATCGCCCAGGCATCACCTCCGGACATGCGGCTGCCGATCGCGCTGGGACTGGGTTGGCCGGATCGTGTCCCGCAGGCTGCACGCGCTTGCGACTGGACCCAAGCCACCAGTTGGACCTTCGAGCCCTTGGATACCGTGGCATTCCCGGCCGTGGACCTCGCCAAGGACGCAGCTAAGCAGGGCAGCACGTTCCCGGCCGTGTTCAATGCCGCCAATGAGGAAGCAGTGGAGGCCTTCCACGCCGGACGAATCCGCTTCACCGACATTGTGGATACCGTCGAATCCGTCCTCAGCGAACATTCAGGCTCTTCCGAGCTAACGGTGGAGTCGGTGCTGGATGCTGAGAGGTGGGCACGCGCCCGAACCCTTGATCGTTTAGCCAGCAGCGCCCTCTAGCTCACAACCCTTACGGAAGCAGTCCCACCGGCATGAGTCCTGTCCTTCTCTTCATCCTCGGAGTCGTCTTCGTCGCCATCGGCGTGGCCGTTTCCATCGCGCTGCACGAGGTAGGCCACCTGGTGCCCGCAAAGCTCTTCAAAGTGCGCGTCACCAAGTACATGATCGGTTTTGGACCAACGCTGTGGTCCAGGAAAAAAGGCGAAACAGAGTACGGCTTCAAGGCGCTTCCGCTGGGTGGCTACGTGTCCATGATCGGCATGTACCCGCCGAACAAGGAAGACGGCGCCGTTCGCCCCTCCAGTACTGGCATGTTCCAGACCCTCGCCACCGAGGCGCGTTCAATGGCGCACGAGGAAGTGGGTCCCGGGGACGAGAAGCGCGTCTTCTACAAGCTCCCCGTCTGGAAAAAGATCATCGTCATGCTCGGCGGACCGGCCATGAACATGCTGATCGGCTTGATACTTCTGGCAGTCCTGCTCATGGGCTTCGGAACAGCCCAGGCAACCACCACCATCGCTGACGTTTCCAAATGCCAGGTTGCCGCGGGGGAGACCGTGGACCCCGATTCGGCGGATTGCAAACTGACCCCGGCCGCAGCCGCGGGCCTGCAGCCAAATGACACCATCACTTCCTTCGACGGAAAATCCGTCACCAGCTGGGACGAGCTCACCAGCTGGATCCGGGCCTCCGCCGGCAAGGAAGTTCCTGTCATTGTGACGCGCAACGGGGCGTCAGTGGAGACCACGGTGACTCCGGTTCTCTCGTCCCGGCCCGTGGTGGGCCCCGATGGGCGGCAGGCACAGGACGCCAACGGAGTTTTGCAGTACCAGGAAGTCGGCTTCCTGGGTATCGGAGCCCAAAGCGCTTTGGTTCCCCAACCGGCGTCGGCCGTTCTGCCCATGGCAGGGGAGAACATCAAACAGATTTCCGGTGTGATCTTCAACCTGCCGGCCAGGGTGGTGGGGGTGGCGAAAGCAGCCTTCAGCGAGGAGCCCCGTGACCCCAACGGGCCTATCAGCGTGGTGGGCGTCGGCAGGGTTGCCGGCGAGGTAGCGGCCATGGAACAAGTACCCATGCAGGCACGGATCGGCACCCTGATCGGGTTGCTCGCAGGACTCAACTTCGCGTTGGCCATCTTCAACCTCATCCCGCTCCTGCCGCTCGACGGCGGCCATGTCGCTGGCGCCTTGTACGAAGGCGCGCGCCGCCAACTGGCCAAACTGCGTGGCAAACCGGATCCGGGAGCCTTCGACATCGCGAAACTCCTGCCGGTGACCTATGTGGTGGCGGCGTTGCTCATGGCCATGGGGGCGCTCTTGATCTATGCCGACATCGTTAAGCCCGTGAACATTTTCGGCTGAGCTGTGAACAATGCGGACAGATCTGTGAACAATGCAGGCAAAGCTGTGAACATATTCTGCGCAACCGGCGGGATAGGCTAGCTCCATGACTGTTTTCGCTGTTGAGTACGTATACGTCGCCGATTCAGGCGCCCTCCGCGACGAAGCCCGCCCAGCACACCGTGCTTGGCTCGGGGAACTGGCCGAGCAAGGCAAACTTCTTGCCAGTGGCCCCTATGGTGACGGCGCCGGCGCCCTGCTGATCTTCAAGTCGGCCGACGAAGCCGAACTCAATGACCTCCTCAAGCAGGATCCGTTCGCTGAAGCCGGCGTCATCGCCGGCATCCGCACCACGGAATGGGCGCCAATCATCGGTGTCCTGGCTGCCCACGCGTCCTAGCCCGGACGTCCTCCACCACAACGATTCACCCAACCCAAGGAGTCCACGTGACCTCGGTCAGCCTGGGAATGCCAGCAGCCCCACCCCCCGTCCTTGCCCCCCGCCGGAAGACCCGGCAGATCAAGGTAGGGTCCGTTGGCGTCGGATCTGACTCGCCCATCAGCGTTCAGTCCATGACAACTACCCCCACCACGGATATCAACGCCACCCTCCAGCAGATCGCTGAACTGACGGCTTCCGGATGCGACATCGTACGCGTTGCCTGCCCGTCTGCCGACGACGCCGAGGCGCTGCCCATCATCGCCCGTAAGTCCCAGATTCCCGTGATCGCGGACATCCACTTCCAGCCGAAGTATGTCTTTGCCGCAATCGAGGCCGGCTGCGCTGCAGTCCGGGTCAACCCGGGCAACATCCGCAAGTTCGATGACCAGGTCAAAGAGATCGCTGCTGCGGCCCGTGACCATGGAACATCCATCCGGATCGGCGTCAACGCAGGCTCCCTCGAACCCGGCATCATGAAGAAGTACGGCAAGGCCACCCCGGAGGCTTTGGTTGAGTCCGCTGTGTGGGAAGCTTCCCTCTTCGAAGAGCACGGTTTCCACGACTTCAAGATTTCCGTCAAGCACAACGACCCCGTGATCATGGTGGCCGCATATGAGATGCTCGCGGAGAAGAGCGACTGGCCCCTGCACCTCGGTGTGACCGAGGCCGGTCCGGCATTCCAGGGCACCATCAAGTCGGCCACGGCCTTCGGTGCGCTCCTGTCGCGCGGCATTGGTGACACCATCCGTGTTTCCCTCTCGGCTCCGCCGGTGGAGGAAATCAAGGTGGGCAACCAGATCCTGCAATCCCTGAACCTGCGCCCGCGCAAGCTCGAGATCGTCTCCTGCCCGTCCTGTGGCCGCGCCCAGGTGGATGTGTACACGCTGGCCGAACAGGTGACCGCAGGGTTGGAAGGCATGGAGATTCCGCTGCGCGTTGCCGTGATGGGTTGCGTCGTCAATGGACCCGGCGAAGCCCGTGAAGCGGACCTCGGTGTGGCCTCCGGAAACGGCAAGGGCCAGATTTTCGTGAAGGGCGAAGTCATTAAGACTGTGCCTGAGAGCGAAATTGTTGAGACACTGATCGAAGAGGCCATGCGCATCGCCGAAGAGATGGGGGAGGCCGATGGCGAAGATGCTGTCAAGGGTAGCCCCGTGGTTAGCGTCTCGTAACGAGAACGGCTTGGGAGTCAGGGTGCTCGGCAGTGCCGACACCCTGGCCCTTCGCGCGCTTGCAAGCGAGGATGCGGTGGCCAACGTATTTATCCTCGCGCACTTGGAAAGTACCGGTTCAGCGGCGCCCACCAGCGGCGGTGCCAGCATTTTCGGAGTTTTTGAAGGCCAAACGCTCCTCGGTGCGTGTTGGGCCGGCGCCAATCTTGTCCCTGTGCAGCTCGATCCCGGCCTTGCAGGGTATGTGGCCACAGCTGCCCACGAAACGGGGCGCCGTTACGCGTCCATTTTCGGTCCGGCCGAAACCGTGATGGCCCTCTATGCGCGATTCGAGCAACTGGGGCATAGTGCCCACGAGGTACGCGCCCAGCAACCATTGCTCACCATTTCAGGTCCTCCCGTTATCGTCGCCAACCCGGCCCTGGCCTTCGGCACCCTGGCGGACTTTGATCGCATCCTGCCGGCGTGCGCGGCCATGTTCGAAGAAGAAGTGGGTTACTCTCCCTTCCTTGGAGGGCAGGAGTTCTACAGCAGGCGCGTTGCTGGACTCATTCGGGAGGGCCACTCGCTGGTCCACATTGATGCCAACGGCACTGTGGTCTTCAAAGCCGAGCTGGGGGCGGTCACGCGGGAGGTCACCCAGGTCCAGGGCGTGTGGATGAATCCCGAGCTGCGGGGCCGCGGCCACAGCGGGGGTTACATGGCCGCCGTCGTAAATCTCTCCAGAACCTTCGCGCCCGTGACGAGCCTTTACGTCAATGACTACAACACCAAAGCCCGGGCCACCTATGAGCGGGTGGGCTTCGAACAAGTGGGGACCTTCGCCACCGTGCTTTTCTAAAGTCGATGGGGAATCCAGTATTCTTGTCCATGTTGGCGACCGCCAGCACCGGAACACTTGACTCCATTGGGGAAACGAATGAACAAGAATACGCTGCGCGGTTTCGCCGTGTCGGGGCTGCTGGTCATGGGTCTTACCGCTTGCGGTGGCTCCGGCTCCTCCACGGATGCCGGTCCCGCACCGGCAAATGAAACCTCGACTCCTACGCCCACTGCGGCAAAGCAGTACACCTCGGCTGAACTTACAGACCTGGTCAAGCAGATCAAGCCAGCTGATGGCTCGGAACTGACTGTTACCGCCATTGACGACCTCGCTGCCCAAGCGAATCCGCTCAAGGAACTCATGGGTTCCATGAACATCGAACCGGCCGAGTGCAAGGATCTGGCCATGTCCGGCGCCTCGCAGTCCATTGAAGGCTCCACCGGCGCCACCGGGGCGAAGGTTGATACCGCAACCGGAAGCGTCTCCAGCGTAGCGTTGGTGTCCGGCGTTCCGGCGGAAACCCTGCAGAAGAGCCTCGAGGGGAGTGAGTCCCAGATCACCACGTGCTCCTCCATGAAGATGACCATGGGCGGCACAGCCTTGAGCATGAAAACCGAGAAGCTTGATGGGGTTGGTTCGGTCCCCGGCACTGTGGGACTTAAAACCACCATGACCCTCCCCGGTGGCCAGGCGCAGTCCACCGTGATGGCTTTCGCCGTCAAGGGCGGCGTGCTGATTTCCGCTACGGCATCGGGCCAGAACGGCGGCACAGACGGGGCAGCTGAGGCCGGCACCCTGATGGACCAGGCCGCGGCACTGGTCAAGTAGCCCTCACAGGCGCCAAGGACATCGTCAGGTGGTGGCTCCCGGGCCGTCCAGCTCTCCCGTAAGGTAGCGCTGGATGGTGGGGGCCACCATCTTTATGACGTCCTCCTTCGCTGCGCCGGCCAGCGGCTCGAGCTTGATGACGTAGCGGACCAGCATCAGGCCAATGACCTGACTGGCCACCAGATTGCTTCGCAGATGCCGTTCTTCCGGCGTGCCCGGCAAGCCTGCAACCACCCGGGACAAGATGACCCGGTTGACCATCTCGCGCATGAGCGCCGTCTTGGACTTGGAGCCCAGGGTTCCCCGGACGTAGGCCACCAATCCGTGCTGAGCGGGGCTTTCCCACAACCGCAGTACAGCCCGGACAATCGCCTCCGCCCTCACTGCAGGGTCCAGGGTTTCGACGCCGGCAAGAACCTCCGCGGGGTCGGCGGGCAATTCCACGCTGGCGGCAAAGAGCTCATCCTTGCCCCCGAAGAAGTGGTGCACCATGGCCGGATCCACGGATGACTCGCGGGCTACTTGCCGCAGGCTTGTCCCTTCGAAGCCTTGCTCGGCAAACAGTCTCCGCGCGGCGGTGAGGATGGCTTCGCGTGAATGGTCTCCTGAGCTGCGGCGGCCCCTGCGCGCCTGGGGGACGCTCATCGGGTTTGTCGTCGGAGGGTCAGGGATGCCAGGACCAGAACTCCCAGAACAATCCCGCCCATGATCAGGGCGTCCTGCCACATGGTGGCTGTTGCGTCCGCATTCTCCGCAACCTCCTTCAACGCATCCACGGAGAAGGTGAGCGGCAGAGCACCGGATATTGCTTCGAGGACCTCGTTCATGTCCTCCCGCGCCACGAACAGTCCGCACAACAGGATCTGCGGGACCACCACCACCGGCATGAACTGCACGGCTTGGAACTCGGTGCGGGCAAAGGCGGAACACAGGAGTCCGAGGGCGACGCCCAGGACGGCGTTGATGACGGCAATCATCACCACCAGGCCGGGGCTTCCCTTGATATCGAGGTCAAAAACCCAGTAGGCCACAGCTGTCGCCACCAGGGACTGCAGGGCCGCCATGATGGAGAAGGCCAGACCATAACCGAAGAGTAGGTCGGCCTTGTGGATGGGCGTGGTCAGGAGGCGCTCCAGAGTCCCGGAGGTGCGTTCCCTAAGCATGGTGATCGATGTGACCAGGAACATGACCACAAAGGGGAAGATGGCCAACATCATCAGGCCGACGCGGTCAAAGGTTCGGGGGAACCCCGGGGGGAGCGTTTCGTTTTCGAAGAGGAAATAGACGGCGGTCAGCAGTAGTGCAGGGACCACGAGGATCAGTGCAACGCTCCGGTGATCGTGCCGCAACTGCCCCAGGACCCGGACGGTGGTGGCAAGGGTCATGCGGACATTCATGACGACACCTGACGTTCTTGCCGGTCGCGGTCAGCGGCTCTGATGATGGTGAGGAACGCCCGCTCCAGATCTTCGCTCTGTCCACGTTCGGCCAGTTCGGCGGGAGTTAGCTGGGCCAGGAGGAGGCCATCACGCAGGAGCAGAAGCGAGGAGCAGTGGGAGGCTTCCTCCATCACGTGACTGGAGACCAGCAGGGTTGTTCCGGCAGCCGCCATGGCCGCAAAGCGCTCCCATAGCTCGGCCCTCAGTACAGGGTCGAGCCCGACAGTGGGCTCATCTAGAACCAACAGTTTCGGGTGGGCCACCAAGGCGCATGCCAGGGAGACCCGGCTGAATTGCCCGCCGGACAGGTCAGCTGCCTTATGGCGGGCAAGTGGTTCGAGCCCGACGGCGGCAATTGCCTCCGCGGTGTCCGCGGCGGTAGCGCCGTGCATGGCGCCAAAGTAGCGCACGTTCGCGTGCACGCTGAGGTCCGGGTAGACGCTGGCACCCTGGGTGACGTATCCGACGTCGTGCCTGAGCGATGCGCTGCCTGCGGGCCTGCCGAGGACGGTCACGGTTCCCTGGGTGATCCGTTGGACTCCGACGATTGCCCGCATGAGTGTTGTCTTGCCGCTGCCGGAAGGGCCCAGGAGTCCTGTGATCCGGCCGGCGTCAACGGTGAAGTCCAGGCCCTTGATGATCTTGCTGCGGGCGCGGTTTATATGAAGCCCCGTTGCCTTTATGGCTGCTGTAAGGGGTGTCATGCGAGCCTCCGATTGGGCACACTTAATTCATCGGATGATGAATTAAACCTAAGACGGGTGGGCAGGGCGGTCAAGGGCACTGCGTGGCGCTGTGGCCCGCCTTGAAAATGTGTCTACGATCACATAGGTTTTTCCCAAGCCGTGTCGTTGGGGTGCGGGTGGTACAGGGGGAATCATGATCAAGACCTTGACGGGCGCCATCGGCGGCCAAGCCATCCGTGAGCTCGGCAGTGACCAATGCTTCCCAGCCGCAGCTGATCCCGTTCCGCTGGAGGGAACGGCGATCTAGTCTCAGGACAGAGTCTGCGGCCGGCCGGCCGCTGAGCCACGCCATCGCAGGATGACCAGCCGGTTGCGGCCAGGGGCTTCCACACGCGACGGCGTGGCTCTTCTGTGTGCCAGCGGACCGGACGCCAATCCGGGCCTGTTCAAGTGGCCGCGCAGTCAGCCGGTAGATTAGTAGACAGTTGTTTTTGCCACATCTGCCATAGAAACGGATACGTACCCGTGGTCCTTCGCCTTTCCCAGCTGTTCCTGCGCACCCTGCGTGAAGATCCCGTCGACGCCGAGGTCGCCAGCCACAAGCTTCTGGTCCGCGCCGGCTACATCCGCCGCGCCGCGCCCGGTATCTACACGTGGTTGCCGCTGGGGCTGAGCGTCCTGCGCAAGGTGGAGGACATCATCCGCCAGGAAATGTCCGCCATCGGAGCACAGGAAGTCCACTTCCCGGCGCTGCTACCCCGCGAACCCTACGAGGCCACCAACCGTTGGACCGAATATGGCGACGGCCTGTTCCGCCTCCAGGACCGTAAGGGGGCGGACTACCTTCTGGCCCCCACGCATGAGGAAATGTTCACGCTCCTGGTCAAGGACCTGTACTCCTCATACAAGGACCTGCCGTTGAGCCTGTACCAGATCCAGAACAAGTACCGTGATGAAGCACGTCCCAGGGCGGGCCTCCTCCGTGGGCGCGAGTTCATCATGAAGGACTCTTACTCCTTCGACATCGATGACGCCGGCCTGGATGCCAGCTACGCCGCACACCGCGCGGCCTACCTGAAGATCTTTGAGCGCCTAGGCTTGGAAGTCATTCCCGTAGCAGCCACGGCGGGCGCCATGGGTGGTTCCAAGAGTGAGGAATTCCTGTTCCCCACCGAGATCGGCGAGGACACGTTCGTGCGCTCGGCCGGCGGCTACTACGCCAACGTCGAAGCCGTGACCACGGTTGTCCCGGACGAGGTCGACTTCAGCAACGCTCCGGCCGCACAGGTCCTGGACACGCCGAACACTCCCACCATCGAGACTCTTGTGGAGGCCGCCAACCAGCTGGCTCCGCGCAGCGAGTCCGACGGCGGCGCATGGACTGCCGCTGACACGCTCAAGAATGTTGTCCTCGCCGTCACGCTGCCCACGGGGGAGCGCCAGATCGTGGTGATCGGCGTTCCGGGAGACCGCGGAGTGGACCTCAAGCGCGTGGAAGCCAACATTGGCTCCCACCTGCCCATCGCCGGTGAAATCGGCCTCGAGGCCGCCAACGAAGAGGACCTCAAGAAGCTGCCGTGGCTGGTCAAGGGCTACATCGGACCCGGCCTGTCCCTCGGCGAGCCCGTTCTGGGCCTGGAAGGATCCTCCAAGGTTCTCTTCCTTGTGGATCCCCGCGTCGTCTCCGGCACCAGCTGGGTTACCGGTGCCAATGCTGATGGCAAGCACGTCTTTGGGCTGGTAGCGGGTCGTGATTTCGCGTGGGACGGCGTTCTCGAAAGCACCGATGTCCGTGCGGGCGACCCCGCCCCGGACGGTTCAGGACCGCTGGAAACTGCACGGGGCATCGAAATGGGCCACATCTTCCAGCTCGGCCGCAAGTACGCTGAGGCCTTGGACCTGAAGGTCCTGGACCAGAACGGCAAGCAGCAGGTTGTCACCATGGGCTCCTACGGCGTCGGCGTAACGCGTGCCGTCGCAGCGTTGGCTGAAGCCAACCATGACGACCGTGGTCTCGTGTGGCCGCGCTCGGTGGCTCCGGCCGATGTTCACGTCGTGGCTGTCGGTCGCGGCGATGAGATCTTCGAAGCAGCAGAAAAGCTTTCCCTTGAACTCGAAGCTGCAGGCCTGGACGTCATTTTCGATGACCGTCCCAAGGTTTCGCCCGGTGTGAAGTTCGGCGACGCCGAACTGGTGGGCGTCCCCACCATCCTGGCCGTTGGCCGAGGGCTCGTGGACGGTGTGGTTGAGATCAAGGACCGCCGCAGTGGCGAAGCCGAGAATATCGCGGTGGACAAGGCCGTGGACTACGTGGTCAACGCTGTACGAACCCGGTGATTTCCGGCTTCGAATCGATCCAGCTCACCACCCTCATCCTGATTGTGGTGGCTGGATTCGCAGCAGGCTGGGTGGACGCCGTAGTCGGGGGCGGGGGACTGATCCAGCTCCCCGCCCTGCTGCTGGTTCCAGGTATCACGCCCGTCCAGGCTTTGGCCACGAACAAAATGGGGTCCATTTTCGGGACCACCACCAGCGCGGTCACGTATTATCGCCGCGTCGGGCCGGATCTGAAGACCGCAATTCCCATGGCGGTGATCGCGCTGGCTGGGAGTTTCGGCGGGGCCATTCTCGCTGCCTCCCTGCCTGCCAGCGTTTTCAAGCCCATCATCGTGTTGGCGCTGATCGCAGTCGCCATCTTCACAGCCCTGCGTCCCAGCGCCGGTGAACTGACCGCCCTGCGCCACGACGGCCATAAGCATTACGTGGTGGCGTGCATGATCGGTGCCGTGATCGGCTTTTACGACGGCCTGATCGGTCCGGGTACGGGCTCGTTCCTGGTCATAGCGCTCGTTTCGGCCATGGGTTATGCGTTCCTGGAAGCCAGCGCCAAAGCGAAGATCGTCAACATGGCCACCAATGCCGGCGCGCTGATTTTCTTCCTCCCCCACGGCTCCCTGCTGTGGGGCGTAGGCCTCATCCTTGGCCTGGCCAATATGGCAGGCGGCTACCTCGGTGCCAGGACCGCTGTGGCCAAGGGAAGTAAGTTTGTGCGCCTTGTCTTCCTGATCGTGGTGGCTGCGCTGATCATCAAACTTGGCATTGACGTCTGGAACGAGAACTTCGCAGGGTAGGGCCGGCGCGGCCTAAGTCAGATAAAACTGCCGTTGGCGTTGGCAAGCGTCCTCAAACCGCGGACGACGGCGTGCGGCACCAAAGCGCTCGACGCCGGGTTGCCGAGGGAAGCCTGGTTGGTGACACGTGTATCGAAGAGCCCCAGGCTCGTCTCGGCCAGGACATGGTGGGTTGTCTGCTTGGCTGCGGGGTCAGCAATCAACGCAGCTTCCACCACATCCCAGTCACCGGCTGCCAGCGCCAACGCGGACACCACGTTGGTTGACTTGGGGAAGGCCTTGATCAGCTCTGCCGGTCCACCCCGCAGGAGTTCAACCGGCCTGGTAGCTTCCAGGAGTGATTCTTTCGTTTCCCCGTCCATCCATGGCTGGATCAAAGCAGCAGGAAGTTTTCGCGATTCCACGGTGATGCGATAAATGGTTCCGCCCGCGGAGGCCGCTGTGATCGCATCCAGGCCGCCCAGCGCACCGGTTGTCAGGAACGTTCGGCCTGGACCGTCGTCGAGCAGTGTTTTCCTCAGCGAGGCCTCACATAAGGCTCCGATCGACGTGACCAGAAAGTCCTTCCCGGCCGAAATACTCCGGGGACCGAACTCGGCGACTGCTGCGACACCGGCGCACTCCACCACCACGTCAGCTACGTCCATGGCTTCTTCGAAGCTGAAACCTGTCCTGGTTTTCCCGTGGGGAACAACACCGGCGAGTTCGATGCCTGGGGCGGTCCCGGCGTCGAGCAGTTCCGCCACCCGCGATCCAATGGCGCCCGAACCAATGAGAGCAACTTTCAGGACCACGGTGTCAGGCTGCTTCGCCGGGGTCGGGGAGATCGTGTGCCCGGGGAAGGGCGTCGAGCCTGTTGCCGGCCAGGGTGCTTGCGACCCACAGGGAACGGGCAAGATCACCGGAGTGCCGCGGTTTTGCTGCATACCATAAAGCGTTCTGCACCTCACGGGCTATGCTCCATTGCCGTGCAACGTCAGGATCCAATCCAGCGGCACGGCTGAAGTCCTGGCACCGCTCCAGCAGCCCGGCCTCCGGATCCGTCCGGGGAAGATCGCGGATGCGGTTCCACAGGATCGGGGCGACGGCGAACTCGGCCTCCCCAATCTGTGGTTGCGGATCAATAGCCAGATAGTCGCCGCGCAGGGACAGCTTTTCGGCGCTGGTAGTGGCAAGAATATTCATGAAATGCAGGTCAGTGTGCACCAGGACATCCTTGCCTGAACGGCGCCCTACGGCCCCGCGCGTCTGGCAGACCTCCAGTGCCGCTTCCAGCAACCATCGAGGGAAGGGACGGTCCAGGCGGTCCCATTCGGCAGGCAGTTCATCGCTCCATCGCTCGGCGGTTGCGGCGACGTGGTCCAAAACCCGCCACTCCACCCTTCCGTCCGGTTGGATCGAGAGCTCGCGCATAATGGCCCCCCATGCGTCCCTGGCTTCGTCCAGAGGGGCGTCCTGGAGCCAACGGGAGGCGTCCAGGCGTTCGAGCAGCATGGTGCAACTGGCATCGTCCGAGGCCAGGAGGCGGACAGCGCCCCGGCCGTTCCACAGGGCCAGTGCATAGCGCTCCACCAGTGCTTCTTCGTGGGGATAAGCGATCTTCAGCGCTGCGGGGGTGGAGCCCTGAAGGACTGGCACCACCAAGGCTCCGTGGCCATTCCAAGGCTCATCGCCTGGCACCAAATCCACTGAGAGCCCCCAACGGTCCAACGCCTCGGAGATGAGCCCCGGGAGGCTTGCGAGCCAATCCCTGCCCGCGGAGTCGCGGTTGTACCGGGCGTGGAGGTCGCCCGGTATGGGAATCATCGCGTGAAGGTTCACGGCAACAGCCTAACTCCGCACTGCCACGCGTCCCTTAGAAAACGCCGCTGGCCCCCAACAGGGTTCCGATGGAGAACGTGGCAGCCAGCGCGAGGGCCCCGCCCAGCACCACCCGGACCGCTGCACGGAAGCGGGAAGCACCGCCGAGCCACGCACCAACCGCGCCAGTGATCGCCAAGGCAAGCAGGACTGCGACGAACGTTAGGGGAACCCGCATCCCCGGTGGCGGCAGCAAGATGGCCAGCATGGGAAGAATCGCTCCCAAAGTGAACGCTACGGCCGAGGCAAAGGCTGCGTTCCAAGGGCTGACGATGTCATCTTCATGGATATTGAGCTCGGCCGAGAGGTGTGCGGCCAAGGCGTCGTGCTCGGTCAGCTCCTGTGCAACGGTCCGGGCGGTCTCTGCACTGAGCCCTTTGGACTCGTAGATCGCGGCCAACTCGTTGAGCTCATCTTCCGGCTGCTCCGCCAGCTCACGTTTTTCTTTTTCGATGAGGGCTTTCTGGGTGTCACTTTGGCTGCTGACGGACACGTACTCGCCCAAAGCCATGGAGATGGCGCCACCCACCAGGCCAGCGGCGCCCGCGGAGAGAATCAGGCCGGTGTTGGTGGTGGCACCGGCAACGCCCACCACGATTGCCGCGACGGACACGATTCCGTCATTGGCGCCCAGGACGCCCGCCCGCAGCCAGTTCAGCCGATGTGCCAGATCGTCACGGTGCGGTTCATTCTCGTGCGTGGTGGCAGTTTCTGTGGAAGCCATGCATCAAGCCAAGCACCGGCAGGCTGTCCTGACCAGCATGGCTAGGCTCGCCTATCCGCCCTGGGAAGCTGGCGTGCTAGTGGGCGTAGGCAAGGAAGGCAGTTCGCCGGCGTCGAGCATGAGTCCCGGCAGCGCAGGCAGCTGCGCGCCCCAAGCGAGGCTCCTGCGGGCGGCTGCCACCAGGTTGTCCAGGGCCCATGTGCGGGTCTCGCCCGTGGACAGGGCAGCAAGGTCACCGAATCGAGGCAGCGAGGCAAGCTCTACCGAGCCAAGGAATGTAGCGGGATCCTGAGTGAAAGTATCCGGCAGCCGGTAGCCCGCCTCGCCCGTGGGTGCATCCGCGCAGTTGGCGCTGGTGACTGCTTCAGCCTCCCGGAGGAGCGCTTGGTGAACTTGCAAGTGCTTGGCAGCGGCCGCCGACTTCGTCTCGTCCAGCCTCTTCAAGGCCACTTGGTATACGTAGATCGCCTCCTGCTGTGAGCGAACAACCGCAGCCAGGGCTGTGTCGGTGGTCGCGGACATCGGCTCCGGGGTGGGGTTTGCTGAGGGGCATGAGGCAGCCAAAGGTGTCGCCGTGGGGGCCTTGGTCTCCGACGCCCGTGTCTGCTCCGGCAGGGGCAACTGCCATGCGGCAGCCAACTTTTCGGCCTGCAGCACCTGCGCGGTTCCGACGGCGGCGAGCAGCCGGGCGATCCCGCCGTCGGCCTTGCGCGCGTCGTCCAAGCGCTTCCAGCCGCTGCCGGCCAGCCCGGCCAGGAAGGATGCACGGCTGCTTTGTTCCGCTGCAGCCGAGGACTGACGGGGTGAGGGGGCTGCCCCTGACAGGGTGGCACTGGATGTCGTTCCGCGAGGGTCGAATAAGGCCTGAGCGTGGGTTGTCAGCAAAGTCACAGCGCTGCCGGACATGGGCTTTCCGGCCTCGGGAGCCGCGGACTTCGCCAGCGTCGTGGCCGATTCCCGCAGCAGCAGCGTGTCCTCCAACGCCGTCAAACGTGCTGTTTCGGTGAACGAGACAGCCGGGGGAGTGCCGGAATCACGCGGAAGAAGGACCATTCCGGTGCCTGCAACAAGCAGTGCCACCACGGCAACCAGTAAAACCCGGCCCCAAGGTGGTGTTCGTCGTTTTTCGCTTGTTTCCCCGTTCACAACAGACCATGGTGTCACGTGGATGAGGAAGTCCGTGCACCATGTTCCCGGGAAAATCGTTAGGCTAGTAGTCACAACAACATCTATCGGGAGGCGGCGGGCAACGTGAGTGACTCGGAAGCCACGACTTCAACAGACCGTTCTGAATCGAACTCAACGGCCACCATCCACAACCCGGAAGAGAGCAGGCTTAGGGCGCTGCTTGAACCGGCTGTCCTTGCCAACAGGCTCTACCTCGAGGATGTTTCCATCCACGTTGCCGGTTCACACCGCACGGTCCACGTCGTGGTGGACCTTCCCCAGGAAGAGACCGGAGGCGTCAGCCTTGACGCCATCGCAGAGGTCTCACGCGGACTGTCCGATATTCTGGACAACGATCCCCATGACGACGGCCGTCCCTACGACCTTGAGGTTTCATCCCCTGGAGTAAGCCGTCCTTTGACCGAACCGCGTCACTGGCACCGCGCCCGCGGCCGTATGGTCAGGGTCAACGTCATCCAGGGAGAAAACCTTCTGGGCCGCATTACCTCCGTGGGGGAAGATGCTGTGACGCTCATCCCCGAGCACGAGGTCAAGAAGGGCATGAAGCCCAAGCAGGGCGAACCCATCACTATTCCTTTCGACAGGATCCGCCAAGGAAAAGTCGAGATTGAATTCAGCCACCTCCACGAGGCTGCGCTGGAAGACGAGCACAACGGACCTTCCGAGGAGGCCTAATGGATATTGACATGAGCGCACTGAGACTCCTGGAGCGTGAGCGTGAAATCCCGCTGGATCTCCTGATTCCCACCATCGAACAAGCGCTGCTGGTGGCGTACCACAAGACGCCCGGCGCCTTCGAAAAGGCCCGTGCCGAGTTGGACCGCAAGAGCGGTCACGTGACCATTTGGGCTACGGAAATCGACGACGACGGTGAGCCCATCGGCGAGTTCGAAGACACCCCTGCCGGTTTTGGCCGCATCGCCGCCAGCACGGCCCGCCAGATCATTCTGCAGCGTCTTCGCGACGTGGAAGACGACAACGTGCTGGGCGAGTTCAAAGGCCGTGAAGGCGAACTTGTGGCCGGCATGATCCAGCAGGGCAACAACCCGCACATGATTCAGGTCAACCTCGGATCCGTGGAAGCATTGCTGCCCCCGCCCGAGCAAGTCCCCGGTGAGAAGTACCTCCACGGAAGCCGCTTGCGTGCTTTTGTGGTGGACGTCCACCGCGGCGCCAAGGGTCCGTCCATCACTTTGTCCCGTTCGCACCCCGGGCTGGTCCGCAAGTTGTTCGAAATGGAAGTTCCGGAAATTGCGGATCACTCTGTGGAGATCGTCGCACTGGCCCGTGAAGCCGGCCACCGTACCAAGATCGCGGTCAAGGCCAACACTGCCGGCATCAACGCCAAGGGTGCATGCATCGGCGAAATGGGTTCCCGCGTCCGGGCAGTCATGACCGAACTCAACGACGAAAAGATCGACATCGTTGACTTCAGCGACGACCCCGCAACCTTCATTGCCAACTCCTTGTCGCCGTCGCGAGTGAATTCCGTCACTATCACGGACGAAGCAACCCGCTCGGCCCGCGTAGTAGTGCCCGACTACCAGCTTTCCCTGGCGATCGGCAAAGAGGGCCAGAACGCGCGGCTCGCAGCCAAGCTGACTGGCTGGCGCATCGATATCATCTCCGATGCCGCTCCCGCTAAGGCTGACTAGCTCTTGAACCGGCGGTTGTGCCGCCCGTTTAGCGCCGCGCTGGCGGCATCCTTGGTTTCGGGAGACCGGGGCAGGGGGGCTAGACTAGATGGAACCGGGCTTACGTCCGGTATCCACGCGCTTTGGCGTGCCTCAGCTGCATGCGCAGGACCGGGGCCCGTCGGGTGCCAGTAGCGTAAGGCAGGTTGGACACGTCGTGGCTGAACTGCTTGAACATGGCCATGGGCCTGTTCGCACGTGCATCGGATGCCGGAAGCAAGGCTCCCGGTCCGAGCTTGTCCGGCTGGTCGCCCAAGGCAGCGGTTCTTCCGCAGTCCTGGTCGACGTTCGACGCCGGATGGCTGGCAGGGGTGCATGGCTTCACCCCAGCGAAAAGTGCTTGACATTGGCAATCAAGCGGCGAGCTTTCGGAAGGGCCCTTGCGGGTGCTTCCGATGCAGGCGCCGTGGAACGATACCTGATGTCCGGTGCGCCCCTTGTGGAGGCCCAGGCCGCCGCAGGAAAACCGTCCAAACCTGAAAGCGGGTCAGAAAACTGATGGAAACCCGATGAGTTCCCAGCGATGAGTGCGTAACGATGACAACTTTGTTGCGCTCTGCAATGGGCCTTTCAATCGCGCAAGCGGCGAAGGCCCGCAGTAAGAAGTAGACGGTTCGTGCCTGGCTCGGTGCGGACCGAGACAGGAGAAATGTGGCCAAGGTCCGCGTACATGAGCTCGCCAAAGAGCTCGGTATTACTTCCAAAGATGCAGTAACCAAACTGCAGGAATTGGGCGAATTCGTTCGCTCCGCCTCGTCAACAATTGAGGCCCCCGTCGTGAAGAAGCTTCGCGACGCATACCCGGGTGCCGGCGCTGCCAAGGCCGCCGCTCCCGCAGCAGCTCCGGCGGCAAACCGCCCAGCAGCATCCCGTCCGGCCGCTCCGGCACCGGGTCCTGCAGCTCCGAAGGCTCCGGCCCCGGCACCTGCAGCCCCCGCTCCGGCAGCCCCTGCGGCTGCTGCACCGGCAGCTCCTGCAACACCGTCAGCACCTGCCCCGGCAGCACCTGCAGCTCCTGCTGCGTCCACTCCGGTTTCGGCCAAGCCCGGCGCCCGTCCTGCCCCCAAGGCAGAGACTCCGGCTCCGGCACGTCAAGGTGGCCAGGCTCCGCGTCCCGGCGGTCCCCGTCCGGGCAACAACCCGTTCGCTACGTCCCAGGGCATGCCCCGCGGCCGTGGTGGCGACGGAGACCGTCCGCCGCGTCCGGGCAACAACCCGTTCGCACCGTCCCAGGGCATGCCCCGAGGCGAACGCCGTAACGACGGCGAACGCCCCGGCGGTCCCCGTCCCGCAGCTGGTACGGGTGGACCCCGTCCCGCAGCAGGTACCGGTGGTCCCCGTCCGGGCGCTCCGCGTCCCGGTGCACCCCGTCCGGGCGCTCCGCGTCCCGCTGGCGGTCCCGGTGCAGGAAACCGTCCTACTCCGGGCATGATGCCCAACCGCACTGAGCGTCCGGCTCCCGGTGGCGCAGGCCGTCCGGGTGGCGCAGGCCGTCCCGGTGGCGGACCCGGTCGTCCCGGTGGCGCACCTGGTGCAGGTACCGGTGGCGGCGCTCCCGCCGGCGGTGGCTTCGGCAAGGGTGGCCGCGGTCGCGGTGGCACCCAGGGTGCCTTCGGCAAGGGCGGCGCCGGTCGTGGCAAGCAGCGCAAGTCCAAGCGTGCAAAGCGCCAGGAACTGGAGCAGATGAGTGCTCCGTCGCTGGGCGGCGTATCGGTACCCCGCGGTGATGGCGAGACCATCATCCGCCTGCGTCGTGGCTCGTCCATCACGGACTTTGCCGAGAAGATCGATGCAAACCCCGCGTCGCTGGTGACCGTGCTGTTCCACCTCGGTGAAATGGCAACGGCTACGCAGTCCCTCGACGAAGACACCTTTGGCCTGCTTGGCGCCGAACTTGGCTACAAGCTCCAGGTTGTTTCCCCTGAGGATGAAGAGCGCGAGCTGCTGGATCAGTTCGACATCAACATCCAGGACGAACTCGACGCCGAAGGTGACGACGTTCTCGAGGCCCGCGCACCGGTTGTTACCGTCATGGGCCACGTTGACCACGGTAAGACCCGCCTGTTGGACGCCATCCGCAACTCGAACGTTGTGGCCGGCGAGCACGGTGGCATCACCCAGCACATCGGTGCTTACCAGATCAGCCACGTCCACGAGGGCACGGCCCGCGACATCACCTTCATTGACACCCCCGGTCACGAGGCCTTCACGGCCATGCGTGCACGTGGTGCCAAGGTCACTGACATCGCGATCCTGGTTGTTGCAGCCGACGACGGCGTTATGCCGCAGACGGTGGAAGCACTCAACCACGCCCAGGCAGCCAACGTGCCGATCGTCGTCGCAGTGAACAAGATCGACAAGGAAGGCGCCAACCCTGACAAGGTCAAGGGCCAGCTGACCGAGTACGGCCTGGTTCCGGAAGAATACGGTGGCGACACCATGTTCGTTGAGGTCTCTGCCCGCCAGAACCTCAACATCGACGAACTGATCGACGCCGTCCTGCTGACGGCCGACGCTGCCTTGGACCTGCGCGCCAACCCGGACAAGGACGCTCGAGGCATTGCCATCGAAGCGAACCTGGACAAGGGCCGCGGTGCTGTTGCAACCGTCCTGGTTCAGTCCGGAACCTTGGCAGTGGGCGACACGATCGTTGCCGGTACGGCTCACGGCCGCGTCCGCGCCATGTTCGACGAGAACGGCGAGGCACTCGATGTCGCACTGCCGTCCCGCCCGGTTCAGGTCCTCGGTCTGTCCAACGTGCCGCGTGCAGGTGACACCTTCCTGGTGACCCCTGACGAGCGTACGGCCCGCCAGATCGCCGAGAAGCGTGAAGCTGCCGACCGCAACGCCGCACTGGCCAAGCGCCGCAAGCGCATCAGCCTGGAAGACTTCGACCAGGCCGTTGCCGAAGGCAAGATCGACACCCTTAACCTCATCCTCAAGGGTGACGTGTCCGGTGCCGTGGAAGCCCTCGAAGACGCCTTGCTCAAGATCGACGTCGGAGACGACGACGTTCAGCTTCGTGTCATCCACCGCGGTGTGGGTGCCATCACGCAGAACGACGTCAACCTGGCCACGGTTGACAACGCCATCATCATTGGCTTCAACGTCAAGCCGGCCGAGCGTGTTGCTGAACTGGCCGATCGTGAAGGCGTGGACATGCGCTTCTACTCGGTCATCTACGCAGCAATCGATGACATCGAGATGGCTCTCAAGGGCATGCTCAAGCCGGAATACGAAGAAGTCCAGCTCGGTACCGCCGAGGTTCGCGAAGTCTTCCGTTCTTCCAAGTTCGGAAACATCGCCGGCTCGATCGTCCGCACTGGCATCATCCGCCGTAACTCCAAGGCACGTGTCAGCCGCGACGGCAAGGTCATCGGTGACAACCTCACCGTTGAGACGCTCAAGCGCTTCAAGGATGACGCCACTGAAGTCCGCACCGACTTCGAGTGTGGTATCGGTCTTGGCTCCTTCAATGACATCACTGAAGGCGACATCATCGAGACCTTCGAAATGCGCGAAAAGCCGCGTAACTAGGTTCCGTATGGGACGGGTCCGTCGGGTAACCCCGGCGGACCCGTTCCGTTCCCGTTTCTACTTTCCAGGAGGAAGTCATGGCTGATCCCGCACGCGCCGCCAAGCTGGCACAGCGGATAAAGGTGGTTGTTGCTGAGGCCCTCGGACGCCGGGTCAAGGATCCGCGCGTCGAGTCCATCACGGTCACTGACGCCCGCGTCACCAATGACCTTCAGCACGCCACCATCTACTACACCGTCTTTGGTGACGATGTAGCCCAGGCAGACGCCGCCAGGGCATTGGAGAAGGCCAAGGGTGTGCTGCGGCAGGAAGTGGGCCGCAACATCACTGTTCGCCTCACTCCCACCCTCGAGTTCGTGGCTGATCAGATCCCGGTCAATGCCTCCAACCTTGAGGAGCTGCTCCGTGAAGCCAAGCGTCGCGACGCTGAGGTGGCCGCTCTGGCCGCCAGTGCCAAGCACGCAGGCGAAGCAGACCCCTACAAGGGCGATGCTCCGGAGGACATCGACGAGGACGACTTCGACGAAGAGGACACTGACCTCTCCGGCGACAACGAGCTCGACGAAGACTCCAACCGCTAGACCACTCTTCGAGTTTTTGTACAGCTAATGCCCTTAAGAAGCCTTCTTAGGGGCATTTGCTGTACAAAAACTCGTTAGGATCAGTGCATGTCGGCGCACAGTCCCCAGCAACGTGATGAATACCTGAACCTGGCCATCCAGCTGGCCGTGCGTAACGTTTCCGACGGCGGCGGCCCTTTCGGTGCCGTTGTGGTCACCCCGGACGGAACTGTCCATGAGGGAGTGAACCGGGTAACGCTGGACCACGATCCCACGGCACATGCCGAAGTGGTGGCCATACGGCGCGCCGCAGCAGCAACCAAGAGCTTCGACCTGAAGGGTTCCGTTCTCTACACAAGCTGCGAGCCATGCCCGCTCTGCTTGTCCGCCACGCTCTGGGCCAGGATCGGGCGTGTGTATTTCGCGGCCGATCGGCACGGTGCGGCCAGGGCCGGCTTCGACGACGCCGTGTTCTATGAGTACTTTGCCGGCACCCGGCCGGAGCTACTGCCGGTGGAGCATGCCGCGTTGGCCGCCTCAGATGAACCCTTCGAGGCGTGGCGAAACCATACCCACCGGACGGCGTACTAAAGACCCGCGAAAGCTAGGGCTTGGCTGGGAGGCGGTTGACGCCGTCGAGCAGGCCTTGTTGGCCACCGCAGAGGGCGATCCTGATCCATCCCTCGCCAATCGACCCAAACGCAGTGCCCGGCGCGAACGACACGCCCGATTCCGCAAGGAATTTACGCACCCAGGTCCGGACGTCCCCGCCACTCACATGGGAAACATCAGCCCAAAGATAGAAGGCCCCCTGGGCGCCAAGGAACGGAATTCCCTTCTCCGCCAGCACCGCCGACGCCGCATCCCGGTTGCTCCGGTAATGGTCGCGAGCCTGCGAAACGTAGTCCTGCGGCCCCGTCAGCGCGGCCAAAGCTGCGTACTGCGAAGGAGACGCGACGCAGGACACGATTGATTCCATCACGTTGTTCATTTTTTGCTCCAAACCCGGAGGACAGATCAGCGCCCCGATCCGGAGGCCAGTCAGTCCGTAGGTCTTGGACAAGGTCAGGGACGTGAAGACCCGGGCTTCGCCGGGGACATCGCTGTCGAACCGTGCGGGACTGATATGGGGGACATCGAACGTGAAGGCTTCATAGCACTCGTCCGAGATGATCCAGAGGTCGTGCCGGACTGCCAGTTCCACCAGCTCGCGCGTGGCTTTCTCACTGATCACGGCGCCCAGGGGATTGGACGGGGAGTTCAGCACCATCACGCGGGTCCGTGGCGTGATCAGGGCCTCGATGTCCTCAATGTGCGGCTGGAAGTCGTTCTGTGGATACAACGGATACTGCACAGGCACGGCGTGCAGCAGCCGGCTGGTCATGGCGAAGGTGGGGTAGCCGGGGTTGGGAATCAGGATCTCGTCACCGGGGGAGAGGAGAAGGCTCATGGCAAAGTGCAGTCCCTGCTGGGCGCCGTCCACCACATAGACCCGCTCCGCACCAATAGTGACCTCTTGTTGCTCCCGGAAGCGAGCGGCGAAGGCCTCGCGGAGGGCAGGGATCCCGGCGTTGGGTGTGTAGTTGGTCTCATCCCGGTCCAGGCAGGCAATGCCGGCGTCCAGGACGTGGCGGGGGAGGGCAAAGCCCGGCTCGCCGATGCTGAGGACGATAGCTCCGGGAGTGGACCAGGCAGCTTCGGTGATCTCACGGATCTGGTTCACGGGGACGTCGCGGACGTGTGCGGCAAGCTCAGGCATGGGAGCCATCCTAGCCACCCATATACTGGTAAGCGTGCTTTCTGGACTGGTAATCGTTGACAAACCGCAGGGATGGACCAGCCATGATGTGGTTGGCCGGATGCGGCGGCTGGCCGGCACCCGAAAAGTGGGGCATGCTGGCACGCTCGATCCCATGGCAACCGGTGTGCTGGTGCTGGGCATTAACAAAGCGACGCGTCTCCTGACCTACATCGTGGGCACCTCCAAGACGTATACGGCCACCATCCGGCTGGGCGAAACCACCATCACTGACGACGCCGAGGGCGAGGTCACGGAGGCCCGCAGCGCAGCGGCCATTACCGACGACGCCATAGCTGCCGGCGTTGCTGCCCTCACTGGGCCCATCCAACAGGTTCCGAGCAGCGTGAGTGCCATCAAAGTCAACGGCGAACGCTCCTATGCCCGCGTCCGCTCGGGTGAAGAGGTTAAGCTCGCGGCCCGCCCGGTCACCATCCACCGCTTTGATGTCCACTCCATCACCAGGATCGACGGCGGCAGGGTAGTCGACGTCGAGGTCACCGTGGAGTGCTCCTCCGGCACGTACATCAGGGCGTTGGCCCGGGACCTCGGCGGTGCCTTGGGCGTCGGGGGACACCTCACAGCCTTGCGGAGGACCCAGGTTGGCCCATACTCCCTGGACCAGGCCCGCACGTTGGAGCAGCTGGCAGAAGAGCTTGAGGTTCTGGAGATGTCCTTGGCGGCACGTGCACTCATGCCTAACCGGGAGCTCAGCGAGGACGAAACCACCGAAATCTCCTTCGGCCGCCGCATCGCTGCCGGTCCGGGAGCAGGAACGCCCGACGCCGCCACGGCCGAAAAGCCGGCCGCAGCCTTCGCGCCGTCGGGAGAGCTGGTGGCGTTGCTTGCAGATACAGGCAACTTCGCGAAACCCGTGCTGGTCTTTGCGCCGGGAACCGGGCAGGCAAAGTAACCATGGACGGATACTTTTACGCCATCCTGATCGTCGGATTGGTGTCCACGGTCATGTGCATCGTGGCTGGTTTGATGAAGAAGGCCCCGAACGACCCCACCATCTTCTCCGTACTCGCCGTTGAGCTGGTTCTGGTGGTGTATCTGGTGGGCTCGATCGTCCGGGTGGCCATGGGCGAACAGATGGCCGGTGAAGCCTGGGAGTTCTGGGGCTACCTCATTGTTGCCATGATGATTCCCTTGGGAGCCGTCTATTGGGCCATCCTTGAACGAACCCGCTGGAGCAACTTTGTCCTGGCAGCAGTGGGCGTTACTGCCCTGGTGATGGCCGCCCGCATGAATCAGATCTGGTACTGACCTTGAAGAAAGAACACAACGTGACTGGAACCGAGACCAACCCGGCCAACCGGCAGCCGCAGCGGAAGGACACCCGGAACACCGGCCCTGGACGCCTGCTGATCGCGGTCTACGCAATATTTGCGTTGTCGGCCACAGCTCGTGCCGGTTACCAGATCGCCACCAAGTTCGCCGAAGCTCCCTTGGCGCATATCTTGTCGGCGTTCGCCGCCGTCGTCTACATTGTGGCGACTGTCTCGCTTGCCAAGCCGGGCCGCACTTGGTTCAAGGTTTCCCTGGCTGCTGTGCTCACTGAGCTTGTGGGTGTGCTGGTGGTAGGAGCGATCAGCCTCTTTGATCCAATTGCTTTCCCGCATGACACCGTGTGGTCCCTGTTCGGACGTGGATACGGCTTTGTTCCGCTGGTCCTGCCGATCCTGGGCCTTTTGTGGCTCAACAAACGCCGACCGTCCTGAGTCAAACACCCTAGCGGGTAACCTTAGATTGTTCCGGCGCCGGGAGGTTGCCGGGCGGAACGAACATCTGCAGTAAAAGGCGAGGTTGATGGTCCACATCTGGAACGATCCCACTGAAGTCCCCAAGGACTTCGGACCTACTGTCGTTACCATCGGGAACTTTGACGGCGTCCATCGGGGTCATCAGCATGTTCTGTCGCAAGTGACCGACACAGCCAAGCGGCACAACATCCCCTCGGTTGCCGTGACCTTCGATCCCCATCCCGCTCAGGTCCACAGGCCGGATTCTGCTCCTGAGCTGATCATGGGGCTCCGGGACAAACTGGACGCCCTGGGCGACACCGGGGTGGACGCTGTGTTGGTGATGAAGTACACCCTCGACCTCGCCGCCATGACGCCGCTGGAGTTTGTCCGTGAAATCCTGGTTGAGGGACTTCACGCCGCGCACGTCGTTGTTGGTCACGACCTCCGCTTCGGCGCCGGCAATTCCGGCGACGTTCTCACTATGCAGGAACTGGGCGATCAGCTCGGTTTTGGTGTGCAGGTTGTCCATGAATACGGCGCCGGAGGCTTCCCGGTCCATGACGACGGCGATGCCGACCGCCGCTGTTCCTCCACCTGGGTGAGGGAGGCCTTGAGCGAAGGCGATGTAGTTACAGCTGCCGCGGTGTTGGGCCGCCCCCACCGCATGCGCGGTGAAGTGGTGCACGGAGCGGCCCGGGGACGGGATCTCGGCTTTCCGACGGCAAACCTTTCCCATGATTCCACCGGATACGTACCAGCTGACGGCATTTACGCGGGGTGGCTGATCGACCAAGCCGGCACGCGCTGGCCCGCCGCAATCTCCGTTGGTTCGAACCCCACCTTCGACGGCGTCAGCCGGCAGGTGGAAGCGCACGTGATCGACCGCCCCGAAGAGAACGTGGAAGACTTCGACCTCTACGGGCAGAATGTTGCCGTCGAATTTACGCAGCGCCTGCGCGGCATGGTGGCCTACCGTGGGCCGGAGGCTTTGGTCGAACAAATGTGCCTCGACGTAGCCCAGGCGCACGACCTGTTGACCCGGCGCCAGGGGCATTTCGACAACACTGCTGACGTGCCGGTAAACTGATCAGTGGATCCGGCTGCAGTCCGTGGCGGCTGGACCTGTTTTTGTGTGCGGCAACGTACCAGGGACAACCCGTCAGCGAGGCGCTGTTGCGGGAGGCACGGCACAACTCTAGGAGTTCACGTGGCACTTGACGCCGCTGTAAAGCAGTCCATCATCAAGGAATACGCAACCACTGAAGGCGACACCGGTTCACCCGAGGTCCAGGTTGCAGTCCTGACTCAGCGGATCAAAGATCTGACTGAGCACATGAAGGAGCACAAGCACGACTTCCACACCCAGCGCGGTCTGCTGGCCATGGTTGGTCGTCGCAAGCGCATGCTTACCTACCTGAAGAACACTGACATCGCCCGCTACCGTGCGCTCATCGAGCGTCTCGGCCTGCGCCGCTAGTCTGACTTAGGGGCGGCCCGGTCCCCAGCGGAACGGGCCGCCTTTTTCACCAACAACTAAAAACAGGAATCAACCGCATCGCGCATTCGCGGTCCTCGGTAGTGATTCCCGGGAACATCATCTGTGACGATGCCAACGCCCGTGGATCTCGATCGATGACCGGGTGTAGTACAGGCCAGGAAAAAAGAAGAGGCCTGGGTTGATGCGGCGGACTTCCGCTAACAGAAACGGAGGTGACTCTCTATGGAGGGTCCCGAAATCCAGTTCTCCGAAGCCATTATCGACAACGGCCGTTTTGGCAAGCGCGTCATTCGCTTCGAAACCGGCCGCCTTGCCAAGCAGGCAGCTGGCGCCTCGATGGTCTACATCGACGAAGACACCGCACTGCTCTCGGCAACCACGGCAGGCAAGCAGCCGCGCGAAGGTTTCGACTTCTTCCCGCTGACGGTTGACGTCGAGGAGCGCATGTATGCTGCCGGCCGTATCCCGGGCTCGTTCTTCCGCCGCGAAGGACGCCCGTCCACCGAAGCCATCCTGGCTTGCCGCCTCATGGACCGCCCGCTGCGCCCCGCCTTCGTGAAGGGCCTGCGCAACGAGGTCCAGATCGTGGTGACCGTTCTGGCCATCAACCCCGATGAGCTCTACGACGTCGTCGCCATCAACGCGTCCTCGATGTCCACGCAGCTTTCCGGCCTCCCGTTCTCCGGCCCGATCGGTGGCGTCCGCGTCGCCCTCATCGCCGACGAACAGGGTTCGCAGTGGGTCGCTTTCCCCAAGCACTCCCAGCTCGAGAACGCCGTGTTCAACATGGTTGTTGCCGGCCGCATTGCAGGTGACGACGTCGCCATCATGATGGTTGAAGCCGAAGCCACGGACAACTCCTGGAACCTCATCAAGGAACAGGGCGCAACCGCTCCTACCGAAGAGGTTGTTTCCGAGGGCCTCGAGGCTGCCAAGCCGTTCATCAAGGCACTCTGTGAAGCACAGGCTGACCTGGCAGCACGCGCTGCCAAGCCCACGGTTGAGTTCCCGGTCTTCCTGGATTACCAGGACGACGTCTACGCCGCTGTTGAAGCCGCTGCTGCCGACAAGCTGGCCGCTGTCTTCCAGATCGCTGACAAGCAGGACCGCGACAACGCCTCGGACGAGCTCAAGGACGAAGTCCTGGGTGCACTTGCCGGCCAGTTCGAGGGCCGCGAGAAAGAACTGTCCGCAGCTTTCCGCTCGGTCACCAAGCACGTTGTGCGCCAGCGAATCCTCAAGGACCAGGTCCGCATCGACGGCCGTGGCCTGACGGACATCCGCCAGCTGACTGCCGAGGTAGAGGTTCTGCCCCGCGTCCACGGTTCGGCAATCTTCGAGCGCGGCGAAACCCAGATCATGGGCGTCACCACGTTGAACATGCTCAAGATGGAGCAGCAGATCGACTCGTTGTCGCCGGTAACGCGCAAGCGCTACATGCACAACTACAACTTCCCGCCGTACTCCACCGGTGAAACCGGCCGCGTCGGTTCCCCGAAGCGCCGCGAAATCGGCCACGGTGCCTTGGCAGAGCGCGCTCTGGTGCCGGTTCTGCCCACCCGTGAAGAGTTCCCCTACGCGATCCGCCAGGTATCCGAGGCCCTCGGTTCCAACGGTTCGACCTCCATGGGTTCCGTCTGTGCTTCCACACTCTCCATGCTTAACGCAGGTGTGCCGCTGAAGGCAGCTGTTGCCGGTATCGCCATGGGCCTGGTTTCCGACCAGGTTGACGGCCAGACCCGCTACGCAGCCCTGACTGACATCCTCGGCGCCGAAGACGCTTTCGGTGACATGGACTTCAAGGTGGCAGGTACTTCCGAGTTCGTCACAGCTATCCAGCTGGACACCAAGCTCGACGGCATCCCCGCTTCCGTGCTGGCAGCAGCACTGAAGCAGGCCCGCGAAGCCCGCCTCCATATCCTCGAGGTCATCAACGCAGCGATCGACACCCCGGACGAGCTCTCCGAGTTCGCGCCGCGCGTTATCGCCGTCAAGATCCCCGTGGACAAGATCGGCGAGGTCATCGGCCCCAAGGGCAAGATGATCAACCAGATCCAGGAAGACACGGGCGCGGACATCTCCATCGAGGATGACGGCACTGTCTACATCGGCGCCACCAACGGACCGTCTGCCGACGCAGCACGCTCCGCCATCAACGCCATCGCCAACCCGCAGGTACCGGAAATCGGTGAGCGCTACCTGGGTACGGTCGTCAAGACCACCACCTTCGGCGCTTTCGTTTCCCTCACCCCGGGCAAGGACGGCCTGCTGCACATCTCCGAGCTCCGCAAGCTGGCCAATGGCAAGCGCGTGGACAACGTGGATGACGTCGTCTCCGTGGGCCAGAAGGTCCAGGTCGAGATCACCAAGATCGATGACCGCGGAAAGCTTTCCCTTTCCCCGGTTGTTGCCGAGGAAGAAGGAGCAGCCTCAGAGGACGCTCCGGCCGAGGCCGCTGAAGAGTCCGCAGAGTAGTCTGTAAGCAGTACACCCGGCAGGGCCGGTGGGCTTGAAAAAGCTCCACCGGCCCTTCCGGCCTTAACCTGAAAGGCCTTAATGACTGTCGTACCCTTGCCACTGGAACAGACCCTTCCCGGCGGCGAATTGATCCATGGTGCCGAGGGCGGTTCCGTCGTGCGGCGCTCGGTCCTGCCCGGCGGCGTGCGCGTCCTCACCGAGGCAATGCCCGGTCAGCGTTCGGCCACCATAGGGTTCTGGGTGGCAGTGGGTTCGCGTGATGAAGCGGACGGCCAGCATGGTTCCACACACTTTCTTGAGCACCTGTTGTTCAAGGGCACCAAACGGCGCACAGCCTTGGAAATCGCGTCCGCCTTCGACGAGGTGGGCGGTGAATCCAACGCGGCCACAGCCAAGGAAAGCACCTGCTACTTCGCCAGGGTCCTGGATACAGACCTCCCCATGGCCATCGACGTCATCGCGGACATGATCACCGGTGCGGTCTTGGATCCTGCCGAATTGGAGCAGGAACGCGACGTCATCCTTGAGGAGATCGCCATGGACAGCGACGACCCCACGGACGTCGCCCATGAGAAGTTCGTGGCCGCTGTCCTGGGCAACCACGCGCTGGCACGGCCTATCGGGGGTACGCCGGATGCTATTAGAGCCGTGGCAAGGGATTCGGTATGGGCGCACTACCAGCGCTACTACCGACCGGAGGAACTGGTCATCACCGCAGCCGGCGGACTGGATCACGACGTCGTCTGCCAGCTGGTTGTGGATGCCCTGACAGCTGCTGGATGGCAGCTGGACGCCGACGCCGCGCCGGTAGACCGCCGGGGCACGGACCGTGCCGTCATCACGGGCACGGCCGGACTGCACGTAGTAAAGCGTCCTGTGGAGCAAGCCAATATCATCATGGGTTGCCCAACGATCGTTGCCACCGATGACCGCCGGTTTGTCATGAGCGTGCTCAATGCCGTACTGGGCGGAGGCATGTCCTCACGCCTGTTCCAGGAAATTCGTGAAAAGCGCGGCCTGGTGTACTCCACCTACTCTTTCACTGCCGCGTATGCGGACGCTGGCTACTTCGGAATGTATGCCGGCTGCACGCCTTCCAAGGTCCGCCAGGTGTTGGAACTCCTGGGCCTTGAGCTGGACAAGCTCGCCAAGGAAGGTATCACCGAGGAAGAGCTCCGGAAGGCTGTGGGGCAGCTTAGCGGCGGGATTGTCCTCGCGCTCGAAGACACGGGCTCCCGGATGTCGCGTCTTGGCCGGGCGGAATTGGTGTCCGGGGAGTTCCAGGACATCGACGAGACCCTGGCACGCATCAAGGCCGTCACCGTAGAGGATGTCCAGGACCTCGCCCGTGAACTCGCAGCGGCGCCCCGGACCATCACTGTTGTTGGTCCCTTTGAGGAAACCGAAACTTTCGGGCTCTAGGTTCCCGTCCGGAACCTCTGGACTCCCGCACTGTAAACAGGGCAGCATGATCACACGATGATGCTGCCCTGACTACTTTGGAGCCCTGATGGATGCGCCCTCAAGCGGCCAAGCCGCGGAGATGCTGCGGGATTTCCTTGGTCATTGGCGCGGCATTACGGAGATCGCAGCGTCTCCTTGGGGAACTGCTCGGACTGCAGAAGCCGAGGCGGTGTTTACCAAGGCTGCGGGCGGATATGCCGTGGTTCAGAGCTATAGGCACCGCGAAGCCGACGGCACGCATTTCGAAGGTCATGGCATGTTCACTGTTGACCGGGACCACGGCGACACGCTGTGGTACTACGTGGACAGCATGGGACGGCCACCGGCGAGCCCGGTCCGTGGGACATGGAATGCAGGCACGTTGACCCTGGACCGGCGGACAGCCGACGGCGTAGCCCGGCACACATTCCGCGTGGACGATGGCGTCCTGGTGCACACCGCAGACTTGAGGCTTGAAGGATCCGCTGAGTTCAGCCCGTTGTTGAAGAGCGTGTTCCGGAAAGCGTGAACCCGCGCAGCGCTGGCGCCCTGTGCGGTCCTAGCCTCCGGCGAACGGCGGCAATACGTCGATGACGTCGTCGCTTCCCAAGGGAGCTGTACGGTCGCGGACGGCCACCTCGTTGCGAAGGAAACTGCTGCGTGCCACGATCCTGGCGAGCGGCGGCGTGCCTTCGGGGGGAAGCGGACGTTCGACGGCGAGGGCAGCTTCCAGCAGCGCCTCCAGGCTGGCTCCTTCCGGGAGGGAGTGAAGTTCTTCTTCCACCCCGGCGGCCGCGCGTGCGGCAGCGAAGTAACGGACAAGCAAAGGTTCAGCCTCCGATTGCGCTCATGCTGCGGTCCGGCTGGACGAAGTCCGCTGCGCCGAGACCTGTGTGGTCCATGCCGTGGGCTTTGGGTTTGACCCACATGGCGTCCTGCCACCGCGACGCCAATTGGTCATCCGTGGCACCTTCACGAAGGAGGCCCAACAGGTCGAATTCTTCGCGGGAGAAAAGACAGCTCATGATCTTGCCCTCCGCGGTGATGCGGGTACGGCGGCAGTCGGAGCAGAACGGCTCAGTGACTGATGCGATGATGCCGACTGTACCGAGGACCGGCCCTGTGGCGACGCCCGTTGCCGCGTCCCGGCGTCGTACTTCAAACCGTTCGGCCGGTGCGCCGTCCCGCTCGCGGGGGTCGTTGTCCAGCACGAAGTCTCGGGAGAGCAGTCCACGAATCTCGGCGGCCGTGATCATGTTGCGTCGGGTCCAGCCGTGGTCCGCGTCCAAGGGCATTTGTTCGATGAAGCGGAGTTCGTAGCCGCGGCCCAGGGCCCATTCCAGAAGATCCGGCGACTCGGCGTCGTTGATGCCGCGCATCAGCACAGCGTTCAGTTTTACCGGGCCCAACCCGGCCGCCCAAGCGGCATCCACGCCGGCCAGGACGCGATCCAGGAAGGGGCGACGGGTAAGTTTGGTGAAGGTCTCCTCATGGAGGGAATCGAGCGAGACATTGATGCGGGTAAGACCCGCGGCTTTCAGTGCTGCGGCCTTCTTATCCAGTCCCACGCCATTGGTGGTCATGGAGATGGGGAGGTCCGGGTGGTCCGCGCGGATGCCGGCAATGATGTCCACCAAGTCGGCGCGGACCAGGGGCTCGCCACCAGTCAGGCGGAGTTCCCGCACGCCCAGGGCGTTGACGCCGACACGGACGATTCGGACTATCTCGTCCCTGGTCATCACTGCCTGTTTCGAGAGCCATTCGAGTCCCTCGGCAGGCATGCAGTAGGTGCAGCGCAGGTTGCACTTGTCCGTCAAGGAAAGGCGCATATCCGTTGCGCGGCGGCCATAACGATCCCACAGCCCGGTGGGCGTGCCGGCTGGACGTGGTGGCGGAACTGCAACGCCGCTTTCCGGGCTGCCTGCCGCGCCGCCCGGAGGGGGCACCGGCATGCCTAGCTGAACACTCATAAATTCAGGCTACGCCACCGTGGCTGGATCAGTGACACCCGTTACAGTCGCAGAGTCCTTTACCCACACAGTTCTTACGGATTCCAAACGCTTGTGCACTTTGGGCCAGGAACGCGTGCCGGCCACCGTCAGCAAACCTATGCTGAAAGCGTGACCACAAATGCGGCATCAGCAGCGGAGCCGGGGAATCGTCGGATCCTCCTGGTGGAGGATGAACAGACCATTGCCGACGTCGTCCGTGACTACCTGCTCAAAGCCGGGTTCCAGGTGGACATGGCGGGGGATGGTTTCACCGCACTCGACCTTGCAGCCACGCGGCAACCCGATCTTGTCATCCTGGATCGTATGCTGCCAGGCCTGGACGGCGTGGAGGTGTGCCGTCGGCTTCGTCTAAGCATGAGCGTTCCCGTCATCATGGTCACAGCCTTGGGAACCGAAGATGACCGGATATTGGGCCTGGAGATGGGCGCGGATGACTACGTCACCAAACCCTTTTCCCCGCGTGAACTGGTCCTCCGGGTGAAGTCGGTACTGCGCCGGAGTATCAAGGAGTTCACTCCGGAACCGCCGGTGGAAGCCGCAGGACTGGAACTGGATCCTGCCTCCCGGACCGTGACGCACCACGGAGTTCCGCTGGCTCTGACGGTCCGTGAATTCGACCTCCTGGCTTTCCTGATGCGAAGGCCCCACCAGGTCTTCAGCCGGGAAGAACTCATCAAGGCCGTATGGGGCTGGGACTTCGGTGATCTGTCTACCGTCACCGTTCACGTCCGGCGCCTACGGGAGAAGATAGAAGCCAACCCCACCAAACCCGAACTGCTTAAGACAGTTTGGGGCGTTGGCTACCGCTTCGATGGCAAGCGGTCTGAGACCGAAACTGTGCGGCCCGACGTGTCAGGGCCCGACGTGTCAGGGCCCGACGTGTCGGGGCCCAACGTTTCAGGGGGTGACCATGGAAGGCAGTGAGCTGTGGATCATCCTGGCATGGGTCCTGTTCTGGGCTGTGGTCATTGGGGCCGCCACGTGGGCGCTTCTCAGGCTGCTCCGCCGGGCCTCGGTACTCGCCCAGATCTGCCTGGTGGTGGTTGCCACTGTAGCTGTGCTGGTGGCAGGAATGGTCAGTGCCTTCAACGCGATGTTCATTTCCGCGCGGGACCTTGAGGTCATGTGGTACATCCTGGCCACTGCCTCAGCCGTCGCCGTGGCTCTGTCACTGATGCTCGGTGCCGGCGTCTCACGCAATGCGGCCCACCTTGTTGACGCTGCCCGACGCCTTGGTCGTGGCGAAACACTGGAACATACCGTGGCCGAGGGTCGGGGGAGCGCTCCCGCCATGACATCCGAACTCGCCGAATTGGCCCAGGAACTTGAGGCCAGCAGCCGCAGCCTGGCCGAATCGCGGGAACGCGAAGCTGCTATTGAGGCCGCCCGCCGGGAGCTGGTGTCATGGATATCCCATGACCTCCGTACACCATTGGCCAGCATGCGCGCCATGACCGAGGCCCTTGAAGACGGTATGGCATCAGATGTGCAGGGCTATTACCGGAAGATCATCGGGCAGACAGAGCAGATGACGGCCATGGTCAACGACCTCCTGGAGCTGTCCAAGATTCAGGCCGGCACCCTCCGCCTGCGTGCCGAACCGCTGGACTTGTACGACCTCGTCAGCGACGCGATCTCTGACCTGGCGCCGCTAGCCGCCAGGAAAGGCATCAGGCTCGACGGCGGCGGTGACCGTGAGTGCATGGCCGTCGCCGACGGACCAAGCCTCGCCCGGGCAGTGCGGAACATACTTCTCAACGCCATCATCTACAGCGAACCCGGCAGCGACGTCCACATCAGCGTCGGCGGCGAACGCGTTGGAGGTTCCAGCGGGAACGCCGTGATCGCTGTGGAGGACCAGTGC
Source organism: Arthrobacter sp. StoSoilB22 (assembly GCF_019977315.1). NCBI lineage: Bacteria > Bacillati > Actinomycetota > Actinomycetes > Micrococcales > Micrococcaceae > Arthrobacter > Arthrobacter sp. StoSoilB22. The sequence goes on from NZ_AP024652.1 coordinate 1,625,509, forward strand.
GGCGGCATCCCGGACGAGGACCTTCCGCACCTGTTCGAAACGGGATGGCAGAAAGACCCCGCCCGTCGCACTACGGAAGAGATGCAAGGCAGCTACAGCGGGGCAGGCATCGGCCTGAGCATGGTGGCTGGCATCGTCAAGGCGCATGGGGGAGCGGTCACCGTGGATAACGTCGACGGCGGTTGCCGCTTTGCGCTGTCACTTCCGGCCAAGGCGCCCTCATCGGAATCGCGGATGCCGTCCACGACATCAATGACTCCCACCCATCAACCCATCGCCAGAGAACACCGCCATGGAGGCATCTCATGAGTACGCTCGCACCCGGTACCACCCAGCAGCGAGGCACCATGGGCAGGCCCGCGCTGTGGGCGGCAGCCGCCGGCGTAGCAGCCGGTGCCGCGGGGATCGCGGCGGGCGAACTGGCTGCCGGTCTCCTGAGCCCCCTGGTATCGCCTGTTACAGCCCTCGGTGGTGCGGTGATCGATGCCGTACCGCCCGGGGTCAAGGATCTGGCGGTGCAGTTGTTCGGTACTGCAGACAAGATCGTGCTGGTGGCCTGCATTGTGAGCGTCGCAGGAATTCTGGCGGCGCTTGCTGGCATCCTGGAACGTCGCCGCACCGGCTGGGGCCTGGCACTGGCTGGACTGGCGGGCGCAGCCGGACTGACCGCCGTCGTGACCCGAGCCCAAGCGAGCCCCCAAGCGGCCCTTGCACCGATCGTTGCCGCCATTGTCACCATGCTGCTGCTGCGAACGCTCATACGTCGGCTCGCAACCTGGGCTCCCTCCGAAGAAACCCCCGGCCGTGAGGAGGCACCACTGGCTCGGCGGAGCTTTCTGAACGCCTTGGCTGGAACCTCACTCGCCGCCGTCGTGGCCGGAACAGTGACCACTGTCCTCACCAGGGCTACAGCAGTGGCGTCAGGTTTCCGCGGTTCCATGACGCTCCCGGAACCCGCCACGCCGGCGCAAGCCATTCCTGCAGGTGCGTCCCTTCCCGTGGATGGCATCAGCCCCCTGGTCACCCCGAACGCGGATTTCTACAGGATCGACACCGCCTTGACGGTGCCGGCCATCGATCCTCCTGCCTGGAAACTGAAGGTCACCGGAATGGTGGAACGCGAAGTTGAAATGGACTTCGCCACCCTCCTGGCCAAGCCCATGACAGAACGCCACATCACCATCGCCTGCGTGTCCAACAATGTAGGTGGCGACCTCATCGGCAATGCCCTCTGGCTGGGCTGGCCCGTACGGGAACTCCTGGCCATGGCAGGACCCAAGGCCGGCGCGGACATGGTCCTCTCCACCAGTAACGACGGCTGGACGGCCAGCACTCCCTTGGAGGCCCTCACAGATGACCGTGACGCGCTCCTGGCCGTAGGCATGAACGGAGAGCCGCTCCCGCTGGAACACGGATTCCCCGTGCGGATGATCGTGCCGGGACTTTATGGCTTCGTCTCGGCCACCAAATGGCTCACTGAACTCAAGGTCACACGCTTCGCCGACGACACCGCGTACTGGACGCCCCGTGGTTGGAGCGATCGAGGTCCCATCAAGACGCAATCGCGCATCGATGTACCCCGCAGCGGCCGGAGCGTCCAAGCAGGCAAGGTGCAGTTCGGCGGCGTAGCCTGGGCCCAGCACAGGGGAGTCAACCGCGTAGAGCTCCGCGTCAACCGCGGACCATGGCAGCAGGCAGCGCTGGCCAGCCCGATCTCCTCAGACACCTGGTATCAGTGGCAGTTGGGCCTGGATCTCACGCCAGGGGACTACGAAGTGCAGGTCCGGGCAACCGATTCCACCGGTGTTCCTCAGACTGAAGACAAAGCGCCGGTAGCCCCGGATGGTGCCACCGGCTATCACACCATCAACGTCAAAGTGGGCTGAGGCCCTAGTCTGGGTACGTCCGGAGGTTTCGCCGGAAGCCAGCGTGTCCACACAGGAGGATGTCCGTGCCCAGATCTGTTGCAGCCCACCGCCAGGCAGTGGTGGAACTGCTGACCGGTGTCCTAGCCGACAAAGGGCACCTCCGCATGCCATTACTGGAGGCACTGGGTAGGGCGCTCGCCGTCGACGTCCACGCGCCACTGTCACTGCCCCCGTTCGCCAACTCCCAAATGGACGGATTCGCCGTCCGCTCAGCAGATATCCCCGACGGCGGTGCGGAGCTCCGGGTAGCGGAGCCGGTTCCGGCAGGTGCCGCGCCGGCAGCTCTCAAGCCCGGCTTTGCCGCCCCCATCATGACCGGAGCCGTGATCCCCGAGGGGGCCGACGCCGTCGTGCCCATTGAAAAGGCCACGCCGAACACTTTCCCGGACCCTGCAGCGGGCGAGGCTACCGTGGTCCTGCCTTCAGTCGCCTCCGGCACCTACGTCCGGGACAGCGGCAGCGACATCGGCAAGGGTGCGCTGGCGTTGGCCGCCAGTACGCGGATGGGGCCCGCACAATTGGGCTTGCTGGCCGCCTTGGGCCTGACAACCGTTCAGGTCCGCCAACCCTGCCGTGTCCTCCTGGTCACCACCGGAGATGAGGTAGTGGAGCCGGGGTCCGAACTCACAGCAGGCAAGATCTTCGATTCCAACGGGACACTGCTCGAAGCGTCCATGCGACAGGCCGGCCTGGACGTGGTCCGCACCGGGATTTCCGAAGACGATCCCTCCAAACTGCTGGCGGTCCTTCGTCGTCATACCGGGCCGGCGGAGGACCGGGTAGATGTCATCGTCACCACCGGGGGAGTGAGCAAGGGCGCCTACGAGGTAGTCCGGCAAGCCATGGCGAACCAGCCGGTGGAATTCCAGCCGGTCGCCATGCAGCCAGGCGGACCGCAAGGATTGGGCACCTTTGAGGGCGTGCCCTTCCTGGGCTTTCCGGGGAACCCGGTCAGTTGCCTGGTCTCCTTCGAAATGTTTCTCCGGCCCGCCCTTTCGCAGGTACAGGGAACCCCTGCCCCGAGGCCGGTGGTCAGGGCACGCCTGAGCGAATCGCTGACCTCCCCGGAAGGAAAACACCAGGTTCGCCGCGGAACCATGGGCACCGATGGCACGGTCCGGATGGAAGGTGGCGCAGGTTCCCACCTGGTCCATGCCCTGGCCCGGGCAAACGCCCTGGTGCAGATCCCCGGCGACGTCACGGAACTCGCCGAAGGGGACGAAGTGGAAGTATGGATGCTGTGAACCACACTCCCGAAAATTCCGGTGGCCTGACCCACCTCAGGCAGGACGGCACCGCGCAGATGGTGGACGTCTCCCAAAAAGCCGTCACTACTCGTGTTGCGACTGCCACGGCCACTGTCCGCAGCACGCCCGCGGTGCTGGCCCTGCTGGGTGCCGGCGAGCTGCCCAAGGGCGATGCCCTCGCCGTGGCGCGCGTCGCAGGGATCATGGCGGCAAAGAAGACCCCCGATCTGATTCCGTTGTGCCATCCATTGCCGATCTCCAAGGTCACCGTGGACTTTGAGCTGGACACCGACTCGATTGGCATCCTGGCAACGGTCAAGACCAAAGGCGTGACCGGCGTCGAAATGGAAGCCCTGACGGCGGCCTCGGTGGCGGCCTTGAGCGTCTACGACATGATCAAGGCCGTGGACAAGCATGCAGTGCTGACCGATATACGGGTCTTGGCCAAGAGCGGCGGAAAAAGCGGAGACTGGGACATCTCCGGAGCGGCTACCTCCAGGGAGGCCGGCGCGTGAGTGCATGCGAGCCGAACGTTCCCCGGAAGGCCGGCGTCGTGATCGCTTCAACCCGAGCAGCTGCAGGCGTGTACGCCGATGAGACCGGTCCGATCATCCTCGATTGGCTCACCGAACACGGTTTCGATGCTTTCCCTACCATGGTGGTGCCGGACGGTGAGCCAGTTGGCGCTGCCCTAAGGGCTCTCCTGACCCAGGATCCAGCCGTAGTGATCACCAGCGGCGGCACGGGCCTTAGCCCGGATGACCGCACACCGGAAATGACGCTGCCGCTGCTTGAGCGCGAGATTCCGGGCATCATGGAAGGCATTCGCCGCGCCGGCGCTGCCAAAACCCCCATGGCCATGCTCAGCCGTGGCCACGCCGGAACAGCAGGGAAGACGTTTATCATCAACCTGCCTGGATCCCCGAAAGGCGTCATGGACGGCTTGGCTGTCCTGGACCCTGTGATCGGGCACCTTTGTGAACAGTTGGAAGGAAATCATGGGCACTGAAACAAACTTTGAAGTGGTCAGCGCCGTTCTCAGCGCCGAGCCGATTTCCGTGGACCAAGCCATCAAGGCGGTCGAATCGGATACCGCGGGAGCCGTTGTCAGCTTCAGTGGCGTCGTCCGAAACCACGACGGCGGCAAAGCTGTGGACCGGCTGAGCTACAGCGCGCATCCCACAGCCCACCAGGTGATGTCAGAGGTCGTGGCGCAGCTGGTGGCAGAGCACTCCGGAGAAGCTGCACAGCCGGTTCGGATCTGGGCAGCCCACAGGATCGGCATGTTGGAGATCGGGGACCCCGCGCTGGTATGTGCGGTGGCTGCTGCCCACCGCGGCCAGGCGTTCGCTGTGTGTGCCGAGCTTGTGGACCGGGTCAAAGAGCAGGTCCCCATTTGGAAGGAACAGTTCTTCACTGATGGCACTGTGGAATGGGTCGGGGCAGGGGAGTAGGCCCGAGTCACGGTTCCTCCCGGGCTCCGACCCGGCGGTAGGGTTAACGGCATGACCGAACAACTTGCTGTTGCAGTGCTGGGTGCCCACGGGCGTATGGGAATGGAAGCCGTCAAGGCTGTTGAGGCAGCCGGAGACATGAAGCTGGTGGCCGCTTTGGGCCGCGGCGATTCCTTGGAGAAACTGCTCGACGCCGGTGCACAGTATGTTGTTGACCTCACCGTTCCGGACACCACGGAGGCCAACGTCCGGTTCGCCGTAGAGCACGGCATCCACGCAGTTGTGGGTACCACCGGCTGGGACGCCCACCGGCTCGATTCCTTGCGGAGCCTCTTGGAGCAAAAGCCGGACACCGGTGTTCTGATCGCCCCGAACTTCGCCCTGGGATCTGTGCTCGCCACCGCTTTCGCGGCCAAGGCCTCGCAATACTTCGAGTCCGTGGAAATTATCGAACTGCACCACCCCAACAAGGTGGACGCCCCATCCGGAACGGCAGTGCGCACGGCGCAGCTGATAGCTGAAGCGCGCCAGGAAGCCGGCGTCGCGGCGAGCCCTGACGCCACGGAAACATCACTGGACGGTGCAAGAGGCTGCGACGTGGACGGGGTTCGAGTCCACAGCGTGCGCCTGCGCGGTTTGGTTGCTCACCAGGAAGTGCTTTTCGGTGGTTCCGGTGAGCAGCTGACGTTGCGCCACGACTCCTTCGACCGAGCCTCCTTCATGCCCGGAGTCCTTCTGGGGCTTCGTAAAGTTGCAGCCAACCCCGGCCTTACCGTGGGCTTGGATGGCTACCTGGACTTGGGTCTCTAAAGCCATGGGTAATTTCTGGACGTCCCTGAAGAAGAACCGCACCAAAATCTGGGTAGGTGCCATCACCTTACTGTTGGTCCTATACCTGGTGGTTTCGGTGCAACGCTCCTTCCTGTTGCTCGGTGACCCCAATCTGGTTGCCAAGGGAATCGGGGCCGCTTACTTGGTCCTGCCGGTTGTTGGCGCGTGGGCACTCATCCGCGAGCTGCTTTTCGGTGCACGCACCGAGCAGATGGCCAAGGTCCTGGAAGCCGAGGGCGGTTTGCCCGTTGATGACCTTCCGCGCACCCCGGGCGGGCGCATTGTCCGAGCGGCCGCTGACGCAGAGTTTGAGAAGTACCGCGCCGAAGCAGAAGCCGCACCCGAGGACTGGCGGTCCTGGTTCCGATTGAGCTGCGCGTACGATGCCTCCGGGGACCGCAAACGTGCCCGCGCGTCCATGCGCGATGCCGTGAAACTCTTCCGCTCTCAGCCCACTGCCGCAGGCCGGTGACTGCCAAGGCGTGATGCGGTGTGGGCTACCCATTCCAATGGTCCGCGGTGCTGCAGCACCGCGAAACAAACGCCAATCGCAACGGCAGTGAGGGCTTGGGCCCAGTACATCCCTTCGTCCGTCCACCCCGAAGGCAAAGGCTGGTTGGTGAAGGCGGACACCACCCAGACGTGGGCAGAGTAGAGGCTCAGGGTCATGGCACCCGGCCCGCTCAGCAGGATCAGGAAATTGATCCTGATCCGCTCCGCCAACGTGCCAAGCAGCAGGAACAACCCCACTACGGCCGCAGCAACGCCGCCGCTGTGCAGCAGGTCCAAGGTGGTCCCGGCATGCGGGGCTGCCGTTGCCAGCCACCACCAGGAGCCGGTCTGTTCCAAGCCGGTAACGTTCACCTGAAGCATGCTTTCCAAGGGATAGCCCCTGGTGACAGGGAGGGCTGACAAGGCAGTGCGGCCACCCCATGCCTCCATGGCCAGGATCCCGACGACTTTCGCCACGCCGGCCACCGCGATCCCGCACGTCACCAGCAGCAATTGGATCCTCGCGGTGGTCAGCGCCAAACGGCCTATCACCAGTCCGATCAACAAGTAGGAGATCCACTGGAACACAGGGTAATAGCCGGTGAAAAAGAGGTCGGCGAGGAGGCGTGCAGGAGTCCCGAAATCCTCCCAATTGGGGTTATGGCCCAACGTCAGGGGAGGTGCGGCGTCCAGCAGCAGCGGCCGGACCAGAAACGCAAGCAGCGGAGAGAAAAAGACCCAGCCGAGGGCCCAGAAGCAAAGTGCCTTGAGTCGGAGGCCCAGAAACGGCAGGATGCACAGGAAAAGGACGGCGTAGTGAACCAGGATCACTGCGACGTTGACGTCAAGGCCTCCCAACATCAGGCCGACGACGGCAATCACCAAGGCGCGCATGGCAACTCCTCGCCGGGCAGCCCACAATTCCGTGCCGCTGCGGGGCTCCTGTTTGCCCGTACTGAGCGCCAGCCCGATGCCGGCGAGGACTGCGAACAGCGCCGCCGACCTGCCTGAGAACACCAATCCCACAAAGGTCGGTTCCCACTGCGGGGACGGTCCGAACGTGGGCATCAAGTGCGTGGCCATCATTCCCAGCAAAGCCGCGCCTCTTGCGGCATCGATTCCCGAGAGCCGAGAGGAGACCGTGCGTTTGCCGGGGGCATTTCGCGGAGGCGCCGTCTCTTGCGAAGTCATTCAGCGATCGTCTCATAATCAACCGCGCGCTGGCGGTAGAGTTCCATGCCATGGAATCTGTGAACGCCCAGTGGGCCGGAGCTTTCGAGGTCGTTCACGACTCCGATGGATGGCAGCAGTTCAGACGCCTTGATTCGGCGCTGTTCATGCCCCCAGCCACGAATGGGCTGGAGGAGCGTGCCAGGATGTGCGCCGGAATCCACGCGACGTGGACGGCAACGTCGGGGCATGTGGTGATTGAAGCCGAAGGTCCGGAGGACGGATCTCCCTTCGACGTCCTGGTAAATGGAGTTCTCCGGCATCGGGTCCCTGGGGCTGGACGTGTCAGTCATGACCTTGACCTTGATAATATGCCGCCTCACTCCAGAGTTCAGGTGTGGCTGCCGCACTATGGTTTCCTGAGGGTGCTGGAGGTTTCCCTGAAAGGTCAGGACGTGAAGGTTGCCGCGGAAACGGGTAGGAGGTGGATCGCCTACGGAAGTTCCATCACCCAATGCCGGACGGCAAATGGTCCCTCCGAGGCGTGGCCGGCGTTGGTGGCCAGGGAACTCGGCTGGCGATTGCAGTCCTTGGGCTTCGGGGGCGAATGTCAGCTGGACCCCGCGGTCGAGAGCACGATCTCGCAACTTCCGGCAGATATCATTTCCCTGTGCCTGGGCATCAACAGTTACAACGTCGCCGCCTTCTCGGGAAGGACGTTCGCAAGCCAGGTCCTGGGGTTTGTCAGCAATGTTCGTCGGGCACACCCTGGCGTGCCCATTGCGGTCATTTCTCCTGTGTTGTCGGTTCCCCGGGAAAATGTGCCCAACTCTGCAGGCTGGACGCTGGCTGACTACAGGAAAGCAGTAGCCGACGTCGTCCGGACGGTCCGAGAACGCGGGGATGCAAACGTTCACCTGCTCGACGGTGCCAGCGTCTTCGCGATGGAGGAAGCCGTTGCTTTGATGCCCGATACGTTGCATCCCAACAACGAGGGCTACCGGCTGATGGCTGAGCGGCTGGGGCCGCGCCTGGCCGCAGTAGCCACCGGCTGAGCCGCTTTGCTGGAGTGAGTGCTCATCAAACGCACGTCACCGTTGGGGTCTGTGGTCACAACTGTAAAACGAAGCTCTTGTGTTCGAATATATGTTCGAATAATATGGCTGCATGAACGATGCTCCCAAGCCGCCAGAAGGTATTCAAGGACCCATGAAAGCGATGAGCCCCGGGGTCGTCGATTTCCTGTTCAGGCAGCTCGTGGCCGGCGAGCCTCCGGAAGACACCCAGTGGCGGCGTGAAGGTACTGTCCTGGCTGAGCAGCAACCGGGGGCCGAGCTCGCCCGACGCCTGTCCGAGACGGATTTGGCTTCACTGACGCCCCTGGAACTCTTCGAGTACGTTCGCGCCTCGCAGCGCCTGGTGGCTTGGGCGGAGCAACTTAAGGAGCGGGCCGTTGCTCGGTATTGCGCAGAAGAGCCAACGCGGGCGCCTAAGCCAGCATGACTGGAAGGTGCCACTCCCGGCGGCGCGGGAGTCGCACCTGCACGGAAGCTATCTTGCCGCGTTTGGAGCCCCCGCGCCTCGATCACTACAGGTAGCCGCGCACTACAGGTAGCCGCGGTTATTGAGGACCATCGCGGTTAATGGGGACCATTAGGCGGGATCCATTCTTCCAACAAGCCCGTCACAGGGTAACGTTTTTCATATGTCTGACTTGCGCGCTAACGTTCCCGCCCTTGGTACCCTGCTGACCGCCATGGTCACCCCGTTCACTGAGGACGGCAAGGTGGATTATGACCAAGCCGCGGCACTGGCGGAAAAGCTTGTTCAGGATGGTTGCGATGGACTCGTGGTCACTGGCACCACTGGAGAAACCTCAACCCTGACAGACGACGAGAATCTCGGCATGTTCCGGGCGGTCAAAGAGGCCGTTGGCGGCAAGGCTGCCATCATTGCCGGCACCGGCACTAACGACACCGCCCACTCGGTGCACCTCTCGCAGCGCGCGGCTGAACTGGGCGTTGATGGTCTCCTGATCGTCACCCCGTACTACAACAAGCCCAGCCAGGCGGGCGTTCGCGCACACTTTGAGACGATTGCCTCTGCCACTGACCTGCCCGTTATGCTCTACGACATTCCGGGGCGTTCCTCCATTGCGATCGCTCCGGAGACCATGATCGCGCTGGCGAAGCACCAGAACATTGTGGCCGTCAAGGACGCCAAGGCCGACTTCGCCGCCGCGACACGCGTCATGGCTGAGACGGAGCTGCTCTTCTACTCCGGTGATGACGGATTGACGCTGCAGTGGATGGCCCTAGGAGCCGTCGGCCTGGTGGGCGTTACCACGCATGTAGCCACGCGCCGCTTCCGCGAGCTGATCGACGCCGTCAACGCCAACGACCTCGCCAAGGCCAGGGCCATCAATTTTGAACTGGAACCCGTCATACGTGCAACCATGACGCGGGTCCAAGGCGCAGTAGCCGCCAAACAGATTCTCAAGTGGCAGGGAGTCCTGCCCAACTCGGTTGTCCGTTTGCCCCTCGTGGAGCCGGACGTGGCCGAGATCGACATCATCCGCGGGGATTTGGCGGAAGCCGGAATGGACTTCGACGTCCAGGACGGTTCCGCCGGAAAGTAGCAAAACATGACCCAAACCGCCCTTCCCGGACTGGTTACTCCGCCCAAACTGCCCAAAGGCACGCTGCGGATTGTCCCGCTCGGTGGACTGGGAGAGATTGGCCGCAATATGGCGGTCTTCGAAATCGATGGCAAACTGCTGATCGTTGATTGCGGTGTGCTCTTCCCCGAGGAGACCCAGCCGGGCGTCGACTTGATCCTGCCTGACTTCTCGTACATCGAAGACCGGCTGCAGGACGTGGTGGGCGTTGTGCTGACTCACGGCCACGAGGACCATATTGGCGCCGTTCCCTACCTCCTGCGCCTCAAAGCCGATATCCCGCTCATCGGATCCCAGCTGACTCTTGCGTTGGTGGAAGCCAAGCTTCAGGAACACCGGATCAAGCCGTACACGCTGACCGTCACTGAAGGGCAGGTGGAACAGTTCGGCCCGTTCGAGTGCGAGTTCGTTGCAGTCAACCACTCCATTCCGGACGCTTTGGCAGTCTTCATCCGCACCGAGGGCGGCACTGTGCTTCACACGGGCGATTTCAAGATGGATCAATTGCCGCTGGATGGCCGTATCACCGATCTTCGGCACTTCGCGCGCCTTGGTGAAGAGGGTGTGGACCTCTTTATGGCAGACTCCACCAACGCGGACGTGCCGGGCTTCACCACTGCCGAGAAGGAAATCGGCCCCACGCTGGACCGGCTGTTCGGCCAGGCCAAGAAGCGCATCATCGTGGCTTCGTTCTCGTCCCACGTTCACCGTGTCCAGCAAGTTCTGGATGCGGCCGCCAAACATGGCCGCAAGGTGGCCTTCGTTGGCCGTTCAATGGTCCGCAACATGGCTATCGCCGCCAAACTCGGGTACCTCGACGTCCCGCAAGGCATCCTGGTGGACATCAAGAACATCGACACCATGCCGGATGACCGCGTGGTCCTCATGTCCACAGGCTCGCAGGGTGAGCCGATGGCAGCGCTTTCCCGCATGGCCAACGGTGACCACCGTGTGATTGTTGGCAAGGGCGATACCGTCATCCTTGCCTCCAGCCTCATCCCGGGCAATGAGAACGCCGTATTCCGTATCATCAACGGCCTCCTGAAACTCGGCGCCGATGTGATCCACAAGGGCACAGCCAAGGTTCACGTATCCGGGCACGCTGCCGCTGGGGAACTGCTCTACTGCTACAACATCCTTGAGCCCCTCAATGCGATGCCCGTCCACGGTGAAACACGCCATTTGATTGCCAACGGCAATATTGCTGCCGAGTCCGGAGTTCCTTCGGACAGCATCATCCTGAGCGACAACGGCACGGTGATTGACCTCAAGGACCACATGGCGAACATCGTCGGCCAAGTAGAGGTCGGGTTCGTCTACGTGGACGGCTCCAGCGTGGGCGAAATCACCGACGCCGATCTCAAGGACCGACGAGTCCTGGGGGACGAGGGCTTCATTTCCATCATCACGGTCATCAGCCGCACTACTGGCAAGATCGTGTCCGGCCCTGAGATTCACGCCCGTGGGGTTGCCGAGGATGACTCAGTGTTCGACGAGATCATTCCCAAGATCAACGCCGCGCTCGAAGAAGCTGTGCTTAACCACGCAGATCACACCAACCATCAGTTGCAGCAGGTGGTCCGCAGGATCATCGGTACGTGGGTCAACCGGAAGCTTCGCCGCCGCCCCATGATTATCCCGGTAATCCTGGAAGCGTAGCCAGCCAGCAACATGAATGCCAAGGGGGCCTGAAATCCGCGGATTTCAGGCCCCCTTGGGGTAGCGTGGCACTTATGGCGACCCGTACTACCTCCACGCCACGAGGCAGCTCCAGCAGCAAACCCGGCGGCACAGGCCGGAGCACTGCCGCATCCAAAACCAGCGCAGCCGGCGCCAAAAGCGGGCGTGGCAGCACTGCCCGCACCAAGCAAGCGGCCGCCGTCGAGCCCCAAGCGCCGCTGCCCCTGCGCATGCTGTCAGGTTTCTGGCAGGGGATCGGCCACGTTGTCGGCGCCGGGGTTCGGCGAATCGGCTATGACGTCAGCGATCTCGACCCCGCAGACCGCAGGGACGGCGCGGCACTTTTCAATTTGGTGTTGGGCATCACCATCGCCACCTTTGCGTGGTGGGGTCTGACCGGCTGGCTTCCGGACATGGTCTACAGCGTCGTCAACGGCACCTTTGGATGGATGTCCCTCCTTCTGCCCTTGATGTTGTTCGTCTGTGCTTTCCGCCTCTTCCGCAAGCCCCAGGACGGACGCGGCAATAACCGTGTGGGCATCGGCTTCATGATCATGACGCTGGCAGGCTCCGGTTTGGCCCATGTCATTGGCGGCTTGCCCACTGTTGCAGACGGTTTCGACGGCTTGCGCAAAGCCGGCGGAATGCTGGGTTTCCTCGCAGCGGCTCCTTTGGCTGCAATCCATGTGGCTGTACCGATTGTTCTCTTCGGATTGCTGGCGTTTGTCTCCCTGTTGATCGTCACAGCCACGCCGTTTGGTGCCATCCCATCCCGCATCCGGGGCGCCTACGAGCACCTCATGGGCGTCGACCTCATGGACCGCTCCGGTAAGGACGCCCATGACCGCAGCTACCTCTATGAAAATGAGACCGTCACCAAGCCCAAAAAGAAGAAGCGCATGCGCTTCTTCGGCAAGGACGAGGAAGCTGACACCAGCTTGGAAGGCTACGTCGGGGACGAGGCGTTCGAGCACGCCATAGTGGACGACGACGAAGATCCGGAGACGTCTGCGCCGCGGGTTCCGCCGGGCGTGCGTCGTCCAACACAGGCGGAGATCGCCGTCGGGAAGATCAAGGCTGCCCAAGGCTTGGGGGCCAACCCTGGAATAGAGAACCCCACCGAAGCCATTCCGATCCTTACTCCGGAGATGCCTGTACCCGCGTCTCCGGTTGCGCAGGTGCCGGCCAAGCCTGCAGGAGCACCGCTTCCGCAGACGCCCATCCCACAACGCACCGAGCAACTGTCCTTGGCCGGCGACGTCACCTACACCTTGCCGGCCTCGGACTACCTGACACCGGGCTCCATCCCGAAGGAACGCACGGAAGCCAACGACGCCGTCGTCGCCGCCCTGACGGATACCCTCACGCAGTTCAACGTGGAGGCTGCGGTGACCGGCTTCAGCCGTGGTCCCACGGTGACCCGCTATGAGATCGAGCTGTCACCTGGTACCAAGGTGGAGCGCGTCACCGCTTTGTCAAAGAACATTTCCTATGCCGTGGCGTCCAGCGACGTACGAATTTTGAGCCCTATCCCCGGCAAGTCAGCCATCGGCATCGAGATCCCCAACACGGACCGCGAAACGGTGTCCCTGGGCGACGTCCTGCGCAGCCAGAACGCCCGCCGCACGGACCACCCCATGGTGATGGGTGTGGGCAAGGACGTCGAGGGCGGCTACGTCGTGGCCAACCTCGCCAAGATGCCCCACCTGTTGGTGGCCGGTGCCACGGGCGCCGGTAAATCCAGTTTCGTCAACTCCATGATCACTTCCATCCTGATGCGTGCAACGCCGGATGAGGTCCGCATGGTCATGGTGGATCCCAAGCGCGTGGAACTCACGGCCTACGAAGGCGTCCCGCACCTGATCACGCCCATCATCACCAATCCCAAAAAAGCTGCCGAGGCACTGCAGTGGGTTGTTCGCGAGATGGACGCCCGCTACGACGACCTCGCCAACTACGGTTATAAGCACATTGACGACTTCAACAAGGCGGTCAGGGCAGGCAAAGTAGTCCCTCCTGTGGACTCCAAGCGCATCATTAAGCCTTACCCCTATCTGCTGGTGATCGTGGACGAGCTCGCCGACCTCATGATGGTGGCCCCACGCGACGTCGAAGACTCGATTGTCCGCATCACCCAACTGGCCCGTGCGGCCGGCATCCACTTGGTGCTCGCAACCCAGCGACCCTCCGTCGATGTCGTGACCGGCTTGATCAAAGCCAATGTGCCGTCCCGAATGGCCTTCGCGACGTCGTCCGTCACGGACTCCCGCGTGGTCCTGGACCAGCCTGGCGCCGAGAAGCTCATTGGCCAAGGTGACGCGCTGTTCCTGCCGATGGGTGCATCCAAGGCAATGCGTGTCCAGGGTGCCTGGGTGACGGAATCAGAGATTCATAAAGTGGTGGAACACGTCAAGGGGCAGCTGCAGGCTGTCTACCGCGATGACGTCGCCGCCGAGGCACCGAAGAAGCAGATCGACGACGACATTGGAGATGATCTCGAGGTCCTGCTTCAGGCAACGGAACTTGTGGTGACCACGCAGTTCGGTTCAACGTCCATGCTCCAGCGGAAGCTTCGTGTGGGCTTTGCCAAGGCCGGCCGCCTCATGGACCTCCTGGAATCCCGCGGGGTGGTGGGCCCTTCCGAGGGCTCCAAGGCGCGCGACGTCCTGGTAAAGCCTGACGACCTCGCTGCCGTTCTTGCCGCGATGAAGGGTCAGGAGTCACCCGCTGCGCCGGACGCCCACACAGCGGCACTGAGCGATAACGCGAACTCGAACATCGCCGTCGGCGGTTATGCCGAAGACCTTGTTCAAGCGGACCTGGACAACCGGACGCAGGCCATCGAATATTACGACGGCGCGGATGTCCCGAACGATGACGAGGAGGGCGGCGAGGACGCCTGGTCGCTCACTGGAAGATAGCCCTCAAGAGGGTAGCCTTGTGGGGTGACTAAAGCCGAGGGTGATAACGCGACTTCCAGCAGCTCCGATGTCTGGAACCTGCCCAACATCCTCACCATGCTCCGCATCGCCCTGGTTCCGTTCTTCGTATGGTTTCTTCTGGCCGACGACGGCGAGTACGGAATCTGGCGGTGGGCGGCCGTTGTGACCTTCGCTGTTGCCATCTATACGGACAAGCTCGACGGCGACATCGCCCGGGCGCGTGGCCTGATCACTAATTTCGGCAAGATCGCCGACCCCATTGCCGACAAGCTGCTGATCGGTTCGGCGCTGGTACTCCTGTCCATCCTGGGGGACTTGCCGTGGTGGGTGACCATCCTCATCCTTGTGCGGGAGTGGGGAATTACAGCCCTTCGCTTCGTTGTTATCCGATACGGCGTGATGCCGGCTTCCCGGGGCGGCAAGCTGAAAACAGTCGTTCAAACCGTGGCCATCTTCCTCTACATCCTTCCGCTGAAGGCGATCGCACCGTGGCTGGGTGACGTCGCCTTCTGGGTCATGATGGTGGCTCTCGCCATCACGCTGTGGACCGGAGCGGAATATGTGGTCCAGGCACTGAAGCTGCGGGCAGCCGGACGGCGCGCATGATGCCCCCTGAAGGCGTATCCGCAGCCGCCCAGGCCTCCACGGCTGCCGTTGCCATAGCAATCGGGAACAAACTTACCGTGGCTACGGCTGAGTCTCTGACAGCCGGAATGGTTGCCGCCACGCTGGCCAATACTCCGGGCGCGTCCGGGATGCTGCAAGGCGGGGTGGTTGCCTACCAAAACTCGGTGAAGGCCGGTGTCCTGGGTGTTTCGCAGGAACTGCTTGTAGCGGTGGGCTCCGTTGACGGGCAAGTGGCCGAAGCAATGGCCGACGGCGTCCGGCGGGTCTGCGGGGCCGACCTCGGAATTTCCACCACGGGTGTGGCGGGACCTGATCCGCACGATGGTAAAGCAGTAGGCACCGTGTTCATCGGCATTGCCGGAGAATCCGGTACCGAGTCGTTTGAATATAGTTTTTCGGGGGACAGGCATTCCATCAGGGAACAGGCCTGTGAGGCCGCGTTGGCGCGTCTGCTTGCTGCGCTGAGTGACGTTGGTTACCGTTCGTAAAGTAGTCGGGAACAAAAACTGATTGCCAATAGTTGTGTCATTGTGTCGCTTCGGAAGAGCCGGGGCGCCTAGGATGTAAAAACCAACCCGGTCCGCCAGCCAGCGAACCGGATGACTGAGGGAGCAAGGCGATACAGATGGTAAAGCAGCCCGTATCCGTGAACGGCGTTGTCCGCTGGAAGGATGTGGGCTTGGCTGATCAGACACAGAGCGAACAGAAGGAGCGCAAAATGGTTGTACTACGCCACGAGATCGGTGATGTACTGCGCGATGTCCGCCAGCGTCAGGGCCGCACCCTCCGCGAGGTTTCGCACAGCGCCCGCGTTTCACTCGGTTACTTGAGTGAAGTTGAACGCGGCCAAAAGGAGGCTTCTTCCGAGCTCCTGTCTTCTATCTGCACAGCCCTGGATGTTCCGTTGTCCCACATGCTTCGCGAAGTCAGCGATCGCGTGGCCGTCGCAGAAGGTGTCGCAGTTCCGGACACTGTTCCGCAGGAATTCTCCCAGCGTTACGGACGCGATCTGGACCTCACGGACGACTTCCCGCAGGGAATGCTCTCCGGAGCCCGGTAAACGTTCCGTCAGAAATATGGAAAAGGTCCCCAGCCTCAGGCTGGGGACCTTTTTCGTTGAGATCGCGGGATGTGCTTGAACGAGCGAACTGCTACGCGGCCCCGGTTTTGTCCTCGACGTCGAGTCCTGGTTCCTTTACATTGAGGGCGCCATCGCCGTAAATGGCGTTGAGGCGGCCCATGTAGTCAGCCAATATCTGGACATCCTCCAACGGCCATTCGCCGAGTCGTTCACGGAATACCTGCCTCCGCGCATCCTGAACCTGGTGCATCTTCTCTTCGCCCTTGTCCGTCAGCCGGATGGATTGGGCCCTACCGTCCTGGGGGTCGGCCTCCTTATAGACGAGCCCGATGCTCTCAAGGAACGCGATCTGACGGCTCACGGAAGGCTTGCCAACCCCAATGCAGGTAGCAAGGTCCGTGAGCCGGATGGGACCCTCCCTGCGGATGATGGTCAGGAGGCCGTAGGCGGCAGGCTCCATGTCCGGATGGACCTGGCGTGACAACTGGTGGGAGATCGAACGTGCGCGGCGCCAGAGCAGGCTCAGCTGGTGTTCCACCTGCTGGAGGGCGTCGTCCACGGAATCGCCTGGCACGGCCGGGCCGGGCGTGCTCTGGAGAGGATTGCTCATGGCAACCATTCTAGAGTCCGGCGACATGAGAGACTCTATCCGTGAGGGCTAGTGACTTTTGGCGATTGATGGACGACGAATTCGGGGCAGGCTACTCCCGGGTCTTGGCCGGTTCCCTGGTGCTCGCCGGTGTGGGTGGGCGGACCGCCGTCGAGGCCTTGGCCTCCGGATATCACCCTCGCGAGGTGTGGTTGGCGGTCTGCGAAGTTCAGGACGTTCCTCCCGAACGACGGCTTGGCAAGGACATCAAACCGGCTTCCACCTAAGCTCCGGCACGTGCCGGCAACCGCCTGGGTTGGGACACGCCGAGGCTTTGTTCGAATATCTGTTCGGATGGGGATATGCTCCTGTGAGAGGAAAATAGATCCCGAAGGACGCGTTCCAGAACATCCGGCAGACCCGGTTTATCCACATAGCCATTGCCGGCTGGTAAGAATGTCAGGGCACCGTAATAGCGTCTGACATGACAGGAAAGCGGCCTTTCAGGCCACTCCACAGCGAGAAAGCATCAGAGGTGTGAACCATGGCGGCAGCCCCGGATCGTGAGAAGGCGCTCGAAGCAGCGCTTGCCCAGATCGACAAGCAGTTCGGTAAAGGCTCTATCATGCGTCTGGGTGATGACACCCGGGCACCGATTGAGGTCATCCCCACCGGCTCCATTGCGTTGGATGTCGCCCTTGGCATTGGTGGCCTGCCCCGAGGCCGCGTCGTGGAAATCTACGGCCCGGAATCCTCGGGTAAGACCACCGTGGCACTTCACGCCGTAGCCAATGCACAGCGCGCAGGCGGCATCGCTGCCTTCATCGACGCCGAGCACGCCCTTGATCCGGACTACGCTGCCAAGTTGGGCGTGGACACGGATGCACTCCTGGTCTCACAGCCGGATACCGGCGAGCAAGCCCTCGAAATCATGGACATGCTGGTGGGGTCCGGCTCGCTGGACATCGTGGTCATCGACTCCGTGGCCGCCTTGGTACCTCGTGCTGAAATCGAAGGCGAAATGGGCGACTCCCACGTTGGCCTCCAGGCCAGGCTCATGAGCCAGGCGCTTCGTAAGATCACCGGTCGCTTGAGCCAGACCAAGACCACCGCCATCTTCATTAACCAGTTGCGTGAAAAGATCGGCGTGTTCTTTGGTTCCCCGGAGACCACAACGGGTGGTAAGGCTCTGAAGTTCTACGCGTCAGTTCGAATCGACGTTCGCCGCATCCAAACCCTGAAGGAAGGTGCGGACTCCGTCGGTAACCGCACCAAGGCAAAGATCGTCAAGAACAAGATGGCTCCGCCCTTCAAGATCGCCGAGTTCGACATCATCTACGGTCAGGGCATCTCCCGCGAAGGCGGCATCATTGACATGGGTGTGGAGCACGGCATCATCAAGAAGTCCGGCTCCTGGTTCACTTATGACGGCGATCAGCTGGGTCAGGGCATGGAGAACTCGCGTCGCTTCCTGCGCGACAATCCGGAACTCGCTCAGGAACTGGAGCGCCTGATCAAGGAAAAGCTCGGCGTTGGTATGGCCAAGGCTGAAGAGGAATCCCCGAAGCTGAAGGCCGTTGACGGCTAGGAGAGGGCCGGATCCGGATTCGTCCGTAGCGGCCGATCCTGAGCCTGACCCCGAATCCGTGGCGCGTGCCATCGTCCTGCGACAGCTGACGATGGCGCCGCGGAGCCGGCTGCAGTTGTCCCGGAAGCTTGCGGAGCGGAATGTTCCCGATGACGTGGCTGAGGCAGTCTTGGACCGCTTCGAAGAAGTTCAGCTGATCGATGATGCTGAGTTCGCCAGGATGTGGGTCCGTAGCCGCTCGCAAAGCAAAAAGCTTGCAAAGGGCGCCATCCGTCGCGAACTGGCAGACAAAGGCATAGAGCTTGATGCGGCCGAAGAAGCCTTATCCCAGCTCAGCGATCAAGATGAGGAATCGGCTGCTCGGGAGCTGGTCCAGCGCAAGCTACGGCCCAGCATGGATCTGACCGATCGGGCGGAGCGGGACAAGTACACGCGCCGGCTCGCGTCGATGCTGGCCCGCAAAGGCTACGCCCCCTCCATGGCATTCAGGATCGTCGGTGAGGTTCTGGCGGAAGCCGGTACCCTTGAGTAGTGAGTTTGACCATTCCCTCCCCATCAGCTGCCAACCCTCCCTCTGTTGATCCCCGGACTGCTGCAGAACCCCGGCCGGCTGCAGAGCCCCGGACTTATCAGGTTCGGACTTTCGGCTGCCAAATGAACGTCCATGATTCAGAGCGCATGGCGGGACTTCTCGAAGAAGCCGGGTATGTGCCTGCTGAGGGCGACGTAGCGGACGTCGTGGTCTTCAACACATGTGCTGTCCGTGAGAATGCAGACAACAAACTCTATGGAAACCTCGGCCAGCTGCGGCAGGTCAAGGAGGCGAACCCGTCCATGCAGATTGCCGTTGGCGGCTGTCTGGCCCAGAAGGATCGCGAGACCATCGTCAAGAAGGCGCCGTGGGTTGACGCCGTGTTCGGGACACACAACGTGGGGGCGCTTCCGGCCCTGTTGAACCGCGCCCGGCACAACAATGAGGCGCAACTGGAGATCCTCGAATCCTTGGATGTGTTCCCGTCAACGCTCCCCACCAAGCGTGACTCCGTGTACGCGGGCTGGGTTTCGATCTCCGTGGGATGCAACAACACGTGCACGTTCTGCATTGTGCCTTCGCTTCGTGGCAAAGAGAAAGACCGGCGCCCCGGCGAAATTCTGGCAGAAATCCAGGCGCTGGTGGATGACGGTGCAGTTGAGGTCACTTTGCTCGGCCAGAACGTTAATTCCTACGGTGTGGAATTCGGTGACCGTCAGGCCTTCTCCAAACTCCTGCGTGCCTGCGGTGAGATTGAAGGGCTGGAACGCGTTCGTTTCACCAGCCCGCACCCCGCAGCTTTCACCGACGATGTCATTGATGCCATGGCTGAGACACCCAACGCCATGCCCCAGTTGCATATGCCGCTGCAATCCGGCTCGGACAAGGTGCTCAAGGACATGCGCCGTTCTTACCGTTCCAGCAAGTTCCTCGGAATCCTGGACAAAGTGCGCGAACGCATTCCCCACGCAGCCATCACCACGGACATCATTGTTGGTTTCCCCGGTGAAACCGAGGAAGATTTCCAAGCCACCCTGGATGTTGTGGAGAAGTCCCGGTTTGCCTCCGCCTTTACGTTCCAGTACTCAAAGCGGCCAGGGACGCCGGCTGCTGACCTCCCTGAGCAGCTTCCCAAAGCGGTGGTGCAGGAACGCTACGAACGCCTCACAGCGTTGCAGGACCGTATTGCCGCAGAGGAGAACGCCAAGCAGTTGGGTCGTCAGGTGGAGGTCCTGGTCACCGCGCAATCAGGACGCAAGGCAGGCGAAACACACCGCCTGTCCGGTCGATCCAAGGACCAAAGGCTGGTGCACTTCTCTGTACCGGCCGGTGCCGAGACCCCGCGCCCGGGCGACTTTGTCACAGTCACCATCACCGAGGCCGCTGCTTTCCACCTAGTGGCTGATCCGGCAAGTCCGGAGGATTACATCTTGCGCCGCTCCCGTGCAGGCGACGCCTGGGATCGTTCTCAGGCTGATTCCTGTGGCGTTCCTGCCGCAGGAGCGGCGTCAGGCAAGGCAGGTGTGTCCTTGGGCATGCCGTCGCTGCCTGTTCGGCGCGCGTAGGGCGGACCAGAAGTTCGAATGTCGCTCTCCAGCCATGAACTTCCTCAGCCGGTCATTGCAGTTGTTGGTCCCACGGGTTCAGGGAAGTCGGACCTGGGCGTTAACTTGGCCCTGGCCTTGAACGGGGAAGTCATCAATGCCGACGCTTTGCAGTTTTACCGTGGCATGGATATCGGAACCGCCAAGATCACCATGGAGGAACGCAGGGGTGTGCCTCACCACTTGCTTGACACCATGGACGTCACAGAGGAAGCCAGCGTGGCGGACTTCCAAATCGAATGCCGCGCTGCCATCACTGACATTCACTCGCGGGGGAAGCGCGCCATCCTGGTGGGCGGTTCCGGCCTGTATGTACGCGCCGCCCTGGACGTCCTGGAATTCCCGGGCACGGATCCCGAGCTCCGCAGGCATCTGGAAGAGGAGTACGAAACGCAGGGGCTTGCGCCGTTGCGTGCCCGGCTTGAGGAAGTTGATCCCGTGTCGGCGGCCCGCCTTGGCGATGCCAGGCGAGTAATCCGTGCCTTGGAGGTGCACGGTCTCACTGGGCGCCCCTTTAGTTCATTCATGCCGCAGCGCGAGTACTTCCAGCCGGCTCTCCAGATCGGGCTGGAGGTTGATCGGGAGCAACTGCGGCATCGTCTGGCACTGAGGGTGCACCGGATGGTGGAGGGAGGCCTCCGGCAGGAAGTTGAACGGCTCGAGGCAATCGGCTTGCGGAAAGGCAAGACGGCTTCGCGAGCTTTGGGTTATTCCCAATTCCTGAAGGTTCTGGACGGGGAGCTGAGCACGGATGCTGCCGCCGAAGAAACCATCGTGGCTACCCGGCAGTTTGCGCGGCGCCAGCTGACGTGGTTCAGGGGAGATCCACGCATCACGTGGCTCGACTGGCAGGACCAGGAGCTTGTGGAGAAGGCAGTCGAGGCAGTCCTGGCGACCGGAAGTTAAGGCCACGCAATTTCTGGGCGAACGCGCGTGGCGGGTAGCCTAGGTCCATGGATGAAACCGCCGCAATTCCCGCCCGGCAGCCCGCAGATGCGGATGCTCCGGTGACACTTTCCAGCCTCACTGGTTTGACGTTTTCAAAGGGCCACGGAACAGGCAACGACTTTGTCCTGATTGCCGATCCTGGCGACGCGCATGGGATCACCGCCGAGCACGTGGCGCAGTTGTGCGACCGCCATGTGGGCATCGGCGGCGATGGCCTCATCCGAGCGGTGCCTTCCCGCTTTCTGCCCGAAGGCCGCGTCGCCCTGGAAGAGGATGCGGACGCTGAGTGGTTCATGGACTACCGCAACGGTGATGGTTCGCTCTCCGAAATGTGTGGCAATGGCGTGCGCGTCTTCGTTCATTTCCTGATCGCGGAGGGCTTGGTGGACCTGGGGCCCGGGCAGACCCTCACTATCGGCACACGCGGTGGCGTAAAAAAGGTTGTACGCACGGTCAACGGCTATGCCGTGGATATGGGCCCGTGGGAGTTCATTTTCCCCGAGGAAGCCACCAGCAAGGCCATGGATGCACTGGTCAGCGCCGAGGGCCTGGAAGTGCCAAGGCCCGGACTCTCCGTCAGCATGGGCAATCCCCACACGGTAGTTGCCCTTGCGGAACTTAGCGAGCTTTCAGCCACACAACTGTTCAAGGCGCCCGTGGTTGATCCCAAGCCCGCCAATGGAACCAACGTCGAGTTTGTGGTCCCCGCTGAGCCGTTGGTAGAAGACGGTATAGGGACCATCACCATGCGCGTTCACGAGCGTGGCGTGGGGGAGACACAGTCCTGCGGCACCGGCGCGTGTGCCGCCGCGGTCGCTATCCGTCACTGGGCGGGGGATACGGCCCCGAACGACTGGCACGTCAAGGTGCCGGGCGGCGTCGTGGGTGTGAAGTTCTTCCCCGGGGCAGGCGGCCGTGAGCATGTGGAACTCAGCGGCCCGGCCGTGATTGTGGCTACTGGGACGCTTTCCTGACCCGGATGATCCTGAACGTTTTGGACGTGCTTTCACGGGAGACCGTGTAAGAACTGTCCAGTTCGGCGGCGAGCCACCGCTGGAGGGAGTCCGAGCCCAGGTTCTTCTGCACAACCAACCAGGCGTTGCCTCCCGGCGCCAGCCGGGGCAGCCACGTCAGCAGCAGCGAGTGGAGCTCGTCCTTGCCGATGCGGATGGGCGGGTTGGACCAGATGGTGTCGAATTCGACGGCGGGATCCACCTCGTGCGGGAGGCTGGCGGTGACGTTGCCGAGGCCGAGCGCCGCGGCGTTCTCATTGGTCAAGGTGATGCAACGCTCGTTGACGTCAACGGCGTGCACGTGAGCATGTGGCGCCATCAGGCCCAACGTGAGCGCAATCGGACCCCAGCCGCAGCCAATGTCCAGAAGGTGACCCGTGGGTGACGGCGGTGGAACTTCGGAGAAAAGTACTGCAGTGCCTTTGTCCACGCCGTCGGGGCTGAAGATACCCGACGAGGTCTGCAGCCGGCGCGTGGCTCCAGCAAGTTCCACGGTTAGTGGCTTGCGCGTGAATGGTCCGGCCGGTTGGGCGGTGAAATAGTGTGCAGACTCCATAATTTGCCAGATTAGTTGGCTAATGGCGGCTTGGGAAACCGCATCCGTCCGTGGTTGGCTTGACAGCGGCTGCTAAAGTGAAACGCATGTTCTTGATCTTTGAGTAATCAGCCCACAACGCCAAGTCATCAGGCGTTCATGGTACCGCCCGCGACGCAGGCCCGGTTCGGCATTTTGCCCATGCCGGCCTTTCCGCCCGGCAGGTCCTTAAGGCTTTGTCCGTTTGCTCCTCATGTGGGGCCGGACACTCTGAAGATCCCCGCTCGTTTGTGCAGTGGACCGTGGTGTAACGCGGCCCTGTGTTGCAGCCGGCGGAACATCCTCACCTCGGCCCAAGGACCCTCCTGCGGATTCCATCACGCCACTTTTACAACAGCCGCCCTCCGCAAGAGGGGTGGCCGTTCAGGACACAGGAGGCCCTTTTGGCCGATGCCCGTCAGCCCAGCGCGAATAGCGCCCCATCGAGCAGCAAACAGCACTATTCTGGAATTGCCGAACAGTCTAAGGAGACCATGACCACCCAGAAGCACTCCGGATCCGATTCCGACGCCCAGGACATGAGTCCTGAACAAATCCAGGCCGTGATCGACCGGATTCTTTCCAAGGATGTACCTGCGCAGGCATCCGACGACAACGACGCCAACGGTGTGTTCGGCAAGGCGCAGGCGATTTCCACGCTGGACCAGGAACACAGTATTTATGACGGCGACCAGGAAGACCTGGCCGAACGCCGCGCCCTTCGGCGTACCGCGGGACTGTCCACCGAACTCGAGGACGTCACAGAGGTCGAATACCGGCAGCTGCGCCTGGAGCGCGTTGTCCTGGCCGGCCTGTGGACGGAGGGGACTCTTGCTGATGCGGAGAACTCCCTCCGTGAGCTCGCCGCCCTTGCCGAAACGGCTGGATCCGAGGTGCTGGACGGTATTGTTCAGCGCCGGCAGAAGCCGGACCCCGGGACCTTCCTCGGATCCGGCAAGGCCCAGGAGCTCAAGGACATCGTCGCCGCCACCGGCGCAGACACCGTAGTAGTGGACACGGAGCTTGCCCCGTCACAGCGACGCGGCCTTGAGGACATCGTGAAGGTCAAGGTAGTCGACCGGACCACACTGATCCTGGACATCTTCGCCCAGCACGCCAAGAGCCGCGAAGGCAAGGCCCAGGTTGAGCTCGCACAGCTCGAATACCTGCTCCCGAGGCTTCGTGGTTGGGGTGACTCCATGTCCCGTCAGGCCGGTGGCCAGGTGGGTGGAGCAGGCGCCGGCATGGGCTCGCGCGGTCCTGGTGAAACCAAGATCGAACTCGATAGGCGGCGAATCCGCACCCGCATGGCCAAGCTGCGTCGCGAAATAGCCGCGATGAAGCCGGCGCGCGAGACTAAGCGCGCCAACCGCCGTCGTAATGCTGTTCCGTCCGTCGCCATCGCCGGGTACACGAACGCCGGCAAGTCGTCCCTCCTGAACCGCCTCACGGACGCCGGTGTCCTGGTGGAGAACGCCCTGTTCGCCACCTTGGATCCCACGGTCCGCAAGGCGCAAACTCCGGATGGCATCGGCTACACCCTGGCAGATACCGTTGGGTTCGTTCGTTCATTGCCCACCCAGCTGATTGAGGCTTTCCGGTCTACATTGGAGGAAGTGGCGGACGCAGACCTGATCCTCCATGTGGTGGATGCATCACACCCCGATCCTGAGGGCCAGATCGCTGCTGTAAGGACCGTTTTCACCGAAGTGGATGCCCGTAAGGTTCCTGAAATCATCGTCCTCAACAAGGTCGATGTCGCGGATCCTTTTGTGGTGGAGCGCCTCAAGCAGAAGGAACCCCGCCACGCAGTGGTGTCCACCCGTACGGGCCAGGGCATTGCCGAACTGTTGGAAGACATCAGCCGATCCATTCCCCGGCCGGGCGTGCGCCTTGAACTGCTCATTCCCTACGACCGCGGGGAAATGATCAACAAACTGCACAATTCCGACTCGGAAATCCTCAGCCTTGAGCACGAGGAGAACGGGACCCGCGTAGTGGTCATGGTGCGCGAAGGCCTGGCCGCCGAACTGGAGTCATTCGTCAGCAATGGTTGAGAAGGTGGCGGCGGACGCCGTCAAGTCGGTGGGGGAGAAAGCCACCCTCGAGTTGTTGGACCGGGCTGTTGCCGGCATGGGCGGACAAAGCCGTGCGGGTCAGCATGAAATGGCCAAGCATGTGACCCGGGCTATTGAAACCGGGGAGCATTTGCTGGTTCAAGCGGGAACGGGAACGGGCAAGTCTTTGGCTTACCTTATTCCGTTGATCGCTCACTCCATGGACAGCAACAAACCGACGCTGGTGTCCACCGCCACCCTGGCACTCCAGACCCAGATTGTCGGCCGTGATCTTCCCCGGCTGCTGGAGACCATCAACCCTGCCCTTGAGCGCCCCGTCAACGTGGCGTTGGTCAAGGGCAGGGCCAATTATGTGTGCCTGCAGAAGCTTGAAGGCGGGTTCCCCAGCGAGGAGCCCTCCGAAGGGCAGCTGTTCTCCCTGGGGGAGGACACCAGCGTCCCTCACTTTGCTGCCTCCACGGGTGGACCCCAATCGCAGCTGGGCAAGGAAGTGGTCCGCCTCAGGGAATGGGCGGAGAAGACCACTACCGGAGACCGCGACGAACTCATGCCCGGCGTCACCGACAGGGCTTGGCGGCAGGTTTCCGTCACGTCCATGGAGTGCCTGGGTGCCCAGAAGTGCCCCGTGGCAGAAGAGTGCTTCAGTGAGCTGGCCCGTTCAAGGGCTGGTGAGGCCGACGTCGTAGTCACCAACCATGCCATGTTGGCCGTCAGCGCCTTTGAAGGCCTGGCTGTCTTGCCCGAGTACGACGTCGTGGTGGTTGATGAGGCGCACGAGCTTCAGGACCGGGTAACCGGAGCCGTTTCAGGACAGTTATCCGTGGCCATGGTCCACGCGGCGGCATCAAGTGCCCGCAAGCATACGGCCATCACCGTGGACGCCCTCAACGCAGCTGCGGACAGCTTGGATATGGCCATAGCTGGCGTGCCCAACGGTCTGTTGCCCAACGGCCTCAACGACGAACAGCTGGATTGCCTTGACCAATTGCGGGACGCCACGCGCGCCGCGCTCTCGGACTCGAAGACGGATTCTTCAAACGCGGTCGACGGCGGACGGCAGCTTGCGCGCTCACGGCTCATGCTCATCCTGGAACTGTGCGAGCGGATGCTCGCCGCGAAGGAGAACCGCGAAGTGGTCTGGTTCTCGCGGAACAGCACGTTCGACCCCCAGCAGGGATATTCTCCGCCGGACGAGACAGCTCCTGCATTGATTAATATTGCCCCGCTCAGTGTGGCGGGGCGGCTTCGAGAGGGGCTCTTTGCCGGCCATACTGTGGTGCTGACCTCTGCGACCCTGGCCATCGGCTCGGCCTTCGAGCCCGCCGCGGGTGGTCTTGGCCTGATTGGAGACGGCGCGCCGAGCTGGACGGGCATTGATGTGGGATCGCCCTTCGACTATCCCAAACAGGGTGTTCTATACGTGGCAAAGCACCTGCCCAAACCGGGCCGCGGTACTTCGCCGGAGGCGCTGGACGAATTGGAAGACCTCATCCGGGCGTCCGGGGGCGGAGCGCTTTGCCTGTTCTCCTCGCGGCGTGCTGCCGAAGAAGCCGCCGATGCCATGCGGCTCCGGCTGGATGTGGACATTCTCTGTCAGGGAGAATCCACCATGGCGGCCCTGGTGAAGCAATTCGCGGACGAGCCAGATACGTGCCTCTTCGGAACCATGTCCCTGTGGCAGGGGGTAGACGTTCCGGGTGGCTCATGCCGACTGGTGGTTATTGACCGCATTCCCTTCCCACGTCCTGACGATCCCCTGATGACTGCCCGTTCCCGGGCGGTTGCCCAATCGGGCGGGAACGGTTTCATGGCCGTGTCAGCCACGCACGCTGCCATTCGGCTGGCGCAGGGCGCTGGCCGACTGATCCGCTCGACGGGAGACAAAGGGGTGGTCGCGGTACTCGACTCCAGGCTTTCGACCGAGCGCTACGGGGGCTTTCTACGTGCCGCCCTGCCGCCGTTCTGGGCCACCACGGACCGGTCGGTGGTTCGAGGCGTTCTGGAACGTCTGGGCTCGGCTAAAGCCCCGTAATGCACAGCTTCCCGTGAACACCTGCTGGTGTCCACGGGAAGCTGCGTTTAAAGGGCGTGAGCGCTTAAAGAGAGCGCAGTACCGAGACGACCTTGCCCATGATGGTGGCCTGATCTCCGAGGATGGGCTCGTACTGGGTGTTTTGGGGGAGCAGCCACGTGTGACCGTCCCGCTGCCGGAAAGTCTTCACGGTTGCTTCATCATCCAGCAGGGCGGCAACGATGTCGCCGTTGATGGCATCATTCTGTCGCCGGACCACCACCCAGTCGCCGTCACAGATAGCAGCATCGATCATGGAATCGCCGGCCACCTTCAGCATGAACAGTTCGCCATGCCCCACGAGTTGCCGTGGGAGTGCAAGCACGTCTTCCACCGTCTGGTCAGCCAGGATCGGTCCACCTGCCGCGATGCGCCCCACCAAGGGGACCATGGCGGTATCACTGGCGCTGGCTAGCTCGGTGACGGCCAGGCCACCGGCGCTGCGAAGGGTGGTCGGAGCGTCCACACCGGGGATGGGCCCGCCATCAAGGGTTAGGGGCATCAGCACTTCCATGGCGCGGGGACGCTTGGGGTCCCGGCGGAGGTAGCCGAGCTTCTCCAATTGGGACAACTGGTGCGTGACGCTGGACAAACTGGCCAGACCCACGGTGTCGCCGATTTCGCGCATGCTGGGAGGGTAGCCGTTGTCATTGACTGACCTCTGGATGGTCTCCAGGATCTTTTTCTGCCGGACGGTCAGGCTTTTGGGACTCTTTTGAGGCTGTTGGCTCCGCAGGGGTGCCCCTCCGCCTGTGGCTTTCGCTGCCATGTTCGCCAATGCCTTTCCATTCCGCCCTGATGAGGGCCAGGGGTGTCAGGTCTGCAAAAATGTCAGACCCTCCTGTTCCACTGAAACAGTGCTGCTTCTTCACTCAAACGTAGGGCAGGCACAGGCGTTTATCAAACATTTGTTCTAGCGAGTCTCGACACCGTTCGTTGATAAGTGCTAAAAATGTCATAGCAAGGTTCGAATATGTGTTCTATAAACCTGATGCTGAAGCTGGATGTTCGAACAAAGCGTTCGAACATCCGGGGCAGGCCCAGGGGAACACAAAGAATTGGCAGCCAGGCACCGGGCATCCCGGAGCGTGGCAATAGCTCAGAAGGGCTCAGCTCATGTCCGCAGTCACTACGTTCGCTGATTTCCGTACTACCCAGGCACCCGCTCGCCTGCGCCTGACCCGAAGGGGACGGATCGTCTTCTTCGGCATCCCGGCCATGCTGTTGGTTGCAGCGTTGCTGAGTCTTGCCGGATTTATCAACTCCCCGGCCAAGGCAGCCGACTCGCAGTCCCAACTGCGTCCGCCTGTTGCCGTCACTGTTACAGTCCAGCCAGGTCAGTCCCTCTGGGGCATCGCCGGCGCTGCCGCTCCCGAGCGTGACCCCCGCGACGTCATCGCCGAGATCATCCAGCTCAACGACCTCCGGGGCGGCCGCATCCTGCCCGGCCAGCAGCTGTTCGTCCCTGCAAACTGATCCCTCGGCACCCGCAGAAATCAAGGGTCGGGCGTCACAGTTAGTCGGCAGTCCCGGCCGCCCCTTAAACTGGGTTGGTGAGTGACCAGCTTGAGCGACTTGACCGACTTCCCCTTCGGACCAACCTGCGTGGATTGAGCCCCTATGGCGCACCGCAGCTCGATGTCCCGATCCTGCTCAACGTCAACGAAAACACTCATGGCGTCCCCGCAGATGTCCAAGCCGCCATCACTGAGGCCGTGGCCGCTGCGGCCACCGGGCTGAACCGCTATCCGGACCGGGAGTTCACCGAACTTCGTGAAGCCTTGGCCGAGTACCTTGGCCACGGGCTTTCCCCGGACAACATCTGGGCGGCCAACGGATCCAACGAGGTCCTGCAGCAGATCCTCCAAGCCTTTGGTGGACCCGGCCGCAAGGCATTGGGCTTTCCTCCCACGTACTCCATGTACCCCCTGCTCGCGAGTGGCACTGACACCGAGTATGTCCGCGGAGTCCGCGCGGACGACTACGGGCTGGACGCCGAATCGGCCGCTGCTCAGGTCCGGGAAACGGGCGCCAACATCGTTTTCCTGTGCTCGCCCAACAACCCCACAGGTACGGGCTTGGGATTGGACGTCGTGGAGGCTGTTTACGAGGCCGGCGAAGCCAGCCAGGCCATGGTGATCGTGGATGAGGCCTACCACGAGTTCGCACACGACAACACGCCGAGCGCCCTGACCCTGTTGCCCGGACGCGAGCGTCTGATCGTCTCGCGCACCATGAGCAAAGCATTCGCTTTGGCGGGCGCCAGGCTCGGATACATGGCGTCAGCCCCGGAAGTCACGGACGCCATCAGGCTGGTCCGTCTCCCATACCACCTCTCTGCCGTGACGCAGGCAACGGCCCTCGCTGCGCTGAATCACCGCGAAGCCCTCATGGCCGACGTCGAGGACATCAAGGTCCAGCGCGACAGGATTGTGACTGAACTGCTCCGCATGGGCCTCCAGCCTGCTGCTTCGGACTCCAACTACGTCTTCTTTGGGGGACTGGAGGATCCACACACTATCTGGCAGGGCCTGCTGGACGCCGGCGTGTTGATTCGCGACGTCGGTATCCCGGGGCATTTGCGTGTCACCGCTGGAACCGAGCCGGAAACTACTGCGTTCCTGGAGGCCTTGGAAGCCCTGCTGGACGGCACCGCGCCGCACCACGCCTAAACTTGTTCCTAGACCTAACCCACCCCTCCGTGTATAAGGATGTCCCAATGAGCGAAACCGGCGCCGCGCCGACCGCTGCCCGCACCGCGCGCATGGAGCGCACCACCAGTGAGTCTTCGGTCCTGGTGGAGATTAACCTGGATGGTTCAGGCGTCTCGGATATCAGCACTTCGGTTCCGTTCTACGACCACATGCTGACGGCTCTGTGCAAGCATTCCCTGATTGACATGACCGTCAAAGCTACTGGCGACACCCACATTGACGCCCACCACACGGTGGAAGACGTCGCCATTACCTTCGGCGAGGTCCTCCGAACGGCGCTGGGCAATAAAGCCGGTATTCGTCGCTTTGGTGAAGCCACGGTTCCTTTGGACGAAGCCTTGGCGCACGCCGTCGTTGATGTTTCCGGACGACCCTACCTGGTGCACGGTGGCGAGCCGGTCGGACAGGAATACCACCTGATCGGCGGACACTTCACGGGATCGTTGACCCGTCACGTTTTTGAAGCAATTACGCTTCACGCCGGAATCTGCCTCCACATGAACGTCCTGGCCGGCCGCGACCCCCACCACATCGTTGAGGCCCAGTTCAAAGCCTTTGCCCGCGCGTTGCGTGCAGCTGTTGAGTCCGATCCCCGTGTGGAGGGCATTCCCTCCACTAAGGGCGCACTATGAGCGGCCAGATTCTGAACAATGGAGCCGTGGCCGACGCCATAGCGTCCGTAAAGCCGGAGTCGCCTGAAGGCAAGCCAACCGTCACCGTGTTGGACTATGGATCGGGCAACGTTCGCTCTGCCGTCCGCGCCCTCGAACGTGCGGGCGCGCACGTGGTGTTGAGCTCCAAGCCTGAGGACGTGCTCAACGCTGATGGTCTGGTGGTGCCCGGAGTTGGTGCCTACGAGACCGTGATGAAGGAACTCAAGTCCGTTGATGCCATCCGCATGATAGGGCGTCGGGTTGCCGGTGGCCGTCCTGTGCTGGCCATCTGCGTGGGTTTGCAGGTTCTCTTCGAAGCCGGAGTTGAGCACGGCACCGAGTCCGAAGGCATGGCTGAGTGGCCAGGCAAGGTTGAGCTCCTTCCCGCTCCAGTGGTGCCGCACATGGGTTGGAACACCGTGGACGTCCCCGAAGGCTCAAAGCTGTTCGAAGGTGTTGAACAGGAACGCTTCTATTTTGTGCACTCTTACGGAGTCCAGGAGTGGAACTTCGACGTCGTTCAGCCCCGTATGGCTCCTCCCATGGTGACGTGGTCCGAGCACGGTGCACGCTTCATTGCCGCAGTGGAAAACGGCCCGCTCTGCGCCACGCAGTTCCACCCGGAGAAGTCAGGGGATGCCGGGGCCCGGCTCCTGCGAAACTGGGTGGATAGCCTCCGTAAGCCCGCTTCGAAAGAATCCGGAAGCGGTGCCGCTTAGATGTGGTGGTCGGTATTACTTATGGGCCTCGCCGGCCTGCTGGTAGGTGGGGGGATCTCCTTCCATCAGCAGAAAAAGCCGCGTTGGGTTTCTATTTCTTTCTACGTGCTGGCAGGGATGTCCCTCCTGGCCGCCTATCTCCTGACGCTGGGAAACTGAACCAGTCGTTCAACTAGCCGCATCACCCTTTTCGAACTTCAAGGACACACATGACCTCCTCCGCCCAGTCCGTTCTGGAACTCCTGCCGGCCGTTGACATTGTTGACGGCCAAGCGGTCCGCCTCCTCCAAGGAGAAGCAGGCTCGGAAACCAGCTACGGGACCCCGCTGGAAGCAGCACTGAACTGGCAGAACGCCGGTGCCGAATGGGTGCACATGGTGGACCTCGATGCAGCTTTCGGACGTGGAGACAACGCCGCGCTCATCAGCGAGGTGGTGTCGCAGCTCGCCGTCAAGGTGGAGCTCTCCGGCGGACTGCGGGATGACGAGTCTCTTGAGCGTGCACTGGAACTGGGTGTCGCCCGCGTGAACCTTGGAACCGCGGCGTTGGAGAACCCCGAGTGGACCCGCCGTGCGATCGACCGCTTTGGTGACAAGATCGCCGTCGGCCTTGATGTCCGCGGCACAACGCTTGCCGGACGCGGTTGGACCAAGGAGGGCGGCGACCTCTGGGAGGTTCTTGCCCGCCTCGAGGATGCCGGCTGTGCGCGTTATGTAGTCACCGACGTCACCAAGGATGGAACCCTTCAGGGGCCGAACGTGGAACTTCTGCGCCAGATGGTTGAGAAGACCGGTAAGCCTGTGGTCGCCTCCGGCGGTATCTCCAGCCTGGAAGACCTCCGTGTCCTGCGCGAACTGGTCCCGCTGGGTGTTGAAGGTGCGATTGTTGGCAAGGCTCTCTACGCCGGTGCCTTTACTCTGCCCGAAGCACTGGACGTTGCCGGCCGCCGCTGATGCCTCATAACGCAGGTCACCAGCACGGGGATCAAGGTCAGGCCAGGCGCGAGCTACCCGGCCACATCGCGGCTGCGTTGGCCGGCGCCGGGGGAGCTACGGACTCTGCAGGCCAGCCCTGGGCCGGTAGGAGCCTCAGCGGTGACGACGCCAAGATCCACAATTTCGAGGACGACGACGGCTCAGCGGACCCCGGGTACGTAGCCGCCGTCGCGGCTCTGATCAACGGAACCGGCAGCGAGGCAGACGTTGTGGCCTCCTTGGCGACGGCACGGGTTTTCGTTCCGGTAGTTGCTCAGTTGGCTGAAGAAGCAGAAGGCGTTGACGGCCTGCACGCTGACAAGCAAGCGGATATGGCTTTGGTCACACTGAAGGCTCCTGATGGCCGCACGGCCATGCCGGTCTTTACCTCCGCAGCCGCTCTCGAGGCATGGCACTCGGAGGCCCGGCCGGTTGCCGTTTACGCCGCGCGTGCGGCGCTTTCGGCGGTATCCGAGGGCGCGCAGCTGTTGGTGCTGGATCCCGGTTCCGACTTTGCCTTTGTTGTGCGGCGCCCGGCCGTGTGGGCCCTTGCCCAGCAGAAGGACTGGACGCCGTCATACCTTGATGATCAACTGGAGTCAGCTCTCGCTTCAACGGTCTCGGCCTTTCAAACGGTCCGTCGCCTTGAGACGCAACCCGGCGGCGGTGTTGCGTCGCTGACGGCCGATGGCCGCCAGGTCTCAGGAGGCGGTGCGGGGCCGGAACTACGCGTTGTTCTTTTCCTTGAGGATGGACTCGACGCCGTAGCAGTGCAAACTCTCGTTGCCCAATTGAACGAGGCGTGGGCGCAAATGGATTCCTTTGCCGAAAGCGTTGATTCCATGGAAGTAAAACTGCAGCGTGCAGCACAGGAGCCCACGCAGTATTAACGGCAGTACCGGTTCCCCGGGGCTGCCCTGGGGAACAAGAGGATTTAGCCAGTGAACTTCGCTCTCTATAAAGAGATGCTGTCCATCCGACCTGTCCGGCGTTTGCTGATAGTGGGCATGATTGCCCGCATTCCGCACTCGGCTGCTGGCGTGCTGCTCACGCTGCACATCGTGCTCACACTTGGCCAGGGTTATGCCGCCGCCGGTGCAGCAGCTGCTGTGATGACCATTGGCATTGCGCTGGGCGCTCCTTGGCGCGGCCGCCGCGTAGACATGGTGGGCCTCCGCAAGGCGCTGATCCCTTCAGTCGTCTCGGAGACTGTCATCTGGTCGATCGTCCCGCATGTTTCCTACGAGTGGTTGCTGCCGCTGGTGTTCGTCGGCGGCCTTTTCACGCTGCCGATCTTCAGTGTCGTCCGGCAGTCTCTGGGCGTCATGGTCGACGGCGAGCAGCGGCGTTCGGCGTTCGCCCTCGACTCCATCGCCACCGAGCTGGTCTTCATGATCGGGCCGGCTGTGGGGGCAATCGTCGCCACCAGCGGTTTTTCGGCTATTGGGCTCACGGCCGTGGGCGTCTCCGTGTCCGTGGCCGGGCTGTTCCTGATGTGGTTCAACCCGCCCACCCGCAGCGAAGCGGTCTGTACTCCGCAGGAGTCCGCGGACCGGGCTGCAGCTGACCTGGTTGCTGCCGAGGCAGCGATGGTGGCGTCAGCGCCTGCCCACGTCCAGGAGGCGGCGTCGGAAATGGCGTCGTCGACATCCCGAACTGCAGGCCTTAGAAATCGTGTGGCCAGGAACTTTACGTGGTTCACCGTCTCTGTTGGTGCACTCTTCACTGTTGCTGCGGGATCGGGCATGGTGTTGAGCGGTTCCGATGTCAGCATCGTGGGTCTGTTGGAACGCGGCGGGCACCAGAATGAAATCGGTATTGTGTTCTTCTTCTGGTGCGCCGCGTCGGTGGTTGGTGGCCTCATTTACGGGTCCATGAAGCGGTCCATCTCGCCCATGCTCCTGCTGTTGGGCATGGCCGCATTTACTATTCCGATGGGATTTGCCCAGGACACCTGGACTCTGGCGTTCCTCTCGCTCCTGCCTGGCTTGTTGTGCGCCCCGGTCTTGTCTGCCTCTTCCGAGAAGGTGGCTGACCTCGTTGAGGAAGAGCGCCGGGGTGAAGCCATGGGCTGGTACGGCTCCGCGCTGACCGCAGGAGTCGCGCTCGGCGCACCTCTGGCCGGAGTCTTCATCGACACCGTTGGACCGTCCGGCGGGTTCGCGGCCGTGGGAATCGCCGGCGTCGTCCTGTGTGCGGCGGGACTCGTCCTGACGTCCTTGCGTCGCCGGGCAGCACGGGTCTGAAAAGCTCACCTGACGACGACGGCGGGTCGACCACCTGGTCGACCCGCCGTCGTAGTTTCTTGCCGTAGTTGGTGCTAGTTCACCGGTCCGGTGAACTTTTCGCCCGGGCCCTTGCCCGGTGCGTCGGGAATGAGTGACGCTTCGCGGAAGGCCAGTTGCAGTGAGCGCAGGCCATCGCGCAACGGACCTGCGTGCTGTGAACCGATCTCCGGGGCGGCTGCCGACACCAGGCCGGCGAGGGCGGTGATCAGCTTGCGGGCCTCGTCCAAGTCCTTGAGGTCCTCGGCATTGGGGTCATCTGCCAGGCCAACCTTGACGGCCGCCGCACTCATGAGGTGGACGGCGCCGGTAGTAATAACTTCCACGGCCGGAACTTCAGCGATGTCGCGGATCTGCTGGGACACCCCGGCATCAACGGCGGGGGCGGCGTCTTCGCTATAGGAGTTACGGGAATTGCTGTCTTCAGTGCTCATACTGGTAAGCTTGTCACAGACCGACTGGAAGTCGTTATTCACAGGCAACATGCGCAATACATGCTCCCGCCTCACGCAATGTGCGCTTGGCGGGTTGTTTCTGTAGAATTGGTTTTCAGTTTGCAAGCGGAGTTCTCTCCCACCCGCGTCAGCCGCTCCCTTCGGGGACAGGATCCCTTTTCGGGACAAGAGGTTGCCGGGTACCTGGTCGGACGCTTTTGGAGGCACTGCCTCCGGATGCGTGTGCTTCCCTGGAGGAAGTGCTACCGATCTTCGAGGCCTTCGATTGCACCAGCAATTGGGGGCCTTCTCTATTTGCCGGTGACATCACCACAACCACAGGAGCTTTAACATTAGCGAGCCAAGAATCAATGAGCGTATCCGCGTCCCCGAGGTGCGGTTGGTCGGTCCTGCCGGCGAACAGGTAGGAATTGTCCGCATCGAGGACGCCCTGCGTCTTGCTGCCGAGTCCGATCTCGATCTCGTTGAAGTTGCCCCGCAGGCTAAGCCTCCTGTTTGCAAGTTGATGGACTTCGGTAAGTACAAGTACGAAGCCGCAGTGAAGGCCCGCGAGGCCCGCAAGAACCAGACCAACACGGTTCTGAAGGAAATCCGCTTCCGCCTGAAGATCGACAAGCACGACTACGAAACCAAGCGCGGACACGCACTTCGGTTCCTCGGTGCCGGCGACAAAGTGAAGGCCATGATTCAGTTCCGCGGCCGTGAGCAGCAGCGCCCCGAGATGGGTATCCGCCTGCTGCAGCGCTTCGCTGAAGATGTTGCTGAGGTTGGCATCATCGAGTCCAGCCCGCGCATTGACGGACGCAACATGGTCATGGTGATCGGCCCCCTGAAGAACAAGGCTGAAGCCAAGGCTGAAGCGCGCCGCGCTACGCAGCGTGCTGAAGCCAAGGCGCAGAATGAAGCCAAGGCGTCCGGACGTGTTGACACCAAGGGCGAGCAGGCTCCGATGACTCAGAGCCTCGCTGACCTTCTGCCCGAGGGTTTCAAGGTCACCGAAGAGGAGACCACGCAGGAAGCGGCCGAAGCCCCCGAGGCCCAGGCATCGGTTACTGAAGAAGCTCCCGCTGCTGAGGAAGCAGCGGTTGCTGAAGAGGCCCCGGTTGCTGAAGAAGCACCTGCTCCGGATGTTGAAGAAGCACCCGTAGTGGAGGCGCCTGCAGTAAAGGCAGCGCCGGCACCGGCCAAAGCAGCTCCCGCCAAGGCAGCACCGGCACCTGCGAAGGCAGCCCCCGCCGCCAAGGCTGCACCAGCTGAAGCAGCTCCGAAGCCAGTGGTTCCGGCAGCCGCCCCGAAGCCCGCAGTTCCTTCGGCTCCGAAGCCCGTCGCCAAGCCGGCAGCTCCCAAGCCGGCAGCTCGGCCCGCAGCTCCCAAGGCTGCGCCCAAGCCAGCATCACGCAAGACCAACTAGTTCAACGCCGTGGAGGCTCTGCCTCCATCGGCAAGCAACCAGCACGCCGACCCTCGTAGGCCGGCTGCACGATAGAATCGCGGACTTGTCCGTGGATACGTAAGGAGATCGGTTCCCATGCCGAAGATGAAGACCCACAGCGGTGCTAAGAAGCGCTTCAAGCTGACCGGTACCGGCAAGCTGAAGCGTCAGCAGGCCAACCGCCGTCACTACCTGGAGCACAAGTCCTCCAGGCTGACCCGTCGCCTCGCCGGCGACAAGCTCGTCTTCAAGGGCGACGCCAAGGTCATCAAGAAGATGCTCGGCGTCTAAGTTCCAAGTTCTTTGGTTACTGCCATCCGGCAGGGACCGACTACACCAAAAGCCTTCTCAGGCCGGCCGGGTTTCCGGCAGTAGCAGCTTGGGATAAAGATTTCTGAAGGAGTACGCACGTGGCACGTGTGAAGCGGGCGGTAAACGCCCACAAGAAGCGCAGGGTTGTCCTCGAACGCGCAAAGGGTTACCGCGGTCAGCGTTCGCGCCTTTACCGTAAGGCCAAAGAGCAGCTGCTGCACTCGTTTGTGTACAGCTACGGTGACCGCCGCAAGAAGAAGGGCGATTTCCGTCGCCTCTGGATCCAGCGCATCAACGCTGCATCCCGCGCCAACGGCCTCACCTACAACCGTCTGATCCAGGGCCTCAAGGCCGCTGAGGTCGAGGTTGACCGCCGCATGCTGGCCGAGCTGGCTGTCTCCGACGCCAACGCTTTCGCCGCTCTGGTGAACATCGCCAAGGCAGCACTTCCGGCTGACACGTCCGCTCCGGCCGCTGCTGCTGCTCCCAAGGCTGCTGCTCCCAAGGCTGCCAAGGTTGCTCCGGCTGCTGCCACTGCAACCGCTGTCAAGGCTGTCGTTTCCGAGAAGCCGGCCATCGACGGCGCAGTTGCTGCTGATGGCGACGAGGCTCCGGAAGGCTACGCCATCAAGGGCAACGCTGAGTCCAAGAAGTACCACGTTCCGGGTTCCACCTGGTACAACACCACCGCTGCTGAATACTGGTTCTCCACGGTTGAGGCTGCAAAGGCTGCCGGCTTTGAGCCTGCAGGCGGAGAAGCCCGCCAGCAGATCAAGAACTAGTCGCAACTGCCACTAAAGTTCTTTATATGAACGAAACCGGGCGCCCGCAAGACTTTCCGATGACCAACCCCCGAGCTGATCGGGTGAGGGACGTCGCCAAGCTTGCCGGGCGCCCGGCCCGTTTAAAGCGCGGTCGTTTCCTTGCAGAAGGACCGCAAGCGGTGCGTGAGGCGTTGACCTTGCACCGTGAGCGCACCGCGGCCGGAGGTCCCGCCGTCGTGCATGAAGTTTTTGCCAGTGAAGCGTGCTTGGAGCGCCTTCCTGAGCTTGCCGACCTCGCACAGGGAACCCTGCTCCGGCTTGCCAGTGACGAAGTCCTTGCGGCCATGGCTGACACTGTAAACCCCCAGGGCATTGTTGCCGTGTGCAGCTTCGTGGATGTCAGCCTTGAGTCGGTACTCGACGCCGGTCCCCGCCTGATCGCGGTGATGTGCCAGGTGCGCGACCCCGGCAACGCCGGAACTGTGCTGCGCGCGGCCGATGCTGCCGGCGCCGATGCTGTTGTCCTCACCGGCTCGAGCGTGGACATCTACAACCCCAAAGCTGTCCGCTCTACTGCGGGTTCCCTCTTCCACCTGCCGGTTGTACTCGGCGCCGATGTTGACCAGCTCGTAGCGCAGTGCCGGGAGCGCGGGATCGGCATTCTGGCCGCTGATGGCTATGGATCCATCAACCTGGACCAGCTGCAGGACGAGAATGCGGCGCGGAGACTCGGGAATGATTCCGTAGCTTCGGACTATGCCCTCGAGTCTCCTACGGCATGGCTTTTCGGTAACGAGGCACAGGGGTTGTCGGATGCCGAGCTGGCACTGGCTGATCACCGGGTGGCCGTACCCGTTTACGGGGCAGCTGAAAGCTTGAACTTGGGCACGGCCGCCACCGTGTGCCTTTATGCCAGTGCGCGTTCCCAGCAGAGCGCCAGGGCGGGGAATGTGTAAACAGCTCTAGGCTTTGACCACGTAGATTTAACGCAAAAGATGGGCTCCGCTACGGCGGAGCCCATCTTTTTGTTCCTGCGCTTTGTCTCGTCGCTAGGTGTTGGGCGGCGCGTCGGATCCGTGGCTCCTGATCAGGGGCGCGTCGGTTCCGCGGCGTCTGTAGGCGGGGACGTGAACAGGGGCTTTCTGCGCTCCAGCAGGCCGCTGAGCAAAGCTACTCCAAGGCCGAGGATGGCCAGCACAGCGCCCACCAACGCCGGAGCAACGTAGCCCCAACCCCAGGCAATAACAGTTCCGCCAAGGAACGCGCCGAGAGCATTGGCGATGTTAAGGGCTGAGTGATTCAGAGAGGATGCCAACGATGCCGCGCCAGGTGCAGCGTCCAGGAGTCGGGTCTGCAGGGCAGGGGTCAGCATGGAGCCGATGCCGCCCACTACGAACGCCATGATGAAAGCGGCCCAAGCCCAGTGCGCAGCGATGGCATAAACCACCAGCGCTACGGCGATTCCCGGCATGACCCAGTAAATGGTGCCCATCACGGACTTGTCGGCAAGGCGTCCGCCAACGATATTGCCCACCACCATGCCTAGTCCGTAGAGGGCCACGACGGCGGGGATCAGGTTTTCGGGTATTTCAGCCACGGATGTCATGGTGTGTGCGATGTATGTGTACACGGCAAAGAAGCCGCCAAATCCAATGACGCCGATCAGCAATGCCAGCCAAACCTGAAGCCGCTTGAGTGCTCCGAGCTCGCGCCGGATGCTCGCCTCCGGGTGGGCTGCTTCGAAGGGGACGAACTTACACACCATGGCAACGGTCAAGAGTCCGATTGCGCCGACAATGACAAAGAGCAGCCGCCAGCCGAAGGTCTGACCCACCCACGTGGCCACAGGGACGCCGATGACGTTGGAGACCGTGAGTCCTGCCATCACCATGGAGATTGCCCATCCCCTCTTGGTAGGGGCGACGAGGCCGGCAGCGATGACGGCTGCCACTCCGAAGAAGGCTCCGTGGGGAAGGCCCGAAGCAAAGCGCGAGAGCAGCATGAAGCCGTAGTCGGGTGCGATGAAAGACGTCAGGTTCGCCACGGACAGGAACAGCATGAGCCCCAGGGCAAGGTGCTTTCGGGGGAGCTTTGCCCCGAACGCTGCAAAGACGGGAGCGCCAATGACCACACCCAGGGCGTAAGCCGAGATGAGGTTGCCGGCCTCGGGGGTGCTGATGCCCAGCCCTTCCTCGATCTCCTTCAACAGGCCCATCATGGCGAACTCGGTGGTTCCGATGGCGAATCCGCCCATGGCCAGGGCCAGGATTGCCAGGCCAAGGTGGTTCCTTGCTGTTTTGGCGGTGGCGGACGGGGACACGGTGGTAGTCATAAGCCTGCTTCTTGAGGGTGCCTTGTGGGCTGGGGAATGCGGAGAAAAATCCGATAACAAGTTTAGTCCCGGGCCAGTGACTTGGGGCCGGTTTGTGACGATGCCCATGGTCCGGACCACCATAGACTGTTGCGGTGACTGGATTGATAAATGTCGTGGGCGCCGCCGTCGTCGACTCCCTGGAGGCCCCGACCCGCCTGCTGGCCGCACGCCGCACAGCACCACCCCAGTTTGCAGGGATGTGGGAATTTCCGGGCGGCAAGGTGGAAACCGGAGAAACAGCGGAGGATGCCCTGCACCGGGAGCTCGCCGAAGAACTGGGAGTTCAAGTGAACCTGGGACCGGAGCTGGAGTCCGGCAACATCGTCGGGTGGACGCTCAACGAGCGCGCTGCCATGCGGGTGTGGTTTGCCGAACTGACAGCGGGGGAGCCTCGGCCCCTGGAAGATCACGATGAACTGCGCTGGGTGTCGTTAGCTGACAGTGACCAACTACTCGGTCTTCCGTGGATACCGGCGGACCTGCCCATAGTCCGGGCTTTGCTGGATAGGGTTGCCGCTCCAGCGTGAGCACAAACGCTTAGAAGAGCGGCTGTTGCCCCGGGAGGGGAGCACTGACTCGCGCGGGGGCCGCTGTGGGACCGGAAGCGCCGCGGGCATTCCGATGGCTGAATCCAGACGTCCCAGTGAAGCCGTACTTCGCCTTGAAAAAGGTGATCCTTCCTGTGAGCCAGGTGCGGTACTCCTTGGAGGCATAGGATCCCTGGCCATAGAGCCGCCGGTACTTACCCACAAGTTGCGGATGCTGGGCGGCCAGCCATTGCGTGTACCACTCGCGTGTTCCGGGCTTGAGGTACAAAGCGCCCGCGGTGACTCCGGTGGCTCCAGCCTTGGTCAGTTCAGTGAAGAGGGAGTCGAGTGCTTCGTCCGAGTCCGTGAGCCACGGGAGAATCGGCATGGCCATAACGCCGCATCCTAGGCCGGCGTCTCGAAGGCGGGCGATGAGCTTCAAGCGCGCCCTGGGAGAAGGAGTGCCGGGCTCGATCAGTGCAGCCAGATCTTCGTTGGTCATGGCCAGAGAGATGCCCAGGTCCACAGGCACTTGCGTAGCTGCGTGCTTGAGCAGCGGAATGTCCCGCGCCAGCAGTGTGCCTTTGGTCAGAATGGAGAATGGTGTTCCTGAATCGGCAAGGGCTCGGATGATTCCTGGCATGAGGGCGTAGCGGCCTTCTGCGCGCTGGTAGGGGTCTGTGTTGGTACCCAGGGCCACTTGCGGACGTTGCCAGGAGGG
The DNA here is from genome assembly GCF_019977315.1 of Arthrobacter sp. StoSoilB22. Lineage (NCBI taxonomy): Bacteria > Bacillati > Actinomycetota > Actinomycetes > Micrococcales > Micrococcaceae > Arthrobacter > Arthrobacter sp. StoSoilB22. The sequence goes on from NZ_AP024652.1 coordinate 1,666,565, forward strand.
TCTAGCCAGTTCTTTGCGGAGAACTTCGGCGGCGTTGATTTTGACCACCACTTGCGAATCGAAATCCCGGCCGGCGTCGAATTCCAAGTACGTGTGGCTCTTGCGGGCAAAGCAGTACACACAGGCATGGCTGCAACCGCGGTACGGATTAACGGTCCACTCAAACGGCATGTTGGATCCGGTTGGCACCTTGTTGAGCACTGACTTTGCGGTGACCTCATGGAAGGTGACGCCCGAGAACTCGGGTGTTGAGATGGAACGCACAAGCCCGGCCAGTGGCAACAAGGCATCCAGTGCCGGGGCAGGGCCCGGAGCCTGAGTGTCACTGGTTTCTGACGCCGGTCCACGCGAAGGTGACAATGCTTGTGCGTCCCATCTCATGGACTCTATTCGAAGGTATGTTCGAATGAATGTCAAGGCCTTGAGACCAATGACCGGATCACAGGGGCTGGCGCATTGCTAAGGTTGGCCCATGATTCTGCTGACCGGCTTCGAACCTTTTGCTGAGGACACTGTGAATCCTTCGTGGCTGGCAGCGCGGCGGGCGAGGGAGTTGCTCGCCGCGAAAGGCATCACCGTTGAAGCGGTGGAGCTGCCGTGCGTCTTTGGCGAGTCGGCAAAGGTTCTCACCGATGCCATAGCCCGTCTGAACCCTGACATTGTGGTCTGCACTGGCCTTGCCGGAGGCCGTGGACGGATTTCCCTGGAACGCGTCGCCATCAACTGCGATGACGCCCGGATACCGGACAACAAAGGGCAGCGCCCCATTGATGAAGAGGTCGTCCCGGGCGGGCCTGCGGCATACTTCTCCAGCTTGCCCATAAAAGCTGCGCTCCGAAACCTCCAGATCGCGGGAATCAAGGGAGAAGTCTCACAATCTGCCGGCACCTACGTGTGCAACCACATCTTCTATGCGCTGATGCACTCGTTGGCAGCCAAGCCCGGTATCCGCGGCGGATTCGTCCACGTCCCCTATCTGCCGGAGCAGCTTCCGGAAGGCAGCGCAACGCCGTCCATGCCGTTGGAGACGATGGCAGAAGGAATCGCCGATATTGTCAGGACTGCCCTGCACACGCAGGCCGATGTGAAATATTCGGCCGGGGCTATCCGCTAAACAAGCTCCCATTCAACCCGGATGCTCGCCGAAACCGAGGACTCTCCAGCTTCCAGGGGCATGGACTCCGCAGTGAAGGATGCCCTCACCATTCCACCCAAGGGTATGGGGCCGCCGTGCAGCGGCTCCTGGGAGATGGAGACCACCTTCCCAAGCCGGGACGAAGCCAGCGATGCGTACTGTTCGGCTCGGGCCACAGCATCCTGCCACGCCGCCTCCTGCGCCTGGGCAGTGACGGAAGAAGAATCTGCAAAGCCTTGTTCTATCCCGTTAATCCGGATCTCGTCTCCGCCGGCAGCAACAGCGGCAGCAATCGCAGCTGGAGCGTCCGCCTGGGAACGGATGCCCACCTGCAGATCGGTGGAAGCCACGTAGGCTGTCACTTTCTGACCTTGCCCCTCCACCCAGACAAGGTCTGCGCGAAGGTCCAATCCGCTCGTTCGAAGATCCAGCGCGGAAACACCCGCACCCCGCAAACTGGCTGCAACAGCGTTGGCCGTCTTGCCGGCGTCGTCATAGGCTTCAGCGGCCGTGCCGCGGCGCGTTTCCACACCGAGCGTCAAGGTCACCAAATCCGGAACCGCCTTCGCGCTCGCGGTTCCCGTGACAGTGATGGTTCGGTTCATGCTTCGGCCTCGATTCGCTGGCCCGCAGGGCTGCCCTGCCGGCGGGGGTGAGTGTCAACGTAGCCGCCAGCTGCAAGGCCGGCCTGCCGTTCAAAGAAATTCCTCGACGCCGGATTCCCGCTTCGAAGCATGGACCAACCAGCGGCGATGCCGTAAAGGGCCAGGAAGGGAAGGCCGAGACAGTACGCGTACTGGGTACTGTGCCGTTCCTCATGGCCCAAGAGCACTGTGTTGCTTCCGGCCACGCCCTGCGGCGCCCGGTACAAGATGACGTTGCCCAGGGTAAAAGCGCCGGCGTGTGGGAGTTTCCAGTGATATCCGGCAGCGATCAGAAGCCCGCGGGGGCCGCTGGACACGGCACACCGGGACGCAGCTGCCACCACCAATCCCAACGGCGTGGAGAGGTTGAGGACGTTTGCGATCTGCCGTACGCGCTGCGCGGGAGTCATGAAGCCATGCTAACCCGGTGGTGTATGGCGCGGCACGGGGTATAGACGTCCCCGACGGTGCCACCGTGGTGGATTACGAGGATGAGAAGTACAAAGGCAAGCGGATCACCGCTGCCAACCTGGACCCAGCCAAGCTGGCGGAGTCATCCAGCTCCGAGAGCCCCTTCGAACTGAAAAGGGACGGGGACTTCTACGTCATCTCCATGGGCGGAGTGACCGGCGGTGAAAGCGGCGACTCCTCATCATCCGCCATGGCGAAGTCCATGTTCGACGAAGCGTCTGTGAAATTCACTTTCCCGGGCAAAGTGGTGGAGGCTAAAGGTGCCACAGTTGATGGCAACACGGCCACGTTTGACATGCTTTCCGTCAATGAGTCAGTGGTCCAAGCCAAGGCAGAGGCCAACGCTGGAATTCCGATGTGGATCATCTGGATCCTCGTGGCAGTCCTTGTCATTGCCGCCGCGCTTGTCCTTCTGTTCGTCCTGTTGCGCAAGAGGTCTTCCCGGCAGGAACCGGCGCTCGCCGGTGCAGCTCCGTACGGACAGCCGGGTTATGCAGCCCAGCCGGGTTATCAGGCACAGCAGGTCCAGCCGGGCCAGGAGGGCTACCAGTCCCAGCCCCAACCGCCGGCCCAGCGCCCCCAGCAGGACTGGGCAGGGCAAGGTTACACTCCGGGTGCGCCGGCTCAGCAGCCCGCCCCACCGCCGGGCCAAACGCACGGCGACGGCCCGGTACCTCCGCCGCCGCCGGCACCGCCCGCTTCCGGCGCCTAGGCGCTGCCGGATTTCTGGGACAGCTACTGCCCCTCAGCGGTTCCCGCCGGGTCATGGGCTGTACAAATTCGCGGCGGTTAAATCCCGACTGTGAGGTTCAACTAGACTGAAGGGTAGTGCCTGCCGTCCGCGGCGAGCACTACCCTTTCGTTTTGCAGGCCTGCCTTGCCAGGCCGTTCCCTACTCGTAGCTAAGAACAGTAGATGACTGACACTTTGCCAGGCGCTGCCATCCCGAATCCGCTGGATGAAGCCGCCATCACCGCCGCCGTCGAGGACGCCATTGCTGCTATTGCGGCTGCTTCCTCCCTTGAAGAACTCAAGGCTGTCCGCCTCGCCCACACCGGTGAGAAGTCGCCGCTGAGCTTGGCCAACCGTGAAATCGGTGGCCTCGCCAAGGAACACAAGGCTGCCGCCGGCAAGCTCATGGGTTCATCCCGTGGCCGGGTCAACCAGGCGCTCGCAGCCCGGACCCAGGTTCTCGAAGCCGAGAACGACGCCCGCATTCTGGTGGAGGAAACTGTGGATGTCACGGCGGGTCCGCGTCGTCGGCGTGCCGGTGCACGGCACCCACTGTCCACGCTGCAGGATCGCGTCTCGGACATCTTTGTTGGCATGGGTTGGGAAATCGCCGAAGGCCCCGAGGTGGAGTCCGAGTGGTTCAACTTTGATGCCCTGAACTTCAAGCCGGACCACCCGGCGCGCGAAATGCAGGACACGTTCTTCGTGGAGCCACCCGAAGCCCACTTGCTGATGCGCACGCACACGTCCCCGGTGCAGGTTCGTTCCATGCTGGAACGCGAAGTGCCCATCTATGTTCTGTGCCCGGGCAAGGTGTTCCGCACCGATGAACTCGATGCCACGCACACGCCTGTCTTCCACCAGTTCGAAGGGCTGGCGATCGACAAGAACCTCAGCATGGCGGACCTCCGTGGAACGCTGGAGCACTTCGCCCGCCAGATGTTCGGCGACGACGCCTCCATCCGCCTGCGGCCCAACTACTTCCCGTTCACCGAGCCGTCCGCGGAGCTCGACATCTGGCACCCGGGTGCCAAGGGCGGTCCGCGGTGGATCGAGTGGGGCGGCTGCGGCATGGTCAACCCCAACGTCCTCCGGGCAGCCGGCATCGATCCGGACATCTATTCAGGTTTTGCCTTCGGTATGGGCATAGAGCGCACGCTCATGTTCCGCAATGAGGTCGGCGATATGCGCGACATGATCGAAGGCGACGTACGTTTCAGCGAGCACTTCGGGATGGAGATCTAACAGTGCGTATCCCACTTTCCTGGCTGCGTGAATTCGCGCAGGTTCCGGCCGATGCAACGGCCGAAGACGTCATGGCTGACCTGGTCAAGGTTGGTTTCGAAGAAGAAGAAGTCCACCGTCCCACGGATGAGCTGACGGGTCCCGTTGTGGTTGGCCAGGTTCTGAGCCTGGTCAAGGAGCCGCAGACCAATGGCAAGACCATCAACTGGTGCCAGGTCCGCGTGGTTCCCGAGGGCCAGGAGCAGACCCTTACCGGCGAGGGCATTGATCCTTCCGGCGTGCAGGGCATCATTTGCGGTGCCCACAACTTTGTTGAGGGCGACAAGGTTGTTGTCACCCTGCCGGGCGCCGTTCTGCCCGGAAACTTCCAGATCTCGGCGCGGAAGACCTACGGTCACCTGTCCGCGGGCATGATCGCTTCCGTCCGTGAGCTGGGTATCGGCGATGATCACGACGGCATCCTGGTGCTCTCGCGCATCGGACTGGACCCGGAAATCGGCTCAGACGCGATGGAACTGCTGGGTCTGTACGACCAAGCAGCCGAAATCAACGTCACCCCGGACCGCGGGTATGCCTTCTCCATCCGCGGTGTGGCCCGCGAGTACGCCCACGCTACCGGAACGTCGTTCACGGACCCCGCGTCCAAGGTCAACGCACCGGCTTCCCTGCAGGGCGGCTACGGCGTCAAGCTCAACGACGACGCGCCCATCTACGGCAAGCCCGGATGCGACCGCTTTGTGGCCCGCACAGTCCGTGGCGTGGATGCTTCCCGTCCCACACCGCCGTGGATGTCCTCCCGCCTTCGCCTGGCCGGGGTCCGCTCCATCTCGCTGCCGGTGGATATTTCCAACTACGTGATGCTTGAGTTGGGCCAGCCCAACCACTGCTACGACCTGGACAAGCTCTCGGGCGACATCGTGGTTCGTCGTGCGGTGGCCGGTGAGAAGATCACCACGCTCGATGACAAAGAGCGCACGCTTGACGTCGAAGATCTCCTGATCACGGATGACTCGGGTGCTATTGGCATTGCAGGCGTCATGGGCGGTGCACACACCGAGGTGTCCGATTCCACCACGAACATCCTGGTGGAAGCCGCGCACTTCGATGAGGTCTCCATCGCCCGGTCCCGTCGCCGGCACAAGCTGCCGTCCGAAGCTTCCAAGCGCTTCGAGCGCGGTGTTGATTGGCACGTTGCCAACATCGCTGCGCAGCGCGTCGTTGACCTCCTGGTGGAACTTGCCGGGGGTACGGCAGACGAGGCCGGGACCGACGTCGGAACCCCTCCTGAGGCTGTCACCATTGAACTGCCCGCCGAGTTCGCCGCCGCCCGGATCGGCATCGATTTCACCGAAGAGCAGATCACCACATCCTTGGTGGACCTGGGTGCAACTGTGGAGAAGACGTCGTCGGGTTACGTTGTGACCGCTCCGAGCTGGCGCAATGACCTCGAAACCAAGGAAGACCTCTCCGAGGAAATCGCCCGGCTGGTGGGCTACGACAACATCCCTTCAACGCTTCCGGTGGCGCCTCCGGGCCGTGGTTTGAGCCGCAGCCAGCAGCAAAAGCGCCGGGTAGTCCAGGCTTTGGCTGATGCAGGACTCACAGAGGTGTTGTCCTACCCGTTTGTCTCCAAGGCCGCCAACGACACCTTTGGCGTTCCAGCTGAAGGTGAAGCCCGGCCGGCCCTCAAGCTGGCGAACCCCATTAGCGAGGAACAGGGATACCTCCGGACGTCCATCTTGCCGGGCCTTATAGAGGTAGCCCGCCGCAACCACTCACGTGGTTTCCGCGATTTGGCTGTGTACGAGGCAGGTTTGGTGTTCCTCCCGGGCGAAACCCTGGGCGCGGATTCCATCCCGCCGCTGGGCGTCAAGCCTTCCGATGAGGTTCTGGATGCACTGTACGACGGCGTCCCGCACCAGCCATTGCACATCGCCGCTGTCCTGACCGGACATGATTCACCGGCCGCTGCGACGCACACGCCTCGGGCGTGGGATTGGGCAGACGCTGTTGACGTGGCACGCCTGATCGCCGATGTTCTGGGCGTGGAATTGGTTGTCAGCCAGGGAAGCCACCAGGCGTTCCACCCTGGCCGTGCAGCTCAGCTCTCGCTGCGCAACGGCGACGTAGTGGGCTACGCCGGCGAGCTCCACCCGAAGTTGCTGGCTGCGCACGACATGCCTGCCCGCTCCGTGGCGCTTGAGGTGAATGTGGAAGCGTTGTTCGAAGCTGCTGCTGACGTGATCGTGGCCAAGCACATCTCCGGATTCCCTGTTGCGACGCAGGACGTCGCCTTGGTTGTCCCGCAGGATGTGCCGGCAGACCAGGTTCTGGCAGCGCTGCGTGAAGGCGCAGGCGAGCTTCTCGAAGACGTTGCGCTGTTCGATGTCTACGCGGGTCCCGGCATTGAGGAGGGCAAGAAGTCGCTCGCCTTTGGCCTGCGTTTCCGCGCCGATGACCGTACTCTGACTGCGGATGAGGCATCCGAAGCCCGCGCTGCAGCCGTTGCTGTTGCAGCCGAGCGCTTCGGAGCTGTGCAGCGCTGATATTGCTCGCGATTGATCATCCCCGGAACCATATGGTTCCGGGGATTTTCTTTTATCGAGATTGAACTCCCAGCATCTTGACAGACTATTCATGCGTGTATGACAGTTTTGTCATGCACATGTGAAACATGTGTATCACATCCCTCGCACGGTTCCATAAGAGCCGTCCTTTGAAAGGTACCCATGAAGAAGCAGAACGTTGCTTTGCTTGTCGGGGCAGCAGTAATGGTCCTGACGTCCTCGTTTGGTGGAGCTGCAGTGGCGTCAGGGTCGACGCCCCAAGTAACCGCTGCCGAGGTTCAGCCCGTAGGGCACACGGTGGACAAGACGAAGACGTCGGGCTCAGCCGCATCCCCTCTGGCCGACAAGTACACCATTGCCGCACCCACCAAGAATGGCGGCGCTTCCACGGACTCAGTCATCGGCGCCGATGGCCGGGTAAGAATCACCAACACCACGGCAGCCCCCAATCGCTCCATCGTGCAGATTGAGTTCAACGGCGGCTACATCTGCTCCGGCGCGCTGATCTCCGATGACACCGTGCTGACGGCTGGACACTGTGTCCATGAGGGCGGCACCGGCTCCGAGGCCGACTACTCCTGGGGCGTCAAAGTTGCCCCAGGTCGTAATGGTTCAACCGACCCCTACGGCACATGCGGTGCAACGGAGATCTTCACGGACCAGCGCTGGATCGACTCGGCGAACACCAACGCCGACTGGGGCGTCATCAAGCTCGACTGCACTATCGGCAACACCACCGGCTGGCTCAACTACACCGGTACCACCGCCAGCCTGAATGGAACCAGCACCACAGTGCGCGGCTATCCGGGAGACAAGGCATTCGGCACCATGTGGTCCATGACCGGACCCATCGAGAGCACGCAGGCGGAAAAGGTGTTCTACAAGATGGACACTTATGGTGGCCAGAGTGGTGCCCCTGTCTACAACAATTCCACCACCATCGTTGCCATCCACACCAACGGTGGCAGCTCCAACTCAGGCACCCGCATCACGCCTACGCTGGCGAACTACCTGACCTCGGTGAAATAGCCCAGCTGAGTTAACCCGCCAACAAGTGTTCCCCGCAGTGTGATCCTGACTGCGGGGAACACGTACGTCCGAGGGTGGGGCGCGGGAGAAGCGGCTACAGTTTGCTGGGGAGAAAACCGGAGAGGAGGTCGGGATGGACAGCCCGGTGCTTGAGCTGCGCGAACTCCATCTTGTGCCTACCCCTGGTGCCAGCTTTAAGGGTCTCGGTGAACCAGCCCAGAAACGCGCACTCCGTTTCGCCAACGCCAAGGACCGGGAAGAATTCGTTGCCGGCCGGCTCGCTCTCCAGCGCTTCGCCGCCGCGCTCCTCGACTTGGACCCTGCCCGGCTGGTGCCGAACTATCACTGCCCGCAGTGCGGCCCCCGCCAGGACCACGGTCGCCCTGGGTTCATGCTCGACGGCGGTCCGGCACCTTTGGTGCTGAGCGCGTCCCGGGCGTCGGGCTGGGTGCTGCTGGCCGGCGTCGTACATCCAGCGGATGGCCTCCGGCTGGGAGTGGACCTTGAAGTGGTCGGCCAAGCAGCGTTCGAAGGTTTTGACGATGTCGCATTGACCGTAAACGAGAGAAACTTTATAGCGTCCACCCCGCCCCGGGATCGATCCAGCCAACGCGCCCGGCTGTGGGCGCGCAAAGAAGCCTGGCTGAAAATGACCGGTGAAGGTTTGAGGCACAATCCCGCGGAGCTGGATGTGCTGGACCGTCCTGGCCTGCGGGACATTACGGGCGCTGAAATTCCTGACGGGCTCGTCGCAGCCCTGGCTATCGGCTGAGGATTACGGAAGCGCGGGCAGCGCGGACTGGTAGAGCCACGGCCGAAGAATCGAGGCAGCATCGAAACCCGGTATGAACGAATCTGCAGCTACTACAAAGGATTCTGTTGATACTGATCCGTGCCTGTTCAAGGCAGTCCAGTGCTGAAGGAAACCAAAGAACGCCTCGTCCCCGGCTGCCATCCGCACAGCGTGAACGGCCAGGGCACCCCGCTTGTAGACGCGGTCATCGAACATCAGCTCGGGACCGGGATCGCCTACCAGCAGATCCTGGGGACCGGCGCTAAGCCTCTTCCACGCGGCCGTTGCCCGCGCGGACACCGTCATGGTGCGGGATTCTTCTGACCACAACCACTCCGCGTAGCAGGCGAAGCCCTCGTGCAGCCAAATATCCTTCCAGCTGGTGACCGTGAGGGAATTACCAAACCACTGGTGGGAAAGCTCGTGGGCGATCAGACGCTGGGCATCCCAGGTATCACGCATATGGTTTCGGCCGAAGATGGAGACGGTTTGGGCTTCGAGAGGAATTTCCAGTTCGTCCTCGGTCACCACTGAGGTGTAGTCGGCGAATGGGTACGGCCCGAAGCAATCCTCAAAGGTGCGCATCATGTCCGGCTGGCGCCGCAGGCCTTGAAGAGCATCCACGGCCAACTCGGGCGTGACTGCGACGAACTGCGGCACCCTGTGATGGGTGTCGTCCACGTGCAGCGGAACCTTGGCGTAGCGCCCGATCTGCACTGTGGCCAGGTACGTCGCCATGGGCTCAGCCTGCTCGTAGACCCAGGTTTCCCTGCTCGACTTGCGCGAGTGGGAGATCAGCCTGCCGTTGCACACGGGACGGTAGTTGTCGTCAGTGGTCACGGAGATGAAGAAGCTTGATTTGTAGCGCGGATGATCATTGCAGGGGAACCAGGACGCCGCGCCGTTGGGCTGTCCGGCCACCAGGACGCCGTCGTTGAGTTCCTCCCAACCCACATCGCCCCAGAGGCCGCGGCGCGGCTGCGGATTGCCGTCGTAGCGGATCTCGAGGGAGAACTGCTGGCCCGCCTTGAGCGGTGACGCGGGGTTAAGCACCAGGTGTTCGGCCCGGTGGCTGAACTTCTGCAGCTTCTTGCCGTCCAGCTGAACCTTGCTGGCCCGCAGGCCCACCAGGTCAAGAACAATCTGCGGCGTAGCTTCCAAGGCTGTGCAACGCAGGACCGCCTTGCCGATCAGCTTGTTGCTGCCCAGCCTGACATCGAGGTCCAACTCGTACCTGTCCACGCGGTAGGCGCTGCTGCCGTGGTTCAAGGCGTAGGGGTCGGCTTCGGTCGTGGGAGTGGTGATTGGTGCGGCCATATCCGTCCAATCTACTTCAGGCGCGGCGCTTGTGCCGACGGACCCACCCAGGGGCTCACCGGGTTGCCCATCCAATACGAACCGGCCGGGACGGTTTCGCCGCGCATGACCAACGACGCCGGGCCAACGGTTCCGCCGTTGCCGATACTGGCCGCGGGGAGGATGACGCCATGCGGACCCATGGTGGCTCCGTTACCGAGCGTGACGGTGTCAAGGCTCATGACACGGTCGTGGAAGAGGTGTGTTTGGACCACGCAACCACGGTTGACGGTGGAATTCTCACCGAGGGTCACGAGGTCGGCTTCGGGGAGCCAGTAACTTTCGCACCAGGTGCCGCGGCCGATTTTCGCGCCAAGTCCGCGCAACCACCACACCAAGGCAGGAGTTCCTGCAGCAGAGCGCGCAAACCACGGGGCGCTCACCATCTCGATGAAAGTATCCACCACCTCGTTGCGCCAAATGAAGGAGCTCCACAACGGGTGCTCGCCGGCCCGGATGGTCCCCACCAGAACCCATTTGGCCACGATCGAACTCAGTGCAGCTACGGCCCCTGCTGCCAGCATCACCACACCACCAAGGACGGCTGCCAGCCAGTAGCCCCATCCGCTCGCTATCCAGTCCAGCACCAGCATGACACTGAGGGCGATGGCGACCGTCAGGATGACAGGCACCAAACGGCACAGTTCCCACAAGGCCCGCGCAATCTTGAGCCTGCGGGGAGGCTGGAACGTGCGGGTTTGGTCAGCGGCCACCGCGGTGCGGCGCAGCCTGACGGGCGGGCTGCCCAGCCAGGAGGTGCCTGACTTTGCTTTGGCCGGGGTGGCGGACAGTACCGCAACAAGGGAGTTCTTGGGCACGTTTCGTCCCGCAGCGGTCATGCCCGAGTTGCCAAGGAAGGAGCGTTTCCCTATTTTGGCTGGAGCAATCTTCATCCAGCCTCCACCGAGCTCGTAGGAGGCCACCATGGTGTCGTCAGCCAGGAAGGCGCCGTCGCCGATGGTGGTCATTTTCGGAACAAGCAGCACCGTGGAGGCTTCCACGTTTTTCCCAACTTTGGCCCCGAGGAGGCGCAGCCACATCGGTGTGAAAAGGCTGGCGTAGACCGGGAAGAGAAGGTCCCGGGCCATGTCCAGAAGGCGTTCCGTGGCCCAAACCTGCCAGCCAACGCGGCTGCGGACCCGGTAGTAGCCCTCTTGTAGGCCCAAGCCCAGGAGCCGGGCAACTACCAGGATGAGAATCAGGTTGCCGAAGAACCACACCAGGGCGGCCAGCGGGACAGCCAGGGCAATCTGTGGAAGTGCTGTTTGCAGCGATTCGTTGCCTTGGATAAAGGCCAGGATCACCAGCGCGCCGGCGAATGCGGAGATATAGGGAATGAGGGCCAGCAGAGCCGAAGCGCTGGCGAAGGCGATCAACCAGAACCGGTCAACCACGGACCGCCGGCTGACGGTTTTCGGCCATTCGTGCTTGGCTTTACCACGGCGCTCCGCGGGGGAGCCGGCCACGAGATGTCCGGCTTTCACTTTGCCCAGCACGGCCGATCCAGCATCGACGTGGGCACCGGCCCCAATGGTCGCTCCGGGCATCAGGGTGCTTCGTGCTCCCACAACGGCACCAGCTCCCACATGGATTTGTCCGATGTGGACGGAATCCCCGTCCACCCACCAGCCGGAAAGGTCCACTTCGGGCTCAATGTTGGCTCCGCTGCCCAAAGACAACAGGCCGGTGACCGGGGGCAAAGAGTGCAGGTGGACGTCCTTGCCGATCTTGGCACCAAGAGCGCGTGCGTAGTAGGGGACGAAGGGAGCACTGGCCAGGCCTATGGCACCGGAAAGGTCTTGAATTTGCTCGGCGAGCCAGAGCCGCAGGTGAGTCTTCCCGGAACGCGGATAGGTGCCGGGCTGGATCTTGCCAAGCAGCACCTTGGCTGCAACCACTGAGATTGTCATCCGCCCCAAGGGGCTGACAAAGATGAGCCAGGATACTGCGATCCACCACCAGGACACCACGGGTGCTGCAGCAAAGCCGGCAAAGTCCGCCAGCAGCTTGTTTGCAGCCATCAGGTAGGTCAGCCACCGCATGCCCACCAGGATGTGCAATGGCACGCCCATCAGCACCTGGAATATTTGCGACTTCAACGCAGTAGGGCGGACGGTGCGCTCAGCAGCGGGCCCCGGCAGGCCGCCGTCGGGGAGTGATTGCCGTGCGGCCTCGATCAGCGCGCCGACGCGCGGCGTGGCATAGATATCAGCCACGGTGATGGTGGGGTAGCGGACGCGAAGGGCGGAAACGAGTTGGGCTGCAGCCAGGGATCCGCCCCCGTAGACGAAGAAGTCAGCGTCGAGCGAGCTGACCGGGGTGCCCAGTACCGCCTCCCACTGTTCTACAACCCAGCGTGCGTCATCTGGAAGGTTCAGCGGCGCGTTGCCGGCCTCGGTGGCGCCCGCTCCTGCAAGTGGCCAGGGGAGTGCGTGGCGGTCAACTTTGCCGCTGGTCTTGGTGGGGAGCGAATCCACCACGGTCAGCAACGGGATCAACGCGGCAGGGAGGCTCTCGCCCAGGAGCCGGCGTGCCTCCTCCATGGACACTTCATGACCGTCAGCGGGGGCCAGGTATCCAACAAGGATCTGATTACCGGCCGCCGTCGTCTGCACGGCCGCAGCGGCACCGGCAACGCCAGGCAAGGACTGAAGCGCTGCATCTACTTCGCCCAGTTCGATCCGTCGCCCGCCTAGCTTGACCTGTTCATCGGCCCGGCCCATGAAGATCAAGCCTTCCGCTTCGAAACGCACCAGGTCACCGGAGCGGTAAGCGCGGTCCCATCCCAGCGAGGTCATGGGAGCGTACTTCTCTGCGTCCTTGGCGGGATCGAGGTAGCGGGCCAGTCCCACGCCGCCGATGATCAGTTCCCCGATCTCGCCTTCAGCCACCGGAACGCCCTGCGGATCGACGACGGCGAGGTCCCAACCATCCAGGGGCAAGCCGATCCGCACGGGGCCAGGTCCGCCAAGGGGAGCAGCGCAGGCAACGACAGTCGCCTCAGTTGGGCCGTAGGTGTTCCAGACCTCGCGGCCGTCCACGGCGAGGCGTTCGGCCAGCTCGGGCGGGCACGCTTCGCCGCCGAAGATGAGGAGTCGGACGTTTTCCAGCGCTTCAGCCGGCCACAGAGCCGCAAGGGTGGGCACCGTGGACACGATGGTGATCCCATGGTTGATGAGCCACGGCCCCAGATCCATGCCGGTCCGAACCAGGGCTCGTGGTGCGGGTACCAGGCAAGCTCCGTGACGCCACGCCAACCACATCTCTTCGCACGAGGCATCGAAGGCTACGGACAGGCCGGCAAGCACCCGGTCCTGGGGTCCAATGGGTTCAGCCTGGAGGAAGATCCGGGCTTCGGCATCGACGAACGCGGCCGAGGAACGGTGCTTAACGGCCACGCCCTTGGGAGTGCCGGTAGATCCGGAGGTGAAGATAATCCAGGAATCGTCGTCCAGCCCGGGCTTGGTCGCTGTGGAAACAGGCTCCTGTGCCCTTCCGGATAGCTGGATCTCCAAGCCGGCGGCGATGACTGCCCCCACCTTGGCCTCTCCGAACACCAGGCGGGCACGCTCATCGGGGTCGTCGGCATCCACGGGAACGTAGGCGGCGCCGGCCATCAGGATTCCCAAGATGGCGATGTAGAGTTCGTTGGTTCCGGAGGGGATCCGGACGCCGATCTTGTCTCCCCGTCCAAGCCCTAAAGTGTTCAACCGTGCGGCGAAAGCCTTGACTGCCTTCAGCAGCTCGGTATAGCTCAAAGACTTATGGCCGTCATCCAGCGCCGAGGCCTCGGGGAAGGACTCAGTGGTCTCTTCCAGGATGTCCACGAGGGTCCGCCCGGCGGGTGCTGCGGTGCCGCCCGGGAACTGGGGGCGATAAGTGGTCAAGGCAGGCGCCGGCCCGGCTCCCACGGGATGTTCTGTACTCACGGGCACAGCTTTTCGCAGGAAGGTGAACAACAGGTGTCAGACGTTTCCTGCACGTCACATGGTGTTGTACTGCTGTTCGCCTGTAGATAACCGGTTGTTAGGGAGCCGGGCATGGCAGTCAGGGCACCAAGAGCACTTTGCCGGTGGTGCGGCGGCCTTCAAGGTCCCTGTGTGCCTGGGCTGCCTCTGCCAGTGGGTACGTAGCGCCCACCCTGACTGCGAGGGTGCCGTTGGCAGCGGCGTCGAAAATTTCCGCTGAGCGCCACCGGCGTTCCTGGGCATTCTGGACGAAGTGCGCCATGGTGGGCCTAGTGAGCGTTAGCGAACCCGCGGCGTTCAATCGCTGGGGATCAAATGGCGGTACCGGGCCGGAGGCTGCGCCGAAGAGCACCATGGCGCCTCGGATCCGCAGGCTCTTCAGGGAGTCGTCGAACGTGTCCTTGCCGACTCCGTCGTACACCACGTTGACGCCCTGGCCATCGGTGAGTTCGCGGACCTTGTCAGCGAAGCCCTCGTAACGGAGCACTTCATCGGCGCCGGCCAGTGAGGACAGCTCCGCTTTTTCGTCCGAGGAGACGGTGGTGATGACGCGGGCTCCGCGGGCCTTCAGGAGTTGCGTCAACAGCAGGCCAACGCCACCTGCGCCGGCGTGAAGCAGAACGGTGTGGCCCGGCTCTACACGGAACGATGAGTTCATCAGGTAGTGCGCGGTGATGCCCTGCAGCGGCAGGGCTGCTGCCGTGTGATCGTCGACGCCGTCAGGTACCGGAAGTGCCTTGCTCGCCTCCACGATGGCGTACTCCGCGTAGGTTCTGGACCCCTCCGCGGTGGCAATGCGGTCACCAATGGAGAATTCCTCCACCCCATCGCCAACGGCCTCCACCGTACCGGCGGCCTCCGCACCCGGGGTAAAGGGGTAGTCCACTTTATAGGCGCCGCTGCGTTGGTAGGTCTCAATGAAGTTGACCCCGGCAGCTGCGACCTTGATCAACAGCTGGCCGGGGCCAGGCTTCGGTATTTCCACAGATGCGTACTCAAGGACCTCAGGTCCTCCGGGCTGCTGTGCAACGATGGCGTGCGTCATGGTGGCTCCTTAATCCGGGGCGGTCCTTCCGGTGCCCGGTTTCAGATTCCATCCTAGGGAAGGTGGGGCTTCCCTTGTGGAACGCCTAGAAGCGTCCGTGCGTCGAAGCTACCGGGCAGTCGAAGCCGCGGCCTGCTGCCAGGCCTACCTCGTTGAGGTATCTGACCACGATGCCATAGGACTGCATCAGACTGGTCTCGGTGTAGGAAATGGAGTGCTTGGCGCAGAACTCGCGCACGATTTTTGTGGCCTTGTACAAATGGGGCCGAGCCATGTCCGGGAACAAATGGTGCTCCACTTGACGGTTGAGCCCACCCAGGAGGAAGTCCATGAAGAGGCCACCGCGGATATTCCGCGAGGTCAGGATCTGGCGGTTGAGGAAGTCCACGCGGCTGTCCTTGGGAAGGACGGGCATGCCTTTGTGGTTCGGGGCGAAAGAGGCACCCATGTAAAAGCCGTAAACCATGATCTGCACGCCGAGGAAGGCGAAAGCCATGCCGATGGGCAGGAACGTGAAGGCCAGTACGGGGAGGGCGGCAAGCCTGGCCACAAGGATGGGCGTCTCTACCCAGCGGTGGCGTACTTTCTGCTTACCGAAGACAAAACGGAGGGAGTCGAACTGCAGGCTCAAGCCCAGGAGCGTCAGGAGTGGGAAGAAGAACCAGCCCTGCTTCTTGGTGAGGAAAGCAAGGCGGCCCTTACGCTCAGCTGCTGCGTCTTCGTAGAACACCAAGGCGTTGTTCCTGATGTCCGGGTCTTTGGAGATGACGTTGGGGTGGTTGTGGTGGGCTCCGTGCTTCTGTTCCCACCAGGAGTAGCTGATGCCGGCAACGCCGGTTGCCAAGAGTCGGGCTGACCAATCGTTGGCGCGGCGCGAAGCGAAGATCTGCTTGTGACCTGCCTCGTGGGCAAGGAAGCTAAGCTGCGTGCAGAGGATGCCGACAGCAGCGGCGATCAGGAGCTGGTACCAGGAATCGCCAATGAGGGCGAAGCCAAGCCAGGTGCCGGCCATAAGGAGGACCAGGGCCACGAAGACCCAGATGTAGAAGCCGCTACGGCGTTCGAGGAGTCCAGCCGACTTGACGGTTTTGAGGAGCTCTGAGTAGCTCTGGACAACGGGATTGGGTTGGATTGCGCGAGCTTTGGGGCGCTCAGCGGTGGACGTGGGTGACATAAATGTGCCCCGTATCGCTAACGGGCAACGCTGCAGCCGACGTTCGGACTGCACGGTCTGGATCACCCTCCACTAAGCATACGTCCATTCTCCAAAATAATGAGACTGCTCACATCCGCATGCATAAATATCGGACAGCATGAATATTCTTGCTGTACAGTGGAGTCATGACTATTTCTGTTGCCGTCTCCGGTGCCAGCGGCTACGCCGGGGGAGAAGTGCTGCGCTTGCTGGCTGGCCATCCGAACGTCACCATCGGTGCCATCACCGCTCACAGCAACGCCGGTTCCAGACTAGGGGAGCTACAGCCGCATCTCCACGGTTTGGCCAGCCGGATTCTGGAAGACACCACGGTGGAGAACCTTTCCGGGCATGACGTTGTGTTTCTGGCTCTGCCGCACGGCGCCTCCGCCGAGATCGCTGCCCAGTTGCCTGAGGGGACGGTAGTGATCGACGCCGGTGCTGACCACCGCTTGCAGGACGCCGCAGCGTGGGAAAAGTTCTATGGCTCCGCTCACGCGGGCACCTGGCCGTACGGCCTCCCTGAGCTCCCCGGGCAGCGTGAAGCACTTAAAGGTGCCACACGCATTGCTGTGCCCGGCTGCTACCCGACGTCTGCCCTGCTGGCTTTGACGCCGGGGTTCGCCAACAATCTCCTCCTGACGGACGACGTCGTGATTGTCTCCGCCTCGGGAACCTCGGGCGCCGGCAAGGCAGCCAAGGTCAACCTCATCGGCGCCGAGGTCATGGGTTCCATGAGCCCCTATGGCGTTGGCGGCGGACATCGGCACACCCCGGAGATCGAACAGGGACTGTCCAATGCGGCCGGTGAGCCGGTGACGGTATCGTTCACGCCCACGCTGGTTCCGATGAGTCGCGGTATCCTCACCACGGCAACGGCCAAAGTTCGGCCGCAGGCTGGACGCAGTGTCACTGAGGCCGAGCTACGCCAAGCCTGGGCGGACGCTTACGACGACGAACCGTTCGTGCACCTCCTCCCCGAAGGCCAGTGGCCCACCACGAAGTCAGTTCAAGGCTCCAATCACGCCGTGATGCAGTTGGCTTTCGACTCCCACACGGGCCGCGTGATTGTCACGTGCGCCATTGACAACCTCACCAAGGGGACCGCCGGCGGAGCCGTGCAGTCCATGAACATTGCCCTCGGCCTGGACGAAACCGCCGGCCTGAACCTGCAGGGAGTTGCACCGTGACCATTACCGCCCCCAAGGGATTCCGCGCCGCAGGCATCAAAGCCGGCATCAAGGCCTCGGGCAACCCGGATTTCGCTCTGGTAGTCAACGACGGGCCGCAAAAGTCCGCTGCCGCCGTTTTCACCTCCAACCGCGTGGCTGCTGCGCCGGTTCACTGGTCACGCCAGGTGGTCAGCGACGGACGTGTGGATGCAGTGGTCCTGAACTCCGGCGGAGCCAACGCCTGCACCGGTCCCCAGGGCTTCCAGAACACCCACGCCACCGCCGAGAAAGTGGCAGAGGTGCTGGGAGTCTCAGCTTCCGACGTCGTGGTGTGCTCAACCGGCCTGATCGGTGAGCAGCTGCCCATGGACAAGATCCTTCCCGGTGTGGAGGCAGCTTTCCGTGAACTGTCCGAAGATGGCGGCTCCGCTGCCGCCACAGCGATTATGACCACGGACAGTGTGTCCAAGGAAGCAGTCTTCAACGGCACTGATGCCCAGGGCAAGCCGTTCACGGTCGGCGGCATCGCCAAGGGCGCCGGCATGTTGGCACCGGGCCTGGCCACCATGCTGGTGGTCCTCACCACCGACGCCGAAGTTCCGGCAAATGAGCTGGACGTCGTCCTCCGCGACGCCACACGCGTCACCTTCGACCGGGCTGACTCGGACGGCTGCATGTCCACCAACGACACCGTGGTGCTGCTGGCATCCGGGGCGTCGGAAGCTCTGCCCTCTGCGGAGCAGTTGAGTGAAGCGGTCACCCACGTCTGCGCCGAACTGGCGCGCAAGCTCATCGGTGATGCCGAGGGCGCCAGCCACGACATCGCTATCCGGACCTTCAACGCCGCCAGCGAACGCGATGCTGAAATCGTCAGCCGCAGTGTTGCCCGCTCCAACCTTTTCAAGGCAGCCATTTTCGGCAAGGATCCCAACTGGGGTCGCGTTCTCTCAGCGGTGGGAACAACGGATGCCGTGTTCGAGCCGGACCAGCTCAACGTCGCCATGAACGGCGTGCAGATTTGCCGCAACGGCGCAATCGGTGATGACCGGAATCTTGTGGACTTGGAGCCCCGCGAAGTATTGGTCGAAATCGACCTTCAGGCCGGCGAGGCCGAGGCAACCATTTGGACCAACGACCTCACGCACGATTACGTGCACGAGAACAGCGCCTACTCGAGCTGAGCGGATGACGATGACTGCGCACACCCGGGAAACGACGTCAACGAGCCACGTCTCGGCCAAAACAGCCCAGGACAAGGCCGGCACGCTGATTGAGGCCCTGCCGTGGATCCAGCGTTTCGCCGGCACCACCATGGTGATCAAGTACGGTGGCAACGCCATGGTCAACGACGACCTCCGCCGTGCCTTCGCCGAGGACATCGTGTTCCTCCACCACGTGGGCATCCACCCCGTGGTGGTCCACGGCGGCGGCCCCCAGATCAACTCCATGCTCGGCCGCCTCGGCATCGAATCCGAATTCAAGGGCGGACTCCGCGTCACCACCCCTGAGGCCATGGACGTGGTCCGCATGGTCCTTACCGGCCAGGTGGGCCGCGAGCTTGTGGGCCTGATCAACTCCCACGGACCCTACGCCGTCGGCATGTCGGGCGAAGACGGCGGTCTGCTGCGCGCTGTCCGCACGGGCACGGTTGTTGACGGCGAAGAGGTAGACCTCGGCCTGGTGGGCGAGGTGGTGGGTGTGGACCCCGCGGGTATCAAGGACATCCTTGACGCCGGCCGCATCCCGGTGATTTCGACAGTCGCCCCGGAGATTGTGGACGGAGGAGATGGCACTGGCCAAACCACGGGTCAGGTCCTGAACGTCAATGCGGACACTGCAGCGGCCGCCGTCGCGTCTGCACTTGGCGCCACCAAGCTCGTCATCCTGACCGACGTCGAAGGCCTGTACGCCAACTGGCCGGACAAGTCATCGCTGATCTCGTCACTGACAGCATCAGAGCTCCGCGACATGCTGCCGAAACTTGAGTCAGGCATGATCCCGAAAATGGCCGCCTGCCTTAAAGCCATCGACGAAGGAGTGGAACGTGCGCACATCGTAGACGGGCGTCTCCCGCACTCGATGCTGCTGGAAACCTTCACCACCGCGGGCATCGGCACGCAGGTAGTTCCCGACGAGGAAGTGAACGCATGAGCACCGAACTGAGCCATACCGCCGAAAGCCGCAGCAGCGATGGGGGGCCGGGCGTGGTCGGCCACCGCGATGGGCCCACTGCCGTCGGGGTCCCCGTTCGAGCTGGCGAGGGCGGGGGGCGGCTGGGGACGGAAGGGGCCCCCATCGCTGCGGAGGCTGCCGCAACCACGCTCGTTTCCCAGAGCTCAGGTGCTGACTGGCTGGCCCGTTACTCGTCCTCGCTGATGGGTGTCTTTGGCACGCCGCAGCGCGTGTTGGTGCGGGGCGCCGGCTGTCTTGTGTGGGACGCCGACGGCAAGGAGTACCTGGACCTTCTAGGCGGCATCGCAGTGAACGCTCTGGGTCATGCGCACCCCTTCGTCACTTCCGTGATTTCCAGCCAGCTGGCCACGCTGGGGCATGTGTCCAACTTCTTCACCAGCCCCACGCAGATCGCGCTGGCTGAGAAGCTCCTGGCTATCAGCAATGCTCCAACCGGTTCCAAGGTGTTCTTTGCCAACTCCGGTACCGAGGCCAATGAGGCCGCGTTCAAGTTGGCGCGCCGTAACAACAGTGACGGGAAGCGCACCAAGATCATCGCGCTGGAGGGGGCCTTCCACGGCCGCACCATGGGGGCCTTGGCGCTCACCGCCAAAGAGGCTTACCGTGCGCCGTTCGAGCCACTGCCCGGTGGCGTGGTCCACGTTCCGTTCGGTGACATCGAAGCCCTGCGTGCCGCCGTCGATGATTCCACCGCAGCCGTTTTCCTGGAACCTATCCAGGGTGAAGCGGGCGTCCGGCCGCTCAGCGCCGAATACCTGCAGGCAGCCCGCGAGGTGACCACAGCTGCCGGTGCGCTGTTGATTCTTGACGAGGTCCAGACCGGTATTGGCCGGACCGGCAAGTGGTTGGCCAGCGAGGAAGCGGGCATTGTTCCCGACGCCGTCACCCTCGCCAAGGGCCTTGGCGGCGGCTTCCCGGTTGGTGCCTTGATCACTTTCGGAAGTACGACGTCGGCCCTGCTCACCGCCGGGCAGCATGGCACCACGTTCGGCGGCAACCCCGTGGCCACGGCCGCTGCACTGGCCACACTGCACGCCATCGAAAGTCAGGGTGTCCTGCAGAACGTGCTGACCGTCGGTGCCCACCTTCGTGAAGGACTGGCCGCCATTGAGGCTGTTACTGAAGTCCGCGGCGAGGGCCTGCTGATCGGCTTCGATGTGAACGCCGACGTCGCACCCGCCATGGTGAGCGCAGCTTTGGACGCAGGCTTCATCATCAACAGCCCGGGCCCGCGGACCATCCGCCTCGCGCCGCCGCTGATTCTGACCCTTGATCAAGCGGACCGTTTCCTGGACGCTCTTCCCACCCTGATCGCTACGGCTACAGCCAACACCGCTAAGGACGCACAGTGACTTCTTACACCACCACCCGTCACTTCCTCAAAGACACGGACTTGAGCCCTGCCGAACAGGCTGAGGTTCTGGAACTCGCAGTCCGGATGAAGGCTGCGCCGTACAGCGTGCAGCCTTTCGCCGCTGAAGGCAATGGCCGTAAGACGGTGGCCGTGATCTTTGATAAGACCTCCACCCGCACGCGTGTTTCATTTGCCACCGGCATTGCGGACATGGGTGGCAATGCCCTCATCATCAATCCGGGTGAAGCGCAGATTGGCCACAAGGAATCCGTGGAGGACACGGCGAAAGTCCTGGAACGCATGGTCTCCACCATCGTGTGGCGGACGGGTGCCCACTCGGGCCTGGTGGCCATGGCGGAGAATTCCAAGGTCCCGGTTATCAATGCATTGTGCGATGACTACCACCCCTGCCAGCTCCTTGCGGACCTTCTAGCCGTCAAGGAGCACAAGGGGGAACTGGCCGGCTTGAGCATGGCTTACCTGGGTGACGCCGCGAACAACATGGCCAACTCGTACCTTCTCGCTGGCGTGACTGCCGGAATGCATGTGCGCATCGCCGGTCCCGAAGGTTACCTGCCTGCGCCGGAGATCGTGGCTGCTGCGGAGGAACGTGCTGCCGAGACCGGCGGCTCAGTGCTCATCACCAGCGACGCCGTCGAAGCCCTCAAGGGCGCAGACGTTGTGGCAACGGACACGTGGGTGTCCATGGGTCAGGAGGCCGAAAAGGAAGCCCGGATGCAGCTCTTCCGCGACTATTCCGTGGATGAGGCCGCCATGGAGCAGGCCGCGCCGGACGCCGTCGTTCTTCACTGCCTTCCGGCATACCGCGGCTACGAAATTTCCGCCGGGGTCATCGACGGCCCGCAGTCGATCGTCTGGGATGAAGCGGAGAACCGCCTCCACGCGCAGAAGGCATTGATGGCATGGCTGATGCACCGCTCCGGACTCGCGATCGTTGAGGGACTTTCACCCATTGAGGGTATCTCCGGCCTGGAAAACACTGTGGAGAGCACGTTCTAGTGTCCACCAACCCGTCCGTGCCGGGCGCCAGTCCGGCCACCAAGACTGCCCGCCAGGCGCGTATCACCGCGATCCTGACGGGTGAGTCCGTGCGTTCGCAGGCAGAGCTTGCAGCTCTGCTGGCAGACGACGGCGTCCAGGTCACCCAGGCCACGTTGTCCCGCGACCTCGTGGAACTGGGCGCAGTCCGGGTCCGGGGCAAAGAGGGAGCCCTCGTTTACGCCGTCCCGGGGGAGGGCGGCGACCGCAATGCCAAGAGCGGCGTGACCCAGGAAATCCTGGATGCACGGCTGACCCGCCTGTGCGGGGAACTCCTGGTGACCGCGGAGGCCTCGGGCAACATCGTGGTCCTCCGCACTCCGCCAGGAGCAGCGAACTTCCTGGCACTGGCCGTGGATCACTCCGTGATGCCGTCAGTATTGGGTACGATCGCAGGCGACGACACTTTGCTGCTGGTCGCACGGGATCCTGATGGCGGTGCTGAACTGGCGGCGCGTTTCCTGCGCATGGCCGAAGAAGCCGGGCCTGGCAACCAATAGATTTTCCAAGCATTGATTCACACCAGCATTGATTCGAATGAACCAAGCAACAACAAAGGAGCACTCTCGTGACTGAGCGCATTGTTCTGGCCTACTCCGGTGGCCTTGATACGTCCGTAGCCATCGGCTGGATCGGTGAAGCCACCGGCGCCGAGGTCATCGCTGTGGCCGTCGACGTCGGACAGGGTGGCGAGTCCCTGGAGACCATCCGCCAGCGCGCCCTCGGTTGCGGCGCCGTGGAGGCTTACGTGGCCGACGCCCGTGACGAGTTCGCCAACGAGTACGCCATGCCCACCCTGAAGGCCAACGCCCTCTACCAAGGCCACTACCCGCTGGTTTCCGCTATCTCGCGCCCGGTCATCGTGAAGCACCTTGTGAAGGCTGCCCGCGAATTCGGCGCTACCACCGTTGCGCACGGCTGCACCGGCAAGGGCAACGACCAGGTCCGCTTCGAAGTTGGCATCCAGACCCTCGGCCCGGACCTGAAGTGCATCGCACCGGTCCGCGACCTCGCCCTGACCCGCGATAAGGCCATCGCCTTCGCCGAGGAAAAGGGTCTGCCGATCGAGACCACCAAGAAGAACCCGTACTCGATCGACCAGAACGTCTGGGGACGCGCCGTCGAAACCGGTTACCTCGAGGACATCTGGAACGCTCCCACCAAGGACATCTACGACTACACCGCAACCCCGGAATTCCCGCCGGCACCGGATGAGGTCACCATTTCCTTCCAGGCCGGCGTGCCGGTGGCCATCGACGGCGTCAAGGTCACCCCGTTGCAGGCCATCCAGGAACTGAACCGCCGTGCAGGCGCGCAGGGCGTAGGCCGCATCGACGTCGTCGAGGACCGCCTGGTGGGCATCAAGTCCCGCGAAATCTACGAAGCCCCGGGTGCCATGGCGCTGATCACGGCCCACAAGCACCTCGAGGACATCACCATCGAGCGCGAGCAGGCCCGCTTCAAGGCCACCGTTGGCCAGCGCTGGGCCGAGCTGGTGTACGACGGACAGTGGTTCTCCCCGCTGAAGCGCTCCTTGGACGCTTTCATCGAGGACACCCAGCAGTACGTCTCCGGTGACATCCGCATGGTCCTGCACGGTGGCCAGGCAATCGTCAACGGTCGTCGCTCCGAGACCTCCCTGTACGACTTCGACCTCGCCACCTACGACACCGGCGATACCTTCGATCAGTCAATGGCACGTGGCTTCATCGAACTGTGGGGCATGTCCTCCAAGGTTGCTTCCGGCCGCGACCTCCGCGTCGCAGGGCAGTAATGACGTCGGCTACAAACGAAGGTGCACTGTGGGGCGGCCGGTTCGCCGGCGGGCCCGCGGATGCGCTGGCCGCTCTGAGCAAGTCCACACACTTTGACTGGCGGCTCGCCCGCTACGACATCGCCGGTTCCAAGGCCCACGCCCGCGTGCTGGCTAAGGCCGGGCTGTTGGACAATGCCGAACTAGAAGGCATGCTGGCCGCTCTCACCCAACTGGACGAGGACGTCGCGAGCGGCGCCTACCTTCCGGCTGAGAGCGATGAGGACGTTCACGGGTCCCTTGAACGTGGCTTGATCGAACGTGCCGGTACCCAACTGGGCGGCAAGCTCCGCGCTGGCCGTTCCCGCAACGACCAAGTGGCCACCCTCGGCCGTATGTTCCTGCGTGACCACGCCCGCATCATCGCCCGCGGTGTCCTTGCCACCATCGATGCCCTCGTGGAGCAGGCCAAGGCCCACCACGGCGTAGCGATGCCCGGACGGACGCACTTGCAGCATGCACAGCCGGTGTTGCTGAGCCACCACCTGCTGGCTCACGCCTGGGCACTGCTGCGCGATGTGCAGCGACTCCAGGATTGGGACAAGCGCGCTGGTGTTTCGCCCTATGGTTCGGGTGCGCTGGCGGGTTCGTCCCTGGGCCTTGACCCTGAAGCTGTTGCCGCTGACCTTGGCTTCTTCTCGGCTGTGCACAACTCGATTGATGGCACCGCTTCGCGCGATGTCTTCGCCGAGTTCGCGTGGGTTTGCTCCATGATCGGCGTGGACCTGTCCAGGATCTCCGAGGAAGTCATCTTCTGGGCCACCAAGGAGTTCTCCTTCGTCACGCTGCATGACTCGTACTCCACGGGGTCCTCCATCATGCCGCAAAAGAAGAACCCGGACGTTGCTGAGCTGGCCCGCGGCAAGGCGGGACGCCTCATCGGCAACCTGACCGGCCTCCTCGCGACGCTCAAGGGACTGCCACTCGCGTACAACCGCGATCTGCAAGAGGACAAAGAGCCGGTCTTCGACGCCGCCGACACCCTGGAGCTCCTGCTTCCGGCAGTGTCCGGCATGATCGCCACCCTGAAGTTCAACACGGAGCGCATGGAATCACTGGCTCCGCAGGGCTTCGCGTTGGCCACGGACATTGCCGAGTGGCTCGTCCGCCAGGGCGTTCCGTTCCGGGAGGCCCACGAGCTCTCCGGTGCTGCTGTGAAGCAGGCCGAAGGTCGCGGCGTGGAGTTGTGGGACCTGACGGACGAGGAATACGCAGCAATCTCTGAGCACCTCACTCCCGAGGTTCGCAGCGTACTCAGCACTGAAGGTTCGCTCAACAGCCGCAACTCGCAGGGCGGAACGGCACCAGCCGCCGTCGAGCGCCAACTGGCGGCCCTGGAAGCGGAACTGGACGCAGCACGCTCCTACGCAGGCTAATCGGTTCGCGACTACTGTGGGATGGCACTTCGGTGTCATCCCACGGGTGTTTAAGCGGGTGGGCTAGCATGGCGCTATGACTCAGATCACCCCTGAGGCGCTGCCCGCAGAGCTTCACAGAGCCGCTGACACCGCCATCCGCCTCCTATCAAAGATGGACGAATCGTCCGTAACTGAACCGTCGGAACTGCCGGGGTGGACCCGTGGCCACGTCCTCGCTCACCTTGCGGGAATTTCCAAGGCAATGACCCGGCAGCTGGAGTACGCGCGCCGCGGCGAAACGGTGGAACTGTACGACGGCGGCATGGACGGCCGCACGAAGGCGATCAACCTGGCGGCCGGGCACAGCCTCGCGCAACACACCGAGTCTGTCACCGCTGCGATCGGGGCCGCCATCGACGCGTTTGATGCCTTGGGTCCGGACGATTGGCAGGCGCGGATCGCCTACAGGGACGGGACAGTGTTCGACGGCGGGCTGGCGCTGTGGCGCGAACTGACCATCCATGCTTCGGACCTAAGCGTGGGGTTCGGACCGGAAACGTGGAGCAGGCCTTTCTGCGAACACCTCATAGGGTTCCTCGCCGTACGTGTCCCGGAGTCCTATAAATTTGTCCTGCAGCCCACGGGTCTTCCCCCAAGGAGCATCGGCACCGGAGGCACTTCCATAGCCATCACCGGCATGCTGACCGACATCGCCGCGTGGCTTGCAGGCCGCGAACCCAGCCTCGGAAGCCTCAGGGCCACTGCAGCCGCTGATGGCGTGGACCTGCCGGAGCTCCTGCCCTGGCCAGCAGCGCAGCCCGGGGCCCGCTAAATCCCAGTCGCTCTCTCACGTCCGTCGTGTCTTGGGCGTACGCTCTCTCACGTCCGTCGTGTCTTGGGCGTACGCTCTCTCACGTCCGTCGTGTCTTGGGCGTACGCTCTCTCACGTCCGTCGTGTCTTTGCCGCTGCTGCCCGCCACAAGTGCATGGTGGCATAGGAGCGCCAGGGGCTCACTTCGCGGAAGTCGGTACTGAGCCCTGCTGCGGCGGGCAGGACCTTCAACCCGTTTCGTACTGCGGCATCATTGGCCAGGAAGACGTCGGGAGCTCCAAGCACCCGCATAGCGACATAGCCCACCGTCCACGGTCCCACGCCGGGCATCGGGAGAAGCTTCCGGGCGAGGCTGTCGAGGTCGTCGCCGTACCCGAAGTCGAGGGCCCCACTGGCCATTGCTTCGGCGGCAGCAACAATGGAGTCGATCCGGCGCTGTGGTCCACGGAGGAGTCCCCGGCCGTGTTCGGCGAGTTCGGCCGTCGTCGGGAACAATCGCTCCAAGCCGGGGGAGGTGCCATCAACAGCGGACCCGGCCACTGACAACTGAGTGAGGGCGGTTCTGGCGGCAGCTACGGTGATTTGTTGTCCGATCATGGCTCGGATCAACAGCTCGTGTGGATCCACAGCGCCCGGCACCCGCACCCCCGGAATTGCAGCGACGCTCGCCGAAAGCCTCGGATCCCTTGCCAGTGCGTTATCGATTGCCTGAGGATCCGCGTCTAAGTCAAACAGCCTCCGGACCCGGCTCAGAAGTGCCTGGAGATCGTGGAGATCCCGCACCGCAGCTGTGAGTTGCAGCGGCCTGCCGGGAGCTGAAGGGTTGTACGAGACAGACAACGACGCGCTGCCCCGCGGCAGGCGCAGCGTGCGGGCATAGGTCCTGGTTCCATCCGCCGAGGTACTTGCTGCCTCGATGCCTGGAACCGCCCGAACTGCCAGGAAGTCGAAGATTCCCGGATCAAACGGTTCCCTGTATGGAAGGTTCAGCGTCAGAGCGGCAGGCGCCGCCCCCGAAACCCCGGTGCCCCTGTGCGGGCCGGACTTCGCCGCAGTGGCACGCACCGCCGTCGGGGTCATCGCGAAAACCTCGCCGATGGTGTCGTTGAATTGCCGCACACTGTTAAACCCTGACGCGAACGCAACGTCGGCCAGGAGCATATCGGTGGATACCAGCAGCGTCCTGGCGGTCTGTGCCCTGCTTGCCCGCGCGAGTGAGAGAGGACCCGCGCCGAGTTCGTTGCTGAGGATGCGGTTGAGCTGCCGGGCGGAGTACCCCAGGCGGCGTGCCAGGCCGTCGACGCCCTCGCGGCTGATCACGCCGTCGTTGATGAGCCTCATGGCGCGGCCGGCGACGTCGGAACGGATGTTCCACGCGGGCGTCCCAGGGACTGCCTCAGGCAGGCATCGCTTGCAGGCGCGATATCCCGCTTCGTGAGCGGCCGCGGACGTTTCATAAAACGTGACGTTCGCTGCCTTAGGGGTGCGCGCGGGGCACGACGGCCGGCAATAGATGCCGGTGGAGCTGACGGCGGTGAAAAACTGACCGTCAAAGCGGGTGTCGCGGGCGTCGATCGCCCTGTAGCGCTGCCAGAAGTCCATGGCCTAATCCTGACACCCGCCGGAAGCTGCTGCTAGCGGAAATCGGACATTACCGTTTGCCGCATTGTTGCTAGGGTCTGGTCATGAGTTCGTCCATGGACAACGAGGTCAGCGACCCGGCCGCGGTGCGCGCGTTTCTCGAAGGTGACCCCCGTGTCATCGCTCCGCAGATACTCGGCGCGGTACTGACCCACCACTCGGAAGCCGGTCCGGTCTCCGTCAGGCTCACCGAAGTAGAGGCCTACCTTGGGCCGCGCGATTCAGAGCACCCCGACCCCGGCTCCCACACCTTCGGTGGTCCTACCGCCCGGAATGCGCCCATGTTCGGGCCACCGGGATTCCTGTACGTCTACTTCACCTATGGCATGCACTATTGCGCCAACATTGTCTGCGGTCCCGACGGCACGGCCTCAGCCCTTCTCCTGCGTGCCGGCGAGATCGTCGAGGGGGAGGGGCTCGCCGCCCTTCGCCGGCCCGCATCGAAAGCGCACAAGGACCTGGCCAGCGGACCCGCCAGGCTCGCCTCCGCACTGGGGCTCACGACGGCGGACACTGGCCGTGACGTGCTCGCGGAACCGTTCAGTTTGTGGTTGCCCAGGACGCCGGCAGCTGCCGTGGCCAGCGGACCAAGAGTGGGCGTAGCGGGCCCGGGCGGAAGCACTGAATACCCCTGGCGCTTCTGGATCGAGGACGATCCTACGGTGTCCCGCTACAAGGCAGCGCGGCCGCGGAACCGGAGCGCTACCAACTGACCTCAGCGCTGGTGGCTCGGCGAACCTTCGACTTTTTGTGACGCAGTCCGGCGTATGACGTGTACCCCCACGTTTACCAAAATCGCTGTAGAATGGTAGGTCTGTCTTTTGCGATAGGGGTTACGGTTCGATGCACGACGCTGATTTGGTCCATGAGCAGGAATATGTTGCCGGGCTGTATGCCCGGCTCGATGAGCTGCGCGCCGAAAAGCGCGCCCAGCTGGCGCAGGTGCGCAAGGCCGGCGCGGTGGGAACCATGCAGAACGTCTCAGAACGTGATGCGTTCGCGGCGCTGTACGAAGATCGCCTGGCCCAGCTGGACGCCGTCGACGACCGCTTGGTCTTTGGCCGCCTGGACCTGGATTCCGGTGAGGCGCAGTACATCGGCCGTATTGGTCTTTCCACGGCCGATCTCCAGCGGCTGATGGTCGACTGGCGTGCCCCGGAAGCCGGTCATTTCTACCAAGCCACCGCGTTCGATCGCCAAGGTGTCCGCCGTCGTCGCCACCTGATCCTTCAGGGACGCGACGTTAAGGCGATTGAAGACGACGTCCTGGACGCCGGGATGCTCGCTGACAACGACTCACTCCAGGGTGAAGGCGCGCTGCTGGCTGCGCTCAATTCCAAACGCACGGGCCGCATGTCGGACATCGTGGGCACCATCCAGTCCGAGCAGGACCGGATCATCCGTTCCTCCATTTCCGGTGCGCTGGTAGTCCAGGGCGGCCCCGGAACGGGCAAGACCGCCGTAGCCCTGCACCGTGCCGCCTACCTGCTGTACACGCACCGCGAGCGGCTCAAGAGCGCCGGTGTTCTGCTCGTTGGACCGTCGTCGTCCTTCATGCATTACATCGAACGTGTTCTGCCGTCGCTCGGTGAGACCGGTGTGGTCATGGCCAGCCTCGGCCGCCTCATGCCCGGGATTCACGCCATTCCTGAGGAAGACGCAGACGTCGCTGCCCTCAAAGGCAAGCTGGACATGGCAGCCGTGGTGGCAAACGCCGTAGCCAACCGGCAACGGACGCCTGCAGAAGACCGCATCCTCGAAGTTGATTCGCGGAAGCTGACACTGACGGTTCGTCAGGTCCGCCGTGCCCGCGAGAAAGCCCGCGCCACAGGCAAGCCGCATAACGAAGCGCGGCTCACGTTCGTCAAGATCCTCCTGCGCGAGCTCACGGAGCAGCTGACGGACCTCGTAGAGGAAGGCAACATCGGCAACAACGCCGATCGCGCCTATCTGGCCGAAGACGTAAGGTCGGCCCGCGACGTTCGCATCGCGCTCAACCTTTGCTGGATGCCGATGACCCCCGAGAAGCTCATTTCCGAGCTCTTCAGCAAGCCGGCCATCCTCGAAGCCTGCACGCCGCACCTGACACCCGCACAGCGTTCGCTGCTTGAGCGCCCGGTGGATGCCCCGTGGACCGAGGCGGACGTTCCGCTGTTGGACGAGGCTGCAGAGTTGCTCGGTGAGCTGGACCCGGCCGCCGGCAGGGGACTGGCCCAACAGGAGGCGGACCGTGCACGCGATCTCGCCAACGCCAAGCAGACCCTGGCCAACATGGAAGCGATGGGCGTGGACGTCCTGGTGACGGCTGAAGAGCTCGCTGAACAGAACCAGGAACGCGAGGGGCGGCTGACCGCTGCCGAACGTGCCACGAGCGATAGGTCGTGGGCTTTCGGCCACATCGTTGTTGACGAGGCCCAGGAACTCTCGCCCATGCAGTGGCGCCTCCTGGTGCGGCGCTGCCCGCTGAAGTCCTTCACCATTGTGGGCGACATCGCCCAAACGAGTGCAGCAGCAGGTGCCAATTCGTGGCAAAGCGCGCTGGCGCCGTCGTTCGGTGACCGCTGGACGCTGGAAGAACTTACCGTCAACTACCGCACACCATCGCAGATTGCAGAAGCTGCCGTTCGCATGGCCAACCGCGCAGGCTTGGTTGTCTCGGCACCCAAGGCCGTCCGCGAAGGCAAATGGTCACCCATCGTGGACCACGTCGACGCGGACGGCATCGTGAAGCGCTTGGTTGAGGTCCTGCCGGAGGAAGTGGAAGCGATCGACGGCGGTCTGCTGGCTGTGATCGCCGACGGACCCTTGCTGCCGCAGGCCACTGCTGCGCTGCGCGAGGTCTACGGACGCCGCATCGGCAGCGGCGCAGGCAGTTACCAGCAAGACATCGTGGTGATCAGTCCCAAGGAAGCCAAGGGCCTGGAATTCGACGGCGTTGTGGTCCTGGAACCAGCTGCCATGTTGAACCACGAGCACGGCAAGGTGGGCGACCTCTACGTCGCCATGACCCGGGCCACGCAGCGTCTACGCCTCATCGCAGCCGCACCGGTACCCGCCGGCATCGAGCGCTAGGAAAAACGGACCCCGCAACCGGTGCTAACTTAGATCTCGTGTCACACGTAAACAACCTCGAGTCCCAGCACAACGATCCCGCCTTTGCCAACGTCTGGCAGGAGCTCAAATGGCGCGGTCTGGTTCACGTTTCCACTGATGAAACTGAACTGGAAAAACTGCTCGCCGGGGACCCGATCACGTATTACTGTGGCTTCGATCCCACCGCGCCGTCGCTGCACTTGGGCAACCTGGTGCAGTTGCTGGTAATGCGACGCCTGCAGTTGGCCGGCCACAAGCCGCTCGGCTTGGTGGGTGGGTCCACCGGCCTGATCGGCGACCCGCGTCCGACGGCGGAACGCACCTTGAACACCAAGGACACCGTGGCGGAGTGGGTTGGCTACCTTCAGGGCCAGGTGCGCCGCTTCCTCAGCTTCGATGGCGACAACCCAGCCCGCATGGTCAACAACCTGGACTGGACGGCGCCTTTGAGTGCCATCGACTTCCTCCGCGAGATCGGCAAGCACTTCCGTGTTGGCACCATGCTCCGCAAGGATGCCGTGGCGTCGCGCCTCAGCTCGGACGAAGGCATCAGCTACACCGAGTTCAGCTACCAGATCCTGCAGGGCATGGACTACCTCCAGCTCTTCCGCGACTACGGCTGCGCACTGCAGACCGGCGGCTCGGATCAGTGGGGCAACCTCACCAGCGGAACCGAACTCATCCGCAAGGTGGAAGGCAAGAGCGTCCACGCACTTGGCACGCCGCTCATCACCAACTCCGACGGCACCAAGTTCGGCAAGAGCGAAGGCAACGCCATCTGGCTGGACCCGGACATGTGCAGCCCGTACACGTTCTACCAGTTCTGGCTCAACACGGCCGATGCCGATGTGGTGGATCGCCTCAAGGTGTTCACGTTCCTTTCGCGCGCGGAGATTGAGGCGCTCGGCCAGGCCGTGGAGGAGCGTCCGTTTGCCCGTGAAGGTCAGAAGAAGCTTGCCTTCGAGGTGA
The DNA here is from genome assembly GCF_019977315.1 of Arthrobacter sp. StoSoilB22. NCBI lineage: Bacteria > Bacillati > Actinomycetota > Actinomycetes > Micrococcales > Micrococcaceae > Arthrobacter > Arthrobacter sp. StoSoilB22. The sequence goes on from NZ_AP024652.1 coordinate 1,698,229, forward strand.
CCTCCTTGGTGCACGGCGTCGACGCAACCGAGAAAGTCATCGCCGCTTCGGCTGCCTTGTTCGGGAACGGCGACCTCACCGTACTGGATGAGCGGACCCTTGAAGCAGCCACGGCGGAACTTCCCTCCGCGACGATTAGTGCCGACGGCCTGGGCATCATTGACCTCCTGGTTGCTTCGGGTCTGTCAGACAGCAAGTCGGCCGCCCGCCGGACCGTGGGCGAGGGCGGTGCCTACGTGAACAACACCAAAGTGTCCGATCCCGACGCCATCATTGGCCAGGACGAACTGCTTCATGGCCGGTACTTGCTCCTCCGCCGGGGCAAGAAGAACCTGGCAACCATCGAGGTTTCGGCCTAGGTCCTCGTTTCAATCGCGTCACGAAAGGGCCGGCAACCGTTATGGTTGCCGGCCCTTTTCGCGTGTCAGCGGAATTGTTTGCGGGTGAGCGGCTTCGCTGGGGTGGTGCGTGGCGGTTGGGTCGGTGAGTGGGGTTGGGTCGGTGGCGGCGGTCATCCTCTGTGCGCTCGGTCGTTCCTCCCTTGGACGCGTGCTGCCGGATAACCGCCTCCACCTTCCGACGCTCTCTCACTTCCCGGGGGTTTTTGTGGATCGCTCTCTCACTTATTAGCCGTTTTTGGGCGTCGTTCTCTCGCGTCCCGCGGGTTTGGGGGGCGTCGTTCTCTCACGTCCGGCGGGTTTGGGGGGCGTCGCTCTCTCACGTCCGGCGGGTTTGGGGGGCGTCGCTCTCTGGTTTTGCGGGTTGGGTGGGTGTTCGACGGCGGGTGGTTGTGGTGTGTTCGGGGTCTTGCCTGTGGTGGGATGGTTGGGTTGTGTGACGTGTTTCACTGACGATGCTTTCCTGGGGTTTTTGCTGGTTTGGGGTCTTGGTGAGCGTGTTGGGCCCGTGTTTGCGGGGTTTTGTGGTCGCTGGGGGTTGATTTGTGCCGGGACCCGTGGGCGTGTAATGTCTTCTGAGTCGCCGCGAGTGAGACAGCTTGGAGCTGAGAACCGCGGAGGCCAACCCCTTTGATAACAGCCTGAAAATTGGCACGCTTTTGAGTGTGCACGGGGAGGGTGGGGCCGAGGCCTGGATCGGGAATCGCGGAAACGTTGATTTGCAAAGATCTGGCTGATCGGGTAAGTTTGAAAAGTTGCTCCGGAGCGATCCCGGGCCCCTGTGGGGGTTTGGGTGGTGCCGGTTAGTGTCTGTTGTTTGAGAACTCAATAGTGTGCCAAGTTTGTTGATACCGATTGTTTTTTGATTGGTTGAAATTATGGCTGGATCATTGCGCACCCCCGTGTGTGGTGGTCTGGTTTTCAGCTGGTTTCGAATTTTGTGCAGCCGCGTTTACCGTTATTTCCGGTGGGTGTGGTTGTGTCTGTTTGATTTGTTTTTTTCAACGGAGAGTTTGATCCTGGCTCAGGATGAACGCTGGCGGCGTGCTTAACACATGCAAGTCGAACGATGATCCCAGCTTGCTGGGGGATTAGTGGCGAACGGGTGAGTAACACGTGAGTAACCTGCCCTTGACTCTGGGATAAGCCTGGGAAACTGGGTCTAATACCGGATACGACCATTCCACGCATGTGGTGGTGGTGGAAAGCTTTTGTGGTTTTGGATGGACTCGCGGCCTATCAGCTTGTTGGTGGGGTAATGGCCTACCAAGGCGACGACGGGTAGCCGGCCTGAGAGGGTGACCGGCCACACTGGGACTGAGACACGGCCCAGACTCCTACGGGAGGCAGCAGTGGGGAATATTGCACAATGGGCGCAAGCCTGATGCAGCGACGCCGCGTGAGGGATGACGGCCTTCGGGTTGTAAACCTCTTTCAGTAGGGAAGAAGCGTAAGTGACGGTACCTGCAGAAGAAGCGCCGGCTAACTACGTGCCAGCAGCCGCGGTAATACGTAGGGCGCAAGCGTTATCCGGAATTATTGGGCGTAAAGAGCTCGTAGGCGGTTTGTCGCGTCTGCTGTGAAAGACCGGGGCTCAACTCCGGTTCTGCAGTGGGTACGGGCAGACTAGAGTGCAGTAGGGGAGACTGGAATTCCTGGTGTAGCGGTGAAATGCGCAGATATCAGGAGGAACACCGATGGCGAAGGCAGGTCTCTGGGCTGTAACTGACGCTGAGGAGCGAAAGCATGGGGAGCGAACAGGATTAGATACCCTGGTAGTCCATGCCGTAAACGTTGGGCACTAGGTGTGGGGGACATTCCACGTTTTCCGCGCCGTAGCTAACGCATTAAGTGCCCCGCCTGGGGAGTACGGCCGCAAGGCTAAAACTCAAAGGAATTGACGGGGGCCCGCACAAGCGGCGGAGCATGCGGATTAATTCGATGCAACGCGAAGAACCTTACCAAGGCTTGACATGAACCGGAAAGACCTGGAAACAGGTGCCCCGCTTGCGGTCGGTTTACAGGTGGTGCATGGTTGTCGTCAGCTCGTGTCGTGAGATGTTGGGTTAAGTCCCGCAACGAGCGCAACCCTCGTTCTATGTTGCCAGCGCGTGATGGCGGGGACTCATAGGAGACTGCCGGGGTCAACTCGGAGGAAGGTGGGGACGACGTCAAATCATCATGCCCCTTATGTCTTGGGCTTCACGCATGCTACAATGGCCGGTACAAAGGGTTGCGATACTGTGAGGTGGAGCTAATCCCAAAAAGCCGGTCTCAGTTCGGATTGGGGTCTGCAACTCGACCCCATGAAGTCGGAGTCGCTAGTAATCGCAGATCAGCAACGCTGCGGTGAATACGTTCCCGGGCCTTGTACACACCGCCCGTCAAGTCACGAAAGTTGGTAACACCCGAAGCCGGTGGCCTAACCCTTGTGGGGGGAGCCGTCGAAGGTGGGACCGGCGATTGGGACTAAGTCGTAACAAGGTAGCCGTACCGGAAGGTGCGGCTGGATCACCTCCTTTCTAAGGAGCTGCTAACAACTGGTTGCTGTGCCTGCATGGGTGTGGTGGTGGTTGTCAGTGTTGCCCATTGCGCAGGCGTCTGTTCTGCGGTGGGTGCTCATGGGTGGAATATCAACGAATCAAATTTTTTTGGCATGGCCTTGACTGGTTGTGTCCTGGTGCTAGTACGGCGGTCTGTGTCCCTTTTTGGGGGTGTGGGTTGTGTGGAACGTGGCTGGGGCGTGGTTGGTGTGGGGTTGTGTTTGGCGCACTGTTGGGTCCTGAGGCAACAGGACCTTTTTGCAGCAATGCATAGGGGGCACTTCTGGTGTTTCTTTTGTTCCTGCTTCCGGTACGGCCGCTCGTGTGCATGGCTCCCCTTTTTTGGTGGGGGTTGTGGTGGGTGGTGGTCTGGTTGACGGGGTTGTTGTTTGAGAACTACATAGTGGACGCGAGCATCTAGAACATGCATGTGGCTGATCGTCTTTATCCCTTTTTGGGTGGGGTGGTTGGTGTGTGTGTTCTTACAGCAATTTCTTATGAATGAACCTGGCCCTTTGTGGTCGTGGTTCTCTCGAATAGATGATGCATCGTAAGACCGGCGGGCCCTTTGGGGTTTGTTGGTTTTTGTGTGTGGTCAAGTTTTTAAGGGCACACGGTGGATGCCTTGGCATTAGGAGCCGAAGAAGGACGTAGGAATCTGCGATAAGCCTGGGGGAGTTGATAACCGAGCGTTGATCCCAGGATGTCCGAATGGGGAAACCCCGCACAACGCTGTCATGGTGATTGTGTGACCCGCATCTGAACACATAGGGTGCGTGGGGGGAACGCGGGGAAGTGAAACATCTCAGTACCCGCAGGAAGAGAAAACAATAGTGATTCCGTTAGTAGTGGCGAGCGAACGCGGATCAGGCTAAACCGTTTCATGTGTGATAGCCGGCGGGCGTTGCATGGGCGGGGTTGTGGGACTTTCCGTTCTGGTTCTGCCGGACCAGTGAGGTGAGGTGCAGGCATAGGTGAACGGTCTTGAAAGGCCGGCCAGAGAGGGTGTGAGCCCCGTAACCGTAATGTTGTGCACGGCCTGGGGAGTATCCCAAGTAGCACGGGGCCCGAGAAATCCCGTGCGAATCTGTCAGGACCACCTGATAAGCCTAAATACTTCCTAATGACCGATAGCGGACCAGTACCGTGAGGGAAAGGTGAAAAGTACCCCGGGAGGGGAGTGAAACAGTACCTGAAACCGTGTGCTTACAATCCGTCGGAGCAGTCTTGTTACTGTGACGGCGTGCCTTTTGAAGAATGAGCCTGCGAGTTAGTGTTACGTCGCGAGGTTAACCCGTGTGGGGTAGCCGTAGCGAAAGCGAGTCTGAATAGGGCGAGTGTAGTGGCGTGATCTAGACCCGAAGCGGAGTGATCTACCCATGGCCAGGTTGAAGCGACGGTAAGACGTCGTGGAGGACCGAACCCACTTCAGTTGAAAATGGAGGGGATGAGCTGTGGGTAGGGGTGAAAGGCCAATCAAACTCCGTGATAGCTGGTTCTCCCCGAAATGCATTTAGGTGCAGCGTTGCGTGTTTCTTGCCGGAGGTAGAGCTACTGGATGGCCGATGGGCCCTACAAGGTTACTGACGTCAGCCAAACTCCGAATGCCGGTAAGTCAGAGCGCAGCAGTGAGACTGTGGGGGATAAGCTTCATAGTCGAGAGGGAAACAGCCCAGACCACCAACTAAGGCCCCTAAGCGTGTGCTAAGTGGGAAAGGATGTGGAGTTGCGAAGACAACCAGGAGGTTGGCTTAGAAGCAGCCATCCTTGAAAGAGTGCGTAATAGCTCACTGGTCAAGTGATTCCGCGCCGACAATGTAGCGGGGCTCAAGTACACCGCCGAAGTTGTGGATTTCACATATTGCCCTAGCCTTCGTGGTTCAGGGGTGTGGAGTGGTAGGGGAGCGTCGTGTGGGCAGTGAAGTCGCGGTGGAAACCAGCGGTGGAGCCTACACGAGTGAGAATGCAGGCATGAGTAGCGAAAGACGGGTGAGAAACCCGTCCGCCGAATGATCAAGGGTTCCAGGGTCAAGCTAATCTGCCCTGGGTAAGTCGGGACCTAAGGCGAGGCCGACAGGCGTAGTCGATGGACAACGGGTTGATATTCCCGTACCGGCGAAAAACCGTCCATGCCAAGCGGGGGATACTAACCGCCCGGAGCCTGCCCTATCACCCTTGTGGTGTGTGGGTTTTGGCCGAGCGCGGGATCTGATCCCGGGAGGTAAGCGTATTAACAGGTGTGACGCAGGAAGGTAGCCGGGCCGGGCGATGGTTGCCCCGGTCTAAGGATGTAGGGTCAGGGATAGGCAAATCCGTTCCTGTGTGTTTCGAGCACGATCCTGAGATCTGATGGGACCCCCGTTCGGGGGGATCCGGTGATCCTATGCTGCCAAGAAAAGCATCGACGCGAGGTTTTAGCCGCCCGTACCCCAAACCGACACAGGTGATCAGGTAGAGAATACCAAGGCGATCGAGAGAATTATGGTTAAGGAACTCGGCAAAATGCCCCCGTAACTTCGGGAGAAGGGGGGCCTGCCCCGTGATGGAGACTTGCTCTCCGTGAGCGGGTGTGGGCCGCAGAGACCAGGGGGAAGCGACTGTTTACTAAAAACACAGGTCCGTGCGAAGTCGCAAGACGATGTATACGGACTGACTCCTGCCCGGTGCTGGAAGGTTAAGAGGACCGGTTAGCCCTTACGGGCGAAGCTGAGAATTTAAGCCCCAGTAAACGGCGGTGGTAACTATAACCATCCTAAGGTAGCGAAATTCCTTGTCGGGTAAGTTCCGACCTGCACGAATGGAGTAACGACTTCCCCGCTGTCTCAACCATAAACTCGGCGAAATTGCAGTACGAGTAAAGATGCTCGTTACGCGCAGCAGGACGGAAAGACCCCGAGACCTTTACTATAGTTTGGTATTGGTGTTCGGAGTGGCTTGTGTAGGATAGGTGGGAGACGTTGAAACCCGGACGCCAGTTCGGGTGGAGTCATCGTTGAAATACCACTCTGGTCACTTTGGACATCTAACTTCGGCCCGTGATCCGGGTCAGGGACAGTGCCTGATGGGTAGTTTAACTGGGGCGGTTGCCTCCTAAAAAGTAACGGAGGCGCCCAAAGGTTCCCTCAGCCTGGTTGGCAATCAGGTGTCGAGTGTAAGTGCACAAGGGAGCTTGACTGTGAGAGAGACATCTCAAGCAGGGACGAAAGTCGGGACTAGTGATCCGGCGGTACATTGTGGAATGGCCGTCGCTCAACGGATAAAAGGTACCTCGGGGATAACAGGCTGATCTTGCCCAAGAGTCCATATCGACGGCATGGTTTGGCACCTCGATGTCGGCTCGTCGCATCCTGGGGCTGGAGTAGGTCCCAAGGGTTGGGCTGTTCGCCCATTAAAGCGGTACGCGAGCTGGGTTTAGAACGTCGTGAGACAGTTCGGTCCCTATCCGCTGCGCGCGCAGGAAATTTGAGAAGGGCTGTCCTTAGTACGAGAGGACCGGGACGGACGAACCTCTGGTGTGTCAGTTGTACTGCCAAGTGCATCGCTGATTAGCTACGTTCGGATGGGATAACCGCTGAAAGCATCTAAGCGGGAAGCTCGCTTCAAGATGAGATTTCCATACACATTATGTGTGAGAGGCCCCCAGCCAGACCACTGGGTTGATAGGCCGGATGTGGAAGCGAGGACTAAAGACTCGTGAAGCTGACCGGTACTAATAGGCCAACAACTTACACCACACAACACACACTGCACGCGTCCACTATGTGGTTCCCGAACAACAACCGTTCGAACCAGGAACCAACAACAACTAAATACACAACACCACAGTTGTAACCACAGTCTTCCCATCCCCACCCCAGAACAACCTGGACGGGGGACGGGTAACAGAGTTACGGCGGTCATAGCGTGGGGGAAACGCCCGGTCCCATTCCGAACCCGGAAGCTAAGACCCACAGCGCCGATGGTACTGCACCCGGGAGGGTGTGGGAGAGTAGGACACCGCCGGACAACCATTCACGGAGGAGCCCCGACCACACGGTCGGGGCTCCCCGCATTTAACAACCAAGCCACCCCACAGCTCTCTGCCTGGGGTGCTGTCTCCCATGGCGGATGAGCGCCGGTGGTGCGAGACGGCTTGGTAGCGTCGCGCTTGTGAGACTTGCCACGGGACGGCCTAAAGGTGCTTCCGGCGTTCGGTGGCTGTGGCGGGGTCGAATAGAATTGAACCAGATATACGAGTCGGTAGCCGAGCGCTACTGGCGGCGTGACAACGAAATAAGGGTTATGAGCGACTACGCACGCGCCAGTGGTCGGCTCGCAACAGGAGGAATCCACCATGGCTGAGCACAACGGCGGCAATCGCGGCGGCAATCGCGGAAACTTCGGAGGGAACCGCGACGACCGCGGTTCGTACCGCCCCAACAACAATTCCGGCGGAGACCCGCGCGGGTTCCGTTCCAGGGAGAACCGGGACGGTAATGATCGTCCGGCCCGTGACGGTGAGCGTCGTCCCTTTAACAGTGACCGCGGGGAGCGGCCTGCCCGTGATGGTGAGCGTCGCTCCTTCGGTGGCGACCGTGACCGTAAGCCCTTTGGCGATCGTAGTGATCGCCCGGCCCGTGATGGCGAGCGACGCCCCTTTAACAATGACCGCGGCGATCGTCCGGCTCGTGATGGTGAGCGTCGCTCCTTTGGTGGCGACCGTGACCGTAAGCCTTTCGGTGACCGTGGCGATCGTCCGGCTCGTGATGGCGATCGTCGTCCGTTCAATAATGACCGTGGCGACCGTAAGCCCTTCGGCGACCGGCCCGAGCGTGGACCGCGGAACTTTGATGGCCCCCGCCGCGACAACGATGACCGTCGCTCCTTCGGCGGCGACCGTGACCGCAAGCCCTTTGGCGATCGTAGTGATCGTCCGGCCCGCGATGGCGAGCGTCGTCCGTTCAATAATGACCGCGGCGACCGTAAGCCCTTCGGCGACCGGCCCGAGCGTGGACCGCGGAACTTTGATGGCCCCCGCCGCGACAACGATGACCGCCGCTCCTTTGGTGGCGACCGTGACCGTAAGCCGTTCGGTGACCGTGGCGATCGTCCGGCCCGTGATGGCGAGCGTCGTCCGTTCAATAATGACCGCGGCGACCGTAAGCCCTTCGGCGACCGGCCCGAGCGTGGACCGCGGAACTTTGATGGCCCCCGCCGCGACAACGATGACCGCCGCTCCTTCGGCGGCGACCGCGACCGCAAGCCGTTCGGTGACCGTGGCGACCGCAAGCCCTACGGAGACCGGCCCGAACGCGGCGGCGATCGTCGTTCCTTTGGTGGCGACCGCAACGAACGCGGTGGCGCACGGGAAGAGCGTCCCGCACGCGTTCCTAACGCCAAGGACATCCGTAGCGCCAACCGACCTGACCGTGAGCGTTCCCCCGAAATTGATGAGGACGTCACGGGCAAGGAACTCGACCGCGCTACGGGCCACCAGATCAAGACCCTCGAGGAGCAGAGCGCAGGTTGGGTCGCAAAGCACCTGGTCATGGCCGGACGTTTGATCGACATTGAGCCCGAGCTCGCCTTCCAGCACGCCCTTGCTGCAAGCCGCCGCGGTGGACGCCTCTCAGTAGTACGCGAAGCGGTAGGTCTGACCGCTTACGCCGCCGGCCATTACGGCGAGGCGCTGCGTGAATTCCGTACCTACCGCCGCATCAGTGGGTCCAACGTGCATTTGCCGGTGATGGCCGACTGCGAGCGTGGCCTTGGCCGCGCTGATCGTGCACTGGACATGGTGCGCTCTCCCGAAGCCCAGGATCTTGACGCTCCGGGCAAGGTTGAGCTCGCTATCGTTGCCTCCGGCGCACGTGCGGACCTCAATCAGCTGGATGCTGCTGTCAGCGAGCTCGAGATCCCACAGCTGGACATCAACCGAGCCTTCTCTTACAGCCCGCGCCTCTTCCGCGCATACGCTGAGGCTTTGAGCGCAGTGGGTCGTACCGAGGAAGCCGATAAGTGGGCCCGCCAGGCGCTCGTTGCTGAGAGCGCCTTGGGTGTTGGCGACTTCGCTGAGCCCGAAATTCTTGACCTTGGCTGGGACGAGCAGGAAGAAGCAGCCGCGCGGAAGCCGCGCTTCGAGAAGCCGGTGCGGGACACCGACGTCGTGAAGCCTGAAACAGAAACGGTCATTGTTGAGGCCGCAGCCGCTGACGTTGAGCACGATGAGGTTGAGCTTGATGATGCGGAGTCTGACTACTTCGAGTCGGATGACGCAGAATCTGACATCGATTCAGCTGAAGACGACGTAGAGGCAAAAGACGAAGATACCGAGAACGAGGGCTCCGACTCCCAGCATGGCTGATTCACTGATCTCTCTGTTTGATGCTGTCCTTTCAGATCTGGACGGGGTGGTCTATGCGGGACCGCATGCCATCCCTGGGGCCGTGGAGTCATTGCGGCGTCTCGAAACTGTAGGCGTTGGCCTTGGTTATGTGACCAACAATGCCTCCCGCACTCCGGCTCAGGTTGCGGCGCATCTGCGGGAGCTTGGCGCGCCGGCTGAGGACCATCAAGTGGTCAGTTCCTCCCAGGCAGCAGGGGAGCTTTTGGCTTCCATGCTGCCTGCGGGGGCGCATGTCCTCATCACCGGCAGCGCAGCTTTGGCTCATGAGATCGAATTGGCGGGACTCAAGCCCGTGCACAGTGCCGCCGAATCTCCGGTAGCCGTCGTCCAGGGTTTCAACCCGGAGATCGGCTGGAAGGATCTCGCGGAGGCGTCGTATGTTGTGGCCGGGGGAGCCATGTGGTTTGCCACCAACACGGACATGTCCATCCCGCAGGCCCGCGGCATGGCCCCTGGGAATGGAACGCTTGTTGCCGCTGTGGCGGCTGCCACGGGAAAGACACCTCTGGTGGCCGGCAAGCCGGAAGCCCCTCTGTTCCATGCAGCGGCCAAACGGCTTAAGGCCGACCGTCCGCTGGTTGTGGGCGACCGTTTGGACACCGACATCCTGGGCGGCAACCGTGCAGGATTTGCGACGGCGGCCGTCCTCACCGGGGTGGACACCACCCACACCATCATTGCTGCACGAACGGATGAACGTCCGGACTACCTCCTGGCGGACTTGGAGGGCCTGTACGCGCCGTATCCGGAGGTTGTCAGCGACGCCGGTACGTTCCGTTGTGGTGCGGCATCTGCAGTTGCCGGGGATGGCGCCGTGACCGTCACAGGAGACGAGGCCGATCTCGACGCTTGGCGGGCGGCATGCGCGGCGTGGTGGGCAGCTGTTCCGGACACGGACGTGGCGCAAACGCCGCAGCTGGTGTGGCGAAATCACTAGACTGGTGCGATGACCGACCCCCAACAGTCCGATGCGGAACATCCCGATCCGGAACCACCCGCAGTCCAGTGGCCTGACACGGCGAGCCCCACGGGGGATCCCCTGGTGGACAGGGCCCTCGGCCTGCTGGACGGCGTAGCGGAGTCACCCGTGCCGGACCATGGGGAGCTGTACACCGGCATCCATGACGCCTTGTTGGAAGCTTTGGACGCGGAACCCGGGCTTCCGGCAACCCCGAAGAGCAGCTCGCGCCCGGAAGGCAACAGTTAACGAATGCCAAGACTTGATCAGGAACTTGTCGCCCGTGGGCTGGCGAGGTCGCGTACGCATGCCGCCAAGCTCATCAGTGATGGCAAGGTCAGCTCATGCGGGCACGTTCTCGTCAAAGCCGCACATCACGTGGATGCGGAGACGGAGCTGGATGTCGAATCCCATCTGGAGGACATTTACGTGAGCCGTGCCGGGCACAAGCTGGCCGGCGCGCTGAAGGCGTTCCCCGCCGTCGTGGTTGCCGGTAAGCGGTGTCTCGACGCCGGTGCCTCCACAGGCGGTTTCACTGACGTTCTGCTCCGGCAAGGTGCCGCCCAGGTGGTGGCGGTGGATGTGGGGCACGGCCAGCTGGTGCCGCACCTTCGGGAGGACCCCAGAGTGGACGTCCATGAAGGCCTCAACGTCAGGTACATGACACCGGAGCAGATCGGTGGCCCGGCGACGTTGACGGTGGCTGACTTGTCGTTCATTTCCTTGACGCTGGTCCTGTGGCCACTTGCACAATGCACCGAGCCGGGCGGTGACATGGTCCTCATGGTCAAACCACAGTTCGAGGTTGGCAAGGAACGCCTGAGCCGAACCGGTGTGGTGTCCTCCGAGAATGAACGCCGCCGGGCGGTGGCCCAGGTTGCCCGCGCTGCAGTGGACGCCGGCCTGGAACTTTACGACTTGGCGGCCAGTCCGCTGCCGGGCCAGGACGGAAATGTTGAATACTTCCTGTGGATGAAGCGCAGTATGTCAGCGGTGTTGCCTAAGATCGAAGAGCGGGACGAGGACGTTGCTGCGTTGATCAAGAAACTCTGGCCGAACCACTAGAAAGCAGATCCGATGAGCAGGCGTGTACTTGTCCTTGCCCACACAGGGCGGGAGGAATCGCTCCGCGCAGCGTGGGATGCCTGTACGCAACTTCATTCCTCCGGCCTGGTTCCCGTGCTGCAGAAATCCGAACTTGCAGATATTGAACGATTCTTCGGTGCCCTTGATACTCCTATCGAGATCCTCAACGATCACGTCAATCTGGAGGACGTGGAGCTGGTGATGGTTCTTGGTGGGGATGGCACCATCCTGAGGGCTGCCGAACTGGTGCGCGAGGTTGACGTCCCGCTGCTGGGCGTCAACCTGGGGCATGTGGGCTTCCTGGCGGAAAGTGAACGCGCCGATCTGGCCCAGACCGTGGAGTGGATCGCCAGCCGCCAGTACACGGTGGAAGAACGCATGACCATCGATGTCCAGGTGTGGGTCAAGGGCCAGAAGATTTGGCACACGTGGGCTTTGAACGAAGCTGCCATCGAGAAGGCCAACCGGGAACGGATGCTGGAAGTTGTCACCGAGGTGGACGAGCGTCCTTTGACGTCGTTCGGCTGTGATGGTGTTGTCCTCGCTACGCCCACCGGTTCCACAGCCTATGCTTTCTCTTCAGGAGGGCCCGTAGTGTGGCCTGAGGTCGAAGCATTGGTCATTGTTCCCATCAGTGCACATGCGCTTTTTGCCAAGCCCTTGGTGGTGTCCCCGCGTTCCAAGCTGGCCGTGGAAATCATGAACCGGACCGACGCCACCGGAGTTCTCTGGTGCGATGGCCGTCGTTCGGTGGATCTGCCGCCTGGAGCCCGTGTTGAAGTAACGCGCTCGGCCACCCCGGTGCGCCTGGCCCGGACCCACAAGACGCCGTTCTCTGCCCGGCTTGTCCGCAAGTTCCAGCTTCCCATCCACGGCTGGCGTGGCCCGGCCCCTCGGAGCGGCGAAGTCCACACCGGTCCCATCCCCGTCATCCGGACCCTGTCACCGGCTCCTTTGCCCAGTCCCCGGGACTCTGCAACGTCCCAGGACCTGGGGCAAGGTGAGCCATCAGATCCCACGAATGCGAAGTGAACCATGCTTGAAGAACTCCGAATCCGTGACCTCGGCGTCATCACAGACGCAGCCCTGCCGCTAGGCCCGGGCCTCAGTGTCGTCACCGGCGAAACCGGTGCCGGCAAGACCATGGTGGTGACCGCCGTCGGACTTCTTCTTGGTGCGAGATCTGACGCCGGTGCCGTTCGAAGCGGGGCCAAATCCGCCTCGGCCGAAGCTGTGTTGAAGCTTGATCCGGGGCACAGCGCGGTGGAGCGAGCCAAGGAGGCCGGCGGCGAAGCGGAAGAGTTCGACGGCGTTGCTGAACTCCTGCTGGCCCGCACCGTTGGTGCTGACGGACGTAGCCGTGCTTATGTTGGCGGGCGAGCGGCACCAGTGGGAGTGTTGGCCGAGCTGGGCGAAAGTCTGGTGGTAGTCCATGGGCAGTCGGACCAGATCCGGCTCAAGAGCGCTACCGCGCAGCGGCACGCGTTGGACAGGTTTGCCGGAACGTCCCTGGCGAAGACTCTGGGGGAGTACCAGGACCTGTTCAACCACTGGAAGGCCATCCAGTCTGAACTTGATTCGTTGCGCAGGGAAGCCCGCGAGCGTCTGCGCGAGGCTGAATCGCTGGACGCCGCCCTCAAGGAAATTGATGAGGTGGATCCCCAGCCGGGTGAAGACGAGACGCTCAAGGCCGAGGCCGTAAAACTTGCCAACGTTGAAGAACTGCGTTTAGCGGCAGCTGCTGCCCATGAGTCCCTCATTGCCGAGGAATTCGGGGACGCCGGCGACGCAACCACCATGGTGGATGCGGCCAAGCGGACGTTGGAGCATGTGGCTGAGCATGACGAGGAACTCCGTTCGGCAGCAGCCCGGCTGGCGGAGGTGGGCTTCCTCCTCAATGACATCGCCGCCGAGCTCTCCAGTTACCAGGCGGCCCTGGACACCGAAGGCCCTGAGCGGCTCTCCGAAATAGAGGAACGCCGGGCTGCCCTTGCCAAGCTGATCCGCAAGTATGCCCCGAGCATTGATGAAGTGCTTGAGTGGGCGGCTACTGCGAGGACCCGCCTTGATGAGTTGCAGGATGACTCCACTCGCATCGAATCCTTGGACGCCGAGGTTGCTTCTGCGGAGGCAACGCTGCGCAAGCTGGCGGCGGGCATCACCAAGGCCCGGCTCAAGGCGTCGAAGGACCTCTCAGCCCGGGTCAGTGCCGAGCTGAAGGCTCTGGCGATGGCTGACGCCACCTTGGTCATCGAGGTGGACGGGAGCGGCCCGCTGGGCCCCTGGGGCACTGATGAGATCGCTTTTCTCCTCCAGCCCCACTCCGGTGCTCCGGCGAGGCCCCTGGGCAAGGGAGCCTCCGGCGGTGAACTGTCCAGGGTCATGTTGGCCATTGAGGTAGTGCTCGCCGCAGTGGATCCCGTCCCGACGTTCGTCTTCGATGAGGTGGACGCCGGTGTGGGTGGGCGGGCCGCCGTCGAAATTGGACGCAGGCTGGCGATGCTCGCCCGGCACGTCCAGGTGCTGGTGGTGACGCACCTGCCGCAGGTGGCTGCCTTCGCGGATCAACATATCCGCGTGACCAAAACGTCCGTGCGCGGCGCTGACGGGAAGACCACCACCGGCTTCACCTCCAGCGACGTGCAGCTTCTCAGCGACGATGAGCGGGTCAAGGAGCTTGCCCGCATGCTGGCCGGCCAGGAGGATTCCGAGAGTGCGCAGGCGCATGCCCAGGAACTGCTGGATGACGCAAAGCTTTTACCGCAGCGCGCCTAGTGTCTTTGGGGGAGTGCGGGTGTTTTGGTGGAGTGCGACCACCATCACATCGGTGCACTTAATCCCACCCGGGTCTTGCTTGGACCGCGGTGGTGAGTAACTATTGACCATTTGGGGAATCCGAACGGACGCTTGGAAGGCGTAATTGATGATAAGCTCGAATTCCGTGGTGCAGCGATCAAATTCCCGTGTAAATTCCCGGTTCCCGGGCTCGTCCAAGACGACCAAACACATCTTCGTCACCGGTGGTGTGGCGTCCTCGCTCGGTAAGGGTCTGACGGCTTCAAGCCTCGGTCACCTGCTGCGGGCACGTGGTTTGTCTGTAACTATGCAGAAGCTCGATCCTTATCTGAATGTGGATCCGGGCACGATGAACCCCTTCCAGCACGGCGAAGTATTCGTGACCGATGACGGCGCCGAAACTGACCTCGATATTGGTCACTACGAGCGCTTCCTCGACGAAAACCTCGAAGGTTCGGCCAACGTCACAACGGGCCAGATCTACTCCACCGTTATCGCCAAGGAACGTCGTGGCGAATACCTCGGGGACACCGTTCAGGTCATTCCCCACATCACCGATGAAATCAAGCGCCGCATGCGCCTGCCTGCTGAAGGCAAGAACGCTCCGGACGTCATCATCACCGAAATCGGTGGCACCGTGGGCGACATCGAGTCGCAGCCCTTCCTTGAGTCCGCGCGCCAGGTCCGTCAGGATGTGGGCCGCAACAACGTCTTCTTCCTTCACGTTTCGCTGGTCCCGTACATCGGTCCTTCCCAGGAACTGAAGACCAAGCCCACGCAGCACTCCGTGGCAGCCCTTCGCTCCATTGGCATCCAGCCTGAAGCAATCGTGATCCGCTCGGACCGCGAAGTGCCCGAAGCCATGCGCGAGAAGATCGGCCGCATGTGCGACGTCGACATCGACGCCGTGGTCAACGCCGCTGACGCACCCAGCATCTATGACATCCCCAAGACCCTGCACTCCCAGGGCCTGGACTCCTACATCGTCCGTGCGCTGGATCTGCCGTTCAAGGACGTTGACTGGAGCAAGTGGGACAAGCTGCTTGAAGCTGTTCACAACCCCAAGCACGAGGTCGAGGTAGCCCTGGTGGGCAAGTACATCGACCTTCCGGACGCCTACCTCTCGGTCACCGAGGCACTCCGCGCCGGCGGTTTCGCCAACGAAGCCAAGGTCAAGATCCGCTGGGTCCCGTCGGACGAGTGTGAAACTTTGGCAGGGGCAACCAAGTCCCTGGCTGGCGTGGACGCAATCTGCGTTCCCGGTGGCTTTGGTATCCGCGGCCTTGAAGGCAAGCTTGGCGCTCTGAAGTTCGCTCGCGAAACCAAGCTCCCGGTCCTGGGCCTTTGCCTGGGCCTGCAGTGCATGGTGATCGAGTACGCCCGCAACGTGGTCGGCCTTGAAGGGGCTTCCTCCAGCGAGTTCGAGCCGGATTCGAAGTACCCGGTTATCGCCACCATGGAAGAACAGCTGGACATCGTGGACGGCAAGGGAGACCTCGGCGGCACCATGCGTCTGGGCCTCTACGAAGCCAAGCTTGACGAGGGCTCGGTCATTGCCGAGACCTACGGCACCACCACTGTCAGCGAACGCCACCGCCACCGCTACGAGGTCAACAACAAGTACCGCGACCAGATCGCTGCCGAGGGCCTGGTGTTCTCCGGTACTTCCCCTGACGGCAAGCTCGTGGAATATGTGGAGCTTCCCCGCGAAGTCCACCCGTACTACGTGGCAACGCAGGCGCACCCGGAGCTCAGCTCCCGCCCCACGCGCCCGCACCCGCTGTTCGCAGGTTTGGTCAAGGCTGCTTTGGAGCGTCGTGAAGGTGCCCCCGCGGCCACCAAGACCGGCGCCCGCACAGTAGCTGCCAAGTAAACGCAAGTACTAACGAAGGACGGCGCGATGCCCGGCATTTCTGAAACCCCCCGCACATCAAGGCAGGTTTCGGACATGCCGAGCCCGCGCCGTCTTTTGTCTACCAGCAAGGTGTACGAAGGGCGCATTTGGGACGTGGTCAGCGACTCGTTCCAACTGAGTGACGGCACGGACACCCTGGTTCGTGACTACATCGACCACCCGGGTGCGGTTGCGGTGCTGCCCATGAACGTGGACGGCGAAATCCTGTTGCTGAAGCAGTACCGTCATCCGGTGGGCATGGATTTGTGGGAGATCCCCGCTGGCCTGCTGGACGTCGAGGGCGAGGACTTTGTGGTGGGTGCGGCCCGGGAGCTGGCTGAGGAAGCTGATCTGGTTGCCGCTACCTGGAACGTCCTTGTGGACTTCTTCAACTCCCCGGGCTCATCCAGCGAGGCTGTCCGCATCTACTTGGCACGCGGCCTCAGCGATGTCGCCTTGGCGGACCGGCACGTCCGGACCGATGAAGAAGCTGAAATTGAACTCCATTGGGTGCCGCTTGAAGACGCCGTGAAGGCAGTGATGGACGGCCGTCTGCACAATCCCTCAGCCGTGTTGGGGATTCTGGCTGCCGCTGCCGCAAAGGCCGATGGCTTCACCAGCCTTCGCCCCGCCAACGCGCCCTGGCCGGCTCACCCGAGCCAGCGCTGAGCATGGCCGAGGCCGCCACTCGAACCGCAAATGGCGTTGACCGTGCGGTAACTGACTATCTGCAGCACGTCGGCGTGGAACGCGGTTTGGCGGCCAATACCTTGTCCGCCTACCGCAGGGACTTGTCCCGGTATTCGAACTTTCTGGCAGCCCAAGGTGTAGATCAGCCGGGAAACATCACCCGGCATCATGTGACGGCTTTCGTCCAGGCGTTGTCCGACGGTTCCGATGGCGGCGCGGTACTGGGCGTCCGCTCCGCCGCGCGGACAGTGGTGGCCGTCCGTGGGCTCCATAAGTTTTGGGCGCTGGAAGGAACCACGACGGCGGACCCCGCCAGCGATGTCCACCCGCCCATGCCAGGCAAACGGCTTCCCAAAGCCATCAGTGTTGGCGAAGTGACGCGCATCCTGGAAGCTGCCGGCTCGGATAGCGCCACTGGCCTCCGGGACCGTGCCCTGCTTGAGTTCCTGTACTCCACAGGGGCCCGCATCAGCGAGGCCGTGGGACTGGACGTCGATGACGTCTCCCTCGAAGACACCGGTGGCGACCCCGCAATTGTGCGGCTGTTCGGCAAGGGGTCCAAGGAGCGTCTGGTGCCTCTGGGCTCCTACGGTGCCCGCGCCGTCGGGGCCTATGTTGTCCGCGGCAGGCCGCTCCTGGCGTCCAAGGGCAAAGGCACTCCCGCGCTGTTCCTCAATGCCCGGGGTGGCCGGATCAGCCGGCAGAGTGCTTGGACCATCCTGAAGACGGCGGCCGAGAAGGCCAACATCACCAAGGATGTTTCGCCGCACACTTTGCGCCATTCCTTTGCCACCCACCTGTTGGAAGGTGGAGCAGATGTCAGGGTTGTGCAGGAGCTCCTGGGACACGCATCAGTAACCACAACACAGGTCTATACATTGGTCACCGCGGATACCTTGCGCGAGGTCTACGCCGCCGCGCATCCCAGGGCGTTGGGCTGAACGGGGCTATTCGAGCACGTTGAGCGTCAGCTCCACTGCGTCCACGAACAATGCCAACAGCGACGTCCCCAAGCCAGCTACGAGCAACAGCCCGGGGTGTGCAAGCCCCACCACCACCCGCTTGAGCCGCGGGCGTCCACGGAGGAACTTCTTTGGTACGCGTGTCTTCTGCGGTACCTGCCGCCAACCCCGCAACCGCCGCAGGAACCATGCGCAGCGGATAATGAAGGCCATCCAAAGGACGGAGAGGACCAGCGGAACTGCGGCCAGCATGAGGTTGAACCCCAGGGCGGTGACTTCCTTCTCGGAATCGCCAATGACGGTCTGGACGGTGGTGGAGATGGAGGCACTCATCACCACGGAGGCTGCCCACACCATGAACGCTGCCACCAAGGCGAGGAACCGGACGAAGAAGTGGCCGAGGACTGTTGCATCTACGGCCCGGAGATGGCTGCGGGGCGTGGCGTGCAGCACCACCAGCGTGGAGATCAGGGTAGGAAGCGCGGCCACGAGTACCAGCAGGTACCAAGTCCATCCGGCCAGGTCCACCACCTCGTCCAGGACGATCAGCCCTGCCCACACCACGGTCCACGCCCAGCCTGCATAAAGGGGGTGTGCCACCAGCCATCGGGGCAACCACGTGTCCCGTTCCGGTTTGGCTTTGGGAGCTCTTTCTGCGGGCCCTGCAGCGTTGTCGGACGGCGGTTCTGCAACGTCGTCGACGGCGGCCACCTTGGTTGGCCGGTTACCCCCACCTTCTGTCATGGGCTCACTGTAGCAATGGCGGCAGTGGCAGGGGAGATCAGGTTAAGGTAGGCAGCATGACTGCAGCCCATGTGACCTTGTGCTTCCTCCTCCGCGACGGCGCGGACGGCGAGCATGTCCTGCTCGGAACCAAGAAGACAGGTTTCGGCAGGGGCAAGGTAGTGGGGGTGGGCGGCCACGTGGAGCTGGGGGAAACCGCCTCGCAGGCTGCGTGCCGGGAGGTCATGGAGGAAATCAACGTGGTGGTCACGGCGAAGGACCTGATTCCGGCGGGCACTGTGGACTTTGTTTTCCCGGCAAGGCCGGAGTGGAACATGGCCACCACTGTGTTCTTGACCCGCGAGTGGGAGGGCGAGCCGTCCGAAAGCGACGAGATTGCCCCCGCATGGTTTCCCGTGGCGGAACTTCCCGTGGACAGGATGTGGGCCGACGCCGAGCATTGGCTGCCGGCGATGATCGCCGGCCGGCGCATCGCCGTGCGGGTGGCTCTGGCGGCCGATAACGAGAATGTGGCTGACGTCCGAACCCTTGAGTGGGTGGACCCTCAGCTGTAGCAGGAGCGAGTGAAGAACGACGCCGGGCCGGTCGCCTTTCGGTGACCGGCCCGGCGTCGTGCTTCTTGCTTAAGAACCGGAAGCGTTACGGAACGTGCCGCTCTTCGGGCCCGTTGTATTCGCTGAGCGGGCGGATCAGGGAGTTGGACGCTACCTGTTCCATGACGTGTGCTGTCCAGCCGGTGATGCGGCTTGCGACGAACAGCGGCGTGAAAGTCTGGGTGTCGAAGCCCATGAGGTGGTAGGTGGGTCCGGCCGGGTAGTCGAGGTTGGGCTTGATGGCCTTGGCTTCGTCCATGGCCTGCTCGAGTCCGTTGTAGAGGCCCAGGAGTTCGGGTCGCCCGTAGTGGGCGATCATCTTGTCCAGTGCGGCTTTCATGGTGGGCACGCGGGAGTCGCCGTGCTTGTAGACGCGGTGTCCGAAGCCCATGACCTTTTTCTTCTGGGCCAGGGCGTCTTCCATCCATGCACGGGCACGGGTGGCGGCTTCTTCGAGGGATTCTTCGCTGCGGATGCCGATCTCGTCAAAGGTGTGCATCACGGCTTCGTTGGCTCCGCCGTGCAGGGGACCCTTAAGGGCACCGATGGCTGCGGTGACAGCGGAGTGCAGGTCCGAGAGGGTGGAGGTGACCACTCGGGCGGTAAAGGTGGAGGCGTTGAAGGAGTGTTCCGCGTACAGGATCATGGAGACGTTGAACGCCTCCACCACTTCGGGCACCTGTTCTTCGCCGAAGGTCATCCAGAGGAAGTTTGCCGAGTAGTCCAGGTCATCGCGGGGCTCAACCACATCCTGGCCGCGGCGGCGGCGTTGATCGTAGGCCACGACGGCGGGCATGGCGGCCCAGAGGTCGATTGCCTTTTTCATGTTGGCTTCTGGTGATGAGTCCTCAGCCAGTTCGTGCCGGGCACCGAGTACGGATGCTGCCGTGCGGCAGACATCCATGGGGTGGGCGGTGGTGGGTAACGCGTCCACTACCGTCTTGACCACGGGGTCAAGGGCACGGCCTGCACGTTCCCGGGCAGTGAATTCCGCCAGTTCTGTTTCGTTGGGCAGTTCGCCGTTCCACAACAGGTAGGCCACTTCTTCGAAGCTGCATTTGGCGGCCAGTTCCTGGACCGGGTACCCGCGGTAGAGCAGCGAGTTGGTCTCCGGGTTGACCTTCGAGACGGCGGTGTAGTCCACCACGACGCCGGCCAGGCCCTTTTTGATGTCTTCAGCTGTCATGCTGAACTCCTTCGTTCATAATGCACGCGGTCCGGAAGCCCCGGACTGCCTGCTTTCCCCTGAATGAATCCCGGTCCTAGCGAATGCCGGGAACCTGGAAGTTGAAAACGCCGGTATCGAACTGGTTGTATGCCTCGTAGTCCACGAGTTCGTAGAGGCGTGCACGTGTGAGCATGTTGTCCACGTGCGCTTCCTGGGTCCCCGCAGCCTTGATCGATTCCAGAGTACGCTCTGCAGCGCCCATGGCAATGCGCAGGAGGGTAACGGGGTAGATGACCATGTTCACTCCCACCCCTTGGAGCTGGTCCACGGTGAAGAGGTCGCTTTTGCCGAACTCTGTCATGTTGGCCAGGATGGGCACGTCCACGGCGTCGCGGATGGCTTGAAACTCGCTCAGATCACGCATGGCTTCGGGGAAGATCGCGTCGGCACCTGCGTCCACGAGAGCTCGTGCGCGGTCTTGCGCGGACTGAATTCCCTCGACGGCCCGGATGTCGGTGCGGGCCATGATGAGGAAATTCGGGTCGCGGCGGGCGTCTGCTGCGGCTCGGATGCGTTTGGTGGCGGTGTCGATGTCGACGACGTTTTTGCCGTCCAGGTGGCCGCAGCGTTTCGGGTTGAACTGGTCCTCGATGTGGCAGCCTGCCAGGCCCGCGTTTTCGAGTTCTTGGATGGTCCGGGCCACGTTCATGGGTTCACCGAATCCGGTGTCCGCGTCCACCAGGGAGGGCAGGTCCGTCATGCGGGCGATCTGCCCGGCCCTTGTTGCTACTTCGGTGAGGGTGGTGAGGCCGATGTCGGGCAGGCCGAGGTCGTTGGCCAGGACGGCGCCGGAGATGTAGACGCCGGCGAAGCCTTTCTCTTCGATCAGCCTTGCGGAGAGCGGGTTGAACGCGCCCGGGAACTGCTGCACGGTCCCGGAGGCCAGCAGCTCGCGCAGCTTTACGCGCTTCTGTTCAGGGGTGACTTTGGAGTACAGCATTTAGAACAGTCCCTTGGGTGCGTTGTTGAGGTCGATCACGCCGGGGGCTGCGGTGATGTTGAGCTGGTCCAGTTCGCCTTCGCCCAGTTCGGTGACGCGCTCGACGGCGGTGAGGAACCTTTCGATTTCGGCCTCTTCGACCAAACCAGCAGCGAGGGTGCGGAACTTGTTGATGTATTGCTCGCGGGCGAACGGCCGGGCGCCGAGCGGGTGGGCATCGGCCACGGCGATCTCGTCGGTAATCACTGTGCCGTCGTTGAGGGTGATCTCCACGGAACCGCCGAAGGCCTTCTCCGCGATGTCCAGTGAGTGGTAGCGGCGGGTCCATTCCGGGTCTTCTACGGTGGTGACTTTGTGCCAGAGTTCCACGGTGTCCGGGCGGGCGGCGCGTTCGGGGGCGTAGGAGTCCACGTGGTGCCATGCGCCGTCCTGCAGGGCCACAGTGAAGATGTAGGGGATGGAGTGGTCCAGGGTTTCGCGGGATGCGGTGGGGGAGTACTTCTGGGGATCGTTCGCGCCGGAACCGATCACGTAGTGCGTGTGGTGGCTGGTCTTGATCAGCACGGAGGCTACGTTGGCCGGGTCCGTGGTTTCCGGGTGCTCACGGTTGAGCTTGCGGGCGAGGTCGATCCAGGCCTGTGCCTGGTATTCGGCGGAGTGTTCCTTGGTGTAGGTGTCCAGGATGGCGCGCTTGGCTTCGCCGGGCAGCGGCAGGGGTACTTCGTAGGAGGCGTCCGGGCCATCCAGCATCCAGGCGATCACGCCGTCTTCGCCTTCGTAGATGGGCACAGGGGAGGTCTGGCCGCGCATGGAGCGATCCACGGCTTCGACCGCCATCTTGCCCGCGAAAGCCGGGGCGTGGGCCTTCCAGGTGGAGATTTCGCCCTTGCGGGACTGTCGGGTGGCGGTGGTGGTGTGGAGGGCCTGGCCCACGGACTGGAAGATAGTCTCCACGTCCAAACCCAGCAACGTGCCGATGCCTGCCGCGGCGGAGGGGCCGAGGTGGGCTACGTGGTCGATCTTGTGTTTGTGCAGGCAGATGGCTTTGACCAGGTTCACCTGGATTTCGTAGCCGGTGGCGATGGCACGGACCAAGTCGGCGCCGTTGGAGCCCACGTGCTGGGCGACGGCCAGGATCGGGGGGATGTTATCTCCCGGGTGGGAGTAGTCCGCGGCCAGGAACGTGTCGTGGTAATCGAGTTCGCGGACGGCTACGCCGTTGGCCCAGGCGGCCCATTCCGGGGAGACCTGATCGCTGATGCCGAAGACGTGCGCGCCCTTGCCATTGGCCGAGGGTGCGTGGGTCAGCGCCTGCGCGCGGGCGGCAACAATGGGGCCACGCTTCAACGAGGCGATGGCCACCGAGGCGTTGTCGATGATCCGGTTGATCACCATGTCGGTGACCTCCGGGGTGACGTCAACGGGGTCTGCGGCGACCACGGCGATCTTGTGCGCCAATTGCTGTTCGCGCGGGAGGTTCTCTTCGCTCTTGTAGACGCGGACGTGGTGGTTCTTAACCATGATGCTCCTTCTGGTGGGACGTTCTACCGGGCCGTGTGGGTGGCTTTGACGTGGGTGAGGCTGCGGTGCAGGTGGACAGTGGTGGCGGCCTCCGCCAGCCGGGGGTTGCCCGCGGCGATGGCTTCGGCAATCGCCGCGTGCTCGGCAGCGGCTGCGTGGAGCCGTGCGGCATCGTCGGCTGCCAGCCGGCGGACGCGGACCAAATGGACACGCAGGCTCCGCATGGCGTTCGCCAAGTACGAATTGGAGATTGCAGCATCTATCGCGTCGTCCAGGCGGCTCACCAGGGCGTAGTACTCGTGCCGCGCGGGATCCTGGTCGCTGAGCAGCTCGGGGGCCAGCAGCAGTTGGGAGTGCAGCTCGGCGAACACGCCCGGCTCGCCGCGTTCGGCAGCAAGGGCAGCGGC
Source organism: Arthrobacter sp. StoSoilB22 (assembly GCF_019977315.1). Classification (NCBI taxonomy): domain Bacteria; kingdom Bacillati; phylum Actinomycetota; class Actinomycetes; order Micrococcales; family Micrococcaceae; genus Arthrobacter; species Arthrobacter sp. StoSoilB22. Next base: position 1,721,374 of record NZ_AP024652.1, read on the forward strand.
TCTCACTTCAAGCGTTTCGCGTAACTCGAACAGTTCGTCGATGCTCTCCAGCGAGATATCGGTGACGACGACGCCGCGGCCGCCTGCCGCCGTCGTCAATCCTTCTGCGGTCAGCCGGCTCAGCGCCTCCCGGACCGGCGTACGGGACACGCCCAAGCGTTCGGACTGCTCCACCTCAGCGAGGACCGTGCCTGGTTGGAGGCGCCACTCAATGATGTCTTCACGGAGGGCCGAGTAAGCCCGATCACTGGCGCGCATGACCTCAGTGTATACACAGGATTAGCTAGGAGTCACAAAAACCGCAAAAATCATCAAATTTGTATACATCTCTGGCTAAGCGTGGTTCCAGCCGTACTCGTTCTCCGGCCGGCCGGGAGTACCATACCGGGGCGCCCGGGTGACCGTTCCGGCGTCGGCCAAGTACTCCAGATAGCGCCGGGCGGTCACCCGGGACATGCCCAGCGCGTCCATCACTTCGCTCGCGGACACAGGCCGATGTCCCGCGCGCACCAAGTCCTTCACTGCCTCCAAGGTGGACCCGGACAGGCCCTTGGGCAGCGGTAGTTCGGTGGGAGCGCGAAGGCTCGCAAACGCTTGGTCTACGTCGCTCTGCGAGGCTCCTGCTTTGGAAATCCCGGACATGGAGCCTGCCAACTGTTCACGGAACGTCCGGTAGCTGCGGAGTTTGTCGGCGAACGTGGCGTAGGTGAAGGGCTTGATGAGGTACTGCACGACGCCGATGGACACGGCGCTGCGCACGATGTTCAGTTCCCGGACGGCAGTGATGGCGATGATGTCCGCAAAGACTCCCGCGGAACGCATCCGGCGGGCGACGTCCAATCCGTGCAGATCCGGGAGGTTCATGTCCAACAGGACCAAATCCACGGGGGAGCCGGAGGCTGCGAATTCGCCCAGGATGCGCAAGGCCGACTGCCCATCCGGCGCCGTTCCCACCAAGGTGAAGCCGTCCAGGCGGCCAACATAGACAGAGTGGGCGTCCGAGGCAATTGGCTCGTCTTCCACCACCAGGACGCGGATGTCTGTCATGCCTTCTCTTCCTCGGGAACCGGCGCGGGGAGCAGAACATGGAACTGTGCTCCGCCGGGATTGCTGATGGTCATCGTACCGTTGAGTCGGTCCACGGCTTGGCGAACCAACGCCAGGCCAACTCCCCGGCCATGAGCGCCGCGAGGGTTCTCTCCCGGGGACTTCGTGCTGAAACCGTACTGCAGGACGTCATCAATGGAGTCCGGATCGATTCCTCTGCCCGAGTCCCGCACCGAGAATTCCACGGCGGACGGCCCGGCTTGAACGTCCAGCTCCACCTTCCGGGGGAAATCACCGGCAGCGGCAGCGTCAATCGCATTGTCCAGCAGGTTCCCCAAGATGGTCACCAGGTCCTGAATTTCCAGGCCCCGGACGCCGGAACTCCCCGATGTCCGCACCACCAAGTCCACCCCGCGTTCGTGGGCTTCGGCAGCCTTGCCCATCACCAGCGCGCTCATGACGGGTTCGTCCACGGAGGCCACCATGTCATCCGTGAGTTGCTGGCTGAGTTCAAGGTCCTTGGTGGCAAAGTCCAGGGCCTGGGGCGTGCGGCCCAACTCCAGGAGTGAAACGATCATGTGAAGGCGGTTTGCATGCTCATGCGTCTGGGCTCTCAGGGCATCAGAGAGCGTCTTCATGGTTTGCAGTTCGGTGCCCAGGGATTCGATTTCGGTACGGTCGCGGATGGTGGCCACCGTGCCGTAGATGGCGGGTTTCTGTCGGCTGCGCTCAGGCAATGGCCCTACTGCAGGGGCCTGGTTGACCACCAAAATCCGCGAACCCGTGAGATGGATTTCGTCGTGAGCTGGCCTCCCCGACTCGAACAGCGCTCGCAGGCTGCCGTCGAAGGGAAGATCAGCGAGTTTCGGGGCGTCGTCGGGGGACCGGTCGGCGTCTGAAGGTTCCAATCCGAGAAGTTCCGCGGCCTGGTCGTTGTACATCACAGCCTTGCCATGAGTGTCGATCAATATCACGCCTTCGCGAACCGAGTGCAGGACCGATTCGTAATAGGCGAAGAGTTGCGCCAGCTGTTCCGGGCCCCACCCCCGGGTGACGGAGCGCAAGTAGCGGCCCAACAGCCATGAGGCCACCGATCCGAAGAACAGGACCACTAAAGCGATGATGCCAATCACGCCCAATCTCTCAGCGACGTCTGTGTCCACGGTGCGGACCGTCACCCCGGCAGCCACCAGAGCCTTGACGTTGCCTTCGGGATCCAGGACGGGAGCAATGGTTCGGACCGACGGCCCCAACGTTCCTGCGGTCACTTCGGTGAAGGTTTCACCCCGCAAGGCAGGCTCGATGGTCCCAATGTAGGGCTTGCCAAGCTCCTCTGTTCGGGGATGCGTCCAACGGGTCCGATCGGGAGCCATGATGGTGATGAAGTCGGCGTCGGCATGATCCATGACCTCCAACGCGTAGGGCTGCAGGACCGCTGAGGGATCTGCCGTTGAGGCCGCCTCCACCACCAGGGGATTGTCGGCCAGGGAGGCGGCGATGGCGAGCATCCTGCCGCCGGCCTCGTCGTAAGCCCTGTCCCTGGCTTCCACCACCGAGAACGCGCCGAATACAGCCGTCAGCACCAGGACGAACAACAAATTCGCCACGAACAAACGGCGGGCGATGCTCCAGCTGTGAAACACGAGGGCCTCCCATGACCAATATGACCGCAACGGTGATGTGTGTCACCAACGGCTCAATGATGGATATCACACAAGGGCAGCGGATTGGACATCAGTGCAGGACCGCAGCGCCTTACACAGTATCCAAAGGAGAATCCCATGACCTCTCAACGAGGAGAGTCGGCAGTAGCTGCCAAAACTGGACGCAAGGGGCTCGACAAGTCGCATTACTTGTACATCGCGGTCATCCTGGCCGTAGTGCTCGGCGCCGTCGTCGGCCTGGTGTTCCCTGAAGTTGGAAAGTCCCTCAAGCCCCTCGGTGATGGCTTTATCAAGCTCATCAAAATGATGATCGCTCCGGTCATCTTCTGCACCATCGTCCTGGGCATCGGTTCCATCGCCAAGGCGGCCACCGTCGGCAAGGTGGGCGGTCTTGCACTGGGCTACTTCGTGGCGATGTCCACCTTCGCCCTGGCCATCGGCCTGGTCGTCGGAAACCTCATCCACCCCGGTGAGGGACTCAAGCTGACCCCCTACGATCCCACCAAGAAGGCCGACACCAACAGCACGGTGGACTTCCTCCTGGGTATCATCCCCGGTGACATTCCGGTCCTGCCCACCCTGCTTGCGGCGATTCTGGTCGGTTTCGCCCTGCAGAAGATGGGCAAGCAGGGAGCTCCCATCCTCGCCGCCATCGGGCACGGACAGCGCCTCGTCTTCCGTATCCTCATCATGATCATGTGGCTGGCTCCGGTTGGCGCATTCGGTGCCATCGCCGCCGTCGTTGGTGCCACCGGCGCCCAGGCGATCCTCAGCATGTTCACCCTGATGGTGGCCTTCTACATCACCTGCGCACTGTTCATTGTGGTCATTCTCGGAACGCTGCTCCGTGCAGTGGCCGGCGTCAACATCTTCAAGCTCATGAAGTACCTGGGCCGCGAGTACCTCCTGATTTTCTCCACCTCTTCCTCCGAAGCAGCCCTGCCCCGCCTGATCGCCAAGATGGAGCACCTGGGTGTCTCCAAGCCGGTTGTCGGCGTCACGGTGCCCACCGGTTACTCCTTCAACCTTGATGGCACGGCAATCTACCTGACCATGGCCTCCTTGTTCGTTGCCAACGCCATGGGAACTCCTCTTGATCTTGGCGCCCAGGTCTCCCTGCTGGTCTTCATGATCATCGCTTCCAAGGGCGCTGCAGGCGTCACCGGTGCCGGGCTCGCAACCCTGGCCGCTGGCCTCCAGGCACACAAGCCGGAGCTGTTGGGAGGCGTGGGCATGATCGTAGGAATCGACCGCTTCATGTCCGAGGCCCGCGCACTGACCAACTTCACCGGCAATGCAGTTGCCACGGTCCTGATCGGCACCTGGGTGAAGGAAATCGACAACGGCCAGGTAGAGCGTGTCCTCTCCGGCAGCGAACCCTTCGACGAGCAGACCATGATCGCCCACGGCGGCGAAGAAGAGGCAGCTCCCGAAGCTGAGAACCGCGAGAAGGTTACGGTCTAAGCGGACCGCCACCAAACGCGATGCAGTCAGGCGAAGGCCGGCACCCCACCAGGTGCCGGCCTTTGCTGTTTCCCCTGAGCGACCGATGTTGCTCCTCAACCTTCGACCTCAACCAGAGGGTCAAGGCTCAAGAATCGGCCAAAGTCAAGTTCCCCAAATAACCGTGTCGGGCGCTGTAGCCTAAAGGGGTAGCAGCGCTGTCGTCCAGGGGCGCAGCGGCAGGGAAGATCGTCGTCGAAAGAGTGGTTAGATACGTGAGCATCGAACGGGGAACAGCTACGCTGGAAGGCACCGAGCTCGATCTGGAAGACGCCATCTTGGGGCCCACGGGCCGTCCTTATCGCGAATTCCCTGAACCTGCTCCACTGGCCTCCCACGGCCCGGCGAGAGTCATCGCCATGGTCAACCAAAAGGGTGGAGTGGGTAAGACCACCTCCACCATCAACTTGGCCGCAGCGCTCGCCGAGTACGGTCGGCGTGTCCTGCTGGTGGACTTTGATCCCCAAGGCGCTCTTTCCGCCGGCCTCGGGGCCAACCCGCACGAGCTCGATCTCACCGTCTATAACGTCCTGATGGACCGCAAGGTGAACATCCGCGATGCCATCCAGCAGACCGGTGTTGAAGGCGTTGACCTCCTGCCCGCCAACATCGACCTCTCGGCTGCCGAAGTCCAGCTGGTCAACGAGGTTGCCCGTGAGCAAGTCCTGGACCGCGCCCTCAAAAGCGTTGAGGACGATTACGACGTCGTCTTGATCGACTGCCAGCCGTCTCTGGGCCTGTTGACAGTGAATGCGCTGACTGCCGCACACGGCGTCATCATTCCGTTGATTTGCGAGTTCTTCGCCTTGCGCGCCGTGGCGCTCCTGGTGGAGACCATCGAGAAGGTACAGGACCGCCTGAATCCGCGCCTGCAGGTGGATGGCGTCCTGGCAACCATGTACGACGCCCGCACCCTGCACAGCCGCGAAGTCATCTCCCGTTTGGTGGAGGCGTTCGGAGACAAAGTCTTCGAGACCGTCATTAAGCGGTCCATCAAGTTTGCTGATGCCACCGTGGCGGCCGAGCCCATCACCAGCTACGCCGGCAACCACATCGGTGCTGACGCTTATCGCCGCCTTGCCAAAGAACTGATCTCGCGCGGCGGCGCGCCCTAGCGGACGGTGGGACCGTCAATCGCTCATACTGCGGAAGCGGACCTGGCCTCGCCTTCTGCTACGGAAACGCCCGTCCCGGCAGAAACGCCCGACGCCGGCACCTCCGAAGCCCGCAAAGCCGGCTTTGAGGTACGGCTCACTAACTTCACGGGACCCTTTGATTTACTGCTCGGCCTTATTTCCAAGCACAAGCTGGATATCACCGAGGTGGCGTTAGCCACGGTCACTGATGAGTTCATCAAGTACATCAGGCGGCTCCAGGAGCTGGGGGAGGACTGGGCGCTGGATGAAGCCAGCGAGTTCCTGGTGATTGCCGCAACACTGCTCGACTTGAAGGCGGCGCGCCTTCTGCCGGCCGGTGAGGTGGAGGACGCTGAGGACATTGCCCTTCTGGAAGCAAGGGACCTGCTGTTCGCCCGCCTCCTGCAGTACAAGGCATTCAAGCAGATCGCCGGGATCCTGGGAGAGACGCTGGAGCAGGAAGCCCGGAGGTATCCCCGCCAGGTTGCCCTTGAAGGCCATTTCGCCGCGTTGCTCCCGGAACTGGTGTGGCGGCACACCCCGGAGCAATTCGCCGAACTTGCCGCTAAAGCACTCAAACCCAAGGATTCCGCGCCGGCCGAAGTTGGCTTGGAACACCTCCACGCTCCGCCGGTCAGCGTCAAGGAGCAGGCCGAGATCATGGGCTACCGCTTGAAGCTTGGCGCGCCCTTGTCTTTCAAAACCTTGATCGCAGATGCCGAGACCACCTTAGTGGTGGTGGCGCGCTTCCTGGCGTTGCTGGAAATGTTCCGTGACAGGGTGGTGGCCTTCGAGCAGCCCGAGCCGTTGGCTGAGTTGACGGTTCGATGGACAGGCGATGACGCCGGCTGGGACAGTTCCAGCCTGAGCGAGGAGTACGGGCCTGAAGCAGGAACAGGAAGCGGGGATGGCGCCAGTGAATGAGCAGGAAACGGTGCAGGACGGGCTGGCAGAGCTGGAAGCTTTGCCCGGCGGTGCGCGTGCAGCGTTGGAAGCTGTCCTCATGGTGATCGATGAGCCGGCCACTTCGGAGGAGCTGGCCGCCGGGCTCAACGTGACGGTGGCCGTCGTCGAGGATTTGCTGCAGGACCTGCAGCGGGAGTATAGCGGCTATACTGTTAAAGCCCCGGACGTGGATGCTGTCGGCTTTGCCGATGCCAGCACTGCACCCCGGGGTTTTGAATTGCGGAACGTCGCCGGTGGGTGGCGGATTTATTCACGGGCGGAATTCGCCGACGTCGTGGGGAGATTCGTCCTCGAAGGGCAGACCACCAGGCTGACTCAGGCAGCGCTTGAGACACTGGCGGTCATTGCTTACCGGCAACCGGTCTCAAGGGCCCGGGTGTCCGCCATTCGCGGCGTCAACGTAGATTCCGTGGTCCGGACTCTTACCCAGCGGGGTTTGATCGAGGACTCCGGAAACGATCCCGAATCGGGGGCTGTCCTCTACAGGACAACCTCGTACTTCCTGGAACGGATGGGAATCGGCTCGGTGGCTGAACTGCCACAGCTCTCGCCGCACCTTCCTGGCTTGGAAGGCATCGACGAGTACTACGACGCCAGCCGGATGTAGCCACGGCCAACACCGGTACTGCAAGAGAACTTCATACTGATTCACGGCGCCATATCAAGGTGCACAGCGACAAGGGGCAGACGATGTCTGCCCGGCTGGCTAGTGTTGATTTCAACACCTATTGCCGGCCATTACTACACAAGGACGGGTCATGACACAGGCGGGACGCCAGAGTTCACCACGTAACGGTTCGGGACGAAACAGTTCCGGACGCAATGAGGCCAAGGGAGGCGGCACCGGCCGCTCCAACGCCGGCGGCTTCTCAGGCCGCGGCGGCAGCGCCGGCGCTGGAAAGCGCAACTTCTCACAGGGCGAGGGCCGCCCCTTTAAGGCTCCGAAGCCGCGTGAAGCGGCACCTTTCGATCCCGACAACCCCACATCAGCGGGCGATTACGACCGCGGCCAGGCAGCAAGGCCCGCTAAGCCCTTCCGCAAGCCCGGCTCCAACAAGCCCGGCTTTGGCAAGGCACCCGGCACTCCCGGTGCCATCAAGCCCAAGGCAAAGCCGGCACGGCAGTATGGCTCCAAGGCCTTCGGCAGCGAACGCTTCGGCCAGAACCTGGGCCCCATCCGCAAGCCGGCCCGCAACCGCGGCCCGCGCCAGGAAGTGCCCCAGTCCGATCTCCACGATGCTGACGGCGTACGCCTGCAGAAGGTCATGGCGCAGGCAGGCGTGGCCTCACGCCGCGTGTGCGAGGAAATGATCCTCGAAGGCCGCGTCGAGGTTGACGGTGTGGTCACCACCGAACTTGGTATGCGCGTTGATCCTACGGCGGCTGTGATCCACGTTGATGGCATCCGGATCCAGCTCGACGACACCATGGTGTACATGGTCTTCAACAAGCCCAAGGGCGTTGTTTCCACCATGGAGGACCCCGAAGGCCGTCCCTGCATCAGCGACTTCCTCAAGAACAACAAGAACAAGGGCGAACGCCTGTTCCACGTCGGCCGCTTGGACGTCGCCACTGAGGGGCTGCTGCTCCTGACCAACGACGGCGAACTGGCCAACCGATTGACGCACCCTTCGTACGAGGTGCCTAAGACGTACCTGGTCCAGGTGCGTGGCCCCTTCCCGCAAGGCGTGGGCGCAAAGCTGAAGAACGGCGTCGAGCTCGAAGACGGCGTAGCTGCGGTGGACTCGTTCCGTTTGGTTGACTCCACCCCCGGCCACGTCCTCATTGAGGTTGTGCTCCACTCCGGCAAGAACCGTATTGTGCGCCGCATGTTCGACGCCGTCGGCTTCCCGGTGGAGCGACTTGTCCGCGTCAAGGTTGGGCCCATCGGCTTGGGCGACCAGCGCCAGGGCAGCATCCGCAACCTCGGCAGGCAGGAAGTCGGACACCTCCTGGCATCGGTGGGACTCTAAGGCATGTCGGCATTCGGTACGCACGGCCGGGGCCATCTTGATGGCCCGGTCGTCGTTCTCGGGACAGGTTTACTGGGGGCCAGCATCGGTTTGGGCCTGCGCGGACGCGGAGTTCCCGTGTACCTGTTTGATCCCTCGCCCACCAACCAGGCGGTGGCGGTGGACATCGGTGCGGGACGGCCACTGGGGGAGCTGGATGAACAACCCCAACTGGTAGTTGTCGCGGCCCCGCCGGACGTTACCGCCGACGTCGTGCAGAAGGCACTGGCGGATTACGCTTCAGCGGTGGTGGTTGATATTGCCAGCGTCAAGGCCACCATCCAGGCGCAGTTGCGGGAACGCGGCGTTGACCTCGCCCGCTACGTGGGTACCCACCCCATGGCGGGTAGGGAGAAGTCCGGTCCGGTTGCGGCCAGGGGAGAGCTTTTCACGTCCATGCCGTGGGTACTCTGCCCCTCCGAAGAAACGTCGGACGCTGCACTCCAAACCGCACGTTCGCTGGCGGGAGATCTGGGAGCAATTGTTTCCCAATTCACCGCCGACGAGCACGATGAAGCCGTGGCCTTGGTGTCTCACTTGCCGCAGATCATGTCCTCCCTCCTGGCGAGCCGTCTGCAGGGTACGCCGTTGCATGCCCTGTCCTTGGCGGGCAACGGACTCCGGGACACCACCCGCATTGCAGCCAGCGATCCCACCCTCTGGGTGCAGATCCTGGGCGGCAACGCGGAAAAGGTGGTTTCCATCCTGCATGGTGTGCGTGAGGACCTGAACCGTCTGATCGGCACCTTGGAAGAACCCCTCGCCCCCGGCGCGCGGCTGGACCTCGCCCAACTGATCAGTGAGGGCAATGCAGGCCAGGCCCGGATCCCGGGAAAGCACGGCGGACCTCCCCAGGCGTACTCGTGGCTCACCATTCTGGTGGATGATAAACCGGGCCAGATCGCGCACCTCCTCACGGAAATCGGTGAGATCGGTGTGAACCTCGAAGACCTTCGGCTGGACCATTCCTCCGGACAAAACGTGGGCATGGTGGAACTTTCCGTGCTTCCGAGCAAGCATGACCTCCTTGTTGAAGCTTTGACTGACCGTGGATGGCGGGTACTCCAGTAATGACGCGTGAATTCTTTGGCCCGGAGACAGTTGCCCGCCCCGGCAAGCCGCTCGTGATTGCGATCGACGGCCCATCGGGGTCCGGCAAGTCCAGCGTCAGCAAGGAAGTCGCCCGGCGCTTGAAGCTGGCGTACCTCGATACCGGTGCCATGTACCGTGCCCTGACCTGGTTCTGCCTTAAGACCGGCGTTGACCTTCAGGACGGTGCCGCGGTGGAACAGGCTTCCAAGATCATGCCGTTGGAGATCAGTACCACTACCGCCACGGAATATGTGGCGGTTGATGGCACGGACATCACGGACGAGATCCGGGATCCTTTGATCTCCTCGTCGGTCAGTGCTGTGGCCACCACGCTTGGTGCCCGCACCGAGCTGATCCGTCGCCAGCGTGATCTGATCGACCAGCACCACCGCCGCATGGTAGTGGAAGGACGCGACATCACCACCGTCGTCGTCCCTAACGCTGAGGTTCGCATGCTCTTGACCGCCAGTGAGGAAGCCAGGCTGCGGCGTCGTGGGATCCAGTTGGGCGGCACGCAAACCAAGGAGCAGCTCAAAGCCCAGGTGATCCAGCGTGACGCCAAGGACTCAACGGTGGTGAACTTCACCCAAGCCGCCGACGGAGTGGTGACGCTCGATTCCTCCGATCTGAACTTTGAGGAAACGGTGGAGACCGCGCTGGCGATCGTGAGCAAGGTTATTTATGGCGACTGAGACTCAGCTGCCCTCCGCCGGGAGCAAGTTGTGGAGCCGACCCGTTGGCTGGCTCCTGGACCACGTCATTTATCGGACCATCGTGGCGGGCAAAAGCAACGTCCCTGCGGCCGGACCGGTGGTATTCGCCGCGAACCACATCAGCTTCCTGGACGGGCCGGTGATGTTCGGCGCGTCGCCGCGTCCTATGCACATCCTGGTTAAGAAAGAGATGTTCAAGGGCTTCCTGGGCAAGGTTTTGCGAGGATCCGGACAGATCCCCGTGGACCGGGCCGGCGACCGCACCGCCCTGCATGTCGGCAAGAAACTGCTCGACGCCGGTCGTTGCGTAGGGATTCTTCCCGAAGGAACCCGGGGGAGCGGCTCGGCCGAAAACATCAGCAACGGAGTTGCGTGGCTCGCCCTCACCACGGGAGCCACTGTTATACCGGTTGCCATCCTCGGAACCCGTCAGGATGATGAGCATCGCGACCATATCCCCAAACCACGCCGTAAGCTCCATGTGAGCTTCGGCGAACCCATCACGGTGAAGCGCCGGAAGGGCGAACCGGGGCGTGTTTCAATGGACAGGGCGGCTACGGAGATCCGTGAAGCCCTGGCCGGTCACGTCCAGGACGCCATCCGGGCCACAGGCCAGGGCCTTCCCCTGGAACCTGCGCCCGGAAAACCCACTTCGCAGCACCGCCACTCAGCAGTAGCCGGGACGCCGGCAGACCACCACTAAGGAAAGTGCAATGAGCGATACGACTCAAAAATCCGGCCTCCACGGAGCCGGCGACGACGAATACACGCCCACCGGCACCGACCAGGTGGCGGAAAACCTGGCGGCCCTGGACGACGACGAGGCAGAGCTCCGCGCGGCCACCCTCCGGGCAGGCCTGGAGGACTACGAACTCGACGAAGAAGACGCCGCTCTGCTCAGCGGTGAATACGGCGATGAGGGCGACGAAGGTCCCCTCAAGCTGGACCCGGTCCTGGCCATCATCGGACGCCCGAACGTGGGCAAGTCCACCTTGGTTAACCGCATCCTTGGCCGCCGCGAAGCCGTTGTTGAGGACACCCCGGGTGTAACCCGCGACCGCGTCATGTACTCGGCCCGTTGGAACGGCCGCAACTTCACCCTGGTGGACACCGGCGGTTGGGAGCACGACGCCAGGGGCATCCACGCCCGCGTAGCTGAACAGGCCGAAATGGCCGTGGAGCTTGCCGACGCTGTACTGTTCGTCGTGGACTCCGCCGTTGGCGCTACGGCCACGGACGAGGGCGTCATGAAGATGCTCCGCAAGAGCAAGAAGCCGGTCATCATGGTGGCCAACAAGGTGGACGACTTCGCCCAGGAAGCGGATTCTGCTGCACTGTGGGGATTGGGCTTTGGCCAGCCGTACCCGGTGTCGGCCCTGCACGGACGCGGGGTCGCAGACCTCCTGGACCACGTCATGGACACCCTTCCCGAGTTCTCCCTGGTGGACGGTGTGGAGCGTTCAGGCGGTCCTCGCCGCATCGCCCTGATTGGTCGCCCGAACGTGGGTAAGTCCTCCCTGCTCAATAAGCTCGCGGGCTCCGAGCGCGTCGTGGTGGATCCGCTGGCCGGTACTACGCGTGACCCGGTTGACGAGTTCATCGAACTTGGCGACCGCACGTGGCGCTTCGTAGACACCGCGGGTATCCGCCGCCGCCAGCACATGGCACAGGGCGCAGATTTCTACGCCTCCCTGCGCACGCAGGCCGCGCTCGAGAAGGCGGAGGTCGCCGTCGTGCTTCTTGCCGTCGATGAGGTCCTCAGCGAGCAGGATGTCCGCATCCTGCAGTTGGCCATCGAGTCCGGCCGTGCCCTGGTTCTGGCCTTCAATAAGTGGGACCTGCTGGACGATGAACGCCGTCGTTACCTCGAACGCGAAATCGAGCAGGACCTTGCCCACGTTGAATGGGCTCCCCGCGTGAACATTTCGGCCAAGACCGGCTGGCACAAGGACCGCCTGGTCCCTGCGCTGGATATCGCACTGGAGAGCTGGGACCGCCGCATTCCCACTGGACGCCTGAACGCGTTCCTGGGCGAGCTCGTGGCAGCGCACCCGCACCCGGTCCGTGGCGGCAAGCAGCCGCGCATCCTCTTTGGCACCCAGGCATCCAGCCGCCCGCCGAAGTTCGTGCTGTTCACCACCGGCTTCCTGGACCCCGGATACCGTCGCTTCATCACCCGCCGCCTCCGCGAAACGTTCGGCTTTGAGGGCACGCCCATCGAGGTCAACATGCGCGTGCGCGAAAAGCGTGGCAAGAAGCGCTAAATGAGACGGGCATCACAGCCCACTTTGGCTGTGATGGCGTCTCCGACCTCCAACTTCGTGTAAGCTTTTGGAGGTGGTTCGGCCGGACTGCTTAGGTGAGACTCTTCGGAGGAAAACTTAGGCGGAGAACGGTGGAACCAGCGGGCTGTAGCGCAGCTTGGTAGCGCACTTGACTGGGGGTCAAGGGGTCGCAGGTTCAAATCCTGTCAGCCCGACCATAAAGGCCGGAATCACGTGGAAACACGATGATTCCGGCCTTTGGTCGTTAATGGGGGAGTTGGGCTAGACCGCCTGCAATGCGCCCAGTGCCCGCACCAGGGGCTCAAGTTCGGGCACGGTGGCGGCGGCCTCAAGAGCGGAGGCCAGGGTCTGGTCATGCACGGGCTTTGCTGCTTCCAGGAGCTTCTGGCCGGGAAGTGTCAGCTCGGTATAGATGCCGCGGCGGTCGTCCGCACACAGGATGCGGGTGAGCAGGCCGCGGTCCTCAAGCCGGTTGACCAAGCGGGTGGTGGCGCTGCTGGAGAGCGCTGTGGCCCGGGCCAGTTGCTGCATCCGCATGTGCCAGCCGTCCTGGCGGCTGAGCGCGTCCAGCACTGTGTACTCCACTACCGACAGGTCGCTCGACGCCTGGAGGGCCTTCTCGAGCTCCGTTTCGATGCTCCCGTGCAGGGCCGCAAGGGTGCGCCACCCCTGTGCCCGTACTTCGACGGCGTCATCCTTGATGCCCATGTGTCCTGTGCTCCTGACTCGATGTCCTGTGAATCGCGACGCATGGCAAAGTAGTTGCTTGCGCAAGTACCTAGCGTGTGCAACTATATATGAAGCGTCTGCAACTATTATTCTACGGTTCCCGTCGACGCACTTCCACTTTTGGCCGGAACCGATCATTTAAGGAGCTCCACATGCCCGCAGGGTTGATTGCCCTTGCCCTCGGCGGATTCGGCATCGGACTGACCGAATTCGTGATCATGGGCCTCTTGCCGGAAGTTGCTGCCGACTTCCAGGTCAGCGAGGCTTCGGCCGGCTGGTTCATCTCCGGCTATGCCCTCAGCGTCACAGTTGGTGCGCTTCTGGTGACGGCTGCTGTGACCAGGCTGCCGCGCAAGCCGGTTCTCATTGGCTTGCTCGTCTTGTTCATCGCCGGCAACTTCTTCTCCGCCGTTGCTGAGAGCTACGCGGCCATGATGATTGGCCGTGTGGTCGCTGCGCTGTGCCACGGCGCGTTCTTCGGTATCGGTTCGGTGGTAGCAGCGAGCCTGGTACCGTCCCACAAGAAGGCCGGAGCCATCGCCATCATGTTCACGGGCCTTACCGCGGCCAACGTCCTCGGCGTTCCCTTCGGTACGCTGCTTGGTCAGAACTTCGGCTGGCGCTCAACTTTCTGGGCGATCACCGCCATCGGAGTTGTAGCCCTGCTCGGCATCGCGCTGATGGTTCCCAAAGCCACCACGGAACCCACCAAGGGGCTCCGCAGCGAGTTGGGCGCCTTCAGGTCAGGACAAGTATGGCTCTCCATCATCGTGACCATCCTTGGATTTGGCGGCATGTTCGGGGCGTTCACCTACATTGCCTTCACTCTTACCGAGGTGTCCGGCTTCGAATCGGGGGCCGTGCCGTGGCTCCTGGTGCTCTTTGGTGGCGGTCTGTTCGTTGGCAACTTCCTGGGCGGCAAGGCCGCGGACAAAGCGTTGGACAAGTCGCTGATCGTGATCCTTTCCGGACTTGTGGCGGTGTTGATCTTCTTCGCCCTCACCGCTTCGAGCAGCATCGCAACACTGGTCTCACTGGCGCTCATGGGTGGATTCGGCTTTGCTACCGTTCCGGGTCTCCAGATGCGCGTGATGCACTTCGCCTCCACGGCACCCACGCTGGCATCGGGTGCAAATATCGGAGCCTTCAACCTGGGGAACGCGCTCGGAGCATGGCTCGGTGGCGTAACCATTACCGCGGGTCTCGGCTACACATCGCCCATCTGGGCCGGCGCCGGCATTACCGTTGCCGCCCTGCTGGTCATGCTGTCCGCGGCTGCAGCAGCGAAACGCGGGGGAGCGGCCGCACCTGCTGTAGCTGCCGACGTCGAACGCGAACCGCATGAGGCCACCGTCGCCTGACGCCGGGGTTTGGTTTCGGGCTCCAAGGCCCGGCCGGGAAACAAGGAAGCCCGCCACGGACAATCCGTGGCGGGCTTCAATGCGTCTCAAGCGGTGTGAGGCGTGGTGACCTGGATTATTTTTACGCCCCAATTACGCTTTTTCCGAGCTGGTACTTGTACTTGCTCGGTCATGGGTCAATCATGGCAGAGACCCCCAATAGGTACAGGGGAAATGTGCCTATACTTTCAGCGGTGGCCATCAGCACAGGCCGCCGTCGAGGTTCGTAAATGTCCCGATGAAAGGCCACCAGTGAGCAATATTCCGGAAGAACTTTCCTACACCGCAGAACACGAATGGGTGACCGCTCCAGATGCCGACGGCGTTGTGCGCATCGGCATCACCGATTTCGCGCAGGACGCATTGGGCGACGTCGTCTACGCCCAGATGCCCGAGCCTGGCACGAAAATCACCGGCAATGAGGTTGTTGGCGAGGTGGAGTCCACCAAAAGCGTCAGTGACATCTACGCTCCGGTGACCGGCGAAGTCACCAATCGAAATGACGCCCTGGACACTGATCCGGCGTTGATTAACTCCGACCCGTACGGCGAGGGATGGCTCATTGAAGTAAAGCTCGCAGAAGCTGATGCAGTGGATTCCCTGCTCAGTGCATCGGAGTACGAACAACAGGTAGGCTAAAGTTATCTGGCCCGTCAGGCTGCTTTCCATAAACCGGAAAGCGGGACGGCGGGCCAGCAACCGATTTGCCCGGCGGTACCGGGAGGCGGAAGTGCCGGCAGGGTTTGGAACTGCCGGCGGATGAGGAGGAAATTCCATGGTTGGCGGCGAACAGAATGAAGCCAATGTCGGGAACGGCGCGGAGGAACAGCCGTCGTCGGAGACCACCTCGATCAGCATTACGCCTACGTGGGACGAGCCGAGCATTGCGCCCAAGTTGGCACCTGAAGAGCGTGCGTCCGTAGACGCGCTTCCGCCGAACTCAGCCCTGCTCATAGCGCACAGCGGCCCCAATGCCGGTGCTCGTTTCCTGTTGGATGCGGACACCACCACGGCGGGACGCCATCCGGATGCTGACATCTTCCTGGACGACGTCACGGTATCGCGCAAGCACGTTCAGTTCATTAGGTCTGAGTCCGGTTTCGAGCTGGTGGATATGGGAAGCCTGAACGGTACATACGTCAATCACGACCGCGTGGACCGCGTGCAGCTGAAGACC
Organism: Arthrobacter sp. StoSoilB22; assembly: GCF_019977315.1. Taxonomy (NCBI): domain Bacteria; kingdom Bacillati; phylum Actinomycetota; class Actinomycetes; order Micrococcales; family Micrococcaceae; genus Arthrobacter; species Arthrobacter sp. StoSoilB22. Next base: position 1,737,098 of record NZ_AP024652.1, read on the forward strand.
GGCAGCGAGGTACAGATCGGCAAGTTCCGGTTGACCTACTACCTGAGCCCTGTTCGCGCAGCAGGCCAAGTCTGACGGGGTATCTGCCTGTGGCTATGGCCCAGCAGGACCGTCGCGGACCGCAGGTCCTGAATATCGGGGAAGTCCTTGCCCAGCTGAGTGAAGACTTTCCCGGTATGACGGCGTCCAAGATCCGGTTCCTTGAGGAAAAGGGACTCATCAATCCCAAGAGGACTCCTGCCGGCTACCGTCAGTATGCAGACAGCGATGTTGAGAGACTCCGCTTCGTCCTGGCCCTTCAGCGTGATCAGTATCTGCCGCTGAAGGTCATCAAGGACTATCTCGACGCAATCGATCGCGGCGAGAGGCCGGAGAATCTCCCTCCCGGTGTCACAGTGTCGCCCCGGGTGGTCTCTGCGGAAATGGCAGCGGAAGTGCAGGGGCGCGCCCGTGCCCTCACTGAAGAGCAGCTGCGTGCCGAGTCGGGTGCAAGCGTGCCGATGCTCGAATCATTGCTGAGCTTCGGGTTGATCAGTCACGTGGGTGGCAAGTTTGACGAACACGCCCTCCAGGTGGCGCGAGCCTGTGTGCAATTGGAAGGCCACGGACTGGAGCCCCGGCACCTCAGGCCCTTCCAAGCTGCCGCTGAGCGGGAGTTCGGCCTGGTGGAGAGGGCTGTTGCCCCCTTGACCTCTCGACGGGATGCTGCGTCCCAGGCCCGGGCAGCTGAGGCTGCCCGGGAGATCAGTGATCTTTGCCTGACCCTGCACAGGGCCTTGGTGCACGACCGTATCTCACGGATGGACAGCTGATGATCGAAGTCGAAATCGTCGGGGTCCGGATCGAGCTGCCTTCCAATCAGCCGTTGGTGCTGCTTCGGGAGATCAACGGAGAACGCCACGTTCCCATCTGGATTGGAACTCCTGAAGCCAGCGCCATCGCCCTGGCGCAGCAGGGCGTTGTCCCGCCCCGGCCCATGACCCACGATCTCCTGGTGGACGTTGTGGAGTCCTTGGGGCACTCCATCATCAGCGTGAACATTGTGGCCGTGGAGGACAACATCTTCTATGGGCAACTGCAGTTCGACGACGGCACGGTGGTCAGTTCGCGCGCTTCTGACGCGTTGGCCTTGGCGCTGCGTGCCAAGTGCCGCATCTGGTGCGCAGATGCTGTGATGGAGGAAGCCGGCGTTCGTATCACTGAACACGATGAAGGCGAGGATTCGGAGCCGGATCCCGCGGTGGACGAAGAGCGCGAAATGCGCCGGTTCCGGGAGTTCCTGGACGACGTTGAACCGGAAGATTTCGAAGGCTGATCCACCCTAAGCCTAAAGTTGAGGGTGAAACTTTCGACACGACCGGATTTTGAGGCGAAGGTCTTTGACCTCGGCGCTCCACAGGCCTAACGTCGAAGTTATCAAGTTCCCGTTGCATACACTGCCTGCGCAAGTCACACTGGAAGGTGCGGACTTGCGGGAATTACACTGCTGCATTTCGCCGTTGTAACAGGTATGCACCGTCCCCAAGGGAACTGAGAACAAGGAGGTCACGTGAGTCCGAAAGGCGAAGCAGGCGAGCTGAAGCAGTCCTCTGCCGGCATTGCTGCGCCCGCATCCGGCGCCCAGGGTCTGCTCTTCACCGAGGACCTTCCTGTGCTGGACGAGGACGCGGGCTATCGCGGTCCCACTGCCTGCAAAGCGGCAGGCATCACCTACCGTCAATTGGACTACTGGGCGCGTACGGGCTTGGTTGAGCCCGCTGTCCGCGGTGCTGCCGGCTCCGGTTCGCAGCGGCTCTACGGCTTCCGCGACATCCTGGTGCTCAAGGTGGTCAAGCGCCTCCTTGATACCGGCGTGTCACTCCAACAGATCCGCACCGCGGTCGAACACCTCCGCGAGCGGGGCGTTGAGGACCTCGCGCAAATAACGCTGATGAGCGACGGTGCCAGCGTGTACGAATGTACATCTGCTGATGAGGTCATCGACCTCGTCCAGGGCGGACAAGGCGTCTTCGGCATAGCGGTGGGACGTGTATGGCGGGAAGTAGAAGGAAGCCTGGCCGCGTTGCCCAGTGAGCACGCTGGTGAGCAGTCCTTTCCCGACGACGAACTGGGCAAGCGTCGCGTCGCGCGGCGCATCAGCTAACAGCTTGCCCGGGAATCAGAATTAGCGATCGAAGGCCTCGTCCCTGCAGGGACGAGGCCTTTTCGATGCTTAAACGTGCTTGGTGGCGGCGCCTCATGGTGGCGGCAAACGCTGCCGGCTAGCGCTGGCGACGGTCCCGCACTGCGGATTGATCGGCCAGGAGGTTTTCGAGCAAGCCATCGAAGAGCTTGGCTGCGTTCTTTGCCGAGTCCCCGGGCCAGTGATGAACGGAGTGCGCTGCACCCTGGATCTGCTGCCAGTTGGCTTGTTCCGGAATGTGGGGTGTCAGCAGCAGTTCGCCGAACATGGATTCCATTTCAGCCAAGCGGAAGGTGTGCTCCACGGAGCCGGTCCGAACCCGGTTCGCCACAATCCCTGCCGGGGCCAGGTTGGGAGCGAACTCCTGCCGGAAGAGCTGAATGGCGCGCATGGTACGCTCCGTGCCGGCAACTGAAAAAAGCCCAGGCTCGGCCACGAGGACTACCCGGTCGCTGGCGCTCCACGCCATGCGGGTCAGTCCGTTAAGGGAGGGCGGGCAGTCAATCAGGACGAGCTCGTAGTTGCTGGCACCTGCCAGCACCGCGGAAAGCCTGCGGAGATCGCGCCTGCCCAAATCCGGGCGGTCGTAGATACCTGTGAAGGCCGAACCGACTGCGACGTCCAAGGTGCCGTTGCTTGAGCCGTTGGAAACCCAGCTGCTACCGGCCACATTGCCCGGCAAGTTGGCTTTCCGGGGGCTTTTCAGCATCCGGCCAATGTCCAATTGTCCGCCTGGCTGAACGCCAAGTGCGGTGGTGGCATCGGCGTGCGGATCGAGATCCACCACCAATGTGGATATTCCTGCTGCGAGGGCCGCGGACGCCAGACCGGTGGTTACGGACGTCTTTCCCACTCCACCCTTGAGGCTGCTGATGCTGACTACTTGCACTTGAAAACCCAAAACCTAACGCCGGTTGCCGTATCGCGCTGATTCGCTCCGGAAGCGCCGGAGCCGGGGCTTGCCGAAGCCCCCTCAACATCATATGGTGCATCGCGTCTGATTCCCGCTTTCTACGCGCCCGACCGCCCAGGGATCAGGTTCGCCACTAGCACGCCGTCGGATCGCGCGCACGCATATACAGCCCACATGACGAATCCTTTGTGATGGTTGCCACAAAGATTTGTGTTTGATGCTGGCGGCACTACACACTGTGACCACCGACCGATCCACCCGCAATGATGCAGGAGAAGTATGTTTTCGAAAATTCTGGTGGCCAATCGCGGCGAAATCGCGATCAGGGCGTTTCGCGCTGGTTATGAACTGGGCGCCAAGACCGTAGCAGTCTTTCCGCATGAGGACCGTAACTCGATCCACCGGCAGAAGGCCGACGAAGCTTACCTGATCGGCGAGGTGGGTCATCCCGTCCGCGCCTACCTGGACGTAGAGGAGGTTGTCCGCGTCGCCAAAGAAGCCGGCGCTGACGCCATTTACCCCGGCTACGGCTTCCTCTCCGAGAACCCGGACCTCGCCCGTGCTGCCAAGGCGGCAGGAATTACTTTTGTGGGTCCGCCGGCGGAGGTACTGGAGCTGGCCGGTAACAAGGTTGCCGCTTTGGAGGCCGCCCGCAAGGCCGGCGTCCCTGTCCTAAAGTCGAGCAAGCCCTCCAAGGACCTGGACGAGCTCATCGCCGCAGCCGACGAGATCGGCTTCCCGATCTTCGCCAAGGCCGTCGCCGGCGGTGGCGGCCGCGGAATGCGGCGCGTGGAGACGCGCGAGGCTCTCCCCGAAGCTTTGCAGTCCGCCATGCGCGAAGCTGATGCGGCTTTTGGTGATCCCACCATGTTCCTTGAGCAGGCAGTCCTGCGTCCCCGCCACATTGAAGTGCAGATCCTGGCGGATGCTGAAGGCAACGTCATGCATCTCTTCGAGCGTGACTGTTCGCTACAGCGCCGCCACCAGAAAGTGGTGGAAATCGCGCCTGCACCCAACCTGGATGAGAACATCCGCCAGGCTCTGTACCGGGATGCTGTGGCCTTCGCCAAGGCCCTGAACTATGTCAACGCCGGAACCGTCGAGTTCCTCGTGGACACCGAAGGGGAGCGGGCCGGACAGCACGTCTTCATTGAAATGAACCCCCGCATCCAGGTTGAGCACACCGTCACTGAGGAAATCACCGATGTGGACCTCGTCCAGGCACAGATGCGCATCGCTTCAGGGGAAACCCTCGCGGACCTGGGGCTGAGCCAGGACTCGGTGTTCATCAAGGGTGCTGCGCTGCAGTGCCGTATCACCACCGAGGATCCCTCCAACGGCTTCCGCCCTGACGTTGGAAAGATCACCGGCTACCGTTCTGCCGGTGGCGCCGGGGTCAGGCTCGACGGCGGTACGGTCTACTCGGGTGCCGAGATCAGCCCGCACTTCGACTCCATGCTGGTGAAGCTGACCTGCCGTGGCCGTGACTATCCTGCAGCCGTAGCCCGCGCACGTCGTGGTTTGGCTGAGTTCCGTATCCGTGGTGTGTCCACCAACATCCCGTTCCTGCAGGCGGTTCTTGCGGACCCGGACTTCAACGCCGGAAACGTGGCCACAGACTTCATCGACAAGCGCCCTGAGCTGCTCAAGTCACACATCTCTGCGGACCGCGGAACCAAGCTGCTGACGTGGCTTGCCGAGGTTACCGTGAACAAGCCAAACGGTGAACTCACGGTTCATTCGGACCCTGCCACCAAGCTGCCCGCGATCGATGGCCCGGTTCCCACCTCGGGTTCGCGCCAGAAGCTGATCGAACTGGGACCGGAGGGCTTCGCCAAGGCGCTGCGGGAGCAGCAGGCACTGGCCGTCACGGACACCACGTTCCGCGACGCCCACCAGTCACTGCTGGCAACACGTGTCCGTACCCGCGATCTCGTGGCAGCAGGCCCGGCAGTGACGGCGCTGATGCCTGAGCTGCTTTCCGTGGAGGCATGGGGCGGGGCAACTTACGACGTCGCGCTCCGCTTCCTTGGTGAGGACCCGTGGGACCGTTTGGCTGCTTTGCGCAAGGCGTTGCCGAACACCTGTATCCAGATGCTGCTCCGCGGCCGCAACACTGTGGGCTACACCCCGTACCCGGAAGAAGTGACGGAGGCTTTCGTCAACGAGGCCGCCGCTACGGGCATCGACATCTTCCGCATCTTTGACGCCCTCAACGACGTCAACCAGATGGCCCCCGCCATCCGGGCTGTGCGTGCCACCGGGACGGCCGTTGCCGAAGTTGCCCTGTGCTACACCGGCAACCTTCTGGACCCTAACGAGGACCTGTACACCCTCGACTACTACCTGGACCTGGCCCAGAAGATCGTCGACGCCGGTGCTCACATCCTGGCCATCAAGGACATGGCGGGCCTCCTGCGTCCGGCCGCTGCCGCGAAGTTGGTGTCGGCGCTCCGTGAGCGCTTCGACCTCCCCGTGCACCTGCACACGCACGACACCGCAGGTGGGCAGCTGGCCACCTTGCTGGCAGCTGTTGACGCCGGTGTGGACGCCGTTGACGTGGCCGCGGCTTCCCTGGCCGGCACCACCAGCCAGCCCGCGGCGTCTGCCTTGGTTGCTGCCTTGGCCAATACGCCCCGCGATACCGGGCTGAGCCTGGCCAACGTTGGCGCGCTCGAGCCCTACTGGGAAGCTGTGCGCCGCGTCTACGCCCCCTTCGAATCCGGTCTTCCGGGTCCCACAGGACGCGTTTACCAGCACGAAATCCCCGGCGGCCAGCTCTCCAACCTTCGCCAACAGGCTATCGCCCTGGGTCTCGGTGAGCAGTTTGAGGCCATCGAGGACATGTACACGGCGGCTGACCGCATCCTTGGCCGCTTGGTGAAGGTCACGCCGTCCTCCAAGGTGGTGGGCGATCTCGCGTTGCACCTCGTCGGACTCAACGCCGATCCCGCGGATTTCAACGAGAACCCGCAGAACTACGACATCCCGGATTCTGTCATTGGGTTCCTCTCCGGCGAACTCGGTGATCCTCCCGGCGGCTGGCCCGAGCCGTTCCGCACCAAGGCCCTTCAAGGCCGCAGCGTCAAGGTGCGCGACGTCGAGATCAGTGCCGAGGACAGTGCAGCGCTGAAGGGCGACTCCAAGACACGACAGCACACGCTGAACCGTTTGCTCTTCGCTGGACCCACCAAGGACTACCTCAAGAGCGTGGACACCTACGGGAACATCTCCGTGCTGGATACCCGTGACTACCTGTACGGTCTCCAGCAGGGCGTAGAGCACGTCATCGAGTTGGAGAAGGGCGTTCGCCTCATTGCCCAGCTTGAGGCTGTCTCGGAAGCTGACGAGAAGGGCATGCGCACCGTGATGTGCACGCTCAACGGGCAGTCCCGTCCGGTGGTTGTGCGTGACCGTTCAGTGGTCAGCAATGTCAAGGCAGCTGAGAAGGCGGATCCGGCACAGCCTGGTCAGGTTGCCGCCCCGTTTGCCGGCGCAGTTACCGTCACCGTCAAGGTGGGCGATGCCGTCAACGTCGGCGATACCGTTGCCACCATTGAAGCCATGAAGATGGAAGCTTCCATCACGGCGCCGGTTGCCGGCACGGTCTCGCGCCTTGCCATCTCCTCGGTAGAGCAGGTCCAGGGTGGGGACTTGCTGCTGGTGATCGGCTAGCAATCAGCACCAAAAAGTACCCCGTCCGGAATCCGGACGGGGTACTTTTTTGTGATTCGTTGTGGCTACGAAGCGCGGGGCGCTGTGTACATTTCCTCAATGACGGCGTCGAAGTCCTTCATGACCTGCGCACGCTTGACCTTGAGGGACGGCGTCAGGTGCCCTGAGGCTTCAGTGAAGTCCGCCGGGACGATCCTGAAGGACTTGATGGCCTCGGCCTGGGAAACGGACTGGTTGGCCTTGCTGATGAGCTCCTGGACTGCGGCCTTCACTACTGCGTGGTCAGTGGCTTCTGCAAGAGTGGTGCTTGCGGGCAGTCCGTGACGGTCCAGCCAGCCCGGGAGCGCTTCCTCATCCAGAGTGACCAAGGCACCGATGAACGGTCGGTTGTCGCCCACCACCAGAACCTGGGAAACCAAAGCATCCGCGCGGATCTGATCTTCCAGCAGGGCAGGAACCACGTTCTTCCCGCTGGCGGTAACTATGATTTCCTTCTTGCGGCCAGTGATCTTGAGGAAGCCGTTGTTGTCCAGTTCTCCAATGTCACCGGTACGGAACCAGCCGTCGGTGAACGTTTCGGCCGTCAGGTCTTCGCGGTTGTAGTAGCCCCGCATGACGCAAACGCCCTTGGCAAGGATTTCGCCGTCGTCGGCAATCTTCACGGAGTTGCCCGGCAACGGGGCGCCGACGGTGCCGATCCTGATCATGGACGGCGTGTTCACCGAGATCGGGGCGGTGGTCTCCGTCAGGCCGTAGCCCTCAAGGATCTGCAGGCCGATGCCTTGGAAGAAGTGGCCCAGGCGTTCACCCAACGGGCCGCCGCCGGAGACGGCGTGCGCGACATTGCCGCCCATGGCGGCGCGGAGCTTCCCGTAGACGAGTTTGTCGAAGACGGCATGCTTGAGCTTCAGCCCAAGACCCAGCGAACCGGCTTCGCGTGCCTTGGAGTAGGCGATTGCCGTATCCACTGCGCGGTGGAAGATGGCACCCTTGCCGCCGTCCTCCGCCTTGGTCAGTGCCGAGTTGTACACCTTCTCAAAGACCCTGGGTACAGCCAGGATGAACGTCGGCTGGAAGCTCTGCAGGTCAGCCAGCAGATTCTTGATGTCCGGGGTATGTGCCACCTGGACGCCGCCGGCCACAGCCAGCACGGAAATAAAACGGGCGAAGACGTGGGCGAGGGGGAGGAACATGATGGTCTTGCCGGACTCGTTGATGATCTCAGGCAAGGATGCGCGGGCGTTCTCGGACAGTTCCACAAAGTTGCCGTGCGTCAACTCGCAGCCTTTGGGCCTGCCCGTTGTGCCGGAGGTGTAGATGATCGTTGCGAGATCCTTGAGGCCGGCCGATGAACGGCGGGACTCGAGTTCGTCGTCGGGGACGCCGGCGCCTGCAGCGCGTAGCGCGTCGAGTCCGGCGCCTTCAAGCTGCCAGACATTGGCCACGGACGTAATGTCCTCCGCGGCAACAGCCTGGCGGATGATGTCCTCGTGGTGGGCCGCTTCGCCGAAGGCGGCAACAGCCCCGGAGTCGCCGAGGTTCCATGCCACCTGTGAGGGAGAGGACGTTTCGTAGATCGGAACGGAAACAGCTCCGGCAAACCAAATGGCGAAGTCCACAAGGGACCACTCGTAGCGCGTACGGGACATGATGCCCACACGGTCGCCCACAGCAACGCCGCTGGCGATGAGTCCCTTTGCCAGAGCCCTGACGTCTGCAAGGAAGTCCTTGGCACGGATGTCCTGCCACTTTCCATCCTTATCCAGCTTGGAGAAAAGGGCAGGGTTGGACGCTTTCGCTGCCTCGCGGATCACGAAGTCCGTGATGTTGGTTTCCGGGGCAATATTCACGAGGGGAGGAACACTTATTTCACGCACGGTAGCTCCTTTGATATCCACGGGCCACGAGGGGCTGCTTTCACTCTAGTATGCCCGCTCGCGGTGGTGTGTTCTATTTCACCTACTGGCGAGTAACTTTACGGATCGGCAGTCATTTCAAGCAAATGGGAGCCTTCTGGGCCGAGGAATGCGAATGCGGCCATGCCCTGCGGAATAGGATGATGGGATGCCCGCACTACGGTCCACTTCCCTGGTCAGACCCAAGCCCCCGGCCTCGGCATGGAGGGATGCGCCCTGGGCCGCCCGCCGGAGCCATTTAGGTCGCCGTGGCCTGGCGATCGGGATTGACATCGGCGGCACGAAAGTGGCCGCGGGCGTCGTGGATGCCGAGGGTCGGGTCCTCGCCGAGGCCCGCAGGTCCACGCCCGGCGCGGACCCCCGTGCAGTCGAGCGGACCATCGTGGAACTTGTAGAAGAACTCAGCGCAGGCCACCGGATCGCCACGGTGGGAATCGGCGCCGCCGGTTGGATGGACCTCGACGGCGGCACGGTGCTGTTCAGCCCGCATCTCGCCTGGCGTAACGAGCCCCTGAGGGACAGCCTCCAGAAATTGTTGAGGCGTCCGGTCCTGCTGACCAACGACGCCGACGCCGCCGCGTGGGCGGAATGGCGGTTTGGTGCAGGTCAGGGCGAAAGTCGCCTGGTGTGCATCACCTTGGGCACGGGCATCGGCGGAGCCATGGTCATGGATGGCCGCGTGGAACGGGGGCGCTACGGCGTGGCCGGGGAATTCGGGCACCAGATCATTTTCCCGGGGGGACACCGCTGCGAATGCGGCAACCGCGGATGCTGGGAACAGTACGCCTCCGGAAACGCCCTGGGGCGGGAAGCCAGGCAACTGGTGCGAACCAACTCCCCGGCAGGTTGCGCGCTCTTGGAAAAGGCGGGCGGCACCGCAGAAAACCTGTCCGGGGCGGCCGTGACCGCGCTGGCGCTGGAGGGTGATGCCACCTCGCGTGAGCTCATTGCCGACCAAGGCGAATGGCTGGGTTTGGGGTTGGCCAACCTCGCCGCAGCGCTGGACCCCGGAATGTTCGTCATCGGCGGCGGGCTCTGCGATGCGGGGGAGTTGCTCGCAGGGCCGGCCAGGGAATCGTTCGCTAAAAACCTGACCGGGCGGGGTTTCCGGCCCATGGCCAGGATAGAGCTGGCGGCACTCGGTCCGCGCGCCGGCATGATCGGTGCGGCAGACCTTTCCCGGGTCAGCGGCCGGGCGCGGAGCTAGCAACTAGAGGCGGGCGCCGTCGTCGTCCTCATTCTTCTCCTGCGGAAGCCGCGTAATCAGGTAAATCACCGATGCCACAAAAACTGCCACGATGCCCAAAGTGGCCGTCAGCGGGGCAGACCTCCAGAACATGGCAGTGAAGAGCAGCGCGAGCGGCCCGCCCACAGCACCAACCCACGCCAGCATGACCAGTGGCTCAGTTCCCGCCAGGCTTGGGGGCTCTTCGGGAACGAACGTATGGTCCTCGTCCTCCACCTCGAAGTCCCGGGGCCCGGGCGGTCTGCCGGGTGCCTCGGCGTCTGTGCGCGCCGCTGCCGGATCGGGTATCGGTTGCTGCGCCGGGGTGGAGAGGCCCAGCGGATCGAAGTCCTTGAAAGACTTCCCGTGCCCTGGCATTAACTGCCGGGGATCTGCGTCCGGGATCCCGTAGCTGTCCGCGGGAGGTGCCCCTGCCGGGCCGGACTCTGTGGCCTCCAACCGGGCCACCAGATCCTGCCACACGGCGTCGTCGTCCTTATTGGCGCTTTGATCAGCGGAATTGGGGTCAGGCCTGTTCATGGGTTGTGTCCTTTTCGGAGAAAAGCCCGGGACCTGCCAAGGCCGCTACGGTCTTTTGCATGAACTCGACAGACCCGGCAAAAATTTCCGGCGCATCATTATCAAGGGTGGCCACATGGCGGCTGTTATGGAGGTAGCTGACGTCCACTGGTGCCTGAACCCGGGAACGGAGGAGTTCCAGGCTCGCGTTCGAAATCACGTTGTCCACCGTTGACTTATAGACCAGGACGGGTGAGCTGATGCGGGGCAGGATGGCCGCCGTATCTTTGTACATCTTCTTGAGCTGATGCGCGGCCGCGACTGGTGTTCTGGTGTAGGCGCCCTCGTCCTGATCCGGTTTGAGGATGTCGTTGGCGATCGCCGGAGTGGTTTTCACCACGTACTTGAGCGCGGCTACGATCACAGCCCGGGGATCGTCCAGGACCAGCCCGGGGTTCACCACCACCGTCCCTGCGACAGGACGGGTGGCCGCGATCCGCAATGCCAAAGTTCCACCCATGGACAGTCCCGCAGAGAAAACGTAGTCGCACTCGGAAGCCAGCTCGAGATAAGCATCGTCCACGGCACGATGCCACTCCCGCCATGAGCGGGTGGCCATATCCTGCCACGACGTGCCGTGCCCGGGCAGCAAAGGCAGCCTCACGGCATAGCCAGCCTCAGCAAGGTGTTGGGCCCACGGCCTGACGCTGTGGGGGCTCCCCGTGAACCCGTGGGACAGGACTACGCCAACGCGCGGCCCAACCCCATTCCAGCTGCTATGGAACGGCGAGAAATCCGGGAGCATTTTCATGATGACTCTGAGGCTACTCTGTCACCGGCGTGCTGACGGAAAAAGTGGGCCGATTCTTCAAAAATGGTGGGTGCGTCAACATCCAAGGTGGCCACATGCCCGCTGTGGGGGAGGGTGACTACTCTCAGGCGCGAGGATGAAATGTACTTGCTGATGGTGGCCACTGAACTGGGCGGGATGACGCCATCTACCGAGGATTTGAACACCAGGGCGGGGGCCTCAACATGGGGCAAACCCCGGGTGGCCGCGCGGAAAAGCTTCTTGAGTTCATGCACCGACTGCAGTGATGTCTTGGAATAGTCGCCGGTTTCAGCGGTGGCCGGTGCTGGTGAGTCCTCCTCTATGGGAGTGGTGGTCCTCATGACGTACTTGAGGGCGCCCACGTACTTCACCCTGCGGTCATAAAAGCTGAGGCCCGGGTTGACCAGAACCAGCCCGGAAACATCGTGCAGTGAGGCTACCCGAAGGGCAAGTGCGCCTCCCATGGACAGCCCTGCCACAAAACAGCTCTCCGTCTTGGAGGCGAGGTCCACATAGCTCTGCTCGAAGGTCCGGTACCAGTCCTGCCAACGCGTGGTGGCCAGGTCCTGCCAACTGGTTCCGTGGCCGGGGAGCAGAGGCACGGAAACAGCAAATCCCTGGGAGGCCAAGTACTCAGCCCAAGGGAGCATGCTGAGCGGGCTTCCTGTGAATCCATGGCAAATCGCCACGCCTGTGGAGGCATTGGGTCCATGCCCCTCATGGTGGAATGCGAGCGGCGCAGCGGGTAGAGAGCGTTCCGTCATGTGTCCCATCGTGTCACTTCTCCGGACATTTCTCACTGGAGTAGGGTTGCTGTTGAGTGCCGGCCGGATTGCCCGGATGCATGCCAACCATTCGGCCGTGAGAGGACAAACGTGTTCTATTGGGTCATGAAGAGGATCTTTCTTGGTCCCATCCTCAAGCTCCTGTTCCGTCCCTGGGTCAAGGGACTGGACAACGTTCCTGAAAGCGGCGCCGCCATCCTGGCGTCCAACCACTTGTCCTTCTCGGATTCCATCTTCCTGCCCCTGATGGTTCACCGCCCTGTGATCTTCCTGGCCAAGTCCGAGTACTTCACGGGAAAAGGGCTCAAAGGCCGGCTCACTGCGCTGTTTTTCCGTCTGAGCAACCAATTGCCCATGGACCGTTCGGGAGGCGCGGCCTCGGAAATGTCGCTGCAAGCCGGCAAGGACGTCCTGAACTCCGGGGGCCTGCTGGGGATTTATCCGGAAGGCACACGCAGCCCGGACGCCAGGCTTTACCGTGGGAAAGTGGGCGTAGCCAAGCTGGCCCTGCAGACACGCGTACCTGTGGTGCCGGTGGCCATGATCGGCACGGAGAAGGTCCAGCCCATCGGTAAACGTCTCCCGAACATCCGCCGGATCGGGCTCATTTTTGGGCAGCCCTTGGATTTCAGCCGTTATTACGGCATGGAGGATGACCGCCTGATCCAGAGGGCCGTGACCGATGAGATCATGTACGAATTGATGCGGCTCTCCGGGCAGGAGTACGTGGACGAGTACGCAGCAGTTGTTAAGGCCCAGCTGGCCGGTAAGGGCCCCGAACCGGTCCACAAGATTGAGGTTGCAGAAGAGGCTGCCGCGGACATTGCCGAAAACATCGATGTTCCCCGCAGCGACGGGACCGGATCAACGCCGGGACTGTGACGCATGCGGCGGCATCGGTTACGTCTGCAGTCCCGCAACCTTGCTGCGGGCTACTACTCTTGAAGGGTGACTGAGCTAACCGCGAACACCGCACCCTCCGCAGCAGATCCCCTCGCCAGCACCGCCCAAAGCGGGGCGGCAAACTACCCCGGGCTTGACGCCTGGCGGGACCTGCCGATTTCCCAGCAGCCCACGTGGTCGAACACTGACGTCTTCAAGGCTTCCGTCAAGGAACTCTCCGCAGTGCCGCCCTTGGTCTTCGCCGGTGAAGTGGACGTTCTGAGGGAGCGCTTGGCCGCTGCTGCCCAGGGCAAGGCTTTCCTCCTGCAGGGTGGCGACTGTGCTGAGACTTTTGAGGCTGCAACTGCAGACAAAATCAGTGCCAGGGTCAAGACGATTCTCCAGATGGCAGTTGTCCTCACGTACGGCGCTGCCATGCCCGTGATCAAGATGGGGCGGATGGCCGGACAGTTCGCGAAGCCCCGCTCCTCCAATGACGAGACCCGCGACGGCGTAACGCTTCCCGCTTACCGTGGGGACATCGTCAACGGCTATGATTTCACCCCCGAATCCCGTGCTCACGACGCTGGCAGGATGCTTCAGGCGTACCACACGTCCGCTTCCACACTGAACCTGATCCGGGCCTTCACCCAGGGCGGTTTCGCTGATCTTCGCCTCGTTCACCAGTGGAACAAGGGGTTCACCGAGAACCCGGCACATGCACGCTACGAATCGTTGGCGCGGGACATCGACCGTGCCATCAGCTTCATGGACTCCTGTGGCGCCGACTTCGAAGCACTGAAGCGCGTTGAGTTCTTTGCCAGCCACGAAGCATTGCTGCTCGACTATGAGCGCGCACTGACACGCATCGATTCGCGGACCGGACTGCCTTATGACACTTCCGCGCACTTCCTGTGGATCGGCGAGAGGACCCGCGAACTGGACCACGCCCACGTGGACTTCCTGTCCCGGGTGCGCAACCCCATTGGTGTCAAGCTTGGCCCCACCACCAGCGGTGATGACGCCCTGCGCCTGATTGACAAACTGGATCCCAACCGCGAACCCGGCCGTCTAACGTTCATCACCCGGATGGGCGCGGGCAACATCCGCGAGAAGCTGCCAGCCGTCGTCGAACGCGTCACTGCATCCGGCGCGCAGGTGCTGTGGGTGACTGACCCGATGCACGGCAATACGGTCACCTCGCCGAACGGTTACAAGACGCGCAACTTCGATGACGTCATTGATGAGGTGCGCGGCTTCTTCGAGGTCCACCAGGCCCTGGGAACGGTCCCCGGCGGACTCCACGTTGAAATGACCGGCGATGACGTTGCTGAGTGCCTGGGTGGTGCTGATCCTATCGACCAGGACGCTTTCCTGGACCGCTATGAGTCGGTGTGCGATCCTCGCCTGAACCACATGCAGTCCCTTGAGATGGCCTTCCTCGTAGCCGGAGCCCTCTCCAAGAAGTAGGGATGTAACAAAGGCGCGGTCCGGATTATCCGGGCCGCGCCTTTTGTTTATGGCTGGAAGCTATCAGACGACTGTCAGCGTCACCACGGAGTCTTCCGGTACCTCGGTGTTGACGGGATTCTGGTCCCGGACGGTGCCAAAGAACCCACCGAGGACTTTGTTGACCTCAACCTTGAAACCGAGTTTCTTCAATTCCTTTTCAGCTTCAGCGGCCTGCTTTCCGATGAAACTGGGGACCTTGACCAACTTGGGCCCCTTGGACACGGTGAGCGTCACGGCTTCGCCCCGGATGAGGGTACCGTTGGCCGGCACCTGGGAGACCACCGCGCCCTTCGGGACCGCCTTGTCATTGACCGTCTCAGGGGCGATGACTGCTTTTAGGCCAGCGTCCTGAAGAGCCTTGACTGCTGCATCCTGCGCCAGCCCGCGCACGTCGGGCACGGGGATGGGCTGGGGCCCCTTGGAGACCGTCAGGGCCACCGGGGTGCCATGCCTGACTTCCGTGCCCTTGACCGGGTCCTGGGAAAGCACGACGCCGGCGGGCACTTTCTCATCGAAAGTCTCCGTGACGTTGCCGAGAGCCATCTCGGCAGCATTCAGCGCATTCTTGGCCTCGTCCAGAGTGCCACCGGTCAGATCGGGCAAGGGGAAAAGCTGGGCACCTTTGGAAACGAACAACGTGATGGGCTGAAATTTCCGCACTTCGGCACCGGATTCGGGTTCGGTCCCCACCGCAAGGCCGGCAAGGATATCGTCGTCGAAAACGTCCTGCGGTTCCGATTGGAATCCGGCAGTGCGGAGAAGCTGCTGGGCTTCGGCAACGGTTTTGTTCTTGACATCCGGTATGGTCCCCGGCGATCCGGGTCCCATACCGAAAAACCATCCGGCCGATGCCGCCAGCGTCGCGAGGATGACAATCACGATGGTCCAGATGATGCCACGGCGCCGGGGGTTGCCCTCGCGCAGGGGCCGGCTCGGTGTTGCTGCGGCCCTGGCGCGGTCCTTGCTCTCCTGCCGTTCGAGTCGCTTCAGCTCCCGCTTGCCCGGTTGGCGCGCGTCCATCTGGTTCCCGGGAGCAACGACGGCGCTTGGCCTGCCGGGACCACCCGCAGCCATAACGGTGGTGGGGTTGCTTTGCTGGGAAATGAATTCCGTGGGCGACACAGTGGCGGCTAACGCTTCTGTGGGGTTGCTTCCCGAACTGCCAGGTTGAATGGTTGCCGCAGCGGCTGCGGGGGAGCCTGGCGGCCGGAAGGCTGTTTGCCTGCGGTCCAGTTCCTCGTCCGACAAGGTGGTGCGGATGTGGCGGAGCTCCGTCAGCAGCGCAGCGCCATCCACCGGCCTGTTCTCCGCATCAACGGAGGTACACCACTGCACCAGCTCATCAAGGTCCTCTGCAAGGCCCGGAGCAGCATCCGAGGGGCGTCCCACCACCGCATTGACGTGCTGGTAGGCGACCTGAATGGGGGAGTCTCCCACATAGGGCTGTTTGCCCGTCAACATCTCATACAGCATGATGCCGGCCGAGTAGATGTCGCTTCTGGCATCTGCGGGCTGGCCGAGCACAAGTTCGGGGGCCAAGTAGGCCACTGTTCCGATGAGGGCGCCGGTGCTGGTATTGGCGGAGATGGCCCTGGCCAGGCCAAAGTCTCCCACTTTGATGCGTCCGTCGCCTGCAATGAGAACGTTTTCCGGCTTGACGTCGCGATGGATGAGCCCTGAGCGGTGCGCGGCTGCAAGGCCTTCGATCACAGGATCGATCAATGCCAGGGCAAGGCGCGGCGGCAATGGGCCTTGTTCGCCAAGGGTGTCGCGGAGGGTGTGTCCCTTGACGTACTCCATCACCAGGTAGGCAATATGGCCGTCCTCGCCTTGGTCGAGCACGCCGACGATGTGCGGGTGCGAGAGGCTCGCGGCCGCCTTGGCTTCGCGGCTTAGTCGCTCCAGGAACGTGGGGTCATTGGCCAGATGCGGGTGCAGGACTTTGAGGGCCACGTCGCGCTCCAAGCGCTGGTCCGTGGCCAGGTAGACAGTGGACATTCCGCCCCTCGCCAGGCGGGAACGGACAGTGTATCGGCCGTCCACAGTGGTCCCGATGAGGTGGTCCTGCATTGGTTCTTGCACCATACGATCCTAAACGAGGCAGGGAAGGGGCCCGAATCCACAAGGGATGCGGGCCCCTTCCAAGGTGCAGCTGACGGTCTAGCCGAAAGTGCGCTGGCGTGCCTTGATCGACTCGACGTAGCGCTTGGTGTCGTCGTACATGCCGTATTTGCTGACTGAATACTGGCCCTGGTAGTACCCGGCGATTGCCGTGTCCAGGTCCTTGCTGGTGGCAATGAGCGTCCGAATGATCGCCACACCTGCGGTGGCATTGTCGTAAGGGTCCAGAAGGTTGAGCTTGCGGCCCACCAGATCCGAAGCCCACTGCCCGGAGGAGGGGATAACCTGCATGGTGCCGATGGCATTTGCGGGGGACACGGCGCGCTGGTCAAAGCCGGACTCCTGTTCGGCGAAGGCCAAAGCCAGGGACGGGCTCACACCCATGCGCCGTGCGGTGTCGGCAACGATGCTCTTCATCTCAGCGCGGCTGGGCACCGGCGAAGCATTCAGTAGTGCCTTGTTCTCGTTTGCTGAGCTGACTACTGCCGGCGGGTAGGTGAAACCCAGGAACGTGCTGGGTACCAGCGGCTTGGTCTCTCCCGCAGGCTGCAGGCCGGCGCCCGGGATGGTGAGCTTTTGGCCCGGGTAAATAACGGTGGTGGCCGTTACGTTGTTATTGGCGGCCATCAATGCAGCCAGGGTAACCCCGTGGCGGGAAGCGATGGAACTGAGGGTGTCGCCTGCCTTGATGGTGTAGGAACCTGTACCGGCCAGCGGGGCGGGAGCAGGCGCAGGAGCTGCCGGTGCTGATGGCGCCGATCCTCCACTGACCTTGATTTTCTGGCCGGGATAGATGATGGAGCTTCCGTTCAGCCCGTTCCAGCTGAAGATGCTGGACAGGGGAACGTTGTGCTTGGCTGCTATGGCACCCAAGGTGTCTCCGGGGACCACGGTGTAGACGGTGGCGGTGGTGGGGGCGCTGGGTGCACTCGGGGCAGAAGGGGCCGGCCGCGTCGGTGCTGCCGGGGCGGTGCCAGTGAGCTTGATGGTCTGTCCCGGGTAGATCAGCGTGGTGGCAGAAAGCTTGTTCAGCTGAAGAACGGCCGTGGTGTCCAGGTTGAAGCGGCGCGCGATGGCGCTGATGGTATCGCCGCGGACAATCGTGTAGGTGTCCGGTACGGACGGGGCCATGGGGCGCAGGGCGGCCGGAAGGGTGGCCGCCACCGCATTGGCAGGAATGACTGTGCCCACGTTGACTGCTTGAGCCTTCATGGCGGCGGCAAGCGTTGCCGGGATCTTTCGTGGTTGCGGCGCCGGTGTGGCCATGGACGGTTGGGCCAGGGCAAGTGAGGACAAAACCACGGCGGGAAGTGCAGCCGTGGTTGCCGCGATAACCGGCATGCTCATGGTTCGTTTCGGCGAACGGGGCGTCGTCATGGAATGTGTCCTCATCTCAAACAGCGGGGGATTGTTACTGCTGTTGTCAGTGTTACCAACGTGGCTGATGTTATCAATGATGCAAATGTGATCAGTGTGAATCTCTCATACTTAGTCGATCAGCACAACAATTCCTGTCAAACCGAACAAACAGCCACAATTCACGCAGATGAACGGCCCCTGTAAAGCGTCGGCACGCCATCGTCGTCGAACGTCAGCTAGGCGCGGGGCGGGGCGGCGTGGCAACCTTATTCCGTGAGTAATGTAGAAAGCCTTGTTTCCGACTGGCTGCCGCTGCCGGATGTCGCCGAATTATTGGAAGTTTCCATCACCAAAGTCCACGGACTTCTGGATGAGCGTGCGCTGGTCGCCATCAGGCGGGGAGAGCGGAACATCCGCTCCATCCCGGCCCTTTTTGTCCAGGACGGGCATGTTGTAGACAGCTTGAAGGGGACCGTTGCGGTTCTGAGCGACGCCGGCTACAACGACGAAGAATTGATTATCTGGCTTTTCACCCCGGATGAGTCATTGCGGGGGCGTCCCATTGACGCCCTGCGCGAGGGGCGTAAGACAGAGATCAGGCGTCGCGCCCAGTCTTTGGCCTGGTAACGCCTTCGACTTTCCAACCGGCCTCCTCACGAGGAGGCCGGTCAAAATGCCGACGACGGCGGTGACTCTCACCGCCGTCGTCGTCGCATGTGTTTAGGCCCCTCCATTCGTTGGGGGCGCTTCACAAGTGCTTTGAATTCGGACCGTCCAAGGTATCCGCGTCGGGCAAGGGTTCCGCGTCAGGCCGCACGGCTGACAGCTGCTTCGGCCAGCTGGCGCAATGCCACCAGCGGCAGTTCCTCAAGGGGCAGGCGTTCAAGAGCTTCGAAGGCTCTATCGCTTAGCTCGCCGATCAACGCTTCCGTGGCTTCCAAAGCACCGCATTGGACCATGATGCGCCGAATCTCAGCTACTTCGTCCTCCATCAGGAGAGGGTTGCCGAGCATGCGGTCAAGGTAATCTGCCTCGGCGCGGGGTGCCTGGTTGATGGCAAACCCAACCAACACGGTCCTTTTGCCTTCCCGGAGATCGTCCCCGGCGGGCTTGCCGGTAGTTTCGGGATCTCCAAAGACACCCAGGACGTCATCGCGCATTTGGAATGCTTCGCCCAAGGGCAAGGAGAACTCCGAATACCCTGTCATCAGGCTGGCCGGTGCGCCGGCAAGTGCACCGCCCAACGCCAACGGGTGCTCAGTTGAGTATTTGGCGGACTTGTACCGAATGATGGATTGTGCCCGCGCCACAGATCCCGCCCGGTCACGCACGGGGCCGGCCACTTCCTCCAGGATGTCCAGGTACTGACCTGCCATCACTTCAGCCCGCATCACGTTGAAGATCCGGCGTGCAGGGCTTCCAGCTGCTGCCCGGGGGCCGATTTCCGTGAAGGATTCCTCGCTGAAGGAAAGGCAGAGGTCCCCGGTCAGGATGGCAGCCGCATCTCCAAACCGCCCGCTGTCCAGCGCCCACCCATTGACTTCATGGAGCTGGCTGAACCGTTTGTGCACGCTGGGACCGCCGCGGCGGGTGTCGGACCGGTCAATGATGTCGTCGTGGATCAGGGCGGCCGCCTGGAAGAGTTCCAAGGCGCACCCGGCGGTGACAATGTCCTGGTTGTCGGAAGCGCCTCCGGCGCCCCTCCAACCCCAGTAGCACATCAGTGCCCGGAGGCGTTTGCCGCCGGTAACGAGGGCCGAAATGGATCCGATGAGTGGTTCGGCGTCCGGAGAAACCGACGCCATGAGTTCCTGTTGGGAGGACAGGAACCCGTTCAACCTGCCGGCGACACCGCCAATGAACTGTGCCTGCTCCGAGCTGACAAGTGAAGCGGCCGTCACTTGACGGACCCGGCCGCCACGTTCGCACCGATAGTGAACGTTGAAACGCCTTCTTTTTGCCTCACCGAGACATTCACCGTTTCGCCGTCACCACGAATGAAATCCAAGGACGTGACGTTCCCAACAGCGGACGGCCCCGGGACAAGTTTGAAGCCCTGAGCTTCCATGGAGGTCTTGTAGTAGTCCACAACACCCTCGGGTGGGGCCTTGACCGTTCCAACCAGAGCCACGGTGGCTACTGCCTCGCTCTTATCCACGCTGCTTGAACGAATGGAAGTGTTGGGCATGACCGGAATAAGTTGCGCAGGAAAACCAGGAACCAGCGCATTTACCGTTGCTGTGGTGTCCGGTGCCGGCGCGGGCGATTCGGTGAACGTCGTAGTTTCAGGTGAGGCTGTGGACCCCGAAACGGACGGGGATGGTGTTGACGTCGCCTGGGTGGATGCCGAAGCGGCACCAGATGTGGACGGCGCTGCCGTACCGCCGGGCGATGGTGTGCATGCTGACGCCGCCAAAGCGACACTGACTGCGAGCAGGGCAAACCCTCGCGATTGAGGAGTTCCAAAGAGCTTCACAGGGTATCCTTCCTGGGGCTGAGCCGGACTGTGCCTCCAGTTTAGTCAGTGGCCGGGCATAGTATTGCCGATGTGAGGCAGGAAGCATTCGGTGGCGCTCAAAGCGCCGGTAGCAAGCCCGCCCGCAGCGCCGGAGATGCCCTGCGGGAAATGCGGCGAACCAGCATACTTCACGTGGATATGGACGCCTTCTTTGTCTCCGTCGAACTGCGTAGCCGTCCGGAGCTTCGAGGCAAGCCTGTCATCGTAGGATTCCCCGCGGAACGATCGGTAGTACTTTCCGCTTCCTATGAAGCCCGTGCCACGGGCGTGAAGTCGGCCATGCCGATGTCCATCGCCATGAGGCGGTGTCCTTCTGCGGTGATCATCAACCCCCGGCACAAGGAGTATTACGAGGTCTCAGCCCGGCTCATGGAGATCTTCGCTTCCATCACAGACCTTGTGGAGCCGCTGAGTGTAGACGAGGCATTTCTGGATGTGAGCGGGGCAATTCGTCGCCTTGGGTCACCGATGGACATCGGCCACCTCATCCGCCGCAGGGTCCAGTCCGAACTTGGCATCACGGCATCCGTAGGAATCGCCAGCACCAAGTTCGTTGCCAAGATCGCATCAACGAGGTGCAAACCTGACGGCATCCTCCAGATCGATGCCGAGGATTCCATCCGTTATCTGCATAGTCTTCCTGTCGGCGCATTGTGGGGTGTTGGAGGAAAGACGGCCGAAGTGTTGTCGCGTCTGGGCATCCGCACGGTGGCCGATGTCGCCGCAACCCCGCTGGCGTCGCTCAGAAAAGTTCTGGGAGCCAGCGGTGAGCACGTTCACCGCTTGTCCATGGGTATTGACCCGCGCCCGGTAACTCCAACCAGGCTTGAGAAGAGCATCGGAGCGGAGGAGACGTTCTCCGTGGATACGTCAGAAGAGGCCTTGCTGCACAGGGAATTGCTGCGCCTGTCGCACCGCACTGCCATTCGGCTGAGGAGCTCAGGCATGCTGGCCAGGACCGTGGCGCTGAAGCTTCGCTACGCGGACTTCTCAACGGTCACACGCAGCCGCACCATGCAGACCCCCGTGGACAGCGCCCAACTGATCTACCAAGTGGCCGTGCAACTCCTTGAATCCTTGGGCACCCGGTCCATGAGCGTTCGATTGGTAGGGGTGCGTGCCGAGCAATTGGAGCCGGCAGGTCAGACGTCTCTGCAGTTAAGCCTTGATCGACGGGATGACAACTGGCGGGCGGCCGAACAGGCATTGGACCGTGTCTCCGAGCGTTTCGGGTCCAAAACCCTTCTTCCGGCCCGGTTACTGGAACCCGGCAAGCCCGCAACGGACACCTGAGGAACGAAGGGGTTTTGCGGCAGGACTCCGGGCGTCTTTCAGAACGGCGTCCGACAAACTATCCTATTTATTACAGAGATTTAGATCGTCTGGACAAACTGTTTCCTGAACAGTCGGCCCCGAGATGCCCGCTGAACCAAGAGGGGATTTTCGGGGAACGATTTTCTTGGTCCGATCGTTATGGAAACAGACGCACAGGAAGCGTTATGTCCAGACGCTGGCTGACTAAAGGAGGTCGCGATGCCCCTCTCGGAGCACGAACAGAAGCTGCTTGAGCAACTTGAAAAGCAACTTCATGAGGACGATCCGAAGTTTGCCAACACCATGGGGTCGGATCCCATCCGCAGCTGGTCTACCCGGCATGTGATCATAGGTGTGCTTGGTGCCATTGCCGGTATCCTGCTCCTGCTTGTTGGAGTATCACTGCAGGCGATACCTGTGGGTGTCCTCGGCTTCGTTGTCATGGGTGCTGGCGTCTATTTCGCTACGTTGCGTGGCGCGGCCTTCGGCAAAGCCAGCAAAGGGAAGCCCGGTAAGAGCAAACCAAAGAGCTCGTTCATGAGCAGCCTGGAAGAGCGATGGGACGAACGGCGTCGCGACGACAACTGACAGTCCGCTTCGAATCGGCGTTAGGCTGCCACGGCCTTTCCTGAGTCAGCCTTGTCCCTAAGGTGCCAGGGGACATAACGAAAGACCCGCGCTGCGGGTCTTTTCGCGTTTAAGGCTAAAGATCCTTCAGCCAGGAAATGCCAGTCCGTTTCCCCATCCACGGACGTTCCAAGGCTCGCTCCACATTCCACCCTTTTCTCCACATTGCTCCCCGTGCCTCCGATCAGTGCCGTATTTGCCGGTTTTCGTGTGCGAAATTCGGAAGCGGGGCCCGGGCGACTCTCTGCCTCCGCATGGTTCCTCCACTTTCCGCCACCACCCGGAAAACCGCGTGAGTTCAGGGCGGAAGAATCTCAAAGTGGTGGAGAAACGCTCCCTGGTGCGTTGACTGTGGGGCGTTGTGGAGTAAAGTGGAGAGCATAAGAGGGTAGTGGCAGTGTTGGGCATGTGCGGGCACCTTGATTGAGGGGCGGTGGGGCCAGTGTTTCTGGGTACTCACTCGCCGCGTCTCGATGAAAAGGGTCGAATCATCCTTCCAGCCAAGTTCCGCGAGGAGCTTGCCGATGGACTGGTTCTCACCAGGGGCCAGGAACGTTGCATCTACGTCTTCAGCCAGAAAGAATTCGAGCGCATTCACGAGTCGATGCGGGAGGCACCACTGTCTTCCAAACAGGCGCGTGACTACATTCGGGTTTTCCTGTCTGGAGCCTCTGATGAGGTACCTGACAAGCAGGGGCGCGTGACGATTCCGCCGGCGCTCCGGGCTTACGCAGGGCTTGGTCGGGAGCTGGCGGTCATTGGAGCCGGTACCCGGGCCGAGATCTGGGACGCCGAAGCTTGGAATGAATACCTCAACGAGAAGGAAGCAGCCTTCTCGGAAACGGATGACGAGAATCTGCCCGGGTTCATCTGACCCCGGTTGGATGAAGCCGCAGTCCAGCTTCTTGAATGGGATCTCCAGCCGCCCATCGAACTGTCTTCCTGGCTCAACTTCCCCTGAGCCAGGCCGGCGGCCGATAGGCGCGGATGGGGATCCGATTCAAGAAACAGCATGTAAGCGATTGAGGAAAGAGGAGGCAGCGTGGAAGAGCAGGACGCGGCAAAGCCCACATCGGAGCGCCACGTGCCCGTCCTGAAAGACCGCTGCATCAACCTGCTCGCTCCCGGATTTGAAGCTGCCAGAAAACGCGGTGATACCCCCGTGGCCATCGATGCCACCTTGGGTATGGGCGGACACTCGGAGGCAATGCTGCAGCGTTTCCCGGATCTCCACCTCGTGGGCATCGACCGTGACGAGGAAGCCTTGGCTCTGGCCGGTGCCCGATTGGAACCCTTCTCCGACAGGACCGACCTCGTCCACGCGGTCTACGACGAGATCGAGGACGTCCTTCTGGACCTCGGCATAGCAGAAGTCCACGGCATTCTGATGGACCTCGGGGTCTCCTCATTGCAGCTCGATGAGCGTGAGCGGGGCTTCGCCTACTCGTACGACGCACCCTTGGATATGCGGATGGATACCAGCCGCGGGCAAACAGCGGCTGATGTAGTCAACAACTACAGTGAAGACGAATTGGTGCGCATCATCCGCAAATGGGGCGAAGAGAAGTTCGCCGGGCGGATAGCCAACAGGATCGTCAATGCCCGCACGGACAAACCTTTTGCAACCACGGGGGAGCTCGTAGAGCAGATCCGCAGCGTTGTCCCTGCTGCAGCCGCCAAAAGTGGCGGACACCCCGCCAAGCGCACCTTTCAGGCTTTGCGGATTGAGGTCAACGAAGAACTCGATGTCCTGGAACGGGCAGTTCCGGCAGCTGTGTCCGCGACTGCCATGGGGGGTCGGATCGTGGTGATGTCTTACCACTCGCTGGAGGACAAGATCGTGAAGTCAGTCTTCCAGTCTGGTTCCAAATCATCTGCGCCACTCGGTTTCCCGGTGGAGCTTGAAGAACATAAACCCGAACTTAGGACCATCACCAAGGGCACGGAAGTGCCTACGGCAGCTGAAATCGCTGAAAATCCCCGTGCGGCGTCTGCCCGGCTGAGGGCAGTGGAGCGTATCAAACCGAGGAGAGACGCATGAGCAACGCCGCAGCGAAGATTTTGCCCTCCACATTGGGTAGCCCTGCCGGCAGCCTTTCCGCGCCGTCGGAAAAGGCCGAAACCGGTCGCAAAGCCCGCACGCCCTTGTCGGTGGTACGCAGTGCCCCGGGCAAGCGGAGGACGCCGTTCGTCGTCCTTTGCTTTGTGGCGATGGCGGCCGCACTCCTGACGGTTCTGGTGTTGAACATCTCCGTGTCCACGGCGCAGTACCAATTGGTGCAGCTGAAAGCCGAAGCTGCAACGCTGAACAAGGAAAACCAGGACCTGACACAGAAGAAGCAGAACTACGAAGCTCCGCAGAACCTGGCTGCGAAGGCAGCAGAATTGGGAATGGTTGCTTCCACGGTCAAGGGTCAGATCGATCTGAACACAATGGCAGTGACCGGCAAGGCATCACCGGCGGTCAAGGGAGACAACCCCGGTGCCCTGCTTGCAGCCCCGGCCGTTGAGGGGTTGATTGATGTGGTTCCGTCGGTGACAACCAAAGACCCCTTGGAAAGCCGCACTACGGAAGCAGCTCCGGTGGCTCCGGCAGCAACGCCGTCCACCCCGGCAGCACCCACCGCGTCCCCTGCCGCTGCCCCGCCTGTTGAACTCCACGGGGGATCGGTACCGGCACCCCGGCAGAAGGCACCAGGGCAGTAGATCGTCAGACCACCGAAGCAGGGCCAGCAGCAAGGAATCAACGTGGCAAAGAACCCCGGCACATCGACAAAAACGAAGACGCCGGCGGCAAGAAAGCGGTTGCGCGTTGGCCTTGGCATCATGCTGACCCTGCTGCTGGTGGTGGGCGGCAAGCTTTTCATGGTCCAGGGCCTGGACATGGGCGGCATGGCTGAAGCCGCCTTGGCGAGCCGCCTGACTCCGCAGGTACTCCCTGCCGAGCGGGGACAGATCGTGGACGCAAACGGCACAGTGCTGGCCAGTAGTGTGATCCGGTACAACATCGTGGTGGACCAGACGGTCAACACCGGGACAGAAACCTTCCATCGCTTCAATGAGAAGACCGAGAAGCTGGACGAGATCACCCGAGATCAAGGGATTGCCGACCTCGCCGGGCTTCTGGGGGCAGACGAAAGCACCATCCGCACGTCACTGACCGGAGACAAGAAGTACTTCATGGTGGCAAAGGACGTGAAGCCGGAGCTGGAAGACCGGATCTCGAAGCTCTATATCCCCGGACTCAGCGCGGAAGGCGTCAGCAAGCGCGTTTATCCCAACGGCAGCGTCGCCGGAGGTGTGGTCGGTTTCCTCAAGGATGGAACCAGCGGCCAGGCTGGTATAGAGCAAACGCAGGACGAGATTCTTCGTGGTGTTGAAGGTAAACGTGTCTTTGAAATAGGTGCTGACGGACTCAGGATTCCGGTGGCGACAGATGAACTCACTCCGGCCGTCGATGGCAGCGACGTCAAACTGACCATCAACACTGATATCCAGTACTTTGCCCAGCAGGCCATCCAGAGCCAAGTCAACAAGATGAACGCCGAGTGGGGTTCCATCATTGTGATCGACACCAAAACGGGCAATCTCATTGCCTTGGCCGATACCAACGCGCCGGACCCCAACGACCCCGGGAAAGTCGATGCCAAGGATCGCGGCGTCAGGTCCGTAACAGCCGCCTATGAGCCCGGTTCCGTGCAGAAGATGATGACCGCCGCGGCCGTGATCGAGGAGGGGAAGTCATTTCCCCTGGACCACTTCACCATCCCTTCGGCCTACACCATTGACGGGCAGACGTTCACCGATGCTTTTGAGCACGGCACTGAAGAGCGCACCCTTGCCGGAATCCTGGGGTGGTCCATGAACACCGGAACGGTGATGGCGGGTAGCCGGCTCACCAAGGAACAACGGTACGACTGGCTGAAGAAATTCGGTATTGGAGAGCAAACGGATATTGGGCTTCCAGCGGAAGCTACCGGCATACTGGCCAAGCCCGAGCAGTGGGATGACCGCCAGCAGTACACGGTGCTTTTCGGTCAAGGCGTTTCCCAGTCGACACTCCAGACAGTGCGTGCTTTCCAGAGTATTGCCAATGATGGCGTGATGCTGCAGCCCAGGCTTATTGACAGCTACATCACTCCGGAGGGTGAGGAACAGAAAGTTCCCGCGAAGGACTCACGCCAGGTGGTTTCCAAGGAAACTGCCCAGCAGGTCCGGGACATCCTGGAAAGCGCCGTGACCGAGGGGCAGATCAAGGATGCAGCCATCGACGGTTATAGGGTGGGGGCCAAGACGGGAACGTCCCAGGCGCCCCGCGAGGATGGGCTGCCCGGCTTTGACGGTTTCACGGCCTCCATGGTGGGCATGGCCCCCATGGATGACCCGAGGTTCATCGTGGAAGTCGTCCTCCAACGGCCCAAAGGAAACATCTATGGCGTCACTAATGGGCCGGTGTTCCGGTCCGTGATGTCCCAGGTCCTCCGGACCTACAACGTGGCCCCGTCCACCGGGACGCCCGCGCGGTTGCCGCAGTTCGTCAAGTAAGCTTCTTGGGCGTCTGTTTCGGCTAAATATCGATCCACCACCAACGGCCTGGGCGCCGCCGGCCCCAAGCCGGTCGTTCCACGAGCACCAACGGAGAACCACGTGTCAGAGCACCATGAGGCAGCTACCAGCGCCACGACCCCGGACGCCGGCCAGAGCGGCTTTCGCCCCGCATCCGTGGCTGCAGTGCCGTTGGCCACCATCGCGGAAACACTCGGTGTTGCCGTTCCTGACGCCAGCCAGGACAGGGGAGTGACGGGCATTTCCCTCAACTCGCGGGCTGTCGAAGCCGGCGACCTCTATATGGCCCTGCCCGGAGCCTCCCGCCATGGTGCGGACTTCGTTCCGCAGGCTATTGACGCAGGTGCGGTTGCCGTCGTGACGGACGACGCCGGAGCGCGCCAGCTGGCGCTTGCAGGTGACCAGCCCGTACCGGTACTTATTGTCGCCGAGCCGCGTACCGCCGTCGGACGCCTGGCCGCCTTGATCTATCGCAGCCAGCCGGCGGATGGCGGGTTCCCGACTCTGTACGGGGTTACGGGTACCAACGGAAAGACCACCACCACCTATTTCATCAATTCCTTGCTGAGCGCCTTGAAGAAGAAGCCCGGCCTGATCGGGACCATCGAGATCCTTGCGGGCGGGGCGGCGATCCCCAGCCTCCTCACGACCCCGGAGTCCACGGATGTCCATGCGTTGCTGGCTCTGATGCGCGAACGGGGCTTGGACGCGGCATCCATGGAAGTTTCATCCCACGCGATCTCCTTCCGCCGGGTGGACGGAGTGATGTTCGACGTTGCCGGCTTCACCAATCTCACCCAGGACCATCTGGACCTTCATGGCAGCATGGACGAATACTTCCGAACCAAGGCGGAACTCTTCACTGCCGGAAGGGCCAGGCGCGCGGTGGTCACAGTGGACGATCACTGGGGCCGCAAGCTGGCCGATTCAGCCGACATCCCGGTAACCACCCTCGCAACCAAGCCCCCCGTTGAGGGCAGCGCCGACGCCGACTGGAGCGTTGGGTCCATCACGGCGCGGGGGCTGGGGTCGGAATTTGAGCTCAGGCACGTCGACGGCCGAACCCTTCACGTCCACACCGGCCTGCCGGGAGACTTCAATGTGGCCAATGCAGCCCTGGCTACGATCATGGTCCTGGCATCCGGCGTCGACGAAAAGACGCTCCAGACTGCCTTGGATGCGCATGACCCCTTCACTGTTGCGGTCCCCGGACGCATGCAGCTCGTTTCAGCAGAGCCTGCCTCGGTTGTTGATTTTGCCCACAATCCGGACGCTCTGTCCCGTGCCCTGGAAGCCGTTCGTTCTCCGAAAGAGGGATCGCGGGTCATCGTGGTCTTCGGTGCAACGGGCCAGCGCGACCAAGGCAAGCGGCCCACCATGGGCGCAATCGCTGCCCGCCTGGCCGACGTCGTGATCATCAGCGATGACGATCCCCACGACGAAGACGCAGCAGCCATCCGGGCCGAGGTCCTCCAGGGCGCCTACGCTGCACGGGACTCCGAGGACCTGAGTAGCGAAATCATCGAGTCTTATCCAAGGGATGCCGCCATCAGACTGGCCGTCAACGTGGCCACCAAAGACGACACCATCCTCATCGCCGGGCGTGGCCACGAGGTGTGGCAGGAGGTCAAGGGCGTGAATCTTGCCTTGGACGACAGGGTGGAGTTGCGGGCCGCCTTGACATCCAAGGGATTCAGCGTTTCAACGGACCAGCGGATAGAGTCCTAAACCGAGATGATTGCACTTACTGCGGCGGAGATCGCCGACATCACCCATGGCCGATTGACCGGAGATCCGGACATCGTCCCCACCTCCGTCGTCACTGATTCCCGGGAAGCGACGCCCGGATCGTTGTATGTGGCCAAACCCGGCGAGCACGCTGATGGGCATGACTTCGTCGATGCCGCATTCGAACGCGGTGCCGTCCTGGTTCTCGCCGAACGTGAAGTGACCGACGCCGACGGCCGCCCTTATCCCGCCGTCGTGGTTAACGACGCTGTGGTGGCCATGGGCGAGCTGGCAGCGGAATCTGTCAGCCGCATCCGCGCTGAGCGTAAGAGCCTCGGCGAGGACTTCACCGTCATAGGGATCACCGGTTCTGCGGGCAAAACCACCACCAAGGACCTCCTTGCCGGTGTATTGTCCACCGCCGGTGCCACGGTGGCGCCGCAAGGCTCCTACAACGGCGAGGTAGGTGTGCCGCTGACGGTCTTTGCCGCGGACGCCGGAACCCGCTTCCTGGTGATCGAGATGGGCGCTACCGGCCTGGGCCACATCAAGTACCTGGCCGAGATGGTCAAGCCGGACATCGGTGTGGTTCTGGTGGTTGGCACGGCCCACGCCGGTGAATTCGGAGGCGTTGAGAACATCGCCAAGACCAAGGGCGAATTGGTGGAAGCACTGGGGGAGCGCGGCACGGCTGTGATCAACCTCGATGATGGCCGCGTCTCTGCCATGCGCACCCGGACCAAGGCCAAAGTGTTGGGCTTCACGGCCTCGCCGGCCACCACTGAAGAAGTGGAAGCGCGCAACGTTGTGGTCAATGAGCAAGGCTTTCCTGATTTTGATTTGGTGCTGCCCGACGGCGGCCCGGCCGTTGAGGTGCGAAGCCGCCTGATCGGTGGTCACCATGTCACCAATCTGTTGGCAGCAGCCGCCGCCGCGTTCGCCGCAGGCATCCCGGCCGCTGACATCGCATCCTCGCTCAGCTCCCAGTCCGCAGCCAGCCGCTGGCGGATGGAACGGACTGAACGTGAAGACGGCGTCACCATCATCAACGATGCTTATAACGCCAACCCCGAATCGATGCGGGCTGCCCTGCGCACGCTGGCGGATCTGGGACAAGGCAGAAGGACGTGGGCAGTTCTGGGAGCCATGCTCGAGCTGGGCGAGGACTCCATCCGTGAACACACTGCAGTGGGCACCCAAGTGGTCCGCCTGAACATTTCCAGGCTGGTGGTGGTGGGCCGTGAAGCCCGTGCGCTCTACGTCTCCGCCATCCAGGAAGGCTCCTGGGGTGACGAATGTTCCTTCACCGAGACAGTGGAAGAAGCCTACGAGCTCCTTCAAAATGAGCTGGAGCCCGGCGACCTGGTGCTCTTCAAGTCCTCCAACGGTGTGGGCCTTCGGCATTTGGGTGATCGGATAGCATTACCTCCACGGGCCGAGCCCACCGGAGACAACGCGGATGAAGCTGCCGCAAGCGAAGGGAACGAGCTGCTGTGATTGCACTTTTGATCGGCGCTGGCGTCGCCCTTCTGGTGGCCCTGATCGGGACGCCCCTGTTTATCAAGTTCCTTGTGGCCAAGAGCTACGGACAATTCATCCGGGACGACGGACCGACGTCCCACCACACCAAGCGCGGCACGCCCACCATGGGCGGAACCGTAGTGGTGGCCGCGGTACTGATCAGTTACTTCGTGACACACCTGATCATGTGGATCATGAATCCGGCCTCCGCCGGCCCCTCGGCATCTGGACTGCTGCTGCTGTTCCTCATGGTGGGTATGGGTTTTGTTGGCTTCCTAGATGACTTCATCAAGATTTCCAACAAGCGCAGCCTTGGCCTGAACGCACGCGCCAAATTGATCCTGCAGGCAGCTGTGGGCATCATCTTTGCGGTGTTGGTCCTTCAGTTCCCCAACGAGGACGGCCTGCGGCCCGCATCCACGCAAATTTCCCTGGTGCGCGACATTCCGTGGCTGGACCTCGCGTTCGGCGGGACAGTAGTGGGCGCCATCCTGTTTGTGCTCTGGTCCAACTTGATCATCACCGCAGCTACCAACGGCGTTAACCTGACCGACGGCCTGGACGGCCTGGCTGCCGGAGCGTCCATCATGGTCTTCGGCGCTTACACCATCATGGGAATTTGGCAGAACAACCAGGCCTGCGGCTCACCACGGGAAGCCGGCAGCGGTTGCTATCAGGTCCGGGACCCCATGGACCTCGCCCTGTTGGCCGCGATTCTGAGTGCCGCCTTGGTGGGATTCCTGTGGTGGAATACCTCACCTGCCAAGATCTTCATGGGTGACACAGGTTCCTTGGCCATTGGTGGTGCCGTTGCGGCGTTCGCTATCCTCTCACGCACCGAACTCCTGCTTGCGTTCATTGGCGGGCTCTTTGTACTCATTACCTTGTCCGTCATCATCCAAGTGGGCTTCTTCAAGCTGAGCGGCGGGAAACGCGTCTTCAAGATGGCTCCGCTGCAACACCACTTTGAATTGAAGGGCTGGGCAGAAGTTACGGTGGTGGTCCGGTTCTGGATTCTCGCCGGGCTCTTTGTGGCTGCGGGCCTTGGAATTTTCTACGCTGAATGGGTGGTGCTGCTGTGAACGAAAGCCCGGAAACTCTGTCATCGAACGCTGAGAGGCTCAGCACACTGACCAGCTGGGATGCCGACTGGTCAGGTCTGCGCGTTGTGGTGACAGGTATAGGTGTCTCCGGCTTCGCTGCAGCCGACACACTCATCGAACTCGGCGCAAAAGTTGTTGTGGTTGACGCAGCCACCAGCGCCAAGGCCAAGGCCCAGGCCGACACCCTCAAGATCGTGGGCGCGGTTGACGTGCTGTTGGGGGAGGAAGCCGTGACGGCTCTCCCGTTGATCGACGGAAGTTTGCCGGACCTCGTGGTCACGTCGCCAGGATGGCGCCCGGATCAGGCCCTGCTTGCCGCGGCCAAGCGCAAGCACATCCAAGTCTGGGGCGACGTCGAACTCGCTTGGAGGCTGAGGGAGCGGGCAGGGCGCAAGACCGCGGACTGGCTGACGATTACCGGTACCAACGGCAAGACCACCACGGTTGGCATGGCCGAATCCATGCTGCAGGCGGCCGGGCTCAAAGCAATCGCCGTGGGAAACGTCGGCACCCCTATTCTTGACGCACTCCGGGATCCGGTGGACTACGATGCTTTCGCTGTTGAGCTCTCCAGCTTCCAGCTGCATTGGAGCCACTCGTTGTCTCCTGTAGCGAGCGTCTGCCTGAACGTTGCCGAGGACCATGTTGATTGGCATGGATCCTACGCCTCCTACCTCGCGGACAAAGCCAAGGTGTACGAGAACACCCAAAAGGCGGCGATCTACAACGCCGAACAGATTGAAACTGAACGTATGGTGGAAAACGCCGACGTCGTTGAGGGATGCCGGGCCATCGGTTTCACCACCAACACGCCGGCCATCAGCATGGTGGGCGTGGTGGATGGCCTCCTTGTTGACCGGGCCTTTATTGCCGAACGCAAAGACTCTGCCGCGGAACTTGCCTCAATGTCCGATCTTGGCCCGGTGGCACCCCGCCACATGGTGGCCAATGCCCTTGCGGCGGCGGCCCTGGTGCGGGCCTACGGAGTTGATGCCGCATCCGTGAAACAAGGCATCCTCAATTACCTGCCAGGTGCCCACCGCATCCAGTTGGTGGCGAACCACAAAGACGTCTTGTGGATCAACGACTCCAAAGCAACCAACCCGCACGCAGCCTCCGCGGCACTCTCGGCTTTCCAGAAGGTTGTATGGATTGCCGGCGGGTTGTCCAAGGGCGTCAACTACGACGACCTCGTCAAAGAGCACGCGCCCAGGCTCAAAGCCGTAGTCCTTATCGGAACTGATACTGAGGCACTGGAGGGTGCCCTCCAGCGACACGCACCCGATGTCCCCGTTATCACGCCATCCAGGAGCGACACTGAAGGAGTGCAGACCGCAGCCGGAGACGCCGCTTCGCCCATTTATGGTGAGACCGTCATGGCCCGGGCCGTAGCATCGGCGGCCGGAGTGGCAACGCCCGGCGATACTGTGCTGATGGCACCGGCGGCTGCATCCATGGATCAGTTCTCTTCCTACGCTCACCGTGGCGACGCTTTCGTCCTGGCAGTTCGCGAGCTTGTGGAAGGGCAGGCACCGACCACCGAGGAGTAACAATGGTCAGCACGCCCACCCGCACCCGCGGCAAAGAACCCCGGGACGGGAAGCCCAAGCCGGCATCAGGTGACGGCAGCCGCCCCTCAGGGCTCCGCGGACACCTGCGTGGCTTTTGGGAGAGCCTTGAAGGAAAGAGCAAGGCACCTAACAGCTCCACCTACTATCTGATTCTCGGCTGTGCCCTCGCGTTGACGGCGATCGGGATCATGATGGTGTTGTCCGCGTCAAGCGTTGAAGCCATTTCCGAGGGCAAGTCGCCGTATGCTGATGCCCTCAAACAGGCGCTCTTCGGTGTGGTTGGACTCATCGCCATGTACGTCATTTCGCGGACCAACGTGAACTGGATGAAGAAACTCTCCTGGTGGGCGCTGGGGGCCGTCATTGTGCTCCTTGCCTTGGTCCAGGTCATGGGCAACACCGTCAACGGCAACAAGAACTGGATCGACATTGGAGGTATCACCCTCCAGCCCTCGGAGATGGCCAAGCTAATCCTCTGCGTGTGGATTGCTGCCGTTCTGGCGCGGAAGCAGAAACTCCTTAACCGTTGGATGCACGTCATCATTCCGGTGGTTCCCGGTGCAGGACTCGTCATTGCCTTGGTGATGTTGGGCAACGACCTCGGAACTGTGATCGTCATCGCGGCCATTACCGCTGCCGGGCTGTATTTCGCCGGCGTTCCCGGCCGCATGCTGGCCATTGCCGGCGCGGTTGGCGCCCTAGGCGCCGTCCTGGGGACCATCAGCAGCCAAAACCGGATCTGCCGGATCACCTCGTGGTTGGGAACAGCCTCCACGCAGTGCACCGAGCAGTTTGACTTCGATTTCCAGTCAACCAATGGCATGTACGGCCTCGCACAGGGGAGCTGGACCGGATTGGGCCTTGGCCAAAGCCGGCAGAAGTACAACTGGCTGCCGGAGGCGCACAACGACTTCATCTTTGCCATTATTGGCGAGGAGCTGGGACTTGTTGGAACCATCGTGGTCCTGGTCCTGTTCGCCATCCTGGGTATCGCCATCTTCCGTGTAGTCGTGAGGCAGACCGACCCGTTCCAACGCACGCTGGCTGGTGGAATCATGGTGTGGCTGCTCGGCCAGGCGAGCATGAATATGGCGGTGGTGACCCAACTTCTTCCTGTGGTGGGGGTGCCCCTTCCGTTCATCTCCTATGGTGGCTCCGCGCTGATCATGTCCCTCTGCGGTGTGGGCGTAGTGTTGTCTTTGGCCCGCGGCCAATTGCCGGCGCAGCAGCGTTCAGGATTCTTCCCGCGCCTCATGTCCAAGACTGCACGAAAGCGTACCTAGCACTTCATGACTTTTGACTCCGCAAACGCGCCCAAGCCGTTGTCCGTCGTCCTTGCCGGCGGCGGGACAGCCGGTCACGTCAGCCCGCTGTTGGCGATTGCCGACGCCATCAAGGACAAACGTCCGGAGGCCGCCATCATGGCTGTAGGGACGCCGTCGGGCATGGAAACCCGTCTCGTCCCGGCGGCCGGGTACCAGCTCGCAACCATCGACCGTGTTCCCTTTCCGCGGCGGCCGTCAGCGGACCTCCTGAAGCTGCCCGCCCGCTTGAGCGGCGCGGTCCGGCAGGCCCGGCACATTTTGGAGGCCTCCGGCGCGGATGTTCTGGTGGGTGTGGGCGGGTACGTCTGCACGCCCATGTACCTTGCTGCACGCAAACTCCGGATCCCCATCGTCATCCACGAGGCCAACATGAAGGCCGGCCTGGCTAATCGCGTCGGCGCCCGGTTCAGCAAGCATGTTGCCGTGGCATTTGCCGGGACGCGCTTGAGGGGGGCCCGCCACGTGGGAATGCCCATGCGCCGGGCTATCTCGCAAGTGGACAGGGCTGTTGCGGCGCCTGCGGCAAAGGCCGCGCTGGGGCTTGATGCCCACCGTCCGGCCTTGATCGTCACAGGCGGCTCCTCAGGGGCGTTGAGCATCAATCGTGCCATCACCGCAGCTCTCCCCGCACTGGCCGCTGCCGGTATTCAGACCCTCCACATCACGGGCAAAGGCAAAGCCGTCAAGGATGACGACGGCGGACTCCTCGCCGCCGACGGCTACAGGCAGGTTGAGTACGTGGACGGCATGGAGAACGTCTACGCCGCTGCCGACGTCATTCTGGCCCGTGCCGGTGCCGGCACCGTCAGCGAGGTAGCGGCTGTGGGAGTCCCCGCAGTGTTCGTGCCCTTGCCCATCGGGAACGGAGAGCAGGCGCTGAACGCCGCCCCCTTGGTTGCCGCAGGCGGTGCACTGATGATCGATGACAAGGATCTCAGCCCGGAGTGGCTCCGGACCGAACTGATTCCGCTGCTGACAAACCGCAGCAAACTCAATGACATGGCTCGGAAATCCGAAGCACTTGGTATCAGAAACGCCGATCAGCGGATGGCTGATCTTGTCTTGGAAGCGGTATCCGCATGACCACCAGCATCGCCCGGCTCGAGTCCCTCGGACGCGTCCACTTCATTGGAATCGGCGGAGTGGGAATGTCCGCCGTCGCGCGCATTATGGTGGCGCGGGGCATCCCCGTCAGCGGCAGCGATGTCAAAGACCTGCCCGTGATGCGTGACCTCGCCGTGGCAGGTGCGCGTATTGCGGTCGGCTACGACGCCGGAAACCTGGGCGATGCCCAGACGGTCGTGGCTGGTTCAGCCATCCGGGACGACAACCCGGAGTTGGTGGCGGCGCGTCAGACCGGGTTGCCCGTGCTTCACCGTTCGGAAGCTTTGGCCGCCACCATGGCCGGGCACCGGGTTGTCACCGTGGCAGGTACCCACGGCAAATCCACTACTACGTCGATGGTTGCGGTACTCCTCAAGGAAGCCGGTCTGGATCCCTCCTTCGCGATCGGCGCGAACGTGCCGGCACTGGGCGTCAACGCAGCCCACGGTGAATCCGATATTTTCGTGGCAGAGGCCGATGAGTCGGATGGGTCATTCCTCAACTACCGTCCGTTGATTGCGGTGGTTACCAATGTCGAAGCGGATCACTTGGATCACTACGGAACACCGGAGGCCGTCTTCGCGTCCTTTGATGAGTTCGCCGCGCTCCTGCCTTCCAACGGCGTCCTGCTGGCATGCGCCGACGACGCCGGTGCCCTGGCCTTGGCGGAACGGACAGCCTCAAAGGGGATAACGCGCGTCCTGACGTACGGAACATCATCTGCTGCCGATGTCCGGCTTCATGACGGCGGTCCGGGCGATGTATCCGTTGCCCTGGGCGGAGCCGTCCATGGCCTTGAACTGCAAGTGCCGGGACGGCACAACGCCCTGAACGCCGCAGCGGCGTTCGCAGTCGCCGTCGAACTCGGCGTGGAACCGGGCGCTGCCGCGGCTGCGCTGGGCCACTTTACCGGTGCTTCACGTCGCTTTGAGTTCAAAGGCCAGGGCAGGGGAGTGCGGGTCTATGACGACTACGCCCACCATCCCACCGAGGTCCGCGCAGCATTATCGGCAGCGCGCTCAGTGGCAGCCGGCAAGAAGGTGCACGTCCTTTTCCAGCCGCACCTGTTTTCGCGGACCCGTGAGTTCGCCACGGAGTTCGCCGCTGCTTTGGACATGGCGGACACCGCATTGATTTTGGACATCTATCCTGCCCGCGAAGATCCCATCCCGGGGGTCACGAGCACGCTGATCACCGATCACTTGGTGAACGGCCGGCTCGTTTCAGCCGGTGAGGCCGTGGACGCCGTGGTGGACGCTGCAAGCGACGGCGACGTGGTCCTGACGGTCGGGGCCGGAGACGTCACTGCCTACGGGCCTGCCATCGTGGCGGCATTGGATGGCTAACACCCGGAAACCCACCTTCAAACCGGCCACGGAGCCGCGCCCCGGCAAGGCGGAGAGGTCCGGAGGTGACCCAATGGAGGTCATCAGTGCACAACGATCTGTTGACACTGACCTCAAGGCCCCGGTGGCGTCGGGTCGCCCCTCGAAGCCTGGCGGTGCCGCGAAGGCCGGCAAGGCGCCAGGGACTGACAACGTCATTGCTTTTCCTGAGCCCAGGAACCGACGTCAGCGGAGACTGGTGCTCTGGACGCTCTCGATGGTGGCTTTGGTGGTCGGATCCTTGATCGCAGGGGCCATCTTTTCTCCCGTGTTGGCAGTGCGCACCATAACCGTGGACGGAACATCGCTTGTGACGCCGGATGCGGTGCAAAAGGCGCTGTCAGGCTTGGAAGGCAAGCCGTTGCCGCAAGTCAGCGAACAGGAGATCAACGAGCTCCTGAAACCACTTGTCCAGGTCCGTTCGGCAACCATGGAAGCACGGCCGCCGTCCGAGTTGCTGGTGCACGTGGACGAGCGCGTTCCTGTGGCACTGCTCAAGCAGGGTGACAGCTACGTGATGGTGGATGTAGATGGCGTTCAACTCGGAGCGACGCAGGATTTGGCCGCCGTAGCCCTGCCGTTGATCGACGCTGGCGTGGGCACCACCAACACGGAGTTGTTCAAGGCGATTGCCGCTGTTCTGGACACCCTGCCCACGGACATCCTTGCCAGGATGTCTACCGCCTCTGCAGCCTCGCCCGACGCCGTTGAGCTGAAACTGGTGGACGGAAAGACGGTAGTCTGGGGCAATGCCGAGGACAGGGAACTGAAGGCCAAGGCACTCGAGGCGTTGCTGAGGATGCCGGCGGACCCAAAGGTCCCGGTCAGTATCTACGACGTCAGTGTTCCCCGGCATCCATTCACAAAATAGGCAGTATCGAGAACGTAACCTGCGGGCCGGCGGTGGCCTTATTTCACGGCAATCACACGACACGCGCAAGCGGAGATTGCATGTGGGAACCAGAGGAAATACCGTCGCAGTAGAGTTACTTGACATAACTATAACCTTCAACTAGAGGGTTAAGGTCCAAGGATTCAAGTTGGACTCGATCAGTTTCGCTATAGGACACAAGCAAGGGGCACGAAACGTGGCAGCACCG
The DNA here is from genome assembly GCF_019977315.1 of Arthrobacter sp. StoSoilB22. NCBI lineage: Bacteria > Bacillati > Actinomycetota > Actinomycetes > Micrococcales > Micrococcaceae > Arthrobacter > Arthrobacter sp. StoSoilB22. Next base: position 1,774,881 of record NZ_AP024652.1, read on the forward strand.
CAGAATTACTTGGCCGTCATCAAGGTCGTCGGCATCGGCGGCGGTGGCGTGAACGCAGTCAACCGTATGATCGAGGTCGGCCTTCGGGGCGTCGAGTTCATCGCCATCAACACCGACGCGCAGGCGCTGCTCATGAGCGACGCCGACGTCAAGCTCGACGTCGGACGTGAGCTCACCCGTGGCTTGGGTGCAGGAGCGAACCCGGAGGTCGGAAAGCAGGCAGCAGAAGACCACGCCGACGAGATCGAAGAAGTTCTCCGCGGTGCTGACATGGTCTTCGTCACGGCAGGCGAGGGCGGTGGCACCGGTACCGGTGGTGCTCCCGTGGTCGCGCGCATCGCCCGCTCCCTCGGTGCGCTGACCATCGGCGTCGTGACCCGACCCTTCACCTTCGAAGGCCGGCGCCGTGCAGGCTCTGCCGAGGCTGGAATTGACGCCCTCCGCGACGAAGTCGACACCCTGATTGTGATCCCGAACGATCGCCTTCTGTCCATCAGCGACCGCAATGTCTCCGTCCTGGACGCCTTCCGCTCTGCGGACCAGGTACTCCTGTCCGGTGTCCAAGGCATCACTGACCTCATTACCACTCCCGGCCTGATCAACCTTGACTTTGCTGACGTCAAGTCAGTCATGCAGGGCGCGGGGTCTGCCCTCATGGGCATCGGTTCCGCCCGTGGTGAAGACCGAGCCGTCAAGGCTGCGGAACTGGCCATCGCCTCGCCGCTCCTGGAGGCCTCCATTGACGGCGCCCACGGTGTCCTGCTGTCCATTCAGGGCGGCTCCGATCTGGGCCTGTTCGAAATCAATGAAGCCGCGCGCCTGGTGCAGGAAGTGGCCCACCCTGAAGCGAACATCATCTTTGGTGCCGTCATTGACGACGCCTTGGGAGATGAGGCTCGCGTGACAGTCATCGCAGCGGGCTTCGACGACGTCAAAGCAACCTCGCCTTCCATGGATCAGTCCCGTCCGGCCCAGAACCCGGTGCCTTCGGAAAGGCCTGCTGCTCCGAGCAGTGCGCCGTCCAACGCTGCAGCCCCGCAGCACGCCACGGCAGGTATCGGTGCTGCAGGCCTGAGCAACTGGGGCCAGCAGCGTCCGTCGGCCTTGCCTGCGGACTCCGGCTTTGACGTCGACCTCCCTGCAGTTGTTGAACCCGACCTTTCGGGCAGCCGCTCCGATGATCTCGACGTTCCTGACTTCCTGAAGTAAGCCGCGGTTCGAAAGAGTCAGTACCAGGTGTTTTGGTGGCGAAATGAAGTACGACCCGGCGTTTCTGTAGCCTTCACGGATACAGGCGCCGGGAACCTGGCTCTCCACGTACAGGACGACCCCACGGAAGTGATGGTTCGTCGTGCCCGGGTGGAACACACTCTCGGCTTGCGCCCGGACGGTTCGCGTACGTGCCAGTTCCAGTACATGAACCAGGTCCATGGAAATCATGTGGAGTTCATTGCAGCTCATGGACCTGGACCAACCGCTGATGCCATGGTCTCCGCTGCCCCTGTACCGTCTGGACAGCATGCAGTCTCCCACCCGCCTGCAATCCCCGGGCGATCAGCACAGCCTTTGGCCGTGATGGTGGCCGATTGTGTCCCGGTTCTGCTGGTTGGTAGCGACTCCAACAACAGCCCCGTTCTGGCCGCTGCCCATGCCGGGCGTCCCGGGGTCGCTTCAGCCGTGGTGCCCGCTACTGTCGCTGAAATGCGGCGTCGGGGAGCTGTTGATATCAGCGCTTGGCTCGGACCGTCCATTTGTGGCTCGTGTTACGAGGTCCCCGAACAGCTGCGTGCCGAGGTGGCAGAAAAAATACCTGAAGCGTGGTCCTCCACATCGTGGGGTACACCTGCCCTTGACCTTCCGGCGGGTGTACGCGCGCAGTTGCACTCACTGGATGTCCCCGTGGAGTACTCGGGGGAATGCACCCGTGAAAACGACTCCCTTTTCTCTTACCGGCGGGACTCCCGGACCGGTCGATTTGCAGGTTTGGTGTGGACGCATGACTAGCCTCAAAGACGGCAACCAACAACGGGAAGAATCATCAAGTGATCCCCGCACGGCTGAGCTGTCGGCCCGGCTGGAGGTGGTGCGGCAGCGGATTGACGTCGCTACCCGCACTGCAGGACGGCTTGACCTGCCGCGGTTGGTGGTGGTGACTAAATTCCATCCGGCGGCCGATGTTCGCCGCCTGGTGACACTTGGTGTCGAGGATGTCGGCGAGAACCGCGACCAGGAAGCGGCCTCCAAGACTGCTGAACTCTCCGGGATTGACGTCCGATGGCATTTCATCGGCCAGCTTCAGAGCAATAAGGCAAAGTCGGTGGTCAAGTATGCTGCCTCGGTCCAGTCTGTTGACCGCGTGCAGCTGGTTGATGCTCTGGCCAAGGCCGTCGCCAGGGAGAAGGATGCCACGGGGCGCAGCGATCTTGACTGTTTCATCCAAGTCAGCCTGGATGACGACGCCGGCGCACACCGGGGCGGCGCCACGCCCTCCGATGTTGAGATGCTCGCGGAAAGAATCGAGCTGGCGGACGGTCTGGTGTTGTCCGGACTGATGGCCGTGGCGCCTTTGGGGGCTGATCCGAATGTGGCCTTCGAGCGACTCGCGGGGATTTCCAAAGCGCTCCGCGCAGTGCATCCGGCCGCAACAGGTATATCCGCCGGCATGAGTCAGGACTTGGAAGCCGCCGTGAAGTTCGGAGCGACACACCTGAGAATTGGCTCCGATATTCTCGGTTCCCGTCCGGCCGTGGGGTAGCGTCAAAGTATTGGAATGACGGGCCGGGGTTCCAATATGTCAAGTCATGGCGGCCCGCCTACTGCAGAAACGATAGGAGTGCACCATGGCTGGCGCTCTGCGCAAGACAATGATCTATCTTGGGCTCGCCGACGGCGATGAACACTACGAATCTGAGCAGTCCGTCGCCACGCAGCACGATGAAGAACGCCCCCAGGCACAGGAACGGGAAGAGCGCCGTGCGCCCGCTCCCGTCCGGGAAGTTGTCCGTGAAATGCCCACTGTAGATGCCGAAGAGGAATACCGCGCACCCGTGACACCCATCAAGCGTGCGGCATCCAGCCGCGAAGATGCCTCGGGCCTGAGGCAGATCACCACCGTCCATCCTCGTTCGTACAACGACGCAAAGGTCATTGGCGAGAGCTTCCGGGATGGCATTCCGGTCATCATGAATGTCACTGACATGGGTGAGTCCGATGCCAAGCGGCTTGTGGACTTTTCCGCCGGCCTCGTCTTCGGCTTGCACGGCAGCATCGAGCGGGTGACCAACAAGGTCTTCCTGTTGTCGCCGTCGTACGTTGAGGTCATCGGGGACGACAAAAAGGCCAGCGAGACGCAGGCCAGCTTCTTCAACCAGAGCTGACAACAGTCTTTTGCAGATGCCAGGCGGGTCAACCCGCCTGGCATCTGTGTTGCAATAGTAGGGACCGATCGGCATTCCGGAACAAGTGGGAGATCTGAGCTAACTCGTGGGCATTGTTTTCGGCCTTATCTATATTGTGTTGTTGCTGTTCTTCATCGCCCTGATCATCCGACTCATCTTCGAATGGGTCCAGATGTTCGCCCGCCAGTGGCGGCCCAGGGGTGTGGCGTTGGTTACAGCTCATGTGGTCTACTCCGTCACTGATCCTCCCCTTAGCAGGCTCAGGAAGCTGATCCCGCCCCTCCAACTTGGCGGAATCTCCTTGGATCTTGGGTTCTTGATCCTGATTATTGCCGTCAGCATAGCCATGGCAGTGACCAACAGCCTGGCGTAGTTGCTCCGCGGAACCCGGGCCACCGATGGTCCATAGGCCGCAAATTCTCCAAATCAACACGATGGTGTTGAATTGGAGGAACAAGATGATATTTAGGTACCGTAGTTTTGAACGGCCGGAAGGCCTACTGACTAACTAGACCAACGAGGTGACCAGATGGCTTTGACGCCAGAAGACGTTGTCAACAAGCGCTTTCAGCCGACCAAGTTCCGCGAAGGCTACGACCAGGACGAGGTTGACGACTTCCTCGACGAGATCGTGGTGGAACTTCGCCGCTTGAACCAGGAAAACGACGAACTTCGCAAGAAGCTCGGCGAGGCCGGTTCGGCCGTTCCCGCTGCAACTGCTGCGGCTCCGGTCGTCGAGAAGGTTCCGGCCCCGGTCAAGGTTGACAAGGAAGCTGAGGCGAAGGCGGAAGCCGAAGCCAAGGCCGCAGAAGATGCCAAGAAGAAGGAAGCCGAGAAGGCAGCAGCCGCTGCTGCAGCTCCGAAGGCACCTGCTGCAAGCAATGGCGTCACCACGTCCGCTGAGTCCGCTGCAGGTCTGCTGGCCATGGCGCAGCAGATGCACGACAAGCACGTTTCCGACGGTGCGCAGCAGAAGGAAAAGATCATTGCCGAGGCTCAGATCGAGGCTTCCAGCCTCGTCAACGACGCCCAGGAGAAGTCCCGCAAGATCCTTGGTGCCCTTGAGCAGCAGCGCTCCGTTCTTGAGCGTAAGGTTGAGCAGCTCCGTGGTTTCGAGCGCGACTACCGTTCACGCCTGAAGGCTTACATCGAAGGTCAGCTCCGCGACCTTGACGCCCGTGGTTCCGTCGCTGCCCCTGAGGTTGGCGAAGCAACCGCTGACGTTTAGCAAGTATTCTGAAAGCCGGTGGCTGAGGACTCCTCGGCCGCCGGCTTTCTCTGTTAAGAGACCGACAGCAGCCCGCACGCTTCCCGAATGAAAGCACTATGACCGACGACTTCACCGCTGAGGCCACACAGCCGACGCCTGCCGGACGCCGTAAGTGGCGTCCTGCCATGCTCTGGCTTTTTGCCGGCTTCGCCGTGTTCGCCTACGTTTTTGACCAACTCACCAAACTTTGGGTCACCAGCACCATGACGGAGGGTGAGCGCATTCCGGTGCTGCCTCCGCTGCTGCACTGGTACTACATCCGCAACTCCGGGGCGGCATTTTCCATCGGCGAGAATGTGACGTGGGTTTTCACGATCGTCATGGCTGTGGTCTCTGTGGCGATTCTCTTTCAGCTGCGAAAGGTGGGCTCGGTCTGGTGGGCGCTATCCCTGGGACTGCTCTTTGGCGGTGCCCTCGGCAACCTGACCGACCGCTTGTTCCGCGAGCCGTCTTTCGCCATGGGACATGTGGTGGATTTCATTCAGCTGCCGAACTTCGCCATCTTCAACATCGCAGACTCGGCGGTGGTGTCCGGCGTCGTCATTATCTGCCTCCTGACCTTGCGGGGGGTTGGCATGGACGGAACCCGTCATGTGGCAGCGCCAAAGCCGGCCAAAGATGCCAAATCCGCCGGCGGCACCAACGGGGAGCCCGCTGGTGAGTAAATCCATAGTGGTTCCCGAGGAGCTGGCCGGGGCGCGAGTTGATGCCGGACTGGCACAGCTTCTGGACATTTCCCGCTCTGCTGCCGCGCTGCTGATTTCAGAAGGAAACGTCACCAGCGGCGGAGTTGCGCTGGGTAAATCGGCGAAGCTCGTTGCCGGTACATTGCTTGATGTCACGGTTCCCGAGCGGCCGGATCCCCTGGAAGTCGTGGAGGAAGTTGTGGAAGGCCTGAAGATCCTGTTGGACGACGACGAATTCGTTGTCATCGACAAACCGGTGGGGGTCGCAGCCCACCCTTCACCAGGCTGGGTGGGCCCCACAGTAGTGGGAGGCCTTGCCGGAGCAGGTTACAGGATTTCTACGTCGGGAGCGCCCGAGCGTGCGGGGATTGTTCACCGGCTGGATGTGGGGACATCCGGTGTCATGGTGGTGGCTAAGACCGAGAACGCTTACACGGTGCTGAAGAAGGCCTTCAAGGAACGCACCGTGGACAAGGTGTATCACGCAGTTGTTCAGGGACTGCCCGATCCTCTTCAGGGGACCATTGACGCCCCCATCGGACGGCATCCCGGCCACGACTGGCGGTTCGCCGTCATCGAGGACGGCCGACCCTCAGTGACCCACTATGAGGTCCTGGAAGCTTTTGGTAAGGCGACCCTGGTGGAAGTGCATCTGGAAACGGGGCGCACCCACCAGATCCGCGTCCACTTCTCAGCGCTGCGGCATCCTTGTGCCGGCGACCTCACCTACGGAGCGGACCCCCGCCTGGCTGCCACCCTTGGTCTCACCCGTCAGTGGCTGCACGCCCGTCAACTTGGATTTACCCATCCCCGCTCCGGCGATTGGGTGGAAGTCAGCAGCGAATATCCGGCGGACCTCCAGTACGCTCTGGATCTGCTGGCCACTGGCTCCGCATAGACGGATTTCACTGCCCGGGTCCGATTTCTGTATGACACGGGACGGTAGACTGTCGTGGTGACTTCCAGCAATGATTCGTTTGTCCACCTGCACACCCACACTGAGTACTCCATGCTGGATGGAGCTGCCCGGCTCGGTGAGCTTTTCGATGAAACCGAACGGCTGGGCATGCCGGCCCTGGCCACGACTGACCACGGATATTTGTTCGGGGCGTTCGACTTCTGGCGCAAAGCCACAGACAAGGGCATCAAGCCGATCATCGGCGTCGAAGCCTATGTAACACCCGGCACCGCCCGCGGGGACAAGGAGCGTGTGCGCTGGGGCGACGAAAGCCAGCGTAAGGACGATGTCTCCGGCGGTGGCTCGTACACCCATATGACGCTGCTGAGCTACAACAACGTGGGCATGAGGAACCTCTTCAGGGCTTCTTCGATTGCTTCCCTGGACTCTGTCTTTGGTAAGTGGCCGCGGCTGGACCGGGAACTGCTCAACACCTACTCCGAAGGCCTGATCGCCACCACCGGATGCCCGTCCGGAGAGGTCCAGACCAAGTTGCGCCTGGGGCAGTACCGCGAAGCCGTGGAGGCTGCAGCAGAGTTCCGCGACATCTTCGGAGCGGAGAACTATTTCTGCGAACTGATGGACCACGGGCTGGACATTGAACGGCGCGTCACCGGCGACCTCCTGCGCTTGGCCAAGGAACTCAACCTGCCACTGGTGGCCACCAATGACCTCCATTACACCCATGAGCACGATGCCAAGGCCCATGAAGCGTTGCTGGCGATTCAGTCCGGTTCCACGCTCCTGGAACCGACGTACGATAACGGCGGTTCCCGCTTTGCGTTCTCCGGTAGTGGCTATTACCTGAAATCTCCGCAGGAAATGCGGGAATTGTTCCGCGATCACCCTGAAGCCTGCGACAACACGCTGCTCATCGCCGAGCGTTGCGAAGTTTCCTTCAACACCGGCGCCAACTACATGCCGCGCTTCCCTTGTCCTCCCGGTGAAGACGAGACCTCCTGGTTGGTCAAGGAAGTGGACGCCGGTCTGAAGTACCGCTATCCCCAGGGCATTCCGGACAAGGTCCGCAAGCAAGCTGACTATGAGCTCGGTGTCATCACCTCCATGGGATTCCCCGGGTACTTCCTGGTGGTTGCCGACTTCATCAACTGGGCCAAGAACAATGGCATCCGGGTAGGTCCCGGCCGTGGTTCCGGTGCAGGATCCATGGTGGCCTACGCCATGCGCATCACCGACCTCGACCCGCTGCAGCACGGCCTGATCTTTGAACGCTTCCTCAACCCGGACCGCGTTTCCATGCCTGACTTCGACGTCGACTTCGATGATCGCCGCCGCTCCGAGGTGATCGACTACGTCACCAAGAAGTACGGCGACGAGCGCGTGGCCATGATCGTCACGTACGGAACCATCAAGACCAAGCAGGCGCTCAAGGACTCTTCCCGTGTGCTCGGCTATCCGTTCAGCATGGGCGAGACACTCACCAAGGCCCTTCCGCCTGCCGTCATGGCCAAGGACATTCCGCTGGCCGACATCCAGAACCCGGAGTCCAAGCGCTACAGCGAGGCAGGGGACTTCCGCCAGCTGATCGCTACCGATCCCGAGGCCGCCAAGGTCTTCGAGACCGCGCTGGGCATCGAGGGCCTGAAACGCCAGTGGGGTGTTCACGCCGCCGGCGTCATCATGTCCTCGGACCCCATCATCGACGTCATCCCCATCATGCGCCGTTTCCAGGACGGCCAGGTCATCACCCAGTTCGACTATCCGACCTCCGAGGGCCTCGGACTGATCAAGATGGACTTCCTGGGCCTGAGGAACCTGACGATCATTTCCGATGCCCTGGAAAACATCAAGATGAACCGCGGCGTTGACCTGGACCTGGAAAACCTGGAACTCGATGACGCTCCGTCCTACGAGCTCCTGGCCCGCGGTGACACCCTTGGTGTGTTCCAGCTCGACGGTGGACCCATGCGGTCCCTGCTCAAGCTGATGAAGCCTGACAACTTCGAAGATATCTCCGCAGTCCTTGCGCTGTACCGGCCTGGTCCCATGGGTGCCAACGCCCACACCGACTATGCTCTGCGCAAGAACGGGATTCAGGAAGTAATCCCCATCCACCCGGAACTGGAAGAACCGCTCAAGGAAATCCTGGGTGGAACCTTTGGCCTGATCGTGTACCAGGAACAGGTCATGGCTGTGGCGCAGAAGCTGGCCGGCTACTCTCTCGGCCAAGCAGACATCCTCCGTCGTGCCATGGGCAAGAAGAAGAAGTCCGAGCTGGACAAGCAGTTCGCCGGCTTCTCCCAAGGTATGCAGGACAACGGCTACTCCATGGCCGCTGTCAAGACGCTCTGGGACATTCTGCTCCCGTTCTCCGACTACGCCTTCAACAAGGCCCACTCGGCCGCGTACGGCGTGATCTCCTACTGGACGGCCTACCTGAAGGCGCACTACGCGCCGGAGTACATGGCGGCACTTCTGACGTCGGTGGGTGATGACAAGGACAAATCCGCCATCTACCTCAACGAGTGTCGTCGAATGGGCATCACGGTCCTGCCGCCGGATGTCAACGAATCATCGCTGAACTTCACCCCTGTGGGCACGGACATCCGCTTCGGTATGGGCGCCATTCGCAACGTGGGTGTCAACGTGGTGGATGCCATGGTGGCCGCCCGCACTTCCGAAGGAAAGTACACGTCCTTCAAGGACTTCCTCCTGAAGGTGCCGGCCGTGGTGTGCAACAAGCGCACCATCGAATCGCTGATCAAAGCCGGGGCCTTCGACTCGCTCGGCCATCACCGGCGGGCTCTGGCGATGATCCATGAAGAAGCCATAGATTCCGTGATCACGCTCAAGCGCAATGAGGCCATTGGCCAGTTCGATCTTTTCGCCGGCTTTGAAGACCAGGAGCCCGAGGCGTCGCTGACAACGGAAATCCCGGATCTGCCCGAGTGGGAAAAGAAGGACAAGCTGTCCTTCGAACGGGACATGCTGGGCCTTTATGTCTCAGACCATCCCCTGCAGGGATTGGAGGGCGTCCTCAGCCAGCACGCGGAACAGTCCATCACCTCGATCATCGCTGAGGACGGACCGCACGACGGCGCCATTGTCACCATTGCGGGCATGATCACCTCGCTGAGCCGCAGGATCGCCAAGGCCAGCGGAAACGCGTACGCCCGGGCAGAGATCGAGGACCTCGGCGCTTCCATGGAGGTCATGTTCTTCGGCCAGGTGTACGGGCCCATTGCCTCGGTCCTGGCCGAGGACTTGATTGTTGTTGTCAAGGGACGGTTGCAGCGCCGCGATGACGGTGCGGTCACCCTGAATTGCATGGAGCTTTCCGTCCCGGACCTCAGCGAAAGCGTGAACGGTCCGGTGGTTATCACCATTCCTACGTTCAAGGCCACCGAAGCAGTTGTGACAGACCTGCGGGATGTGCTGCGCACTCACCGCGGAAACTCGGAAGTCCGTCTCAAACTGATGGGCGATACGAAGGTGGAGGTTATGGGCTTGCCGGTCCATATGAGGGTTAACCCCAGCCCATCACTGTTCGGGGACCTCAAGGTGCTGCTGGGTCCGGCCTGCCTGGACAACTGATACACCTGCGCAACTGATACACCTGGATAACTGATACAGAGGTCCTGGCAAGGCTGGCCGCCGCAGGAATCCTCAGCCCTTAGATTTCGTAGTCGAGCGGGGCGGGCTTGCTGTAGGCGCCGCCGTGGTAGAGCAGGGGAGTGCCGTCCTGGCCCACTTGCCCATCAACCACCTCCACCACCACTACTGCGTTGTTCTCGAAGGACAGGCGCATTTGGATTCTGCCCACGAGCCAGCCGCTGACGTCCTTGAGAATGGGGACGTCGTGGGGGCCCGGCTCCCAGTGGTCGCCGTCGAACCGATCGCGGGTCCGAGCGAAGCGATTGGCGAGGGCTTGGTTTTCCAGCCCCAACATGTGAACTCCGATGTACTCCGCGTTGGCCACAGCCGGCCAGGAACTGGAGCTTCTGGCCATATTGAAGGTGAAGCGGGGCGGTTCGGCTGACAGGGAGGCCACGGACGTGGCAGTGAATCCAAACGGGCTTCCGTTCAGGTTCGCCGTGATGATTGCCACTCCGGCGGCATGCCGACGGAACATTTCCCGGAAGGTCTGATCGTAGCCGGATGGTTCGCTGGACACGTGGGTGTTCTCCTGGGCTGTGGCGGTGGTACTTCTCACCTTCAGGGTATTCCTCCCATCCGGCGAGCCCCACATTTTGTTGGGTAGGCGTGAGCCTTTGTTAAGGTGAGTTGCATGACCGAGCCCACCGCGCACGTCCCACCCGTTTCAGAACCGTTGCCCGCCACGAAACCCCGGCGGCCGAAGGATGTGCTGTGGCTGGTACTTCCGGCTGCTTTGGGCGTGGTGGCCGGGGTGGTCTGGTGGCTGTTGGCTCCGGGCGGGTTGAACCTGGTCTCGGGCAATCCGGATCTGGCCAATGCGGCCAATCCTGATTCCTGGCTTCCACGAGACTTGGTCCTCGGAGCCCTGATGTTGCTGGCAGGCTGCCTCACCGGCGTCATGCTTGACGGGAAGCTGCAGGGGGAGGGTTCGGGCAGACGCTTGACCTTTGCCCTTGTTGGCGGTGCTTTAGGGGCTCTTATCGCCTGGTTGGTCGGGCTACTGACGGGCCAGCTACTGGGTCCGGCCCCGGATCCGGCACTTGGCTCCGGGTTTGGTTTCACGCTTCGCTCCTATGCTGTGCTGGTCCTGTGGCCTGCTGCCATTGCCTTCATCACGTTCGTCCTGGCCCTGTTCGGGGTTCTGTCAAAGAAGCCCGTAAAATAGCCGGGTGACCACTTCTCCGGATACTTCCGCCCCTTCCACTGACGCCCTTGCCTTTCGGAGCATCGATTTCCGGGGCCGCCACCTCTCCCTGGCGGAGCTGCGTGCAGCGGTTCCCAGGGCGCAGCATCAGACCATGGCGGATGCGGAGCAGAAGGTCCTAAACATCATTTCCGATGTCCGAAGCCGTGGCTTTGCCGCCTTGGGTGAACTGGCCAGGAAATTCGACGGTGTGGAACAGTCCCACCCGCGGGTCCCGGCAGAGGCGCTCTCCAAGGCCCTGAACGAACTTGATCCGAAGGTTCGGGCCGCCTTGGAAGAATCCATCAACCGTGCACGGCAGTTTGCTGACCAGCAGCGCCCTGCCAACGTTGACGTTCAGCTTGGCGACGGCGCTGTTGTCAGCCAGAACTGGATTCCGGTGGGGCGCGTAGGGCTGTACGTTCCCGGCGGACTGGCCCCTCTGGCGTCATCGGTGATCATGAACGTGGTCCCCGCGGTTGCGGCGGGCGTCGAGTCCATTGCATTGGCATCCCCGCCGCAGAAAGACTTCGACGGACTTCCGCACCCCACCATCCTGGCCGCCGCGAAGCTCCTGGGCATCGATGAGGTGTACGCCATCGGTGGTGCACAGGCAATTGTTTCGTTTGCTTACGGCGTTCCGGGTACCGGAGGCGAGTTGCCCATTGAACCCGTTGACGTGGTCACTGGACCCGGCAACATCTTTGTGGCCACAGCCAAGCGGCTCGTGAAGGGCGTGGTGGGCATTGACTCGGAGGCCGGAACTACCGAGATCGCCATCCTCGCCGACTCCACTGCGCAGGCCCCCTTGGTGGCCGCTGATCTCATTAGCCAGGCCGAGCATGATCCCAAAGCAGCTTCCGTCCTGGTGACGGACTCCCCGGAGCTGGCCGACGCCGTCGTGCGTGAACTGGCCCGGCAAGCCTCTGCAACCAAGCACAGTTCCCGGGTCCTCGAGGCGTTGTCCGGACCGCAGTCCGGTGTGGTGCTGGTGGACGATCTTGAGCAGGGGATCGCAGTCTGCAACGCGTACGCCGCTGAGCACCTGGAAATCATGACGGCAGATGCGGCGGCAGTCGCATCGCGGATCCGTAACGCGGGGGCGATCTTCGTGGGCGACTTCAGCCCGGTAAGCCTGGGGGACTATTGCGCCGGTTCCAATCACGTACTGCCCACCAGCGGGACGGCGGCTTTCTCATCAGGACTCAATGTCACGACGTTCCTCCGTGCAGTTCAGGTCATCAATTATGACCGCGCCGCACTGGAGCAGGTCAGCGGACATATTGTGAGCTTGTCAGGTGCCGAAGACCTTCCCGGCCACGGAGACGCCGTCCGGATCCGCTTCACTGAGGGGTCGTAAGCAGTCTGAGAAGTCCTGAGAAGTCCTGACCAGCACCTAACTGACCACTACATATATGGGTACCCCGTACTACATGTAGTAGTTACACGCTTGTCATTACGGTGGGGCGGCCCGTAAACTGGTGCCGGAAGAGAATCTTCCGGCACTTTTGCGTATCCGGCGTCCTGCCGTTTCCGAGTCCGTGCCGGAGCTGTCAGGGGAGGCCCAGCGTGTATTGTCCGTTCTGCCGGAATCCCGACTCCCGCGTCGTTGACAGCCGCATGGCTGACGATGGCTCCGCTATTCGCCGCCGCCGCCAATGCCCTGAGTGCGGACGCCGCTTCACCACTGTGGAGACCACCAGCTTGTCCGTCATCAAGCGGTCCGGCGTTGGCGAACCATTCAGCCGGATCAAGGTCATCAGCGGAGTCCGCAAAGCATGCCAAGGGCGTCCGGTCACTGAAGACGATCTGGCGATGCTGGCTCAGGAAGTCGAGGAAAATATTCGTTCCTCGGGCGCGGCGGAGATCGATGCCCATGAGGTGGGCTTGGCGATTCTGGGCCCGCTGCGGAAGCTGGATGAAGTGGCGTACCTTCGTTTCGCGAGCGTCTATCAGGCGTTCGAGTCCTTGGAAGACTTTGAGTCGGCCATCTCGCTGCTGCGCCATGAGGCAGACGAAGCCAAGGCAGGCGCCAAAGAAGCCACGGGTTCGGAAAAGAGCCCGCTCTAACTCCGGTGGCGGCAGCGGAGGGGAAGCCGCAGCCGCCACCGGCACCAATCCGGGCCGGGCTGTCCCGGTCAGGCGCTAGCGTCCGCCAGATACGGGGAGCACAGCACCTGTAATGTAGCCAGCCCCATCCGACATCAGCCACATGACGGCCGCAGCCACCTCTTCCGGTTCGGCTCCGCGACCCATGGGAATGGTTGGGTTGAGCCTTTCCACCCGGTCCGGCATTCCGGCCGCTGCGTGGAGCCCGGTGTTCGTGCTGCCGGGGGCAACGGCGTTGACACGGATGCCCTGCTTGGCCACTTCTGCTGCCAGACCCACCGTCAGGACGTCAACGGCGCCCTTGGTGGCCGCGTAGTGGACCCAGGTCCCCGGTGAACCGGCTTTGGTGGCGGTGGACGAGATATTGATGATGGATCCGCCACTGCCGCCGTTGTGCGTTGTGAGCCTCCGGACTGCTTCCTGGCACATGAACATCATTCCGGAGATATTCACATCAACAACGCGCTGCACTACTGCTGCAGGGACGTCAGCCAGTGGACCAATCAGGTTGCCGGTGATGGCAGCGTTGTTGACGACGGCGGTGAGCGCACCGAAGCTGCCGGCGACGTCGAACAAACGCCCGACGTCGGCGGGCTGGCTGATATCGGCCTGCACGCTGACTGCCTTGCCGCCTTGAGCCAGGATGTCGTTGACCACTGACTCTGCGCCTTCGCTGTCTGCAGAGTAATTAATCACTACGAGGTAGCCGACGGCCGCCGCGGCCCGGGCCACGGCGGCACCGATCCCGCGGCTGGCGCCAGTGACAATCGCCACTCCGCGTTCGGTGGGCCGGGCAGCCGGCAGCTGTTCTGCCACGCTGGAACTACTTTGCGAGTTTGTGGTGCAAGGCGACTTCGAGCGCAGCACCCACGATCCCGGCGTCGTTCTTCAACTTTGCCGTGACGATTTTGGTCCGCAGGTCAAGATGCGGGAAGTACTCGTCGGAGCGCTTGGAAATGCCTCCGCCCACAATGAAGAGTTCGGGGGAGAAAAGGAACTCAACGTGCTGAAGGTAGCGGTTGAGAAGGACCCCGTATTCGTCCCAGCTGAGCCCATCGCGTTCCCGTGCCACGGCGGATGCCTTGGTCTCGGCGTCGTGTCCGTCAACCTCCAGGTGGCCGAGCTCGGCATTGGGGACCAACTGTCCGTTGAAGATGAAGGCCGATCCGATGCCGGTGCCCAGCGTGATCACCAGGACTGTGCCGTCCACGCCCTCGCCGGCTCCGTAGCGGGCTTCGGCGAGGCCCGCTGCGTCGGCATCATTGATGACCTCTACGGGGCGGCCGAGGCGCTTGGTGAACGTGGCATCGATGTCGGTGCTGAGCCAGGTCTTGTCCACGTTGGCCGCAGAGTTGACCACTCCGTGCTGGATGATGCCGGGGAAAGTGACACCCACCGGTGAGTCGGCCGCAGGAGCGTCGGGGCGGCTGGAGAGTTCCTCGACGATGTGGGCGACAACCTCGGCCACGGCCTCCGGAGTGGCGGGCTGCGGAGTGGGAACGCGGAAGCGGTCGCCAATCAGTTTGCCCTTCTTCAGGTCGACAATGCCGCCCTTGATGCCGGTGCCGCCGATGTCGATACCGATCAAAGGGGCGTTCTTGTGGTTCTTCTCATCCTTCTTGGACAATGCATTTCCGATCATGGCAGGAGGGGATGGGCATGGCGCAGCCGCCCGGGCTGCGGGACCTTCCGGAGAGCTTAGGGAAGGGTAAGGATTTCCGCGCCGGTCTCGGTGACCAGCAGGGTGTGTTCGAACTGGGCTGTGCGTTTGTGGTCCTTGGTGACGACCGTCCAGTCATCGGCCCACATCTCCCAGTCGATGGTGCCGAGGGTCAGCATGGGTTCGATGGTGAAAACCATGCCCGCCTCGATCACGGTGTTGTACGCCGGGGCTGCGTCGTAATGCGGAATGATGAGGCCTGTGTGAAAGGCCTCGCCCACGCCGTGGCCGGTGAAATCCCGCACTACGCCGTAGCCGAAGCGTTTGGCGTAGGACTGGATAGCTCGGCCGATTACGTTGATTTCGCGGCCTGGGGCCACGGCCTTGATGGCCCGGTTGAGCGACTCCTGCGTGCGCTCAACCAGCAAACGGCATTCTTCGTCCACGTCGCCAACCAGGAAAGTGTAATTGGTATCCCCATGCACTCCGTTGATGAAGGCTGTGATGTCAATATTCAGGATGTCGCCATCCTGGAGCACGGTCGAGTCGGGGATTCCGTGGCAAATGACCTCGTTGAGGGAGGAACACAGAGATTTGGGAAACCCACGGTAACCGAGCGTGGAGGGGTAGGCATGGTGATCCAGAAGGAACTCATGCCCTATTTGGTCCAGCTGGTCTGTGGTGACGCCGGGCTGGATGTGCTTGCCCACCTCGACGATTGCTTGCGCGGCAATCTTCCCCGCAATCCGGATCTTCTCTATGGTCTCCGGGGACTTCACCTCGGATCCGGTGAACTTGGCTGGCGCCTTCTTGCCTACATACTCCGGCCTGGGAATCGACGCCGGCACGGGTCGTTCAGGGCTGATGGTTCCCGGGGTGAGGGCGCCGATGGGTGCAGTCGAGGCAAGAGAAGGCATAGATTGATCATATAAGGCACACAAGAGACGTAAGTAACAAAGCGTGGCTGGGTTCCTGTGACCCCGCCAACGTTACGCGTCCAATAGCCCCTGGATCGAGGAGGAGACGTGACGGAGTACTGGTACAACGTCAAGACGCACGAGATCGAAGAAGACGCTATGTCTGATTGGTCCCAGCTGATTGGCCCCTACAAAACCAGGGAAGAAGCTGAGCACGCCTTGGAGAAGGTTAAAGCCCGCAACGACGCCTGGGACGCCCAGGACGACGATTAGCGGTTAGAAGGAGTGCTCCGGTCCGGGGAACTGTCCGGATCGGACATCCTCCGCGTAGGCGACCGCGGCATCGCTCAATGTGGTGCGAAGATCTGCGTATTGCTTGACGAACTTTGCCATCTTGCCACCCCGCAAACCTGCCATGTCCTGCCACACAAGGACCTGCCCGGTGGTGCTCTTGCCGGCGCCGATACCGACGGTGGGCACCCGCAGGGCTGCATCCACAACGGCTGCAGTCTCGGCAGGCACCATTTCCATCAGGACACTGAAGGCGCCAGCGTCCTGCAGGGCGATGGCGTCGTCCACGAGCCGCTGGGCGTCATCGCCACGGCCCTGGACGCGGTATCCCCCTAGGGAATGTTCACTTTGGGGAGTGAAGCCGATGTGGGCCATGACGGGAATTCCTGCCTGGACCATGGCCTTGACGGTTTCGGCGTAGTAAGCGGTTCCTTCAATTTTGACGGCGTGTGCCAGTCCTTCCTTGAGGAACCGGACGCCGGTGGCAACCGCCTGGGCCGGGGACACTTCGTAGCTGCCGAAGGGCAGGTCAGCCACCACCAGCGCCCGCTTGGCCGCCCTGGCTACAGCCCGCGTCAAGGGCAGGAGCTCCTCCACAGTGACGGGAAGGCTCGTCTCATTGCCGAACACGTTGTTCGAAGCGGAGTCGCCCACCAGGAGGACTTCAATCCCGGCCTGGTCAAAAATCTCGGCGGTGTACTGCTCATATGCCGTCAGCATGGCGAAGTGCTCGCCGTTGTCCTTGGCTTGCTGAAGGTGGTGGATCCGGACTCTGCCGATGGGCTTCCTGCCCGCCGCCGACGGCACGTCGGCGGCCGCTGCAGGCCCCGTGCCGTAAGGTGCGGGAACTTCGGCGGGCGTGGTGGACTCAGGAAGGTTGCTCGGGGCCATGGATAGAGCCTAAGCGGTGCCGACGGCGGCTGCCAGCAGTGTGCCCGGCGTCACCTTTTGTAAACGCTGTGTTACGCGCAGCTACTGCTGCGGCATTAGCACGGAACTGTTAGTAGAGTGAAGGCTGAGCTGCCGTGGCTTCTACTCCTTGAAACCAGCGGCATGGACACTGAATCGGAAAAGAGGCCCTATGGACCGCCAGCAAGAGTTCGTTCTGCGGACAATCGAAGAGCGTGACGTGCGCTTCGTACGCTTGTGGTTCACCGACGTCGTGGGTTCGCTCAAATCGGTGGCGCTTGCGCCGGCTGAGGTTGAGGGCGCCTTTGAAGAAGGCCTGGGTTTTGACGGTTCCGCCATTGAAGGCCTGGCCCGCGTGTTCGAGTCCGACATGCTCGCCCAGCCGGACCCGTCCACCTTCCAGATCCTGCCGTGGCGTGGAGAGACGGAACAGACGTCGCGCATGTTCTGTGACGTCCTTACCCCCGATGGCGAGCCGTCCGCCGCGGACCCCCGCAACGTCCTGAAGAGGACCCTTGCGAAGGCCGCTGACATGGGCTTTACCTGCTACACCCACCCCGAGATTGAGTTCTACTTGTTGAAGTCAAAGGACCTGGGCCCGGACAGCGCTCCAGTTCCCGTGGACGAGGGCGGCTACTTTGACCACGTGCCGGGTGGCGTAGCACAGGACTTCCGCCGCACCGCAGTCACCATGCTCGAATCCGTCGGCATCTCGGTGGAGTTCAGCCACCACGAGGCCGGGCCGGGCCAGAACGAGATCGACCTCCGCTATGCGGACGCGCTTCAGACCGCGGATAACATCATGACGTTCCGGACGGTCATCAAGGAAGTGGCCCTTCAGCAGGGTACGTACGCCACCTTCATGCCCAAGCCGTTCACGGACCACCCCGGTTCAGGCATGCACACCCACTTCTCGCTCTTCGAGGGCGACACCAACGCGTTCTTCGAAGCCGGTGCCGAGTTCCAGCTCTCAAAGACCGCACGCCAGTTCATCGCCGGAATCCTCAAGCACGCTCCTGAATTCACGGCTGTCACCAATCAGTTCGTCAATTCCTACAAGCGCCTCTGGGGCGGCGGCGAAGCCCCGAGCTACCTGAGCTGGGGCCACAACAATCGCTCGGCATTGGTGCGCGTTCCGCTGTACAAGCCGGGCAAGGGCCAGTCGGCACGCATCGAGTACCGGGGGATCGATAGCGCAACCAACCCCTACTTGGCCTACGCCGTGCTGCTGGGTGCCGGTTTGAAAGGCATCGAGGAAGGCTACGAACTTCCAGCGGCAGCCGAAGACGATGTGTGGTCCTTGACCACCGCGGAACGCAGGGCCATGGGACATGCGCCGTTGCCGGCCAGCCTCCATGACGCCATCCGGGCCATGGAGGAATCCGAGTTGGTGGCCGAGATCCTGGGGGAGCAGGTGTTCGAACACTTCCTGCGCAACAAGCGTGCAGAATGGCAGGACTACCGCCTCCAAGTCACGCCGTACGAGTTGCAGCGCAACCTCGGCATCCTCTAGGCCGGGCCAATGAGCCTAGCGCGTCGGCTCATTTCAGCCGGATTCAGTGACCTGGAAAAAGGCGAACGGTTTCTCGCTGCCCCGGAACTTGACGGAATAGATGAGGATGCCCTGTTCGCCGGGCTCTCTCTGTCAGCAAGCCCGGATACTGCACTCCAATCACTGGTCCGGCTCATCGAGAAGAATCCGGAGCTCAGGAAGCTTGCCGCGGCTGACCAGGACACCAGCGAGCCCATGTATCGGCTCCTGGGTGCCTCGGAGGCTCTGGGGGAGTTTCTCATGCGGCGGCCGGAGCATTTGGATGTGTTCAATGTCCGGGTCAGTCCGGAACCGGTGCAGGCCTCCCATGAAGAGCTCCGGGCAGGGCTGCTGCGTTCCGTGAAAGCCGAGCCCGGCGCACAGCGCCCGGTGGCCGGAATGACCGGGCTGCCAGCCTACGCGGCCCTACGGAGTGCGTACCGCCGTGGTCTGACTGAGCTGGCCATCAAGGACATCTGCGCTGCATCGCCAACAGACTTCATGCCATCGGTCGGGGCGGAGCTGGCCGATCTTGCCGGGGCGGCCATCGAAGCTGCCCTCGCGGTGTCCCGGGCCGAAGCTGCGGCACAGTTCACCGCGGCCGAGATCGCTGACGTCGGGCTTGCTGTCATTGGCATGGGCAAATGCGGCGCCCGGGAGCTGAACTACATATCCGACGTCGATGTCATCTACGTCATTGAATCAGCGGAGTTGGACGACGCCCGCGCGTCCACCATCGGTACTGCCCTTGCCTCCGGCATTTCCAGGGCCATCTCTTCCTCAGCGCCGGAACCGGGGCTGTGGGAAGTCGATGCCAATCTTCGTCCGGAAGGGAAATCCGGCCCGTTGGTGCGGACTCTGCCCTCGCACTTGAGCTACTACGCACGGTGGGCCGAAAGCTGGGAGTTCCAAGCACTGCTCAAGGCAAGGACCATTGCCGGTGATAGAGAGCTGGGGCAGCGCTATGAGAAGGCCGTAGAGCCCCTTGTCTGGGCATCCGCGGGCCGGGAAGGTTTTGTGGAGTCGGTCCAGGCAATGCGCCGAAGGGTGACCGACTATATCCCGGCAGCCGAGGAGCAGCGTCAGATCAAGCTGGGGCGCGGCGGCCTCCGGGACGTTGAATTCACGGTTCAGCTGCTGCAGTTGGTGCACGGGAAGTCTGACGAGTCCCTTCGTCGCAGGGACACCACTTCTGCCATCGCCGCTCTGTCTGCCGGGGGTTACATAGGCCGCGCTGACGCCGCGGCTTTTGACAACGCATACCGCTACCTGCGCCTGCTGGAGCATAGAATCCAGCTCTTCCAGCTGCGTCGGACCCACCTCATGCCTGTGTCCGAGGACGCCCAGCGATTCCTGGCCAAGGCCGTCCTGGGTCCGTTCGCCCTGGAGCGGCCGCATCCGGACCAGCTGATGGCCACGTGGCAAAAGACCAAGAAGGCCGTCCGCGAACTCCATGAACGAATTTTTTACAGGCCGTTGCTCAACACAGCGGCAAAGCTGAGCAGCGAAGACGCGAAGCTCAGCCCGGAGGCTGCCCAAGGCCGTCTTGCCGCACTTGGCTATGCGGACCCCCAGGGTGCCATGCGGCATATTGAAGCACTTACCGCGGGTGTCAGCCGACGCGCTGCGCTGCAGAGGCAGCTCTTGCCGATCCTCTTGGGATGGCTTGCCGAAGGTGTAGACCCCGACGCCGGACTGCTCGCTTTCCGCAGGGTTAGTGAAGCCCTCGGCACAACCCACTGGTACTTGGGGCTGCTCCGCGATTCCCAAGCGGCCGCCGAGCGGCTTTGCCAGGTGCTGGCCAATTCCCGGCTGATTTCGGACTTATTGGAAGTATCTCCGGAGTCCGTTGCCTGGCTGGGCAGCGACAAAGAACTGGCACCAATTCCTTTTGAAGCCCAGTGGCAGGAAATCCGGTCCAAGCTCTCCCGCCATGCGGATCCCGAGAGCGCTATGAGGCTGATCAGGCTGATCCGACGTCGCGAGATCCTGCGTACCGCGATCGCCGATAGCGCCGGATTGCTCGATCAGGATGCCGTGGGCTTGGCCTTGTCCGAAACTGATCGGGCTGCGGTTCTTGGTGCATTGCATGTAGCGGAGTCCGTCGTCGCGGCGACGGGTCCGCTGAAAACTGACGTCCTGGTGGTGGCGATGGGGCGGCAGGGTGGCCGGGAGATCGGCTACGGCTCGGACGCTGACGTCATCTACGTTCACCGTGCCCGTGCCGGATTCTCCGATGCCGAGGCTCAGGAGCAAGCGGCCACCATAGTTGCCAAGGTTTCCAGCTTCCTCACCCAGCCGCTGAAGCCCGCGATCATGGCCGAACGGGTGCTCATGGTGGACGCAGATCTCCGTCCGGAGGGCAAGAACGGCGCTATGGTGCGGTCCTTGGAGTCGTATGCGGAGTACTACCGGCGGTGGTCCCTTATCTGGGAGGCGCAAGCCCTCCTGCGGGCCCGCCCGATGGCAGGCTCGGACGAGCTTGCCACTGACTTCTTACGCCTCATTGATCCCATACGGTACCCCGAGCACCTTGCGGAGCAGGACGTCCGTGAGATCCGCCGTGTCAAGGCCAGGGTGGAGTCCGAGCGTTTGCCCCGTGGCGCTGATCCCGCACGGCACGTCAAGCTTGGCCGTGGCGGCTTGAGCGATGTTGAATGGCTGGTTCAGCTGATTCAGCTCCAGCACGCCGGAGAGCACCCGGCGCTGCGAACATCGTCAACCCTGGACGCATTGGCTGCTGCGGAACAGTTGGAGTTCATTGCTGAGGAGGATGCCGCGCTCCTGCGGGAGGCGTGGCGACTCGCCAGCCGCATCCGCTCCGCCAACGTCATTGTGACGGGCCGGGCCTCGGATCTCCTGCCGTCATCACGGAAGGACCTGGAGGCAGTGGCGCGCTGGTGTGGCTATGAACCAGGGAACGCGGGTCACTTCGAGGAGGATTATCTGCGGCTTAGTCGCCGGGCCCGGGGTGTCTTCGAAAAAGAGTTCTACGGCAACTGAAGGATGAGAAATCCAGTTAATGCTTGAAGGCGAACCAGAGGACGATTTTTTGATACACGCTGATCCTCACGAGCGTATGGACGTTTGGTTGATTCCCCTCAAAATGCTCGACGACGACGCCCGCGCCATTCAGCTTGGCGCGGTCGCGGAGTTGGCGGTGGAACCGGGCCAGCGGGAGTTCGTTGGAGATCCACTGCGCATGATGCTGATCTCCTTGGAAGAAGAATCCCGTTTCCCGTACGTCATTGAGGCCGGGGGAGCCGCTGTTGGTGTGCTGACCCTCCAGACCGGAGCTGCCACGCTCGCAGGCTGGCCCGATGACGAGTCGGTGTGGTTGCTGCGGGGATTCCTCATCGACACGAAAAGCCAGGGGCGCGGACTCGGTACTTCGGCTGCGCGGGCCGCTGCGGAGCAGGCGCGCAAACTGACCTCGAGGCTGGGTGGCGGACAGGCCGGCGTCGTGCTGTCCGTCAACGAGCGCAACGGCGCGGGGCTGGCCGCTTATGCGAAGGCCGGGTTCGTGGACTCTGGACGTTATCTGGGCGGTAGTGCCGGACCGCAGCGGACCATGTACAAAGCCTTCGCGTGATCAGGGGTCCAGCACCCTCCTTCTATATCGAAGTCAACTAAGGTTGACGATCGCCATTTCGTCAATTATGGTTGACGGCATGGAGGTGGACCGAATGAAAACCCTGGTGGGATCAATGGATGGGATGGGCCCGGCTGAGGCTCTTTACGCTGTTGCGGAGTTGCAAAAGGAAGTGGGTCGCAGGGAGGCTTCGCTGGTGCGGGCCGCCCGGCACTCGGGCTTGTCCTGGGAAGCGATCGCACTTTGCCTGGGCGTCAGTAAGCAGGCCGTGCACAAGAAGTACGGAAAGCAGTAGTCGGCCGGTTTTCCGGTGGAGCCCGATGACGTGCGCTGGCCCCAAAAGCTAAGTGTCCTTATAGACTTCTTATGTATCTGATCTCAACGCATAGGGGAAGTACATGGAATACAACGGAAATCCGTCCGAGAAGGCCATTCCTGCCGGAGAGCTGGACCGGCGTCACGTGGGCCATTCTGTGAGCTTTCAGCCCAATGACTTCACCGTCGTCTTCGGCACGATTGCGGGCATCGCCAGGACCGAAGCACTTGTGTACCTGTCCCTCGACGGAGTTGCCGGCGGTACCCATCTGAAGGACGAATACGATCTTCCCATCGATAAGAACGTGTACCTTCAGTTGGACCCGTTAGGTAGCGCCGAGAAGGGCCTTTCAGAGGCAGCCTCGTTCGTCAAGGACAAGCTTGACGAGATCACCAGGAACATCAAGGAGCGGGATCAGGGCAAGTCTGAATAAGCCGTTAAAGCAAAGGCCAGCGCCAGTCCTTCCGGACTGACGCTGGCCTTTTTGCTGGTTACAGCGAGTGCACGTAAATGCTAGACGCCGTAGTAGAGCTCGAACTCGTAGGGGTTCGGGCGCAGTGACAGCGGGCGGATCTCATTCTCGTACTTGTAGTCGATCCAAGTATCGATCAGGTCCTGGGTGAAGACGCCGCCGGCCTGGAGGAACTCGTTGTCCTCGCGCAGGGCCTCAAGGGCTTCTTCCAGGGTGCCCGGAGCCTTGGGGATGTCCTTGGCTTCTTCGGCCGGGAGCTCGTAGAGGTCCTTGTCGATGGGAGCCGGGGGTTCAATGCGGTTACGGATGCCGTCAATGCCGGCCATCAGCTGGGCAGCGAACGCCAGGTACGGGTTGGAGGAGGGATCCGGAGCGCGGAACTCGATGCGCTTGGCCTTCGGGTTGGTGCCCGTGATGGGGATACGGATACCGGCGGAGCGGTTGCCCTGCGAGTAAACCATGTTCACGGGAGCTTCGAAGCCCTTGACCAGGCGGCGGTAGGAGTTGACCGTCGGGTTGGTGAAAGCCAGGACAGCGGAAGAGTGCTTCAGTAGGCCGCCGATGTACCAGCGAGCCGTGTCCGAGAGGCCTGCGTAACCCTTTTCGTCGTAGAACAGCGGATCGCCGTTGCTCCACAGCGACTGGTGACAGTGCATGCCCGAGCCGTTGTCACCGAAGACAGGCTTCGGCATGAAGGTGACCGACTTGCCCCAGGCATCGGCAGTGTTCTTGATGATGTACTTGAACTTCTGCAGGTCATCAGCAGCTGCGGTCAGCGTGGTGAACTTGTAGTTGATCTCAGCCTGGCCGGCGGATCCAACTTCGTGATGGGAGCGCTCAACCTCAAGGCCGGCCTTGTCCAACTCGATGCACATGGCGTCGCGAAGGTCGGCCTGCTTGTCAGTGGGGGAGACCGGGAAGTAGCCGCCTTTGACGGGGGTCTTGTAACCGAGGTTTCCGCCCTCTTCCTTACGTCCGGTGTTCCAGTGTGCTTCTTCGGAGTCGATCTTGTAGAAGCTGCCCTGCGGGGAGGACTGGTACTGGATGTTGTCGAAGACGAAGAATTCGGCCTCAGGAGCGAAGAACGCGGTGTCGGCGATGCCGGTGGAGGCCAGGTAGGCTTCAGCCTTCTCAGCCACGCCGCGGGGGTCGCGGTGGTATGGGTCACCCGTGCGGGGGTTGACGATGGAGAAGTTCAGCGCGAGCGTCTTCTCGATGCGGAAGGTGTCGATGAAAGCCGAGGTCACATCCGGGATGAGCTGCATGTCGGACTCGGCGATGCCCTGGAAGCCGCGGATGGAAGATCCGTCGAAGAGCTGGCCGTGGACGAAGAAATCGAGGTCGACGCTCTTGGCCGGCACGTTGAAGTGCTGCTGGACACCAGGGAGGTCGGTGAAGCGGATATCGACGAATTTGACGTCTTCGTCTTTGATGAACTTGAGGACTTCGTCCGCAGTCTTGAACATCTATGCTCCTTATGCATATCAAGTAACAGGCCCGGAAGGCCGCGTGGTGCAGCCCATTCCAAGGGTCCGGAGACACAAAAAGTTCCCCGTGCCATGGTGGCTGGCAACTCATACCACCATAGGGAGATGGGATTTCCCGGGGGTGTCAGTATTGTTTCCGGCAGGTTACAGAATCATCTGTTGTGTAAACGGTAGTCGGCTGTCCTGTGTCCGGTCCATCCGGGTCCGGCAGGCGAACACCCCGGGCATTGCGTACCGATCAGGGCTCCCTTGGGTCGGTCGCCAGTCATGCCAGCCGTTAGGCTTGGAGTGTGGTAGATCGAAAAGACATTGGCTCATGGTTGAGCGGTCCGGACACGTCCGGAATCTCCAAATATCCCGGTGAACGGCTTGGCTTGCCAGAGTCCGGTCCCGGCTCCATGGCGCGGGCAGGACGCCGCATCCTGGGAATCGTGGTGGACTGGGCGATCGCACTGGTGATCAGCAACTTTGCCTTCGGCGGTGATGCGTGGGCAACCTTGGCCATCTTCGCCGCGGAGCAGATCCTCCTGATCGGAACGCTGGGGTACAGCATCGGTCACAGAATCGCCGGGATCCACGTGGTCCGACTGGGCGGCGGTCCTGCTGGACCTTTGGCCGCCGTGGTGCGCACCCTCCTTCTGTGTCTTGTCATCCCCGCAGCGGTGTTCGACCCCGATCATCGCGGGCTGCACGACAAGGCGATGAACACGATCCTCATCAGGATGTAAGCGCACCTGACTTCAGCCGGGGCCTGCGATAAAGCAACCCAACAAAAAAACCGCCCCCGTCTCGTAGTAGAGACGGGGGCGGTTCTTCGTTGAGTGGATCAGCGTCCGCGGGCGGCCTTGCGGTCCGGACGGGCCTTGTAAGGGTCAATGCCCTTGGGGATCGGCAGCCGGTTTCCAAGGGAGTTGATGCGCTTTGAAACCGCGTTGACTTCCACCTTGGTGAGTTCGTTCTTCAGTTTGCCCATGGTCTTGGCCAATTTGTTCAGTGGTACCTGGCCTTCTCCGCGACCGGATTCCAACACGTGGATGGTCACGTTGGGCAGGATGCGCGCGA
This sequence comes from Arthrobacter sp. StoSoilB22, assembly GCF_019977315.1. Classification (NCBI taxonomy): domain Bacteria; kingdom Bacillati; phylum Actinomycetota; class Actinomycetes; order Micrococcales; family Micrococcaceae; genus Arthrobacter; species Arthrobacter sp. StoSoilB22. Next base: position 1,800,340 of record NZ_AP024652.1, read on the forward strand.
GGCGCTTACGCTCGGCGTCCACCAACGGCTTGACGCGGTGGGTGGGGCCTTCGCTGACCAGGACGACGCCGGGGCGGCCAATTGCCATGAACACAGCGTCTTGAGTGCGGGGGTTGACAGCAACAGGCTGGTCCTGGGTTACCCATCCGCGGCGGAGAGTACCCAGTGCCGCGCCGGAAGCGCCTGGCTGGTTCTCAATTTGCGCGAAAGCAGCCTTCTCGGCCCTGCGGGACAGTATGAAGACGGCCGCAAGCAGGCCCAGTGGGATACCAATGATCAGGCCGGTAACCCAGTTCTCCAGCAGGAAGCCGATGAGAAGGGCCACGGCAACCACTGCAAGGAATGCCAGCAGCATGACCCATACAACCTGCGGGTCATTTCGCCGGGTCATTTTGAAGACTTCAGCGATCTGCTTCAGCTGGCTCGGCTTCTTGGCCTTGGCTTCCTTGGGCTTGCGCTGGAACAGCCCACGCTTGGGTGCGTCGGCCGAGGGGGTCGAATTGCTGGAATCAGAGGAGTTCGCCATAGTGCCTTAATTCTACGTGATGGACGCAAAAGGACCGGACGCCAAGATGGTGGCATCCGGTCCTTCACTGTTGTGTGGTTCTTGGCCGCGTTTTTTGGTGTTTAGCTGTGGGCGGCGAGGATGGTGGAGGCTTCCTGGCGGGTGGTGCCGGAGTCCTGGATGCCCTCGGCGATGTGGGCGAGCTCGTCGGGGATGTCCCTGCCCTTCTTCCGCATCGCGGTTGCCCAGAGGCGCCCGGCACGGTACGAGGACCGCACCAACGGACCGGACATGACGCCCAGGAACCCGATCTCTTCGGCCTCGTGCTGGAGGTCCACGAACTCCTGCGGCTTGACCCACCGGTCCACCGGCAAGTGACGCTCGGACGGGCGCAGGTACTGGGTGATCGTGATCAGATCGCACCCGGCCTGGTGCAGGTCACGCAGGGCTTCGGAGATTTCCTCGCGGGTCTCACCCATGCCCAGGATCAGGTTGGACTTGGTCACCATGCCCAAATCCCGGCCCTGCGTGATCACGTCCAAGGACCTCTCGTACCGGAACGCCGGACGGATGCGCTTGAAAATCCTCGGCACCGTCTCCACATTATGGGCGAACACCTCGGGCCTGGAATCACAGATCGCCGCGATGTGCTCGGGCTTGCCGGAGAAATCAGGGATCAGCAACTCCACCCCCGTACCCGGGTTCAGCTCATGGATCTTCCGGACCGTTTCGGCGTACAACCACACACCTTCATCGGCCAGGTCATCACGGGCCACCCCGGTCACCGTGGCGTACCGCAACTGCATCGCCTGCACCGAGCGGGCCACCTTGGTGGGTTCGAACATGTCCACCGGTGAGGGTTTGCCGGTATCGATCTGGCAGAAATCACAGCGCCGCGTGCACTCGGACCCGCCGATCAGGAACGTCGCTTCCTTGTCTTCCCAGCACTCAAAAATGTTCGGGCACCCGGCCTCTTCACACACCGTGTGCAGGCCTTCCTTCTTCACCAGGTTCTTGAGCTGGACAAACTCCGGACCCATCTGGACCTTGGCCTTGATCCACTCAGGCTTACGTTCAACCGGGACCGCCGAGTTACGCTGCTCAACGCGCAGCAACTTACGGCCTTCAGGTGCCAAGGTCACTGGAGTGCTCCTTCGGGTGTGGAAACGAGTGCTTCTTCATGCTTGTTGAATTCTTCAACAAAGCGGTCAACGATGTCGGCAGGGTTGATGGTCCGGCCGGTTTCCAGCGACATGGTGGTGACGCTGGCGTCGGTGATACCACAAGCGATGATCTGCGCATAGGGTGCCAGGTCATTGCTGCAGTTGATGGCCACGCCGTGCATGGTGACGCCGTCCAGGACCCGAATGCCGATCGCGGCGATCTTGCGGTCAGGTCCTTTGTCGTCGGCAAGGATCCAGACGCCGGCCCGGCCCTTCACCGTGACGGCGTTAATGCCGTAGTCGTGCATCACGGCAATCATGATGGCCTCGAGCCGTTCCACGTAATCGCGGATACCGGCACGGTTCTTTAGCTTGAGGATGGGATATGCAATGAGCTGCCCCGGGCCGTGCCACGTCAGTTTCCCGCCGCGATCCACGGAAACTACGGGAGTGCCGTCAAAGGGGCGTTCGTGGTCCTCGGTGAGTTTGCCGGCCGTGTAGACGGCGGCGTGCTCAAGGATCAAGACGGTGCTGTTCTTCTCGCCCGCAACAACTTTGTTGTGGACTTCGCGTTGCAGGTCCCAGCCCTGCATGTAATCAACGAAATCAGGGGCAAGACCCAGTTGTGAAAACTCAAGAGTCATGGGTTCAAGCTTAGACCCCGCAGGAGACGAGCCATGGTTTTGTGGTGAAGCTCTCAGTCGCATCCAGGGTAGTGGGAACGTGCAGCTGGCAATGTCAGTGCCTGTGGATAACTTCTGCGGAAATTCCTGAGGTCCGGTACACCTTGTCTATGGAAACTCTTGACGCTCCCGGGGCCGTGGCTCCCCACGTTCCTGGCTATTCGATATCCCGCCCGCTGGGCCGCGGCAGCAGCGCCACCGTTTGGCTGGTCACGAGGGATAAGGACGGTGCGCGGTTTGCGGTCAAGTGCGCCACGCCTGATGCCTCCGGTGGTGGTTCAAAGGCATTGGCCAAGGTTTCCCGGGACCTGGTCCGCGAGATGAGGCTCCTCTCCGGCCTCAAGCACAAGCACCTCATCGGTGTCCACGAGGTCCTCCACGTGGGTGCGGTTGGCGAGGGGACGCTGGGGATCGTCATGGACTACGCAGCGGGAGGCTCGCTGGGCAACCTGATATCAGCAAGGGGAAAGCTCAGGATCGGAGAAGCCGTGACGATCCTGACGCCCCTTGCCCAGGCATTGGAATACTTGCACGTCAACGGCACCGAACATGGAGATGTGTCACCGGGCAACGTCCTGTTGACTGCGGAAGGGATGCCGCTGCTGGCTGATCTTGGCGTTGCCGCCATGGTGGGCGACACTCCACAGGGGCCAAGTGTCGGAACGCCCGGCTTCATGGAACCACCGGCCCCAGTGTCCGCGAACGGCGGTCTTTCCCGGAACAATCTCCAGCCCCAACGCGACGTCTATTCGCTGGGAGCGGTGGGCTGGTACTGCCTGACGGGGACAACGCCTGGCCCGGAACAGGATCGTCCGCCTTTGTCCCTTCTGGTGCCCGAGGTGCCCAAGGCAATGGCGGCGGCTTTAGAGGCCGCCCTGGACCCTAACCCACAAAATCGCCCCTCGGCCAGGGAACTTGGCACGGCAATCTTCAGAAGTGCTGCTCCCGAGTCGCTCGATCTCTCCGGCGCCGTGCATGCCTCCGTCATTCCTGAATTGCTGACCAGACGCGAGGCCATGGGGCGTTCGCCCCGCCGGGCCACCCGCTGGTGGCAGGCGTTGTGGAGATGGCTGCCGTTCGTGCACGGCGTGGCGCTTCCTGTGCCACACCGCGCGCGCAACCCACTGAGCCGCCCCGGCCGTGAAGGTGGCGGCCGGCCGCTGCTCGTGACGGCGATGGTGGCGTTTATTGCTGTCGCTTCATGGATCACCTGGCAGCAGTTTGGACCGACGACGGCGATCGTCCACCAAGCAGCGGCCGAAACCGGCGTTGCCGATCCCAGCCATGCCGGAGATTCTCGGAACCGCCAGGATCTTCCGCAGGCGCTCTCGGAAGGGCTTCAATCCCAGGACCCCCTGATCGCCGTGCCGGCGTTGTCGGCCCTGCGCGACATTGCCTTGGGAGACCGGCGCCTGGACCTTTTGGAGGCCGTGAACGCGCCAGGTTCGCAGGCTGAGGCCGCCGATCAGCAGTTGGAAGATTATCTTCGGGGCGCCGGGACGGCGTTTGCCGGTCTCCACACAACGCTGACAGCCCTGACCCTGGACGGACCCCCGCAGGGAGATCGTGTGCTGGTGGCGGTAACGGCCATGACCTCAGGATATGAGGAACGCCTGGTCTCGGGAGAGATTGTCAGGACCGAGGGCCCAGGGGCGCCGCAGCAACTCCGGCTGGACATGGTTCGAACAGGCGGGCGCTGGCAGATTTCGGGAATCCTGAGCGCCGCGCCCGCTAAGTGATGCCAACCACTGGATGATCGCCCGAACATGCCAGGGGCCCGTGTCAGCGGGCCTCTTGCTGCTTCAGCCATTCCATGGCATCGGGGAGGGTCGGATGCAACCAATGGAAGCCGGCTTCCTGCAGCCGCGACGGCTCCATTCGCTGGTTGGCCATGACGAGTTCGTCTGCCAGCCCTCCCAGAACCAGTTTCAGGGCTGGTCGGGGAACGCGCAGGAAAGCTGGCCTGTGAAAGGCCTTGGCGAGTTCAGCAACGATCGTGTTAACGTCAGCACTCTCCGGGGCGCAGACGTTCACCGGTCCCTCAAGGTTTGCGGTAAGGAGGTAGGCGAGGGCGCGGGCTTCGTCGGCCAATGTGATCCATGGCCAGTACTGGCGGCCATTGCCGAACGGTCCTCCCAGCCCAAGTTTCAGCAAGGGAAGCAGCGGCCCGAGCGCGCCACCGGAGGTACTCAGCACCACGCCGGTCCGGGGGGTTACCACGCGCACCCCGGATGGTGCTGTTCTTGCCATTCGCTCCCATTCAAAGGAAAGATGCCCCAGCACGCCGGTACCCTGGCCTGAATCTTCCCGCAGCACCCCTTCGCGTGAGGCGCCGTAATAGCCGGACGCTGATTGGCTGACAAAGGTGGAAGGGGGGTTGCTGAGCCGCCGCATTGCCGCGGTCAGTGTCTGTGTTGGTCGGAGGCGGGATTCGGTGAGGACCTGAATCCGGCGTTTTGTCCACGGGCGGTCTCCGATGCCGGCGCCCGATAGGTTGACTACGGCATCGGCTCCCTCCAGGACAGACTCATCAAGTTCGCCCTTGTCCGGGTCCCACGCCCATTCACGTGCCGTTTCGGCTGGGCGCCGCACCAGCCGTACTACCTCGTTGCCTTCAGCGGTCAACTGCTCGGCCAGGGCCGACCCGATCATTCCCGAAGCTCCGGACATCACGATTCTCATGACCCATCTCACCATGGCGAACGCTTGTGGTGGAAACGGCGGTGGATGCCGCAGTTCAGTGATGCCTCTTGACTATGATCGAACAATGACCTCCTCCAGCTACCTCCGTTTCCCGCATGTGCACGGCGATCTGGTCACCTTCGTGGCCGAAGACGACATCTGGATCGCACCCCTTTCAGGCGGCCGCGCCTGGCGGATTTCCTCCCAGCAACTGCCAGCCAGGAACCCCAGGTTTACTCCGGACGGCAAGAAGCTGGTGTGGACCACTGTTGTGGGTACGTCACCGGAGGTGGTCACCGCAAACGTCGACGGCGGCGGGTACAGGCAGTTGTCGTACTTCGGGCACAGCACTACGAAGGTTAAGGGATTCACACCGGCAGGGAATGTGGTGGTGACGAGCGCCTTCCAACAGGCCGAAAGCCGCCACACGCACGCTTACAGCCTCCCGCTGGACGGCGGCGCCGCCGTCGAGCTTCCTTTCGGCCCGGTGGAGGCTGTTGCCTTCGGACCCGAAATTGGTGACGAGAAGCCTGTTGTCCTGGCAAGCGTGCTTTCACGCGAGCCCGCTTGGTGGAAGCGCTACCGTGGTGGCACAGCCGGGAAGCTCTGGATCGACGCTGACGGTAACGGCGAGTTTGAGCGGTTGGTGAAGGAGCTCGACGGGAACCTCACCGACCCCCTGTGGATTCAAGGGCGGATTGCGTTTCTTTCGGACCACGAGGGATATGGAAACCTCTACTCGGTGCTTCCGGATGGTTCCGACCTGCGCCGCCACACGGACCATGAGGACTTCTACGTTCGGCACGCCAGCACGGATGGCACCAGGGTGGTCTTTGAATCGGCAGGCGAGCTTTGGATGTTGCCGTCGTTGGCTGCAGAAGCAGAGCCCGTCAAAGTGGACGTCACCCTTGGCTCGGCATCACCGGGTCGCCGCCCCGCGCCGCTGAAGACTTCCGCCCACTTGGGGGACGTCTTCCCCAACTTCACCGGAACTGCCAGCGCCGTGGAATCGCACGGCACCATCCACTGGCTTCGTCACAAGGACGGACCCTCGCGGGTAGTTGAGGCAACCCCGGGAGTCCGCGCCCGGCTTCCCCGGCCTCTTACGGATGGACGGATAGCGTACGTCGCAGACCACGGGGGAGTGGAAGCGTTGTACATCAAGCGCATCGCCGCCCGCCTGGCTGCTGTGGTGGAGGTTCCCGCACCCACTACCGAACAAGCCGCCCCTGCTGCAGAAGAGTCAGCACCTCTGCCAAAGCCCGTTGCCGCATCCAATGTGTTGGGGCACGCAAACGCCCAGGCGGTGAAGCAGCCCGCACAGGCATCGGCCGAGCAAACACACTCCGGAACGGCTGAGGCAAGCAACGTTGTACCATCCCCGGACACCGCGGGCGGTACCGCGGCCAACGAGGCTCCCGTGGCATCGGAAGACTCTGCGGATCTTCGGGTTGAATTCCCTGCCCCTACGCGGACGAGCGCGCTGGAAGCCAGCCCGGATGGACGCTGGATAGCTGTCGGCACGTCCTTCGGCGACGTCTTTATTGCCGATACCGCTGCAGGAACATTGGTGCGGCTTGTCAGCGTTGGTGAAGGCAGCATTGATCAATTCTCGTGGTCCAGCGACTCCCAGTGGCTTGCCTGGTCCGAGCCGGTGACGTCCTTCGGTTCGCGGAGCAAGCTCCGGATTGCCCGGCCGGCAGAGCCTGGTGCAGGCATCATCGATGTCACGGACGGGCGCTTCCGCGACGAGTCTCCCAGGTTCACCCCGGACGGAAAGTTCCTGGCATTCCTGTCCAACAGGAGCTTCGACCCCGTGTACGACGGTCACTCCTTCGACCTCTCCTTCCCGAGTCCCATCAAGCCGTATATGGTGGCTTTGGCCGCGGATACGCCGTCGCCCTTTGGCCCTTCCGTAGACACGCTTGAGGATGCCTCGGCTACCGCGGTCCCGTCCGATAAGGACAAGACCGACGACGGCGAAGCTGCCGCCGTGCGCGTGGACCCGGACGGGCTCGCCCACAGAGTGATTGCTGTGCCGGTACCTCAAGGGAACTACTCCGAGCTGGGTGTTGGCGAGGGTGCCCTGTTGTGGCTCGACACCGAACTTTCGGGAGTCATGGGCGATGGGCGGGGAACCCTCCAAGACAAAAAGTCGGCGCCGTCCCTGGTCCGTTACGACCTCGCCAAGCGCAAGCCGGTCACGCTCGTCAAGGCAGTGGACAGCTACCGGCTGTCGGGTGACCTGAGCCGGATCGTTTACGTGCTGGACAAGCAGGTTACGTCCGTTCCTGCTGAGAACAAGGTGGAAGAGGACTCTGCCGATCTTGTCAAGGTGGAGCTCAACAGGGTTCGGGCCATCATAGACCCGGTGGCGGCGTGGGGACAGGCGTTCGACGAGGCCTGGCGGCTGCAAAGGGACTTCTTCTGGACCGCCGACATGGCGGGCCAGGATTGGGACTCCGTGTACAAGCGCTACCGTCCGATCGTGGACAGGCTCGGATCCCACGATGACCTGGTGGACCTTCTGTGGGAGATTCATGGTGAGCTGGGCACATCACATGCCTACGTCAAACCGACGGCTGTCACTGAGCCCGGGCGAAACGGCCAGGGCAGGCTTGGAGCAGAGTTCCAACTCGGTGCCAAGGGGTGGGAAATCACCAGGATCCTCGCCGGAGAGTCCTCCGACCCGCTGGCCACCTCCCCCCTGACTCGTCCCGGGGTGGATGCCAAGGTGGGCGACGTCCTTATGGCGATTGACGGCGTCGAGCTTTCGGCGGCCCTAACCCCGGCGATGCAGTTGGTGGGTTCGGCGGGTAGGACTGTTGAGCTGACGCTCCTCAATGGTGATGGCCATGGAGGAGCTGCCGGTGCCCAGCGACGCGTTGCAGTGGTTCCCGTCCGTGATGAGGAGCGGCTGCGATACCAGGATTGGGTCAGGGCCAACCGGCGTACAGTCCGTGAGGCCTCGGACGGAACATTCGGCTACCTGCATGTCCCGGACATGATGGCCAACGGCTGGGCGCAGCTCCACCGCGATCTCGACACGGAGACGGCCTTGGACGGCCTCATTGTGGATGTGCGGCGTAACCGCGGAGGACACACTTCCCAGCTGGTAGCCGAACTGATCGGGCGCAAGGTCACGGGGTGGAGTATGCCGCGCGGTGAAAAGCCTCGGACCTACCCGCACCATGCGCCGCGCGGACCCGTGATCATCCTCGCCGATGAATTTGCCGGATCCGACGGTGACATCATCACCCAAGTATCCAAGCTGCGGGGCATAGGCCCCGTCATTGGTACGCGGACGTGGGGTGGCGTGGTGGGCATCGACAACCGCTTCTCACTCGCCGATGGAACCGGTGTTACCCAGCCAAGATACGCCACGTGGTTCAGTGGCGGGATCGGTTGGGACGTCGAAAACCGTGGTGTGGAGCCGGACATTGAGGTACTGTTCCCGCCGCATGCGTATGCGGCCGGGACGGATCCCCAGTTGGAATACGGAATCGGTGCACTTAAGGAAATGATCCAGGAACTGCCCACCGACCGTCCTCCGTTGCGTGAGGGCTACCGAAAGCTCCGGCCGGCACCGCTGCCGTCACGTCCCCGGAAGGGCTGATAGGCAACCAGGCGCAGAAGAGCCCCGCCGCTTCCCTGAGGGGGAGCGACGGGGCTCTTCCTGGTTTTCGCGCGATGCTGTTCGGTGCTACGCCGTGAGGGTGGCATCCAAGGTGATCTCGATGCTGGCCAGAGCGCCGGAAACGGGGCAGCCGGTCTTCGCGTCTTCGGAGATGCGACGGAAGTCTTCCTCGGAGAGGCCGGGAACCTTTGCGGTCATGGTCAAGTGGCTTCCCGTGATGCCGGTGCCGGGAACAAACGTGACGTCAGCCTTGGTGTTCACTTCCTCTGCGGTGAAACCTTCGCCGGCCAAAGCGTGGCTGAAGGCCATGGAGAAGCATGCGGAGTGGGCAGCGGCAATCAGCTCTTCGGGACTCGTCTTGCCGCCGGACTGCTCGGTGCGCGCCTTCCAAGTGACATCGAACGTGCCCAGACCCGAGCTATCCAGAGTTGTGTTGCCGGCGCCCTCGATCAGGGTTCCGTTCCAAACCGTGTGTGCGGTGCGTGTTGCTGCCATGTCCACTCCTTGGGATCGTTGTGAGTCGGCAACCAGCCTTTGGCAGGTGCCACCGGGATCAATCCTATGGATTTGCCCGCCGGACCGCACGGGCATTCTGCTGACGGTGGATTGTGACCCCCGGACTGGCGTCATGGATACCTAACAACTGACACAGTCCGGCCGGCACAGGGGCCCCGGAAGTTTTGTGTAGCCCGGGCCTAGTTCCAGAGGGTGGCGATGGCGATGTTGATTAGGGCCAAACCGCCTACGCCATGTGCCAGTCCGGTGGACACAGGCTCGCCGTTCTTGACCTTGCGGGCTCCTATGACGGCGAGGACGGCGACGGCAACGCCGATGGCAAACTTGATGCCAAGCTTGAAGTAGCTGGGGTCGGCGTCCGGCAGCAGGGGAATCACACCCATCATGGCGATGCCCGTGAGCAGCTGAAGGAAGGCGCCGTCACGCTGGCGCGGGTGGACGGTGGGGGTCTTGAGAGTGGCGATCCAGTAGCCCACGATCATGGCCGCGCCGACGATGTGCAAGAACACCAGAATGCTGAAGAGAATACTCATGGCCCCAGCTTATCCAGTTGGTTCTACGTCCCGTAGCAAAGCCACGCGGACGCCGTCAGGTGCATCGAAAGCAGAAGGGCAGGTTACCGGTTGTCCCGGTAACCCGCCCTTCTGATTCTTACAAACGCTGCTTAGTTCAGCACGGTCTTAGAGGCCGAGGTCTGCTTCGAAAGCACCGTCTTCAAGGCGGGCCTTGAGGGTCTGCAGGAAGCGTCCGGCATCCGCACCGTCCACCAGGCGGTGGTCGTACGTGAGGGACAGGTACATCATGGAGCGGATGGCGATGGAGTCGTCGCCGTTTTCGTCGGCAACCACGACGGCGCGCTTGACGATCGCGCCGGTTCCGAGGATGCCTACCTGTGGCTGGTTGATGATGGGGGTATCAAACAGTGCACCAACGGAACCGATGTTAGTGATGCTGAAGGTGCCACCGGAGAGCTCGTCCGGGCCGATCTTGCCGTCGCGGGTACGGCCTGCGACGTCGGCGATCTTGCTGGCCAGGCCGGCAAGGTTGAGGTTACCGGCGTCGGAAATGACGGGAACCAAAAGGCCCTTGTCTGTGTCCACGGCGATCGCCAGGTGCTCGGCGTTGTGGTAGGTGATTTCCTGCTTGGACTCATCGTAAGCAGCGTTCAGCTTCGGGTGCTGCTTCAGGGCCTCGGCCACTGCCTTGGCGATGAAGGGCAGGAACGTCAGCTTGACGCCATTCTGGGCCTGGAAGGAGTTCTTGGCCTTGAGCCGGAGCTTGGCGATCTTGGTCATATCGACCTCGTGCACCTGGGTCAGCTGAGTGGAGACCTCAAGGGACTCGCGCATGCGGCGGGCAATAACCTGGCGGATACGCGGGGCCTTCTCAGTGGTGCCTCGCAGGGAGGAGGCAACCACGGGGGCAGCGGCCTTCGCGGCCGGAGCTGCAGCGGGGGCAGCTGCAGCGGGAGCTGCGGCTGCTTGCTTCGCTTCGGCGGCAGCCAGGACGTCCTGCTTGCGGATGCGGCCACCGACGCCGGTGCCGGAGACCGATGCGATGTCTACACCGTGCTGGTTGGCAAGCTTGCGAACCAGCGGAGTGACGTAACCGGATTCCGAAGAACCTTCTGCCGGAGCAGCCTGAGCAGATGCAGCGGCAGGGGCTGCCGGTGCCGGGGCGGCTGCGGGTGCCGCCGGAGCAGCGGCAGGTGCTGCGGGTGCCGGGGCGGCAGCGGGTGCTGCGGGTGCCGGGGCGGCAGCGGGTGCTGCGGGTGCCGGGGCGGCTGCGGGTGCAGCCGGGGCCTCAGCGGCGGGCGCGGCAGACGGTGCGGGAGCCGAAGCGGGGGCAGCGCCGGAGCCGATGACGGCAAGGACGGAGCCAACCTCTGCTGTCTCATCCTCGCTGACGCGGATTTCCTGCAGGGTGCCGGCAACGGGGGACGGGATCTCGGTGTCTACCTTGTCGGTGGAAACCTCGAGGAGGGGCTCGTCCACCTCAACGGTGTCGCCTACGGCCTTCAGCCAACGGGTGACGGTACCTTCGGTGACACTCTCGCCCAATGCGGGGAGGGTGACTTCGTGGCCTTCGCCGGAAGCCGCGGGGGCTTCAGCGGCCGGGGCCTCTTCAGCGGCAGGAGCGGCGGGAGCTTCTTCTGCCGGTGCAGCCTGCTCAGCCGGGGCTTCCTCAGCCGGTGCAGCCTCGGCTGCAGGAGCGGCCGAACCGGAGCCGTCGCCGATGCGGACCAAGGGGGCGCCTACTTCGGCCGTCTCGTCTTCAGCGACGAGGATTTCTTCGATGACGCCAGAGATCGGAGAAGGGATTTCGGTGTCTACTTTGTCGGTTGAAACCTCGAGCAACGGCTCGTCGATCTCCACCCGGTCACCAACCTGCTTGAGCCAGCGGGTGACGGTTCCTTCGGTGACACTCTCACCGAGGGCGGGCAAGTTAACGGATTCAGACATGTCGTCCCCGTTCTCCTTATTGATCTTTGTGCGGATGAATTCTGCTGGTCCGGGTCAGGTGCATGCGGCATATTGCGCTGCATGCACCTGACCCGCGGGTCTTGGTAAGACTTAGCCGTGGAGAGCTTTGCCCGCGAGGGCAAGGTGGGCTTCGCCCAGGCTTTCGTTCTGGGTGGGGTGGGCGTGGACCAACTGTGCCACGTCCTCCGGGTAGGCTTCCCAGTTCACGATCAGCTGGGCTTCACCGATCTGCTCGCCCATGCGGGAGCCGATCATGTGGATGCCCACAACGGGGCCATCTTTCTGGCGTACGAGCTTGACGATGCCGCCGGTCCCGAGGATGGAGCTCTTGCCGTTGCCGGCCAGGTTGTATTCCTGGGTCTGGACCTGGTCGTCGCCGAACTTTTCCTTGGCGGCCTTCTCGGTGTAACCGACTGTGGCAATTTCGGGCTCGCAGTAGGTGACCTTGGGGATGTTGATGTCCTCGACGATTGCCGGGTTCAGGCCGGCGATTTCCTCGGCGACGAAGATACCCTGCTGGTAGCCACGGTGCGCGAGCTGAACACCGGGGACGATGTCGCCAACGGCGTAGATGTTGCCGACGCCAGTGTGGAGGCGTTCGTTGGTGATGACGAAGCCGCGGTCGATGGTGATGCCGGCCTCTTCGTAGCCGAGGTTGGCGGTGACGGGACCACGGCCGACGGCAACCAGGAGGAGGTCGGCTTCGAACGTCTGGCCGTCAACCAAGGTGACCTTGACGCCGTCGTCGTTCTGCTCGACACCCTGGAAGAAGATGCCGGTGGTGAACTTAATGCCGCGCTTCTTGAAAGCACGCTCAAGGTTCTTGACGATCGAGGCGTCCTCGTTGGGGACCAAGGAGGGGAGGCCTTCGATGATGGTGACATCCACGCCGAAGGACTTCCAGACGGAAGCGAATTCGACTCCGATGACGCCGCCGCCCAGAACGATGGCGCTCTTGGGGATGTAGTCCATGGTGAGGGCCTGGTCGGAGGTGATGACCTTGCCGCCGATTTCAAGGCCGGGCAGCGAACGGGAGTATGACCCCGTGGCCAGGACGATGTTCTTGCCCGAGTAGGAGGTGCCGTTCACGACGACTGTGTTGTTGCCTTGGAGCTTGCCTTCACCCTCAATGACGGTGATGCCCTTGGACTTGATGAGTCCCTGGAGGCCCTTGAACTTACCGGCAATGATGCCGTCCTTGTACGCGTTCACGGCCGACATGTCGATGCTGTCGAGCGTGACGTTCACGCCGTACTTGGCGGAATCGCGTGCATGGTCGGCAAGTTCGGCCGAGTGCAGGAGTGCCTTGGTGGGAATGCAACCGTTGTGCAGGCAGGTTCCGCCGAGCTTTGCCTTTTCCACAAGGCCAACGGTGAACCCAAGCTGAACGGCCCGCAGGGCAGTGGCGTAGCCGCCGCTGCCGCCACCGAGTACCAGGATGTCGAATTCTTGCGCAGTTGCCTGATCGGCCACTAAAACGCTCCCTCGCGTGAATGATGACACGGGACTGCGTGCCATCTGGTCTTTGGAACTTGTTCTGCCGTGATTATGCCAGCACCTAAGTTCTCTTGCATTTGTGACTATCGAGTTCACCTTAGCGAACCACCTACCCATGCTCCACCCTCTGCGGGCGTTTTGGGGAGCGCTTGTGTCCAGACTCACGTTCACTTGTGACACAGCGCTACACCCCGCATAATTCCGGGGTTGCGCGGCCCTCGCCGGGGATCAGGCAGGGGCTCGCGCAATCCGGAGGTGCAGAGGGGTGCTATGCGGAGGCGGCCAGGAGATCCTCGGCGTAGGCAACCAGGGTGCGAACAGTGCATCCGGTACCCTGCTTGGGCGTGTAACCGTAGGGGGCTCCGTTGTTGAACGACGGTCCCGCGATGTCCACGTGGGCCCATGGGATCTGCTGGCCGGCGTCGTTCTTTCCCACGAATTCGCGGAGGAAGACCGCTGCTGTCATCATGCCGCCGTTGCGCTCACCGATGTTCGCAATGTCGGCCACCTGGGAGTCCAGGCTGGGGCGAAGCTCCTCAGGCAGGGGCATGGGCCACACGAGTTCCCCGGCACGGTCCGCGGCACTCTTCAAGGCAGCAGTTACCGAGTCGGAACCCATGACGCCTGCAGTCCGCAGACCCAGGGCGATCAGCTGCGCACCTGTAAGGGTAGCTACGTCGATGATGGCATCCGGCTTCTCCAGGCTGGCAGCGACGATGCCGTCAGCCATCACCAGGCGCCCTTCAGCATCCGTGTTCAGAACTTCAACTGTCTTGCCGCCGTAGATGGTGAACACGTCAGCGGGACGGGCTGCAGCGCCCGAGGGCATGTTCTCCGCGATGCATAGCCAGGCGGTCGCCTTGAGGGGAAGCCCGAGCGATGCGATGGCCAGGACGGCGTTAAGTACGACGGCGGCACCGGCCATGTCGCTCTTCATGTCGCCCATGCCGAGGGCAGGCTTGATGGAAATGCCACCCGTGTCGAATGTGATGCCCTTGCCGACGAGGGCAATCTTCTTCGTGGCCTTCGCGGGGGCGTATTCGACTTTGACGAGGCGCGGCTGGCGGGTGGAGCCCTTGCCAACGCCGAGAATACCCCCGAAGCCTTCCTTTTCCAGGCGCTTTTCGTCCCAGACTGTGATCTTGACCGGCAGGCCCTTTGCCAGTTCCTTAGCGGACTCCGCAAAAGACTCGGGGAACAGGTGGCTCGGCGGTTGGTTGACCAACGTGCGGGTTGAGTTGACGGCACGAGCAAGTACAATGGCCCGGTCCAGCGCCGGCTGGGCGGACTTGGCATCGACATCCGTGAAAATCAGTGCCTTGGCCACGGGGGCCTTCAGCCCATCCTTGCTGGAACGGTGCTCCGTATAGGAGTACGCACCCAAGGCAGCTCCTTCGGCGACAGCCGTGACATCGGCAAGTGTCGCCGTCGGGAACGCCAAGGTCACCGAAGCGGTACCGGCGAGCTGGCGCACGGCGGATCCCGCAGCGCGTCGCAGGGCTTCTTCGCTCAGGCCGCCGTCATCGGAGAGCTTTCCTACTCCTGCAAGGACAAGAATCCCTGAGCCCGTCTCCGGCAGGCCTGGAAGCCGGTGTGCCTGATCGGCAGCGCCGGTGATCCCCAAAAGCTGCAGTGATCCTGCAACGGACTCCGCGGCTTTAGCGCTCAGCGGGTTGGACAGTAGTACCGGTCCGTCCGAGCCTTGGGCAACGCCAATCACAAGTGCGTCGTTAGGGGACTTTTTCAGGTCCTTGGCGATGATGCCCAGGATGATGTCAGTAGTCTTGACCACGAGGATGTGTCCTCACTTCTCTCTGCATTGCATGGCGGGGCCACATGTTTGGCGGCCCGCCCCGGTACGCGCCCGACGTCTTCTACGACGGCGGCCTTGGTCTTCGGGCCCAACGTCGCACAGGACGTCGGCCCGCTTCGATCGTAGTCTCTGTAAGGCCGCGGACAGCAATTAAATGAGAGCTGCGGCACATCGGGGGCAGGAATGCCTGTTGACCGTGCAGCGTTGTATGGAATAGCTCCAGAATTTTATATCTTTGCGAAAGGAACACGCCGTGTTTGAACGGATATCCGGCTCTCTCCTGGACCCCGAATCGCTGTATGCGCGAAACATTGAGACCTTTTACAGCCCTGAGCTACGCGGGCTGAATATGGTCATGGGATTCACGGGTTTTGCCGATGCCGGTCAGGTAGTTCGGCAGATCAACGCGGAACTTCTGGATGAACTGGACGCTGAGGTGGTGGCCATGTTCGACGCCGACCAACTCATCGACTACCGCTCGCGGCGGCCGCACATCAGCTTTGTGGAAGACCATCTGCAGGACTACCAGGCACCAAAGCTCGGCCTGTACAAGCTAAACGACGGTCTCGGCCAACCCTTCCTCTTGCTTGCCGGCTTCGAGCCCGACCTGCAGTGGGAGCGCTTCTCGCGCGCGGTCGTCGGAATCGTGGAAGAGCTGGACATCAACCTGGTGACCTGGATCCATTCCATCCCCATGCCCGTTCCGCACACGCGGCCTGTCGGGGTGACGGTCCACGGCAACATGCCCGACCTCATTGAGGGAATATCGAGTTGGAAGCCCACCGTAGATGTTCCTGCCGCCATTGGGCACATCCTGGAACTCCGGCTCACCGAAGCGGAGCGCAACGTAGCCGGCTACGTTATCCACGTCCCGCATTACCTTTCCGAAGCTGAGTACCCGCCGGCCGCAGTCGCCGGTTTGGAATACCTGGGGGCGGCAACGTCCCTCATGCTGCCGACGGACAGGCTCCGGGAAGCCGGCCGTGAAGTGGGCCGCCAGATCGCCGAACAGATCGAAGCTTCCGAGGAAGTACAGGCAGTAGTGGCCAATCTGGAGACGCGCTACGACGAGAAATCCGAAGGCATTGTCCGCCGATCGCTGCTGGCTGATGAGAATGATGAGCTCCCCAACGCTGAAGACATTGGGGCTGCGGTTGAGGCCTACCTGGCTCGTAAAGACTCGCCTCAATAAATCAGCTTTGAGCCGCCGGCAGGCATAATTGTGGGGTGAATGCTCCCCGTGCCTGGCTGATTTGGACGATCGGCGTATTCGCCTACCTGGTGGCCGTGGCGCAGCGAACCTCGTTTGGCGTCGCAGGCTTGGAGGCCACTGACAGATTCCACGCCAGTGCCTCCGCCATCTCGTTTTTCACGGTGCTGCAACTTCTGGTGTACGCCGGATTGCAGATTCCCGTGGGCGTCCTGGTGGACAGGTTTGGTTCGCGGGCCATGATTGCCGGTGGTGCCGTGCTCATGGGCTTGGGACAGCTGCAGCTGGCTTTTGCGGACAGTGTTCCCGGGGGCGTGCTGGGCCGGGTCCTGGTGGGGGCAGGGGACGCGATGACCTTTATTTCGGTGATCCGTCTGGTCCCTTTGTGGTTTGCCCCCGCCAAGGTTCCACTGGTCACCCAACTGACGGGCATGTGTGGTCAGCTTGGTCAGCTCTTCAGTGTTGTGCCGTTCGCGCTGCTTCTCCATACCGCCGGATGGACCCCGGCTTTCCTCACTTTGGCAGCGATGTCCGTGCTGGCAGTGGTCCTGGTCCTGGCGGTGCTCCGCGACGCCCCGCCCGGACACCCACCGCGGGAAGCCGGTCAGGGCCTGCGGGCCACCGGCATCTCCCTGTCCCGGGCTTGGAAACAACCCGGAACCCGTCTGGGCCTCTGGAGCCACTTCACCGTTCAGTTCAGCGGGAACCTGTTTGCGATGACCTGGGGGTACCCCTTCCTGTTGTCCGCCCAGGGACTGGATGCTGCAACCGTTTCCGGCCTCATGGCGCTGTTCGTGGCCACCGCAATAGTTGCCGGGCCAGGGTTCGGCCGATTCGTTTCCAAACACCCCATGCGTAGATCCGCCATGGTCCTGCTCATTGCGCTGGGGACGGCCCTGGCTTGGGCTGCTGTGCTCATTCTTCCCGACCGCGCGCCCTTGTGGCTCCTGGTGCTTTTGGTGGTGGTGCTGGCTGTGGGCGGGCCCGGATCCATGATCGGATTCGACTTTGCCCGGACCTTCAATCCCTCGCACCGGATCGGTACAGCCACGGGTATTGTCAACGTCGGCGGCTTCATTGCGGCGCTCATTGCCATCTACCTCATCGGCCTTGCGCTTGACCTTCTGTACGCCAGTGGTTTTTCCGGCGGTGATCTCTACGGTCTCGCGCCGTTCCGCATCGCCCTCAGCGTTCAGTTCGTACTGCTGGGCCTTGGTACGGTGCTCATCCTGGTGACGCGGCGGAAGGTGCGCCGGCAAATGGCAACCCAAGGTATTCACGTGCAGCCGTTGCTGGCTGCCCTCGCCAGGCAGCGCCGGGAACGGATTGAACGACGCCGGGCCGCGCGGCCCGCGTCGAAGGACAACGAGTAGGCCAATCCCTCGCCGGTTTCCTGTGTCGCTTATCCACATAGGCACGATGGTCGCTGTCTCCTCCGGCCGGCGTTGAGCAGGGTGGAACCATGACTTCCAACAGAACGCTCAGCATCCACCAACCCGAAGATATTCTTGGCTACATTCCCCACATGCTGGGTTACTGGCCCGAGGACAGCCTCGTGGCCATCACCATGCAGGGGAAAGTCCTCGGAGCCACGCTTCGCGTGGACCTGCCACGCCTGGGATCCCGGCAGGCCAACAAAGATTTCGCGGACCACATCCGCAGCTTCCTGATTGCCGACGACGACGCCAACGGAGTAGTGCTGGCTGTCTACACCGACTCCGGATGGGAAGACGGCATGGTGGTCCGGCAGGCAATTCCCCTGCTCGAAGCGTTGCAGGTGAGCCTTGACGAGGTTGACTTATCGGTTCGGGACGCGTGGCTGGTGGGTTCCGAGTACTGGCGAAGCGCCTACTGCACGGACATTGAATGTTGTCCGGTACCGGGATTGTCCGTTGATCGGATCAAGAACAGCAGACTCAGCACAGAACTGGTATATAGGGGGAGCTTCATAGGGCCTTCGCCCGGAAGCGAGCCTGGAAAATCCCGGACCGCCCGTCCCGGGGCGCTTGATCCTTTGGTGCTGGCCGCTGAGTCACGCTACGGCAAGCAGATCCTTGGTAGATGGAGGAGCGAGTATTGTCTGGACGCCGTGCTTGCCGTGTGGCGCAATGTGTTGAAGCGGGTCGAAGCCGGCCACCCGTTGCAGCCCGGCGCCGATGCACACATCATGGGCTTCCTCAGGGCAACGCTGCGGATCCCGGCGTGGCGGGACGCTGTGGTGGTCATGGCGGCTGCAGGCGTGGAATCTGCGAAGTCCGGCGCGTTGGCGTTCGGTCTCTTCGATGACGACGGCAACTACGACGACAACGACACCGACATAAACGGCCGCGACACGCCGTTCGACCCTCAGGAACTGGGAGTGGCGGGTCCGGTTCTCCCTGCTGCCAAGGGTTCATCGGAACGAAATGCCAACGGAGACGTCTTCACCTACGGAGATGTCCTGCTTGGGATGCAACCATCCATGCCGTGCTGGAGCGCCCTCGATGCACTGCAGAAAGTGTTGGCCGGGTTGTGCGTCGAGGCCGAATCGGGCGTAGTGCCTGCAGCAGCACTGACCCTGCAAGGCTGGATCGCATGGTGCAAGGGGCGCGGATCAATTGCCCACGCCTGCCTCAGTGGGGCGGAGGCCGCCCAGCCGGGCTATCGTCTTGCCGAACTACTCATGAGTCTGCTGGGACAAGGGACCATTTGCCCGTGGGCGCGAAGTTCCAGCACCGCCTGGCGCGGGGTCCGGGGCACGGTCGCATAGAGGGTTTGGACATTCATCCGAAGTGCGTTTCGAAAAACCGTGAGACAATGGATGCCGAGACCCGGTTGGGTCCGCGTTCGAATGCCTGTATTGGTCCCCTTGGTGGGAACAATTCAGTGCCGTTGGGAGTTCTCTATAGAGACTCTGCAGACGGCGATCGCATTTGAAATTGATCGCGGACTTGACAGGGTCATAGTGGTGTTGCCCGTATGGTGATTCCACAGACCGCCGCTAGAAAGGTTTTCTGTGACCCCGTCTTCCGTCGAGAAGGAACCCGCCGCCCAGGCCGAACTGTCCGCTGAGGAAAAGAAGGCGGCAACATCGGCAAAGCGCGCAGCGACACGTGCTGCCAACAAGGCCTCAGAGGGCGACTCTGACAAGCCGGCACCCAAGAAGCGTGGACCCAAGCCAGGTGCGAAGGCCGCCGCTGAGGCCGCGAGCAAGTCCTCAGGCTCCGATGCTGAGGACGCCAGCGGCGAGGATGAAGACTTTGATCCCGCAGCTGCCGAGGAAGTCGAAGTCGGAGACGACGACGTCGAGGACGGCGCCACGGCCACCAAGGACAAGGCTGCGCCGTCCGGAACGGGATTCGTTTACTCGGATGCCGACGACGACGACGCGCCGGTCCAGCAGGTCATGTCGGCCGGCGCTACAGCCGACCCCGTCAAGGACTACCTCAAGCAGATCGGCAAGGTCGCGCTGCTGAATGCGGAGCAGGAAGTTGATCTCGCGCTTCGGATCGAGGCCGGCCTCTTTGCTGAGGAAAAGATCAACGCTGACGACGGATCCATGGATCCCAAGCTCAAGCGTGAGCTTGAATTCGTCATCCACGACGGCAAGCGCGCCAAGAACCACCTGCTCGAAGCCAACCTGCGCCTCGTCGTTTCCTTGGCAAAGCGCTATACCGGCCGTGGCATGCTCTTCCTGGACCTGATTCAGGAAGGCAACCTGGGCCTTATCCGTGCAGTGGAGAAGTTCGATTACACCAAGGGCTTCAAGTTCTCCACGTACGCAACCTGGTGGATCCGTCAGGCAATTACCCGCGCCATGGCAGACCAGGCCCGCACCATCCGTATTCCGGTGCACATGGTGGAAGTCATCAACAAGCTGGCCCGCGTACAGCGCCAAATGCTGCAGGACCTCGGCCGTGAACCGACACCTGAAGAGCTGGCACTCGAGCTGGACATGACCCCTGAGAAGGTTGTTGAAGTCCAGAAGTACGGACGCGAGCCAATTTCACTGCACACCCCGCTGGGTGAAGACGGTGACTCGGAGTTCGGTGACCTCATTGAGGACTCGGAGGCTGTTGTTCCCGCTGACGCCGTCAGCTTCACACTCCTGCAGGAACAGCTGCACTCCGTCCTGGACACGCTGTCCGAGCGCGAGGCCGGAGTTGTGGCGATGCGCTTTGGCCTGACCGACGGCCAGCCGAAGACTTTAGACGAAATCGGCAAGGTCTACGGTGTCACGCGTGAGCGCATCCGCCAGATCGAAAGCAAGACCATGTCCAAGCTGCGGCACCCGTCCCGCTCGCAGGTCCTCCGGGACTACCTGGACTAAACAAGCAGAGTAAGGGAAAGTGGCCCGGCCGGATATCCGGCCGGGCCACTTTTTCTTGAGTGCAGGCAGCTGACCTCCATAAGCGCAAACAGCTGACTTTCCTCGGTGCAGCCAGTTATACGCAACTCGGTGCAACCAGTTATACGCAACAAGGCCCCTCCCGGATGGGAGGAGCCTTGTTATCTGATCAAAAAGGGTTTCCGGTGAGCCGGACTGCCTAGTCGACGGGGACGGGAGCCTTCTCGTTGAGGCGCTCGGTCTCATCGTGCCAGTCGGAAGTCATGGGCCGGAGCGTGGCTTCAACTGCACGGGCATGGTGGCCGCAGAAGAGCAGCTCACCGCCGGAGGACTCGAGTACAACGCGGACGTACGCTTGGGCTCCGCAACGGTCACAGCGATCAGCTGCGTTCAGCGTGCGGTCTGCAACTGCTGTTGTCATGTCGGCCTCCTTAGTAGTTCTGTACATCCATATAACCAGCATTCGATGCAGATCCATGGCAAGGATGGGTCACTTTCGCTGTCCGCGTATCACATGTCCGTAACGTCAGCGGGAAGGCTGCACCGATACTGGAGTGGCAAACGGTGCTTCGTGCCTTCCCCGGCTAGGCTGGTACGGGCAGTGTTTGCCTTGAATTACCAGCCAAACGCGGCTGGGAAGCACCCCTGAGATATACCCCGAAGGAGCACACCGCGAGTGGCACCGAGTTCTGAATACAACGCCCGGCATTTGTCCGTCCTTGAGGGCCTGGAAGCAGTCCGCAAGCGCCCGGGCATGTACATCGGCTCCACGGACTCACGCGGTCTTATGCACTGCCTTTGGGAGATCATCGACAACGCAGTCGATGAGGCCTTGGCGGGCTTTGGACATGACATCAAGGTCATCCTGCACGCGGACAACTCGGTGGAAATCCACGACGACGGGCGCGGCATTCCTGTGGACGTCGAACCCAAGACCGGACTTTCCGGCGTTGAAGTGGTCTTCACCAAACTGCATGCCGGCGGCAAATTCGGCGGCGGTTCCTACACTGCCTCGGGTGGGTTGCATGGCGTGGGCGCCTCTGTGGTGAACGCGCTGTCCAGCCGGCTGGATGTCCAGGTGGACCGGGGCAGCAAGACGTACCAGATGTCTTTCCGGCGTGGAGAGCCGGGACGTTTCGTGGATTCCGGGGCCAAGCCAAGTCCCAACGCGCCATTTGAGCCGTTCGTGGAGAATTCGGTGCTTGATGTTGTGGGCAAGGCAAAGCGTGGTGTTACGGGAACCCGCGTACGTTATTGGGCCGACCGGCAGATCTTCACCCCCGATGCCAAATTCTCCTATGATGACCTTGCCTCAAGGGCGCGTCAGACGTCCTTCCTTGTACCGGGCCTGAAAATCACCGTGCGCGACGAACGCAAGCTGGCTGGTACGCCGGGGGAGTCCGGTGTCCATGAGGAGGTGTTCCACCACGACGGCGGCATCTCCGAGTTTGTTGAGTTCCTCGCGGCCGATTCCGGAGTAACGGACGTTTGGCGCCTCCATGGCTCCGGGAAGTTTAAGGAAACCGTCCCCGTCCTTGACGAGAACGGCCACAGCCAGATCGCGGAAGTCGAACGCGATTGCGAAGTGGACATCGCACTGCGCTGGGGTATTGGTTATGAGACCACCATGCGTAGCTTCGTCAACATCATCGCCACACCCAAGGGCGGCACACACCAGTCCGGTTTTGAAGCTGCCCTGCTCAAGACGTTCCGTAAAGCGGTGGAGACGAATGCCCGCAAGCTCAAAGCCGGGAACGACAAGATCGAGAAGGACGATATCCTCGCCGGCCTGACAGCCGTCTTGACTGTTCGTCTTGCTGAGCCGCAATTCGAGGGGCAAACCAAGGAGATCCTCGGCACCTCTGCCGTCCGGGCCATTGTTGCCAAGGTGGTTGAGAAGGAAATATCGGCGAGGCTGAGTTCGGCCAACCGCAACGATAAAGCCCAGTCTGCGCTCCTCTTGGAGAAGATGGTGGCCGAGATGAAATCGCGTATCTCGGCGCGTGTGCACAAGGAAACCCAGCGCCGCAAGAACGCACTGGAAACGTCATCGATGCCCACCAAGCTTGCCGACTGCCGAACGGATGACGTTGCCCGCTCCGAACTGTTCATCGTGGAGGGCGACTCGGCACTTGGAACCGCAAAGCTTGCACGGTCCTCGGACTTCCAGGCTCTGCTGCCCATCCGGGGAAAGATCCTCAATGTCCAGAAGGCATCCGTGGGCGACATGTTGTCCAACGCGGAATGCGCGGCGTTGATCCAAGTGGTTGGGGCAGGCTCGGGTCGCAGCTTCGACCTTGACGTTGCGCGGTACGGCAAAGTGATCCTGATGACTGACGCCGACGTTGACGGCGCGCACATCCGGACTTTGCTGCTAACCCTTTTCTTCCGTTACATGCGGCCCATGGTCGAGGCAGGACGCGTGTTTGCAGCTGTTCCCCCTCTGCACCGCGTTGAGGTCATCAACCCGGGCCAAAAGGCCAATGAGATGATCTACACGTACTCGGAAGCCGAGCTCCACGTGCTTCTGTCCAACCTGGCCAAGGAAGGCAAGCGGTACAAGGAGCCCATCCAGCGGTACAAGGGCTTGGGGGAAATGGATGCGCAGCAGCTGGCTGAGACCACCATGGACCCGCGCCACCGGACTCTTCGTAAGGTGGGCATCGAAAGCGCCCAGCGCGCCGAGGAAGTTTTTGACCTCCTGATGGGCTCCGACGTCGCACCACGCAAGGAATTCATTATTGCCGGCGCTGCCACGCTTGACCGGGAGCGCATCGACGCGTAGCCCGGCCCCGCGGGACCGGGGGCATCGTCAGGGGTTGATGCTGGGGACGTTAGCCCAGCAATCCTGGAACAATGAGCAGCGCCGTGGGCACTGCAAGCAGCAGGGCCGAGGCCAAGAGGACCAGCACACGCACGGGCTTGGTGAGCGGCGGCTTGGGTGAGAGCAGGCGGCTGACGCGGGACGCCGTCGTGCGGGGTGAGTCGGCACCGCCGGTAGCGCTGACGGCATTGCCTTCCACGACGGCGCCGCCAGCGCTGAGTGCCGGGCTGCCACTGAGTGCCTGCCCGCCACTGAGCGCCGGCGTGCTGATGCCCGGCTGCGAGGTGCCGCTGGCAACAATGGCGATGGCCTTGATCAGTGTGCCTTTGCTTTCAGTGCGCAGGGCCACGTCATCGGCCAGCATCTCGATCAGTGAGTTCACGGCCGTCTGCGCCAGCCGGGTGGTGGGGAACCAAGGCAGCGCCTGACGCCAGGCAGCAAAGGCCCACAGCAGGAGATCGTGGCGCTGGGACAGGTGGGCATTTTCGTGAATGAGGACAGCCCTGAGCTCTGCCGGTTCCAGTGCTGCCATGAGGCCGTCGGATAGCACCGTGACGGATCGGGCGCCGCCGGGCAGGCAGTAGGCCACGGGAGAGTCGTGGTTGATCACCACGGTGCCCGGGCCGTCGTCGGACGGTGATGCCAGCAGGGCGAGTAGCTCGCGGTGGCGTCTCCGTTGGCGTTCAATCTTGTAGTAGGTCAGCAGCAGGGTGAAGACCAGGTGCGCGGTCAGCAGTGCTGCCGCCGAGAGCGCAAAGAGGTGCCAAAAGCCCAGGGCGGTGGTGGGTTCGTTGTTGAAGACCATCCCGGCAAGGCTCTTGAGCCCTGCTATGAGATTGTCCCCGATTGGTTCCAGTCCGTAGACGAGCATGGCCCCGATCATGGACAAGCCACCGGCAAGAGCGATCGCCTGCCACAGCACCATGGCGGTGAAAGGGGATCGTGCCGGCCACTGTGCACGGGACAGCAACACGGGTACCGGCCACGCCAGAATCAATGCCAGGACCGCAAGCAGGTATGAGGTCCAGAACATAGTGGCTAATTGTAGCCGAGCAGTTTGCGCAGGGTAGCGGCTTCACTTTCGGTGACGGAACCAATGAAGCGGGCAAGCACGGCCTCGCGGTCCGGTGCGGAGCCAAGGACCTCGTGCATGAGTTCGGCGGTGTGGTCAGCGCGGCTCGAGACTGCCTGGTAGCGGTGCGGCCGGGTTCCGCGTTCGCGTTCAACCAGACCCTTCTTCTCCAAGCGTGAGAGCACAGTGAGGACCGTAGTGACTGCCAGGTCCTTGCCCTGATGACCGGCGGTGCCGTCGCCGGCCGCGGAATCCTGCGCCAAAAGATCACGCAGTGTATTGGCGGTTGCAGCCTCCTGGCCTGCCCAGAGCAGATCCATCACTGCCCGTTCCAGTTCCCCAAGACTTGCCATCTATACGTCCCTACCTTCCGCTTCCCGGTGCAGGGTGGCTGCTGCCGGGGAGCGATGATCCAACATTCCACAATAAATCTACCGCTTTTCAGGCCTTCATTCTACGTGAGGTAGAACTATCCGCGCGCCGCGCCGCCGAGCGGACCCTTGCGCGTGGGTAACGCCACTTGAAGAATGGGTTTTGGCGATCTCCATTTGTTCTACACTGTGTAGAAGAGAAGTTTTCTACGTGACGTAGAAGTAAGGTCATCGTACTTCGGTCCACCGCACAAAGGACAGCCATGGACGCCTTGGAAATCGCACGCTGGCAATTCGGTATCACTACCGTCTACCACTTCATGATGGTGCCGCTCACTATCGGCCTCGGCCTGGTGGTGGCCATTATCCAGACCATCTGGTACCGCACCGGCAAGCCGGAGTACCTTCGCATGACCAAGTTCTGGGGAAAACTCTTCCTCATCAACTTCATCATGGGTGTAGCCACCGGCATAGTGCAGGAATTCCAGTTCGGCATGGCATGGAGTGAGTACAGCCGGTTCGTTGGAGACGTCTTCGGCGCACCACTGGCCCTCGAAGCCCTGTTGGCCTTCTTCGTCGAATCAACCTTCCTGGGATTGTGGATCTTTGGCTGGAAGCAGCTCAAACGCGGCGTGCACCTGGCCTGCTTGTGGATCGCCGTCATCGGCTCCGTCTTCTCCGCCTACTTCATCATTGTGGCCAACTCCTGGATGCAGCACCCCGTAGGCGTTGAGATGGTGGATGGCCGGCCCGTGATGACGGACGCTTGGGCAGTGTTTACCAACAACACGGCGCTGGTTGCCGTGCCCCATACCCTCTTTGGCGCACTGGCTGTTGCCGGTGCCTTCCTGCTGGGGATCGCCTGGTACCACCTGTGGCGTCGGCGCCACGACGGCATTGACGTCGTTGGCAAAGACGGAAAGCTGATTCCCGGCGAAGCAGCCATCCCGGGCCGTGACAAGGCTGACTACACGGTCTGGATGAAATCCCTGCGGATCGGCGCTGTGGTGGCCATGATCTCCTTTGCCGGAACCGCCATCACCGGTGATCTCCAAGGCAAGCTCATGTTCGAACAGCAGCCCATGAAGATGGCCGCCGCTGAAGCTGCCTGCCACGACGGCACGGGCTTCTCGGTGCTGAGCGTTGGCAACCTGGGAGCGACCAACTGCGAGGACATCGTTGCAGTTATCGAAGTCCCCGGCATCCTCTCCTTCCTGGCCAAGGGCGACTTCACCACTGAAGTGAAGGGCGTGAACAGCCTGCTGGGCGAGTACAAGGAAAAGTACGGCACCCACCTGCCGGACAACCCGCTCTACGGTGAGCGCGCCGGACAGGAAATCCAATATGTGCCCGTCATGGAAGTCACCTACTGGGGCTTCCGCATGATGATCGGCTTCGGTGGCATCGCAGCCTTCGCCGCCCTGCTCGCGCTTTGGGTGACGCGCAAGGGCGTAGTTCCCGAATCCAAGTGGCTGATGCGCCTTGCTGTCTTTGGGATTCTGGCTCCCTTCGGCGCCAACGCCGCAGGCTGGATCTTCACCGAAATGGGCCGGCAGCCATTCGTGGTGGCGCCCAACCCGGACATGAACGGTATTGACCAGGTCTTCATGTTCACAGCTGCCGCGGTATCCCCGGGCGTCAGCGCGGGAGAACTCATGACCTCCCTGGTGGTCCTCACCGCCATCTATGCCGTGCTGTTGGTGGTTGAAGTGAAGCTCCTGGTCAAGTACATCCGCGGGGGCGTGGCCTCGGCGATGCCTGAACTGGCCCACGCCAAAGACACAGATAACCAACACGACAAGAACGACGACGGCGCCGGCCCGGACAAGTCCGGCGACGACGTCCTGGCATTCGCCTACTAAAGCCAAGGGGTACTGACAATGGAACTGTTGCCAACCATCTGGTTCGTGGCCATCGCGGTGTTGTGGACCGGTTATCTCTTCCTGGAAGGCTTTGACCTCGGGGTGGGAATGCTCATGAAGCTGTTCGCGCGCAACAACACCGACCGCCGCGTCCTGCTGAACACCATCGGCCCGGTATGGGACGGCAATGAGGTGTGGCTGCTCACCGCCGCCGGTGCCACCTTCGCTGCCTTCCCCCTCTGGTACGCCTCGCTGTTCTCCAGCCTCTACCTCCCGCTCCTGGCGGTCCTGGCTGCGCTGATCTTCCGGGCTGTCGCCTTCGAATACCGCGGCAAGGTGGACTCCGAGAGCTGGCGTAACCGCTGGGACTGGGCGATCGCCGTCGGATCCTTCGTGGCTGCTTTCGGCATCGGCGCAGCGCTGGCCCTCACCACCACGGGACTGCCCCTGAATGAGAACGGGGATCGCGTCGGTGGCCCCATGTCCTGGTTCAGCGGCTATGCACTCCTGGGCGGTTTCGGCGTGGTGGCATTCGCGCTGGTTCACGCCCTGGCGTTCCTGGCCCTGAAGACCGACGGCGACGTGCGGCACCGCGCCCGCCGCTGGTTCGTGCGATGGGTGCCGTTCGCGGTACTTCCGATGTTCGGCTGGATGGTGGCCGTCCAGTTCCTAAGCGGCAAGCCCTGGGCCTGGGCATTGGTGGCAGCGGCGGTAGTCGCCGTCGTCCTGGCGTGGCGACTGGCCCGTACGGGGTCCGAAGGGCGGGCCTTCAGTGCCTTGGGTGCCTTCATTGTCTGCGCCACAGCGGCCATCTTTGGAGCGGCCTTCCCGGTAGTCATCCCCTCCACGATCGATCCTGCCTTCAATCTGACCATCTCCAACGCCTCGTCCTCGGACTACACACTGGGCCTCATGAGCATCGTCGCAGCCGTTGGACTGCCACTTGTGATTGCTTACCAGTCATGGACTTACTGGGTGTTCCGCCGGCGCGTCAGCGCAGCCCACATCCCGGAAGCCCACGGGTTCCTGCCCGCCATTGCTGCGAAAGTGATGGTATCCAAGGACAGCCCCTCCACCACGCGAAACCAAACGGGAGATTAGTCGCTCCATGAAACCCGTGTTCCCCTCCGGCCCGGCCACGCGATCGGCGCTGTACGCAATCGGCCTCATGTCCGCCCTCAAGGCACTGTCCCTGGTGCTCATGGCGCAAGCCGTAGCGGGAATGCTGGCAGGGCTCGCCTCCGGATCAGGAGAGTGGCACAACGGACTTGTCTGGGGTGCGGCCGGCGCCGTTCTGCGATCGCTGACAGTGTGGGGCCAAGGCATCGCCTCCAGGCGGGCGGCCCTGGGCGTCAAGGAGGAACTGCGGGCGCGGCTGCTGAGGCGCTCACTGTCCGACGCCGGTTCATCGCCCGTGGCGGGAATGAACGACGGCGGGCTGGCGATCCTCGCGACGCGCGGACTGGACGCGCTGGACGACTACTACACCCAGTACCTGCCGGCAATAGTGAACTGCGCAACGGTCCCGCTGCTGATCGGAGCCCGGATACTCTTCGCCGACTGGGTAAGTGCCGTGGTGATCGTCCTGACGGTCCCTTTGGTGCCACTGTTCATGGTGCTGATAGGACGGCACACCGAAGACACTGTCAGGGAGGCGCAAAGCACGCTCCGGAAACTGTCCGGCCACATCCTCGAGCTCGCTAAAGGCCTTCCCGTCCTGGTGGGCCTTGGACGCGCCACCGAACAGCGCGCTGCTCTGGAAGATATCTCCGAGCAATACCGCACCCGGACCATGGGCACCCTCCGCACGGCGTTCCTCTCCGCCCTGGCATTGGAACTCATCGCAACCATCTCAGTGGCCGTGGTGGCGGTCTTCATTGGTGTCCGGCTGGTGCATGGCGACATGCCCCTCGAAGCCGGACTCCTGGCCTTGATCCTGGCGCCGGACTGCTACCTTCCCCTCCGGGAGCTTGGCACCGCCCACCACGCCAGCGATGACGGCAGGGCGGCCCTTGAGACCACCAATGCCGTGCTGGACGCTCCCTCGCATGAGCACCTCCAGCATGGGAGGACGTCCGACGCAGCCCCGGCGGGCGTGGTGGTGACCGACTTGTCGGTGACCTACAACGGACGGTCCGCTGCCGCCGTCGGGCCCCTCAGCTTCACAGCGGAGCCGGGACGTGTCACAGCCCTCGACGGCGTCAGCGGCTCCGGGAAGAGCACAGTCCTGGGCGTCCTTGCCGGGCTTATCGGTCCAGGGCCAGGCGCGGAGGTTACCGGGACGGTCAACGGTGCGTCGCCAGGGACAATCGCGTGGGTTCCGCAACACCCGGTCATGACCAACAAAACGGTGCAGCAGGAAATTGAGCTCTATCTGCACGGATATGCGGGGAACACAGCCGAGGCAGCCACCCGTGTTCTCCGGCAAGCCTCAGCCGGCCACCTGGCGGCCAAGCATCCCGCGGAACTGAGCCCAGGCGAACTGCGCCGAATAGCACTTGCCCGTGGATTGGCACGGGTGGAAGCCGGGGCTACCACCCTGCTGCTCGACGAACCAACCGCCCATCTGGACCAATACTCGGCAAGCGTGGTCCGCCGCGCCATAGAGGCGGTCCGCGGCAACGTGACCGTGATCCTGGTGGCCCACGACGCCGCCACCCGGGCGCTCGCCGACCACGTGGTACCGGTAGGAAGCCGGCATCAGAACCAACACTCAGCGTCCTCAGTTCCCGGAACGATCAGTCCGAGCGGAGATGCTGCAAGCGCAGGGGCAGTTGTGGTCCCCCCGAAGGGCGCCGCCCAACACCAAGACCTCCCAACACCTCCCTCCACCAGCAGCCTGGGGGCTCTTCTCCGGGCCCTGAAACCCGTGCGCTGGAAGTTCGCCGCCGCCGGCGCGGTGGCCGTCCTGGCCGCCCTCTTCGCAGTCGCGTTGTCCGGCCTGTCCGGATGGCTCATCATCCGGGCCAGCGAGCAGCCGCCCATTCTCTACCTGCTCGGCGCGATCGTCGGAGTGAGGTTCTTCGGCATCGGAAGGGCCGTTCTGCGCTACTGCGAGCGGCTTTTGACCCATGATGCAGTCTTCGCCGCCATGACCCGCCTCCGCGGCGCACTCTGGGCATCGCTAAGCCGCAGGGCCCTTTCCCTCCGGCGCCTCCTCCAAGGCGGCAACGTGTTGGGCTCAATCGTGGACGACGTAGACACCCTCCGGGACCTTCTTCCCCGGGTTGTCCTACCGCCCGTGACCGCCGTCGGAGTCGGAGCTGCGGCCATCCTCGCCACTTCCATCGTTTTACCCGATGCATTGCCGGCGATTGTTGTGGCCGCCGTGGCAGGCCTGCTCGCAGCGCCGATCCTGGCCGTCCTGGCTGACAGGAACGCCGCCAGTGCCGAACAAAAGCTGCGGTCAGTGGTGCTGCGGGGAGTGGCTGCCGCCCTTGACGCCCGTGCCGAACTCAACGCCAACGGGGTGGGGGAGCCGGTCCTTGAAGCACTGCGTGCCAAGGACCGCAGCGCCACCCTCTCTGCCCAGCGCTCTGCGTGGGCCGAAGGACTCGGGCAGGCCGTGATCGTCCTTGCGTGCTCTCTGGCCGCCCTCTGGGCCGGAGCCCTGAGCGCACCCGCCGTGCTCAATGGCACTATTGCTCCCGAACTCGCGGCCGTCATTGTCCTGATGCAACTGGCCCTGGTGGAACCCTTCGGTGGAATCGTCTCAGCTGTGCGCCAAGCCCCGGCGCTCGCGGCCGTCCTGGACCGGGTGGCATCATCCGGTGCTTTGGATACCCCTGGCACCACCGACCCTGCAGAAGCGAACCTTGCGAAAGAACACGACGGCGGCACGCGGCAACTGCCTGATCGTCCGGATAAGGCTGGACTGGAGCTGAAGGGCGCCTCGGCGGCGTGGCCAGGTGGCCCGAAAGTGTTCGCCGGCGTCAACGCTGAGGCAGAACCCGGCCGTTGGCTTGCCGTGACCGGCCCCTCCGGGGCCGGTAAGTCCACCCTGCTTTCGGTGCTACTGGGATTCCTACCCCTGGCGGAAGGCACTGTGAAGCTTTCCGGCACGGCGGCATGGTGCCCCCAGGAAGCACACCTGTTCGACTCCACAATCCGAGGCAACCTCCTCCTGAGCCGGCCGGCTGCCGCAAAGCCCAGCGAGGCCGAAATGCACAAGGCACTGGCCGACGTCGGGCTTGATTCCGTGGTTGAAGCGTTGCCGGACGGACTCGACGCCCGGATCGGACCAGGCGGCTCTTTCCTCAGCGGCGGTGAACGCCAGCGCCTGGCCATGGCCAGGACACTCCTGACCGGAGCCTCCGTGCTGCTGCTTGACGAACCGACTGCGCATTTGGATGCGGGCTCGGCGCGGGAAATGATGGCCATCCTGCGCAACGGACTCAAGGACGTCACCGTTGTGCTGGTTACCCACAATCCTGAGGACATTGATCCCTCAGACTCGCGGCTGGAATTGCCTGGGGGTCAGGTTTCCGCGGAGCAAAGTGACGGACTCACGGCGCAGGGCGCGGCGGAACTGGTGGGAAGGCCTACTCCTCAGTAGCCTGTTGGCATGCCGTTTGAATCCTCAAGCCAAGCCCTGCCTGATGCCGTTGCCACCGGTCTGAGCTGGCGGCCAGCCACTATGGAGGACCTCGATAACTGGGCGGACCTGATCGCCCGTACGGCCGCCGTCGAACATCCCGTTTGGTACGAAAAGCGTGGCGACCTGCTCCACGTCATGGAGTCCTCCAAGAACCCGGCTGAGACAAGCACGCTCCTGGGCCTGGACGCAGGCGGAGTAGCCCGTGCCTATGGACGCATCGCCAAGAACCCGGACGGGGACAAAGCCACCGGCATGGCGTGCGTTGACCCGGAATGGCAGCAACGGGGGATCGGCTCCGCAATCCTGATGTGGCAGGAAGGACAAGTGCGCAACAGGTTTCACGCCGATGAGGCGGCCGGTCACACCAGTGCGCCGCCCCGCCTCCGGATCCAGACCGAGGAACAGCACGAGCACCAGGCGAAGCTTCTGATGGGCCATGGCTACGGTGCTGTGCGCTGGTTCAACGAAATGCACCGGCCTCTTTCGGACGAGCTGCCCCGGGCCGCCCTGAGAGCAGGGCTTGAGCTTAGGACGCTGGACTCTTCGCTTTTTGAACCCGTACGCCAGGCCCACAACGACGCGTTCAGGGATCATTGGGGGAGCGAGCCACGGGACGAAGAATCGTGGCGCTTCACCATCGAGGAACCCACTGCCCGGCCCGATCTCAGTGCAGTGGTCATTGATTCGTCCACCGGCGAGGTGGCCGGCTATCAGCTCACCAGCTTCGATCCCGACTCTGCTGCGGAGCGCGGCTTCAAGGAAGGCTACACCGAGCTCCTTGGCGTGCGGCGTGCCTACCGGGGCCGGGGCATAGCCCAAGCACTGCTCGCCGATGCCATGCAGCGCTACGCCTCAGCCGGAATGGAGGTGGCATCACTGGACGTGGACTCAGCCAATCCCACCGGGGCGCTGGAACTCTACCTGGGCATGGGCTACACGCCCGTGAACCGCAGCATGACGTGGGAGAAAATGCTCTAGCTTCCTAGCCGTCCACATCATGAAGATGGTGAACAACATCGTGGAGGAAATACTGGGAGAACGTCAGCACGGTAAATGAGGATCCATTGCTGCGCGTTCCGGTCCGCTGCCAGTCATCCTCGGTGACTCTGGCGAAGGATTCCGCAATCTCCTTCCCCTCGGCTTCGAGTTGATCGGCCACCGTCCGTGGGTCCGCCGAGCCGTACTCGCCATCTATCGCGGCCTGGTCCTGGTCCCAGTTGGCGAACCGGGCGTCATCCTCGGTGAGCATGAGGTTCAGGCGCTGGTCGAACAGGCTGAAGACGTCGCGGACGTGGCATGCGTACTCAAGGTTGGACCAGGTGTGGTCATTGGGGCGGGTGGCCACGTCCTCCCTGCGCAGCACGGCCCGCCACCGCGGGAGCATGTTCAGGACGGTGCCGGGCACCGTGGAAGGAGTCACCGTTACGGGGTCGAAGCCGCACTCGGGGCAGGGCTCAGAGAGCACCCAGGTCCAGTCTTTTTCATCAGGGATGATCGGCATGCGGCTAGTCTAAGCCGCCCGGCAAACACCTTCGAACAGGCCGGGAAAGTTGGTGTCATTTTTGGATTACGGATGGACTCTCCCGGGAGTAAAGTTCGTTCAGGGGGGAGAGCCGGAAAGAGAAAGCAATGCTCAAGGATCAGCAGGTTGGTGCCGTCCTACCGGCACACGACATAGCCCGGGCACGCGCGTATTACAGCGAAAAACTCGGTCTGGAACCCGAAAATCCGGATGATGAGGACAACCTTCAGTACAAATGCGGCGACGGAACGGGATTCTTCATCTATCAGACACCGAATGCAGGGACTGCCAAGAACACCCAGATCGGCTGGATGGTCAGTGACCTAAAAGCCGCCGTGCAGGAGCTCCGGGGCAAGGGAGTTGTGTTTGAAGACTACGACTTCCCCGGTTTAAAGACCGAGGACGGAGTGGCCACCATGCCCGACGGTAGCGCCGCGGCCTGGTTCCTGGACAGCGAGGGAAACATACTGAGCCTTAACCAAAGCGGCTAGCCCACGCGGTGGCCCTAACGCCACGGCATCGCAAAGGCCGGGGGTTTCATGACCCCCGGCCTTTGATGTGCCTGGCAGATTTGTTGCGCCTGGCAGTTTTGTTGCGCCTGGCGGAGAGTCCCTCCGGTTATTCTGCTGCGTCAGCCCATGCCATGCTCGGGCCGATTGCTTCCACGGGCTGGGAGAGCGGGACGCCGGATCCATCCCTGCGACCATGCTCGTGGGGGAGTGCCCGGGCCACGCCTGCGGCGGATGAAGCCTTGGCCGGACCGTGCCCGGCCCAGGCCAGAAGCAGGGTGTCTTCGCCCTTGAGGAAGCGGTGGACCCGGACGCCGCCGGTGGCCCGGCCTTTCGCGGGATACTCCTCAAAAGCGGTTACCTTCGCGGTTCCGGGGGCCGTGCCGGGAAGGGCGCCGGTGGTTCCGGCAATAGTCACCACGACGGCGGCAGGATCGTCCGCGCGAACGGTACCGAAGTGGATCACTTCGTCGCCGGCAGCCAGCTTGATGCCGGCCATGCCACCGGCTGTGCGTCCCTGCGGGCGAACGTTCGATGCACTGAATCGAAGCAACTGTCCCTGCCGTGTCACGAACACCAGATCGACGTTCTCTTCCTGCGCCGGTTCCACCGCCAGGACCGAGTCTTTGTCCTTCAGGGCGATGATCTCCCAGTCTTCACGGTTCAGGGGATAATCCGGCTGAACACGCTTCACGACGCCCTGAACCGTGCCAATGGCCAGGACGGCGTCCAGAGGCACGAACGCCACCAGGGTTTCGCCCTTAAGCAACGTGATGAAGTCCTTGGCCGGAACGCCGCCTGCCAGGTTGGGCAGGCCTGAGACCGGCGGCAACGCGGGCATGTCCATCACTTGGAGCCGTAGCATGCGCCCCTGCGATGTGACTGCACCGATTTCGCCCCGGGCGCTGGTCTTCACCACCGAGCGGAACACATCATGCTTGGTCCGGGGGCCCGCTTCGGCCAGCGGTTCCTGGTTGGAAGTCCTGGCGATTTGGCCCGAGGCACTGAGTAAGGCCCAGCAGGGGTCGTCGGGGATTTCCAAGGGCAGGGCTGCGGCTTTGCCCTTGGGGCCGGGTGCTGATGCTGCCAATGCTGCGGCAACGGTGGGTGAGACTGCTTCCGACTCCAGGAGCACAGTGCGCCGGGGTGTGCCGTACTTGTCCGCTATCACGGCCAACTCGCCGGAGACGAGATCGCGGAGCAACGCATCAGAGGCAAGGATGGCTTCCAGTGCCTCGATCTCGCGGCGGAGTTCGTCCTGCTCCTTCTCCAGTTCAAGACGTGAGTATTTGGTCAACTGCCGCAGGCGCAGTTCCAGGATGTAATTGGCCTGGATCTCGGTGAGGTCGTAGATGGACATGAGGCGTTCACGCGCTGCTGAGGCTTCGTCGGAGGAACGAATGATCTGGATGACCTCGTCGATGTCCACGATTGCGATCAGCAAGCCCTCCACCAGGTGGAGACGATCCTTCTTCTTGCCAAGGCGGAAGGAGGTACGGCGGCGCACCACATTGAGGCGGTGTTCGACGTACACCTGCAGCAACTGCAGCAGGCCCAGCGTCTGCGGCTGGCCGTCCACCAGGGTGACATTGTTGATGCCGAAGGAATCTTCCATGGGCGAGTAGCGGTACAGCTGCTGCAGTACGGCGTTGGGATTGAAGCCGTTCTTCAGTTCGATGACCAGGCGTAGGCCATGATTACGGTCCGTGAGGTCAACCACATCGCTGATGCCCGTGAGCTTCTTGGCGTTGACGGCGTCCTTGATCTTCTCGATCACCTTCTCCGGACCCACCATGTAGGGCAGTTCGGTCACTACCAGCCCGGTGCGTCGGGCCGAAAGCTGCTCCACCTCCACCTTGGCGCGGGTCTTGAAGGATCCGCGACCTGTGGCGTAGGCGTCGCGGATTCCATCCAAGCCCACGATCCGGCCACCGGTGGGAAGGTCGGGCCCCGGGATGAACCTCATGATGTCATCCAACGTGGCGTCGGGGCTGGCGATCAGGTGGCGTGCAGCGGCAATTACCTCAACAAGGTTGTGTGGAGGCATGTTCGTCGCCATGCCCACTGCGATGCCAGTGGTGCCGTTAACCAGCAGGTTAGGGAAAGCGGCAGGGAGGACATCGGGCTGCGTCAGCTGGTTGTCGTAGTTGGGGACGAAGTCCACTACGTCTTCGTCCAAGTGGTCTGTCATGGTCAGGGCGGCTGCCGCCAACCGTGCCTCTGTATAACGCGGTGCTGCCGGTCCGTCGTCGAGCGATCCGAAGTTGCCGTGGCCATCAATCAGCGGAAGGCGGAGGGAAAAATCCTGCGCCATGCGCACCATGGCGTCATAGATCGCGGTGTCGCCGTGCGGGTGGAGCTTGCCCATGACCTCGCCCACCACGCGCGCGCTCTTGACGTGTCCGCGATCCGGGCGGAGGCCCATGTCGGACATCATGTACAGGATGCGCCGTTGAACAGGCTTCAGTCCGTCGCGGGCGTCCGGGAGAGCACGCGAATAAATCACCGAGTAGGCGTACTCCAGGAAGGAGCCTTCCATCTCTGACGTGACGTCGATGTCCACGATATTCTCGGTGAAATCGCCGAGGAGTTCGGCTGTGCGTGCTGATTTTTGGCTGCGGGCCATGGGGTCGGTAAATCCTCGAAAGTTGTACTGCGGATGTTTTAGCTAGGCTAAGCCTATGGTGGATCAGCCCGGCGTCGGCATTTATCCGGAATATTGGGAAGCTGATGTCGTGCTGCGCGACGGCGGGACAGCCCACCTTCGCCCAATACGACCTGAAGATGCGGACGCTTTGCAGGCGTTCCATGCCGGCCAGTCGCAGGCATCCATCTATATGCGGTTTTTCTCATTCAAACCCAAGCTCTCCGGTAAGGAAGTCCGGCGTTTCACGGAAGTGGACCACATCAACCGCGTCGCGTTCGTCATTACCATCGGCGGCGAAATCATGGGGATCGGCCGCTACGACCGTCTTGACGATCCAACAGAGGCCGAGGTGGCCTTCAACATTTCCGACGCCCATCAAGGGCGCGGGATCGGGTCCATCCTCCTGGAACACCTGGCCGTTGCTGCCCGGGAAAACGGCATTCGCCGCTTCACGGCGGAAGTCCTGCCGGACAACCGGAAGATGCTGATGGTCTTCGCCGACGCCGGCTATGACGTCAAACGCCAATTCGACGACGGCGTGGTGAGTGTTGAATTCAATATCGATCCCACGGAGAAATCGCGGGCCGTCATGGAGTCACGCGAACACCGCGCGGAGGCGCGCAGCGTGCGCGACCTCTTGTCGCCGTCGTCGGTGGCCGTCATCGGTGCCAGCCGCAAGTGGGGGACCGTGGGCTACCAACTTCTGGAACACATCATTGAAGGCGGCTTCAAGGGGCCGGTCTACGCCGTCAACCCGGAAGCGTTCGAACTCGCCGGAATGGTCTCCTTCGGAAAGTTGTCCGAGATCCCGGGACCGGTGCAGCTGGCCATCATCGCTGTTCCCTATGAAGAAGTACCCAAGGTGGTGGACGACTGCGCCGCCGCCGGCGTCAAGGGGATCGTGGTGGCCACGGCCGGATTTGCCGACGACGGCGAGCGGGGACTCGCGCGTCAACATGAGTTGGTACGGCGGGCCAGGGCAAACGGGATGCGCGTCATTGGGCCCGAGTCCCTCGGCATCCTCAATACGCACCCGGCGGTGTCCCTGAACGCTTCCATGGCCCCCACCATGCCGCCCAGGGGCAGCCTGGGCTTGTTCAGCCAGTCCGCTGCCGTGGGTGTGGCGGTTTACGCGGCTGCCAGCCGCCGCCGGCTCGGATTGTCCTCGTTCATGTCGGCTGGAAACCGCGCGGATGTATCCGGCAACGATGCCATGCAGTATTGGGAAGACGACGCCGATACTTCCGCCGTTGGCCTCTATCTTGAGTCCATCGGCAATCCCCGCAAGTTCTCCCGACTGGCCCGAAGGTTGTCGCGCAGTAAACCCGTGATCGTCGCCAAGTCCGACGTCACGGGCCTGAGCCTGCCTCCCGGGCACGAGGTCCGCACCACCCAGGCGCCGGCAGCGGCAGTGGACGCGATGATGCGCCAGGCTGGCGTGATCCGTGTTGAGACGATCGAACAACTCATGGATATCGCCCAAATAGCGTCCTCGCAGGCGCTGCCCAAGGGACCGGGTGTAGCCGTCTACTCCAATTCCGTGGCGCTGGCCAAAGTGGTTGCCGATACCGCCGGGCCGTACGGGCTGGAGGTGATCAAGCAGGTGACGGACATCGACCTCGATGCCGGAATGTCTGTGGCACTTCCGGCATTGAGGACCAGCCTTAAGGAAAGCCTCGCGGACGAGTCCGTGCATGCTGTGGTGGCCGCACTTCTCCCGGCGCGCGGGCTGACCGTGGAGTCGCTCGCCGGCGTTTTTGCCGAGTGTGCTGCCGAGGCCGGCAAGCCCGTCGTTGCGGCGTTTACCGGGATTCTGGATCCCTCCGTGCAGGTTGAGGGCATGGTGGGCGCTGCAGGTACCCCCGTGCTGCCGTGCTACTCCAATGCCGGTGCCGCCGTGGCCGCCCTTGCGGCGATCGTGCGGTACGCGCAGTGGCGCGACCGGGACCAAGGGCTCTTTGTGGAGCCCGAGGACTGCGACGTCGACGGCACCAAGGACATGCTGACCTCGATGTTGGCCGGTGTTACCGGCGAGAAGATCAGGAAGCTCGACGCCGGTGCTGCCGCGGCACTGCTGTCAGGCTACGGAATCCATGTGGTGCCGACGCTCGGATTTGGAACCGCTGATGAGGCCGTGCAGGCCGCGGAAACTGTGGGCTGGCCGGTGGTCCTCAAAACCACCGACCCGGCGCTGAGGCACCGACTGGATCTCGGCGGTGTGCGACTGGATATTCAGGACGCCGAATCCCTGCGGCAGAACGTCGCCCAAATGCGCCGCGCCTTGGAGCCTTACGGATCGCCGTCGCTCGAAGTCCAGGCAATGGCGCCGGTTGGGCAGGCCTGCACCTTCCGAGCCATGGAAGACCCCCTCCTGGGGCCGGTATTGTCCTTTGGGCTGGCCGGCGATGCCGTCAACCTGCTCGATGACTGGGCGCATCGGGTGCCGCCGCTGGCCGCTGCCGACCTCCATGACGTCATCCGTTCACCCCGGGCGTCCAGGAAGCTCTTTGGGTACCAAGGACTTCCTGCCGTAGATGTGGCAGCACTGGAGGACATCGCGGCCCGGCTTGCCAAGCTCAAGGACGACCACCCCGGGATCGCTCTGGTGGAGTTCAACCCCGTCCTGGCGGGTCCCACCGGGGCCACCATCCTGGGGGCGGATGTGTGGATCGGCAACGCAGCGCAGCGCACTGACAGTGCCCGCCGCGCGATGCGGAGTTAGCCACAGGAGCGCGCCGCACAGTTAGGTACTCACCAAGCGATCTGTGAAAATGGGGGAATGAGCACCCAGTCTCCGACGCCTCAATCCCGCCCGTCCAATGCCGGGCCCCACACCGCCCACCATCACAGCTCGCAGGGACAGAGCCTGGACCAGGCGCTGCAGCAGGCAGCTTTCTACCCGCGGTTGGTGGCCGACGTCGTTGATGACGCCCTGGACGGCCGGGAGTGCCTCTCCCACTTGGTCCACCTGGAGACCCATTTTGATCGGGCCGAGGTCCGTAGGCACATCACTGTGCTGGTTCTCACCGAAGACATGCTGGTGATTACCCACGTGGACGACCAGCAGCTGGATGAAGCCGGAGAGCAGATCGTTGCCCAGGTTTCCACGGAGTCGGTGCCGGTGGCACAGATCCGCTCAGTGGTCCTCAGCTACATGTATGCCCAACCCCAGGACTACAAGCCCTCTGATCCTGTCCGTGAAATGACGTTGTCCATTGCCTGGTCGGGCGGCCAACGCCTGGACATGGGGCCGGCAAGTTGCGGGGATCCCCAGTGCGAAGCCGATCACGGTTACAGCGGAACCATCGCCCAGGAAGACATCGTCCTGCGGATCAGCGCAGAGGCAGACGGGCTCCAGGCAGTTCAGGACGCCAAGATCTTTGCCCGTGCACTGCGTGCGGTCAATACGGGCAACCCGTCACCGGCCCAACATGCCGGCATCCCGGCACCAAGGCCGCGCTCGGGCGTCTTCAGCAACCGCCTCAGCCGCGGACACCAGCGTTGAAGGAAACCGCACAGAACCCGGTAAATACCTCCATGATCGGCGCTCCGGCCGTTGACCTCCCATCGCCCCCGCTTTTCGGCAGCAAATCCATTGCAGAAGTCCTCACCAGCTCTGCCGCATCCCTGGGCGTGTCCGGATTTACCAACCACTTACAGCTGCCATCAGCGCAGCGTGTTTGCGTGGTCCTTGCCGATGGCCTCGGCCGCAACCTCTTGAAGCAGAAGTCCTCACACACGCCTTTCCTTCGCACGGTTATGGCTGCGGGACAAGGCAACATCCCCACGTGGATCGACGCCGCCTTCCCCAGCACTACGGCGGCGTCCTTGGCGAGCCTCGGCACCGGCTTACCGGCAGGGCAGCACGGCATGGTGGGGTACGACGTCCTCGATCCCGCCCAGGACAAAGTAGTCAACCTCTTGGGTAACTGGGATTCCAACGTGGATCCTGCACAGTGGCAGCCTCACACGACGGTCTTCGAACGGCTGGCCGGAGAACTGGACGTTGTAACCGTCAGCCTGCCGCAGTTCGGGAATTCCCCGATGACCCAGGCAGCGCTCCGCGGCAGCCGCTTTGTTGGTGGCACCACGCTCCATGCCCGGACCGCCGCGGCCGCCGAGGCAATGTCCGGCGGTGGACGTTCCCTGATGTACTTCTACGCCAACGAGCTGGACAAAGCAGGTCACCGCTACGGCTGCCAGTCGGACCGCTGGGAGCACCAACTCGAAGAACTCGACTCCACCGTCAAGAGGCTCTCAGCCACCCTGCCAGCCGGCACCACCATCCTGGTAACCGGTGACCACGGCATGCTGGACGTCCCTGAATCCCAGAGGATCGACTACTCCGCTGACGACGCCCTGGTGGCCGGAGTCCGCCATACTGCCGGGGAACCCCGCATGGTGCATCTCTACCTTGAACCGGACACCACCCCGGCCCATCGGGAATCCCTGATCGCGGCCTGGCGTTCGCGCTTTGGTGAAAGGATCTGGGCCTTTACACGGGAGCAGGCCGTTAACGCAGGGTTGTTCGGCCCGGTACGGCCCGAGGTCGCTCCCCGGATTGGCGACGTCATGATCGCGGCGCGGGACACCCTGGCCCTTTACGACACGCGAAGGGCACGCCCGTCCTCGATGGAAGTGGTGGGGCAACACGGATCCCTGACCAAAGCCGAACGCGAAGTACCGTTGCTGTGCTTCACAGCTGCAGGTAGAAAGGGCAAACGTGGCTGAGCTGGTCTTCTTCTCGGGCACCATGGACTGCGGCAAGTCCACGCTTGCCCTCCAAATGGACCACAACCACCGGGCGCGGGGACGCGGAGGCGTTCGGTTCAGCTGTAACGACCGCGCCGGTGATTCAACAATCTCCAGCAGGCTTGGCCTTCAAACCGATGCCGTGGAAGTTGTGGACGGCACCGACTTCTGGGACGAAGTGGTAGCCCGGCGAACCACCGGGCTCCGCGTGGACTACCTCATCTGTGACGAGGCCCAGTTCTACTCGCCGCTCCAAGTGGAGCAACTGGCAAGGGTTGTAGATGAGATGGACGTGGACGTCTTCGCTTTCGGCATCACCTCAGACTTCCGCACCCGCTTGTTCCCAGGCTCTCAGCGGCTCATTGAACTGGCCGACAAAGTCCAAGTACTCCAGGTTGAAGCTCTGTGCTGGTGCGGCCGCCGTGCAACGCAAAACGCCCGCACCGTGGACGGCATTATGGTGGTGGAGGGTGACCAGGTGATGGTGGGCGACGTCGCGCCGCAAAACAGTGGCGACGCTGCGCATACGGAGACGGTGCACGTCCAGGAGGCACTACCGATGGAGACGCTGCCCGCACAGGTGGTGGGGTACGAGACTTTGTGCCGTCGCCACTACATGCGGCGTGTAACGGCCCATGGCGCCAATGTGATGGCCGGGGCGGACCAGACACTGCCGTTCGACATTGATGCCTGCCTCTGGCCCGGCGCAGGGGCCCTTCGGCAGAGCTAAGCGATTCGACCGGCCAGGAAACAGCCTGGCAAGGTTCCTACCAACCGGCGTGTCCACCAGCTCCTGGAGCTAGTCGCCGCGGGCCCCGAAGACGATCTCGTCCCAGCTCGGGATGCTGGAACGCTTGGGGCGGGACGGCTGCCGTTCGGCAGGTGCATCAACGTCCTTGCGCGCTTCCGCATCTACCTGTTCCTCCGGCGGCGCCACGTCCTGATGGAGGTCCCGGGCAGAGGGTGCGCCGGCGGACTGGTCTTCCGCGTGTGGTTGCGGGGTGCCGCCGCCACCCAGAAGTTCGTCCAGCCCTGCGGGCTTCCGCCCCGTCAGCGGCGTCACCGGCCGCAGCGGACTGGCTACCACCGTTATTTCACGGGTGTCGGTGCTGACCCCATTGTGGAGCTTGAGGGAGTCATCGTCGTCGTGGGACTCGACGTGCCGCGGAGCAAGGCTGAGCCGGGACAACATCGAAGGGCGGCCGTCTTTACGGGTGGGCTCTTCCACGCCGGTGGCCAGGGGCTCAGCGTCTGCGAGGCTGGTATCCGCGGCTGCCTGGTCCACTTCTTCACCGGGCCGGGGGTGGGCTGCGGGAACGTTGCTCAGCAGTACGGCCAAGGCGTCGTCGCCGTCTTCGTCCACGCCCAGGCGTTGGCCGCGCCGTGAACGGAGCATTTCCAAAAGGCTGTCTGATTCCTTCGCGGACGCACGCGCCGCAGTTTCGGCGTCGGTCTCGAAGTCGAACGGCCTGTCCGAGACGGCAGCAAGCCGCCGGGCGGGGACCGGACCGTCCATGGGCTCAAGTTCGCTGAGCTGCTGGGCCCAACGGTTGGCGTTCTGCAGCGATTTGCGTTGGGGGCTGAAGGTCCACATGGCCGGCGGTTCCTCGCCGATGCTTCCGTGAGCGCCGGGAACAGTTTCGAAGCGTGCGACCACCGTCCAGGTGCCGTCCGGACGTCGCCATGAATCCCAGTCCACCGTAGAGGAATCAATACCGTGCGCCGAGAGCCTGTAGTCAACCATGTCGCCCAGAGTGGCCGGGGTGTCGCCAAACGCCGAGCGGTAGATGTCATGTCCGGGAGCAGGGGAGGCGACTTCGATATTGCGGGCCTGGCGCACCACG
Source organism: Arthrobacter sp. StoSoilB22 (assembly GCF_019977315.1). Taxonomy (NCBI): domain Bacteria; kingdom Bacillati; phylum Actinomycetota; class Actinomycetes; order Micrococcales; family Micrococcaceae; genus Arthrobacter; species Arthrobacter sp. StoSoilB22. Next base: position 1,842,856 of record NZ_AP024652.1, read on the forward strand.
TACTCACGCTCGGCAAGCACAGGGCCCTCGTAGCGTTGGACGTTGGCAAGGGGGAGGCCGGAAAGCTCGGCCACCTCGGTAGCCGTGGCACCGCTGCGGATCCTGGCCTGGATGTCGCGGGGCGACATGGCAATAGCTGTGTTGGACGCGCGTGCGGCCACCTGGGCAGGGGTGCGGCTCGCCGCGGCCCTTAAGGCTTCGTCGATCGGAAGCTGGAACATCGCACCACCGGGCCCGCTCAAGAGCAGATGCCCGCCGTCGTCGTGGACGCCTACCAGTCGTAGATCCTGCATAACACCCTCCACCACATGGCATAACTGACATTCGAAACTCTGCCACCCGCGGGGGTCTTTTCCTACTAGGACAAAGGGCGTGCCGTGATATTCCGCAGAAAACAGGTTACGTCCGGAGGGCTGTGGGCCAACGGGCACCCAAGAAAGAGGGCCTATGGACATTGAGGGCCAGGGGGAGGACAATCTGGCCGAGATCGGGCACAAATCCGGGGCTTCCGGCGTTTGAACCCTTAATCCGGTGGCAGGGAGTTCCTGCGATCCGGTATTCCACCCGGAACAGGTATGGAGGACAAAAAGGACCATGGCCACGGACTATGATGCCCCTCGAAAAACCGAGGAAGATGTCAGCGAGGATTCCCTGGAAGAACTCAAGACCCGTCAGTCGGGGAAGCAGTCCTCGGCGGTGGATGTGGACGAGACCGACCTCGCCGATGGCTTTGAGTTGCCGGGGGCGGATCTCTCCGGTGAAGAACTCCTCATCCAGGTCATGCCGCCGCAGCCTGACGAATTTACGTGCTTCAACTGTTTCCTGGTCAAGCACAAGTCCCAGATCGCCGCGGAAAGGGGCGGGCACCAATACTGCAAGGAGTGTGAGAGCTAGCTCCGGGAAGCGGTCAATGCTGCAACGAGTTCATCCGGACGACGCGAGGACGCCAGCCAGTAAGGAGTGCGGTCTGCGGGGTCGGTGATCTCAATCTTGACCACGGCGTCAATCCAGCCGCGGAAGCACATATAAGCCAGTCCGTTCAGGCGCGGGCCACGTTCAGCAGTGGCCTCCTCTTTTCTGAACGCCTGGACAGAACCTACGAATGCGCGGTCTATGCTCGCCCGCCCAACCCGTACGGTGTCGGCAGTGACCGTGATGGTGGGCGTGGAAAGCACCAACATGATGGTCATGATCGCCAGCAGGACCAAAGCGGCGATGATGCCAGTGGCGGCGCTGATGGGCCCAAACATCAGGACGCCCGCGCCGGACAATCCAACAACCACAACCCAGATCCAGACGGACGGCCATAGCTTCTCGGTGTACAGGACCTCGGAGGCCGAAGGGGTGTTCCGGGCAGGAACGGGGGAGGACTGGTCAGGCGTAGGCATGGATCCAGCTTATCGGGCATCGGCCCCGGGCTCCGCCCTCCTCCATGGATGGCCCCAGCCTGCCCGGCCCCGCTGCCCGGCCCCGCCACCCAGGCCCGCCGGGCTGAACGACTCGGGTGAACCGGGTCCCGGTAGAATGAACCACTGTGAGCAACGAGACCGCAGTATTCAGTTCAGACGCCGCTTCCGCAGTTGCGGACAGCAGCGAAACCTCCGCAGCGTACGGCGCCCCCACTTTGGAGGTGCAGTTGAAAATGCTCGACGCCGGCTTGGAAGCTCCCTCCTATGCGCACCCTGGAGACGCGGGTGCCGATCTCCGCGCCCGCGAAGATGTGCATCTCGCCCCCGGTGAGCGGAAACTCGTTCCAACTGGTGTCTCCATTGCGTTGCCGAACGGATATGTCGCCCTGATCCATCCCCGCTCCGGGCTGGCCACCAAGCACGGACTGACGGTGGTCAATGCCCCCGGTACTGTGGACGCCGGCTACCGTGGCGAAATCGCTGTCACGCTCCTGAACACCGACCAAAACACTGCCATTGACCTCAAACGCGGCGATAGAATTGCACAAATGGTGGTTCAGCGCGTTGAATACGCGCAGTTCATTGCTGTTGACCAACTATCGGATTCCGTTCGGGGAACCGGCGGCTTTGGGTCCACGGGCGGCTTCAACGCACCGAAGGCCTGAGAAACTACTGAACCTCGTTTACCGGCCTCCCACGCCTGACGCATTGGAGCGGTTTAGTGAGGTCTAACGTGGTTGCGGTTTACTTGGGGATAGACCACTACTAAGGAGAAAACCCAATGCTTTTTGGGCGCGGCAAAAAGTCCAAGGACGAGAAGCCGGAAACCACCGGCACCGTCGAGGAGTCCGGTACCGGGGCATCAACTTCCGAGCCAGGCGGGTCCGGCACCCCCGGAGATTTCCGGCTCGGCAAGGGTCCCTTGGACATCGACGAAATCGAGAACCGCGATGGCTACGTGGACCTCGGTGCACTGCTGATCGCACCAGCCGAGGGTCTCCAGCTGCGGCTTGAGGTCGAGGAAGCCACGCAACGCGTGGTTGCGGTGACCATGGACCTCAACGGTTCCAGCTTGCAGCTTCAGGCCTTTGCTGCGCCGCGTTCCGAGGGACTTTGGGATGAGATCCGTGAACAGATCACCCAGTCCGTAGCGAGCCAAGGCGGGGAAACCGAAGAAGTTTCCGGAAGTTTCGGCACGGAGCTGGTAGCCAAACTTCCCGCTGAAGCGGCAGACGGCAGCAGAGGTTTCCGGGCAGCCCGTTTCATGGGTGTGGATGGGCCGCGATGGTTCCTGCGCGGTGTCTTGGGCGGACAGGCCGCCCTCGAACGTGATGCCGCAGCAGGACTGGAAGAGCTCTTCCGTAAGGTTGTTGTGGTCCGCGGTGATAACCCGATGCCACCGCGCGAACTGCTGCAGCTGCGCCTGCCCAAGGATGCTGCAGTGCCGGGCCAGGCCGGCGCCCCCCAAGGTGCGGTTCCCCCCGCGGACCCCGCCATGCGGCAACCGGAGCGAGGGCCGGAGATCACCCAGATTGGCTGAAGCATCGGGCCGCTATGGGGTTGCCGGCCAAGGTCCCGAAGGGCAGGGAGTACGTGATCTCCCTGTCCGGGGCCGCGCAGTGTGCACGGGCTTCATTGAGTCCGTCACGCACCAGCCGCCCAGCGAGCAGCCATTCTTCTCTGCCGTGGTGGTTGATTCCGTGCGGCCCGGCGGAGGTGTGCCGAACATGGGAGCCGGCGGAGTCCGGAAGCCCTATGAGCGCCTCCGTGTGATTTGGCTGGGCAGGACCCGGGTTCCAGGCATTGAAGCCGGCGTGGAACTCCGCTTGAAGGGCATGGTCACTCAGGTTGATGGCCTTCCGGCCATGTTCAATCCCCGCTACGAAATACTTTCCCGTCAGGAGCACCTATGACCGTGGCCAACGGTTCCGAACCGAAGGACGCAGGGCGTCAGACGCCCGGCGAGAACGTTTCGTCCCACGTAAACGATGAACCGCAGGCGGACGCCCCACAGTCCGGTGCGGAAGGGCCCACTGTGTCCGACCTCGCTGCAGGGTATGCCCAGAAGGCCGGACTCCACCGTAACAGCGCCGGCCACGTGGATATGCTCAAGTCCGCCGGCGGCGTGCAGGGCATTGCCGAAAGCATCCTTCCGGGTTTGGTGTTCCTTGTGGCTTTTACCGTCACGCGCGACCTCACTCCGGCCCTCATCGCAGCGTTGGCTGCAGCCGCCGTCTTCACAGTGGTTCGTTTGATCCAGCGCCGTCCGTTAACGCAGGCATTGGCGGGAGTGGTGGGGGTGGGCATTTCTGCCTGGCTGGCGAACACCACAGGCAAGGCCGAGGACTTCTACGTGCTCGGCTTCTTCACCAACATCGCTTACATCGCGGCCATGGTGCTGTCCATCGTCTTCAAGTGGCCGGTAGCCGGACTTCTCTTCGGCTTCGTGCGCAATGAAGGACTGGAGTGGCGCAAGGATCCGGAGCGGCTCCGGGCCTACTCCTTGGGCACGTGGATTGTGGTTGCGGTGCTGACCCTGCGCTTGGTGGTTCAGGTTCCCTTGTACTTCATGGGCGAAGCCGGACTGACAGCGTTGGCTACCACCAGGCTTCTGATGGGCGCCCCGCTGTACATCCTGGGCCTTTGGGTGGCCTGGTTGGTTACCAAGCCGGCACCTCAGCCGTCGAAGCCGTCGTCCTCAGCGGACTGATCTGCCGGTTCTGACGTTCCCTCGCGGGGTTCCTTGGCGTCATCGGACGCTGGTGACAACAGAGCCCGCAAGCCGTCCTCAGCTGCGATGGTGGTGACGAAAAAGAGCTCGTCACCGCCGTCCAGAACATCATCACGCGTGGGCGTAATGGGTGCTTGATCACGCAGGATGGCAACCAGGGTGGCGTCTTCGGGCCACTCAATGCCCCCCACTGTGCTGCCAATGACGTGGGAGTCGTGAGGAACGGTGAATTCCACGATCGAGGCCACGCCCGTCTGGAGGGTCAACAGGCGCACGATGTCGCCGATTTCCACCGCTTCTTCCACCAACGCTGTCATAAGCTGCGGTGTGTTGACGGCAACGTCCACCCCCCAGGAGTCATTGAACATCCAGTCGTTCTTGGGATTGTTCACGCGCCCCACGGTGCGGCCTACTCCGAACTCGGTCTTGGCGAGCAAGGACACCACCAGATTCACTTTGTCGTCGCCGGTGGCAGAAACCACCACGTCCGCATCCTCAAGTTTCGCGTCCTGCAGGGTGCTGAGTTCGCAGGCATCGCCCACCAGCCAGCGTGCCCCTCGCAGCCCGCTGCGCCCAATCACTTCAGGCTTCAAATCAATCAGGAGAATCTCGTGCTTGTGAGCCAGGAGCTCACGTGCAATGGACGAGCCGACGCTGCCCGCGCCAACAATGACAACTTTCACTAAGACTCCTTGGCGGGTGCTTTGGCGAGAATTCGGCTGATCTCGGATGTTCTGTCAAGGCTCACCATCGCGTGGACGGTATCACCTTCCTGATATGCGGTCCCGGCCTGGGGCAACAGGCCCTCGCCGAACCTGGTGAGGAAAGCGATGCGGATTCCGGCCGCGGACTCGATGGAATCCATGCTGTGTCCGATCCATGCATCGTGCAGATCCACTTCGGCCAGCACCAAGCGGCCCGAAGGTTCGCGGTAGTCGCCGGCCAGGTGCTGCTCCGGAAGTATCCGCCGGAGAACCTGGTCGGCACTCCAGCGCACGGCTGCCACTGTGGGGATCCCAAGCCGCTGGTAGATTTCGGCGCGGCCGGGGTCGTAGATTCGTGCCACCACATGGGAGACATGGAAGGTCTCACGGGCAACGCGCGTGGCCAGGATGTTTGAATTGTCGCCGCTGGAGACAGCAGCGAAAGCGTATGCCTCTTCGACGCCGGCCTGCTTGAGGGTGTCACGGTCGAAGCCGACACCGGTGACCTTGCGCCCCGTGAAAGTGTTGCGCAATCGGCGGAAGGCCCGCTCGTCCTGGTCGATGATGGCCACGGAGTGACCGGCATCCTCCAAAGTGTGTGCCAAGGTTGCGCCAACACGGCCGCAACCCATGATCACGAAGTGAGCCACCGTGTCTCCTTATGTGTGTAGTCCGTCCCGCTCGGTATGACTTTACCGGTGCAGCGGGGGTATGCCGGTGACAACCGTCATGACATCCCTGGGGATTCAGAGTAGCTTTGCGGAGTGCTGACAATTCTGAATGCCGCCAAGCGGGTGTTGGTGGGCCGGCCGGTCAGGAATGACCGCCTGTCCCACACGTTGTTGCCCAAACGCATCGCTTTGCCGATCTTCGCCTCGGATGCCCTGTCCTCAGTGGCTTACGCCCCGGACGAAATCCTGCTGACGCTCGCCCTTGCCGGCGTCAGTGCCGTGGCTTTCTCTCCGCTGGTTGGCCTTGCGGTCATGGTGGTGTTGCTCACAGTTGTGGCTTCCTATCGTCAGAACGTCCACGCCTATCCCTCCGGGGGCGGCGACTATGAGATTGCCAACGTCAACCTCGGCAAGTATGCCGGGTTGACCGTGGCTTCTGCCTTGCTGGTGGACTACGTGCTCACGGTTGCCGTGTCCATGTCCTCGGCGGCGACGTACCTCACCACGGCCATCCCGGCACTGCATGGCCAGCAGGCGCTGATAGCCACTGTAGGCGTGATCATCCTCGCGCTGGTCAACCTCCGCGGTGTCAAGGAGGCCGGGACGCTGTTCGCAGTACCGACGTACATCTTCATGGCATCCATTCTTGGGATGACCGCCGTGGGCATCTTCCAGGCCGCCACCGGCACGTTGGGAGAGGCGCCTTCGGCCAATTTCACCATTGTTCCCGAGCCTGGATTTGATGAGGGCCTGGTGGGGCTGGCCGGAGCCTTCCTGCTTCTGCGTGCCTTCTCCTCGGGAGCCGCTGCTCTGACAGGTGTTGAAGCCATCAGCAACGGGGTGCCCAATTTCCAGAAGCCCAAGAGCAAGAATGCGGCAACAACCCTGCTCCTGCTGGGCGTCATAGCCGCTTCCATGCTGGCAGGCATCCTCTACTTGGCCAACGCCACCAAGGTGCACATTGTCCTTGACCCGGCCCGCGAGTTCCTGGTGGACGGCAAGCCGCTGCCTGAGGGCTACATCCAGACTCCGGCCATCAGCCAGATAGCCGACACCATTTTCGGCTCCGGCTCCATCCTCTTCTACGTAGTAGTTGCTGCCACCGGCGTCATCCTGGTGTTTGCTTCCAACACGGCGTTCAACGGCTTCCCCGTGCTGGGTTCGATTCTGGCCCAGGACGGCTACCTGCCCAGGCAGCTGCGTACTCGAGGCGACAGGCTTGCTTTCAGTAATGGTGTCCTTGCGCTGGCAGCGGGGGCTCTGGTCCTGATTCTCGCCTTCAACGCCGATGTCACCAAGCTGATCCAGCTCTACATTGTGGGCGTCTTCATCTCCTTCACCGCAAGTCAACTGGGAATGATCAGGCACTGGGGCCGTGAACTGAAACTCGCGCGGGACAAAGCTGTCCGGCGTCGCATCATCAAGTCCCGGACCATCAATATGCTGGGCTTCGGGATGACGGCCCTGGTCCTTGTCATTGTCCTCATCACCAAGTTCGAGCAAGGCGCCTGGATAGCCTTGCTCGCCATGTTCGTCCTCTTCCTCATTATGTGGAGCATCCGCGCGCACTATGACAACGTGGCCAGGGAGTTGGCGGTGGATGAGGACTCCTCGCCCCGTGCATTGCCCACCAGGGTCCACGCTGTTCTCCTGGTCTCACATGTCCGCAAGCCGGTCCTTCGCGCACTGGCCTATGCGCGGGCGTCGAGGCCTTCGCGCCTGGACGCCGTGACCGTGGACATCAGCGCCGAAGAAACGGCCCAGACCGTCCGCGATTGGGAGAAGCTGGAAATTCCGGTTCCCCTGACCGTCCTGGCCAGTCCCTACCGTGAAACCGTGACGCCCATCATGGACTACATCAAGAACATGCGCCGGGACTCACCGCGGGACCTGATCGTGGTGTACATCCCCGAATATGTGGTGGGCAAATGGTGGGAGCAACTCGTCCATAACCAAACAGCACTCAGAATCAAGACGAGGCTCCACTTTGAACCTGGAGTCATGGTTGCCAGCGTCCCGTGGCAGTTGAAATCGTCCGAAGAAGCAAAGGCCTTGCAGGATACCTAAATGACCTCCCACAGCAATTCCCCCCAACACCATCACACCGGTGACCACCATTCCGCGGACCAGGCCACGCCCGGTGCTGAACTGGTGGTGGACATCGGCCCCATCGCCCATGGAGGGCACTTCGTCGCCCGGCACGAACGCCGCGTCATCTTCGTCCGGCACGGCATCCCGGGAGAGAAAGTCCGGATCCGGTTGACCGACTCCGGTGACTCGTCGCGCTTCTGGCGTGCCGACGTCGTCGAGGTCCTTGAAGCCTCACCCGACCGCGTTCCGCACTTCTGGAAGCAGGCGGATTCGCTGAGTTCCTGGAGCCGCGGGACACCGCCGGTGGGCGGCGCGGAGCTTGGACACATTTCCTTGCAGCGCCAGCGTGCACTGAAAGCCGAAGTGCTGGCGGAGCAGCTCAAGCGCCTTGCCGGCCTGGACCTCGCCACCGAGGTGGAAGCCGTGGGAGAAAACCACGACGGCGGACTCGGCTGGCGGACGCGGGCCAGCTTCGCGGTGACTCCCAAAGGCCGGTTGGGCATGCACGCACACCGTTCAGATGTGGTGCTTCCCATCAAGGAGATGCCGTTGGCGCTTGCGGGCGTCAATGAGCTGAAGCTGTGGGACCTTGACCTGTCCGGCATCGCCCGTGTGGAAGTTGCCGTGCCCGCCAACGGTTCGCGGCCCCTGATCCTGCTGGCCCCGGAAGAGTCCACCAGCCCCAAGAGATTGCACAGCATCCTTTCGCAGCTGCCGCACGATGTCTCGGTTGCCAGTTTCGATCCCGGCAAGGGCGAAGTCCTGCAGCTTCGGGGGAGGACCTGGGTGCAGGAAACCGCAGCAGGCCATGAGTACCGTGTAACCGGTGAGGGTTTCTGGCAGATCCACAAGGACGCCCCGGACACGCTGGTGGACGCTGTAGCGGGCTATCTTTCCCGCGGTGGGTACTTACAGCCCGGTGCGACGGTGGCCGACCTCTACGCCGGCGCCGGCCTGTTTACGGCACCTTTGGCGGACGCCGTCGGAGTGACCGGTTCGGTACTGTCCGTTGAAGGCGCGCCGGGCACCAGCCGTGACGCCCGAAAAAACCTGCATGGTCAATCCCAGGTGGAAATCGTGCAGGGGCGTGTGGAGAAGGTGCTGCACCAACGCGCCCGCAGCTTCGACTCGCTGGTGCTGGATCCACCGCGTGCAGGGGCGGGCAAGGCCGTGGTCAAGCAATTGATGGCCACCGGACCCCGCGCAATCGCCTATGTGTCATGCGATCCCGCATCCTTTGCGCGTGATCTGGGTTACTTCCATCAAGGCGGCTGGCGGCTTGAGTCGCTGCGGGCCTTCGACCTTTACCCGAACACCCATCACCTGGAAACGGTGGGATTGATCGTCCCCGGACCGTAACTGCGGCGCAGTCCGCGTTCCGTGGTGCCATTGGTGAAACTGGCTGTTTCCCCGGAGGCACCTGATCAGTGACGCAACACCGAAGTATGCCATTACGATGGCAGTAGTAGCCCCGGTCAACGGAAATCAAAGCCGCTGACCGGGGTGACCAAGAGAGATGCCGCCCGGCTAAGTAAGGTGCGCCTAACTGGCTAGCGGCCAACCACGCGACAAAGATGAAACTGTTGCGAGAGGAGTCCTGCCATGAGCACTGTGGACAGCTTCGGTTCCAAAGGCGTACTGAATGTAGCCGGCACCGACTATGAAATTTTCCGGTTGAACTCCGTAGAGGGCGCAGACAGCCTTCCGTTCAGCCTTAAGGTATTGCTTGAAAACCTCCTGCGGACTGAGGATGGCGCCAATATAACGGCTGACCATGTCCGCGCGCTGGCCGGTTGGGATCCCAATGCGGAGCCCGACACGGAAATCCAGTTCACCCCCGCCCGCGTCATCATGCAGGACTTCACCGGCGTTCCCTGCGTCGTTGACCTGGCTACCATGCGTGAAGCAGTCAAGGAGCTCGGCGGTGACCCCAAGCGCGTCAACCCGTTGGCGCCTGCAGAAATGGTGATCGACCACTCCGTCCAGATCGATGCCTTCGGTAACTCCGGCGCACTGGAGCGCAACATGGAGATCGAATACCAGCGCAACGGTGAGCGCTACCAGTTCCTTCGCTGGGGCCAGACCGCGTTCGACGACTTCAAGGTTGTCCCCCCGGGAACCGGCATCGTCCACCAGGTCAACATCGAATACCTGGCACGCACGGTCATGACCCGCGAGGTAGACGGCGTTGTCCGCGCCTACCCCGACACCTGTGTTGGCACCGACTCGCACACCACCATGGTCAACGGCCTGGGCATCCTGGGTTGGGGCGTTGGCGGCATCGAAGCCGAGGCTGCAATGCTCGGCCAGCCCGTCTCCATGCTGATTCCCCGCGTCGTGGGCTTCAAGCTCAAGGGCAGCATCCCCGCCGGCGCCACCGCTACCGACGTCGTGCTGACCATCACCGAAATGCTGCGCAAGCACGGTGTTGTTGGCAAGTTCGTTGAGTTCTACGGCGAAGGCGTTGCCGCCGTGCCGCTGGCCAACCGCGCCACCATCGGCAATATGAGCCCCGAGTTCGGTTCCACGGCTGCGATGTTCCCGATCGACGACGTCACCCTGGACTACCTGCGCCTGACCGGCCGCTCCGAAGCAAATGTTGCCTTGGTTGAGGCCTACAGCAAGGAACAGGGCCTCTGGCACGATCCTTCCCGCGAACTGCGCTTCTCCGAGTTCCTGGAGCTGGACCTGTCCACCGTTGTTCCTTCCATCTCCGGCCCCAAGCGTCCCCAGGACCGCATTGAGCTCACGGATGCCAAGGAGCAGTTCCGCAAGGACATCCACAACTACGTCGCCATTGAAGACGGCAGCGTTGACGAGTCCCTGGACGAATCGTTCCCGGCTTCGGATGCACCGTCCTTCACGCACGCCGATTCGCACACCACGGAAACGGACCGCGTTTACTCTGCCGCCAACGGTGCCCACGGCCGCCCGTCGTCGCCGGTCAAGGTCAAGACCGCCGATGGCCGCGAGTTCGAGCTGGACCACGGCGCAGTGTCGATCGCTTCGATCACGTCCTGCACCAACACGTCCAACCCGTCCGTCATGCTGGCTGCGGCCCTCCTTGCACGCAACGCCGTGGACAAGGGCCTGACCTCCAAGCCGTGGGTCAAGACCTCTGTGGCACCGGGCTCAAAGGTTGTCACTGACTACTACGAGAAGTCCGGCCTGACCCCCTACCTGGAGAAGCTCGGCTTCTACATTGTGGGCTATGGCTGCGCAACCTGCATCGGTAACTCCGGCCCGCTTGAGCCGGAAATCTCCGAGGCAATCCAGGCCAACGACCTCTCCGTCACTGCCGTCCTCTCCGGCAACCGCAACTTCGAAGGCCGCATCAACCCGGACGTGAAGATGAACTACCTGGCTTCGCCGCCGCTGGTCATCGCTTACGCCCTGGCAGGAAGCATGGACTTCGACTTCGAAACCGATGCCCTTGGCACGGACTCCGAGGGCAACGAGGTCTTCCTCAAGGACATCTGGCCGAACCCCACCGAGGTGCAGGAAGTCATTGACTCCTCCATTGACGAGGCAATGTTCGCCAAGGGTTACGAGGGCGTCTTTGACGGCGACGACCGCTGGAAGGCACTGGACACCCCCGCAGGCGACACCTTCGCTTGGGCCGAGGACTCCACTTACGTGCGGAAGCCCCCATACTTCGAAGGCATGAAGGCCCAGCCGGATCCCGTCAAGGACATTTCGGGCGCCCGCGTGCTCCTGAAGCTTGGCGATTCCGTCACCACGGACCACATCTCCCCGGCCGGTTCCTTCAAGTCGGACACTCCTGCGGGCCAGTACCTTCTGGCCAACGGTGTGGAGCGCAAGGACTTCAACTCCTACGGCTCACGCCGTGGCAACCACGAAGTCATGATTCGCGGTACATTTGCCAACATCCGCATCAAGAACCAGCTCCTGGACAACGTTGAGGGTGGCTTCACCCGCGACTTCAGCCAGGAAGGTGCGCCCCAGGCTTACGTCTACGACGCAGCACAGAACTACCAGGCAGCAGGAACGCCCCTGGTTGTCCTGGCCGGCAAGGAATACGGCTCCGGCTCGTCCCGTGACTGGGCAGCCAAGGGTACGGCGCTTCTGGGCGTCAAGGCCGTCGTCGCTGAGAGCTACGAGCGCATCCACCGCTCCAACCTCATCGGCATGGGAGTCCTTCCGTTGCAGTACCCGGCCGGCGAGTCGGCAGCAACGCTGGGCCTGACGGGCACCGAAACCTTCGCGGTGGAAGGCGTCACCGAGCTCAACAACGGCACCACGCCGAAGACGCTCAAGGTCACGGCCACGGCTGAAGACGGTACCGCCAAGTCCTTCGACGCCGTTCTGCGCATCGATACCCCGGGTGAAGCGGACTACTACCGCAACGGCGGCATCCTGCAGTACGTTCTGCGCCAGATCTCGGCATAAGGAAGCGGCTGGTTCCCAGCTGATTCAGTAGCCGGACAGCCCCGGCTGGTCGCCCGACCAGCCGGGGCTGTTGGCGTCCCGGGCATCAGTCAGGGGACCGGATCGGGAGAACAATGCCAAGGCTTGAAGCCGAGGCGCACCATGCTTGCCCGGGCACGCGCTAGAGTTAACAAGCACGTCATTCACCCTAAGGAGGGCCGTTGGGACTTTTGGAAACCGTCAAGGATCCACGGGACCTGGCCACATTATCCGGCACCGAGCTGGAACAACTGGCCGGCGAAATCAGGGCGTTCCTGATCACCAACGTAGCCGCGACGGGTGGACACCTCGGGCCCAATCTGGGCGTCGTAGAGCTCACCCTCGCCGTGCACCGGAACTTTGAGTCACCGCGGGACAGCATCGTCTTCGATACGGGGCACCAGTCCTATGTGCACAAGCTGCTCACAGGACGTCAGGACTTCACCACGCTCCGCCAGCAGGGAGGGCTATCCGGCTACCCTGACCGTGCCGAGTCCGAGCACGACATCGTGGAAAGTTCACACGCATCTTCCTCACTGTCCTGGGCTGACGGCATCTCGCGTGCCCGCCAGCTGACCGGTGAAGGCGACCGGTTCGTCGTCGCCGTCGTTGGCGATGGCGCGCTGACCGGTGGCATGGCGTGGGAAGCCATCAACAACATTGCCGCCGACAAACGGCGCCGCGTGGTGATCGTGGTCAATGACAACGGACGCTCGTATGCTCCCACTGTTGGCGGTTTTGCCGATTACCTTGCCTCGCTGCGTCCCACCATTGATTCCCTGCGCACCACGCCGGCTTACGAGCGCATGCTGGACTGGTGGAAGAAGAAGCTCCAGGACGGCGGCCCGGCGGGTCAGTTCACCTATAAGAGCCTGCATGCCATGAAGAAGGGCATCAAGGACTGGTGGGCCCCGCAGGGTATGTTCGAGGACCTTGGCATGAAGTACATCGGCCCGGTTGACGGACACAACCTCCAAGCCATGGAACATGCGCTCAACACCGCAAAGGCCTACGGTGGACCCGTCATTGTGCATGCCATGACGGAGAAGGGCCACGGCTATGCGCCGGCTTTGGCCAATGAAGCAGACCAGTTCCACGCGGTAGGCATCATTGACCCCGAAACGGGTGAGCCCACGGAAATGCCGGGAGCAAGGTCCTGGACCTCCGTTTTCGCTGAAGAGATCGCGGATATCGCGGATGAGCGCCCGGATATCGTCGGTATTACCGGCGCCATGCTGATCCCCGTGGGATTGCACAAGTTTGCTGAGCGCCACCCCGAACGGGTGATCGATGTCGGTATTGCCGAGCAGCACGCGCTGACGTCCGCCGCTGGAATGGCCTTCGGTGGGCTTCACCCCGTGGTGGCGGTTTACGCTACGTTCCTGAATCGCGCCTTTGATCAACTCCTGATGGATGTTGCACTGCATAAAGCTGGTGTGACCATCGTCCTGGACCGCGCCGGCGTGACCGGCCCGGATGGCCCCAGCCACCACGGCATGTGGGACATGGCGATGGTTCAGATCGTGCCCGGTCTCCATTTGGCGGCTCCCCGTGACGCCACCAGGCTCCGCGAAGAACTGCGTGAAGCAGTCGCCATCAACGATGCCCCCACAGTGGTCCGATTCTCGAAGGGCAGCGTTGGTTCCGAAATTGAAGCGATAGACAGGCTTCACGACGGCGTGGACATCCTCGCACGGCGTCCGGAAGGCTCCACCGAGAACGATGTCCTGATTGTCAGCGTCGGCGCTATGTCCGAACTCGCTCTGGATGTTGCTTCCCGACTGGGCGCCCAAGGCATCAGTTCCACGGTGGTGGATCCGCGGTGGGTCCTTCCCGTCCGTAAATCCATCATTGCCCTTGCTGCCCGTCACCGCCTGGTGATCTGCATAGAAGACGGCGTCCGCGCAGGTGGCGTGGGGTCCCGTATCCGACAGGAAATGCGCGCCGCTGGCGTGGACACCGCGCTGAACGAAGTGGGCCTGCCGGTGGAGTTCCTGGTGCACGGCTCCCGCAGCCAGGTCCTGGAGCGCGTTGGCCTGACGGCTCAGAAGATAACGCACGACGTCGTAGCCCAGGTTTTGGGGACGAAGGTCCCCTTCGCCAGGCCTCTCCCGGGCCAGGAGCACCCCACCACCGGCAGCCTGCCAACGCTGTGACGGACGAGCGCGCGCCGGGCGCAGTGCAGCCCGGTGACCTCGTGGTGTCGAGGAACAGGAAATGGGACGGCAAGGCCCACTGGGTGGTGCCTGGACGTTACCTTGGTGAAGACATCCACGGTTGGTGGATATTTCAGGGGGCAGGGGAGTTCTGTGCCCGCCCGGGAGCAGCTTTCTACACAGCATCGGACGCCTTGTTGCTGGTCCCGCGGGCAGGCGAGTTTGTGGCAACCTTCTACGACGACAGTTATCCGGGGGACTTCAGGATCTATGTTGACCTGGCCACCGGTCATGACTGGAATCCCATCAAGCCGGGCGTTTGGGAATTTCACATGATTGATATGGATCTGGACGTGATCCGTTCCACTAAGCATGGGGTGTTCGTAGACGATGAGGACGAATTTGAGCATCATCGGATGGCCATGGGCTATCCGCAACAGACGGTGGACTCAATGCTCACAGAATGCGCAGCGCTCTTTGAGGCAGTGGACACCATGAAAGCGCCTTTCGACGTCAACGGAGCCACCAGCACCAGCGCCGAGTGGTTCAGGAAAGGACGAGCATGAGCGGCATTATCCGCGCGTACAAGCGCGACGACGACGGAGTACTTCACTTCCGTGAGGCCTGGTATGACGACGAAGACCAGCAGTTCGTTGTTAATCACGGTGTAGTGGGTCACCAGAGCAAGACCGACGAGGCAGACGTTGACGACGAATCTGCCGTGGATGGCCTGATGGCTGCCTTTGCTGCGCAATGCGAGGAAGACGGCTATGCCGAGATCCCTGAGTCTGAACAGTTTTGGGTAGTTGCCCAGATTGCGTTGAAGTCAAAGGACGGCACTGAACGCGACCGTCACCTTGAGCGTAAAGCCAAAGCTGCCCTCACCGGTGAATTGGCGTGGCGCGGGCTGGGAGTAGTGGACCGTTCGGAAATCGGCAACGGCCACCTGAACATCTTCTGCCTTTGCCCGGACGTCAACAAGGCCGTGAACGCCATCAAAATCTGCGTCCGTGGTGAGGACCTGGACTTCACCAAGCTCACGGTTGCGGCAGCTCCCCACAGTGACCCCACGGCATTCCGTGTGAAGCACTCGCCCAAGCAGGGTGTGGGCTTTACTCTCTAAGTAGCACCCCAACGCACCAGGAGGTATCCCCATGGCGTCCAAGAGCAACTGGCCCGGACATACGCCCCTGCCCAAAGGGCTGGCCGCTCCGGCCAGACGGGCGCTAGCGCATGAGGGGATAGAGACGTTGGAGCAGTTGGCCGAGTTCGGCGAGGCCGGGCTGTCCAAGCTCCACGGGATGGGGCCGGTGGCTGTAGCGCAGCTTGAGGATGCCATGGAGGAATCCGGGATCTCTTACGGAACCGGCTAACTGTTCTGCCGAGGAGTTTGTTGCCTTGGGTGACAATCAGCGCCGGGACGCGTATTAGGCTGAATTCATGACTGAATACCGACGCCTTGGCCATTCCGGACTCACTGTCTCAGCTGTAGGGCTGGGCTGCAACAACCTGGGCCGCGCCAATACTCCCACCGAGTCCCAGGAAGGCACGGACGCTGTTGTCCACGCCGCACTCGATGCCGGGGTCACTTTCTTTGACGTCGCCGATGTTTACGGTCGGGAGCCGGGGCTGAGCGAAGTCATGCTGGGCAAGGCGCTGAAGGGGCGCCGTGATGACGTGGTCATCGGCACCAAGTTCGGCATGGACATGCGTGGAGTCAACGGCAACGACTTCGATGCCCGAGGCTCGCGCCGTTACATCGTCAAAGCCGTGGAAGCTTCCCTGCGACGCTTGGACACAGACTGGATCGATCTCTACCAGTTCCACACCCCGGACCCGCGGACGCCCATTGAAGAGACGCTGGGCGCCTTGGATGACCTGGTGTCCAGCGGCAAGGTGCGGTACATCGGCCATTCCAATTTTGCCGGATGGCAGATCGCTGAAGCCGAATATGTGGGGCGGCAGTCAGGTGGCGTCCGTTTCATTTCCACTCAGAACCACTACAACCTCCTGGACCGCCGTGCCGAACTCGAAGTGCTCCCGGCGGCAGGAGCTTTCTCCTTGGGCGTCCTTCCATACTTCCCTTTGGCTAACGGGCTTCTCACCGGAAAATACTCAGCGGGCAAGGCCCCTGAAGGTTCCCGGTTGAGCCACACGCGCACCAACCTGGTGCACGACGCCGATTGGGAGCAGTTGGGCCGCTTCGGCCAGTTTGCCAAGGAACGGGATATCAGCGAGCTTCAGTTGGCCTTCTCCTGGTTGGCTGCCCAGCCCGGGGTCAGCAGCGTGATCGCAGGCGCCACCCGTCCGGAGCAGATCCGCGAAAACGCCGAGGCCGTGCGCTGGGTACCTGACCAGGAGGATCGCGCGGAGTTGGACGAGATCTTCCCGCGGGCGCCGAAGGTTGCACTCTTCTAGCTCGCTCTGCCATCCCGCCCAGCTACAGGCGTCCCTTTCTCACAAAACAGCCCTTAAACCGGAACGCTCTCTCACTTGCTTGAGGCAAGTGGGAGAGCGTTCCGGTTTAAGGCGCGGGATGTGAGAGAGGGACGGATCAGGCAGGTGCTGATGCGACGCCGGGGGCAAGGAATCGCTTGCCGTTCACCCGCTCGGAAGCGCCCACCCTATCCAGGTACGGCGTGATGCCGCCCAGGAACATTGGCCATCCGGCGCCCATAATGACGCAAAGGTCAATGTCCTCAGGGCCCGCTACGACGCCTTCTTCCAGCATGAGCCCGATTTCTTCGGCCAGAGCGTCCTGCGTACGCCGCAGAACTTCCTCGCCAGTGGACGGGGTGTCGCCGAAGGACATGAGGGCCAGCGTCTCGGCAGGGATGACAGGGGTTCCATCCGGTCCCGGAGCCCAGAGGCTCTTCACGCCGTTGTCGATGAGTTTCTGCAGGTTTTGCGAGACCGGGAACCGCTCGCCGAACGCGGCATGCAAGGACTCCTGGACGTGTTGTGCCACCGGCAGGCCGACCATGGCGCTCAGGGTGAACGGCGACATTGGCAGGCCCATGGGACGCAGTGCACTGTCAGCCACCTCTGCCGGGGTGCCTTCGTCGAACGCGGCGATGACTTCCCCCATGAGGCGGAGCAGGATGCGGTTGACGACGAAGGCGGCAGCATCCTTGACCAGCACGGCAGTCTTCTTGAGCCCCTTAGCCAGTTCGAATGCCGTGGCCAGGACAGCGTCGTCGGTCTTGGGCGCCCTAACGATCTCCAGGAGTGGCATGACGGCTACGGGGTTGAAGAAGTGGAAGCCCACCAGGCGTTCCGGGTGCTTCAGATCCTCTGCCATGGCTGTCACCGACAACGATGAAGTGTTGGTGGCCAGAATGCATTCGGGAGAAACAATGGCTTCAACCTCGGCGAAGACCTGCTTCTTGATGTGCAGTTCTTCGAAGACGGCCTCGATCACGAAGTCGGCGTCGGCAAAGGCTTCCTTGGAGACGGATCCGGTAATGAGCGCCTTGGTCCTGTTGGCGGCGTCGGGCTTGATCCGCTTCTTGGCCAGCATCTTGTCGACTTCGGCGTGGACGTAGGCGACGCCCTTGTCCACCCGTGCCTGATCAATGTCCGTCATAACGACGGGAACTTTCAGCTGCCGGGCGAACAGCAGTGCCAGCTGGCTGGCCATGAGCCCTGCACCCACCACGCCGATTTTGGTGACCGGGCGGGCAAGCTTACGGTCAGGCGCGCCTGCAGGACGCTTGGAGCGTTTCTGGACGAGGTCCAGGAACGCGTACACCGTGGAGCGGAACTCGTCGGTTTGCATGAGCCCCGCGAGGGTCTCGCACTCGAGTTCAGCCGACTCGGCTTGGGTCATGGTGCGGTTGGCCTCCATGACGTCCAGGACCTTGGCCGGGGCGGGAGAGGCGTTGGAGGTCTTGGACTCCACAAAGGCTCGTCCCGCGGTGACCGCCGCAGCCCACCGGCCGGAGACTGCGTCATCGGCGGCATCAACGGCGTTCTTCCTCTCCGGCGTGACGTCGCCGGAGATAACCCGTGCCGCCCACGCCAACGACTGTTCCACGAAATCGGCGGGTTCGAACATGGCATCGGCCACGCCGAGCTCGAACGCCTGCGGGCCGGTGAGAGTCCGGTTGTTGCTGAGGGGGTTCTCGATCATGACCTTGACGGCATTCTCCGGGCCGATCAGGCGCGGCAGGATGTAGACGCCGCCCCATCCGGGCACCAGGCCAATGAATGCTTCCGGCAGGGCCAGGGCGCCGGCACCCGTCGAGACGGTTCGGTAGGTGGACTGCAGGGCGATCTCCAAGCCACCGCCCAAAGCCAGCCCGTTGATGAAGGCAAAGCTAGGAACGCCCAGGTTCGCGAGGGTGCTGTAGACGGCATGGCCAAGCTGTGCCATCCAAAGCCCGTGCTCGCGTTCCTTGAGAGTCTTAACGGCTGAGAGGTCTGCCCCGGCCACCAGGAAGTAGGGCTTGCCCGTGACGCCGACGCCAACGATTTCTCCCCGTGAGGCCCGCTCCTTGAGGTTGTCCAACACCCCTCCGAGTTCCACCAACGTGTTGGGCCCCAGAGTTGTGGGCTTGGAGTGGTCCAAGCCGTTGTCCAAGGTGATCAGTGCGAAGGTGCCGGCACCGCCCGGGAGGGAGATGTCCTGCACGTAGGAGTGGGTCACCACTTCATCGGGGAAGAGAGCGGCGAGTTTCTGGAATTCGGCGGCGCTCATGCGGCGGCTCCTTCGGTGATGGCCGTGGTGGCCTGGTCAGCAGTGAAAGATTGGTATGCGGCGTGGTGGGGGTTTTCCCAGATGACGGTGGCACCCATGCCCAATCCGATGCACATGGTGGTGATGCCATAGCGAACCGAGTGGTCTTCCTCAAACTGCCGAGCGAGCTGGTTCATCAAACGGACGCCCGAGGAAGCAAGTGGATGTCCGACGGCGATCGCCCCGCCATAGCGGTTGACCCGGGGGTCGTCATCGGCGATGCCGAAGTGGTCCAGGAAGCTCAGGACCTGGACGGCGAAGGCTTCGTTGATTTCGAAGAGCCCAATGTCCTCGATGCCAAGTCCTGCGTTTTTCAGCGCCTTTTCGGTGGCCGGTACCGGACCGATGCCCATGACCTCGGGTTCAACACCGGCGAAGGCGTAAGAGACGAGGCGCATTTTGACCGGGAGCCCCAGTTCCTCAGCGGCGTCGGCGGAAGCAAGAACAGCCGCTGTAGCGCCGTCGTTCAAGCCAGCGGCATTGCCTGCGGTGACCCGGCCGTGGGCGCGGAAGGGCGTGCGCAATTCGGCCAGGTCCGCAGCGGTGGTGCCCGGACGGGGTGGTTCGTCCGTGGTGTGCAGGGCCCAGCCCTGGCCGGGCTTCATGGTGGCTACGGGGACGAGGTCTTGCTGGATCTGCTCATTGGAGTACGCGGCGGCGAGCTTGGCCTGGGAGGCGGCGGCGTAGGCGTCTGTGCGGTCTTTGGTGATGGCCGGGAAGCGGTCATGCAGGTTCTCCGCGGTGTTACCCATGTTCAGCGCCGCGGGATCCACCAGGCGCTCGGACATGAACCGAGGATTGGGATCGGCGCCTGCGCCCATGGGGTGGTTGCCCATGTGCTCCACGCCGCCTGCGATGACGACGTCGTAAGCGCCGAAGCCGATGCCGCTCGCCGTCGTCGTTACTGCCGTCATGGCACCTGCGCACATGCGGTCGATGGCGAATCCGGGTACTGAGCGGGGGAGTCCGGCCAAGAGTGCCGCTGTGCGGCCGATGGTGAGGCCCTGGTCCCCGGTCTGGGTGGTGGCGGCGATGGCGACCTCGTCGATCCGGTCCGCGGGAAGAGAGGGATTGCGTCGCATCAGCTCGCGGATGCACTTCACCACGAGGTCATCGGCGCGGGTACCCGCGTAGATGCCTTTCTCGCCGGCTTTGCCGAAGGGTGTACGCACGCCATCGACGAAGACGACATCGCGGACGTTTCTCTGAGCACTGCGGGATGGACTCATGTATTAACTCCTCGTTGAGACATGGCGCCGAATCCCGCATCGCGGGCCCTTCGGCTGGCATTGATGCAATGTTACTCGTGGGTAACTTAGCATGCAAGGTCCGCCCGGGTCCGTGTCCTTGGGACGCGAAAGGCCTGCCGCCACGAACCACGGTTCGCGGGGGCAGGCCTCACATCGGGAAGGAGCTTAGCCGGCATTGCCGGAAGAGTGCGCGTCCGTGGGCGCTTTGGCTTCCTTGGCCTTGCTCTCTTTGGCGGGAAGCGGGGCGGGGTTCAAGCACGCTTCAGTGAGTATGGGAGCCGCGAAGGAGATCTGCCATTCCCGGGCGCCCAGGGACCGCAGTTCCTCAGCGACGGATTCCAGGGAGATGTCGGCCGGAGGACGCCAGGTGACCCGCCGCAAATAATCCGGTGTCAGCAGGTTCTCCACCGGCAGCTTCAGCTCATCGGCCTTGGCCTGAAGGGCCGGCCTGGCGGTGGCAAGACGAGCCGCAGCCTCGGGATCCCGATCCACCCAGACCCTGGGTGGGGGCGGAGCGTTGGTGGGCAGGTGGAGGGGCGGGAGGTCAGTGAGTGTCCGGGCATTGGTGATGCAGCGCAGCCAGCGTGGGGCTTCCCTTTGAGCTGAGCGTCCGTGGAAGCCCTTGGTGGCCAGCAGTTGAGGCACCGTGGTGGGCATGGCCTTGGCTGCGGCCACCAGTGCGGAGTCCGGGATGAGGCGGCCGGGCGCTACGTCGCGTTTGCGCGCCAGTTGGTCCCGCTCCAGCCACAATTCACGGACAGCGGCCAGTTGCCTGCGGTCGCGTATCTGGTGGAGACCGGAGGTTTTCCGCCAAGGATCCACGCGCGGGGCCGACAGGCCAGCGGCAAGTATTCCTGCGAACTCCTGTTCGGCGTATTCGAGCTTGCCGTCGGCTTCCAGTAACTCGATGAGTTCCTCCCGGAGCTCCGCGAGGACTTCGACGTCGAGGGCTGCGTAACGCAGCCAGGGCTCCGGCAAGGGGCGCGTGGACCAATCGGCCGCGGAGTGTTCCTTGGCCAGGCCAAAGCCGAGGAGTTGTTCAATAACTGCGGCAAGTCCAACCCGGGGGAGTCCCGCAAGGCGGGCGGCTAGTTCGGTATCGAAGAGTTTGTCAGGCCACATGCCCAGCTCCGAGAGGCAAGGGAGATCCTGGGACGCCGCGTGCAGGATCCATTCGACGCCGCGGAGGGCGTCATTGATGATGTTCAGGTTCTCGAAGGGCTCTGGATCTATGAGCCAGGTTCCGGCACCTTCGCGCCGGATCTGTACCAGGAAAGCCCGCTGGCCGTAACGGAACCCGGATGCGCGTTCCGCGTCCACTCCGGCAGGACCCGTTCCGGCCGCGATGGCGGCTGCGCACCGCTCCAGCCCTGACAGGGTGTCGATGACCACGGGTACCCCTTCGCGGGGAGTATCGAGATCGATAATTTCAGGGACGTGGCTGTCGAAGCCGTCTACCTTGATGTGGGTGGTGGGATCAGCAACCGGATCGCCGGCCGTGGTGTTTTCCGGATATTCAGGGGTCATGGTGGCTTAAGCTTACCGATTCCGGCCGCAGCAGGGCGTTGCCGGTCCATTGGGGGTACCCGATGATGCGTTTGTCACAGTCAATTGAGTCTCCTGTTGGGCAATCCGGTGACCCCTGGTGGCAGGGGTGGCAAGCCCGCGAAGGTGCAGACCATGTCGGACCAGGCTTCGAGGTGGGCTTGGACATCCTGGCTGGCGGGTGTCCAGGATGCCCGCAGTTCAATGTCTATGGTGTCCGGCCGCTCAGCCAGGGTGCCGAAGCTTTCGGAAAGAATTCTTGTCGCCGTGCCACCGGCAGCGCGGTAGGGCGCGGCGTGGTTCTCCAAGGCGTCCACCAGCCACGTCCAGGCAACGGAGCCAAGCATGGAGTCGTTTCCCATCTCAGCGTCCATTTGGGCCCGAATGTACGTGACGATGCGGAACTCCCCTTCCCAAACGGCGGAACCGTCGGGGTCGTAGAGGAGGATGAAGCGGCCGGTAGCGAGTTCGTCGTCCTCTTCGCTTGAGGGGCTGGTGCCCTGGCTCGCAGCGAAGGCCTTGGCTGCTGGTCCGTGCACGGGAACCCGGCGGGTGGCGGCAGTAGGGCTGAATACCTCAGCTCCCAGTGCAACTGCGTAGGGAGCCAGCCGGGCAGGAGCGGGGATCTCGTCAAGCCGCAGCTCGCTACGGCATTGTGCTTTTCGTAGTGATCCCAAGGCGAAGAGAAACTCCGAGGGAACCTGTGCGAGGGCGTTCACCATCGCAGATTATGCGTCCGGGACGGCGAATCTGTGCAGGCTCGCCGCCCCGGGTTGCAGGTGTTATGTGTTAGGCCAGCTCGCGTCGGATCGCCGCTACGAAGGCATCGATGTCCGCCTCCGTGGTGTCGAACGAACACATCCACCGCACTTCGCGGCGGGCAGCGTCCCAGTCGTAGAAGGCGAAGGACTCCCGCAGCTTGTCCGCCACGCCTTCGGGAAGTATGGCGAAGACCCCGTTGGACTGTGTTGCCTGGGTTGGCTCCACGCCGTCGATTTCCTCAACGGCTGTCCTCAGGCGGGCGGCCATGGCGTTGGCGTGGGCGGCGGAACGCAACCACAGGCCATCCTCCAGGAGGGCGATGAACTGGGCTGAGATGAAGCGCATCTTCGAGGCCAGCTGCATGTTCATTTTGCGCAGGAACTTCAATCCGTCGGCGGCTTCCGGGTTCAGTGCCACCACCACTTCGCCGAAAAGCAGGCCGTTCTTGGTGCCGCCGAAAGAGAGGATGTCCACGCCGGCATCGCGGGTGAAAGCGCGAAGGGGGACATCCAGGTGGGCGGCAGCGTTCGCCAGCCGGGCACCGTCCATGTGAAGCTTCATGCCCTTCGAGTGCGCATGGTCGGCGATGGCCCGCACTTCATCCGGCGTATAGCAGGTCCCGAGTTCAGTGGTTTGGGTGATGGAGACCACCAGCGGCTGGGCGCGGTGTTCGTCGCCCCAGCCCCAGGCCTCACGGTCGATCAGCTCAGGAGTGAGTTTGCCGTCGCCGGTGGGAACCTGCAGGAGCTTGATGCCGCCCACCCGCTCCGGTGCACCGTTTTCATCCATGTTGATGTGCGCTGTGGAGGCGCAGATCACTGCACCCCAACGGGGGAGGAGGGATTGCAGGGCAAGGACGTTGGCACCGGTGCCGTTGAAGACCGGGAACGTCTCGATGCCGGGGCCGAACTGCTGCTCCAGCACCTCCTGCAGCCGTGCCGTGTACACATCCTCGCCGTAG
This sequence comes from Arthrobacter sp. StoSoilB22, assembly GCF_019977315.1. NCBI lineage: Bacteria > Bacillati > Actinomycetota > Actinomycetes > Micrococcales > Micrococcaceae > Arthrobacter > Arthrobacter sp. StoSoilB22. The sequence continues at coordinate 1,866,302 of NZ_AP024652.1, forward strand.
GAGACCTGATGTCCGCCGTTGGCGGTTGCCAGCGCTGCGAGGATCTCCGGGTGCACGCCGGAATAGTTGTCGGATGCGAATCCGCGAACAGCAGGATCATGCAGTTGAACCGGATCATGCAGTTGAGCAGGTTCATGCAGTTGAACCGGGCCCGGGGTGTCCGTGGCGCCGTGGATTGCCTCTGTTGTGCTCGTCACTTGTTCATTCACGCTTTCAAGTCTATTTGGGCCGGCAGGATTCTATGTGGCCAGCAGGATGCGCTGGCCGTTGAGGGCTGCGGCCGGTTGTTCAAAGAGTCCGACGGCGGCAGTCGCCAATTCTTCAACATCAGTGAAGCCCGGGAACCGCCTTTCGGGATGGGCCTGCCGCATGGCGGCGTCAACGAGGGCTTTCACCACAAGAATCACCGCTGCACTGTGCTGCTCGGTACTGTGCTGCTCGGTGCTGTGCTGCTCGGTGGGAGCACCAGTGTTTCCGGTGTTGCCGCTTTGCGCCCGCCCGAAGCCGTCGGCTATGGCAAGGGTCCAGGCTTCCGCGGCTGCCTTTGCCGCAGCGTAGCTTGCGGCCGCAGCTGTGGGGGAAGCTGCGGTGGTTGATGACACTATGGCCAGCCGGCCGTGTGCAGATGCTTCTAGTTGGCTGTAGAAGACCCGGGAGACGTTCCGCAGCGTGGTTACAGCGCTGCGCTCCATGGCCTCCCAATCCTCGTCGGTTTGGTCTTCGATGCCCTTTGCTCCGCGCCAACCGCCCACCAAGTGGATGACGCCGTCGACGCCTTCAACACCGAGCCCGGTGAGAGTGGCCGCGAGGTCCCTTACGGACTCCAGGTTGGCGAGATCGCAGACCAAAGGTAGCGCCGCATTGCCTGCTTGGGCGGCAGCGGCCTTGATCCGGGCTTCGTCCGAGCCCACAGTGAGCACCCTGTGACCGGCGGCCCCCAAAGCGCGCGTCACGGCGATGCCGGAAGCGCTGCTTCCGCCGGTCACAAGGATAGTCAGTGTGGTCATCAGGCCGCAGTCGCGCCCGTGATGCCCGTGGTGGAGTCAATGATGGGGCGCATTTTCTTCTCCAGTGCTTCATAGAACATGGACAGGGGGAATTCGTCGTCCAGCACCTGGTCCGTGAGGCCGCGGGGCGGGCCATCCAAAGGAAGTGCTTCCGGACCCTTGGCCCATACGGACGCCGGGTGGGGAGTCACAGTGCTCGAAATGAGCTCGTATGCCGCAAGCCAGTGGGCAGCCTTCGGGCGGTCGATGGAGCGCCAGTACAGCTCTTCGATTTTGGCACCGAGTTCCACCACCACCGCGGCAGCTTCGTCCCAGTCGATGGAGAGTTTGCTGTCCGTCCAGTGGAGAACGTGGTGCTGGTGCATCCAAGCGAAAAGGAGCTGGCCGCCCAGGCCGTCGTAGTTGCGCACACGGCTGCCGGTGATGGCAAACCGGAAGATGCGGTCGAAGATCACTGCATACTGGACCAGCTTCGCATGCTTGCGGGCATCGGGATCGGCCTCTTCGTCCTTTTCAATGCGCACGGATTCACGGAACGCGGTCAGGTCGCAGCGCAGCTCCTCGAGGGAGTACAGGAAGAACGGCATGCGCTGCTTGATCATGAACGGATCGAAGGGGAGGTCGCCGCGCATATGGGTGCGGTCGTGGATCAGGTCCCACATGACGAACGTACGCTGGGTCAGTTCCTGATCCTCGATCAGCTCCGCTGCGTCCTCGGGAAGTTCCAAGGACGTGGTTGCCGCAGCGGCCTTGAGTACGCGGCGGAACCGGGCGGCTTCACGATCGGCGAAGATGGCACCCCACGTGAACGTAGGCGTCTCACGGACTGCCACCGTCTCCGGGAAGAGCACGGCCGAGTTGGTGTCGTAGCCCGGAGTGAAGTCCACAAAGCGGATGGGGACGAAGAGCCTGTTGGAGTATTCGCCTGCTTCCAGGCCGCCAATGAACTCGGGCCAGATGACCTCGATCAGGACTGCTTCGACCAACCTGTTGGTGCTGCCGTTCTGTGTGTACATGGGGAAAACAACCAGGTGTTGCAGGCCGTCAACGCGCTGCTCCTGGGGCTGGAACGCCTGAAGGGAGTCCAGGAAGTCCGGTACCCCGAAGCCTCCTTGAACCCAGCGGCCGAAGTCTTCCACCAGGAGCTCCAGGTAGCGGGCATCGTGAGGGAAATGCGGTGCCAGGGCCGAGATGGAGTCTGTAATAGTGGACACCAGGCTTGCCGCCTCGGGGTGCACTGCGGAATCGGCGATGGAGCCGTCCTGTTCCTGGAGCGCCTGAAGGGCGGTGGCTGCTGCCTTCAAGGACATCCACTCAGCGTCGTCGGCGGTGACGCGCTGGGCGATAACGGTGGTGATAGTGGTCATGGAGCTCGGCCCTTTCGAAGAGGTAATTGCTTCTGGGCCGAGCGTAGCAAGCGGGAAGCGTTGCTAATCCAAGAATGGCTTGAGCGTAAGAAACTCTTGGCCATTGGGTGGGTCGGGGCCGGTTGAGGCCTAGTTCTCTTCCGGCGTCACCAGACGCAACGAGACGGAGTTGATGCAGAATCGCTGGTCCGTAGGCGTTCCATAGCCCTCACCCTCGAAAACGTGTCCCAAGTGTGAATCACAATTAGCGCAGCGCACTTCCACCCGATCCATACCCATGGTGCGGTCGTGAAGATACCGGACGGTGCCCTCTGCCAGTGGGGCCCAGAACGACGGCCAGCCGCAATGGGAATCAAACTTCTCCCGGCTGGTAAACAACCGGCTGCCACAGGCGCGACACTGGTAGACCCCTTCGGTGTGGGTATCCCAGTACTCACCCGTGTACGGCCGCTCGGTGCCTGCCTGCCGAAGCACCCGGTACTCTTCGGGCGTCAACTCCTCGCGCCACTGGGCATCGCTCTTTTCCACGGGAACGGCAGCCCCCTCGGGCGCGGAAGTTGTGTTGCTGGTGTTCTCAGGAGTGTTCATGTCTAATGCAACGCTTACGAGTCGCCGATAAATCCCGAGCCCGCATACAAGTGCAGGACCGGAAGGCCCAGCTGGTCCTGTGCCTTATTGGCCCAGTCAGTGTGGAACGTGTCCGCAATCGCATGGGGCCGGGTAATGACCACAGCCTGGGCAGCATCCACCGCCCGGACTTTTGCCACCAAGCCGGCCACGGCACCGCCGTCGACGACCTCGCCGGTAACGCCTCCACCCAAGCCCGCCAGCGCCGCAAGCGATGCTGCCAGTGTCTCGGAGGCCTCCGCACGTTCAGCCTCAGGATCCGGGTGCTGCGCAGTGAGCTCCCGGAACGCCTTGGCAATATCCAGCAGCGACAGATTTTCCAGGAAATCCACCAGAAGGTGCCGTTCAGTATTGGAGGGAACCAAGACAATAAGAGGCGCATCACCGCCGTCGAGCAGTTTGGCGATATTAACGCGGTCGTCGGGGCCGAGGGGCTCTTCAGTCAGGATGACGATGGGATCACTCATGACTACAGCGTAGTCCCGGCGAACCGCAGACCGCAGACTTTGCAACGCTGACTCGCGCGAATCAATCCCCTCACGGAACGCCGCGCTACCCACACCTGCACCACGCCGCGCCGGGGACCAGCAACAATGGAACCATGGCATCGACTACCCCGCCAGCGAGCGACGCTGCAGACAAGAAACTTTCTCTCCGCACCAAATGGGCCATCGCCGGCTTCCTGGCGGGCGGCACCCTCGCCAGCCTGGTGGGGGCGGGGTCCTCGGCGCTCGCGGTGTACTTCGCCCGCCGCGTCATCACCCCTGCCGCCCGGCACGAAGACCAGGAAGTCCTGGCCGTGATCCGTGGCGACAAGGGGCAAGGCGACAAAGGACAACAGGTTATCCTGGCCGCCACGCCGGACAGCACTATTGACGGCGTGTTCAGCCTGTTCTTCTCCGGTGGCAAAGGCCACGCCAGGATAGGCCGGATCGTGTCCTATTCGCCCGCCGAACAGACCGTGCTGCGCGAGGTTGAGGAAGTTTACAGCGGCAACATCTCGGAGGCGCGCCGTGCATGGTGGAGCGGGGCTACGTATCCGGATCCTGCCGCGGTCGGTCTGGCGGCCGAGGATGTGGACATAGAGATCGACGGCGGGGCGGCACCTGCCTGGCTGATCCGCGCCGAAGCGTCGGCAGCGGCGCCGGTCTGCGCCATCATGGTCCATGGTCGCGGAGCAACGCGCCTTGAGGGCCTCCGTGCCGTCCGCACCGCGCGCGAACTCGGCATGGACAGCCTGCTGATCTCCTACCGCAACGACGGCCTGGCTCCTTCCGCGCCGGACGGGCGGTATGGCTTGGGCTCTACGGAATGGCGCGACGTTGAGGCCGCCATCGAGTACGCGCTGGACCGGGGTGCCCAGGAGATCGTTCTGTTCGGCTGGTCCATGGGTGGGGCCATCAGCCTGCAAACAGCGGACCTGTCCAAGCACCGTCACCTCATCCGTGCCCTGGTGCTGGACGCGCCGGTCATTAATTGGGTCAACGTGATGGCCCATCACGCTGAGATGAACAAAATTCCCTACAACGTGGGCCGCTACGGGCAGATGATGCTAAGCCACCCCCTGGGGCGCAGGCTGACCGGGCTATCGGCACCTGTGGACTTGAAAGCCATGGACTGGGAAGCCCGCGCAGTTGAGCTGCGGACTCCCACCCTGCTGATCCATAGCGTGGACGACGACTACGTGCCCTTTGGCCCGTCCGCCATTCTCGCGGAAAAGAACCCCGAGATGGTCACGTTTGAACCCTTCGACGGCGCCCGGCACACCAAGGAGTGGAACGTCGATCCCGAACGGTGGGAGCGCCTGGTCCGGGCGTGGCTGCAGAGGCAACTGGCTCCCCGGAACAACCCGGGACAGCCCGGCGCCACTGGATAGTCCGGCTCAGGGGCGGGCTTTTGGCGGTGTGGGGTCAGCCTCGATGTTTCTCGCTGGTGCCAATGGGAGCGGTGATGGCCTCGGTGAGCCGGATCAGGTCCGCCGGGCCCAGCTCAATATCCAGTCCGCGGCGGCCTCCTGAGACGAGGACGGTGGTGAAAGCCAAGGCGGACTCGTCAACCACCGTGGGAGAGCTCTGCCGCTGCCCCAGTGGCGAGATGCCTCCCAGAACATATCCCGTGCGTCGTTCCGCCGTGCGAGGGTCCGCCATGACGGCCTTCTTGGAACCGAGAGCTGCAGCTACCGCCTTCAAGTCCAGATTCCCGGATACCGGAACGATGGCCACTGCCAAGCGGCCCTCAACCTCGACCATGAGAGTCTTGAAAACCCGGTCCGGATCGATGCCCAGAACTTCAGCGGCCTCCAGACCGTAACTGGCTGTCCCGGGATCGTGGGCGTAGGGGTGCAGCACATACGGAACGCCGGCCGCTGCAAGTGCTGCAGTTGCCGGCGTTCCCTGTGAAGCCGTTTTCTTGGCCATCGCGTGGTTGTGTCCCTCAGATTTCCAGCCGGTCAGCTTTCCAACCGGCTGGCGGCTGCTACTTTCCGCTTGATGCGCCCCAGCATGGCGGTCATTCCCCGCATACGCAGGGGAGTGATGGCCCGGGTCAGGCCCAGCAACTCAGGCATATCGTCGGGAACGGCAAGAATTTCCTCAGCCGTCAATCCATCCAAGCCCTCGTGCAGAACCCCTGCGAAGCCCCTGGTTGTGGGTGCTTCCTGAGGAGCTTTGAAGAAGAGCCGGTAGGCGCGGGCGCCGCCGTCGGGGTTTTTCTCGGACTCGATAGTGAGAAACAACGGTGACTGGCACTCCACAACCTGTTCCAGTAGCTCAGGGTGGTCCTTCAAGCGCTCCGGAAGGTCCGGCAAGCCCCTCGAAAATTCGAGAAGGAGTTGCAGGCGGTCAGGCTCCGTCAGCGCCTGGAAGTCATCGACGATTTCCGCCAGGGCGGTGGGCAATGTGTTGGTACTCATCACTTCCAGCTTACGCACAACAAGGGGCAATGCATCGTGTGTGCCGGAACACTACGGATGCCTTCACCGAGGATCAATTGCAGAGGTGGCTAGTTGCGGACCAAGGAGGAAGGTACCGAGCCACGCTCAGCACCCTTGACGATGGGAACCCGCACAGCATTGCCCCACTCAGTCCAGGAGCCGTCGTAGTTACGGACGGAGTCGAATCCCAGCAAGTATTTCAGCGCGAACCACGTGTGGCTGGAACGTTCGCCGATCCGGCAGTAAGCCACCACGTCATCCCCGGCCTCCAGGCCAGCCTCGCCAAGGTACAGGGCCTCCAGTTCTTCGCGGCTCCGGTAGGTTCCGTCTTCAGCCGCGGCGCGTGCCCAAGGGATGGATGCGGCCGTGGGAATGTGGCCGCCGCGCAGGGCGCCCTCCTCCGGGTATGCCGGCATGTGCGTGCGCTGTCCCGTGTATTCCTCAGGGGAGCGGACATCAATGAGGGGGTTGCCCAGGTGTGCCAGGACATCTTCCTTGAATGCCCGGATGGGAGCATCGTTGCGCTCCACCTCCGGGTATTCACCAGCGGCGGGCTGGGGAACGTCGGTGGTCACTTCGCGGCCTTCGGCGATCCACTTGTCCCGGCCGCCATCAAGAAGGCGGACGTCCTCGTGGCCGAACAACGTAAAGACCCAGAGTGCGTAGGCAGCCCACCAGTTGGACTTGTCGCCGTAGATGACCACGGTGCTGTCGCGGGAGATGCCCTTGGAAGCAGCGAGGGCGGCAAAAGCGGCGCCATCAACGTAGTCGCGGGTGACCTCGTCATTCAGGTCCGTGTGCCAATCGATTTTGACGGCGCCCGGGATGTGGCCTGTTTCGTAGAGGAGAACGTCTTCGTCGGACTCGACAACAACAAGCTTGCCGTCGGAAATGGCGCCGTCGGCGATGGCTGCCGCGAGCCACTCAGTGGACACGAGGCGTTCAGGGTTTGCGTATGCTGCAAACTTATCGTTCTGTTCAACTGGGTAGGACATGGTGATGGCCTTTCACTGACAACGGTCGGAGCCAGGCCGTGGGAGGTGGTGCAGGTGCCGGCCGGGCGTGCTCCAACACTAACCACGGGCAGCCAGGAATGCTTCCCAGCGGTCACACGGTGAAACATGGGCTTGGTCACGTGACGGTTTGGCCAGTGTCCGATGCCGGTATTCTTGCTGGGGACCCAACACCGAAGGAACGGACCACCGTGGTAAAGATCGAACAACTGGCTGCCCGCACACCGGCAGTCTCTGTGGAAGAACTCCTCAAGGGTTTCTACCCGTCTCCTCGATTTGGAGAGGTATCGTTCGACAGCTACCGGCCGGATCCGTCCCAACCGAGCCAGGCTAACGCGGTGAAGCTGCTTTCCGGATTCGCCGACGCCGTGGGATCCGAGGACGGTGGCGGGCTTTTCAAGAAGTTGTTCGCCAAGAAGGCCCCGGCAGCGAGGGCAGGAATCTACCTTGACGGCGGCTTTGGCGTGGGAAAGACACACCTTCTGGCTTCTCTCTGGCACAGGTCGCCGGGGCCCAAGGCGTTCGGTACGTTCGTGGAATACACCAACCTTGTGGGTGCGCTGTCCTTCCGCAAGACAGTGGAAGCCCTCAGCAGCTACAAGCTGGTGTGCATCGACGAATTCGAACTTGATGATCCGGGCGACACCGTGCTCATGTCCAGGCTGATGCGTGAACTGGCCGACGCCGGCGTGAAGCTGGCAGCGACGTCCAACACCCTCCCCGGATCACTGGGGGAGGGACGCTTCGCTGCCGTGGACTTCCAGCGCGAAATACAGGTTCTTGCGGATCAGTTTGACGTAGTCAGAATCGACGGCGAAGACTTCCGTCACCGAGGCTTGCCCGCGGCCCCCGCGCCGCTCAAGACCGAAGAGCTCAAGCACCGGATGCGTGCCGAGTTCGACGGAAAGACCGTGGCCGTTGATGATTTCCGTACGCTCGTCAACCACCTGGCCGCAGTCCACCCCAGCCGCTACCGCCAGCTCATTTCCGGCGTGGAGGCCGTGGTGTGGAGCGACGTCGAAACAATCACCGAACAGGCTGTTGCGCTCCGCTTCGTGGTACTGGCGGACAGGCTCTACGACAAAGATGTGCCGATCCTGGCCAGTGGGGTACCGTTCGACCAACTCTTCACCGAAGAGATGATGACCGGTGGTTACATGAAGAAGTATTTCCGTGCCGTGTCCAGGCTGACGGCTTTGGCACGCGAAGCCCAAAACCACGAGCCTGCCTGATTCAGGCCTGCTGCGCGATTCAACCCTTCTGAACAGGTTCGCGGCTCTTCAGCAGCCAGCGAACCGCTATGCCGCCTGCCAAGGCCCAGAAAGCAGCGCCGATCCCGGCAACGCTCAACCCTGAGGCTGCCAGCAGGAAAGTGATGCAGGCCGGGATGCGTTCCTCGGCTACCGCCAGTGCTGATGAGATGGACGAAGCCAGCGTTCCCAAAAGAGCGAGCCCTGCAACGGTTTCCAGGAGTCCGGGCGGGGCGGCAGCCACCAGGGTGACCAGGGCGGCGGAGGCAGCGGCCAGCACCAGATAAGCGATGCCTGAGACGAACGCGGCGATCCAGCGCCTGCCATGGTCCTTTCCGGCCTCTTCACCAGCAGCCAGGGCTGCGCTGAGGGCGGCCAGGTTGATCGCATGGCCACCGAAGGGTGCTCCGGCGATCGTTCCAGCTCCCGTCACGAGCATGGACGGCCGCCACGGCGTGGTGTACCCAAAGGATTTGAGGACCGCGACGCCGGGAATGTTCTGCGACGCCATGGTCACGATGAAGAGCGGGAGCGCCAGTCCTACCGCGGCTCCGACGGTAAATGCAGGCGTGGTCCACTCCAATCTTGGTAGAAGACTGCCTCCGGATACCTGAACACCGGTGGTTGAGATGTGGATGCCGATGACAGCCAGGGCCACCAGCAGCGATGCCGGAACCGACCACCGTGGTGCGAATTTCATCAGGATCACCCAGCACAACACCACCGGCGCGATGAACAGGGGCGCTGATCCCAAAGATTTGAAGGGTGCAAGGCACAAGGGCAGCAGCACGCCGGCGAGCATCGCCTGCGCCAAAGCCGTAGGGATCTTTGCCATGATCCTCCCCAAGACGGGCAACAGTCCCGTGAGGAGAATCAGTACCCCCACCATCAGGAACGCACCCACAGCAGCCGGCCACCCGCCGTCGACCATTCCGGCAGAGGCGAGCAGCGCGGCACCTGGTGTGGACCACGCGAGTGTTACCGGCATCCGGGACCGCCACGACAACCACAAGATACCCAGTCCAAAGGTGAGGGTCAGCGCCAGCAGGCCGCTGGATGCTTGCGCTTGATTGGCGCCTACGGCCTTCAAACCCGCAATGACCACTGCGAACGAGGACGTGAAACCGACTAAAGCGGTGACAACACCTGCGGTGACAGGCGGGCCCAGCGTCTCCTTAGGGGCGCGGCTTTGGACGGCACGGGTTGAAGCTGAAGGCATAAGGTCCAAAGTACCTGACCTGGTGGAAGTCTCCCGACCGGTTTCGTGGCTGCCGCCTGGGAAACGCCCAACGCTAGGGGCATCGCTTAGACGCCAAGGGCGCCGCTTAAACGCCAAGGGCACCGGTGGCGCCTCTCGGCGGGACCGGTGCCCCCTTGACGTATCTGGTACGGCGGCTCAGGCAGCTACGGCTGCTTCGGCTCATCCGTGACGGGAGCCTGTCCAGGCTGACCGTCGTTCTTGGCCACGAAGTCGGAAGCGGCATTCTGGACTTTGTCGACGTGACCGGCGTACTTACCGCCCGTCTTCTGATCCACAAAATCCCCGGCCTTTTCGATGCCATTCTTGATGGCTTCTTCGTTGCCTTGAATGAGACCCTGAGCCTTGCCCTTCAGGTCGTCAATTAAACCCACGGGCACCTCCCTTCCATCGCGGAGCCAGTTCGCTCCTCCGCGTCCGACCCTAACACCAGTTCTGCGGGGTGCCAAGGGTTCTGCGGAGGCCTGTGGACGAACTACGCCAACGGCTTACTTTCAACCTTGTGGCGCGGGCTGTTCGGGTTCATGAGGGAGTGCCTGCGGCCATAGGCGAAGTAGATGATCAAGCCGATGACCAGCCATGCGCCGAACCGGACCCAGGTTTCCCAGTGGAGCTGGAACATGAGGAACGCCGATGCCAGGACGCCGAAGGCGGGGACTGCCGGCATGAACGGCAGGCGGAAGGTGCGCGGGGCGTTGGGCTTGGTGTAGCGGAACACGATCACGGAAATGCAGACCACCACGAAGGCAGCCAGAATGCCGATGTTGGTGAGATCGGCAACTTCCTTGATGGGGAAGACTCCGGCGAGGAATGCCGAGGCAACACCGGCGATCCATGTGACGCGCTGCGGGGTTCCGTGCTTGTCAGTCTTGGCGAACCAGCCCGGGAGCAGGCCGTCACGGCTCATGGAGAACCATACACGGGTGACACCCAGCAGGAAGGTCAGCATCACGGTGAGGATGGACAGGACCGCGAATACCGAAATGATAGTGGCGATCACAGGCAATCCGACGCCGGTGAATGCAGATGCGAAGCCGGCCGTGGGATCAATGTCCTTGTAGTTCTGCATGCCGGTAAGTACGAGGGTTGCGGCAACGTACAGAAGCATTGCGACGATCAGCGACAGGATGATGGCCTTGGGCATGTGCTTTTTGCCGTCCTTGGCCTCTTCCGCAGCTGTGCTCATGGCGTCATAGCCGAAGACGGCGAAGAAGACGGTGGCGGCACCGGCCAGGACGGGCCCAAAGCCGCTGGGCATGAATGGGTTGTAGTTCTCGGTGTTGATGTAGAAAATACCCAGCCCGATAATGAACAGAATCAGGATGACCTTGATGGCAACTGCTACCAGTTCAAACCGGCCAAACGCCTTGGTGCCACGGCTCAGGATCCAGGTGACCAGGAGGCAGACAAGGATGGCCGGAAGGTTGATGATTCCGCCCTTGCCCTCGTCGGCCGTGGACGTCATCCAGGTGGGCATATGGATTCCGATGCCTGAAAGGAAAGCATCGAAGTAGCCGGAAATGCCGATAGCCACCACAGCCACAATGGCGATGTACTCCAGCAGGAGGTCCCAGCCGATGAACCAGCCGATGATCTCTCCCAGAGCTACATAGCCGTAGGTGTAGGCCGAGCCGGCGCGGGGGATCATGCCGGCAAACTCGGCGTAGGACAGTGCTGCTGCGCCGGAAGCGAGGCCGGCGATGAGGAACGAGAAGAGCACGGCAGGGCCAACGCCGGGGTTGCTCTCGCTGCCATGGGCTACCAGCCCGGCCAGCGAGAAGATGCCGACGCCGATAATTCCGCCGACGCCAATGGCTGTCAGCTGCCAGAGGCCAAGACTTTTGAAAAGCCCGCTGTGTTTGTTTTCTTCCTCGATGTCGTCGATCGGCTTGCGCCTCAGGACGGACTGTGAAGCCGTCTGTTGGTTCATGGGGGTACTCCTGCCGGTGGGCGTGGAACGGTGATGAGCTCGCAGTACATTATGCGAGCCGAATCACATTAGATAAAGCGACTTCTTCTGAGGGGTATCGGTTACTTCCATTAATGAATTGGATATCCGCAAAATCCGGGCATAAAAAAAGCAGCTCCTGGGAGCTGCTTTCTTTATTCTGGAGCGGACGACGAGATTCGAACTCGCGACATCCACCTTGGCAAGGTGGTGCTCTACCAGCTGAGCTACGTCCGCACATGCTGCCTGCCGGGTATAAGCCTGGCTGTCAACAACAAACAAGTTGCCTTGTTTTGGTGGGCGATACTGGGATCGAACCAGTGACCTCTTCCGTGTCAGGGAAGCGCGCTACCGCTGCGCCAATCGCCCGTTACCGGGTCCTTCAATAGGAGAGCGGACGACGAGATTCGAACTCGCGACATCCACCTTGGCAAGGTGGTGCTCTACCAGCTGAGCTACGTCCGCACATGCTGCTTGCCGGGTTGATGCCCGGCCTTCAACAACAAACAAGTTTCCTTGTTCTGGTGGGCGATACTGGGATCGAACCAGTGACCTCTTCCGTGTCAGGGAAGCGCGCTACCGCTGCGCCAATCGCCCATGCATCCAGCCAGCTGCTGGAAGACATGGTTTTCACCGAGGTGGGTACGGGATTCGAACCCGTGTATACGGCTTTGCAGGCCGCTGCCTCGCCTCTCGGCCAACCCACCGTGTAAGCAGATTTCCGAAGAAGTCTTGCCTTGACAGTGCCTTGCGAGCGGACGACGAGATTCGAACTCGCGACATCCACCTTGGCAAGGTGGTGCTCTACCAGCTGAGCTACGTCCGCAGTGTCGTTATCGGCGGGCAGCCTTGCAGGCATTCCGTCGCTTTCCGACGAGTAAAAACTCTATAGGAGGTTCCTGCAAACTCCAAATCGGTAGCTTGCTTTTAATCGCAGTGGCGGCTGGATCCTTGTATTCACGCGGATTTAGGCGAATCTCACCGCTGTAATTTCACTGTTGTAGTTCGAGGGCGGTCTGAACATCAGGATCCGTTTTGCATTCCGGCGATGGTCCGTTAGTGTTTTCTATGCACCCGGGCGATTGGCGCAGTGGTAGCGCGCTTCGTTCACACCGAAGAGGTCACTGGTTCGAACCCAGTATCGCCCACAGCCTGTATGCAATGGTTAAACCCCGTTTGGACTGACTGAGTCGGTCCGGACGGGGTTTTTCCTTGTTCAGCTTGTTTTCCAGTGCAACTCGCGGGCTGCCTGATTTCGGGTTTCTGCGTCACGATTCACGTGCACCCGACACCCATCAGCATGCGCGAACAAGAAGAGCCGGAACCGCTCCCGGCCGTCACGGAAACTGCCTCCCGCCTTGTAGATCTCTCAGTGACCGCGCCGATCCTCGCCGGCAAGCTGGCCAGGCTGCCTCCAGAGCAGCTTGCCGTGATCTTTCCGCGGATGAATTCTGTCGGTCCTCTGTGACACAGTCTTTATATGACTGCTCCACTGCTTGCCCACGCTACTGACTACGGCCGGATGTACGCCCGCTCCACCACTGAGCAATTTTCTGTGCCGTCCATCACCACAGTGATCGGACAACAGGCGCATGCTTTGGACGGTTGGTTCAGTTACATGGGCGCAAGCAGCCTGGCTGCAGATCCTGAGCTTCCGGCCATCCTCGGAAGTCCTGCCAGGATTCGTCAGGCCATCAACAAAGCCTCCAAGGCCGCTGAGGTTTATCGGGATGCAGCTGCAGCACGCGGGGATCGTGTTCATACATACTGCGAACAGGTGGCTTTGCGGGCCATGGGGCGGCCGCACCGTCTGGAAGAATGCCGGGAAGACCTCGCCGCCCATGGAGAACAGGCCTTTGCTGCCCGCTTTGATGAGTGGTGGGAACTCTACCGGGTAGAGCCCCTCGCGCCCGAGATCACGGTGTGGAACAAAACGGTGGGTTATGCCGGAACGTTGGACCTCGTGGCCCGGATCAACGGCCGCATCTGCCTGATTGACTACAAAACCAAAGGCACTACCCGCGACGGTACGGTCAAAGCCCTGGATGACAAAGTGGTCATGCAGCTCGCGGCCGGGATGAAGGCAGAGGAAAGTCTGGTGGATCCTGTTGCAGGTGAATGGGAGCCGTGGAAGTACGGCGATAACCCCATGTTGCTGGCAGTAGCTATCGGCGAGACCGAAGTCAGGCCGCAACGGGCCAATCCGGACATCCTCAAGCACCACTGGTGGAAGTTCTGCGCCTTGCGGCGCGTGTGGGAGATGTCAGCGGACGTTGTCGCGGCCGGACAGCCGTTGCTCCCTATTGCTCCGCCCGTCTTCGCTTCAGCAGGCGCCGCACCTGCAGCAACATGACCTCAACTAAACTGGCCTAGGCCCCGTAACAACCGGAGCCTGGTTTGACGATCGTGAGGACTGACAGCAGATGGCAATTTTGAGTATCCGAATCATCGGGGATCCGGTGCTGCGCACCGTAGCTGACCCCGTCACCGATTTCGGTCCGGAGCTCGCCAAGCTGGTAGCTGATATGACCGAAACCATGGAAGACGTTGAAGGTGCCGGCCTCGCCGCTCCTCAGGTGGGGGTAAGCCAGCGTGTGTTTACCTACCGCATTGGGGGAGTGGAAGGACACATCATCAATCCGGTCCTGGAAAACAGTGAGGATTTCCAGCCGGACGAAGTAGAGGGTTGCCTCTCCATTCCCGGTTTGGGCTTTCCCGTGCGCCGTTACCGGGCTACCAGGGCTACTGGCGTGGACTTGAACGGGAATCCGGTGTCGGTGGAGGCGGAGGGCATGTTGGCCCGTTGTTTCCAACACGAGACAGATCACCTTGACGGCGTCCTCTATACCGACAGGTTGGAAGGAGACGACCGAAAGGCCGCCCTCCGTGCCATCCGGAACGCCAACTATCACGCCATCACGGAGCAAACAACCTCCCAACGCGCCAACTCCGTGGGCTCCAGTTTCGGCGGCGGTAGTTTCGGAGCTCCCGAGTGAGGGTCCTCTTCGCAGGAACGCCCGCTGTGGCTGTGCCGTCGTTGGATGCCTTGGTTAAGGCTGGCTTCCAGATCGTTGCGGTCCTCACCCGGCCTGATGCGCCCGTGGGCCGCAAGCGCGTTCTGACGCCTTCGCCGGTTGCTGCACGAGCCATGGAACTTGGTATCGAGGTCATTCGAGCGGCAAAGGTCGACGCGGAAACCACACAGAGAATCGCGGAATTCGCTCCCGACGTCGCCGCAATCGTTGCTTACGGCGGCATTGTTCCCAAGGCCGCGCTGGGTGTACCCACCCACGGCTGGGTCAACCTGCACTTCTCGCTCCTCCCTGCATGGCGCGGTGCGGCGCCCGTGCAAAGATCCATCATCGCGGGCGATGACGTCACCGGGGCGGCTACTTTCCAGCTTGAAGAAGGCCTGGATACCGGGCCTGTATTTGGCACACTCACAGAAACAGTTCGTCCTGAAGATACCGCGGGTGATCTGCTCGAGCGCCTGTCCATCAGTGGCGCGGTACTGCTGAGCCAGACCCTTTCCGCCATTGATACCGGGCAGGCTGCTCCTCAGCCGCAGACCGGGGAGATCTCCCTCGCCCCCAAGCTGACGCTCGACGACGGTCGTCTCGACTGGCAGCAGCCGGCCCTTGCCTTGAACCGCCGGGTGCGAGGAGTTACCCCTGAACCCGGAGCATGGACAACCTTGGACGGCCAGAGGGTCAAACTTGAACCCGTGACTCTCCGGCCCGATATCAAGGATCTTCCGCCGGGGAGCATCAAGGTGGACGGCAAGTCGGTTCTGGTAGGTACCGGTTCCCATGCAGTGGAGCTTGGCCGGATCCAACCGGCCGGTAAGAAAATGATGTCGCCTGCCGATTGGGCGCGCGGCCTGGCAACACCCGAGAGAGTGGTATTCGAATGAGCGAGTCCGGCCGGCGAGGCCCCAACAACAGCGGGAGCCGGGACGGCGGCGGGGCGGGCAACCGGGACTCACAGGGTAACCGTGGCGCCCGCAGCGAAAGCAAACGCAACGCGCAGGGCCGGGAACGGAACAGGGGACCGCAAAGGGGTTTTACCAATAACGCTCCTTCGCAACGCACACGTCGCGCTGATCCAGCCCGGCTCGTGGCCTTTGAAGTTCTTCGGGCGGTTGCCTCCGAAGACGCCTATGCAAACTTGGTGCTGCCGGCACGTATCCGCGAGCACCGCCTGGACCGGCGCGATGCTGGCTTCGCCACTGAATTGAGCTACGGGGCTTTGCGCGGGCAGGGTACCTACGATGCCATCCTGGCCCGTTGCGTGGACCGTCCCTTGGAGCAACTGGATCCGGCCATCCTGGATGCGCTGCGAATCGGCGCCCACCAGCTGCTCTCCATGCGTGTTCCGGCGCACGCAGCGCTGGATCAGACCGTCGGCCTGGCACGCGCCGTCATCGGAGCCGGACCATCGGCCCTCATCAACGCCGTACTTCGCAAGGTCACTGCCCACACCATGGGCGAGTGGCTGGAGATCGTGCTGGATGACGAATCCGACGAGACCAAAATTGCTGCCCTGCGCCACGCCCACCCGGAATGGATTGTCCGTGCACTCCGCCAATCCCTGGTGAACCACGGTCGCCCCAAATCCGAGATTGATGCGCTCTTGGAGGCCGATAACGCGGCCCCGGTGGTTAACCTGGTGGCGTTGCCCGGTCTTGGAAACCTGGATGAGGCTTTCGATCATGGAGCTACTGCAGGTGAGCTGGTGGAAGATTCAGCTCTTTCAGCCGGCGGGGACTTGGGCCGTTTTGAATCGGTCCGCCGCGGTACTACGCGCGTCCAGGACGTGGGATCCCAGCTGGTTGCCCGTGCTTTGGCTGGAGTTGAGCTGGGCAATTCTCCTGCACAGAGTGAACGGTGGTTGGACTTGTGCGCGGGGCCCGGTGGCAAGGCTGCGCTCCTTGCTGCCTTGGCGCACCGCGACGGCGCTACCCTCCTGGCCAATGAGCCGGCACCGCACCGGGCCAAACTTGTTCAGCAGGCACTCTCGGCTGTGCCGCATGAGGCGTGGACAGTGCGGACCGGCGACGGCCGCGAAGTGGGTGCGGAGCAGCCCGAAACTTTTGACCGCGTGTTGGTGGACGTACCTTGCAGTGGACTTGGTGCCCTGCGAAGGCGGCCGGAATCCCGGTGGCGCCGCTCTCCCGCGGACATCGGTGACCTGGGTCCGTTGCAGCGTGACCTGTTGAAGTCCGCGCTTGATGCCGTCAGGCCCGGTGGCGTGGTGGCGTATGTGACGTGCTCGCCGCATCCGGCCGAGACCACGGCCGTTGTTACGGACGTGCTTGCCAAGCGTGAGGACCTTGAACTGCTGGACGCCGGGCAGGCGTTGGACGATGTCAGCCTTACCGGAAATCTTGGTGCAGGTCATGACCTCACGGCCCAGCTATGGCCGCACGTTCACCAAACGGATGCCATGTTTATGGCACTCATCCGCAAAAAGCCGTAGCTGCCGTAACCCGGTTTCCCATTCCCACCCACCCGAAGGGGCTGCTTTGTCTCAGTGCTGTATCAACCCGAGCATCCTGTCAGCGGATTTCGTCAACCTTGAGGCGGAACTGCAACGGATCAGCAATGCCGATGCCGTCCACGTGGACGTTATGGACAACCATTTTGTTCCCAACCTGACGCTGGGCCTGCCCGTGGTGCAAAGGATCCAAGCAGTCAGCCCGGTTCCGCTGGACGCACACTTGATGATCTCCGACGCCGACCGCTGGGCGCCTGCCTACGCGGACGCCGGCGTCGCGTCGGTGACGTTCCACGCCGAAGCTGCCATGGCGCCGGTCAAGCTGGCCCGCGAACTGCGCGCCAGGGGGTCCAAGGCCGGCATGGCCTTACGTCCCGCTTCACCCGTGGAGCCTTACCTGGACATGCTCAGCGAACTGGACATGCTGTTGATCATGACCGTGGAGCCCGGATTCGGGGGTCAGGCATTCCTGGACATTACGTTGCCCAAGATCCGGCGTGCGCGGGCAGCGATTGAGGGGTCGGGGATCGGCGTCGCCATCCAGGTGGACGGTGGTATCACTGAGGAGACCATTGCGCGCGCGGCTGAAGCCGGCGCGAACGTCTTTGTTGCAGGCTCGGCCGTGTACGGGCATCCAGATCCCGCGGAGGCGATCGAGAAGCTTCGTGCAGCAGGTCAAGCCGCTGCTTGGACAAACGGCTGACGACCGTCACCACATGTTACGAAAATGGCCCGGGAATAGCCCGGACATCTTTGTAGTTGTGGCAGAATAACAACACACATACGTGCTCCGGGGTCGGTGTAAGTCCGAACCGGCGGTTATAGTCCGCGACCCGCGAGCCACTGGAGTCCAAGAAATTGGACGTTCGGTGGCAGACGGTTGAACTGGTGAAATTCCAGTACCGACAGTTAAAGTCTGGATGGGAGAAGCACGTACAGTCATGCCTTGGGCGTCCCTTTCGCGACGCCCGGCATTGCGCTGTCGTACACCCCCGGAGTCATCGCGGCTTACTGGGAAGGAACGGCATGGACTTTCTGCGATGGCTCTTCGAAGCACAGATCCCCGTTGGAGGATCTGCTCTTGTCTTACGCGAAGTGCTTGGAAACATCTTTGGGCTACTCAGCGCCCTCGGCGGTATGCGCCGAAAAGTCTGGGCTTGGCCAATCGGCATCGTGGGTAACATCCTCTTGCTCACGGTCTTCCTGGGCAACGTATTCGGTGCCGCAGCACCGGCCACGCTGTGGGGACAGGCCGCCCGCCAGATCATGTTCATCGCAGTGGCTGTTTATGGCTGGTACCGGTGGCAGCAAGGCCGGCAGTCGGGTACCCAAGGGCGTGCAATTGTCCCCGGTTGGGCCAGTAACAAGGTCCGCTTCGCGCTGATTGGTGCGATGGTGGCGGGCACGGCTGCACTGACGCCCGTGTTCGACGCCCTTGGCTCCTATCCGCCCGTCTGGGCAGACGCATGGACCTTCATGGGGTCCCTGCTGGCAACCTACGGCATGGCACGTGGATGGACTGAATTTTGGTTGATTTGGGTGGCCGTTGACATTGTGGGAGTGCCGCTGCTGTTCAGCGCAGGCTATTACGCCAGCGCGGTGATGTACCTGTTCTACGGCTTCTTTACCCTCACCGGGTTCTTCGTGTGGTGGCGGGCCGAAAAGCGCGAACGTGCCGGCCGCGACGCCGAGCCCGTAGTCGCTGCTGTGTCCGCGGGGGCCCTCCAGTGAGCTTAGCCAATACGTTTTACACGGCAGCAGAAAATGCGGCCATGGAAGCCGCATTAAAAGCTGCACTTGCCGGACCGCGGGGAGCCAACCCGTTGGTAGGGGCGGTCATCCTCAGTCCGGAGGGAAAGCAACTGGCAACCGGTTATCACCGAGGGGCCGGAACGGCCCATGCCGAAGCCGACGCGATCTCCGAAGCCCGGAAGAACGGCGTCGAGACTGCAGGAACCACCATGGTTGTCACGTTGGAGCCCTGCAACCATGTGGGCAGAACCGGGCCCTGCGCCCAGGCCATCATTGACGCAGGCATCGCAAGGGTGATCTACGCCGTCGACGATCCCCATGACCCCGCCGCGGGGGGTGCGCGCACGCTCACTGCCGCCGGCATTGACGTCAGGTCCGGACTGGAAGGTAGCAGGGCACTGGACCTGAACCGTGACTGGTTCGACGCCGTTGCGGCGAAGCGTCCCTTCGTCACCTTGCATATAGCCCAGACCCTGGACAGCAGAATTGCCGCTGTGGACGGCACCAGCCAATGGATCTCCTGTCCGGAGTCGCTTGCTGACAACCACGGACTGCGGGGTCTGATCGACGCGATCCTGGTAGGAACCGGGACGGTGCTGATCGACAACCCGCGATTGACGGCGCGGACACCGGAGGGCGGGCTCTCGGCCCACCAGCCCCTCCGTGCAGTCATGGGTTTGCGGGAAGTCCCTGAAGATGCTGCAGTCCGGGGAACCGACGGGCGTTTCCTTCACCTGCCCACGCGCGATCCGGCGGAAGCCTTGGGCCTGCTGTTCGAACAGGGGGTCCGCCACCTCATGGTGGAAGGAGGCTCCTCCATTTTGAGCACTTTCCTTGCCGCGGACCTGGTGGACGAACTGATCGTCTACCTCGCTCCCACGTTGCTCGGATCCGGTACCCCGGCACTTCACGACCTCGGTATCACCACACTTGCGGACGCCCAGCACTGGTCCTGGGACGACGCCGGTGGCGGCGCTGTCCGGATTCTGGGCAACGACCTTCGGCTACACCTGCGGTCACCACGGGGCGCCGCCAGCACTATCAAGAATTCGGTTTCGCAGAAAAATGTGGTTCTTCACGGAGAAGCTGCGGAACATCTCACAGGAGGAAACTGATGTTTACGGGAATCGTTGCCGAGCAAGGCACTGTGCTTGGCATTGAGCATGATGGCGATGCCAGCGCAACATTGAGGCTGAAAGCGCCTACCACGGCAGACGGCTTGCCCTTGGGTGGCTCCATTGCCGTCAACGGGGTGTGCCTGACCGCCACGCAGATCGAGGGCCAGGACTTCAGCGTGGACGTCATGGGGGAGACCCTCGTCCGGACAACCATTGGCGAGCTGACGGCGGGAGATGCCGTAAACCTGGAACGCTGCGTTCCGGCCGGCGGACGGCTGGACGGGCACGTTGTCCAAGGCCATGTGGACGGTGTAGGTGAACTGCTGGAACGCGAGCCGCTGGGGAACTGGGACCGGCTGAGGTTTGGAGTGCCGGCCACGCTGGCACGGTACATCGCCGAAAAGGGTTCGATCGCCGTCGACGGTGTTTCATTGACCGTGACCGCGGTCAGCCCCGCCGCAGAAACGGCGCCGTGGTTTGAAGTAGGTCTGATTCCCACTACGCTGGAGGAAACCGGCTTGGGCGCCAAAGCGGTGGGTGGCCGGGTGAACATCGAAGTTGATGTGTTGGCCAAGTACACCGAACGCCTCCTGTCCTTCGCGCCCCGGCAGGGAGGCAACTGATGAGCGCTCCCGCCAAAACAACTCCGGCCGGAACGGGACGTACCGGCCTGGATCCTGTCGAATCCGCCATCGCCGCCATGGCCGCCGGCAGGGCCGTGATCGTGGTGGACAACGAAGACCGGGAAAACGAAGGCGACATCATTTTCGCCGCCGAGCACGCAACGCCGGCGCTCATGGGCTGGACCATCCGTTATTCATCCGGAGTCATCTGTGTTCCCTTGGATTCAGAGCGCGCGGACGCCCTGATCCTGCCGCCTATGGTGGAGATCAACGAGGACGCAAAGGGAACCGCCTACACCGTTTCCTGCGATGCTGCGATCGGAGTCAGCACCGGAATCTCAGCTACTGACCGCGCTTTGACTGCCCGAATTTTGGCGGATCCAAACAGCACTCCGGCATCGATCACACGCCCCGGGCATATTTTCCCGCTGCGTGCGGTTAACGGGGGAGTGCGTGAACGCCCAGGTCACACGGAAGCTGCCGTGGACCTGTGTCGGCTTGCCGGGCTCGCTCCGGTGGGTGTGATCGCAGAGTTGGTACATGACGACGGTGAAATGATGCGGCTGGACAGTCTCCGTGATTTTGCCGCTGAACATGGATG
This sequence comes from Arthrobacter sp. StoSoilB22, assembly GCF_019977315.1. Classification (NCBI taxonomy): domain Bacteria; kingdom Bacillati; phylum Actinomycetota; class Actinomycetes; order Micrococcales; family Micrococcaceae; genus Arthrobacter; species Arthrobacter sp. StoSoilB22. The sequence goes on from NZ_AP024652.1 coordinate 1,887,294, forward strand.
CCCCCTCATCTCCATCGAGGACCTGGTGTCGTATGTTGAGGCGGTAGAGTCCCGGAAAGCACATGTTTCACAGGAGGACGAGGAGAAGCGATGACCGCATCGACCACACGCAGCAGCGACCACACCGGCCCCGGGACGCACCCCGTCAGTGGTGGGCCGATCGTGCAATTGCCTACGGCTTTTGGTGACTTTGTGGCACAGGCGTGGACTGACCATGAGACCGGCCACGAGCACCTCGCCGTGAGTTCCCCCAACCCGCCCAAGGGCGGCCGTGCACCATTGGTAAGGCTGCATTCGGAGTGCCTCACCGGTGATGTGTTTGGTTCCTACCGCTGCGACTGCGGAGAACAGTTGGCCTTTGCCCTGGAGCTCATCCAAGCAGAGGGCGGGACCTTGCTGTACCTGCGCGGCCAAGAGGGCCGGGGCATCGGGTTGGCCAACAAAATCAAGGCATATGCGCTGCAGGAAGCCGGCTTTGACACAGTGGAAGCCAACGAACAGCTCGGCCTGCCTGTAGATGCGCGCTCCTACACTGCCGCGGGCCAGATCCTAGCGGAAATGGGACTGCACGAGGTCAGGTTGCTGAGCAACAACCCCGATAAGCAGAACCGCCTCGCCCAAGCCGGTGTCACGGTGGTGGAGATGGTGCCCACCGAGGTTCCCTCCCGCGAACAGAACCTCCGCTACCTGCAGACCAAGAAAGACCGGATGGACCACCGACTGGCGCTGGACGTCCAGCCCGTCAGCAACGGCAAGACGCCGGCATCCCTGCCCTTTGACAACAACCAAGACTGAACGGATCCCCAGCAACTATGAGCGGCCACGGCGCACCAACTATCGACCTCACCACCCTCAACCCCGAGGAAACCTCACAGCTGAAGTTGGCCATTGTGGCCGCGAGCTGGCACACACAGATCATGGACGGGCTGGTTGACGGTGCCCTCCGCGCAGCCAAGGAAGCCGGCATCGCCGAACCCACGCTCCTGCGGGTTCCGGGCAGCTTTGAACTTCCGGTTGCCGCGGCCAGGCTCGCGCCCCACTTCGACGCTGTGGTAGCCCTCGGCGTAGTGATCCGCGGCGGGACCCCACACTTCGACTACGTCTGCCAGGCCGCGACGTCGGGCCTCACCGACGTCAGCGTCCGCACCGGAGTGCCTGTTGGCTTCGGCGTCCTCACTTGCGACACCGAGCAGCAGGGCATCGACCGTGCCGGCCTTCCGGGTTCCAAGGAGGACAAGGGACACGAAGCAGTGACCGCTGCCTTGGCCACGGCTGTGACACTCAAGCAGTACAGCTAAACGCCTGGATCGAAGGGGATGTGAGTGTGTCTTCACTCACATCCCCTTCGTCATGCAACGCCCCAACAAGCGGTGGTTGCCCCTGAGCAAGTAGTCTGGAGGGCGTGAAGAATTTCGAGACGCTGTTCGCAGAACTGAGTGAGAAAGCAGCGACCCGCCCGGCAGGTTCGCGCACGGTTGCCGAACTGGACTCCGGAATCCATGGCATCGGTAAAAAGGTGGTCGAAGAGGCCGCCGAAGTCTGGATGGCCGCGGAGTACGAATCGGACGAAGCCGCCGCTGAGGAAATCTCCCAGTTGCTGTACCACCTGCAGGTCCTCATGCTCGCCAAGGGCCTCAGCCTGGAAGACGTTTACAAGCATCTCTAGCCACGCCACTCCGCTTGCCTGTTGCGGAGCCCCCTGCGTGGCCAAGGTGCCTGAAAACCTCCATTCCAAAAAGAAAGTCTCCCAATGCTCCGTGTAGCAGTCCCCAACAAGGGATCCCTGTCCGAAGCCGCCTCGGCAATGTTGTCCGAGGCTGGTTACCGCCAGCGCCGCGACACCCGCGAACTGGTCATGGTTGATCCCGACAATGACATTGAGTTCTTCTTCCTCCGTCCCCGCGACATCGCCGTTTACGTCGGCCAGGGAACCCTGGACGTCGGCATCACCGGCCGCGACCTGTTGCTGGACGCAAAAGTGGAAGCCGAAGAACTGCTTCCTTTGGGCTTCGCGCCGTCCACGTTCCGGTTCGCTGGACCGGTAGGTGACTTCACCGGCGTCGAGCAGCTCGAAGGCAAGCGCCTGGCAACCAGTTACGACGGACTTTTGCGCGATTACCTTTCCGAGCGCGGCGTGAACGCCACCGTGGTCCGGCTGGACGGAGCCGTTGAGTCTTCCGTGCGTCTGGGCGTCGCGGACGCAATCGCCGACGTCGTTGAAACAGGTAACACGCTCAAAGCTGCCGGCATGGAGATCTTTGGCGATCCCATCCTGAAGTCCGAGGCCGTGCTGATCCGCCGGTCCGGTTCGGGCGGAGCCGCCAACGGGACAGCCAAGGAAATCGAGATTCTCATCCGTCGACTCCAGGGAGTCCTCGTAGCCCGCCAGTACGTCCTGATGGATTACGACATCCGCAAAGACCTGGTGGAGGACGCGGCTGCACTGACTCCCGGCCTGGAATCGCCCACGGTCTCACCGCTGCGGGATTCGGAGTGGGTTGCTGTGCGGTCCATGGTTCCCAAGAAGGAAACCAACCGCATCATGGACGAGCTCTACGACCTCGGAGCACGCGCCATCCTGGTCAGCAGCATCCACGCTTGCCGCATCTGATCCACGGACAGCAAGCCCAGTAGAACTTAGGAGCAGCACATGGCTGTAGCCGTACGCGTCATCCCATGCCTGGATGTCGATGCAGGCCGGGTGGTCAAGGGCGTCAATTTTGAAGGACTCCGAGATGCCGGAGATCCAGTGGAACTCGCGCACCGGTACGATAACGGCGGGGCCGACGAATTGACGTTCCTGGACGTCACTGCGTCGTCCGGCAACCGCGAAACCACGTTCGACGTGGTCCGCCGCACGGCTGAGGAAGTCTTCATTCCCTTGACCGTGGGTGGTGGTGTTCGTGGCGTGGCAGAGGTGGACAAGCTCCTGCGCTTCGGTGCGGACAAGGCGTCCATCAACACCGCGGCTGTCGCCCGCCCCGATGTGATCGATGAAATCACCCGTCACTTCGGCTCGCAGGTCCTGGTGCTCTCGGTGGACGCGCGCCGTACCCGTGACGGTGACGTCCCGACGTCGTCCGGTTTTGAAGTGACCACCCACGGTGGCCGCACCGGTACCGGAATCGATGCGATCGCCTGGGCCAAGGAAGCCGCCGACAGGGGCGTGGGAGAGATCCTGCTCAACTCGATCGACGCCGATGGCACGAAGGACGGCTTCGACCTTGAACTGATCCGCTTGGTCCGTGCTGCGGTGAACATCCCCATCATTGCTTCGGGCGGGGCCGGCGTGCCTGCCCATTTCCCGCCCGCCGTGGAGGCTGGCGCGGACGCCGTGCTGGCGGCCTCGGTGTTCCACTTTGGCCCGGATGACATGATCGCCCAGGTGAAGACCGCGATTCGTGAGGCAGGCTTCGAGGTTCGCTGATCAGTAGAGCTTAAAAGGCAATGGAGGGTCACCGTGCAGGTGACCCTCCATTGCGCATTTAGAGGCCGATGTCGGCTGACTGCAAGAGCGCGACGGCGTCCGGCTGGCCTTCGAAGGTGACGAGCGCCTGGCTGGTACGTCCATGAGCGTGCATAAGCAGTTCGCCGGGCTCGCCGACGATTGCTACTGAAACGGGGGCTCGCTTGGCTACGTGTCGGGGACCGGTGGGTCGCACAAGCACAATACCGAGGTCTACACCGCGGTAAAGGAAGGCAGCGCGCTTGATGAGGTCGTCCCAGAGGGCATCCGAATAGGCTTCGTCGAGTGCCCGGGGTGCCCAACGGTCGCCGGCGCGGCGAATGTCCTCGGTGTGAACAAAGTACTCAATGAGATTGGACGTCTCATCCAAGGCTTTGATCTTCAAGGGGGAGAGGGCCGGAGGGCCGGCGCGGAACGTCTTGATGAGGTCCGCATAGGCTTCAGGGCTCTGGAGCTTGGCAGCGAGTTTGGAGGTGGCCTTCTCCGAGGCCTTGCCCAAACTGGGAATCAGCAGGCCCAAACCCACTGCAATCTTCCGTTCGCGCAGATACAAATGCGCAGCAAGATCCCGCGTCTGCCACCCTTCGCAGAGCGTGGGGGAGTCAGGTCCGGCCGCCAGAAGGGTTTCGGCCAGTACTTCTCGGGAAGGATCGACGAAATGCATCACTTGTGAAACTAGCACGATCGGAGCACTCTTGCGCAGTGGAACCGCCGCAGAATCCGGCTCCCGCCAAAGGCACTAGACTTGATCTGATGTCAGAGCAGTCCGCCCCCAGCCCAACTCCTGCCGCGGAGCCCTCAAGCGAGCCCGCGAGCCCTTTGCCGCAGGAGATCGCCAGCGCCCTGAAACGGGATTCTTCCGGCCTCGTCGCAGCTATCGTGCAGCAGCACGACACCCATGAGGTCCTCATGCTCGGCTGGATGGATGATGAGGCTCTCCACCGCACCATGACCTCCGGCAGGGTCACGTTCTACTCCCGCTCCCGTCAGGAGTACTGGCGTAAGGGCGACACCTCCGGACACGTACAGTTCGTGAAGTCTGTCGCCCTTGACTGCGACGGCGATGCCCTCCTGATCCGCGTGGACCAGATCGGCGCAGCCTGCCACACCGGAACCCGGACCTGCTTCGATGGTCGCGACTTCACAGTTGTTACGGGCCACCGCGACTAAGGCACCCACCACTTTCCACTGACGCACCACCTCAGACAATAAGGCGGAAAACATAGCCATGCAGGACCTTGGAATCATCAGCCCGGGCCTGGAAGAGTTCCGCGAACTCGCCGTCCACAGCCGTGTCATCCCTGTCCGACTCAAGGTCTTGGCGGATGCCGAGACTCCCATTGGCCTGTACCGAAAGCTGGCCAAGGGGCAACCGGGAACCTTCCTCTTGGAATCCGCTGCGGTTGGCGGCGCGTGGTCGCGCTACTCCTTCATCGGTTCCAAGTCCCGTGCCACGCTGACCACCAAAGACGGCCAGGCGCACTGGATTGGTGAGCCACCCGTGGGAGTTCCTGTCTCGGGTAACCCCGTTGACGCTGTGCGGGACACCGTCGCGGCACTCCAAACTGACCGCTTTGATGGGTTGCCGCCGTTCACGTCCGGTTTGGTGGGCTTCCTCGGGTGGGAAGCTGTGCGCCATTGGGAGCGGCTGACGTCCCCGCCCGAAGATGATCTGCAGCTGCCCGAGATGGCACTGAACCTGGTCACCGACATGGCGGTGCACGACAATATGGACGGCACCGTCCTCCTGATTGCCAACGCCATTAATTTCGATGACAGCTCCGAGCGGGTGGATGATGCCTGGCACGACGCCGTAGCCCGGGTGAAGGCGCTGCTGGAGCAGATCAGCACACCGGTTGCCCAGCCCGTGTCCGTGCTTGAAACGGCTGCCCTGGACTTCGCCTCGAGCGTCCAGGAACGCTGGGACGAGGCCAAATACCTGGAAGCAATCGACCGCGGCAAGGAAGCCATTGTTGACGGTGAGGTTTTCCAGGTAGTGATCTCGCGGCGATTCGAAATGGAATGCGCCGCGGACCCCCTGGATGTTTATCGCGTCCTGCGCAACACCAACCCCAGCCCGTATATGTACCTCTTCAGCCTGGAGGACGCGGACGGCCGCGAGTACTCGATTGTGGGCTCCTCACCGGAGGCCTTGGTCACGGTGACCGGACAGGAAGTCATTACCCACCCCATCGCCGGCTCGCGCCCCCGTGGCAAGACGGTGGAGGCCGACAAGGCATTGGCTACTGAGCTTCTGGCAGACCAGAAAGAGCGCGCAGAGCACCTGATGCTGGTGGATCTCTCACGCAACGACCTCTCCAAGGTCTGTGTGGCCGGAACCGTGGACGTTACGCAGTTCATGGAAGTGGAGCGGTTCAGCCACATCATGCACCTGGTGTCCACCGTGGTAGGCGAGCTCGCCCCGCACGCAAAGGCCTACGACGTCCTCAAAGCGACTTTTCCGGCGGGCACTCTTTCTGGTGCTCCCAAGCCGCGTGCGCTCAGGCTGCTGGACGAACTCGAACCGCACCGGCGTGGCATCTACGGCGGCGTGGTGGGCTACTTGGACTTCGCCGGAGACATGGACATGGCCATTGCCATCCGGTCCGCACTGCTCCGTGAGGGGCGCGCCTACGTCCAGGCCGGCGGTGGGATCGTGGCCGATTCGCACAAGCCTTCGGAAGCCCTTGAAACGGTGAACAAAGCTGCCGCACCTCTCCGTGCGGTGCACACGGCCGGTTCGTTGCAGAACATTTCCGCAAGGTCTGTGCGGAGCGCAGATGAATCCGACACCGGGACGTCGGCTTCATGAGCGCGGCATCTTCAGCACCTTCTGTGAGGCAGTCTCCGCGGTGGGCGCGAAAATCCACTCTGGTTCTGGCCACCACCATCCTTGCGCTGGCCGTTTTTGGAGCCACCACTCAGACCTGGATCGAGGTCCGGCTGGACCCCACTGGTGCCTCCAACAGTGACCTCCATGTCCAAGGAAGCAAAGCGGCTACCGCGGTCACAGCACTGGCTGTCGTCGCTCTGGCGGGCGGCTTGGCTGCATCCATCGCCGGAAAGATAGCGCGCTGGATCATTGCAGTCCTCATTGTTTTGTCAGCTGCGGGGATCATCCTCGCGGCAGTGACCGTCATGCTGGATCCGTTGGGAGCCGCGCAAGGTTCCATAGCTGCAGCCACGGGAGTATCGGGCGGGCAGGCCGATGCAGCAGTTACTGTGTTCCCCGTGCTTGCCATCATTGCCGGTTCCCTTCTGGCGGTCTGCGCTGTTCTCTTGCCGCTTGCGGCTCGTCACTGGACCTCACGGACCAAATATGACGCCGGGACGAGAAGTAAGAAGAGCAGCAACGAACCCGTTGACGAGATCGACAGCTGGGACAGCCTCTCGCGCGGAGAAGACCCCACGTAGGCAGTCGCCTCGGACTTTCGGGTTCCCCGGCGCAACAAAGCCGACCACACCTGCGATGACGTCCGGCGATGTCCCGGCCGTCGTCAATAAATGGCAGAATGTAAGCAGTATTCATCCTGAGGAGATTTCACATGAGCAAAACCACAGTGTCCGCAAACCAAGCTGAATCCAAGATGGCCAGCCACGCTGACGCCATTGGCCACGGAAACAGCCCGGCTGCCTGGACCTGCGTACTTGTGATGCTGGTGGGCGCCCTGATTTCTTCCATCGCATTTGTCATCGCCAACACCCCGATCTTCGTCGGCGGACTGGTGGTCATGGTTATCGGCCTGATCGTGGGCTTCGTCATGCGCAAGGCAGGCTACGGAGTTGGCGGCAGCAAGCTGCAGAACAACGGTCACTAATCGTGACCGTTCTTGATGACATCATTGTTGGCGTCAAGGAGGACATGGAGGCCCGGCGTGGTCTCGTGTCCCTCGCGGAGCTGAAGGAGCGCGCCGCTAGCGCTGCTCCGGCCCGTGATGCATGGGCCGCCTTGGGTGGCCCGTCATCCATCCGCAACGACCTCAAAGTCATCGCCGAAATCAAGCGTCGCAGCCCTTCCAAAGGTGATCTCGCGTCCATCGCCGATCCCGCGTCGCTTGCGGCGCAGTATGCCGACGGCGGGGCTTCCGTGATCAGCGTCCTCACCGAACAGCGCCGCTTCGGCGGCTCCCTGGCGGACCTCGACGCCGTACGTGCCGCCGTCGAAACGCCGTTGCTGCGCAAGGACTTCACCGTTGACGAGTACCAGATCTGGGAAGCCCGTGCACACGGTGCCGATCTCATCCTGTTGATCGTTGCGGCGCTGTCCGACTCGGAGCTTGCTGACTTCAGTGCTCTGAGCCACGAGCTCGGCATGAACGTCCTGGTGGAGACGCACACCGAAGAGGAAATCGAGCGAGCTGTCGCGGCGCAGGCCAAGATCATTGGCATCAATGTGCGCAACCTCAAAACGCTCGACGTCGACCGTTCCGTTTTCGGATCATTGGCCGGTTTGATTCCGGCTGAGTCCGTCATCGTGGCCGAATCCGGCGTCAGGGGTCCCGAGGACGTCTCTCATTACGCCGCGGGCGGCGCCAACGCCATCCTGGTGGGGGAGGCGCTGGTCAGCGACTCCACACCGCGCGAACGCATCACTGAATTCAAGGCAGCGGGAGCTGCCGCAATCGCCGTCAGGAACTGAGGCAGCACCTGAATCACGGCGAATAGTTGCAAGGCAGCCCGGGCATCAGCCTGCGGCTGCCTTGTGGCACGTGGAACTACCAAAGAACTAACTGGAACAGGACGGTGAGACTGATGGTCGACGCGCCAACAGCCGGCTCAGACGAGAATGCAGCGGATGCATTCCTCCAAGGTGGCCCTTCGCTGCGGAATGCATCGGGGCCCTACTTTGGCAGCTATGGCGGACGCTGGATGCCCGAGTCGCTCATTGCCGCCCTTGACGAAGTTCAGGACACCTTTGAGAAGGCCAAAGCTGATCCTGATTTCATCGCCCAGCTCAAGGACCTCAACAAGAACTACTCCGGCAGGCCGTCTTTGCTGACCGAGGCCAAGCGCTTCTCGGAGCACGCAGGCGGGGCGCGCATCTTCCTCAAACGCGAGGACCTCAACCACACCGGCTCCCACAAGATCAACAACGTCCTGGGCCAGGCACTGCTCGCAAAGCGGATGGGCAAGACCCGCGTCATCGCCGAGACCGGCGCAGGCCAGCACGGCGTGGCCAGCGCAACCGCCGCAGCACTGCTGGGCCTTGAGTGCGTGGTCTACATGGGTGCCGAGGATTGCCGCCGGCAGGCCTTGAACGTGGCGCGCATGCAGCTCCTGGGCGCCACAGTGGTTCCCGTGACCAACGGTTCGCAGACACTCAAGGACGCCATCAACGATGCCCTTCGGGATTGGGTCTCCAACGTGGAGCACACCCACTACCTGCTGGGTACCGCCGCCGGAGCGCATCCTTTCCCTGCCATGGTCCGCTACTTCCACGAAGTCATCGGTGAAGAGGCGCGCAGCCAGATCCTGGAGCAAACCGGGAAGCTTCCCGACGCCATCGCTGCATGTATCGGTGGAGGATCCAATGCAATAGGCCTCTTCCACGCATTCCTTGACGACGCATCAGTGAAGATCTACGGCTTTGAAGCCGGCGGCGAAGGAGTGGAGACAGGCCGCCACGCTGCAGCCATCTCGCTGGGCCGCCCGGGCGTACTTCACGGCGCCCGCTCGTACCTGATGCAGGATGAAGACGGTCAGACCATTGAGTCACACTCCATTTCTGCCGGGCTGGATTACCCGAGCGTCGGCCCGGAGCACTCCTACCTTGCTGACATCGGGCGTGTCACCTACGAGGCCGTGACGGACACCGAAGCCATGGATGCGTTCAGCCTCCTGTGCCGGACTGAAGGCATCATCCCGGCTATCGAGTCCTCCCACGCATTGGCCGGTGCCATCAAGATCGGCCAGCGTCTCACGGAGGGCAAGGAAAATCCCTCGGACGTGACAGTGATCGTGAACCTGTCCGGGCGTGGCGATAAGGATGTGGAGACTGCTGCCGCCTGGTTCAACATGTTGGACGAGGAAGGGCACGTCAAGGGCACCACACTGTCCACGCGGAAGCCTAAGGGGCCCACCGAGCGCACCAACGAAGCAGCCGTGGATGTCAACGAGGACCAGAACTGATGACTGAAGAATTCGCCAGCAAATCCGCCGCCGTCATTGACCGGGCCAAAGCAGAAGGCCGGGCCGCGTTGGTGGGGTACCTTCCCGCCGGCTACCCCACGGTCAAGGAGAGCATCGAGGCCGGCATAGCCTTGGCCCGGAACGGTGCTGACCTCATCGAAATCGGCATTCCGTACTCCGATCCCGTGATGGACGGTCCCGTGATCCAAGCCGCTACCACTGAAGCGATCTCCAACGGATTCCGCGTCGCAGACGTCTTTGACGTGGTTGCAGGCATTACTGCCGCCACCGATGCAGCAGTTTTGGTCATGACGTATTGGAACCCGGTCATGCGCATGGGCGTGGACGAGTTCGCCCGCCGCCTGGCCGAAGCCGGGGGAGCAGGGCTCATTACCCCTGACCTGGTTCCTGACGAGGCTCATGAGTGGATCGAAGCCTCCAACAAGTACGGCCTGGACAGGGTGTTCCTTGTGGCGCCCTCTTCCACTCCGGAGCGACTGGACATGACGGTCAAGGCAAGCCGTGGATTCGTCTACGCTGTCTCCATCATGGGCGTTACCGGAACACGAACCTCCGTCAGCAGTAGTGCAGAAAGCGTGGTGGCTCGTGCCCACGAGGCCGGCGCCGAGCGTGTTTGTGTCGGATTGGGCGTCTCCAACCCGGATCACGTGCGTGAAATCGCTGCCTATGCGGACGGGGTGATCGTCGGCACCGCTTTGGTGGCGGCCCTCCGCGACGGCGGCGTGGACGCCGTCGGACAACTCACCAAGAACCTCAGCGCCGGCCTGGGCCGCGCAGCTGCAGAAGCCTAGAAAAAGGAAACAGCGAAGCGAATGCAGACCGTCCTCCACGCTGCGGCAATGGTCCCCTTGAGTATCCCGAGCCCATCGTGGTCCGGTTTCGACATTCCGCTACCGTGGGGGACGTTGCGCATCCACGCATACGCCCTCTGCATCCTGGCGGGCATCATCGTTGGCTTGTGGCTGACCTCGGCACGTTGGAAGCGCCGCGGGGCGCCTGAGGGCAGTCTGTGGGACATCGCCATCTGGGCGATCCCCTTCGGCATTATCGGTGGCCGCCTCTACCATGTCTTCTCTTCCCCCGACGCTTACTTCGGGCCCGGGTTTGACGGCACAGGGGACCTCTCGCTGATTCCGCAGATCCAGCGGGGTGGTTTGGGCATTTGGGGTGCTGTGATCCTCGGTGCGGTAGGTGCATGGATCGGTTGCCGACGGGCAGGCGTTAAGTTGACGGCATTCCTGGATGCAGCAGCTCCGGGGCTGCTCCTGGCCCAGGCCATCGGACGCTTGGGAAACTGGTTCAACCAGGAACTTTTCGGCGCGCCCACCACGTTGCCGTGGGGACTCGAGATTGACCCCGCCAATGCCAACTTCCCGCCGGACATGGCTGCGGGCACTCTGTTCCACCCGACGTTCCTTTACGAGATGCTGTGGAACCTGGTGGGTGTCGCCATCCTTCTGCTGCTGGACAGGAAGTTCAATTTCCGGTGGGGTCGGCTCTTCTGGTTGTACGCCGTGTACTACACCTTGGGCCGCGTGTGGATTGAAGCGCTGCGCATTGACGATGCTGAGCAGATCAGCCTTTTCGGGATTACCACCAGGCTTAATGTGTGGACCAGCATCTTTGTCTTTATCGCCGCTCTGGCGGTCTTCTTCGTCCTGGGCCGTAAGGGCCGGCCGGTGCCCGATACACCTTATTTGCCGGGCCGCGAGCCCGAAAAAACGGCGGAAAAGGAGCCGGCTGCGGTGACCAGCGTCACCAGTCATGATGTGGACGCATCTGTCTCAGATACTGGTTCGCGTGGTAATCTCCCAGATAACCAAAGCGATCCGGGCCACGTTGACGAGCCGCAGGAATCAGCAGGGGAGGCGGGAAAGGACATCACGTCCGGCACCGGTTCCACATCTGCTGCTACTGCCGCAAGGAAGGCCCCCGGATCCACGCCGAAGGCAGACGACACCAAGTAGTCGCGTTCGGTAAAGGGGCAACAGAGTCACCGCTCGTAGGGCCCAGTCCACAGCGTCGTGGCACCCCGGAAACCGGATCGCAGCATACCGATGTTCACTGGTCAAGCCGGGGCCAGAGGTCTGCGTAACTGTTCGTTGCGCTGGATCGGCTGGCCTACAATTCCAATTACTAGCGCTTTGTTGTGCCCGTCACAGGGCAGGCAAGGTGGGGCCAACGTTGTCCCTTCCATACGCACGATCTCGAGGAAGGACGTCTCCCATGACCCATCTTCATAACCCCGGTTGGTCCGAAAATATCGAACCTCAGGGTGCCATGTCTCCGTTCAAGCGCTTTGCCGCGCTCCCGGAGGCTCAGGGTCTTTACAACCCTGATAAGGAGAAGGACGCCTGCGGCCTGGCTATTATTGCCACGCTCCGCGGGGAACCGGGATACGACATCGTGGAAGCGGCGCTGACCGCCCTCCGCAATCTCGAACACCGCGGCGCCGTGGGCGCCGACGAAGGTACCGGCGACGGTGCGGGCTTGCTGATGCAGGTCCCGGACGAGTTCTTCCGGGCCGTCACCGAATTCGAACTGCCTGCTCCGGGCCAGTATGTGGTGGGCACCGCCTTCCTTCCAGCTGAGTCCCGTGAAGCTGACAACGCCAAAGCCGGTATCGAAGCCCTCGCCGCTGATGAGGGGCTCACAGTCCTCGGATGGCGTGAGGTCCCGGTGGTTGCAGACCTGGTCGGAGCCATGGCGCGGGCCTGCATGCCGTACTTCTCGCAGCCGTTCTTCGCTTCGGCCACCGGTGAAAGCCTTGAGCCCAATGAACTGGACTCCCGTGCCTGGCGTATCCGAAAGCGCGCCCAGAACAAGTTCGGTGTCTACTTCCCGTCGCTGTCCTCGCGCACCATTGTGTACAAGGGCATGCTGACCACCGCACAGCTGGAGCCGTTCTACCCGGACCTTTCGGACAAGCGGTTCAAGACGAAGCTTGCGATCGTCCACTCACGCTTCTCCACCAACACGTTCCCGTCCTGGCCGTTGGCGCAGCCGTTCCGCACCATCGCCCACAACGGTGAGATCAACACGGTCAAGGGCAACCGCAACTGGATGCGTGCCCGCCAGTCGCAGTTGGCCAGCCCCCTGCTGGGTTCGGTGCCCGAGGAGCTTTACCCGATTTGTACCCCGGGCGCCTCGGACTCTGCTTCCTTCGATGAGGTGGCCGAGCTCCTCTGGCTCTCCGGCCGTCCGATCACGCACTCGATCATGATGATGATCCCGGAGGCATGGGAGAACCACGCCACCATGGATCCCGCGCGCCGTGCGTTCTACGAGTACCACTCCTTGCTCATGGAGCCGTGGGACGGTCCTGCCGCTGTGTCATTCACCGACGGCAGCCTTGTTGGCGCCACACTGGACCGCAACGGCCTGCGCCCGGGACGGTACTGGATCACCGAAGACGGCCTCATCATCTTCGCTTCCGAAGTTGGTGTCATTGAGGTTGAGCCTTCCAACGTGGTCAAGAAGGGCCGCGTAGCCCCGGGCAAGATGTTCCTGGTGGACACCGAAGCCGGACGCATCATTGACGACACCGAGGTCAAGGCTGAAATTGCCGGGGCCAACCCCTGGGCTGATTGGCTCAAGGACAACCTGATCGACATCAACGAGCTTCCCGAGCGTGAGCACGTGGTCCACACGGCCGCTTCGGTGAACATCCGTCAGCGGACCTTTGGCTACACCACCGAAGAGTTGAAGATCCTGCTCGGACCTATGTCCCGCACCGGCGCCGAGCCCTTGGGTGCCATGGGCTCGGACACCCCGGTGGCTGTGCTCTCCAAGCGCCCGCGCCTGTTGTTCGACTACTTCGTGCAGTCCTTCGCTCAGGTCACCAACCCGCCGCTGGATGCTATCCGCGAAGAGCTGGTCACCTCGCTGAAATGTGCCATTGGTCCCAACGGCAACCTCCTGGATGGCAAGCAGGTCCGACAGCCGCAGATCTCGCTGCCGTTCCCGGTGATCAACAACGATCAGCTTGCCAAGATCGCGAACATCGAAACCCCCGACGGCGATCGCATCGCCATGAAGGTTCGTGGCCTTTACCGCCCCGAGGGTGGAGAAGCGGCACTGCGTGCACGTCTGACGGAGATCTGCGAACAGGTTTCCGGCGCGATCAACCGCGGCGTGCAGTACGTTGTGCTGTCCGACCGCGACTCGAACGCGCAATGGGCCCCGATTCCTTCGCTCCTGCTGGTCAGCGCCGTTCACCACCACCTGCTCCGCAGCGCGAACCGCACCAAGACCGCCCTGGTCGTTGAGGCCGGAGACGTTCGCGAGACACACCATGTGGCAGTTCTCATCGGTTACGGCGCATCCGCCGTCAACCCGTACCTGGCCATGGAATCGGTGGAGCAGCTGATCTCCAATGGTGACGTCACTGGCGTCACCGCCGAAGATGGTGTCTACAACCTCATCAAGGGCCTGGGCAAGGGCGTCTTGAAGATTATGTCCAAGATGGGCATTTCCACTGTGGCTTCCTACACGGGCGCCCAGACCTTCGAAGCACTGGGCCTGTCCCAGGAACTCGTGGACGAATTCTTCTCAGGTACGCACTCCCAGCTGGGCGGCGTCGGCCTGGATGTCATCGCAGCCGAAGTTTCGGCACGTCACCAGATGGCGTACCCCGAAGGTGGCATCGAGCACCCGCACCAGCCGTTGCTGGGCGGCGGCGAGTACCAGTGGCGCCGCGACGGCGAACCGCACCTCTTCAACCCGGAGACGGTTTTCCGCCTGCAGCACGCCACCCGCGAACGCCGCTACGACATCTTCAAGTCCTACACCAAGGGCATTGACGATCAGTCCGAGAACCTGATGACCCTCCGCGGGCTCCTCAAGTTCAAGGACGGTGTCCGTCCGGCAGTTCCGCTGGAGGAAGTGGAGCCTGTCTCCAGCATCGTCAAGCGTTTCTCCACGGGTGCCATGAGCTATGGCTCCATCTCGCAGGAAGCCCACGAGACACTTGCTATCGCCATGAACCGTTTGGGTGGCAAGTCCAACACGGGCGAGGGTGGCGAGGACGTTGATCGCCTGCTGGATCCTGAGCGGCGCTCGGCCATCAAGCAGATTGCCTCTGGTCGCTTCGGCGTCACCAGCTTGTACCTGACCAACGCCGAGGACATCCAGATCAAGATGGCCCAGGGTGCAAAGCCCGGCGAAGGCGGCCAGCTGATGGCGCAGAAGGTCTACCCCTGGGTAGCCCGGACACGGCACTCCACTCCCGGCGTTGGACTCATTTCGCCGCCCCCGCACCACGACATCTACTCGATCGAAGACCTCGCGCAGCTCATCTACGATGCCAAGCGCGCCAACCCTTCGGCCCGTGTTCACGTCAAGCTGGTTTCGGAAGTCGGGATCGGCACGGTGGCGTCCGGCGTCACCAAGGCGAAGGCCGACGTCGTGCTTGTTTCAGGTCACGACGGCGGTACCGGCGCCTCGCCGCTGAACTCGCTCAAGCACGCGGGCGTGCCGTGGGAACTTGGCCTCGCCGAGACCCAGCAGACCTTGATGCTCAACGGTCTCCGCGACCGCGTGGTGGTTCAGGTTGACGGGCAGCTCAAGACCGGCCGCGACGTTGTCATTGCGGCCCTTCTGGGCGGCGAAGAGTATGGCTTCGCGACTGCTCCGTTGGTGGTTTCGGGCTGCATCATGATGCGCGTCTGCCACCTGGATACCTGTCCTGTTGGTGTTGCCACGCAGAACCCCGAGCTTCGCTCCCGGTTCAACGGCAAGCCCGAGTTCGTGGTCAACTTTTTCGAGTTCCTTGCAGAAGAAGTCCGCGAAATCCTTGCCGAGCTTGGTTTCCGCAGCCTGGAAGAGGCCATTGGCCACGCCGAGGTCCTGGATACCCGCGAAGCGATCAACCACTGGAAGGCCGAAGGGCTGGACCTGGACCCCATCCTGCACGGGTTGGAGTTCGACGACGACGTGCCGCTGCGCAACATGACCGGCCAGAACCACGAGCTGGACAAGCACTTCGACCAGCGGCTGATCACCATGGCCCAGGAAGCGCTCAGCGACCGCATGCCCGTCAAGATCACCCTGGACGTCATCAACACGGACCGTTCCGTGGGAACGATGCTCGGCCACGTGGTGACCAAGACCTTCGGCATCGATGTCCTGGCGACCGACACCATCGACGTCACGCTCAACGGCACCGCAGGCCAGTCACTCGGAGCGTTCCTCCCCGCGGGCATTACCCTGCGTATGTTCGGCGATTCCAACGACTACGTTGGCAAGGGTCTCTCCGGCGGCCGAATCATCGTCCGCCCGGACCGCACCAACGTGTTCCAGGCAGAGCGGAATGTCATTGCCGGCAACGTCATAGGTTACGGCGCTACCAGCGGTGAAATGTTCCTGCGGGGCCAGGTTGGTGAACGCTTCCTGGTGCGTAACTCCGGTGCCACCGCCGTCGTCGAAGGCATTGGCGATCACGGTTGCGAATACATGACCGGTGGCCAGACGCTGATTATCGGCCGCACGGGCCGTAACTTCGGTGCCGGCATGTCCGGTGGAACCGCCTACGTGCTGGACCTGCAGCCTGAGCGCGTCAACAAGATGGCCCTCGATACCGGTGAACTTCAGCTCCTGGAGCTCGATGCCGAGGACCGCGACATTGTCCATGGTCTGCTCACCAAGCACCTTGAAGAAACCGAATCCGTCCTGGCCGGCCGTCTGCTCGAAAACTTCGACGACACCGCCGCCCGCATCACCAAAGTGCTGCCGCGCGATTACGCCGCAGTCCTGCAAACCCGTCTTGACGCCATCGAAGAGGGCCTTGACCCCGATGGCGAAGAAGTATGGTCTCGAATCCTGGAGGTAACCGGTGGCTGATCCACGCGGATTTCTGAAAGTCCGGCAGCGCGAGACGCAGCCACGCCGTCCCGTTCCCGTCCGCATCATGGACTGGAAAGAAGTGTACGAAGCCCAGGAAAAGGGCGTCCTGAAGAGCCAGGCCGGCCGCTGCATGGACTGCGGTGTTCCGTTCTGCCACCAGGGCTGCCCGCTGGGTAACCTCATTCCCGAGTGGAACGACCTCGTGTGGCGGGACAAGGGTGAAGAAGCGATTGAGCGCCTTCACGCCACCAACAACTTCCCGGAGTTCACCGGCCGCCTGTGCCCTGCACCCTGCGAAGCGTCCTGTGTGCTGGGCATCAACCAGCCTGCCGTGACCATCAAGCAGGTCGAGGTCTCCATCATCGACCAAGCCTTCGATAACGACTGGGTCCAGCCCCTTCCGCCGACTCGCCTCACCGGCAAGACGGTGGCTGTGGTGGGTTCCGGCCCTGCAGGCCTGGCTGTGGCGCAGCAGCTGACCCGTGTGGGCCACACCGTTGCTGTGTACGAACGCGACGACAAGATTGGCGGCTTGCTCCGCTACGGCATCCCCGACTTCAAGATGGAGAAGGAACAGGTTGACCGCCGCCTTGAGCAGATGAAGGCCGAAGGCACCCGCTTCCGGACCGGCGTTGCCGTTGGTACGGATGTCACGTGGGAGCAGCTGCGCCGCCGGTATGACGCCGTGGTGGTCGCAACCGGGGCCACCGTCCCGCGCGACCTCCCCATCCCGGGCCGCGACCTTGACGGCGTGCACTTCGCCATGGACTACCTGGTCCCTTCTAACCGAGTCGTCGCGGGGGAGAGCCCCGAAAACCACATCGACGCCCGTGGCAAGCACGTTGTCATCCTGGGTGGTGGCGATACCGGTGCTGACTGCATCGGCACCGCACACCGCCATCAGGCAGCATCGGTGACCACGCTCGCCATCGGCCAGCAGCCGCCGGCCGAACGAGCCGCCCACCAGCCGTGGCCGACGTTCCCCACCCTGTTCGAGGTCGCCAGCGCCCACGAAGAAGGTGGAGAGCGTACCTACCTTGCATCAACCGTTGAGTTCGTTGGCGAAAACGGCAAACTCACCGGCGTTAAAGTTGCTGAAACCGAGTTTGTGGACGGCAAGCGCCTGCCCAAAGCCGGTACAGAACGCATCATTCCAGCTGACCTTGTGTTCTTGAGCCTGGGCTTTACCGGTGCTGAGCCGGCAGGTATCACTGAGCAGGTCAGCGCAGAGTTCGACAGTCGGGGCAACGTTGCCCGCGACGGCTACTACATGACGAACACCGAGGGAGTGTTTGTTGCCGGCGATGCCGGACGTGGCCAGTCACTGATTGTGTGGGCCATTGCGGAAGGCCGTGCTTGCGCGGCCGCAGTGGACAGGTTCCTGATGGGAAGCACCATTCTCCCGGCACCGGTCGCCCCCACCGACCGGGCGATAGCGGTCTTATAGCGCCGGCAGGAACGTTTCTTTTACTCAATCAGCATGACTACTTAGGGTAGGTATATGAGACGCGCGAAAATTGTGGCAACTTTCGGCCCGGCTATCTCCAGCTTCGAGAACACCCTCGCGGTGCTGGAGGCCGGCGTCGACGTTGCTCGCATGAACATGAGCCACGGCGACTACTCCGTGCACGACAACACCTACGAGAACGTCCGCAAGGCTGCGGCACAGCTGGGCAAGCCGGTTGCCATCATGGCTGACCTCCAGGGACCCAAGATCCGCCTGGGCCGCTTTGTCGACGGCCCCCACGAACTGGCTGTCGGCGATACCTTCACCATCACCACCGAGGACGTCCCCGGTACCAAGGACATCTGCTCCACCACGCTCAAGAGCCTCACCGAGGACGTCAACGTAGGCGATGCCCTGCTCATTGACGACGGCAAGGTGGCACTGCGTGCCATCGAGGTTGACGACGTGAAGGTTGTTGCCACCGTGACGGTTGGCGGCAAGGTTTCCAACAACAAGGGCATCAACCTGCCCGGTGTAGCCGTCAACGTCCCCGCCTTGAGCGAAAAGGACGAGGACGACCTCCGTTGGGCCCTCAAGCGCGGCGCAGACCTGATCGCCCTCTCGTTCGTCCGTGATGCCTCAGACATCAAGCGCGTTCACGAGATCATGGACGAAGAAGGCCGCCGCGTGCCGGTGATCGCCAAGATCGAAAAGCCACAGGCAGTAGAGCAGCTCCACGAAATCATCGACGCGTTCGATGCCATCATGGTTGCCCGTGGCGACCTCGGCGTCGAGCTGCCGCTCGAAGAGGTCCCGATCGTCCAGAAGCGCGCCATCGAACTGGCACGTCGCTGGGCCAAGCCGGTCATCGTGGCCACCCAGGTCCTCGAATCCATGATCGACAACCCGCGCCCGACCCGCGCCGAGGCTTCCGACTGCGCCAACGCAGTTCTCGACGGCGCCGACGCAGTCATGCTCTCCGGCGAAACCTCCGTGGGCCAGTACCCCATTGAGACCGTCAAGGTCATGGCGCGGATCATCGAATCCACCGAGGTCCACGGTCTTGAGCGCGTCCCCCCGCTGGGCACCAAGCCCAAGACCCGCGGTGGCGCCATCACCCGTGCCGCCGTCGAAATCGCCGACCAGCTGGACGCCAAGTACATCTGTACTTTCACCCAGTCCGGCGACTCGGCACGACGCCTCTCGCGCCTGCGCCCCGTCAAGCCGGTCTTCGCGTTCACACCCGTTGAGCACGTCTGGAACCAGCTGGCCCTCACTTGGGGCATCCAGCCGGTCCTGGTGCCCTCCGTGGGCCACACCGACGAGATGACCGCACAGGTGGACAAGAGCCTGCTGGAAATGGACCTCGTGGACGAAGGCGACCTGGTTGTCATCGCTGCCGGTTCCCCTCCCGGACAGGCCGGTTCCACCAACTCGCTGAAGGTCCACAAGGTAGGCGACCTCGCCGACACCTCCAAGACCGACGACGGCTCCCGCAAGGAACCCGTTGGCCCGTGGCCTGAGAAGAAGTCCAAGACCAAGGCGTAAGTCCTCGGTTGCTGAAAGCGGGCCCCGCCTTATGGCGGGGCCCGCTTTCTGTTTGTCTATGGCGATTACGACGGCGGCCGCTCACCTCGCGTGAGGTGAGCGGCCGCCGTCGTGCGTTGCTTTGTGTTAGTTGACCTGGTTGATGATGGTTTCGGCAACCTCACGCATGCTGAGGCGACGGTCCATGGAGGTCTTCTGGATCCAGCGGAAAGCTTCCGGCTCCGTCAAGCCCATCTTGGTGGTCAGGAGGCTCTTGGCGCGCTCTACAAGCTTGCGCGTAGCGAACTGCTCCTGGAGGTCGGAAACCTCGTTCTCAAGCGCCTTGATCTCCTCATGGCGGGACAGTGCGATCTCGATGGCCGGGATCAGGTCCGCGGGGGAGAACGGCTTGACGACGTACGCCATGGCGCCGGCGTCGCGTGCGCGCTCCACCAGTTCCTTCTGGCTGAAAGCAGTCAGAAGGACAACAGGTGCAATGCGTGCCTTGACGATCTTCTCAGCAGCCGAAATACCGTCCATGACAGGCATCTTGACGTCCATGAGGACAAGGTCAGGCTTGAGTTCCTCGGCCAGCTGCACAGCTTTCTCGCCGTTGTCTGCCTCGCCGACGACGTCGTACCCCTCGCCCTTCAAAATCTCGATAATGTCCAGGCGGATGAGGGTCTCATCCTCGGCAACGACAACGCGTCGGGCCGGCTGGGCTGTGGACGTGGACTCCGTCTGTTCGGTCACGGGATCTCCTTGAAAAGGTTCGGCGGGTTCATGTCCATCTTAGTGTGGACTCATTGATGGCTGGTTTTGTTGCATCGGCGTGCCCGGTTCTTTGAATCAGCCTATCTGCATGTATAGTAATTTCGCGTGCTGGGAAAGGATCGCGTTGCTCACATAGATGAGAGCAGCTGACTTCCCCGCATATCCGCGCCCGAGTGGCGGAATTGGCAGACGCGCTGCACTCAAAATGCAGTATCGAAAGGTGTGTGGGTTCGAGTCCCACCTCGGGCACTGTGTTGTCGCAGGTCAGGGGCCTATATGGCCCCTGACTGTGTACAAAACCCCTAAAAGTGTGTACAGCGGCGTAGCGTTTTATGCATGGCTAGCATCTCCACACGCAGTAAAAAGGACGGTTCCAAGTCCTTCATGGTTCGCTGGCGGGAACCCAAGACGGGCAAGGCCCAGGGCCTTACAGTCGGCACTGAATCCGAAGCAGAAACGGTCAAACGACTGCTCGACGCCAATGGGCAAAACTTCGAAATAGCCCAGCATGCAATCCTTACCAACGCGAAGCGTGTACCCACCGTCGCTGAGGTTATCCAGGAACATATCGACCTGCTGATCCGGCCGTCGAGTGGCACGGTGAAGACGTATCAGACCATGCTCGATCTGCATGTGAAGAAGGTCATCGGCCACGTTCCGGTGGACAAGCTCGACTATCGGCTGATTGCCTACTGGGTGAAGTCGATGGTGGCCAAGGGCCGCTCTCCGAAAACGATCAAGAATGTGCACGGTCTGATCTCTGCGTCGATGAACACAGCGGAGATGCTGGGATACATCACGCGGAATCCTTGCCGCGGGGTGCAGTTGCCGAGCGTAGAAAAGGCCGAGGACGAGATGATGTTCCTCACCCATGCGGAGTTCGGCCTGATCAT
This sequence comes from Arthrobacter sp. StoSoilB22, assembly GCF_019977315.1. NCBI lineage: Bacteria > Bacillati > Actinomycetota > Actinomycetes > Micrococcales > Micrococcaceae > Arthrobacter > Arthrobacter sp. StoSoilB22. Next base: position 1,908,394 of record NZ_AP024652.1, read on the forward strand.
GGACGGCATGGGGGAGCGGTACCGGGACTTCACCAATTTCCTGGTGATGACAGGGACGCGCTTTGGTGAAGCTACAGCCCTAACGGTGGCTGACATTGACTTGTTGGGGAAGCCAGCGACAGCTCGGATCAATAAGGCGTGGAAGCGGGACGGGAAGAACCAGTTCTACATTGGTCCGACGAAGACCGGCGCCGGCAAGCGGACTATCGGGCTGAACCCTGCTCTTGTGGACCTCTTGATTCCTTTGGTGGCTGGTCGGCCGAGTAGCGACCTGCTGTTCACGACGCCCAAAGGGGAGCGGATCGTGCACAAGCTATTCTGGCATCACTATTGGATGCCAGCGGTGAAAGCAGCCCAGGATCGCGGCCTGCGTAAGAATCCGCGCATTCACGACCTACGGCACACCCATGCCTCGTGGTTGATTCACGACGGTGTGCCAATCTTCTCGATTTCGCGTCGGTTGGGGCATGCGTCGACCAGGACTACAGAGGGTGTGGGACTGCCCCGGCTTTTGTTGACTCGGGGTCTTAGGCCGCTGTGAGCGCGGTCCGGTTGATTGTTTCATATTCGATGGGCGTGAGTTTTCCCAGCCGTCTTTGCCGACGCCGGCGGTGGTAGGTTCTCTCGATCCAAGTCGTAATGGCCAGTCGGAGGTCTTGCCGGGTGAGCCACCGCTGCCGGTCCAGGATGTTCTTTTGCAGCAGCGAGAAGAACGATTCCATCGCGGCATTATCCGCGCACGCACCGACCCTGCCCATCGATCCGGTGAGCCCGTGGCGCCGGAGTGATTCGACGAACCGGCGCGACCGGAACTGGGACCCGCGATCCGAATGCACCACTGTCCCTGCAGGTTTGCGTGCCCGCACCGCGTTCTCCAGTGCGGCCACGGCAAGCGAGGACTTCATCCGCGAGTCCATCGAGTAGCCGACGATCCTGCCGGAATAGACGTCCTTCACGGCGCAGAGGTAGAGCTTGCCCTCGGCGGTGGGATGTTCGGTGATGTCCGTCAGCCATAGCTCGTTCGGTGCCGCAGCGGTGAAGTTCCGCTCGACCAGGTCGTCATGAACCGGTGGCCCGGGTCTGCGGTTCAGGCCACGCTTCTTCGAGACCACCGACCAGATACCGTGGTCACTGCACAGGCGCTGGACCCTGTTCTCGCCCGCCGCGATGCCCTTCTCGGAAAGTTCGTCGGCGATGAACCGGTACCCGAAGGCCGGGTCGTCGGCGTGGATGTCCAAGGCGGCGTTGACCAGGTGCGCATCGATCCAGTCCCGTTCTGTCACCGGGTTGGTTCTCCAGCGGTAGTAGCCTTGCTTGGCTGTTTTTCAACACCCTGCAGGTCACCGCCACTGGAACACCGTGGGCGGCAAGGTCCGTGACCAGCGGGTAGATCTGTAATGGTCCTGTGCCGGCCGGAGGCTGGCTGGCAGGCTGGTTCCGGAGGACGGCGTGTGACTCAGGGTATATCCGACCCGCGTATGCGGTGTCTTGAAAATGACGCGTCCGCGCTATTCTCCGGGCACCGGTCTGCCCCGCCACGGATGACCTGATCAGAAGACTGTCCACCCTTGGGTGTGACCCGTTACAGATGCGTCTCCGAAGCAACCCTGCAGGCCCCTGCCACCTGTCCGGTTCACATGTAAGGAGAACGCACAATGGCGATCATCGCCGAAGAATTCGATTTCGTCGTCGGAGTCGACACCCACGCCCGCACCCACACTTTCACCGTGGTTCATGCCCCCACAGGCGCAGTGGTCGACACTGCGGTCTTCCCGGCTACCTCCGCGGGAATGGACCGTGCGATCAACTGGATCCGGCGGCGCACAGGCGGGGAGAGGGTCTTCGCAGCGGTCGAGGGTACGTCCTCCTACGGTGCCCGGCTCACACAAGCACTGCTGGCGGTCGGCATCGAGGTTGGCGAAGTCAGGCCACCCACCCGCTCCTCACGGGCCCTCACCGGCAAATCGGATCCCATCGACGCCGAAGCCGCCGCACGTTCAGTCTTGGGGCGACCCCGGGGTCAGGTGATGGAGCCGCGCGCTGCAGGAACCCGCACCGCAATCAGGATTCTGCTTGCCTCCCGGTCCCTGCTCGATCACCAACGCACCGCCAACCGCAACGCCCTCACCGCCCTGCTCCGCGGCACCGACCTCGGAATCGACGCCCGGTCATCCCTGCGGGACACCCAGATCACCGCCATCGCAGCCTGGCGGACCTCAAACAGCACCGAACCCGTGATCCGAATCGCCCGCGCCGAAGCCAAACGCCTGGCCCTAGCCGTCAAAGACCTCACCATCCAGCTCGCCGAAAATCACAAGGCTCTGGCCCAGCTCACCGAAGAACTGGCTCCAGGACTCCAAACCACACCCGGAGTCGGTCCTGTAACAGGAGCGATCATCATTTGCGCCTGCTCCCATCACGGCCGGATCCGTTCAGAAGCAGCCTTCGCCGCCCTCGGAGGTGTCGCCCCACGCCCTGCATCCTCCGGCAACACCACCAGACATCGGCTCAACCGCTCCGGAGACCGCCAACTCAACCGCGCCTTCGACGTCATCGTCCGCACCCGCATGAGCTTCGACACCGAAACCAAGAACTACGTGACCCGCAGCCGGGCAACAGGGAAATCAAACCGCGAGATCCGCCGGAACCTCAAACGCTACGTCTGCCGCTCCATCTTCCGCCAACTCCAAACCACCATGGCTTGACAGAACCCATAGAAGAGTCATTTTGGGTTGATGTCCCTGGCCAGATAGGCAGCCGCCCGGCGCAGAATCTCGTTCTCCTGCTCCAACAAGCGGTTACGCTTCTTCAACTCCCGCACCTCGGCCGACTCACTCACTGCCGGTCCGGCTCCGGATTCTTTACGTTCGGCAATGGCAATCCAACGCTTCAATGTCGTGACCGACAGCCCGAAATCCTTCGCAATCTGCGCCAGCGGCGCTTCGCCCTTGCGGGCCACATCAATAACACCCTGGCGGAACTCCGCCCCATAAGCCGTGGGCATGGTCAACATCCTTCCACGAGCACAAGCTCGCTAGATCAAGGAGTCAACAAAACCGGGGGCAGTCCCGAGCCTGAGTGACGAGTATATGCGTCAGCTTCGGGTTGTTTTCGACCGGCCGGCCTTCATACATTCGTCAGACTCTGAATGGTCGCACGGAGAGCAGCTCCAAGCGATAAAGGATGTTGAGGAATTCCTTTCCACCGGACAACTCAGTACCCGAGACGTACGATTCGTACTTCGCAGCCTGCCCGCTTCGTCAGTGCCCGGCGTGCGATCTCACATGAGCCACGTCCGCAGGACATTGCGTGCCTTAAGGCGAGCGGTCACTCCTGCAGTCAAGGCAGAGCAAGAGGGAGACTACATTGAGGTTGTGCGCCTGCGGTCAAGTATCGAGGCGGCACGAGTCGACCTCATGCGGATGGTCAATTCCGCACTGAACGCCAACGATGTGGGGCCAATTGACTTTGATTGATTGTGTGCAGACGCGTGGGCTTTCTCGGTGGGCAGGTTTGAATCCTTTGGAGCTGAAGTTGCAGACTGGTTGGAATTTTAGTCACCTGGCGGAGAGGCCCTAGCTCCGCGCTAACGACTAAAGATTACGGCACGATTTTGACCATGCGTGGATGTCCAATTCGATCATTCTCGGTCGTCGGATAGCGTTAGTCCATGCGCTCTATAGACCTCGAAGCAAGGGTAATTTCCGCTGTCGACCGCATACGAGCGGGTCAGCTCGTAGAACATGACCTAGTCGAATGCAAGAGAGAGTGGCCCGAAGACAACAAAGCCCGTCAGTTGGCCGGAAGTCTAAATCGTGCCGGTGGCGACCCCGTCATCTACATCATCGGAATCGATGAGAAGACGGGCCTTCTGCACGACGTTTCGGGGACGGACATTCTCGACTGGTGGGGGCAGATGACGCCCAAGTTTGATCAACTACCTCCAGAAATGATTCGGCACCTATCGGTAGCAGTCGGCGAGGGGGCTGAGCATGTCATTGCAGTTGCCTTCGCGTCAGACCGTGCCCCTTACGTAGTAAAGACGGGCAGCGCGAAGCCCAGTCTCGAGGTTCCTATGCGGGAAGGCACAGGCACAAGGACTGCACGACGCGATGAGCTTCTTCGTCTCTTGATTCCGTCGATCACTGTTCCGCGGGCTGTGGTCTTAGAAGCTGTCCTCACAATGGAAAAGTATCTACCCGCCACCGACAGGTCGATTCCGCTCCCTCACAACGACGGCACTGGTCACCAGCAAGAGATTTACACATTTGGCTCAGTGAGGATTTACGTCGAACACAACGGAAAGGACCTGGTGAGCTTTCCGGCGCACGGCATGCGTGGACGCATTGTCGTGGGCGACAATTCGTTCGCCCTAAGAGTTCGACAGAGTCGGGAGGGCACTTCGGCCGAGCCGTCGAGAAACCTCACGCCTGTGACCGTTCAGTATGACGGGGTTACAGTCAATGGCCCCGGTGCTGTCTCCGTCGACGTAGAGGTTGCTGACATCCACCCTGCTGGAGCCACGCCGTTTGAAAGAGCAGATAATGTGCGGTTCGAGATCGAGCTTGAGGTTCTCCACAGCGTGAGGCCTTTACGGGTGGATGTGACCCTCAACCGAGCTGAGGACGATCGGGATTCGTATGACAGCGAGAGCCAAAGCCTTGTTGGGCAATGGAGCTTCAACCATCCGGTTCGTCGAATGAATGGGCACTTCTGATCAAGTCCGAGGCAGTGGGGTCAGCCTCTTCAGCTCTATAACGACGGGCCGTCATCGACTACCACAACTGGCGAGGGTTGGGGCCACGCACTCTTCGACTACATTCGGCGGTCAGTGAGAAGTGCGTGGAGATCGTTCACAAAATGCTTAGCACCAGCGCCGCGGGAAGATCATTGCTAATCGGCAACGACCGCAAAGTTCGCCCAACATCCAGGATGCCGCTGAATTCGCTGTCAACAGCCGACGAATCTGCGACACCAGAATGCGCTTATTGATAAGCAGAGTGAGCTTGAGCATGAAGATTGCTACAAGCTCTAGATTGCTCTATTTTCCCCTGACGGCATAACATAACCCAGGTCCGTCCATCAATCAGGGCGACGTGGACTGTGCGGGCTGCGGCGCTGCGTCCGCTACTTCTAAACGTTATGGATACGCTATGGATGGAATCTTACAAGGATGGGGTCGGGGATAACTATGCAACGATACGGTCTTATGCAAGTCGGGCATCCCCTTGCGGACGGCGAGACGATTGAGAGCAGAATACAGTCCGTTCAATCGGACTTGAACTTGCACTTCTTTCATATAAACCCAGCCCGTCATTTTGAAAGCCGGCTGTGGAGCATCATCAGATTGGCTGACAATCAAGGAAGCGATGACCCGGTTGCGAATGATGATCCCGGGTCACTTTTCAGCCGCTTCCGATCATTGCTGGCTGAGATGCCCTTTTCGCAGGACGACAACCCTGATGACGGTGTTTCTAGTGAGGCGCTGGTGGCGCTTGAGGCCCATTCACTGATGCATCACGTGATGGAGACTGCACTGCGTCTCTTCGTCATGCTCAGCGAGTTGCAGATGGGCCAGTCGCCGTGGATCCCGTTGGCGGAGCTCCCGGCAAATGTTGTTTTCAGAAGGAAGGTCAAATCGCTGCTTAGCGGTTCCGAAGCAGCCCAGACGGCTGTGAGGGTAGCAATACCGCACTATGACCAGCTGGCAAAGGCCGTTGGGAAGGAGCAGGCTCTTGCGCATGCTCGCTTCGTCGCACAGTGGCTTATGTTCTTTGCCGAACTTTTCGACCAAGACGGTTACAACGCCGCTCAAAGCCATAACCAGACGAAACACGGGATGGCCGCGATCGCCCGAAACGATGTCAAGTGGACGTTGGTCCAGGATCTAGAAGACCCAGCTGCGCCCACGGTTGCCGAACTCAATCGCGGATACGATCTGATCAATGCCGTATCCATCACCTACCTCTCCAAAATTCGTACGAAAGGTCAAGGAGGGGCTCACGGCTGGGCTCTCAGAACTGACAATGCTGACCCCTCACTTTGCCTCGCTGTTGCCCAGGCCGGGATCTGCGTGGTCCGTTCACTTTGGCAGGTCAGCAGAATGATAGCCGAGCCGGGGACCGAGCACGACTACGAGCACAATGGAAGCCCACTTCCGCAAGTCGTTTTCGACCGATCTGAGTCTGGATTTCAGTCCATAGCCACAGAGCTGATCCCGCCTTCAACCCTTCTGCCGTCGTCCAATTGAGAAACAATCCATGGCGTGAGGCGTCAGCTGATCGCCCCGTCAGACACTCTTCGCACCCAAGAGGCCACGAAAAGCGGCATTACTGCTCTTAAATGGGCTACGAGGTCCCGCAGATGACCACGCCTTTGTGTCCTAGATCCGGCAACAATGTCGCGTTTGCTGGTCAGCGGGTCATAGCGGCCGTGGCCGGCGAAGTAATGGCAGGGAATGGGGCGCGCAAAGTCTCAAGGAGCAAGGTGCTTGCGACGTTTGTAGCGGCGGAACAGGTGTTTGTCTTTTTGCGGCACTTCGGCGCGTGACCCGACGCATATAGCGGACTGCTGGGCTCGGTCGATGCCAAGAACGTCATCATCCTGCCATGGCTGGCTAAATTTGATCCTGGGCCTCCGAAGGCCGTCGAAAACATGAGAGGCAGATGCAGGTTGACGAACAGAATCACAGACACGACGCGGCGTAGGATTATTGACTCCTTTGTGTTGGAATCGATGCCGTGGTCGGGATGGTTAGGCGAAGCTGACTTTCTCAGTCGGATTTTTGATCTGAACTCGATTCGGAGTACAGATTCTCGCTTTGGCAACGCATACCACGACATCCAGCAGCATCGCGAACGCAATTATGACTGGGGGGACGACTACTTGTTCACAGATCCTCGCTTTGGTCTTCGATGGGCAAGCGATGAACTCTTCATCCAGTTTCTTGAGTTGACCGTTCATCCATTGGTGCGGGGAGAAGAGGATGCGACGAAGCTCGTTCACATATACAACGGTTACCTCCAGAAGGACCAACTACGCTTTGCGGTTGATGGCGAGGCGAGAGGAATGCCGGTTTACAAGATAAAACCGCGAAGTAGCTTCCATGGTGACGCTCCCCAAGTTGTTACTCAGACTGAAGTGTTAACCGATGCTGGTGTTCTGCATGAGCATTTGGGCCGGATCAAGAAGGGCATAAGTAGCGATCCTGCTAGTGCCATTTCTTCATGCAAGGAGCTCTTGGAAAGCCTTTTCAAGCTAATCCTGGATCAGGAGGGCATTGATTATCCGCGTAAGGACGAGGTGCCAGATCTATACAGGAAGGTCGGGGAGGTCCTGAAGATCGGCGCAGATAGCGTCCCGGGCAGCAGCAAAGCCAGCCAGACGCTCCAAAAGCTCTTCCGGACGCTGTCGACAACGGTCCAGTGTGTCGCTGAACTGCGAAATGAGATCGGCACGGGTCATGGTCGGACGACGGAGAGCATCGCCACGGAAGCGCATGCTCGCCTGGCCTTGAATAGCACTGTGACCATTGCCGAGTATTTGCTTGACGTTTTGGGACGTAGACGATCGAGTAAATCGTCCGGTTTCGACCTCTGATCGGGACCGGCCGCAGAATACGGAACCATTGCCATTGTCGACATCTGATGAAATCGGTAGTAGGCCAATGGGCATAGAACCGGGGTAGGTGTGCTTTTATTGACGGACATCTAGCTTAGCTTGCCAGCAGGATGTTTACGCTCGAATTCGGGGTTGGTGGTCCGTCCTCCCTGACGGATCGAATCCGTTGGCCGTCCTGGTCCAGGAGTTTGAGGCGACGGGCATAAACGCAGGGTCGTTCGCTTCGCTTGCGGGCCAAGGTGCCTAAAGGGTGGCAACGTTCGAATCCATGGCATGCGACAACGAACTCGTAAAAGTTCGTGAACGCCCGGCTCCCTGGTCGGGGCTTCACGTCTGCACGGTTCAGCTCAAGGTCGTTGACCAGACAGTCAGTAGCAGCAATTCATACACAGCGCCGGTCAGTGTGATGGCTAATTGCCCGCCGGTCCGCCATGAGCAAAGGGCAAGCAGCCCAAGCAGTCCAAGTTTCAGCGTTTCCAGAGCTCTATGCTCGATGGGAGCCACAAGCGACAGCCATCGTTGACCTGCTCCAGGGCGTCACAACGGTCCGGACGTGCAGCGCGCGGGACAGCGGCAGTTCAGATCCTGTCTCAGCAGAAGGCTTGTCTCAAATCCGACAAGACATTTTGCACTTCACACAGACCGGTGTGGGCGGTGCCTATGTCTGGGGTGGGACGGCGTTTAAGGCGTGGGATTGCTCCGGTTTCGTTCAGTGGATCTACCGCCAAGTTGGGATCGAATTGCCGCGTGTAGAGCAGTGGCGGGTTGGACGAATGACGGACAGCCCACAGATCGGAGACCTTGTCGTTCAGAACCCCCAAGGTCCCTACAACTGGGGGCATGTGGGAATCTATGCAGGCAATGGAATGATGTACAGCGCGCTCAATCCGTCCGCTGGCACTTTGCTTCATCCAATTAATTGGAATCCGGGTGGCGCCTATTTCGACCTCTTGGGGGAATGACTCTATGCCGCCGCGTCAAGCCTGGGAATAGGACCAGAGCTGGCCCTTTGGCTGGGTAGTTAGCACGATCCGGCAGGTGAACGATATGTTTGCGCTTCTTGTAGGCGTCGTGTCGAAGCCGCCACGTTGAGCAAGAATGCCGGATCATGGGAAGAAACAGCAAGTAATACTATGGCGCAGCACTTCGGTCGGTCGCTTGAGAACAAGGATCCTTGATGGTGACCGCCAAAATTCAACAGACAGTGCCTAAAATTCAACAGACACTTCACAGGATTGTCGCCTTCATCGCGGGCTGGTTCCCGCGAAACTCGCAAAAAGACCGGGACCACGCGTTAGAAGAAGTAAGTACGAGGGATCCGGCAAAGCTTCGATCTCTGAGTCCCGCGTACGTCCCCGAGCAGCACTTCGAGTACGTCGAAATCTTGAAGAGGGAACTAATCAGGTCTGGTCTGGATGCGCCGCGAAATCTTGCTCTCACAGGTCACTACGGCAGTGGTAAAAGCAGCGTGCTCGGGGAGACGCAGCGTGTGCTTGTCGAGGACGATATCACGGTCATTAATCTATCGATTCCGAGTCTGGGCATCGGTGATGGTCGCATACCGACGGACGGTGACGAAGAGCGCGAGAAGACGAATCTGATTCAGAAAGAGATCGTCAAGCAGCTCCTATACAGGCGGAAACCGTCTGATATGCCAGCCTCGCGCTATAACCGACTCGACACGTTCCATGTGGGCCGAGCCATGCGCGGAGCAGTCGGAGTTGGCTTGGTCGCAACGGGAACCGCACTTCTAGCGCAAGTACCGAACAAAGTCAGGGATGCGTTGCCGCCTGAGGCCTGGACCTGGACGAACACATTGTGGAGCCACCTTGCAGGCACGATGCAGTGGCTGAGCTTGCTCATCGTATTCGCACTCACTGTGTGGGCTGCCGTATGGGTTCAGCGTATTCTGCAGCAACGTATCAGAGTCACGGAATTGTCTGCCGGTCCGACCAAAGTAACACTTACCGACTCGTCCTCATCCTATTTCGATGAGTACCTCGACGAAATCGTCTATTTCTTCCAGACCTCCAAGACAGCGGTGGTGATATTCGAGGACCTCGATCGCTTTAAAGACCCGCACATATTCGAGACTCTTCGTGAGCTTAACATGCTCTTAAACCATGCGGAACAGACAGGCGCGGCGCCGATCCGGTTCGTGTACGCGATTCGCGATAGCATCTTCGAACAGCTCGACGCCGAAGCTGAGGAGGACGAAGCTCCCGGAAATGATGGCCGTGCTAGCTCGTCGGACGAAGGCGAGACGCGTCGATTGATGGCTACGAACCGCACCAAGTTTTTTGATTTGGTCGTTCCAATGGTCCCTTTCATCTCGCATAGAACGTCGCGCGATCTGATTCGGCAAGAACTGGAAGCGATAGGTGAGCAACAAAGACCGGGCAAAGCGGTTACAAACATCGTGGGTGCCCACGTAACGGACATGCGGTTAATCAAGAACATCTGTAACGAGTATGAGGTTTTTCGGCGTCGAATCCTGACGGAGGGTGGACTGAAAGAGCTAACTGCCGATCGTCTATTTTCCTCTATCGTTTACAAGAACATATACCTCGCTGATTATGAGAAAATTCGGGATGGCACGAGTCGTCTCGATACTCTTTACAGTGCATACCGCGAGTGGGTTACGCAGCAAACGGCCGCGGCGCGGGCCGCAGAGCGGAGTGCGAGAGCTCGCTTGCGTCGGATCGATCCCATCGGGCCCCGCAGCCCTCAACTGGGGGCGAGACTTCAGAGCGTGCTGCTGGCACGAACTGTGCAGAGTGTCGACACGAAGAGCTCTCAAGTCGTGGTCGGGCAAGTTACGTACGGCTGGAGTGACTTAGTGACCGTCGGTTTTTGGGGCGCGTATCTCGAAAACCGTGGGAATTTGGTGGTTCATTATCGAGCCGGCTATCAAGGGGAGACGCTGTCGTTCGACAAGGTGCGGACACTGATGGGAGAGGAGTTGTCGCCAAACGCATGGACTAGCGAGGCCGAGGAAGACGCCAACCGGGATATCTCCCAGGCTGTCGCCGACCACCGCTCTGCTCAGCATGCATCGATGACTTATGCGATGGGGCAGTCTCAAAGGATTTTCACTTATGGCGGAGCGGAGCGCTCTGTCGCTGATGTGGCAGAAGAACTGTTCGACCAAGCTGAATTGGTACTCGAACTGCTGCGAGAGGGCCTTATTGACGAGAACTTTACGCTGTACGTCACTCAGTTCCCAGGCCAGGCGATTAGCGCGTCTGCAATGAACTTTATAATCAAGGCTGTGCAGCCCGACTCAACGGACATGGAATACCATTTTGGTACTGGTGAAGAAATCAACACTGACGATATTAGGGCGGTGCTGGACGAGGAAGCTGATCGACTACTCGGAGGCCAGGCCATCTATAACATTGAGCTGTTCGACTACCTACTCGCGGAGGACGCCAATAAACTCGATGACCCGATCCGGCGGCTGGCTGCAACTGCCGAGGGCGACCGCTCCTTTCTGGACGCTTACATCACATCCGGGAACTCTCCGAGGGCACTAATTGAGCGCTTGAGTGGCGAGTGGCCAGAAATTTTCGACTTCCTTCTCGGGCTTGATGCAGAAATAGACATTCAGGTTTTGCTAGATGCCGCGCTAAGTGGCGTGCGCCCGAAGTTGACATACATAGTGAACGAGGATCAACGCAATTCGCTCGCCCAGGCACTTCCCGGCCTGCCTTCAATTACGAAGCCGCAGAGTGCAGAAAAAGCAGTGTCCATTGCGGAGACTCTTCTCCGCATGGGTATCCGTATTAGTGATCTCACCGTGGTCGCAGAACCGTTACGCACTGAACTTTCGAAGCGGAGCGTGTATCCCATTACACTAACGAACCTTGTGACCGTCATGGGAGACCGGGCCGAAATTTCGCTAGATAGAATCAAGGACGGTCGGGAGTCAGAGGTATACAAACACGTCGTGGCTCACCTGCGTGACTACGTAAGTGCCCTCGAACAAGCCGCGGACTTACACACCATTGCGGACCCTGATCGCTTTGTGGACATACTCTTGGACGTTGCAAAAGCGGATGTTGACATCCTCGAAGATGTGGCACGAGGCGCTAGCGCCGGTTGTATGCTCGGCGATCTCAGTCAGATCGACGCTCCCCTTTGGCCTGCCCTTGCCGCAGCGCAGCGGTTGCAGCTTACTGCGCGCAACGTCGCTGCCTACATCGACGAACACGATGTGGACTCGGACCTGGCGAGTTGGCTTCGGGTCGCTGGGGCCATAAACGTCGGCGTGGATGACTCAACGCCGCTCGTAGCGCTGGCAGTCAATCTATTGAATGCAGAAGGGCTCCGTGACACCGTCAAAATCCAAATCGTAGACTCGCTGGGGCTCGATCCTGGCTCCGTGTCGGTTGCTAGCCTCAACGAGGATGCTCGCAGAATCTTGCCTATCTTGGTCGAGAATGGGTTGGTTCTCGATGACGCAGAGGCGTACCGGGCTCTCGGATCTGGCAACTGGTCGACCAAGGCGGACTTGATTTCGGTCTCGACAGAGTTCCCAAAGTATATGACGCAGCTAACGCTGAGCATGAAGGACCTGTTCCGGTTGGCCTCCGGTGCAGTGCCCGATGAAGTGAAGGACGTCCTATTAAAGGAACTGGAAACCTTTGCGCCAATGCTTGGCCCCAAGGGGGCGACCGCCATTGCGGTATGGGCGTCAGCGAACGGCCGCGTACCAACTCCCGACGCGATCCGATTGATGGCAGAGAAGGGGGATGCAAGCTGTGCCCAACCGATCATCAAACTACTCGGTGCTCAAGCTAGCACCATGGAACTGGATCTGATACAGAGCACGCTTGATGCGCTCGGTGTGCCTTACAGCCACTTGAGCAGACCGGGGCGGGAACGTCCCAAAATCGACGCCTTCGTTGGCATGGCAGCCGTTCTCGCCCGCCTGAAAAAGGCGAACATCGTAAGTAAGTTCGATGAGAATGAGAAAAAGGGTGTCTTTGAGGTCAGCAAGCGCTATTCATAGTGGTTCGCATCCGTTCTGCGGGCCCACGGGATCGATCGTGGGCCGCAGTCAGCGTCCTATCTGGCTGGGCCGATGCTGTGATCACAGCGGAGAAGGAATTGAAGCACGACTCCTCGGAAGGCTGGGTGCCGACGTCGCGAGTCGATATCGCAAAGTCGGTGCTGGGGCGGGTGACTGCGGCAACGAAGGGGATCCTGGCTGCCTCGGATCCTCCGGGTTTCGGAGGAAAGTTCGCTGTCGCCAGTGCTGACCCGTCAGTTGTGGCCAGTCCAACCTATGCCGGCTTCCCTGGACCGATCGCGTCATTGAACGGTCCTGAAATTGCTGGTCCCTGAACCCGCAGATGTCCGTCGGGAGAGGCCCGTCGACTAAGGAAGGTAACCCATCATGAATACAAAGATCCCCATCACCATCGCGGGAAACCTGGTCGCAGATCCCGAACTGACCATCGGGGAATCCGGAACTCCGCACGCGAAACTCCGTGTCGCCGTGAACCAGCGGATTCCGAACCCGGATGGCACTTGGCGGGATGGCGAGCCGGTCTTTCACAACGTGTCAGCGTTCCGGATGCTCGGGGAGAACGCTTCTACTTCCCTGAAGAAGGGTGACCCTGTGACTGTGTCGGGAGAGCTTGAGTTCCGTTCCTACGACAAGGACGGGGAGCGCCGTGAAGCTCGGCGGATTATTGCTGACACGATCGGTCCCGACCTTCGCGTTGGCACGGCGACGTACCAGCGCTCTGCCCGCTCGGTGGTCGAGCCCGAGGCGACTGTCGAGGCGACCGGGCCACAAGCCACGACGGCGACTGGCTGGCCCGCCTACAACGTCACCACGAAGGGTCCAGTGGTGGCGTCCCCTTTAGGCGGAGCTCAGGTGAATGACATGACGGTATGACGTGTCTTCGCAGTTTCAGACCCACGTCTCTCTTGGGAGGCGTGGGTTCTTCTTTGTGTGCGGGATCCGCATTCGAACATATGTTCTAATCTTGTTTGAATGAGACCAAAGCAAGACTCCATAGCTTTCGCCCGCATGGTGGCCCAGATAGACGCCGACAATAGGCACCCCAAGCCTGACGACGGCAAGATCATCGAGCTTGAGCCCGGTGGTCAGCCTCTGGTTCGCGTGGGGGAGATCTATGGTCGAGCGATCAAATACACGCGGACGTTTGGGCTGGTTGAGTGGGTGGATGACGGACGCGTTTATCACGTGGAGTGGTTCCCGGCTGGACAGGTCAAGCGGGTGGACCAGGAGTCCTGGCGGGGGCGGCCGCTGTAGGGTGATGCCGAATCGGGAATGCCCTCAAACGACCCTCGACACCGAAGACGCAAAGGCTAGAAGTGTTTGCGCGCCTAGCCCAGGCTCGTGGCGACTGCTGTCGATGCTGCTCAATCGCCACCATGGATGGGTGCAGGCGCCGGCTTTGCGATGATGACCGCTTTCGATAGATCCTGGACCCTAAAGCAGTAATCGAAAACCATGTCCGTGGGGCGAGAAACTGATAAAGCCGCCCTTAGGGTCGCTTACGCAGCTCGTCTCGCACGTCATCCAAAAGGTCAAAGAAATCGCCGGGCCCCACTGTGCCGCTATAGAGCGCGGTTGTACCATGCATGGAACTGTCCAGCTCGATGCTTCGGAGATTTGCCGGGAACTTCGGCTCGTGACCTACGAAGTGCCATCTGTTGCCATGGGCCGCTGCATTTCGAAGGTGCCTGAGGAACTCAAGTATGGGTGACGAACTGTCCCTCAGCCCGAGCTGATCGAGGTCGTCTGCCAGCCTGGTGACGATAAACATTGCGGTGAAGGGTAGTACGTCTCCTCCCAGCCCCAAGCCTCTTCCATTGTCGTTACGTGCCCGCTTCAGCCAGTAATTGATGTTCTCGGAACTGGCCGTTGAACCGTCAGCCCTCACGACCGTGAGTGGACTCGTTGATAGTTCAGGCGTGATCTCATCCATGACCCGCTCCATGAAGCCTGCTGGGTGCATTAGGGCGACCATTGCGAGCTGAACACCAACAAAGGACGTTTTGTAGTTCTCAGCATTGGTTGCTAGCTCGGCCGCCGATGAGGGACGCGTGCTTTGGGTCGAAGTCGTCATCGCACAAGCGTAAGGTCGGTAATGCCGCTGTCTTTCCTGTGCAAGTGTTCGTTCACTAGAGGCGAAAGAACATTTGAGTATGAGGTAGATAGCAGTTGTGGTACCTCAGTGCGGCCGGTGTCCTCGGACAGGTGCCCACGCCAGGACATGGTCGCCGCTGATCCGGTAAGTCTCGGGCCACGGAGCTCCCGGCCGCACTTGGGTGGGATCTGGTCGAATCAGCAGGACAGAACCCGGCCAGATGGGCTCGGGAAGCGCTTCGATCCAGGCTGGCTGGATGTAGTCGAAACGGTTCCACCTGATAGTGACCCAGGCGCCTGTCGGCTGAGGGGCGTCGACGGTTAGGATCGTGATTTCAGTCGTAGTGCCGCTGCCCCCTTTTAAACCCTCGAGACGCTTCCATTGAGCGTCGGTTTCCGATTGCCACCGCTGTAGGCCGTGAAGGCGCCGACTCCAGACGACAATGAGGAGGACACTTATGGCAGCGACGGTCAGCAGCAGCCAATAGGTACCGGTAACCGTAGGGGCCAGGGCGGCCAGAATTGGGGCAATAGCCAGCGTCATTGCGCTCGCAATGATAAGAGCGGGTGTTGCTACTCTCGGCTTGAGGGCTGGGTTCATCTGCATACTTGCTCCAACATCCAGTTTAAAGCTGCAACCCCGCGCTTGTCAGGCTTATTGGGGAGTCGAACCCATACAAGTTGGCGACATCTGTTAGCCCTGGCTCTGATGTGGCAGCATGGGTGATTTCTTGCCGTAGGTGGCTCCACTGCGCTCGCTGTTCCCATTCCCAGTCCGCCGGAGTCGGACCGAGGGGCAGAGTTGTATTGACACACCATCGATCCCTATACAGTGCCACCTCTCGAGTCAACGCGGCCCACTTGAAAGGGTCTGCGCCCGCCCCGATGTCCTGGCGCAATTCTGTGGTCCATTCAGGCTCATCAAGTAGCGCCGCGTTGGCGACGCGTTCCGCACGGTTCCCAATCCGCCGTCGTACTTGGTCCAGCAACTCTGCGAGGTCTGGTCGGTCTGTCGTCAGCTGCTCAGTCAACGGATCGATGGGCTTTTGGGGCATCGCCGGGCAGAACCTGCGAAGCCGGGCGTGGATAACGGCGGTCAGGTCCTGTCCGCTGGCCTCAGAGCTCAAACTCTCGCTCAAGACCCGCAGGGCTCTTGGCCTATTTATGTTGCTGGCTCGCCGCCAGGCAGCGACGGCGGCGCCCCAAGCTGGAGAGTCGCGCATCTCCTCAGAGCGGCCGGGCATGAGACCGTCGATAGCCTTTGCGAGTTCCAAGCCCGCAGCGATTTGAGCCAGGTAATCGTATTCGCGGCTCAGCCGCTCCAAGCTGTCGGCGTGCTGCCGTTCGAAGTCCTGAATCTCGTGAGCCGTTCGTTCCGCACCTTCCGCAGCAAGGACCTCGCCGAGGATCACCCGCCAGCTAGAACGGGCACTCGGGTCCAGGATCTCGTCCTCGTCCGGGTCGTTCTCGCTCACATAGGCTGTGTTCGAGTGCCGGCCCCGGGTCATGCTGACATAGAGCAGCTCGCGCGTGAGGCGGCCGGGAGTCACGACGGTGTGGCCGGTGTCTACTGTGAGGCCTTGACTGCGATGGGCTGTGGTGGCGTAGCCCAGCTTCAGGGACGCCTCAACGTACGTGCTCGGCAAGAGTAGGGCTGCTCCGCTGTCTTTACGTATCGCCCGCAGAGCACCGGGGGACCTATCGACGTCCGTGACTTCGAGGAGCGTCCCATTGCGAAGGAACTCACCTCGATCGTCGCGAATGGATCTGTCATTCCGACGGGCAATAACGACGTCGCCACGCCCGGCTCTAAGCCCGCCCCTAAGGACCAAGGTACGTTCCGCGTCCACGTCACCCAGACTGACCCGGTCAGCTTGGGCCCGTTCATTGAGCATTTGGACGGTCTCGTTATCAGGAGCTATCAAGACCGAGACCCGGCCAGCCAGGACATCCGAGTGCCACGCCGAGTAGGCACGGTCGACCATGTCCGAATAGTGGCCATGCCTGATGCGACCGTGGTCCTCATACTCTGCAAGCACAGACGGACGACCCTCACGCAGCCCGAGGGAGGCTGACCGTTCCCAAGGATCCTTGAAACGCCAGATCGTGCTCAACCGGGCTGCTTTCCCTTGCCGATCAAGCCAACCAAGCACACCGCCGGCATCGATGGAATCGAGCTGGGCGGGATCTCCTACCAAGAGGATCTTTGCACCGGCGTCCTTGGCTTGGCGGATCAGGGCAGCGAGCTGGAGCGTTGAGACCATGGAGGCTTCATCGATGATCACCAGCTGATTGGGACGAAACTGCCATTGGGTCTGTTCAGCGGATAGCCGAGCGACCTCTTGTTGAAGGCGGCTAACGATTGGGCCCCTGGTGGCCGCTGCCACACGGAATCGATCGTCCGCTCGGAAGAACCGCTCTGCCCGCTCGGCCGCACCAGACCCAACGGATTCATGCAGCCACTTAGCGACGTTCTCGGTAACCATCCGCAGCTCCGAGCCAAGAACCTCGGCGCTCGCAGCAGCCGGCGCCAAACCAACAACACTGCCCTTCCCATACGTTGCCTCCCACGCTGCTTTGACCGCGCCAAGGGTCGTCGTCTTTCCGGTCCCGGCCGGCCCGACGATGGCGTCAAGCATGCACGAGCTCAAAAGGACATCCGACGCGGCCGCCAGTTGGTCATTGTGCAGGGGTGACCCTTCGCCGTTCCTGTATGAGGTGAGTGTCTGGAACGTGAGGTCGACAGGGACGGCTGGCCCCTCGTCGTCGTTCTTAGCCACCATGACTTCATCCTCAAAAGGCAAGCATGGACTCATCCGTGTAGAGGCGCGACCCGTGGAAGTCGAAGACGCTGCGCCCGGCGAATCGCAGATCATCAGCGGCATCCGCCGGGACGCAGTACCGATACTGATTGAGTGGCACGGACTGGCGCTCCGCCGCGGTGGCCACGGCATCGATCAGTGCGTTGCGGTCGTCGGGGGAGGCGTAGCGGATCTCTGCGCAAACACGCTCACCCTCGGCGATCAGGTTCCAGCGATTCCAGGTTGAGCGCTTGGCCGCCACACGCTGTCGGGTGACGAGCCCGACGGCGGCAATCCAATACGGGGCGAAGTCGCCAATACGGAACGGACGTGAGCGGGAACGCCGAATGGTGGAAGCTACGACGGACTCGGGATCAAAACCTTTGGCCGTTGCTCTGTCGCGCCACTGTGTGGAAAGCAGTCGCAGAGGCGAGGGCGAGGCGTTCTTGGGAGTGCGAGTCGAGAGGGTTGCTTGTTGGCGCAGTTTGACGGTGGTCGTCGCTGTCGGGCGAGCTCCGTGGTCGGTGGTCCACTGTTTGACCAGGCGGTCGGTTTCGATGTCGATGAGCCTTGAGCGGTTGGAGAATTCGCGGACAAGGGCTTCAGCGATGCCAGTGAGTTGCTGGCTTGGGTTGTGAGTGTTTTGCGATGGGGCTCGGATGTCGGTTTCTGTGCCGAGGCTGGTGTGCAGAGCATCGAAGAGGAGTCCGTTGTAATGTTCGCTGGCGGCGACGACGGCCTTGTAGAGGGAACGAGAGTCAAGGGTGACCCAGGCGCCGTCCGTTATGCGCTGGACTCGGTTGGCGATGACAAGGTGGGTGTGGAGCTGAGGGTCGCCGGCGCGGGATTCCCAATGGTCGAATGCTGCGGTGATGACTCCTTTGGTGCCGATGTGTGCCACTCCGTTTCGGCTGGTCCTCGTGTTGATGACATGCTCTTCCATCCACGCCAGCGTTGCTTCCACTGCCTCGTGGTGGGTCTGCAGAATCTGCTCCTGAAGGTAACGCGGGCTGAGTGCCCATAGCGTGGAGACGGACTTGGGGACGCTGAACGTGAGGTCGAAGCCGGCGACGGCGTGCGTGGTTGCTTTTTGACTGCTGCCTTCATGGCTGATCGGCGGCTGCCCGTGGGGTCTCCCTGGCGGTTCCTTGCTGTCGGGGTGGGTTGCGTCTTGGAAGATGGCACGTGCATCGGATTCGGTGACTTTATCTCCTGATGTGCGGGCAATGCCGCGTAGTCCGCTGCCCAGCCACCGACCCTGTGGTGTTCCGGTCTTCATGTAATAGCTGATGGTGTCTGGGGGAGTAGGGGAGAAGTCGTCCAACATCGTGGACTTGAACAGGTATTTGAGCCCTGATCGTACGGAGAGCCTGGCGATCGACATAGTCATGGCCGCGCTCCCGTGCGGTTTCTCGATGGGAGCCAGCCGCGCCGTCGCAGAATGTCGAGTGTCACTGGGTCGAGGGCAATACCTTTAGCGCGCGAAATTTGTAGCAAAACGGCTGCCACACGGGCGAGGTCTTGGACGTTCGTTCGCTGGGCTCGCTTCAGGCGCAGGACTTCGTTGTGCAGGAGGCCGTTCCTGGTCTCCAGTTCCGCGTAGATGGTATGCAAGCGTTCCAGTTCGGAGGACTGCGATCGCAGCTCTGTCAGAAGGCGGTCTACAGGGTTGGCGCCGTTTCCAGGATTTCCATCTGTTCGCTGTCCGGAGCTCTGCTTGTTCACACCAGTTCATGTGATCAGCACTCTCGCTCAGCATGATTTCGTGCTCAGCTGGCCTTGGGTGCCAGAGGTGTGATGCGATTGGTGGTGCGGTCGTTTGGGGGGAGCTCGTGATTGTCCGCGGGGTCATCTACGTGGTGGCGATGCAGTCGCCTTTTGCTGGCATCACCCGTGTCGGGCTGACCGTCGCCGGCCGCCTCGGCGAACAACTCGCCAGGGCACGCGAACAAACACTCCGCCGCGCCCAGGCAGCCGAAGAACAACAAGCCCGGGAACTGCAGGCACGCTTCGACGCCCAACGGGCAGCAGCCCGCGCACAACTGGCCCCCGTCAAGGACGAGCGTTGGTGGGACACCGCCACCGGCCGGGACATCGAAAGAGTCCACGAAACAGCAACAGCCTGGAAAAACCACGACCCCGCCGCCCGCGACGCCGCCCACACCATCAAGGAGCAGATTCAGAAGCGCTACGGCCTCGACGTGAACAACCTCAGCGCCGACGAAGCATCCGTGGCCACGGCGCTGGCCAACGCCGAACACGACCGCGAACAAGCCGACAAAGAACGCAGCACCGCCCGCGAAGAAAACACCCAAGCAACCGGCCTGCTCGCCGAAGCCGAACGCGAAGACCGCCACCGCCAACAGGACGTCACCGAAGAGAACCAGCGCCCCGAAGCGCTCCGCGACGAGGCCGGCATCACGTACGACTCAGCCGAGCGCCGACAAGAACTCGCAGCAAGCTTTGACGGCATCGCCGACAAAGAAGCAGTCCAAGCAAGACTGGCCGCCGACCAAGACCAAGGCACACCACCCAGCGCGGCTGTAGCCAACGCACCAGGGCGAACCCCTAAAGCCCGCACAACACGCGGAGCCGGCGGACAGACAAAGTTCCTTCAAAAAGGCATGAGCCGCTAGGACATTAAGCCAAGCGGGTCTGGACCGGACGCTCTTTCCTTCCGCGTTATTAGTCCTGCGTATCCGTCAGCATTCAGCTATGCCGGAGCTGCGGCACTGTTACCGGCACCGCCGTTCATGTTCGACAGGCGAGTAGAGCAAACGAGATGGACCTCCCAGATACGCCACAGGCTGTGGCACATTTGAGGGCCCCATGACCGGAAGGCAATTGTCCAGACACTGTCTGGACAATTGAAATGTAAGCGTCAGTGGTGGCGATTAGGGTTGATTCATGACCCAGATCGAGCCGGACCTCCCCGAAGATTACGCAGCTGCACTCTCTACCCTCAAGGGGCTGGTGCGGGAGGCTCAACTCAGGGCACAGCGGGTAGTCAGTGGCGCTTCGCCCTTGCGGGCCACATCAATAACGTCCTGGCGGAACTCCGCCCCATAAGCTGTGGGCATGGTCAACACCTTCCACGAGCACAAGCTCGCTAGGTCAAGGAGTCAACAGAACCGGGGGCAGTCCCTTCCCTAATTCTCCTGTAGTCGCTTGACCATGTGCTGGCTACTCTTCGTTGGGAACCAGCCCGGCGACCGCCCGGCAGCCCAGGCTTCCTACGAGATGTCGGCGCATTGTTACTTGGGCCCAAGAGACGAAAGCCTCAAGGGACGACCTCCGTGGCCGCCCCTTGAGGCTGTGTTTCGCGGGTCAATAGGCGCCTATACCTTTTCGGTGGTGGTCGATGCCTTTTCGAATTCGTTCAGAACGCCGACTTCCTTGGCAGTGCGGCGTTCCCATCGCTTGATGACCTGCGGGACGATGGCTACCAAGATCACCAGCGAGTAGGCGACGATGGAGAACGGCGAGGAGACCAGCTGGGTGAAATCGCCATCGGCTATGGACATGGCCCTGCGGAGTTGGGTTTCGGCCAACGGTCCCAGGATCGCCCCGATGATGAGCGGGGCAATCGGAAAACCATACTGCCGTAGGAAATATCCGAGGATGCCGATGATCAGCATGATGTAGACATCGAATACTGATCCGTTGATGCTGTAGGCGCCGAGCAGCGCGAACGTGGCGATGCCGGCGTACAGGTACGGCGTGGGGATCAGGAGGACCTTGGCCCACAGGCCAACCAGTGGCAGGTTGAGCAGGAGCAGCATGACGTTGCCGATCAGCAACGCTGCCACCAGACCCCACACGAGCTGCGGTTCCTTTTCCAGCAGCAGGGGACCGGGCTGCAGCCCGTACTGCTGGAAGGCGACCAGGATGACTGCGGCGGTTGCCGACGTCGGAAGTCCCAAGGTGAGCAATGGCATGAGGGAGCCAGCGGCGTTGGCGTTGTTGGTCGCTTCCGGTCCGGCGACGCCTTCGATGGCGCCTTTGCCGAACTGCTCGGGATGCTTGGTGAGCTTCTTTTCAAGGGCGTAGGACATGAAGGTGGGGATCTCGGAGCCCCCCACGGGAATGGCGCCCAGAGGCCACCCGATGACGGTGCCGCGCAGCCAGGCCGGCCAAGAGCGGCGCCAGTCTTCGCGTGTCATGGTGGCACGCCCCTTGAGTTCCATGAACTTGGGTTTACTTTTGCGCATTTTCGCGGCAAGGAAGATCGCCTCGCCCATGGCGAAGAGAGCAACGATCAAGACGACTGTGTCGATGCCGTCGAGCAGCAGGGGAACGCCAAAGGTGAAGCGTGCCGACCCGGATTGGGCGTCGAGGCCGATGATGCCAATGACCAGGCCGATCCCAACGCTGGTGAAGCCACGTGCGGCGGAAGACCCGAGCAACGCTCCGACGGTCATGAATGCGACCACCATGAGGGCCAGATAATCCGCCGAGCCCAAGCCGATGGCGATATCCACCACATATGGGGCACAGAATGCCAGCGCCAAAGTGGCGAGGGTGCCTGCGACGAAGGATCCGATGGCGGCCGTGGCCAGCGCGGCAGCCGCCCTGCCCGCACGGGCCATCTTGTTGCCTTCGATGGCCGTCATCATGGACCCGGATTCTCCGGGTGCGTTCAACAGGATAGATGTGGTGGATCCGCCGTACATGGCGCCGTAGTAAATACCTGCGAAGAGGATGAATGCGGCCGACGGCGGCATGTTGTACGTGACCGGCAGCAGCAGGGCGATGGTGAGGGCCGGGCCGATGCCGGGCAGAACACCGACAAAAGTGCCGGCGATGACGCCCAGCAGGGCGAAGAGTAGGT
This sequence comes from Arthrobacter sp. StoSoilB22, assembly GCF_019977315.1. Taxonomy (NCBI): domain Bacteria; kingdom Bacillati; phylum Actinomycetota; class Actinomycetes; order Micrococcales; family Micrococcaceae; genus Arthrobacter; species Arthrobacter sp. StoSoilB22. The sequence goes on from NZ_AP024652.1 coordinate 1,930,775, forward strand.
TCTCGGGCGTCGCCGCGACGGCAAAGCCCTGAATGAGCCCGTTGATTCCTTCCATGGGGAAACTTCCTTAAAGGATCCCGGCCAGCACACCCGGAGGCAGGAAGATGCCCAGAGGTCGTGTGAACAGGAGATAGATGGCAAAGGAGAGCGCGATCGAGGCGACGCCGACGCGCCAGCTGAGCCGGGCACCGAGGGTAACGGCAATGCCGAAGAACGACAATGCGCAGGCGATGACGTAACCGGCAGGTTCCAGCAGTACGGCGAAGGCAAGGACGGAAGCCAGCAGCATGGCAACGCGGCGTTTGTTCATGGGAAGGGTTGGATCTACCAGTTCGCCTTCCTCCGGTGAGGCACTATTGCCTCGGAGCACATCGATGACGACGAAGGCCGATGCGATTGTTAGCAGGGTGCCTATGGCGTACGGCATGAACCGCGGCCCTACGTTGCTTGCTGCCACTGGTTCATTGATGAAGGTGGTCCCGACCAGAATGAAGATGCCCGTGGCAAGGGTGAGCCCGGCGAAGACGAGCTCACCCTTGTTCTTGACGCTGATGGTCATTTCAGTCCCAGCGTGGTCAGGATTTCCTGGGTGCTGGTCTGCTGTTCCTCTAGGTCTGCAGCGAACTTGTCGCTGTCAAGGAATTGATCGGACCAGCCGTTGGTCTTCAGCGTTTCCTTCCAGGTGCTGCTCTGGGACAGCTTGGCGAAAACGTCGGACAGGGCCTTACGATCAGCGTCGCTGACACCGGGGGGCGCGAAGATACCGCGCCAATTGACCAAAACTGCGTCAGCGTAGCCTGCGTCAACCACGGTGGGGGCATCGGGTGCCAGATCGAGGGGTTTGTCCGAAGAAACGGCCAGGATCCGCAACTTGCCTGCCTCGACTTGGTCGGCGAACTCGCCGTAGCCAGCGATTCCGGCAGAAACTTTGTTGCCGAGCAGGGCAACGAGTGCTTCGCCGCCGCCGGAGAAGGTGACGAAGTTGACTTCAGTCGGCCTTACGCCGGCATTCTGGACCAGTTTTCCGCCCCAGATGTGGTCGATTCCGCCCTGGTTGCCGATTGCGATCGGATTTGCGCCCGGGTTGGACTTGAGCGCGGTGAGGAAGTCGTTGAGGGACTTATGGGGGGACTCCGCCGGGACAACGATGACTTCGTATTCACCGATAAGCCGGGCAATCGGGGTGAGGTCACTGAGCTTGTTCGGGGCAGAGTTGGTGATGGTGGCCCCAACCAGGGACAGGCCGCCGAGCATGAGGTCTTTGGTCCCGGTTTTCTGGGTGAAGTTCGACAAGGCAACGGTGCCACCGGCGCCTTGGGTGTTGCGGACCTCGATCTTCTTGCTGAGGTTCTCGGACTTAAGTGACTTCTCGAGAGCGCGGGCCGTCTGGTCGTATCCGCTGCCTGGGCCCGAGGGGGCGTCGATGGTGAGCTCCTGGGCGACTGAGCTCGCGGTGTTTTGGTTGGGGTTGGTTGCCGCCGGGCCGCATCCGGTCAGCATGATCGCAGCGGCAATGGCTGCACCGGAACCGGCAAGGAGCCGACGGCGAGGGGGAGTGATCTTCATTGATTTTCCGCTTTCTTCTGTCATGTCCGTGATGGACGACACAAGCATGCCAACCATTCTGGTTTTTCACAAGATAAAAAACCAGAATTTGGTTTTTTCCCTATAAAAAGACCATTGAGGGCTGTATGCGGCGGAAGATAGGCCGGAGTGTCCGGGCTTAGTATCGCGGAAGCGTGGAACCGCGGAGGAGAGGGGTTTTATCAGCCAACGCCTCGGTGGGATCGATGTCGCAATGCGCTGCTGCGCGACCGATCAGCCCCGGGGGACCTGGCGGGTTTTCTCGCTGCCGACCGTTGAGAGATGGGCCCGGAGGTGATCCGAGGCGGCCCGCAGTTCGCCAGCCAGCAACAACCGTGCGAGCTCCACGTGTTCCGCGCATCGCAGGATGGCGCGCTCGGGAACCAGTGCCTGGCGGTATTCAATGAGGCGGCGCAGGCGGTTGATGCGGGCGAGGCCTTCAATGAAGAAGTCATTGTTGCTGCATTGGGCGACGGTCTCGTGGAAGCGGGTGTTCAGGTCGAACAATTCAGCGCCGGAGATGGTCCAGATCCTGCCATCAACGAGTTCCTGCTGTTCTGCCATACGCTGGCCGATGCCCTCGCGGTCAAGGACGAACGTATCCTCCAGGATGGCAGCCGGTTCCACGACGAGCCGGAAGTGATAGCTGTCCCGGTATGACTTGACAGATGTTAGAACCGGGAGGAATTCCCACCCATAGCCTGGGAGCGGGGCAATCCAGCCTTCTGCAGAGATCCTCCTGAGCAACTGCCCGACCTGGGCTCGTGTCAGGCTGTAGCGGCGCATGAGCCCGTTCTCCGTGACCCTCTCCGGCAAGGCACCGTTCAGCCGGTCCTCGGCAATCTGCATGTAGGCGCTGTCGTCATCGCCGGCGTCGGTCGTGCCGGCGAGGGCAACGTCAGGCCCGGACCTGGCAACGACGTAGCCGCCTCCCTCGGTCCGCGCCAGGGTCCCTTCGGCCAGCAGGCCCTGAAGGGCCTTCCGGATGGGGGAGCGGGAAACCCGGAGGCGCTCGGCAAGGAAGCGCTCGGTGATCCGGTGGCCAAGTGCCGGGCGCTCGTCCCGCAGGTACGTGCGGATCTCGGTTTCGATCATGGATGTCAGTTCCGTGCTCCCGGCGACAGTCGTTGTCACGTGCGGTTCCCTTCGCTTGCGTCCGATCCAACACCAACGGTACCGGGAGAGGCATCCCTTCGACCCCTTATTGGCATTTTACGCACCTAAAAACCGAAACTAGGTTTTTTGTGCTTGCAAAAAACCAAAATACACTTTACGGTTGTTATGTACGTCACCGACGTTCGCCACACAAAGCAGTGAGGAGAGTTCCAATGTCCGATGTGATCCATCGCGTAGTGCCTGAGGGGTCGATCGACACTCACGTGCATGTCTTCGATCCAAAGTGGTTTGCCTACGCCGACGATCGCGACTACACCCCGGCCGAGGCCGATCTTGAAGCCGTTCAGGCCTACGGTGACAGCATTGGGCTTGACCGCTTCGTCTTCGTCCAGCCCAGTGTTTACGGCACTGATAACTCGGCCCTGTTGGCGGCCTTGAAACTCCACGGAGCCGACCGCGCACGGGCCGTGGCTGTCGTGGGACCGGAAACCTCAAACGGTGAACTCGATGTACTCCATGCAGCCGGCGTCCGAGGGCTGCGGCTGAACGTTAAATCGAACCCCGACGGCGGCAAAGCGGACATCCGCGATCCGTTGAGGGCGCTCATTGCCCGGGCTGCGCCGTACGGCATGGCCGTGGAAATCTTCTGCAGCGCTTCGTCGCTGGCTGGAGCATCCGACATCATTGCCGCCTCGCCTGTACCGGTCATCCTGGACCACTTCGGCGGTATCAAAGTCGCCGAGGACGGGAGAGCCTCCGGCGCTGAGCAGGTCATCGAGCTGTTGGGCCTGCCCCATATATGGGTGAAGCTCTCAGCACCGTATAGGATCGCCGCCATCGGGACAGGATCACCGGCCATCCCCGAGATTGTGCAAGCCCTGGTTAAAGCCCGGCCTGAGCGCCTCGTCTGGGCCTCCGACTGGCCACACACCGGCGGCGGCGCAGACCGAAAACGCCGGGGACCGGACGCCGTCGAGCCCTTCCGGGACATCGACGACATCGCCGAAACCACCGGCTTTGTGTCCTGGCTCAAGTCCGAACAGACTGCACGCCAAATCCTCGTGGACAACCCCTCCACGCTTTTCGACTTCTAACCCCAAAACTATTCCGAGGACGACGATGTCTACCCAAAAGACCCGCACTGAATCCCAACCACCACAAACCAAAAGCGGCATCGTTCCCAAGGGCCGTGCCTTCTGGTGGAAGCTCATGGACACCGACGTCGGCATCATTCCGCTGCCGGTTTACCTCCTCCTGATCATCCTGCTGATTGCCTTTACCGCGACCAAGGGCGTCACCGGGGAACTGGCCATGGTCATCGCCATCTCCGCCGTCTTTGCCTTCACTCTTGGAGAGATTGGTAATAGGCTGCCTCTGGTCCGGCAGATCGGCGGAGCCGCCATCTTGGTGACCTTCATTCCCTCGCTGCTGGGCTACCTGGGCCTGGTGCCGGAACCAATGAAGAAAGCCGTTGGCGACTTCTTCTCCTCCAGCAAGGTCCTGAACCTCTTTATAGCCGCCGTCATCGTCGGCTCGATCCTCAGCATGGATCGCCGCATCCTGATCAAGGGCTTCCTGAAGATCTTCGTCCCGCTCCTGGCCGGCAGTGTCCTGGCCATCGTCTGCGGAACCGCCATGGGGACCCTCCTCGGGCTGGGCCTGCATGACACCTTCTTCTTCACCGTTGTCCCGATCATGGCCGGCGGCGTCGGTGAAGGAGCGATCCCGCTGACCATCGGCTACTCCCAGATCCTCGGCATGGACCAAGGCGAAGCGTTGGCCCGTGTCCTGCCCCCGATCATGGTCGGAAACCTGACCGCCGTTCTGCTGGCGGGCATCTTGTCCCTGATCGGCAAGAAGTTCCCGCATTTGACCGGCAACGGCCAACTCCAGCCCGGCAGCAGCGACATGCTTGACGAAACGGAAGAGGAAAAGCCCGCTGGTCTGGACCTTAAGGCGATAGCAGCTGCCGGCATCACCGCCGTCTGCCTCTACCTCCTCGGCGTTCTGGCCTTCGAACTGTTCGACTGGCCAGCACCTGTGGTCATGCTCTTCGCAGCTGTGCTGCTCGCCTTGGCTCACGGTGTTTCACCTCGTATCCAGGCCGGCTCCAAGGTCGTCTACAAGTTCGCCCTCACCGCTGTGGCATTCCCCATCTTGTTCACTTTCAGCCTCATTCTGACCCCATGGCAGAGCCTGGTAGCAGGTTTCGCCCCGGCCAACCTGATCACCATTGTGACCACCGTGACGGCCATGGTCGGCGGCGGATTCCTCGCCGCGCGCTGGGTCAAGCTGCACCCGGTTGAGTCAGCCATTGTCACCAGCACGCACAGCGGCATGGGAGGGGCGGGCGACATCGCCATCCTGACCGCCAGCAACCGCATGCGTCTGATGCCCTTCGCCCAAATCGCAACCCGCATCGGCGGCGGGCTCACCGTAGCCGGCGCACTGATCCTCATCAGCATCATTCACTAACGCCCTCAATAGACTTCCCGACCACGCACTTCCCGAAAGGCACCACCATGAAGATCCTCGTACTCCCCGGCGACGGCATCGGCCCCGAAATCACCGAAACCACCCTCGACGTCCTCAATACGGTGGACCAGATCCACAACCTCGGACTGGAATTCGAACAAATGGACATCGGACTTAAGAGCCTCGCAGAGCGGGGCACCACCCTCCCGGACGCGGTCATGGAACGTATCCCGCAGGTGGACGGCGTCATCCTGGGGCCGGTCTCCCACTACGAATACCCCACCAAGCAGGAGGGCGGATTCAACCCCTCAGCCGAGTTGCGCATCCAGTTCGAACTCTTTGCCAACGTCCGTCCCTGCCGCTCCCGCGATGGCCTGAGTATACTGCGCACCCCGATGGACTTGATCATCGTGCGTGAGAACACCGAGGGCTTCTACTCCGACCGCAACATGTTCGCCGGTACCGGAGAATTCATGCCTGACGAGAACATGGCCCTGAGCGTCCGCAAGATCACCGCCAAGGCCTCTGAACGTGTGGCCCGTGCCGCCTTCGAAATCGCGCAGGGCCGGAACAAGAAAGTCACGGCCGTCCACAAGGCCAACGTCGTCAAGCTTTCCGACGGCCTGTTCCTCCGCGAAGTCCGCAAGGTTGCAGCTGAGTTCCCTGACGTCGAGCTCGAAGAACTGATTGTCGACGCAGCAGCAGCGTTACTGATCCGCAAGCCCCACGATTTTGATGTCATCGTCACCACCAACATGTTCGGTGACATCCTCTCCGACGAAGCATCCGAACTCTCCGGAAGCCTCGGTCTTGGTGGGTCACTGAACGCCGGCGACAACATTGGTGTGGCTCAGGCCCAGCACGGCTCGGCCCCCGACATTGCCAACAAGGGCATCGCCAACCCGACCTCCCTGATCCTGTCGGCAGCCATGCTCCTGGACTGGCGAGGACGTCGCGACAACAACCAAGCACTCATCGCCGCCGCAGCAGACATCGAAACCGCTGTCGAAACGGTCCTGGCCAACCCGCTGACCCGCACCGGCGACATCGGTGGCTCCCTCGGTACCCGCGAATTCGCGGACGAAGTCATTGCTACCCTGCCCCGGGAACGCGTCGCACAGGCAACCGCCTAACCGCTGGCGCGCGATACCTAATCGAAGGAAAAGAACAACATGATCTCCACGATTAACCCGGTGACCGGTGAAACCACGGCCACTTTCCCCGCTCACACCACAGCTGAGGTTCAGGCCAAGCTCGACGCTGCCGTTGCAGCGCAGAGCCAGTGGCGCCTCGTTCCCGTGGAAGACAGGGTCCAGGTTCTGCGGAACACGGCCAAGGTCCTGCGTGAAAACAAGGCTGAATACGCCGCCCTGATCACCCTGGAAATGGGCAAACCGATCACCGAAGCCGAGGCCGAGATCGAGAAGTGTGCGCTCACGGCCGAGTACTACGCCGAAACCGCGCCCGCGCACCTGGCACCGGAACAGATCGCCTCTTCCGCCGCTTCCTCCGGCGTTGTTTTCGATCCCCTTGGGGTGGTGCTGGCGATCATGCCGTGGAACTATCCCTTCTGGCAGTTCTTCCGCTTCGTGCTCCCTGCCGTTGCCGCCGGTAACGGCGCGATCTTGAAGCACGCCAACAACGTCCCGCAGGCAGCCCTTGCCGTTCAGGACATCATGGAACAGGCCGGACTCCCCGAGGGGCTGTTCGCTACCGTGCTGATCGAATCCTCCGAAGTTGCCGCCCTGATCGCCGATGACCGCATAGCGGCCGTGACGTTGACCGGTTCGACGCAGGTTGGTTCCATCGTGGCATCCCAGGCCGGTGCCGCCCTGAAAAAGCAGGTCCTGGAACTCGGCGGCTCGGACCCGTTCATTGTCCTGGCCGACGCCGACGTCAGAGCAGCAGCAAAAACGGCTGTCAAAGCCCGGTTCACGAACAACGGCCAGTCCTGCGTGAACGCCAAGCGGTTCATCGTCGACGAGAAAATCGCCGATGAATTCGTGGCCGAGTTCACCGCCAACACCAAGGCCCTGATCGTGGGGGATCCCACAGACCCGGCGACAACCATAGGCCCGATGGCAAGAGAAAATCTGCGCACCGAACTCCACGACCAGGTCACCCGCACCTTGGCCGGCGGTGGCCAGCTCGTGCTGGGCGGGAACGTCGTGGACGGACCCGGTTACTACTACGAGCCGACCATCATTGATCATGTCAAGCCCGGCCAGGCAGCGTTTGATGAGGAAACCTTCGGTCCCGTTGCCGCGATCATCCGGGTCTCCTCCACCGAGGAAGCCATCACCCTGGCGAACCAGTCCGAGTACGGCCTCGGCGCCGCGCTGTGGACCCAGGACACCGCCGCCGCCGCGGCGGAACTGCTCCCAAAGATCGACGCCGGTGCCGTGTTCATCAACGGCATGGTCGCCTCAGACCCCCGGCTGCCCTTTGGCGGGATCAAGAAGTCCGGTTACGGCCGCGAACTCGGTTCCTACGGCATCCGCGAATTTACCAATATGAAAACCTTCTGGACCGGCCCCGCCACCAACTAAGGACAGCAATGACCCGCATACCAACAGCCCTTTCCTCTGTGGACGCCGTGATCCTCCGCCCCAAGGAACTGCCCCGCAAAGACCGCGGAAACGGCGCCTCCACTGTTCCCCTGGTCGGGGCACACTTGGGCTCCACCACGTTCCTGAACGGCATCACCACGTTCGCTCCCGGCGCCGCAATCGGCCACCACTCCCACAACTGCGTTGAATCCGTTGCCGTCATCGAAGGCACCGCCTACGTCGACATCGACGGCACGGAACACTACCTGGAGACCTACGACACCACCTTCGTGCCAGCGAACATCGTCCACCGGTTCAGGAACGCATCCGAGACCGAGGAGATGAAAATCCTCTGGACCTACGCCTCCATCGACGCCACCCGCACCATGGCCGGAACCACCGACCGAACCCGCATCGACGAAGAACAAGCCAACCAGCCACCCGTCATGGAAGGAGTCCACGCGTGATCCACGAAATCGCCACCCTCACCATCACCCCAGGCTTCGAAGCAGACTTTGAAGCTGCGGCCGCCAAAGCCGTGCCGCTATTCCAGAAAGCCAAGGGTGCTCTCAGCTGGCGCTTGGAACGGACCATCGAAACCCCCAACGAATACACCCTCACCGTCGGCTGGGAAACACTGGAGGACCACACCGTGGGTTTCCGGGAATCCGCAGATTTCCAGCAATGGCGCGAACTCGTCGGGCCCCACTTCGCCGCACCCCCTCAGGTCAAACACACCCAACACACCTACCAAGGATTCTGACGGTGGCAACAGTCGTACCCGCTACCGCCCCGGGAGGGATCCTGCCGACCGGACGGATCGTCAGGGACTGGGCACAGTTGGCCGAAGGGTCGTGGGTTGAAGTCGTGAGCGAAACCGAACCCTTGGTGTACGCCCGCGTCGATGCTGTGTCACCGGATGGATCCATCATCTGGCTGGTCACGGCAGGCACCGGCCTGCGCACCCTGCACCTGGACACCGATCTCATCACCCTCTATCTCCACACCCCATAACGCAACAGGGGATGCCCGGCCAGTCAGCCTGAGGCATCCCCTGTCCTTGTTAACGCTCATCACGGTTAACCCTCGTCACGCCGCCGCATATACAAAGGAGCTCCATGACCATCGTCGCCGGATACGTCCCTACCCAGGAAGGCGCCGCAGCCCTGGACTACGCCATCGCGGAGGCCAAAAAGTCAGGCAGCCTGCTGGTTGTCGTCAACTCCTCACGGGGCACGACTCTAGTGGACCGAAACTACGCAAGCCCGGAAGAAGTGGACGATGTCGAAGAGCGCCTCGCCAGCGGAGGTCTCGACCACATGGTTCTCCAACCCGTACGAGGCCAGGACCCCGCCGACGAAGTCCTCGACGCAGCCGAAAGACACAACGCCGAACTGATCGTCATCGGCATTCGCAGCGCACGCCCGTGGGCAAACTCATCATGGGCAGCACTGCTCAGCGCATCCTTCTTGAAGCCTCTTGCCCGGTCATGGCGGTCAAAGCAGGCTGGCGAGTGGACTGACCACATCGGCGGCCGTATCGCTTCAGCTGCATCATCAACGGCCCGGCCCCGATTGGGACCGTTTCAGCACGTCCATAGCCAGAACCGCCTTCACTGCCTGCGCACTATCCAGTCATTACTCAAAGGAGAGAGAACATGATCCAACGCGCCCCGCGGACAGCCGCAGCAAAAACCCCGTTGCCCCGCCGTGTCGTCGTCCAAGGCATCGTGGCCGGAGCGGCAATAGTGGCGTTTGGCTCCACGGCAGCGCAAGCATCCGCTGACAGGGAAACACCGTTTTCGGCCGGAAGAGGACGGGCCCGATACAAGGTTCCCGGACAGGCCACGGACGCGCATATGCACATCTACGACCCGGTCAGGTTTCCATATCCCTTCCCGGGAGCCACACCACCGCCGAGAGCAACTGTCGCAGACTACCGGCTCCTGCAAGAACGAACCGGAACTAAGCGCACCGTAGTGGTGACCCCCTCAAACTACGGCACAGACAACCGCTGCACTCTTGAGGCAATCGGTCAGCTCGGCCTCCGCAGCGCCCGCGGGATCGCGGTCATTGACGACAGCTTCTCCACTGCCCAACTCCAGGATCTGCACCAGGCTGGCATCAGGGGCATCCGATTCAACCTCACCCGCCCAGGCGGCGCGGGAGCCGAACTCATCCGCTCCTTGGCCGCCCGGATCGCCCCGCTGGGATGGCATGTACAAATCCACATGAGCGCCGAAGGGATACTCGAAAACTTGAAAAGCATCAACGATCTGCCTACCGACCTGGTCATTGACCACATGGGCCGCATCCCTGGGTCAGCAGGAACATCCCACCCCGCCTTTGAGGCCATCACGAGACTTCTTGATGGAGGCAAGACGTGGGTCAAGCTCTCCGGGGTCTACCACGAGTCCCAGGACGGGCCGCCCACGTACGCCGACCGTGGGGCCATCGGCGCCGCATTCGCCCGGTACGCCCCAGACCGCATGGTCTGGGGAAGTGACTGGCCTCATCCCACAGCATCCCGCGGAGAAGTCCCGATGCCCGACGATGCAGCCATGCTCGACATGTTCGCCAACTGGGTGCCGACCCGGCAGGAACGCAAACGCATTCTGGTGGACAACCCAGAGAAGCTCTACGACTTCTAGGCCAACCACACACACAGATTCGCATGGCCCCGGGCGGATATCGCAAACAGCCCGGGGCCACAGTTGGTTCAGGCGGATGCACGAACTATTCAGCATTGCATTCGACTTGGCATACAACATTGAAGACCTGCGCCAACTTGAGGGAACTTCCGGGCCGGATGTTGGGAATCTTGTAAACAGCTTTTCCCGACACGCACGGCTTCTCGCCCAGGAAACTGCAGTACATGTCAGCAATAGTGCGTGCTTGGGACGCCAGAGCAAATGTGCCACAAGCCGTGGCACATTTGGTGTGGGGACACATCCGCTCCATCTTCGACGAAGCAACCACCGCCGACGAACGCGACTGTTACGCCGCCGCAGCCGTGAGTGCGGATGGTCGCGGAACACCCTGCTGAACATGATGATAAACCGTTCGATGGAACGCACGCAGAGCACTTCGAACTTCACCTGCCAGCTCGCGTTCCCTGACTCGGAGCTGGCACTAGAGATGGCCAAAGACCCCCACAACTGAGAATTCCTAGGGCTCTCCGGCGAGGTTGCCGAACGCAAACTCGAAAACGCCCTGACCACCGGGTCACCGAAACCCTGCACGAACTTGGCCCGGGCTTCTCCTTCGTCTGCTGGCAATTCCACTTCAACGTCGACGGAGACGACTCCTACATAACCTGCTCTTCACCACAGAACGGCTCCGGTAAATGGTCATCGAGCTGAAGACCGGCCGCTTCCGGCCGGCTTGCGCCGGTCAGCTCAATTTTCTACGTCACCCTGGTCGATGACGTCCCCCGTCGTGGTTTCCACAACGAGACCGTCGGCAACCTGATCTGCGGCACCAAAAACGACCGCAGCGTCCGATACAGCCTCTGGAGCAACACCTCACCCATGGCAGTCGCCGCTCACACCTGGGACAAACTCCCCGCCGCCGACGAACAATCGCAGCCCAACGAAGACACCTCGTCGCAGCCCACGACTAGGCCGAACCCGGCTATGACCCAAGCGCCGACCAATAGTCTTCCTTGACGCCAAAACGGGCGGGGCGTTTGGATCTCCTTAACGCCGCCCTCACAACTCTGTTCCGGGTGAAGGATGGCGTTGAAACAAAGTGCAGGAGTGCCTCTCGGAGGTATATATCCGGCCGTGCCGAGCCGGAACCTGTGGCACCGAATTCGGCGCACGAAGTCGCTGACGTTTCCTGCGCATCAGCCATCGGGCGCTGCATGACTCGGCCGCGGTCAATATTCCGCTGAGGCTCACCTTCGAGGGGGCCGGCGCACGAAACTTTTGATCGACGTCGAGTTGCACACATCGTTCACCCTCGACGGGCAAGAACGGGGGTGGAGCCTACGACGGGAATGGCCGTGAACTCATCCGGTTCCTCCCCGAGAAGTCCGGCACAGGGCAGTTCCGCACGCGCTTAACAGTCCGATCCCTTGACTGGCACAGCGAGGAGCTCACGGTGGACACGTCCCGGGCGCAGGGTCGCGTCGGGGTGGCAGAATGGTTCTGGTCCTGGATGGCTGTCCGAAAGGCCGATTCCTGCCAGAACGAATGTCAACCGGTTAGGATGAGGGCAATTCATGCATCGGTTGGGCCGGGTGAACAGCTGCAAAGCCTGACCCACATTTTGATGTTTTCTAAAGGGCTTAAGGTATCTAAAGCGAAAGTTACCTCTTGCCGTGCTGATTCGACCTTGAGGATATAGCGGCCTTCCCTCATCACCTTCTCTCCGCAGCGCGGCACGTACCCTTCCTTGCCAACGGGTCCTGCTGCGCAAACGTGGACGCCAGAAGCGTTCAACGGTTTCCTTCTTTCAACGTTTCCGGGCATTGACGGACGCAAGCGCAATCGAAGAGTTCGCTTGCCAGCCCTGCCCTCGGACAGGTGAAGTTAGAGCGTTCTCAACTGGTCTTTGCCAGATCCCGGGAGTGACGCTTCGCCGATTCTGGGGGTTGATCCAGCAGGCCGCCGCTGCTGGCGATGGGCCTTCTTATCGGCGGGATCCGTTTGACGGACCAGGGCCAGTCGTCTCCGGGGAGGCTGCCTTTGCTTCGATCTCCGCCACGCGTTCTCCTCGGGTCTTCTCACTCAGCTTCTTGGACGGAAGAAAGATGATAGCGAGGACGGTGCAGATGGCCAGCGGGACAGAGGACATGAAGGCATTCGCGGCCCCGCCCGCGTACGCTTCTTGGACGATTCCTCGGAGGGGGCTCTGCAAGGGAACCGATGTCGGTGATACGGGTGATGTCGACCTCGGCTGCGTTGATCCCAGCAGCATCCAGGTGTGCCCGGTTGTCGAGGACGATGGACTTCGCCTGCCAAGTAAGGACCGCTCCGAGCACTGTGACTCCGAAGGTGCCGCCGAGGCTCCGGAAGAAGGCCACCCCGGCGGTGGCCACGCCGACTTCGCGAGGGTCGACGTTGGCCTCTGCCATGAGGACGAGATTTTGCATGATGCATCCGATTCCTATGCTTACCAGCGCCATGTAGGCCCAAAGGAAGGTCATTGGTGTTTCCGTTCCGATCGTCCCCAGAAGTGTGGTTCCGATCAGAAGGGATGATGCGCCGCCAACCATCCATGGTTTCCAGTTCCCCGACTTGCTGATGAGGGCGCCGATAACGGTTGAACTGACTGTTAGTGCTATTACCTGAGGGAGTGCTATGAGGCCGGATTCTGTGGTGGAGGCACCTCGGGCAAGCTGGAGGTACTGGCTCATGAAGACTGCTGTGCCGTAGGTCGCGATTCCTACTGAGAGGCTTGCGATCACGGTGAGCACGAATCCTTTGTTCCGGAACAGTGTCAGGGGAATGATCGGTTCCTTCGCCCGTGCTTCCACGAGTAGGGCGAGGACCAGAATGAGTGCCGACCCCCCCCGGACAGGAGGGCTGATGTCCAGGAGATCCATTCGAACCCGGAGCCTCCCAATGAGGCCCATACGAGTAGTCCCGATACTCCGGCGCAAATAAGCAGCGCCCCGGCGTAATCGATGGCGACGGATCCCCCTTGCCTGGCAGGCAGCTTAAGGGTCAGTAGGACGACGATGAGTGAGACAACCGCGACCGGGATGGTTGCGAGGAAGTTCCAGCGCCAGCCGAATACGTCGGTGATTAGGCCGCCGAGAAGCGGCCCCCCGATAGTTCCCACTGCCATGACCGCCCCGAACAATCCCATGTACTTTCCACGATCGCGCGGGCTGATGATTTCAGCCAGAACAATCTGGGTAAGCGTGAGCAGGCCGCCCGCTCCCGCACCCTGGACAATCCTTCCTGCGATCATTGTTGTGGGTTCAAAGGCGATTCCAGCCACTGCTGATCCGACGATGAAGATGCCCAGGGCGGCCACAACAAGTCCTCTTCGGCTCAGCAAGTCAGCCAATTTGCCCCACACGGGCGTTGTGATGGTGATGGCCAAGAGTGAGCCGGTGACCATCCAGGTAAGGGTGGATTGAGTTCCACCGAGGTCAGCAACGATGCGGGGCAGCGACGTGGAGACTATCGAGCTGGAGAGCATCGCGACGAGCAAACCCATAAGCAGTCCGGTCAGGATTGAACCGACAGGGACGTTTTCCTGCGTTGCGTCGCGGGTGGCAGTTCAGGGCATTTGTTGTCTGGTCCTTGGGTCTTTAGATTCGGCCGGACTCCCTACTGAACGCCGACGGCCAGGTCTGCGAGCAATCGTTCTACTCGCGCGCGTGTACGTTCGAGGACGCCCTCACCTGGGCCGACGTGAACGGTGCCTGCTTCGACGGCTCCGAGCGCTGCCTCGGCGACTTCCCGGGGGGTCAGGGACGCTCCCAGATCACGGATTGATCGTGGGGTCGATGGGGGCAGTGTGATGGCGCCCAGGCTCGCGGAGTTGTGACCAAGAGGTGTATCGACCAGTCCTGGGCAGAGGACCGTGGCCCCAAGCACTGGATTGACCTGCTTCAATTCAAGGTCCAAGGTCTCTGTCAGGCCCACCACCGCATGCATTGTGGCGGTGTACGGTGAGCGCGACGGCAGGGGTGAAAGCCCGCCTGACGATGCTGTGTTCAAGATGTGGCCACGGCCCTGGGCTATGAGCTGTGGAGCGAACGCGGTGGTTCCATTGATGACGCCCATCAATTTGACGCCAATCATTCGCTGCCACGTCTGCTCATCCTGTTCCCACAGGGGGGCCGCTGGCGATATAAGTCCCGCGTTGTTGCACACAAGATCCACCCGGCCAAACAGCCTCATGGTTTCCGCTGCCAGCGCCTCGACTGATCTGCGGTCGGCGACGTCGACCGGGTACCCCACCACGTGGGCCCCGCTTTTGTTCAAGAGGTTGAGCGCAGGTTCCAGGGCATCCTCACGGATGTCTGAGATGATGACGCGCGCACCGCGGTGTACCAGCGATTCTGCGAGCCCGAAACCTATCCCGCTGGCACCTCCGGTGATGACCGCTACGGTGTCTGAGTTGATGTGCATACTGAGTTGATCCTTAGATTGCAGCGTTGAGTTTCTGAAGAAGCGCGGCGACTTCGGGGCGGGGGAGATGCTGGCCGCCGCTGAGTGACCTGATGCGGCCGATCGGAATGCGAAGGCCCGATTGATTGGCGTCGATGCCCAGTTCTTCGGAGGCTACGCTTTGCCGTTCGCGGTGTTGCTTCTGCATGAGCGAACCGACGATTTTGGCTCCGATGGGGTCGGCGAGGACTTCAGCGATGGTTGAATCCTCCGTGAAGGGGACACGGACGTTGTCGCCTTCTATGTCGATCGACGAGGTCAACCGTAGGTCGCGGCTGGAAGCAGCCGCGTGAATGAAGTACGTCCCCTCTTCCACGACCCAGCGCTGCAAACGGGTATCCCAATAGGCGAGGTCATCCCGAGGAATCGTTAGTGTCACGACGGTAGATTCGCCGGCGGGCACGAGTACGTTGCGGAAGCTGCGGAGTTCACGAGGCGGCCTTTGGACGCCGTCTTCCTTCGAAACGTACAGCTGAACTACTTCACGGCCGTCCCGCTTGCCGGTGTTGGTGACGGTCACCTCGGCGGTGATGCCGTCTGCATTCGCGCTGAGCTGCAGGTTTTCGTAGCTAAAGGACGTGTACGAAAGCCCGTGCCCGAAGGGGAAAGCGACATCCCGCTCGAGCCGGTCGTAGCCACGGTAGCCAACAAAGATGCCCTCGCCGTACCGGACGTGAAGCTGGTCGCCCGGGTAGGTCAGGTAGGAGGGGGCATCCTGAAGGCGCAGCGGCACGGTTTCCCCGAGCCGCCCCGATGGGTTCACATCCCCGAAGAGGACATCGGCGATGGCCCCGCCGCCGGCCTGACCCAGGATTGCAGCATCCAGAACGGCAGGGACCGTCTGGGCGACTTCGTGGAGGCGGACCACACCTCCATGAACTATCACTGCGACTGTGCGCGGCTGGACAGCTGAAACGGCTGCCAGCAGGTCAAGCTGGACGGACGGGAGCTCAATTGTTACGCGGTCCGTTCCTTCGGCCTCGTCAGCTGCTGTAAGTCCGAGGAACACAACGGCGACATCTGAGATGGCCGCGAGTCCAACCGCTTCATCGCTCAGTTTCCGAGCATCAGAGCCGTCGTGACGGTAGCCCTCAGCCGAAACGATCTCCGCGTCTTTAGCGAGCTGCTGCATTTCAACGAAAGGCGAGTCGGTCTTCGTCGGTACGACCCGTGAGCTGCCGCCGCCTTGGATGCGTGGATCGGTAGCAAAGGGTCCTATGACGGCGACCCGTCCATCGCGGTCCAACGGAAGTACCTGGTCTTCATTTTTCAGCAGGACCACCGCGCGCCCGGCGACTTCCCGAGCCAAAGCATGGTGGGCATCGATGTCCAGGGATTCGACTGCGTGCAGGTCCCGGGCTTCCCGGGCTCGATGAGCGAGCTGAACCATCCGCTCGGAGCTGGCATCGACGAGTGCGCTGTCCAGAGCACCCGTTCGGACGGCCTCGACCACTTCGGCGTCGGCCGCTTGATCGCCGCCGGGCATTTGAAGGTCCAAGCCGGCCTGGACTGACCGGACCCGGTCCCCAACAGCACCCCAATCGCTGACCACTGCACCTTCAAATCCCCACTCTTCCCGAAGGATGTCGTTGAGGAGGTGTCGGTTCTCTGTTGCCGGCGTTCCGTTGATCCTGTTGTATGAAGCCATGACGGTCCAAGGCTTCGCTTCTCGCACCACGCGTTCGAATGTCCGAAGGTAAATCTCGCGAAGCGGGCGTTCATCGATGTCCGAACTGACACGCATTCGGTCGAGTTCCTGGTTGTTTGCAGCGAAGTGCTTGAGGGATGCACCAGCACCTCGGCGCTGCAGCCCTCGAACCCAGGCTGTTCCCATCACGCCGCTCAGTAGGGGGTCTTCGGAGAAATATTCAAAGTTTCTTCCGCAACGGGGATCGCGCTTGATGTTCACTCCTGGGCCGAGGAGTATGTCCGTGTTGAAGTATCGGGCTTCGGTCCCGAGTGCTTCACCGACACGTTCCACAAGCTCGGGATCCCAAGTCTGGGCAAGGGCAACAGCAGGAGGGAAACAAGTGGCAGGCTCGCTACGGGCGATGCCCATATGGTCTTCATCGCCGGCCTGATGGCGAAGGCCGTGGGGGCCATCTTCCATCACAACGCGGGGAATTCCATTTGGGGTTTTAGTCACCCAAAAGGCAGCGCCGCTGCCCAAAGAGGCTTTCTGCTCAAGGTTAAGCTCTTCCGCAGCGGTGCTGTTCGTCTGGTTTTCCAATGTGGCGCCTTTCTGTTCTCTACGCTAGGGGGCTTGTCAGCGCGTCTTCTTGAGCATGCTGAACAACACGCTGGATGCAAGCAGTAGGCCGCTGGCCGCCAGGAAAGCTGGCGCGAACGTCCCGGCGATCGCTATGACACCCGAGGTCAACGCGGGTGCCACGGCCTGTCCGCCAGTCGCGGCGACGTTGAGGAAGCCCAGGTCCTTCGCTGCCCTATCGCCAGCGGGGAGGACTTCTGTGCTGACCGCTTGTTCGATGGAGTTGTAGATTCCTCCGCCGATGCTGTTGGCTACGCCGTAGACAAGGATCGCCCAGGGAGCTTGGACGAAGAATAAGAATCCTGCGCCGAATGCCATCAGAACGGAGGCGCCGATGATGAACACCTTGCGCCGCTTGAGGCGGTCGGAGATCGGACCGATTGCCGTGCCGACAAATACGGATCCGAACAAGGAGATGATGCCAAGAAGTGGCATGATCGATGCTGCTTCCTGCGTACTGGCCCCTAGGTAGTCCTTGATGATGTAAAGCTGATACCCAGTAACGACGTAGGTGCCGACAATATTCAGGACCCTCCCAAAGAACACCAGGTAGTAGTCCCGGGATTCCCGAACGGGGAATGCGAAGGCGGCAAGGAGGACCTTCGAAGTAAACGGTTCGCGAGGCTGGTGCCGGTTTGAAGCTTCAGGTGCGATGAGTGCGACGAACGGTCCTGCAAGAAGCATCAGTCCGGCGAAGATATACATGCCCGTGGTTGGGTCCGTGAGGAAGCGCGGTGCAGTGATCTGGCCCATGACTGCGATTCCCAGCAACTGGCCCAGTCCGTAGAGCGCCGACATGGTGCCGCGGCGGGCTTTGGGCACGCGATCGGGCAGCATGGCGATCAGCGGTGCGATGACAGCGTTGAGGAAGAACTGGAACAAACACCAGCCGAAGACCATCATCGGAATGGTGGTTGACCCTGCCACGAGGGCGAGTGAAGCCGAAGCGCCAACAGAGCCGAAAATCATCCACGGGGTGCGGCGACCGAAGCGGGACCGTGTCATGTCGGACAGCGCACCGAAGAGGACGTTCGCGATGGTCGCGACCAGGACGCCGCTCGTGGCCAACATGGCAACAACCGCGATTTTGCTGTCGGGGTCGATCATCTCGATTCTCGCCGGAAGCAGCACGGCGTTGAAGGCCATGAACGGACCAAGGCAGAGCATTGATCCAAGAGTCAGGGCCAGGCCGACTCGTACGGGGCGCCATGGTTGCGCAGGAATGGCGGGGCTGCCTTCCAAGGCTGTGGTGGTCTCGTTCATCGTTGAACTTTCTGTAGTCGAGAGGGTGCGGATCCATGGAGGCATCTGCGGCTCTCCTTACCTACACCCCTGTAGGTAAGGAGAGCGTACAGTGCTACCTACAGGAGCGCAAGTAGTGTGAGAGGATCGATTACATGACGACACTTCGAACCCGGCTAGTGGCAGAGGAGCGAAAGGCGCAGATTGTTAAAGAGGCCGAACTGCTGATTCGGACGAACGGATTTCAGGGCTTTTCAATATCAGCCCTGGCAGAAGCTTGTGGCCTAACAAGGGCCGGCGTACTGCATCATGTCGGCTCCAAGGATCAACTACTGATCGACGTTCTAGAAGCCAAAGAGCGGGAAACCGGCGAGGAAACGTCCGCTCTTATCCAAGCCATAGGCCATCCGACAGCCCGTGAAGTCTTGGATCTTTTGATGCGGCGCAACATGGAGCGACCCGAAATCATGCTCCTATTCACAGTTCTGGCGGCCGAATCATTGAACCCGCAGCACCCGGCGCACGACTACTTTGCTGAGCGGCTGCAGCGCGGCGCGCGACGACTGGCGCCTCTGTTGGGAGGAGACAGTCAGAATGCTGAGAATGCGGCCATCGAGATCCTCTCGTACATGGATGGGCTACAGCTGAATTGGCTCAGAGACGGGGAGATTGACCTGTGGGCCAGGTGGTCAGCTTTCGCCGACCGGTACTTTGGCAGCGTCGGTTAGACGCGTTCACGCAGGGACGGCAGCGGGATTTTCGTCCTTAGGGCTGGCGGGTGATCTTCGGCGCCCGGCACGTCACAGTGACGCGGATAACGTCCGCGGCTAGGTCTTGGACGATCGGGTAGCTCCTTTTGATCCGCCGCTTCGCGGCCGCAAGTTCCGCGGCCTGCCCACCCGTGATCCCGGGACGGTTCCCGCCTCAACCTCGGCCTTCTTCATGCACCCGTACAACGAAATGTATCCCGAAATCCTTCGCGACCCTTCACTGGAGTTGGAAAACGCGGCATAACAGGTGTGGACGAGCTATCTCATCCACTTCTACTCGTCCCACTCTAAAGCCGATAATGGACGATATGTCTTCTTGGTTACGAAGATCCGTGAACGTTCATCACATATTTCAGACGACGAGGATCCGGCCTGCACTGGCGGATTCTGCTGTATCCGTCTGCCTCATCGGGCAGGCACGTTCAGTTGTGCGGAGACCTGCACACGAACTTGGTCGTGTGGTTCTGGCGGAGACTGTTCGCGCAGTTCGGATAGGTGTGCGACCAAGATGTTCCTGTGCTCGGCAGACGAGTTTGGCCATCGGCTGGCGGCACTCTGAAATTCAGCTGAGGCTGCCAGAAGAACATCGAAGTACTTTTTTCGATCCGTCTCGTCTTCCAGCTCTGCATTGGCTTGCCGCGTTAGGTTATACAGATAGTTTGGCCAAGCGAGAACTTCTACAATCCCCGGTTCCTCCGGGTTCTCGATGTACCAGCGAAAAACTGCACCGTAAAGCCTACGGTGCAAACGTGCGATCTCCATTTCGATTAGTGGAAACGATGTGCTCAGTTCATGGGCCACGGTTAGTGCTTCAGCGACGGCGAATGTTAGTCGTTCTTTGCTCGCTTCCTGACGCTGGACTTCCAGTTGCAACCTCAGAGCTCGCTCTTGGGCTTCCTCGGCTGAAGCCGCCTGCCGTCGCAGCTCTTCTTGCGATTCTCTGGCGAGCGTCGCCTGGAGTTCCAGACTTCTCTCCGTCAGCTTTGACTGATGCCTGTTTGTGAGCGTGACAACGAGGATGGCGACTGCCGCCGCAGCGATCGCCCCAATTGTCGCCCCGAAGGTTCCACTCCAAAGCTGTAGCAGCCACATCTCGTCGCTATTCATCAAAGTTGAATCCTAACGCCTAATTTCTGTCCCCTCCGAACCAACGCAGCGAAGTGTCGCTGCGTTCTGTACATTTCCAGTCCTCTATCGACCTCTACTCGTCCCGTTCTAAGGCCGATAACAGTGATTCCGTCGACCTGCAGATTCCCGGCGTTGTGTTAGTCAGGAACCCCACAACAACAACGCAGGCAGGCCAACGAAAACAATAGACATGGTTCCCGGATCTGACAGGGATGTGGCTGTCATCCGGATCTCCCCGTCTTTGGGTGCGTAGACGTCATCTGCGTCTGGTAACGAATGTTACATCCAGTTTGTGCCACGGCTTATGGCACGATTTTGGTGCGGCAGTCTTAGACGCGGACCAGCCGACAGGGTGGGCAGCAGTGCGTTCTGGGGCGCGGGATTTCGGCAACAGGGACCTGGAGGCTCAGGAGCGTCCTCATTTATGCCAGTGGTCTAGCCTTCGCACTCGATGCAATACGCGTGGCCGTTGGATTCACGGGCCAACTGGGACCGGTGTCGGACCAAGAAGCACGAGTAGCAGGTGAACTCGTCCTCTGCCTGGGGAATGACCTGAACGACGAGTTCCTCGGAGACGATTTCTCCTCCAGGCGTTAGACCCTCATCGAAGGCATCGGCCTCTTCTAATTCCTTGACCACACTGCGGGCATCCGGCGCGTTGGCGGATTTCAGCGCTTCCAGCGATCGGTCCTGAGACTCCTTTACGTCGGAGCGGAGATCGTCGTAGTCAGTTGCCACTGAAGTGATTCTCTTTTCTGGTGTTCGATTCTGACGACACTGCAACGCGCACCACCGCGTCATTGTTCCCGCGGGCGAATGGCCTGTCGGAAAGGACTGACCGGAGAAGAACACTGGCAAGGAACCGCATCTCCCCTCGCGAAGGACTATTAGGGTGGAGTGCATGAGTGACGCACATGCCTTGGCCTTGTCCTCGGGCTATACCGATCTTTTGGCATCGCTCAAGGAACGCGTCCGGTCCGCGCGTCAGACCGCCCTTCGAACCGTCAACACACATCTCATCGAATTGTATTGGTCGATCGGCAGAACAGTGTTGGAGCGCCAGCAGGTCGAACAATGGGGGAGCGGGGACATGGGACGCCTAGCCGAGGACCTGCGGGCGGAGTTCCCCGAGATGAAAGGCCTGTCACGGTCCAACCTCTTCTACATGCGGGGTTTTGCCCAAGCTTGGCCGGACCCAATTGTCCAACAGGCTGTTGGACAATTGCCGTGGGGACACGTCACGGTGCTGCTGGACAAACTGGACAATCGACGTGACCGGGATTGGTACGCCGGCGCCGCAGTCGAGCACGGATGGTCCCGCAACGTCTTGCTGAACATGATCATGAACCGGACCTTGGAAAGAACCGGAGCGGCGCCCTCGAACTTTGTCCAACGGCTTGTTGGACCAGATTCTGAGCTGGCCCAGCAGGTCGCCAAGGACCCCTACAATTTCGAATTTCTGGGCCTGTCAGGTGAAGTTGCCGAACGGGATCTGGAACTGGCATTGACCAGCCGGATCACCGAAACCCTGCATGAACTCGGACCTGGATTTTCGTTCGTCGGCCGGCAAGTGCACTTCGACGTCGACGGCGACGACTACTACGTCGACATGCTGTTCTTCCACATGGACCAGAACCGGTACGTCGTTATCGAACTCAAAACCGGAAAATTTCAGCCCGAGCACGCCGGAAAACTGAACTTCTACGTCGCCCTCGTCGATGACACGCTTCGCAGGGAACACCACAACGAAACTATCGGCATCCTTATCTGCGGCACCAAGAACGACCGCAGCGTCAGGTACAGCCTTGGCCGCTCCACCTCGCCCATGGCCGTCGCGGCCTACACCTACGACAGACTCCCCGCAGCAGAACAGCAAGCGTTACCCAACGAAGGCAACCTTGTCGCAGCGCTCGAATGGGCAGAACCCGACGCGGTCGTGCCAAGCCGAGACTAGGCGTCAGCTGAGGCTACTCAGGTTCAGCAGAAACTGATGAACCAAGTATGACCCCTAATTGTCCGGGCCCGTAGACGATTCACTCATGCCACCATGGGCGCCCGGTGCTGGACACCAGAAGAACGCCGATAAGCACCCATATGTCGTCCTGAAGAGTCAAGGCCCTTAAGTGTCATGGTGACTTTCTGAGAGTCCAAAGCATGGTGTCAGAAAAGAGCGATTGGGGTTCTATTCTGACGTTCTGGGCTCTTCGTCCTGGCGTCAGGTTGAGGCGTAGTTAGACCTGACGTGAGTCCGAAAGGGACGAGGCTCGGCGAGGGTTGATTGAGGTGAAAATCCCGTAGCTGTGCGCGATTCCCGAGTCTTCGCCGGTCAACTTCATCCATGACTGTCGCCGCCTACAACTTCGAACGTAAACGCATGATCCTGCTCTACGCCCGATGGACTCGGCCAAGCCGCCGCCGTCGTCTAACGCGACCAGGACAACGCGAACGTGCGCATCACTTCCGCGTCGCCCCTCAGCCCGCGCCTGGCTGATATTCGCTCTGTGGTGCAGACAGCGCAGGACGAAGCCGAGGGCGCAGGGGTGGTGAACTTCGGTCGGTTGTTGCCGCTGCCGTCACCGACCGTGCACGCCTCGAGGACGGCGTGGCCGCCGTAGAACAGACCTCCGGTACCTCCCTGGTACTGCTGCGCGCTTGCGGCCCACAGGACATCGCCTTGGCCGCATCCCTGCCGCTGGGCCTGTTGCTGCTCAAACACTCCACTGCGCCCTCCGAGATTTAGGACGCCCTTTAGTGGTCGGGATGAAACTCTTTCCCCTCGCCACCAGGGTCCAGGCCCCACCCGTCCCGGCTCATGGCCGCATTCGTGGGCTCCACGGAAGACCCCGCGCAGTCCTGCGTAGAACGTTGAAGTAGATGGGTTTTCCTGATTATTTTGAATCGCTGAGGATGAAAATGCCTTACTGACGTTCAATCATGCGTCGCCCCGACACCCCTTAATGCATCAGCCAAAGGGCAAATCCATCAGCCATAACTGCATTCGTCAATGCCTCTGTCAATGACCATCCAACCACTATGTATCTCAATCATTTATACGTTGAGTTCAGGCCAATCCTCAATGGGATCCCACGGCCGACGCGGTTCAGCCGATGCGCAAATAATGAGGGGTTGAAAGGCGGGGAGGGGAGCAAGGTTTGAAATCTGAATACGCTAGGGGGCGTATTTATTTGCCGAGGGGGCGTGCAGTTCCTTGTAGGCCGAAATGGTTTGCTCGGCGATCCGGAAAGCTTCCAACGCCGCTGGCGCCCCACAATAAACGAGAGTCTGTAGCAGGAACTCCTGGATCTGCTCTTCTGTCACCCCGTTGTTCAATGCTCCTCGGACATGCCCCGCCAGTTCAGAGGACCGGTTCAGCGCCGTCAACATGGCGAGGTTGAGCATGCTTCGCGTCTTCAGATCCAGCCCTGGCCTACTCCAAATCTCCCCCCATGCGTATTCAGTAACGAGCTCCTGAACGGGCCGGGAAAAATCCCTCGCCTGGTCGAGTACCTTATCAACGTGCGCCGTCCCCATGACCTTCTGCCGCACCGCAATTCCCTTCAAAAATTTCTCGCTCTTTTCTTCTGTCCCTTCCATAGTTACCCTCCTAGTATTCGTGATGGATTAGGGGCTTTATCTTGCTCAAGGATCTGCTCTATCAACGGGTGAGAGAGGAACCGGGGCGAGCAGAAAAGCCGATTCAGTACCATCGCATCTTGGGATAGTCACTACTTACGGTTTCCGTCGCCGGGCAGGCTGCCCGGACTTCGGAGTGCCTGTTGCGGAGGGCGTGCCGGCCCGACGACGGAAGTGCGCCAAAAGCTCTCAGGAAGCTACGAGCTCCTCTATGGTGGCCTTTCGCGGGCTTCGGTGAGGTAGAGGCGCCAGATCAGGGTGGGTGTTTTGATTCGACCCGCCGTTGAACAGCCCTCGGATACATCACGGCTAGGACAGCCACAAGGCTTTCCACTGGAGGTACTGCGGCGATCCAATACTGGGGAGGGGCGAGCGCGTGTCTTCGTCAGCCCACTGGCGTCCCTTGGTAAGGGGTTTCACTGTACTCCTTTCCCTAGCGGCCCGAGAACGACGGTTCGTCCGTGTCCGGAAGGTAGGAGATAGCCAAATGGGTGTCCCTCTTCCTTGGCGCGGTTTAGGCGGCCCAGACCTCGACGTTGTCCGTTCCGCAGATCAGTCTGCGCATGGTCGGCTCGAAGATGACCCAAGCAGTTCCTGATCATGGGAGATGTCGTCAATGCGACCAATGCCGGTGCCCCACGTGGCGTCGTAAACCCACACCCGGTCACCCGCCCTGAGTTCGTTCCATTGCACCGCCGGCACCTGTCTGCACTCGGCGGTCCGCTTCGGAGATGCGGTCCGGTTCACGGTGATGGGGGGGTGCGTCATGCTGATGCTCCAGTGACAGTTCGCCGGCGCCACACCGTGGCCTCACCCTTGTGGGCGGGCAGCACGTGGCCTTCCGGGAACTCTTGGACGTCGTTCGGCTCGGAGTCCGGGCTCCACAGGCCCGACACAGGGCAGTGGTAACCGGTGGGCAGGACAGAGCTGGCTCGTTCGCGCAGGAGGGCGATGCTCTTCATTGTTGAATACATCCTTTGTGTACATCATTCGTGGATCGGGCATTGCATCATGGGAGCGGATCTCTTCGTCTGTGGACAGAGGCGCGCGTCGGTTTGACATCCGTTAGACCATTAAGGGTTTTTTGGCCAGGCCCGGCTTCGTCTTCCGTGTCGAAACTGATGATCGAGGCAACGGGTTCAAGAAGTTCTTCGGACAGTATCCTGGCCTCCTCGGTGACGTCTCTGAAGACCAGGGCTGCCGGGCTGTCGTACGCCACTGAAACCCTTGGCAGCCTGGGTTAGGCAAGTGGCAGCCCGTGGGATGGCGCTGACCGACGTCCAGGGCTTGACTCCTTGAGCCTTTCCTTTTCAGGTTGCAGGTAGCACTGTGGCGGTGCACTCGCCGAAGTCGATAGTTGAGCCCCCCGGGCCAGGGGCTGTTCCCCGGATGGTGACGGTTTGCCCGTCGGTCAAGAAGCTCATCTCGGTGTCCGGCGTCACTGCGAACGGTTCCTTTCCGGCCCAGGACAGTTCTAGGAATGAACCGCGCTGGCCTTTCTCGGGGCCGGACACTGTGCCTGAACCGAAAAAGTCGCCTGGACGCAGGGGAGCGCCGTTGACAGTCATGTGGGCGATCATTTGAGGTGCAGTCCAGTAGAGGGCGCTCACTGGGGGGCGGGAGACAGTATGCCCGTCAACGATGACCTCCATGGTGATGTCGAGGCCCCATGGCTCCTCACCCTCGTCGTTGAGATACGGGGCAAGGGCAGGCCCTCGTGCTGGCGGGGTAATTCTGGCGGCGCTCAAGGCTTCAAAGGGCACGACCCACAGGGAAATTGTTGAGGCGAAAGACTTACCCAAGTAGGGGCCGAGGGGGACGTATTCGTAGGCCTGGATATCGCGGGCGGACCAGTCATTGAAGAGCACCACGCCGAAGAGATGTTGGGCGGCCGCGGCCACCGAGACTTCGCCGGCCGGAGCGGATCCACCCAGGATGAATCCCATTTCGGCTTCGATGTCCAATCGGCGGGAGGGCCCGAAACTGGGGGAGCCGTTCTGCTCGGGCCGCAGGCCCTTAGGACGGGGGAAATCCTGGCCGGAAGGAATCACAGAGCCGGAGCGTCCGTGGTAGCCCACAGGCAGGTGTTTCCAATTGGGCAGCAACGGTGCTTCGTCCGGACGGAAGATCTTGCCGACGTTGCTGGCGTGGTGTTCGGAGGCGTAGTAGTCGACGTAGTCGGCTACCGTGAACGGCATGTGCAGGAGAATATCGTCAACCGGATAAGAGGAGTCGGCGACAATTCCGTCCCCACCGGCAGTGGTCACGGCGTCGACAAGCCAGGCGCGCAAAGCCGTCCACGCCTCACATCCGGCCGCGAGCAGCGCGTCCAGATTCGAAGTTGAAATGGCGGCCCGGACGCTGCGGTCAAGTCCGCCCGTTGCATCGGCCAGTGCGGAAAGATCGATGGCCTGGTTGCCGAGGCGGGCACCCAGTCGAGGCTTTCCGTCAACTGGTGAGAAGGAAGCGTAGGGCAGGTTTTCGGGGCCGAAACCCTTAATTGCGAAACGGTCGGCGGCAGTAGTCACGGATGATCTTTCTGAGTGCAGGGGCAGGAAATTCGGGGTGGGAGGGTGCCCGCCCCGCTGGTTAAGGGCGGGCACCCCACTTATCCCAGCCCTGGGGGGAACAGGCCTAGAACGGCCAGGCTTTCTGCGGGCTCGGCGACGCTACACGTGCCAAAGGAGATGAAGAACTCGCGCCATGTTCCCGTGGAGGCACGCGCTAGATTGGTCAGAGCGGTGGA
The DNA here is from genome assembly GCF_019977315.1 of Arthrobacter sp. StoSoilB22. Lineage (NCBI taxonomy): Bacteria > Bacillati > Actinomycetota > Actinomycetes > Micrococcales > Micrococcaceae > Arthrobacter > Arthrobacter sp. StoSoilB22. The sequence goes on from NZ_AP024652.1 coordinate 1,957,419, forward strand.
CTCCGTAGCAGCGAGGAGAGCCGCGACCCGGTCCACGCCTTCCCCCCGGAGGGCCGCCTCGGTGGCCATCGCGATGTTGAGGAAACCATGATGCGTGAATCCGGTAACCGGGTTCGTGTAGCGGATGGCCTCGTGCAGTCCGGCGGTGAGCTTGAACGGGGTGGATGCAGCGATGGTCTCGGTTAGTACTGCAGCGAGTTGCTCTGGGGTGGGGAACAGGTGAGCTTCCAGACCGCCGGTGCGGTATTTCAGGCGCAGGTCAGTGCCGGCTAATAGCTCCAAGGCCGACGCGGCAACCTGTTCATGGGTTAGCTCTACATACACCTGGATATCGGACACGGCTGCGGCCTGCTGAATCTGGGCGGCCCATATGTTCTTGTCCGATGGATCGGTCTTAAGCTCGATCGCGACCATCCGCAGCTGCGGTGCAATGTCTTTAGCGGCCTCAAGGGCGGCTTGCAGCTGCCCGGCGGGCGTGACTGCTGAGACGTTGATCGGGCGTCCACCAAGATTGAGCCCGGAGGCGATCTGCTGTGCCTTGGCCAGGTCCTCGAGCTTGAGCACGGCCGGCCCTACGGCCTCATTGAGGCTATTCACTCGACGCTCGACGTAGTCAATAATTGCCCTGTCCAGCGGAGCCAAGCCGGGCGGGAAGGTGGCCGCGTCATCGAAGAAACCCCGATACGGTTCTGCGAGAGCGCATTCATCCCGTGCTAAGGGCGTGGCGAGTGGGGACATTTCAGTATTCGGGGCTGTCACCGCCCCGCCTCCTCAATCCACCGGCCGCCGGTCCAGGAGGACGCATACAGGCCGTCATCCGTGGCCAAAGCGGCTTCGCCCAGATCCAAGGGGCGGAACGTGTCAACCATGACTGCCGTCTCGTCGAAGTACTCTGCCCCGATCGAGGCTTCTATCGCCCCAGGCTGCGGGCCGTGCGGGTGTCCGCCCGGGTGGATTGAGATCGAGCCTTTTGCGATCCCGGAGCCCTTACGGGCCTCGTAGTCGCCGTCGACGTAGAACATAATCTCGTCTGAGTCTACGTTGGAGTGATAGTAGGGCACCGGCACGGCCAGCTCGTGATAGTCGACCTTACGAGGCACGAAGTTGCAGATCACAAAGTTGTGCCCCTCGAAGACCTGGTGCGAGGGTGGCGGCTGGTGCACCTTTCCGGTGAGCGGCATGTAATTCTTGATGTTAAAGACATAGGGATACAGGCACCCGTCCCAGCCAACAACGTCAAACGGATGGTGCGGCAGGATGTGAATGCTGCCTTGAAGCCCGGAGGTGCCTCGGCCGCGGTGCTTGATGTAGAGCTCCACATCGCTTTCCTCGCGCAGGAGAGTCTCGGTGGGACCTCGCAGGTCACGCTCGGAGTAGGGGGCGTGTTCCAGGAGCTGTCCGTACTTGGAGAGGTACCGCTTGGGCGGGGCAATGTGGGAATTGGCTTCGATGAAATACAACCTCGCCGTTTCGTCCCCGCGCAGTACCCACCGGTGGATAGTGGCCCGCGGGATCATGACGTAGTCACCTTCGGCCACCTCCAACGGGCCGAACTGGGTCTCGACCAGAGCAGAGCCGGCTTCAACGTAGACGCATTCGTCGCCCAGTCCATTCTTATAAAGGGGTGAAGTCGTTCCCACATGGGCGTAGGAGAGACGCACGTCCGAATTGCCCAGCACCAGCCTGCGCCCGGTCACGGCGTCGACGTCAGGCGTCTGCTCCTCCGTGAACAGGTCGTGCAACCGCAGATGCCGCGGCAGCAACGGGTCGTTGGGGGTCAGGCTCTGGTCGGGCAGCTCCCAGGTCCTCGCACCCACGAGGGCCGAGGGGATGTGCTGGTGGTAGAGCAATGCGGAGTCGAGCGAGAAGCCTTCCTCGCCCATCAGCTCCTCGTATAGGACATTGCCGTCCTCGTCCTTAAACAGTGTGTGGCGCTGCTGCGGCACCGGGCCCAGCTGGCGGTAATAGGCCATGTCGGCTCCTTGTAATCGATGTTCCGTGATGCACCTCTCCCTAGATAGTAAATGGTTGTACTATCTAGGGGCAACCCTTTTTCGCTTAGAGGCAAACCAAACGACAAAGTAGGCTATGTGCCATGACTGCTACCCTCGATTCATCGGCCACCCCGGAAAGGCCGCTGCAGGCTGGCCTCCCGGATTACTGGTCTTTCGTCGAGGCGGCACAGCGCCGAATAGTTGAGGAGTTTCCTGACGCTGATCTGACTGCAAATCGTTTGTTTTTGTCCCTGAACCGCTCCTCGTCCACAGTTGTTTATGACTTTGAGTCCACGATCCACCGGCCCGCAGGTGGAACCTGGGCCAGCTTTCGTCTGCTTTTGGCTCTGTGGGTCTCCGGGCCTCTTAACCCGAACGAAGCGGCACGCCTGACGGGAATGAGCCGTGCGGCGGTATCCAATCTGACCGGCACGCTCATCAACAAGGGCCTGCTGTTGCGCGAGGCTTCCCCAGACGATGGGCGCTCAGTGACCCTGCAACTGACTGAAGCGGGCTTGGCGAAAATCCGTATGGAGTTCCACGCCCAAAACGAGCGCGAAAGCCAGTGGGCCGAAGCCCTCACCGAGGAAGAGCAGCGCACCCTGGTTGGACTGCTGGACAAGGTCATGGCCCACCGCGGCGCCATCGGCGCCCGCGACCGAAAATAGAGCCTGTGGCCCTGCCGGGCCTCAGCCCGGCAGGCTCAGCAGGAGGCCCAGTGGCCCCGCCTGTGGAGGCCTGTCCTGCAGACGCAATAGGGGACCCGGCAGCAAGCTAGTGTTGCCGGATTTTTTGTGCTCCCTTGGAACGCCGCCTTCGAAGGACTGAGCCGCTTTGCCCGACCTGATCTCCCAGGCAGTCTTTCTCGCCGGGCGATCCAGTTCCGGAGGGTGATGCGGGCCTGGCTAGCTGCGGCCGGGTTTTCTACCGCATCAATCTAGCCGGCTTCGACGTGTTGAAAGCCGCCGTTCTACTGGCCGGAGGAGGTGATGAGGATCTGGTTGCTGAACGCCTCCTCACATTAAGGCGGTGTTAGGACGCTAGGCCCCCTCGTGGGGCACGGCGTGGATCGCCCAGCGGCTGGAGACAAGGCGGCATGGTCAATACGGCGACAGTGTCGAGGAATCCCGCGAGAGGTCACTCCTACGACTCGTGGGTTACCGGACAGGAATGCGTGTACGGACTAGGAGCATTGTGGGGGCTACGTTGCTGAACAGTCGTGCCGAATTTTCAGGTACGGTTGGAAAGGCCGCTGTGCCGCACGCAGAGCTCAGCGTGCGGCCTCAAGCAATAGAGCCACGACCTCGTCGGGCCGATCGATCATTAGGTCGTGAGAGCCGGCGGTCGACGTGGCATTCCACCCCGGTTCGGTCTGCGCGCGAGTGTAGTTGTCGCGGAAATGGTCCATGCTGGCCCACCCCTCGGCCAAGACATACGTTCGAGGTATCGTCAGCTTAGCTTCGTGCTCGAGCTTGATCACCTGGTTGGACGGTCCTCCGGGCATGGGCGTCATGCGGGATTCGACCCACTCTGCATCGGTCCCGTGCAATCCGAAGAACTCAGCCGTTGGTGGCGGCATGTCGCGGTGGTCCAGTGGCAGGCCTGCCAGTCCGCGTACCGTGTCTCCGCTTCTGGGGACGAACGCGTCGAGGTAGACGATCGAATGGGGACGGTCGGCGATGGCGTCCGCGACGCAGGTGACAGTCGCGCCGCCGTACGAGTGGCCGACCAGCACGACGTCAGTCAGGACTTCCCAGAGTATGAGATTGACGATGTCCGCAATGTGGGTGTCCATGTTCACGGAAGGTGAGTTCAGGTGGGATCGGTCGCCAACTCCTGTCAACGTCGGCGCGTGCACGGTGTGTTCGGGCCGAAGCTTGTTCGCCACCCGCTGCCAGCACCAGCCACCATGCCAAGACCCGTGCACTAGAACAAATGTCGCCCTTGCCATCTCTTTAGGTTGATACGATCGACCCAGTGACAGGACGACGGTTTTGATGGTTGTGATGCTCTCTACTGGAGCGGTCTGTGAGGGTCGCGAAGAACGGGATCGCGCCGTCGCACCGTTAGTCCTGTTGGGGCCGAGCCATCCGGGCATCCCGAATGGCTCGGCGACGCTCTGCCACTGTCGGCTCGGAACGCGCCCCAATGTCGGCCTGAGTCAGGTCTTCGATCAAGTCGCCAATGGTCGAGCTGAGCACGGCTCGTTGGGCCGGCGTCAGCTGAGACAGCATCGCTTCTTCGTGAGCGCGCCTTAGTGGGAGAATCTCCTCCATGAGTTCAGTTCCCTTGGCCGTCGGCACCAGCGCCGGCACCCGACGGTCGGTCGGCTGAACTTGACGACTGATAAGAGCCTGGCCCTCGAGCACTGAAATGGCGCGACTCACCTGGGCCTTGTCGACGAATGTCCGGCTCGCTATCGCGCCGACGGTCGTACCTGGTCGCCTGATCACCTGGTATAGCACCCGGTACTCCGCAACGGCCATGCCGAATTCATCTCCCACCAGCTTGGCCAGTCGGCGTTCCAGGATCTTGGCGAGGATGCTGACCAAGAAGGACAGCGATTGTTCCAGATCGTCGGCGCTGTTCGCTTGAGTCACCTCAGCCGCCTTTGGCGATAGGTTCATAGAGTTCCCCGGACCTCTCTAGGCTGGTCGCAACATAGTTGTGATTACACTGATGATAATACAAGAACATCCGCTAATGACGACTTTCTCGCGTGCCCCGGCGAGAAGAATGCGCCTGCCGCGGTACATTCCTCGGTGGCAACCGAGTTTAAGACGTCTCGAACGACTAAGGCTTACGCGGAGCTGAACCCCAGGCGGCTCACACTCCGTGATCAGCGACTGGGCAATAGTCCTGTGGCTCTGAGTGACGTGATCATCGAGGCGTCGAGCGCATGTTCGTACGCGAGTGTCGGGTCGGAACAGATTCTTTTCATTCGATCATTGTTAGCGCTACGGACACTCGGGTCACGTTCTTCCATGGCCTTCTTGTTTCGTTCCGTGGTCGCGTTGATGTCGTTGATCGCGACGGGCCTGCGCAAGGCTTCGTATCGATCCAGGTCCGTGCTGCTGCCTCCGTTTCTCAGCACCGAAGTCAGTTCCCTGGTCAAAACGAAGGCGTCGTGCAATCCTCCATTTAGACCCATGCCGCCGAGGGGATTGTTGACGTGAGCGGCATCGCCGGCGAGGAACACCGCGTCCGATCGAAACCTGTCCGCAACGCGCTGGTGCACCCGGTAGACGGAGTTGACCAGGATTTCATAGGGTTGGTCCGAAGGGCAGATGTTCTGCAGGCAGCGCTGGATGTAGTCCGATGACTGCGCTTTACTCGCGGCTACGTTCGGCGATACGGGGACGACGATTCGCCACATGTCAGGTATTTCGAGCAGTAGGAACCATTCGTCGGGGTCAGCTGTGTAGTTGATCGACTGGATATTCTTCATGGCACCTTTGAAGTCGAACTGCGTCCCAGCAACGAGAAATTGTTCAGGGTGGGTGTACCCTTCAAAATTGATTCCCATGGCTTGGCGCACCGTTGACCTCGCCCCATCGCAGCCGATGAGATACCGGGCGTCAATGCGACTCTCGCTTCCGTTGCTTGTCACTACGGCCGTGGCCCCCCCGTCGGAATTGGCTTGAACGTCAGTGACGTTGCTGGAGAACAACAAGGTCGCCGATGGCATCATTTCAAGCTTCTCATGCAGCCAGCGGGTGAGTTTGAACTGTTCACATTGCAGCCGGAAAGGATACTTAGTATCCGCACTGAGGACCGATAGGTCGAGTTCCGCAACCGGACCAGTCGCACGGTCCCTGTACTGGATGACGGGGCATTGCAGCCCCATTGACAGCAGTGCGTCAGTTACGCCCGACGCGGCAAGCAAGTCAAGAGTTGCAGGATGGAATGTTGAGGCTCGGTAGTCCTCGATAGCTTCGGCGTTCTGGTCAATCAACACTACGTCGATTCCTTCCTGGGCGAGGAGGAACGCGGCTAGTGCTCCCACTGGACCACCTCCCACGATCGCGACGTCAGTCGAGTTTTCGCGCATGAAGCTCTCCTTGTGATTCGAGGTGAGGCCGCTGGTGCAAGCCTCCAAGTAGAGAATATGATGTTGAATCATCATTGACAAGTCATTGAAATTTGGCCACGCTGTATACATGAATGAGTCGGGACAGCTTGGGTGAGTGGCATTCGCTTCCCGCCGAAGCAGGCATCCGATAGTGGGCGAGCCCAAGAACATACGGAAGGTGCGACAGATCATGCAGCGAACCACATCGGACGAATCGAGAGACCCCGGGTCGCCATTTCCTGTGCGCAAAAGGGTGGCCTTTTCTCAACACGGCGGATATGTAGCCGGAGCCAGATCAGCCCAAGGAGCTCTGTCTGGTCGCCTTGTTCGGCTTGCCAGTAACGAGAGCGCATTCCCGCCGCTGCCCGGAGTGATGAATGCGATCCACTCCGAAGAAGACGCAGTTGTGCGCTACCCGGATAATGACGCGTCAGAGCTTCGCTCCAGAATCGCCGAACACCACGGTCTTTCGAGTTCGCAGGTGGCAGTCGGGAATGGCTCCCTTGCGCTGGTCGAACAGCTGATGCACGTGCTTGTTGACCCTGGGGATCAAGTGATCGTGGGTGATCCTTCGTTCATTGGATACTCCTCTGTGGGCAAAGTTGCACAAGCGGACATTGTGAGGGTGCCGCTTAGCGGCTCCAGCCTCGATCTGGAGGCGATGGCAGTCGCGATCACCGACCGAACCCGGATCATCTTCGTCTGCACCCCAAACAATCCCACCGGCGGAATCGTTGGAGCGCTGGAGTTGGAGTCGTTCCTTAAAGCTGTCCCCACGGACGTTCTTGTGGTGATCGATGAGGCGTACCGGGAATTTGTCGACGATCCACGAGCAGCCAACGGCGTCGACTTCCTGGACCGCGCAAATGTGCTGTGCCTTCGAACATTCTCAAAGGCCTACGGCTTGGCTGGACTCAGAATCGGTTACGGACTGGGTGATCCGCAGCTAATTGCGGCCCTGAGATCTGTGCAGCTGCCGTTCGGCGTGAACGCCTTGGCCCAGCGAGCCGCAACACTTTCCCTCGATAGCCAGACCGAGCTTGAGGGACGGGTTGCGACCGTCGTGTCCGAACGATTGCGCCTGGAAGAGGCGCTGACGGATATCGGACTTGACGTTCGGCCGTCCCAAGGCAACTTCGTGTGGATTGTGCTGGAGGAGGACACGGCTTCGACCGTGAAGGCACTGGCGGCTCGAGGCGTCCTCATTAGGGGATACGGGCATGGCATGCGAGCCACCATTGGCTCGCCGGCCGACAATGACGCCTTCCTGACGGCCTTGACTTCAGTTCGTGATCGCACGGGCGAATAGATAAGACGATCTGCTGTTGAGCAGAAATAACCGGACTAAAGTCATTGACAAATCATTAATAGATAGAACATCATTGTTTGCAGGCTAGGTCCGGAATAAACCGAGTAGTTTCACCACCCCAACTAATCTTTGACAAGAAGGGCGCAAAATGTTCGTCAAGAATAGGCGTAGCAATCTCCGTGGAGGAGTAGCCTTGATCGCAGTCGCGGCGATGCTGGTCACCACCTCTGCGTGTGGCAATGACTCGTCTTCGGCCTCGCAAACTACTACCAACCAGTCCGCGCCGCTTTATGAGAAGCTGCCAGCTTCAGTGAAGAAGGCCGGCGAGATCGTCGTGGCTTCGCCGTTGTCCAACGCCCCTTATATCTACACCGAATCCGACGGCAAGACGACGAAGGGCATCGTCCCGGAACTCGCCAAGGCGCTTGAACCGGTGCTTGGGGTCAAGTTCAGATTCGTCAACACCCCCTTCCCTGGCCTGATTCCCGGTCTTCAGGCGCAGAAGTTCGACATGATCTGGGGCGTAGTCACTGACACTAAAGAACGTGAAAAGATCATCGACTTCGTCGACTACCAGAAGGATGGGGCTACGTTCCTGGTGCGCGCCGGAAACCCGAAGAACATTTCGGACATGATGAGCATCTGCGGAAACAAAATCTCTTCATTGTCAGGATCGACGCAAACGAAGTTGCTAGAAAAAGAGTCGGAGAATTGTGTTGCCGCCGGCAAGCCTCCTATGGAGATCAAACTCTATGACGGTGCAGCCGAGTCGCAGCTAGCCGTTCAGAGCGGCAACGCCGACGTGTTTTTCACGGGCCTCGGTGCCGGCTTGTATGCGGAGAGCACTGCACCCGAAAAGTTTGAAGTAGTCGGCGACGTATATCAGGACCAGTTGTTCGGCGCCGGGTTCGCGAAATCGAATACGGAGCTACGTGACGTGTTTCAATCGGGCATCAAGAAACTCGTTGATGATGGATCGTACGTCGAGGTCTTCAAGCAGGGGGGCCTCGAACGACTTGCCCTTTCTGGCTCCTCGGACGTCACAGTCAACGGCGCAGCTGAGTAGGCATGATGGATCCCCGACAGGCAGATCTGCAACTTAGAACGGAGTCCGTGAAGAGTATGATGACGGACCCCCGCAAGGACTCATCCGACGACGGCGATGTAGTCAAAGCGGGCCGGCGCCGCAACTATGGGCAATGGCTGTGTGCAGCCGTGATCCTATTCTACGCCGCCGGCTTGATCTATTCGCTATCGCAGAATCCTAATATCGACTATCCGCTCATTGGCGGATACCTGACAAACCAGGCAATCTTGGACGGGTTGGTGACAACCCTCAAGTTGACGCTAATTTCAGGGGCGGTGGGCTGGATTGTCGGTATCCTTGTGGCCGTCTGCAGGTTGTCGAGCAATAAGGTGTTGTCGACGTTGAGCCTGCTCTTCATCTGGTTGTTTCGAGGGTCCCCGCTTCTCGTTCAAATCTTGATCTGGGGGAACTTGGCTCTACTCTTCCAGACGATCAGTTTCGGCATACCGTTTACCGGCATATCGTTCTTCGAGGCCGACACGAACCTGATTGTCACACCGCTTGTCGCGGCGATTCTGGGTCTTGGCTTGAATGAGGCGGCATACATGGCTGAGATCGTCCGCGCTGGCATTATCTCAGTTGGGAAAGGCCAAGGTGAAGCGGCGAAAGCGCTCGGCATGTCCAGGGCACTTACGATGCGGCGGATTGTCCTGCCGCAGGCCCTCAGAATTATCATCCCGCCCACCGCGAACCAGATGATCAACCTACTCAAGGCCAGTTCGCTCGTTTCGGTGATTGCCGGCGGAGACCTCTTAACTAACGCCCAGATCATCTCGGCATCGAACCTTAAGACGGTTGAGTTATTGCTTGTTGCAACGTTTTGGTATTTGGCAGTCATTTCCGTCGCCAGCGTTGGGCAGTACTTCTTAGAGCGACGTTACGAGCGAGGTTACCGATGAAGGACGCAAGAGCCGCGGCATCCGAAATTTCTGGAAGCCGGCCTGTGGTTGTAAGAAGTGAAAACGTACACAAGAAGTTCGGCAGCGTGGAAGTTCTCAAGGGAGTCGATCTCGAAGTCAGAGAAGGGGAAGTGCTGTGTCTTCTCGGACCGTCCGGCTCAGGAAAGAGCACCTTCCTCCGATGCATCAACCATCTTGAATCGGTTGACCGCGGCAAGTTGTATGTCGATGATGAACTTGTTGGCTACAAGGTGCGCAAAGGCCGCCTCTACGAGCTCAACGAACGTGACCTCTGCCGTAAGCGCGCTGACGCAGGCATGGTCTTCCAAAACTTCAATCTCTTCCCACACATGACAGTCCTCGAGAACATTGTGGAAGCTCCTGTTCGAGTCAAGGGCGAGTCGAAGGCAGCGGCGGCGGAGCACGCGCGGCAGCTCCTCGACCAAGTTGGACTGGGTGGTCGCGGAGACGCATTTCCCAATCAATTGTCAGGTGGACAGCAACAGCGCGTCGCTATTGCGCGCGCCCTGGCAATGAGACCCAAACTCATGCTGTTCGACGAGCCGACCTCCGCACTCGATCCAGAATTGGTGGGAGAAGTCCTTGCAGTCATGCGCGGCCTCGCCGAATCCGGCATGACGATGATCGTCGTCACCCATGAGATCGGATTCGCACGCGAGGTTGCTGACACCGTGGTGTTCATGGATGGCGGAGTTGTCGTGGAATCGGGTCCACCCGAATCCGTGATAACCAACCCACAGAATCCGCGAACGCAGTCGTTCCTTGCCAGGGTCCTGTGACCCAAGCACACCAATCCACTTCCATTCAGCCATTGTCTTAGGAGAAGTAGCATGCAGATCACAGGGGCGGAAGCCTTGGTTCGTCAATTGGCGTTGGAGGGTGTGACAGACGTATTTGGCGTGCCTGGCCTACAGCTCGACTTCGCTTTGGATGCTTTGGTCCAACACACACCCGAGATCCGATTCTTCGGAACACGCCACGAGCAAGCGGCCGCGTACATGGCCGACGGATACGCTCGCACGACTGGGGATGTTGGGGTGTGCATGGTTGTCCCCGGCCCCGGTGTGCTCAACGCGGGTGCTGCTCTGGCCACGGCCTTCGCCTGCTCCTCGAGAGTCCTGTGCATCGCCGGCCAGATCCCCAGCTGGGCGATAGGACAGGACCTGGGATTGTTACATGAGATTCGCGACCAGAGTCACCTACTGCAATCGTTGACCAAGTGGTCCGCGATTGCCACGAGCCCAGAAGAAGTCCCCGGTCTTATTCATGAAGCTTTCCGGCAACTGCGCTCGGGACGTCCGAGGCCGGTTTCCGTCGAGATTCCTCCGGATGTTCTGGCGGCAACGGGAGACATTATGCTGGTGGATCCGTCCACCTTGACGCCAACGCCACGTGACTCTTCCGACCAGGAGGCCATCGGTCGCATCGAGTCGTATCTTTCCGCCGCCACAGCCCCGGCGATCTACGTGGGTGGCGGAGCGATCGCAGCCGCAGCCGAACGGGAATTGCTCGAGCTGGCCGAACGTCTCGATGCGCCAATAATCCTGAGTCGCGGTGGGCGTGGAGCAGTCAGCGATCGGCATCACCTCGCAGTGTCCAACTTGGCAGGTCGTCGGCTTCTCGAAGAAGCCGACGTGGTCCTTGTCGTAGGAAGTCGCTTCATCACGAGCATGGGCGATGTAGTGCAGACGAAATCGGGTGCCATCCTGCTGGGAGTCAACGCGGAACCATCGGACCTCCTCGAGCCAAGGAACTACCTCGTTTCGGTCGTCGGCGATGCCAGAGAGACGGTTGCGGCGATCTCTGCGACTGTGACGGAAGGCCAGAGCAGACCCGATTGGCTGGACAGTATCGCAGCCGCCCGCAATTGGGCAGACGGAGAGATCGCAGCGCTAGAACCGCTCAGTTCGTGGCTCGATGCTGTTCGAGCCGGCATTCCCGACGATGGCGTTCTAGTCAGCGAGCTGACCCAGGTTGGTTACTTGGCGACCGTCGGGTATCCCGTGTTCAAGGCGGGGTCCTACATTGCCCCGGGCTATCAGGGAACACTCGGGTACGGCTTCCCGACTGCTCTGGGCGCGAAGGTCGCCGCCGGAGCCAGAGCCGTCGTGTCGATCACAGGTGACGGCGGCTTCGGATGGGGCCTTTCAGAACTCGCGACTGCGAAAAAATACGGCATTGCCCTGGTCACGGTGGTATTCAACGATTCGGCATTCGGCAACGTCCGTCGTATCCAAGCAGAGCGGTTCGAGGAACGGTACATCGCATCCACCTTGGTGAATCCTGACTTCCTGAAGTTGGCTGATGCATTTGAAATCGATGCAGTTCGGGTTTCCGACCCTGCCTCACTCACGGCAGCGATCGAGAAAGCACTCGCTAACAATGCGCCCGCGCTGATCGAAGTGCCGGTCGGTGAGATGCCGAGTCCCTGGCCCCTTGTCATCGACGGCCCGATTAAGTAGAGGAAAGAGCAACAACATGGCGACAACTATCCGCGACAGGATCTGGGCCGACGGCCAATGGACCAAAAGTTCCGGCGAAGGCTCGATCCCCATTCTGAATCCGGCCACCGAAGAGATCATCGGACACGTTCCACGAGGGACCGCCGCCGATGTTCACCTCGCAGCAACCTCCGCCGGCTCGGCTCAAGTTTCGTGGGCATCTCAATCTCCCGAGTATCGCAGCAAGGTGCTGAATCGCATTGCGGACGGGCTGGAGAGGCGCCGCAGTGAACTCCGCGAACTGCTGGTGGCCGAGGTGGGGACGCCGAACCTCCTTGCCGACGACCTCCAAGTCGGCATGGCAATCGACGTCTTCCGAGAAGCCGCAATGTATATCCAGTCCGAACAACTGGAAGAGACCATCGGATCCGCGACCGTACGGCTGGAGGCTGTGGGAGTTATCGGTGCGATAACGCCGTGGAACTATCCACTTTACCAAGCGGCTTTGAAGGTCGCACCGGCAATGGCTGCTGGATGCGCAGTCGTCATCAAGCCAAGCGAGATAGCATGTCTTGCGATTTTCGTGCTGGCCGAGGTAACCGACGAAGCTGGTGTACCTCCCGGTGTATTCAACCTGGTTACGGGAACAGGTGAAGAAGTAGGCGAGGCCCTGGTCAGACACCCATCGATCAATATGGTCTCGTTCACCGGTTCTGAACGTGCGGGACGACGCATCGCTGAAATCGCAAGTACGGTGCCGATCAGGGTAACAATGGAACTTGGCGGCAAGAGTGCAGCGGTCCTCCTCGATGACGGCGATCTGGAGGCCGCCGTCGCACACACGCTGAGCAATTGTCTACGAAATTCCGGCCAGACCTGCGCGGCCCTTACACGCCTGATAGTGCCGGCCGACTCGATGGAACGAGCGGAACTGGCCGCGCGGAAATGGCTCGAGAACGTCGTCGTCGGGGACCCTACTGACCCAGCAACAACAGTTGGCCCCGTAACCACCGCCGAACAGCGGGCGAGGGTCTTGGAGTATGTCGGGATTGGAATTGCGGAAGGCGCCCGCCTGATCACCCCTGACCCTCGGACGGCCCCCGAACAAACAGGCTTCTTCGTGCCGCCCACCGTGTTCTCAGATGTCCGAGCCGACATGACTATTGCGCAAGAAGAGATCTTCGGACCTGTTCTGGTCATCATCCCCGTAGCCGACGAGCAGGAGGCCGTCGCTGTTGCTAACGGAACGCGTTATGGCCTCTCGGGCGCCGTCTGGTCCGCGGACCGGCAGCGGGCTCGCCAAATCGCTTCCTTGATGCACGCCAGCACCGTTTATATCAACGGTGCAGCGTTCAACCCGTTGGCACCGTTCGGCGGATATCGAGGTTCAGGGTATGGTCGCGAGCGGGGCAAATACGCATTGGCCGAATATCTTCAGAGCAAGTCATACCTCGAGTAAGCCTCTTGGTGAGCTTCGAGCATCCCGCATGGCCGCGAGCGGCGTGCAACAAGAGCCAATGTGATTGGACCACTCTCCGATGCTCCGACTCAACTAAGGGCGACGGCAGCGCGTCTTGGGTATCCCGAGGGTGTGTTTCAGATGCTCGCCGCACGCGACGAGAGTTGAAGGGCAGCATTCCGTTGCGCAGGGATGACGGTTGGGTTGAGGGGATGAGCGGCCATCGTGTGCAACATAACTTGTCTCGTTGCCGGCGAAAGGTGGGCTTCGCTTTGAGGCTGATGTCGCACGAGACGAAGTACGCGCTCTCGCCATACTGATGGCATGGAAGTGTGTCCTACTCGACTTTCTCGAAGGCGGGGACGTGCTCGTGGAAGGATGTTGACCATGCCCACGGCTTATGGGGCGGAGTTCCGCCAGGACGTTATTGATGTGGCCCGCAAGGGCGAGGATCCGCTGGGGCAGATTGCGAAGGATTTCGGGCTGTCGGTCACGATGTTGAAGCGTTGGATTGTCATTGACGAGCCTAAGAAATCCGGAGCCGGCCCGGCAGGCGATGATTCGGCCGAGATGAGGGAGTTGAAGAAGCGGAACCGCCTGCTGGAGCAGGAGAACGAGATCCTGCGCCGGGCAGCTGCCTATCTGGCCAGGGACATCAGCCCAAATGACTCTTCTACGGGTTCTGTCAAGCCATGATGGTTTGGAGTTGGCGGAAGATGAAGCGGCAGACATAGCGTTTGAGGTTCCGGCGGATTTCGCGGTCTGATGTCCCTGTCGCCCGGCTGCTGGTCACACAATTCTTGGTTTCGGTGTCGAAGCTCATGCGGGTGCGGACGATTACGTCGAAGGCCCGGTTCAGTTGCCGGTCGCCGGAGCGGTTGAGTCGGTGTCTAGTGGTTTTGCCGGAGGATGCTGGGCGTGGGGCGACACCTCCGAGTGCGGCGAAGGCTGCTTCTGAGCGGATGCGGCCGTGGTGGGAGTAGGCGCATATGATGATCGCTGTTGTTACGGGTCCGACCCGGAGATGGCTTGAAGCCCTGGCGCCAGTTCTTCGGTGAGCTGGCTGGTGAGTTTCTTCACTGCCAGGGGCGAGTTGTTTGGCTTCGACGCGTCCGATCTGGATCACGGGGTCGGTGCTGTTTGAGGTCCGCCAGGCAGCGATGGCGGAGCGTTGGTGATCCAACAGGGATCGGGAGGCCAGCAGTATTCTGATCGCGGTGCGGGGTCCAGCAGCGCGTGCTCTGTCACTGGTCTTTGGGCGCCCGAGGACAGAGCACGCGGCGGCATCGGAATCGATCGGATCTGACTTGCCTTGCCGGTCAGTCCCCGCGATGAACGGGTGGGCGGCCTGACCTCGCCGACCTCGATCCTGGCGGCCGACAGCAGGGCGAGGAAGGTGTCCCAGTCACTTCGTCATGGGCCGCCACTGTGGGTCTTGCCTCTTGGGCGCTCCCGGTGATCGCGGGCGTAATTGTCCCTTACGGACCCGGCGTGGCCGCATTCGACCCCGTCTTGGGGCGGTCGTTCTGACCGTCAGTCAAAAGCCCGGCAACGCGACTGCCGATTGCCCGTGTTGTGGTTGGCCAAGCAAGCCAAGTGGACTAAGTGACTTCCGGGCCGGTCAGGGGCATCCAGAGCCACCCCGGCACGAGTCTCGCCGCGGCCGTTGCGTTGAGAACGATGCCCATTGCGGGGGAGGCCCCGGCGCAAAAGAGTGCGTTCTCTGTGAATCTGGCGAACTGCCACATCGGTGAGCCTCCCGCCTCATGAGCGGCCGCAGCAGCCGGTCGTATTCGCTGGGTACTGGATCCCTTGCGTGGGCGAGAACGCCCAGCCCGTCCAGATCCTGGAGGGTGCATTTCTTGGCTGTTCCCAACGGGTGAGTGGGCCGGATTGCCACGCCGAAAGGGCGTTCAAGCACTCGATGGCGGCGCATGGTGGCCGGCGGATCCTTATGGACGATGGCCAGGTCCAAGGTGCCCTCTCCGGGCATCTTCAGTAATTGGGTGCTGCTGGCGTCTGCGATGTCCAATTTCACCGGGATCCGGGGCCAACAGGGGTCCAAGCTGGTCCTTGAGCCACCCGGCCGGTCCTTTCCCTCTGCCAAGGGAAGCTTCAATGACTTGTCAACGATGTTTACACAACATATGCTCGGTCAGAGGCCGCGAACGCTGCCACGCACCGAGACTTGAGGAGAATGTAGATGAGTTCACTGTCAACCGAAGTCGCCATCGTCGGGGGTGGGCCGGTAGGCGCCATGGCGGCTTTCCTCCTGGCGCAGCAAAACATTGACGTTGTCTTAATCGATCAAAATCCGGAGGCAATTGAGGACTACCGAGCCTCCACCTTTCATCCAGCGACACTCGATCTACTCCAGGCATCTGGCGTTTCTGACGCGCTCGTGTCGATGGGGTTGGTCTGCCCCGTCGTCCAGTACCGGGACCGGGCGCTTGGCCCGGTTGCGGAACTCGATTTGTCGATTCTCAGTGGAGACACTCGCTTCCCATATCGGCTGCAGTGCGAGCAGTTCAAACTGACGCGGTGGCTACATGAACAGCTTGCGACTATGCCTTCCGCGACTTTGATGTTTTCTAGCGACGTTACCGGCGTGGAGGCCATTACTGGCGAAGGAGCCACCGTCGTATCCACGTCTGCCGGCAATGAGGGCCGTATAAACGCACGCTACGTGATCGGCTGCGATGGCGCCCGGTCCACCGTTCGGCGATCGGCGGGAATCAGTTTCGACGGATACACCCACCCTGAACAGTTTCTCGTCGCCGGAACGCGTTTTGATTTCAAGGGCGCGATGCAAAATATCCAATCGGTCAACTACACGTCGGACCCGGACGAATGGTTCCTCCTCTTGGAAATCCCAGATATGTGGCGCATCGTTGTGCCCGTCCCGGCCAACGTCGCTGCTGACAGCGCGCGATCCGAGGACTACATCCAGCGTTGCCTCCAAAACATCTGTCCGTCCGATGAGCCATACGACATTCTGGTCAACTCCGTCTACAGAGTTCACCAGCGCGTTGCGGCCAAGTTCCGGCTGGACTCGGTCTTTTTGGCGGGCGATGCAGCTCATGTTAATAACCCCTTGGGTGGCATGGGTCTCAACGGCGGCCTGCATGATGCTTTCACTCTCGCAACCGGGCTCATTTCGGTGTTGCGAGAGGGGAACGACCCAGGCACTCTGGATCGCTACGAAGCGATTCGGCGCCCCGTTGCAAACAATGACATCAATGCGACAACGGAGCGAAACAAAAAAATGATGGAGGAACGCGATCCCGCGGTCCGGCATGCTAACAATGAGCGTCTGAAAACCATCCTTGCGGATCCAAAACTGGCATACGACTACGCACTCGATGCATCAATGATCCGCTCACTTCGAGGGACAGGCGTCTTGTCCCGCTGAAGCCCGCGCCGTAGGCAGCGGTAAGCCGCCCAAGATTCCTCGGAGGCGGCTTACCGCGGCCCACCCGACATCTCCAAAGGATGTTTTGCTGCGCGACAACCAAATAGCCTGTGGGCGGCCCTATCTGACCGTTAATCACTATGGCCGTAGCTGCCGCTCACGCTCTTGGCATGGCGGCCGGCGTAATACTCCGCGGCATTACCCATGAGATCAATACCATGCGTAACCAACTGACATAAAGGGCTACAGGTTTACGGAGCACCCCATCCGCGTTCAGGACCATGGCCATGAACTTCGGCCTTCATCTTCAGCGCACCCACATTCAGGACGGGATCTCTCGGGCGTTGCAAACGGACCCTACGTGGGTCATAAAGACACATCGCCGCATACGATATCCGGCACTCCGCCCTTCTTGAGCACGACTCCTGGGTCCGGACTCAGCGTAGATCGCCACGCCCTGACTAGCCACACCCTCCGGCTTCTTACATCTAAAGTCGCCAAAACCGCACGGAGCTATGTCTTCAGGTTATACATGGTTGCCGATATCGGTATTAGACCTTTGCGTAGAGCCTTCAGGAGAATGTGTTGCAGAGCACATTGCTGGGATGCCAAAGAGTTTGATCCGGGGTCCGAGTTGACAACGCCGTCAAGTCATCAGTGAGGATGGTTAGCTTGTTTCTTGGACGGGAAATCGTGTCCATATCTCGGGCACAGCCTGCGAAGCGGCGGCGGCATGGCCCGAGCGTACGAACATCAAGTCCGGGTATTCCCCCGCAACCGCACCTCTCACGCGTCTGATTCGCCTGCCCAGAAATTCTCCCCCTCGAAGAAGAGGTGTATTGCATAAACGGGTACCTCCAAAAAACTCCGCCGACGAATCGCCATCCGCGAGTAAACCGTTCTAATCTAAAGAATTATTGGAGCAAATTGCATGAAACTGCAGAAATCTTCCCAATACCGGTGGGTCGTTCTGACCATGTGCTGGGCAATCTTCACCATGACCTGTGTCGATCGCTCGTCATGGGGCCCTGCCTCGTCATTCGTTGGCCAAAGCCTTGCCGTCCCCGTAGCCGCCCTCGGCATCTTTGCAACGGGCTACTACATCGGCTATGTGGCCTCGAATGCCTTCGGCGGCTTCCTCACTGATTGGCTGGGAGGGCGCATGCTTTTGTCGGTCACGGGCGTGCTTGCCGGATTGGTCATGTTCGCTTTCGGATCGGTTGAGTCGACAACCACCGGCCTTGTCGTGCAAGGCCTCCTCGGCCTCTTCGCTGGTGCGGACTTTGCGGCTGGCCTCAAGCTTATTTCCACCTGGTTCCGGCCTGCACAGCGCGGGTTGGCCATAGGCATCTTCATGACCGCGACGTCGCTGGGCACGGTGATTGCCAATGCCGTTGTTCCCCGCATCATCGCCGAATCGAGTTGGCGTGATTCATACCACATGTTTGGTATCATTACGATCATTATCAGCGTTTTAACCTTTAGCCTCGTCCGCAATGAGCCGCAGGATGTGGAGCGGGCCGACCATTCCGGGAGTGAATCCCGGTCTCTCCCGAACCTGCGCCCGCTCTTTACCAATCGTGACCTGCTCCTGTTGGGCCTCGCTGGTTTCGGAGGCGTTTGGGGAGCAACGGGATTCATCACGTGGTCTAACACTTTGATGGTCCGAGGAAATGGAATCGATCCTGTCGACGCGGGAATCGTCCTAGTGATGTTCTCAATCATCGCCATCGGGATCAAGCCAATCGTAGGCTGGGTGACCGATGCGCTGAGACTTGGGCAAAAAATTCCTATCATCTTCATTTTCATAGTCTTTGGCTGCGCGCTGCTGCTCTTTGGACGCCTTTCGACGTTCACTCAGTTCCTGTGGTGCGCGCCGCTAGTCGGGTTCGGTGCATACGCGTTCTCACCGTTGACGGCAGCGCTCGCCCCAGTGCTGTCCGGGAAGACCTTGGCAGGCTCAGCGGCCGGTGGTGTGAACGCTGTATGGCAGCTCGGCAGCGTGGCCGCGCCGGCACTGGTGGGAGCCGTCTACCAGGCAACTGATTCGTTCTATTCCGCTTTCGTTATCCTTGCCATTGGGCCCTTTGTTGGAGCGCTGATGGCATGCTTCATTCGTGCGCCGCGACCCGGAAAGAGCGCTGGCGACAGGGATGCTGCCGAAACCACGATCGTCGGAGCCTAGGTATGTTGACCATGGACGTTAGGAACGCTCGGCGTGGTTAGGTGACATGAAGAAAACCTCCGAGGGGGCTGCCCCGGTTTTGTCGACTCCTTGACCTAGCGAGCTTGTGCTTATGGAAGGATGTTGACCATGCCCACAGCTTTTGGGGCGGAGTTCCGCCAGGATGTTATTGATGTGGCTCTCAAGGGCGAAGTGCCGCTGGCGCAGATTGCAAAGGATTTTGGGCCGTCAGTCACGACGCCGAAGCGCTGGATCGCCATCTCCGAACATAAGGAATCCGGGACCCGTCCGGCAGTGACGGAGTCGGCCGAGATGCGGGAGCTGAAGAAGCGCAACCGTCTGTTGGAGCAGGAGATTCTGCGCCGGGCGGCTACCTATTTGGCAAGGGACATCAACCCAGACGATCTACCCGCTGGTCACGGGTCTTTCCGCCCACGGTGTTCCCTTGGCGGTGACCTGCAGGGTGTTGAAATTCAGTAAGCAAGGCTACTATCGGTGGCGGGCCCGTCAGTGACGGGATGGGACTGGGCGGATGCGCACCTGATTAACGCAGCCCTGGACATCCACGCCGACGATCCGGCATTCGGGTACCTTTTATCATCGACGAGCTCCCGGAGAAAGGCATCACAGCGGGAGCTACGTGCAAGGCATCAGGTCGGTCTTCTCGAAGAAACCGGGCCTGAACCGCAGAGCCGGGCCACCGCTCCACGACGACCTGGTCGAGCGGGACTTCAGCGCGGCTGCGCCGAACGAGCTGTGACTGACAGACATCACCAAAATCGCAGAGTCGAGGGCAAGCTCTGCCTCTGCGCGGTGAAGAACGTCTACTTCGGCAGGATCGTCGGCTACTCGATGGACTCCCGGATGAAATCCTCGCTAGCCGTCGCCGCGCTGGAGAACACGGTGCGGGCGCGCCGGCCGGCCGGGACAGTGGTGCACTCGGATCGAGGGTCCCGGGGCGTATTCAACCGGTCGAAGCAATACCTGATCACGGAGGTGTTGGATGTCGGTTCGAAATCGTCAGAAGCAGGTACGCGCGTAGCGAGGGCAGATCCCTTCATCGGGTCGGCCGTCGGGGGCGTGGCGCGAGGACCGGGTACGTTTCTGGGTCGCCATCGCTTCCGGTGCGAAGAACCGTGACGCCGGCGTCGCGGCGGGCGTGTCAGAACCGGTGGCGCATCGCTGGTTCCTGCACGCTGGCGGTGTGAATCCTCAGCTGGCCCCGACATTGTCCGGGCGGTATCTGTCCTCAAGCGACCGTGAGGACATCGCGTTGTGGCGTGCGCAGGACTGTGGGGTACGGGAGATCGCTCGCCGGCTGGGGTGTAGCCCGTCGACGATCTCGCGGGAGCTGCGTCGGAACGCGTCGACGATCTCGCGGGAGCTGCGTCGGAACGCGTCGACGAGAACGTATCGCTTGGACTACAAGGCGTCTACAGCGCAGTGGCATGCCGAACGACGAGCCCGCCGCCCCAAGACCGCGAAGCTGCTCACGAACGATGCCCTCCGCGACTACGTCAACGACAAGCTCGGCGGACACGTCAGATCGGGCCGAGGAGAGCGCTTGGGCCCGGTCGGTCCGATCCGGGATGGGAAGGACAAGCCACATCGGGAGGACCGCGAATGGGTGAGGGGGTGGAGCCCTCAGCAGATCGCGAAACGTCTGCCAGTGGAGTTCCCGGATGATCCAACGATGCGGATCGCGCACGAGGCGATTTACCAAGCCCTTTACGTTCCGAGCCGAGGCGGACTCACGAGGCAGCAGGCGTGGCATCTGCGCTGAGGGCGCACGAAACGCACGCCAAGAGCGCGAACACGTCAGCAAGCCTGGGCGCATGTCACCGACGCGACAACTTTGAAGAAGAGACCCTCCGAAGCCGGCGAGCGGAAAGTCGCAGGCCATTGGGAAGGGGACCTCATCATTGGTCTCAACCGGTCGGCGATCGCGACTCTGATCGACCGCATGACGCGTTTCGCCATGCTCGTTCATCTGCCTCGGCAGAAGGGTTACGGGCTGGTCAAGCCGACGAAGAATGGGCCTGCATTGGCTGGCTACGGGGCGGTCACGATGAAGAACGCACTCGTCCGGACTTTGGAGCCGCTCCCGGCGGACCTGCGACGCTCCCTGACGTGGGACCGCGGGAAGGAGATGTCCGCGCATGCCCTTCTGACGCAGGAAATCGGGTTGCCGGTTTATTTTGCCGACGCGAAGAGCCCGTGGCCGCGCGGGAGCAGCGAACATCTCAACGGGCTACTCCGGCAGTACTTCCCGAAAGGTACCGACATCTCCCGCTGGAGCACCCCAGAGATCCAAGCTGTCGCCGACATCATCAACTACCGGCCGCGCGGCGTCCTGGGATGGCGCACTCCCGCGGAAGCCTTCGCGGACCAGCTAAGCTCAGTCCCGAAAGCAACTGTTGCTTCGACCGGTTGAATACGCCCGGGGCAGTCCCGTACTTGAGTAGATAGGTGCGGTCCGGCTTTGGTACCGGCTGGCACGGCCTACTTCGTTGGAGTTCTAGATGAAGCTTGATGACGTCCACGGGTTTCATGGCAGTTGTTGATCAGGCCCGCTGATCGCATGGTAGCTGTCCTTGCTGCTTGTCAGTTGCTGGAGGGCTGTCGAGTAGCTGCGCCAGGTGTACTCCCCGCCGCTCGGTGAGATCGGCCAGCTGCGTGCGGCACGAGTAGCCGTCAGCAAGGATTACAGTGCCTGGCGCCGCCGACGCGACGGCCGGAAGGAGCTGGTGTTCGGCCACGGCTACGGACACCTCGTAATGTCCGCGTTCCACGCCGAAGTTTCCTGCCAGTCCGCAGCATCCACCGAGCTTTTGTACGTTGGCACCTGCCTTCTTAAGCAACTGCGCGTCTGGGCTCCACCCCATGACGGCATGGTGATGGCAATGTGGCTGGGCTACGACCGTTGTTCCATCAAGGTGTGGTGGTGTCCACCCCGGCACGGTTGCGAGGAACTCGGCGAGGGTGTGTGTCGCTGTAGAGACAGATTGTGCTGTCTCTGCCCCCAGCAGTTCTGAGGCTTCGGACCGCAGAACACCGGTACAGGAAGGTTCCAGACCAACGATTGGGATTCCTGCTTCCGCGTATTCCTTCAACTCACTCACAGTGTTGCTAAGGATCCTCCGTGCGCTGTCCAATTGCCCCGTCGATATCCAGGTAAGACCGCAGCACAACGGTTTTTTTTGGGATGCGGACCTCGTAGCCTGCACTCTCCAGGACCCGGACGGCCGCGCGGCCGACTTCAGGGGTGAAGTAGTTGGTGAACGAGTCAGCCCACAGCAAAACCGGGCCCCTTGCGGCGCTAATGGCAGGCCCGTCTATCCGTGCTCGTTTGTTGAACCAGGCGTCAAAAGTCTGCACGGCGAACGACGGGATAGTCCTACGGCGATCGATCCCTGCGAGTCTGAGCCCGGCGGTCCCCAGCCCGGGTATCCGCGTCAAAAAGTTCACAATGCGTGGAAGGCAAGATGCCAGGCGTGCCCACCGCGGCAACCAACCCAGGGAATAGTGCGTCACCGGCCTAAGCCGACCCTTATAGCTCTGGTGCAGTGTTTCGGCCTTGTATGCAGCCATATCCACCCCGGTCGGGCAGTCCGAAGCACATCCCTTGCAAGAGAGGCAAAGGTCCAACGCGTCATGAACTTCTGGAGACCGCCACCCGGTACCACCTTTGTTGATCATTTCCTGGAGGACCCGGGCGCGGCCGCGGGTCGAGTCCTTTTCTTCGCGCGTTGCCAGATACGAGGGGCACATCACTCCGTGTCCATTCGTGTTGTCCGCGCGACATTTGCCAACTCCGGTGCAGCGGTGCACTGCCTGACTGAAGTCCCCGCCGTCGTGGAAGTATCCGAAGGCAAGGCCTTTGCTGAGTGGCTTCGCCTGGGCGACCCGTACGTCAGCATCCAAGGGCTGGGGGTCCACGATAATACCAGGGTTGAGCACGTTGTCCGGATCCAGAATTCCTTTGACCTTGCCTAACAGTTCCAGAGCCGCTGGGGAATACATATAAGGGAGGAGTTCGCTGCGGGCGCGGCCGTCACCGTGTTCCCCTGACAGCGACCCACCATAGCCTGCTACTAAGGATGCCGCGTCTATCATGAACTTCCGAAACACGGATCTACCGTCGCTGCGTTCGAACGGCACATCCAGCCGGACATGCACGCAGCCGTCACCGAAATGTCCATAGGGCATCCCGACTAATTCATGTTCGACAAGTAGCCTGTCAAAGTCGCGGAGGTACGCCCCGAGTTTCTCCGGTGGCACGGCAGCGTCCTCCCAGCCCGAGTGGGCAGGGTGACCGGTCGGAGACCGGCCAGCTAGACCCGCCCCGTCCTCGCGGATCTTCCACAGGGCAGTCGCTTCCGCCGCATTTGTGATAATGCGTACAGAGATTGCCGACTCCGCGGCCACACGGCGAGCTCGGTCAAGGACCTCAATTAGATCATCCCCAGCGATTTCGATGAACAGCCATGCGGCACCTTCTGGCAGATCGGGAACCGCTACCGTCCCCTTGTGGGATCGGACCACATCGACGATACGTGAGTCTAAGCCCTCGCAGGCCGTAGGGCGGAAAGGCATCACTTCCGTGACGGCGTCCCCCGCGGTACCAATGTCCGCAAACCCCAGCACCACCATGGCGCGATGAGCCGGGTCGGAAACCAGCTTAACGCCGGCCTCCAAAACAAGCGCTAGCGTCCCTTCGCTGCCAACCAGGGATCGGCGGAGGTCAAACTTGTTTTCAGGCAGCAGGTGTTCCAAAGCGTACCCCGACACCTGGCGGCCAAACCGGCCAAATTCTGTCCTGATTGTTCCCAACTCGGACTGTACCAGCACTCGTAGGGCGTCCGTTTCCGCGCACGCGGGGGGGTCCTCGGGCCCCAGCAGGAGGCGGGTGCCTGTCCCCGACAGAACATCAAGATAATCTACGTTGTCTACGGTGCGCCCATACGCGAGGGTCCGAGACCCGCAGGCGTTGTTGCCGATCATGCCACCGATGGAGCACCTGGTGTGAGTGGAGGGGTCGGGGCCAAACCGGAGACCAGCCGCCAGCGCCTCTTTCTGCAACACGGCATGCACCGTTCCCGGCTGAACTACTGCAGTCTGTGTTTCAGGATCAACGTGGATCACCTTGTTCATGTATCTGCTGAATTCGACGATCACACCAGTGCCGACGGCATTGCCTGCCACAGAGGTACCAGCGCCGCGAGAAGTTATAGGAATTCCTCGGTCCCTGCATACTTCAAGGGTTTCAAGTACTTCTTCGGCGTCACGTGGAAAAACGACTGCTGCCGGTTTGGCGCGGTAGAGCGAAGCATCGCTTGAGTACGAGGACCGGGTCGTCTCGTCATCGCGCACGTCACGGATCCCCCGCCGACGGAGGTCACCGGCGAGTGTAGTAGGAGTCCCAATGCAATTCATGAGTAGCATGCTACATGCTAGATGGCGATTTCTATAGAGTGGTGTCATGACTTCGATTGACGAATCCCTTGGTCTATCCCCGCTCGGTCCACAGCAGGACTCGTTGGCGGAGCGGACCATCGCAGCCGTGCGTCAAGGAGTTCGATCGGGAGCACTTGTTCCTGGCCAGCTTTATTCGGTGTACCGGCTTGCCGAAGAGCTGGGCATCTCGCGTAGTCCGGTCAGGGAAGCGCTGCTCCGCCTCGGTGAAACTGGCATGATTCGGTTTGAACGTAATCGAGGCTTCCGTGTGCTGGTCCCAACGCCGCACGACATCGCTGAAATCTTCTCGATCCGGCTCGCTCTTGAGGTGCCGGCGGTGAGGCGAGCGACGTCCCGCGCCAGGAAAGAGGATCTCGTGGCGGTGCGCCTTAAATACGTCGCAATGGAGCGCGCTGCCGCAGCAGGTGAAGTGTCCGCGTTCGAACTTTACGATCAGCAGCTTCATGCCTTGCTGATGGATGTTGAGGGCAGCATCCGAACCAAGGAGATAATCAGAAATCTGCGGGACGCCGTCAGGTTGGTTGACGCCTCCACTCTTGTCCAAGACCGCTCGCTGACTGATGTACTTGTTGCGCACCTGCCCATCGTTGAAGCCTTCGAGGCCGGGGACGCCACGCTCGCAGCCCAGGCAATGAAGCATCATTTACAGGAGACGGGACAGCTACTTCTCCGCAGGGCGCTTGTAAAGCGTGGAGAGAATCCAGAAATGGAATCAATCCTCTGGCGGACTCTCATCGACTGATTCCCTGACCGGATGGCAGCGCCCAGGCAGCCATATGGGCGAACGGAGGTGCTCGTTGGTCGGTGCCTATAATCCGGCGCAGTTGTTTGACTGCATCGCATTGCCCATTTGGCCGCGGACTATAGAAGCGAGGACTTCGGTTCAGGGGAGGCCAAGTCTTACGTTTGCCTTGTGACTTATAAGGGAAGCCTGGGCTGACAGTGTGAACCGGCCGATCATCAGTTCATCTTTTTTCTCTTGGATCAGTATGTCGTTTTAGTGATAAAACTGCGCCTCTTTGAACTGCAGCAACGGGCCGGCATCCTTCGAGACGAGCTGAATGCAAATGCTGACCTCCCGGCAACCTTACGCTTTGCCTGCGGGCCTTGGACCGCGGTTCGTATGACGGCAGGTTTTCGATGACGTAGTCGGCGACGATACTGGCCTCTTCGGCCCGCTCAGGACGAGACGAAGTACTGTTTTCGCTAATCGCCTTCAGGTGATTGCTGAGGGAGGGCCGCCGTAGCAATGGCGGCGGTATTGATACTGGGGGAGCATTCGCGGGGTCGCTTCCTTTCATTGCCGACCACCAGCCCGTCGAGGGCGAAGGGTCTGTTTGAGAGAAGGGCACCGGCCCAGTCGTCCGAATTCGAGTCACAAATGTCTGCGACGGGCAGCGCGGGGGAGGCCGGCCCTCCCCGCATCCAGCCTGGCGCGCGGAGCATCCCGTTCGCCAAAAAGGCCGCCCAGCAGTGGGCCGCCGTTAGCGACGCGGCGCCGTGAGTTGGCGTCCACGGATGCCAGCTCCAGAGCAGAACATTGATTATGCAGCGTTGACATAGCAACAAAGTATCTGAACAATGTTATTCAGGTGTTTGGTTCGGGGGTTGCGCTGCGGCGGGGAAGCCGCAGTCAAGTTCTCCCTTGCCAGGTGATGCAGCTGTTTCTTGCCGCGAGCCAAATAACCGGTTGCGCAAGTTCGGCCCTCTACCGCAGTCGGCACAAGAACGTGTCCTTACTCGCGATTTCTTCCGCTGCGCTGACGAAAATGGGCAAGCAGAGTTTACGGGCATTAGCAGTTCGAGAAAATAGAGGATGTGAGCAGGCAAAGATGTGGGCGAAAGTTCTCAGCGCACCTTATTCCTTCGAGACAGTCAACATCGCCGAGCCGGTAGAGAGCGACGTGCCTGAGGGGCACGTGTTGCTCCGCTTCTTGGCTGCGGGGATGTGTGGCAGTGACGGCCCCTTCTACCGGGGCGATCCCGATCCGTGGGGAACTGGCAAAGGCGCGATACCAGGTGGTCCCGTCCACGAAATTGTGGGCGAAGTCGTCTTTAGCCGATCCCCACATCACAGGGTAGGTGATCGCGTTGTTGGTTGGGCTTCCCAATGCGACGGTTTGCAGGAGTACGTGATCTCCAACGGTGAGGGACTGTATAAATATAACTCCTCGCTGGACCCCAAACAGGCGATGCTTTTACAGCCTCTTGCCTGCGTCATATACGCGTGCGAGCTTCTTGGTGATGTTCGGGAACAGCACTGCGCGGTACTGGGGCAAGGGCCCATTGGTGTGTTGTTTAGTCATGTCCTCAAAAATGCTGGCGCCGGTAAAGTGACAGGCGTAGACAGAATCGACCGCCGCGATATAGCCGCCAAGTTTGGTGTTGATGATCCGCAGTTTCTCTCGAGTGGCGCATGGGCGGCAAAGCTTGGAGTAGCGAGCTCGAATACCCGGAACGGGTGGCTTGGTGACGACCGGAACTCAGAGCGTCCCCAGGTCATTGTCGAAGCTATTGGACATCAAACCAGCACGCTCAATCACGCAATCCAGGCCGTCCGTCCACGCGGACAGATCTACTACTTCGGCATTCCAGACGACAATTACTATCCCATCAATATGGACTGGATGCTGCGGAAGCATCTCACGCTGCGATCGGGGGTAACTCTGGATCGCCGGCGAGTCCTGGCATTGGCGGATGCCTACCTCGGGAAGCATCCTGAACTCGCAGGTGATTACGTGACGCATACATTTCCTGCAAACGAGGCGGCCGAGGCGTTCATGACCGCGTTCACTCCGGACATCGGTCAACTTAAAGTCGTGATCACCGCCTGAGAGAAGCGTGATCACGTCCCGAAAGAATCGCGGCGCCTGGTTCGCTCCAGCGCACCGATTGCGTCGATGGCTGCCTCGTGCGTCAGCGGAGTGAGTGTTGTCTCGATCGGCAGGTCCAGGACAACAGACGGGAGCGACCGCAATACCTCTGGGCCATCTTTTTCCGAAGCTACTACCGTGATTTGTTGCCTGTGCGACCGGACGACGAATCGGTGCATGCGCACAGCGGCGATAACCTCCGAGGAGCGGGTTCGATGGAGCTACGACATATCCGGTACTTCCTCGCAGTCTCCGAGGAAGGCTCCTTCCTGCATGCTGCCCAGAAACTGCACATCAGTCAACCCGCACTGAGTCGTCAGATCGCCGACCTAGAACGGGATATCGGACAGCAGCTGTTTGAGCGGACACCCAAGGGGGTTTCCCCCACTCCAGCTGGAGAGGCCATGATCGTCCACGGGCGGCAGCTTCTTCGGCTTGAGTCGACAACCCGCGAAGTCGTGGCCTCGAGCATCCGCCGCGAACAGCCTGTGGTCGTGGGGGTCCCTCCTACGGTGTCGGAGCGGTGGTTCCTCGACCTTATTTCGGCATTGCGCACGGCCATCCCAAACGTTCCCCTTCAAATCTATGAAGCGTTTACCGCGGACCAGCTTCGCGTCAGCCGCGACGGACGAATTGACTTGATGCTTATCAATCAGCGCCCTCCGGACAATCTGCGACGGCTGAAGCTGTCGAAAGTTCCCCGTCCTTTCGGTATCGCGGTCGCTCCCGGCCACCGGCTGTCAGCGAAGAAAGAATTGGTCTTTTCCGATCTCTCGGGCCTACGGATACTTGCGCGGGAGCAAAGCCAAGTGCCTGCTGCTCACGACCTCGCTATTCGCGAAATTGAGGATTCCGAAACAGTCGTGCTATGGAGCTACGGGCGCTTCGCCGAACATGCTAGAGCATGTGCACAGGCCGTGTGCGCCGACGCGGTGTTCTGTGGTGAGGCCGTGGCACGACGTCAACTTCCAGACTGGAACTGGCGGCCCCTCACGGGTCTGCAGTCCGCCATCACCCTGTGGCTCGCCTGGCAGCCCGACGCGCGCGACACGGTACTGGCCGTGGCCAGCGCTATCTCGGACATCAACGGAAGGCTCCGCTAAGAACCCAATGAACTACCCCGTCCGATGGGCCAGGTTTTGACTGAATTCCTAAAAATGTCCCCCAGCACCAAAAAAGTGCCCCGAACCCTCTGAGACTTGCCGACCCTGGTCACAGCTGGACTTGTTCTAGGCTGTGGACACCCAAGTCCGAGCCTTTCGGAGAAGAGCGGTGCCCGAGGATCTAAGCACCGCTGACAACTGGGAGTTTTGAAGAACCAGGGAAGGTCGACGATAGAGGCCGTGCGGAACTCCACATGGCGTCCGGTTCATCGGAACCGCCGCCTCGACACGGCAACGACTCAGTATGGCTACACTCCTGACGTCACCGTCACCGTCACCGTCACCGTCAACTCAGACGGTGATGTCACAGCCAGTTCGTAGACCCGCTCCCGTTCACCGACGGGAGGTACTATGGGCCATACTGCACCGATTGGCCACCCCAAACGACCTTTTCGGGACCTCCCAAGGATCCAACCGCATGGAAGATGCGTCTTTGTTCCGAGAATGACTCCGGCGCGAATCCGGTCCCTACGTGTGCAGCAGTTTCACAACAATAAATAGTGAATCCGAATCGGAGACGAATTTCGGCCTTCTTGGTTTCCGTCACCGTTCGTACTCGTCACTGTCCAGCACACGATACCTGCGCCCTTGGAGCGGTGGCTGCGGTCGAGCGCTTAGCCCGTGACTCAACAAGGGCAGCATGTACTAAACATCTGGAATCGAGACGCAAAAGGGAGCGGCATCGGATTTTGCGATGCCAAGATCAAGACCAAAGGATATCTACTCAATGAACGAAGATGGCCAGCCCATCGGACAGTTGGTGCCCGGATGGACCACTCGTCCGTTGCCTGCACGCGTCACTCTGGAGGGCAGGCTCTGTCGAATCGAGGCGCTAAGTGCTGATCGCCATGCGGATGACCTCTATTCCGCCTATTCTCTTGCCGCTGATGGCCGCGACTGGACATACATGCCCACCGGGTACTTCGCTGACCGAGAGGATTACAGAACCTATGTAGCGGCCATGACGCAGTCAGACGATCCGATGCACTTTGCCGTTGTGGACCGCAAGACCGATCAGGCGGTGGGTACATTTGCGCTGATGCGGCAGGACCCGGCCAACGGAGTCATAGAAGTTGGTTACGTCGTGTTCTCGCCGCAGCTCAAGCAAACCCCATTATCCACCGAGGCACAGTTCCTGTTGATGTCCTATGTTTTTGAGGGGCTGGGCTACCGCCGCTATAAATGGAAGTGCGACAGTCTCAATTCACCATCGAGAAGAGCGGCTAAGCGACTTGGCTTCACTTTCGAAGGTATTTTTCGGCAGGCTGTAGTTTATAAAGGGCGCAACCGAGATACGGCGTGGTATTCCATCATTGACTCGGAATGGCTTGAGATCGGCAAGGCATTCCGTGCATGGCTCGAACCAGGAAATTTTGATGCCAGTGGCCGGCAGCAACGGTCTCTCATGGATCTGAGCCTCCCGGCCGGCGAGTAGGGGCACCGCGCTTGTCACCTGCGGCGTTGTCGACGCCGCAGTCCAGAGTGCGTAGCTCAGGCGGTGGCGTGACGATGCTTGAGCTGCGGAAACGCCGGATTCGTCAGGGGACGAGAGTCCTCGCAGCTACTTCTACTCCCGTTATTTCAACGCCGATAATGGACGTTCTGTCGTCGGCCCCGGCCGGGAGGCCTTGTCATGATGCTCTATGTCGTCTCCGCCATGAAATAGATGAAGGAGGTGCAGCTACTGTGTCGAGCTATTCATCGTTCTGGCGGGTTGAGTGCCGTCGCGTTCTGGGTTGTTCTATCGACCGGAGGGAGTCATGCCGTGGGCGTCGGAGCCTCATCCTACCGGAGACTTCACGCGGACCAAGAGGTGCCGTCCAGCAGGAAAACTGCGGAGGCGGCAGCGCCGATTTACTGGCGCAGGCTATGAGTGCGAGGGACGCGTCAAGTGCCCCTTTTTCGGTGTTCGATCCAGCAAAAAGAAGTGCGGACAATGTCCACACTTTCCACCTCGGACCGACTCGTTCAGCCCCCGGACGGCCCTGGATTCCGCATGTTTCCGCCACTTCCCAGTGTCCGCAAGGCCTGGAATCCCGTCGAGTCCCACCTCGGGCACGGCATACCCCCTCGTGAGAGGGGGTTCTTGCTTTAACGTGTGTACATTCTGGTTGGTCAGGTCCCTCTGACACTGGCCGCTGGGTGTGCCTGGCGCCGCGGGTCGCCTGTTTGGTTGTGGGGGTACGGGTTCAGGGTCATTGCTGGTGGGCCCTCCGCTCTCTATGTGACGATCCGGCAAGGCTGGCCGTTCGGGCCGACGCACGCGCGGGGGTGTGTGCGGCACAGAGAACCAAGAAATTCGCGTCTATCGAGTGACAGCGATGTTGGAAAGATGGGTCAGCGCCATAGCGCTGGCCGGAGCTATCGTCTCCGGCCAGCGCGTTGACACTTTCATCGCTCTACGCGAGCCCGGGGCGGTCCACCGCCCCGGTGAGTGCACCGGTTTTCATCCGCAGTACACGCGATTTCTTGGGCTGGATGAGTCATCGTGCCGAGACGACGACCCTCACCCGGTCAAGGTTTTGAACGGTGCTGAATTCATCTGCCGCGTCGCCCTCCCGCTGCGAACCCACACGGATACTCGGAAAGTACGTTCCGGCCGAGCTGAACGTGTGACTGGCCTGCACCACAAGCGTTTCCTTGTTCGCGGTAAATGATGCCGACTCAAAAGTTCCATCGCCGTCGAAGTCCCACTCGACGGAAACGATCTTTCCTGCATGCGGGGGCACTTTGATCTTCGCCTGAAGGTCGAACTGGGCCCCTGCGGCGACCTCAATCCGGTCGGTGTTCCCGCGCCCGGAAAGTTCCACAGTTGGCTGGATTCCACCCCGGACGGCGGCATTGTCCGGCAGCGTAATTTGGCTATCCTTTGTAACGCCATATCGGGTGGAGCTTGGGGGTGCTATGCCTTGTTCGGCCCAAGCGGACACGTCTTCAAGCGCCTGATAGATGACTGGCATGTAACCAACCAACCGAGTGGACTGACCGGCCCTATTGAATGGGCCGTGATCGGAGTTGTCTGTGTACCAAAGCCGATATGAGTCATTGGTTTCCTTACCCATGGCGGCTTGCACTCGTTTCGCGTACCAATCAGCGTGTACGGGAAAGGCATCCGAGTCCAGTGTCGAATCAAGAGCGATGACCTTGCCTGTGATTTTGCCGCTGAAGGAGGCTCCGCCAGACACCAAATTGGCAAGGAACGGACCAGGGGTGAAAGCCCGCTGGGGGTACGACGGCGACCCGTCGGGACCTCTGTACTGATCGAACCCGGGGATGGCGCTTTCTTGCGGAGGCAGGGTGTATCGGTGGTTGGCGATGTAGGCGAGGTGGCTTCGCCGGCTCGGGTCTTGGGCTAGAGCTGCGCGGAAGAGCGCACCGAGGGACGAATCTTCAGTGCCGAGATAACCAGGCTTCGTCCAGAAGTCTTCAACATACGTCGCGTCGAATCCCTGAATCAGGCCCGTAGTCGAAGGCAGGCCGCCGGGATTGGCGACATAGTCGAAATCCTCCCAAGACTCCAGTGGAAGGCCCAGTTGTGTGACTTCCTTCAAGGCAGCCTTCTGGACGTCGTCCAGCCCTAAGTATGGGTCCCCGCTGCCGCCTGGGCGGAGGGCATCAACGATCTGTTCTTTCTTGTCTTGAAGAACGAAAGCCGCAAATGCCCTGCTGGTGAAGTTGGCGGCCGATGATGTTGGGATGCCCTGAACAATAGGAACGGCCCCCTGCCAGACCTCCCGGGTATTCTCAATGGCGCCAACAGTTTGGTACGAGCCACCGCTCCACCCATAGAGATATCCATTGATGGTTTTGGGTTTCACCCCGTAGTAATCCGCTGCGACTGTCCTGCTAAATTTGGCCGCTGCCGCGCTGTGCCGGTACCCGAGCGCTCCGTCAGTCTGCACCGTATAGCCGCCATGAGCTGCCCCGAATTGAACATTGTCAGCAGGCTCTTGGCCATTGATGGGGTAGGTGAACTGAAAGAAGCGACCCTCCCATTGGTTTTTTGGCGGTAGGAAGATCCGGAATTTTGTTCCGGGCCCCTCGAAATGCCCCTCAACTAACAAGAGCCCATCAACGCTTGTTCTGTTGTCGATGACAGGTTTGCCATAGGAGGGATCAACGCAGGTCGCGTCGATAGCAAAGGGTCCGCCTGGCATGTTTGGCCCGCATTGGGAAGCAGTTTCGGCCGCAACGGCCGACGGCGTAGCGGCGCCTAGGACCAGGGCTCCGGTGAGGGCCGCAGAGAGCAGTAGTTTCATAGTTTCTCCAGCATCATCGATGGTTTCAAGGTGGGAATTTTCGGGTTGGGTAGATCCAAGAGAATTCGTCCGGACCGTCATCTTGAACGAGCAGTCGGCTGCTGGGAATGAGCCTCTGGCGTTCGATGGGTGGTGTTCTTCTTCCGAAAAGACGATAAAGAATGAAGTGCTTTACCTCACCACGACGCTAGTGACAGAAGCGGCTAGCGTCAACACATATGGAAATAAGTTCCTTTAATTGGAACAGGCGTGGCAACTCGGCCGAGCGGACCGTGTTAATCCACGTAACGTCGGCTAAGGCGCGCCATTCATCGGCGCCAACTCCAGGCGTGTCATCGCGGCGAGGCTTCCGCCGTGTTCGAGGATATGGGGACCGAGCCCAACCGGCGCGTGACCCGAGGGATGCGAGGCAGGCTCAATTCCCACCCCGTCAACACGCCCGTACCATGGGCTTCCGGAAGAGTGCCGGCGCTCCTGCCAGACATAAGCGTTGGGTAAGACCTCGGCGTCCCAGCCCAACCTTAATACTTCGCCCAATAGGGGCAGTTCGACCAAGCAACGCCCATTGCTTCCTGCGACATCGGTAAACCCGGATCCTGGCGACGGCACCACGAAGGTGGACCGATCTGCAGCCATGCCAAATCGCAGCTCTTGGCCGTCTAGTAACCTCCCGCTCAGGACGGGATGTTCAACCCATCCGAAGCGCACCGAAGCATTTCCCAAATTTCGGACCTCTTGTTGCACGCTCACCGATGATGCATGGACTTCGATTGTCCTGACCAACTGTAGAGGCACGGTTTCAAGGTCCACGATCGCCCGAATGCGGGTCTCGCCGAACTCGACGCTCCAGCGTCGTCGTGGCGCCTCTCCATGGAATGGGTGCGCCACGCCGTCGACTAACAATGGTTCCCCAGCGTGAGGGATCATTACATGCCAACCGCCCGCGAATCTGCGCAGCCAATACTCTTCCCCCGCGTCGGTATTGTCATCCGCTTCCGCCACGCCCTCCCAATCCGCCCCGGCAAGCAGTTCAATGCCCGATTGCCTGTGGAAAATAGAGGCAATGCGGGCGCCGATGTCCTCTACGCGGACAGCCAGGACGTCAGTGCATATCTCGAAGGTCCGAGGTCCCCGTTCTGTCCATCGCATAATTAGGCCTACATCCAGAGTTGTTGTGGGGCATTCCTCAGTATTCAGCGTCTGCATCTTCGCTGGAGCGAATCATGATCCATTCGAACGGCTCAAGTTCTACATCCTCCACGGGTTCCCCGGAGAGAAGGTCTTGTCCACTTGCTTTGACTTTTGTGGTTTCGGCACCATGATTGATCAATGTAAGAACATCGCCACGTCGAGCGACCTCCACCCACGGAGATAGGCCATCGAGTTCCGGTCGAACTCCAGCTTCAGCCAATGCCCACGACGTGATGGACATCATGCCTGAATCGTCCGGGATAGTTGCTAGGTACGTTGCTCGACCTGCGCCAAAGACTTGGTGGGTTGCTGCTGGCGCACCCTGGAGGCGGCCATCATCAAAGGTCGCGATGACATCGGCAGTGAGAACCCGCAGTTCTTCGGCAAAGTACTCGCCGCGTAGAGTGCCGAATGGCCCGGTCAGTGACGCATGCGATTGACCAGGCCCGATTCCGGATCCGGCCTTGGGTGAGTCGCCGACAGACCAGAGGGAAGAATCGCTGGCGGGGGCTACAAGTGCCCCAAAATCCTCGACAGTTACTCCCAAAACCTGCCGTAGCCCGACCTGGTAACCACCTTCCCGGAATGCATCGTCCTCATCCACGACATCCGTAAATGCTGACACAAGCAATTGACCGCCGTTGTGGACGTATGACGTGATATTCCGCGAAGCTTCGTCACTTAGCAGGTACAGCTGTGGGACCACAATGAGGGAGTAGGCAGAAAGGTTAGCCGTCGGCTTAACGATGTCGATCGAAATGTGTTGCGCATGCAGGGCTGCGTGCCATCTTTGCACCAAGCGACCGTAGTCCAGGGCAACCGGCTGGTCACCGTGACTCAGGGCCCACCAATTTTCCCAGTCAAAGAGCACGCCAACCTTTGCGTTGCTTTCCGGGGCAAGTTGGGGGAAGTGTCCAAGCGTCTCACCCAGGGTGGTCACCTCACGCCAACTTCGCGTCAGTGTCCCTGCTTGAGGAAGCATGGCGGAATGAAACTTCTCGCTGCCTCGCCTTGATTGCCGCCATTGGAAGAACAGGACTCCGTCTGCGCCATGGCCGATAGCCTGAGCCGAGAGGGCCTCCATCTGACCGGGTGCCTTCGGAGCGTTCGAGGGGCGCCAATTGAGCGCACCCGTGGACTGTTCCATCAAGATCCAAGGTACTCCGGGTTTGAGCGAACGCATGAGGTCAAGTGCAAAGGCTGAAGAGCGGAAAGACTGAGGGTCGTTGGGGTCAGGGTAATTGTCGTTGGTGATGACGTCGATTTCTTCGGCCCATCGCCAGTAGTCCAACGGGGGGAAGGCCCCCATGAAGTTGGTAGAAATGGGCTGTGTTGCTCCTGCAGCGCGGATGATGTCGCGCTCCATAACGTACAGCTCGAGTGAGGCGTCTGACGTGAACCGCTTGAAGTCAAGGGCGCCACCTGGATTGAGGCTGTAGGGGGCTTTGCGAGGAGGAAGAACCTGATCGAAAGAGGTGTAGATCTGAGACCAGAAGGCTGTTCCCCACGCCTCGTTTAGAGCGTCGATCGTGTCGTATTTGGCCCGCAACCAAACGCGGAAAGCATCCCGGGCATTGTCAGAGTAGTCATAGTTCACATGGCAGCCATACTCATTGTTGACGTGCCACATCACAACTGCCGGATGATTGGCGTAGCGGGTCGCGAGTTCGTGGACCAACTCAGCTGCTAGGCGGCGGTACACGGGGGACGTAGGAGCATAGTGTTGACGGCTTCCAGGCCCATATGTCGTTCCGTCAGCGTCTTGCGGCAAGATTTCGGGGTACTTGGTAGTTGCCCAAGGGGGTGGTGAGGCGGTGGCGGTTCCCATATTGACGTTGATGCCGTTCTCGTGAAGCAAATTGACGATGCGGTCCAACCATCCCCAATCGTAGGTCCCTTCGTCCCTTTGAATTCGAGCCCAAGCAAAGATGCCTAGGCTCACCATCGTCACTCCGGCCTCGCGCATGAGACGCACATCTTCGTGCCAGACATCTTCTGGCCACTGCTCCGGGTTGTAGTCGCCGCCGTAGTACATGTGCTTCCTTCTGTTGGTCCCTTCCGTGGGCAAGGCAACTATATGAGCATCCCAACTTTCGGTCAAACTATTCGAACATTATTCGAATAAACGGAATTTATCTAGATGTGACCCATTTACAAGCGCGGTATGATATTCCAATAATCGACAAATGGTTCGGAGAGTTGGATGAGCGAGCAACGCGAGGAAGAGAAGCTAGTTGGAGCCGATCGAGTGCTGGCTGTGCTCATAGATCTCGCGGGCCACCCCCAAGGGGCTACCCTGGATGAGATGGCTCAGAGGCTGCAAAGTTCCAAGCCGACCGTCCACAGGGCACTTTCCTCGCTTCGCCGAGCCGGCCTGGCGGATCAGGTGTCTCGCGGAGTTTACGCGTTAGGCGACGAGTTCATCCGCCTGGCCTTCCGCCATCATGCCGCTAAACCTGATGCGATACGCATCGAACCTGCGTTGCAGAAGCTGGCGCGGCAGTATGGGGAGACCGCACATTTCGCAGTTCTGTCGGGTACCGACGTCGTATACCGCGCCAAAGTAGACCCGGCTGTAGGTTCTGTCCGCTTGACCTCAGAGGTGGGGGGGCGCAACCCCGCCCACCGAACGGCCGTGGGCAAGATGCTCCTAAGTCATGAACTGCACAGTGAGGCGGAACTGGTGGAGTGGCTGAGAGGTCAACCCCTGGAGGCTCGGACCCCCAGTTCCATCACCACCGTCCCCGCACTTTGGGCTGAGCTTGAAGCGACCCGCAACCGCGGCTACGCCGTCGACGACCAGGAAAATGAGATCGGATTGAATTGTGTCGCAGTCCTGGCTGACCTCGGAACGTCCCAAATGGGAGCCGTAAGCGTCAGTGCTCTGGCTTTTCGGCTCCCACTCGAGAAATTGATTGCTGAAGTCCCCACAATTCGAGCTATCGTCAATGAGACGCGGGGCATCCCAGCCGCCTAGATTTCTGCTAGGGGTTCCAGTAAGGGGACCGAGTCGATCCTGCCCAGCGCGGTGTTTGACGGCCAGTAGCACCAGGGTTCGCAAGGTGCAGGAAGCCGGATTCATCGCGTTCGGGATGCGCCAGCCCGGTGGTAGCTGAAGTGATGGCGAGTACATCGAGGTTTACCCCCACGAAGCCAGGACACGTTGTCTGGGCGGCGTTTACATTCACTTCTTTCAGAACGGTACCGTCGGGCGTAAATTGACGCACGGCACCGACGCCCCACTCAGCAATCCAAAGGTTGCCGTTGGCGTCGACTGTAAGCCCATCGGGAATCCCTTCAAAGTCGGCAATTACAGTGGTCCAGGCTTCATGCTGGTCAAAGTCTCCTGGACCATATGAATGCGAGCTGACCGTCCCAGTGAGACTGTCGACGTGATAAATAGTTTGGTCGTCGGGGGAGAAAGCTACTCCGTTGGACAGGGAGATCCCTGAACGAAGAACCTCGCGACGGCCATCTGGAGCAATTCGGAGAAGAATTTCCTGTCTGTCAGGATCTTTCAATGAAAGGGATCCAACAACAAAACGTCCGTGAGGATCCACTGCGCCGTCGTTCCATCGGACGTCAGTCCGGTCGCCCAGAAGATCCGGCCCGGTGGAGACCGCTCCCTCAGCTGAGATTGAGATCAGCGAACGAGTTCCTGCGGCGATCATTCCGCCGTCCTCGGAAAGGGCTACTGCCCCCACATAGCCGTCAAGGGTGACTGTTGATTTAACTGTGACTTCGTCATCAAGGAGCATTCCCCGGTTGATGGCTCCCTTGAGGATGTCGACCCACACGATTTCCTGGGTTCGGTCGTCCCAGAGGATGCCTTCCCCTAGCATGTCTCGGTTTACGGTAGCTGCACGCGCTTGTACTGGCATTGTGTCTCTCTTGAGTCTAGGCGCCGCAGCCTGTCCTAGGGCAGTCGCGGATCAACGTGGAGTTTGGGGCCGTTGCCGGCCTGCGGCGACCTCTTGCCGGTAAATCCTTCAACGAGTCCTCCAAGCCCGACCGTGGAGTGAACCAGGGGCCGGGGGTCAACGGAACCGTCAGCAAAACGCCTGATGGTTTCGGCTAGGCCAGCTGACGCTCCGAGGATTCCAACTGCAGTGACGTCCTTCAAGGCTAAATCACGGGTGTCGACGTGGCTCGGAGCCCCGGACAAACCCACGAAGACCACCCGTTTGCCGGGCTCCACAAGTCTGACTGCCTCGGCGGGGAGTGTGCGCGCGTTGGAGGCATCGATGACCGCGTCGTAGGGCAGATCAGGAAGATCAGCTCCTGACCAAACACCCGCGAAGCCAAAAGTCCGGGCGAACTCGAGTGAAGATGCAGACCGTCCCAAGAGGTGAACCTCCGCTTTCGCTGCCATGGCAAACATCCCAGTCAGGAGGCCAATCGTGCCAGCGCCCGTGATGAGCACGCGGTCTCCGGGTTGAAGATTGGCTGCCTGAACGGCGCGCAGCGCGTTTCCACCGGGTTCGACCATGGCCCCGGCAGTGTCATCGACAGAATCGGGGAGTAGATGCAAAGAGTTCGCAGGCACTGCAAGCTGCTCCGCCAACGCCCCTGGCCAACCGTTCCGGACTCCCACTTCGTAGCGTAGGTCGCAGACGTGATGCCTTCCTGTCCGGCATCGACGGCAGGAACCGCAGCCGAGCATCGTGTCGCCGGTGGTTCTCCTTCCCACAAGCTCGCTGCTTACTCCTTCACCGACGGCGGCAATGGTCCCGCACCACTCATGGCCAAGCTGGATAGGATAGGCTGCAAATCCTTCTTTGAGGTATGCCATTTCGCCAGTGAAGAGCTCAATGTCTGTGCCGCACACGCCGACGCGGCTGACATCCACAACCACTTGGCCTGGTCCGGCCCGGGGCGCCTCAATGTCTTGTACTTCGGCTTCGCCCGGCCCGGTGACGATGAATGCCCGCATTGTCAGCGTGCGCCGATGACTTGTTGACGCTGCTGTCCAAGCTGGCTGATACCGAGTTCCATGACGTCGTCAGGCTGGAGCCATACCGGGGGAGTGAAGCCCATGCCGACGCCGGGCGGGGTGCCGGTGTTGATAAGGTCGCCTGGCTCGAGAACCATGAATTGGCTTAGGTGATGAACAATGAAGTGCGGATCGAAAATCATGGTGGAAGTTGACCCCGTCTGTCGACGCTGCCCGTTGATGTTGAGCCACATGTCCAGGTTCTTCACGTCCTGGATCTCGTCGGCTGTGGCCAACCAAGGGCCACACGGATTGAACGTCTCGGCTGACTTCCCCTTTGCCCACTGACCCCCTCGTTCCATCTGAAATGCGCGCTCACTGACGTCGTTCACCAAAACGTAGCCGGCAATAGCGTTTGCGGCTTCTTCAACCGAGTTGAGATAGCTTGTGCGTTGGCCGATGACAATGCCCAACTCCACCTCCCAATCTGGTTTTGTCGAGCCCCTCGGGATCCGGACATCATCGTAGGGACCCACAAGGGTGTTGGGTGACTTTGTGAACAGAATGGGCTCAGCGGGCACGTCTTGGCCGGTTTCAGCAGCATGATCGCTGTAGTTCAGCCCGATACACAGGATCTGATGCGGTCGGGCAATAGGGGAGCCGATCCTTTCCCCGGCGAAAGCAGATACGGCGCCAGCTGCTTTCCGGTCGGCGACCAAGTCGGCCAACTCTGGCAGTCTGCCTTGGCCAAAGAACTCTTCGTTGAAATCAATGACGACGTCGGAGACGTCTACGTAAGTATCTTCATCGATGCGGACAACGGGCTTCTCTTCGCCGGCCGGGCCGATGCGCATGAGGAACATTTCTCATTAACTCCTGTTTAGTGGGGCAGATTATGGCTGGGTATTCAAATGTCAGGCGGCGGTGCCCGCGTGCGGTCGGCCGGAAACAATGGCGCGGATGGCATCCAGGTCGTCAACTAGATGCCTCAAGGGCGTCCGGTGTGCAAGAGCGCTGATACTAATTGCACCGCTTGGTTTCGTCGGTGACGCAAAGTGCACAGGTAAGGCTATGCAGTTCAGTCCTGGCTCGTTTTCCTGGTCGTCCACGGCGTAGCCTTGCTCACGAATCTGCTTGAAGGCTGCGTGGAGTTCCATTGGCTGAACCAACGTGTTTCGCGTAGGCCTGGCTAGGGGCCGGTCACCAATCCATTCAGTGATGGAGTCGATGTCCGGAAGGGTATAGGCCAGCAGCACCTTTCCAACCCCGGTTGCATGGGCTGGATTACGGCCTCCAACGACTGAGGTCAGCTTCATGGCGCCACTGGGCGGGTCCACTTTTGAACGGTAAACGACTTCTCGCCCTTCCAGGACCGCGTAATGAACAGTTTCGCCGAAGCGGTCCGACAGCTGCTGCAGGATCGGTTGTGCCCGCACATGATCAGGGCGTGCCTCGTGATGAGTGAAAGCGATCCGCAAAAAATCGTCGCCCAAGAGATAATGTCCGTGGGAATCCTGTGCAGCCAAACCACTGCGGCGGAGGGACGCAAGCGCCCTGTGAATAGTCGGCTTCGGGCTGTCTATGAGACGAGACAGGTTTTCCAGGCTGATACCACCGGGGTGCTTCCCCAGTTCAAGAAGCACTGCCAGGACCCTGTCTGACCCAACAAGTCGTTTCTCCTCTCCCATAGCCTTCCTCTCTGATCCAAGAGGCAGGCCTACCCTGGCTCCTATTCAAGATATTAGACTGATGATCCAGCAATTGGAAAGCTGTGTGCTGTCGGCTTGCCGTCACGTACATCAGTCTCTACTATTCAGAATAGTTGAATTAAGATCCATCAAGTGGAAAGTAGGCTCATGGGCGAGCTACGCAGCGCACAGTGGTATTCCGGCAGCGACCGTAACGCCTACATTCACCGCGCCTGGATGCGACGAGGAACCCCCGCAGACTCTTTTGAGGGAAAGCCCCAGATTGCCATCGCCAACACGGCATCGGATCTCACCCCTTGTAACGCACATCTGGACGAGGTTGCGCAGCACGTAAAAATGGGCATTTGGGAGGCCGGTGGTGTTCCGCTCAACATGCCCGTTGTTTCTTTGGGTGAGACGCAGGTGCGACCGACCGCCATGCTCTGGCGGAACATGTCGGCGATGGCCACGGAGGAAATGCTGCGGGCCAATCCCATTGACGGAGTTGTACTCCTCGGCGGATGCGACAAGACAATTCCTGCGTTGCTCATGGCGGCTGCGTCAGTGGGGATTCCCGCAGTGGTCGTTCCCGGAGGGCCGATGGCCACGGGCACATTCCGAGGGCAAGCCTTGGGCTGCGGGACGGACGTATGGCGCCTTAGTGAGGAAGTCCGCGGTGGTGAATTGTCCAACAAGGACTTCATGAAGTCTGAGTCCTCGATGATCAGAAGCCGGGGACACTGCAATACCATGGGGACGGCCTCTACGATGGCACTCGTGGCTGAGGCGCTTGGCATGGTCCTTCCAGGCCTGGCGGGCACACCGGCTGTAGACAGCAGTCTCCTGTCCGGCTCCCACGAAACTGGCCGGCTCATTGTTGAAATGGTCGCCCAGGATCGCACCCCGAAGGAGCTCCTGACAAGGGAGTCATTCTTGAACGCGATTGTGGCATTGGCTGCCATCGGTGGTTCCACCAACGCCGTCGTGCACCTCTTGGCGATTGCAGGGCGCCTGGGCGTCGAACTGACCATTGATGATTTCGACCGCGTCGGATCCTCCGTTCCCTTGCTGGTAAACCTGCAACCGTCGGGCCAGTATCTGATGGACGACCTGCACCGCGCGGGTGGGTT
Organism: Arthrobacter sp. StoSoilB22; assembly: GCF_019977315.1. Taxonomy (NCBI): domain Bacteria; kingdom Bacillati; phylum Actinomycetota; class Actinomycetes; order Micrococcales; family Micrococcaceae; genus Arthrobacter; species Arthrobacter sp. StoSoilB22. The sequence continues at coordinate 1,999,013 of NZ_AP024652.1, forward strand.
CCTTTCCGTCCTCCGCGAGGTGAAGGACTTGCTGAATGGTGATGCTCTGACTGTCACGGGTGCACCGCTTGTTAGTTACCTGGACGACGCGCGAATTTGGGACGAAGACGTCATTCGCCCCAGGGGCAACCCACTGCAGTCGGAAGCCGGCATTGCCATCCTTCGCGGCAACCTCGCCCCAGGCGGTGCCCTGATCAAGCCAGCTGCGGCATCACCACATCTGCTTGAGCACCGCGGACCGGCAGTGGTCTTTGACAGCATCGAGGACATGCACGCCCGCATCGATCACCCCGATCTTGACGTTGACGAAAATTCGGTGCTGATACTGCGCGGTTGTGGTCCTAAGGGCTATCCAGGTATGCCTGAGGTCTCCAACATGCCGCTGCCCAAGAAGCTGTTGGCAAAGGGCGTCCGGGACATGGTCCGTATCTGTGACGGGCGGATGAGCGGAACGGCGTACGGCACTGTGGTGCTGCACGTGACGCCGGAAGCTGCCGCCGGAGGGCCCCTGGCCCTCGTGAAAAACGGCGACATGATCCGTCTCGACGTGGTGAACCGGACTTTGGACATTGACATCGATCCGGGACTCCTTGCAGAGCGCAGCCCGAGTGAGGCTGCAGCCGACGGGTACGCAAAACCCGCCCGTGGCTGGGAACGTCTTTACGTGGATCACGTTCTGCAGGCTGACACCGGGGTCGACCTTGATTTCCTGACCGGCGCCTCCGGCCCTGAGGTATCCCGTGAATCCCACTAAGTCTGCGGCCGGGTTCCCGACTAAGGGTGACCGGGCTTTGTTGGAGGCGTTGGATCAGGCAGTCCAGGGAAAGGTGCGCGCCCGCATTTCCGACAGGTTCGCATACGCTCATGATGCGTCTCATTACCTTCTGACCCCGCTGGCTGTGGTTTCTCCAACCTCTGCCCGCGAAGTTGGCGAGCTGTTCAAAGTATCGTCGCTGCACCGTGTACCGCTGACTTTCAGATCGGGCGGGACCAGTCTCAGCGGCCAGTCTTCAACCGACGGCGTCCTGGTTGAGACCCGGAATGCGTTCCGTGGTGTTTCCGTGCTGGAAAACGGGGCGAAGGTTCGGTGCGAACCGGGTGTGACTGTTCGGCAAGTGAACGCCAGGCTGGCCGCCTACAAACGGAAGTTGGGTCCGGACCCAGCCAGTGAATCCGCATGCACGATTGGTGGCGTGGTAGCCAACAATTCGAGCGGCATGGCCTGTGGGACTGACAATAACACCTACCGTACCTTGGACTCGGCCGTCTTGGTGCTGGCGAGTGGCACCGTAGTCGATACGGCGGCTGCCGACGCAGACGGAGTTTTGCGGGACGCAGAACCTGAACTTCACGCTGGATTGCTACGCCTGAGGGATGCGATGAGGAGCAATCCCGACCATGTCAGGCGAATTCGTGAGTTGTATGCCATCAAAAACACCATGGGGTACGGGCTGAATTCGTTCCTTGACTTTGAGGATCCTGTCCAGTTGCTCCTACACCTGGTAGTGGGGAGTGAAGGCACGCTTGCATTCATCGCCGAAGCGACATTCCGCACAATTGCCCTGAAACCTTATGCGGCCACCGGCCTGCTCTATTTCAGTAATTTGGCAGATGCTACCGCCTCGCTCCCGGCACTGGTCGAATCTGGTTTCGCCACTATCGAGCTGCTTGACGCCACGTCGCTGCGAGTGGCCCAGCAGGACCCGGTAGCGGATGACGAACTTAGGGGAATCCGCGTAGCGGATCATGCCGCACTGCTGGTCGAGTTCCAGGAAGAAAGCCAAGTAGAACTCCAAGAAGCAATCGGCGGAAGCGACTCCGTGCTTGCAGCCCTTCCTTTGGAAATTCCGGCCCAGCTAACAACCGACCCCCGGCGCCGTGCAGCTCTGTGGCACATTCGTAAGGGCCTGTATGCCACCGTGGCTGGAAACAGACCACCCGGGACTACAGCGTTATTGGAAGACATTGCGGTTCCGGTAACCAAACTTTTGCCCACCTGTCAGGGTCTCGTCGCGCTATTCAAAAAATACGAATATGACAGTGCCGTAATCTTCGGGCATGCCAAAGACGGGAACATCCACTTCCTGCTGAACGAACGCTTTGAAGAGCATGGCCAAGGCTCGACCCTTCAGCGATACACCGACTTTACCGAGGAAATGGTAGATCTGGTGCTGTCCAACGGCGGAACCTTAAAGGCCGAGCACGGAACCGGCCGGATTATGGCCCCTTTCGTTCGGCGGCAGTACGGCGACCAGCTCTATCAACACATGCAGGAAATCAAGAAGCTGTTTGACCCGGAGGGGATCCTCAACCCGGGCATCGTGCTCAACGATGACCCAGTGTTTCACCTCACGCATCTGAAGACTGCCCCTCCGGTGGAAGAAGAAGTTGACCGCTGCGTCGAGTGTGGTTATTGCGAGCCCGTTTGTCCAAGCAAAGACATAACTCTCACGCCACGGCAGCGAATAGTTTTGCGCCGCGAGATTGCACGGGCGGAACTACAGGGCCATAGCCAGCTGAAAAAACAGTTGGAGAAGGAATATCAGTACGACGGAATCGATACCTGCGCGGTGGATGGCATGTGTCAGACCGCCTGCCCAGTCCTCATCGACACAGGTGAGCTGGTTAAACGCCTCCGGGCAGAGACCCGTCCCCGGCCGGAGCAGGCTGCATGGAAGGCGGCGGCCGGGAACTGGGGTGCCGTTTCCAAAGTTGGTGGACTGGCTCTAACCGCGGTCAAGAAGCTGCCCCCGTCGCTGGTGACCGGGGCCTCCGAAGCAGCGAGGATGGCCATGGGGCGGGAGCGGGTCCCCAGATGGGACGCAGACTTGCCTGGCGGGGGTTCTGTCCGGCGACCGCTGACCGCAACGGATCCGAAGGCGGTGTACGTCGCTGCATGTATCAGCACCATGTTTGGTCCACAGTCCGGGAGTAACGGAGTGACGTCTGCGTTCTTGGAGCTGTGCGGCCGTGCAGGCGTTCAAGTCACCATCCCGGAGGGAATCGCCGACCTGTGCTGCGCCACGCCATGGAAGTCCAAGGGCATGAAGGACGGATACGCCATCATGCGCGAGAAAGTGCTGTCGGTCCTGCTCCCGGCTACGCGGAACGGGGAGTTGCCCATTGTTTGTGATGCGGCGTCTTGTACCGAAGGGCTTGAAAGGCTTCTTGCTGTCGCCGGAGAAGAGCCGCGCCTCCGCACCGTGGACGCGGTTGCTTTCGTTGATGAATACGTCCTCGCTCATTTGCCGACGGGCAAGCCCCTGGGCAGTCTCTCTCTACATCCGACGTGCTCCTCAGCGCGAATGGGTCTAAATCCTGCTTTGGCCAGGGTTGCTTCTGCGGTGGCCGACGAAGTTGTCGTTTCCGACGACTGGGGCTGCTGCGCATTCGCCGGCGACAGAGGAATGCTCCGTCCTGAACTCACTGCATCCGCCACGGCGAGAGAAGCAATGTCAGTGAATGCGCGCTCATTCGATGCCTATGCCTCTGTTAACAGAACCTGTGAAATGGGTATGACCCGGGCAACCGGACACGAGTATCGCCACATCCTCGAACTTTTGGCATCTACTACTTCAACTACAACCAACTGATCCCTGCCCTAAGCAGAGGATCTAGGCAAAGGACATAACATGACTCGCAAAGCAGTCATCACAGGGGGTATCAGCGGCCTCGGCGCAGCCTGCGCCGAGCGCCTGGCAACCGACGGTATTGAGGTCATCACTGTCGACATCTGCAAAGGTGCCGACGTCGTTCTCGACATCGCCGACCCGGAAGCAGTCGGGCGGGCTGCAGACGCTATCGGGCCCGTCGATATACTCATCAACAGCGCAGGCATCGTAGGACCCAACAAGCCTTTCTGGGAAGTCAACGATGAGGAGTGGAAACGCACCTTCGCTGTGAACGTCGACGGAACGTTCCATCTCTGCAGGGCTTTTGCACCTGCCATGGCAGAGAGAGGGTGGGGACGAATAGTCAACTTCGCCAGCATGGCAGGGAAAGACGGAAATCCGAACATGGTGGCGTACTCGGCCACGAAGGCCGCCGTCATCGGGCTAACCAAGACTATGGGCAAAGACTTGGCCAAACGGGGGGTACTCGTCAACGCCATCGCTCCGGCAGTCGTTGCCACCCCAATGAATTCGTCCACGGCACCCGCCGTCCTTGAGCACATCACCAGCCTGATTCCCATGAGCCGAGTGGGGCGACCTGAAGAGGTAGCTGAGCTCGTCGCCTGGCTTGCTTCAGACAAGTGCAGCTTTTCCACGGGAGCGGTCTATGACATCTCGGGCGGTCGCGCCACGTACTAGCGCTGCGAACTTTGGTCGGGAGGCGTGCCACCACACTGTCAGCCTTTGTGGGTGTGCCCTCTGACTCTCGGCGGGTCCCCTTTTATGCCATCGACCCGGGTAGCCACCTCCTGAAAAATATCGATCAGGGGTAGCCATTTTCAGCTGGTTGGAACTATACTCCAATAAGCGGAATGATTTTGGGACGAGGCCCTTAGCGGTCCTAACAATTGATACGTTCCACTTCATAAATTCAGAATCAGCAAACATAGCTTGTAACGCGTATCGCTGTGGCCGCGAAAATTTTCCCCACCGGCCGTTCGCGTGAGATCGCAGGAGCACGAAGGAGTGTCATGTCGTCCAGTGGTGTCGAAGTTCCCACCCGAAGCGGGGTGCCCCCGGTGGCTGCAGAGCTATCGAAATCCCGTCGCCGGCGTCGCCGCGTGCGGTCCGTGGGCCGCGACCTTTGGTGGTTGATCCTGCCCGGCGCCGCTGTCTACCTCTACGTAGTCGTCGTGCCCACCTTCCAGGGCATGCAAGGCGCATTTACCGATTGGTCCTTCGCGACCGTAGGCGCTCCGAATTTCACGGGACTCGAAAACTTTACCCGAATATTCAACACAGATGCCGGCCCGGCAGTGCTCCGCACGCTTCAATTGGCCCTCGTCGTGGTCATTCTACAAAACGTCATTGGGTTGGCACTTGCGCTTCTTTTCAACGGAAGGGTTTTCGGACGCAATGTGCTGCGAACCATCGTCTTTGCTCCGATGGTTGTCTCGGCGCTCGTTGTCGGCTACCTGTTCAAGTACATATTTGGCCCACCTGGTGTCGGCGGTGTCAACCAAGTCCTGGCAGCTCTTGGGCTGGAGACTGTTGACTTTCTCGGCAATCCGACAACGGCAATGATCATCATCATCGTCACAGTCCTTTGGCAGTCGATTGGCGGCAACATGGTGATCTACCTGGCCGGGCTCCAAGGGGTACCGGCTGAACTCGAGGAAGCAGCCGCACTTGACGGTGCAGGGTATTGGAAGAGGTTCTGGTTTGTTGTCCGCCCTCTGCTCGCTCCCGCCATCACCATCAACCTGATGCTCGGGCTCATTGGCGGGTTGAAGATTTTTGACCAGATCTTCGCTCTTACCAACGGTGGACCCGGCAACCAGACGCAGACCATCGCCACACTCATTTACTCCTACTTTTCCCAGTACGCCGACTACGGTCGCTCGGCCGCTCTCGCCCTACTGCTGGCGATAGGCATAGCGATCCTCTCCATCATTCAGTTCTCGGTCCTTCGTCGCCAGGAGCGCAATTCATGAAAACAACAGGACTCTGGAGCCGGTTCGGTGCCAATGTCACCGCCTATGGGACGACGCTCATCTTCCTTATCCCGGTCTATATTCTGATCAACCTTTCGATCCGGCCCGCCGACGACCTAACACCACCGGTTATCCCGAGCTCCCGCCCGACATTCGATAACTTCATCACCGCCTGGACCACGTCACCCCTCCCGGGATCGATACTCACCAGCCTGATCGTCACGTCGATCTCGTGCCTCGTTGTGCTTGTCATCGGAACGATGGCCGCATATCCGCTGGCCCGTTCGACCTCCCGCCTCTCTACCGGGACGTTCTACTTCTTTATGATCGGCCTCCTGCTGCCGTTCCAGCTTGCGCTTATACCTCTCTACATCCAGATGCGGGAATTGGGTCTGCTTGGCACAGTGTGGGCACTCATCATCGTTTACAGCGGCGTGCAGTTGCCGTTTACAGTCTTTCTGCTGACCACCTTCCTCAGGGCAAGCATCCCTCTCGATTATGAGGAAGCCGCCCAGATTGATGGATGCAGCCCACTCATGGCGTTCTGGCATGTGGTCGTTCCGCTTCTTCGCCCGGCTATCGGCACGTGCGTCATCCTCAACAGCGTGGGGGTGTGGAACGATTTCTTCACGCCCCTGATCTACCTCTCAGGCAGTGGACAGGTGACCATCCCCATGGCCATTTTCCAGTTCGTCGGGCAATACACCACAAACTGGCCACTCATTTTTGCCTCCCTTCTGATCTCAATGGTCCCGGTCCTGACGCTCTACCTGCTATTCCAGAGGTACGTCATCCAGGGCTTCGCCGGCGGGCTGAAGGGGTAACCCCAATCCGTCTGCAGCACCCAGTGCCTTCGCCGGGTGGTTATACCAACTCAACCAACCATGCAACACCCGCTTCAGAGAAAGAGAACGATCAATGAAGATCCACAAAGGCCTCGTGACGGCAACCGTGGCGACCCTCACTGCCATCAGCCTTGCAGGATGCGTCGGCGGTTCCGGCAATGCCGGCACTAACAACCAGCCCACCGGCGGTGAACCCAGCGGGACACTGACCGGCCTCTTCTTCTCGGGCTTCAAAGACACATATGAACAGATCGCAGCAGATTTCAAGAAGAAGTACCCAAATGTCGATGTGAAGTTTGATTACCAAGGTGGCGACGTCGGGGCCCTTACGATGACGCAACTCCAGGGCGGCACAGCCCCTGACATCCTGACTTCATTCCCAGGCGGGACCAAAACAGATCCTGCCGATACTGTCGTCTCACTAGCCGCGTCCGGTCGCATCGCTCCGATCGGAGCGCCCTGGGCGAAGGATGTCCCCGATGCCTGGAAGAAGTCAGTGAACTACGAGGACAAAACCTTCGCTTACCCTGGAGCCCTCCAGCCACTGGCCGCCATCTTCAACAAGACGAAAATCGACGAGCTGGGCCTCAAGATTCCAACTACATTGGACGAGGTCTATGGACTCTGCACTGCCGCGAAAAGCAAGGGGGTGTACGCTTACTCGCTCGGTCTGGGGGACCCTGCCGGACCGCAGATGCTGACCTACAGCCAACTCGGTACTCTCGAAGCCGATCAAGCGCAGTTTGACGCGGATCTGGCCTCAGGCAAGAAGACGTACGCTGATTCCGTGTGGGTCGACCAGTTCGAAATATACAAGAAGATGGGTGACCAAGGTTGCTTCGGCGAGGGCGCGCTCGGCCGCTCCCGTGACCAAGCCGGAGAAGAAGTTGCGAAGGGCAGCGCACTTGCCACAGTCGACGTTGGCGCCGCCCTCGCACCAATACAGAAAAAGGCGCCGAACAGCAGCTTCGAAGTGGCGCCTATGCCGGCCACGAATAATGCGGCGGACACTAAGGTCGTCGCGCTGCCCGGCTTTGTTAATACCATCAATGCCAAGGCAAAGAACCCCACGGCCGCTCAGGCGTTCCTCGCTTTCATGGGTGAGGCCGAGCCATCAGTGACCTACGCCAATGGCTTCGCTTCTGTGCCCGTGCTCCCGAACGACGCTTACAAAGCACCCAAGGAACTCACAGCGTTCGCTGATCTCATCAAACGCGGCGCATACCAGCCGCTGGGGACTGTGCAGGCCGAAGTCCAGGCCCAACTGAATCAGACAATTCAGTCGTTGATCCTCGGCCAAAGCACGCCGCGCCAGGTCGCTGAAAAGCTGGATTCTGTTTACAAAAAATAGCTAAAGCCCCCCGATCGGGCTGCGCCTAAGCGTGGCCCGATCGGTGCTTCATGGCATCCATAAGAACAGGTCCGCCAGCAGCTCGCGCGCCTCTGAACTCATCAGTAAGCCACTGAACGCTGATACTCGGAGAGGTCTTCCAGCTTCCGAACTGGCACGCGTAAGCTTTCTCATCGAAGATCCGCGAGAGGACCCGGATTAATCCGCCCTCACCCATCAAAAGCGCAACGACAACTGCTGGCTTGATCGCGCCTCCAATCTGAACGGCCCAATAGGCCCGGACGTGTACAACCGGACAGTGGTCCATAAGCTCGAACTTCCGGGTCCGGCGGCATATCTACTGCCTGCGGCTTAGCCAAGTTCTGATCCTCGACCGTGACGGAAACCGATGGAGTCCGTCTGATCAGAGACGAAACGGTACTTGGCCTAAGCGCACCGAAGAGCAAAGGCATTCCATACTTTCGCGGTGACCAGCCCTATCAGGCTGGGGGAGCAGGCGCCATGATTCCCTCGGATTGGCTGGGGTATCTTCATCCCACATCGTTCGGCCGTGACGGAGCGAGTGGTCAAATCGCGTTTGCCGACCCAACGGCAAAAATCGGCTTCGGCTACGAAACAAACCGCATGGGAGACTCCGAACGGGGGCAGTCTGTGGTCAGAGCATTATTGAAAACCTTGGAATAGTCAGGTTTACACGAATGGACGAGCGGGCGGACTTGTCTCGCGGCGCGAGGGTAGTTACGGCCACCAAATGTAGGGGCACTCAGAGTTTCTGAACCATTGGACACGAAATGTTGATCCAAGCCAAGAATCAGACAGGACCAATTCATGCCACTTGATCCTTACTTCACTTCCGGGGTGGAATTTCTCCGTAGGCTGGCACCCGAGGAACTGACCGATCCTGCACTGCCTTCACGTCTGGCTGAGCACTTTGTGGCACCCAGGCAATGGGTAGTTCCGGACATTGAGGTGCGTGACACCAGTGTTCCCAGCAGCGATGGGCACATACCGGTTCGCATTTACCGACCGCGAACCAAAATCCGTTCATGTGTGTTGTGGTTGCACGGAGGCGGATTCGCCCACGGGGATTTGGACATGCCTGAAGCCCACATGGTTTCCGCTGAAATCGCCTACAGGGCTGATGCCTTCGTCGTCTCCGTTGATTACCGCCTTGCCAAAAACGGCATAGGGTACCCGGCACCAGTGGATGATGCCGAAGCAGTGTGGTCCTGGCTGTCTGGACTGCCCGAAGCGTTTCGCCAGCCAATAGCGCTGGGTGGCGCCAGCGCGGGAGCTGCCATTGCACTGTCTACTGCTTTGCGGCTCCGGAACCGGGATTCGGTACAGCCGTCCGAACTGCTGCTCGCCTATCCCTTCCTCCATTTCCCTGTCCCCGCTCTGGATGATGTGACTGCTCTAGAAATCCGGAAGCTGCCTGCCCTGATGCGCTTCACGCCTGAATCGATCGCAGGCATGGTTAGGAACTATGTCGGCCGGATTTCGGACTTGCCGGTTGAGGCGATGCCCGGTGCTGCCGATCTCACGGGCCTGCCACCTATCAAGGTTTTGGTTTCGGAACTCGACGATCTGAGGCCGTCCGCCGAACTCATCGTCATGCAATCTTCCGAAGCGGGAGTACCCGTTGAGACGCACCTCGCCGCAGGAATGCCACATGGTCATCTCAACCATGGTCCCTCAATAGACGAAGTAAGTCGCTCGCTCGATTTTTTGGTGCAGAATCTTGGGGAGGGAAAGCCCAGTGGGCCGTGAACAAACCACCCTGCCTGACCAGGTCGGCAGGCGCAATGACAAGAAGTTTCCGGCCACGATATCAGACGTCGCGTTCGCAGCCGGCGTAGGGATTTCGACCGTATCCAATGTTTTGAACCATCCCTACAAAGTTGCGGCCGCCACCCAGCAGAAGGTCAAACAGGCCATCGCTGACTTGGACTTCCAAAGATCGGAAGAAGCGGTTGCACTCAGGCGTGGAAAACGCGCAAGCCCGAACCGTTTTAGCGCGGATGTTGTTATTCCGCCGATCGATTCCGACAATACCAATAGGCCGGACGAGGCATTGGGTGGCGCGCCTGCCGCTGCCACGTACACGCCGGAATGTCTGAGCCCTGGAACCCGGGTGGAGATTTTGGATGACGGGCGAGTAATGGGAAGCGGCGTTGTTGATATGAGCATGGCAGATGGGTCGGCTGTCTGGCTGTGGATGGACTGCGGAGGCGGACGAAGGTTGATTCACAAGCAAGATGGTCTTGGAATACGGCCCCTGTAGTCAAATGGCATTGAAGTGGAGCTACCGCTAAAGGTATTCCGCGCCGGCTTTGGCCTCTGGCATCCTCAATTTTGGCTCTTGGAGCACCGGGATTTGGGCCTCTGGCCCCGTGGTACTGGCTGGAGCTACGGACGTTTTTGCAAAGACACTGTTCGTTCATGCTCGGTCAGCGAACGAATGATGGCCCTTTCGTCGGGGGTGTTGTTTGGTTGGTGCAGCGTCAGAGCCAGACATCCCTCGTGGGTCCTGAAAATCATGCCGTGTCCGCCATCTGCGGACCAGAGAGCCTCTTGTTCCTGAGTCCAGGGGCCTTCGATAGTCCCCGATGCAGAGTGCGCGATGCCCATTGCGTAACCATGATCCCCGAAGCTGGACCACAACATCATCAGGTGTCCGTTGTCCAGGCGGAAGAGGGACGGTCCGTCGGTGACGTGTGCGGGAAAGCTGAAGCCGGGGGAGATTCCTTGCATGGGCCTTGACCAGTTGGCGTCCGATGCGCTGAACAGAAACAATGGCGTACCGTCTGTGCAACGAAGGTCTGGGCTGAGTCGCTGGGCGTACATTGCACCGTCATGGACCTGTGTCCATTCATGACAGTAGACGATCCAGGGCTGACCGTTCTCAAGGAACAAAGTCCCGTCGAGGCATTGCCATTTACTTGGCGTAATTGCGCCGTCGCTCCATGGCGTAAATGGACCGATAGGGTAGTCCGCTCTCAGAACTTGAGTTCCTCGGTGGCCGTTCAGGGCGGTGAACGTGGCGAACATGTACCAGTGGCCCAAGTACTCATGGACCTCAGGAGCCCAGTACATGCCTTGGCTCCAAAATCCTGAAGGCGGTCGGAATGCTGCAAAGGGACCTTCCCAATGGATCAAGTCCCTGCTTCGGTAGGTGTCAAAGCCCGTGCCGGCGCCGGACCATATGTTTTTGTCCGTGCTTCCGTAGAGGTAATAGGTGGAGGTTGTGCTGTCGCTGAGGATGAAAGGATCCCTTATTTGGATTTCGTTCAAGCTCATGTCCCTGCGTATCGGGATGGGAAGGAAGTGAGAATCTTCACTCGGCGACCCTGAACGTCCAGCCAGCATATTTTCAGTGGCAGCCTGGAGAAGGTCGTCGATAGCTGACTCAGAGATTCTGCCGTAGGTCAGCTGCCCTAGGTGAGACAGCGGACGCCCCAGTGCCAGGCCCAGATGCAGGGCTTCGAGACCGTACTGTGCCAGCAGTTCGCAGAACAGTGGGGCACCGACTGGATGGACCAGCCACTGTCCCATGGTGGCTTGACGGGTCAAGGTGTTGTTTGGAGTGATCAAGGTGCTTGGTCCTTCATAGAGCAGGCCGGGAATGCAAAACTCGGAAAATTTGGATTCACATGGTGAGTGGATCTGCAGGGCTCGTCGGGGCCTGGGATGGCAGGGGAGGTTTGGTGTCCTCAAATTCCAGGCGGTGGAAGCCCCCGGATAGCTTGGTCCCGGCGGCTGTCCCGATTCGGATCGTGGCGGTGGCCCCCCACGGAACCGTGACGTCCAGGCGCCACGCGCCGGACTGCCTGGTCCAGTTGATAGCTGCTTTCCCGCGTGGTGTCAGGTGCGAAAGTGCTCCGCCGGTCACCCGGGGATCGGCTATGGGTGAGATATCGAACTGTTCCCATCCTGGACGGGTGGACCGAAGCCCTCCAACTTTTTGCTGTACCCAGGCTGCAGCACTGCCGAGGAAATAGTGGTTCCGGGACCTTGCTGAGGTGTCCCACGATTCAAGCAGAGTAGTCTCGCCGGCTTCGCGCCAGACCCCCCAGCCCGGCCTTGTGTGCTGGGTGGCTACGCTGAGCGCAATGTCATCCCGCCCGCCACTGGACAGCACGGGAAGTAGGTACTTTGCCCCAACTGCGCCGCAGTCCAGGTGCCCGGCTGTCCGTTCAAGGATGTCGGTGGTGAGTGAGTGAAAAACGTAACTTTGGTGTTGCCGGGGCACGGCGCCGAAGGCAAGGGGCAGTACGTTCATTGTCTGGCGGTAACCCAAGGCCTCATTGCCGTAAAATCCGACGCTTTCGTTGAAGAAGGCTTGATGATAAGCCGTTCCGACTCGTGAGGCTCGTTCGCTGAATCGCGCCGCATTCCTATGTTCGCCAAGGGCTGTCGAAATGTCGGCTGCTGTCGCCAGGACCTTCATCAGCATCACTGTGGCAGTTGGTGCTGATCCCTCGGGTGCACGTTCATGGCCCGGCGCGAGCCAGTCTCCGTAGCTGGGATGCCGCCAGATACCCTCATCGGACAAAGAGTACATGGCGTCCGCGTATCGGGTCACCATCTCGTGGTGTCGTTCCAACAACTTGATGTCACCGTATTCCCAGTACAGGTTCCAAGGAATCAGAACGGCCGATGCGCTCCATGCTGGGTCGGGGGCCCGTCCCCATCCTGGCGTGGGAACGATGTTTGAGATGACCCCGGCGTTGTCCTGAGCATCGGCGTGGTCATCGATCCATTTACCGAAAGTAGATTTCAGGTCGAACTGGTGGATAAGGGCTTCGGCCGCCAAGTGGGCGTCTGCTGTCCAACCGTTCTTTTCGTAGACGGGGGTGTCCGTGGGGATGCCGTGCAGGTTATTGAGAAAGGTCTTTCCCAATGCGCGGTCAAGCCAGGTGAGAGTTTCCTCGCTGCTGTCGAAGGCACCGATGGTTTTAACGTCAGTGTGCATGGGAATCGAAGTGATGTCGTGCACTGTCAGAGGACCATCGGCTTCGATCGACACATACCGGTATCCTTTGTAGCTGAACTTCGGTTCCCAGCAGATTTGGTCGGCCGAGGAATCAAAAATCAGGCGGTCCGTCTGGGTTGGTCCGGCTGCCAATACGTTCTCGCAAGATACCGTGCCGTCTTCATTGAGGGTTTCGCCGTACTTTACCCGGACTTCTGTGGCGCCCGGGACGCTTAGCGTGCATCGGACCCGACCGGCCACCATATCGGCAAAATCGTACACTCTTTCCGTCCCCGCATAGTGCACTGATACGGGCGGCTTTCCTGATCCAAGCGTGACAGGAGGGAGGGCCGCTGGGCGCAGGGTGCCGGTTGGCGCATCTACCAGGACAGCGGGTTCCCAAACAGGTTCCTCTTCAGCCTGCATCTGCCAAACTTCGCCAGAATAGAGCAGCTCGCTTACAACCTGTCCTGTTGAGGCTTCCCAGTGCGGACCGGAGCAAATAGCATGCCGATTCCCATCCTGGTCTACGTACTCCAACTGGGCGATTGCCATTGGTTCTTGAGACCACGGTGCTATGTGCCAACCCCAGATGCTTGCTCCCCGTGCGGAGAAGAATCCACGCCCCAGCTCCACCACGAGGGTGTTCTCCCCGGCGTTCAGATGGCCGGTTACGTCGTAGCTTCTGTATAGGACTGTTTTCGTAAAGTCTGTTGTCGCCGGTTCAAGTTCATTGCCGAGAGATGTGCCATTGATACTGAACGCGCCATAGCCAATCCCCACTGCGTAGAGACGGGCTGAGGTCACCCCTGCCGGGATGGTGAAGCTGGTTCTCAGGACAGGATTGGGTGCCGGGAGCGTTTCTACGGCCAAGGTACGGACTCCAGGGACCAGGACGCCGTCCACCGTTGCTTCGCCCAGAACCGGGAGCGGCCCCACTCCGTCATCTTCAGAAAGGCGTGCTGTTGATGTTGCTCTGCGCCAGCCAAGTTGTCCTTGCTCGCATGTGATCGACAGTGTGTAAGTGCCGGGAGGCGCCGGTGGGCCTACTTCGAGGTAGTACGTGAACCGGGCCCATGTGTTCCATCTTCCATCCAGCTCCCGCTCGGCAACGACGTCACCGGCGCTGTTCCGTAGTTGCATGCGGGCAACGACGTCGGAAGGAATGTCACCGTCCAGGTCGACGCTGACGGCCGTGACGGGACCGCTTGATTGAAATGACTGAACCAGGGTGTTCCCGGGGCCCATCCAGTCGACGGTGTCCGAGTAAATAGACGCGATGACCCGGGTTTCTGCGGGGGTCCAGCGCGCAACCCACTTAGCCTGCCAGTCCGAATCGCCAAGTAGGGGCGTCTCCCACTTCGCCCATTCGCTCCACGGAGACCACTGCCCGTCCGCGTCGGCTATGCGAACCCTCCACTTGTAACGGGCCCGGCTCCGCAGCACCAGATCAACGCGAAGCTGCGGCGCTCTTGAGACCACGGCTCCCGAATCGCCGACGATGGCCCCTGTCTCGTCTTCGACGATAATTCTGAGTTGCTCTTGACCTGGAGTTGGAGCCCAAGAAAGCATCGGAACATCCCCTACGCCCAGAGGAAAAACGTACCCGTCCGTTCGGAGGTCCTGTGGTTGGGAAAGTGGAATCAAGGGAATCTCCGGAATCTTTAGCGATCTAAATGAGGTGCGTGGAGGCGAGTCAGCCATCACGCCACCTAACCACAATCCATTCCATTTATCGAAACGTTATTGCGATAGTTGTTAGAGTGAGCCTAGGATTGGCGGGCACGGTTCGTCAATACACCTCCCTGTGGGTTGCAAGGCGGCCGATGACGTGCACGTCTTTGACCAACAGCGTGCAACTCTGCACGCAAAGTCCGGCGCCCAGTCGTCCGGCGCGGCGGTCCGCCCGCCGTTCCAGCCCCCGGACGTGAAAACCAGTCCGCCGGGCACACCCTCTGGTAGACGAAGGACACAACATGAGCACAAACGCAACGACACCATGGATGGACCAGCACCTACCCGCAGTCCAGCGGGCGGAACTCCTACTGAGAAAGCTGAGCCTCGACGAAAAGATGGCTCAGGTCTCCTGCTACTTTCCTACCGACATAACGCAGACCGCCGACTTCTCTGAGCGTTTCCCCTTTGGAATCGGCGAAGTATCCTGCCTTGAAGCCCGATCCGCGCCCACGCGGGACGAGGTCACTGCGTTCCAGCGTAAGGTTCAGAGCGATGCAATGGCGGGTTCCGGGCATGGGATCCCGGCAATATTTCACATGGAGGGGCTCTGTGGCGCGTACCTTCCTGGAGCAACCAGCTTTCCTTCCGGGTTGGGACGGGCGGCAGGCTGGAATGTTGACGTGGAGCGGAAGATTGGGCAAATCGTAGGCCAACAGGAACGTGCTTTCGGCATTACGCATACTTTGGCACCAGTCCTTGATGTTTCACGGGATCCGAGGATGGGGCGGCAGGGCGAAACATATGGTGAGGACCCCACTCTCGCATCTGCTCTGGGCGTCGCTTACACGACGGGGCTCCAAAGCGAAGACGAGTCAGGCCTACGCACCGAGGCGGTGGCGAAGCATTTCGTCGGATCCCACCACACCGAGGGCGGAATCCATGGGGCCCACTGCGATGTCCCCGACCGACTGTTGCTGGAGTTCTACGGCAAACCCTTCCAGGCAGCGATTACCTTGGGCGAGCTCCGGGGTGTGATGCCTTCCTATAACTCAGTGGGCGGCGAGCCTATGTCCGCCTCCGTACGGCTCCTCAAAACGGTGCTGCGGGAACAAATGGGGTTCGGTGGCTTGCTTGTCTCTGATTACGGCGCCGTTGGAAACCTTCACACCGTCCAGCGTGTCGCACAGTCCGATGCTCATGCCGGACTGGCGGCCCTGCGCGCGGGCATGGACGTCGAACTGCATGTGCCACAAGGATTCGGCCCGGAGCTGCGCGAGTGGTTCGCAAACGGACGCGCCGACATTGCACTTCTCGACAAGGCGGTTCACCGGGTGCTCACCGCAAAGTTCCGCATGGGCCTCTTCGAGCATCCTTTCGCTCCGGACCCGGCTGAGCGCGAAGCCCCATTTCAGTCACCCGCCAACGCGGCAGTCGCTGTGCAATGTGCACGGGAGTCGCTCGTTCTGTTGCACAATGACGGAGCTCTGCCTTTACGGCCCAACCTTCAAAGGCTGGCGGTTATCGGGTGCCACGCGGCGACAGCGCGGTTCTTCTTCGGCGGCTACACCCACTACTCGATGGCGGAGGGAAAACTCGCCGCAAACGCCTCAATGGCCGGCCTCGCCACCAGCAGCGAAAACCATCAGACCGTGACCACTACCGTTCCAGGCACCACCATCGAGGCCTCCGACGGCCCCGCCTTCGAGGAACTGCTGCACCTCCAGCAGCCCGGCATCCGCAGCCTCCTCGACGAGCTCCGCATCCGACTGCCCGAAACGGAGGTGGCTTGGGCGTACGGCTACCCAATTGCTGGCGACGACGACTCCGGACACGACGAAGCGATCGCTCTCGCCGAGAGCGCCGACGTCGTGCTCCTGACGCTCGGAGGCAAACACGGAACTGCATCCATCGCCTCGATGGGCGAGGGCATTGATGCTACAGACATCAACCTGCCGCGCTGTCAGGACGATCTGATCGTCAAGCTCGCTCGTTTGGGCAAGCCGGTGATCGGCGTGCATCTTGATGGTCGACCGGTGTCCAGCGACGCCGCAGACACGCATTTGGCCGCCCTTCTTGAAGCATGGAGCCCCGGCGAAGGCGGTGCCGAAGCAATAGTGGACGTCCTGACCGGCGCCCATGCTCCCAGCGGCCGACTGCCGGTGAGCATAGCTCACAACTCTGGCCAGGTCCCTATCTACTACAACCACCCACACGGGTCGGCTTGGCACCAGGGCTATAGCATCGGCTTCTCCGACTACGTCGATGCCCCCCACACTCCACGGTATCCCTTTGGGCATGGGCTGTCCTACACCACCTTTGACTACGCCGATATGGCCCTTTCAAGGCCCGAGGTGGACGGCGGCGATACTGTAGACATTTCCTTCACAGTGACAAACAGCGGCCACCGACCCGGGACTGAGGTCGTTCAGCTTTATGTAAGTGACCGATTCGCCAGTACTTCGAGGCCCGTTATGGAACTCGCCGGCTTCCGTCGGCTCGAACTCGAGCCGGCGCAGACTGCCCGAGTCGAATTCCATCTCGAGATCAGCCAACTGGCCTTTCTCGACGAAAACATGCGCTGGCGGGTTGAGGCTGGCGAAGTCGACGTCATGGTGGGAAGCTCCTCGAACGATCCGCGGCTGACCGAGACCCTTTCGATTACTACTGACACCATCATTGATGGACAGACCCGGGGTTTCTACGCCCGGTCTCACGATGTGGGGTTGGTTAGGCCACATGAGGCACTTGGAGCCACCACCTAAGCCAGTTCCTCTTCTGGCAACCCCTGGGACCAGCGACAAGCACGGAAAGAGAATCGATGACGATGTATAACAGCATCCGTCCAGGTCAGCCTTGGATTGACTCGAACGGTAACCGCATTCAGGCACACGGTGGATCGATGCATGTGGAAGACGGCGTTTTCTATTGGTACGGCGAGAACAAAGAGCGGACGCTTCCAGGTAGCGGCATCTGGCATTGGGGGGTTCGTGCTTACTCGTCCACCGATCTCTACAACTGGGACGACAGGGGCCTGATCATCCCGCCTGCGGAGGACGACATGGGATCACCCCTGCATCCCACCCGCTTCATGGACCGCCCCCACATCATCTACAACAGTCACACCAAGAAGTACGTCTGCTGGCTGAAGATTATGGAAGACGGCGCCCAACGGTCCACTATCCTCACCGCCGATTCATTCCTGGGGCCATATGAAATAGCGAAAAGCGGCGTCAAGCCACTTGGCATGCATGCTGGCGACTTCGACTTGGTTATTGAGCCAACTGATGGAAAGGCCTACTACTACTTCGAGCGCGTACACAGCGAATTGGTATGTGCCGATCTCACCGAGGATTACACCGACGTCACGGGCTATTACTCAACGCACTTCCATCACCCGGCGCCACCATATGTTCGGGAGGCGCCGGCTCACTTCAAGCGTGGAAGCATGCACTATCTGGTCACCTCCGGAACCACTGGCTATTTCCCCAATCCCTCAGAGCTGGCCAGCGCTCCCTCCTATCACGGACCTTGGACGGTTCTGGGCAACCCCCACGTTGATGACAAAAGTGAAACCTCCTTTCGGAGCCAGATCAGCTGCGTCTTTAAACACCCCACCAAATCGGACCTTTACATTGCCATGGCCGATAGGTGGCGGCCAGACCTCAGTCCTGAAGATTCCGACGCCCGCGGATTGTTTGAACGGCGGTTTGCCGGTACTCCATACCCCGATGACGTTCAAGAAGACTTCAGCGTTATAGACACCTCGCAATCCGACTACGTTTGGCTCCCCTTCGCATTTGATGGAGATGTTCCACGGCTGAAATGGGAGGACGAATGGCGGATAGAGGATTTCGACTAGCCAAGAGCGGACCGACAGCTTGGCATCATGGGAGCTAGCCCGGCGTGGCGTCAAGGGCCGAGACCTCTGCTCTCGACTTGTGTCACATCTTCTATTTCGACATTGGAAAACCTTCGTATGCCAGGCCACCCGTGAGAACGCTGGCCTTGCGCCACGGCCAAGCGAAGCTCGGCTTGTAGGCCCGGAGTGGGACTGGATGCTCCGCCGGGATCCCTTCGGGTTCGAAGACAACACCCCGTATCCGTTCGATCATCCAAGCGATCACTTTCAATGAACCAGGCCCCTGAAGTTGTTGACCTAATGGGGCTCTGGACGGTTAGACTTGATTCTAACTAATGACATACTGTTCACACTATCGAAATACTCAATGAGGAGAAGGAATGGGAACCACCCCCAACTTTGTAGCGCCGGGCTTCGAGGGCGTTGCTTCAGCGTTCTTCGAGACTATTCCCGAAGGGCGACGAGCGGGTGCCGCTCTGTCCGTTTGGAAGGACGGCGCCGCTGTTGTCTCGCTGGCAGCCGGCACGGCTGACGGGGGTAACAGTCCCTTCAGGAACGACACCCTTATTCCTGTTGCTTCCGTGACCAAGGGCCTGGCCTCTCTGGTGATTGGTCGCCTGGTGGAGCTCGGGAGGATGCCTTCCTACGATACTGAGATCGGCGAGTTCTGGCCCGAGTTCGCCGCCCACGGCAAGGGAAAACTGTCAATTGGTGACGTCTTGGCTCACCGCGCCGGCCTTTCGGCCCCACGGGAGGCTTTGCCTAAGTCCGTCTATCTGGACTCCATCGCGACCGCGGACGTCCTCGCCGCCCAGGAGCCTCTGTGGACACCCGGCGAAGGTCATCAGTACCACAACATCACCCATGGTGCCCTCACTGCAAAGCTCGCGTTCCTCGCGACCGGGCGTTCCCTTGGCAGCTTGTTTGCCGAAGAAATAGCCGGGCCTTTGTCCGCCGATGCTTGGATCGGGCTTCCTGAGGAGTACGACACAAGAGTCGCCACGATGGTGCCCGACCCATTGCCCCCGGCACCGGCCATGTCAGTCCCTAATTCCTACTGGTTGGAGCGGGCCGTAAATCTGGGCTCCGGAGTGGGTTTCCCGAACTTGGTGGAGTCCGCCGACGGCCGACGCGCCGAGATGCCAGGCGTCAATGGTTTTGCTACTGCTGAGGCTGTTGCGAAAATCTATTCTGCTGCAGTTGTGCCAACCGAAGGGGTCCGCCTACTTTCGGATGCGGCCGTAGACGACGTTCGCAAGCCGCGCAGCAAGGGGGAGCCGGTTTTCGGAGGTCAGCCGCCGTACCAGGCCTTTGGCGCGGGAGTCATGGTCCCCTCGCATTGGGACCCCTATCTGACCGAGTACTCCTTCGGCCACGACGGCGCCTTGGGCCAGGTGGCCTTCGCAGACCCATACTTCAAAGTCGGCTTCGCATACTTCACCAATCAAGCTGGCGACTGGGAACGCGGTAAATCTGTGACGACAGCGTTGTGGCGCGACCTGAACTGACCCTCCAGCAGCCCTTCCTCGTTCGACGGCAAACCGGCGATGCGCAGGCAGGTCTGACCCGACGGGCGTCTCCCCGTGGGTATTCAAACGAGTAAGAAAAAATGACTTGACGATCGAAAGAGGTTCGGATGACGCAGGAAGCACATGCCCAGCCACCTATCAGCACGATTGCAGTAATTGGCGCCGGGACCATGGGCCTGGCCATCGCCCGGCTCTTCGCGAGCACCGGACGCAGCGTACGCGTTTACGATGCGCGAATTGCGGATTTGCCGGAATTCCCTGGCATCGAAGCCTGCTCAGACCTGCCTTCTTGCCTCGCAGGTGCAGACATCATTTTTGAGGCCATTTCCGAACAACTGAGCGCCAAGCAAGCACTCCTCCGACAAATTCAGGAACTAGTGGGTCCTGTGCCTGTGGCATCCAATACTTCCACCTTTCGTCCAGGCCAGCTGGCTGAAGGATTGGTTCACCCGGAGGCCATACTCGTTGCACATTTCTTCCACCCGGCAGACATTGTTCCGCTCGTGGAGTTGGTGCCGCATGCCACGACCGCTTCATCTGCACTGACGCTAACTCGGTCGCTTATTGCAGAAGCAGGCAAGGTAGTGGTGTCCCTGAACCGCGAAGTTGACGGTTTCATCGCTAATCGGTTGCAGGCAGCACTCATCCGTGAAGCTGTGTGGCTGCTTCGACAAGGAATAGCGTCCGCTGAAGAGATCGACGCAGCCGTCGTTCATGGCATCGGACCCCGGTGGGCACTTGCAGGTCCCTTTGAAGTCATGGACCGCGGAGGGCTCAACATATGGCAGGCAGTAACAGAGCGCCTTTTTCCGCTTCTCAGTGTCGAGGCTTCAGCCCCGAAGGAAATTTTGGTTCACGTTGAGCGAGGCGAGCTGGGTGCGAAATCCGGGCAGGGCTTCTACGCATATGACGCCCACTCGGCATCGCCGATGAGCCGATTGGGCGCCGTTCTGCTTGCTGCCTCAACACCAGTCCCGTCCAAGGATCCGGCACCAACTGAGTTCCGGTCAGCTTAGAAATTGCGGACACCACCCTAGGGCCTTTGACACCCAAGGTCTGCGTTCAACTCAACCCACGCTGGAGACTTCTATGGCAATGGCTGCCGCTCCCGATGCCCCTCGCTTTGAGCACCGCACGGACCCAGGTCCTGTCCTCGGTCTCGGTACAGGGGCGCCCCGGCTCTCATGGTCGGTACCGCACGCCGAGGTCGGCTACTCACAGACAGCCTACGAGTTGGAGATCAGCCGGGGTGGGCTCGTCCAGGTGTACAGCATCGAAGGCTCCGAGCAAGTACTGGTTCCGTGGCCCGCGCCCGATCTTTCCTCCCGTGAGTCCGCCGGGGTGCGGGTTCGTGTCAGCCATAATTCGGACTGGAGCGAATGGAGCGAGCGGTCAGTCGTTGAAGCCGGACTCCTCAATGCCAATGACTGGGTGGCCGACTTCATTAGCCCAGTGGGCATCGGAGGGCAGGACATGCCTGCCCCCATTCTGACCGGAGTACTTGATGTGCCTGCCCAAGTCAGTAAAGCCCGCCTTTACGCGACCGCCCATGGGATCTACACCGGTACGTTGAACGGGAAGCCGATCGACGACAGCGTTCTGGCTCCAGGATGGACCTCTTACGACCACCGACTTCGTTACCACGCCTACGACGTCACAACTTTGATCCGTCAAGGTACCAATAACTTGGAGATGCTGCTTGGCAACGGCTGGTACCGTGGCCGGCTAGGCTTTGAAAACAAGCGCGCCCTATATGGCGACCGGCTGGCAGTGCTCGCCCAGCTTGAGGTCACGACGGTCGACGGCGGCACATACGTCCTGGCTTCCGACGGCTCCTGGACAGCCCGGGAGAGCAGCATCCTTACCGATGACTTGTACGACGGACAGCGGACCGATCTCAGGATCCGCAACTCCGGCGAGAGCCCGGCAGCTGGAACCGTCGAGGTCGTTAATGCTGACCTTTCACGGCTGGTCGCCGCCCAGGGACCTGCCGTGCGCCCCACCGAAGTCGTCCCGGCGCATGCTGTTTTCACCTCACCCTCAGGGCGGACGCTGGTGGACTTTGGCCAGAACGTTGTCGGCTGGATCAGGCTAAGGGCCCGCAACCTGCCCGCCGGGAGCGAGGTCGTTGTCCGCCACGCGGAAGTCCTCGAGAACAATGAACTTTGCACCGAACCCCTGCGAACGGCCAAGGCAACGGACTCCTACATCGTTGCCGGGTCCACCGAGGAAACACTCGAGCCTTCGCTCACCCTGCATGGCTTCCGCTATGCGGAGGTTACGGGTGTTCCTCAACTCACGGCTGGAGACATTGAGGCCGTTGTTGTCGGATCTGACCTGCGACGTACCGGGTGGTTCTCTTCTTCCAACGAACTACTCAACAGATTCCACGAAAACGTTGTGTGGAGCATGAGGGGCAACTTTGTGGATGTCCCCACTGACTGCCCGCAGCGTGACGAGCGCCTCGGCTGGACGGGTGACATCCAGGTTTTCGCACCGACGGCTTCGTTCCTCTTCGATACCACCGGTTTCCTCAACTCCTGGCTGGCCGATCTTGCCGCCGAGCAACTGCCGGACGGTTCCGTACCCCACGTCGTGCCCGACGTCATCCATTCGGAGTACACCAATGCCCCCACCGCCGCGTGGGGTGACGCTGCAATACTCGTTCCTTGGACGCTCTACCAGCGGGCAGGCGACAAGCAAATTCTTGAGCGGCATTTCAAGAGCATGTGTGCGTGGCTGGACAGGGTTGCCTCGCTGGCAGGCCCTGACCATCTGTGGACGGGAGGTTTTCAGTACGGCGACTGGCTGGATCCCAGCGCCCCACCCGAGGATGCGGCTCGCGCCCAAACAGATCCCGACGTCGTGGCCACGGCCCACTTCGCGCGCTCCGCCGAGGTACTCAGCAAAGCAGCTGCGTTGCTTGGACGCGACCAAGAAGCGGCACGCTACACCAAACTGGCCGAGGAAGTCCGGGACGCCTTCGCCCGGACTTTCGTGACCCCTGCCGGCAGAATCCTTTCGGACAGCCAGTCGGCCTATGCAATGGCCTTGGAATGGGCGTTGCTGCCGACTGAAGAACAACGGGCGGAAGCCGCCCGACGTCTGGCCGATCTGGTGCGCATGAGCGGGTTCCGTATCAGCACCGGATTCGTCGGCACCCCACTCGTATGCGACGCCCTTACATCTACGGGACATGTGGATACTGCCTACCGGCTTCTGTTGCAGACAGGCTGCCCATCATGGCTCTACCCGGTCACCATGGGGGCGACCACGATCTGGGAACGGTGGGACAGCATGCGGCCTGATGGCAGCGTGAACCCGGGCGGCATGACATCCTTCAACCACTACGCCCTGGGCGCGGTCGCGGACTGGATGCACCGGAGCGTGGCCGGCCTGGCGCCTGCCGCGGCCGGCTACCGTGAACTGGTGGTTCATCCATACCCGACGGCGGCTCTCACCTCTGCGTCCGCCAGTCACCTGACCCCTTACGGGGAAGCCGCTGTTCGCTGGGAGCGCTCCAACGGGCGGCTGAAGTTGGACATCAAGGTGCCGGTGGGCGCCACAGCGCAAGTTCATGTTCCAGGCGCCCCGGAACCGGAAACAGTGGCGCATGGCGAGTACACATGGGACGTTTTCGATCCCACGACAGCCTCGGAGGGCGCAGCGACCGAAACCATCCGCGACGTGCTCGACCACATGCCTGCCGCGTGGTCGGCTGTGGTGGCTGCCGCCGTCGAAACCGGCGTCACCCCCGGGGGCGAAGCGCAGGCGGCAGATAAAATCAGCCGGCACCTCAACGAGCCAGCCAGCACCTTGGGAACTGTTCTGGCCCCGGAACCGTGGGTGGATGCGCGGGTTCCTTTGCAGCGGCGCGTAGCCGAGATCCTCGCTGAGGCGCGTTCATGACCGCCTTTACAGGCGGCGGGAACTCTGCTTTCCAGCCTATTTTGCCTGGCTTCCACCCTGACCCAACGATCTGCCGGGTAGGCGGAGACTATTATCTGTCAACGTCAAGCTTTGAATATTTCCCCGGCGCACCCATTTTCCACAGCCGAGACCTGGTGAACTGGTCGCAGATCGGCCATGTCCTGGGCCGCAGGAGCCAATTCCGCTTGGGTGATCCCCGGCCTTCGACAGGCATTTATGGATCTACGCTGCGCCACCATGACGGTATGTTCTGGTTCATCACCACCAACGTCAGTGATTACGAATCCGGCCAAGTCTTAGTGCACGCAAAGGATCCGGCAGGGCCGTGGAGCGATCCCGTCTTCATTGACGGCGCAATCGGCATCGACCCGGACCTGTGCTGGGACGATGACGGTACTTGCTATCTGAGCTGGAAGGCCATGAGCTTTACCGAAGGTGAGATTGGCATTCTCCAAGCGCGCTTGGATACCGCCAGTGGGCGACTCCTGAGCGACCCGTATCCGATCTGGCAGGGGACGGGTATGGGGGCCGTGGAGGCCCCCCACCTTTACCGCGTAGACGATTTCTGGTATCTGCTGCTCGCCGAGGGCGGCACCGAGCGAGGACACTGCGTCACGGTCGCCCGCAGCGTAAGGCCATCCGGACCGTTCGATGCCTGCTACGCAAATCCCGTTTTCACGCACCGCAGTTCGATCCACCCGGTTCAAAACGTAGGACACGCCGATCTTGTACAGACACCGGAAGGGGAGTGGGCCGCCGTGTATCTCGGTGTCCGCCCTAAGGGCCCCACTCCGGGCTTCCACGTCCTTGGACGCGAGACGTTTATCGCGGGTATTGATTGGATTGATGGATGGCCGCACTTTGACGAGGACCGCTTCGACGTCCCTGCAGCTGAGACAGCATTTACGGAGAATTTCGCCACCGGGGAGCTGGACGCCCGGTGGGTAGTCCCCGGCGGCGAGCCTGCCAGCATTACAGCAACGGATTCCGACGGCGGCATCCGGCTTAAGCCGCTGGCCGACGGTACTCCGGGGCTGCTCTGCACCCGGGTACAGGACTTCCATTGGACGGCGGACGCCACCATCGAGGCAAGTGGCAGCCTCGTGCTCCGCATCGATGACCGCTATTGCTTTGGCCTGACCTGCGGCGACGGGAAGGTCCGGGCTTGGGCGCAGTTGGGTGAGATCCGGCACGAAACCGGTTCGGCCGACCTTGCTGCGGGCAGCCCGGTGACGCTCCGCCTGCAGAGTGTGCCCGCGTCTTCGCCCACCACGCCCCTTGGCCACGGCGGACCGGACGAGATCGTACTGTCCGTCGTCGAGCATTCCAAGGCCCGTGAACTCGGCAGACTGGACGGCCGCCACCTCTCCACAGAAGTCGCTTCAGGCTTTACGGGGCGGATGCTGGCACTTCAGTCGACGGGCCCCGAGGGCAAATTTATGTCTGTCAGCTACACACCCGACTCTCTGCAGTAGAAAGACCACCATCATGCCATTTACAAAGAACGCTACGCTGGCGGACGTTCTCGCCGACCCACAAGCTTCAGCCGTACTGGACCACCATCTTCCGGGGTTTCGGACGTGGAACGACTGGACACTCTCGCCCCTTGCGAAGCTGGCGGAGGTTACAGGTTGGGCCAGGGGAATCGGAGGGACGGACCCTGACCTTACCGCACTGTGGGAGGACTTGGGATCTCTTGAATCGTCGCCCGTAGTCAATAAGATTCCCGCGGCCCCTCTGGGGCCCCAGCCGGATTATGACGAATCCGGCTGTGTAGGTTCCCGAGCCGTCATCGACTCCATCCCCTCCGCTCAGCAATGGGGTGTTGCAGAGGTCGTTCTGAAGGGGCCGTCCCATGGAAATCCCTTCACAGCCGTGGAGATCCATGCGACGTTCCGATGCGGCAGCGCCTCGGTGCAGGTCGGTGGCTTTTATGACGGAGACGGCGTCTACCGCATCCGATTCATGCCGCCGACCCCCGGCCAATGGGCTTTCAAGACCAGCTCCAACGCTTCCTCACTCGATGGCATCGCCGGAACGGTTGACGTAACCGGGCGGCATGACGGAAACCATGGTCCGGTGGTGGTGCGGGACACGTTCCATTTCGCCTATAAGGACGGCACCCCTTACCTCCCGTTCGGGACCACAGCCTATGCGTGGACCAATCAAACTCAGGAACTGCAGGACCAGACGCTTCGAACACTGGCAGAGTCTCCGTTCACGAAGATCCGCATGTGCGTTTTCCCGAAATCGTATTCCTACAATGCCAACGAACCCGACCATTACGCCTACGCCCGGAACTCTGACGGCAGCTGGGACTTCACCCGCTTTGACGTAGCCTTCTTCCGCAACTTGGAGCAGAGAATTCTAGGCTTGCAGCGCCTGGGCATCGAAGCGGATCTGATTCTGTTCCATCCTTACGACAGGTGGGGCTTCTCGGATATGCCGGCGTGGGCGGACGATTTGTATCTCAGCTATATTGTGCGCAGGCTCGGCGCCTACCGCAACGTTTGGTGGTCGTTGGCCAACGAATACGACTTTATGCAGACCAAAACGGACAATGACTGGGAACGGTTTGCCGCCGTGGTAGGCCGGGAGGACCACGCAGGGCACCTGATCTCTATCCACAATGGGGCAAAGTTTTACGACTACACCCGGCCGTGGGTCACGCATTGCAGCATCCAGCGGACGGATAATTACCTCTCGGCGGAGAACACGGATTCATGGCGGAATCAGTGGGGTAAGCCGGCAGTCATTGACGAGGTCGGCTATGAGGGGGACGTGGCCGAGGGCTGGGGCAACCTCAGCCCGCAGGAGATGCTCCGCCGTTGCTGGGAAGGCGCCGTCCGCGGCGGCTACGTGAACCACGGCGAGACATACCTCGATGAGGATGACGTGATTTGGTGGGCCAAGGGGGGCACCCTCAAGGGACAGTCGCCAGCCCGGATCGGCTTCCTCAGCCGGCTCGTTGCCGAATCACCCAGCGGAAGGTGGGACCCGCTCCCGGGCGACTGGGACTCCCGGACGGGAGGCGACGAAGATCACCGCGTCATCTACCTCGGGCTGGGTCGCCCCAAGTTCCGTTCAATCTTAGTACCGGCCGGATCTGCCTGGCATGTGGATGTCATTGATACCTGGAACATGACAATCGATACGTTGTCGGATCCGGTGGAGGGGCGGGTGGTGGTCGATCTGCCAGGGCGGGAGTACATCGCCATCCGAATCCGTCGCGCATAAACCATGTGACATAAAATTCGACATCCCGATAGCCCCCGTTGGGCTTCTGATCCGCACCACTTCGCGGCAGAAACACCAGTCTGTTGTGAGGAACCAGCATGGCGCCAAAACTGAAACAAGGCCAGGACGAAAAGCAACTCCCGGCCCAGCAAAGCAAAGGGAACTTCCCTTTCGTTGGGCTTGTGGTCCTCTCTGCTGGCATTTTTACTTCGATGGCCACCGAATTCCTGCCGGCCGGCCTGATCCCCCAGCTATCCGGGGATTTTGACCGCTCGGTGTCCGAAGTCGGAAATCTCATCACGGTCTTCGCGTTGACAGTAATTGTGACGGCCGCACCTCTGGCCGTGCTCACCCGCCGGATTCCACGTAAGGGAATGGTCCTGGGCTCGTTTGCCGCGATTGGCGCGGCCAATCTGCTGACCGTAGTTGCGCCGACGTTTGAGGTTCTGCTTGTTGCCCGTGTGCTTGGTGCCGTAGCGCATGGTGCGTTCTGGACCGTAGTAGCGGCCTATCCGGCGCACCTCGTTCGTCCCTCCCAGCTGGGCAAGGCCACGGCGATCACAGCGGCCGGTGGTTCGGTGTCCGGCGTAGTCGGCATCCCGCTCGGCAATGCCCTGGGGCAGGCCTTTGGCTGGCGGGTTTCATTCGCCGCTCTCGCTGTGCTCGTGTTGATCGTTTTGGTGTTGATGATCCGCTTCCTTCCAGCCATACCCGGGCAATTGCCCGCCCGGACAAGCAAAGAAATGGTCCGTGACAGGCAGGACAAGAGCCTGCCGGCCATCCTGATGATTTGTCTTCTCATCCTGCTTGTCGTTGCGGCGCAAAACGGCTTCGGAACCTTTCAGGTGGTGTGGTTACTGGACGTCGCCCACTTCGCGACCGGCGCCATCCCTGTTGTTCTCCTGGCCGGAGGAATCGCCAGCGCGGTCGGAGTCGCCGTGGTGGGCGCACTCTACAGCCGGTTCCCGCGGAGATTGCTCCTCTGTGCGCTGACATTCATGGTTGTCATACTATGCACTGTTCCGGTGGCCGCGGCCAGCGGTGCAGAAGCCATTGTGTGGATTCTCGTCATCCTGATGGGGGCAGTTTTCGGAGGCATACCGGTCATGCTTCAAACCCGGATGATGTGGTCGGCTTCTCCCCACAGCCGTAACCTGGCGGCGGCCCTTCAGACCACCGCATTCAACGTCGGCATCGGCGGAGGGGCATTCTTCGGTGGGCTCGCCCTGGCGGGAACATCCTTGGCATTATTGCCCTACTGGGCTGCCGGCGGCATGTTCTTGGCCTTGCTCACGGCTGGCATCTGGGATAGCTACGGCCGCGTGGTCGCTAGAAGACTGGCCCGGAATCCTAACGGTGCACACGGAGAACCGGATGCTCCAGCCGGCCGATGAACAGCCCGGCCCGTTCACCTAGTCACTGCCCAACGTAACGTCAACCCGAACACACTGGAAAGGACCGCTCTCCATGCTTTTCATGGACGATCAAACCAAGACCCGCGAGATTCTCGAGGACGAAGCGGGCCGGAACGCGCTCCGGATGGCACTTCCGGCCGTGGTGGACAAACCCGCGAAGTTCGGCGGCGCACTGGAGCTTCCCATCGGCGCCCTGGCCACCCTCTTCCGCGTCAAGGAAAGCATCCAGGCTGAGCTCTGGGAACGGCTGGCGAGTATTCCTGCGAAAGAACGTACCGAGCCACTTCCCGTCAAGCCCAATCCGGACTACGAGGGACTGGACGTGCCCACCGCTTCGGCCGCCATCTCCGCACCGACGGCCGGGAGAGTCAACGCCACGCTGGAAATAGTCCTTGGGGGACCATCGCATGGCAACCCCTTCACCGACGTCGAATTGCGCGCGAATTTCAGGCTCGGAGACATCGAACTGGGCGTAGGCGGCTTCTACGACGGTGACGGCAGGTACGTCATCCGGTTCCTTCCGCCGAAAACCGGAACATGGGAGTTCCGCACTCTATCAACGGCCCGTTCCCTGGACGGACACGCCGGCACCATCACGGTCGAGGCATCCTCAGCACACGGACCGGTCCGAGTCGCTGAGACCTTTCACTTCGCCTACGACAACGGCGAGGTCTACCGCCCGGTCGGCACCACTCTCTACGCGTGGACCCATCAAAGCCAGGAACTTCAGGAACAAACCCTGTCCACGCTGGCGAAAAGCGCCTTCACTAAGGTCCGCATGTGTGTCTTCCCCAAGGCATTCATCTTCAACGACAACGAGCCTGAGTTGTATCCCTTTGATCGGGACGGCGACAACTGGGACAGCACGCGATTCAACCCGGCATACTTCCGCCACCTGGAAAAGCGGATACGTGACCTGGATGACCTGGGAATCCAGGCCGATGTAATTCTCTTCCACCCTTACGATCGCTGGGGTTTCCAGGATCTGGGCAAGGCCGCGGACGACCGATACGTTCGCTACGTCGTCCGGAGGCTGGCAGCCCTTCCGAACGTATGGTGGTCCCTGGCCAACGAGTACGACTTCATGACCACCAAACGGCGCGAAGACTGGGAACGATTCGCACAGATCGTCACCGATGAAGACCACGCGGACCACCTGCTGTCCATCCACAATGGCACGCGCATGTACGACTACTCAGCAGAGTGGGTAACCCACTGCAGCATCCAAAAGGTCGACTATTACAAGACCGCCGAACAGGTCACCGACATGCGGGAACAATGGGGCAAACCCGTGGTCCTCGATGAAATTGGCTATGAAGGCGACTTGGAATATGAGTGGGGAAGCCTGTCAGCAGTGGAAGTCGTCCGCCGGGCCTGGGAGACAACCCTCCGAGGCGGCTACTACACCCACGGCGAGACGTACTACGACGACAACGACGTTCTCTGGTGGGCCAAGGGCGGAAAACTGGTAGGACAAAGCGCCGAAAGAATCGCATTCCTCGACCGTCTCATCGGAGAATCCCCGACCGGTCGGCTGGAGCCCATCCTACGGATGTCACCAACACCTATAGGCGGCATTGAAGGCCAATACGAAATCCATTATCAGGGCTATAGCCAGCAACGATTTCAGACAGTTGATATCCCAGACGCCCATACGGCGAAGGTTGACCTCATCGACACCTGGGCCATGACCATCGAGACCCTTCCCGGGACTTTCAGTGGGGGACAACGGATCGAAATGCCCGTCCGTCCTTATATGGCGCACCGGCTGCGGATTGAAGCGGCCGCATCTTGAGCAGGAACAGGGTTGCAACCACTGCCGCAGGCGCCCATTGTGAGGATCCAGCCATCCCAAGCAGAAAGTCCGATAATGCTTGCTGAGAACAGGTCCCGGCTCCTTGACCCTACCCAGTCGCTCGCCCACGGACCTTGGCGAGTTCTATTGCGCGGGGACGAATTCGCCGACATTTCATACCGTGATCGCCCAGTCCTTAGGGCTATCCGGGCGGTCGTCCGGGACCATGACTGGAGAACCCTGACCGCCCGCATCGAATCTGTCACCGACTCCCACGAAGGGGGAACCTTCACCAAAACCCTCGAAGTCAGGTTTGCAGGTTTCGGAAGTGAGTACACGGCCGGGCTGATTCTCCGGGCATCCGATAACGAACTTACTGTGTCCTTCGACGGCAGGGCGACCCAGGATTTCAGCAGCAACCGCATAGGCCTGGTAGTGCTTCACAGGCCCGATGACGCTGGCCGGGATATCACCGTCACGTCACCGGAGCACACTGTGACCAAAAGCGCCTTTCCCACCGACATCAGCCCGCACCAGCCCTTTACAAATATCGCCGCCATGAGCTGGGAACGGGACGGAACCACCTTCCGGCTGGACTTCGCGGGAGACGTCTTCGAAACCGAAGACCAGCGAAACTGGACCGACGCTTCCTTCAAGACGTACAGCACCCCGCTTTCCCGGCCCTTCCCCGTCAGTGTTCGCGCCGGCGACCGAACCCAGCAGAGCATCCGGCTCAGCGCCAAACCCTGGACGGCGAACACAACCGCGGCACCACGGCCGTCCATGCCCGAGGTGCTGACCGTGCGGAAGCAAGCCCGTGGACGCGTGCCCGCCTTGGGCACTTCCGCATCCTCATCAGCGATCAATCTTCCCTCAGTACCCGGCCTTGCCTCCCTGATTGTCGAAGTTCCGGGCAATAATCCCGCGACGGCCGCAGAGGTGCTGGCCCAAGCGGGACGACAGGCCCAGCAGTTGGGAACTGCACTTGATGTGCGGATCGTTGGGAAAGCAAGCGCAGAGATCCGCTCTATCGTGGGCCTTCTCCCTCTGGAGAAGGTGGTCCGGGTAGGAGCCTTCAGCTCCAAGGAGCACGTTACTGAGCCAGAGTTATGGCAGCAATTGCAAGCTACGGCAAAAAGCCGTGGATTCACCGGCACGCTGGTGGCTGGCACACGTTCCCACTTCACAGAGCTCAACCGACGACCGGACTCCATCCGGCTAGACGCCGATGAAATCACCTACAGCATCACGCCGCAAATGCACGCCACTGAAGTGCCGCATATGGTTGATAGCCTGCCCATTCAACGGCTGACAGCGATGAACGCCCTCAGGCTCGGATCCGGCAGACCACTTCACGTAGGCCCCGTGACGCTGAAGGCTCGCTTCAACGCCGTCTCAACCCGAGGCGCATACGACCCCGCAACCTTGGAAGTCATGACTACTGACCCTCTGCAGGCGGATGAGTTCACCGCCGCCTGGCTCCTGGGCAGCATTAACGCCCTCACCGTGCCAGGGGTCGAATCCATCACCTACTTCGAAGCCAGCGGACCCCGAGGTCTGATCACCGCAGAAGGAACAACTACACCCGCGTTCGAGATCTTGGCAAAACTGGCAACCCTTCGCGGTGCTGATGTTCTGCACGTCGAGGGTGACGTTCCCGGCCTCGTGCTCTACCCGGTGGCATCGGAAGACGGCATGGTGCTGTTCGCCGCGAACCTCACGGCAGAGTCGCTGAAAACCGCGGCAAAACTTGAAAACGGCTATCCGCGGAGCTTTGATATTTCACCGTGGTCGGCAGTCACCAAGCCACTCAGCTGACTCAAACACAAGAAAGAGGAACACGATGTCCAATAGGCTTACAGGCAAAACGGCTATGGTCACGGGCGCGGGATCCGGCATCGGCCTGGCAGTAGCGCAGCGCTTCACCGCAGAAGGAGCCCGCGTCTACTTCGCAGATATCAACCTGGAAGCGGCCGCGAAAGCGGCCACAGCTACGGGCAGCGACATGGCGACCGCAGTGGCCGTTGATATATCAGACGAGAAGAGTGTGGAAGCAGCCTATGCCGCCATCGCGGCCGACGGTGGCCTGAACATAGTGGTGGCCAACGCCGGCGTCCAACTTTTCGGGCAGGACACCAAAGTGGGCGATCTGCCGTTGGAAGTCTGGGAGAAAACGGTCGCGGTCAACCAACGCGGGGCTTTCCTGACCCTGAAGCAC
Source organism: Arthrobacter sp. StoSoilB22 (assembly GCF_019977315.1). Lineage (NCBI taxonomy): Bacteria > Bacillati > Actinomycetota > Actinomycetes > Micrococcales > Micrococcaceae > Arthrobacter > Arthrobacter sp. StoSoilB22. The sequence continues at coordinate 2,031,449 of NZ_AP024652.1, forward strand.
GCAGTGCGTGCCCTGCAGGGCAGGGGAGGGTCCATCATCTGCACCGGCAGCCCGACCGCAGTCGTAGCATGCGGTCAAACCTTCACCGCTTATTCCAGTTCCAAAGCCGGCGTTCACGGACTGGCACGGGTGGTCGCAGCGGACTACGCCGAAGAAGGCATCCGAGTGAACACCGTAGTCCCCGGATATACCGAGACACCTTTGGTGCAAGCTATCGCAGACGACCCTGCCAGCCGCGCGGGCCTGGTAAATTCCACCATGCTTGGACGGGCAGGCGCAGCTGCGGATGTCGAAGGAATCATGGTCTATCTCGCCAGCGACGAATCAGCGTACGCCACAGGGGGTCTCTTCACCGTCGACGGCGGCCTCACTGCCCTATGACAGCAACAGAGCACCCGCTTAGCTCGTTGCAGTAGCGAATTCGAATGAGGGAAGGCTCCCAACCCGTGGGGTTGGGAGCCTTCCTTACAGCCAAGCAGAGTGCAGACCTGACGGCGTTTCAGTGGCAACGGCCTGCCTTATAGGCTCACTACCGCCTGACTGCGTCCAGCTTGAGCATCTTGGCGATCACGCCGTCGAGTTCGGAGTCGTCGAAGATCTTCTTCCAGTCGTCCTTGATGATGGTGTCCTTGCCGTACTGGATGGCGATTTCGCAAGCCTCGGAGAACGGGTTGGATCCCCGCAGGGCGTTGGTAAGGGCGATCTGCACGTGGCCGAACAGCATGGCCTTGGCGGCTTCCTCGGGAACGCCGGCGGTGTGGACGGTCTCGTGGAGGGCTTCGTTGAGGAGGGTGCCGATCATGCAGGCCACGGTCTCAACGAGGGTGGGTTCCAGGATGGCGAGTTGCTTGACGGTGACCCAGTGAACGTCGATCACGGGTGCGTAGATGGTGCGGATGACTGCTTCGGCTACGTCGCGGGTTGCTGCGGGTGCGTCGTCGTCGATTGCGGAGACCACGTTCTGCGGGGCGCCTTGGCCGCCGAAGGTGTCGGCCCATTCTTCTTTGGTGGTGCGCTCCAGGAACACGGACGGGTGGCAGGGGTGCGCGACGGCCTGGACGACGTCGTCGCGCTTGGCCAGCAGGCCCGCATAGGCCGCGGCCGGGTCAAGGGTGAGCAGGATCGCACCGGACTTCAGCTGCGGGACGACGCCTTCGGAAACGATGCCCAGGACGGTGTCCGGAACGGCGAGGATCACGACGTCGGCGTTCTTGACGGCGTCGTCGGTGGCGGTGATCTCGCGGCCTTCGGCGCGGACGCGTTCCTGGCCGGCGGGGGAGTTCTCGCTGTAGAAGACGTTGTGGCTGGACTTCTGGAGGTTGCGGGAAACGCGCATCCCCATTTTGCCACCGGCTCCGACAACGGCGACGGTCAATCGTTCTGCTGACATTTCACTTGCTCCTTAGGTAATCGAGGCTTTGTTGGGTCCACTGGTTTTCGAGGCGGATGGTCTCAGCTTCGGAGTCCTGCCACGGCAGCCAGTGCTCCACGATTTGGTTGATGTTTCTTTCTTTGGGCTGGATCTTTTCGATCATGTAGTCGTAGTCGAGAAGGCCTTCGCCCAGGGGTGCGCCCGAGTACGTGAACCCGACCCATCCCTGCTTGCGGCTGAACATAAAGTCTTTGATGTGCATGTTCAGGACGAAAGGTGCGACGGCGTCAATCACCTGCCGCGGCATTTCCAGCGCGGCCACGGTGTTGGCGGGGTCGCTGCAGATTCCGAGGTAGGGGCTGTTGACGCGGCGGACCACGTCCAGGATCTGCTCCGTGGGGACCTGTTCGTAGGTCTCCACGGCGATCCGCACCCCGGCTGCCTCGTAGTCCGGCAGGACGTCGGTGAAAATCCGGGTCGCTTCTTCGTTGTCCGGGGTGTGGCCGGGGACGTTGAACATGGTCCGCAGCAGATCCGAGCCCAGCGCCTGGGCGATGTGCAGGAACTTTCGAAGGTGTTCCGGGCGGATGCCTTTCGTCCCGACCTCAAGAGTGATGCCCAGTTCGTCAGCCGTCCTACGGACGGCGGCGAGCTCGTCGTCGTTCATCTTTTCCAGCGGTGCGTAGTCGCAGATCTGGAAGAGGGTCACGCCCAGGTCCGCCGCGCTTCGGAGGGCGTCATGAATGCTTAGTGGCTGGCTGACTTGGTCCGAAAGCTGCCAGAAGAAGGCATAGCTGCTGAGGCCGATCCTGCTGTGCGAGGTGCCGTTCATGCTGCCACCGCTTTCGCGGCCAAGCGCGCGGCGGTCTCGTCCAGGATGGTCTTCAGCGCTGCCGGGTCGTGCGCGAAGCGGCCCAGGAACAAGCCTGCGACGGCGGTGTCCAGTTCCGTGATGAGGCCCGGTCCGGCGCTGCCGCCGTAGATGACGCGGCTGTCTTCCTGGCCCGGCAGGGAACGAAGGTGCTCGTCCAGTCCGCGGACCACGGCGCTGATGTATTCCGGTGTTGCAGGTTCCGGGGCGCCGATGGCCCATTGCGGCTCGTAGGCCACGATGGTCCGGCTGGTGGGACCGAGCGTTCCGGCGCGGTTGAGGACGGCGTCGATTTCGGCTGTGCACTGGGCGATGGCTTCCTCGGGGGAGCCGGCGTTCAATTCGCCGACACACAGCACCGGGGTGAGCCCGTTGCGGTAGGCCGCGGCGGTCTTGAGCCCGATAATCCGGTCATCCTCGCCGAAGATCCGGCGTCGTTCGGCGTGGCCAACCTCTACGTAGCGCCCGCCGAGTTCGGCGACGGTTTTGCCGCCCACTTCACCGGTGTAGGCGCCTTCGTCTTCCCAGAAGATGTCCTGGGCTCCGGTGCCGACACCGGCAGCGCCCAGGATTCGGGCCGCTTCGGGCAGGACCGGGAGCGTGGGCAGCACGAACAGTTCGATGTCGCCGCTCACCACTGCCGGATGCTTGCAGGCGATGGTGGCGATGTCGCGGCAGTAGTCCACGGAGCGCTGGTAGCCGAAGTACATCTTCAGGCTCACGCCGATCACTGCGCGTGGCTGCTGGGAGGCCGCGCCGGCGGTCTTAGCAGGAAGTGACACCCTCGTAGTCCTTAATCAGTGTGACTTTCTCGGCCGAGGCTGAGGTTTCGTCAAAGGTGTAGGTGAGCCATTCCTTGGCCAGACGGCGGGCCAACTCCAAGCCAACGACTCGCTGGCCGAACGTGAGGACCTGGGCGTTGTTGCTCAGGACCGAGCGTTCCACGGAGAAGGAGTCATGGGCGGTGACGGCACGGATGCCGGGGACCTTGTTGGCGGCGATCGCCACGCCCAGGCCGGTGCCGCAGACCAGTAGTGCCCGGTCGGCCTTACCTGCGGCGATCAGTTCAGCAGCGGCGATGGCTACGGACGGGTACGGAGTGTGGCTTGCGGCGTCCACTCCGACGTCGGTGACGGATTCGACCAGGCCGTTCGCTTCCAGGTCGGCTTTGAGTGCTTCCTTGTACTCGAATCCGGCGTCGTCCGATCCTATGACCAGGCGCAGTTTGGTGCTCATGCTGTTTCCTTTACTCGTGTACTCGGTGTGGCTGTTGTATCCGCGAAAGTGCTGTGGATGGCCCGCACGATCAAAGCCATGGAGACGGCCCCGGCGTCGGGGGTTCCGAGGCTCTTTTCGGCGTGCGGGCGGGCGCGGCCCATGAGGGGCAGCAGATTGACGGTCGCTTCGGCGGACTGTTCGGCGATGGTGGCAGCGGCGCCCCATGCTTCCTGAAGTGTTGCTCCGCCCTGAACGGCCGCGGTGAGGGCTTCGCTGAAGGGGGACAAGACGTCCACCAAGGTTTTGTCGCCCACCTTGGCCTTGCCGAAGTCCATGATGGAACGCTTCGCTTCGGCCACACCTGCGGCCACTGCTGCGGCGTTGGGGACGTTCGTGTCACCGACGGATTGTCCGACGGCGCGCAGGGCCATGCCCCAGAGGGCACCCGAGGTGCCGCCGGCTTTGTCTGCCCAGGCGTCGGCGGCCAGGCTCAGGGCGGTCCCTGCCCCGGCACCGCGTTCGACCGCGTCTGCCGCAGCAGCAACGGCGGCGTGGATTCCACGCTCCATGCCGATCCCGTGGTCACCGTCGCCGGCTATCGCGTCGATCCTCCCCAGTTCGTTCACGTTGGCATCAACCACGGCTTTGGCTGCTTCAAGCGCTGTAAGGATCCGTGGTGCTGCTTTGCGGGAGACATCGGAGGCAACAGGGATGGAGCGCTCGGCTTCCTTGCTCCCGGCGGCGAGTTCGTCGGCGTCGAGCGCTTCAGCGCTGACCGCACCGCGGCGGAATGCCGGGGCGTCCGCGGGTGCGAGCCACAGTTCTTCCAGCTCGGAGTCCAGCCAGAACAGTGTGAGGGAGGTGCCGGCCATGTCGAAACTGGTGACCAGCTCGCCCACCTGCGGGTCCACAGTCTCAATACCGGCCTCGGAAAGGAGCTGGGCCACACGGCGGTAGACCACGAACAGTTCCTCATACTTCACGCTGCCGAGGCCGTTGAGAATGGGGACTACCCGTGCACCCTGGGTCTGAAGCCCGTCCGGAACCTCGGCGAGGAGGTCCTTGACCAGCAGTTCGGCGAGCTCATCGGCCGTCGGGATGTCAGTCTCGCCGATGCCGGGCTCGCCATGGATGCCCATGCCCACGGCCATGCGCCCTTCGGAAACGGAGAAGAGCGGGTGGTCCGCGCCCGGGAGGGTGCAACCGGTGAACGCGACGCCGAAGGAGCGGGTGCGGTCATTGGCGCGCTCGGCGATCTCCACTACAGCGTCTATGGAGTAGCCGGACTCAGCGGCGGCAGCTGCAACTTTGAAGACCGTCAGGTCCCCGGCGATCCCGCGGCGTTTGTGCTTCTCGGCCAGGGGTGCGGAGGAGATGTCGTCCGTGACCGCGATGCTCCGGCAGTCGATGCCCTCGCCGCGGAGTTTGTCCTGGGCCTGGGTGAAATGCAGGACGTCCCCGGCGTAGTTGCCGTAACCCAGGAGGACGCCGCCGCCGTTATCAGCTGCCTTGGCTACGTTGTAGACCTGCTGTGCCGAGGGGGAGGCGAACAGGTTGCCCATTGCCGCGCCGTGGGCGAGGCCTTGGCCTACCAGCCCAGCAAACGCAGGGTAGTGGCCGGAGCCGCCGCCGATGACCAAGGCGACCGAGTCCGGCGTCGAACGTGTGTTGCGGGCAACACCGCCGGAGACGCGCCGGACCCACCGGCCGTGCGATGCGACGAAGCCTTCGATCATTTCATCAGCGAAAGCTGAGGGCTCGTTGAAGAGGCGGGTCATGGGTATCTCCTGGGCGTACTGAGAGGTGTGAAGGGGTGGTTGTGGTGCTTCTAAGACTCCGTGTGCTGTCCTGCGCCGGCGGATCCAAAGACGTTGCCCAGCGGGGCGTGAAGACATGGCGCATCGCCCTGCACTGGATGCGCTGGGCTGGTTCCTGTCATCGCCGCCGGCGAGGATCCGAAGAGGGCGACGCTGGTGATCCAACCATATGACTGGATGATAAATTGGTCAACCGGTTGACTAATATACCGATCGAGGTGGCTTCTGCGCCGCCAGGGGTAATCCGGTTGCTACGCTGTGAAGATGTCAGCGAAGTCCGCCGCAGCAGCGGCCAGTATGACGGCAGCTCTAGCTCCCATGGAGCAAGGCTCCGTTGTGTCCGAGGTAGCGGAGCGACTCCTTGCCTACTTCACCAGCGGGGACATCGCGCCCGGCACCAGGCTCCCGGCCGAGCGCCAGCTGGCGGCCTCACTTGGTGTTGGACGATCCGCTGTCCGCGAGGCACTTGCTGCCTTGGAAATCCTCGGGATCGTTATTGTCCGACCCGGCTCAGGGACATACCTGCGGGACGGCGTCTCCGAGCTCTTGCCGCGAACCCTGAGCTGGGGACTCATGCTGGGGGAGCCCAGGACCCGGGAGCTTGTCGAGCTCCGGAGTGGACTGGAGGTCCAGGCTGTGGAACTGGCTGCGGCCCACGTCACTGACGGGGCTTTGGAGCGGATGCGCGAGGACCTTGTGATGATGGAGGAGAATCTTGGTAATCTTGCGGCGTTCGTCGAAGCCGACGCCGCTTTCCACCGAGAAATCGCAACTGCCTCAGGCAACAGAGCCCTGGAGGAACTCCTGCAGAGCATCCGGTCATTGCTTCGCATCTGGGTTGACAGGGCACTGACCGACAAAGGCCACGCAGAGGCTGCCCTCAAGGAGCACAGAGCAATCTATGAGGCCCTGTCATCCAGGGACCCTACAGCCGTTTCACAACACATGCGCTCACACATGACCACGGCGTCACAGCGACTGCTCGCTGGCTTCGACGCCAACCAATAAGCCATGCCGTCACCCGAGGCTGCCTGTCCGGGTGGCCTCCAGGCGCTACACTGCGCCGCTACTCCTGCTGCACCTCGACATTCCGGCGGAATCTCCCGTGGTCGTGGATCGTGAACCTGCGGGCCGAACTGGCCGAACTTTGAGTCAGGCAGTGCTCGCTGCGTTGTATGGAGCCACTTGCTTGGCCCCCTCGCTCAGGACCAGGTCAAACAGTCCCGGGAAGCGGTGGTCCAGTTCTTCTTTTCGCAGGGTGTTGATTCGCCTGGTGCCAACGTCATGTTGCCTGATAATTCCGGACTCGCGCAAAATCCGGAAGTGTCGAGTCAGCACAGATGGAGTGACATCTTGCTTGAAACCACTGCAGGCGAGCCCGGGCGAAGCTGCAAGCGTTACCACAATTGTCAATCGTGTCTCGTCAGTCAGCGCGCTCATAATCTTGAACAGATCGAAGTCCGTCGACTCAGGATGGATTAATGGGCTGGAAACTCGACTGGCCATGGTCCAACCGTAGCATTGGGTATTCATGTTCGCGTTTATGCGTACATGGGGTAGGGTGATTCAAAGGGATGAGCGCACAATTGCCATCCCATAACTCACCCACTAAGGAATATTGCCGTGCCCGTCTCTACATCAGACCCCACATCACCGACACTTTTCTCCCCGATTTCCCTTGGCGGGGTAGACCTGGCCAACCGAATTGTCATGGCACCCCTCACCCGCGTCAGGGCTGGAGACAAGGGCGTGCCTGGCGACATGATGGTTGAGTATTATCGTCAACGTGCCAGTGTTGGGCTCATCATCACTGAAGGTACCTATCCCAGTCGCGAATCCCAAGGGTGGGTGGGCGCTCCTGGCATCGCAACCGAGGAGCAAGCCACTGGCTGGCGACGGGTATTTGATGCAGTACACGCCGAGGGTGGCCGTATTTTCCTGCAGATCATGCATGCCGGCCGCGCAGGGCATCCGGCGATCAATGGAGGCCGCCGCGTCCTCGCGCCCAGCGCTGTCGGGATTTCCGGAACTGTTTTTACTGAGCAAGGACAACAGTCGTTTCCCGTGCCTGAGGCGATGACGCGGGACGAAGCCCAGAGCGTGGTGGACGATTTTGTGGCTGCGGCGCGTCGGGCAATACGGGCCGGGGCCGACGGAGTAGAGGTCCACGGTGCAAACGGCTACCTGCTTCATCAGTTCCTTTCGCCTTTGGCCAATCAGCGGGAGGACGAGTACGGCGGCTCGGCGGAAAAGAGGACCCGGTTCGTCGTCGACGTGGTTACAGCCGTAGCTGACGCCGTAGGAGCTGAAAGGGTTGGGCTGCGTATTTCACCTGAGAACAACAGCGTTGGTGATGTGTTTGAGACCGACCCGCAGGACGTTTTAGCGACTTATGGGGCCTTGGTGGACCAGCTTCGACCGTTGGGCTTGGCCTACCTGTCTGTGCTGCACGGCCAGCCGAACGGAGAGCTGGCGACGGATCTTCGTCGACGCTTCGGTGGAAAGTTCCTCATAAACAGCGGATTCGAAGGTGGGCAGACCACGAGGGAACAGGCGCTGCGACACATTGAGGACGGGCACGCCGACGCCATTGTTGTGGGCCGCGCACTGATTGCCAATCCAGACTTAGTAAAAAGGTGGGAGGGCGGGCACGAGGAAAACGAGCCACGCCCCGAACTGTTTTACGCCTCCTCCACCGAGGGATACACCGACTACCCAAGCTATGAGCACGCGTAAAGTTCACGCGCACGCGGGCGAAGAATGTTAGGAAGGGCAGCACTGAACATAGATGCATGTCCGGTGCAAACTAAGCGGGAGGCGGCGATTTCGCCACGCCTCCCGCATTGTTTGGATACCCACTGCTCCTGCTCATCAGCTCAAAACGGGAAGTCTAAGCACAGTATTTCCGCCACTGGATATCTGGAACGCTGGTGCGGACCCTAATCCTTGAGAGGTACGAAGCGACCACCCTGAGGGGTGCTGACAAGGTGCCCGGCGGTGGGGCTGGGGTAGTGAGTACCGATGAGTAGAACTTCCTTGTCGGCGTATTCTTCGAGGATTCGTTTGCGGGTCGCCGTGGATTCCTCGACGTCTACATCCGATACCTGGCCCCAACCCAGCTCTGCCCACTGCACCGGGTGGTGTGTGATGTCCCCGGTGATCAAGGCGTGCTCTCCACCGGATTCGATGTGGACTGAAACGTGGCCACGTGAGTGGCCCGGTGTTGATTCGAGCCGGATTGAATCCGTGATCCTGTAGTCGGTTGGGACTGCGTCGATGACTCCGGCGTCCAGTAGCGGCTGGATGGTGGTGAGCGTTCCAAACGATGCTACTTCAAAAGGAACCTGCTCTTTCCACCCTGACACGGCCGGCTCCGTAAAGAGATACCTGGCGTTTGGGAAGGTAGGAAGATACTTTTCGCCCTGACGCATGGTGTTCCACCCGACGTGGTCGATGTGTAGGTGCGTGCAGACTACGAAGTCCACCTCGTCCCGCTTGAATCCAATGGCCTCAAGGTCATCCAGATACTTGCTACCGGGAATCGCTATGGCAGCGTAAGGTTCGGGAGTTTCATTTCCAATGCATGTGTCGACGACGATCTTCTTCCCATCGGCCTCGATACACAACGAGTGGATCGACAAGAACAGTTTGTCCTCGTTGTCGATGAAGTGGGGGTGCAGCCACTCTCGGTTCTGGCTCACGACTTCGCTGCTGGAGCCAGGAAAAAGATCCTCAGCGCGGTGAGCGCTGACACTCTCTACAATTTTGGTCACCTGCACAGCGCCGATCTTCCAATTTTCGTTACTCATGTTTCGTTCCTTTGTGTTGAGCCGGATTGACTACGTTGCCGCTACGAGAGACTCACGCTCACGGACGAAGTCGTTGAGCAGTTTCCTCGTCTGGCTGGTCAGGATCATGAAATCGTTCTCAAAGGTCCCAAAGTCTCCTCCTTCGAAGCCATATCCAATGGGCCCTCCAATCTTTGCTCCCGCGGCATGGACTACTTCAATGGCGTCGTTCCAAATGCGGACCAGCTCAGCTGCACCTTCTTCGCTGTGCATACCGCCAGGAAGATCCAGGTCCTGGGACAAGTCAGCAACTCCTAAGAACACGTAATTGACCCCTTCGAGGGCCACGATGTCCGCTAGGTTGTCGACGCCCTGTTTCGTTTCAATGAGGGGAATGAAGAGAACATTCTGGTTCGAACTGCTGCGGTGTTCGAACCAGGCATCCCCGCTGGCCCATCGTGCTCCTTCAACTGCCGGGCACATTCCCCGGCCGCCGGGCTGGTATCGGGTTGCTGCTAGGGCCTTCTTCGCGTCTTCTACGGTGCCGATCTTCGGGACGATCACTCCTTGTGCTCCGATGTCCAGGGAAGCCTGGATCTGGGACGGGTCGTTGGTGAGGACTCGGATGATTGGCGTAGTTCCGTTGGCTTCGGCTGCACGAACGTGGTTCGCTGACGAGATGATGTCGTTGGGACCGTGCTCGCGATCAATGACCACAAAGTCAATGCCGACGCTGGAGACAGCCGCAGTCACTGCTGGATCGGTCGACATGACGAATGTTCCGGTAATGACCTGTCCCTGTTCTACGAGGGAATCAAACTTTTCAAGAGCATTGATTCGTGCCACTGGCGTGTCCTTCTTTCTTGTGTCTGCGAGGCAGTGCCGAACTCGTCGTCGAGCAGCTATTCACCCCTTCAATGTCCAGCCTGTCCTGCTGCCGTGATCCGGCCGTGATACTTCCAACGTCGCGTACTAGGCGCGGATTACTGTCATACCAGTGCGCTGGCGCGGAGGTACTTGCCCTTGAAGAACAGCAGCGGTTCTGCGTCTTCGCGGGCTTCCATGGCTTTGACCCGGCCCAGAACGATGGTGTGGTCGCCGCCGTCGTATTCTTCGTAGAGTTCGCAGTCGATCCAGGCCAGTGCGTTGTCCAGGACCGGGCTTCCAAGCGGGGAAGGCGTGTGTCGGACGCCTTCAAATTTGTCGGTTCCGGAACGGGCGAATTTTCCCGAAAGCTCCCGATGCTCTTCCGGGAGAACGTTGATGCAGAATTTCCTGGTTTCGCGGATCACCGGCCACGTGCTTGATGTCTTGGCCGGGCTGAAGGTGACCAATGCCGGGTCCAGGGACAACGATGCAAAGGACTGGCAGGTAAAGCCAATGGGTCCGCCCTCAGTGGACGCGGTGATAATCGTCAGTCCTGACGCGAAATGTCCGAGAATATCGCGCATCCGCTCTGGGGTGACGTCGTGGGTGGTGTTCATATCTGGTGTCCTTCCCTAAAAGCCTGCCCTGGGAAACCCACTACCGGCAGGCACATCTAAATACCGAAAGATAATGAAACGCGTGTGCGTGCCTGCTACTGCTGCTGCGGCAGACACGCACACTTGTTCGTTATGTCGCCAAGACGTTCGATGTCCTGTAGCTGGCGGCGGGGTGGCGCTCGTTCACTCGAGGCCCGGATGGGCTTTCGGAGCCGAAGAAGAGCTTCTCGCGCAGTGTTCCGGGCGCGTATTCCTTTTGCATGAGTCCACGCTCTTGAAGAACGGGTACAACGTGGTCAAGGAAGTCGTACGTATCGTCGGGGCCCGTGACGCTGCCAACGTTGATGCCGTTCACGCCTGCGGCCTGCCACGCTTCGATCGTGTCCGCTATTTGCTCCGGGGTACCAGCAATCCTCGAGCTCGTCATTGACATGACGACTTCCCGGAAGGTCCAAGCCTTATCCGGTGCGGCTTCCGCCAACGCCTTGAACTGGCCCTGCAACGCGTTCGTCTGGAAGTCCCCCACGGGAGTGTCCAGGTCCATGGCTGAGAGATCGGTTCCCATGGTCGAACTGGAAAAGGTGATATTAGCTTCGGAGCTGAGGTAGGCGTCTGCTTCGTTGCTCTTACGCTGGGCCTCTTCCTCGGTCGATCCCACAATGAAATTCAGGTGGACAAAGAATTGCATGTCCGACGGGCGTCGACCCTCTGCTGCGAGACGGGACTTCATGTCGTCAATGACCTTCTTTGCGCCCTCGGGAGTGTGCGCATAAACGAACATTCCCTCGGCGTTTTTTGCCGAGAAAGCACGTCCGTCACCGGAGGTTCCTGCTTGAAACAGGAAGGGAACCCTTTGAGGGGAAGGTTCATTGGTGTGGATACCAGGTACCCTGTAGTACTGTCCCTCATGGTTGATGGCGTGAACCTTCTGCGGATCAGCAAAGACCCTCCTGTCCAGGTCCCTCACCACAGCGTCTTCTTCCCACGAGCCTTCCAACAGCTTGTACAGCACAGTGACGTATTCTTCTGCCTGCTCGTAGCGGGCCCCGTGATCACCGATGGTGTCGTGACCCAGATTCTTCCAGGCAGAGGGCTGGAACGATGTCACAATGTTCCATGCGATGCGACCCCGCGTGAGATGGTCAAGAGTCGAGAGACGCCGGGCGAAAGCGTACGGATGATCCTGGATGACGTTGGCGCTGAACGCAAAGCCCAGTTCCTTCGTGCTCGCGGCCAACGCCGCCGTCAGCATCAGGGGGTCACCTATCGGGAACTGCATGGCCTCGCGCACGGCGGTTGCGTAGGAGCCTTGGTATACGTCATGGACGCTGCTCACGTCAGCCCAGAAAATGCCATCAAACTTGGCCTTCTCCAAAGCCTGGGCAAGTTTAATCCAGTGGTCGAGGTTCGTGTAGTCAAAATTCCGTGCTTTCGGATGATTCCACATGGCACCTGGAGGGCCCGCTGGGGCGAAACTCGTAAAATGCGTGAAACGCATGCGATCCGGTTTGTGATCGGTCATCTCATAATCTCCTTTGATTGCGCGGGGACGATCCATTGGTCACTAAGTGAAGATCTCTTGTGTGCTAGATCGCGGCACCGCTGTGGTTTCGAGTCTTACGCTTCGCCGTGACCCGGCCGTGATCTCAACCACCGATTTCCTCCATTCGAATAAGAACTACGCTGCCCAGGCCCCACTTGGCAGCTGTCGAACAAGTTCACGGAGTTCGGGCGCGCCGTTTGAAGACCAAGACTTGAGGACAGTTCCCGGATGTGGCCGGCTACGCGACAGAACACTTCGTCGCGCCCGATAGCTGCAGAACACCACCCACGACGTCACCCCAGAGCGGATGCGCGATATTCTCGGACATTTCGCGTCAGGACTGACGATTATCACCGCGTCCACTGAGGGCGGACCCATTGGCTTTACCTGCCAGTCCTTTGCATCGTTGTCCCTGGACCCGGCATTGGTCACCTTCAGCCCGGCCAAGACATCAAGCACGTGGCCGGTGATCCGCGAATCCAGGAAATTCTGCATCAACGTTCTCCCGGAAGAGCATCGGGAGCTTTCGGGAAAATTCGCCCGTTCCGGAACCGACAAATTTGAAGGCGTCCGACACACGCCTTCCCCGCTTGGAAGCCCGGTCCTGGACAACGCACTGGCCTGGATCGACTGCGAACTCTACGAAGAATACGACGGCGGCGACCACACCATCGTTCTGGGCCGGGTCAAAGCCATGGAAGCCCGCAAAGACGCAGAACCGCTGCTGTTCATCAAGGGCAAGTACCTCCGCGCCAGCGCACTGGTATGAAAATTCCCTGTCAACGCCAGTCCCAACGGCCCAGGCAAGACAGTTCGCATCTTGAGGTGATACTGCCGGGCGGTCCGGGGATAGTGCCGCTATTTCATGGGGAAATGGTCCTGGCGGCACTGACGGGCGGCTCAGTCATCTCACTCGACGTTTACCTTGGTGCGAATTCTTGGCTCCAGGTTCCAATGAGAAGCCCAAATCTCACCTCCGGTTCACTATAAAGACGTGAGATCCCGAAAGAGTCTCTGAGTGCTGGGGGAGGGGCTCACTCCGATTCTCTGCAGGGCGGTAGTGCAAGTCTCATAGGCCCTGACCACGCCGTCCTTGTCATGGAACTCACTGGCAATACGCATTAGGAGACGCCACCCCTCCTCCCTGAGCGAATCTGCCTTCAATGCGCCTTCGAGGAGAGTATTTGCTTCCAGCGGACGATCGGCATCCATTAGGTGTTTTGCCAGGGCGAACTCCAGATCAAGGGATATGCCGCCCAGTCGTGCCCGTCGTCCGTCAACCCACTCCGAATTTACCGGGGCCAGATAGGCGCCGCCACTGGCGATACAAAGAGCATCCTGCATTGCTTGGATCCTAGGTTCGCCTCGCAATCGGGTGGACTCCATTGCAAGCCGCTCAAAGCGGGCAGACTCTGTCGAAATGACAATTTCCGGGTTGAGCGCTATGTCGTCATCTTCCACGATGAGTGAACCGTCCGGTAATACTAATCGCAGCCATTTTAGTACCTGGCGAAGATAAGTCCGTGCCTGTGAGTTGCCCTTTTCTGGGAAAAGTACATTTAGGAGCTGGTCACGGTTCGCCCTGACGTTGGGCTGGGTGGTCAGGAAGGCAAGAAGCTCGTAGGTTTTCATCAGCCGTGGACGTACCGCGCTATTTTGGACAACCAGCCGCGGTGAACCAAAATCTTGCAAAGAAACCTGCGCCTCAGAAGTCCTCAGTGGAATCGCTAGTCGTTGCATCGACAAAGGGCGGCTGAGTGAGTGCCATTCTGAGTCCGCTGAAGCCTCTGAGTCCTGGCGGCGTGACAGGACAGCAGGGAAGTCGACCAAAGCCTGCAGGAGCAGGTGGTTGGTGCCAATCGAACTCGCTGCGCGGATAGCGGCATCTGCTGCCTCATCTGCCGCCTCCGGCTCCCCGCACCGCCACTCAGCCTCAGCCAGGTACACACAAGCAGTTGAAAGATCCAGAAGGTGCTTGTTGGCTCGCATCTCCGAAACTACTCGCCGAAGGCATGACGCCGCCGCTTCATCGTCGTGTTCCTGAAGGAGCGCCAAACCCAGCCAAAGGTCTGCTGTTTCCTCTAGATACGAGAATCGCGGCAGATCTCTTCCCTGCGAAAGAAGGAATCTCGCTCGCTCCGGGTCGTGTCGATGACGAAGAGCCAGTTTCGCCTGAACAATCAGATTGGCCTTCATATAGAAGTAGTCACCCCCAACCTCGGCCAGTTCGAAGCCCTTGATAGCCGTTCTCTCGGCTTCGTCGATGAGACCTGCGTCCATCAGCAACTCTGGTCCTACAGTGGCAAAAAGCTGCATTCGTCCGACGCCTGATGTGTAGTCGCGGTAAGAGTCCAGCGCCGTTTGTGTGCGGCCCTGCACGCTTGTCACGGCGATACGGAAAGGACCCAGGAGGAGCTCAAGGAGTCGGGATTCTGTTGTGTGCGTCAAATTCGGAAGGATTCCGAAGTAGTAGTCGCACTGCAGAACGAAGGCGTCCAACGGACCGTTGGACCGGCTGGGTCGCGGTGCGGGTGGACCGGGAGTTATTAGTGACACACCGTACCGGAGCGCCTGCATGGCCGGCGTCGGCGCTGCCGCGGAGAGAATCCGTTCCACTTCCCGGAGTCGCCCAGTCGTGGAGTAAACCCATCCGAGCAACTGGGCTGCCCTGTCCGACTCCTTGACAAACTGTTCCAAGGTTCCGGCACGCTCCAGTCGATCTCCGACAGCGAGGGCGTCGCTCACCCTGTCGCCAGCAAGGGCAAGCGCCACTTCGGCAGCTGTGAAGCTGGTGGGGTTTCCGGCAATCTCATAGTCGGACCAACGCTCAAGCCAAACTCCAACCAGCGCCATGTCGCCTCGGTCCAGGAGTCCCTCAATGCACTTTCGAGCACACTCGACGGCCCGCTTGTCATCACCTGCTTTATGAAATTCCTCCACAGCACTTTCGTAGTCGCGATGCCTGGTGAGCAACTCCGCGTAGTCCGACCGTAGTTGGCGCTGTTCGTCCGAAGGCAGGCGGGAGAAGGACTCCTGCAAGTGTTCCCGGAACTTTGGGTGAATTCGAAGCGAGAAAGCGTCCCTGTCCCAAGCAGCAGGCAGATGAAGTTCCCGCAGGCTTCGCATACGATCCAGCGCATCCAGGAGCCCTAAGGCCTCCGCTTGGCGAACATCGACGTCAGGAAGGATAGATGTGCGGATGAGAAATTGTTGGTCTGCCGCGGTCAGCCCAGACATGATGTGGTCGCTCAAGAAGTCTTTTAGTGGGTCATCGCCCCCCACAACGGTGGCTTTGAGGGATTCGGGAGCGAAAATCACACCAGCAACCCATCCATCCACCGATCTAACCCGCTCTGAAACATCGGTGACATTCCGGCCCCACCGGGCTAACACGTCGGTGGCCTCGTCCAAGGTCAGAGCCAGAAGTTCCGGTCCGACACGGCCTATGGAAGACCCCAGGGGCAGATTCAGCGCCCCCGCAAAGAGCGGCTCCCGTCCGATCAAGACGACATGCGTGTCGTCGGGTAGAAAGCGGACAAGTGCATCGATCACTGCCCACGCATCCGAATGTCTCTGAAGACGTTCAATGTTGTCCAGAACCAGGACAACATTCTTGACCTGCAAGGACTCGGCGAGAAGCCCTGCAACTTCGGTGTGCGGCAGTCGGGCGGCCAAGGCCTCACTCACCAGACCGTCAGATTCGCGGATGTAGTCCGCCAGTGCGGCCTCCAGATATGTCAAAAGCCGGCCGGTCGCTTGATCCGATTTATCCAACGAGACCCAGGCGACCGGGCAACCGCCGTCAAGCAGAGCCTCCGCAACCGCTGTCGTCTTACCCGAACCCGCAGTTGCCGACACCGTCGTGACTCGATGAGATACCACGGTGTCTAGCAAGAATGCCCGCAACCTTGGACGCGGGCTATGCCCGGACTGAAGTTCTGGAACGGATAGCTTGCGTTTGATGAGCGGCATCGAATTCCTAAGTCGTCATTGACGAAGAGTGAAACTTACAACATTCTCTTACCCGACAGAACAATCTGCCACCAGTCTTCCCGAAAGTTGGCGCAGCATCGAACACCTCCCGCGCACCATCGCGTTGGAGGAGACGACTCTCCCACGTGGTCGTGAATCACTCGTGATCATTAAGCAGGGCTTACGGTTTGTGGGGCTGTCCGACGCCCGAGCAAGCGATCACGCGACGGTCACGGACCCGGGAGAGGGTGAGACTGCATGAATCAGCATCCACTCGAGGAGGAGCGGAAATTGACTACATCAACCGGCGCAACCGGAAACCGTTTGAATCCCAACGCCCCAGGAAGTAAGTCGCCTCGGGGATCGGCAGTGGGTGAACACGGTGGGGCCACCGAGCCTGAAGTCACTAAATCACCTGATCTCATGACGAGAGCCCTGAACCGAAAACTGCAGCTTACTGGCGTCGTTGAACGGGGAGACCAGCGGGGGCGCTTACTGGGCTTTCCAACCGCCAACCTCAACATCACCGGTTTAGAAGTCGAGGACGGCGTTTGGGCCGGGACCATAGAAATAGATCCGTATTCCCATGGGTCAAACTACTTGGCCGCCATATCTGTTGGTCGGCGCCCGACGTACTATCCCAGGGGGAAGCGCCTGCTCGAAGCCAATCTCATAGACTTCGAAGGTGAGTTGTACGGGCTGAGGATCAAGGCCGTACTGCACGCTTACATCCGGCCGCAGCGCCAATTTCCTGACACCTACGATCTTGTGATGCAGCTCCAAAACGACATCGCCTGCGTCCGTGCTTGGGGCATTGGGGCAGGCCTTTTGCGTCCGCTAAACGATTCGAATCATAGCGATCGTGCGCTTTCTCGGCCTCACTCAGGCCGCCGGCCCTACTCCATATCGCGTAAGCGCCCTAAACGAAGTCCCCATGACGTGGACATGATGAAAAAGGCAAGAGCTGAAAAACGTCTCACGGCTATTAGGGAAGCCGTCATGCAGCTGAAGGACTTCAGAAGTCCGCTCCATGAAGCCGTGGCGGAACAGACTGGCATACCTTTGGGGTACTTGCGTTGGGCATACCCGACCACCGAATCCTTGCTCGCCGTAGCTTCGTCGCATTCTCATACCTACGGGCTGGAAGATGAGTAAGACAGGACGTCCCCTTTTGGACCCGCCTCAATGGCCAGCTGCCGCCATTCTGACGCCCTCGTCGCACCCGGATCAGGGCCAGGTCTGATGAAATTGAGCGCGTGCCAGGTCGCTGCCGACCGGGCACAGTGTGTTTCCGGCAGGGGGTCCAAAGGGTGAAAACAGATGAACCCTGCGTTCGTTGGAGTGACTTTCAACCGGCCATTCGGACAGGTCCGAACGCTCGATGTAGCAGATCACGCAGTGTTCACGACGGGGGCGGATAGTGATGACTATCACTAAAGAGTGGGTGCTTCAAAGAAGAAGAACAGCGTTGAGTTCAAGTTCTCCGCAACCACATCCCCGAGAGGAAATGCCATGACCATCCTGGAACGTCAGCAGCACTCCGCCAGCATCAGCGACGGACCCTCTGCTCCGAGGTCCGCAGCTGCCGCGTCAACCCGACCCGATTTCTCGTGTTTCTGGAACGGAGCAAACGGCCACTTCACGGCGTCTCCGTGGGAGGGGTTGATTTGGGAAGCTGATCCCGAGGATTACCCGACTGCTGAAGATCCGAAGGTGGGTTACACGGAACTGGGGCGCTTCCTGATGAGCGCCATGTACGGCGAATAACGTCGGCTGAAACAATAACAGAAACCGTTGTAACCGGGTGAGTCAGATGAAGAAGATTCAGCTCGTTCGTGACCGTCGTAACGAATGGCAGCCTAAAGGCCATTTCCTGCAGCTTGGAAACGCGCCCGTCCAGGGTGAGGAGTCACTGATTCTTCCCCAGCGACTTCGTGCGCAGCATGGGCGCCGTGAGCCGCGGCCAACGGAATGGCAGGGAGCTCTGAGTTCAGCCGGGACACCGGCATGGAAGACAGTGGGCCGAAAGCCGTCCATCTGAATGGCTAAGGACGACCCGGCTCAGAATACGATTATGATGACCTGGCTAAGTGCTGGCAGTGGTTCTCCACCCCATGCACGACACCGAAAAACCCTTGGCTCGCATGGCCCCGTGAATGCGAGCAGCACCCGGTTTCCTTTGAATCGGCATGCACGGCAGCTCATGCGACAGTCGAAGTCAGCGCGACCAAGTAAGGCGGGATTTGTCGATTGCGGGAGCTGAATCCCCTGCCCCACTTCTTGTTGCGCAGGGCGCGGCCTACTTTCGCACTACGGCCCATCGGATCCTACGCCGCTACCAGTGCCCTCCACTGCACTTCACGGAGCGCACCACGGGGATCAGGATCCGTGGGGTCATCGCTGGGGTGCTGGCCCAGAAGAGCGTCAGGTGACGAGGCGGGTTGGCAGTCCCACGGCCCGGGAGGGGTAGTGCGTTCGACTTGTCCCAACAGTTGCTGGACTGCATCGCGTCCCTGCGCCGCAAAGTCAACGCGCAACGTGGTCAGCGCGGGAGAGAAATATCCGGCTTCGGGAATGTCGTCGATCCGGTGACGCTGACATCTCCGGGAACGTTGTAGCCAAGTTCGCTCAGTGCCAGCATCGTGCCAAGGGCCATCTGGTCATTGGCGGCGACGATCGCTGTGGCGTCGAGTTTGCCCTTCATCTACATCACGGCGTCGTAGCCGGACCTCGCGGACCAGTCGCCATGAATTATGCCCTGCGACGACAGGGAAAGCCCGGCGACCGCAGAGTCGTAGGCGCGGATGCGGTTCCGGGCAGCAGTCCACGTGGAAGACCCGGCTATATGGAGCAACTTTCGGTGCCCGAGTTCTGCGAGGTGTCCAACCAATGCAGAGATGGGTCTTGGACTCCTGCGTAGCCGGCGGCCATGGACCTTTTGAACACCACAACGTTTTCCGCTTCCCAGACGCGGAGGACGGGCGTACCGGCGATCGGGCTGCCGTGGTCTTCGGCGGAGGCGGGATTGACGGTGTCGTTGGCGCCGATGACAAGGACCACGGAAGTGTCGCCGAGATCATCGTTGATTTCGTCCATTTCCAAGACGATGTCATAAGGGACTTTAGCGTCAGCGAGGAGAACGTTCATATGGCCTGGGAGCCGCCCGGCGACTGGGTGGATGCCGTACTTGACGTTGACGCCACGTTCGCGGAGTTGGTGGGCGAGTTCAGCGACAGGGTACTGGGCCTGGGCGACAGCCATTCCGTAGCCGGGGGTGATGACGACGCTAGAGTCGTTGGTGAGCATCTCCGCTGTAGCTTCGGCGGTGATCTCGCGGTGCTCCCCCTGGTCCGTGTCCCCTTTCCTGGCGGGGCGGCGATGCCGAAGCCGCCTGCGATCACCGAGATGACGGACCGGTTCACGGCCTTGCACATGATGTAGGACGGCCCGCGCTGCCACCCTCGCCCAACAGAAATGGGCCGCACGCAGACCGGAGGAACGCGCCGCGGTGCTGCGGCGGGCAGGCCTGCTCTGGGAAGAACACGCCGCCGGAATCCAGAACTGGATCGTCCGTAAGTCCGGGGCCATTCCCCGAAGGCCGCACTCGAAACCCACCTTGTCGGGAACGAATGCTACGAAGCGGCGGCCCTGCCATCGCATTCGCACGGTGAAGTGCTGACATCAAACGAAGATCGATGGTCAGTCGCACGGCGCCGCCCAGCTGGGGTCGTCTCAGCCATTGCACCGTTCAACTTCCCGCTGATCCTCTCCATCCGGTCGGTCGCCCCTGCCCTGGCACTGGGCAACGCTGTACTGCTCAAGCCCGACCCGCGTACCGCGGTCTGTGGCGGTGTGGTACTGGCACCAACTACTCTTACTCCCGTACTTTAACGCCGATTAGCGGATCATATGTTCGGGCTGCCCGCGCCGGAGGGGTAGTCCTCACGTCCCGGCAGGGATAATCTCATGAACTGTCTGGGCCGCTGGCGGGGCGTAGGAGCCCCTCGGTTATCGTGGGCGGGCTCCTGCCTGAACATCACGGTTGGGAGTCCTCATGGCATGTCGAGACGGGTTTTGTTGGCGGTGTTTTTGTTGGTGTTCCAGCCGGCGATGATGCCCGCTCCGAGCATTTGGTCGGTGAGCCTGGCGAAGCGGTAGCCGGGGTCGGTGTCGAGGGCAAGCTGGAGGTATTGGTGTGCTTTGGAGCCTCGGCCTTCCCACCAGTTGATGTAGCCGATGGTGGTGAGGATGGGTGCTGCGTGTTGTGGGCTGGTTCTGGTGTAGGCGTGGATGAGGAGTTGTTGTGCCCATTCGATGCGTGACCATATGGGCGCGGTCTGGGTTTGGGCGAAGAGGATGTGTTGGGGTGGTTCGTCGATGCCGGGGATGTCTGCCAAGAGCCGGTCGCGGATGTGGGGGAATTGGAAGTTCGCGATGAGCGTGGTGCAGTCTTCGTCGGTTGGGAAGTCGTTGCTGTCGAGCATGCCTGTCCAAAGTTGGCTGGCTTGTAGCGCTGCTTGATGGGGTGTCTGGTTGCGGATGGTGTTGATGCGGTTTTCGACGGCGGTGGCGTGGGCTGCTACCTGGGTCGGTGTGGGGAGGATGATCTGGTTGGTGGGTTCGATGGTGCTGCCGCGGTAGATGAATTCGGCGTTGACTCGGCTGTATTCGGTGGTGCTGATGGGCAGGCTGATATCTTGTCCGGGTTCGCTGTCGTAGGGGGAGTAGGTGTCTTCGTTGACGAAGATCCCGTCGCGGATGGTGATGCTGTTTTCGGCGAGGACTCCGGTGAGTGCGGCGATGGTGGCTGCGTGCGGTTTGGGCTGGCCGGGTTCGCAGTGCTGGGAGGTGTAGAGGGCGAAGACGATGCTCGTCGCGCTGGTGTCACTGGTGAGATAACTGCTGACAGTCCTAGCGTAGGGGAGTTCCGTTCCGGGCTGCCGGGGGAGGTCGACCCGGAGGGTGGCTCCGACCTTGCCTTTGTCCAGGGTGATACAGACCAAGCTTTCCTTGGGCCAGAAACCTAGAGTGTGCCCGATGAAGCTCAGCAAGTCTGCCGGATCTTTGATGGTGAGGGCATTCATTGTCCATTTCCTTTGTGCGTGCGTTGTGTCTTTGGCCTTTGCGCCGTTCTGATCGGAACTCATGCGCTAGTTTGGGGGCTGCGGTGCAACGCGGTGCCCGGGGCAGGTCCTAGGAAGGGACCGAGTGGCGTGAAAGCGCCTAGCGAAAGTTTCCAGGGTTCGAAATCGGCGCGGTGACGCAATGGTTGCGGAGGCCCATCCAGCGATGATCGGGATATCAGAATGACAAACAGCGTTGTTGCTTCTGGCTATTCATGGGCAGGCCGATGTGCGCCGTCATGACGCGAGCGGCCCTAGTCTTCGGCATGTGGCATCGCTTAGCGGGATCGCTGCGCCGGATGTGGCCGGGGGACTGCTTCCAGTGCCGACATATGGGTGCTTATCGGCGTTGATTCAGCGGGCGTAGAGGTGACTGCGACCGGCGTCCGACTCACTTGCAATGCAGCCGGTTCTGGCATTGTTGGCTGTCGAGATGGCCCAGACTGCCGGTCGGTTGGAGCTGCATACGAAACTCCGATATAGTCGAAGCACTACGACCGGTTCCGCCTACTTCGGTAGGTCCAGGGCCGGTCTTCACTTTCTCTAAGAGGAGGTCAGTTGCCCGCGTCCGTAAAGGCCTACAAGACCTACGACGAGCAGGTCGATCTCCTAGCCTCACGCGGGATGAACATCGGGGACAGGGATGCTGCTATTAAGCAGCTGCAGCGCATCAACTACTACCGGCTAAGCGGGTACTGGTATTCCTTCAGACGCCAGGGAACCTCGGACCGTGAAGATGACTTTTACGTCGGAACGTCTTTCGCCGATGTTGTCCGGCTTTACAGCTTAGATGCGAGTCTCCGAACTGCAACCTTTGCCGCGCTCACGCCGATAGAGCTGGCGCTGCGAGCCCTTCTCGGGCATGCCCTCGGAACAATCGACGAATGCGCCCACCTAAAGCCAGCGCTTCTGGGACCGCGGGCGGCCTAGAGTGCCTCCTACGCCACATGGATGCAGCGCTACAACAAGGGCCTCGCTGATTCGAAGGAAGACTTCGTCAAGCACCACCAGGCAAAGTACGCCGGAACGCTCCCTGTTTGGGCTGCGGTAGAAATCCTCGACTGGGGAGCACTTACGTACCTATACGGCTTCTCGCCTCGGCAGATTCAAGACGGCATCGCGGACAAGTTCGGCCTGACCGCCCCACAGCTGGAGTCCTGGATGAAGTCGCTCAACGTCGTGAGAAACATTTGCGCCCACCACGGAAGACTCTTCAACAAGGTCCATGCCATAAAGCCTAAACTTCCCAACGTCGGGCAACTCCCTGAGATCGACCGGGCCCGCCAAGAGATGAACAGAACCTTCGGGCAACTAACTCTCATCCAGCACATGCTTCGGAGCCTCGATGTGGGGCGGCCACAGCTTCTTCCCGCGGTTCTTCGCTCGTACCCGGACGTAAAGCTACTGCCAATTTCGCATATCGGAGCTCCGGCCCATTGGGGCACATCCACACTCTGGAACTAGCTGCTCGAACCCATCCAAGAGCATATGCAGCTGGAGCGATGGCAGCTTGACGGAATCTTCGTTATCGGCGTTTAAAACCACGGGAGTGCGGACAAGAAGGGGCTCGCGACCGGTAAAGCTGCTGATCTGCTTGAGCCTGGATAGCACGGAGCAATTTTTGGCGGCAACCCAATCAGCGCGGCAGCAGCACTCGCAGTGCTCCAGCAGATAGACGAGAACCGGCTTGGTGATCACGCAGCAGAGCTCGGCGCTGCCCTTGCTTCGGCTGTTGAGGAGTTGTCCCACGCCCTCATTTCCCAGGTCCGAGGTGCGGGTCTACTTATTGGCGTAGTTCTGACCTCTCCTGTATCCAAGATCATTGAGAGCGCAGCGCGTGCAGCCGGGTTCCTCGTCAACGCTCCTGCACCCGACGTGATCCGGCTGGCCCCACCGTTGATCCTTACTCAGAGCCAGGTCACGGACTTCAGCGGCGCATTGCCGACGATTCTCGACTTCGCAACGCCCAAATAGTAGGAAATTATCGCTGCCAAGCCCGTCCGATTATCTCGTCCTTGGCGTACCTCGAATATTTGGCGCGGGCTCTCGCCGTCAGCAGCGAGCCAGAACGCGGAGGATTCTGGCATGTCGTCGTCCACCAGGTCGGTGGGCTGGCACCGTCACTGGTGGTGTCCGTACCCATTGTTCATCCTTACCGAAGATCAATATCGGCGGGGAATCCAAGCTTGTGGATTAATTATGGGCGCTCCACGTGCTGGCCCTCGAACGGTCGTTCGGACTTCAGCGATGCACGCTGCGCGGAAAGAATGTGCACGTGCATGATCATGGATGCCGCCTCACTGTCGTGGTCACGCAACGCTTCGACGAGCTGACGATGGTGCTCGTAACTCCGCTGCAGGTCCCTTGGGGAGTAACGCAGGAACGTCCTGCGAGCCAGTGGGTTGTTGATCACTCCTGATGCGAGGTTTGTTAGTGTCTCGTTGCGGGCAGCTGCGACTACTGTCGCATGAAACTCAGCATTGAGCGCTGCAGCCCCAGATCGTCCAACGTCGCCCTCTTGGATCATTCGGGCGTACTGGTCGAGGTTTACCTCGAGCTTGTCTAACGTGTCGTCGTCAATTTTCTGGGCGGCGACAGAGGCGATGAATCCCTCCGTTGCCGCCCGAAGGCCGTAAATCTCGGTGATCTGCTCGCTAGTCCACTCCACCACCTGCGCTCCCCGATTGCGTTCCAACCGCACCAAGCCCTCGGCGGCCAGCTTATTTAGCGCCTCGCGCACGGGAGTGCGGCTTACGCCCATTGCCTCGGCCAGACTGCGTTCACGAACCCATTTTCCCGGGGGGAGTTCTCCCGAAGCGAGCCGATCTGACACGTCGAGATAGACGCGCTGGACGGCCGAGTCCATGTTGATCATCGGTATCCTGTCATCTTCCTTTTTCTCACGAGCCACATCCTGAGTATGGCATCTGCGTAAGACCCAACGAATTGCACCGACGGGAGCGTCGAGCGTAGGTCAAAGGTTCACTAGGACTGGGAGAAGGCCGACTGCCCGGGACTTGTGCACTATGTGACTTAGGCCACTCGATCGCGGCACGATGAGTAAATAGTATGCCATCCAGACCTAAGGTGCAGAAGTGATCCGCCCGTGATTTCTCGCCGACCAGGCGATGGGTGCTGGATTTATTGAACCCTGAACGGTATCTGAAACCCCTTATATTGGACCGTTTTGCGCAAGATAGAGCTAGTAACACAGCGGAAATGAGAAGGAAACCTCGAAGACGCGCTGAGCCACTATGGTTGACTTCCAAGAAGTAGAGATCTGGGCCCTGAAGAGTTGGCTCTTCACAAATGGCATGCAATCTGTTTTCATCGTTAGACAGGACATTCCGTTCGGATCGGGGCGGTGCTGATCAATATGCGCACCGGGTGGCCCCTTTGAAGACACCTGCTTCCCCTCATATAACTGACAACATGCGCTACCCAGATAGGAACCGAATTATGACCAACGACGTCAAGCTGACGCTCGAAGAGGTGCACGCGACGACGACCGAGGTGCTGAAGGCTCAGGGCTTCAACGCAGCTCATGCCAATGCGATCGCGAACACCGTGACAGCTGCTGAACGAGACGAGTGTCGTCATCACGGTTTGTTCCGGTTGTCGTTCTACGTCAACGGGCTGCACTCCGGGATGGCCTCAGGAAACGCGCAGCCGGAACTGTCCCAGCTGGCACCCTCGGTGCTCCGGGTGGACGCCAAGTACACGTTCTCGAACCTCTCCATCGCCATGGGGTTGGAGCCACTCGCTAAGCTCGCGAAGGAGCAGGGAATCGCGGCCCTCTCCATCAACAATGCGCTGAGCGTCGTCGCGCTATGGCCGGAGGTCGAGCAATTGGCTGAGCAGGGGCTCGTAGGCTTCTCGTTCGTGGCGGCAGCACCTTACGTAGCGCCGGCTGGTGGGTCCCGGCCGTTGTTCGGCACCAACCCGATGGCGTTCGCGTGGCCTCGTAAGGATCGTCCGCCGCTCGCTTTTGACCAGGCATCGAGTGAGATGGCGCGCGGGGAGGTTCAGCTGCGCCTCCGGGACGGGCGTCTGCTGCCCGAAGGCGCAGCGATCGGACCCGACGGGCAGCCCACCCGCGATCCCGCAATGGCATTGGTCGGCGCCCAGTTGCCGTTTGGAGGAGCGAAAGGCTCGAACATCGCCCTCATGATCGAACTGCTCACCGGGCCCTTGCTCGGCGACCTCCTGAGCTTCGAGGCCGGCGAACGAGACACCGCGAACACGGGAGCACCGTGCGGCGGGCAGTTGATCATCGCGATGGACCCCGCCCGATTCAACCCGACCGGTGACCCGGATGCCCACCTCGCACACGGCGAAAAGCTGTTCGAGAAAATCCTTGAACAAGAGGGCACACGCCTGCCCTCAGACCGCCGGTACGAGGCTCGCGGACGGACACCTTCCGAAGGGGTAACCATCCCCCGGTCCCTTTTTGAATCCCTGGAAAGTCTGCGCCAGGGGCACCGGC
Organism: Arthrobacter sp. StoSoilB22; assembly: GCF_019977315.1. Classification (NCBI taxonomy): domain Bacteria; kingdom Bacillati; phylum Actinomycetota; class Actinomycetes; order Micrococcales; family Micrococcaceae; genus Arthrobacter; species Arthrobacter sp. StoSoilB22. The sequence continues at coordinate 2,057,123 of NZ_AP024652.1, forward strand.
CCGAACGTCACGACTATGAGGGCGACCAGGTCCTCGTATGAGCTTGCCCCGGCCCGCGACCGCGGAGGATGTAATCGATACGAAACAAGGAGCCACTTTGGTGACCGACTACAAACCCACTGAACGAACTCGGATCCGACGCAGGCCCGAGCGCGGATCCTACGACCGCGACCTGGTCTACCGCATCATCGATGAGGCGCTGCTCTGCCATGTGGCCTTCGTCCTCGACGGTGAACCCCATGTGCTGCCTACAACGGTCACCCGGATCGCTAACGACATCTACATCCACGGCAGCAACAAGAACGGCCTGCTCACCGCCCTCGCACAGGGAGCGACGGCATCGATCGCCATCACCCACACAGACGGAGTCGTCGTAGGCCGGTCCGGATTCGGCTGCAGCCTCGAATACCGGTCAGTTGTCGCCTTCGGCACGGCAACCCTGGTCCCGCCGGAGGACAAGGAACGGATCATGAACGAGGTCCTGCAGGACATCATCCCCGGTTTCGGCGGCCGGCGCCTCAAGCCCTCAGAACTGGCCACAACACAGATCCTTAAGTTTCCCCTGGACGAGGTCTCGGCCAAAGTCCGCAACCACGGCAATTCCGACGTTCAGGGCGACTACGAGCTGGATCTATGGGCAGGGGTCATCCCCCTGTCAATTGTCGCCGGCGAGCCGGTCAGCGACCAAAAACTCAAAACGGGCATCCCCGTGCCGGAGTACGCACAGACCTATCACCGCTAGGCCCGCGACGGACAGGGGACGGGCACACTCCGCCCGCCCCCTGTCCGCCACCCGCGTACGAAATCCGGCAGCCGCGCCCCTGACCGAACACGGCTGACATTAGCTGGCCCTAATCAATTTCCGCCAGCCTCGAGACCCCATCGAACAGTACCCCCGCATACGCCAGCGACCTTTCCCCAAGACAAGAGTTTCAAGCGAAGAAAGAAAAATGTCATGACCAGGAACCATCTCGAAGACCTGCCACCTCTTGCCTTCATTGGAGCGGGCGCCATGGGCGGGGCAATCGTCCGGGGTCTGCTTAACGCCGACGCGAAACTCGGAGTAAGAATCCGCATCACCGGGGAATGGAGCACCCAGATGCAGGAACTCGTGGACTTGTACGGAGTCGAAGGCTTCGATTCCTCCACCGATCCGGAAGCCAACATCAAAGCCGTCAAGGACGCAGGAATCGTCGTCCTTGCCCTCAAACCCGGCATCATTCCGGACGTCCTCAAGGAGATTTCTGAATACGTCGAAGACGGAGCCGTCATCATCAGCATCGCCGCAGGTGTCACAATCGCCACCATCGAGTCAATGCTGCCGGACACCGTTTCGGTCATCCGCGTCATGCCCAACACTCCCGCTCTGGTTGGCAAAGGTGTCTCGGGCATCAGCCCTGGCAGCCGGGGAACGATTGCCGAGGTTGACCTCGCCGAAACGCTGTTCCAGACGGTGGGCTCCGTGCTCACCGTCCCGGAAAGTCAGATCGACGAGGTCACGAGCATCTCCGGCTCCGGACCCGCATACGTCTTCTACCTCATCGAACAGCTCACAGCCGTCGCGGAACATAAAGGCTTCACACCTGAACAAGCGGCACTGCTGGTCAACGGAACCTTCCGCGGCGCCTCCGAACTACTCGCCGGATCGGATAAATCCCCCCAGGAACTGCGCCGGCTGGTCACCAGCCCCAACGGAACGACAGCTGCAGCCATCAGTGTTCTTGAACAGGGCGGCATCGGCGCACTCTTCGAGAAAGCCACAGACTCCGCCGTCCGCCGAGCCAAGGAGCTGGCCAGCCGATAAAGATTAATAACTATTGAACCAACCCCTGGTCCCCCCCGAGGGTTACAACGTAGACATCGTGTGCATCACCCGGCGACCGCCGTGACGAGGGACAGGCCAACGAACAGGGACCGGCACAACTTTGCGAAGCCCTAACGTGGCGGCTCAGCAGAACCCGTTGACCTGGGCAGGAGCACATAAGAATGCCACCCACAAAAAACCAAAAAACAAGAGGATAGGGCGCGGGTCTTCAATGCAGCAGACAGCACGCCATACCTACCCATCGACCCCAGCCAGTGAGGCCCAAAGGCTATGACCGTTAGTAATTCAAAATCCACTCCAGATACAGCAAACGCGCTGCGAGCACCTGCTCCATCTCGCGTCACCGCTCGTCGTGTTCTGCTGGGCAGTCTCAGCGGCAGTGCGATCGAGTGGTTCGACTTCTTCCTGTACGCGACTGCGGCAGCACTCATCTTCGACAAGCAGTTCTTTCCAACAAATGATCCGGCGCTGTCGCTCATGCTGTCCTACGTGACGGTGTCGCTCACGTTCTTCATTCGACCTTTCGGTGGCGTCCTGTTCGCACACATCGGCGATCGGGTCGGGCGGAAAAAGACCCTCGTCATCACGCTGTCCTTAATGGGCGGAGCAACTGTAGTCATCGGACTGCTGCCGACCTACGGCCAGGTCGGAGTCCTGGCTCCGATTCTCCTGCTCGCCTGCCGCGTCATTCAGGGTCTGGCCATCGGCGGTGAATGGGGCGGTGCTCTGCTGCTCGCCTTCGAGAACGCTCCCGCGCGCCGGCGAGGGTTCTACGGGTCCGTGCCACAGTCCGGGGCCACGATCGGGATGCTCCTCGCGACCGCCGCCTTCGCCGTGGTGAGCCAGCTGCCGATGGGTGCCTTCGAAGCATGGGGATGGCGGTTGCCGTTCATCGCCAGCATCGTGCTCGTCTTCGTCGGACTCTGGATCCGCAATGGCCTGGGGGAAACGCCGGCGTTCCAGGATGCTAAGAAGGCCGGCGACGTCGCGAAGCTGCCCATCGCGGAAGTGCTTCGTGACCACTGGCGTTCGGTGCTCGTCGCGATCGGCGGGAAAGCGTTCGAAGTCGCGCCCTTCTACATCTTCGCCACCTTCGTCGTGAGCTATGCCACGGGCACCCTTGACTTCTCCCGTTCCACCGTCCTCAACGCCATTACCGCCGGCGCCTTCGTCAGCACCTTCGCGATCCTGCTGTCGGGTGCTCTCTCCGATCGTTTCGGACGTCGACGGACGTTTCTCTTCGGCGTGATAGCCACCGGCGCCTTTATGGTTCCATTCTTCCTGCTTCTGGACATCGGGATGGACTGGGCTGTGTACGTCGCCGTCATCATCGGGCTCGGAGTGGTTTGGCCGCCAGTGACTGCGACGTTCGGCACCTTCTTGTCCGAACTCTTCCCCACTCGAGTCCGTTACACAGGCATCAGCCTTTCCTCTCAGGTCGGTAGTGCACTTGCGGGCGGTACGGCGCCGCTGATCGCCACGTGGATGCTGTCAGCATTCGGCGGGTCGTGGACTCCTATCGCGGCCTACCTCGTCGGCCTGGCCCTGATCTCGATCGTCTCCGCGCTGATCGCTCCATCTGTGACCCGGCGTGAGACACGACGTCTCACTCATCGTGTCGCCGGGGACCGTTCCACCGACGCCACCGGGACCCGGGCGTAGCCCCAACGTGCTTCATCTAAATAAGGGAAACACTCAAATGGCTGACAACATCGTCTTCGTGGCCGGCTATACCTGGGTCGTCCAGGCTCAGAAGCACTTCGCCGGATAGCAAATGATACACCGGGTGTGGGCCAGGCAAGATTGCCGGCCCACACCCTTGCTCTCGACCAGGGCACGCGCGGGAGTCCGATCCAAGGGGCGTGCCACAATGAAGTCGACCGCGATTACAGGCGAAAGCGTGGATACACAATCTGGAAGCAGGAGCAGGGCGCATGCCGGTGGCTGAACGGGTAGTAACAATACGCAGGGCACGGGTTGGTGCCGCATTCCTCGGCATCCTGCTCATCGCTGTGAACCTGCGGGTCGCTTTTGTGATCGTGGGTCCGGTGCTCTCCGATATCGGTGCAGAATTCGCCTGGTCCGGCAGCACCGCAGGCCTGCTGACCGGGCTGCCGTTGATTTCTTTCGCCGTCTTCTCCCCTGTCGCCCCGGCCCTGGCACGCCGGATGGGTCTGGACCGGGCGCTGGGGGTATCGCTGTTGCTGCTTTCGGCAGGAATCATCGGCCGATCCACTGGGGTGGAAGCGGCGGTTTGGACCGGTACCGTGTTGATCGGTACTGGCATCGCCTTCCTGAATGTATTGCTGCCCTCGCTGGTGAAGAGGGACGTCCCTGCGCGTGTCAGCCAGGTGACCGGAATTTACACTGCCGTCCAAGGTGCCGTCGCCGCGTCCGGTGCCGCCGTCGTCGTTCCTATTGCCCAGGCCGGCACGTACGGGTGGCGGTTGGCACTGGGGATTTGGGCAGGGTTGGCGTTGATCGCCCTGGCCATTCTGTTCCCGAAGCTGTTGTCCCCGAGGCCGATCGCGGCGAAGGTCCAAGGCCAGACCATTGAGCTTCGCTCCCCGTGGAGGTCAGCGCTGGGCTGGCAGGTCGCGCTCTTCATGGGGCTGCAGTCGCTGGGGTTCTATGTCATGGTCGCCTGGCTTCCCAGCATCGAGCATGAACAGGGGATTTCTGCGGCCACCTCCGGCCTGCACACCTCGGTGTTCCTGCTGGTTGGCGTGCTGGCAAGCCTTGCCGCAGGGGCGGTGCTGCACCATACGTCCGATCAGCGTCCGATCGCCGTTGGCAGCAGCCTGCTCGCGTTCTGCGCGTATGCCGGGCTCTGCCTCGCACCGCAACTCACACTTCTGTGGGTGGTGGTCGGAGCCTTGGGCAGCGGGAGTCTCATTGTGATTGCGCTGTCACTATTCAGCCTTCGGACGGGGAACCACCACCAGGCCGCCTCGCTTTCGGGAATGGCCCAATCCGTGGGCTACGCGATCGCCGCCGCCGGGCCGGTGGCATTCGGTGCCCTCCGCGATCTCAGCGGCAACTGGACACTCCCGCTATCCGTCACCGCCATGCTAATGCTCGTTCTGTGCGTCGTGGCCGTACTTTGCGGGAGGAACCGTATCATCAGGTGAGTTTGGCCGTTTAGGTGTGCAACAGATCCCCCTGCAGGAGTTATTGAGTCCGACCCGCAGGCATCCGCTCCGGGAGAGAGCCGCAATGAGGGCGGCACCTTCTGAACAACTAAAACCAGGACGCAAAAGGGGGCGGTGTCAGTGAACACGGTCCTCCAATCAAGAGAAAAGGATTTCTACTCAAATGAACGAAGATGCACAGCCCATCGGCCAGCCTGTGCCCGGCTGGACCACTCGTCCGGTACCCGCGCGGGTCACGCTCGAAGGAAGATTCTGCCGCGTGGAGCCGCTCAGTGCTGACCACCACGCGGACGACCTGTACGCGGCCTACACTCTTGATGCTGATGGCAAGGACTGGACCTACATGCCCGCCGGACCGTTCGCTAACCGAGAGGACTACAAAAACTATGTAGTGACCATGACGCAAGCGGACGATCCGATGCACTTTGCAGTTGTCGACCCCAACACCGACAAGGCGGTGGGGTCGCTTGCGCTGATGCGTCAGGATCCAACCAACGGCGTCGTCGAAGTTGGTTACGTAGCATTTTCGCCGCGGCTCAAGCAGACCCCACTGTCCACCGAGGCACAATTTCTGTTGATGTCCTACGTGTTCGAGGGGCTCGGCTATCGACGCTATGAATGGAAATGTGACAGTCTCAACGCCCCTTCGCGACGCGCAGCACAACGACTCGGCTTCACCTTCGAGGGCATTTTTCGGCAGGCTGTTGTGTACAAAGGGCGCAGCCGGGATACTGCCTGGTATTCCATCATCGACTCCGAATGGCCCCAGCTCGGCAAGGCATTCCGGGACTGGCTCGAACCCGGCAATTTCGACGCCGACGGCCGTCAAAGGCGCTCCCTGTCAGACATGCGCTCCCCCAGGGAGATCAGTACAGGCAGTCGTGAATAACGCTGCGCGCCTCAGGTGAGGGCCTAAAGCGCCTTTGCGGACAGCGGGGCAATAAGCTCTTGAAACAAAACTTGACAGATTGGGCGCATCAGCGCGACATATGATCCGATATCGGCGTTAGAGTGGGACGAGTAGAAGTCGATGAGAGAACTCGTCTCGATCTGCTTTCGTAAGTTTCCGCAGGTCAGAGCCATGTTTCGACGACCAAGTGCCGATCATCCGTAGCGGGCGACTGTGCGCCACGGCGCGGCGTAGCGACTTAATCTCTCATTAGATGAGAGTTTTTTGCGTGAGTGCCAGTCACTGCTTTCCTTCAGACCTTTAGCCTGTGGTCATCAAAGGGGCGCCGGAGCTCGGCCCGGCTGGGCGGACGCATGTGGAGCCGCGATTACGGGTTATGTATCGAGCGGGTCCATCTGATTGCGCGTCCAACTCGTAGTTGACTCGAGTAGAGCAGCGGCTTGCGGTTGTACTGATGAGAGGATTCCATGAGGATCCGCTAGACCTAAAGCAATGCGCAACCGAAGCTGGGTACCAGCGGGCCGAAGGACCAACAGTCAGACTCCCTTGGCTGTCCTCGTCCCAGGAATTGGCGTTACAACAATCCTGTCTTTGCAGCTGACGATCTAGGGGTGGAAGGAGATCTCAGTGACGACCTTCCTCCACCCCTGCGATCTAAGCCAGCGGTAGACTTCTACCGTGCGGCCTACATTAGAGTGTGGACAATGTCCACACTCTCCACCCTGGACTGGCTCGTACACCTACCGGTCTGGCCCGGATTCCGCATGTTTCCGCCACTTCCTCGCGATTTCAGGGCCTGGAATCCCGTTCGAGTCCCACCTCGGGCACAGCAAACCCCCTCGTCAGAGGGGGTTTTTGCTTTAATGTGTGTACATTCTGTACGGTCAGGTCCCTCTGACACGGGCCGCGGGGTGTGCCTGGCGCCGCGGGTCGCCTGTTTTCTTGTGGGGGAGCGGGGTCATGGTCGTGGCTGGTGGACCCTGCGCGTGCGGGGTGGAAAGATCATTTGACCTCCTTTCTTAGGTGTTCCATTGGCGGTCGTTGGCCTCTCGCTATATGAGTGACCCCGTAGATCGGATCGGACGGGGCGGAGACCGTGCCGCGCCGCAATTTCAATCGGGCAGAACGGCCTTCCGTTAGTCCCTTTGGTTCCTCACGATGAGTGATGCGAAGAGTGCAGCGATCACTGGGATTAGCACAGTCAGCGTCGCACTCGGAACATTCTGGGAGTCTCCGAGCAGGCTTCGGATCCCGAGGGTTGTCAGCCCTACAAGTAGCCCGAGACTAAGCCAAAGCACTGGCCGCTTCATGACGGTCGGGTTTCGTTCCGGCATTTCAGCAGCTGGTTGCACTCTGAATTCCCGAGAAGATGGCGCCGGTCAGACCACCGATAAAGATCCCACGAATGCCCGCCCCGGCCCCGGTGAGCGCCCCAGTCCCCAACCCCCAAAGGAGATTGTTAAGCGCACACCCTTGGTTTATCATGAGCCTTGGGACCACGGTGGATGCATCACCGGCGGGCTGAAAGTAGACGTCTACCTGTTTTCGGTTCGAAGAGACTTTGAACGACAACGTGTAATCGACGCCTCCAACACTGGCCTTGGCAGGTGCCGTCTCCAAGACGTTGCCCCGGACGTCTCTGGCGCTGAGCGTCCCATCCGCAGCGACTTCGAACTTTGCACGGACAGCGCTCAATCGGATGACCTTCTGCCCTTGGATCGTTTCCAACGACGAGGAGACGAATGCTCCATTAGCGTCGGATGTGTTGGCTTGCAAAATTCCCTCAGGTACGGCCTGGTGCGAGGCAGCCATTGCCGGTACGGGTGCCATCAGCGTAGAGACCAGCCCCAAACCCAAGACGGCAACAACACGTTTTTTGCGATTCATCTTCTCCCAAATCTGCTCGATCTGCGCATTCATTCCTCACTAGGTGTTTTGTTTGATTTCCGGGACGCCACCGTACTGACCTCAGAACCGACAGTCGGCGTGGTGGATAGCATCATCGGTATCTCCGGCGGCGAACATTGGTAGTTCGCTATCTGTTAGTGCACTTAAGGACGTTTTCGTGACACGTCAAGGGCAGGTTTGAGGGAGCCCAGTGTTCCGTTTGGGCCAAATGCGACGACTTCCTGTCGGTAGAGTGCTCTTGCTATCCAGTCCGCAAGGTCGATCCTTCCGGACCATCACCACTGGCAGATGCGCAAGGACATCCCTGGGCAGTACAGCTAGGGAGCACCCATCAGAACCGCGGCTGATGTCGTCATGCCGTTGCGATATTCGCTCGACACGGGCAGGTGATCCCTTCTAGGGGCTGTCTAGAAACACGGGGGATGGCTGTCGTGGCCTCAATATCTGAACTGAATGCGGACGCAAGCGGTGAATCGTAAGCCCCTGTGCCGACGTCGAGCGTTTGACTGTCGCCCGAGGAGCGCATAGCCCAACTGACCAAGGGACTTCACACAGCGCTCGAGGAAGCATCGAGTCGCCCATGCGTTGGCAGGTTCTGCTCGACGACTCCGCAACCTGTGGCGCTGTTCCGGGGGCAATGTCGCCCTGCTGATGATGCAGATGGCGCAGCGCGGTACCCAAGAGCCGACGCTGGTGGCCGGCTACAAAGAGTGGGTCAGGCATGGTCGGACGGTTCTGCGTGGAGAGCACGCACTCTGGGTGATCGCGCCGCGGACGGTCTCGATGCAGGAACTGATTTTGGCCGACGGACAGCGCAAGCTCCTGCCAGCGAATCAGACTGCACCTGCTGATGCTGGCAGCAGAGGCAAGAAGACGTGGTCACTGGTTGGCGAGCATCGTGGCGAGTCCGAGCTAGGCCAGCGTCCCAGGACCGAACGCGTCATTGAACGGTCCCGAGATAGCTGGGCCATGAGCATCGCAGATGTCCGTCGGGAGAGGCCCGTCGACTAAGGAAGGTAACCCATCATGAACACAAAGATCCCTATCACCTTCGCGGGGAAGCTGGTCGCAGATCCCGAACTGACCATCGGGGAATCCGGAACTCCGCACGCGAAGCTCCGCGTTGCCGTGAACCAGCGAATTCCCAACCCAGATGGCACCTGGCGAGATGGCGAGCCGGTCTTCCACAACGTGTCTGCGTTCCGGATGCTCGCGGAGAACGCTTCTACTTCTCTGAAGAAAGGCGACCCTGTGACGGTGTCGGGAGAGCTTGAGTTCCGTGCGTACGACAAGGACGGCGAACGGCGTGAGGCACGGCGGATCATTGCTGACACTATTGGACCGGACCTTCGCTTTGGCACCGCGACGTATCAGCGCTCGGCCCGTGCAGTCTCCGAGCCCGAGGCGGCTGTGGAAGCGACGGGTCCACAAGCCACGACGGCGACTGGCTGGCCCGCGTACAACGTCACCACCAAGGGGCCAGTGGTCGCGTCCCCTTTAGGCGGAGCTCGGGTGAATGACATGACGGTTTGACCTGTCTTCGCCGTACAGGCCCACGGCCCGTTCGTCGAGGCGTGGGCTCTTCTTTTGTGAGTGGGATCCACATTCGAACATATGTATTGGGTATCTGCTTGGCTGAAGGCGCAATGGTGCTCCTGCACCTGTGCGAGGTGTTTAGAAGATCGTAAACTGGGCTGACGCGCCACTCAGGGGTGGGTGGCTGGGCTACTCAGCCCAGTGGCTGAACATGGGACCGCTCGCAGGACGATGGTAATCGCCAACCCGAACAGAACTGGCATGGCTAGAGGTGTTCGATAATTCGAATGGGTGCCGCTCTGCGGTCCGTTCAATCGGCCACGACCAAGGACATCGCGACCCCTGCATCCGAGACCGCGGAGCTGACCTTCGTCGTGGTACCTCTTCGCCGACCAGGGTCTACTGGGCGGTGACCTTCTTGAGCCGAAGGATGCCGATGGTCCAGAGGCTGACTACCGCGTGCAGGAAGGTCCATCCGATTTTCACCGGATCGAACGGGGACCCGTCGATGAAGACCATCGCCAGCACGATTGACGTCGCGGAGACCAATATGGCCGCGATCAGTGGCGATCGGGCCGTTCTTCTTAGGGTGGCGAGGTTCCAGATCCCGATGACCACGCCCGCGATGGACACCACGCCGAAGCCCAAGGTGACGGCGAAGACGTACGCGATCCACTCTGCGGGGGGTTCTACGCCTGAAGCCGCCATGTCCTGTAAGTGTCCGATACCCGTTGCGGCGCTCGTAACGGTGACCCAGCAGGTGAGCAATCCCGAGAGTACCTCGAAAAGCCCCAACCAGAAGCGCCAATGCCGTGATCTCATCGCGCCGTGGCGGGTAAGGACAGGCACGCCCGCCGATCGCGACGGACGCACGTAGAGCCGCTCTACTATACCGGACTGGTCGGTCTGTGGCTGCGGTTCTTGGCCCATGTGGCGTGCCCCCTAGCGTGCGGCGGAGGCCGTCCCCGCGCGTTTCCAACAGGGAGTCTACCCCGGGCCCCGTTTGCCTTCGTCCCGGCGTTCATTCGGGCATGATCGGCTGGGCTGGGAAGTGGATGACGAGGTTCTTCAGGGTTGCGGGGTCGGTGTTCGTGCACTGTTGGAGGAGCCGGTAGAACAGCAGGCCTCGGCTTCTAGTTGTTCTTCGGTTGAAGCGGAAGGTGAACTCGTCGAGGTAGTAGGCCAACTGTTCCCGTGAGATGCCCTGCTGGAGGCTACCGTCGATCCAGCGCTTGAGCTGGGAAGCGGCCATGTGGACCGCCGGCATTTTGACGTGAGCCGGGATATCCGAGCCGAGCTGGGTGAAGTACTCATGCTGGTAGCCGAGGTCGGCGAAGCGCCTCAACTGCCTCGCCCCGTCGGTTAGGATGGTCGCTTGAGCCGGGTGAACAGGTCGGGAGCAAGCTTTAGCCGGTGCCTTCATGCCAAGTAGGCTGGGTAGGCCGTTGGGGGCTCGGCGCCGAGTTGAGGAATGGGCAGAAAAGAACTGTGGACAATGCCCACACTTTCGGTCGCCGGCTGCCTCGTACACCGACCGGATTGGCCCGGAATTCGTATGTTTCCGTCACTTCTCAGTGTTTCCAGAGGTGACACGCCATCAGTGCTCGAAACAGCCGGCGAAGTGTGGTGATCAATCTGCGGAACCATGCGTACGGCCCGCTAAGTACCTCGTCCTGCTTCTGCAAGGAATCTAAAGGCGCTCCACGGCCTGGCAACCAATCGGCAGTCCTGCCGGTGCCGGGCTGCGAACGACGGCTGACGCTGCTGTCCCGCTCGGAACACGGCCCGTCCGTCACAAGAAAGGCATGCCAATTCCTGACGGGTGGCATTCTGCTCTTCCGGAAGAAGCCCGGCAAATTCTGTTGCGGTCCATTCCGTGCCATCCAATATGCTTTTTGCCATATACAAGGTGCCTCCTCGTGTATTGCTAACTGAAGTTCGAACGGCCATCAATAAGCTCCGCCGCCGGCCACCTCGCGAACGCCGGTATCCCGCGAGCCACTGTCAGTCACCAGCCGGGGCGGGATAAGTTTCGGCACCTCATTGCCTGCCGTGTTTGTTCTGGAGACGATTCGGCCGTCTGAAGGTCATGGGCCGCAGGTAGCCACTGCGGGCCCATGACCGCCTTCAGGCCTGCTATTTCGAGCTGGGTCGTCCGGGGATATGGCTAAGAATGGACTTGGAGAAGCCGCCATCGACGCAAATATCCTGACCGGTGACGTAGCCGGATAGTGGGCTTACGAGAAATTCGATCACGTTGGCGATGTCCATCGGATCTCCTATTCTTGCGAGAGGGATAATTTCCTCCCGTGCCTTCTTGATTTTGGGATCTTCATACATTTTTTCGGTCATCCGGGTATGGGTCATGCCGGGGGAGACTACGTTGACGCGGATGCCGTCGGGTGCCCATTCCAATGCCAGTGTCTGGGCCAACATTGTCAGCGCGGCCTTGCTTGGGCTGTAGGCACCGGATCCCGCGTGTGGTTGTTGACCTGACATTGACGAGGTGAAGCAGGCGGCGCCGTGGCTGTCCTTCAGGTGCTGGTAGCTTGCTTTGGCGAGAAGCCATGGGCCGCGCAGGTTGACGGAGAACATTGCGTCCCAGTCTTCAAGGGAGACGTCGCATATGGGTCCAGGGTTGGCGATTCCGGCATTGGCTACCAACGCGTCCAGGCCACCGAATTCTGCAACGGCAGCTTTGACCAGCTGGCTCGGCACGTTGGGGTCGCCGAAATCACCTGCCAGTGCGATGGCGGTGCCTCCCACAGCCTGGATTGAACGAACAACACGCTCTTGGCTGCTGTTTGATTCGTGTCCGCAGACTGCAATCATTGGCTGCTCCCCGCGCGCAAGGGCTGCCTCCGCGAGTCTCAGGGATGCTGCAGCGCCGATTCCGCTGCTTCCGCCACTGACCAAAGCCCTCATTACACAAACTCCTCTTTCAGGTTTTTTCGCATTGATAAATTAGACCTCAATAATGCTGGTTTCTTCCGTGCTCGAATAAATTCTTGGTGGAGCCCGGTTTCCGGCGGAAGGAGTTAACTCTCCAGTTCCCATCCGTGGTTCTTGAGGTCCTGCATCGCTTTCGCAAATTCGTGGACTGGATTGTCCTCACGGATGATCTCCAGAACGACATTCCCGACGCCGCATGTGTCCTTGACGGCATCGCCCAGCCCAGCCCAGTCAATGACTCCCGTGCCGATGGGGTCGTGACCCCAAGTGTCCACGCCGGTGTCGGAAATGTGCACCAGTCCGATGGCCTGGTGATGCTCCCGCAGACTGGCGACGGGATCTTCTCCGATGAAGGCGGCGTTGGCGACGTCGTAGACGATCTTGACAGAATCGTCGTTGATCGTGCTGACGACACCTGCCAAGTCCTGGATTGTGGGAGTGAAGCAGTAGGGGGTGTTTTCGAAGAGCAATCGTGTGCCAGCCTGCTTGGCCACCGGGATGAGACTTTCCAGGCTTTCATACATCCATGCGTGGACGCTTTCGAGCGAGGGCGAGATCATAGGACGGCGGGTGCCGGGGGAAATCACGACCTCAGCGACGTCCCAAGCGGCCGCCAAGTCAATTACCGACTTGATGTGATCAATACTTTTGCGGCGCATGCTGGCCCCGGGGCTGGCCAGGTTGATGTCATATCCGCCAGCGTTCAAGGACCGTATTTCCGCACCGTACCGGCTGAGCCTGTCTTGGATGGCCATGCGTTCGGAGGTTGCTAACTCATCCGGCCAGCAGTGCGGAGAACTGACTGGAACCTCGAACGTTTTGTAGCCGTTGTCGACAAGCTCGGCTATCGCATCGATCGCCGTCGCTGACCAAAGATATGAAAACGTATTGATAATCATGCTGTTCACGTGTGAGAAGTCCTCTCAGTTCCGCGCCATGGAGAAAGAAGCTTCCCTTCATAACTCACTATAAATTCTGAGCTGCCGCGGAGCTGCGGCCGAACTGCCGCAGCTCCGAACCGACCGTCTATTTGGAGTGCCGGGAGACGTCGACCATCGAGGTCGTGCCCGAAACCAACTTTTCGCCTTCGAGTACCTCAGGGTCTGCCAGTGCCACAGTGGAACGGTCACCGCGGTTGCCGGTCTCCGGCAGTGTGAAGTAGACGACAAGGCACAATGCGACGACGACGATCATGTAGACAGCGACGAGCATCGGCTGCCCGGCTCCGACAAATGCGGCAGCGATCAGAGGTGCGGTTCCACCAAAGACGGCAATCACGATCTGATGCGCGAAACCGATGCCTGATACCCGGACGGAGGCCGGGAACAATTCGGCCTGGATGGTCGGATAGACCGACTGCCAGATGCCGAGAACTACCCACCCGGAGGCCGATACCAGGACGTATACCCAGAATCCCGGCTGGTTGAGGAGCAGGAGCAAGGGGTAGAAGAGAACGATCATGCCGATGGCGCCGATGATTGGGAAGATTTTGCGCCGGCCGAGTCGATCAGAGAGTGCGCCGCATGTCGGCACGATAACCACCAGCAGGGCCAGCCCGATAACACTTCCGGCGAGTGTGGAGGAGAGGTCCCGGCCGCTGGTGAGTTTGGCGTACGTGGGAAGGAAGGTGGCCCAGGTGTAGTAGGCCACGGCTGGTGCGGAGAGTGCTGCTGCCTGAAGCAGGGCCTTCGGGTGCTCGCGAAGCAGATCCATCAGGCGCGCCGCAGCGGACTTCTGGTCGACAAGGGCTTCTGCTTCGAATTCGGGGGTCTCTTCAGCCCGGGCCCTCAGGATCAGGCCGACGATGCCGAGGAAGCCGCCCACAACGAAGGGGATGCGCCATCCCCATGCGGCGAGATCGGCGGTGGAGAACGATGACGTCACCATCGCTGCGGCGCCCGTAGCTGCCAGGGTTGCAAGGCCACTTGCCATATTGGTGAAGGAACCGAACAAGCCTCGCCTGTTCGCTGGAGCGTGTTCGACCATGAACGCGATGGCACTTTGGCCCTCGCTGCCGGCCGAAATGCCCTGGATGACGCGGGCAACCAGGAAGAGGACGGGTGCCGCATAGCCGATGCTCGCAAATGATGGTGTGAGGCCGATGATGAGTGAGCCGAGCGCCATCCCGGACACGGATAGAGTCAGGATGAGCCGCCGTCCAAAACGATCAGCCAGTGGCGAGATGATGATGCCGCTAAGAGGCCGTACAACAAACCCGACGGCGTACGTCAGGAGTGCGGCGATCAGGGAGGCGAACGGGGAGTCGCTGGGGAATATCTGCGACGAGAATACCGCTGCGAGCAGGCCGTAGATGTACCAGTCGTACCACTCAACGAAGTGGCCGATCGTGCCTGCAATCAGGTTCAGGGTGCGGCGCGGATGTTTGGACGTTTCGGGACGCCCCGAAGTGTCGGGACTGCCGACTGCTTCTTTTGAGGTCTTCATTGAACTCTCCATGTTTTCACGTTTAGCGCTGTGGTTATAGTGCTGGATCTGGGCACCTGGTGTGCGGGGCCGGGCCGCCTGTTAGTGCGTCCGACCGGTTGACGAAATGCCAGGGGAGGCGGCCGGTGCGGGGCGGGCGGCGCTGCTTGCCAATAAGCGAAGAAAGCTTTCACAAACCTCCAGGCTCCGAATGAGATCGGTTGCTGAGATCGGTTGCATTCAACAATACGGATGGAATGTGATCTTTGTCAATGCACAATAGCGACGTTTCGTCCCATGCCAACGCCACTCAGGGCCCGTCGCGAGGCTGCGTCAATCGAGGGAAAGCGGTGCCTCGTTGTCGAAGTCCTGAAACTCCACACCTGACCAGGTGCATTCGAGGCGGCCGTACGTGGCCCAGTAGTCATCCCAGTGTGCGAGCTTCCAGTTATCGCGCTCCAAAGCACGCTTGATGAGTCGCGAACGCAGGACGTCTTGGGGCACCCGGACTCGTATCACGGTGATCTCGGGAGAGGGCCAGTGGAAGTCATTTACCGCACGGGTCAGGTAGCCCGGATCGTCAAAATAGGCCCCGAAGGGGGCATCGAGGACTACGGAGCGGCCGAGGCGCAGGTTTACTCCTGCCACATCCATGAGGGTCTCGTACTCAAGGGGCAGCAGATTGGCGCGATAGTAGTCGTTTGACTCGCGGTCGGTTGGGTCATGCCCCGTGGCGGTCAGTGCGAATTCGACGAAGCGGCCGCTCACCCGGTCCTTGTCCAGGTAAGCCGCTTGATGCTTCTCAGCCGTTTGTTGCGCGATGGTTGTTTTCCCTGAGCCGGCTGGTCCAATGACGATGAAGACCTGGGGAGACATTATCCGCGTGCCTCTGCTACTGCTGCGAGGAAGGCTCGGGCTGCTTCGGTGACGCGGGTGAAGTCCCCGTCAGGCTGCCATGCCTTGGTAACGTAACTGCCCACGCCGACGCCCGCCACGCCTGCGGCGAACCACTCGCCAACATTTTCCAGTGTGACGCCACCTGCAGGCATGATCGGCAGGTGCGCCAGAGGTGCGAGCACTGCCTTTGCGTAGGCCACCCCGCCGGCCTCGGTGGGGAAGAGCTTGAGGATGTCAGCTCCTGCCTCGGCGGACTCAACGAATTCCGTGGGTGTGAAGGCTCCGCTGATGGTTGGCACCTGATAGCGGTTCGCGGTCCGGATCATCGCAGGGTTCAACTGGGGGCTGACGAGGAACTCGGCGCCAGCGCGGATGCATTCGTACGCGGAGTGCTCGTCAAGAACCGTTCCCGCACCAACCGCCACTCCGCTTGGTCCATGCTTTGCGGCCAGGCGCCGGATCACCTCGACGGCCCCGGGAATCGACAGGGTGATCTCCAATGCCCGGAAGCCACCCTCGATGGCAGCCTCCGCGACCTTCTCGGCAACCTCGGCGCTCTCAAGCCGCACAATAAGGACAGCACCGGACTCGTCGATGGTCTGCAGGGTACGAAGTTTCTTATTCATGATGGCCTCTCTCTGGCCGGGTGGCTCTTTTGCTCCAGCCAAACCCGGCTCTATTGATGTTTCGTTGACAAACTCTCCCACCATCCATAGTGTTATTGCAACCGATCTCAGCAACCGATCTCATACAAGGGGGTATTGCGGTTGACTAAAGTACGAACAATTATTCTTGGTGCATCCCATTGGCATGTTCCACTCTGCGCACAGGCCATGGCCGAAGAACACGACATGATCGCAGTAGGCGACGATGATGTCTCCCGTGTGCAGGTGCAGAAACTGGCAGACGGCTGGGGAGCGCCGGTTGAAGCTGACTGGCAGAAACTGGTGGATTTGCCCGACGTCGGACTCGCCTATGTGTTTGGTCCCCACGAGGGAATGGCAGAAAAGTGCATGGCCCTGATCGAGCGGAAAATTCCGTTCGTCGTGGAAAAGCCATTGGGCACCTCCCTTGGCGAGCTGGCCACCGTGCGTCAGGCCGCCGAAGCAGCTGGCGTACCGGCCACGGTGCCCCTGGTGCAGCGTGGCGGCCCGACGGACCAATGGCTCGCCAAGGCAGGCCGGCCAAGTTATCAACGGTCCTCGTTCATTGCTGGTCCGCCATCCCGGTACCTCCACAATGCCAATCCCTGGATGCTCGATCCTTCCAAGGCTGGGGGAGGCTGCCTGGCCAACCTGGCCCCTCATTTTGTTGACCTGTTTCTACGGGGCACCGGCGAATCAGAGCTGCAGGTGCAATCCCGGCTCTCATCGGTTCTTCACGGCCAGGATATTGAGGATCACGCAAGCCTTATCCTCACTACGCCCGAGGGCCGCGAAACCATCGTGGAAGTCGGCTACGCATTCCCGGGCTCGCCGCTGAAGCGGTACTGCAGCTTCACATCGGTCGGCGAAGCGGGATTTGCCGCCGTTGATTCCGACGGCACAGCTACTTTCACGTCGACGGACGGCACCACGGTAGTCGACAAGATTAATGTCGACAGCGACCCACTCTACGATCCTTTTGTCAGAAGTGTCGCCCGGACGCTGGAAGATGGATTCCAGGGCCTGACAACGCTGGCCCAGCTCGAAGATGTCATGCGCCCCATTTGGCAGGCCTATGACGATCAGCACGGAGGAAGGGAACATGCCTGACTTGAGTATCGACGTCGTCGCTAAAGCCGCCGGGGTTCACCGGTCAACGGTCTCCCGGGCGTTCTCACGCCCTGAGGCAGTGAAGAGTGAAACGCGCGAGCATATCCTTCGGGTCGCCGAGGGACTTGGCTACACCATGAGTCCGCTGGCACAGGCGCTTCGTCGCAAGACCAGCAACATCATCCCTCTGATCGTTCCTGACATTACGAACCCGTTCTTCGCGGAACTTGCCAAGACGATGACACAAGCAGCTGACGAGCGCGGCTACCAACTCATGCTCTGCGTCACCAACGGCGACCCTGCCAAATCCGACGGTTACTTCACGGCCATGCAGGCGATGTACGCCCCGTTCGGGATTGTGGCCCCCTCCACAAAGGTCGATACCGAGGCGCTGAAGCGATTTGCCTTCGGCCACAGGGTCGTGGTGATTGACCGCGTGGAAGGCGACGACTCCGTTCCAACGGTTACCGTCGACAGCCGCAAAGGAATCATGCTGGCGTTGGATCACCTGCATTCCCTGGGGCATACCTCGATCGGATACGTATCCGGTATCGCCGGGACACACACGGCCCAGGACCGGATGGACGCCTATCTGGAGCTCACCGCCCAAAGCGGCAGCACACCTGTGGTGCTCGACAGCGGGTCAGACCTCGATGCGGGCACGCGCGGTGCGGAGCATTTCCTGGCTATGGACCATCCACCCACAGCGATCATTGCAGCCAACGACATGGTGGCTTTCGCGGTGATTTCGGCGCTCGGGCGAAGTGGCCTTCGGGTACCGGAAGACGTGTCGGTCATCGGGTTCGATGGGCTCGCCCTAGGTGCCCGCTTCAACCCACCACTGACAACTGTGCGGCAGCCAATCGCAGACATGGGACACATCGCCATCGAACTGGCTGAAAAACAAAATGTTGACGGTTCCGTGGACCATATCGTCCTCGAACCCGAACTTCTGGTCCGCGGCTCCACCTCGGAGCTCCGCAAATGAGCGGGGCGCAGGAGCAGAGGCTTCGGCGCCTGCCGGGGCTCCAGCACACGGACCACGTCGGTTTGACGGTTCCCAACCTTGAAGAAGGCATTCGCTTCTTCGTAGACGTTCTTGGAGCAGAAGAGTTATACCGCTCCGAACGCGGGCCGGACGAAGAGTTCATGCCCACGAACTTTGAAGTCCCGGCAGATGCCAAGCTCACGCTCGCCATGTTGCGGCTGCCACCGAATCTCAATATCGAGCTTTTCGAGTGGAGCAGTGCTGAGCGGCGGGAGACGCCACCGAGGCATTGCGACGCCGGAGGGCACCACCTGTGCTTCGTTGTGGATGACGTCGATGAAGCCATTGCCGTGCTGCAGGAGACGCCTGGAGTACGTGTGCTCGGTGAGCGCAAGGAAGTTGCCGGCGATAGCCCGCGCGTAGCCGGCAACCGCTGGACCTATTTCGTAACCCCTTGGGGCCTGCTGATGGAAATCGTGGATCGATCCCGCGTCCCGGCCCCTCCCCGGCTGGTCGGTCCCACGGACTGGACAGCACCTCCAAACACTTCAGAAAGGACATAGAACAATGCGGCTAGCGGGTCACACACTCGGCACCCCGAACCACACGGTTCCCCAAGCACTTAGTCTCTTCCGGGCCGCAGGGCTCGATGCGGCCGAAGTCATCTACCAGGACGACTACAAGTCCGGCTTGCCCTTAGGGGACCGGCACTCCGCGACGGAGGCACTCAAAGCGTCCGAAGGCGAAGGCATACCCATCGTGGGACTAACGCCGTACACCACCGCCATCAACTCACTGGACGATGCCGAATGGCGCAAAGCTGTCGACGAATTCCGTGGAGCCATAGATGCCGCACAACTCCTCGGGGCTGACAGGGTCCGCGTCTACGCCGGCTCCTGGCACCCCGGAGACACCGACCACGCTGCGCGGTGGGGGCAATTGCGCAAAGCCTTGGAGACCCTCGCACCCGAAGCCCATCAAGCTGGCGTCCGCCTTTGCGTAGAGAACCACTTCGGCACGATGACCCAGACCGCAGCTGACACCGCGGCACTCGTCCGGGAAATTGCCCAGCCGTCCGTCCGCGTGCTCTACGACCAGGCCAACCTGACCTTCACGCACGACGAAAGCTACGAAGAAGCCTTCGCCGTCCAAGGTGACCTGATCGGCCACGTTCACGTCAAAGACCTCGTCTTCACCGACCCGACGGCGACCTTCCGAGCCTCGGAGACGGCCAGGGTCAACGCCTCAGAGCGTGCAGTCCGGTCACGTGTGGTCGGAAGCGGCGTTGTACCGTGGTCCCCGATTCTCGCCGCACTGCTGAAGCACGGCTACGACGATGTACTGAGCATTGAACTCGAATACCGCTGGCACCCGCAAGATCTCCCCACCCCCGAGGACGGATTTCGGGAATCCGCCGCGGTCCTGCGCTCAATGCTCACTGATTTGGCCCAAGTAAGGAACGCCTGATGAACACCAACCGCCTCCGCGTCGGAGTTATCGGCGCCGGCAACATCGCCACCATCGCGCAACTGCCCACCCTCGTCCAACGGGACGACGTCGAGTTGGCCGCCTTGGTCTCCCGGCGCGAAGATCCCAGCAGCCTGGTGCGGCGCTGGGGCTTCAACGCCGCCTACAAGACAGTGGAGGAGATGCTGGCCGCGCAGGAACTGGATGCAGTGTTCGTGCTGACCCCGCGCTCCGAGCACGCCCACGCCGTCGAGCTTTGCCTCAACCGCGACGTGGACGTGTTCTGCGAGAAACCGCTTGCCCCAGCGACAGATGAGGCAGAACATCTGGCAGACCTCGCCGACGAGCGGGGACGGATACTCATGGTTGACTTCAATCGGCGCTATGCACCCGTCTACACGGCCGGCCGGGAGGCTTTTGGCGACAAAGGCGCCACCTTCTGCGTAGCTCAGAAGAACCGCCCTGGATCCGAATACCGTGCAACGTTCGAGAACGCCATCCACATGGTCGATCTCCTGCGCTGGTACTGCGGGGGCGAACCTGAGCACGTGGCCGCCCACGCTGCTGGTGAAGATCCTTGGGAAGAAGACGGAATCGCAGCGACTATCCGCTTCAGCACCGGTAACACCGGTGTCCTGATGGCAGCCCGAACAGCGGGAGCATGGAACGAGAAACTGGACGCCTACGGTGACGGGAAGACCGTCGAAGTCAGGGCGCCCGAAACAGTTTCCACCACCATCAACGGCGTCACTACCTCACGGGAACTCAGCGCCGAAGCGTATGGCTGGGCTACTGCGACAGACACCCTCGGATTCTCAGCCGCCGTTCACCATTTCCTTGACCGGGTGGCCGACAGGGCCCAGCCGCTGACTTCAGGCCGCGAAGCAGTACGCACCCAGCGCCTGCTGGACCAGATCCTCGCCGCGGCCGGCCTGCCCACAGAGGAGCAAACGGGGCGCGAATGGGCGAGCCACGCAGTCAACGCAAGCTGAATCTTTACTCACGTAAGGAGGTGTCACCATCGCTCTCCTTCGTGCTCGTAGGGATGCATCGGATGTCTTCGGAGCGGGGAAGCGGCCACTTCGTGGGCGTTTCACCGCCCTTGCCGGCATCCTGCTGGTTGCTTTTAGCGCTCGCGAAGCGGTTTCGGCGGCGTCTCCGCTCTTGGGCCGAATTGGCACGGACCTTCCCTTTGACGCCCTGACCACAGGAATTCTCGGAATGCTGCCGACCGCCAGCTTCGCAGTGGTGGGCTTCGCTGCCCTTCCGCTCCTGCGGCGCCTCCAGCTGGAGCACCTCCTGGTGATTGCGATCCTGCTAACTACATTGGGTCAGCTAGGCCGCGCAGTGGGATGGAATGTCCTGGCATTCCTGGTGTTCACCTGTGTCGCCATGCTCGGGATTGGTCTGGTCAATGTCGTGGCTCCACCTCTCCTGGCGAAGTACTTCCCAGACAGAATCGGGCTTCTCGCAGCGATCCACGTCACACTCCTGGGTGTCAGCACGGCAGTGGCCGCCCAATTCGCCATTCCCTTGGACGCTCTTTATGGCTGGCGTTTCTCCATCGGTATCTGGGCTGCCCTCAGCGCGTTGGCTGCGGTCCCGTGGCTGATTCTTCTTGTGGCCAGAAGGACCGCCGTTGCCCGCTCGGGGGACTATGCAGCGGAGGGCAGGCAGTTGCCTTCTGCGAATGGAGTCAGACCGTGGCGATCAGCTATCGGCTGGGGCACAGCATTGGTTTTTGCTGGTTGTTCCAGCAATACTTTTGCGGCGCTCACTTGGCTCCCGGCTGTCCTCGTTGACAGAGGACTGAGCCAGGAAACTGCCGGATCCATGCTGGCGCTCTATTCAATTCTTGCTCTGCCGGTCGCTTTGATTGTGCCCATGGTTGTTGTGAGGATGTCCCGGCCACTACCTGTTGCCGTCCTGTTTGTCGTAGCTTTCGCCTTAGGCTACGGCGGAATCATGATGGCGCCGCCAGCTTCGGCAGCCTTGTGGGTCGTCATTGCCGGGCTGGGCCAGGGCGCCTATTCCTTTGCATTCATCATGATCAATAAGCGAACACGAACGCAGTCCGGTTCAGGAAGTCTGTCTGCGTTTTCCCAAGGAACCGGCTATGCCCTCGCAAGCGTCGGCCCGTTCCTTTTCGCGCTCCTGCACACTCCCGGGGATGGTTGGCTGCCCTCGTTCGGCATGCTCGGTGTCTGGCTCCTGGTGCTTGTGGCAGGGGCCATCATGGTCAACAAACCACGCATGCTTGAAGACACCACAGTCTGGTGCCGCCGTTCCAAGCAACCGATTCACTAATTTCCGAACCAACTCAAAGGAGAGATTACATGAGCACCGCTTATGGCCCTGGGCCTGATCTTTGCGCCTCCGACATCATGACGACGGCGACACGGCCCCCGCGCGTCGCCGTGGTGGGCGCGGCCGGGTGGGCAGGATCCCGTCATGCCCGGGCTTTCGCCCAGGTGGGCGCCAACGTCACCCACCTTGTGGAGAAGGACGAACGGGCGGTTTCATTGGCTGACGAGCTGGGCGCGCGCGTGGTGCCCGGCATCCAGGACCTTCATTCTGATCAACTGGACTTGGTCGTCGTCGCGCTACCCACCACTCTGCAACCGGAAATCTGTGCAGATTTGCTGAACAGGGGATTCCGGGTGCTGACGGAAAAGCCCGTGGCGGCAGATACAGCAGGTGCCGCCGTCGTGTCCGCCGCCACAGGAGTGAACGAACGACTCATGGTGGGGTATACACTCCATCAGCACCCCGCCGTCGAACTCCTTTCCGAGTGGATCCGAGACAACGACGTGATCGCTGTCAACGTTCGATCGGTCGCCCACAAGGAGACCATCGACTCATGGCGCGCTGATCCGGGTGAGGGCGGCGTTGCGGTGGTAAACGGCATTCATGCCATCGAACTGGTCTCTTCGTGGTTCGAGGGTGACCCAAAAGTCCTTGCCACAAGCGTCAGCAGCAGCCTGTACGGGTCTCCGGTACCGGAACACGTCCTTTCCACGCTCGAATTCCCGTCTGGCGTGGTGTTCACTCTGCAGACTTACTGGTCTCCCTGGCAGGAACCCCAAGGGCTCAACCAGGGAGATTGGAGCCTCACCGTGGATGTTCTGGCCACTGGCGGCCGTATGTTGTGGTCAAACGATTCCCTTCACGTGTGGAACCGTGACGGCGGACAACAGGAGAAAAACTTCGAGCCCTCGGACCTCTTCCTGCGCCAGGCAGCAGCAGCCGTGAGGTTCTGCAGGGGTGACGCGCCTGCCGTTACGTTTGCCCAGGCGCTCCGCGCCACGGAAATCGCCGACGCCGTTCAGGCGGCCTCGGCCTCCGGCGCTCCGGAGGTGCCAGCCCCCTAAGCACCAATCGAACCGATCGAAGGTCGACCCGCCGAACCGAGCATTATCGAGTAAGGAAAATGAACATGAAACCAGCACCTCACACTCCGACCGCACGAGCACTGCGCTCGAGCTGCACCCGGAACGGAGAGAACCGATGAGCCTCAAAGACCAAGTGGTCCTGGTAACCGGATCAAGCGGAGGAATCGGCGACGCCGCGGTCACCGCACTCATAGCCGCCGGAGCCAGGGTCATCGGCGCCGATCGTTCACCCAAAGAGGACCAGTCCTTGGAGGCGTTTTACCCCCTCGACATCACCTCGGAACAACAATGCGCTACGGTCATCCAGGACATCCAAGCCCAACACGGCCGTGTTGATGTCCTCATCCATGCAGCAGGAGTGCTCGGCCCCACCCCGGACATCATGGAAACAACCACCGAAGAGTTCGACTCCATCCTGAGGATCAACGCCACCGCGACCTTCACCATGGTCCGGGAGACCGCAAAATCCATGCTTGAGACCGGCACGGCCGGCTCCATCGTGGTCCTGTCCTCAGTTGCGGCCAAAGAATCACGCCTCAACTACCTGCCCTACAACGCGAGCAAGCTCGCCGTCCTCCACATCATGTGGTCCTTTGCCGAACTGCTCGGACCCAATGGAATCTCTGTAAACGCGATCGCACCAGGACCGGTGAACACACCCATGTGGGCACAATTTGCCCGGGATTCCGGTCCGGACGCTGCAGCCAACCGAGCGAAGAGGGCAGCGCAGCTGCCGATGCGCCGGTTCGCTGAACCCGATGAAGTAGCCCGGGCCATCCTGTTCCTTTCAGATCCCGACAACCGCTACATCACGGGGGTGTCCTTGGACGTGGCCGGCGGGGCACATCTGGGAATAGGAACCTGAAACACCCGACAGAGACGGGTCCCTGACCTACGAAGGAGACACTTAATGCGACATCACCACACTGCCCTGCACGTCACGGATATGGAGCAGAGCGAGCGATTCTACGTGGATGGCCTCGGACTGGCCCGTTTGGATGCCTGGACGTCGGGACCATATATCGGAGAACTTTACGGCCGTCCTGACGTGACCGTCAGAGCCATGCTTCTCGCTACCGGCGACGGATCCTTCAGGCTGGAACTGGCACATGCCGAGCCGCTATTGCCAGCAGTCGATCCATCACGGGCGCAACCGGGCACAGCTCACCTGGCCTTTACAGACATTGACGTTCGAGAGGTTTACGCCAGGATGACGGCGCTTGGTTACAGCGCGGTATCCGAACCCGTTGCCCCGACCTCGGGCCCCATTGCCGGCGGGTGGTTGGTTTACCTCCTCGATCCTGACGGAAATCGCGTTGAGTTGATTCAGCCGCCAGAATGGCGCCCAAGCCAGGACACGTAAGTCGCTCGCTGGCAGAGAAGCAGGCCCCGTGAGCCGTCGGTGACGGTCACAGGGCCTGCTTTTTGTATGTTGCGGGAGAGTGCGGCGGATTGGTGCGCCGGGTTACCCCTTGACACCACCGGAGGTCATGCCGGCCACAAACCAGCGCTGGAATGCCAGGAAGATTGAGAGAACAGGGATGAAGGCAACGACGATGAATGCGGCGAAGAGTCCCCAGAAGCTCCCGAAGCCTGTGGTTATGTATCGCACTATGCCGTTCTGGACTGTTTTCATGTCTTCTGTGGTGGCCAGTACAGTGCCGACAAGGAAGTCATTCCAGACGAAGACGAAGATGAAGATGGCCACGGCGGCGATACCGGGGCGGATGAGCGGGAGAATGATCCGCCACAAGATCTGCATGCGGGAGCAGCCATCGATGGCCGCCGCTTCCTCTATTTCGACGGGTATGTTCTCAATGAAATTTCGTAGAAACAGGATGGTTTGTCCGCAAATGATTGCCGTGTAGACGATGATCATCATGGGGTAGGTGTTGATCAAGGCGGTTTTGACGAACATGGAGTACAGCGCGATAAAGACCACGATCGCCGGGACCATGGACAGGACCAGAATCCCAGTCATCAGAGTTTCCATGCGGCGGCTCCGATACCTTGTGGCTACATACGCTGCAGGGATGCAAATGGCCAGAGCAAGAACGATCGAGCCGCCAGCATAAATGAGGGAGTTTGCGAAAAAGCGGATGTTGGTCG
Organism: Arthrobacter sp. StoSoilB22; assembly: GCF_019977315.1. Lineage (NCBI taxonomy): Bacteria > Bacillati > Actinomycetota > Actinomycetes > Micrococcales > Micrococcaceae > Arthrobacter > Arthrobacter sp. StoSoilB22. Next base: position 2,082,437 of record NZ_AP024652.1, read on the forward strand.
AGGTCAGAAGGCCGACATATCCCTCGGATGAGAATGGGGCCGGTATCCATCTTGGCGGGAATTCCAGTGTGCCTGAACCGGTCTTGAGTGACGTGGACACAATCCATGCGACCGGGGGGAGTACCACCGCTGCGGAGAGGATGATGTACGCCCAAGCCGGAACGGCCTTAATGAAACTGGCCAGGCGTCGTTGGCGGCGCGGAGTTGTGATGCTCACAAGCTTTCCTTCCGTCGGAAGCGAATGGCGACGAGGGTCAGGGCGATATTGACGGCGAATAGCAGGATTGCCGTTGCTGAGGCTCCCGAGAGGTCAAACTTGTCGAACATCTGGTTGTAGACCCGCATGGACAAGGTTTCTGTAGACCCGATGGGGCCTCCTCGTGTGGTGACGAGGATGATGGTGACCATCTGCACATAGAGCATGAGAAGGACGATCACGACGGAGACGATGGTGTTGCGCAAGTAGGGCAGCGTGATGTTCACGAACTGGTGCCAGATGCCGCCGCCGTCCATTTTGAGGCTTTCCCGGAGCTCCTCCGGAATCGTTTGAAGGGCGCCCAGGAAGAGGAGCATGGCTTGCGGATAGGACCACCAGGCTGTCATGAGAGTTACTGCAACCAACGCACTGGTGGGAGATGAGAACACGTCAGTGGGACCGAACCCGAGGGACTTGGTGATCGCTGATGCCGGACCATAGTTGGGGTTGAGGAACCAGAGCCAGATTGTTCCTGCAGTGGCCTGTGACATCAACCAAGGCAGGAGGAAGAGGCTCCGGACCGAACGCTTGAAGCGGTGGAGGTTGTTGAGCACGATGGCAGAAAGCAGCCCCGCCGGGAGTGCGATAACCAAGGCTCCGAGCGAGAAAACCAAGGTTGTCCAGATGCGGCTTGGCAGATCGGAGTCTGAGAACAATCGGACAAAGGAATTCAGTCCCGAGAATTTGCCAATCTGGTAATACGACGTCTCGTGTAGGGCCGTCCACGCTGTGTAGATGAGCGGCCCCACGAACACAAAGAGGAAGACGGCGCTGACTGGCAGGACGTAGAGCCATACCATTCGATCCCGACGGACCCGGCGAAAACTTGGGGCGCCCAAGGGAGACGTTGCGGTATTGCGTGGGCTGCGGGTGGGGCTTTCGGTTGACATTATCTGTCCCTTCCAGGGGGAGCCTGATTTCCCAGACTCCCCCTATTTCGGGCGGCTACTTCTTGTTGGCCGCGTCCTGGGCGGAACGAATAAAGTCGCTGCCTGATGAGCCGTTGAGAGTCAGCTTCTGCCCGGCTTGGGAGAGGCCAGTGGCAAGCGCGGTCCATGTGTTGGAATACGTGCGTGGTTCACTGTTGGTCTTGACGTAGGCCGCGATGTCGTTGACGGTCTTGGCCTCTGGAGTGGAGAAGAACGGTTGCTGGTAGGTGGCGGCACGGGTGGGTACCTCACCGCCGGTTGCCATCAGCGCACCGGCTTCCGGCCCGGTCATGTACTCGATAAACTTCCAGGCAGCTTCGGTGTTTTTACTGCCGTTTCCGATGCCCAAGGTCCATCCAATGGTTGTCCCTGTCGTGTCGCCGGTACTCGCCATCGGCAGGGCCGTCCACTTGAGGTCCTTGTTCTGCGAGCCGAAGGAAACCGCTCGTTCTGTGCCCAGGACCGCCATCGCGACAGTGCCGCTCGCCATGCCGTCAGCTACCGTGCCGTACGTGTCAGAAACGACGTTGCTACCAAGAGCCTTTGCGTCCCTGAGCTTGGCCAGGAAGTCACCGAACTCGTTGCCTTTGGCTGTCGCGAAATCAGCTTGACCATCCTTGTTCCAGATTTCCTGATCCACCTGGGACATGAAGCAGTTAAAGAAGGTACTGATGATGGCCGAGTTATCTGTGTCCGAAAAGCCCGTCCCGAATCCGGTAAAGCCAGCGGCAGCAGCCTTCTTGGCAACTTCAACAACCTCGTTGTATGTGGTCGGGACGGTCGCGCCGATCTGGCTAAGGATCTTTTGGTTGTAGTACAGGGCACAGGTTCGGTATTCGTACGGCACGGCAACCGGCTTGCCGTCGGGCCCCGCAAGAGTGTCGGTGGGACGAAGCCAATCAGTTACCTTCGAGGCGGCTTCAGGCAGAGGGGAGTAGACGCCGGCAGATGCCATCTGCGGAACGACGGGAGTGAACATCTTGAAGACATCAGGGGCCTGACCTGCTGCCGCTGCCTGAGGCAGTCTGTTCAACATGTCGCCCAACGAAACGACGGAGAGGTTGATCTTGATGTCCGGGTTGGCCGCCTCAAACTTGGCAATGTTTTCCTTCAGTGCCTTTGAACGCGGATTAGCCTGGCTGGGATCGAGGAAGTCCCAGTAGTTCAGAGTCACGGGACCTTTGGGTTCCGAAGCTGACGGTGAACAGCCACTGAGGGCAAGGCCGGCCACAACGGCTGTTACGAGCGCCAAGCCCCATCGCTTTTTGATCATGAGTTTCTCCTGTGAATGGGTGTGCTGATGTGGGAGCATGCCGTGCTCAAGCGACGCGTGCTAAATGCGGGACTTCGACGGTGGGGAGAATCCGATTGGTTCATCGAATCTCTCCTTTGAGATCGGTTGCATTTTCAGAAATAGAACTGAGATCGGTTGCTGAGATCGGTTGCACTAAATTTAGGGCCGCGGGATGGCTCTGTCAAGGAAAGATTCGATATGGATCTGGAACGGACTACCCCGGCTCAATCTGGGCTGCCGTTACCCATGGCACGGGACGTCACCTTCCTGATCAACACCGTTGGCATCAGGATTGAATAGGGCGCCTTGCCGACGTGCAGAAGTTCCAGCCGGAAGTGCCGTCACCCATGGTGAGCATCGGGGCTCTGACCTGGGATCCTCCGCCTGCCGTCGATCCGTCAGGGGAGGCCACTGCGGGCCTTAGCAAGCGATCACGTTAACGGCGAGGCCGCCGCGGGACGTTTCTTTGTACTTGCTTTTCATGTCTGCTCCTGTCTCGCGCATCGTCTTGATGGCGGTGTCAAGCGAGACGTGGTGGACGCCGTCTCCGCGCAGGCTGATCCGGGCAGCGTTGATGGCTTTGTTGCTGGCCATGGCGTTGCGTTCGATGCACGGGATCTGGACCAGGCCACCAACGGGGTCGCAGGTCAGCCCGAGGTTGTGCTCGATTCCAATCTCGGCGGCGTTCTCCACCTGCTGGGGTGTGCCGCCCAGGATTTCGCACAGTGCGCCCGCTGCCATGGAACAGGCTGAGCCGACTTCCCCTTGGCAGCCCACTTCGGCGCCGGAGATGGAGGCGTTCTGTTTAAACAGGACACCTATGGCAGCTGCGGTGAGGAGGAATCGGATCACTGCTTCTTCCTTGGCTCCGGGTGTGAACATCATGTAGTAGTGCAGCACCGCTGGAATGATTCCGGCAGCGCCGTTGGTGGGGGCGGTGACGACGCGCCCACCCGTGGCGTTCTCTTCGTTCACCGCCAGGGCAAACAGGTTCACCCAGTCCACTGCACGCAAGGGATCGCTGGTGTCGTCTTTCGCTTGCAAGTCCGCCAGCAGCCGGGGCGCACGACGGCGGACCATCAGGTTCCCGGGCAGGTGTTCTTCCGTTCGGCTACAGCCGCGTGACACGCACTCTTTCATGGTTTCCCAGATGTGCATCAACTGCGCGCGGGTTTCCTCCTCGCTGCGCCAAGCGCTTTCGTTGGCGAGCATGATCTCGCTGATGGAAAGGTCTTCACGGTCGCAGTGGGCCAACAGTTCCTTGGCGTTGGAGAACGGGTAGGGGAGTTGTATCGTCTCGGGATGCGAGTTCCCAACGTCATTCTCGTCAACGACGAATCCGCCGCCCACGGAGTAGTAAACGCGTTCGCTCAGCAGTGTTCCCTGGTTGTCGGAAGCCTGGAACCGCATTCCGTTGGGATGCGCCGGCAATGACTTGCGCAGGTGGAGCACCACGTCCTTGGTTCTGTTGAACGTGATCACTCGGCGCCCTGCAAACAGTATCTTCCCGGCCTCAGTAGCTTCGTTCACCACATTGTCTGCCGTCGTCGTGTCGACGGTTTCCGGCGACTCGCCCATGAATCCCAGGATGACCGCCTTGTCCGAGCCGTGCCCGCGCCCGGTAGCCCCCAAGGAACCGAACAGTCCGGCGTGAACGCGGTCAACGGCGTCGAACTTTCCTTCCCTCTCCAGTTCTTCGACGAACGAGCGGGCGGCGCGCATCGGCCCCACAGTGTGGGACGACGAGGGGCCGATTCCGATTGAGAAAAGGTCAAGGGCACTTAAAGCCATGGCATACCTCCGGAGCAGGTTTGGTGTGGGTCTGCTACCAGCTTGGGTGCGAATGCGGTCAGCGTCTATCGGAAACTTTTGAACAAAACGTCAAGCACAACTTAACAATTTGCCTAATCGCCGAGGCGCGTCAAGCTTTCGGGCGGGCGTCGGTCGCTTTCCGCAGCTCGTCGACGACGGCGGCTACCGCCGGCGATTCCCGGCTGGCCGCCCGGTGCAAGACAATGATGTTGCGGCCGCAGCTTGGATGCACGCGACGCACCACCAGGTCGTCCGTTTCCCGGCCGAGGTTCAATTCACTCATCAGTGCGACGCCGAGGCCGCCACGCACCAATCCCAGGGTTGCCATCAGGTTCCGACAGTGAGCTACGACGTTTGGCTCGAATCCGGCGTCGCGGCAGGTTCGAAGAACGAATTGCTCAAAAACGCTGCCTTCCTGGTCAAGGATCCAGCGTTCATCGGCGTAATCGGCCAGTGTCGCTGCCTCCGGCGCCTCCCGATCCTGGGGCAGGCAGAGGATAATTTCATCGCGGCCCAGCACAGTCTTCACGAGCCCCTCATCCTGGATGTTGTGCAGGTCATCGACCACTGCGACATCGATGTGCCCTTCCCTCAACTCGGCCACACTCTCGAACGGCTCGAGGTCGGACACGGTAACGTCGAGACGCGGGTAGCTGGCCTGAAGGGACATGACGGCGGCAGGCAGCACCGTGCTGCAAAAACTGGGGAAGGCGCTGATGGCGAGGTGTCCGCGGACATCTGTTTGAAGCTTCTTTAAGTTTGCCTCGGCCGCCTCAACTTCCGCCGCAATCCGGCCAAAATGCTTCACCAACATGACCCCGGCTTCCGTCAGCCGCACCTTACGGCCGGCGCGGATCAGGAGCGCCAGTCCGGCCTCCCGTTCCAGCACGGCCAACTGCTGGCTGACCGCCGACGTTGTCATATGGAGCTTGGCGGCAACGGCCGTCATGGTTCCCTCAACCTCAAGGGTTTTGAGGATTTGCAAGCGTCGGATATCGAGCACGGGACCTCCCGGAGTTTAGGACCACTTAACTGTAGAGCCGATACACTAGCTGCTTTCCGAGGACGGGTGGACGAATCCCCGCGTCGCGGCCCCTTGTTCATCAATGAGCCGGCCGAGGTGCTTGCTCATCCTGAATACCACGCTGCGGTCAACGATGCGGGCGCTCGGCACAGCAGCTTCCATGGCAGCCTCGAAGCGCAAGACATCGGACATTTCCTTCAGCCAGACCGCCACCACCAAGTTGTACTGGCTCGCGACGGCCAGCGCCGTTCGGGCTTCAGGAATCTTAGCCATAAGCCCTTTCATCTGCTGAACGTGCTTGGCGGCGGTTTGCATGAAGTACCAGGCGTAGACAGGCCAACCCGTGACCGTGCGTGCGACGTCCGTGCGTATCCGCAGCATGCCATCGGCGCGCATGCGGGCCAGCCCATCCGCGACGCGCTGTTCGCTGAGTCCATGTTCTGTGGCAATCCGGCTGACGGGGCGTCGCCCATCTTCGGCCAGGCAATGGCGTAGCGCTGCCTCGACGTCCGGGTGCACGGTCCGAGGCGCTCTTGCCCGTGGTGGGCGGGGGCGGGGGACCCTTGCTGCCTCTTGCGGTGTGAGGGCGCGGAGTCTCCAGTCGGAGGCCTCCATGACTACTTCGGTAACGAGATGCGTCTGGGTGTTCCTGACGCCTTCCAAGCCTCCGATGCGGTTGGTGACTGAGTCCCAGATGGAGAGTGGGGTGTCGGCGAGGACCGTGGCCAACAGATCCCGTCCGCCGGAGGTGTGGTCGAGGGTCAGCACTTCCGGGATCTGTGCCAATTGGCGGGCCACTTCGCCGGTTTGCTGGGGTTTGCACGTGATGTCCACCAGTGCCGATGCTCCGCCGGGGAAGATTCCGGTGACCCATGCGAGCCCGCGTTCCCTCAGGGAGTCCCAGCGTCTGGCGAGCGTTACGGCGTCGACTCCGATCACGGGCGCCAGTTCACTCCATGGCGCCCGGCCTTCGATCTGAAGAGCATGGATGAGACGCTCCTCGAGGGGATCAAGCATGTTTTCCGGCATAGACAACAGAATATCCACGAAAAGCTGCAATTTCATCAAGTGGAAACACGGAACTTCCATGATGTTGTGATCCCGTTCACTTCTCATCACATCGGAGCGCACATGCGTACAACAGCGCAGAAATCCACCACCGCGGCAGGAGCCGTCGGTTTCCTGGTGGTCATGGAGCTTGGCAGTGGCATTCTTCAGGGCTGGCTGAATCCTCTGTTCTCTTCCATTGGTGAACACCACAGAGTCTCGGCAGCATCGCTGAATTGGATCAGCGCCGCCTACTTGCTGGCGACAGTGTTGGTGGTCCCTTTGCTGTCCAAGCTCGGTGATATCCACGGCCACAAGCGGATACTCATGATCTCCACGGCTATTGTTGCCGCGGCTTCCGTTTTGGTTGCCTTCGCCCCAAACTACGAACTGTTCCTTCTGGGGCGTGCTATCCAAGCACCGCTGGCCGTTTTCCTCCCCTTGGAATTCGCCATCGTCCATCAACGCGACTCTGAACGCTCCGGGCGAAGCATCGGCAGGCTCGTGGCCGCGCTGACCCTCGGCGCAACCATCGGCGGTTTCCTGGCCGGATTTGTCCTCGACGCGACGGACAGCCTCTCCATCACTCTGCTGATGCCAGCGATCTTCATGGCCCTGTGCGTCCCCGGCATCGCGTTCTTCGTCAAGGAAAGCCCGCTGCGGAGCAAAGGCCGCGTGGATTATCTCGGTGCTGCACTGCTTGGCGGTGGCTTGGCTGCTCTCCTGGGAGGCGCTTCAAATCTCTCAACGTGGCCCCCGATGAACACGGCCCTCGCGATGGCGGTCGGCATCGCCCTCCTCGCCGGCTGGGTGGTGTCAGCCCGCAGGACAGAACACCCGCTGGTAGACCTCACCATGCTCCTTCGTGGCGGCATTGGTCTCCCGATTGTCGTCGCCTTCCTTTATGGCGCGCAACTGTTCGGCGCGCAAGCACCCATCTCCGTCTACCTGCGCTCCGATCCGGCCACGCTGGGATTCGGCTTCGGTGCTGCGGCATCTGCCGCGGGAACAATGCTCAGCATCATGGCGCTTGCAGCCTTCCTGGGTGCCTCATTCAGCGACCGGGCATCCCGCCTGATCGGCGGCCCACGGAGTGTCGCGCTTGGGGGAGGGCTCAGCGCCATCGCATATGTCCTGATGATCCTTGCGCCGGGTACCTTGGTGACCTTCGCGGTATGGCTCGTCATGGCCGGGCTCGGCTCCGGGCTGGTCAGCGGTACGCTCCCCACATTGGTGGTCCAGCGCGCAGCAACCGATTCAGTAGGTATCGCCTCGGGACTATACAACACGGCCCGCACCGCCGCCGGAGGAGTCGCCGGAGCACTTTTCGCGCTGCTGATGGCAGCACTCACCACACCAACTGCAGCCGGAACGCGGGCGGCCACCGAACTCTCCTTCCACGCCGTTTGGTGGATCTGCGCTGGAGTCTGCGTCCTCTTCGCCGTGGCCGTTCTGTTCATCCGCCAAGCCCCGACCACACCGGTCGAATCAACCACATCGTCATCGAATGCCGACGACGTCCTCGAACCTGCCAACTAATTCACCTCGACACGAAGGATCAACAATGACCGTTTCCATCGACACCACCTCCCAGGAGACCCTGCGCGACACCGTACGCGAGTCCGCTGCCGCCGTCGGGCCTTCCATCCTTGAACTTAGCCACAAGGTCCATGCACTGGCAGAGATCTCCTGGGAAGAACATGAGTCAGCAGCGGCCGTGGCCGCTGTCCTCCGCGACGGCGGCTTCGGGGTGACCGAACGCGCCTATGATGTTCCGACGGCGATCGAGGCCGTCTACGGCACCGGCGAACTGACCGTGGTCATCTGTGCCGAATACGATGCCCTCCCCGAAGTCGGCCATGCGTGCGGGCACAACATGATCGCAGCAGCCGGCGTCGGCGCTGCGCTGGCCCTTAAGCCCGTGGCCGACGCCGCCGGACTGCGGATCAAACTCCTCGGCACTCCCGCTGAGGAACACGGCGGCGGAAAAGTCTCGCTGCTTCAGGCCGGAGCGTGGGAGGACGCCGCGTTCTCCCTCATGGTGCATGGCATGACGGGCACTGAGCGGAGCGCGGCGGCCATCGGCATGGCCGCCGTCGAGCGCTTCGAGGTGCAGTTCAAAGGCAGCGAAGCCCACGCAGCCGGAGCCCCGGACAAGGCCATCAACGCAGGCGCGGCGGCGAGTCTGGCGCTGATGAACATGGCCGTCCTACGGCAGCACCTGCCGGAGAACGCAAACACCAACGCGTTCATCTCGCACGGCGGCGGCGCCACCAACGTCATCGCCGGCGACTCCACCGTCCAGGTGGAAGTCCGCGCGGGAGACGTGGATGTGTGGCGGGACCTCAAGCGGCGCGTCCTCGCGTGCTTCGAAGGTGCAGCCATCGCCACCGGCTGCACATGGACGCACCGGCAGACCGAACACCCCTACGCCCCGCTCAATACCCACGTCGGGCTGGGCAAAGCATGGGACGCCAACATGGAAACCGTCGGAAGGCCCGTGGACACGACGCCCATCTTCGGGGGCGGTTCCTCCGACATGGGCAACGTTTCCCAGGTAGTCCCGTCCGTGCACGGCATGGTGGTGGTCCGCAACAGCGCCGCGGTCCCGCACCACCCGGACTTCACCGCCGCCGCCATCTCACCCGAGGCGGACGAAGCCATCCTCGACGGCGCCACCGTCCTGGCACTCACGGTTCTGGATGCGGCTCTGGACACCTCACTCCGGGCAGAACTGCTGGAACTCCAGGATGCGCGGGTCCCCGGGGCCACGAGAGTGACGCTGGAAGCCTGATTTCCGAAGGCTGACCGGTGGCGTCTCTTAGTCGAAACGCTAAGGGGCGCCACCTCGTCGCGGTCGGGCCGTGCTCAGCGCAACGGAGGGGCGGCTTCGTTTGACGCAAGATGTACGAAGTTGCCGCGCCCTGCTACCAGACCCCGGGCTAATCGGATGTAAATGAGCAGTGGGGACAATCTCCACACTTTCCGCCACGGGCTGGCCCGTTCTTCCGCCGGACTGGCCCGGATTCCGCATGTTTCCGGCACTTCCCAGCGTTTCCAAGCCCCGGAATTCCGTTCGAGTCCCACCTCGGGCACGTGTTTTCCCTGCTCAGGGCCTTGTTGGCTGCGGAGTGTGGACGGATTATTCACTGAGAGGGCCCCTTAGGGGCCCTCTTTCGGTTCCGGGTGCTAAGTTTTCGTGGGCTGGTTGGGTCCCGTGGTTTTGCTTCTTCAAGGAGGGATCAAGTCTGAACCACATGACATCTGCCCGTAGTCCGTGATGTGGGTTGCCAACTGCCATGGCGAGGGGCCCCAGGTACTGAGCGAGCACTTGGCCGCCCGACGACTAGGCTAATGTTCCGGCGCTTTCGTGTGGGGTATCGCCCAGAGGGCGGGAGGGTGGTCGCTGGGCTGGTAATCCCGGAGTGGTGAGGTAAACCGCTGTGGTGTCAGTGAGGTGGAAGGTTACGTCTTGGTTGAAGCGTCGCAGTGCGCCGTGCAGTCGCTGAACAGCCAAACATGTGGTCGCGGGTTGCTGATTATTGCTTTGCGCGTCGACGCGGATGGAACCGGTATGAGCGGTCTCTTGTCCGCTGGCTGAAGAGATGTGTAGGAAATCCTGCTCTAGGCGCACTCTCACGATTCCGTTTTGATATCCGGTTCGCGAGGACTCGGCTAGGCGTTTTGCCTCGGAGAGGTAAGAGAGGACTTCCTTGCTCTTGAACGTCGCCGACGCGGTGATATTGCAGTCGGCAGGATTATGGGTTGCTTTCCAGGGAGCGATCTCGCTTGTCCAAGCGGCCCAGTGGCTTCCACCAATCATGACGAGCTTCTTGCCTGTCGGCGTTGTTGTTTCACCGAGGTGGATTTCGCCGCTGCTGATCGCTCGGGCGACGTCCTGAAGCCAGCGGTTATTCAGCGAGCTGGTGAAGGGTGAGTCGTGGCGGGCGAGGACGGCGGACTGGGCGTAGGAGTACTGGTCGATGGCGTCCAGGATGAGGCAGTCATCCACAGTTCGGATAGCCACTTGATTTGGTTCCCGGGGGTCCGGACCGGTCGTGTTGCTCCCAGCAGAAGCTGATGCGAAAGGCACCGCTTGCTTGAAGGCTGCAACTGAATGCACCCTCACCGAGGCATCCGCTCGCGGGGGGGATCTCAGGTTCGTCAATGGTGCGGGGCGGCATTGCAGCCAGGTGGGACCGTCCACCAACGCTGATGCGTGCTCGCATTTCTCCGTCACGCTCGATCGTTGCTATTGCGGATGCACGCGCGGCCGGAGGCAGCCCTTTCCGAAATGCATCGACAATCTGCCAGAACTCGCGTGAGTCATGACAGCAGTTCCTGGGACGTCAACGGTTGCTTCAAGGTCGCAGGTGGCTGCGGTGAAGTCGTTGCTTGAACACATTCTTACGCCGTCTTGAAGGTGTTGCAGCCAGATGCCGCCTTTGATGGCGCCTGTGTAGTAGGAGTAGTCCGCCCCCGTCCTGACCAGATCGAGTGCCGAGACGAGTCGCATCAAGGGGATATGAAATCTGAACGGCTCGGCTGGTTTTGGATCGATCGTCGGGCTGAGGCGGTCGGTCCAGCCCGGCCATGTCAGCCCCGCGTCCCGAAGTGCTTGAATGACCAAGCGATACTGTTCATCTGAGAGCTCGTCAAGCAGCCGCTTGAATTCCCACTTCTTTATCGTTGGCACAGTGCTATCGTCCCTCGTCGCATGAGTGCAGAACAGGGTTGCAACCGAGCCGGTACGGTGCCGTTATGACGCTAAAGAGGCCGACGGCGGGAGGTACCGTCCCGCCGTCGTCCTCGTTCAACTTAATGCGCGCCACATGGTTGGCGCGGCGCTCAGCCGTCGTGCCTGGAGTGCTCGCCCAGACGGTGCCATGTGCGGTTGTGGTAGACCAGAGCGTCGCCGGGTTCGCCCGCTTGGACTTCACGCATCACGCGGGACTCCAGGGCATGAACGGCGATGATGGTGGAGGTCCCCACCTCCATGCGATTGATGACGGCGCAGCGCACCCAGGCGCGGACATCGTCATACACCGCCTCGCCGGTTGCAAGGGTCGACCAGCGGTGCGTCTGGTCAAAGCGGTCGACGCCGGGGGTCGCTCCGAACTTGGCCAAGTCGACGTCGTGCGCGTCCAGCAGGTGCACGACGACGGTTTCGGCGCGTGAAAGCGCCTCGGATGCAGAGGACAGTGCCGAGACCGAGAAGATCAGTAACGGAGGTGCCGCGCTGACTGACACCACCGACGATACTGTCAGTGCCACGGGTCCTTCGCCGGCATCGGCCGTGATGACGGCGACACCTCCCGGGTGGCCACGGAACAGGGCTTTGAAGTCGTCGGCCGAGAGGGAGGACGGGAAGCTTTGCGCCGGAGCCTGGACCCAAGTGTCTGGGGGGTAGGCGTGAAACATGGTTATGACACCTGGGGGGCGGAACGTGTGAGCTCCTCGCGAACGATGTTCGTTCCTGCGCTGAGGGCGCTCAGTTTGGCCAGTGAGACGTCGCGGGGGAACGGTGCCATGCCGCAGTTGGAGCTGGGGATGAGCTTGTCCGCATCGACGAACTGCAGGGCTTTGCGGAGGGTGTCGGCCACCTCCTCCGGCGTTTCAATGGTCTCGCTTGCGACGTCGATTGCCCCGAGCATGACTTTCTTGCCGCGGAGGAGCTCGATGAGGTCCATGGGCACGTGGGAGTTCTGGGATTCCAGCGAGATGATGTCGATGCTTGAGCTCTGAAGCAGCGGGAATGTTTCCTCGTACTGCCGCCACTGTGAGCCGAGCGTCGCCTTCCAGTCAGTGTTCGCCTTGATCCCGTAGCCGTAGCAGATATGCACGGCGGTCTCCGCGCGCAGTCCTTCTGCCGCTCTCTCGAGCGCAGCCACGCCCCAGTCTTTGACCTCGTCAAGGAAGACGTTGAACGCGGGTTCGTCGAACTGGATGATGTCCACCCCGGCCGCCTCCAGTTCTTTCGCCTCCTGGTTCAGGATCGTGGCGAACTCCCAGGCCAGCTTCTCGCGGCTCTTGTAGTGGTCATCGAAAAGAGTGTCCACCATGGTCATTGGACCGGGGAGGGTCCACTTGATCGGCTTGTCGGTGGTTGCGCGGAGGAACTTCGCGTCGTCGACGAATACCGGCCGCTCGCGGCGCACGGGTCCGACGACGGTCGGCACACTCGCGTCGTAGCGGTCACGGATGCGCACGGTCTTGCGCTGTTCAAAGTCGACCCCGCTGAGGTGTTCGATGAAGGTGGTGACGAAGTGCTGGCGGGTTTGCTCGCCGTCGCTGACGATGTCGATGCCGCGTCGGGTTTGTTCGTGGATGGCAATGCGCAGCGCATCCTGCTTGCCCTCGAGCAGCGTATCTCCGTCCAGCTTCCACGGAGACCACAGAGTCTCCGGCTGTGCGAGCCATGATGGTTTCGGCAGGCTTCCCACAAGGGTTGTGGGCAAAAGTGTGTTCATGATTGGCGATTCTCCGTGGGTCAGTTGACGAGGGCGGGGTATTTTGCGGTCCACTGGTCCAATAGATCCTTGTGGGGCGTGATGAAGTGTTCCTCCGTGTACTTCGCCTGGGTGATCGCGAGCTGACTGCGCTCGACGCGGTCGTAGGCGATCTGGGTCCGCGAGTAATCCTGTTCGCCCAGGCTGGGCTGATATACGACGGCGGCGGCGGAGTTCGCGTTGTAAATCTCCGGGCGGTAGATCTTCTGGAACGTCTCCATGGTGCTGATGGTGCCGATCAGCTGCAGGTTGGAGTAGTCGTTGAGAAGGTCGCCGCGGAAATAGAAGGCGAGCGGCGCAACGCTGCCGCGTGGCATGAAGTAGCGAACCTGCAGTCCCATCTTCGCGAAGTACGCGTCCGTCAGCGAGAACTCGTCCTGCTGGTACTCAACGCCCAGGACGGGGTGACGGTTCTCGGTTCGCCGGTACGTCTTGCTGGTGGAGACGCTGATGCACACCACTGGCGGTTGCGGGAAGCGCTCCTGGCATGCCGGGGAATCGAGGAACTGCTGGAAGAGTTTGCCGTGAAGATCGCCGAAGTCCCCGGGGACGGTGGGCTTGCCTGCCTCGGCTGCTGCCGCTGGCAGTACAACGCTGAAGTCGAAGTCACGGACGTAGGAGGAGAAGTTGTTCCCGACGATCCCTTGGTGGCGGACCCCGTTCAGTTGGTCGACGATCTGGATGTCGAGAACCTCGAACAGCGGGAACTGCTGATCCGTACCTTCCGCCGTGAATTCTATCTGCACGGAAACGATCTGAAGCTCCAGCGTGTAACGGTCCCGGTCCGGGTTGTCCCAGCTTGCGAGGTCGTTGAAGCGGCGCCGAATCATGGTCAAGGCGTTGCGGAGGTTCTCCTGGCGGTGCTCGCCCCGTGCCAGGTTGGCGAAATTCGTCGTAATCCGCGAGCCTTCGGACGGTGAGTAGTCCTCGTCGAAGGGAGTCGTGGTGATGCTGAAGGTGAAGTCGTCTGCCATGTGCTGCCAATCCGTTGATGGCCGGAGACGGCCTTTCAGAAGGTGATGTATCCATGGTGCAATCATCCCGAGGGTATCGGGTAACTAGGCGTTACTATGCGTTCATATAGACTTTTCCTATGCCCCAACTCTCGAGCGGACTGACCCTGCAGCAACTCCGCTATTTCATTGAAGTTGCAGCCGAGGGTTCGATCTCCGCGGCTGCAGATCTTCTTTATGTAGCGCAGCCGACCATGTCAGCAGCGATGAAGGACCTCGAGGCCCGGGTGGGCCGTGAGCTCCTGGTCCGCTCCGCCCGCGGAGTCACGCTCACCGCCGACGGGGTGGAGTTCCTGGGCTACGCGAGGCAGGTGGTGGAGCAGTTCGCTCTCCTCGAGCAGCGCTACCTTGGTAGGCCACCGCGGCGACGTCTGCTCGGGGTGTCGACGCAGCACTACTCGTTCGCGGTGGACGCCTTCGTCCGGATGGTCAAGGCCTCCGATGTGGCTGAATACGAGTTTTCCCTGCGTGAGTCCCGTACCTGGGACATTATTGAGGATGTCCGGACGCTCCGCAGCGAGATAGGCATCCTCTACCGGAACGAATTCAACCGGAAGGTCATCGACAAGCTGCTCCGGGAATCCGGGCTCGCGTTCACACCGCTCTTTCTTGCCGATCCGCACATCTTCATTTCACGGAAAAACCCGCTGGCCTTAAAGAAGCGTGCGACTCTGGATGATCTCGCCGGTTTGCCGCGGCTGACCTTCGACCAAGGTGCGAACAACTCCTTCTATTTCGCCGAGGAGATTCTCTCCACCTTGTCCAGTAAGCAGGAGATCCGGGTCTCTGACCGTGCCACGATCTTCAACCTCATGATCGGGCTCCACGGCTACACGATCTCGACGGGCATCATCAGCGGGCAACTCGACCCGGAGATCGTCGCCATCCCGCTGGATGTTGACGAACGCATCGAGATCGGCTGGATCGGCCACGCTGCGATTCCTCTCACCGACCAAGCGCAGCATTACCTCAGGGAGTTGCGGGCCGTCGTCGCTGAGTTTGGCGTCGCGCTGATCGACTGACCGCTGTTGAGCGGGTGAGTCTTTGCCACTTAGCTCTTTGCCACTCAGTGACTGGACGTAGTTGTGGGAACCGGGGGTGCTGGTTTTGGCGTAGGGCGCGTTCAATGACCTTTCATTACATGCATTCTGTGTTGTCCTTGTCACATCCATTTGCAGGGTCGGTCATAAAGCAGCGAGCCTTTCCATATCGACATTCACGCAACGACGCGTGTGTCAACTAAGGAGCACGACCTATGACTGATGTTCTCTGGTTTTCTGAGCTTGGCCTGTCCGACCTCGACCAAGTCGGAGGCAAGAACGCATCCCTTGGCGAGATGGTACGCAACCTCGCTTCCGCCGGCGTCAAGGTTCCGGACGGTTTCGCTACGACGGCCGATGCGTATCGCCGGTTTCTGAGCGAATCAGGCCTGGATGCCCGCATCGAAAGCATCCTGGAGGGTCTTGACAGCGACGACGTCGTCGCGTTGGGGCGGGTAGGGCAGAAGATCCGCGACCTGATCCGGCAGACGCCTTTCCCTTCCGCTTTCGAGACGGGCATCCGCACCGCGTTTGATCGCTTGACCGCGGAGCACGGTGGGGATGTTTCGTGGGCGGTGCGCTCAAGTGCCACAGCCGAGGACTTGCCGGATGCATCGTTTGCCGGCCAGCAGGAGACCTTCCTCAATATCCGTGGCGTGGAGAATATCCTGGTCGCCATTAAGGACGTTTTCGCGTCGCTGTACAACGACCGGGCCATTGCCTACCGCGTCCACCACGGGTTCACCCACGCGGAGGTGGCACTCTCGGCCGGAATCCAGCGCATGATCCGCTCGGACATTGGCGCCTCGGGGGTGATGTTCACGATGGATACTGAGACAGGGTTCAACGACGCCGTCTTCATCACTTCCTCGTACGGACTTGGCGAAGCGGTGGTCCAGGGCGCGGTGAATCCTGATGAGTTCTATGTGTACAAGCCTGCCCTTGCGGCGGGTCGGCCGGCTGTGCTGAAGCGGGGCCTGGGGGAGAAGGCTGTGCAGATGGTCTACACCGACTCGGGGGAGGTCGGAAAGACTGTGGACTTTGTACCTGTGCTGCGGGATCTGCGGAGCCGCTTCAGCCTGACGGATGCCGAGGTGGAACTGTTGGCGAGCCACGCACTGGCCATTGAAGCGCATTATGGGCGTCCCATGGACATCGAGTGGGGCAAGGACGGAGCCGACGGGGAACTCTATATCCTTCAGGCCCGCCCGGAAACGGTGGAGTCCCGCAAGGCTGCCGGGACGACGTCCCGGTACACCCTCGCCGAACGCTCGACGGTTCTGGTGGAGGGCCGGGCCATTGGTCAGCGGATTGGTGCCGGCCAGGTCCGGGTACTGAGCTCGATTGATCAGATGGCATCTTTCCAGGAGGGCGACGTCCTGGTGGCGAACATGACTGACCCTGATTGGGAACCAATCATGAAGAAGGCTGCCGCGATTGTCACTGATCGTGGCGGGCGGACCTGCCATGCTGCCATCATCGCCCGTGAACTTGGCATCCCCGCCGTCGTGGGGACCGGTTACGCATCCCAGATCCTGAAGGACGGAACCCCGGTGACGGTATCCTGCGCCGAAGGCGAAGCCGGCTTGGTGTACGAAGGCCTGCTGGACTACACCCTGCATGAAACCAGCCTGGACACCATGCCCGAAGCGCCGGTGAAGATCATGATGAACGTCGGCACACCGGAGCAGGCCTTCAGCTTCGCCCGCCTCCCTCACCACGGGGTTGGATTGGCCCGGCTCGAATTCATCATCAACCGCCAGATCGGGATCCACCCGAACGCGCTATTGGCTGTTGCCGGAGAAATCGAGCGCCCGGCAACACTCGATGACTTCACGGTGCGCCAGATCCAGGAAAAGACGGTCGCATATGCCGGGCCCCGAGACTACTATGTGCAGCGCCTTGCCGAAGGCATCTCCACCATCGCGGCTGCCTTTGCTCCGGAACCGGTCATCATCCGGCTTTCCGACTTCAAGTCCAACGAGTACGCCAACCTCTTGGGCGGGCCGGCGTTCGAACCCGAAGAGGAAAATCCGATGATCGGGTACCGGGGCGCATCCCGGTACCTGTCCGAGTCCTTCCGGCAGGCTTTCGAACTCGAGTGCGAAGCCCTGAAATACGTCCGCAACGACATGGACCTGACCAACATCAAGCTCATGGTCCCGTTTGTGCGTACTTTGGACGAAGCCAGAGGTGTGACTGAGCTCCTCGCTGCCAACGGGCTCAGCCGGGGCGAGAACGGGCTGGAGATCGTGATGATGTGCGAACTTCCAGCCAATGCCCTTCTGGCCGATGAATTCCTGGAGTACTTCGACGGTTTCTCGATCGGTTCCAACGACCTGACCCAGCTCACACTCGGGCTGGACCGGGACTCCGCGCTGGTCGCTGAAGGCTTTGATGAGCGCAACCCCGCAGTCACCAAGCTTCTGGAAATGGCCATCACTGCCTGCCGCGCCCGGGGCAAATACGTTGGCATCTGCGGGCAGGGACCCAGCGACCACCCGGACTTCGCCGAGTGGCTGCTGGATCAGGGTATTAGCTCCATTTCGCTGAACCCCGACGCCGTTACCGAAACCTGGCTTCGCCTGGCACGAACCAGCAGCGAGACCTCCGTCTAAATGGAGGATCTGCAAAGAAACACCGTGGGGGAGGACCACGCGTCCAACCCCACGGTGTTCTTCCTCTCGGACAGCACCGGCATCACCGCCGAAACACTGGGAAACACGCTATTGAGCCAGTTCCCGGGCCAGCGGCTGGAGCGAAAAACCATCCCGTTCATCACCACCGTCGAGCAGGCGCGCGAGGTGGTGGCAACGATCGACAGGATGGCCGGCTCGGGGCCTCGGCCGATCATCTTTTCAACGGCGGTTGGCCAGGACATCCGTGCCGTGCTGGCCCAAAGCCGGGGCCTCTTCTTCGATCTGTTCGGCACACACATCGGCCAACTCGAGACGGCACTGGGCGCGTCCGCGAGCGGACAGCCCGGACAGGCCCACGGGCTCGGTGACGCGGTGCGGTACCAGTCCCGCATGGCAGCTGTTGAGTACGCAATAGAGCACGACGACGGTCAGTCGCTTCGGGCGCTCGAACGCGCCGAACTGATACTCATCGCCCCGTCGCGGTGCGGTAAAACTCCCACCACCATGTACCTGGCCCTCCAGCACGGCATCCTCGCCGCGAACTTCCCCCTGGTGGAGGAAGACTTCGACACCATGACCCTCCCGAAACCGTTGCTGCCTTTCGCGAGCAAATGTTTCGGGCTGACCTCACAGCCCGTCCGCCTCAGCCAGATCCGGCAGGAACGCCGCCCGGGCAGCAACTACGCCTCACTGAATCAGTGCGCCTTTGAGCTGCGCAATGCCGAGGACATGTACCAGGCCAACAACATCCCTTACGTCAACTCCGCGTCCATGTCCGTGGAAGAAATATCAGCCACCGTCCTTCAGCGCATGCAGTTGCATCACTGAGTGGCGTTACTGCGCTATGCCGCCTCAAAGGCCTCCCTGATCCACTGCCTCACCTCGGCATCAACCATGCTTGGATCGTGGAGTTCCAAGTGATGCATCCACACGGAAGGAGCGGGATGAACGATTTCTTTGAACCGTGGGGAGCCGAGCTCGTAGGGCAAAGCCAACGACAACACCGCCGGTACCCTCGAATGGACGTACTTGTCAGGCCGCCACAAGGAGGCGAATCCACGATGCCGCCGAAGGGCGATCTGGCTCTTGGATACGTTGACCCGAAAATCACCGAGTCCACCCACAACGGCAAGGACGGCCCGGCAGATGGCGAGGCCTTGAGGAGATCCATCAAAAAACGACTCTGCGTCCGTGGGCAAAACTGGTCTCATAGCGCCCTTTGGAGGCTGCGTCGTAGGAGCCACGCGCCAAACATAAGGAAAATAGCGGCCATCGCTGCCAGGATGCCGAGAGCGGGAAGGATGTCCGTGAAGGAAGCGTCCCGCCGTTGGATGGCGGCCAAGGCGTCGTAGGCCCACCGATGTGGAGTCAGCCACGAGATGCTCTGAAGGGGTTCGGCGAAGAACTCGGGTGGCACCATGCAGCCTCCCAGGCCAGCCAGCACGAGACCTGCACCTATTCCGATACCTGTTGCGGCGCCGTCGTGATCCAACAGTGAGCCGATGATCATGGCGGCTGCCGCGGCGACGGCGCTGAAGGCTATCAAGACCATTGCCGTGAGCCAGAGGTTGCCCCAATCAACGCCGAAGAGCAGGGCCGTACCTACCAGGATGTACGCACCTTGGACTGATGCAATCCCGAATCTTCCCACTGCCTGCCCGGCAATCGTTTGGCCGCTGGATACGGGTGCTGACATGGTACGCGGGATGACGCCGTAACGGCGGGCCTGGATCAGCGTGGCGGCACCGGTCAGGGAACTGAGGAAGATGAACAGCAGCAGCTGCTGCACCGCTCCGAGTTCGAAAACCCCAAGTCCACGGAACTCCTGCGCGGTGTTGTCGGTGTCGAGGATCTCTACGCGGGGTGGCTGGAAAGCTTCCTGCGCCTGCGCCACGGCAGCCTCCGCTGCCTCGGCCGGCAGTCCGGCCTGCTCCAAAGCTGCGAGCTGGCTGTGCCGCATGCTGATGGCGCCCAGGGAACCCCTGACTTCCTGTAGTGCTGCTTGGGCTGATGCTTGCGACGCAGTGAGAATCTGCAGCTCCGCACGGCGTCCGTCGTCGAACGCGGCGGCGGCTTCGTCGCGGATGACGAGCCCGACGTCGGCCCTTCCGCGCGCCAGCTGTTCGTGCATCACTTGGGCGGTGACAGATTCCACCTGCAGGCCGTCGGCTTCCAATTGTTCCGTCACAACGGACTCAAGCGCCGTCCCGGATCCACCAGTGAGGCTAACCCGGGTTTCCGCGCGGCTCGAACCGAACTGGGTGCCCAATAACAGAATCAGCAGGAGCGGGAAGGTAAAGACGAAAAAGATGTTGGAGCGGTCCCGCAGGAAGCGCCGCACCTCCACGCCGGCGATGGCCAGGATCGCTTTCATGCCTTGGCTCCGCGGTCCGGCAGGAAGAGGGAGACCATGACGCAAATAACCGCGAATCCCCACATCGTCACCAAAGGCACGGCGATTTCTGCGACGCCGCCGCCACCGGCAGAGATTCCGAGGCCCCGGATGAATGCACCCACCGGGTTCAAATCCATCAGGACCGCCATGAAACCTGACGCTTGGATGGGGAAGAAGGCGCCTCCCGCGATACCCAGCACCATGGCAACAATGGATTGCGCCACATTGGCCTGTTCTGCTGTCCGAACCATTTTGGCCACGACAAAGGTTAGGCTGGTGGCCGCCGCCGCTGCCCCGAGGACTAACAAGCCCACAACGGCCGGGGAGCCGAAGTTAACGCCGAAGAGGAGCGTGCCGCTGGCAAGCAGCACGCCACTTGCGACGACTCCCAACGAGAAACCGACAAGAGCTTTGGCGGCGACGACGGTCCACTGCGGTGCGGCGGTGGATCTGATCCTGGCGAGTGTTCCCTGTTCCTTTTCCGCCAGTAGTCCTAGGACCCCGAACCCCACCGTGAACAATAGAAACAAGCCCGTTTGACCGGCCACCAAGCCGGCCCGAAGCGACAACTGCCCGGCTGGCGCGATTCCTTCCGTGACATGGAGGATCGGGTCGCCGGTCACCGCGATTCGTCCAATGCCTGCCGCAGCATCAGGGGGGACTCCACCCAGTCTCGCCGCTGCCTCCGTTACCGACGCAGCGGTGAACTGGTCCACGATTCCGGTCACGATTGAGATCAAAACACTCGTCTCGAGGACGGACCCGCTGCCTTCGATAAGTTGCAGGGCGGACGGTTGCCCGGTAGCCAAGGCTGAACTGAAGCCGGCCGGGATGACGATGCCCAAGGCGGCACCGGTAGTGCGGGTTTCCGGGCCCACGGCCTCCGATGACACCTGACGTACGGTGACCTTCATGGATTCGACTGAAGCCAGCGATTCGAGCAACGCAGCACCGAGTGGGCCGGAGTCTTCGACGCTTGCTATGACAGTGGCTGGTTGCAGGTCGACGCTGCCGGTACCCAGTCGACCGAAAGCCAAGCTCAGCACGCCCATCAATGCCAAGGGGACGATCAGCGAAAAGATGAGCACCGACTTGTCCCTCAGCCGTTGACGTAGATCATTGCCGACCATGGTCCATAGTGCTCGCACGGTCAGTCCCTGAGCGCTTTGCCGGTCAAATGCAGGAAAACCGATTCGAGGTCCGGACGTGTCACGGATACCGATGCCAGGGTCATTCCTGATCGGGCTGCGGTAGTTACTATGCCTGCGAGGAGAGCTGCACCGTCCGTGACGGTGAGTATCAGTTCGGTTCCTCCGTAATCAGTGACGCGGTGAACACCGTCGAGCGACGTCAGTGCTTGAGCTGCTGCCGTGGTCCGGCCGGTCCCCATGAGAGTAATCCGGTCCACTCCGCCGGTGAGCGTGATGAGCTCGTCCCTGGTTCCTTCAGCCTGGACCTGGCCTTGGTCCAAGATGGCAATCCTGTCACATAGGCGCTCTGCTTCTTCCATGTAATGGGTGGTGTAGAGGACCGCGGTGCCCTCCGTTGAGAGGTTTCCCACCGCTTCAAGAATTGAGTTGCGTGACTGTGGGTCAACTCCCACCGTCGGTTCGTCAAGGATCAGCAGACCGGGGCGGTGGAGCAAACCGATACCAATATTCAGACGACGCTTCATGCCACCGGAGTACTTTTTGGTTTGTTCGCCGGCACGCTCAGTCAGGCCAAGGAGATCCAAAACCGTGTCCACTCTGGAGGACAACTCCTTACGGCCAAGACCCTGGAGCCGGCCGAAGAAATTCAGGTTCTCGCGTGCCGTCAGATCCGGATAGATAGCGAGCTCTTGGGGGACCAGCCCCAGGTTGCGTTTCGCGGCGACACTCCCTGGGTCCATCCTGATACCGGCCACATCAACTGATCCGGAATCGGCAGGGATCAGACCGGCAACCATGTTGATGATGGTGGTCTTCCCGGCACCGTTCGGGCCAAGGAGGCCGTAAGTCTCACCGGGGCCGATGGCGAAGGAGACGTCGTCGACGGCGGTCAGGTCACCGAATTTCTTGACGAGCCGGTCTGCTGACAAGACTGTTCCGGTGCGAGGCGGTGCCACCTGATTCTTCAAGGGCGCACCGCGCTATTCCAAGCCGGCCCGTGGTGCGTCGTTGAGTGGAGTTTGAAGCGACATCGGCGCTGAAAGGTCGAATCGTCTCCCGGTTACCGAGGCCGGAACAATTCTGAAGAGGTGGTCCTGACCCACTCCCTGCCACGGGAAAAGGGCGCGCCTGATCTCATCAAGTCGAGGGCCTTCGGACCCTGCATCCTCAGCTGTGCCCTTCACCACCACACTCCACGCAATTCCGAATTCGGCACTGACGGAGTCTGCCTCCATGGCTACCACGGCGTCATCCTCCATGGCCCACTGCTTGGTTCCCGGTCCGGTCCTGAAAACCACCGTGTTGTTTTCTACGGCGAAGTTCACGGGAAAGATATCCGGGTGGCCGTCGACGATCACAGAAAGCCGCCCGACGTTGGCCTCACTTAGGAGCCTCCAACAATCGTCCCATTCAAGTACTTCTGCCTCAGGCACTAGGTTTTTGTCGGTCATGGGGAGATCCTAGGCCCGGCGCCAGGCCCCCAACAGGGCACAAAGGCCCGAGTGATCCCGGAACGTCTGCGGCCGTCCTCGCGGCGGCTATTAGCGAAAGCCGTACAGCGGACACCGCCTTGGCTGCAAAACCGCGACGGCGACCACTCGCCGTCGTGCGTTTCCTCGCGACGCCGGTGCTACCGCGGCGATGCGGCCGCCAATCACGGCAGGTCGGCCCTTCCGTCAGCATTCGGGGGCTGCAGTGGCTCGGGATCGTAGGCACCCTGGTCCAGGCGGAAGTGCGGATACTCGTCGCGCAGGAGGGCTCCGTAGATGAGCACACGGTAGACCCAGCGGTTGATGCCCATGGTAAGGCCGAACAGGGGGCGCGGATAGCTGCCGGTGAACAGCAGGATTACCAAGGCGATGAGCACCAGCAGACTCAGCAAGGACAGTCCTCCGCCGCGATCATTGATCACGCCGGCGGGGCCGTCCTCGGTCCTCCAAGCCCACGTCCCCGTTCCCGTGAACGCCCCCACGATCAGTAGGTGCGGTATGAGCAGCAACCAGGACTTGACAAGTACCAGGCCCCGGGAGAGGCGCGCCGGATAATCCACCTCCAAATTCGCCGGGTAGTTCGTCCTGGAGAGGCTGAACGGGGGATAGCGATCGGTTCCACCTACGCCGTAGGCATAGAAGGCCACACGCCAGTTCCATCGGAGGACGCCGACGTTGAAGTGAAAGAGGGATAGCGGGTAGCGGCCCGTGAAGAGGATGGCGAACCAGGCAATGATGCTGGTGACAGCGAACGCGAACCAAAGGAAAAACAGCACAAAGAAATGGGGGATGGCGAGGAACCATTTCACCAGCCACATCCATGGAGACAGGGCGGGGTCCAACTGTCCGGTGAACTGAAGCGGTGAGTTCATGGCGCTCGCCGGTGCAGAGTCTGGTGCTGCCGCAGATCTCGAGGGGGGCTGGCCCGGCGATCCGCCGCCACGGCCCAGACCTACGGCGCCCAACACCAACAGCGGCACGCCGACCAGGATGGCCAGGATGCCAGCGAACAGCAGGCCCATTGCTGCGGGTTTGATGAGGTCGGAACGGAAGCCGGCTTGCAGGTCCGCGGATACCCCGAGGCTGGCGTCGGCTTTCATCACCACCACCGTCCAATTGCCGGGGGCTATGTTCCACGTGAGCTGTTGCTCACCCGGGCCGGAAGCCGATGCTGCCCAGAACTGCTGGGCACCGGGTACTGCGGGAGTGGATGAGCCTGGGACTTCCCTGTAAACAGGCCGGAAAGGCTGGAATTTCACGTCACGCAACTCGGTGCGGTGTACCCCTTCAAGGTACGCGCCCACGTCGGTTTGGGGTGCAATGCCGATGAACACTTCGCGGCTTGCCTCCGTCGCGGTGGCCCGGAGCCTGAGGGTTCCGACGTCAAAGGGAAGCCTTTGGGGCGTACCCTCGCCCACGGCATCGAGTTGGGGGGAGACCAATGCTCGTGACGAAACCGTGTACCGCTCTGTTGGGGAGGTGAAGAAGGCTTCGTCGTCTTGGGCAGAAGCGAGCCATGCTGCCGGTCGCCTGGAGCTGCCGGGATGGACATCTGCCCAATAGTCACTCAAGAGCCCTTTTCGGGGGAGTGAACCACCAGGACAGGGCAGTGCGCGTGCGCAACGCAAGCCGAACTGACCGAGCCCAGGAGAAGTCCCCCAAAACCACCGTGACCGCGCCTGCCTACTACAAGAAGCGACGCATGCTTGCTGCCTTCAACCAGCCCGGCACGGGGTGAACTTTGAACAAGTCGGGAACTGACGTTCCGGGGCTTTTCAGCACCAAACGCCTCCAACACTGCCTTGTTGAGTCGATCCTCCGCATCATGGGCGAATCCATCAATTCCCAGCGCAAGATATCCTTCGTATCCCAGCGGCATCTCCCAGCAACCCCACGCTTCAAGCGGTGCGTCAAGAGCCAGGGCAATGCGCTGTCCTTGGCGTAGCGCTTCCACCGAGGCTTGGGATCCGTCGACGCCTACAATGATCTTGCTCGGGTCAAGCCAGCTTGCCATCACGCGCTCCTCTGGCTTCCATGGGCTTTGGCAACTGCCAGGAGTTCTTTACCCCACGCCGTTGCCCGGGACGTCTCTCCATCAAGCAGGGGCCCTTCGGTTCCCTTGACGTAGAAGGCCATTGGTTTGGCAATAATGCTGGCTCCGGCGTCATGCAGGGTTTTGGTGATCTTCTTGGCCGCATCCCCATGGATGAACAACTTGACCCTCGAATCAAAGCCGACAGCAACCACTCCTGAGAGTCCATGTTTACCAAGACGGGATAGAGCCTCGGTGGTCTTCTGAGTTGGGCGCCACCCGTTGATGGGGCTTCCCACCACCAAAAGGTCCTCTGAGGAGATATCTTCGGGTCGAAGCTGTCCGACGGGGAACACTTTCGCGTTGAGTGAGCTGAGGCCTGCTGCAATGGCCTCAGCGATCGCCTTGGTGTTGCCAAAGCCGGAATCGTAAACGACGAGTGCTTTCATGACTGTTCCTTGTTCTTCTCGTGGGTGTGTGTTCGGGGGCGGGGCTTCCCGCGAAGAGGGCGGTCACCTATGAAAACGGTCGCCCAGTACGTTCCTGCACCCATGACAAGGAAGCCCAGCACTCCCAGTGCCAGACTGCCGAGTGGGAAACTCACCAGCAGGAGTCCGAGCCCCGCAAGCGCAGCGAGGAAGCCTCGCTTTATGCCCTTCCATCGGCGTCGGTTCAGATCATCCACGCTCATCAGTGCTGCCAGCCTGGGGTCCTCCTCCTGAAGGGCCTGCGATATTTTCTGTAGTTCGAGCCGCTCGAACTCCGAAAGTGCCATGGTGTGCCTCCTGCTTTCCCTCCCAGCATGTGTGGTGCCGGAATCAGGAAACAGGGCCGAAAGTCACTCCGGATTTCGGGACCTAAGACTTTGCCCGGGAGTATCGGTCCGAATTATCGGCGACTGGGCGAGACCATTGTTCAGGGCACCACCAGCCCGGACAAATACCGAGTGTTTAAACCTTTACTGGAGTCCGGCAGGGAGATGTTCTTGTATCCACAGGAGTCCCTTAGACTCGGCAAAGAAGTACTCTCGCTTGGCACAAGGGAGGCATGACCTGTGGGCGCAGACCAACCGTGGAGGTCCCCACTGAAGGGGCGTGTAAATACGCTCCTTAGCGAATTCGTGGAGCGGGCCGACGAATTGCTTCATGCCCAGGAGCAAATGAACACTTTGCTTGATGCGGTCATGTCCATGGCGGACAAACTGAGCTTGGAAGCCGTTTTGGACCGGGTGGTCACGTCAGCCTGCACCCTGGTGGATGCGAGATATGGTGCCTTGGGTGTCATCGGTGAGGATCAGCAACTTAGTCACTTCGTCACTGTGGGGATTGACGACGACGGCATCAGGTCAATTGGTGATCTGCCAACTGGTCACGGCGTGTTGGGCCACTTGATCCGGGAACCGCTGCCCTTACGGCTCCACGACCTTGGCCAGCATCCGATGGCGAGTGGATTCCCCAGGAACCATCCCCCCATGAAAAGTTTCCTCGGCGTACCCATCCGGGTCCGCGACGTCGTCTTTGGCAACCTGTATTTGACGGAAAAGAAGGACGGGCTGGATTTCACCGCTGCCGATGAAGAGTTGGCTGTAGCCTTGGCGGCGGCCGCCGGGGTTGCCATCCAGAACGCCCGGCTGTTCGACGAGAGCCACCGCAGGCAACGGTGGCTCGAGGCCGGTGTGGAGTTAGGTAGCCTGCTGATCGCAAACGAGTTCGACGACGGCGCCAGTCACCTTGATCTCGTGGCCGAAGCGGCCCTTCGGGCGTCGGAATCCATTCTTGCTGTCGTTGCGGTCCCAGCGTCAGACGGAAGAGTGCTGTGCCGGTCGGCGATCGGGGTACAGGGCCTCTACGCCGGGCAGGAGCTCACCGGTTCGCAGATCGTGTTATCCGTTATCGAAACCGGCGAATCCCTTGTGGTGAAGGACCCTCATCACGTTCTGGGCGTTGACTTGACGGAGAAGCTGGGCCCTGTGCTTGTGTCGGCTTTGGGTCATCGTGGAACGGACAATGGAGCCCTCCTGTTGGCCCGCGGTACCGGGGCTCCCGCATACACCCGTTCGGATGTTGATTCCAGCGCGCTTTTCGGCAGCAGAATAGGGTTGGCCTTGGATCTTGTCCGTGCGAGCGCCCTTCGGCAACAAAGCGTGGTGCTCTCGGACCGGGAACGCATTGCGCGCGATTTGCACGACTTGGTGATTCAACGCTTGTTTGCTGCGGGTTTGGGCATTCAAAACCTCAGGCGATTCATGGATGATCCGGCGGCGTTGGAGCGGATGGCGGCCCTGACCGAAGAACTGGACGAGACGATCCGCACGCTGAGGTCGACCATCGAACAACTCCGATCCGCAGATAAGGCTGGCTGAGGTCCGCGCCACTGTGACCTTCGGCCCTGTTCCCCGGTAGCCGTTCACGCCATTCTGGCAAGACTGCACGTCATAAGTTCAGGAACGCCAGAGCGCGATAACACCAGAGAGTGCCGGAGGACATCATGGTAGGGAACACATCGCCAGGCAGGGTAGTTGTAGGTGTGGATGGATCGGAGGCATCCATTGAGGCGCTCCGCGAGGCTCAGCGCATTGCCGTCCCGCTGGGGGCGACCGTTGAGGCCGTTGCGTATTGGGATTTCCCGCCGGTTTACGAAGGCTACGTTGCCATGGGGATCACCGGTTTTGAGGAAGCGGCCGGACAAGTCCTGAACGAGTCAGTCGAAAAGGCATTCGGCTTTGACGTGCCTGACAACGTCATTTCGCATCTGGAACAGGGCCATCCACGGCAAGGACTGATCAAAGCAAGCCGCGGAGCAGAGTTGGTAGTCGTCGGCAGGCGCGGCCATGGCGGCTTCGGCGGTCTACTGATGGGATCGGTCAGTTCGGCCTGCGTCGCACACGCACAATGCCCGGTTCTTGTGGTGCACACCCCCGAAAAGGGATGATGAATGAGTGCTTAACACGAAAGTGCGGGCTTGCCCGGGGGCCGGCAAGTCCGCACTTTCAGTGCCCCGGGTTCGGGGTGTGATGGTTCTTTCAGTCGGAGTGCTTGACGGGGCTGATGCGCGCGATAATCGTGGGACACGGCAATTTGGTGAGAACCGCATGCGCCGTCGAACCCAACAAGAGGCGTTTGAAGGCGCCCCGTCCGCGGCTGCCAACCACCAGCAATTGTGCAGTGGCCCCGGCCGCGAGCAGTGCTTCCGCGGGCCGTGTGTGGGTGTCGAGGACCTGGTGCACCACCAAATCCGGGTACTTGTCTGCCAATCCGGCGACGGTTTCGGCCAGTACAACGCGCTCCTCTTCCGTGATGACCTCAAAGTAGTTGGTGCGGGGTACACCGCGGGTAACCCACGGTTCCGGCGTGAGGAAGGCATGGAGAACAGTCAGCTCCTGGCCCTGACGGTCGGCCTCCGCCGCAGCGAACGCGACGGCCTGGGTGGACTCTTCAGAACCGTCCACTCCGACCACAATTCCTTTGCGGTTTGTCATGTCGTGCTCACCGATGACTGCAACGGGACAGCGCGCCACGGCAGCAACCTGCAAGGCGCGATCGGTCAGGGAACCGCCAGCCCAGCCATGGCCTGAACCAATGACCACCATGGCGGCCTTTTTGGATCTCTTGCCCAAAGCGTAACCGGCACCACCCGAGACGAGGTCGGTGGTGACCTTGACGGTGGGTTCCATCTTGGCGGCCCGGTCCTTGGCGGCTGCAAGAAAGTTGATGCCGGATTCCCGGATCCATTCGTTGTACCCCACAGAATCGTACGCCCAGCGGTCGTCCACGGCGTGGACAAGCTGAACCGGCAGCTTCAAGGTGGCTGCTCGATGCATGGCCCATCCCATGGCAGCCTCGCTGCTGGGTGAATCGTTGACACCTACGACAATTGCTTCATTCATGGCTGGGCCCGTTCTTCGTTGACGAGTTCCCCGGACCTTTGCCGGGGCCTTGTTGCCAGTTTGTACCGGGTTCATAGGACCGGTTAGGGCCGGAAGTCCTTATTCCGGTGTGGCGATGGAGACGGTCTCTTGATATTCCGGTACACGGGCCTTCCACCCCAATTCGTATTTGATGCGGAGGCGAAGGGCTTCAGATGCATCCGGCTCTCCATGGGTGATGTACGTCATTCGTGGGGCTTGCGCGGCTGAATGCATCCATCGGAGGATGGCATCGGAATCGGCGTGTGCGCTGAAACCTTCCAATTGGACCACCTCGGCCCTGATCTTGACGTCCTGCCCATAGACCCTCAGTTCACGCGAACCTGCCGCCAGCGCTGCACCCCTGGTGCCGGCGGCCTGGTATCCGCTCAGGACAATCGCATTGTTGGGGTCATTGCCGTACGCCTCGATGTGATGCAGAATCCGTCCACCCGTCAACATCCCGCTTGCGGAGATGATGATCATGGGGCCACCCCTGAGGTTCAGGAGCTTGGAATCGTCCGCCGTCCGGGTCATGACGGCCACCCCGTACATATCCTTGAATTCATCCGGGCGCAGGCGGTGTTCGTCCGGATGCTTCTGGTACATATAGGAAGCGTCTATGGCCATGGGACTGTTCAGATAGACGGGAATGTCCGGTATGGCACCTTTTCTGCGAAGCCTTGCCAACTGAAGCATGAGCGTTTCGGCCCGGCCAACGGCGAATGCCGCTACCAGAATCACTCCTCCCCGCTTGGCCACCCGGGAAATCACCTCGCCGAGTTCAACTTCCGGGCTGCTGGCTGGATGCGTCCTGTTGCCGTACGTGGACTCCGTCACCAACACGTTGGCTGCCTCCAGCTGCCGGGGAGGATACATGAGGGGGTCATCGTCGCGGCCCAGATCGCCGGTGAAATGAAGGGAGTTGCCGCCCACCCGGATCTGAAGCTGGGCTGCTCCTAAAATGTGGCCGGCGGGTACGAACGTGGCCTCGACGCCGCTGCCGAGGTCGAGGGGCTCATCGAACGCAACGGGGTGGAAGCTGTTGAGCGACTTCACGGCATCGGCCGCTGTATAGAGCGGCAAAGCAGGGGTGTGGATAGAGGACCCACGGTGATCGGCGTACCTGGACTCTTCTTCCTGCAGGTGTCCGCTGTCGGGCAACAGGAGTTTGCACAGTTCATTCGTCCCGTGAGTGGCGTAGACAGGACCTCTGAAACCATCCTTCACCAGCTTGGGAACATAGCCCGTATAGTCCAGATGGGCGTGCGTCAGCAGGACGGTATCAATGGAGGCAGGGGATACTGGGAAGGGCTGCCGGTTCCGCAGGCGCAGCCGTTTGTAGCCCTGGAAGAGCCCGCAGTCCACAAGGATTCGAGTTCCGTGGAAGTCCACAAGGTAGCGCGAGCCGGTAACGGTGTCCGTTGCGCCAAGAAAGCGGAGCGTAGAGGGGTTTTTGGTGCTCATGACGATGCTTCATCCTTAAGGCAGGGCACGGCTGGCTCCTTCTTGATGTCCGACGTTGCACTTTTAGCCGAGTGCTTCTGCGGGCTTGTTCTTCCAGCGTCGGCACATTGGACCGTTCTGGACAGGGCCAAAAGTCACGTGCTGATGAAGGGTCCTTGGACCCTTGTGGCCAAGGCGCCCGTCAGCAAGAATTTGGCAGAGCCGCCCGCACAGGCCCCGGAGTATGCGGTCACCGACCGTCGGACAGGAGAGTCATGGATCGCCGAGAAACATCCGGCCACAGGACCGATTCCCCAGGAGAACCAATCCGCGTGTTCATACTCGACGACCACGAATTGGTTCGTCGGGGGCTCCAAGAACTCTTGGAAGGTGAAGGCTTCGTGGTGGTCGGCATGTCCGGGTCCGCCGAGGAAGCGACGCGCCGGATTCCTGCGTTGCACCCGGACGTCGCTGTGCTGGACGCACGGTTGCCCGACGGGACGGGAATTGAGGTATGCCGTGACGTGCGTTCAGTTGACCCTTCGCTGAACTGTCTCATACTCACCAGCTACGACGACGAACAAGCCCTCCGCGGCGCCGTCCTTGCCGGTGCCGCCGGGTACGTCCTGAAAGAAATCGGCGGAATGGATTTGCTTGGCGCCCTGCGCAAGGCTGCCAGGGGCGAGTCGCTGTTCGATGAGGCCGTCAAGACGAGGATCATTCAGGGCCTCACGGAGCCGAAGAAACAGGATCCCCGAGTCTCGTCCCTCACACCACAGGAGCGCCGGGTCCTCGAGTTCGTTGGGCAAGGTATGACCAACCGCCAGATCGGAGAGGAAATGCTCCTGGCAGAGAAGACGGTCAAGAACTACGTCTCATCCCTCTTGGCCAAACTCGGGTTCGAACGCCGAACCCAGGCGGCGGTTTTCATGGCTCATTCTTCCGAAGAGGATGCCGGGAACCGGCACTGAGGATCAGGACAGCGGGACCGACCATGTTAGCGACGTCCCCTTGCCTGGTGCGCTGGTGACGCTATAAGTGCCATTCATTTCCGCTGCCCTGCGCGCCTGGTTCGTTAGGCCGTTCCCCGGCGCCGGATCCTTAAAACCGCATCCATCGTCCGCCACTTCAAGTGTCAGCCGGCCTTCGTGGACCGCCACGGAAATATTGACGGACGTGGCTCCTGAATGACGCGCCGCATTGCTGAGGCTCTCTGTGAGAACGGCCAGCAGGTGTTTTATGGTGGTTTCGTCGGTGAGGGAGTCAACGGGGCCGGCCAAGGTCAGATGCGGCGCGTAGGGCAAGGATTTGGCACCGGCTTGAATCGACTGAAGGATGCGGCCGCTCAACGGCTCGCGCTCGTGGGTACTGGCCTGAAGCGAATAAATGGTGTTGCGGAGATCGCGGATGCTGGTGTCCAGCTCTTCGGTGACGGAGTCGATCCTGTTCAGAGCAGACTCGCCAGTGGTAAAACGCCGAAGGCTCTGAATACTCAACCCCGCGGCGAAAAGCCTTTGGATCACCAAGTCATGGAGGTCCCGGGCGATCCTGTCGCGGTCCGAGAACACCACTACTTGTTCCCGGAGCCTGTGAATCCGTTCGAGTGCCAGCGCGAGTGCCACATGCGAACCGAAGACCGCACCCATCTCCACATCCGTCTTGGAAAAATTTCCTGTACCAGGATCACGTGCCAGGATCAAAAGCCCATGATGGGCTCCTTGGGCGGTGAGGTCGATGATGAGGAGCTTGGCTGGCCCTGCATGCCCGGCAATACCAAGGAGTTCCGTGGAGTCATCGAGGCAGAGCGGCTTCCCTTCTCGTCCCACTTCATGGACTCCGGCGGCATCCATTGGCAGTGATTTGCCAGCGAAATCATCTCCGCGTTCCCCTGCCGTGCCCGCGACTTCATACGCGCCTCCCGGAGAGGACGGGACCAGTATCAAGGCCAGATGGGATGCCGATTCCCGCAAAGCCCTGGCAGCGATCAAGTTCAGCGCTGAATTCTCGGCCCGGTCCACCTGGTCACCACCGAGCATTCTCCCTGTGACGTCCATGCATGCTTCGAGCCAGGACGTCCGCCGTCGGGCGTCTTCATACAGCCGGGCGTTCTCGATTGCCACACCGGCCGCCGCTGCCAACGCCACGGCAAGGTCCTCGTCCTCCGGCGTGAAGTCCCCGCCACCGTCCTTCTCCGTCAGATAGAGGTTGCCGAACACCACGTCTCTCACCCGTACAGGAACTCCGAGGAATGACTTCATGGGCGGGTGGTGTTGGGGAAATCCGTAGGCCTTCGGGTGTTGGCGCAGATCGTGGAGGCGAAGCGGCACAGGCTCGGTGATGAGTAGGCCGAGCACACCGTGTCCGGTGGGGAGGGGGCCGATCCGGGTGGCCTGCTCGCTGTCTATCCCGACGGTGATGAAATGGCTGAGCGCGTTGTCCTCACCAATGACGCCCAAGGCCCCATAGCGGGCGTGAAGCAAGTGGCAGGCGGAGGTCACCACACGGTCGAGCACGGCCTCGAGGCTTAAGTCCTCCGCGACGGCCACAACTGCTTCGAGCAGACCCCGCGTTCTTTCCTGTGCCTGTAGAAGCTCCCCGGCGCGCCCAACGAAGTCCTTCAAAAGGTCTTCAATCGGAATCCGCGATTCAAGCTTCGGCTTGCGGGGCTCAGGAGTTTCGGATGGGTTCACCAGTACCTTTCGACGAACGTACGAGATCCTGCCTCGGGGCCGCAGGGCTCCTTTGATGCCAGACTACTCTGGCGCCTCTGAAGCGGCTACGGCGCATGTGGGCCTTTGTGCCCTGTTGTCCCGGCGCCACCAGACCTACGGTCTAACCATGACGAACAAACCCACGGTTCCGGAAGCTGAGATCCTGGACAACAAGCAGTGTTGGGAGCTGCTGCGCAGCGTCTCAGTGGGCCGCCTCGCAGTTTGGGCGCACGACCACCCCGACATCTTTCCCATCAACTACAAAGCAGACCACGGCACGCTGGTCTTCCGCACTGGCGAGGGGAGTAAGCTCCACGCCGCCCTCAGCGCCACGCCTGTAGCACTGGAAGCGGACGGAGTCGACCCGAATACGGGCGTCGCCTGGAGCGTCGTGGTCAAGGGAAAAGCAGAGAGCATCAAGCTGACCCAGGAAGTGCTGGACACTGTCGGTCTGTTGCTTTTCCCATGGCAGGCCGGGCGAAAAGACCATTTTGTCCGAATCGTTCCCACCTCGTTGACCGGACGCCGCTTCAAGGTGACCCCGCCGCTGACGTGGTGGAGTCCGCTCGACGACGCCACCAGGGCGGGTTTGGAATGAAAACCGGGTTTGGACTGAAAACACAGCCAAGCGCCGCCGCCGCACGTCACGCCCCGGACGAATGCCGGAACGTGCTGGAGCAGAGCAACTGTGCCCGTCCGGCCATCCTGGTGGACGGACATCACAAGGACGGAACAACACCATGAAGGCACTCGTTTACGGTGGCCCCGGAGAAAAGTCCTGGGCGGACGTGCCGGATCCTGTCATCCTGCATCCCACAGACGCAATCGTGCGTATAGACACCACTACCATTTGCGGTACCGATCTGCACATCCTCAAAGGGGACGTCCCTGCGGTCCAGCCGGGACGCATCCTGGGGCACGAAGGGGTGGGGACTGTCACCGATGTGGGGAGTTCAATCAGTGCGCTCCGCCCAGGAGACAGGGTGATCATCTCCTGCATCAAGTCCTGCGGACACTGCGGAAATTGCAGGAAGGGCCTGTTCTCCCACTGCCTCGGGGACGAAGGACAAGCCGGAACCGGCTGGATCTTCGGCCACCTCATCGACGGGACGCAGGCCGAGTTCGTCCGTGTTCCCTATGCAGAAAATTCCCTGCACAAACTGCCCCACGGCGTCACCGACGACGAAGCCGTGATGCTTTCCGACATACTTCCCACGGCCTTCGAAATCGGAGTCCAAGCCGGACACGTGGCCCCGGGAGACGTCGTGGCCATTGTAGGGGCTGGACCCATCGGCCTTGCGGCCATGGCCACGGCCGGGCTCCACGGTGCAGCCACGGTAGTGGCCATAGATCCCGACGAGAGCCGGCTGGCCAAGTCCCGTGACTTCGGAGCCACGCACACGGTCAACCCCACCAAGCCCGAGTGGATTGCGGACGTTCTCGCCCTCACCGACGGGGCTGGTGTGGACGTGTCCATGGAAGCCGTGGGAATACCGGAGACCTTTGACATGGCCTTGCGCCTGGTCCGCCCCGGCGGGCACGTGGCCAACATTGGGGTCCACGGAAAACCCGTCCAACTTCCGCTTCAGGACCTGTGGATCCAAAACATCAACATCAGCATGGGATTGGTCAACACCAACACCACCCCGATGCTGCTTCGCCTGGTGGCCCAGCATAAGCTCCCCGCTGATAGGTTTGCCACCCACCACTTCGGCCTGGAACAGATCATGGATGCCTATGACACGTTCTCGCGTGCCGCGGAAACAGGGGCCCTGAAAGTGGTTCTGAGCCGAAAACCTCATGACTGATCCGCGAACATGAGACAACGGCTGCTGAACTCGGCCCTGCGCTTTCCGTTAGTGACAGGAACCTTGGTGGTGCTCGTCGCCGTCCTGATCCTCGCCGTCAGCGGACAAGTACCTGCGGCCCAGGGGCTCGCAAGCATCTTTGCCCTCAGCGTTGCCCTCTACCGGGCCGGCACCATGATCAAAGGGCTCCTGCGCGGACGCTGGGGCATAGACCTCCTGGCCGTGATGGCCATTTGCTCAACAGTTGCGGTGGGGGAATACCTGGCATCCCTGATCGTGGTTCTGATGCTGACAGGCGGCGAAGCGCTGGAACAATTTGCCCAAGGCCGCGCCACCAGAGAGCTCCGTGCGCTCCTGGACCGGTCCCCGCGGAACGCGCACCGCGAACGTCCCGGAATGCCCGTGGAGGAAATCTTGGTGGATGCCGTGGTCCCCGGAGACGTACTGCTGGTCAGGCCCGCAGAGTTGGTTCCGGTGGACGGTACCTTGCTCTCCGACGTCGGAATATTTGATGAGTCAGCGCTGACAGGCGAAAGCCTACCTGCTGAGCGAACCAGGGGCGACCTGCTGCTCAGCGGCACTGTCAACGGGGCCGATGCCGTGCGTATGGAGGCCACAGCCACCGCAGCGGATTCGCAGTACAGCCAAATAGTTGCCTTGGTTCAGGAAGCCGCGGCAAGCCGCGCTCCGACGGTACGGCTTGCCGACAAATATGCGGTGCCGTTCACGCTGGTCGCCTTGGTGCTGGCCGGCGCTGCGTGGTTCTTCAGCCAGGACCCGGGTCGGTTCGCTGAGGTGCTGGTGGTAGCCACCCCGTGCCCTTTGCTGATAGCTGCACCTGTCGCGTTCCTCGCGGGGACCAGCAGGGCCGCACATGCCGGCATCATCATCAAAAACGCCGGCACGCTCGAGCAACTCAGTAGAGTCAAGACCGCCGTCTTCGACAAGACGGGGACCCTCACTCAAGGCAACCCTTCTTTGGCTGAAATCCGGGTGGCCCCCGCCTCAGATCTGTCCGAAGACGCCCTCCTGCAATTGGCCGCCTCCGCCGAGCAGTATTCCACCCACGTCCTGGCGGCGTCAGTCATGGCAGAAGCCCGAGCGCGCGGCTTGGCGCTGGTACCGGCAACGGGCGCGAGCGAACAGGCAACCAACGGTGTCACGGCCGACTGCGGAAGCCACCACGTCGTGGTAGGTAAACCCGCTTACGTCGGTTCCTTGGTGAGCGGCTTCGATATGACCACACTGCCTGCAGGCCATCTGGGGATTTACGTCGGCGTGGATGGTCGGTTTGCCGGCACTCTGATCATGAGCGATCCATTGCGCCCAAACGCAAAGGACACCCTGACGGAACTTCGGAGTCTCGGGGTCGGGGAAACGATGCTCCTCACCGGAGACGCTGCAACCACAGCCGAACACATCGCCAGGGATGCGGGCATCAGCAACGTCCTGGCCGAATGCCTGCCTGCTGACAAAGTTGCCGCCGTAGCCGCGCTTCCGCACAGGCCCGTGATGATGGTGGGCGACGGCGTCAACGACGCTCCGGTACTGGCAGCGGCCGACGTCGGCATCGCCATGGGTGCCAAAGGCGCCACTGCGGCCAGCGAGTCGGCGGACGTGGTGATTATGGTCGATGACCTGTCCAAGGCCGCGCTGGCGGTTGGCATCGGGCAGCGTACCCTTCGAATCGCCCGGACCAGCATTTGGACCGGGATACTGCTGAGCCTCGGCCTGATGGTGATGGCCTCGCTGGGCATGATTCCAGCCGTCGCCGGGGCGCTGCTGCAGGAGCTGGTGGATCTTGCCACCATTCTCAATGCCCTCAGGGCCCTGGGCCCTGGACGGTCTGTTGCGTCGGTGCCGTCAGCGGATGCCCGTGGGGTCAATACCGCTCCGGCTCATCACCGAGTTCAAAGTGGCGGCCATGGACCCGGGTGGGAGTGATCTCCACGTAGGTGTATTTACGCGTCGGAATCCACGGCTTCAGGGGCAGCTTGTCCGCTTCGTCGATCTCCGACTGCGACTCGATCACCCTGGCAGTGCCCTTAAGGACAACACTCCATGCTTCGGCGTCGGCGATCTCCTCCACTTCGAAGGCGACCTTCTCATTCACTGTCAGCTCGGCGAGCTTAGTTCCGGGGTTTGTCCGCAGCAGCAGCCGCTGGTTGTGGGCGATGAAGTTCAGTGGGTAGATGTCCGGTTCACCCAGGACGCTGACAGCCAAGCGACCATGCTGGTTACGTTCCAGGACCTTCCATGAGTCGGCTTCGGATAGGACCGTTCCGGGGCGTTCATCGGTTTCCATGATCTCGGTCTCCTGGGTGGGTGATGGCTGCTGGCGGATCGCCACGTCGCCGGTGATTCGATGCTCCCGAGCCTATGGCTGGCTTCCCGTCCCCAGTAGAGTCCAAGGTCCCGGGGGCGGGAGCAGCCATCATGACCTTCGACTCTGGCGGTGAGGCCCTGCGGGGTGCAACTGTGAAGCATCGGATGATCGGCCCGGAGGGAAACACCATGGTCCACGGCGTATATGTTGTGTCCGGCGCACCCGAAGCCGGGAAGTCACTGGTGGTCTTGGGGCTGGCTGACGCGCTGCACCGCAGAACGGGCCGAATGGGAATCTACCGGCCAATTGTGAACGGAACAGATCCGGCCGACGACCCACTGCTTCGGATGCTTCGCAGGCGATACAAGGTGGAGTCAGTCCGCTGCAGGGCAGGAATGACGTTGGCTGATGCCCGGGCAGCGCTGGCGGCAGGCCGCGAGGACGAGGTTTCTTCCCAGGCACTGGAGGAGTACGGACGCATCGCCGAAGAATGTGACGTTGTTGTTGTGGACGGTTCGGACCTCTCAGGCCCGGACGCCGGGAGGGAGTTCGACCTGAACGCCCAACTGGCCAACAATCTGGGACTGCCGGTCCTTGCGGTCATCGGGGCCCAGGGATTGGGCCCGGAGGAGACCACCCAGGCGGTGGCCGACGCGTCACAGCAGCTGGAGGCAGCCAGATGCCCGGTGTTATCCGTTGTGGTCAACCGCGTCCGGCCAGCAGACATCGACACAGTTCGGGGAGCTGTTAGGGCGGCCACGGGAGGCCTTCCAAGCTACGTGATTCCCGAGGTTCCTGAGATATCGGCGCCCACCGTGGCCGATGTGGCGATGACATTGTCTCTTGAATGGTTCTCGGGCAGATCAGAGCTGGACCGGGACGTGGGCGGCGTGCAAGTGGCCGCTATGAACGCGGAGAACTTCCTGCGGATACTTGAGCCCGGGAACCTGGTGATTGTTCCCGGGGATCGCACTGACATCGTCATGGCTTGCATGGCCTCGGCGTTGTCACCGGAGCTGCCCACGCCGTCCGGAGTCATCCTGACTGATGGCCTGGTCCCTGCCAGCTACGTGCTGCCATTGATGGCACATGCGCCATTTCCTGTATTCGCAGAATCCGCGGATGCCTCCACTACGGCTCAACGTGTTTCGCACGTCCGCAGCGAGATCCACACCGGAGAAAGCCGCAGGGTGGCAGCAGCATTGGGCATCTGGGCTCGCTCCATCGACGAAAAGGAGTTGCTGGAACGTCTGGCGCTGCCGCGTCCGGCGACCATGACGCCGTTGCGATTCCTCAATGACCTCGTAGAACGCGCCCGCCAGCAGAAGAAACGCATCGTTCTGGCTGAGGGCAAAGATAGCCGGGTCTTGCGTGCGGCGGAGATTCTGCGTCGCCGGGATGTGTGCCACGTGACGCTTCTAGGGAATCCGTCTGCGGTCCGCGAGCTTGCCGAAGCCGAGGGCATCGAGTTGGGTGGCATCACCATCGTGGACCCCGCCCATTCGCCATTACGAGAGCGATTCGCCCTGGAATATCAGCGCTTGCGCGCCCACAAAGGCGTGATCCTGGAACGTGCCAGGGAAGTCATGCTCGATGGCGCCTACTTTGGCACCATGATGGTCCACCTGGGGGAGGCCGACGGGATGGTCTCCGGAGCGGCGCACACCACGGCCAACACGATTCGCCCGGCGCTGGAGTTCATGAAAAGCCAGCATGGCAACGGACTGGTGTCCTCGGTGTTCTTCATGCTGTTTCCGGACCGCGTACTCGTGTACGGAGATTGCGCCGTAGTGCCGGATCCAACGGACCGGCAACTGGCGGACATCGCGCTCGCATCGGCGACGACGGCGGCGCAGTTCGGCGTTGAACCGAGGGTTGCAATGTTGTCATACTCCACAGGCGTATCCGGCGGCGGAACGGCCGTGGACAAGGTCAAGCGAGCTACGGATATGGTCGCCGCTGCCCGGCCGGACCTCGCGGTGGACGGCCCCATACAGTACGACGCCGCGGTGGATGCAGCTATCGCGAGTTCAAAGTTGCCGTCATCTGCTGTGGCGGGCAGGGCCACAGTCTTCGTCTTCCCTGACCTGAACACAGGCAACAACACCTATAAGGCCGTGGAGCAGTCTTCCGGTGCTGTCGCCGTCGGGCCCATCCTTCAGGGGCTCCGCAAACCCATCAATGACCTGTCCAGGGGATCGACGATCGAGGACATCATCAACACTGTCGCCATTGCCGCTGTCCAGGCGCAGTCGCCTAGCTAGCCCTTTTTATCCTGAGTGACCACCAGGACGGGGCACTGCGCATGGGCCGAGCAAGCCCTGCTGACGGATCCCATTGGCTGATTGAAGAAGCCACCGGAGCCCCGCCTCCCCACCACGAGCAGTTGTGCCCCATGGCTTTCTTCGACAAGGACTTTGGCTGGTTCACCGAATTTGACCGTCACCGTTAGATCCTTGGGGCGGTCTGCGCCGAAGGCTCGCTCCAAGGCCTCCTCGACCAGCCGCTCGGCGGTGTCTTCCAATTCCGTGGTGAAGCGTGTCAACTCGGGCTCAAAACGCGAGGCTAAGTAGTAGTCGGACATACCAATACAGGTGATTACCTCCAAGGGGCCTCCCAACGCAGCTGCCATGCGGCCGGCCATCTGCAGGGTATTGGAGGAATATTCGGATCCATCGACGCCGACAACGATCCGATCTGAGCGCGAGTGTGTATTCATGGGACCAGCCTGCTCTTCCACCGGTCCGCGCCACTAGGGTCGAAGGGCACGGATCCGGCAGACTGCCCTAATGGGTGTGGGTCCCTCCGTGACGCAGCCGTTTGTAGAGCCAATCCGCCCCCAGAACGCCTGGAATCGCGAGGAGGGCAACGGCGAAGCCAGGGAGGGGAGGAGGAGCCTGGCCCAGGATGCCGGCTACGGGTGGTACATAGAGGAACAGTGCTAACGCCGCCAGTTCCACCCCTACAGCCCACAGCAGCAACGTATTGGTAAACCATCCCTGCTTCCACGCGGGAACGGTAGCACTGCGGCAAGCGAAGGCAGTTGCCAACTGGCCAAGGACCACCGCTGTGAACGCGGCCCCTGATGCGCCCATCAGCACAACGGGGTCCAGCGGGTCCCCACGGCCCCAACCGCTGCCAAAGAGAACCACGGAGAAAGCCCCCATGGCGAACAACGCCTCCGTGGGACCCATGACAGCAAACACCCTGAGCATGAGTTGCCGATCCAGGAGATGCCGTTTTTCGGGAGGCCTGCTCAACACCCGCTTGCCTGGTGGTTCCGCCCCGAGGGCCAATGCGGGAAGCAGATCGGTTCCGATGTCCAAGGCCAGGATCTGGAGAACGCCGAGGGCCAAGGGGAATTGACCACCGGAAAGTGCCCAGATCACGAAGGGCGTCAGTTCAGCGACGTTGTCAGTCAAGTGGTAAGTGAGGAACCGATGAATATTTGAGTAGGTGGCCCGGCCCTGTTCTATGGCGGCAACGATGGTGGCGAAGTGGTCATCCAGGAGCACTAGGTCTGCTGCCTCGCGGGCCACATCGGTGCCACTGAGTCCCATGGCCACGCCGATATCGGCTTGACGTAAAGCGGGACCGTCGTTGACGCCGTCGCCGGTCATGGCAACAACGTGCCCGCGGCTCTGCAGGGCTTTGGCCACCCTCAGTTTCTGTTCGGGAGAAACCCGGCTCACCACCACTCCATCACGGTCCAGCAGTGCCCCGAGGACTTGTTCGTCATGGGGGAGTTCAGCGCCTTGAAAGACCATGTCCGGTTGCCCCAGGAGGCCGATTTCCCGTGCAATTGCCGCTGCGGTGGAGGGGTGGTCGCCGGTGATCATCGCAATACGGATTCCTGCACCCCGGGCGGTTTTGATGACATCTGCCACGTCCGGACGGGGTGGGTCATGGAGGCCAATGAGGCCTATTCCTTCGAGGTTCAGCTCAGCCTCTTCTGCGGCCCGCTCACGCCAACTGCCGGCTGCTCCAGGCAGTTCCCTCGTGGCGACAGCAATGACGCGGAGGCCTTTGGCAGCCATGGTTTCTACTTCCCGGGACAGTTGAGTGGCTTCGACTCCGCAGAGGGGAAGGACGGATTCCGGAGCTCCTTTCACATATAGTGTGTTGCCCACAATGACCGATTCCCTCCGACGATCGGCGTCGAAGGCGAACCGTACCTCTGGCTGAAGTTCCTCAGGTGCATTCCCCACAAGGCGTCGGGCCAAAACATCGATCGCCGCTTCCATTGGATCTCCGCTGGCCACCCATTCCTCGCCGTGGAGCACGGCGCGGCCCTGCGACGCGGCGCGGGCCGCACTGGCCACCCGGAGGGCAGAGGGACGGCCTGGCCCATCAACCCGGGCCTCAGGCGTATAGCCGTCACCGCTGATATGTAGCGGCCCTTCCAGCGTGAAGACCTCGACGGCGTTCATCCGGTTTTGCGTCAGCGTTCCGGTTTTGTCGGTGCAAATGAAGGTGGTGGAGCCAAGGGTCTCCACGGCTTCAAGATTGCGGACGAGTGCGTTTCTCGACGCCATACGCTGTGCGCCCATGGCCAAGGACAGGGTAACCGTTGGCAGCAAGCCCTCGGGGATCAGCGCAACCGCAACTCCAATGGCAAACAGGAAGGAATCACGCCACACAATTCCGACCAGAAGTGAGACCACGAAGAACAGCCCGGCGACGGTGAGGGCCACCATGGCAACCAAGCGGACTATTCTGCGCAGCTCCATGGTCAGCGGAGTGGGCGGAGACTTGGTGCCGCTGGTCAGCGCTGCGATGGCGGCTAGCTTGGTGTTGGCTCCGGTGGCCGTGACCAACCCTTCCGCTTCGCCG
Organism: Arthrobacter sp. StoSoilB22; assembly: GCF_019977315.1. NCBI lineage: Bacteria > Bacillati > Actinomycetota > Actinomycetes > Micrococcales > Micrococcaceae > Arthrobacter > Arthrobacter sp. StoSoilB22. Next base: position 2,124,096 of record NZ_AP024652.1, read on the forward strand.
TTGACCAGGAACGTGCCGCCCCATGCAGTGTCCGTCGCGGATTTGGGTACGGACTCGCTCTCACCGGTGAGCATCGATTCATCGACGCTGCATGCTGACGCCGAAATGAACTGCACGTCTGCCGGCAACCTGTCGCCTGCGGCCAGAACCACCACATCTCCCGGTACCAAGGCATTCGCATGCACCCTCTGAAGCCGCCCATCCCGCCGGACAGTGACGTCGGCCGGGAGCAGTCCTTGCAATCGTTCGGCTGCGTGTTGGGCCCGTTCCTGCTGGATGTGGGCGAAAACGCCGTTGACGATCACCACGATGATGATTGCGATGCCCAGTTGTGGCATGCCTGCCACGTAAGCGAGCCCAGCTGCAACCCATAGCATCAGGGCGAAGAAGTGGGTCAGTTCCCCGAGCAGCTTCCGCCATGGGGGGACCTTTCTGGCGGTGGGTAGAACGTTTGGTCCGGTTCGTCGCAACAGATCGCCGGCCGCCTGCGAGCTCAGGCCCTCGGCGCCCGGGGTCTCGGACAGTGAGGCCGAAGGTGTGTTCCCAAGGGACATCTTCTCTCCAATGCAGGAATGCCTGTTCGATGAAAGACTCCATCGGGGAACTGCCCGCGTCTAGGGTCGAAAGGCATGGTCGGGAGGGGCCGGACCATGAATCAAGCTCGACGTTCTTCGGGTGAGGGGGTGATTGCCGTGGAAGCCGATGGGTTCAACCGTTACGGGAGAGCCGCCTGGAGTTGTCCCTCAGAGGTAGCCCACCGGCATCTCAGGCTAGCTTCGGGTCAGTATAGTGGGACACTGCACCTGCAGGAGCACATGCTGGGCAACGGAGCCCACCAGTACGCTCAAACCGCCTCGCCCTTTGCAACCCATGACCAGCAGCTGTGCTTCTGCTGCAGCAGTTATCAGCGCTTCTCCGGGGCCACGGCTGGTATCCAGGACTTCCTTCACCACGACGGACGGGAACTCGTTCTTGACCCGCCGGACAGCCGCGTCAAGGACGTTCCTGCCCTCGGCAGGGTCAACCCCGGGACCCGTTACGTGGACAATGGTCAATTCATCATCCAAACGTTGGGCCTCCCTGGCCCCTTGATCCAGGGCATCCACTGACTCAGGGGAGCCGTCGACGCCAACCACTACGCCGGAACGCTCTTGGCGGGCAAGGTCGGGAACAACGGCGACGTCGCACTTGCTGGTAACAGCAACTTGGAAACTGACCGAACCGTATCCCTGCCCCTCCGTACCGGGTCCGCGGTCTGTGCCCACCGCCACCATCGAGTAGGCCGATGACATGGAAGCGATCGTTGTGGCAGGTTCGCCTGACAACCGGTGAGTCGTGATGGCCAGAAGGGGAAAGGCTGCCGCCAGCCGTTCCGCTTCCTCGGTGAGCAGATCCTCAGCGCGGCGTAGCGCCAGTTGACGGTCGCTCTCCCGGGGGTAAGCCCACCGATCGGGGATTACATGGACCAAGGCCAGGCCAAGGTCAAGGGACTCCGCGCGGGCCGCAGCCCAGTCGGCCACAGGAGACCTCGCCCGTGAGCCGTCGAGGGCAACCAGAATCTGCATCTTCACGAACCGATGTTCCCTTCGGATGGCCAACGGTGGTGCTCTCCACTATCTGCCGGCCGGTCCGTCGTCGCAAGGGCCGGAAGGCCCTCCCGCTTAATAGCTCAGTGCACTAGGGTCCAGAGGAGAGGCATCCACCTTCCCCTTCCCGGCGGACGTGAAAGGAGAATATGCGCGTCCTTGTGCTGAACCCCGGCTCCTCATCGCTGAAATACCATGTGCGGGACACCTCAGCTTCCCACCCTGGAACGGACATCCTGGCGTCCGGACAGGTGGACTGGCCACCTGATGAGCGTTCTACTCAGGACGGCCTGCACTCTGCCTTTGAAGAACTCGATGTCACCGTAAAGAGCCTCGGATCCGCAGGGCCGGAGGCGATTGGTCACCGCGTAGTCCACGGCGGCCCACGGTTCAGCAGCCCGGTACGTGTCACAGCGGACGTAATAACCGCCATTGAAGACCTCAGTCCCTTGGCGCCACTGCACAACCCGGCCAGTATTGCCTGCATGGACGCCGCCGGTAAGCGTTGGCCCGACCTCCCACAGGTGGCCGTCTTCGACACGGCTTTCCATCGCTCCATTCCGGACTTCGCTGCGCGCTACGCCATACCGGAGGACGCCTACTTGGCGCATCCTGTGAGGCGCTACGGGTTCCACGGGATCTCGGTGGAGATGGCCTGCCGCGACACTGCAGAGTTTCTCGGGATTCCGATTGCGTCTTTGAATGGGATCGTGGCGCATGTTGGCAATGGCGCATCCGTCACCGCCCTAAGACAGGGGCTCAGCGTGGACACCTCCATGGGAATGACCCCACTGGAGGGCCTGGTCATGGGTACGCGCTCGGGAGACCTGGATCCCTCAATTGTCTTGTTGATCCAGCGCGGCGGTGCAACTGCCGAAGAAGTTGACCATATTCTGAACCACCGCTCGGGCTTACTTGCGGTGGCGGGAACCGCTGACATGCGTGAAATTGGCCTTGCTGCTCTTCAGGGAGAACCTGGTGCGATTCTCGCCTTGGATATGGCTGCCTACCGTCTGGCCAAATACATTGCTTCCTATTCCATGGTGGTTGGCCGGCCCAACGCTCTGGTGTTCACCGGAGGCGTGGGTGAGAACTCTGCACTCTTCAGGGACAAGGTGGTGGCATGGTTGGGACCACTGCGGCTTTGGCTTGATGAGGAAACGAATACGGCCAGTAAGGACGGCATCCGAAAAATCAGCGCCACGGACTCCGCATTTCCTGTGCTGGTAGTGCCCAGCGATGAAGAACGCGCCATAGCAGAATCGACGGCGGCTTTGCTCGCCATGCCCCCGAAGGAAAGGTGATTGCACCATGAGCCTGGAAGAGAACGCCACCGCTACCCATGCTGAGTCCAAAGAAGAGAACTTTGACCTCCTGCACCGGTATTGGTCCGCGGCCAATTATCTGACCGTTGGCCAGATCTACCTGCAGGAAAACCCCCTGCTCCGGGAACCGCTGCAAGTACAGCACATCAAACCCAGACTACTGGGTCACTGGGGAACAAGTCCCGGATTGTCTCTGATCTACGCGCACCTCAACCGCCTTATCCGTCGCACAAATGCGGAAGTTCTGTTCGTGGCCGGTCCCGGCCACGGGGGACCCGCCGTCGTCGCCAATACCTATCTGGAGGGCAGCTACTCGGAGGTTTATCCCGCCGTTGGCAAAGACGTCGAAGGGTTGCGGAGGCTGGTCCGGCAGTTCTCGACCCCGGGAGGCATCGCCAGCCACGTCGGCCCCGCCACCCCCGGTTCCATTCATGAAGGCGGCGAGTTGGGCTACTCCCTGATGCATGCCACCGGAGCGGCCATGGACAATCCGGACCTGATCATTGCCTGCGTGGTGGGTGACGGGGAGGCCGAAACCGGTCCTCTGGAGGGCTCGTGGAAGGCGCCCTCGTTCATCAATCCATGCAGGGATGGTGCTGTGCTTCCAATACTCCACCTCAACGGGTACAAGATCTCCGGCCCCACCGTGCTGGGCCTTCATACGAACCTGGAGGTAGCATCACTGCTGGAGGCCCACGGCTGGGATCCCGTCATCGTCTCCGGCGACGACCCAGACCGCGTCCACCCCGCCCTCGCCTCAGCGTTGGACGCAGCCTACGCATCGATCCGGACAATCCAGTCCCGCGCCCGCACAGAAGGAGTCGCCGGTCCCGCACGATGGCCGGCCATCATCCTACGCACCCCCAAAGGGTGGACAGGACCGGTGACAGTGGACGGAAAGCCCGTAGAAGGAACACACCGCTCCCACCAAGTCCCCCTGGCGGGCGTCAGCAAAAACCCCGATCACCTCAAGCAACTTGAGGCGTGGATGCGTTCGTACCGGCCGGAAGAACTGTTCGACGCCGACGGCCGGCTGATTCCCGAACTCGCGCAACTCGCCCCTGAAGGCGATCTGCGCATGGGGGCGTTGCCGGCCAGCCGTGGCGATGGAGGCCATGATCTGGTGATTCCAGGGCTCGATCAGTACGCCATAGAGGCCGTTCCCCGCGGTGCCGTGATGCATGAGAGCACCAGACCGTTGGGGGAAATGCTCCGGGATATCTACACCGGTACGGCCGAGGACCCAAGGTTCCGCCTCTTCTGCCCCGACGAAACCAACAGCAACAGGCTCGGCGCAGTATTCGAAGCCACCGACAGGTGCCTCCTGGAACCGGTAGCCGCGCTCGCCGACGATCATGTGTCCGCCAGCGGACGCGTGATGGAAGTCCTCTCCGAACACCTTTGCCAAGGGTGGCTGGAAGGATATGTGCTGACCGGACGCCACGGACTGTTTGCCAGCTACGAGGCGTTTGCGATGGTAAGTGCTTCCATGACCATCCAGCACGCCAAATGGCTCCAACATGCACGGGAACTGGAGTGGCGGAAGCCCGTTCCGAGTCTGAACATCCTGCTGACCTCCACTTGCTGGCGGAACGATCACAACGGCTTCAGTCATCAAGGCCCGGGTCTCATCGACACCGTCCTGTCCCTGTCCAGTACAGTCATCCGCGTCTATTTCCCTCCCGATGCGAACACTCTGCTGGTCACCGCGGAACACATGCTGAACAGCAAGGACTACGTGAATCTGGTGGTCATCGATAAACAGGAACATCTTCAGTACCTGACCCTCGAGGAGGCACGGAAGCACGCAGCTGTGGGTGCATCCACCTGGGATTGGGCTGGAAATGAAGCTTCTGGAACTCCGGCCGCCCAGAGACCGGACATTGTCCTCGCATGTGCCGGTGATGTTCCCACACAGGAAACATTGGCGGCGTCATGGTTGCTGAGGAAGTATGTCCCCGACATGTCCGTCCGGGTAGTCAACGTCATGGATGCCATGGTCCTGCCACCTCCGGACACGCATCCGCATGGGCTGGCAGGGGAAAAGTTCGAGGAACTCTTCACCGCCGACGTGGACGTTGTGATGGCGTGGCATGGTTACGCGAGGGCCCTGCATCAACTCCTGCACGGCCGCCCGCACCCCGAGCGGTTCCATGTTCGTGGTTACAACGAGCAAGGCACCACCACCACTCCGTTCGACATGGTGGTCCTTAATAAGGTCAGCCGGTACCACTTGGTGATGGAAGCACTACGCCGGGCACATGGGCAGTTTGCCGGGGCAGACCAACTGCTGCAGCATTGCAGGTCGCAGTTGGAGGACCACGCCAGGTATATCCGCGAGCACTTTGAGGACCTCCCTGAAATCAGGGACTGGGTGTGGACGCAGCAGTAGGCTTCCAAACGGCGTATTCCTCAACGGCCTGACCTGCCGCTCAGGTCGCTTGGACAGTGGTCAGCATGCCTTGGTCTTCGTGATCGAGGATGTGGCAATGGAAAACGGTGCGGCCGGGGAAGTCATCGAATGCCACCCGGATTCCAGAGAACAAATGTCCAGTGTGCCTTCACCGGCCGGGCCGCCACGTCCGATGGCCGGGTCCCCCATCATGGGACTCATGCTGCCACGGTTCACAGGGGCAGCCGTGAGCGTGGCATACGCTTCCCGGGTTTTCACGAGCAGTTCCACCCGGTTGCCCGGTGCGAGAACCACCTCTGTAACTTCCTCAGGCTCCGGCAAATAGCCGATGTCACGGCTGAGCAGGCGGACCTGCTGTCCGTCAAGGGACAATCGCAGGTACCGGGAGGGGCAGGCATTGATGATCGGTCCGGCCGGGCAAGGTTGCCGTCGGCGTCGAGGGACAAATCGGAGATCACCATCACCCTTTCCTTCGTGACTGGAATCGGTTCGGTGTCCTCCACCACTATCGCGCCGCAGAGACAACCGGCCACTTGGTCGGCAGCATGGCCGTGGTGACGGGGGTGGTACCAGTAAGTGCCCGGTGGGTGGTCAGCAGGGAGTGTGCACTCGTAGTCGAATGTTTCGCCCGGGCTACGCTGACGAAGGGGTTGGCACCGGGCCACTGTTCACGCACAGCCCGGCACTGACCGCGGCTGTGGCGCCCGCTCCTGCTGCACTCAGCACCAGCAGGAGGGGCGCGTCAACGGTTTCACTGGCTGCTTCTTTCTAGTACTTCCAGTATGCGCCGTATTTCCGCCCTGCTTATTGCTGCACAGGCTCCGTCAGGCCGTCCTGGCCAGGTCCGATGCGGCTACTGGGTAGCGCAGGTCCAGATGTGCGGCCGCGCGGGCAGCTTCGTCAAGTGCGGCTGCTGCGAGGCGTTCCAATTCCGTGCCCATGGACCCTGCGATGTGTGGCGACATCAGCACGTTGGGATGGTTGTAGAGAAGATCGCCGGGCGGGAGGACCCAAGGCGTGGTCACGTCGAGAATGGCGTACAAGTCGCCGTTAAGGATCCGGGCACGCAGGGCCTCGTGGTCCACCAGGGCGCCTCTGGCAGTGTTGATCAGGGTGGCGCCGGGGCGGATCAGTCCGAGTCTTTCTTTGTTCAGCAGGTTCTGCGTATCGGGGAGATCGGGTGCATTAAGGGAGATAACGTCGCTGTTGGCCAGGAGCGTTTCCAAATCCGTCAGTTCAGCGCCAAGACTTTCGGCTTCTGCGGGGGTGAGGTAAGGGTCCGTTATGAGAATGTGGAAGTCGAAACCGTGGAGTTTCTGCAGGACCAAGCGACCGATCTTTGAGGCTCCGATGACCCCGACTGTTTTCCTGTAATTGCCAAGGGAAGGGAACAAGTCCTCGGCTGGCAGTGCGCCTTGCTCCTTGGCATAGGCAGCTGAGAGCTGCAGGACCTTCTTGTTGGCCAGCAGGATCATGGCGAGTGTGTATTCAGCTACTGGTATCGAATTTGCGACGGCGGCTGAGCTGACTTGGATGCCTCTGTCCCATACTTCTTCGGTGATGTGATCCTTGACAGTGCCGGCGGCGTGCAGCACGTATTGCAGCATAGGTGCTTGGTCCAGGACTTCAGCGGTGAGGGGCGGGCAACCCCAGCCCGTAATGAGGATCTCCGTGCGGGCGAGTATTCCGTTGGCCCTGGCATCCGTGAAGGTCGTCATCGGTTGGCTGTCCAGCACCCGAATCTTGCTTGGGTCAATTGAACCAAGCAGGGTGGAGGTGAAAAGCCTGCCGGCTACATCTGCGGACATGGCGAAGGCCGCGGCGAGTGGCCTGTTCACTTCACCGCTCCTGCTGAGAGGCCTGACTTCCAGAATCGTTGGAGCATGGTGAATGCCAGTAAGAGGGGTATCACGGACATGAGGGCCCCGGTTATGACCAGGACGCTGTATTCCGGGTTGCCGCTGGTGTACCCCTGCCACAAAGCCATGCCCAAGGAGACGGGGAACAGCTCCTGGGTGTTGAGCATTACCAAGGGGAGCATGTAGTTGTTCCAGATCGCAACGAACTGGAACAACGCGATGGTGACGAAGCCGGGACCAATCATCGGGACGGCAATCGAGACAAACGTCCTGATCGGCCCGGCGCCGTCCATACGGGAAGCCTCTAGGGTCTCGTCAGGAATGTAGGACTGGCTGAAGATCCGGGCAAGGTAAACGCTGAAGGGATTGCACAGTGCCGGAAGAATGATCGACCAGATGCTGTTCGTGAGGTTCATAGTGGAGAAAAGCATGTAGAGCGGGAGAACTGTAGCTGTGTTGGGAATCAGGACACCCACAAGCACGAACCCGAACAGTTTGCTGCGACCCCTGAACTTGAACTTGTCGAAAGCGTAGCCGGCCATCACGGAGATCAAGCCGCCGACGACAGCGCCGATGCCGGCATAGAGGAAACTGTTGAGCATCCATTTGGCAAAGATGCCGTCGTTCTCTTGGAATAGTGCGATGAGGTTGTCCAGGAGGGCGATGTTGCCTAGTTCCAATATGCCGCTGGAGTACAGGTCCTGAACATTCTTTAGCGATGCCAGGACAAGCCACAAGATCGGCAGGATCATATAGAGGCTTCCGAGGACCAGGAGCCCGTTGACGGCTACGGTGCTTCTGGCGCTGACCCTTAGCTTTTTCCGGGGCCGGCTGTTGGCAGCATTTGTTTGGCGCGCTTCGGAACGGGGTTTCTCGAGAATGCTCATGCGTTGACGTTCCTAGAGTTGAACCGGGTGACAAAGTAGGACACCACGGCGGCCAGCGCAGCGATGATAATTGAGGCTGCTGCTGCCTGGTTAAGGTCCAACCGGTTGAAGGCTGCGTCATAGGCCCACATGTTGGGCACGTAGCCGGGAGTGACGCTGGATGCGGCCTTGTACAGGATGGAGGGTTCGGTGAACAGCTGCAAGGCACCGATGCTGGTGAAGAGCACGATGACACCGAGCGCGGGAAGAACCAAGGGAAGTTTGATGCTGATGGCTGCACGGATCTGTCCCGCCCCATCGACAACGGCAGCTTCGAGGACTTCCTGGGGTATCGCCTGAAGAGCGGTGTAAATGATGATGACGTTGTAACCGGTCCACTGCCAGACAGCGATGTTGACCATGGCGGGTAGTACGAGTTCGGAGGAGAAGAAGTTCAGCGAGATGCCGCCGTTCTCCAGTGCCTGCACGACCGGGCTGACGCCGGGGGTGTAGAGGTAGGTCCAGATCAGGGCCGCAATGACCCCCGGAACGGCGTGAGGCAGGAACAGCAGCAGCTGGAAAAGCCGTTTGGCGCGGGCGGCAAGAGCGTCGAGCAGCAGTGCCAGAACAATCGCTCCTCCAATCATGACTGGGATGTACATGACGACGTAAAGTCCGATCCGGCCGAATCCTTGGAGGAACGACTCCGAAGAGAGGACTTGAAGGTAGTTCGTGATGCCTACAAACGTCGTTTGCGGGGCACCTCCGAATCCCAACCCTGATTTCTGCTCGGAGAAGAGGCTCAGAACTACGGAGTAAACAACTGGGCCGATCATGCACAGCATGAACAGGACAAAGAAGGGAGTTAGGAAGATCGCGGCGGTTCGCCCGCCGCCGCCCTTGTCCCTCTTACTCTTCGGGCGCAAAGTGCCGCTAATGGTTGACATGGGGTGCTCCTTCTTCGTCCTGCTCAGTGCGTAGTGCTTAGTGCTCAGTGGGTGGGGTAGGTCTACTTGACCGAAAGCCCTGATTGCTTGAGCCCAGTAATGGTTTTGTCCTGGATACTGTCGAGACTTGTAGCGAGATTTCCCCCGGCGCTGAGTGTTCCGAAGGCGTCTTTGGCCGCTGAATTGGTGACATCGAAGTTCGGGCCCCATTGCCAGTCCTTGCGGACAGTTCCGGCCGCCTCGTCAAAGACGGACCAGATGTCATTGGCGAAGAAGCTGGCGTCGAAGGCCTTCTTGGCGGTGGCCGTCAGTTCCGGGTCCGCCAAGTACGCTGAACCGGTATTTCCTCGGGCCGCGATGGCGCGCGGATCGGTAGTCAGGAACTCTGCGAATTTGGCGGCAGCTGCGGGATTTTTGCTGGTCTTCGGAACGGCGAACGTTGATCCGCCATAGAGCGACGTTGCGGGGGTATTCCATTGAGGGAGTTTGGCCGCTATCCACTTTTTCTCCTGGCCTTTGGCCCGAGCCTGGATAGAGGTAGCGCTCCAGCTCGCTCCGGCGATGCCGGCTGCCTTGCCCGTGGCAATGTCGGCAGTCCACTCGTCGCTGTAGGAGTTGACCACTTTCACAGTCTTGTCATTGATCATCCGCTGCCACAGGTCCGCGACTTCTTTGCTGGCGGCGTCATTAACCCCAACATTCCAGGTAGTGTCCTGGGCTGAGAACCATCGTGCGTCGTTCTGCCAAGCGAGGCCTGCGAACCACGTTGGTTCATTGGGGTTGAACGACGCCAGGTACGTGCCAGGGTATTTCGCCTGCACAGCTTTACCGGCTGCCTCGAATTCCTTCCAGGTCTGGGGGACACTGGATCCTGCCCCGGCAAGGAGGTCTTCGCGGTACCACATCAGCATGGGCGGTGCGTCGTAGGGCAGGGCCCACGTCTTACCGCCCAGCTGAACCAGACTCTTGCTGGAGTCGTTGTATTTCTCCAGTGTTTCCTTCGCGACGACGCCGTCCAGCGGCTGGAGCTGATCCGAACTGGCGAACTGGGGGAGTGCGTAATACTCGACGGTCGCCACATCTGGAGCAGTTCCCGCACCGATGGCGGCCGCCAGTTTCGCGTAGCCGCCGTTGGCGCCGGTGGGGACGGTTTCGAACTTGACTTTGATTTTGTCTTGGGAGTTGTTGAAAGCCTGAGCCACTTTATCCATGTTCGGCAAAGCTGACCAGAATGTGATGTCCCCTGTGGCTTCAGCAGGAGCTGAAGATGCGGTGGCGGTAACGGTATTTGATGAGCCGCAACCTGTCAGGGCCAGGGCGCCTGCCAACGCCGCAGCGCCGAGCGTGGAAACTCTAGTAAAGCGCATGATGTCTCCTTGGAAATGTGAAACGGATAACATCATGAAATGTTTGATTGAACCTCAAAACAAGACTTAGACGGTCAATCGCACATAATCAACCATTCTGCAGAAGGCTGGACTCCCTAACAATCAGTTCAGGTAGGAGGGCTGCCCTTACCCGCGCAGGACGTGGGACTGCGGTGGACGAGGAGATGTCATCGAAACACATCTTCAAGGCCGTATAACCGACTTGCCACTTCGGAGGAGCCACGGCCGTCAACGGAACCGGCGCCAGGGAAGCAATCTCGTCGTCATAAGCGACGATCGTGAACCCCTCTGGAAGCTCCAAACTCGAATCCTGGGTCAGTTCCATCAGTGTCACTGCTGCCTCATCGGGCAGGACGAGGGCGGCGGTGACGCGCTCATCAACGCAACGTTTCAAGAAGTGCTCTAGGGACCCGCGGACGGCCGCGAGACCGTCACCAGTTGGCGCTATCCGTCCGTGAACATAACGTGCCGTTCCGGTCGCGGCCGCTCGGAGTGCGCGTTCAAACCCTTGGTGCACAAGTGGCTCGGTAGGGCTCGGCCTGGCGGCCAAGGCCAGCCGGCGATGCCCGAGGGCGAGCAAGTGACGGACACTGATTTCAGCCCCATGGGCGTGGTCGGTCCGAACGGCTTGGAAGGGAGTCTGCGCTGATGCGCCGTCCAAGAGTCGTTCCATGATGACTACGGGGATATCCACTTCCCCGAGCATTTTGTAGGTCAAGGACCCCGGCTCGAACGAATCGCTCGGGGTCACGATCAAGCCATCAAAATCATTGGAGAGCATCCGTTGTATCTGACGGCACTCCTCTTCCTGCGAATAGTCGGAGACTCCCAGGATAAGGCGGACGCCTCTCTCCGAGGCTGCGGCCTCGGCTCCGCGGATGATCGCAGGGAAATAGTACGTAGAGGCCGGCACAATCATCCCGATGGTCGCGATGGAAATCTTCCTCTTGTTCCCGACATCCGGCTGCAGTGCGGCCGTTCCAGGGGAGATGGCTCCGCCATGGATGCGATCGACCAGGCCCTTTTCCCTGAGTGACGCCAGATCCCTGCGAATTGTCATCGGCGACAGTCCTGTCCTCCGGGCATACTCGGTGACCTTGATTTCACCCCTGATCTCAATCTCGCGGAGTATGGCCGCCTGCCTTGTTTCCTGGAACATCAGCCCAGTCTTGCTGTTTGATCGTGTTCGAGTCAACAATCCATCAAGCTCAATCAAGTCTCGACGTCGGCCCGCTTACAACCCTGGAGTAACTAGTGAGTTGAGGGCTTGTCCTACGACCTTTCCTTGAACAAGGCCGCAGACATTACTTTTCAGTCTCGTCGCGGGAGTTTTCTCGGCTGTGCGAGTGTGATCGTTTTCCGGATCTCCTCATCGCATCGGTGTACTGCTTGTTCCTACCTCGGCCTGAGACCAGGCCGTGTAGTGCGCAGTACTGTCAAGGAGGACAGATGAATCGTGAGGATCCATTCACGCTGGCCATGCCCGGAATCAGCAGGCGGGGCGTTTTACGTTTGTCAGGTGCTGCGGCCGCAGTGGCGGCCATCGGCTCTGTCATGCGGCCTCAAAGCGCGTGGGCCGGCGACACCTATGATGCTATGCGGGCAACGTGGGTCGCTAACCTGACGGGAAACGGATTCAACCCTGCTGCGGCCCCGTTTTCCACAGCGCTGGCAACGCTGGGCAGCGACGCGGCAGCCTATCGCAACTCCATGACCGCCGGCGGAGCAGCTCTGTGGCCTGATCTGCCCGTTGGTTCGGTCTCTGCCAACGTCACGGCCTGCTATAAGCGGCTGCGAACCATGGCGCTTGCCTACGGTCAACAGGGCAGTGGAATAACTGGCGACCCCTCATTGGCAGCAAGCATCGCAGCCGGGCTGGATTGGATGCACACAAACGCGTACTCACCGACCACCGCCACCTTCAACAACTGGTGGGATTGGCAAATCGGGGCACCATCTAACATGCTGGACACGGTCCTGCTGATGTACGGACAACTGACAGGGGCCCAGATCGCGAACTACTGCGCCGCAATTGATCACTTCGTCCCGGCAGCGGTGGTGTCGAGTTACACCGGAAACAGTACCGGGGCGAATCGTGCGGATCTCTGCAAGGTACTGGCGCTGCGAGGAGTACTTGCCAAGGACCCCACCCCTATCGCGGTCGCGCAGGCCGGACTTTCACCAATCTTCCCGTACGTGCTCGCCGGCGATGGACTTTACGCCGATGGAAGCTTCGTGCAGCACACGTGGATTCCGTACACCGGAACCTACGGTGAAGTGCTGCTCAACAACCTCAGCAGGCTGACAGCGCTGCTGGCGGGTACACCATGGATGATCACTGACCCCCAGGCACAAAACTTCTACGACTCGGTTACTGACGCGTACGCACCCTTCATATTCAACGGTCTGGTCATGGACGGCGTGTGCGGACGTGGAAGCAGCAGGGGCCTTCGAGCCAACGGTTTGGGCCGCTCCAGCGACCACGCACGAGGCCATCTCCTCGTTTCCCACATCCTGCGGCTGGCACACACCGGAGCAGTGCCCGCGGCGCAGGCGGCGGCGTGGAAAGCCATGGTCAAAGGGTGGCTGGAGCGCGAATATTATGAGCCGTTGCTGAACGACACTAACCTGGAAATTCCCGAGCTGGCACGTGCACAGGCGCTCTTGAGCGACTCAAGCATCACGGCTTCGGCTGAACCCGTCGAACACCGACTATTCGGTATGGACCGCGCCGTGCACCGTCGCGCCACGTGGGCGGCAGCCATCAGCATGTGCTCAACAAGGACCGGTTTCTATGAATATGGCAACGGCGAGAATCTACGCGGCTGGCATACCAACAGCGGCATGCTCTATTGGTGGGGCGATAATCACAGTAATGGGCAGTTCTCCGATGAATTTTGGCCTACCGTCGACCCATATTCCCTCCCCGGAACGACCGTCTCCACGAAGGCACTAGCAGATGGTGCAGGTCAGGCGTGGGGCAAGGACCGTCCGAACGCGGCGTGGGCAGGTGGGACAACCGATGGGACGTTCGCCGTCCTCGGTCAGGACGTCCGCGGCCTTCAGTCGACTCTTGCCGGGAAAAAGTCGTGGTTCTGCCTGGACGATTCGATTTTCTGCCTAGGGGCTGGAATCACGGCCAGCGACGGTGCAGGCGTCCGCACCACGATCGATAACAGAAATATGGGTGCTACGAACACCTTCACCTTTTCGGTCAACGGCACAACACAACCGACGAACCTCGGCTGGGTCGACACGTTTACTGACCCGCAATACATGACGGCCAGTGGCGTGGGTTCTTGGGTTTTCCCACAGGGCGGTTCGGTCACAGCAAAGCGGACTGCCCGCAGCGGCAAATGGTCCGACATCAACACCGGCGGCGCCACCACGCCGCTCACCCGCAATTACGTGACAATGTCCTTCGAGCACGGCACCAACCCATCGGGAGCGAGTTATTGCTACCAACTCATGCCAGGGGCAACGGCGGCGCAGGCGGCGGCGCGTGCAACAACGCCAAACGTAACTGTACTGTCCAACACGGCGACAGTGCAGGCGATCAAGGTGCCGCTCCTTGGCCTGACGATGGCAAACTTCTTCGCCGCCGGCACGGCCGGACCGATCACAGTGGACAAACCCTGTTCGGTGCTGGTCCGCGAGCAAAATGGAGCGATGGTGGTCCATATCTCCGATCCGACCCGGACCACCACAACAGTACAGGTCACGATTGCAAGCACCGCCTACACGAAGGTTGCTGGCGCGCCAATAGGCATCACCGCATTGACCGCCACGGGCAAAGTCGTATTGCTGGCAGAAGTTGGTGGAACGCTTGGCGCTAGCCGCACAATAAGCCTTTCCAGTACCGGGACAACGATCATTCCCACAACAGCCATTCAGCTGGCCCCCACGGCTACCGCCTACATCCGCGACGGGTCGTACGCGGGCACCAACTACGGCGGCCTCAGCACAATGGTTGTGAAGAACACCAACTCGACTGCCAGCGGTTACACCCGCCGATCCCTGACCAAATTTGACCTGACCGGAATCACAGGCACCGTACAGCGTGCTGTGCTCTGGGTACACGGCAACGTGCAGGACTCGGCTGGAGTTCAGACCACCCTCCAGGCATTCGCACAGGGCGCGGCCCCGTGGTCCGAGTCAACGGTCACCTGGAACAATGCGCCAGCACTCGGTGCCGCCCTCAGCAGCGGTCTCCTGGGCACCGCCAGGGACTGGGTTGCGCTCGATGTGACCAGCGCCGTTGCAGCAGCATCGGGAGCCGTTTCCCTCGCAGTCTATGAGCCGTTGGGGGCGGTGGGACTGGCGGCCGTGCTCGATACCAGACTCGGGCTGCAGCCGCCTCAACTCCAGTTGATCACCAAATGACCTAGCTCCCGGGACCGGGCGGGATGTCAGGGTCCCTGTTGACTACGTTCGGCCGGGTGTGAAGCCCTGACTGCTTATCTGTCCAATAGGCATACCTCATCCTGATTTATGAGTAGCATCGGGGGTTTGTGGCTACTAATGGCATCGGCCGCGGCTAAATCCACTTCGGGGCAGCTGGCGTCGTTCCTTGGGTGAGTGGCCCGTCGGCATTGACGCCGTTGGTGCCGCGGCCGGTGGCCCATTCGACGACGGCGGGCAGGGTGCCGGTGATGAGCGTCGGGTCTGCGGCGGCAGTGTCGCCGAACGTCAACTCCGTGTCATCTACTGTGATGAGGAGTCCGGTGTCGGTACCGCGGGTTTTCCATGCGCCGGTGATGTCTTTGAGCAAACGTTCGAGGACCGGGGCGGGGATGTCGTTGAAGGTGGCTCCGTTGTCCAGGTCCACAGCGTGGGTCCAGACTTCGCGGGTGCGCATCCATACGGTTTCGGAGGCGGGGACTGTTCTGCCTTGGGCGGTGCGGACCTCGTTTTCCCAGTTCAAGTCGGGCAGGTCGCGCCATTCCACGGACAGGTGCACCGCGGAATGGTCGAACAGGTTCCGCAGTGCAATCGGGGATAGGGTCGCGCCGAAATCGATCTCGTGGTTCCGTGCCTCGGCGGAGGGGTACATGGGCGTCTCCACCCCTGTGGCAGCCCACTCCACCAAGCGCGCGATCGCGCGGGCGTTGTATCCCACGTGCGCCACCACATGGCGGCGGGTCCAGTCCGGAAGGAGGGTGCCGCCGTCGAGTTCTGCATCGGAGAGTTCGTTCAGTTTGCGGGCGAAGAAGGCGGTGCCCCGCCGCGCCTGCAGGAGATCTTCCTGCAAGCGCGGATCGGTGGCGAGATCGTGGCGGGCGACCATCAGGCTTCCTTGACCACTCGGTTGTTTAGCTGGCCCAGGCCCTCGATGGTGGTGACCAGGAGCTGGCCTTCCTGCAGGTACCGCTTGGGGTCCTGGGCATGGCCCACTCCGCCGGGGGTGCCAGTGGCGATCACGTCGCCCGGGTTCAGGGTGATGATGGTGGAGATGTAGGAGACCAGGAATTCGGGGGTGAACACGAGGTCGCCGGTGGGGGTGGACTGCTGGATCTCGCCGTCCACGGCCGAGGTCATGAGTGGGCCGGCGGTGAACTCGTCCTTGGTGACCAGGGCCGGGCCGAACGGTGTGGAGTTCTCCCACGTTTTGCCCTGCAGCCACTGGATGGTGCGGAACTGGTAGTCGCGCATGGAGACGTCGTTCAGGACCGCGTACCCGGCAATGTGGTCCGCGGCGTCGGCCTCGGCGATGCGGCGGCCCTTCTTGCCAATGATCACGGCGAGTTCGGCTTCCCAGTCCACGGTGTCCGATTCCTGCGGCAGCGCCAGGTCATCGTTCGGGCCGATCAGCGATTCGGTGTACTTCGCAAACAAGGTGGGGTGCTCCGGGATTTCCCGGCCCATTTCCTTGATGTGGTTGCGGTAGTTGTGACCCACGCAGATGATCTTCCCCGGTGTGGGCACGACGGCGGCGAGGTCGGCGCCGTCGAGCGCGTGCGTTGCGCCGTTGGCCGCCGCAGCAGTGGTTGCCCAAGCGGGATCCTGCAGCAGCGCGCCGACATCGGCGAAGCCGGTGATCTCCGTGAGGGTGTCGCCGTCCTGGCGGACGGCCACGGTGCCTTTGCCGGCGGCGTTTTCGGTGCGGAGGGTGAGGAGTCTCATTTACTTGCGTCCTTCGGTGTAGCTGCGGTTGAAGTTCAGTCGTTCAAAGATGGGGGCGTCACTGAAGCGGAACAGATCAAACTCTGTTTCGGACTGCAAGGACCACTCCTGCCAGGACGGGACCACGAACAAGTCGCCCTTGGCCAGCTGCTTGGTCTCGCCGTTCAACACGACGGTGCCGGTGCCCTCAAAGACCTGCCAGACACTGGATCCGACCTCGCGGAGCGGCTCGGTGGCGGCGCCGGCGCGGAGGCGGTGGAACTCGGCCCGGATGGTGGGCATCACGTCCCCGCCGGTGGTGGGGTTTGAGTACCGGATGGCGGCATGGCCCTGGGACACCGTGGCAGGGTGGCCCTCGTCTTCGAGGAGGAGCTGCTCGCGGAGGGCTGCGTCCGTGTGTTCCCAGCGGTACGCGGCAATGGGGGAGTTGGTGGTGTCATCAAGGCCGGAGAGGGGGCGCAGGCCGGGGTGGGCCCAGAGCCGTTCGGAACGGGAAAGGTCCGGGGTGGCTTCGTCGGTGACACGTTCGGTGCCGAACTCAAAGAACCCGGCATCGGCGTAGTGCACGAACGGTATGTCCAGGCCATCGATCCACGCCATGGGTTGACCGGTGTCATTGTGGTGGCCGTGGAAGTTCCAGCCCGGGGTGAGCAGGAAATCGCCGCGACGCATCGCCACCGGATCCCCGTTCACCACAGTCCACACACCCTCGCCCTCGACGACGAAACGGAACGCGTTCTGCGAATGGCGGTGCTCCGGAGCAACCTCATGGGCGCCCAGGTACTGGATCGCGGCCCACAACGTCGGCGTGGCATATGGGGTGCCGGCGAGGCCGGGGTTCGCCAGCGCTATGGCCCGCCGTTCTCCACCGCGGCCCACGGGAACCAGATCACCCGCACGTGCGGCCAGTGGATACAGGTCGTTCCACCGCCATACGTGGGGCACAGCCTTCGGCGTAGGAACCATCGGCATCAGATCGCCGATCTCCGTCCATAACGGAACCATGTTCCCGGCAGCGAAGTCCTTATACAACTGCTCCAACTGGGCAGCTTCCTCCGGTGTGGGCTCAGGCAAGGCGTGGCTGGCGGCCACTGATTCATGAGTCGTGTTCTCGGCGCTGATGGACACGGGGGCCTCCTCGATAGGGTCCGAACGGTGTTGGCGTAGTTCGACCCTACGGAGGGCCCGGGCGGGAATCAGAGAAGTTTCTGCTGTGCAGAATAACCATGCGCGTTGCGGGGCCCGCTCTGCGGGGAATGGAGCTCGTTTTAGGCGCAGAGCGGGCCTCGCAACTCGGGGGTGGTCGCGTTGTGGATCTATTCGGCTCCGTCGGCCGGGTTAGCCGCGATGTCCACTTCAAGTTGTCGGCAGGTCTCGCGCAGGGCGGCGACCAATCCGGCGTCGAACACTTTACGGAACCGGGTGGCAGGCGTGGCGACGCTGAGCGCGCCCACCACGTGCCCATGCCGGTTGTGGAGTGCCATCCCGAGTGCGCTAACGCCTTCCTCCGTGCCCTCGAAGTTGGCCGCGAATCCGTTGCCGCGGATAGTGTCCAGCTCCCGCAGAAACGCCGGATACTCGGCGTCGGGAATGGTGTCGCCGCCGATTTCGGCATTCTGGCTTCGGAACAGTTGCTCGATCATGCCAGGTTCCAGTTCTGCCAGCATCACCTTGCCACCTGATGTTCTGTTGGCAGGCATCACGGTTCCTTGCCGGTCACCGATGCGCAGGACGTTGCTGCCTTCCACGGTAGCGAGGAACCTCACTTTCGTGCCCACGCGCACCATCAAGTTAACTGTCTCATCGAGCCGCGAAGACAAGAGCTCCATGTGAGGCTGTGCCAGGCCCCTCAGGAGCCGGGTCCAGCTCAGTCCTGCCGGGCCCACGCCCATGGCCGGCCCGGGGACGTACCGGCGGTTTTCGTCCTGGACGGCGAAGCCGCGATACACGAGCATTGCCAGAAGCCTGTGGGCAGTAGAAGGTGCAACACCCAGCTCGGCTGCTGCGTCCTTGAGTCGAAGGGCACCGCCGTCGCGAAGAAGCTGGAGGAGCTGTAAAGCATTGTCCACAGCCTCGATGGAATACGTGGGCCGTTTCTGGACAGGTTTCCGGTTCTGGGCCGGTATCCCGCGCTGCTTCGAGGCTGAGTTGTTCTGCACAACAGAATTCTATAACCTTGTTTGCCTGACCCATCCGAAAGTGGTGGGATGAATCACTCACTTCCCGCTGCAGCGTCGCAAGAGGCATCCTCCAGAATCGTCGCCGCTGCTGTTCCCAGCACTGAGGCCGGTCCGCGGTTTTCCAAAGGCTCGGCACTAGCCGTCCTGGTGTGCTGGCTTCTGGTGGTTTTCGACGGCTACGACCTCATTGTCTACGGCACCGTCCAGGCCTCCCTGATCTCCGAGACCGGCTGGGGCCTGACCAAAGCCACCGCCGGGACCATTGGGTCCATGGCATTCCTCGGCATGATGATCGGAGCGATCTTTGCAGGCCGGATGGCCGACTCCTGGGGACGGCGCAAGACAATCCTCGGGTGCGCGATCGTCTTTTCGATCTTCACCATCCTGTGTGCGTTTGCTCCCAATGCGGCGGTCTTTGGTGCACTTCGCCTCCTGGCCGGCGTCGGGCTTGGCGGGCTGGTGCCCTCGGCCAATGCCCTGGTGGCCGAGTTGGTCCCCACAAAATGGCGCTCCACCATCGCCACGCTCATGATGTCCGGCGTCCCGATCGGCGGCTCTCTGGCCGCGCTGGTGGGAATTCCCCTGATCCCCGCTTTCGGGTGGGAAGTGATGTTCCTGGTGGCTGTCCTGGCGCTGGTGATCGTGGTGCCGCTGGGCTTGAAGTACATCCCGGAGACGCTGACGCCGGGCTCGATGAAGCGTACTAAGTCCAAGAACTCCGCTGGTTTCGGTACTCTGCTCCGCGCCCCTTACCTGGGTATCAGCATGCTCTTTGCCCTCGCCACCATCGCCACCTTGTTCGCTTGGTATGGCTTGGGCACGTGGCTGCCCAATCTGATGCAGTTGGCGGGCTACAACCTGGGATCGGCTCTCACCTTTGCACTGGCACTGAACCTCGGTGCCGTTGCCGGATCGGTCCTTACGGCATGGGCGGGCACACGCTTCGGGCCGATTCCTACGGCCATAACGGCAGCCGCCGTCGCCGCCGTCGGACTGGCGGTCCTCCTGGCCAGCCCGCCCGTTAGCGTCGTCTATGCCGCACTGGTGCTTGCCGGCGTCGGAACCCATGGCACCCAGTGCCTCATCATCGCCGCGGTGGCCAGCCACTATCCCGACCACCTGCGGGGGACAGCGCTTGGCTGGGCGTTGGGCACCGGCCGGATCGGAGCTGTCATCGCACCCCAAGTGGGTGGCCTCCTTCTGGCAGCCGGAATGGGCGTCAACTCAAACTTCCTCGCGTTTGCCGGAGCCGCAGCGATTGCCGCGGTCCTCCTGGCCGGCGTCGGACTCAAAATCAAACTCACCATCTCCCAAGGAGCACACAATGTCTGAGTACCTCAATTCCACTGACGTCCTGGTTGTGGGAGGAGGCATGGCCGGCCTTGCAGGCGCCCTGGCCCTCCGCGAAAACGGCGCCAACGTCACGCTGGTAGAGCGGGCGCCCGAGTTCGGCGAGGTAGGCGCCGGCCTGCAAATGGCACCGAATGCATCCCGTGTCCTAAAGCGCTGGGGCTTGCTGGAGAAGGCACTGGAAATCGGTGTCCAGCCCAAGCACTTGGTGTTCCGGGATGCTGTTACCGGAGAAGAGCTGACGAGGCAGTCGCTTCAGGGGGAGTTCAAGGACCGGTACGGCGCACCGTACGTGGTGATCCACCGCAGCGACCTGCACCGGGTTCTCCTTGAAGGCTGTGAAGCTGCCGGGGTGAAGCTCATCAACGATGTCATGGTGAACGGCGTGGAAACGGTGAACGGCAGGGGAGTAGTGCACACCGAGTCGGGTGTGGACTATGAAGCCGATGTGGTGATCGCTGCCGACGGATTGAAGTCCACGCTGCGCCCGCTGGTGGCCTCGGATGAACCCGTTTCCTCCGCTTACGTGGCATACAGGGGAACCGTGCCCATTACGTCGGAAACCCCTGCTGCGGACCTCGAAGACGTCGTGGTTTATCTCGGCCCGGACTGTCACCTGGTGCAGTACCCCCTGCGCAAGGGGGAGCTGCTGAACACTGTGGCCGTTTTCAAATCGCCGTCCTTCGAGCGCGGTGAAGAACAATACGGCGGAGTGGACGAGCTGCAGGCCGCCTACCAGGACTGTGTTCCGGCGGTGCAGGCGGCTCTTGCGAACCTCGGCACGGGCATCCGCTGGCCCATGTACGATCGCGACCCCATTGAAAACTGGGTCGCCGGCCGTATGGTTCTGATGGGCGACGCCGCCCACCCCATGCTCCAGTACCTTGCCCAAGGTGCCTGCCAGGCCCTCGAAGACGCCGCCGTGCTGCAAGACGTCACCGCAGGCACCGTCTTCACCGCTGACGGCGTCAACCCGGCCGCGTGGGATGAAGCGCTTGCCGCGTTCAATTCCGCCCGCGCCACCAGGACAGCCCGGGTCCAGCGCACCGCCCGCGTCTGGGGCGAGTCCTGGCACGTTTCCGGCCTCGCGCGGACACTGCGCAACTTGCTGTTCAAGAGCCGCAAGGACAACGACTTCCAGTACAACGATTGGCTTTATGAGGCGGCGGGCCAAGGCGTGCCTGCACTGGAGGCGGCCTTGGTAACCAGCAAGCAGCCTGCCTGATGTTGGGCGTTTGTTGAGGGGGCCAGCCGGACCTGGTTCCCTAAAACAGGGGCCAGGGCACGGCCGGCATCTCCCCGCTCGGAGCCGGAAAGCACCCTGCCGCGCGCAACCGCTCGCACCGAGTGGTGAGCGATGCGATTTCTTCGGCGCTGAGCAAGTCGGCCAGGTCCCGGCCGAGTCCACCCTGCAGTCCTTCGGTCACACGATCGATGCCTTCGAGTTCCTCGTCCGTAAGAGCATCGCCCAGCCAGCCCCACAGCACCGTGCGCAGCTTGTGGTCCTGGTGGAAGGTCAGTCCATGGTCCACGCCGTGCCGGACGCCGTCCGTCATGGCGAGGATGTGGTCGCCTTTCCGGTCGGCGTTGTTGACCACCGCATCGAACACAGCCATTCGCCTGAGCGCGGCCGAGTCTTCGTGAACGAGGGAAACCATCCGTCCGTTCTCATCCTGTCCTTCGAGGACGTGTTTCCATCCCGTCTCCGGTACGTGCTCCGTCGCGAGCAGGTTCACTGCGCGCTGGGTGGGGTCTTGCTCCTGCCAGAGCTGCACCATTCCAGCACCCAGGGGACCATCGCGTAGCCAGGTGCGTGGCACGATGTCCCAGTCGAAAACCTGCGAGACCAGGTAGGCGGCTACTTCGCGGTGAGCCAGGCATCCGTGCGGAAAATCCCATAGCGGGCTTTCGCCTGCTATGGGCTTGTAGACGACGTCGACGTCGGCGATGCTGCCCAGGAAGGTAGCGTTCGACGCCGTCGTAATGCGGCCGGTGAGTGTCAGCTCGGCGGTCATGAGCTCCGGCGCGGGCATCAGGCCTCGGGAAGGGCGCAGACGTGCCCGTCGGCGTCCATGGGGAGACCGCACAGCGGGCACGCGGGTCGTCCGGCCCCGACGATCTCCCGGGTGCGTTTGGCGAAAGCGCGGGCGGTGCCTACGGGCATGCGCACCAGCAACATTTCGGCCGCGTTGGAGCCGTCCTCATCACGTGGTTCGTCGTCGTCATCGAGGTCAGCGATGGGGTACGCCTCGATGACAACCTGCGCAGTGGTTGGATCCCAGCCCAAGCTCATGGCGCCTGTGCGGAACTGTTCTTCAACGGCTTCCAGAGGGTCATTGTCTACAAGTTCAGGGGGAGTACTTGTGGGAACGCTGAACGGGTTGCCTTGGACGGTGATGAGCTGATCGAGGATTTCGTCGATCTTATCCGCGAGCAGAGCCGACTGCTGCTTCTCCAAAGCAACACTCACCATTTGCTTTCCCGTACGCACCTGCAGGTAGAAGGTCCGCGACCCGGGAAGGCCGATGGTGCCAACAACGACCCGATCAGGCCAGGCAAACTCGTGAACAAGTGTAGGCATGTCTGTATTTTAGGCACATAAGGTTCACAGAGCGTTGTGCCCCACACCGCCGCCCACTGGCGCATCCCCGGCGGGGACAATATTTGTAAGCCATGACAGATCACCCGCGTCTGTGTTGGTCGCGTATACGCTCGGCCGGCTAGGGCCGTAGCGCACGATCGAAACAGAGGCAGGGCCCACGTTGATTCGCTGAAACAGGTCAAGGTGCATGCCGAGCGCGTCGGCGAGGATCGACTTGATAACGTCGCCATGACTTACGGCAACCCATACGGCACCTGGCCCGTGCTCGGCTTCGAAGGCCGCATCGTGACGTCGAATCGCTGCCACGGAACGAGCCTGCATTGCCGCCATGGATTCACCACCGGGAAACACGACGGCGGCTGGTTGCGATTGCACAACCGGCCACAAATTCTCGGTGGCCAGGTCGCTGAGGGAGCGGCCCTGCCACTGGCCGTAATCGCACTCGGTGAGATCCGGG
The DNA here is from genome assembly GCF_019977315.1 of Arthrobacter sp. StoSoilB22. NCBI lineage: Bacteria > Bacillati > Actinomycetota > Actinomycetes > Micrococcales > Micrococcaceae > Arthrobacter > Arthrobacter sp. StoSoilB22. Next base: position 2,147,192 of record NZ_AP024652.1, read on the forward strand.
TCGACCGGCGCGTACGGCGTGCCGGCCTGGCGGTCGATGATGAGCCGGGCCGTCTGTTGGCAGCGCTCAAGGGGGCTCGATACGACCGCGACTACCGGGACGGCCGCGAGCCGGTCAGCTGTCTGAGCCGCCTGTTCGCGGCCCACCTGGTCCAGGTCGACACCAAGGGCCCGCCCGGCCAGCAGTCCAGTTGCATTGGCCGTGGTGCGGCCGTGCCGCACAAGAATAACTGTTGCCATTGACCAAGCCTAACCACCGGATGCTTGGGGACAGAGCTGGTGCAGCGGGGAAGCAGCTGGTGGGCAGGTCCACCGATGGGGTTTTGCCAGCTACCCATGGAGGTCGCGGAACGGCGCCAACGGCCCTTCGACACGGACAGGAAGTGCGTCGTCGCCCCTCAACAAGGCGCGGAGCAACCTCCGTTGCTCCCAACGGAGAAGCAGGGACGCCCGGCCGCGCCGGAGCACCAAGTCTCCGTCCGGCGTCGAGTACCGCTTCTGCAGATCCGGCAGCTCATCTTCCTGAAGAAGTGCAACCGTGCTGCCCGAAGCCTGGTCGACCAAGCGCACCAAAGAGGAAGGTCCCGTGAGGTCGGTTGCGACAAAGCGGTTCTCGCTGGCGGCAAGGATGGTCCTTTGTGCCGCGCGCGTCACTACCAGCGGCCTGGAGGGCCCGTCCAGCAGCTCGCTTAGTACGTCGGCTGCGGCGTCAGGGCGGCCTGTTCTCTGCGCCGCCGCCTGCATCTTCTGCAACCGGCCGGGATCGCGCAGTACCTGGTCGATCTTCCAGCCGATCGTTGCGGCGGTGTTGCAGCGTACGGCTGCCCCCTGCTCCATGAGGTAATCGCCGTTGCGTACTTCCTGACCAGGGATCGGGTTCACAAGGACCATGGGGAGACCCGCGGCCATGCATTCCGACGCCGACAGCCCGCCCGGTTTGCCCACGAACAGGTCCGCCCGCTGCAGCAGCTGCGGCATTTCCGCTGTGAAGCCAAGAACGCTGTAGCGGTCGCCGGCCGACGCCACGAGTGCCCCGATGCGCTGCCGCAGCGCATCATTGTGGCCGCACACCACTGTGACCGTGAAGGCTGAGCGCATATGCAGTGTCTGCCGAACCACCGAGACAGCGTAGTCGCCACCGGTCGCACCCGCAGAGATGAGCAGCATGGGTGGCTTGTTGGAATCGCGTACGGGCCCCGGACTGAGCTGTTTCTTGATGGGGATCCCCGTGGCAGTCACACGGTCGGAAGGAAGACCAAGCGCCATCAGCTCCACCTTTCCTTCTTCCCGGGCCACAAAGATCTTGTGGAATGCCCCGGAGAGCCACAAGCCTTGAAAGTCGTAATCGGTGGTGACCACAGCTGTCTTCGCATCGATCAGGCCGCGGAGAAGCAGTGCGGCCAACAGCTGGGCCGGAAGGAAATGTGTGCACACAATCGCGGTGGGCCGGAACCGCTTGATCGCACCAACAACCGGACTGGCGTTGACCCGCGTCCAGGGGTCAATCGGGCCACGGCGACGGAACGGCGGGTTGCTGATGTCGTAGCCCCATTCGACGAGCCACGGCAGGCCTTCCACGAGGACGAAGTAGCCCCGGCTCAAGAGTGCGCGGTAGAGGACGCTGCTCACCTGCAGCACGTCCAGCACCTGCACCTCGGCGATGTCAGCGCGCGCGGCGCATGCTTGCTGCACCGCCGCCGCGGCGCTGTTATGCCCGGATCCCACACCAGCGGTCAGGATTAGTACGCGCTGTCCGCTGGCGGTGCGTTTGTCTCGTGCAGACGTTGTGCGCATGAGGTGAGGCTAGCAGTCTGCATCCCCTTGATGACCCGGTGGCCGTGGCTTGATGTCGGTTCGACCTCAGGGAGGCGTTGGGTCTCCAAGTGGCGGTTTGCGCAGAATCCGGTGATGATAATACTCTCAGTCCTACTGAACCGGCATGGGCCACATAAGCCTCTTCCGGCCGAAGTGGTCGGATTCTTGTTCTCTGTCGTTGCGAGGAGCAGCTCATCGTCCGCTTCAGACCACTGGCCCGCATAGCCTCGGTTTTGACCACCCCGCTTGCGCCGGAGGATGTCCTGGCGCTCTTCAACCCTGTCTTTTCGTCCCGTCAGTTGCGCGGGGTGGTCACGGAGGTTGTCCATGAGACGGCCCAATCGGCCACTATTTTCTTTCGGCCCGGCCGCGGCTGGCATGCCCACCTGGCCGGTCAGTGGGCGCGGATAGGTGTAGAGCTCAACGGGGTTCGCCATTGGCGGTCCTATTCCCTGAGTTCACCGGCCGGCAAGGACCCGGCTATTACTGTCACTGACGTTGGATCCGTGTCAGGAACTCTGGTCCGCAAAACGAAGGTGGGTGATGTCCTCTTTTTGGCTCCACCTCAGGGCGACTTTGTCCTCCCTGAGCACCCCCGTTCACTCCTGATGCTCACGGCGGGAAGCGGCATCACGCCCGTCATGTCAATGATCCGGACGCTTGTCCCAAGCCGGCCCGATGCGAACGTTGTGCTGATCCACTCTTCCCGCGGGCAAGGCGACAGTATCTTCCGGGAGGAACTGGCTGAACTTGCTGATCAATTTCCTAACTTCCGGCTTGTCCAATGGCACACCGAAGGCCGTGGCCGCATGAACTTCACGTCCACGGCCGTGTTGGAGGAGGTTTGCCCGGACTGGCGGGCCAGGGCGGCGTATGCGTGCGGCCCCGAGTCCTTCCTAGATGACGCGGAAGCCATGTGGAACCAGGCGGCGCTGGCCGGTGCCGCTGCTTCCGCGAACGAATCCAAGGGTGTAAAAGAAGTGGGTTCGCTGACGATTGAGCGGTTCAGCACTGAACTCCGGGGAGGGGACGGAGGCGAAGGTGGCATAGTGACATTTGAGGCTTCCGACCGCGAGGTCCTTGCAGGCGGCAACGTTCCCATTCTCGACGTCGGGGAGGACGCAGGGTTGCTGATGCCCAGCGGATGTCGCATGGGCATTTGTCACAGCTGCCTCACCCCGCTGCTCGCCGGAAGGGTCCGCGATCTTCGTACCGGTGAGGTCCGCGGGGCACCTGGGGAACTCATCCAAACGTGCGTCTCGGCAGCTGCCGGACCCGTCAACCTCGGAATTTGAGGAGTACCACCGCATGTCAGTAGTTTCAGCCAAGAGCTCCGCCACCGCCGTCGGGCCCAAGACCCGGCCCGGTGCCCTTGCCGAGGCCGGCAGGCCGACAGTGCGGCCACCTGCGGCAGCCCACCTGAGCGACGAACAAGTAGCCCAGCTGGGCCGTGAGCTCGATGCCATCCGTGACGAAATCCTTGGCAAGCGAGGCTCCAGCGACGCCGCCTACATCAGGCGCATGATCAAGATCCAACGGGGGTTGGAAATCTCCGGTCGTGCCGCGCTGCTGGTGGGTAGGAACAAGGCAGCCTGGTTCACCGGCACAACGCTCCTCAGCGTGGCAAAAATTCTGGAGAATATGGAACTAGGCCACAACATCCTCCACGGGCAGTGGGATTGGATGAGAGACCCGGACATCCACTCCACCACGTGGGAATGGGACTTCGTTACCCCCTCGCGCTCGTGGCAGCACACTCATAACGATCTTCACCACCGCTGGACCAACGTGGTGGGCAAGGATCGCGACGTCGGGTACAACCTTCTGCGGATGGATCCCGATCAGGAATGGAAGCCTTTTAACCTGGGCAATCCCCTGTATAACGCCTTGCTCGCGCCCGTCTTCGAATGGGGCATAGCCATTTACGACTTGGAGATCCCCGAGTACAAAGAAGGCCTGAAATCCAAGGAGGCCATGAACAAGGATCTCAAAGCGCTGGGGCGAAAGGCGGTCAAACAGTTCGCTAAGGACTACGCCGCCACTCCTGCCTTGGCCATGCTTACAGGCTCCGGGAAGCAAGCCCTCTACGGCACACTGACTGCCAACGCTATCCGTAATGTCTGGGCCCACGCTGTCATTTTCTGTGGCCACTTTCCCGAGGGAACCGACACGTTCACCGAGGAAATGGTGGAAGGTGAAACCCGCGGCGACTGGTACGTACGTCAGATGATCGGATCGGCCAACATCTCAGGGCCCCGGTTCATGCACCTGATGACCGGAAACCTGTCGCATCAAATCGAGCACCACCTCTTCCCGGATCTGCCGTCCAACCGTTACGCCGAGATCGCACCCAAGGTCCGTGAGATCTGCGGTCGCTACGGTCTGAAGTACACCACGGGGCCGCTGCTGAAACAGGTGGGATCTGCGTGGGCTAAAGTTTTCAAGCTCGCCCTGCCCACAAGGAGTTAGTGTCTGCTTAGCTTCGGTGTGCGCGGACGTGTGACGTGGTGTTCTGGTCAGTTGAAGGTGAGACCAAGCAGGGCGTTTTCGGTGACTTCGGGCAGCGCGGGGTGAATCCAGTATTGATGGGCGGCGAATTGACGTACGTCGAGGTCGAAGGCCAGGACAGTGATCATTTGCTGGATCAGGGTGGATGCTTGTGGGCCCATGTAGTGGGCGCCGAGGAGTTTGCCGGTGTCCTGATCGGCTATCAGCTTGCAGATGCCGGTTGTGTCTTCCAGGGCCCACCCAAAGGCCACGTCCCCGTAGTCCTGGACTTTGACGGTGACGTTATGGCCGTGTTCGCGGGCTTGGGATTCGGTCATGCCTACCGTGGCAATCTGGGGATGCGTGAAAACGGCGGCGGGGACATGGCGGTGAGGCATTTCCTGAAGCTTGTTCGGGTTCAACAGATTGTGGCGGACGGCGCGCATCTCTGCGTTGGCTACATGCTTGAGCATGTAGGGCGAGGAGACGTCGCCAAGAGCCCACACGCCGTCGGCGGAGCTCGACCGGCCGTACTCATCGACCTTGATGCGCCCGTCATTGGTCATGTCGATCCCGCCGGAAGGTAGGTCCAGCAGGTCTCCGTTGGGGGTGCGCCCGGCGGCTACCAGCAGTACCTCCCCGGTGGCGGTGGAGCCGTCGTCGAGCCTGACGGAAATACCGTCATCGCTCTGATCGGCGCCAACGGTGGTCCTGCCGAACCGGACATCGAAGCGTTTGGCGGCCAGGGTGTTGAAACGATCGTGAAGGTCCTCATCGAGGTTCTTCAGGAGCGTGGAGCGGGCGATGATTGTGACGTCCGTGCCAAGGGCGTCGAAGACGTGGGCGAACTCCATGGCAATGTAGCCTCCGCCAATGATCACCAGGGATTTGGGCAGCTGCGGAATCCGCATGATGTCCTCATTGGTGTGGTACCGCACGCCGGAGTCGGCGATGGCCCCGGGAATAACGGGTCGGGAGCCGGCCGCGACGACGATCCGGTCGCCCGAGATGGTTCGCTGGTGGACCCCTTGGCCGGTTCGCAACGTACGATCACCAACGAAAACGGCGTGCTGGTCATAGACGTCGATGTTTGGGGTCTGCGGTCCGCGGCGATACTCTTCACCGGCAGCGGAGATGGCATCGATCCGGTTCCCGAAGATGCGGCTCACCATGCCTGGCCAGTCAACGGAGTTGACCTCAGCCTCCAAGCCCAGCCTTCCGGACTCCGCGGTCTGCAGTGCGACGTCGGCGGTGTGAACGTACATCTTCGTGGGGATGCAGCCTACGTTCAGGCAGGTCCCGCCGAAGGAAGCCTTCTCGATGATCGCGATCGATTGGTCCTCGAACCCGGGTCCGGGAATGGAATTCCCGGACCCGGTGCCGATGATCACCAGGTCGTAGTGTCGGTCTACGGCAGTCTTGCTGGCAGGGGTGTTCATAAGGGTTGTCCTCGCTCTTGGTTGTTCCAACCCTACTGAACTCCAACCTCACGGTTAGCGCAGCCTTGGCCGGTAGCTTCGCGCGTCCGCGAAGCTCGAACACCCCTGGCGGGTTAACCGGAACTGACTGGCGACCACATCTATGTTGGCCCCGACGCCCTATGCGATGGGCGCGGGTGGTTGTTCTCCGCTCAACACTGCCAGTGCGTTATCAGCGGCGAGCATGGCCATGGCTGTGCGTGTCTCCACGGTGGCTGAGCCGAGGTGTGGCACGAGCGCAACATTGTCCAGCCCAAGAAGTTCGGGGTGAACGCTTGGCTCTTTCTCGAAGACGTCGAGCCCGGCACCGGCAATTACACCCTCTCGGAGGGCTGTTGCCAGCGCATCTTCATTCACGATGGGTCCGCGCGCAGTGTTGATGAGGAATGCAGAATTCTTCATTGCAGCGAGTTGTTCGGCCCCGATCAGGTGATGAGTGGCGGGACCGTACGGGCAGTGCAGGGAGACGACGTCGGCAACGGCCAGCAGCTCGTCGAGATCGACGCGTCGGGCGTCCAGTTCGGCGGCGATTTGAGGATCGACTTCGCTGCGGGACTGGTAGACGATCTCCATGCCGAAGGCTTTGGCCCTCCGCGCGGTTGCTTGGCCGATGCCGCCCATGCCTACGATGCCGAGGGTCTTGCCTTGCAGGCTGGACCCGAGGAGGAAGAACATGCCCCACTTCCAAGCTTGGCCGGAGCGGATGAGTCGTTCGCCCTCGCCGAGTCGTCGGGTTGCCATGAGGATGAGACCGAAGGCGATGTCCGCTGTTGCTTCGATGAGTACGCCTGGCGTGTTGGTGGCCACGACGCCCCGTTCGGTGCAGGCGGGCACGTCGATGTTGTCATAGCCGACGGCGACGTTCGCGACGACTTTGAGTTGCGGGCCGGCGGCGTCGAGCAGTTCTGCGTCGACGCGCTCGGTAAGCAGGGACACTATGGCATCGGCTCTGGCGACCCGGCGTAGGAGCTCGTCTCGCCCAATGGACTCCGGGCCACTCCAGGCATCTACTTCGTGTTCTGCGCGGAGCTTTTCGATGGCAGCGTCGGGGATGCGTCCCGTGACGACGACGCGGCTCATGCGGTCACCATCCAGTCGCGGAGGCGGCCAAGGCCGTCACGGATGTCAGCGACGTCGATGCCTGAGTAGGCGAGGCGGATGTACTGCCGCTCTTCTCCGGGTTGGCGTCGGCCGAAGTGCTCACGGGTGCAGAAGGAAACTCCGGTTTTGTAGAGGGCGTCGCTGGCGAAGTCGCCCACTGCCGTGTATCCCATCTTCTCCATGACGTCGGTGACGTCCGGGAACAGGTAGAACGTGGACTGCGGCACTGCGACGTGCATCCCGGGGACGGAGTTCACGAGCTCACAGGCAGCATCCCGGCGTTCACGCAGGATGTCCAACATCTGCTGGACGGGTTCCTGGGTGCCGCGGAGTGCTTCGATACCCGCCCACTGTACGTAGTGAGTGGTGCAGGATTCGTCGTTGGTGTTGAGGGTGCTGAGTACTTTGGCGATTTCGAGGGGCGCGACGGCGCAGCCGAGGCGTGAGCCTGTCATGGCGAACTTCTTGCTGAAGGTGTAGAGGATGACGGTTCGCTCGGCCATTCCCGGGATGGATGCGATTGAGCTGGAGACACCCTCGTAGCGGGTTTCGAAGTAGGCCTCGTCGGAGAGCACCCAGAGGTTGTGCTCTTGTGCGATGTGGGCGATGGCTTCACGTTCGGCCGTGGTGGACTCTGCAGAGATGGGGTTCTGTAGATCGTTGTAGATGATCGCTACGGTGTTCGGGGTGATGGAGGCACGTACCTGATCGAGGTCAATCGAGAAGCCCTGGCTGGTGGGGAGGTAGCGGTACGGTACCGCCGTGCCGCCGAGGTATTCGATCTGAGACTCGTAGATCGGGAATCCAGGGTTCGGGTAGAGCACTTCCTGTCCGGGGTTCATCACTGCCTGCAGGAACTTGGTGATGACGGGTTTGCCGCCGGTCATCACCACGACGTTGTCGGGGGAGAGGCTGATGCCGCGGCGTGAACCGAGGTCCTCGGCGAGGGCTTCGCGCAGTTGAGGGATGCCGGGGCCGGGGCAGTAGCCCGTGTAGCCGTCAGCGATGGCTTTGGTCATAGCTTCGATGATGTGCGGGGCGGTGGGGATGTTGATGTCGCCGAGGTGGAAGGGGAAAACCAGGTTTCCTTTGGCCTTCCAAGCCGCTGCCGCTTGGGCGACGCTAAAGGCGGTTTCGGTGCCAAGCCGGTCGAGTCGATGCGCGAGTTGCTGCATGCTGTGTACTCCTCGTTGAGTAAGGGTCTTTCGTAGACGCTAATACTAAACTAATATATCAGTAGCGCTTGATATAACTTAGGTACACCGGACCCTCCAGCCACTTCTGCCCTACAGTGGATGTATGGCAGCCAGCCGCAATCCGCTTGATGACCTGCGTGAAACCATTGGCCACTTGGCCAATCAGCTCAGGTTGTCCGGCTCGGAACGCGTGGACGATCTGATAGGTGATGTCACGGGCGCAAGGCCCGGGCCGGCCCGGCCACTTTCGGAGGTGCAGTCCGAACTGGACTCGCTGGTGGGCCTGGAGACCGTGAAGGAACAGGTGCGAGCCCTGGTCGCCTTGCTCCAAGTCCAGGCCCGCCGTAAGGCTCACGGCCTCCCGGAAGTTGCCACGTCTCAGCATTTGGTGTTTTTGGGAAACCCGGGGACGGGCAAGACCACCGTGGCCCGGCTCCTGGCCGAGATGTACCGCGCGGTGGGTTTATTGCAAAAAGGGCATTTGGTTGAGGTGGATCGCTCGGGCCTGGTAGGGCAGTATGTCGGGGCGACTGCCATCAAGACGGACCGCGTGATCCGACGAGCGCTCGATGGTGTCTTGTTCATCGACGAGGCCTACGCGCTGGCACCGGAAGATGGCCGAATGGACTTCGGCCCCGAGGCAATCGAGGTCTTGCTCAAGCGAATGGAGGATCACCGCCATCGGCTTGTGGTGATTGTGGCCGGCTACCCGCGCCTGATGGAAGCTTTTCTGCTTTCCAACCCCGGACTCCGTTCACGTTTCGCCCGGGAGATCACTTTCCCCAACTACTCCGTTGATGAGTTGCAGACCATATTCCACCGTATGCTGGCCCAGCATGAGTACATTTTGGAACCCGGCGCGGACCAGATGTTGCGTCGAATCCTTGCCGGGCTCCATGCCGGGGAGGACTCCGGTAACGCACGCTTTGCCCGCACGTTGTTCGAGCAGGCACTCAACCGACAGGCCCTGCGGCTCTCGCTTGATGAGGCTCAAAGTCTGGATGCACTCGATCGGGAGGCCGTCATGACCCTCACCGGAGTAGACCTCGTCGAGGCAGCGCTGGCGTTGGGTGAAGAACCGGAACCTGAGCCGACGCCGGAACCGGAGCGGTCGCGCTGGTGGAGCTGGCTGGTCTGAGTGTTTTCGGGCGGTCGGTCCGCGTAATATCCGGCCGCAGCTGCGGCGTCCAGGCTCACCTCTACCGGACGCCGCAACAGTTCTAGGAGACCGGATCCTCGTGGTTTTTCGCGGGCTTGTGTCCGGCGATCGCGGAACGGACGTCGCCTTCTTCGTGCCCCTCCTCCTTCTTGCCGAACGGCAGCACCTTCAGCAGCGGATGCAGGATGAGCATGATGACGAGGCCCCAGATGGCTCCCAGAATGGCCGAGCACAGCGTGTTCACCAGCCAGGCGAGGAAGCCGCCCACTACAGGGATCCCGGCGAAGGGTGACTCAAGTACATGAACCAAGTCGTAGGGAGCGTGCCAGCCGAGATCGTAGGCGCCCTGCAACATGATGTGACCGCCAACCCACAGCATGGCGATGGTCCCGATGAGCGTGATGGCACCCAGGACGGCCGGCATGCCCTTGACGAGCAGGCGGCCGAAGCGCTGGGAACCCGCGGAGTCCTTGGTGGTCAGGTGCAGGCCGATGTCATCCATTTTGACGATGAGCCCTACCGCACCGTAAACGAGGACGGTGATGATTACTGCTACGACCACCAGGATGAAAGCCCTGACCCACAATGACTCAGCTGCTACCTCATTCATGGCGATGACCATGATCTCGCAGGACAGGATGAAGTCCGTGGTGATGGCGCCCTTGGTCACCTTGGCCTCGGCCTCGGGTCCGCGTTGAACGGCCGGCGCTTTCTCATGCTCGGAGTGGCCACGAAGTTTGTGCCAGACCTTCTCGGCGCCCTCGTAGCAGAGGTAAGTGCCGCCCAACATGAGGATGAACGGAATAACTCCCGGAATGAAGGCGCTGATCAGCAGCAACGCCGGGAGGATGATCACCAGCTTGTTCCGCAGTGAACCCCAGAAGATCCGCTTGATCATGGGCAGTTCGCGGGACGGGTCCGCCCCGGACACGTACTGCGGAGTCACGGCGGCGTCGTCAATGACCACGCCGGCGGCTTTGGCCCCTGCTTTGGCTGCCCCTGCGGCGATGTCGTCGACGGATGCAGCCGCAATGCGGGCCAAGGCGGCAACATCGTCCAGAAGCGCTACCAGACCGCCGCTCATAGAACCGCCCCGTCCTGCTGAGGGGTGGACAAGAGAGTATGGCAACCTAAGGAAAAACGCGTAATGGGCATGATCGGATTATATGTTGCGGTGACAAAGAGCAGATGGCCAAAACGCGCGCAAAGGGACAATGTCAGTCCTAGGTGCGGAAGGCCACACTGACGGTGCGGTTCCGGGGACGGTTCCGGGCCGGGACCCTGGTCACGCCGTTTCGCCTTTCACCCACGGTGTTCTCGATGCTGCCGATTCCCTCCACAGCCATCCGCACAACGTCGCCGGTCTTCAGAGGTGGGGGTGTCTTGGACCCGTTCCGTCCCCAGAGTTCAGCGAGGCAGCCGCTGCCGCAGGTTCCGGAGCCGAGGACGTCCCCCGGTCGCACTACCGAGTCCTGGGACGCGTAGGCAACCAGCTCAGCGAACGGCCAACCCATGTTGGACAGCAGATCCTGGCCTATGGGCTGCCCGTTGACTTCCACAGCCATGGAGATGGGGAGAAAGCCCTCATCGTCATGCAGGTGTTCGAACTCATCAGCAGTCACGATCCAGGGGCCCAAAGTATTTGCGAAATCTTTGCCCTTGCAGGGACCCAGGCTGACTTTCATTTCGCGGCGCTGAAGGTCCCTGGCGGACCAGTCATTGAGCACGGTGTAGCCAAAGATGTGCCGGTGGGCATCTGCCGCTGACAGGTTACTGCCGTCGCTGCCCGGTACATGCCCGACGACGGCGGCTACCTCGGTCTCGAAGTCCAGTTCGCTGCATCCCGCCGGAATACTGATCACATCGCCTGTGCCTGTCACCGTGTGGGGGTTGGTGAAGTAGAACGTGGGTGCCTCGTACCATTCCGCAACAACGCCGGCCACGCCGTCGATGCTCTTCCTCACACCTTCCACATGCTCTTCAAAGGCCACGAAGTCCCTGATGGTGGCAGGTACCAGCGGCGCCAGCAACTCTACGTCCGCAAGGGCAACCGAAGGTGCGCCGCGAAGCGTTTCCGCGGCGATCTCCAGCGTTCTTGCCAAACCGGCACTCAACAAGTGGTTAACGGTTTGTCCCTCCGGCAACCCGAAGCAACTGCCGTCATCCACGAACCCGGAGTATGTACCGCCATCGTGATTCCAGCGGGCGATCTTGACCATGTGTTTCCTTAGGTGGTGGGGCGGACGGCGAGGCTGGCCGCAGCGCTGATGCCGAGGCCGGAAGCGTTGCCGGCAAGAACTTTGGCGGCATCGGCCGCGGTGAATCCTGCTTCGCTAACTGCCCCGACGGGATCGCTGGAGCCCATGTCGAATGGATAATCCGAGCCGAGCAGGACTTGCCCGGCGCCCGCCACCTCAACGAGGGCGCGCAGCTCGCGGGGGCTGTGCACCAGGGAATCGAAGAAGATCCTCTGAAGATACGTCGACGGCGGTTCGGCGCACCGCTGCGCCTCGGGGCGAACCTTCCAAGCGTGGTCCGATCGGCCAATGGTGGTGGGCAGGTAACCACCCCCGTGCGCGGCGAGGATCTTGAGGTCCGGGTGACGGTCCAGGACCCCGCTGAAAATCACGTGGGACAGCGCGACGGCGTTCTCTGCGGGCTGGGAGACCGTATTGGACAGGTAGAAGCGGTCCAGTCGTTCGTCCAGGGAGCAGCCAAAGGGGTGGAGGAACACGATTGCGTCCAGTTCCGCAGCCCGGTTCCAGAAAGGTTCCAGCCGCGGATCGGAGAGCTCAACAGTGCTGCGCTCCGGGTCCCCGGGCGTGGCAGCAAAAGAGCCGATCTCCACGCCCAGCAAGCCGCAGTCAAGAACAGCATGTTCCAAGGCCTCCACCATTAGCTGCGGATGTTGCAACGGAACCAAGCCCAGCCCGTTCAACCGTTCCGGTGCCTGCTGGACAAGATCCCGGACTGCCTCGTTTGTTTGCATGGCAAGCCGCAGTGCGAGCTCTTCCCCGGCAAAATAGTAGAAATGCGACGGCGACGGTGACACCAGTTGTACGTCCACTCCTTGGGCGTCCATGTCCGCCAGCCGGCGGTCAAGATCAGTGAGCTGCGGCCACCGTTCTTTGATCATGAGGCCGGAGTTCGCCATGGACTCGGGACCGTTCCGCCTGACTTCCAACGCCTGCAGTTCTGCGAAACCTTCAGGGTCAGCGGTGGCCACCAGCTGCTGCAAGGCCGGAATCAGAACGTGGGCATGGACATCCACAGTGGGCTGTTGGGCTGTTTCGATGTGGTTCATGCGGGTTCCTTAAGCATGGTGGAGAGCGAGTTCATCAGGCCCGGAACATTTGCGTCCCTGACACCGTCCAGCATCCATTGACCAAGGTGGACTGAGGCTTTGACGACGGCCGTTGCCCTGTCCAGGCGGCGGTCCGCGAACTCCTTCCAGAGGGTTTCCGTGACGTGGTCCGCGGCGATCAACAGCTCCGCAAGTACCGCGGCGTCTTCCAAGGCCATGGCCGCGCCTTGCGCCACTGTTGGAGGGCAACTGTGCGCCGCGTCGCCAATGATGACGGTACGGCCGCGGTTCCACGGTCCTTCCACCAGGTGCGAAGTGAACCACGTGTAGTTGATTCGCGCACTGTGGTCCAGGTTTGAGCGGATCTCGTTCCACGGGCCGCCGTAGGCGGCGGCGAGTTCGGCCATCACCTTGGGGCCGTCTTCCTGCTTGCGTTCCTGGGCCTTCTCCACGAGGTAGGCATAAATGGTGTCCGGGCCGGTGGGGCAGTAGCCGGCTATGAAACACGGCCCTCCGTAAGTGAGGTCGGTCCGGACCACTTCCCCAGGCCGTTCGACGAAGGCGCGCCAAATACCCATTCCCGTAGGCTTGGGCTCCACCTCGATGCCGATCGCTTTGCGGACTGCGGAGTGCAGTCCATCTGCGCCGATCAGGAGGTCGTAGCCCGAGGTGCCGCCGTCGCCGGTGCGGACGGTGACGCTGCCGCCGTCGTCCTCTATGTCGGTGACGGTCTTGCCGTAACTGATGCGGGCACCTGCCTGCACGGCGCGTTCACGCAGGATGGCAGTCAGGTCCGGACGGTACATACCGAGCGTCGCCGGAAGGTCGTCGCCACCGGTCCGGATGTCGTCCAGGACGGCAATCACGGTACCTGCGGGATCGGGGGCGCGCAGGCCGAGGGTGCTGAACGCGTACCCTTTCGCCTCCACGTCTTCCCAGACGCCAAGATCGCGCAGGACGCGCAGGGCATTTCCCTGCAGTGTGATACCGGAGCCAAGGGTTTGTGGCTCGGTGGCCTTCTCCAGAACCTCCACCTCGATCCCGGCATCTGCCAGGAGGATCGCCGCAGTGAGGCCTGCAGCCCCTGCTCCGACGATTCCGACCTTCTGTACTGCTGCCATCTTAGACTCCTTTGTGGTGACGGCCATACTGCCTATTGTGCTGCTTCTCGCGCGAGGCTGTTTCTGCCCTGGGCTACTTCGGCTGTGACACCGGAGGGCGGACCAGCTATCGCACGGCTACGGGGTTGACCGGGGAACCGACCGCTCCGGTGATGGGAAGCGGAGCGGCTGTCAGCATGAACTCATACCTGCCGTCCCGGGCGCATGCTTCCGCCAATTCATCCAGATCCCACATTTCGCCGAGGAACAGCCCCAGATTGGGAATGGCGATCTGGTGGAGTGGCTGGAAAGCACCTTCAAACTCGTTGGGCCGGACTTCGAATCCCCAGGTGTCTGTGGCGATTCCGGCGATCTCCGAGGCGTGCAGCCATGGTGCCGTGCTGAACGACAACCCGGGAGCGGACCCTCCGGCGTAATCACCCCAGCCTTCGCGGCGAACACGCGTGTACTGCCCGGTGCGGAGCACCACGATGTCGCCGCGGCGAACTACCGAGCTTGGACCCTGGCGTTCAATGGTGCGCTCCAGGTGCTCCGGGGTGATGGCGAAGCCATCGGGCAATTCCCCGTCAGTACGTCCAAGCTCCGGCCCCATGGCGCGGCCAACATCCAACAAAACACCACGGGTGACGATTTTGGCGGCGGCGGTTTCTATCCCGGTGAAGAGGTCGCCCTCAGAGGTGACAACATCTCCCGCGGCCCGGCCGTTCCAGGCTTTGCCGCGATCGAAGATGTGCCCAAGCCCGTCCCACTGAGTAGAGCACTGCAAGGGCATGGCGATCACGTCATCAGCCCCACCGAAGCCGTGCGGGAACCCCTGGTTGCCGCGCTCCGCGTCCACCCCGGTGTCGGTCATGGTGTGAACCGGGTTGGTGCGTCGACGCCACCCCTTCTGGGGGCCATTAGTGTCGAAGGGCTGGGACAAGGAGAACGCATCGCCAGACTTCACCAACGATGCCGCCTCCACGCGCTTGCCGTTGTCTATGAAGTTGAGGGTACCGAGGACGTCGTCGTCGCCCCAGCGTCCCCAGTTGTTGTATAGCTGAGCCGCGGCGGCGATGCTGCCCATCGGGTCAGAGGGCCGGATCAGGTTCGTCTCAACGGCGTCGGCGGTCACTGTTCGTCCTTGCAGTGAATGCGTTGGGTTCCCAGGCCGGTGATGGTGCCCTCCATGACGTCGCCGTCCTGCAGGAGCCGCCCCCAGTGCTGGCCGTTGCCCGCGGGGCTTCCGGTCAGAACCAGGTCGCCGGGCCGAAGAGGCATGATTTGGGATGCTTCGCTGACCAGTTTGGCGACACCGAAGATCATGTCCTGCGTTGACTCGTCCTGCATGGCCTTCCCGTTGAGCTCCAGTGTCACTTGGACATCCTGAGGGTCGCCGAAGAACTTGGCGGGCACCAGCAGGGGACCGGTGGGCAGGAAGCCCGGTGCGTTCTTGGCGCGGTACCAGTCCGAACCGATGGCGGGCATGTCCTTGCGGAACACATACTCGCGCGTGGTGATGTCGTTGACCATGGTGTACCCAAAGACATACTCGAGAGCTTCTTCCGGGGTTACCCGGAAAGCTTCCTTACCGATCACGGCTGCTAGCTCGAGTTCCCAATCGTGGGACTTGCTGTATGCCGGGAGGGTGAGATCGTCCGTGGCTGAAGCGATAGCCGTGGGGAGGCCGATGAAGAAATAGGGTGTTCCCTGGCCGGCGCGCTCATCCATCATGGCTGCTGTCTTGGCGCGCACCTCTTCGGCATCCTGGCCGGCTTCCCGGTGGGCCACGGCCAGATCGATCACGTGCTTGCGGTAGTTGGCGCCGGTCTGTAGGACCTGCGCCGGTTCCACTGGAGCAAGGACCTCGACGGCGGACAAGGCAAGGCCCGCCTCTTCACCGGCCGAGGCTGCGAGCTTGTCAAGTTCGTTTTCGGTGGTCTCCCAGTGGTGGATCAGGCCATTGATGTCACTGTCCAGGGGGAGGACACGTTCGCCTACCAGCAATCCTGCCCTGGCCTTTGTGTCGCCGGGTTCCTGGAAGCGGATCAGCGAGTACGTTGCGTCAGCCATGTTCCTAGCCCCGACCCTGCTTTGCGTAGGGGTTCAGGAGGGCTTCCTTCATTTCGGCGGATGCACCTTCTTCCGTGGCGGTGAAGCCTTCCGCCGGCGGGAAGGATTCTGTCATGGAGTGCGGCATGGCGCCGTTCTTGTAGAAGTTGTTGGAACCTTCCGAGGGCTTCCAGGTGTTGGCGTCCCAGTCCGGCACGTAGTTCCGGTAGCCGCCCGAGTTGAGCTCAACGCGCAGGCCTGAGGGGTCGCGGAAGTACAGGAAGTTCTGTTCGCCCACGCCGTGGATGGAGGGGCCGTATTCCATGGGGGTGCCGTTTTCCATCATGACGTCAGCAGTGCGGAGAAGGTCCTCGGTGGCGTCCACCCAGAACGCGATGTGGTTGACGCGGCCGGCGCGCTGGGAAGTATCTTTGACGACGCCGAGGTCGTGGGACTTCTCGTTGGTGGTCAGTACTGAGAAGACGGTGATGGGTGCTTCGTCCAGGTCAACGAACGCCATGACGCGGAAGCCCAGTGCCTCGTTGTACCACTTGGCGAATCCGCGGACATCGGAGGAAGCCACCGTGACGTGGTCCAGGAAACGGGGAGCGGCTGCGTGGCTGCTACGGCGTTCGGGACGGTCGGGGTACGTGGATTCGAAGCCGGGCTCGGCAACGAACTTCTCCACGTCATAGAACAAGCGCATGTGGTGGCCGTAGGGGCCGGTGAATTCGTAGGCCTTGCCGAAGCCGTGGCCACCGGCCGTCCAGGTGCCCTGCACACCTGTTGCTTCAACACGGGCTGCTGCGGCTTCCAGTGCTGCTTGGGAGTTGGTGCGCCACGCCATCCGGCCGAGCGATGCCTCGGGGCCTTCAGTGATGACCAGGCTGTAGCGGTAGTAGTCGCCCCAGCAGCGCAGGTACACATTGCCATCCACGCGATCAATGATGCGCATGCCGAATTTCTCCTCGTAGAACCGTGCCGAGGCTTCAACGTCCGGAGTGGTGATCTCGAGGTGGGCAAGATGGGAGAGGGGAGTTTCCACGATGAATTTCCTTCTGAGTGCTTGATTGCTGGGACAGTTATCTGCAGGTCCTGTAACAACCATGAGCCACATCACGTATTCGGAGAAGAGCAAGTATCTGATAGCAACTATCTGTTCGGCAAATACTGGCATGGCTCGCCGTCATGGTCCTTGTCCGGGGACCGCGGCTCGTGGGCACGCAAGCTAATGTCCTTCTCCTGTGGATAACCTAGGGGCATGAAGAACCTGGATCTGAACCTCTTGCCACAACTCCAGGTTCTGCTGGAGCTGCGGAACGTTTCCCGGGCTGCGGAACGGCTCCAGCTCAGCCAGCCGGCCACAAGTGCGGCGATGGCCAGGCTGCGGAGGCATTTCGACGACGAACTTTTGGTCCGTAACGGCCGCAGCTACGAGCTCACTCCCTTCGCGCAGTCTTTGGTCCCGCTGGTTGACGAAGCCATGCTTCACATTCAGCGGGCCACGCGCGTCAGGTCCGGATTCGATCCCACCACCAGTGAACGTGAGTTCGTGATTGCCGCATCCGATTATGCCGCGGCACTCATCGTGGGGCCCCTGAGGGGAATCCTGCGGCAGGAGGCTCCGCATGTGGTGGTGGACATCGTCCCCACGTCCGGGGTTCAGGGCGCCTTGGCTGACTATTCCAGAATGGACCTGCTGGTGGGGCCGATGGGCTACAAGATGCAAGGAACCACGAAACAACTGTTCCGGGACAGTTTTGTGGCCGTGGCCGATGCAGGAAACCCTCTTCTGCAGTTGCCGCGGCTGACCTTGGAGGACATCGTGGGGGTGCCGCACGCCGTGGGGTATTTCGGCGAGGGCATCAGCACGCCGGCGGACAAACTCTTTGAAAAGCGCGGTGTTCGGCGACGCGTGGCCGCTGTGGTGGCCGGCTTCCTGTCCCTGCCTTTAATGGTGGAGGGGACGGACCTTGTTGCGCTGGTTCCGCGCATGCTGGCATCCAGGGCGCAGCGGGGGGCGAGCATCGAGGTCCTGGAGTTCGCAGGGGAGTTGGAAGCGGCCTTGGTGGAAGCCATGTATTGGCATCCATCCCTGACAGAGGATCCCGCAAATGCGTGGCTCCGTTCCGTGGTGCAGCGCGCCTGCTCACAGCTCCATGAGATCTTTCATGTGACGGCTCATCCGGTCACCATCACGGCGGATCAGGCCAGTTAGCCCGGGAACGGTCGGGCGCCCCCATGGATGGGGGCGCCCGGATCAGAGTTGGCGTCCTAGCGCAGGGTACGTAACCCCATGGGACTAGTGATCGGCGTCCGCCGCATCTTTATTGGCGGACTTTTCCGCGTCCTTCTCTGCGCGCAATGCCTCGGACTCGTGTTGCTCGTCGGCCTTTTCCTGATGGATGACCTGGGCGAAGAGCTTCTCCATCTCCTTGGCGACACCTGCCGCTGAGGCTGGATTCTGGCCTGTTACCAGGCGCTCGTCCACCGCAACTTTCTCTTCAAAGACACCTGCGGAAACATGGCGGGCACCCTGCTCCTCCAAGCGGTCGGCCAGGAAGAACGGAATAACCTTGTCCTTGCCGGCAGCTACTTCCTCGTCATTGGTAAACGCGGCTACGTCGCGTCCTTGGACGAGTCGGAACCCGTTTTTTAGTTCCACATTCAGCAGACCGGCAGGACCGTGGCACACAGCTCCTACCAGACCTCCGGCGTCGTAGACGCTGGCTACCAGCCGCTGCAGTCCTTCGCTGTCCGGGAAGTCCCACATAGTGCCGTGCCCGCCTACGAGGTAGACGGCATCGTATTGGCCGGGATCCACGACGTCCACGCGGGCGGTGTTGTACAGCCCGGCGCGCGTGGTCTCATCCTGGGTAAAGGCAACCTGGATGGGGTCATCTGTATCTACCTCGTCGCTGGGAGGCTGGCCGCCCTTGATGGAGGCGAAGTCGACGAAGTGGCCTGAATCTTTGAAGACTTTCCAAGGATGTGCGGCCTCGGCGACGTTGTAACCGGTCTTCTCTCCCGTATCGCCGAGCTCGGAAACGCTGGTCAGTACCATGAGGATTTTCTTCATGAAGTGCTCCTTTCGTCCAACGTCCACCCTACGCCCCTTCCGTTTTTAGCCCTCCGGGCAGCCTGTTGACAGACGGGAAGTAACGCGGGTAACCTAAGTCACATGTTCACCGGGTAACGCGCGTTACCAACAGGGTTACCGGTGAGCAGCCAGATCATGAAGCTCTGGCACACCCTCGGATCGAACAAGAGCACCCGGAGCATTCAATGGCGAAAACCACCCCTGACGAGGCCGTGCCCGTGCGGCAGCGGGGAGTCACCATGAAGGACGTTGCCAACCACGCCGGCGTCTCCCGGACTGCAGTCTCGTTTGTGCTGAGCAACCGCGAAAACGCAAGCATTTCCGAGGAAACCCGCACCCGGATCAACCAGGCCGTGCAGGAGCTGGGTTACCGGCCCAACGCCGGTGCACGTGCTTTGGCATCCCGGCGCAGTGACTGGTACGGCATCGTGACAGAGATCGTCACGGCACCGTTCGCTGTCGACATCATTAAGGGAGCCCAAGACCAAGCCTGGCTTGACCGCCGGTTCCTACTCATCGCGCCCTCCGACCAGGCCGATGCCGTAGGACCCAACCAGGGCTTGGAAGATGCTGCAACTGAACAGCTGTTGGAACAACGAGTGGAAGGACTCCTGTACGCAGCCACGTTTCACCGGGGCGTCCATGTTCCGGCGAGCGCCAATGAAGTACCCACCGTGTTGATCAATTGCTTCGATGCGGATGGAAAGCTGCCCTCGATCGTCCCTGACGAGCGTGGGGGCGGCCGGGTGGCCGTCGAACGGTTGCTCCAAGCCGGCCATGCGCGGATTGGAGTCATCAATCTTGACCCGGTTATTCCTGCTTCAGTGGGGCGTTTGGAGGGTGCACGCGAAGCACTCGCCGCAGCCGGACTGGAGCTTGACCCGGAATTGGTGGTGTCCGGATATGCAACGGCTGACGGCGGCTACGAAGCTGCCTGCCACATCCTGGATCGCTACCCGGAAAGCGGCAGGCCAACGGCCCTGTTCTGCCTCAATGACCGGATGGCGATGGGCGCCTATGACGCCATCAAGGAACGGGGCCTGACCATCCCCGGGGACATCGCCGTGATCGGCTTCGACAACCAGGAACTTATTGCGGCCTACCTGCGGCCAAAATTGACCACGGTTGCGTTGCCATTCGAGAAAATGGGCGCCTTGGGCGTCCAAACGCTCGCCGCTCTCACAGCAGGACAGCCGATCCTTGCCGACCAGCAATTGGTCGACTGTCCGCTGCTAGAACGCTCTTCGGTCTGACCGCGAAATCAACGTCGAAGAGCAACCCTTACCCACCCCTTCACCTTGCACGATGAAGATAGGAAAGAGACAACCATCATGACACAACCCCGATACTTCCGGGCTGCCCGGATGACGGCGGCAAGCCTTGCAGTGGGCGCGATGCTGCTCACCGGCTGCACGGCAAATGTCACCAAGACAAGCACTTCCGACGCCGGAGCGAACGCCAGCGCGTTTCTCACCATTCCGCGTGAGGACATGGGAACGTTCGTGCAGAACTTCAACCCGTTCGCCCCCACGGTGAACCCGATGGTTCAGCAGTCCATCTACGAATCCCTCCTGATCTTCAACCCGGCAAAGGGAGATACGGTGCCGTGGCTGGCCACTGAGTGGAAGTCGGCGGAGGACGGCAAATCGGTCACCTTCACCCTTCGTGACGGTGTGAAGTGGTCTGACGGGCAGCCGTTCGTGGCTGACGATGTTGCTTTCACGTTCGAACTTCAGAAGAAGATCAAGGGCGGTTTTGAATACCTGGACACCGTCACGGCCGAGGGCAATAAGGTCACGTTCAACTTCAACAAGCCGTGGTCTCCGGCCCTCTATGATGTGGGTCAGCTGATCATCCTGCCCAAGCACGTATGGTCCGCATTGCCGGACCCGGAGAAGGATGCAAACGCCAAGCCCGTGGGCACTGGACCATACACCGAGGTTGATACTTTCCAGGCGCAGTCCTTCGTGCTCAAGAAGAACCCCAATTACTGGCAGCCGGAAAAGCAGAAGATCGCCGGCATCAAGATGCTCGCTTTTGCAGGAAACGACGGCGCCAACCTCGCCGCCGCAAACGGGGACGTGGACTGGGCTCCGCAGTACATTCCCAACATTGAAAAGACGTTTGTCTCCAAGGACAAGGAACACCGCCAGTACTGGTTCCCGGCCACCGGTGCCATGATCAACTGGCAGCTGAACACCACCAAAGCGCCGTTCAACGATGTTGATGTCCGCAAGGCGCTGAGCATGGCCGTGGACCGCGATCAGGTCACCAAGATCGGTATGAGCGGCTATGCCAAGCCGGCGGACTGCACTGGACTCTCCGGTAACTATGAGACGTGGAAGAACGCCGCGGTCAAGGACAACTGCACGTGGACCAACCACGATGTGCAAAAAGCCAACGAGCTACTGGATAAGGCGGGCTACCCCAAGGGAGCTGACGGGAAGCGCACGCTCAAGGACGGGAAGCCCTTCGAGTTCAAGATCTCCGTGGGTGCGACGTCCTCTGATTGGCTGTCCGTGGCCAACGTGATCGCGCAGAACCTGGCCGAGGTGGGCGTTACTGCCAAGGTGGAGTCCCCTGACTGGGCGGCAGTGGTTGCCGGTTACGAGACAGGCGACTTCGATTCCGGGATCGTCTGGAGCGCCAACGACCCCAGCCCGTACAAGTACTTCAACACCTCCATGGGCACCGCCACGGTGAAGCCGGTAGGCACCAAGACCTTTGATAACTACCACCGCTTCGGCGACACAAAGGCCGATGCCCTCCTGGCCGACTTCGCTGCGGAAGCTGACGAGTCCAAGCAAAAGGACATCGCCAACAAGCTGCAGGAAGAATACAACGACGTCGCACCGTTGGTGCCGCTGTTCTCCGGCCCTGAATGGGGTGCCTTCAATGACACCCGATTCACCGGATGGCCAACGGAGGACAACCCGTACGCCACCCTCTCCGTCCGTTCACCCACAACGGTGCTCGTCCTGACCACGCTGGAACCGCGCAAGTAATTCCTGGCAGGCCTCACGCCGCCGCATCAGCGCTGGCACGCCCGGCGGCACCTTGCCGCTGACCCGGCCTCCCCGCCGGGCGTGCCGCTTCACTTTCCGCAATCCCCGCAATTCCCGAATGGAGGGAAACCGTGCGCTTCATCCTGCGCCGCCTGGGTTTCTACCTGATCGCCTTCTGGGCATCCATCACCCTAAATTTCCTGCTCCCGCGATTCATGCCCGGCGACCCCGTGTCCCGTATGTTCGCCCGCTCCCAGGACCGAATGCAGCCCGAACAGATCGAGGCCCTGCGCAAGCTGCTGGGTGTTGATGACCGGCCCATTTGGGAGCAGTACATCGACTACATTCACAACATTTTCACTGGGCAGATGGGTGTCTCCATCTCGCGTTTCCCCACCCCGGTCACCGAGGTCATCTCGTCCCAAATCGGCTGGACACTCCTGCTGGGCGGAACCGCACTGGTGATCGCCGCCGTCGTTGGTAACCTGCTGGGAATCCTGGCGGCTTGGCGCCGTGGCGGCGCGATCGACTCCGCGCTCCCGCCCGTGCTGGTTTTCATCGGCTCGTTCCCCTACTTCTGGCTGGCCATGGGTGCGCTGTACCTCTTCGGCGTGGTGCTGGGATGGTTCCCCATCAGGCACGCTTTCACGGACGGATTGGAACCGGCATTTACGTCGGAGTTCATCGGCGACGTCGGCGCCCACCTTGTGTTGCCCGCGCTGACGATCGTGCTGGTTTCGATCGGCGGCTGGATGCTCGGCATGCGGAACACCATGATTGCCACCAATTCCGAGGACTACATCACCATGGCCGAAGCCAAGGGACTGCGCCCTGGCCGCATCATGCTCCGCTACGCAGCCCGCAACGCCATGCTCCCGTCGGTGACCAGTTTTGGCATGGGACTGGGATTCGTGGTGGGTGGTGCGCTGCTCACAGAGGTGGTGTTCGCCTACCCCGGCGTTGGCTACCAGCTCCTCAACGCTGTCCAAGGCCTCGACTATCCGCTTATGCAGGGCCTGTTCCTGACCATCACCGCCGCTGTGCTGCTGGCCAACTTCCTGGTGGACATCCTCTACGTCCGCCTCGACCCGCGCGTGCGCAGCAACTAGAGGACCGATCATGACTACCGCACTTCTGAAGCAGCCAACACCAACACAGGCTGTCCGCAAGCCCAACCGCAGCTTCGTCCACGGCCTCATCAGCAACAAGAAAGCGCTGACGGGCATGGCCGTGATGGTCATCTTCCTTGCACTGGCACTGCTGGCGCCGGTGCTGTTCCCGGGTGACCCATCAAGGATCACCGCGATGGCCTCCCTGGAACCATCGGCCGAGCACTGGCTTGGCACTACCGCCAAAGGACAGGACGTGCTCGCCCTGACCGTCCACGGCTCACGTAGTTCGCTGTTCGTGGGACTGACTGTGGGCGTGGCGTCCACTTTCATCGGCATCCTGGTGGGTCTGGCCTCGGCGTACTTCGGCAAATTCATTGACGAAGCACTGTCCCTGGTCACCAACGTTTTTCTGTTGCTGCCCGGCCTGCCATTGCTGGTCATCCTGGCCGCCTTCCTCCCGCCGGGCCTGGGCACAGTGATCCTGGTTCTTGTGGTCACCGGGTGGGCCGGGTCAGCCCGCGTCCTGCGCTCACAAGCACTATCCATCCGCTCCAAGGACTTTGTGGCCGCGGCCGTAGTTTCCGGCGAACGGGCAGGCCGGATCATGTTCCGCGAGATCCTGCCCAACATGGCCTCGATCGTCATGGGCACCCTCCTGGCCTGCGTGATTTATGGAATCGGCGCCCAAGCGGGCCTGGAGTTCCTGGGACTGGGCGATGTCAGCACGGTCTCCTGGGGAAACAACCTCTTCTGGGCCGGTAACGAAGGTGCCCTGCTGACCGGCAGTTGGTGGGTCTTTGTACCCTCCGGCGTGTGCATCGCGCTGGTGGCCTTCGCCCTTGCACTGATCAACTACGCGGTGGACGAAGTCACCAACCCGCGGCTCCGAAAGATCAAAACGCCCAAAACAACACCCGCGAAAGCCGAAAGGAGCGCCGCCAAATGACCATCTCCCAGGTTTCCTTCGGCTCCCACCAACCTGTCCTGGAGGTCAAGAACCTCACGGTGCAGTACGTCGGCGATACCCGCTCCACCACCGCCGTCGATCACGTTTCCTTCAGCATCGGCACCGGCGAGGTGTTCGGTCTCGCGGGGGAGTCCGGATGCGGAAAATCCACCATCGCCAACTCGATCATGAGGCTCCTGAAGGATCCCGCGAAGATCGCCGGCGGCAGCATTTCCTTTGGCGGCAAGGACGTCCTGGCCATGACTCCGGAGGAGCTGCGGCGCTTCCGCTGGCAGGACGTGGCCATGGTTTTCCAATCGGCCATGAACTCGCTCAATCCGGTGCTGACCATCGGCGAACAGATCGTTGATATCTTCACGACCCATGCCGGCTATTCCCGCAAGGAATCAATGCGGCGAGCTGGGGAACTACTGGAACTGGTGAGGATCGAACCCTCCCGGCTCAAGTCCTACCCGCACCAGCTCTCAGGCGGCATGCGTCAACGAGCCGTGATTGCCATGGCTGTAGCGCTCAAGCCGTCACTCTTGATACTGGACGAGCCAACTACCGCTCTGGATGTGGTGGTTCAGCAGGAAATTATGGCCCAGATCAAGGAGCTCCAGCGCGAGCTCGGTTTTTCTGTCCTGTTCATTACGCACGACATGTCCCTCATGGTGGAACTCTCGCACCGCATGGCCGTGATGTATGGCGGGCGGATGGTGGAAACCGCCAAGGCCCATGACGTCTACGCCAACCCCCGTCACCCGTACACCCAAGCCCTGATGGGCGCGTTCCCGCCGCTCACCGGCCCCCGCGTCCCATTGACGGGACTGCCCGACGGCGTGAAGTTCCGCAACATCCCGGACCTCGCTGAGGTGGCACCCGGCCACTTTGTAGCCCCGTTTGACGCCGACACTTCGGTGGTCAATTCCGTCAACCTGGAAGGAGCCGCACGATGAGCCACTCACTGATGACCCCGGCGGCCGTGTCCACCACCGGCACCCCTGCCTTGGAAATTCGCGGCCTTGGAAAGACTTTCCCCATTGGCGGTTTGTTCTCCCGCGATTCTGTCCGCGCCCTCCACGGGATCGACCTGAGCATCGCCAAAGGCGAAATCGTAGCGCTCGTGGGGGAGTCCGGTTCCGGCAAGAGCACCTTGGCCCGCTGTGTGGCGCGGCTCGAAAAGCCTAGTTCAGGGGAAATCCTGATTGACGGCGTCGACGTCCTCAAACGCGACCGGTTCCAAGCATCGCGTGCGTTCCGATCAAAACTGCAGATGGTGTTCCAAGACCCCTTCGGTTCACTGAACCCGGCCCACAGGATGGATCACTTCCTGCGGCGCTCGTTGGCGATCCACGGCAGGAGCGGCGGAAGCGAGCGGGAGACCCAGCGGCGGCTCGAAGAACTCATGACCACCGTTGGCCTTCAGGCTGACATGCTGAACTCGTATCCGCACGAGCTCTCCGGCGGCCAGCGCCAACGCGTTGCGATCGCCCGGGCCCTCGCCGTTGAACCGCAGGTCATCCTGGCTGATGAGCCCACGTCCATGCTGGACGTTTCTGTCCGGATCGGCGTGCTGAACCTGATGCGCAAGCTCCGCGACGAGCAGGGCATCTCCATGCTCTACATCACCCACGACCTCGCGTCCGCACGGTACTTGGCAGACAGGACCGCGGTCATGTTCGCCGGTGAACTGGTTGAAGAAGGCGAGTCCTTGGACCTTCTGGCCAATCCTGCCCACCCCTACACGCAACTACTGGTTTCAGCTGTCCCTGACCCGGCCCGTGCAGGCTCCTATGATCCGGTACGCAGGGCTGAACTGCGGCAAGCGGTCATGGCCTCAACGCACTGCGCGTTCCACGGCGATCCGAACCAAGCATGCTCGTCCGAGGAACCTGTGCGCCATCAGGTGGGTGACCCCGAAAACCGTCACTGGGTTCGCTGCCACCTCTACCGGCCGTGGGCTGCTGCCGGCAGTCATGCCTTGGTCAGTGAACCAACCCAAACCAGCCACCCGGCGTCGAACGCTCACGAAGAGGCTTCCGCATGACTGAACTTACCCACCCGCTCGCCACCGTTCCGCGCGACGAACTGCTGTCCCGCGCCGAGGCCGACCCCCTTCGCCCGCGATTCCACTTCGTTTCACCGGCCGGTTGGCTCAACGATCCCAACGGGGTCAGCCAGTGGAACGGCACGTACCACTTGTTCTACCAATACAACCCTGAGGGTGCTTTTCATCACCGGATTCAGTGGGGCCATGCCACTAGCTCGGACCTGGTCACCTGGACTGATCAGCCCGTGGCTTTGGAGCCATCCGCGGGACCGGATGCCGAGGGCTGCTGGTCCGGGGTGTTGGTGAACGACGACGGCACACCCACCTTGGTGTACTCCGGACGGTTCGCGGACAAGGAGTTGCCCTGCGTCGCCATAGGATCCCCTGACCTTCTGGACTGGACCAAGGATCCCGGGAACCCCGTGATCGCAGCGCCGCCTGCAGGGGTGGACATCACTGCCTACCGCGATCACTGCGTATGGCGCGAGGGGACCGTGTGGAGGCAGTTGGTAGGCTCAGGAATTCGTCATCGCGGCGGTACGGCGTTCTTGTACGAGTCTTCGGACTTGAGATCGTGGGACTACGTGGGGCCGCTGTTCATCGGAGATGCCTCACAGGGTGACCCGGCGGACACTGACTGGACCGGGACCATGTGGGAATGCGTTGACCTGTTCCGGGCAGGACAAGGTTCTTTAGGATCCGCACCTGCTGACGACTCGCCGGATGTGCTGGTTTTCTCCGCGTGGAACGACGGCGAAACCCGCCACCCGCTGTACTGGACCGGTCGCTACGCCGGAAATTCCTTCGAACCGGAGGCTTTGCACCGGCTGGACCTTGGGGGTCGCTTCTTCTACGCCCCGCAGTCTTTCCAGGATGAGTCCGGTCGACGTGTCATGTTCGGCTGGATGCAGGAAGGTCGCAGCGACGCAGCCATGGTGGAGGCCGGCTGGTCCGGGGTGATGAGCTTGCCGCGGCTCACCACGGTGGCCAACGACGGAACCCTGGAGTTTGCACCGGTTCCCGAAATCGCGAAACTCCGTCGCAACCACGTCAGCGTGCCGGCCCAGGTTTTGGTGGGGGCTGGAACGCCACTGGATACCCGTGTGTCCGGCAACCAGCTGGACCTTGAGCTGGACCTACACCTTGCCCCTGGTGCGGAGGTTCGCCTCGGCGTGCTCGTGTCCACGGATGGTGCTGAGGAAACGCTCATCATGCTGAGCCGGGCTGCTGACGAAACCCCAACAGGCACTCTTCGCCTTGACCGGACCCGCAGCAGCCTCAACCCTGCCGTTGACGTTGAGGACAAGTCCGGCCCCATTCCCATGACTAATGGGCGAGTTCGCCTGCGCGTTCTGGTGGACCGGTCCGCCGTCGAAATTTTCGCCAATGGCAAGCCGCTCACGGCCCGTATTTACCCAACCCTCGGCGGCGAGCGCGTGACGCTGGCAGCCACCGAAGGTTCGGTGCGGATCCTCTCCTTCGATGCCTGGACCATGGCCGGGGTCTTTGAAGAGACCCGTAGCCTGCAGCCGGAACGGAAGAAAACCCATGGATGAATCACTGTCAGTCTCCCGCCGCGGACTTCTGACCGGCGCTGGCGCTGTTGCGCTGGGCGGGTCCATCGCGCTCTCCACTCCTGGAGGACCCGCTATGGCGGTGGGTGGCCCAGCCTCGAAAGGATCATCGCGGATGCGCCCTGTCTATCACTTCAGCGTGACCGACAACTGGAAGAACGATCCCCAACGACCCATCTACCTTGACGGGGAGTACCACTACTACTACCTGTACAACGCTGACTACATCAAGGGCGGTGGAGGCACGTCCTGGCGCAGGGCCACCACCACGGATCACGTCGCATTCCGGGATCGCGGAGTGGCGATACCCAAGTTCCGCAACGGCAACGGCGATTGTTGGTCCGGATGTCTGGTGGTTGATGATGCCAATACTGCCGGATATGGTGCTGGAGCCGTCATAGCCCTAGTTACCCAGGCTCCGGAAGGCCGGCAGGCACAATACCTCTGGTACTCCACGGACAGGGGGCGCTCTTTCACGCCCGGCGGCGAGGCGCCGGTACTGCCCAACCCGGGGGTGCACGATTTCCGAGACCCCAAGGTGATCTGGGACGCAGACCGCGGCCGGTGGTTCATGGCCAATGCCGAGGGGCAGAAGCTGGGTTTTTACACTTCCCCGGACCTTCGGTCCTGGAAACGTGTTGGCGAATTTCTTCGCAGCGACCTGGGGCTGCTGGAGTGCCCTGACCTCTTCAAGATGACTGCCGACGACGGCACCTCGCACTGGGTCCTTGGTACCAGTGCCAATGGCAAGGGGCGCGGGTTGCCTGCGACGTATGCGTATTGGACTGGAGCTTTTGACGGCAGCTCCTTCACCCCCGACCACGCCGAGCCGGAATGGCTTGATTATGGCTTCGACTTTTATGGCGCAGTGACCTACCCGCATCACGATGCGACGGGTGCGGAGGACCCAACCCTCCGACGGGCAATCGGCTGGGCCAATTTCTGGGATTACCCCCACAACACGCCAACCCTTTCCACTGACGGCTACAACGGCGATGACATGATTGTCCGCGATGTCCGGCTCAAGCGTGGAAGCGACGCCTATTACCTCGCCTCAGCGCCCACATCTGCCCTGAGCGATCACGTGAAGCGCACACATCGACTAGGTGATGTGGCGGTTGCCGGTACTCATGACCTGAAGATCCGCTCGAATGCTTACGATCTGAGCTGCGAGGTGGTGTGGGATCCGGCCGCGCCGCCGGCCAATCTCGGGTTGGAGGTATGCCGCGCGCCAGGTGGAGGCAGGCATGTGGCCGCCGGTGCGTTCCTGCGTGGCTCGTTTACGTACGTCAACCGCCGCCCCACCGTTAACCCCACTGCGGGGGAAACCCAAACCGCGATGGATCCCACCACTGGCAGACTTACGCTCCGCATCCTTGTGGATCGCACCAGCGTCGAAGTGTTCGTCGGCGATGGGCGCGTGGTGCACTCGCACCGGGTTTTCCCCCTTGAAGGTGATGACGGCATCCGCCTTTACGCCCATGAAGGATCGGCCACATTCCAGGACCTGACCATCCGTGAGCTCAAGGTCACGCCCTAGCCCCACCCAAAAATAACGAAGGGCAGGACCACTGGTGGGTGGTCCTGCCCTTGGTGCGATGGGTCGCGCCCTTGCGCCCGGAGGTCGGGTTACCTGTTGCGATGGTGTGCCGGAGCGGTTCCTACGCGTACCGAACCTGTTCTTCGGCGTTTAGTAATACGTTGAGCTACATGATGCCCGTTGGTACAAGCAATGCCCAGGCGAGTGCGGGTGCCACCAAAACCACTCCGCCGGCGTACATCATCAGCTGCTTATAGACGCGCTGACGGTCATCTTCGCGAGCGTTGGCCACCACCAACGCGCCGTCGGTGGAGAACGGCGATACGTCCACCACGGTGGCGGCGGTCGCCAGGGCCGCAACGGTTCCCGATGCACTGAGCGAACTCGTTGCCAGCAAAGGACCAGCCAGAGGGATGAAAGCTGTCAGCAGTGCGGTGGAGGAGGCGAAAGCGGAGCCGACGCCGATGACGTAGCAGAGTACCAGGGCAATGAGGAGAGGTGCTCCGAGGGCCAGGGCTTGCTCTGCGAGGGTGTCGATGACGCCAACGTGCTGCAGGAGGGAAACGTAAGTGATCATTCCGGCGACGAGCAGCACGGTGGACCAGGAGACTCCGCCGATGAAGGTTTGGTGCTCCCTGATGTTGACCAGCGCCAGCAGGAGTCCCGCCGAGAGGGCGACGAAGCCGATGGGCATGTGGAAGCCCAAGGCGCAGACAAGCATGGCCACGATGAGCCCCAGCGTCAGGATCTGCTGGCCGTGCGGGCGGGTGGGTCGTGCCTCGAGCTCGGCGTGCTGGCCTGCGGCGCCGTCGCGGAGTTTACCCAAAAGGGCGAACAGCACCACAGTGAGTACGGACAGGATCAGATTCAGTGCGAAGCTCGCTCCGAAAAGTGCGCCCTGGGAGATCGGGAAGCCGTTCTTGACAGCAATGTCATGCACCAGGACACCCGCCACGGACAGCGGGGAGAAGCCGCCTGCGTGGGCTCCGTTGATGATGAATGCGCCCATAAGAACCGGGTGGATGCGTGACTCGTAGGCCAGGCCGATCGCAGCCGGTGCCAGCAGAGCCACGGCGGCGGGGGAGAACGTGCCCAGGGCGGTCAGTGATGCTGCGAGCAGGAAGAATACCCACGGCAGCAGCAGAGTCTTTCCACGAACAAGCCTGACGCAGTTTTGGACGATGATGTCGATGGTCCCGTTTCGCTGGGCCATGCTGAAGAAGTAGGTAACACCGATGATGGTGATCACGATGTTCGCCGGGAAATCGGCCAGGATCTCCTTGTCGGTCATACCCAGCATGAAGTAGCCAACCCCGAAGGATGCCACGAGTCCCATGACACCGATGTTCAGTGGCCACTTGGTGGCGACGACGAACATCACCACAAGGATTACCAGCGGGATGATCTGGATGGCAGTCATGGTCGGCTCCGATTCAGGGGTGGCCGCCGGGTTGAAGATGGCACCCCCGAACAGGATGGCAAACAGACCCAGGATGACTGAAGCGGCAACCGTTATCAGCAGGATACGGCGGCGGTTGCCGGGTCGCTGGGAACGCTCTTCCCGGATGTCGCTCTCAGCCTCGGGAGCTGGTGTGGAAATAGTCTTAGCCATGGTTGTTTCTCCTCATCGAGTGGCTGTTGCTAGTGAGGCTTCGACGACGTTGCCGAGAGTCTCCGGGAGGTGAATGATGCTGGAGGCGATGGTGCGCGCTGTTCGGTCTACGCCCACCAGAAGGGACCCATCTAGTTCCTCGCTCCAGGTTTCGATGACGCCGGCAGGTGTCCGCAGTTTCAGGACTGCCTGGGGTGCGTCGCCGGTGATGTCGTTCATTACCGTGCCCGGGGTGCGGGTGGCGAGTGTGAGGGCGATGCTGCCGGTGATGGCCAACGCCGGATGGGGCTTGCCCATCGACAGCATCATGACGTTGACGTCGCACTCCGGCCCGGTGGGTGGGCCGACGATTGCGAGCTTGGGAACGGCGCGTGCGGCTTCGGCTGGAGTTGCTGCCATTCCCATTCGGACCGCTGCCTGACGACGGATGACGTCCAGGGTATCCAGGTGCAATTCCACGCTGGCCTTCCACGTCTCGTAGCGGGCTGTGTCCAGTCCAAGTTCCTCGGCCCGGACGATGACTACCGGGGCGCCGGCATCCACCATCGATACGGTCCAGCGGGTTCCGCCGGCCATGATCGTGTCTGACGCCTCACCCGTGGGGAGCAGATGTCCGGTGGTCTTGCCGGCCGGATCTTGGAAGCCAAGACCGACTTTGTAGCCGGGAAACACGACGCCGGGCATGTGCGCGTCCGGGGTGATCGGCAGCGCGCCGGCAGGTGTGGAAACCCGCTGGATGATGATCTGGCCCGTGTTGGTGTTACGGGTGACGATGCGGGTGGAATCGGCGTCGGGCACGACCCAGCCTTTCTCGATGGCGTAGAGGCCGACGACGGCGGAGCAGTTCCCGCAGTTGCTGCCCCAGTCAACGGTGGCCTCCTCGATGCCCACCTGGGCGAAGGTGAATTCGACGTCCACCCCCGGGTTCGCCGGTCGGCTGAGGATCATTGCCTTACTGGTAGTCGATGTAGCCCCGCCCACCCCATCGATTTGCCGGGTATCGGGGCTTCCAAAGAGTCGTGGCAGGAGATCGTCCAGGTTGGCGTTGGCCGTATCCAGGTGTTCAGTTTCAAAGACCCAGCACTTGCTGGTTCCTCCGCGCATCCATTCAGCTTCGATCTTCATTGTGCTTCCCTGCCTCTCGTGGCAATCCTGCAAAGTTTGTTTGCCTGTTACGAGGATGATCCGAATCACATATGAAGACAATGTTGGATAAATGAGGGGGAGTGTAGTGATCCTTCATTCACTGTGTAGGCAGGGTTAGGCAGAGCTTGAAGATTGCGAAAACCCTGGTTTCCACCCTGCTGCAGGCGCTGAATGCCGTGCAACTGCTTAGAATGAACCAAGTATGGAGAAGGGTGAAGCGATGCTTAACGATGAAAGTTTGGATTTATTTGATATCCGGCGACTTGCCCTCCTGGTGGAGGTGGTGGAACAGGGATCGATCACCGCGGCGGCGGACATCATGATGTATTCGCCATCGGCTGTCTCGCAGCAGCTGCGCAAATTGGAGCAGGAAGTGGGGCAGCCCCTGCTCAACCGGCGGTCCCGCGGTGTTGTCCCCACGGAGGCGGGGCAGGTGCTGGCAGGACATGCGCGGAAGATCGTGGGACAGATGCGCGCCGCCCGGTCCGACCTTGGCCAGATTGCCGGTTTGAACCGCGGCTCATTGACGGTTGGCACGTTCCCTACACTGGCCGGTTCATTTTTGCCCTTAGTGATCCGCGCCTTCAAGAAGCGCTACCCGGCGATTGGTCTCTCAGTGCGCAGCGCCCGCTTCGATGAATTGGTCTCGGACCTCGAATCCGGAGTGACCGGGTTGTGCTTGCTCTGGGACTACCCCTGGAACCGCTTCAACGACGAATCCATTCGGGTCACGGAAGTCTTCCAAGAGAGCACGGTGATCCTTGTGGCCAAGGGGCACCCTTTGGCCGATCGCGACGAGGTGACCATGAAAGACCTCCGAAAGGAATCGTGGATAGTCCGCGCAGAGGCGCACCCGGTAGTGGAGGTACTTCAACGCTCCGCCCACGACGCCGGCTTTGAACCAAACATCGGATTCCTTGCCAACGATTACCAAGAGGCTCAAGCCATGGTCAGCGTCGGCATGGGGGTGGCGATGGTCCCCAAGACAGCGGTGGCCTTGCAGCATCCGGATGTCAGGGTCCTCAGCCTAGGGGCCGAGGCACCCCTGCGCCGGGTTCTCTTGGCCCAACGCCAGGACAAGGTCTATGCGCCTGCGGAGGTGGCGTTCCACTCCACCCTGTTGGAAATAGCCCGTGAACGAGGCAACGACTATCTCTGAGGTGGTGCATGGCATCGGACGCGCTAGGGCAGTGGGTCGACCCTTGGTACAGGCGTAGCGTTCGCTGACCCTGGTGGTTATCACCTATCAAGTGGCCTTGGTGAGGCGCATGTGCCATTGGGTGGCAGTCGTCCACCCACCTTCGATTACCGCCACCCCCCTTGCCGCCCCGCGGCCGGGGGGTTGTTTGTTGTTGGCACCAAGGGAATCACGGCACCCTTGAATTTCGAAGATGCAGTTTGTTAGTATGACAGGACAAACTAGGAGAGAAAAACATGCCGCTTGTTCGAATCGACGTCAATCAAGGCCGCACCCCGGAGGAATTGACCGCGCTGAGCCGCGCTGTTCACGATGCCATCCTTGCGGAATATGGGATACCGGAGCGCGATTACTTCCACATTCTCACCGAGCATCCCCAGGGTCAGATTATTGCCCAGGACGCCGGCCTCGGGTTTGAGCGCACTTCCGGGATGGTGATGATCCAGATCTTTACGCAGGGTGGCCGCAGCCAGGATGCCAAGAGTTCGTTATTTGCGGCAATCGCCAGCAGTCTGGCTGAGGTGGGAGTGCCGGGTGAGGACGTCTTTGTGGGCTATGTGGAGAACTCGCCAGGTGACTGGTCGTTCGGCTTTGGCCGCAGTCAGTATGTCACAGGCGAGCTGGCCGTGCCGAGCAGGTAATGGCACCCGGTGTCATGTTGTAAATATGTCAGTACAAACCTTTGACAGGACATTGAATCTGGTGCAAAGTAGTCCTGTGGCCCCGCTCACTGAGGGGTGGCAAGGCATTGGGGCCCAGCGCTCAAAGGTTTAGAGTTCACAAGAGAAAGGTCAACGATCATCGTGACCCACGAACTGCTTACGATCGGGCGCATCAGCGTTGATATCTACCCGAACGACATCGGAGTGGACCTTGAGGACGTAACGTCCTTTGGGAAATACCTTGGAGGTTCGCCCTCCAACGTAGCCGTCGCCGCGGCGCGTCACGGCCGACGCGCGGGCGTCATCACCCGTACCGGCGATGACGCCTTCGGAAACTACCTGCACCGGGAACTGCACAAGTTCAATGTGGACGATTCTTTCGTCTCCGCGGTCAAGGAATACCCCACGGCGGTGACCTTCTGCGCGATCAAACCGGCCACGGACGAATTCCCACTCTACTTTTACGGCCGTTTTCCCTCGGCACCGGACCTGCAGATCAAGGCTGCAGAGCTGGACCTGGCGGCCATCCGTGACGCCGGCATTTTCTGGTCCACCGTCACCGGCCTGTGCCAGGAACCCAGCCGCGAAGCCCACATCAAAGCCCATCAGGCCCGGCCCCGTGCCGGACTGAAGCAAGGTCAGTTCACCATCTTGGATCTGGACTACCGTCCCATGTTCTGGGCCTCCGAAGCCGAAGCCCGCACCGAAGTTGCCAAGGTCCTCCCTCACGTCACTGTTGCCATTGGAAACGATAAGGAATGTGCAGTTGCCGTAGGTGAGGGCACCCCTGACGAGCAGGCGGACCGCCTACTGGATGCCGGCGTCGAAATTGCCGTCGTGAAGCTTGGCGCGGAAGGCGTGATGGCCAAAACCCGCACCGAGCGCGTGGTCTCCGCCCCTGTCCCGGTGGAAACCGTCAATGGCCTGGGTGCCGGCGACTCCTTTGGCGGCGCCTTCTGTCACGGGCTGCTGTCCGGTTGGCCGCTGTCCGAGGTCCTGGACTACGCGAACGCCTCCGGTGCGATCGTCGCCTCACGCCTCTCCTGCGCTGATGCCATGCCGACGCCGGACGAGGTCACCTCGCTGCTCACTGAACGAGGCCGCCCCATCCCCGGTGCGGCTTCGGCAGCTGCCACAGTCGGAGCCTCCACCCTTGCAGAAGGAGCAGTTCGTTGAGCGCCAACGATGACCCCCGCCGTTACGAGCATTTGAGCCGTATCAGGTTGGAGGACCCCGAGGCCGTGGCCCGCGCTGCAGCCACCCGCCGCCGTCACCCCGGCCTGAAACACAACACGCAGAACTTCATCGTCGCTGCAGACCATCCTGCCCGCGGCGCCCTCGCCGTTGGTCCACAGCCCATGGCCATGGCGGATCGCAGGGACCTCCTGGACCGTCTGCAGATTGCCTTGGCGAACCCTGCCGTTGATGGCATCCTCGCCTCGCCGGACATCATGGACGACCTCCTGTTGCTGGGGGCCTTGGAAGGCAAACTCGTCTTCGGTTCCATGAACCGTGGTGGACTGGCCGGCCTGGTCAACGAGTTCGATGACCGTTTCACCGGCCATACTGCCGCTGCGCTGGAAGCGCTCGGTGCCGATGGCGGCAAAATGCTCACACGCATCTGCCTCGGCGACCCGGACACTGTGGCCACTCTTGAAGCCACGGCGAAAGCCATCGATTCGCTGGCCGAGCGCAAGCTCATCGCTATGGTTGAGCCGTTCCTCTCTGTCCGTGATGCGCACGGAAAGGTCCGCAACGACCTCCGTGCAGATGCCGTGATCAAGTCTGTGGGTATTGCCGAGGGCCTTGGTTCCACTAGCGCCTATACCTGGATGAAGCTCCCGGTGGTGGCTGAGATGGAACGCGTCATGGCGTCCACCACCATGCCCACTGTGTTGTTGGGTGGTGACCCTGACGGAAGTCAGGACGAGGTGTTCGCCAGCTGGCAGGCAGCTCTGGCATTGCCAGGCGTCCGCGGCCTCACGGTGGGCAGGACGTTGCTTTACCCGCACGACGGCGATGTGGCGGGTGCCGTTGCGACTGCGGCCTCGCTGCTGAACAACACTGCGCCCGTGGCCGCCGCTGCGGACAAGCGCACCTTGGCAGACCGTATTCCAGTGAAAGTATCGGAGTAGCTAGTAATGGGTACAGCAACCCGTCGGATGACCGTGGCCCAGGCTGTGGTCGAGTTCCTTTCCAAGCAGTACACGGTGGATTCCATTAATGGTGTGGAGTACCGTGAGCGGCTGATTCCGGGCACGTTCGGCATCTTCGGACACGGCAACGTGGCCGGCGTGGGCCAGGCGTTGAAGCAGTACCAGGCCGCGGACCCCACGATCATGCCGTACTACCAGGGCCGCAATGAGCAGGCCCAGGTCCACCAGGCCGTGGGCTACGCACGCCACACCCGCCGCCGCCAGACGTTCGCCATCAGCACTTCCATTGGCCCGGGTTCCTCGAACCTGCTGACCGGCGCCGCATTGGCCACCACCAACCGTTTGCCTGTACTCCTGCTGCCCAGTGACACGTTCGCCACGCGCGCCGCTGATCCCGTACTGCAGCAGCTGGAGCTCCCGTACGCGTATGACATCACGGTCAACGATGCCTTCCGTCCGCTGTCCAAGTTCTTCGACCGGGTCTCCCGCCCGGAACAGCTCTTCTCAGCGTTCCACCACGGACTCCGCGTTCTCACGGACCCCGCGGAGACCGGCGCGGTCACGATTTCACTGCCGCAAGATGTCCAGGCCGAGGCTTTCGACGTTCCCGAAGAGTTCCTGGCCGAGCGGGAGTGGCGGATCCGCCGTCCCGAGGCCGAGGATGACGACATCCGCCGCGCCGTGGAGGCCATCCGGGCAGCTAAACGACCGCTGATCATCGCCGGCGGCGGAGTCCTTTACGCCTACGCCAATGATGAACTCGCCACATTTGCTGAGCTGACGGGCATTCCGGTGGGTAACACGCAGGCCGGTGTCGGTGTCCTGCCGTGGGACCACCAGCACTCGCTCGGTGCGGTCGGCTCCACAGGCACGACGGCGGCCAACGCCATCGCTGCCGAAGCGGACCTCATCATTGGCATCGGGACCCGCTACGAGGACTTCACTACCGCGTCCCGCACGGCGTTCCAGAACCCGGACGTGAAGTTCGTGAACATCAACGTTGCAGCGATTGACGCCTACAAGCATGGAACCACACTGCCGATCGTCGCCGATGCCCGCAAGGCACTGGTGAAGCTCAACCAAGCACTGAGTGGTTACCGGGTGGGTGCCGATCTGGAAGACAAGGTCGCAGCGGAGAAGAAACGCTGGAACGCAACCGTGGACGAGGCCTTCGAGACCCGCTACACGCCGCTGCCGGCCCAGAACGAGATCATCGGGGCCACCAACAAGGCCATGGATGACCACGACGTTGTCATCTGCGCCGCCGGTTCGCTGCCCGGTGACCTGCACAAGATGTGGCGAGTCCGCGACCCCTTCGGCTACCACGTGGAGTACGCGTACTCCTGCATGGGCTACGAAATTCCGGGAGGGCTGGGCGTGAAGCGCGCAGCCCTGGCCGAAGCCGCTGCCGGTGGTCCGGACAGGGATGTGGTGGTCATGGTGGGGGACGGCTCCTACCTGATGATGCACACCGAACTGGTCACCGCCGTCGCCGAACGCATCAAACTGATCGTGGTCCTCATCCAGAACCACGGCTACGCCTCCATCGGTTCACTGTCCGAATCACTCGGTTCCCAGCGCTTCGGCACGCAGTACCGGGTCCTGGACAAGGAACAGCACAGCTTCGACGCCGGCGAGAACCTTCCCATCGACCTCGCCACCAACGCTGAGTCGCTGGGAGCCAAGGTCATCCGGATCGAACCTGGTGAGAACGTCATTGAGGCCCTCGGCGCCGCCATCAAGGAAGCCAAAGCAGCCCCGGAAACGGGCCCCATCGTGATCCACGTTGAGTCCGATCCTTTGCTGGATGCCCCGAGCTCCGAGTCCTGGTGGGATGTTCCCGTCTCGCAGGTCTCAAACCTGGAATCCACCCAGCAGGCCTACAAGACGTATACAGACCACAAGAACCGCCAGCGTAAGCTGCTCGGCTAGTCACAGCCCCGCCCTAAAAGCCACAGACCACAAGGAAGTCCGCACATGTCGACGACGACCACACTGACCACCATCCACCACTTCATCAACGGCGCTGAAACCACCGGCGAAGGCGACCGCACCCAGCCCGTCTACAATCCGGCCACCGGTCAGGTTTCCGCGGAGCTGCGTCTGGCCAACGAAGCCGATCTGAACACCACGGTGGCTGCCGCGAAGAAGGCCACGGAGTCCTGGGGCGATATTTCCCTTGCCAAGCGCACCGCGGTGTTGTTCAAGTTCCGTGAACTCGTCGCCGCACATGTCGATGACTTGGCCGAGCTGATCACCGCGGAGCACGGCAAGGTCCTCTCCGACGCTAAGGGCGAGATCGGCCGCGGCCTGGAAGTCATCGAGTTCGCCTGTGGCATCCCGCAGCTGCTCAAGGGCGACTACTCGGACCAGGTCTCCACGGGCATCGATGTTTTCTCCTTCCGCGAGCCGCTGGGTGTGGTTGCAGGCATTACCCCGTTCAATTTCCCGGTCATGGTGCCGTTGTGGATGGCGCCGATGGCCATCGCTACCGGTAACGCGTTCATCCTCAAGCCCTCCGAGCGTGATCCGTCCGCCCCGATGCTGCTCGCCAAGCTCTGGAAGCAGGCCGGCCTGCCCGATGGCGTGTTCCAGGTCCTGCACGGCGGCAAAGAAACCGTCGACGGCCTGCTGACCCACCCGGACGTGGACGGCATCTCGTTTGTCGGCTCCACCCCGATCGCGCAGTACGTCCACGAGACAGCTACCAAGCACGGCAAGCGCGTGCAGGCCCTGGGCGGGGCGAAGAACCACGCCATCGTGATGCCCGACGCTGACCTGGACAACGCTGCCGATCACCTCGCCGCCGCCGCGTTCGGTTCCGCCGGTGAGCGTTGCATGGCGATCTCCGTCGCCGTTGCTGTGGGTGACGCAGCGGACCTGATCGTGAAAAAGGTCCAGGAACGCGCCTTGGCCATCAAGGTGAGCAACGGCACCGAACCCGACGCCGACATGGGCCCGGTCATCACCCCGGCCTCCAAAGAACGCATCGTCAAGATCGTCACCGAAGCCGAAACCGCCGGCGCCGCGATGGTGGTGGACGGCCGGGACTTGGTGGTCCCGGGCCACGAAGACGGCTTCTGGGTGGGCCCCACGGTGATCGATCACGTCAAGACCGAAATGACCGCGTACACCGAGGAAATCTTCGGACCCGTCCTGGTAGTGGTCCGCGTGGCCGACCTCGAAGAGGGCATCAAGCTTATTAACTCCAACCCGTACGGCAACGGCACCGCGATCTTCACCTCCTCGGGAGCGAACGCTCGTAAGTTCCAGCGCTCGGTGACCGTGGGCATGGTGGGCATCAACGTGCCGCTGCCCGTCCCGGTGGCCTACCACTCCTTCGGCGGGTGGAAGAACTCCCTCTTCGGCGACAAACACATCTATGGCCCCGAAGGCGTCTCCTTCTACACCCGAGGCAAAGTCATCACCTCCCGCTGGCCCGAACCCACCCATGCCTCCGGCGCCTCCTACAACTTCCCCTCCAACTAGATCCCCGCCGCCACAAAGGAAGACAAAGCCGTCATGACTGATGTCGAGAACAAGCTGATCATCGGCACCGCCCCCGACTCCTGGGGTGTGTGGTTTGCCGATGATCCCCAGCAAACACCGTGGGAGCGTTTCCTGGATGAGGTTGCCGAATCCGGTTACAAGTGGATTGAACTGGGTCCGTACGGCTACCTGCCAAACGACCCAACGCGCTTGGCAGAGGAGCTCAAGCAGCGCGACCTCAAGGTCACCGCAGGAACGGTCTTCACTGCTTTCCACCGTGGCGCGAAGCAATACGACGAAGCATGGGAGCCGGCCCGTAAGGTTGCTGAACTGACGGCAGCCATGGGCGGCGAACACATTGTGGTCATTCCCGCGATGTGGCGCGATGACGTTACCGGCGAAGCCGTGGAGAGCGGTGAACTTACCGACGAGCAGTGGGCTGACTTGTTCGCCGGCCACAACCGCATGGGCAAGGTGCTGCTGGAGGACTTTGGATTGAACCAGCAGTTCCACTCGCACGCTGACTCGCACGTCGGTGCGCAGAAGGACATCGAAACCCTGCTGGCAGCGACGGATCCGCAATACTTGAACCTGTGCCTGGACACCGGGCACGCTGAATACTGTGGTGCATCCAGCCTGGAACTCATCAAGAACTACCCGGACCGCATCGGCTACCTGCACCTCAAGCAGATCAACCCCGAGGTCCTTGCCGAGGTCAACGAGAAGAACATGACCTGGGCAGCTGCCAACCTGGCAGGCGTCATGACCGAACCGCCCAACGGCCTTCCGGACCTGCGCGCGGTGATCGAAGCGGTGGAAGGGCTCAACCGGCCGATTTTCGGCATCGTTGAACAGGACATGTACCCGGTAGCGTTCGATGTACCGATGCCCATCGCTAAACGAACCC
Organism: Arthrobacter sp. StoSoilB22; assembly: GCF_019977315.1. NCBI lineage: Bacteria > Bacillati > Actinomycetota > Actinomycetes > Micrococcales > Micrococcaceae > Arthrobacter > Arthrobacter sp. StoSoilB22. The sequence continues at coordinate 2,187,383 of NZ_AP024652.1, forward strand.
GTAACTACCTGCTCTCCTGCGGCTCCCGTACGCGCATTCAGTAGTAACGCGGTCCACTAACGGCTGCCAGCAGCACCCCAGAAAAACCTCACGAAGGACAGATACAGTGACACAGAATCTCCGCGTTGCCGTCATCGGCGCGGGCCGCATGGGTGCGGACCACATCAAGCGTCTCAGCACGCGCATCCACGGCGCTGAAGTAGCCGCCGTCGTCGACGTTGACCTGGCCCGCGCGCAAGCCGCAATTGAAGGCATCGACGGTGCCGTTGCTCTTGCCAGTGCCGACGAAGCGCTCAACAACGGTGACGTGAACGCCGTCTTGATCGCCACCCCGGGCTTCCTCCACGAGGAAATCCTCTATAAGGCACTGAAGAAGGACTTCCCGATTCTTTGCGAGAAGCCGCTGACGCCGGATGCCGAGAGCGCTTGGAAAGTGGTCCAGGCTGAGCAGGCTTTGGGCCACAAGCGCATTCAGGTGGGGTTCATGCGCCGCTTCGATGCCGAGTACTCGGCCTTGGGCGCCATCATCCGCAACAGCGAATTGGGGGAGCTTTTGATGCTTCACCACCAGCACCGCAACCCGAGCACGCCCGAGGGCTTCACCAACGAGATGCTGATCAACGACTCCGTTGTCCACGAGTTCGATGCCATCCGCTACTTCACCGGTGAAGAAATCACCTCAGTCCAGGTCCGCCTGGGCAAGCCCACCCGCACTGCGCCCAGCGGCCAGCATGACCCCCAGCACGTTTTGCTGGAAACCGAATCCGGTGTGCTGGCCGACGTCGAAATCTACGTCAACGCCAAGTTCGGATACCAGGTGGCCACGCAGGCGTCCTTCGAGGATGGCATTGTGAGCATTGGCGGGGACAACGGCCCGTACGTCCAGTCAGCGGGCAAATGGGGCGGCAACGTCACCCCCGGTTTTGAAGAGCGTTTTGGAGCGGCGTACGACGTCGAGGTGCAGGCTTGGGTGGACGCCGCCCTTCGCAGTGAAATCGGCGGTCCCACTGCCTGGGACGGTTACGCCACCGCATCCTGCTGCGAGGCAGGCGTCGAGGCCCAGAAGTCCGGCGAGAAGGTTAAGGTCCAGCTGAACACCAAGCCGGATCTCTACAAGTAGGGGATAGCCACCATGAAAATTGCACTGGATCCCACGCCATTCCATCACAGCCACACACTCCTGGAATTCCCGAGGGTGGCGGCAGATCTTGGCTACAAGTACCTGCAGATGACCCCCCATGCGGACCTCATCCCGTTCTTCAACCACCCCAAGGCCGATGACGAACTCGTCGGGAAACTTAAGGCAGCCTGTAAGGACGCCGGCGTCGAAATAGCCTCGGTCCTACCCGTCCTGCGCTGGTCGGGTCCGGACGAGGACGCCCGGGAAGCTGCAGTCCGTTACTGGAAGCGCGCCATCCAGATTGCAGTAGACCTCGGCGTCCAGACGATGAACACGGAGTTCAGCGGCCGTCCGGAGAAGGCCGAGGAGTCCGAGCGGGCGTTCTACCGCTCCATGGAGGAGCTGCTCCCGATCATCGAACGCGAGGGTCTGGACGTCCTGATTGATCCGCACCCGGACGACTTCGTGGAGGACGGCCTGGCCGCGATCCGCGTCATCAGGGGCGTCAACTCGCCGAACATCGGCATGGTCTACGTCGCTTCGCACAGCTTCCACATGGGCAACAAGCCGTTGGAGATCATGCGGGCCGCGGGGGACAAGCTCCGTCTGGTGCATGTTTCGGACACCATGAACCACCACGCCTCCCACGGCCTTCGCTACATCACCAACCCTCCCGGCAACGCCGTCCGCGTCCACCAGCACCTGAAAATCGGCGACGGCGACGTGAACTGGGACGAGTTCTTTGGCGGTTTGAAGGAGATCGGCTTCCTGGACAAGGAGAACACCGTAATGGTCTCTTCGGTATTCGCCGAGGATGAGAACGCGGAGGACGTCTCCATTTACCAGTTGGAGACAATGAAGCAGCATATTCAAAAGGTCATCGCATGAGTGTTCCTCTACCTGCGGATACCAAACCGGGCGCTGTTAAGCACAAGAGGGCGCTCCGTACCGTGACAATCATTTCGACGTTCGGCGGCCTGCTTTTCGGTTACGACACCGGTGTGATCAACGGTGCTTTGCCCTACATGCAGGAGGACCTGGGTCTCACACCCCTCACTGAGGGACTGGTTACTTCCTCGCTGTTGTTCGGCGCAGCGTTCGGAGCTCTTCTGGGTGGCCGCCTCGCGGACCGCCACGGTCGCCGCAGGATGATCATGGTCCTGGCCATGATCTTCCTGCTAGGTACGCTCGCTTGCACGTTCGCACCCACAACAGAGGTGATGGTTGTGGCGCGGTTTGTCCTTGGCTTAGCCGTCGGCGGCGCCTCAGTCACTGTGCCGGTCTACCTTGCCGAGGTTTCGCCCAGTGCACGGCGCGGTCGGATCGTCACCCAGAACGAGCTCATGATCGTCACTGGACAATTGCTGGCCTTTGTCTTCAATGCTTATCTGGGAAACAGCTTCGGTGAGGCAGGTGGAATCTGGCGCTGGATGCTGGTGATCGCAACCCTTCCGGCCATTGCCCTGTGGATTGGCATGAACTTCATGCCCGAGAGTCCTAGATGGCTGGCTTCCATAGGAAACTTTGGTGAGACGTTGAGCGTCCTGCGTCGCATACGTTCTCAGGAAGAAGCGCGGGTTGAGTTTGAAGACGTCAAAGCCATGGCCGTGGAGGACTACAAGTCCAAAATGGGTTCCTGGAAGGACCTTGGCATTCCTTGGCTGAGGAGAATATTTATGGTGGGTCTGGGGTTGGCTGTGATCCAGCAAATCACCGGCGTGAACTCCATCATGTACTACGGCACGCAGATCCTCGCCGAGTCTGGCTTCGGGAGGGAAGCTGCGCTGACGGCCAACATCGCCAACGGTGTAATCTCCGTTCTGGCTACGTTCGTGGGCATCTGGCTTCTGGGCAAGGTAGGGCGCCGAAAAATGCTCATCACCGGGCAGGTCGGCACTACCAGTGCGTTGCTGTTAATCGGAATATTCTCTATGGTTCTGCCGGAAGGTACTGCCCGGGGATTTGTCATTCTTGCTCTGACTGTCACGTTTCTCTCCTTTCAACAGGGAGCGATTTCTCCGGTCACGTGGTTGATGCTCTCGGAGATCTTCCCCCTTAAGATCCGAGGCCTTGGAATGGGCGCTTCTGCCTTCGTGTTGTGGATCGTCAACTTCTTGGTCGGCTTCGGATTCCCGCAATTGCTCGCCGCCATTGGCCTTTCCAACACCTTCTTCGTCTTTGCCGTTCTGGGCGTCGGGGCCATCGCGTTCGCCATGAAGTACATTCCCGAAACCAAGGACAAGAGCCTTGAGGATCTGGAGCATTACTTCAAAAACATCGCTGGCACGGCATCAGCGGACTCCAGAAGTCGCTGAACCTTCCTGCCACCACACAAATCAACTGCTCAAGGGCAGTCCCGCTGAGTTGAACGGGACTGCCCTTTTGCATGCCCTGAAGCGAGAATCCACAAAGAAGTTACGTATGTACATCCTAATGTCAGGACAAAGTATTGACTTATGTGCTGGAGATCACCATGATCTATGTAGGCGCAATCCGGTGGCTGCAAGGTGGCAGCCCGGAGCTGTAATCAAAGGAGATTCAAAGTGGGTAAATTTTCCTGGCGTAAAGCCGCCCTTGTGGCGGCAGTTGTACCGTTGCTCGCGTTGAGCGCGTGTTCCAGCAGTGGAGGCAAAACCGACGGATCGGGCAGCGGTGCCGGTGGCGGCCAAGTCGCCTCAACAGAACGCATCAAGGTGGCACTCATTACGCACGCTGCCCCCGGCGACACGTTCTGGGATATTCTCCGCAAAGGTGCCGAGGAAGCTGCCGCGAAGGACAACGTGGAATTGCTGTACACGTCCGACCCCGAAGGTGGCCGGCAGGCACAGTTGATCCAGCAGGCCATTGATCAGAAAGTGGCTGGCATTGCGGTCACTTTGGCTAAACCGGACGCGCTGAAGGATGTCCTGAAGAAAGCAGAAGACGCGGGTATTCCGGTGGTCAGCCTGAACTCCGGCGCAGATGTGTGGAAGCAGGTAGGGGCCTTCACGCACTTCGGTTCCGATGAGAACCTGGCCGGTGCTGCCGTAGGTGAGAAGCTCGCTTCACTGGGTGTGAAGCATCCAATCTGCGTGATCATGGAGCAGGGCAACGTCGCTCTTGACTCACGGTGTGCAGGCGTGAAATCCAAAGTCCCTGGGACGGAAAACCTCTTCGTGCAGGGCACCGATATGACCCAGGTTTCCTCCACCGTCACGGCAAAGCTTCAGGCAACGCCCGACGCGGACGCCATCATTGGCCTCGGCGCTCCGTTCACTCTGACCATCAACAAGGCAGTGGAGTCGCTGGGACTTCAAAGCAAAGTCAAAGTTGCATCTTTCGACATGAACGGCGAACTTGCCCAAGCCATCATAGATGGCAAGGTGGCCTTCACTGTTGACCAGCAGCCGTGGCTGCAGGGATACGGTGCAATCGATGCGCTGTGGCAGGTCAAACGTGGCGGAATCCACGTGGGCGGTGGACTTCCTGTTCTGACCGGACCATCAATCATCGATCAGTCTTCGGCTCCCGACGTCCTCAAGTTCGCCAAGGAAGGCATCCGCTAAGGATGCTCCCAGCGGGGTTCCCGGGACTCAAACCCGGGAACCCCGCCCTAGCAGGAGAAAGCCATGACACAGACCCTATCCAAAGCCCCCCTCCCCATACGCGATGAACGCATCGGCAAGCGCAATCCGCTCCAAAAAATGCTTGGGCGCCCGGAAGTTGGCGCACTCGTTGGAGCCATCGTCCTCTTTATCTTCTTCTCGTTGGTTTCCCCTACGTTTTTGCAGCCCGCATCATTCGCTACCGTCCTCTACGGAAGTTCCACTATCGGGATTATGGCCGTAGGCGTCTCCTTGCTGATGATCGGCGGAGAGTTCGACCTATCAACAGGCGTTGCGGTCATCAGTTCAGCCCTCACGGCATCCATGTTCAGTTGGTACTTCAGCACAAACGTCTGGGTGGGCGTTGGATTGGCCCTGCTGGTATCGCTGGCTATCGGCTATATCAACGGCTGGATCCTGATGAAGACCAAGCTTCCGAGCTTCATTGTCACCTTGGCCACGTTCCTGATGTTGACGGGTCTGAACCTCGGATTGACAAGGATGATCGGCGGCGGCGTTTCATCGCCCTCTATCTCTGACATGGATGGCTTTTCGTCAGCCCAGGCAGTTTTTGCATCGTCCGTGAACCTGGGTGGAGTTGAAGTCAAGATCACCGTCTTCATCTGGATTGCCCTCGTGGCCGTCGCCACGTGGGTGCTCATGCGTACCCGAGTGGGTAACTGGATCTTCGCAGTGGGAGGCGACGCGAATGCAGCCCGGGCGGTGGGCGTTCCAGTCAAGGCCACCAAGATCGGACTCTTCATGGGTGTGGGCTTCTGTGGCTGGATCCTGGGCATGCACAACCTTTTCGCCTTCGACTCAGTGCAGTCCGGCGAAGGCGTGGGCAACGAATTCCTGTACATCATTGCCGCTGTCATTGGCGGTTGCCTTCTGACCGGTGGCTACGGTTCAGCAGTGGGCGGCGCGATCGGCGCGTTCATCTTCGGCATGGCCAACAAGGGCATTGTGTACGCGCAGTGGAACCCGGACTGGTTCAAGTTCTTCCTGGGGCTGATGCTGCTGCTCGCCACCATCGTCAACCTCATCGTCAAGCGCCGCGCGGAACTCAAGTAAGGGGCCGGAAATGAATGCCAAAGCGATCGACCAGGGAACGCTGTTGCAGAATGAGCGTGATCCCCTCACCCACACACCCGTCCATCTTCTTTCCTTGGAAGGAGTGGGCAAGCACTACGGCAACATCATCGCGCTGAGTGAGGTCACCATGGCCGTGGACAACGGCCGCGTTACCTGTGTGCTGGGCGATAACGGCGCGGGCAAGTCCACGCTGATCAAAATCATCGCCGGTCTCCACCAGCACGACGACGGCGTCTTGAACATCATGGGTGAGGACCGGAAATTTGGTTCCCCCCGCGATGCCCTGGACGCCGGCATCGCCACCGTGTACCAGGACCTTGCAGTGGTGCCGCTCATGCCTATTTGGCGGAACTTCTTCCTCGGATCCGAGATCACCAAAGGCTTCGGCCCGTTCAAGTACATGGACGTCGAACAGATGAAGGCCATCACGCTCAAGGAACTGGCGGAGATGGGCATCGACCTTCGCGATGTTGAGCAACCCATCGGGCAGCTCTCCGGAGGTGAACGCCAGTGCGTCGCGATTGCCCGCGCCGTGTACTTCGGCGCCAAGGTCCTCATTCTGGACGAACCCACGGCGGCCCTGGGTGTGAAGCAGTCGGGTGTGGTCCTGCGCTACATCCTCCAAGCCCGCGACCGCGGCCTCGGCGTCATCTTCATCACCCACAACCCGCACCATGCTTTCCCGGTGGGGGATCGGTTCCTTTTGCTCAAGCGCGGCAAGTCCATTGGGTACTACGACAAGAAGGACATCACCTTGGACGAACTCACGGCCCAGATGGCTGGTGGCGCTGAGCTTGCTGAACTCGCCCATGAGCTGGAACAGCTGGGAGGCCATGGCGACGTCGTAAAAGAGGTCAAGGCCGAAGTAGCGGACGTTGACAGCGTGAACGCCGGAAGCCCGAAGCACGCGTAAAAGTGCACTGGCGGGGTCCTCCGGAGATCTCTTCGAAGGACCCCGCCAGCTGTGCACACGGCCCATTCATATCGTCAATAGAAGGGAACACCATGCCGATCAGGGTGGGTGTTATTGGCGCCGGAATCATGGGCGCAGACCACATCAGGAATCTTTCCACCAGTATTGGGGGTGCCGAAGTCACCTTCGTGGCAGATCTCGACGCCGGCCGGGCAGCGGCTGCTGCGCCACCGTTGGCACGCATCACCACGGACCCGACGGAATTGATCAACTCCAGCGACGTTGACGCGGTAGTCGTCGCCTCGCACGACTCGACACACGCGGGCCTTATCTTGGAATGCTTCGAAGCAATGACCCCGGTACTCTGCGAGAAGCCGTTGGCGCCCACGCTTCTTGAAAGCCTCGAAGTGGTGGCGGCCGATGCCGACATCGTGGCCGCGACCGGCGCTTCGTTGCTTTCCCTCGGCTTCATGCGGCGCTTTGACCCGGGCTATGTGGCACTTCGGCGCGCCGTGCAAGGCCGGGCACAGGGCGAGCCCCTCATGGTTCACTGCGTCAGCCGCAATGCCGCGGCAGGGCCCGGAACAACCGCAGAATCGGCCATCACCAACTCGGCCATTCACGAGCTGGACATCGTTCCCTGGCTCCTGGATTCTCCGGTCACGGAAGTCTCGTGGCAGGCCGGAAAAAGCACGCGACGTGCCGAAGCCGGACTGCAAGACCCGTCATTCATGATCCTCCGAACAGCTGACGGGACCCTAACAACGCTGGAGCTCTACCTGAATGCGCAGTACGGGTACACCACCCGCTGTGAGGTGGTTTCCGAGCTAGGCACCACGTCACTTCAGGAATCGTCCTTGCTGGGCATCGAACAAGATGGAGTCCGGCAGGCCTCCATCCCTGCGGACTGGCGACCCCGCTTCGCCGACGCGTACCGGATCCAGCTGCAAGCGTGGGTCTCAGCACTTGCAGGCGGAGAAGCGCCGCCCCTCGCCGGTGCACAGGACGGACTCAACGCTGCCCTGGTTGCCCAAGCCATGATCCAGTCGCTGCACAGCGACGGGTCGTCGACCAAAGTCAGTTACTCGTGACCCAACCCACGCTTCCGCACTCACGCGTGCCCGAATCCCGTGATGCTCCCGGCCTGCGATGGGGCATCATGGGCCCGGGATGGATTGCCGAACGGTTCACCGAATCCATCCAAGCGCATACCGGGCAGGTGATAGCCGCCGTCGGATCCCGATCCCTGAACCGGTCCAAGGCCTTCGCGGAGGCCTTTAGCGTCCCCGCCGCCTACGGAAGCTACCAGGAACTCGCCGCAGCCCCGGACGTGGACATCGTCTATGTGTGTACGCCCCATACCGGCCATCACGCGGCCGCCGTCATGGCCATCGAGGCCGGCAAGCACGTCCTGGTTGAAAAGCCGATCGGACTCGACGCCGGCCAGGCGCGTGATATCGCTGCGCGGGCCGAGGCTGCCGGCGTCTTCGCCGCCGAGGCCATGTGGACGTTCTTCCTTCCAAAATTCGATGTGATCCGGCAGATACTTGATGCCGGAACGCTGGGCACCATCACCACCGTGGTTGCCGAGTATGGCGAGCATTTTGATCGCTCGCACCGCATTTTTGATGCGGAACTGGCTGGTGGTCCTCTTCTTGATCTGGGCACGTACCCCCTGGCCCTGATCACGGAGGTGCTGGGAAGTCCGCACCGGCTCCATGCCATTGGTCAGGCACATGAGTCCGGGGTCAACGCCCAACTATCGGCCGTCATGACGTTCGACGGCGGCGGGCAGGCTGTGGTGAACACTCACCTGCACAACTTCACGCCCACCACAGCCACGATTGTTGGCTCCAAGGCCACCCTGGCGATCGAGGGCCCGTTCAACATGCCCGGCCCGTTCGAGGTCAGGTTTCCTGACGGGACCCGCCTGCGTCACGAAGAACCAGCCGGCGGACACTTCGAGGGCCTTCACTTTGAGGCCGCAGCGGTGGCCCGGGCAGTTGTGGCGGGCAGCACGCAGATCAGCCAACGGACGCTGGCGGCCTCCATCTGCACCCTGGACGTGGCCGATGAGATTCGCCGCCAACTGGGCGTGGTGTTCACGACTCCGGAAACTCCTACCTTTGAAGGAAAAATATGAAAGATGTCATTCTTGGTCTCGTTGGTGTGGGACGCATCGGCGTCATGCATGCCAACAACATGGTCGCTCTCAATGAAACGCTCCGGGACAGGGGCGTCAATGTCCGCCTGAAGCTCACGGACGTTGCCACGGACCATGCCCGCTCAGTCGCAGTCGGATTGGGCGCTGAGTTCTTCCCCTCCGTGGCCGAACTGTTGGGCTCCGGTGTGGACGGCCTGGTCATTGCCACGGGTACGGCGACCCACCCGGAGCTGATCCGTGCCGGAGTGGACGCAGGAATCCCGGTCTTCTGCGAAAAGCCTGTGGCCATGAACGTTTCGGACGCACTGCCTGTGCTGGATTACATCAGGGACAACAACGGCGTGGTGCAAATCGGCCATCAACGACGCTTCGACTCCGGCTATCTGGAAGCCAAGCGCGCGTACCAGGCCGGCGAATTGGGTTGGATCCACTCGCTGCGCGCCGTCACGTGCGATATGACGCCGCCACCGGTCGATTTCCTGGCAACGTCCGGTGGGTTGTTCCGGGACTGTTCCGTCCATGACTTCGACATTCTTCGCTGGCTGACGGGCCGCGAAATCGTGGAGGTCTATGCCAAGGGATCCAACAACGGTAATCCAGCCATTGGGGAAGTAGGCGACGTGGACACGGCTTTGGCGCTCATTACGTTCGACGACGGCACGGTGGGAACGGTTTCTGCCAGCCGCTACAACGGGGCCGGCCATGATGTGCGGTTGGAGATTCAAGGCTCACGCAGGACGGTCATGGTGGGCTTGGACGAGAAGTCCGCTGTGGCTTCGGCTGAGGCCGCGGTCGCTTTCCCCGACGGGGATCCGCACCAGACGTTCGCAGAGCGCTTTGACCAGGCGTACCGTTCCGAGATGGTCGCATTTGTGGAGCTGGTGATGGGTGAGCGTGAGAACCCGTGCACCCCGGAGGACGCGGTGGCAGCCTCCCGTGTGGCAGACGCCGCCCAGGAATCACTGGCAACAGGTGTTCCCGTGAAAGTCGCCCTCAAAGTGTCCAGCTAACATCACTGACCAAAAAAGGCCCTCCCCGCATCCGGTGGACGCGGGGAGGGCCTTCCTATGACGATAGCTAGGCGCCGAAGGGTAACCGGGGGTCGATGTCCTGGCCTTCCCAGCTCTGCCGCACCCAACCATGATGGGGGTCGTCGCTGATCAGCCATTCACGGACGGGACCCGGGCCTGCCATGACGTTGAGGTAGTACATGTCATAGCCCGGTGCTGCCATCGCGGGACCATGCCAGCCGTAGGGGACCAAAACAACGTCACCGGTACGTACTTCAGCTGAAACGTCAATGGGCCGCTCGTCGGAGGCGTACACCCGCTGGTATCCGATCGCGTCGGCGTCGGTCGGTGCGCCGGAACCTGCGGCCACCTGCGTTTCGAAGTAGTAGATCTCCTCGAGGTGGGTCTCGCCGTCCTTTTCCTCATCGTGCTTGTGAGGGGGATAGGAGGACCAGTTACCAGCGGGGGTAATGACCTCGCACACAATAAAGCGGTCCGCCTCCAGTGCAGCCGGTGTGCCGAAGTTGTGCACTTGGCGCGAACAGTTGCCGGCGCCCCTCAATTCCACGGGTGTCTCAGCAGCGGTCACCAGTCGGGTGGGGTACGAGACATCGGCAGGGGCCGTTGCGATGGCGACGCGGCCGCCGTCGGACGAGCTGATGGTGACGGACTTTCCGGTGCCTGAGTACAGGACGTCGCTGGGTCCGTGGAACACGGAGGACCTGCCTCCAAGGGCGTGGTCGACGCCGTCGACAGTAACGGTGAAGGCGCCGTTGAGCGGCACCACAATGCGCTCCTCAGCAACCCCAGGGAGGTCGACGGCGGCGCCTGACGCGATGGTGGCGACCTTGAGGCCGGTATGTGCCCAGCCGTCTACAGCAATGGCGGAATCGGAAGTGCCGAGCGAGATGTCCCACACGCCGTGCGCGGCAGAACCCAAGGGGTAAACCCAATTGGTCATGGAAGCTGAATCCTTTGTATGAGGTGTACTAGCGCTGTACGAGTGTCATTTCGAAACTGTAGGAATCGGCGCGGTAAACGTGGTGGCCGGTTTCCACATGGCGGCCGGTATCGTCCACCGCGGTACGCTCCATGGTGACCAAAGCGGAATTTACGTCGGTCTCCAGGAGAGGTGCTTGGTAATCATTGGCGATCATGGCACCGATGCGTTGAGTCGCTAGGCGGAAGTTGACGCCACCTCTGCGCAGGATCGAGTACAGGCCCTCTGCTCCCAGCATGGCTTCGTCCATGGTGGCGATGTCATCGCGCACCCAGTTCTCCATCAAGGCCAGTGGTTTGCCCCCTACTTTGCGCAGTCGGGTGAAGTGGTACACCTTGGAACCGGCAGGCAGCTCAAGCGCCGCGAGGGTGGCGGCGTCGGCTTCTTCATGGGAAAAGCTCAGCACGGTGGTGGTGGGCTTCTTGCCGTTGTTGGTCAGATCGTCAAAGAGGCTGGAGAGTTCCAGGGGGCGGCGAACCTGACTGGATACCACTTGTGTTCCGACGCCGCGTTTGCGGACCAGCAGGCCGGAACGAACCAGTTCGTCCATGGCCTTGCGCATGGTGGGCCTGGAAAGGTTGAGCTGGGCCGCGAGGTCGATCTCGTTCTCAAGGCGGCTGCCAGGCTCCAAGACCCCGCTGTGGATGGCGGCCTCGATACCCTGTACTACCTGGTGATAGAGGGGCACGGGAGAGGAGCGGTCGATGTTGAGACCAAGTTTAGTCACCACTGGATACCCCGGTTTTCAGGCTCCGCCCCTTGCCCCAGTGCGGGTGGCAGAGGATTGTAGCCATTTGTTCGCTTGATAGGACATACTTTCTCTCTTGATGGTAGCAGCCAACTTCCGGTGGTCAAATGGCCGCGCTTCACATCAGACTTGAATCAACCGAAGACATCTACGAGTGCAGGGAGTTGGAGACCATGCCCAAGACCGGAAAAAACGACCACGCCCGCAAAGACGAAGTGCCATCCACCCTGCAGCGCTCGGAACAGAAAGCCCAGGACACTTTTGCCAAGACCTACGATTCGGCAATGGAAAGCTATGACAACGATTCCGGCCGGGCGGCCCGGACTGCTTTCGCGGCTCTGAAGCACAGTTACGAGAAAGTGGGCGACCACTGGGAGCCCAAAGAGGAGCGCGGACCTTCCGACAACCATGCGGAGGAAGGGGTGGACTCCACCAAGCCCACGGCCGGCGGAGTGGATGCCAACGCCTCCAAGGAGCACCTCTACAGGCGGGCGAAGGAAATGGACATCAAGGGTCGTTCAACCATGAACAAAAAGGAGTTGGTGGAAGCGCTGCAGAAGGCCAACGACGCCGCAACCAGGAAGGCCCGGGAAGGCTAGCCCCATCATCACGCCGGGTCTTGAGGTGGTCCGAGGTGGCCCAAATATGCAGGAACGGGTTGTCACCGGCATAGTTAACGTCTTGGGGTTGCACTTTATGGGTACAGTCACCGCATGAAGGCAGGACAGAAACGAACAGGGGCTTAACTTGGCAGGGAATGCGACCTTCCGGCACAGCAACACCGCGCTGCTCTCGGTGAGCAGTGTAGAGGCTCCGAGGATAGTGAGCTCTACGGATTTCGACCGGAGATTGGCTTCGACCCTGCAGAGGCTGAAGTTTCCACCGCGATTGCTTGAGCGGGTTGCGGGTATCACCCACCGCCGTTGGTGGGCCGCCGGAACGTCGTTTGATGATGCTGCAGTGGAAGCGGGCGCCAAGGCACTGGCTGAGGCCGGCGTTGAAGCTTCGGAAATCGGCTTGCTGATCAACACGTCAGTGACGAGGCGCAACCTCGAACCCTCTGTGGCGGTCAAGATCCACCACGAGCTTGGCCTGCCGTCGTCGGCCATGAATTTTGACCTGGCCAACGCCTGCCTCGGTTTCGTGAATGGCTTGATACTGGCGGCCAACATGATTGATTCGGGGCAGATCAAGTACGCCGTCATCGTCAATGGAGAAGACGCGCAGGGTACTCAGGAAGCCACCTTGGCCCGGCTCCAGCGTCCTGAAACCACTCGGGAAGACTTCAACCGCGAGTTTGCCACGTTGACGCTGGGATCGGGTGCTGCCGCTGCGGTGCTGGGCCCTGCCGATGAGCACCCGGGCGCGCACCGGCTTGTGGGAGGAGTCATGCGTGCAGGAACGGAACACCACGAACTGTGCGTTGGAGGAATCGATGGCATGTCCACGGACACCAAGGGACTGCTCGACGGCGGCCTGCAGCTTGTGGTGGATGCCTGGCATGAGGCGCAGCCCGAGTGGGATTGGGCAAGCATGGACCGCTACGTCACCCATCAAGTCAGCAACGCCTATACCCAGGCAATCATCAACGCCATAGACCTGGACGCGGACAAGGTTCCCATCACCTTCCCGCATTGGGGCAACGTGGGTCCTGCATCGCTTCCCATGACACTCGCGGCCCAGGCGCAGTCTCTGACGACCGGCGACCGGGTCCTGTGCATGGGTGTGGGTTCCGGACTGAACGCAGGAATGGTGGAAATCGTTTGGTAGCCGCCAAGTGGCCCGGCGTAGACCCGCAATGGTCCCGGACAATCCGGGTAAGGTCCACATCGGAGGTGGACGATCCGGGCGCAATTCGCCGCTGGCATGTGCTCGATAACGGCGACCAGCTCACGCGCAGTGAACTGACACCGATCGGAACCTTGCTGTGCGTACACGGCAACCCCACTTGGTCGTATCTGTGGCGGACACTGGTCAGTGCGGGAGCAAGCCCGGCCCATCCATGGCGCGTAATTGCCGTAGACCAACTTGACATGGGCTACTCAGAACGCACCGGCACCTTCCGGCGCTTGGCGGACCGGATCAACGATCTCGGTGACCTCACGGATGCACTGGGCCTGGAAGGGCCAGTGGTTACGGTGGGCCATGACTGGGGTGGAGTGATCAGCGCGGGCTGGGCGCTGGAACACCCGCAGCTCCTTGCAGGAATGGTACTGACCAACACCGCTGTCCACCATCCTTCCGATACTCCCATCCCATCGGCTCTTCGGCTGGCCCTGCACCCTGCCGTGCACCGGTGGGGCACTATGACCTCCGACGCCTTCCTGCGTGTGACGCATTCACTGGCCAATCCGCCGCTTCCCTCCGATGTGGGCAGGGCATTTATGGCGCCTTACCGCGGAGCCGGCCGGCGGGCCGGAGTGGGGAATTTCGTCGCGGACATTCCCGCAAACGCCTCCCATCCCAGCTTCCCCGCGCTCACACGCGTGGCGGAAGGCTTGCGCGGGCTGAACGTGCCGGCCCTGATGCTCTGGGGCCCGAAGGATCCGATCTTCTCCGACCGGTACCTCAAAGACCTCATCAGCCGCCTTCCGCACACGGATGTGCATCGCTTCGAAGGTGCCGGACATCTCGTGGCGGAAGACAGGGACATCGCCACGCCGGTGTTTGACTGGCTTGCTGCGCACAGTGGCTCCATAAGCGGCGATAGCTCTCACGTGGTGCCCTCTGCTACCCGCGGCCTCCCGCCCAGGGATCCGGCCGAAGGAGGGGCCACAACATTCCGACCCCTCTGGGACTCGCTCGGCGAACTGGCCGCTGGACCATCGAAGGACGACGTCGCCGTCGTTGAAATGGCACCCGATGGAAGCATGAGCCGAACACTGAACTGGCGTCAGCTGGACCAGCGCATTCTGGACATGGTGGAGGGCCTGAGGGAAGCCGGCGTGGGTCAAGGGAGCCGCGTGAGCTTGATGGTTCCGCCCGGAACCGACCTCACAGTTGCCCTCTACTCCTGCCTGAGATTGGGGGCGGTGGTGGTCGTCGCCGACGCCGGACTCGGTACCAAGGGCATGAGTCGCGCCGTGAAGGGCGCCACCGCAGACTTCCTGATCGGCATCGATAAGGCACTGGCGGCCGCTTCGGTGCTTGGGTGGCCGGGACGCCGCATCAGCATTCGGGACCTCCCGCGGGTCCGTCGTCGAATCCTGGGTGTCGAGACGTCGCTGGATGCCCTGGCAAAGACCGGGGCACTAAGCCGCGCAACCAGCGGTGCGAAGCGCGTGGAAGGCCACCACGTGGTAGCCGTGGACCCGGATGCGCCATCTGCCGTGCTCTTCACCTCCGGTTCCACCGGACCAGCCAAAGGCGTCCTCTACACGCACCGGCAGCTTGCCGCGATGCGGGACACGGTTGCCGCTACTTTCGGGATCGGTGCCGGTGCACGGCTGGTGGCTGGTTTCGCCCCCTTTGCGTTGCTGGGGCCGGCGCTCGGAGCCGTCTCGGTGACCCCCGCCATGGACGTTACAGCCCCCCGGACTTTGACAGCCCGGGCACTGGCGGTTGCCGTTGCTGCCATTGACGCCACCGTGGTCTTCGCGTCCCCGGCGGCTTTGCGTAACGTGGTTGCCACCCGGGATAACCTCAGTGGCTCCCAGGCGTTGGCTCTTGGTAACGTGAAGATGCTTCTATCCGCCGGCGCGCCCGTCCCTGAGTCCCTCCTTGCGGAGGTACAAGTGTTGATGCCCGGAGCTTCCCTCCATACCCCTTATGGGATGACTGAGGCGTTGCCGGTCACTGACATCAGCTTTGAAGAGATTCAGGCGGCAAGCGCTGATGCTGCCGCCGGGACCGTCCCGGGCGCCGGCAACGGAGTCTGTGTGGGCGTGCCCGTCCACGGAGCCCGGTTGGCGATCGTTCCGCTGGCGGCCGATGGGACCGCGTCGGGAGAGCACCGTGGCACTGAGGCCGGGGTGACCGGAGAGATCCTGGTCAGCGCGCCGCACGTCAAAGAAGCCTATGACAGGCTCTGGATGACGCAACGGAAGAGCACCAGCCTGACCGGGTGGCATGCCACGGGCGATGTAGGTCACTTCGACGCCGCAGGCCGACTGTGGGTGGAGGGGCGCCTTGCCCATGTGGTGACGGCGCCCGGGGGTGCGGTGACTCCAGTTGGTGCCGAACAATCCATCGAACGCCTGGACGCCGTGCGAATGGCCGCCATCGCCGGAGTCGGTCCGAGAGGCACACAGGCTGTGGTGGCCGTGGTGGAGACCGTGCCTGCGGTTCCCAAAGCCGGCCCGGCTGAGCCGCAACTCGCAGGGAGCGTCCGTCGAGCAGCTGCCGAGGCCGGCGTTGATGTCAGCGCTGTGCTCGTAGTCCCTGCGCAGCCCACAGATATCAGGCATAACGCCAAGATCGACAGGACGCGTCTGGCACGTTGGGCTTCGCAGGTGCTGGCCGGCGGCCGCACGGGGAAGCCGTGAGGGTCCTCGTCACTGGTGCCAGCGGACTCCTCGGCGGCGAGGTGGCCCGGCAGTTGGTGCATCAAGGCCATGATGTGGCTTCGTTTCAGCGCCGCTCGTCAGGGGTGGATGGCGTGGAAGATTTCCGCGGATCCATCAACGACGACGCTGCCCTCCGCCGGGCAGTGGACGGTGCGGAGGGACTCATACACCTTGCTGCCAAAGTTTCCATCACCGGGCGCCCCGCTCAGTTCCAAGCAGTAAATGTTGAAGGAACCCGCAGCTTGCTCCACCATGCCAAGGCGGCCGGTGTGCGGGACGTTGTCTACGTCTCGTCGCCATCTGTGGCCCATTCCGGAGCAGCCATTATGGGAGCGGGTGCGGAGAAGGCTGACCCGCGGCATGCACGCGGAGATTATGCCCGCACCAAGGCTGAGGCTGAATTACTGGCCCTCGCAGCGGATGGATCCCACTTGCGGGTAGCAGGAGTGCGGCCCCACATTGTGTGGGGCCCCGGCGACACCCAGTTGGTTGAGCGCGTCCTGGCTCGCGCCAGCCACGGCCGCTTACCGTTGTTGGACTCCGGCGCTGCCCTGATCGACACAACATACGTGGACAATGCGGCATCGGCCATCGTCGCAGCGCTGCACCGCATGGAGCACGTTCATGGCAAGGCTGTGGTGGTGAGTAATGGCGAGCCCCGGCCCATCGGGGAGCTATTGTCAGGCATTTGTGCAGCTGGCGGCGTGGCCCCGCCGTCGTGGTCTGTGCCTGGTGGGCTGGCACGGGCTGCCGGGGCAGTAGTGGAAAGGGTGTGGACCTGGGCCGGACGCAAAGAGGAGCCGCCCATGACCCGGTTCCTGGCCGAGCAGCTCTCCACCGCCCACTGGTTTGACCAACGCTTAACCCGTGAACTCCTCAACTGGACACCTGATGTATCCGTTGATGAAGGACTGGCCAGGCTGACTGAGTATTACGGTTCGCGTACTTCGGTGACCGGGGACTCAGGGCAACTTCGCTAGGGCTGTTCCGGCTTTTCACCGGACGGTGTTGCCAAACCCGGGCCTCGGGATCACAGTGAGATAAATCAGATCACTGACACGGTTCGAGGGACCGTGTACGGGCCGGGGGTGGACCATGAGCACCACGTCAGACGACGCCTTGGAAGCAACGCCAGCAGGTGAGGAGCCGGAGCTTAAACGCGTGCTTGGACCCAAACTGCTCCTCCTCTTTATTGTGGGCGACATTCTGGGGGCCGGGGTCTATGCGGTCACCGGCACAATGGCAGGGACAGTGGGTGGGATCGTTTGGTTGCCGTTCCTGCTGGCCTTTGTGGTGGCCACTCTTACCGCGTTTTCCTATCTTGAGCTGGTGACGCAGTACCCCCAGGCCGCCGGCGCAGCGCTCTACACGCATAAGGCCTTCGGGATCCATTTCGTGACCTTCCTCGTGGCGTTCGCCGTTGTCTGCTCCGGCATCACCAGTGCCTCGACCTCTGCCAACGTCCTTGCCCAGAACTTCTTTGGTGGCCTTCAAATCAACGGCTGGATGGAGGTTCCTGACCGCGGCGTGATCACCGCGGTGGCTTTGGGATTCATGCTGCTGCTGGCAGCGATCAACCTGCGTGGCGTGGGGGAGAGCGTGAAGTTCAACGTCATTCTCACGGCAGTGGAGGTAGTCGCCCTCTGCATCGTCATTGCGGTTGGCTTCTTCGTCATGGCACAGGGAACCGGCAACGTTCAGGAAATCTTCGTGTTCACCGACTACCAGGACAAAGGGCTGTTCCTGGCTGTCACTGCCGCCACGTCCATTGCCTTTTTCGCCATGGTCGGCTTCGAGGACTCCGTCAACATGGTTGAAGAGACCAGGAACCCGGAGCGGATTTTTCCCCGCACCATGCTGACAGGTCTTGGTATCGCGGTGATCCTCTACATGCTGGTAGCTGTGTCTGTGGTCAGTGTGCTCACCCCGGCCGAGCTCGGAGAGATCAGGGAAGCCGAAGGAGCGGCACTCCTTGAAGTGGTGCACAAAGGTTCACCTGATTTTCCCATCGACAAGATCTTTCCCTTCCTCGCCGTCTTCGCCGTAGCGAACACAGCATTGATCAACATGTTGATGGCCAGCCGGCTGATTTACGGCATGGCGCGCCAACACGTTCTGCCGCGGTCTTTGGGGCGGGTATTGCCCGGTCGCCGGTCGCCGTGGGCCGGTATTCTGTTCTCCACCGTCCTTGCCTTGGGGCTGATCTGGTACGTCAGCAGCGACCCCTCAAGCAACATCGTGGCGAATCTTTCCGGAACCACGGCCTTCCTGCTGCTGTGCGTGTTCACCCTGGTTAATGTGGCATGTGTTGTTCTCCGCCGAAAGCGCGATCCGCACCGGAAGGTCTTCTTCACCTCGCCCGGTCAGCTGCCTTTGGTGGCCGCACTCTTGTGTGCCTTCCTCGCTGGTCCGTGGGTGGGAAGGAACCTCATCCAGTACCAAGTGGCGGGCGGGCTGATGGCCATCGGCGTGGTGCTGTGGTTCATTACCTGGTTGATCACCCGGAAGACCAACACCGGGGGGAGAGGACCAGGTGGAGCAGCAGTTGACGCCGATGGCCAGGGACAACAGCAGTGAACCTTGAGACATAGATGATCATCATGCTTACTATTGTGGAGAAGTCGACGTTGACCAGGGTCACCCCCGGCCAAGACCACACTAGGAGCGGACATGGCACTGAGCAAGGGAACACGCGTGGAGTGGAACACCCCGCAGGGCAAGACGCACGGAAAGATCGTGGAGAAGAAGACCAGCGACTTTGTGCTGGACGGCAACAAGCACGTGGCCAGCGAAGACGAGCCGCAGTATGTGGTGGAGTCAGCTAAGACCGGAGCCAGGGCAGCGCACAAGGGCTCCGCTTTGACCGAGAAGAGCTAGCGGAATGGCGCGCCGGCACGAGGTCGTCATCATCGGCGGCGGCAATGGAGGCGTGTCCCTGGCCGCCCGGTTGAAGCGGTACGGCGTCCAGGACATCGCCCTCATCGAACCCAAGGAACACCATTTATACCAGCCCTTGTTCTCCCACATCGCCGGTGGCCGTGCGCAAGTCAAGGAAGCCGTCCGGAGCCAGGAATCCGTAACCCCAATGGGCGTCGCCTGGATCAAGGACAAGGCAGCGAATGTGGACGCGAAGGCCAACTCGGTGACGCTGGCTTCCGGCTCCGAGGTAACCTACGAGCACCTTGTTCTCTGCCCGGGGCTGCAGTACAACTGGGACGCCGTTCCGGGGCTGGCCGAGGCAGTGCACTCACCCTATGGCTCCTCTCACTACGAGTTCGAGCTCGCACCCAAGCTCTGGACGCTGTTGAGCTCCATGAGGTCGGGCACCGTCATCTTTACCATGCCTTCGGGTCCGGTTAAATGTGCCGGGGCCAGTCAGAAGCCGATGTATCTGGCCTGTGACTACTGGAAGGAACAGGGCGTCCTGGACAACATCCGGGTTGTCATGGTCCAGCCCTATCCCACAGTGTTCGGCATTCCCGAGGTTGACCGGGAGCTGGACCGCAAGATTGCCGAGTACGGAATAGAACTGCGGACAAACAGCGAGCTGGTGGCGGTAAACCCTGCCAGCCGCACGGCAACCATTCGGAATAGCGCTGACAACACGTCAGAGGACCTCTCCTATGATGTCCTCAACGCCGTCCCGCCCCAGTCCGCGCCGGATTGGCTCAAAGCCACTGACTTGCCGGCGGTAGGGGACGAGCACGGCTTCGTGGAGGTGGACACCCGGACGTTGCGGCACCCCAGGTACCCGAATGTCTGGTCGCTGGGCGACGCTGCAGGGACCGCCAATTCGAAAGCCGGCGGTGCGCTGCGCAAGCAGGCCAAGGTCCTGGCGAAGAACCTGCTTTCGGCCCGCAAGGGCGAACCGCTGAGCCAAAAGTACAATGGTTACTCCGTATGCCCGTTCACCGTTTCGCGGAACACGGTGGTCTTTGCCGAGTTTGACCACCACTACCAACCCATGCCGACCATTCCAAAGGTAGCCACGTGGAAGGAAAGCCGGCTCTCCTGGTGGGTGGACCGAGATATGTTCCCGCAGGTCTACTGGCACCTGATCCTCAAAGGCCGGGCGTAAAAACACCAGGAGACCGGTGAGGCCGCTAGGCCCCGCCGGTCTCCTGGTGTGACATTTATGTACTGAACTTAGGCGGGCTGAATATTCTCCGCCTGCGGACCCTTGGGACCCTGCGTGATGTCGAATTGGACCTTCTGGTTTTCCTCCAGCGAACGGTATCCGCTCGACGTAATTGCTGAGTAGTGAGCAAACACGTCAGGGCCTCCATCGTCCGGGGCGATGAATCCGAAACCCTTTTCAGCGTTAAACCACTTAACTGTTCCTGTTGCCATGCCTTAATTTCCTTCACCCGGTCGCCGGTCGGTCCCGCTGGTCGGTTTGCCGTCCCTGCCACTCACGCTACGAGCCTATGGGCCACTTCGGCTGGGGGCAACACCTTGGCGGAGTCGCGTACACCTAAGTAAGAGGAGTGCACGACGGCGGGATACCGCCGTCGTGCGCTTGTTGCGTTTGCAGGGGCTGCTTCAGAGCAGCCGCGAAGCATCAGGCTTTTGGCGTGCGAAGCGTTGCCTCCGGCGCCGCCGTGCGGCGCAGCCGGCGAAGCGCCAGCAACGGAAACAGGAGTACCGAGAGCATCCCTGCCCCTACGAGGGCCGAGGATATTCCGCTGGTGATGTACCCGTGCTCCCGGCCAATGGTTGTCACTGCCACGATGATGGGCAAAGCCGTGGCTCCGAACAGCAGAAGGGCCTGTTTGTCCGCCCGCGAGGAGCCCGGGGGCGTGGCGAGCAAGGACGGCACGCCACGGATGAGCAGCAGAAGCGCCAGGAACAGCGGGACCATGGCCAACGTCAGGGGGCTGGAGGTCAGTGCGCCCAAATCGAAGTCGATGCCGGTATCTATGAAGAAGATGGGCACCAGGAAGCCAAAGGCGACGGCGTCGATCTTGGTCTCGATGACTTTCCGGTCTGCAACAGGAGCGCGTGCAATGGTGACCTTCCAGAGGACCCCTGCGGCGAAGGCTCCCAGCAGCATATCGAGTCCCAAGACCATGCTAAGCACCACCAGCGAGCTAAGAATCAACAGGATGGACCGCATGGCAAACTGACTGCTGGTGTGCAGGGTGGCAGTGACCTGGGCGTGGAACAGCGTGTGCCGTGCCTGCGAGGCAAGGTAGATTGCCACGCCGGTCAGCAGGACAAAGCCCAGAAGCACTCCTGATGCCACACCGAGTTGCTTGCCGCTGAAGAACAAGGAAATGGCTATGAGCGGCCCAAACTCGCCGGCCGCGCCCAGTGCGGTAGCGGCGACACCGATCGGCGACTTGGAAGCACCGGCATCCCGGAGGATCGGCAGCAAAGCGCCCAAAGCGGTGGAGCACAAAGCAACACCAATGATCACGGCGGCTTCCGGTGAGGGCCCCAGGACAAAACCTGCCCCGATGCCTGCGGCCAAGGAGATGGCCCACCCTGCAGAGGCACGGTAAAGGGGACGGCCGCGGATTGCCGCGAAGTCAATCTCGTTGCCGGCAACGAAGAACAGCATGGCCAGCCCGAAATCAGCCAGCGTGTCCGTGAAGGGAGTGGACTGGACCCATCCCAGGAGGCTTGGTCCGAACAGGATGCCAAGAACAATTTCAAAGACCACAATGGGCACTTTGACCCAACGATCCAGGAGCCGTGCAGCAAGGGGGGCCACCACAGCCAACACGGCGATGAGGACCAGTGACGCGGACAAGCCTTGCATCGGCAGTGCCTCCGGTACCTCGGCAGCTTCAAGGAAAAGTACTCCAAAGTTACCGCCACGCCACCGCCCGCGCCAGAACTCTCAGCCTCCGGATGCCGGCCACTCCTTGCCCGCCCACGGGTCGTAGTCTGCGATCAGCACCTCCTGGGCCGGTCGTCGCTCTTCCGGGATGTGTTGAAGATTCACCCGTACCCGGTACCAGAGCGAGCTCGATCCCCGCATCCCGTCCACCAGGACGTCGGCCGGGCGAAGCAGGGAAACAACGTCTGCATGCCGTTCCTTCCACGCATCGAGTGCTTCTTCGGCTTCGGGCTTGGTCTTGGTCCGGGCTACCTCGACCAGTGGCATCATTGACACCCGGCGACCCGAGCCATCGCCTGCTCTGGGGGCCTTCTCGGCGGGGCCGAGCTCGGCAGCCAAAGCCAGAAGGGCATCGAGCGAGCCGGGAGCTTCATCGATTCCTGCGTGCGGGTCGCCCACATCCGAGAAGCGCGCGGGCACAGTGCGGACAGTGAACTGCTCCGGCCGGGCGGAGCGCACCTCGCCCCACGTGAGCGGCGTCGAGACCCGGGCGTCGGGCCGGGAGCGGACCGAGTACGCGGAGGCTACGGTGCGGTCCTTGGCGTTCTGGTTAAAGTCGACGAAGACGCTCTCGCCCCGCTCCTCCTTCCACCATTTGGCCGTTGCCAGCCCCGGAGCACGGTTCTCCACTTCGCGGGCCAGGGTCTCGGCGGCAAGGCGCACATCCCGGTAGGACCACTGCGGCGTGATGCGCACCAGGATGTGAAGGCCGCGGGAGCCACTCGTCTTTGGCCACCCCACCAGTCCGACGTCGTCCAGCACTTCCTGTGCTACATACGCGGTGTCCACAATCCGGGACCAGTCAACGCCGGGCATGGGGTCCAGGTCCACCCGAAGCTCATCCGGATGGTCGAGGTCCTCCGCGCGTACGGGGTGCGGGTTGAGGTCCAGACATCCCAGATTCACCACCCACGCGAGGCCTGCCGCATCACGGATGACCGCTTCCTCGGCGGAAGTTCCGGACGAGTAGTGGAGTGTTGCCGTGTCAATGAAGTCGGGATGGTTCTCGGGCACGCGTTTCTGAAAGAACGGTTCAGCATCGATGCCCTTGGGGAAGCGCTTGAGCACCATGGGGCGCCCTCCCGCGCCGCGCAGCGCACCGTCCGCGACTGCGAGGTAATAGTTCACGAGATCGAGCTTGGTCAGCCCGGGCTCGGGGAACACCACCTTGTCCGGGTTGGAGATGCGGACCTCGTTGCCGGCGATGTCGAGGATCTCTGCCGGGGACTTCGACGGGTTCATGCGGCCACGCTAGCAATGAACGGCCCTCCCAGCCAGAGTTGCCGTGGAGAAAGGCAGAGAAACCTCGTAGGCATGAAGCCCAAAATTCCGTAACTGGCTTTAAAAAAATAAGTGGGTATGGTGTTGTCATATCCAAAATATTGAAGGAGCCTAAAATGTCCGGTAAGTCACCCAATAGTGCCAGGTCGAAAAAGTCCGGCAAGACTATTCTGGAAAAGAGAGCCGAAAAGAGGGCAAAGGCTGAGGGTAGTGAGAATCTCTTTTCAAAACCCAGGAAAAACCAGCGATAACCATCGGAAGGGCCGAATTGCTGCCGCCGTTCGGTGATGCTGTTCGGTGATGCCGGCCACCTAGTACCGCCGGCCGGCATCACCAGTTGCGAATTGGAAAGGCGGTAAGGGTAGAGAAACGGAAATTAAAGCGATGCGGTATCTCATCACGGTACTCATTATCCCGGCACGTATCCACGAGTGTATCCGTGTGGAAAGGATTGAGCCGGTCATGGAAATGCAGCAATCATTGGTGGAGGGGAATGTTGAGGCAATAACCGGCCGTGGATGGCACGTTCTGGTCAATGACCAGGCAATTCATGTTCCTTTGCCTTTGAACCCTCGGGCTGAGGTCTTGATTCGTGAAGCAGGCACTCCTGTCGAAGGCACCGTCAGCGGGACTGCGGTTTTCCTCGGTCACGGAACAAGCGGTGATGACCAGGATGTGCCGAGCCATCTGCTGACGCTGGCGGAGCGCCTGTTTGAGACTCGGCTGGCAGCTTAAGCGGGGGGCATTCGGAGGTGACGTCCGGCCGGGCCGACTATATTGGCCCTGTCAGCCCACCACCACCATTGAGGGAGCCTGCACACTATGGCCAAGGAACTTGCCACCCAACTCATCGAACAACTCCAAGCTGCCGGTGTGCAGCGGATCTACGGAATCGTTGGCGACAGCCTTAATCCGATCGTGGATGCTGTTCGGCAAACAGGAGGCTCCTCGAAGGGCGGCATCGACTGGATCCATGTCCGCCACGAGGAAGCTGCCGCTTTTGCTGCTGCTGCAGAGGCCCAATTGACAGGAAAGTTGGCTGTTTGCGCGGGTTCTTGCGGTCCCGGCAATCTCCACCTGATCAATGGACTGTACGACGCCAACCGTACCGGGGCCCCGGTGCTCGCCATCGCATCGCACATTCCCAGTAAGCAGATTGGTAGTGGCTTTTTCCAGGAGACCCATCCGGACCGACTGTTCAACGAGTGCTCGGTGTACTCGGAGATGATCAGTACCGCTGAGCAAGCGCCCCGGGTCATGCACAGCGCCATCCAAAATGCAGTGGGTCTTGGGGGAGTGGCTGTTGTGACGCTCCCGGGTGACATCGCCGGGCTTGAGGCAACGGCGCCCACCCCGCTGCCGGCAACGTTCCGTCCGGCCGCTTTGGTTCCCCATCCAGCCAGCGTCCGGGAACTTGCTGACGCCATCAACGACGCCGGGAAGGTTGCCATTTTCGCCGGCGCTGGCGTCGAAGGTGCCCATGACGAGCTCATTGCCCTGGCAGAGCTGGTCAACGCACCCATCGGCCATTCCTTGCGAGGCAAGGACTTTGTCCAGTACAACAACCCCTTCGACATCGGCATGACCGGGCTGCTCGGCTACGGCGCAGCGGCTGAGGGCATTGAGGACGCGGACCTGCTGATCCTACTGGGCACAGACTTTCCCTATGACCAATTCCTGCCGGACACCCGGACGGCCCAGGTTGACCGGGCGGCACAGCGGCTGGGGCGGCGGACCGACGTCGACATTGCAGTTCATGGCGACGTGTTGCCAACCTTGACGGCCCTGCTGCCCCTGGTGACGCCTAAGAAGAACCGGCGCTTTCTTGACCAGATGCTAAAGAAGCATGACCGCCTGATGAACAAAGCCGTGGGCGCCTACACGCGCAAGGTGGAGAAAAAACAGCCCATCCACCCCGAATACGCGGCGTCGCTCGTTGACCAGGTTGCGGCCGAGGATGCAATTTTCACGGCCGATACCGGCATGTGCAACGTCTGGACCGCGCGCTACATCAACCCGTTAGGCACGCGTCGGCTGATCGGCTCCTTCCTCCACGGGTCCATGGCCAACGCACTCCCGCACGCTATTGGCGCGCAGGTGGCTTATCCCGGACGCCAGGTAATTTCCGTGTCCGGAGATGGCGGACTGTCCATGTTGTTGGGCGAGCTGATCACCGTGGCCGCGCACCAGCTGCCGGTGAATGTGGTGGTCTTCAACAATTCCACCCTGGGCATGGTCAAGCTGGAGATGCTGGTGGACGGGCTACCCGACTTCGGCGTGGACGTTCCGGACGCCAACTATGCGGCGGTGGCCAAGGCCTTGGGGTTCCACGCAGTCCGGGTCACGGATCCCGCTGACATCGAGGCGGCGTACCGGGCGGCGTTTGCCCATCCAGGTCCGTCCTTGGTGGAACTCATCACCGACCCCAACGCCCTGTCCATTCCGCCGAAGATTTCGGGTTCGCAGGTCATTGGATTCGCTACCGCAATGTCCAAAGTGGTCCTGAACCGTGGTGCCGGGGAGGCTGTCAGCATGGCACGAAGCAACCTGCGCAACATTCCCCGGCGGTAGGCTACCGCCCGTGGGCGGCGGCGAGGTAGGGTGCTGTCCGGCTTGTTCGCGAACCCGCGACGACGGCCGGCGGGCCTGCGACCATGATCTCGCCGCCGGCGTCGCCACCACCTGGACCCAGGTCGATCACCCAGTCGGCGCCGGCCACGACGTCCATCTCATGCTCCACCACGATGACAGTGTTGCCGGCGTCAACCAGCTTGTGCAATTGGGCCATGAGCAGCTGGACGTCGGCAGGGTGCAGTCCGGTGGTTGGTTCGTCCAGCAAGTACAGGGTGTGGCCTCGTTGGACGCGTTGCAGTTCGGTGGCGAGTTTGATGCGCTGGGCTTCGCCGCCGGAAAGCTCTGTGGCGGGCTGGCCTAGCCGGAGGTAGCCCAGGCCCACTTCGCGCAGGGTTTGCAGGCTGCGGGCAACGCCGGGGAGATCAGCCAGGAAGTCGGACGCTGCGTTTACGGTCATGCCCAGGACCTCGGCAATATTGCGTCCACGATAGGTAACCTCCAAGGTTTCTGGATTGAATCGCGAACCCTGGCATTCGGGGCAGGGGCCGTAACTGCCTGGCAGGAACAGCAGCTCCACGGCAACAAACCCTTCTCCCTGGCAGGTTTCGCAGCGGCCTCCGGCCACGTTGAAGGAGAACCGTCCAGCTCCGAAGCCTCGGGAACGCGCGCCTTGAGTGGCCGCGAATTCTTTCCGGACTCCGTCGAAGAGCCCCGTGTAAGTGGCCAGGTTGGAACGGGGGGTCCGGCCGATGGGCTTCTGATCGACTTTCACCAGACGATCGAGCTGGTGGAGTCCGGACACCAAACCCACAGCGTCCTGCATAGGCCGGGTGTCTGCGCTTGGGGCGTTTGTGTCAGGGGCTTCCGGATGTAGCGCTGCCCCCACCACCTCGGCCAGAACGTGGCTGACCAGGGTTGACTTGCCCGAGCCGGAGACGCCTGTCACCGCTGTCAGCACGCCAAGCGGGAACTCAACCTGGACGTCGCGAAGGTTGTGCCTGTTGATGTTCTGGAGCGTGAGCCACTCTTTTGGTGGCCGGGGAGACGCGGGCCTGGTCCCGGAGGCGACCAGACCGGCGTCGTGGGTTGCTTCAACGCCAGCGAAGCCGTCGCCGCGCTCAGGGAAGAGGAACGGCCGCGTCACGGAGTCCTGTACATCCGCCAGTCCGGCTACTGGGCCGCTGTAGAGGATATGTCCTCCACCCTCGCCAGCGTGCGGGCCAACATCGACCAACCAGTCGGCCGCCCTGACCAGGTCCATGTTGTGTTCCACCACGAACACAGAGTTTCCGGAGCGCTTAAGCTGGTCCAGCACCTCCAGAAGCGGCTCGGCATCGGCAGGATGAAGTCCGGCAGAAGGTTCATCAAGGACGTAGATGACACCGAAAAGCCCGGATCGCAGCTGCGTGGCTATCCGGAGTCGTTGCATCTCGCCGGGGGAGAGCGTTGGTGTTGGGCGACCCAGCGCCAGGTAGCCAAGCCCCAGGTCCAGGAGTACCGTGACCCGGCTCAGGAGGTCGCGGGTGATGGCGAGGGCTACTTCGTTGACTTCACCGTCAGTCTGGGTCCGTGAGGCAGTACTGGCCGCCGTCACTTGAGTGGTGGGGCGGATGATGTCGGCCAGTTCGGTCATGGGCAGGGAGTTGAGTTCGGCGATGGTTTTTCCGGCGAAGGTGACCGCTAGTGCCTCCGGGCGAAGCCCGCTGCCACTGCATTGGGGGCACCGGCCGGTTTCCATGAATCGCAGCACCCTCTCACGCATTGTGGAACTTTTTGAGTCGGCCAGAGTGTGGAGCACGTAGCTTTTGGCGCTCCAGAAGCGGCCCTTGTAGGGCTTGGCGACGCGGTCTCGTTGGGGCGTAACCTCCACCACGGGCTGCTCTTCCGTGAAGAGGATCCAGTCACGATCCTTCCTGGGCAGCTTCCGCCAGGGTGTGTCCACGTCGTAGCCCAGGTGAGTCAGGATGTCGCGGAGATTCTTTCCTTGCCAGGCGCCGGGCCATGCGGCGATCGCACCATCCCTGATACTGAGCGAGGGATCAGGAACCAAGGTCTCTTCCGTGACCGTGTGGGCGACACCCAGTCCGTGGCATTGGGGGCAAGCTCCAGCAGCAGTGTTGGGGGAGAAGGCGTCTGAGTCCAGCTGGCTGGCCCCTTCGGGATAGCTGCCGGCCCGGGAGAAAAGCATGCGGACTGAGTTGGATAACGTGGTCACCGTGCCAACGCTGGAGCGGGCGGTTGCCGTGCCGCGGCGCTGTTGGAGTGCGACGGCGGGCGGCAGCCCGGTGATCGATTCAACCTTGGGGTTGTGGCCCTGTTGGATGAGGCGCCGGGCATAGGGGGCCACGGATTCGAAGTAGCGGCGTTGGGCTTCGGCAAAAATGGTGCCGAATGCCAGGGACGACTTTCCCGAGCCGGAAACCCCGGTGAACGCGACAATTGCATCGCGGGGTACGTCCACGTCCACGTTGTGGAGGTTGTT
Source organism: Arthrobacter sp. StoSoilB22 (assembly GCF_019977315.1). Taxonomy (NCBI): domain Bacteria; kingdom Bacillati; phylum Actinomycetota; class Actinomycetes; order Micrococcales; family Micrococcaceae; genus Arthrobacter; species Arthrobacter sp. StoSoilB22. Next base: position 2,215,704 of record NZ_AP024652.1, read on the forward strand.
TTCGCGCGCTCCACGGACTCTGACGAAGCCATCTTCAGAGTCGGCAGACTGTGGTTTCGGCTGCTTGGAAGCGGGGTGCCCGGGGATTGTCAGTTTACTGTCCATTGACATGACTCTATCGGCCCGCAGTCCCGGCAAGGTCACGTTGAGGACGCAAGGCATGGTGCTTTGCGGTCCCCGGGAGGACAATGCGGTTCATGGCTGAACAAATCGCCGGGAACCCGGGCGGCCTCGGGGAACAGGGCGGCGAACCACAGGACGTCAACGAGAACGTGGTCAGGCGGCTGATCGAGTGCATCAACGAACGCCATATTGAAGTCATGGATGAGCTGTTCCATGATGATGCCGTCATGCATTGGCCGCAGTCCGGGGAAGTTGTGCGCGGGGCCGGGAACCGCAGGGGTATTTACAATGCCTTTCCGCAGTTGCCCACCATCACGCCCCGACGACTGCTCAGCGGCGGCAATCTGGTAGTAGCTGAGGCGTTGCTTGACTACGACGGACCTCAGTACCAGACAGTCTTCATCTTCGAGTTCCGGGACGGCAGGATCGCCAGGGAAACTGCCTACTGGAGTGAGGCCTTTCCGGCTCCGGAATGGCGTTCACAGTGGGTGGAGATCAGTAGCAGATAGGAGTGGCGCTCCAGGGCCTCACCGGTCACTGGCCCGTCCGGACAGGTGAGTTGGACGGGTGCTATGACTGTATGATCCCGCCAGTAGTCCTCCAGTCACAGGGGAAGAAACCTCATTCCGCGGCGGGTCGGCGTCGTTGTTGTTTGGTGGCAGATCTGATTTCTTTTGCTGCACGGTGACGCCGGGCAGAACCTCGCGTCGGCTTGGACGCGCGACGGATTGATTCCGGGACGAGTCCCACCCTGATGATCTCAGCGAGCTTGGCCATGGCGATCTCCCGATTGCGAAGCTGGGACCGCTCCTCTGATGCCGTCACGGTGATGGAACCGCCGATGAGTTTGCGTCCCAGGCGCTTAAGGAGCAACTGCCGCTGCTCATCAGTCAGGGTTGTGGATCCGGCAACATTCCACGTCAATTCCGCCCGGCTATCCGTAGTGTTGACGTGTTGGCCGCCTGGTCCGGACGAGCGGGAGAACCGCCAGCTAAGTTCCGCGGCGGGGATAGTCAGCGACGGCGGGATATCCAGGTCCATGGATCAAGCTTTGCACGTCACGGACGTCCAGTCCGGCGCGATTGCAGTGACGTTCGCCGGCACGGTTCCAGTTTCCAGGTAGGCCTGGTGCCAAGCAACATTGTCGCCCTGCAGTTGTCACCCCCCACATCGTTTTCATTCCTTGCGCTTAGGATCATGTCATGGCCGGTTCCCTCGATGTCCTTGGCCCCATCCTGGAAATGATGACGTGGGTGGGGTTCGTTCCGGGCGTGCCACTGTTGATCAGCGCATGGATCATAGCCAAGCGTCGTTGCGTGTGGGCCACCGCGGACGGAGAACAGTTCGCCGCAGGTGGATTCCTGGGGCTGCGGTGGCACGATCAATCGAACGAGGAACAAAAAGTCCTGCTGGATATTCCGGCTCACGACAACAACGTTGTTTCAGGTGCAGTGGTGGTCCACTATGACCTCTGCCATCCGTCGCGATGCTCGCTCAGGCCACCGCGTCACGACAACACGGTGCTCATTCTGGGCTGGATCCTCACCGGGGTCGGGATACTCAGCACGCTCGGGGGATTCGTCCTACTCCTCTTCTAGTGCCGACCTCTTGAATGAAGGCTTGCTCAGGACTAGCGTTTCCCGCGCACGGGCAATGAGCGCGGCTAAAGCCCGCGGTCAAACGAGGAGACTGCTATGAGTGAGACCCCCGCAACCTTGATGGTGGACCTGATCATTTCACTGGACGGCTACGCTTCAGCGGATGGTTGGCCAGGTTGGTGGGGTTTGGAAGGCCCGGAATACCTCGCGTGGCTCGAGCAAGAGGGAAAGAAGGAATTCACTACGCTCATGGGGGCCACCACGTATCGACTGATGTCCAGTATGTCGGAGCAGGCCGCCGCAGACAGTTCCGGGTTTTCGGAGGAAGAGGGCGCCAGTCTGGGCGGTTTGGCGGACATGCCCAAGATTGTCTTCTCGTCCACGTTGAAGGGGCCCTTGGCCTGGCCCAACTGTGAGCTCATCTCCGGTGACGCCGTGGAGAATGTCAGAGAGCTAAAAAGGAGCAGGTCCGGAACCTTCAGTACGCTGGGCAGCCTGAGCCTCTGCCGTTCCCTCCTGACGGCCGGGTTGGTGGACAGGTACCGGCTGGTTGTCTTTCCCGTGATCACGGGCAAGACCGGCAGGGAGCGGATCTACGACGGATACCCGGATGTTTCTCTGGAGCTGGTGGACAGCCGGACGTTCGACGGCAGGTCGCAGTTGCTGGAGTACATTCCTACTGTGATTGACGGGCCGCCAACAGCAAGACGGGGTTGAGATCATAGAGGCGCGGGCTGGGACAATGGCTCCTACGCAGTACTTATCCATACACGCGCTGATCAGGCTAGTTCCTGTACTGCTCCTGCTGACCGTTAGCGTGTTCCAGCAGAGATGCCAGGCACCCGGCGTAGTACCTCATGGCTTCGGCAAAAGTGAGCAACGTGGGTGCTCCGACAGCTGCACCTACCTGATCCGCCGAATCCACCTGGTCCATCTGGCAGAGTACCGGTTCGCGTCTAACGCCGAAGGCGGTCAACGTGGCAATTCCCCAGGGGTGGCTGGGTTCAGTCACTGAGATGCCTGCTGAGTCGAAGGTATCGCGGAGGACATAGTGGGTCACGGTACGCCAGGACTGAAGAAAAGGCGGCAGCAGCTGTTCTACGAGGTCATCATCACGGGTGCGATACGCGTCCGCGAGGGCGGCGGTTAGTCCGTCCCATTCTTCGGCGTCGCGGACCATAAGGTGCGCCGTTTCCAAGCGGTCAATGGTTTCACTCAACGTCATGGTAGTCCCCAAACTTCCCGTCGTTTTCGCTTGCCCCCGGGAGCAAGCCTGACCGCCGTCGGCATGTCACTATGAAGTGAACGGATGAAGCCCCAGCATGATTCCCTCATCAATCGCATCCTGTTTCCAAGTCCAACAGCGACATTTCTCGATCGCCTAGCAAATCAGTAGCCTTACTAATAGGGTGGCTATGGGAAGTACCCCGGGCACGGCGATGAGTCGAGTCTCAAAGGAGAAGTGAGGACCCTATGACTGACGAACAATCCATTAAGAAGGTCACCGACATCATCAACGATTCGAAGATCGGGATGCTAACCACTGTGAACGAGACAGGGGCGCTGGTCAGCAGGCCGCTTGCCGTTCAGGAAGTCAAGGACGACGGCGACATGTGGTTCTTTACGGGCCTGGGAACCTCACAGGTTGCCCACGTTCGCCAGGACCCACGGGTTAACGTTTCCTTTGGCAAAAACACGGAATGGGTCTCTGTGGCCGGGACTGCAGAGGTCGTCACCGATCGGGAAAAGATCCATGAGCTGTGGAACCAGGTAGTTGAGGCGTGGTACCCCGATGGCCCCCACACTCCGGAGGTTTGCCTGCTTCGGGTTGACTCGGACTCGGCAGAGTATTGGACCAGCCCGGGCGGAACGGCCGCTACGGTCCTACAGTGGGTCAAGTCCAAGGTCACAAACTCCCGGTTCAGCGTGGGCGAGAGCGGCACCGTGGACCTATGACCCGCCGTGGTTGACATCCAACGGTTTCGGGTTCTTTTGGAGAGTGAACGGAACCGTAAACTCGAGCTGCTGAAGGCGCTGCGAAGCGACATCACCTCGGTGAGTCTTGCCCGTCAGGATTCCAATGTGGACGACGAGCACGATCCCGAGGGCAGCACCATCGCCTTCGAGCTTTCCCAGGCATCCGCCCTCATGGGACAAAGCCGGGTGGGCTTGGAACAGATCGAGGAGGCCCTGGCGAGGATCGAGGAGGGAACGTATGGGCAGTGCGCGGTGTGCGGCGTAGACATTCCCGAAGAAAGACTCGAGGTCAGGCCATGGACACCGTTCTGCGTCCACCATGCCTCGGGCAAGCGGGCTTGACGTACCAGGAAGGTGGTTCAGCTGGACATGCCCGGTGACACCGGGACGAATTCAATGCCCTGCTGGACCTTCTTCCTGGGGCCCCGGTCAAAGCCCTTGGCATCCAGATGGTTCGCCGCACGGTAGGCGGCCAGCGCGTCGTCGTAGATCTGGTTGAGCCGCTGCGCCGTGAAGATTTCCTCGGTCCCGTCGGAAAAAACCACGGACACCGCAGCGGTGGCGGGAAAGTGCCTCTTCATCCGGATGAATCCTTGGGCGTCCTGGTGTAGGGAGATCACGTGGCAACCGCGCTTTCAGTAGTGTTACCACCAGTTTGGCGTACTTGGGCCCCAATAGCAGCAACGGGCCGCTGCCCCCAAAGCTTCTGGTCGCCGTCCTTACGGAAGCGGTTCAGGGTTTGGGGTGGTTTCCGCGGTGCTGGCGTTGTCGGCTGGTGATCCTTGCTTCCGGCTGGCCAGCAGGAACGGTAGGGCAATGAGTTCAAGGACGCCGCCCATGGCTAATGATGCCGGGTAGCCGTAGAGGTCTGCGCCCCGGCCCAGCACTGGCTGGATGACGACGCCGCCGCTGGATCCCATCAGCGAATCAAAGCTCAGGACGGTGGCCCGTTGCTTCGACGGGATCATATCGTTCACGTACGCCTGCCGGACGGGCATGGCTGCCGAGCCCACAACGGCCCAGATGGCGAGCAGGACCAGAGCCACCCAGAAGACACGCGTCAATCCCAGGACCAGAAGGATGACGCAGCCTGCCAGGCAACCGACGATCAGCACAGTGGTGCGCTTATGGAACAGCCGCCTCGCGTGTGGGGCCAGCCAGCCGCCCAGGATCTGCGATCCCGCAACGATCGCAGCGGCCAGACCGGCTATTGAATAGGCCTTGGGGTCGCCAAACAAGTCCAGAAGGTACGGCTGCAGTGCGTAGAAGACGTAGAAACTGACGCCGGCCGTAAACGGGGCTGCCAACATCACGTACCGGACGGGCGGGTTCTTCAAACCGTTCTCGATTGATGCGGACAGAACCGCTCTGGTCGCGCGGAGAGGGTGCGTCGAACGCTCCGGCGAGAAGCCGACGTCGTGCATGAGCCCAAACGCAACAGCAAACATGGCGAGCAGCACCAGCACGCGCAGGAGGAACGGAACGCCAAGGTTGGTGGCTTGGGCTATCACCCCGCCCGCCACCGAGCCCACCAGCATCGCTACGCCCTGAACCATTTGCCCTCGGCCAAGTACGGATTCCAACCCGCCTTCGTAGCCGGAGAAGCGCAGTGCGTCGACGAGCCATGCCTCAACAGCGCCGGAGAAGAACGTAAAGCCCAGGCCCAGGAGAACCGAAACCACGGCCCACATCCAGAACGGCGCGGAGATCTGCCACATCACGAAGTACAAATAGGTGGAGACGCCCAACGTCACCGTGCCCAGGAGGAATGAGACGCGCCGCCCCCACCCATCGGCAATCACGCCCGTGGGAACTTCGAAAAGAACCATGCCTGCAGTGAAGAAGGCGTTGGCGGAAAACGCCTCCAGGTTGCTCAGGCCCGCATCCAGCAGGAAAAGGGTGTTGATGCCCCAGATGAAGGACGCCGCAACGGTATTGCCCAGCGTCAAGGTCAGGTAGACGCGCTGGATCTTTCGGGCGGCGTCATTGAGGGTGTCGCCGCCCTCACCCGTGCCAGGATGGACCACCAGCTAATTCTCGTCCCGTTGCCCTCACGCCGCCAGAGAAACCAGTGGTTGCGGGCTACTTTTCGTGACTCGTAGGGATGTCCTGGGAGGCTGCCCATTCGCTGACATCCCGGCGCTCAATGGCTGCCGCCATCATGTCCGGGAACAGATCCGGCGTGCACGCGAAGGCAGGAACACCGATCCCCGCAAGTGCTGCGGCGTGGCTGGAGTCGAAGGATGGGTGACCGCTGTCGCTCAAAGCCAGCAGGGCGATCATGGTGGTCCCGCCGCCCACAATGGAAGCGGCACGACGCAGCATCTCTTCTGCTATTCCACCTTCGTAGAGGTCGCTGATGAGCACAAGGATGGTCTCGGCGGGTTTGGTGATCTGGTCCTGGCAATAGGCGAGGGCCCGGTTGATGTCCGTGCCACCGCCCAGTTGCACGCCGAACAGCACGTCCACTGGATCGTCCAGGTCTTCGGTCAGATCCACCACTTCGGTGTCAAAGACCACCAACCGGGTACTTACTGACTTGAGTGAACTAAGGACCGCTCCAAAGACGCTGGAGTACACCACTGATTCGGCCATGGAGCCTGATTGGTCAATGCACAGAATGATCTCGCGCTGAATTTCGGTGCTGCGCCGTGCGTGTCCATGGAGCCGCTCGGGCACCACCGTCCGGTACTCGGGTTGATAGTGCTTAAGGTTGGCGGCAATGGTCCTGTTCCAGTCGATATCCCTATGCCGTGGACGGCGGGTCCGTGCTGAACGGTTGAGCGCCCCGGAGACTGCCTGAATTGTTTTGGCGCGCAGCCGTTCTTCCAGCTCTTTGGTGACCTGCCGAATGACCGATCTGGCTGTCTCCCGGGACTCCTCCGGAATCACCCGCCCCAGGCCCACCAAGGTGCTCACCAAACCGATGTCCGGTTGGACAGTTCGCAACATTTCCGGTTCCAGAAGCAACTGCCTCAAGCCGAGTCTGTCCATGGCATCGGCCTGCATGACCTGGACCACCGAGGAGGGAAAATAGCCGCGGATGTCGCCAAGCCATCGGGCCACCCGCGGACTGGACGAGCCTAGACCTCCGCGCCGGGCCGACCCGCCACCATAGAGTTCTTCCAAGGCCTCATCACGGCGGACATCATCGTCCGACAGTTGAACCGGCACCCCTTCCTCGGTTGAGATGCCGTCAGCATCATGCCCGCCCAGCACCAAACGCCAACGGCTCAACCGGTCACGCCCGGGCCCGGCGGAATCCGCCAGCGCGCCAGAGTCACCTGTCACAGCTGCATCGTTGCTCATGCGATTGCCTTCCATCCCAGAATTCTTGCCATGGTTTGCAGCGCAGGGCCGGCGTCGGACAGGTCAATGGGGGAGGAGTCTGCTGCGTAGCCGGTAGGACCGACCCGGCTTAACTGTTCGCCGATTTCGCGCCGCTCAGGCCTGCTGAAGGCGGAAAAAGTCCTCCGGATCAAGGGCAAAACGTCCTCGAAAACATCATCGTGTACGCCTTCCACCCACTCATCAACGATCTGCAGAAGCCGCCGATCATGGATGAGCAAGGTAGCGTCGCCGGACAGCAGGCCGTCCAACCATGCTGCGGCTTCCGTGGCGGGTGTAGCGATCGATAAGCGCCGGCTAAGGCGTGATGCTACGTCGTCTCCTTCCACCAGGCCCGCATCCAACAGGAGCCTGGTGGCCCGGCCCGCCACCGAGCCATGGATCGAGTCAGAGTTGGCCACGGACGAGAGGGCCGTATGCCAGTCATCCAGTGGCAGTTCCGGCAGTAAGCTCAAGCCATTCTGTGCAGAGTCGATCGCGCGGCGCATCACACCCGCGGCCTCATCATCAAGGCCGGCGCAGGCGGTGGGCAGTCCAACGCACGAGCGAATCACCGTGGCTTGCAGAATTTTCCCCACATCACTGACGTCTACTCCACGGACGTTGCCGTACCGGCATGTGCGGGCCAACGGCGCGATGGTTTCCAAGAGGGGAGCAACGTCCTGCTGCAGGGCGGTGCGTTCAGCCAAAGCGGACACGACGCCGGCAATTCCGTCGGGTAGCTCGGCCAGCAGACAGCTTTCCAGCAAGCTGCTGAGAACCGGCAGGCCTTCGGCTGCCTGCGCCTGTTCAGAGACAAAAGCAGCAGCGGCTGAGGCGACAGTGGTGCCATAACGGCTCGCTTCCACCAAGGAGACAGCCAACTCTGGTTTCCACAGCAAGGTCCATGCTTCTTTGAAGGTGCCGGAAGTCCTGCCGGCGTCCGTCAGCTGACCCCAGGCCACACCCAGCAGTTCCAGGCGGTGCAGGAGGACCGAACGGGCCAACTGGTTCGGCTTGCGCAGGTCCAGGACCATGACCTCTTCCATGGCACTGGGTTTCATGCGCAGCTTTCGCTGGGTAGCGGCGAGGTCCGCTGCCAACGGTAGGGTGGGCACGGAGTCCGGGACGTTCCCTAGCTCGCGACCAACAGTCAATTCGCGATGAACCAAGGCCAGCGGCAGCGGCGAACCATCGCACAGGACTGTCTGCGCGGCATCGTCCAGCTCCGGCAAGCCAGGGGTGGGCCGCCCACGAACAGCTGCCAACGCAGTAGCCATCCTGCTGGCCTCCACCACGGACGCCGTGGATGCATCCAGATTCTCTTTACGCAGCGCATGGGCTACCCGGACCAGCCACGTGGTGGCAACATCCTGCCCGGGGTCCTTGGCCATCCAATGCGCGAACAGGTGTTGGTACCAGCCCGGGGCAGTGACCCCTGCTCCGTATCCGCTGGCCAAGCTAAGCCTGTTCGATGTCCAGGGAACCCACGTGACAGCCACTTTGGCCTTCGGCAAACCGGCGAGGACTTTGTTGTCGGCGGAAACCGAAGGGAACCCCGACGGCACTAAGGCCGGTGCGTGATAGGCGCCGCACACCACGGCGATGCGTTCATGCCCTTCGCGCATGGCTGCCCGCAGGAAGCGTCGCATGGCAGCTTCCCGGCGGTTATTCTCCAGCACGTCAGGATGGTCCGCGGGACGCTGATCCATGGCCCGGATTTCCGTGATCGCCTCGATGAGAGCTTCAAAGCGCTCAACGGGGTCCGTGTTGCGGTGCTCCACGGAGTCTTCCCACCATCGTTCCGCGTCGCTGTAGCCCGCAGCTTCGGCCAACATGCCAATCGCATCGGGTCTGTACGCCTGCTGCGGGGCGGCCGGGGGGTTCTCCATGTCATCCGAAGGCTTACCGTCGACGGCGGCATATTCGCCGCCGTCGTCGGAAGTGGCAACTAATGGTTTTTCCTTCTCCGAAGCCGCCGAGGCTGGCTCCTGTGCGGTTCGTTCCTGTGCGGTTCGTTCCTGTGCGGCTCCTTCCTCTGCTGCTCGTTCCTCTGCTGCTCGGAGCGCGAACGTGTGGGCGGCGGGCAGGTCAATGGCACGCACGGGCTTACCCGTGGACAAGGCCCAGCGGATTGCCACCCACTCGGGCGAGAACGCGGCCATGGGGTAGAAGGACGCCAGGCGAGGCTCATCCACCGCATAGATCAGGCCTGCGACCGGGGGAAGCATGTCCGGGTCCGTGATCAGCGGGATGACCTGGTCAAGCTCCGGTGGCCCTTCCACCAGCACCACATCAGGCCGAAGGGTCGCAAGGGCTTCCGCGACGGAATGGGCCGAGCCCGGACCATGGTGCCGGATCCCCAGAACGTGGACGTCTGTCATCTTTCAGTTGGACGATTCGAGGTCGCGGCAGGCCCGGTACAGGTCTTTCCAGTCAGGCCGGTTCCGCACAACGGTCTCCAGATATTCCTGCCAGATCACACGGTCCTGCACAGGGTCCTTGATCACCGCGCCCACCAGACTGGCGGCTACATCCTCTGCCCGGACCGTGCCATCACCGAAGTGTGCTGCCAGGGACAACCCATTGGTCATCACGGAAATGGCCTCTGCTGTAGACAATGTGGCAGATGGGGACTTGATGGTGGTCCGCTGGTCCTGGGTCACCCCCGACCGAAGTTCGCGCATGACGGTAACCACTCGGCGGATCTCGGAAAGTGCAGCCAAATCGGCGGGCAGCTCCAATGACTCTCCCAAGCTACGAACACGGGTGGTCACGATCTCCACCTCCTGGTCGATGCTGTCCGGGAGCGGCAGGATCACCGTGTTGAACCGGCGGCGAAGTGCGGACGAGAGATCGTTGACGCCTTTATCGCGGTTGTTCGCGGTGGCGATCACGTTGAAGCCCTTCCGTGCCTGGACTTCCTCGTTGAGCTCAGGAATGGGCAACGTTTTCTCGCTGAGAATAGTGATGAGGGAGTCCTGCACGTCGGAAGGAATACGGGTCAGTTCTTCAACCCGCACAAGGCTTCCGGTCTCCATGGCGCGCATCACCGGGCCGGCAACCATGGCGGCGCGGGACGGGCCATCGGCCAGCAACCGGGCATAGTTCCAGCCGTACCGCAGAGCCTCTTCAGGGGTACCCGCAGTGCCCTGCACTACCAGCGTGGATGAACCGGAGATGGCTGCGGCGAGGTGTTCACCAAGCCAGGTCTTCGCGGTTCCCGGCACACCCAGCAACAGCAGGGCCCGGTCTGTGGCCAGTGACGCCACGGCGATTTCCACCAGGCGTTCCGAGCCAAGATACTTTGGGCTGATCTGAACACCGTTGGCCAACGTACCCCCCAGGATATAGGTGGTGACAGCCCAGGGAGAGAGCCGCCAGCTGGGTGGGCGGGGGCGGTCGTCAACAGCGTCCAAAGCGCTGAGTTCATCGGCGTACGCGTTTTCGGCGTGCGCGCGAAGAACCTCCGTGGCGTTCTGGGTATCGGTCATCGGAAAGCCTCCGTCAGGGATTGTTTGAATGATTGGTATTGGACAGCGTCGCGCAGCACACGGCGCCGGGAAGCGTCTTTGTCAGTCTGTGCCAAAAGCTGCCGGCAACGCTCGGTGACCTCCGGTGGAAGCGCGGTAGGCAGGCCTTCGGACAGGATGACGGCCAGACGGCCCCCATCCTTGCCGGAAATCACTGTCAATACCGCCTCTGCCAACGGCACGGACCACGGCTGCGGCAGGTCTTGCAGGAGTGGAGCCAGTGTCAGTGGCTCGTCACTGCTTTCCCGGACGTGGCGCTCGAGCCAATGTGCCCGCTCATCGGGAGGGAGGCAATCGAGCAGCCTCCTGTCTGTCAGGACCCCAAGAAGCGCACGGGCCCATTCAACATCGTTGCGGGCGGCAGTTGCAGCGATCATCGCGTTCAGGACGCGGGGCTCGTCCTGCAGCAGCGCAACGGTAGCCGGGCGGTTACGGCCTGTTACCGACGTCCACACGTCCAGCGGTGCCCCTCTGACGATGGCCTCCAACCGTGCCATCCGGTCCGGTTCGCCCTTGCGTGGGTCCGCTGGAACGCCGTCCCGCAGAGCCTCCTTGTCAGGGTCCGGGGGGAGGTCTATCTCCAGCCGTTTGCTCAGGAGCCCTTTGAGCTGCAGCAAAGGCTTCAGCCTGGCGGCCATCCGAGCAGCACGCGCACTTCCGGGAAGCTGGTCCAGGAGCCGGAGTGCCACGTCCCGTACGCCTTTTGCTTTGTCGTCCAAGGCCTTCTCCAGCAGAGCTTCGTCGTTGTCATGGAGGTTTCCGGCGAACAACGCCAGATTGCCTGCCCGTTCCCGGGCGCTGAGCGACGTCCAACACTCGCTAAGTTGTATGCGTGCAGCTGCTGGATCTCGGCCTCTCAGCGGTCCGTAGCCTGCCGCAGCATCAGAGCCGCGGAGGCCAGTACTTTGGGTTGCGGGCTCTTGAGAAGGCTGGCCTTTGATCTCCTGCATCCACCGGCCGCGGGTTCCAATTGCCGGTTCCATACGCCTGAAGACAATTGACTGAGTCTCAGCCAACGTCAGTAACGCCGGCAGCAGCCGGTGGGGGACCCGTCGTCGTGCTTCTTCAGCCAACGTCAGCCAATCCACTACCAGCTGGGTCCTCAGGCCAGGACCCACAGGTGCCTGGGTTAGCAAAAGTTCCAACAGCCGTGCGGCCTCTCCGCTGGCTTGTGGCACTGCGTCAGCAGGCGCCGGTGAAGGAAATCCTGCACTGGAGGCGGCAGAGGCTGTCCGCGTCGCCCGGGTCACAATGTCAGCCAGCGCGGCCTGATCCAACAGGGATTCCTCCCGGCTCAGTCCATCGGGTGCTTGAAATCCCAGCTCGGCGGGCGGTTGGGGGGCGTCGTGCCGTCCGGTACCCACCAGCGCTGCTGTTCGCAGCTCCGCCAACCACATCATGGGGTCACCACCCTTCCGTCAACCACCACGGTCAGGGGACGCACTCGACCTTCTTCCAGTTCACCAAAAATACTGGCAGCATGGCCACCGGTCAGTGCCAGCAACGAGTCGAGCGGGGCGTCCACCAATGGGAGTGCGTCGCCGTGCGGATCGTGCAGCCACCCGGTTCCCTCGGAATTGACCGTGACTTCGTCCAAAAGCACGGGAATCCTGGTCCGCCACGGTGAACGGGCAACAGCGGCAGACTCGTGCTCAAGGGCTTGCACAATACTGTGCCCCGTGCCGAGGCTTGAAGCCACGTCCAAGGGAGTGACAGGGCCCGTGAACATCCCGCGCTGCGGTGTTGTTCCGGGGTAACGGGCAACTGTGACATCAAGCAGAGCCCCGGCAAGTTGCGGCGCCGCCAAACCTTGGCCCTGCGCGGCGAAATCGAGGAGCACTACTACCGTTCCGTCCGGGCCTTGTATCCACGTTCGTTGTTGCTGCAGGCGTCCGTCATCGCTCCGGTGCGCTCCCAGAACCAGCCAAGGACCCGGCAGCGATTCAGTGCCCTGTACATCGGCAGACGCCGTGGCCCACCCGAGGGCAGCCTTGACGTCCGCGAATTCTTCCGGCGTGAGGTTGTCCCTGCCTGACCATGCCTTGGTTAAGGCCCACCAACGGCCCGCGTGGCGTAGAAGATGGTCAGCCCAGTCGGTCCTGCCGTGGACTTGGGAAGCCATGTCCCGTACCTGTTCGGCCAGACCAGGAAGCTGGGAGTCCACCAAACGTGCTGCAACGGCATCCCACCATGAATAGGGCTGGTTGCGGGCAGCGGCAAGTCCAGTGCGGACAAGGTCCGTCAGCCAGCGCGAAAAATCGTCGACCCCCGCGTCCATCAGGGCGAGTCTGGCGGTGAGACGCTTTGCCTGCGCTTCCGGATCGGCGGGCTGCACCGCATTCCGGCGTTCTTTGACCGTGGCGCGAACAGCCCGTTGGTCTGCCCACTCCTTAGCGAAATCAGCGGTCTCGGCTCCCGCCTCTGCCGCCTCGCCCCGTGCCCAGAGCAGGAGCAGAGCCAAGGCATGTTTGCACGGGAATTTTCGGCTGGGACACGAGCACCGGTAGGCGGGCGCCACAATGTCTACGCTCACTTGGTATGGCGTTTTTCCGCTGCCTTGGCACTTACCCCACACAAGGTCGTCGTTGCTGCCGCAGTCCGTCCACGGACCCGGATGCGCAAGCTTCCGTGCTGCTGCCAGTGAGGAGGAGTCCGGGGCCGCGTTAATGACTGTCTCTTCGCTCCAACGCCCCATGCCTCACATTCTGCCCGACGGCTCCGACACTATAGAACAGCGGTGAGGGTGTGGCGTCGGAACTGCCGGGAAGCCGGCACTCGGCTCCCCGGCACTGCCCTTCGCTCGCTAGGCCTGGTTACTGACCAAACCCGGCTCGGTTCGGACACCTTTACTCCGCTCCACAGCTAAAAGCGATGCGAAGAATTCACCGAGTTCGCTGGTCGCGGTCAGGGGCAGGACGTTGGCGACGTACTGATCAGGGCGGACCACAACCACCACTCCGTCACGGCTGAGGCCACGCAGCTCGAAGATGTCGTTGTTGGGGTCGGTGCCGAACACCTTTTCGAGGTAGGTCAGCCTGAAGGGTCCAACAGTAGGCTTAAAGGCCGCGGGTACCGCATTGATGTCCACCTTGGTGTGGTCCTGCTGGTAGACCACCTTCACGTCGAACCAGGCGTCGCGGTCAGCGTCCGACGGCGTCGCGGCCAGCGGCGAAGCAGGCGAGTTCGCGATCCACTCGGCAAAGTCAGCGACCGGGCCCGGCGCTCCTGCCTCTGCGGTGTCGGCGAAAACGTAGATGCGCCACCGGCCGTCCGCTTTGGCGTGGTGGCCCAGGTGCATGGGGTTGGTGTCGCAGACCCGAAGGACGGGCGCTGATTTGAAGCGCTTTCCTACGGGGAAGCCGGTGGCAAGGTCCTGGTACCGTGCGTCGGCAACCACCATCGAGGGCGCGTATTGGGTCATGAAACCGGCAGGGAACTCGGCAGTGCTGGTGTAAAAGGTTTCCAGTTCCGCCGGGTCTTCGAATTCCTCGGGTTTCTTGGCCATCAGCGTTGACCACTGCTTGTCGAAGTCAATGAGGTTCTTCGCCACCACTTGCCGTTCAGCCGAGTAGGTGTCCAAAAGAGATTCGGGGCTGCGGCCTTCCAGGACGTGGCCGAGTTTCCAGCCGATGTTGAAGCCGTCCTGCATGGACACGTTCATGCCTTGCCCGGCTTTGGCACTGTGGGTGTGACACGCATCTCCGGTGATGAACACCCTCGGGGTGCGGGTACCGCGGTCCTCCGGCAGAACGTCGTCGAACCTGTCCGTGAGCCGATGACCTACCTCGTAAACGCTATGCCAGGCGACGTTACGGACATCAAGAGTGTACGGGTGGAGGATGTCATTGGCTTTCTGAATGATCTGCTCAATGGTGGTCTTTCGCACCGCACCCTTGTCCTCAGGGTTGACTTCGCCCAGGTCCACATACATGCGGAACAGGTGCCCGCCCTCGCGCGGGATCAGCAGGATGCTGCCACCGGAGCCGGACTGGATGGCGCACTTGGTGCGGATGTCCGGGAAATCCGTCACTGCCAGCACATCCATGACACCCCATGCATGGTTCGCCTGATCGCCGGCCAGGTGACATCCGATCGACTCACGGACCTTGCTGCGGGCACCGTCAGCACCCACAACATACTTGGCACGGATGACCCGTTCCTGGCCTTCATTGGGTCCTGAGGTGTGACCCAAGGTCACCTCAACCGGGTAATCACCTTTGCTGGTGACGTTGAGGCCCTGAAACTCATAGCCATAGTCGGGCTTCATTCGTGTGGGGGAGTTGGCCATGAACTCCGCGAAGTAATCCAAGACACGGGCTTGGTTCACGATCAAGTGCGGGAACTCGCTGATCCCTGCCGGGTCATCCACGGCCCGGGCAGCCCGGACAATGCGGGAGTGATCGGCCGGGTCCGGTTTCCAGAACGCCATCTCCGTAATGCGGTAGGCCTCCGCGATAATTCGCTCGGCAAATCCGAACGCTTGGAACGTCTCCACGCTGCGGGCTTGGATGCCGTCCGCCTGACCGATGGCCAAACGCCCTGGACGGCGCTCAATAATGCGCGTAGTGATGTTCGGGAACTGCGAGAGCTGCGCCGCCGTGAGCATACCCGCGGGGCCAGTGCCCACAATCAAAACATCTACCTCGTCAGGAAGCTCGGCGGGACGATCGATCCCTACGCCGGCGGCCGGCTCAACTCGCGGGTCACCGGATACGTAACCGTGGTGATGAAACTGCACGGGCTTTCCTCACTTCTTTGTGGGCAATAACAGAGAACAATGTTCGATAATAGAACAACTTGTTCTATTATCGCTCACATAATCGTAATGCGGCTCACATCCCGGTTCAAGTCCCTGGCGTCTCTTCTGCCAGAACCTCGTGCTGCCTCCTGCGCATCAGGTCACGGGCATGTCAGGATCAGGTATGCCGCGACTGATGCTCTTGGACACTGCCTCTTTGTATTTCCGTGCCTTCTACGGCGTGCCAGATTCCATTCGCCGAGCCGATGGGACGCCTGTGAACGCAGTGCGGGGATTGATGGACATGATTGCCCGCCTCACTACCGACTACGAAGCCACGCACTTGGTGGCCTGTTGGGACAATGATTGGCGTCCGCAATGGCGCGTGGACCTCATCCCCAGCTACAAGCAGCACAGGGTGGCGGAGATTGTGCCCAACGGTCCGGATGTGGAGGTTGTTCCGGACCCTCTTGAGGCACAAATCCCGATGATCCGACACGTCCTGGACCTCGCCGGGATCGCCGTTGTGGGCGTCGACCAACACGAGGCCGACGACGTCATCGGAACCTACGCGAGCCACGCAACCATCCCGACGGACGTGGTCACCGGTGACCGGGACCTCTTCCAGCTTGTCGATGATGACCGAGAGGTCCGCGTCATTTACACAGCACGCGGTATGAAGAACCTGGAAGTTCTCACCGAAGTCGTCGTCGTGGGCAAGTACCGTGTCCTGCCCCAGCAGTACGCCGACTTCGCAACACTTCGCGGCGATGCCTCCGACGGCCTCCCCGGCGTCGCAGGCATCGGCGAAAAGACGGCTGCGTCGCTGCTTGCTGCCCATGGGTCGCTGGAGGGACTGCTTGAGGCTGCGGAAGCTCCCGACGGCGGTTTGTCGGCTACCGTGCAGGCCAAGCTGTCCGCGGCGGCTGACTATCTCAAGGTGGCGCCCGTCGTCGTGAATGTTGTGCGTGACTTGGACGTCCCGACACTTCAAGACGCTGGCGCTGAGCTGCGCCCCGTCACAGGAGACGCGCGGACAGAACTTGAGCAGTTGGCCACAGAATGGAACCTGGGTGGATCCGCCAAGAGACTGCTGGACGCTCTGGACCGTTTCCGATAGGGGCAATGTCCGATAGGAGCAACGTCCGATAGGGGCACCTCCGTTGGGTGCAACCCTCACAGACTCCCGTTCACTTTCACAGCCGAATGACAGGTTCAGAACAGCCTGGACTGTGGTGGGACTCCCATCGTGTTAAGAGGACGGAACCATTGACCGTCCCTCAGACACAAGCCGTACCAACGGCTCATTGAGGAGAGGCATATGTCAAAAACCAAGAGAATCACACTGGGACTTGCGGCCGGAGCTCTGGCACTGGGGGCAGGATTGGGTGCAACCAGCATCGCTACAGCTGCCACCACACCATCGCCCAGTGCCACGTCATCTGCGGACGCCACCACGCCGTCAGATCGCGGTGGTAGGCCCGGCGGTCACGGACACGGGCGGGACGGCGGCCAGATCGCCGCGGAACTGGCCACAAAGCTCGGCGTGGACGAAGCCAAAGTCGCTGAAGCCTTGAAAGCGTTCCGTGAGGCGAACAAGCCCACCACGCCTCCTGCAGAAGGAACGGAAGGAACCAAGCCGGACCGCGCAGCACAGGACGCTGCCCTGGCGAAGTCGCTCGCCGAATCGCTGGCTGTTGACGAATCCAAGGTCACCACAGCCCTGGAAGAGATCCGGGCCGCAGG
The DNA here is from genome assembly GCF_019977315.1 of Arthrobacter sp. StoSoilB22. Lineage (NCBI taxonomy): Bacteria > Bacillati > Actinomycetota > Actinomycetes > Micrococcales > Micrococcaceae > Arthrobacter > Arthrobacter sp. StoSoilB22. The sequence goes on from NZ_AP024652.1 coordinate 2,232,746, forward strand.
CCAGGCAGAACGTTCCGCCGCCCTGAAGACCAAGCTCGACAAAGCGGTCACTGACGGCAAGCTGACGCAAGCCGAAGCTGACGCAGTAACCAAAGCAGTCGAAGCCGGGGTTATCGGAGGAGGTGGCCGCTAACGTCACAGAGAAGGAGATCTCGGCCAAGGGGTCCCAGGATATGAACCGGACTCGGATATGAACTGGATTCGGATATGAACTGGACCCCGAAAGCTGGACTTGCCCAGTAGGCAGGGATACCAGGAAGCGAGGGCCTGGGCACGGTATTGAGCCGTGCTCAGGCCCTTATTCTTTTACAAGATGCGGTCGTGGTGTCTGAGCGGACCTCAACCTGGCAGTTCCGCACTGGCGCATAAGAGGCAGCAAAGCTGTTTCGGTACTGGTGAACCTCCCTTGAGTATGACAGTCTGATCGGAGCCCACTAGGACGGCCCGAACGGTACCCACCAGCCGGACATGCCGAACCTAATGACGGCTTGAATGGTACCCACCTGTGAACGTTGATCCATCCAGTGTTGGATCGACGACGGGAGGGCCGGGATGGGGTCAAGAGTGGAGTTGTTCGCGCAGATTCGGAGGGATGCCCGGGTGGAGGGCGCGTCAATCCGGGAGCTTGCCCGCAGGCACCAGGTGGCGCGGAAAACCGTGCGTAAGGCGTTAAGTTCCCCGGTCCCGCCAGAGCGTAAAACTCCTGTACGGTCCTCGCCGCGGCTTGATCCTTATAAACCGACGATCGACGCCATGCTCGTCGAGGACACGACGGCGCCGAGGAAGCAGCGTCACACTGCCCGGAGGATTCTTGCCCGGCTCATCGAGGAGCATGGAGCGGACGAGTTGTCGTATTCGACGGTGCGTGACTACGTTCGGGTCCGCCGGGCGCAGATCGATGTGGAGGCCGGCCGCCGGGTTGAGGTATTTGTTCCTCAGGAGCACGCCCCGGGCGCGGAAGCGGAAGTGGACTTCGGTGAAGTCTGGATCGTGCTGGACGGGGTAAAGACGAAATGCCACATGTTCATCTTCCGGCTTTCTCACTCCGGCAAAGCCATCCACCGGATTTACCCCACCCAGGCCCAGGAAGCGTTTCTGGAAGGCCACGTCGAGGCGTTCAACGAGATCGGCGGCGTGCCGGTCAAACATATCCGCTATGACAACCTCACCAGTGCCGTCAGGGCCGTGGTGTTCGGTCAGGGGCGGAACCGCCTGGAGAATGACCGGTGGGTGTTGTTTCGCTCGTTCTATGGATTTGATGCCTTTTATTGCCAGCCAGGTCTTGCCGGCGCTCACGAGAAAGGCGGGGTCGAGGGCGAGGTGGGCTGGTTCCGCCGCAACCGGCTGACCCCGATGCCCGTGGCGAGGTCCCTTGATGAGCTCAACGACTGGATCCGGAGCCGGGAGGTTCAAGACGATCAGCGGCGGATTGATGGCAGGATCCGCACTATCGGCCAGGACTTCGCCGCCGAGCGCCCGTTCCTGGCACCGTTGCCGGCCGACGAGTTCGATCCCGGTCTGGTGTTGAACCCGAGAGTGGACCGGTCCTCAATGATCACCGTGCGGATGGTGAAGTACTCGGTGCCAGCACGGTTCATCGGTCGGCGGGTCCGGGTTTCATTGCGGGCATCCGAAGTTGTGGTGTTCGACGGCCGCGCGGTGGCGGCCCGGCACCAGCGGATTATTGCCAAGGGCGGGCAGTCGGTCCAGTTGGACCATTATCTGGAGGTCCTCAAGACCAAGCCCGGCGCTTTGCCTGGTTCCACTGCTTTGGCCAGGGCGCGGGAGTCGGGTGCTTTCACCAGCGCCCATGACGCCTTCTGGTCTGCCTCGCGCAGGGTCAACGGTGATGCCGCGGGGACCCGTGAACTGATTGACGTCCTGCTGCTGCACCGATCGATGGAAGCCGAAGACATCGAGGCAGGGATCACCGCAGCCCTTGGAGTAGGTGCCGTCAGTGCCGACGTCGTGGCGGTTGAAGGCCGCCGACATGCCTCCAGCATCCCTGCTGGTGGGTCCCGTCCTGACCGTCATCGCGGTGCTCATGCTGAAGCGAAAGTGCAACGAGTTGTCAGCCTGACCCAGCGCCGGCTGATGGACCCGGCGGCGGTCATCGCCGGGCTCCCTCCAGACAAGCGGCCGCTCCCGGCGATCAGCGCCTATGACGAGCTGCTGGCCAAACGCACCGAACACTCCGCAGGAACCGCGTCGAAGGAAAACATCTCATGAGCCCCACCGCACCGGCCACCACCATCACCCCAACCCTGCGACGGCGCCGCGGTCTGACTGAGCAGGCCGCGGTCGCGGCCGTGGACCAAGCATGCCGCCGATTGCGCCTGCCCACCATCCGGGCGGTTCTGGACGAAGCTCTGACCGTCGCGGGGAAGGAACAACTCTCTTACCAAGGCTTCCTGGCCGAGCTGCTGCTGGCCGAATGCGATGACCGGGACCGTCGCTCCTCAATCCGACGCGTCAAAGCCGCGAACTTTCCCCGGGATAAATGGCTCGGTGATTTCGATTTCGACGCGAACACGAACATCAACCCCGCTACCATCCATACCCTCGCTACCGGCGAATGGATTCGAAAAGGTGCACCGCTATGCCTGATCGGGGACTCCGGAACCGGCAAATCCCACCTGCTTATCGGGCTGGGCACCGCCGCGGCGGAGAAGGGATACCGGGTCAAATACACTTTGGCCACCCGGCTCGTGAACGAACTCGTCGAAGCCGCCGACGACAAAGTCCTCGCCAAGACCATCGCCAGATACGGCCGAGTGGACCTGCTCTGCATTGACGAGCTCGGCTATATGGAACTGGACCGGCGCGGCGCCGAACTCCTCTTCCAGGTCCTCACCGAACGCGAAGAGAAGAACTCCATCGCCATCGCTTCCAACGAGTCGTTCTCCGGCTGGACCAAGACATTCACCGACCCGCGCCTCTGCGCCGCGATCGTTGACCGGCTGACGTTCAACGGCACCATCATCGAAACCGGCACCGATTCCTACCGCCTCGCCCACAGCCTGACAAGGAACGCGCACTAAAAGGTAGCCGCGGCCGCCCGCCCCACGAACACATAGGTTGTCGTTGACCACTTCATGCCGCGCAACAGGACAGTTTGGAGACGTCAGTAGTGAAGGACTGGGCTGCTATCTTGATGCCTTCGGCCATGGTCAGATAGGGGCTCCAGAGATTCGCGACCTGATCAACGGTCATCCCGGCCTCCAGAATGTAAATCCCTGCGGCGGCGATGTCCCCGGCGTCCTTACCCACGACAGTGATCCCTACAATCCGACCCGTGTCCGCGTCGGCAACGATCTTGATGAAGCCGCGGGTATCACGGTTCACCAGCGCGCGAGGGATAAATTTGAGCGGCAGAACCCGGCACATGCACCGGATCCCTGCCTGGTTCGCTTCCTTGTCCGTCATCCCGACAGCGGCCAGGGCAGGGCTGGTAAACGTGACCCGGGGCAGGTGCCGGTAATCGACCTCACGCCCGGCACCCTCAAAGGCGTTCTCCACCATCAGGGCCCCGTGCGCGGCGGCGACATAAACGAACTCCGGGTGACCCGTCACATCACCCGCGGCCCAGATCCTCGGATTAGTACTGCGAAGGCTCCCGTCGACCAGGACTTCCCCGCGGTCCCCGGTTTCAACGCCGACCATGCAAAGGTTCAAATCCTCCGTGACCGGGCGCCGGCCTGTTGCCATGAGCAGGCGCGCGGCCCTGAATTCCTCGTTTCCTCCTGAGACGGAAGCATCCACGACCACGTCCCCCGACACCTCATCGGTCCGGACCGAGGACGCTGTCGCTCGACGGACGACCCGGATGCCCTCATCGGCGAAGACACCGGCGAGGGCATGCCCGGCTTCAGGCTCTTCGGCCGAGGCGAGCTTGGACCGGACCAGGATGGTCACCTCCGTGCCGAGCCGGGCGAAAAGCTGCGCCTGCTCCAGCGCCACATACCCGCCGCCCACCACCAGCATCGAAGCGGGAACGTCCTGCAGCTCCATCGCACTCGTGGACGTCAGATAATCCACCTCGTCCATTCCCGGCACTTCAGGGATCCAGGGGGTGGAGCCGGTCGCGACCAGGTAGTGTTCCGCGCTGACTGTCTCGGTGGTTCCGCCCGGGGCGGTTATGTTCAAAACCGGTGCGGCTGCGGTTCCGGCGAACACCGCCGTCCCCCGCTGCAGGTTCCATCCATAGCCCGCGGCGAGATCCACATACTTCTCTGACCGCATGGATTCGACCAGTGAGCGCTTCCCGGCGACCAGTTCGGGCATATCCACCGGCTCTGCCGAGGTGCTGATACCGGGGAACCGTCCGGAAGCATCGAGGGCGACATGGCGGGCTTCCGCGGCGGCCAGCAGGGCCTTGGACGGGATGCAGCCCGTGTTCACGCACGTGCCTCCCACAGTGCTGCGCTCCACCATCAACACCCGCTTGCCACGGCTGGTTGCCCGGATGGCCGCAGCGAAAGCAGCCCCGCCGGAACCGATAATGGCCAGGTCATAATCGAAAGATGCTGCCGACACGAGGGACTCCTGAAGATGGAAGGGAAGCAGCCGCCAGCACACCTGTTGCTCAACCGACCGCCATGTGCAGCCTTCAACCGAAGACCAGCTCTGCATCCCATTCTCAACCTTCCCCTACACTGGAATGTCAAGGAATCGCCGTCCTGGCCGCCTGCTAAGAAATGAGTTCATGATGCGTATCGGTGAGGCCGCGGCAGCGGCAGGGATGACAACCAAGACGCTGCGTTTCTACGAGGACAGCGGGCTTCTCCCGGCAGCGAAAAGATCCTCTAACGGCTACCGGGACTACCATGACGACTCCGTGGCCAGGCTCGAATTCATCCGCCGCGGACGGGCCGCAGGCCTCGCCCTGACCCAAATACGCGAAATTCTTAGCCTCCGTGACGCCGGAGAAGCCCCCTGCGCCCACGTCCAAGACCTTCTCTCCAACCAGCTGGCCGAACTGGACCACCAGATTTCTGAACTAATGGCGCTGCGATCCATCGTCGCCGGCCTTCACGCCACCGCCGCGTCCGGGACCGACGCAAGCTGCGATCCCGAACAAATCTGCAGCTACCTCTGACGCACTACTCCGCCAGACGCCAGCTTCCAACAACCGGGACCCCGGGTATCGTCCCAACCCGCGGCAGTGTTTTCACAGACCCAGAAACCACGCCAAGAACCCCTAGACACCCTCACAACATCATCCCCGGACGTCCGACGGGTGGGTACCGTTCGGGCCGTCCTAGTGGGCTCCGATCACGTTGACACAATCATCCCTTTCCGACCCCGACGGAGACGGCATGTTGAACGAGGCCTCACACTAGTACGGCCGGCCCTTTGCTCTGGCCCCTGTAACGACGGGGCAGGGGCACGCACTGCGCGCGGAACCGGGCGGACCCGACGCCGAGTTTTGTCGGGCTGCGCCGCCAGCGCGGGTATGTACCAACGGGCGCGGAGCTGTGCAGTGACCGCCGGGGTGTGCAGCGCCGGATGTGTCGCCCAACGCCCGGTTCTGCCGACGGGCGCCGGGCTGCGACGCAGCGCGGGAATGTGTCCACGGGCGCGGGACTGTGTCGCTGGCGTGGGGCTGTTGTGGGTTGGGTTTATGTTCGTTGGGGTGTGTGGTGGTGGTTGCGTCGGGGTTTTTGGTGGGGGTCGATGTGGGGTGGGGGGATGAACCAGGGGGCGCCGGTTGTCATGTCGATGCGCCATTGTTCTTTGTGGATGATGTGGTGGTGGTGGCTGCAGAGCAGGGTGCCGTTGTCTGTGCCTGTGGTGCCGCCGTGGGACCAGTAGGTGGTGTGGTGGGCTTCGCACCAGGGTGCGGGCATGGTGCAGTCGGGGAAGGTGCAGCCTTGGTCGCGGGCGGTGATGGCTTTGCGGATGTGGGGTGGGAAGATCCGGGTGGTGCGGCCGATGTCCAGGATTCGGGAGTCGCTGCCGAGTAGGACGGGGATGATGTCGGCGTCGCAGGCGATTTTGCGGATGGTGGTGGGGTGGATCGGGCCCAGGTACGTCGCTGTGCCTGTGCTGGGCCGGTACCGCGGAGCGCCGGTGCCGGGTTGGTTGGGCGTGTTTGGCTGGTTCGGGGCCGTGGCGGAGCCGCTGGATTGGTCGGCTTGGCGGGTTGTTCTATTTTGGGCTGCGTGGCCGGGCCCGGTGAGCTGGGTGAAGAGGTCGCGGTGGTCGATGGTGACGGTGAGTTGGGGTCGGAGGCCGCCGTTGGAGGGCAGCTTGCCGGTGCTCATTGCGACACTGCAGGCACCGACGAGGCCGTTGAGGAGTTTCTGGGCCCTCGAACGCCGGTCCAGGTCCGGGCCGTCAGCGGTGTCCTTACCAGCTGAGTGTGTGGAAGCCGGGCTGAAGACTGCTGATGCGTGCACGGGTGATGCGTGCGGTGTTGATGCGTGCATGGGTGATGCGTGTGGTCCGTGACCGTGCGAGGTTTCGTTGGCTCGTCCGTGACCGGCACCGGTAATGGGGGAGCTGGCGGGTGCTGTGTCGGGTGGTGCGGTGGTGAGGCGTGGGTTGGTGGCGGTGTTCATGGTGGTGGTGAGGGTTTCGTATTGTTCGTCGGTGGCGAAGATTTCGATGTGGTGGAGTCCGTAGCGGCGTCGGCGGCGTAGGAACGCGCCTTGGTGTTGGCGGAGTGCTTCTTCGGTGGGTTCGGGGCCGTCGTGGTCTATCAGGTCGGTCCAGCGTCGGGCCATTTTGGTGACGAAGTCCGGGTCGGTTTCGATGGCGGTGGCGGTGAGGGCGTGTTCCATCCGGGTGAGCATTTCTTCATCGGCGAGGTGCCGGACTTTGTCCAGGGCGGTGCTGATGATCGACGCCGAGCGTGAGGGCAGCTCTCCGGAGGCGAGGGCGTCGGCGAGGGCTTCGCGGCGGGCCGGGACGTCCTGGCCGGTCCTCCCGGTTTGGGGGAGGGCATCGGTGGCGAGGGCGAGCCTGCGCCGGGCCTCAGCGATACCGATCCGCAACCGGGCCCGAAGGAACTCCGCCGTGTTCCGGTACCCATCATCCACGACGCTGGCAGGAGCTGTGACCTTCGAATCCGGGACGTGTTCGGTCCAGCCGGTCCGCCATTCCGGCGCGGCCGCTGACGCCCCCGGCCGAGCTTGCAGTGCTTGTTTCCGGGACCGTTCCACCGCCCGTGCAGCAACAACTTGCAAGTACTCCAGGTTTCGGGAGATCTCCTCGACCCTGCCCGCGAAATCAGCCGCCTCAACAAACCCCAACAACCGCACCTCATCGGCCGCTATTGATCGCAGCGCATCAGTTGCGGCAGCACCCTCAAGGAGCGCGGCCTCCAGGACCGCCGCACCGGCCGCCGCGGACTCCGCGGACAACCCGGCCGCTGGTTTGCCTGTCGGGGTGTATTCCCCGCGCCCGGACGACTGCTTGTGCAGCAACCCGGGTACAGGTTCTTCTGTCAGGGTGGATTCCCCGCGCCCGGACGACTGCTTGAGCAACAACCCGGGCACTTCTTCCGGCCCCGGTTCCCCAAGCCCATGCAACGATTCGAATCCAAGAAGCAGCCCAGCGTTCCAAGAGGGATCAGCGGCGGGTCCTGCCGCCGTCGAGGGCTTGCGCACCGATGGCCGGGAAAGCATGTCCGAGGAAACGGGGGAGACAATTCCAGGCACCTCGCCGGCGCCGGGGGAACCGTCCCGCCGCGCCACGACCTGCCCAATGCCTTCCATAACCCAACCCTGTCACGAAGGCTTCACCACCATCAGACCCAATCGACGCTATGTGGAAAACCCCACCACTGCTCACACCAGAGGTCCTCGTTTGGTAGCCGATCGCGGAAAACCTGGTGATCAGATGCCTATAGGGTCGGCAGCGAAAGGGCAGGTTCAGGTCGGTGGACGCCCCGGGGCCGATATCCGAGCGTTCCAGCGCAGCCAAGAAGGTCGGCCAGGTACCAGATGATTGCCAGCCACATCTCCGTTCCCTGCAGCGTGGGGACGTTCCCGTCTCCGGTTGAGGGTTCAGCACTAAAGGCCATCCCCTCGCCGGGCACCCACCGTTCAAGTGCCTGCCCGAGCTGAGTCCGTGCCCAATTCCGGGCATCCTCCCGGCGGTGCGTGGTCTGCTTGAGCGCCAGCCACAGTGGGTGCACCACGTCCAGGACGTTGCAGGCGTTCTGCCGGCCGGGGGAGAAGTATCGTGGGTCCGCGGCGTGCTCCAGAACAGTGTCTACCAGCCGCTCAACGTGAGGAATCGGTACGCCGAATTGGGCGAAGGTGCCGCGCGTCAGTCGGTAGTAACCGTTGACTACCTCCAATCGATTGTCGTCCGTTGGGGTGACCCATGTTCCCGAGGCGGAACTGACCCTAGTCAGCAACCAACCGAAGAGAGCCTCGAGGGAACCCGTGGCATTGGGATGGGATTGCGCGAGGTTCCAATACGCAGCCGTCCCCCATGCGTCCACCCAAGCACCGGATCCCCATGCTTCGTTACGCCACGGGAGAGTATCCAGGGAAGACCTTACCGCTGCCGGATCCATGTCAGCTATGGCGTGGATCGGATGCTCGAAGCGACTTCCGATGAGGTCCAGGGCATAACCGACAGAAAGCACATGGTAGGTGGCAGGACCGGCGCCGAAGGTGATTGTTGAATCCCCGTGGACGTCGGACCCGAACTCTGGAACCAGGCCCGTGACGGGATCTTGGAGCTTCCGGAGCCGCGCCATGTGTTCGTCCCGTGACAGTTGCGGAGGGACAGAACCCAGCAGCAAGTCCGCGATTTCAATCGCGTCGCAATGGGCCCTGACGGTCGGCTCAGCACCTGGCTGGTCGCGGTAAGCGCCGCCTGCTTCAGAGGTCCAACTCCGCCCAAGAAGGGCTGATGCATCGGCGCGTGCAGCGTTGGCGAAGGCAGCCAGCTCAGCCATCAAGGCGTCGTCGGACGGCGCCTCAACAGCCGTAGCCGGGATTGTTGCCTCTCGCCGGTCCCTGATCCGGCGCGCAGGGTTTCCACCCACAATCGACCATTCCGGCACATCCTTGGTTACCACCGCTCCTGCGGCCAGCACTGCGTGCGAGCCCACAGTAACGCCGTCAAGAACCACAACATTCGAACCGATCCAGACATCGTCCCCTATGGTGATGCCCTTACTCGTGAGTGGCTGCTTAAACACAGGCTCGGAAGCATCCATGGAGTGGTTGAAACCGAGGATGGACGTGTGGGCACCGATCCGCACGCCGTCGCCCATGGTGACGTTGCCTCTGACTACGCTGAAAGCATTGACGGTGCAATCATCGCCCAGGGTGATGGCGCCTGTGATGAAAGCGTAGGCCGCGATGAAAGAATCAGCACCGATGGAGAGCGTGTCGGGATCCACGTTCGCCAAGGGGGACAGGAAGGCCCGCTCGCCAATTTTGACTCCAGCACGTTTAACCAAACGTTTGTGGTGGGCGTCCTGCGCCTGGCGTTCAGCTTCCGAAGCAGAACTCCAGAAGGTCCACGGTGAGTAGTCATAGTTGAGGCCGTGCTGAGGATTCACGTTGATGTCTCCATGGTGGGGCGAAGCTGGAAAGCGCTTCCCCCATTATTCGCGGCTACAGGAGGGCGGTCAATGCGGCGTCGGTAAACGATCAGCCTCGATCCCTCCGGATGTCCACACTTCTTGTCAGTAACCCATTCACTTCTAGTGAATGTCCCGGACAAGCCCCGAGTTATCAGTGCCATTGAGAGTCGTCGCTGCCCAGCTTGCCAGCAATTTCAAAGCGTCGTCCGTGCCGGTGCCGGGCTCGGCGTTGTAAACCGTCAAGGTCAAACCAGCATCGGCAGACAGGTCGAGGGCTTCGTACAGCAAGTGAAGGTCGCCCACTATTCGGTGGCGGAAATGCTTTTTCCCGGAGTAGTGCTGGCGGACATTGTGCGATGCCCAGCGGACCCGGAACTCCTCGCTGCGGGTGGAAAGCTCGCCCACCAAGTCGCTGAGGCCGCGGTCGTAGGGATCCTTGCCGGCTTCGGTCCGCATAATTGCCACGGTGTCGTTTGCGGCACGTTCCCAATCCGTGTAGAAATCGTGGCTGCGAGGGTCCAGGAACAGGAATCGTGCATGGTTTGGTGGTCCGGAGGGGCTGTCGTAAATGTCGGCATACAAAGCCCGGCCCAGGGCGTTCGTTGCCAAGAGGTCCAAGCGACCGTTGCGGATGAAAGCGGGCGAGCCGCTAATCGCATCCAAGGTGAGTTGTACGCCCGGCCGGATGGCCTGCTTCCGGACCGGTCGACGGCGGGACTTGCCGCCGTCGCTCGCCGCCCGGGCGAGATCGTAGAGGTGGGCTCGTTCGGCGTCGTCGAGTTGGAGTGCGTTCGCCAGGGATTCCAGCACGCTCTCCGAGACCCCCGCGAGGTTTCCCCGCTCAAGTCGGGTGTAGTACTCCACGCTTACGCCGGCCAGCATGGCCACCTCGCCGCGACGTAGGCCCGGTACACGGCGGTTGCCGCCATAGACGGTCAGTCCCGCTTGCTCGGGCGCGATCTTCGCCCTCCGGGTGGAGAGGAAGTCGCGCGTCTCGGTCCGATTGTCCATGCTTCAACGGTAAATCCTTTGGCCCGCTGAGGGAGTCCCTGTCATTACCCCTAACAGCAGTGACTCCTTCCTCTCAGGGAATCAGGGTTAGATAGAGATATCCAACAAAGTGAACCACGCAGGAGAAACATGCCTACCGCTAACGCTTACGCTGCCCCCTCGGCCACGGGCGACCTGACCCTGACCACCATTGAACGTCGCGAGGTCGGCCCCAACGACGTCCACATCGACATCAAGTTTGCGGGTATCTGCCACTCTGACATCCACACGGTCCGCGGTGACTGGGGCCCGCAGCAGTACCCTCTGGCCCCTGGTCACGAAATCGCCGGAATTGTCACCGAGGTCGGCTCGGACGTCACCAAGCACAAGGTGGGTGACCGTGTTGGCGTCGGCTGCATGGTGAACTCCTGCAAGGAGTGCAAGAACTGCCTGGCCGGAGAGGAACAGTATTGCCTCAAGGGCAATGTGGGCACCTACGGTGCTGTTGACCGTGACGGCACCATCACCCAGGGCGGCTACTCCAGCAACGTCGTGGTGAATGAAGACTTCGTGGTCACCATTCCGGAAGGTTTGGACCTTGACGTCGCCGCTCCGCTGTTGTGCGCCGGCATCACCACCTACTCGCCCCTGCACCACTGGGGTGCCGGCCCCGGCAAGAAGGTTGCCGTGGTGGGTCTAGGTGGACTCGGCCACATGGCAGTGAAGATTGCCGACGCCATGGGTGCTGAGGTCACCGTGCTGTCGCAGTCGCTGAAGAAGATGGAAGACGGCTTGAAGCTCGGCGCCGACCACTACTACGCCACCAGCGATCCCTCCACGTTCGAGGAACTTGCGGGCACCTTCGACCTCATCATCAACACCGTGAGCGCCTCCATCGACATCAGCGCGTACCTGCAGTTGCTGACTCTCGACGGCACGTTGGTCAACGTTGGCGCACCGGCCGAACCCCTGCCCGTCAACGTTTTCTCGCTGATCACGGGTCGTCGACGCTTTGCCGGTTCCGCAATCGGTGGTATCCGCGAAACTCAGGAAATGTTGAACTTCTGCGCGGAGCACGGCCTCGGCGCAGAGATCGAGGTCATCCCGGCCAGCAAGATCAACGACGCTTACGAGCGCGTCCTTGCCTCGGACGTCCGCTACCGCTTTGTCATTGACGCCTCCACTATCGGCTAGAGTCGCTGCACCATAAAGGTGCCGCACCATAGAGGCGCCGCACCATGAGAAAGGCCATGCCCCTTGACGGGCATGGCCTTTCCGGTTCCCGCAGCAGGGACAATGGTCTGGTGACTTTCAGACTGGACACCATCGGCACGGGGCTGGCTTTTGCTAAGTCCCTCGCTGACCTCACGACGGCCCTGACAATCCAGGCCGACGCCGGCGCTCTCCGTGGGCGAAAGGCGGCGTTTGGGGGAGCGGTAATGGTTGGAGGCATCGCCGTGGTTCAGGCACCTCCGGGCACAGGTAAAACCACCCTGGTCCCGCCGTTGCTCGCCAATCTCGTGTCCGGACAGAACCCTGGCCAGCCACGCGTTGTCGTGACCCAACCGCGCCGTGTGGCAGCCCGCTCAGCCGCACGCCGCCTGGCCTCGTTGGACGGAAGCCGCCTCGGTGACAGAGTGGGCTATACAGTCCGGGGTGAAAGCAAGGTCAGCAAAGACACCGTGGTGGAATTCGTCACGCCGGGCATTCTCCTGCGGCGGCTTCTGGCTGACCCCGGACTTGAGGACGTGCACGCCGTGGTCCTGGACGAAGTCCACGAACGCGGCCTGGAAACGGACCTCCTGGTAGGTATGCTCGCGGAGGTCCGGGAGCTGCGCGGTGACCTGACCCTGGTGGCGATGTCGGCAACTCTCGACGCACCGCGCTTTGCAGCACTATTGGGAGCGGGCGGGGACCCCGACGGCGGTGTGCCGGCTCCGGTGGTCGACTGCCCTTCAGCGCTGTACCCGATGGAAGTCCAGTGGGTTCCGGCCCGGGAGCATCGTTTGGATACCAGGGGAGTGTCCCGGAGTTTCCTCGATCATGTGGCCAACACAGCAGCGGCTGCCTACTCGGCTGCCCTGAGCCGGAATCCCGCGGCGGACGCCCTGGTTTTCCTTCCGGGAGCCCGGGAAGTTTCCGACGTCGCCACCCGTCTTCGCAGGCAGCTGCCCCACAACGTGGAAGTTCTCGAGTTGCATGGCCAGATCGGTCCGGAAGCCCAGGACCGGGCGGTATCTGGCCGAGGACCCGGCGGATCACCGCGGATCATCGTGTCTACATCCTTGGCGGAATCCTCCCTCACGGTGCCCGGCGTGCGTTTGGTCATTGACTCGGGGCTTTCACGGGAACCGCGCCGGGATGCCGGCCGCGGCATGTCCGGACTCGTGACCGTTTCCTGTTCCCGTGCCTCGGCCGATCAGCGGGCCGGCCGTGCAGCGCGACAGGGCCCAGGAACGGTGGTGCGCTGCTACGACCAGCAGGCCTATGGCGCAGCTCCGGCACATCAGACCCCCGAAATCTCTGTTGCAGACCTCACCGGTGCGGCGCTGATTCTTGCGTGCTGGGGTGCGCCGGGCGGTTTGGGGTTGAAGCTTCCGGACGCGGCGCCGGCCGCCGCCATGACAGATGCCGTGGAGGTTCTGCGTGAACTAGGCGCCGTAGGACAGGACGGAACGGTCACCGCCATGGGTAAGACTTTGGCCCGCATCCCTGCGGACCCCCGGCTTGCCCGCGCCTTGTTGGACGGGGCCGCGGTGGTGGGGCGACGCGCGGCCGCTGAGACGGTGGCACTCGTGGCAGGTGACCACAGAGCGCCCGCTGCCGACCTAACAAAGCTGCTTACTGCGCTGCGTTCTGGGTCAGACCCCGGCTCCCGTCGTTTCGCCGAGGACGTCAGGCGGATGCAGTCGTTGGCAGAGAAGGAAATGCGGTCAGGGGACGGGGCTGCCGGGGTCGGGTCTCCCCAACCGGCCGCCGATGTCACGGCAAGGGAAGCACCCGGCTTTGTGGTGGCGCTGGCTTTCCCGGACCGCATAGCCAGGCGCGTACCCGGTGATGGGTCCACCACGTACTTGCTGTCGTCCGGGACGCGGGCCGGGCTTCCCTCGGGGAGTTCACTGTCCGGGCATGATTGGCTTGCTGTGGCCGAGGTGTCACGCGCCCAGGGGCGCGATGCCGCCGGAACCGGCGCCGTGGTCCGTTCTGCCGCGCCATTGTCAGCCGAACTGGCCGTAGAAGCTGCGCCGGGCCTTCTTACGGAGAAAGTGCAGGCAAAGTTCGATCAAGGTCGGGTGATGGCCAGGCTGGAACGCAGTCTGGGTGCCATCGTGTTGTCCTCCACCCCCGTTCGCCCCAGCGCGGAATCGGGGCGGCACGCAGTGTCCAGAGCGTTGGAAAAGTCGGGATTGTCCATGATCGGCTGGTCAACGGCAGCTGATTCCCTACGCCGGCGCCTTGCCATGGTGCACCGTGAAATCGGGAGTCCGTGGCCTGACGTCCGTGAGGCTGCCCTGCTATCCACACTTGATGAGTGGCTGGGCCCGGAGATGGAATCGATGGCAACCGGGACACCCGTCAGCGCCATAAACCTTGTTGACCCCCTCAGGCGCCTGCTCCCATGGCCGGAGGCCGCTCGGCTCGACGACCTCGTGCCGGAGCGTCTGATGGTGCCAAGTGGTTCGCGCATCCGGATCGACTATCCCGAAGTTCCGGACAGTACGCATCGCGGCGGAGCGAATCACGATGGTGCGGATCACGACGGCGGCCGTCCGGTGGTGGCGGTCAAGCTTCAGGAATGTTTCGGTTGGGACAGCACGCCGCGCCTCGTGGATGGCAGGGTTCCGGTCTTGTTTCACCTGCTATCCCCGGCAGGAAGGCCGTTGGCCGTCACGGACGATCTCGCGTCGTTCTGGTCCGGTCCTTACTCCCAGGTTCGGGCCGAGATGCGTGGGCGCTACCCCAGGCATCCCTGGCCCGAAGACCCGTGGACTGCGCCGGCTACGGCTAAGACGAAGAACAGGATGTAGCCCAACGCGTGCTCCGGGAGCCTCCGTCGGGGGCCTCCGGAGCACGCTCCAGGAAACGCTAAGCGAGCCGCTCCAGCATGAACTGAATCTCGCCGTCCACGAACGTTCCCAGAACGCTGCTTGCCGCAAATTCATCCGGAGCCGTGGTCAGCGGATCGAGTTCGAACGCCGTGAAGTCTGCCCGCTTGCCTACCGTGATCGAGCCCGATACATCCCAGTGCCCGGCAGCTTTGGCCGCGTGGGAGGTGTATCCCTCCAACGCCTGAAGCGCGGTGAGGGCTTGGGATGGTGCGATGGGTTGCTGGTCCGGATGTCCCGATCGCCGGCGCAGTTGGGCGTCCGCGATGATCGGAAGCGGCTCGAAGGGTGCGATCGGCCAGTCAGAGCCGATGCCCAGCGTCACACCCACATCGCGAAGATCCCTGCAGCGCCAGGCCCTGCCCGCCCGCTCAGTGCCAAGGCGGGTTGACCAGTTGTCGCTGTGATCGGCCATGGAGTAATGGGTGCAATGGGTCGGCTGCATGCTCGCCACTACTCCTGCACCACGGAAACGCTCCACCAGCTCATCCGGCACAGTTTCTATGTGCTCAATCCTGTGAACAGTTCTGCGCAGAACATCACCAGGGACCACATGGCGCAGGGATTCGATCGCCTCCAACACGTGATCAACCCCGGCATCTCCGATTGCGTGCGTGGCAGTCGGAATACCGCGGGAAGCAAAATAGCGGACGGCCGCGGAGTATTCTTCGGGACGCGGCCAGAACGGCGCAGTGGACTGTCCTTGAACATCAGGTTCATAGAGCCAGGCCGTCCCGTTGTCCACGGTCCCATCGACGAACAGCTTTATGGCTTCAATGGACCAGCGGCGTCCGCCTGTACCGATACTGCGGGCCAACTCCTTCCAGCTGCCCTCGCCGCTGCCCGGCATGCACCACGGCGCGGCCCGGAGCCTCAGTGGGAGATCACCATCGGCCTCCAACGCGTGGAAGAGCTCGGCAGATTCAGCGCTGTGGTCCATGATGTGACCGCCGGTCAGCCCCGAACGGGCGAAGTCTCTCAAGAGCTCGCCTAGCCGCGCTTTGCGCTGGGCGAAGGACTCTTGCGGGATATGGCGCTGGACCAACTCCATCGCAGCGGCTTCGAGCAATAATCCGGTGGGCACACCGTCTGCGTCGCAGACCACCTCAGAGGCCTGGTCGAAGTCATAGCTGCCATGGATTCCGGCCAGTTCCAGGGCTCGGCTGTTTGCGAGCGCTGAATGTCCGTCGAACAAGCGGATGAACGCGGGCTGCTCGCCTGAAACCCTGTCCAGCACACTTCGGTGCAGCTGTACTGAGCCGAAAGCGTTCGGGTTCAGTCCCCATCCACGCAACCAGCCGCCGTCGTGTCCTGCTTCTGCCCGCAATACGGTGAGGACGTCTTTTAGGGCCGCGGCACCGTTGAGGTCAGCGCCTACCGTCAGGTCCAAGCCGAACACCGGGTGAATATGGCAATCCACCAATCCCGGCGTGAGTGTCGCGTTGCCAAGGTCCACCACTTGGGTGTCCGTTTGCTGCCACTGGCCGGCATCCTGGCGACTACCGACGGCGGCAATCAACCCGTCGCTGATGGCAACGGCCTGGACTGGCTGGCCAGGGTGTAGCTCGTCCATGGTGTGAATGGTGTCGGCAAGGATGATGAGGTCAGGAGTCATGGGTTTCGAAGCTTCCGATCCGGGCGAAGACGTGGGGGCGGGTGGTGCGCAGTCTGCGGGCAATCAGCAGGCCTGCAAGGAAAACAGCGGGGGAGACCATCAGCAGGATGGTGTTGGTCAGGGCGTCGGCGAAGGTGAGGAGCTCGATGTTGATGGCTATCAACGCCACCACACCGAACAGTAGGACAGCTGAGGCCACGCTCAGGGGAATAAGAAAGCGGTTGGTGGCTGCAGCTCGGTTTCGTCGCAGGTAGATGAACGCTGCGACGGACACCAGTCCCTGCAGAGCCACAATCCCGAAGATACCCGGCGTGTTGACCCAGATCAGCAGTTGCTTGTACGGGTCGGCACCGGCGATGGCGCAGACGATAATGACGACGGCGGCCAGGATGGTCTGCATCTGACCGGCACGGTGCGGGGACTTGTACTTGGGGTGGGTCCTGCCGAGGAACGCGGGGAGCACGCCGTCATTGGCGAGCATGTACACGTAGCGGTTGATGGCGTTGTGGAACGCAAGCTGGGAGGCATAAACGCTGGTCACAATCAGCACATACATGACTACTTCGGCCCAAGGGCCCACGTACTGGTTGATGGTGGCAAAGAACATGCCGTCGGCTAGCTCGCCGGCAGCAACAACCACGTTTCCATCGCCGTAGGCCTGGATAACGGTCCACACAATGAAGGCGTAGAACACGGACATAAAACCCACCGCGATGTAGGTTGCCCTGGGTACGGACTTGTCCGGATTCCGGGCCTCGCGCCGGTACAGCACGGTGGACTCGAAGCCCATGAAGGCAGCAAAGCAGATGGCCAGGATGGCAAGAACACCTGGAGTGAAGGCGTTTTCAGGGGAGAAGGAGGAGAAGCTGATGCCTTGGGCGCCGCCGCATGCCAGGATTCCGAAGCCCATGATGGCCAGGATCGCGGTTTCGGCGATGAGCAGGACGCCGAGTACCTTGGCGCCGACGTCGATCCCGCGGTAGCCGAGGAACCAGACCGCCGCGATGGCCCCCAGTGCAACTACGGGCCAGGGAACATCCAGGCCGAAGAGGGCGCGAAGCATGCCTTGGGTTTGGACGGCGAACAACCCGTACACGCCGATTTGTAGGCAGTTGTAGGAAACGATCGCCAGGATGGCTGAGGCCAGCCCTACCGTCTTGCCCATGGCCAAGGTGATGTAGGTGTAGAAACCACCGGCTGCTTTGACGTGCTTGGTCATGGCCATGAAGGAGATCGCGAAAACCAGCAGGACTGCTCCGGCAATGATGTAGCCCATGGGGGCGCCTATGCCCCCGACGCCAATGGCGAGTGGGGCAACGCCGGCCATCACTGTCAGGGGAGCCGCTGCGGAGATCACCAGGAAGGCAATACCGCCGGTGCCTATGGCATTTCTTTTGAGCCCGTTGCCGGCATCTGCTGCCGGAGGTCGGGTTTCGAGGTCGGACATGGGGATCCTCTGGGTGTTTGGGGAGGGAAGATTCAAAGGTGAGCCAGACATAAAGCGAAAGGCTTTCGTTTATGGTAGGTCCTTGTGACCGGCGGCACAATACTTCGACGCAAAGTTCTGGCTAGAGTCGTAACAACAACCTTGAATGGAGACACACGTATGGCACGCCCGCTGGTCCCGCTGATATCCATCGACGCCCTCGTCACCGCTGCCTTGGAGCTGGTGGATGAGGCAGGGGACTTCAGCCTGCCGAAACTGGCCAAACGGATCGGGGTCAGCCAGTCCTCCATCTACAACCACGTCAGCGGCCGGGAGGAGATCCTTGAGCTCATGCGGGGCCGGATCATCGCGGAAAGCCCGTACGTCCTGGAGGATGAGCAGGATTGGGAGGCTTCGCTTCGCGCCATCGTCCGGAGCTATCGTGATGCCTTCGCCCGCCATCCAAAACTCGCGCCGCTGCTGGTACTCCAGACGGTGCAAGATGCCCAGGTCATGGCCCTCTACGAGAACCTGGCTGTGGCCCTCGAAGCCGCAGGGTTCCGGGGCCGGGACGTGATGTCCGCAATTTCCACCATTGACAGCTTCGCCCTGGGCTTCGCTTTGGACTTGGCGGCACCGGACGTCGTCTGGGCACCACCCGCACAGGGGTACCCCGCCCTCACCAATGCCTTGGCCCAAGCCGGACCTGCGGACGAGCGAGGCGAGGCCGCCTTCGAGTTCGGCCTGGAGATCCTCATCGCCGGACTGCATTCCCGTCTTCAGTCGACGGTGCTGTGAGTGAACCTCCTTCAAACCTGGTGGGACGCCGTGGTCCGCGGCTTCACCGACACCCACACCACAGCGGTGCCCTTGCCAGCCCTGCTGGTCATACTCGCGTGCGCCGTCGTTCTGAGCATCCCGCGTGTCACCTGGCGTTGGTTCGGCCTTTACGTCACCTTTGTCCACGAGCTGGGCCATGCCTACGCCGCGCTCATGACGGGCCGCTTTGTCCATGGGCTCCGGATCGGACTGGACCATTCGGGCCGCCTTGTCAGCAGCGGCCGGAGCGCTTTCGGGGCAGCGTGGTCTGGATTCTGGGGCTACCCTGCACCCGCCGTGGTTGGTTTGTGCCTGATTGCCGCCTTCGCCGCCGGCCGCTCCGGCGCCGCCATGTCCATCGGGGCCTTGATCCTGCTGGTCTCGCTGATCTTCCTGAGGAACCTCACCGGGATCCTCGTAGCGGTGTTGAGCGCCGCGATTGCCCAACTCCTGATCCTGTTCGCCACACCCACAACCGTCAACTACGTTGTGCTGGCTCTCGGCATTGCCCTTTCCGTAGGCGGCGTCAGGGACCTGTTCAAACTTGCCGGTGTGCACACCCGCCGCCGCGACCGGCTGGCGAAATCGGACGCCTTCATCCTGGGCCGCAACACTGGAGTCCCGGCGTTCGTCTGGTTGACCGGGTTCACGGTGGTGATCACCGGATGCTCCCTCGCGTCCGCCTGGATGCTGTGGGGTATGCTCACCGTTTAGCCGGTGGTTGACCGTAGTGGGAAGCCCGACGGCGGTTGTTCGGCTTTGGTTGCTGGCAGGCCTTGCCCTGTGGGCGCTTAGGGTGTCCAATCCTCTATAAGGTTCGAACTGGAGGTGTTCGGACTCCGTGCCGGGATTCAACACCAGGAGGTGCCCATGTCCGCGAAGGGCACGCGCGAAACAACCAAGGGTCCCGGAGCCGGCACCCCGGATACCAGGCGAGGCGACAACGGCACTGTCTTGGCGGCGAGTGATCCAGCGAAAGTCCGGAACGTGGCCCTTGTGGGGCATTCGGGTGCGGGCAAGACGACACTGGTGGAGGCGTTGCTGGCGGCAACTGGAGCCATCACCAGGATGGGCTCCATCAGCGAAGGAACCACCGTCAGTGACTCCGACCCCTCAGCGATTCATCAGCAACGGTCAGTCACGTTATCCGTAGCCCCGATTATGGTCGACGACATCAAGGTCAATCTGGTCGACACACCCGGCTACACCGACTTCACCGGCGAACTTCGCGCAGGTTTGAGGGCCGCCGACGCGGCCCTTTTTGTTGTTTCGGCTGTTGATGGCATTGACGGTGCCACTGTGGCGTTGTGGGGCGAGTGCGAGAAGATCCGGATGCCGCGTGCGGTGGTAGTCAGCAAACTGGACCATCCGCGCGCCGACTTCGGTGCCGCCGTCGTGCGTTGCCAGGAAGCGTTCGGTGAGTCGGTCCTCCCGCTGTATCTCCCGACTGCGGGCCACTCCGGACTCATCGGAGTCCTCCACGGCACTCTTCACGGCACTGGGGGCCAGGATCTGATGCCCACCGCGAACGTGGAAGCAGCCAGGGGACCTTTGATCGAAGGAATCATCGCTGAGAGCGAAGACGAAACCCTCATGGACCGGTACCTTGGCGGCGAAGAACTGCCGCTCGTGGACCTGATCGCCGACCTTGAAACGGCTGTCGCGCGGGGCAGTTTCTTTCCCGTCATGCCGACGTCGGCCGAAACCGGTCTTGGCCTCCCGGAACTCATGGCCCTGTTGACCGATGCTTTGCCATCGCCCTTGGAGCGCATCACCCCCGCGGTGATGAAACTCGACGGTTCTTCGTTGAAGCCTCTGGAATGCAACCCCGCCGGGCGCCTCGCCGCTGAAGTAGTAAGGACCACTGTAGATCCGTTCCTCGGCCGGGTGTGTTTGGTCAGGGTCTTTTCGGGGACTCTGAGGGAGGATTCGTCAATCCACATCGGCGGACGGGGCCTGGCAGACAGGGGCCATGAGGACCACGACGCCGACGAACGCATCACGCATCTCTACTCGCCTGTGGGTTCGAGCCTCAAAGCGGTTCCACAGTGCATTGCCGGCGACATCTGCGCCATCAGCAAGCTGGCCAGCGCCGAAACAGGGGACACTGTCTCCAGCCGTGAGGCACCGCTGCTAATCGAGACCTGGAACATGCCCGAGCCTTTGATGCCTGTAGCTATTGAAGGGGCCTCACGCAGTGATGAGGACGCGCTTGCCAAAAGCATCGGGAAGGTGGCGGCCGCCGATCCGACGCTGCGATTGGAACGCAACCAGGACACGCACCAGCTGATCCTGTGGTGCATGGGGGAGGCCCACGCAGAGGTGGTCCTGGACAGGCTGCGTGGTCAAGGCGTTAAACTCCAGACCGTGGACGTGATCACTCCACTCAGGGAAACCTTTGCCAGCAAGGCCGCCGGACACGGGCGGCATGTAAAGCAATCAGGTGGCCACGGGCAGTTCGCCATTTGCGACATCGAGGTGGAGCCCCTGGCCCGCGGCGGGGGCTTTGAATTCGCTGACAAAATCGTTGGCGGTGCAATCCCCGCTACGTTTGTCGCGTCAGTGGAAAAGGGCGTCCGCTCGCAAATGCTTAAGGGTGTGTCAGCGGGATTCCCCGTGGTGGACATCAAGGTGACGCTGGTGGGCGGAAAAACGCACAGCGTTGACTCGTCCGACGCAGCTTTCCAGGCTGCCGGTGCGCTGGCGCTACGGGAAGCTGCGGCAGCTGCCAAAATCCAGTTGCTGGAACCCGTTTCCTCCGTTGTCATCAGCGTTCCGGATGACTACGTGGGTGCGGTGATGAGTGATCTGTCCGGACGCCGGGGCAGGGTCACCGGCACCACCGCCGCAGACGGAGAGGGAACCGAAATCAGCGCCGAGGTCCCGGACCAGGAGCTCCTGCGATACGCCATTGAACTCCGCGCCCTCACAGCAGGAACGGGGCGTTTCCGCCGGTCCTTCCTTCGCCACGAGCCCCTTCCGAAGCAGGTTTAAGCGTTTGTCCGCAGGAAGGCAGCAACTGCCGGCGCCAAGGACGCCCCCACCTCGGCCGCGCCACGCTTCATACCCTTGACCGCAAACGAATGGTCGCCGCCTTCCACCCACTGAAGTGTCGCCGTCGGGCCGATCTTTTCTACTACCTGCTCCAGTAGTTCCGGCGTCGCGAACGTATCGCGGGTGCCTTGGAGGAAAAGCATCGGCACCGTGACGCCGTAGAGGTGTTCGTCCCTAAGCTTTTCAGGCTTTCCGGGGGCGTGGAGAGGGTAGCCGAGGTACACCAGACCCCCTGCGGGCATCCCGTCAGCCACAGCCATGGATGCCATGCGTCCACCGAACGATTTACCGGCCGCCCAGAGGGGCTGTCCTTGGCCGAGCTCAGCCGCTTTGTCCATCACAGCCCGCCATGTAGCGATGGCTAGAGGAGGGCGATCCGGAAAACGCCGGCCGGCCTCACGGTAGGGAAAGTTGAAGCGCAACGTCGCCACCCCTTCCTCGCCCATCGCCTCAGCGAAACCCTGCAGGAACGGATGTTCCATTCCTGCTCCCGCGCCGTGCGCCACTACCAGGGTGGCGAACGCCTGCGTGGGCCGGATGTGAAGGGCAGAGACTTCGGTTTCTCCCACAGCGACGCTCAAGGATGTTTCAGTATTTGGCATGCAACCATCATGTCCCATCCCGACAAAACGCACTCAGGTGCTGACGCGCAGGGCACAAACGGGGTAGCTTGTGGCCATGGCGAGCGAAGCAACCACCGTTACTGTCCCTGGTCCCGAGGGCCCGCGCGAGGTCAGGATCTCCAGTCCAAGCAGGGTGATGTGGCCTGAGGCCGGTCTGACCAAACTGGACCTTGCCACATACCTCATCGACGTCGGCGAGGCTTTCGTCTTGGCTAACGGGAACCGGCCCATCAGCCTCCAGCGTTACTCGGGCAACATCGAGGGCGATATGTTCTTTTCCAAGAATCCCCCCAAGGGTGCCCCGGAGTATGTCCGTTCCGTGACGGTGACGTACCCCAGCGCGCGTTCGCATCCCCAGTTGGTGATCGACGAGCCGGCGGCTGCAGTGTGGGCCGCGCAAATGAATACTGTGGTGTTCCACCCCTGGGCGTCCCGGGCCAACGATCCTGACAATCCGGATCAGCTCAGGATCGATCTGGATCCCCAACCCGGCACGGACTTCGACGACGCCATCCCGGCGGCTCTGGAACTACGCACCGTTCTGGAAGAAGCCGGACTGACGGCCTTCATCAAGACCTCCGGAAACCGTGGTCTGCACGTGTACGCGCCCATCCATCCGAAGCATGAATTCCTGGATGTCCGCCATGCCGTGATCGCTGCTGGACGTGAGTTGGAGCGCCGCATGCCGGAGAAGGTCACCACTGCCTGGTGGAAAGAGGAGCGCGGTACGAGGATTTTCGTGGACTTCAACCAGGCAAACAGGGATCGCACTATTGCCGGGGCGTACAGCCCACGTGCCGTCCCCACGGCCCAGGTGTCCTGCCCGTTGACCTGGGACGAACTGGAGAATGCCGATCCCTCGAAGTACACCATTAAGACGGTCCCGGACCGCCTGGCGAAGGTGGGCGACCCCTGGGCGTCCATGCACGATCACCCCGGTGACATCGATGTTCTACTGAAGTGGTGGGAGCGCGACGTCAAAAACGGTCAGGGGGAAATGCCCTTCCCGCCGGAATTCCCCAAGATGCCTGGCGAGCCCATGCGCGTACAGCCCAGCCGGGCACGCAAGCCGGAAGGGTAGGCCGGAAAAATTGCACCGGGAGAGCGTGTGCCGAGACGACCAGGCATAAGTATCCCTGCCACTGCCCGAGCGTGCAGCTTGTCCCTCAGTAGCTTGTCCCTCAGCAGCTCGTCCCTGAGCCGTCCATTTCCGAGCGGCTTGCTCTTGAGCTTGTTTGTGGGCTGTATGTTTCTTGGCGGGTGCACCGAAGGCTCTGAGCCACGTCCGCTCCCGCCCTCCACCGCTGCAGCACTCCCGTCAACGCCGACGCCAACAACGCCGAATCCAACAACGCAACCGGCAGTGTCAGGCTCTCCTTCCGTTCCTACCCTCGAGCCTGCGCCGGCGCCCACGAACAGCGTCGCAGTCACCCCGGCGTTCCAAGAGCTTCGCGCCGCCCTTGAACTGTTCTCGCGGGAGAAGCTGGATGAAGGTGCGTCAGCTGTCCTCATCAAGGCACGGGTCGGCCAGCAAGAGTGGACTCACGCACAAGGAGTCCTCAGCCGGGAGGGGCGGGCTGCTGTCCAGCCGGGTCACCGTTTCCCTGTGGGCGAGCAGTTCCGGACCCTGGTGGCTTTGTCAGTCATGAAGCTTGTGGAGGAGGGCCGGCTCGGATTAGAGGTCCCCGTTTCGACGTATCTTCCCGGATCCCTCGCTGTGGATGGTCCGGTGACAATCCGGCAGCTCCTCGGAGACGCCGGCGACGTGCCGGCTGCGACAGGGCCGGATGCATACGCTGTGCTCGGTCAGGTGGTGGAGCGGCTCAGAGGCGCGCCGCTGAGTGGCGTGCTCCGCACGGACGTCCTGGCGCCCTTGAACCTTCTTTCCACGGAGCTGCTGGATGCTGATGCAGCAATCCCCGGTGACCTCATCCATGGATACGTCCAGTTGGAGGGAGAAACCGTGGACGTTACCGGCACCGGAATCCCAGACGGGATCGCCAACGGCGGCCTGGTGTCCACCGTTGAGGACATGTCCACGTTCTACGCTGCCCTGCTGAGGGGCCATTTACTATCCCCGGTAGGCCTTATCGCCATGAAGGGGACGGTGTTTGACGACTATGGCCTTGGCCTGGATCACTGGGATGACCGTTGCACCAACGGCTCCTACTACGGCCACGCCGGCGACGTTCCGGGGTATGGAAGCATTGCCATGAGCAGCGCGGACGGCAACCGCCAACTGTTCATTTTCATGGCCTACCCACCCCAGGAGTTGTCCACACAGCCCTCAGCCTTGGCACTGGAAATGACCGGCGTCGCCCAGGTGGCCCTGAATGCGGGATGCCGCTTCCAGTTCCGGTGAGTGGCCAACTCCGGTGAACGGCGAACAGGAGTCCAGTGACCTTTATTCGAAGCGCGAGGGATCGCCCGTCCCGTAGCGGATAACCTCGGCCACGCCGCTGGAGAAGTCGATCACGGTGGTGGGTTCCGAGCCGGTGTCGCCGGCATCAATGACGCCATCCACCTGATTGTCGAGGCGTTCCTTAATCTCCCAGCCCTGGGTCAATGGTTCTTCCTCGTCCGGCAGCAGAAGGGTGCTGGAGAGCAGTGGTTCGCCCAGCTCGGCCAAGAGTGCCTGGACCACCCGGTGATCAGGGATGCGCACACCCACGGTCTTCTTCTTGGGGTGCAGGAGGCGTTTGGGAACTTCGCGGGTGGCGGGGAGGATAAACGTATAGCTGCCGGGGGTGACAGCCTTGATGCTCCTGAAGATGTCGTTGTCCAACATCACGAACTGCCCCATCTGTGCAAAGTCCTTGCACACCAGGGTGAAGTGGTGTTTATCATCCAGATGCCTGATGGATCTGATGCGGTCCAGGGCTTCCCTGTTGCCGATCTGTGCGCCAAGCGCATAACAGGAGTCGGTAGGGTAGGCGATCAGGCCGCCACCTTGGAGCATGTTCACCACTTGGCCGATGGCGCGTGGTTGGGGATCTTCCGGGTGCACATCAAAGAATCTGGCCATGGGAAGAGCCTACGACAAAGCTATGACAAGACGTCCTTGTTGGAGAATTTTGCGTAAGCCAGCGCGCCGCACACCGCGATGTACCCGGTTTGGAGGAGGGCGTTCTCACCGAACGATGTCCAGGAGATCGGCTGGCGCAGAAGATCTGCAAAGCCAAGCCAGTGGTGGCTGAACAGCCACGGATGCAGCCACTCGAGCTGTGGCAGGTTATCCAGCACCTGGGACACCACGGAGAGCACAATGGTGGCAGCCATGGCGCCCACCGGCACGTCCGTGAAGGTTGAGATCAATAGGCCTATAGCTGAGAGTCCCAGCAGGGAAACCGTGATGTAGGCGGCGATCAGCAAAGATCTCAACGCCGACTCGCCAACGCTGATGGTATCCCCGGACAGCAAAGTCACCGGACCCACAGGAAAAAGCACGACGCCGGCCAGGGCGCCGGCTGCAGCTACGGTGGCGGTAGCGGCGCAACAGAAAGCGACGGCCCCGGCATACTTCACCAGCAAGAGTCGTATCCGCCCTGCGGGAGCGATCAGCAGGTACCGCAGGGTTCCAAGGTTCGCCTCCCCGGCGATGGTATCCCCGGCTACCACCCCAACCGTGAGCGGCAGGAACAGAGGGACACACACTACCAACGCCGTGACGGCGACGAAGAGGCCGTTCTGGGTGATGCGGTCCAGGAAGAGCGGCCCGCGGCCAGGAGCGGTGGGCTGCGACGATAACTTGACGGCCACGGCGATCAAGATGGGCACGGCAGCGAGGGCGATCAACATGGCCCATGTGCGGAGCCGACGGAAGAGCACGGACAACTCCGAGCCCAGGAGCGCCCATCCCATTCCCGGACGTACGCCACCACCGCGGGACAGGCCAGTGGTTTCAGCCGACAACGTCGAACCCCTCTCCGGTCAGGGACACGAACCGCTCTTCCAAACTCGCGTTCTCCACTGCAAAGCCACGGATGCGGACGCCGTCGGCAACCAACGCTGACACTACCGCCTCGGGTTCACGGCCATTGATCCCGGTCGCATACACCGCAGTGGTTCCCCGGCTACCCACAACTCCCGGGGCTTCGCCGGGAACCAGGCCAAGGCGTGCCAACACCCGGGACGCGACGTCGACGTCGGGCGTCTGCACCACAACGCGGGCCTGTCCGGCGGACCGGAGCTCCTCAATCCGCCCCTGGGCCACAAGGCGACCAGCACTCATCACACCCACATGGGTACACATATGCTCCACCTCGGCGAGCAGGTGGCTGGAAACGAACACGGTGGTCCCGCCTGCAGCGAGGGAGCGAACCAGATTGCGGACTTCACGGGTGCCCTGGGGGTCCAGGCCGTTGGTTGGTTCGTCCAGAACCAGGAGCTCCCGCGGCCTGAGCATCGCGTTGGCCAAACCAAGGCGCTGCTTCATGCCCAGCGAGTAGGCGCGGACCTTTTTTCCCGCCGCATGGCTGAGTCCAACCCGGTCAAGGGCATCCTTGACGCGCCGACTTCTGGTCGATGACGACGCATGGGGGTCGGCGGCATCCAGACGCGTCAGATTCCCCGTACCCGAAAGGAAAGGGTAGAAGCCCGGCCCCTCCACCAAAGCGCCAACGCCCGGGAGTACAGAAGCCAAACCTTGGGGCATCTCCTTGCCAAGAACGCGGATGTCCCCGCTGGTCGCCGAAGCAAGGCCGAGCAGCACCCTGATAGTGGTGGTCTTCCCCGAACCATTGGGCCCAAGAAAGCCGAACACCGAGCCACGGGGCACAGCAAGGTCAATTCCGTCGACGGCAGACCGGCGCCCGAAGCGCTTCACTAAGGCGTGCGTTTCGATAACAAGATCAGATGAGCGGACGGGATTCGCATGCCCACTTCCATCAACATTGGCGGCTTCCCGGGGTTCGTTCACTGGGCGGCAGCCGCCGTCTGGAGCCGTTCCAAAGGCACCATGCCGGCAAAGACGCGGCCGTCGTCGAGAACCAACACGCTCACCAGTGACGTCGTCAACGCCCGGCCACCGTCAACAGGAAGCAGCGCTTGGGACAATTGGGGATTGGACGTGAACTCAGCAGGAGCAGAACCCGCGGGCAAGGCGATCACGGAATCCCAGCCTTGACCCATGACCTGCTCCCGATGAGCCGGTGCCTTCAACGAAAGGTCGTGTAGCGGCTCTGACGGAAGGGTCATGGTGGGCACGGGCCTGGCCGGAAGTACCTTCTCAGTGATTGTCGCTCCCTGCGGCGGGGTGAAGTCAAACAACGCGGCATCCGGCGTGGAAAGGTCCAGTTGGGTGTATGCCAGTGAATAGGCAGGTTCGGCCTGGCCCTTGGCCCGCACCTCGACACCCAGGGGCAGGCCGGTTTCGGAGTCGACGTCGATGCTCACCGAGTCAACCAGTGTTTCGGAACTGCGCGGGTTGAGGACCAAGGAATAAACGCTTCGACCAGCAACCGATGCCGCCTCACCAACGGTGACCTCAGTGCTGGCATCAAGGGAAGCAAGGAAACGTCCGGCCATGGCCTCGGGCGTCGGAATCGCCTGCGCGGGCCTGTCTGGAGTGGGCCTGGTGGGCAGGGTGTCCTTCAGTTCAGCAAGGGACGGCGCCGGCACTGTCAGATGTGTGGCGCTGTTGTCCTTCGAGTTGTAGAACCAGAGCTCGCGGCCATTGAGGACAACGTCGCGTTCAGCCATGCGGTCAAGAATCTGCAACCGCGCCTTCAGGGGGCCATCCACGTAGACCCTGGCTGTGTGCGAACCAGTCAGGAATTCCACGGCGGAGGCAGCACCAGGAACACTGCCCGAACCGGACGAGGGCAGCTCGGGAAGTCCCAGTTCGGCGTTCTGCTCCATAGTGCCGGACAGAGCCCGCACCTCAGTGCGCGCGATCATGGCAAGGATTTCTTCAGCGCTCTTGGGCGGAAGGGAAACGCTGGCGCCTGCTTGGACAGAGCCGAACACCACGGCAATCGCCAAGGCAAGGGGAATCAGGAGAGCTGACAGCCACCGCTGCCGGGCCCGCGCCATTATTACCAACCACCGCTCGTGAGAGGCATGAGTCCAGACTACTCCGCTTGGCTGCAGTGATCACCCGCCCGGCATGACGTAACTGGATCAGTTCTGAAGGAGTTGCCTGGCCAGTTCCACCGCACCGTGAACCGGAGGCTGCGCCAGAATCCGGATCGAGGACGGGTCCTCCAGGGAAACCTTGCGCGCCACGGCCCCGGCCAGCTGACTCTGATTCACCAACAGAGCACCAGCCATGACCAACGGCAGATCCAATCCCAACTCACCCAGAACCTGGCGGGCATGCGTTGCCAGCGAATGCGCGGCCTCAGCCTGGATCCGCAACGCCGCCGGGTCACCCTCGGCTGCCAAATCCAAAACAAGCGGCGCCAAACCCGCCCAATGGTCAGGTTCGGGTTTGGCGTAGAACGAGTCCATGAGCTGCAATGCGTCCGCGCTCGCCGTTGCCGCCATCACGGCTCTGACCAATGTGCCTGGTTCCAGACCTGCGTAGTACTCCCGCAAAGCCTCGCGGACGGCGTCGCGCACCACGGAGTAGCCGCCACCCTCATCACCCAGCAGATACCCATAGCCTCCGCTGCGGGCTTCCCGCCCGTCACGGTTCCGACCCCATGCAACGGAGCCGGTGCCCGCAACCACTACAGCTCCGACGTCGAGCCCTGCTGCTGCAAGGACTATGCGGGTGTCGTGCACAACCTCGATCCTGGCGCCCGGGAAATGCTCCGTGAGCAGGGCGGACAGGACAGCACGGCTAGCCGGGGTATCTGCTCCGGCGGCTCCGGCACAGACGGCCTCGATCCCGCCGCCCACCTTTGCAGCAATGCGGCGCAGCACCGCGTCAGCCCCCTGGTGGCCCACCGAGGACAGGTTGGCGCTGGCCTCGGTGATTTCGACGCCGGTGCCGCTGCTGGCGTCGATGTCGCCTTGCGCTGCGTCGGAGCGAACGGCGTGCGTCTTGGAGCCGCCGATGTGAAGGCCCAGCACAGCCGGAGTCACAGGGTTCCCGCCGATTCACTGCTCTTTCGCTGAAAATCCTTCAACTGACGGCCCTTCGTTTCGAGTGCTGACTACTGGACAAACATAAACCCGGGGTTGCCAGTTCACCGGATCTGGTGGGTTCAGACCGACAGCTCAACAATGGCGACGGGGTCAACGGTGGCGACGCGGTCTCCATTGGCAATCGGGTCTACATTGACAATTAGGTCTACATTGGCATAGACCAATGGCGTTGTCCATAAGTAGGATCTCCACTATGTCCAGCAATGTCTCACCGTCAACTCCCAAGTACTACCTCCTGAAGACCGAGGTATTAGGGCTTATAGCGGGTCAACGTCCGGGCACACTCATTCCCACCGAGCGCGCCTTGGCGGAAAAGTACGCAACTTCCCGGACCACGGTCAGGCAGGCGATCAGCGAACTGGTGGCCGAGGGAAAGCTGGGCCGCATCCAAGGGCACGGCACGTTCGTGGCGCCTCCAAAAGTGACCCATGTCCGGCAGCTGACTTCCTTCTCCGACGACGCCCGCACCCAAGGTCTGCGGCCTGACTCCAAGTTGCTCGCCCTGGACGTTCTGGGCTCTGATGCGGAGGTCGCAGCACATTTGGGGATTGACCAAGGCAAGCCCGTCACCCGGCTCGAGCGTATCCGCCTGATTGAGGGGGAACCGCTGGCGCATGAGGTTGCTTGGCTTCCAGCAAAGCTGCCCCGGTTCAAGTCCCAGCTGGCCAAGGCGGGATCGCTGTATGCTGCCCTGGCCGACGTTTACGGGATTCGGATAGCCGACGTCGAGGACACAGTGGAGACAGCACTCGCCGGCCCTGCTGAGGTCAGGCTGCTGGGAATAGAGATGGGGGCACCTTTGCTGCTGGTACACCGCCTTGCCCGGGATGCAGTCGGCGCGCCGGTGGAATGGACCCGGAGCGCATTCCGCGGCGACAGGTTCCGGTTCGTTTCCCGCGTTAGGTCAGGTAACTAAGGTGGCCAACTCGTCCTCGGGTGAGTCCGTCATCCGCCGTGTGGTCCGCTTGGTCGGAGCATTCGACGACGCCCATCGCACCATGAGCGTCGCTGCGTTGGCCCGGCGCTCCGGCTTACCCGTGACAACCACGTATCGCCTGGTGGACGAGCTCTTGAATGAGGGCCTGCTGGAACGGGAAGCCAATGCCGAGGTTCGGCTCGGCACCCGCTTGTGGGAGCTGGTGTCCAGGAGCTCCCGCATGGTCGGCCTCCGCGAAGCTGCCCTGCCGTTCATGGAGGACGTCCAATCGGTGGTTCAGCACTCCACTACGTTGGGGATCCTGGATTCCGATGAGGTCCTCTACATTGAGCGCATCGGCTCCCGTGATTCCATGGTGGACATCACCAAGGTTGCCGGCCGCCTGCCGGTCCATGGAACGTCCTCGGGGCTGGTGTTGCTGGCCTATTCTCCACCTGCCTACCAGGACTTGTTTCTGGCCCGGACGCTGGAGAAGTTCACTGACGTGACGCTCACCGATCCCGCTGAACTACGGCGACACCTCGCCGGCATCCGTCAACGCGGGTTCGCTTCCATGCCCGGCATTATTGTCCCTGAGTCCAGTGGAATCGCGGTCCCGGTGGTTGGTCGGGCAAATACCGTGGTGGCTGCACTGAGTGTTGTGGTTCCCAGGAACGAGGAAAACACGGCAGCCCGCGTGCCTGTTCTGATGACGGCAGCACGCGGAATCTCCCGAGCGCTGGGATGGCGCGGAGAACTCAAAGGTGCCCTCCGCCAAAGCAATGGAAGTCTCTGATTCCCGTTCATCGGTAACCCTGTGGCTTCACTCACAGGGCCGCTGGCACTGTGGAACCAAGCAGGGCATCTCGCCCGGGCACCACACTTAAAGGCCCTTGTGGGTTCATTCCGTGCTGCCCTGCGTCCAACTGAGGTTTCAGCAGCCGCAATGCAGCGGCCGGAGGAGTTGTGGTGGAAACAGCAACACAGGCAGGTAATCCGCCCAAGGACGGGCGGGTGGCCGGCAAGATTGTCGTAGTCACGGGCGGTAGGGGAGACCTAGGCGGCGCAACGGCCAGGTTGCTTGCCGATCACGGAGCCACGGTGGCCAGCTTGGACCGTGCAGGAACTGCAGTTGCAGGCGTACATGCCGGCATCACCGAGTACGACGTCGATGTCACAGATGAAACCAGCGTGGTCGAAGCAATCCACCGCGTCTCTGCGGATCACGGCAGTCCCGACGTCTTGGTCAATGCTGCAGGAATCATCGGTCCGGCCGGAGCCAGCCACACAGCAACACTGGACGATTTCGACCTCATCTTCGATGTCAACGTCAAGGGCGTGTGGCTCATGACCAAGCACATCGTTCCGGGGATGATCCTCAAACAGTCAGGCAGCATCATCAATTTTTCCTCAATCCATGGACTGACCGGTGGGCGCAACGTGCCTCTTTACCACGCCACCAAGGGTGCTGTGCGGCTCCTCAGCAAGTCTGATGCGGCGGCTTACGGCGCACACGGCATTAGGGTCAACTCGGTCCACCCCGGGTCAATGAATACCCGGATGAGCCGCCGCTCGGCAGAGCAATCGGACATCGGCGCGGAGGCTTACTACAAGCAGCTGGTGGGCGGAAACCCGCTTCCCCGGCAGGGCGAACCGGACGAGATCGCGTACGGGGTCCTTTACCTGGCTTCCGATGAGTCCCGGTTCACCACTGGTTCAGAGCTCGTCATCGACGGCGGATACACGGCGGTTTGAGCAGTATCGCTGACAAACACCGCGGGCATAACACCGCGTCATCAACGTCACCGTAGTACTGCAGGTTCTTTGTGTGACCACATTCAACGGAGAGAGACACCACCATGAAATTCATTAACGGGACTAAAGCAGATACCTACGATGTCGTAGTTGTCGGATCCGGCGCAGGTGCTTTGACGGCGGCGGCGACGGCCGCGCGGGCCGGCAAATCCGTCGTCGTGCTTGAAAAGACCGAACTGCTGGGCGGCACGTCTGCTGTTTCGGGCGGCATGCTGTGGGTGGCTGACAACCACCATGCACGCGAGGCGGGGCTGAGCGATTCCAAGGAGGCGGCCGCGGAGTATGTCCGCGCGGTGGCACGGGGTCGGAGCCGTAAAGAGTTGCTGGACGCCGCTCTGAACTACGGCGACACCATGCTCCGCTTCACTGAAGACGAATGCGGCGTGCGGTTCATCTTCCTGGACAATTTTCCGGATTACCGGCAGGACCTCCCGGGCTCGGTTGAGGGTGGCAGAACGGTGGAACCTGAGCTGTACAACGTCCGTGAAGCACTCGGCGATCTCGCTGTCCATGTCCGCTCTGATGGGCGGGCCCCCTTCACCATGCAGGAATATGAAAACTGGGGAGCTTTTACCAAATTTCCCTGGCAGGAACTGTACGAGCGCCAAGAGCAGGGCCTGGTGGCAAAGGGCCAGGCGCTGGTTTCGATGCTCTTGGCCAGTCTGGTCCGTGATGGCGCCGCGTTGGTAGTTGGCGCCCGCGGACATCGGCTGCTCAGTGATGGCAGCAGGGTAGTGGGCGTCGAGCTCGAATCGGGGGAGGCCTTCCACGCCAACGACGGTGTGGTCCTCGCAACCGGCGGTTTCGAGTGGGACACGGCCTTGGCGGACTCGTTGCTGGCTTCGCGGCTGTACATCATGTGCTCGCCTCCTTCGAACACGGGCGACGGCCTGAAGATGGCCCAACGAATCGGTGCCCAAACCCGCGGTACCCGGGAAGCCTGGTGGGCGCCCATGTCCATCACAGGAGACACCCGGGATGGCCAACCTATTGGAACCCTGCTCCGTTTTGAGAGGCAAGGGCCGGGTTCGCTGATGGTTAATCGCCACGGCCGCCGCTTCGCCAACGAATCCCAAAACTATAACGACCTCGCACGGTGCCTGCAGTCATGGGATTCGCCCAATAACCAGCCCCTGAATACCCCGGCCCACGTGGTCTTCGATCACAGTTACTTGGAACGCTACGGCGTCCTCGCCCACCGGGCGGGCCAGCCGACTCCGGACTATCTGGTGGAAGCTCCGTCCCTCGCCGAACTCGCAGCGAAGATCGGTGTCCCCGCGGAAAACCTCCAGGCCACGGTAACGCGCTTCAACGAGTACGCAGTGAGGGGGGAGGATCCTGACTTTGGGCGCGGCGAAAGCGCCTACGACAAATACTGGGGCGACGACGATTGCCCTTGGCCCAACCCCTCCCTCGGACCACTACACAGTGGACCGTTTTACGCCATGGAGGTAGTCAACGGCGCCTTTGGAAGTAACGGGGGAGTTGCCACGGATGGTTCGGCAAGGGTCCTGGACGTTGACGGGCAAGCAGTTCCCGGACTGTTCGCCGCGGGAAACACCACGGAAAATGCCTACGCTGCAGGCTATCCGGGGGCCGGGGCCACGCTGGGACCCATCATGACCATGGGGTACCTCGCAGGCCGTGCCATTGCCGGGCAGCCGGCGGAATACCTCGCTGCAGAATTCGCGGGGGCCGGATCCGGTGCTGACTCCGGAGCCGGCGCATGATCCGCCATGCGGTCCTCTTCAAATTCACACCGGATTTTCCCGTCGCGGACCGGGCCGCATGGATTGAAGGCTTGAACCGGATGGAGGGCAACATTCCGGGGCTCTTGAGCCTCACCCACGGGCCGGATGTGCTTCAGCATGATCGATCGTTCGATTACGCGATCGTGGCCGACTTCGGTGCTCTGGAAGACGTTGATGTTTACAACACGCATCCGCTCCATGAGCCGCTCAAGAAGTACTCGTTCCCTAACAGCGAGCAGATCATCGCCGTTGACTTTCGGCTTTAGCTCCGACGTTCCCGAACCTGCGCCATTCGAAGGAGAATCGCATGTCCAGCACAACCCAGCAGCCCACTGCGCTGCGCAAGACACCCGGAAAAGCGGCCTTGGCCTCTTTCCTGGGTAGCACACTTGAGTACTACGACTTCTTTATTTACGGCTCAGCCGCGGCATTGGTGTTCGGTCCTTTGTTCTTCCCTTCGGATGACCCCGCAGTCGGCTTGATCGGTGCATTCGCCACCTTTGGCGTGGCTTATGTGGCACGTCCGGTGGGCGGGCTGGTGATGGGCCACTTCGGTGACAAACTGGGCCGGAAGAAGGTCCTGCTCATCACGTTGAGCGTCATGGGCCTTGCTTCCCTGGGCATCGGATTCCTACCCAGCTACAGCCAGATCGGGGTATGGGCACCCATCCTCCTGGTGGCAGGGCGCCTTGCTCAGGGTTTTTCCGCCGGCGCCGAATCTGCGGGTGCTTCAACCTTGACCCTGGAACACTCTCCCGAGGGACGGCGTGGATTTTTCACCAGCTTTGTCATGACCGGATACGCCTCAGGGATGGTGCTTGCCACGCTTGTTTTCATTCCCGTGGCCGCACTTCCCACTGAAGCCCTCATGAGCTGGGGATGGCGTGTACCGTTCTGGCTCTCCATTGTGGTTCTGGCCATCGCCTACTGGGTGCGGACGCACTTGGACGAAACCCCGGTGTTCGAAGAAGCAAAGGACCGCAAGTCAGTTACGCCCATGCCGCTCCGGGAAGTCCTGCGTTTTCAATCGGCAGATGTGGTCCGGGTGGTTGGCATGTCCATCATGTCGGTCATGCAAACCATCTTCACTGTCTTCGGCCTGTCCTACGCCACAGGTGCGGCGGGATTCGATAAAGCATCCATTCTCACCGTCAATGCCGTGGCAATCGGCCTGTCCATGTTTGTGATGCCCTTGACCGCCAGGATCTCTGACCGGGTGGGCCGGCGGCCGCTGCTCCTGACGGCGGCCATCGGCTGCTCGGTGACCATCTTCGCCTATTTCGCGGCGTTATCCACCGGCAACATCTTCTTGGTCTTCGCCGCGGCGTTCGTCAACATGACACTGCTCTACTCCTGTTTCAACGGGATCTGGCCCGCTTACTTCGCTGAACTCTTTGCCGCCCCCGTCCGCTACTCCGGGATGGCTTTGGGCAACCAGCTGGGCTTGGTGGTTGCCGGATTCGCGCCGTTGATCGCAGGTTTGCTCCTCGGCAAAGGTAGCGACGGCTGGCTACCCGTAGCCTGCTTCGGGGTCCTGTGCATGGTTATCGCAGGGGTAGCTGCGTTCTCTTCCCGGGAGACCGCCAAGACACCCCTTGAGGACCTCGGGGAGCCGTACTGGCAGGGCGTCGCGTCCCGGAACGGGAAGTAGGCTTCGGGAGCAACTGCATCAGGAAGCACGCAGCATGCTGCGCACAAACTCCCCGCTCGGTTCCGCGTAGGCATCAACTATCCGGCTGAACAGGGCAGTACCTTCGGCCCCGGGCCAATCCTCAGGCAGGAACGCCGACGGCAGTCCGGGGTCGAGGTACGGGATGATCCGCCACCTGTCGATGCACTGCACATACGTAGCAAAGGCCTCAGGTGAAGGCTCCACAGGTTGGCCGGACTGCCCTTGGGCATCGGCGCCGTTTCCGCTGCCTGATCCGTGCTCGTGGATGAAGTCCCTGTGCAGTGCAGCTACCGCATCCAGGTCCCACCATTTGGACGCGGCGTCCTGAAGGGTGCCGCCCACCAGCGGAGTTTCCGTCACGAAGATGGTGGACATGGTCCGTAGCTCCAGATCTGTGAGGATTTCCTCCACCTCCGGACGCAGCGAATCGGGGCAGATCCACAGTCCGGCAGCCACCGTACCGCAACCGATCCAGTGCAGCCTGCGGCGTAATTGATGCCGTTTTTCGCGTTCGGTCTCCGGTATGGAGAAGGAAATCAAGCACCAGGGATCTGATTCCGACATACTCCGCGGGTTGTAGATCCTCCGGTCGCCGCGGGCCAGCATGGTTGCGGCGCCCTCGGTCAGCGTAAACCCGGGCACACCATTGCGGGATTCCTGCAACACCACATCTTTCTTGCGAAGCCGGCCCAGGGCAGTCCGGGTTACTGTTCCGGAAGTCCCCAACGCTTCCATGAGGGTCACAATGTCCTTGGTGGACATCCAGCCTCCGGCGTCCCGCAGATACAGGCCAACGACTGTGCGCAGCAACGAGGTTGTACTCCCGGGGCGGGAGTCCATGTCGTCAAGGACGGCACTCATCACCGGCTCACAGCAGTTCGGAGAGGGCATCGCGGATGGCTGCGACTCCCAACTCAACCTCGGCGTAGCTCGTGCTCAGGGGCGACAGGCCAATGCGGAGGCCGTGCGGGGGGCGGAAGTCCGGGATGACGCCCTTTTCCCAGAGCTTGGCCGTGACATCGGCGAACAGCGGGTGGTCCACGGTAATGTGCGAGCCTCGCTCTGCAGGATTCCGGGGGCTTACGATTTCCGCACCAAGAGGCACCAAGTGCTCTTCGGAGAGCGCGATTGCGTACTCGGTCAGTTTGACCGATTTTTCACGCACGGCGTCCATGCCTACCGAGGCGATCAGTTCCAGCATGTCCTTCATCGGCTGCATGGCCAGCACCGGAGGTGTTCCGGTGATAAACCTGCGCATGCCCTGCGCGGGCTTGTATGACTCCGTCATTCCGAAGGGATTATCGGCACCCATCCAACCCCAGATGGGTTGCTGCAAACGATCCTGCTGAGAGGCGTTGACGTAGGCAAAGGCGGGTGAGCCTGGTCCGCCGTTGAGGTATTTGTACGTGCAACCGACGGCGAGGTCCACGCCCCATGCGTCAAGTTCCATGGGCACCGAAGCAACCGAGTGGCAAAGGTCCCAAAGCATCAGTGCTCCGGCTTGGTGCACCTTTTCCGTAATCCCCTTGGCGTCGGCCAGGAACCCCGAGCGGTAGGCTACATGGCTGAGGACCACCACTGCCGTCCGCTCACCCAGCAGTCCGTCCAGGTCTTCGGCACGAACACCGCTGGCAGGGTTCGCAGCGATCCATTTGATGCTGGCCCCGCGCTCCTTGGCGATGCCCTCAATGATGAATCGGTCGGTAGGGAAGTTGTCGCGGTCGATGATGATCTCATCGCGGCCCGGCTGGGCGTCCACGGCTGCGCGGATCATTTTATAGAGCATCACCGAGGTGGAGTCACCCACAGTGGTCTGTCCCGGAGCGGCACCCAGGGTCACTTCACCAATGAGGTCGCCTACCGCGGTGGGCTCGTCCATCCACTGCTCGTCCCATCCGCGGATCAGGCGGCTGCCCCAGGCGTCGTGGACAAAGGATGCCAGATTCGCGGAGGTGACCTTCAGCGGGCGGCCCAGTGAGTTGCCGTCCAAATACGAGACGAGCTGATCGGCGTCGGGCGCGTAGAAGGCCTCGCGCTGGGCGGCGAGGGGATCAGCGGCATCCAGTTCGGCCGACGTCGGTTTTTGGGTTTGTTGCGCTGTTGTCATGGTTCCTCCTGCGGAAGTGTTGGGCGGCAGAGCCGGGCGTCTGGTTAGTTGCCAATCTCGGTGCGGACGGCGTAAAGCTCGGGGAAGAACGTGAGGTCCAGGGCGCGCTTCAGGAAGTCCACTCCCGACGATCCGCCTGTGCCTACCTTGAAGCCGATGGTGCGCTGGACTGTCCTCAGGTGGCGGAACCGCCAGGCTTGGAAGTTGTCCTCAATATCCACAAGATCCTCGCAGGCTTCGTAAAGGCCCCAGGGAGTGTCGTCCGATTCGTAGATCTTCTGGAAGATGGGTACGAGGTCTTGACGGAAGGTCCACGGCTCGCTGGTATCCCGGGCCAGGATGTCGGCGGGGATGTCGTAACCTGCGCGGGCCAGGACGTTCAGGAAAGCGTCATACAACGTGGGCTCCTCCAGGAGCGTGCTGAGTAACGCATGAGCCTCGGGTTCGCTTTCAAAGACGCGCAGCATCCCGCGGTTCTTGTTGCCCAACAGAAATTCCACGCCGCGGTATTGATACGACTGGAACCCTGACGAACTGCCCAGGAAGCCGCGGAACTGGGCGTATTCGCGGGGCGTGAGGGTCCCAAGGACGGACCATTGCTCAGTCATGGTTCGCTGGATGGCCTTGACCCGGGCTATGCACTTGAGCGCCTTGCCCAAATTGTCGGCGTCGAAAAGCCTCCGGGCTTCCAGCAATTCATGCAAAACCAGCTTCAACCAGAGCTCGCTGGTCTGGTGCTGGATGATGAACAGCAACTCGTCGTGGTGCTCTGGCTCACTGAGGGGGTGCTGGGAGCTCAGCAGGCGGTCGAGGTCCAGATACCCGCCATAAGACATTGCATGCCGGAAATCAGTGCGGACACTGTCCTCGATATCGCGGACGCTTTGGGCGGAATGGACTGTGGGCTTTTCCATGCTCAGAGAATATCACTTGCATGACGCACGTCAAGGTATTGATTCAAGCATAGTATCCAGCTCCGGTTGTAGCTGAGTTCTCGCGTAGGCTGAATCTCAACCGTTGGGGAAGGGGAATGGCCATGGATGCCCGTCAAGACACTCATGCACCTGTGTCCATATATCTGGACGTCGACGGCGTGGTGAACCCCTTCAGTCCCCTCGGAACCACGGACTGGGGAAGTGAATGGACCTTCGCCGACGCCGGAATCCTGGATGTCGCTTTTGCGCAGGAGGTTGTCGCTGAACTCAATGTCCTTGCACGTCACCCCGATGCTCGATTTGTGTGGCTGACCACCTGGGAGGGCCTCGCGCCGGAGTTTCTATGCCCCGCCATCGGCCTGAACGGACAGGACTGGCCGGTGCTTTCCAGCCTGGGCTGGGATGAGGGCAATGAGTGGTGGAAACTGGTGGCCCTTCAAAAGGATCTGGCCGGCGCCGGAAGTGAGCGGATCATATGGGTTGACGACCAACTCAGCCAGGAGTCCGAGGCCCGATCCTGGGCCGAATACCAGCAGGATCGTGTGCTTTGCATCTCACCGGATCCGCGCAAAGGTCTATCCCGTCGCGACCTCGAGGCTGTCAGGGCTTACCTGGGGTGAACCGGAGCCCCGGCACGTTTGTCCGCTCACCGGAAGGCACGTAGGATTCTTAAGGTTTCAAGCCCGCCGGAGTGAATACCGCAAGCCGAGTCAGTTGAACACTTGCTGAACTATGCTGTGGATGGCAGGTATGGGGAAGTGAAACTGCTGAACGTCGTCGACTCTGCAGATTGGGCAACAGGTGGATATCACCTTCATGGTCGCGCTGGTAATAGCGTTGGCCCTATTCTTTGACTTCACCAACGGGTTTCACGACACTGCCAACGCGATGGCTACGCCTATCGCCACGGGGGCGATCAAGCCCAAGACGGCTGTCGCCCTGGCTGCCGTGCTCAACCTCGTCGGCGCATTCCTCTCTACGGAAGTGGCCAAGACCATCTCCGGTGGATTGATCCGGGAAGGGTCAGAGGGAATCCACATCACCCCTGACATCATTTTTGCCGGCCTCATGGGGGCTGTTCTCTGGAACATGATCACCTGGCTCAAGGGCCTGCCATCGAGTTCGTCGCATGCACTGTTCGGCGGCCTCATCGGCGCAGCAGTAGTGGGCATCGGCTTCCACTCCATCAACTTTGAGACAGTACTGCAGAAGGTGATCCTGCCTGCCATCTTCGCGCCGCTCATAGCAGGGCTCGTCGCGTACATCTGCACCCGCCTCGCTTATGCCCTCACCTCCCGGCATGATCCCGAAACAGGCGACAAGCTAACTCAGAAACGTGGTGGCTTCCGCACTGGACAGATTTTCACCTCAAGCCTGGTGGCCCTGGCACACGGAACCAACGACGCCCAGAAGACCATGGGCATCATCACCCTGGTGCTTATCGCAGGAGGCACTCAGGCTCCGGGCAGTGGTCCGCAGTTCTGGGTCATCGCAGCCTGTGCTTTCGCCATCGCCATCGGTACCTACGCAGGTGGTTGGCGCATCATCCGCACCATGGGCTCGGGCCTCACCGAGGTAAAGCCGGCACAGGGTTTCTCCGCGGAAACCAGCACCGCCTCTGCCATCCTGGCCTCATCCCACCTGGGCTTTGCCCTTTCCACCACGCAGGTAGCATCAGGCTCAGTCATCGGCTCAGGCCTTGGCCGCAAGGGGACATCTGTCCGCTGGGGCACTGCGGGCAAGATTGCCTTGGGCTGGTTGTTCACGCTACCGGCCTCTGCCATCGTCGGCGCGCTGACGGCTCTCCTGGTGAGCATCGGCGTCGTTGGCGTCATCATCGCCGCAGTGGTGGGTACTGCCGCGGTACTGTTCATGTTCGTCGTTTCCCGCAAGTCGCACGTCGGCCACCACAACGCCGTCGAAGTTGAAGAAGCCGGCCATGCCGTGCGGTTCCGCAAGAAGAAGAAATCCCGAAAGACAACCCCCAGCGAGGATGTGCAGCGATGAAATGGTTGGAATTGCTGCAGGTGGCGGGAGTAACCCTCGTGGCCGCCGTTACCTTGGTGGTGCTTTACTCATTGGGCGTTCGCCTAACGGCCATCGCCGGTGACGCCCAGCAAAAGTCGCCTGTTTTGGTGCGCTCATTGGCCTACGTATGCTTCGCGTTCTGCGCAGCCGCGGTACTTTTCGGCATCTACCTGATTGTGCCCTATTTCGGAAAGTAGCCGCTGTTTTCTGGCTGTGAGGTCCTCCAGGGAGAATAATCAGCAGTGCAGTTATGCACATAGCTGCGTGATTCTGAACCGGCAGATGTGGGGCCGTCATGACGTTCCTTACCCGGGACCAGCTCATTGGACTGGTGCTGGTTCCCGTCGTCGTCTTGGGACTTTCTGCCTGCCTTCCTTCCGGAAACGACGGCCTCCCCTCCATCTCCACGCCCAACTCGACGTCCGTCTCACCCCCGGCGACGTCCACGGCTCAGGCCGCCTCACCAGAGGCCACATCACCGCAGGAAGCTTCAGCTGAAGCCACCGCCACGCAGGCCGCCTCAACACCGGACGCCGTCCAGACCAGCCCACCGCCGGCCGCAACGCCGCAAAGTGAATCGGCGCCGCAACAGCCCACCGGCGTCGGACCAACCGGCAGTCCCCGCAGCGGCAGTCAACCCGAGCGGGCGCCGAAGTCCGAGGAAACCGCAGAGGCGCCCCCGCAGGAGCCCACCGTGGTGAGTTGGCTGCCAACCGGGCCCATTGGGTCAGATGATCCCGCCCCTGGCCAGCGGTACCTCATGCTGCAGCAGTTCCAATGCGATGCGCTGGTCCAGAGCGTTGAGGGCGCAGCAGATGCTGCCGTCTGGCAGGCGGGCGCGGCGGTGTGCAGGGCCCTGCAAACCGGAAGGCAGGACGACTGGCAGCAAGCGTCCGTGGCCGTGGCCAGGACCCCGCGAATCCCGCAAAAGCAGTGCCTTGAGTTCCGGGTCGCGGCCACATCGGCATTTCTGGTGGCTCAGTACCGCAGTAACCCCGGATCTGTTTTCAAGGCGGAACCCGGTCCCGGCGAAGCGTGCCCCCGGCAATTGCTGAGGTTGACCGTAGTGGACGAGGACTTGCGGCCAGTGATTGGCATGCCCCGCGCATCGGGACCCATCTCAGGGGGCACTATTGTTCGCTTGGACGGCTACTACGTGCGGGTAGGAGAAGTCCTGTTTGATGGCGTCCCCACAGTTCCGGACATTGTGGCCGGGGGAGGGGACTACCAAGCGTTATACCTGCGGATGCCGCCCGCTGAAGGCAGGGAATCCATCCGGATCTCCATCAAAGACACGGTGGAGGTTGCCGGAACGGTGACGTTCTTCTACGTGGATCCTGCCGTGCCTGGCAGCACCCTTCCACCTGCTGCTGAACCGGCCAAGGAGCCCTAGACGCCCAGTTCATCGCCGCGTACGACTCCGAAAAAAGTCGTCCCGGGTAAGCCAGCCAATACCGCAGCCCGCTGATGAGTCAGGGTCGCTGCCCAGTCCGGTCGCTGCCCAGTCCGGTCACCGTCCAGTCCGGTCACTGTAATAGCCGGTCACTGTCCTGGCCCGCTCGGATTGCCCTAGTCTGAGGCCATGGCGATTTTCCAGTATTACGTAGCGTCAACCATTGATGGCTTCATCGCCTCGCCTGAGGACGATCTTGGCTGGCTCCTCCAGTTCGACCAAGCTGAGGGAGTCAATGAGAGCATCGAATCTTTCATGGCGGGCGTTGGATGCATCGCCATGGGCGGCGACACCTACCGCTGGCTCATGGAACATGAACCCGGCAAATGGCCGTACCCGGATACCCCATGCTGGGTCTTCACCCACCATGAGTACTCAGCACCGGCCGGAGCGGATATCACCTTTGTCCGTGGCGACGTCCGCGAGTTCGCACCGGACTTACTCAAGGATGCAGGCGACAAGAACGTCTGGCTGTTGGGCGGAGGCCACCTCGTGGCTCAGTTCGCCAACGCCGGATTGCTCCACGAGATGATCGTCACCATCATTCCCGTGGTGCTGGGCGCGGGAAAACGGCTGCTGCCGCTCAACGGCCCGACGGCGCCGCTTGAGTTGGTCTCTTCCAAGATCCTTGGTGGGGCGGCGGCTGAACTTCACTACCGGCTTCAGTGACGGTTGTCCCGGATCATATTGGTGATCCGGGCAGTTGAGAGCCGGCGGCCCTTGTCATCGGTGATAACAATCTCGTGCGTTGCCAGTGTGCCACCCAGATGGATGGCGGTGCAGGTGCCCGTCACGATACCGCTGGCAACGGAACGGTGGTGGGTTGCGCCCACCTCTATGCCTACGGCGTGTCGTCCCCGGCCGGCGTGAAGCGATGCAGCGAACGACCCCAAAGTCTCTGCAAGGACAACGTGGGCTCCGCCGTGCAGGATACCTGCCACCTGCGTGTTTCCTTCCACCGGCATAGTGGCCACCGTGCGCTCCGCACCCATTTCCGTGAATCGGATACCCAGTTTCACCACGAGGGCGCCAACGCCATGCGCTGAGAGCCAATCGTGGAACTCTTCGGGGACACCTGCTTCATTGAGCTCGTCGACAAACCGGTTCGGCGTGAAATTGTCCATCATGCCAACTAGGCTGGCACCTGTGAGTGAAACAACCAAACCGGACCAGGTTCCAACGGCCCAAGCTGCTGCCATCGCTACAGCACCCACCCCCTCTGCATCAACCACCACCAGCACTACGGGGGAGGGCCGGCCCAGGCTGCTGGTCCTGGACGGCCACTCCATGGCATTCCGGGCTTTCTATGCCCTTCCTGCGGAGAATTTCTCTACGGCCAGGGGGCAATACACCAACGCTGTCCATGGGTTTACTTCCATGCTGATCAACCTGATCAAGGACCAGAAG
This sequence comes from Arthrobacter sp. StoSoilB22, assembly GCF_019977315.1. Lineage (NCBI taxonomy): Bacteria > Bacillati > Actinomycetota > Actinomycetes > Micrococcales > Micrococcaceae > Arthrobacter > Arthrobacter sp. StoSoilB22. The sequence continues at coordinate 2,276,108 of NZ_AP024652.1, forward strand.
CCCACCCACGTTGCCGTGGCATTCGACGTTTCTGACGACACCACGTTCCGTAAGGCTGAGTACAGCGAATACAAGGGCGGCCGCAACGCCACCCCCGCCGAGTTCGCCGGCCAGATCGGCCTCATCGCCAAGGTCATGGAAGCCTGGGGCATCAAGACCATTGCCATGCCCGGATATGAAGCCGATGACGTCCTGGCCACGCTGGCCGCCCAGGGCGACGCCGCAGGCTTTGAGGTGCTGCTTGTTTCCGGTGATAGGGATGCGTTCCAGCTCATCAATGACAACGTCTTTGTCCTGTACCCCAAGCAGGGTGTCAGCAATATCCCCCGGATGGATGCTGCGGCCATTGAGGAAAAATACTTCGTCAAGCCCGGTTTGTACTCTGACCTCGCTGCCCTCGTGGGTGAAACCGCGGACAACCTTCCCGGCGTTCCGGGCGTCGGCCCCAAGACCGCGGCCAAATGGATCAATCTCTACGGTGGCCTTGAGGGCATCCTGGAAAACCTAGACTCCATCGGCGGCAAAGTGGGCGGCGCCCTGAAGGAGAACCTTGAAAACGTCAAGCGCAACCGCAGGCTCAACCAGCTGCTGACCGACCTCGACCTACCCCTCACCTTGGCTGACTTGCACGAGCCACGTCCGGACCGCCAGGCGATCGAGGAGCTTTTTGAGGAACTCGAATTCCGGACTCTCCGGACGCGGCTGTTCGATCTCTACGGTGACGACACCGCCGGAGCGGCCCCGGACACCATTGAAACCCCGGAATACACCGTCCTCAAGGACGCCCCGGGACTCGAGGCCTTCTTTGCCGCTGGATCCGGCGTGCGTTCGGCACTCGCGGTCCAACTGGTACCCGGACGCGTCGGTGATGACGCAAATGCCCTGGCTGTCGTCAGGAGCAACGGTGCGGCCTACATCGACCTAACGGGCCTGGACGCCGCAGCTGAGTCGGTTTTGTCCCGGTGGCTCCAGGACCCCGAGGAAGCCAAGGTGCTGCACGAGTTCAAGTCTGCACTCAAGGCCCTCCACAACCGTGGCCTCGGCTTGGAAGGCGTGGTGGATGACACCTCCATCTCCGGCTACCTGATCCAGCCGGACCGCCGCAGCTACGACCTCGCTGAGCTGGCCCAAGTGCACCTGAAGATCTCCTTGGCCGCTGCTGCGGCCCAATCCGGACAGTTGGAATTGGACCTTTCCGGTGACACCGACGAAGCTGCCGCAGCAGCGCTCGTCCAGCATGCCGCCGTCGTGCATGCACTCAGCAAACACTTCGAAACCGAACTTGCCGACATCAAGGCCGACGCCCTTTTGACCACGCTGGAACTCCCCGTGGCGCGCGTGCTGGCCCAGATGGAACTCACCGGCATCTACGTATCCACCGACCGGATGGACGAACAGCTCGCCGACCTCACCAAGGTCATCGAGAACGCTCAGGAGCAGGCTTTTGCCGCGATCGGACACGAGGTCAATCTCGGTTCGCCCAAGCAGTTGCAGACCGTCCTGTTCGAGGAACTCGGCCTGCCCAAGACCAAGAAGATCAAGTCCGGCTACACCACCGACGCCGCGTCCCTGAAGGGGCTGCTGGAGAAGACCGGCCACGAATTCCTGGTCCAGCTCATGGCACACAGGGAATCTTCCAAGCTCGCCCAGATGGTGGAGACCCTCAAGAAGTCCGTTGCCGATGATGGTCGTATCCACACCACGTATGCGCAGAACATTGCAGCAACAGGCCGCATCTCCTCCAACAACCCCAATTTGCAGAACATCCCGGTCCGCAGTGAAGAAGGGCGTCGCGTTCGCGGCATCTTCGTCGTCAGCGACGGCTATGAGTGCTTGCTGTCGGCCGACTACTCCCAGATCGAGATGCGCATCATGGCGCACCTCTCCGGGGACGAGGCCCTCATCCAGGCCTACCGTGATGGCGAGGACCTCCACCGCTTCGTGGGATCGCGGATCTTCAACGTTGCGCCGGCCGAAGTCACCAGTGCCATGCGTTCCAAGGTCAAGGCAATGTCTTACGGCCTGGCGTACGGCCTGACGTCCTTCGGATTATCCAAGCAGTTGGAAATCTCCGTGGATGAAGCCCGGACTCTCATGAAGGACTACTTCGACCGCTTCGGCGGAGTCCGCGACTACCTGCGCGGCGTAGTGGACCAGGCCCGGACAGACGGTTACACAGCCACCATCGAGGGCCGCCGCCGCTACCTCCCGGACTTGACCAGCACCAACCGGCAAGCCCGCGAAGCAGCCGAGCGCATCGCCTTGAACTCACCCATCCAAGGCTCAGCGGCAGACCTCATCAAGCGCGCCATGCTGGGCGTCTCGGCCGAGCTCGCCAGCCAAGGACTCAAGTCCCGCATGCTGCTCCAGGTCCACGACGAACTGGTGCTGGAAGTTGCGCCGGGAGAACGCGAAGCCGTGGAGAAGCTGGTCATCGAACAGATGGGCTCGGCTGCTGAATTGTCAGTGCCGCTGGATGTCCAGATTGGCGTCGGTTCCAGCTGGTACGAGGCCGGACACTAAGCCAGGCACGTATTTGTTGAGTCCAGCCAAGGATTCAAGCGAACGCCTGAGGGCGCGCCGCCGAGATGGTGGCGCGCCCTCCGACGTCTGGCTAGGCTCAATGGCGTGGCCGATCCCAATGAAAACAAGTCCGGAAAGTACACCGTTCAACGATTCCCTGCCGTAGCTGATCCAGAGGACGTCGGCTACAGCCGCTGCTCCACCTGGGTGCAGGCCGTCTCCCACGGGTTCCACCAACAACGGCGCGACGATGAATACCTCGCCAAAACCTTGGCGGCCTATCAAACAGATCAGCGCGAGCTGACGGGCGTCTACGTCAACGGCAACGTGCCGGAGCATTCTCTTGGCTCAGAGGTTCCCGTGGCAACGTACGCCACCATGCGCAAGGCCTTGAACATTGGTTTTGGCCGCCAACTTGAGTCCAACCTCGTTACCGCCGTGACGGTCCGCGGCACGCACCGGCGGAACGGAATCCTGCGCGGCATGATGACCGCCGATCTGGAAGCTGCCAAGGATGACGGCCTTGCCATGGCCGCCCTCACGGCGTCCGAAGCGTCCATCTACGGCCGTTTTGGCTTTGGCGTGGCCACTTTTGAGCGAAGCATCAAGGTTGATACCGGCCCTCGGTTCAGGCTCCGGGGGCTGCCGCAAGGCACCATGGAAGTCGCCGATCCGTCCGTGCTCCTGGACGTGGCACCGCAGGTCTTTGAACATGTCCAGCGGCTCTCGCCGGGTTCCGTTGACCGGCAGGAGTACTACCGGCTTCTCGCTTCCGGTTCCATCGGCCACGACGGCAAGCCCGACACCTCCGTTCGTTGCGCCCTGCACTATGACCTTTCCGGATCATTGGATGGCTACGTTTCCTACCGCTTCAAGGGCTGGGACCACAAGCCGTTCACCATGGAGATCGTGGACCTCGTGGCCGCAAGCAATGTGGCCTACCTGGACCTGTGGAGGTTTCTGGGCAGCATTGACCTCATCGACGAAGTGACGTGGGTTGAAGCGCCGGTGGATGACCCTCTTGCGTGGGCGCTGGAAGATCCGAGGTGCATTGAGGCCTCGGAGATCCGCGACATGCTGTGGCTCAGGATCCTGGATACACCAGCTGCCTTGCAGGCCCGCAGCTTCCCCGTTGCCGGCAGGCTGGTGCTGGAGGTGACGGACTCCCTGGATTTGGCGGGTGGCACCTGGGTTCTGGAGTCCGACGGCGGTGCTGCCGCCGTCGTGACGGAAGCGTCAGGCGAGGCGCCCGACCTCAGCCTGGACGTCGCCGACCTCGCCTCCATTTATCTTGGGGCTGTGTCGCCCGTTACCTTGGCGGCCGCTGGTCGCATTAGCGAGCACACGCCGGGAGCTGCGTTCCTAGCACAGCAACTGTTTGCTGTGGAACGATCCGCGCACTGCCTGACGCACTTCTAGAGGCCGTCAAGCAAGCGCGACCACCACCACAACCACATAGTTACAACCAGAGAAGGACATCCATGGGGGATTCCACGCGGCGGCCGTTGGCCGGCCGGCGATCAGTGCTGCTTGGAATGGCAGGCCTTGCCTCGGCTGCCCTGACGGCGTGTGCGAGTGGCCCTACGCATACCGCCGGCTCGAGCGGAGACCTTGCTGCCCCAACGTCCCCTCGTTCGGGCCCGGCCACACCGCCGCCTTCCATAGCCGCCAAGTCCCGCGAGCAAGCCGTTGCGGCCCTCGCTCCAACGTCTCCCGCTTCGCCAGGGCCCGCATCCACTGTGCCGTCGAAGCAACACATCATGGCGGAGTTCCACGGAAGGCACCCCAAGGAATGGGGACTGCACGTGACGGGAGTGGTGAACCGCACAGCGTCCGCCAAGGTGGTCTTGACATTTGATGCGTGTGGCGGTCACGGCGGCACAGGATGCGACCACGCACTCCTGCAAACTCTCCGGAGACACAACGTCCCTGCAACGCTGTTCATCAACAGCCGATGGATCCATGCCAACCCCGCGCTCTCGGCAGAGTTGGCCGCCGACCCCCTGTTCGAACTCGCCAATCACGGCACTGCCCACCTGCCGTTGTCAGTGAGTGGCAAGTCCGCCTACGGCATTCAGGGTACCGCTTCAGTGGCAGCCGCTTACGATGAGTTGATGGGTAACCAGCAAATCCTGCAGGAGCTGTGCGGAACGGCCCCGAAGTTTTTCCGCCCAGGCACTGCGTTCTACGACGAAGTTGCGGTGGAAATGACGCGAAGGCTCGGTATGTTGCCGGTCAACTTCACAGTCAACGGCGACGGTGGAGCCACATATTCTGCTGCCACAGTGGCCGGTGAAGTGGGGCGTGTGGTGGCCGGGGACATCGTCATTTCGCATTTCAACAGACCTGCGGCAGGCACCGCCGGCGGCTACGCGCGGGCTTTGCCCCAGCTGCTGGACCACGGAGTCTCCTTTGCCCGCCTCGGGGACGTCCTGACGGTGTAACGCTCCTTTTGACCCTGCTTTGCCAATGCGACTAGAATAAACGGGCGTGTACTACGTGCATGCATCCATTTTGTACTAATCCACAAATCAGGATGACCCGGTAATTTGCCGTGTTCTGCCGTCCGGACCCGGGCGGCAGCGGTTTGCCTGACCGACTAACTATCCACAACGGAGCCCCTACTACATGACCATCACCTCCACCGAGAAGCCCGGTACCCCCGTAGTCGCCATTAACGACATCGGTACCGCTGAGGACTTCCTCGCAGCTGTCGACGCCACCATCAAGTACTTCAACGACGGAGACCTCGTCGAAGGTACCGTCGTCAAGGTCGACCGCGACGAAGTTCTGCTCGACATCGGTTACAAGACCGAAGGTGTCATCCCTTCCCGCGAGCTTTCCATCAAGCACGATGTTGATCCCGGCGACGTTGTCGCCGTTGGCGATCAGGTCGAAGCTTTGGTTCTCACCAAGGAAGACAAAGAAGGCCGTCTGATCCTCTCCAAGAAGCGTGCTCAGTACGAGCGCGCCTGGGGCGACATCGAGAAGGTCAAGGAAGAAGACGGCGTCGTTACCGGTACCGTCATCGAGGTTGTCAAGGGTGGCCTCATCCTGGACATCGGCCTGCGTGGCTTCCTCCCCGCATCGCTCGTGGAGATGCGTCGTGTCCGCGACCTCGCTCCGTACATCGGTCAGCAGATCGAAGCCAAGATCATCGAGCTGGACAAGAACCGCAACAACGTTGTGCTGTCCCGCCGTGCATGGCTCGAGCAGACCCAGTCCGAGGTTCGCTCCACGTTCCTCAACAAGCTGGAAAAGGGCCAGGTTCGTCCGGGCGTTGTTTCCTCCATCGTCAACTTCGGTGCATTCGTGGACCTGGGCGGCGTAGACGGCCTCGTTCACGTTTCCGAGCTGTCCTGGAAGCACATCGACCACCCGTCCGAGGTTGTCGAGGTTGGCCAGGAAGTCACTGTCGAGGTCCTCGAAGTGGATCTGGACCGCGAGCGCGTCTCCCTGTCGCTCAAGGCTACGCAGGAAGATCCGTGGCAGACCTTCGCCCGCACCCACGCCCTCGGCCAGGTTGTTCCGGGTAAGGTCACCAAGCTGGTTCCGTTCGGTGCGTTCGTTCGCGTCGAAGACGGCATCGAAGGCCTCGTGCACATCTCCGAGCTGGCTGTCCGCCACGTGGAGCTTGCAGAGCAGGTTGTCTCCGTTGGCGACGAACTGTTCGTCAAGGTCATCGACATCGACCTCGAGCGTCGCCGCATCTCCCTCTCCCTCAAGCAGGCTAACGAGGGCGTTGACGCTGACAGCACCGAGTTCGATCCCGCTCTGTACGGCATGGCCGCTGAGTACGACGAAGAGGGCAACTACAAGTACCCCGAGGGCTTCGACCCCGAGTCGAACGAATGGCTCGAGGGCTACGAGACCCAGCGCGCCGCTTGGGAGCAGCAGTACGCTGACGCCCAGACCCGCTGGGAAGCTCACAAGAAGCAGGTTGCCCAGCACGCTGCTGACGACGCTGCTGCTGCAACGTCCGGTGAGTCCGATTCCGGCACCACCAGCTACTCCTCGGAGCCGGCTGCTGCTGAGTCCAACACCGGCGGCGGTACCCTGGCGTCCGACGAAGCACTCGCTGCACTGCGTGAGAAGCTGACCGGCAACTAATTCCGCTTCCCTCACGGGATGAGCTGAATAGCCAACGAAGGACCCCTGCCTCCGGGCAGGGGTCCTTCTGCTTTCGGCCCCTACATCGCATCTGTTTCCTCCCGACGCACCCTTAACCACTGGTGCAATAGGCGGCAACGGGCGCGCTGCCGGGATGAGCATAGGTGCAAACGGCGTTAGGGGGTGTAAACGGCGTTAGGGGTGCGAACGCAGTTCAGTAGGGGACGTCCACCCATTCGGTGCCCTGTGGCAGCAGCTCAAGAGTTCCTGCGGTGAGGGACGCCAGCCGGGCGTGGGCCTCGGAGATGGCACCTGCATCGTCAGGCAAAGCCACTCGAAGAACCGTGTGCCGGGCTTCATATCCGGTTTTCGCCATGACATACCCGGCGCCGCGAAGTTCGTTTTCCAAACGACCAGCCTCCGCGTGGGGGACGTCAATGGAGCACAGGCGCAGTCTTCGCCGCTGAACCAACAGTGCCAGGTCCAAGGCGGCGGACACCGACTCGGAGTACGCGCGGACCAGGCCGCCTGCGCCCAGGAGGATCCCGCCGAAATAGCGCACGACGACGACACTGACGTCGCTAAGGTTCGTCACCTTGGGTGAGGTCTCCCTTTTGACGAGTGCCTCCAGCATGGGGACACCTGCCGTACCCGAGGGTTCGCCGTCATCGCTGGAGCGTTGGATCATGCGATCGGGCCCTATGACGAAAGCTGAGCAATGGTGGCGGGCGTCGTAAAATTCACGGCGAAGGTCACTGACCAATGAGCGTGCTGTTTCCTCATCGGGTGCGCGCCGGAGGACTGTGATGAAGCGGGATCTGCGGATCTCCAGTTCGTTGCGGAAATCCGCACCGGCCGCGATGGTCGTATACGTCGTAGCGCGGCTGCCATCCTCATTTTCCACCGCTTCAGTCTAGTGTTGGAGGGTGTTGAAGATTGGGTTGACTGGCGGCATCGCCTCGGGAAAATCGTCGGTGGCGTCCAGGTTGCGGGAACTTGGTGCAATCCTGGTGGACGCAGATCTTATTGCGCGTGAGGTGGTGGAGCCCGGAACTCCTGGCCTGGAGCGGGTTGTTGGGGCCTTCGGTCCCGGCATCCTCGACGCCAATGGCAGGCTTGACCGGCCGAAGCTCGGTTCCATGGTGTTTCAGGACCCTTCCCAACGCGAAGTTCTCAACAGCATCATCCATCCGCTGGTCCGGGAGGTTGCTGCGGCAATCGTGGCCAGTGCGGGACCTGGTGACATCGTGGTCCAGGACATTCCACTTCTTGTCGAAACCGGGCAGGGCAGCAACTTCCATTTGGTAGTGGTGGTGGATGCCCCGGATGACGTCCGCGTTCAACGCATGGTGGAGTTTCGGCAGATGACCACGGAGGACGCGTTGGCTCGTATGGCCTCACAGGCTACGCGAGCAGAACGCAACGCCGCTGCCGACGTCGTCCTGGACAACTCCGGAACCCGGGAGCAGTTGCTCGCCGCGGTGGATGCTTTATGGACGCACCGCCTGGCGCCCTTCGCGGAGAACCTCCAACGGAGCACCAGGGCCCCGCGCGAAACCGGGCCGGTCATGAACGCTTCCAAGGCGGAGTGGATTGCGCAGGCGCAGCGGTTGGCTGAACGCATCACCGCTGCAGCTCCCCACGAGATCCTTGCAGTGGATCACGTCGGCTCTACCTCGGTGCCAGGGATGGCGGCAAAGGACGTGATCGACCTTCAACTCGCCGTGGCTGACCTTGAGACAGCAGACCGCATTGCTCCTGCCCTCGCCGCGGCCGGTTTCCCCGCCGTGCCCGATTCCCATCAGGACACCCCGAAGCCACCGGAACTGGATCCCGCGCTATGGCAGAAACGGTTCCACGCCAACGCTGATCCGGGCCGTGCGGTGAACCTGCACGTCCGGGTGGCCGGCTCACCCGGATGGCGGTACGCACTGCTGTTCCGCGACTGGTTACGGGCAGAACAGTCTGCGGCGGAACTGTATCAAGCACACAAACATGAAGTGGCGGCCACGCACGCCGGGGACCAGGGCACTGCTGCCTACGCCGACGCAAAGGAGCCGTGGTTCACAGAGGTCGCTTGGCCACTCATGGATGCGTGGGCCACCCGCACAGGGTGGATGCCGCCGTCGTATATCTCTTCTGCTGAAGGCAAACGCGGACAGTAGCTGTCCTAGGGCAGGAGTAGATTGGTTTATATGAGTCTTGCCCAGGAGATCAACCGTGTGGTCGCGCCCTTCGAAGTAATCAGTGAATTCAAACCTGCCGGCGATCAGCCCACCGCTATCGCGGAACTGACCGAGCGAATCAACAACGGCGAAAAAGACGTTGTCCTCCTTGGCGCCACAGGTACAGGTAAGAGTGCAACGACGGCGTGGCTCATCGAACAGGTCCAGCGACCCACCCTGGTGATGGTCCAAAACAAGACACTCGCCGCGCAGCTGGCCAATGAGTTCAGGGAACTGCTGCCCAACAACGCGGTGGAATACTTCGTGTCCTACTATGACTACTACCAACCTGAGGCCTACGTAGCGCAGACGGATACTTTCATTGAGAAGGATTCCTCCATCAATGAGGAAGTGGAAAGACTCCGTCACTCCGCCACCAATGCGTTGCTGACCCGACGCGACGTCATCGTGGTGGCCACGGTTTCCTGCATTTATGGCCTGGGCACGCCCGAGGAATACATCGCCGGCATGGTCACGCTCCGCAAGGGCGCAGAGATGAACCGCGACCACCTTCTCCGGAAGTTTGTCTCCATGCAGTACGCCCGGAATGACATGGATTTCCACCGGGGTACCTTCCGGGTCCGCGGCGACACCGTGGAGATCATTCCCATGTATGAAGAACTCGCCATCAGGATTGAGTTCTTCGGCGATGAGATCGAGAACATTCAAACGCTCCATCCCCTCACCGGCGAAGTGCTGCGGGACGAAGAAGAAATGTATGTTTTCCCGGCCTCACACTACGTGGCTGGTCCGGAGCGGATGGCCCGCGCCATCAAGCGGATTGAGGACGAACTTGCTGACCGTTTGAAGGTCCTCGAAGGCCAAAACAAGCTTGTCGAAGCCCAACGGCTGCGGATGCGCACAACATACGACCTCGAAATGATGCAGCAGATGGGTTTCTGCAACGGCATCGAGAACTATTCCGTCCATATCGATGGCCGCGAACCCGGAACGGCGCCACACTGCCTGATCGACTACTTCCCTGATGATTTCCTTCTGGTAGTGGATGAATCACACGTCACCATTCCGCAGATCGGTGCCATGTACGAGGGCGACATGTCCCGCAAGCGGAACCTCGTGGACTTCGGCTTCCGCCTTCCCTCGGCCATGGACAACCGGCCCCTGAAGTGGGACGAATTCCTGGAGCGCATCGGCCAGACCGTCTATCTGTCCGCAACGCCGGGTAAGTACGAGCTCGGCAAAGCCGACGGCTACGTCCAGCAGATCATCCGCCCCACCGGCCTTATCGATCCCGAGGTCGTGGTCAAGCCCACCAAGGGTCAAATCGACGACCTCCTCGGTGAAATCAGGACCCGGACGGAGAAGAATGAACGCGTTCTTGTCACCACGCTCACCAAGCGCATGGCGGAGGACCTGACGGACTACCTCGTGGGCCACGGAGTGAAGGTTGAGTATTTGCACTCCGACGTCGACACCCTGCGGCGTGTGGAACTGCTCCGCGAACTCCGGATGGGCGTGTTCGATGTCCTGGTTGGCATCAACCTCCTCCGTGAAGGCCTCGACCTGCCTGAAGTTTCCCTCGTGAGTATCCTCGACGCTGACAAAGAAGGGTTCCTGCGATCCTCAACCTCCTTGATCCAGACCATCGGCCGCGCAGCGCGTAACGTGTCCGGCCAAGTCCATATGTACGCGGACAGGATCACCGACTCCATGGCCCACGCCATCGAGGAGACCAACCGACGCCGCGCCATCCAGGTTCAGTACAACACGGACCATGGCATTGATCCTCAGCCATTGCGCAAAAAGATTGCCGACATAACCGATCAGCTGGCTAAGGAAGACGCAGACACCCAGGAACTGCTCAATAACAACCGGCTCGCCAAGGGGGGCAAGCGCAAGACGTCCGCAAAGGGTGCCGCCACCGTACGCCAGGACGGTCTTGCCGCAGCTCCAGCCGAAGACCTTGTGGGCCTCATTGAGCAACTAACAGAACAGATGCACGGGGCGGCTGCAGAACTCCAGTTCGAAGTCGCCGCCCGCATCCGTGACGAAGTCAAGGAGTTGAAGCGCGAATTACGCCAGATGCAGTCCGCCGGGCACGCCTAAGGTAAGGTTTAGGTCACGTAGGGGAGTATCCCAAGCGCTACATCCGTCAGCACGCAAGGCACAGATGCCTCGCCGGATCTAGCGGGCCGCCAATTTTTGCATTCACCGCACCCTGGCAGGCCGGAGAGACTTACACCGCTTTCCCGTACCCTGCGAAAGGCACCTTTAATGCAGCTTCCCGTCTGGTTTGAGATCGGCTCCTTTGTCGTTCTCGGAATCATCCTGCTCATCGACCTCCTGTTGGTCGTCAAGCGTCCCCACGAACCTTCCATGAAGGAAGCCGGCCTCTGGGTCGGCTTCTATGTAGGACTGGCGCTGCTGTTCGCAGTAGCCATGTTCGCATTCGCCGGTCCCGAATATGGGGGCCAGTTCGTCGCAGGGTGGGTCACTGAGTACAGCCTCAGCATCGACAACCTCTTTGTGTTCATCATCATCATGGCCCGCTTCTCGGTGCCCCGTAAGTACCAGCAGGAAGTGCTGATGGTGGGCATCATCATCGCGCTGATCCTTCGCGGAATCTTCATCGCCCTGGGTGCAGTAGTGATCGAGCAGTTCAGCTGGGTCTTCTACATCTTCGGCGCGTTCCTCCTCTGGACTGCGTGGAAGCAAGCCAAGGATTCCGGTGAAGACGAAGAAGAGGGCGCCGAGAACCCGCTGATCGGTCGCCTCCGCAAGGTCTTGCCGATGTCCGAGAAGTTCGACGGCAACAAAATCCGCACGGTGGTGGACGGCAAGAAGGTCTTCACCCCCATGCTGATCGTCTTCGTGACCATTGGCTTGACCGACCTCCTGTTCGCCGTTGACTCCATCCCCGCTATCTTCGGCCTGACCCAGAGCGCCTTCATCGTCTTTACGGCGAACATCTTCGCGTTGATGGGCCTGCGTCAGCTGTACTTCCTCCTCGGCGGGCTCATGACACGTCTGGTGTACCTCAAGCACGCCCTATCCGTGATCCTGGCCTTCATCGGCGTCAAGCTTGTCCTGCACGCCATGCACGTCAATGAGCTCCCGTTCATCAACGGCGGCCAGCACATTGAGTGGGCTCCTGAGATCCCCACTTACGTATCGTTGGCCGTCATTGTCGGTACCATCATCATTGCTGTCGTAGCCAGCCTGATGAGCCCCGCAGCACGCCAGGCGAAGCTGGATGCGCGTTTGGAAGAGGACGCACGCAAGAGCATGAGCGAGGCAGAGTAACTGACCTCCAAAAGTTGTAGTCTCGTGAAGTGACTACCACTTCAACTACGGCGCTGGACCCACAACGGGTTCAGCGCCGTACTGTTTTCCTGCTCAGTTCCGCGCAGTTGCTCAGCGGCGTCGGCAATGGCGCCACACTCTCCATTGGGTCCTTGCTGGCCGTGGATTTGTCCGGATCCGAAGCCTGGGCGGGATCCATCACCACCGTCCTGACACTGGCTGCCGCAATCGCAGCACTGCCGCTGGCTCGCTTGGCTGAGGCCCGCGGACGGCGCGTGGGCCTTGTCACCGGGTTGGTAGCTGCGATGGTCGGTGCACTGCTCATCATCGCCTCAGTCATGAGCCAGTCTTTCGTTCTACTTTTGCTGGGCGCAGCCTTCCTCGGCCTGGGCACTGCCGCTAACCTGCAGGCCCGGTTCGCCGCCGTCGACCTCGCTGAACCGGAGCGCCGGGGCCGATCATTGTCCACCGTGGTCTGGGCCATCACCATCGGAGCCGTGGCTGGGCCCAACCTGATCCAGCCCGGAGCCGCAGTGGGGGAGGCACTTGGCCTGCCGCCCATCGCAGGTCCCTTCGTGTTCTCCGCTGTGGGACTTTTCCTGGCAGCCGGACTGTTGTTCGCAGGCTTGAGGCCGGATCCACTACTGCTGTCCCGTCGGCTGGCTGCTCACGTTGGGGCTGGTGACGATCCAGGGGCGCAACCCGTCCGGGGTACCATCCGGTCCGGTCTTCGCGCCGTTCGTGCATCACCCCAGGCGGTGTTGGCGCTGGCGGCAGTCGTCGCCGCCCATGGCGTCATGGTGGCCGTTATGTCCATGACACCGCTGCATCTCCAACAGCTTGTGGGTGGAAGCCATGATGGACACCATGGTGGGACCACGGACAGCACGGATGCCCTGGTGGTTATTGGGCTAACGATCTCCCTTCACATTGCCGGCATGTTCGCCCTGTCGCCCCTCTGGGGGTGGCTGACGGACAAGGCCGGCCGCTTCCAGACCATTGCCATGGGGCACGGGCTCCTGTTGGTGGCGGTGTTCATCGCCGGATTCGGCCAGCGTGAACCTGTGTTGGTCACTGTGGGGCTGATATTCCTCGGACTGGGATGGTCTGCGGCAACCATTGCCGGGTCAACGCTCTTGGCCGAAAGCGTCGAACCCGAACAACGGGTCACTGTGCAAGGCGTCTCGGACACCCTGATGGGTGCCGCAGGAGCACTCGGCGGCGCAACGTCCGGCCTGCTCTTAGCCTGGATCGGCTATCAGGGGCTCAACATCGCTTCAAGCCTTCTGGCGGCAGCAGTGTTGGCCTTGACGGCCGTCATTGCTGTCCGCCAGCGTACGTCGGCCGCGGGGAGCGGACCACTGGAGAACACATCCACCTAGCGCTGGGCGCGCACCATGCCCAAGAGCTTCCTGAAGATGCCCTCACCGTCTTCACCGATGCCATCATGGTGGAAGTCCGATGTGACCCAGGCCTGAAGACCTCGCACGGCTGCAGCGGTCTCCAGCGAGAGATCGTGGTCCACGTAGATATCGTCTTTGTACACGGCTGCCGCTACGGGCACGCTGTTGGATGCCAACCGGGCGGGGTCATACAACGGTTTCCAGTCTTTCCGGGCCGCGAGGTGTTCGGCGACTTCCCGCAGGGGAACAAGCGCCGGATCCTGTTCGAAGTACCAGGGGTAAACCATTTCTCCCGTGAGCAGCGGCTCGACTACTTCAGGCTTGAACTCCGGGTAGTCCTCAAGAACACGCCAAGCAGCCCAATTGGTTGCCTCGCCTTGGCCGTAGATGGATTCGTGCAGGACGGCATAGAGCGGATTGGCCGCACGGCTCACGAGTGCCCGTACCTGTTCCAGGAAAGATTCGGACAACCGCTCACCGGTGAGCGTGCTGATGAACGCGTCTTCCAGAAGGTAGTGGAGCCCATCCACCCTGGTGTTTCCGCCCAGGAAGGATCCCACCATCTGGAAACGCTCAGGAGTCAGCCGTTCACCGCTGGCCAGGAGTTCAGGGTGCTGCTCCAGATGACGGGCGATTCGCGTGACCTTTTCCCGGTCCTCCGGGTACCACGAGAAATACTCGGCGTTCCTTGCGGCAACCCGACGGAACGTTGCCTGGTAAACGCGGTCTGCTGAACCGTGGAGCGGGGCCAGGCCACCGGTGATCAGCACCTCACGCAAACCCTCCGGCGCAAAGGACAGATACGTCAGCGCACAGAATCCACCGAAGCTCTGTCCCAGCACCGACCACGGCCCGGAGCCCAGAACGCCCCGGATGTACTCGGCATCGGCCACGATGGAATCAGCGCGGAAATGGGTCAGGTAGTCCGCTTGCGCTGCGGCGTCGCCACGGAGCTCCAATGACTGCCGCTCAATCGGAGTGGATAAACCCGTGCCGCGTTGATCAAGCATCAGGATGCGGAAGTCCTTGGCGGCCGCCTTCATCCAGCCGGACAGTGACGTGACGCGGTTACCCCGGCCGCCTGGCCCACCCTGGAGGTACAGCAGCCACGGCAGCTTGGCGGCCTCTTGCGGCGAATGGCTGGTGGAAGAGTATTCCCGCGCAAAGATGGTGATCGTCTCTTCGGGGACCAGCTCCTGGTGCACCAAGGGAACCGTAAAATAATGCTCCGCCGTCCGGAGTCCACGAAATTCGTGGCGGGCTTGGATGCGGTGCCCGCCGGCGGAGGGCCGCTGGTCAGCCACTGACGATTCAGCCATGGGTGAGAGCCTCTTTCGCCTCACCGATGCTCGTCCCGTACGCCTGGAGTGCGTCGCCCGTCAGCCTGAACGTTGACCATTCCTCCATTGGGAATGCACCGAGGTTCTTGTAGAAGTTGATGGAGGGTTCGTTCCAGTTCAGGACGCTCCACTCCACCCGGGCGTAACCGCGTTCGACGGCGGTGGTGGCCAGATACTGCAAGAGCGCCTTCCCGTGGCCCTCGCCACGGGCATCCGGAACCACGTAGAGGTCCTCAAGATAGATGCCGTGGACGCCCTCCCAGGTGGAGTAGTTCAGGAACCAGAGCGCGAAACCCTGAACTGTGCCCGCACTGTTTTCCGCAATGGTGGCGTAGACACGTGGATTCTCGCCAAAGAGTACTTCGGTGAGCATGGCCGGGGTGTTCTTCACGGCGTCCGGTTCCTTTTCGTAGATCGCAAGGTCGTGGATCATCCGAAGGATGGCAGGGACGTCTTCAATGGTGGCGGGGCGGATTACACTCATGCATTCGAGCTTACTAGGGGCCCGCGGGCTTCCTACCGCCAGGCAAGCTTTGACGTTCCGTAACGAACAGGCGGCTGCCGATACCTGAGTGGGGCGCCCTCAACCAGAAGAGGCGGCCCTACAAACGTGAGCTGGCCGTAGGGGCTCTCTGCTCCCAGGAGGTTCGGCTCCCGCAGTGAGCTCACAGGGATGCCCTGATACCCGGAAGGCAAGGCGAACAGCTCCTCTGCCGTCCGTGCCAAAGAGAGACTCGCAGATCCACCGGCTCCAGTCCTTGATCGCTCCGCCAGCAAAGCCAACACCGCCGCCGCGAGTCCGTAACCTGTGGCGTGGTCCAGGGCCTGTACCGGGAGCGCCCCGGGTTTCCACCCGTCGTCGTGCTTCTGTCCATACCGCTCCGCTATTCCGCAAGCCGCCTGTACCAGGCTGTCAAAGCCCCGCCTTTCCCGCCAATGGCCGCTAGTGCCCCAAGCTGTCAGGGTGCCCACCACGAGCTCCGGCCTCGCAGCGAGCAGGGCAGCGGGAGATAAACCGAATCTGTCCAAGCCGCCGGCCCGGTACCCGGTGATCACCACATCCGCGGAGGCAACAAGACCGTGGACAGCTGCCAGGTGGTCCGACTTCCTGAGATCCGATTCGGCGCTGCGCTTGTCGAACCCGGCGTCGATGAAGGCTTCGCTCAGCTCCGGAAGGAGGGGCGGGTCGATACGCAAAACGTCCGCACCCAGCGCACCTAAAAGGCGCGTTGACGTGGGCCCGGCGATGACGCGCGTCAGGTCGAGCACTTTCAGCCCGTCCAAGGGCCGGAGCGGGTCCGCAGACGGCGCCCATGACGAGGCCTTCGAACCCAAGGACGCAATATCAGAGAGGGACAGGCTGACCCAAGGGCCGGAGCTTGCCGCAGAGTGCATGGGGGATGAGACCCATGCATCGCGGCGCCGGACAGCGGAAGCCGCACCCTTGTGTGCCACGATTGCAGTCTCCGCCTCCAAGGAGGTCATGGACAACAACGCGTTGTCCACGTCCTGCGGAACGGTCGCCGAGAGCGCTTCCATCAACCGGGCTGCATGATGGGGATAGTTGGCGTGAAGGCGGATCCAGCCGTCCGCAGTGCGCCGGAACCCGGATGCGGGCGCGAAGCCCTGGGGCTTGCGGCCCCCAATCCGGAGGTGCCCCAGCGAATCGAAGGATGCTGCCGTCAGCCCTGAGTCAACCGAGTATCTCCCCGGGGAACCTGTCAGTGCGTTGAGCGCTGTGGCGGCGCTTTGAACCGAACCGAGCGCCAAACCCTCGACGTCCAAGCTGCCACCCCACCACCGACGTGAACCACTGCAGGCCGCCGGCTGTTCCTTGCGCAGGGCTTCCACCCCGCGCAGGCCGGAGGTCAGATCGGGGACGGATTCCATGGCGCCGGGTTCCATTGCACGTGTACCTAGAGCCTGTTGACGTCTGTCACCCGGACCACGGCGGTGCCGGTCTCATCGGACGCCGCCAAGTCGATGTCGGCAGAGATTCCCCAGTCGTGGTTGCCCGCGGGATCGTCGAAAATTTGCCGGACCTTCCACGTGCCCGTTTCCTCATTGATGATGAGCAAACCAGGACCCCGCGCGTCAGGACCGGTGCCAATGTCGTCATGTTCGTCGAAGTAGTCGTCCAAGACCTCTTCCCACCGCTCCGCATCCCAGCCGGCATCGGCGTCGAGTTCGCCCAACGCGGCGGAGTCCTCGTCGGCAAAAAGTTCAACCCTGCGGAACATCTCATTGCGAACCATCACCCGGAAGGCCCGGATGTTGGCGGTCAACAGCGGCGGCGGGGGCGGGGGAGCGTCATGGGGCGTGGGGGCGAGCCCGGACGTCAGCTCTTCCCACTCATCCAGCAGGCTGGAATCCACTTGGCGCACCAGCTCGCCCAACCAAGCGATGAGATCTTCAAGATCCTCACGAAGGGAATCCTGAGGAACTGTTTGCCTCAGCGCACGGAAGCCATCGGCAAGATACCGCAGGACAATGCCTTCGGATCGGGCCAGGCCATAGAACTGAACGAACTCGCCAAAGTTCATGGCGCGCTCGTACATATCCCGGATGATCGATTTCGGAGCAAGTTCAAAGTCGCCCACCCAAGGCGCTGCCTTGCGGTATACCTCAAAGGCCTCGCCAAGAATCTCCGCCAACGGCATGGGATAGGTCACTTCGTCCAGCATGGCCATGCGCTGGTCATACTCGATACCGTCAGCCTTCATGGCCGCCACCGCCTCGCCCCGCGCCTTCTTTTGCTGGGCGGAGAGGATCTGTCGAGGTTTCTCCAGTGTTGACTCAATGACAGAGACAACATCCAGGGCGTAGGAGGGAGACTCCGGATCAAGCAGCTCCAAGGCAGCAAGTGCAAAGGGGGAGAGCGGCTGGTTGAGGGCAAAGTTTGCCTGCAGGTGGACAGTCAGCCGGACTGAGCGTCCCTCGGCCTCCTGCTCCTCCTCCGGAATGCGTTCCACTACACCCGCCGCCAGAAGTTCCCGGTAGATCCCCAAGGCTTTTTTCATCAGTTTGAGCTGGGCAGGCCGGCTTTCATGGTTCTCACTGAGCAGGCGCCGGGTTGCCTGGAAGGGGTCGCCCGGACGTTCCATGAGGTTCAGCAGCATCGCATGGGTAATGGTGAAGCTTGACGTCAAGGGCTCGGGTACAGACTCGACGAGCCGTTTGAACGTGGGCTCGCCCCAGGACACAAATCCTTCCGGAGGCTTTTTCTTAACTACTTGGCGCAGTTTCTTCTGGTCATCGCCGAACTTGGCAGTGGCCTTGGCCATGGCTTTCGTATTTTCCACCACGTGGTCCGGAGCCTGTACCACCACGGTGCCTGCGGTGTCGTAGCCTGCCCGTCCTGCACGGCCGGCAATCTGGTGGAACTCACGGGAGTTGAGAGGCCTGGTGCGTACGCCGTCGTACTTGCTCAAAGCCGTCAACAGCACTGTCCGGATGGGCACGTTGATGCCCACCCCCAAAGTGTCGGTTCCGCAGATCACTTTGAGGAGGCCGGCTTGGGCGAGCTGTTCCACTAGCCGGCGGTACTTCGGCAGCATGCCTGCGTGGTGGACGCCAATGCCGTGGCGGACCAGCCGGTTGAGGGTCTTTCCGAAACCAGCGGCAAACCTGAATCCCGCGATCAGCTCGGCGATGCGGTCCTTCTCTGCCCGGCTGCACATGTTGATACTCATGAGGTTCTGGGCGCGCTCAATGGCTTCAGCCTGGCTGAAGTGGACCACGTACACGGGAACCTGCTTGGTTGAGAGGAGTTCTTCCAGCGTCTCGTGTACAGGCGTCAGGTGGTAGTAGTGGTGCAGCGGAATGGGACGCTCTGCCGAACTCACTGTCGTGGTGGTCCGGCCCGTCAGCTCAGTCAGGCCCGTCTCGAACCGTGAAACGTCACCCAAGGTTGCGGACATCAGGAGGAACTGCGCCTGGGGGAGTTCCAAGAGCGGTACCTGCCACGCCCAACCGCGTTGCGGGTCGGAGTAGAAGTGGAATTCGTCCATGATCACCGAGCCCAGCTCTGCCGCCGATCCTTCGCGGAGCGCGATATTGGCCAGGATTTCCGCTGTGCAGCAGATGATGGGGGCATCCTGGTTTACGCCGGAATCACCGGTGATCATGCCAACGTTTTCGGCGCCGAAGATCTCGCAGAGTGCAAAGAACTTTTCGGAGACCAGGGCCTTGATGGGAGCTGTGTAGTAGCTCCGCTGGCCCCGTGCCATGGCTTCGAAGTGCGCTGCGATTGCTACCAAGGATTTGCCGGAGCCCGTGGGGGTGGCAAGGATGACGTTCGCGCCGGAGGCGAGTTCCATGATGGCCTCGTCCTGGGCCGGGTAGAGCTGCAACCCGCGGCTCTCGGTCCACTCGACAAACCGTGTGTAGATTTCGTCCGGGTCCAAACGGCCGGTGGAGGTGGTACCGGGGAGCTGCTCAAGAAGTTTCATTGGTTTCCAGCTTAGTGCCCGGACGGTTTAGGCTCAGCCCAGCAAGGGTGGCAGAGGCGAGGAGGCTTTCAGTGAAGTGGGATCCGTCCAAATACGTGGAGTTCGGCAACCATAGGGACAGGCCATTCCATGACCTCGTTGCCAGGGTGCGGTCCGTCCAACCGGGCAGGGTGGTTGACCTCGGCTGCGGCCCGGGAAACCTGACGGCAACCCTTGCCGAGCGTTGGCCGGAAGCCCACGTTGTGGGCGTCGATTCGTCGGAGGAAATGCTGCTCCGGGCAGAATCCCTGAAGGAGGAGTACCTCCCGCAGCGGTCCCACCACCAGACGCCGGCCAGGCTAACTTTCGAGCAAGGTGACATCGCGGACTGGGAACCGGATGCGGAGACGGACGTGGTGGTCACCAATGCTGCCCTCCAATGGGTTCCCGGGCACCTGGACTTGATGCCCGGCTGGCTTCGCGCTCTTAAACCCGGGGCTTGGTTTGCCATGCAAGTGCCGGGCAACTTTACGTCCCCGTCCCACACACTTATGCGGGAATTGGCCGAATCCCCAAAGTGGTCCGGGCGGCTTGGCGGCGTGCTCCGGCACGATGGCGCAGTGGGCAGTCCTGCGGACTACTTGGGAATCATGCTCGACGCCGGATGTGCGGCTGACGCTTGGGAGACCACATACCTCCAGGTTCTGCAGGGGGAGGACCCGTTACTGGAGTGGGTCCGCGGCACGGGACTGCGTCCTGTGTTGGCAGCTTTGTCGGCGGAAGAGGCTGCTGATTTCGAAGGCCAGTATGCCGCCCTTCTGCGTCAGGCCTACCCTTCAACGAACCACGGAACGGTCTACCCATTTCGTCGCATATTTGCCGTAGCGCACAAGCCGGAATGAACTTGCAGAACTCTTCGCCGCAGGTAGTATTCACCTTCCCGCACCGTGACGGCTTGTCCGTTGCCCGCGTCGCTGGTCTAATTCTCGGCATGGACCAAGGACGCTTCGAACACCAGATTCCCCGGATGGACCCGGCACCAGGCCGGAGTTCACTGTGACTCCCACCGGAGATTTTCCAGGCAACTGGCGACCCAATACCGGCAGTGCTGTTGCGCTCTTTGAACAGTTGAGACTCCGGATCATCGAACTCATTGATGCAGGAGTCCTGGCTGTCGGCGCCAAGCTTCCTCCTGTTCGCAATCTGGCGGGGGCCTTGGACGTCGCACCCCACACCGTGGCCCGTGCATACAAAGAATTGGAAGCAGCAGGCGTCGTGGCTACCCGCGGGCGCAACGGCACCGTGGTTTGCGCGCGGGATGACCGTTGGGGCGCGCTGGCAGGTGTCGCCGCTGAATACGCCGCCGCCTCGAAGGCCCAGGGAGCTTCATTCGCCGAGGCAGTGCAGCTTCTTGCTGCCGCATACGACGCCGACTGATACCGATCAGTAGCATGTGAGGCACGACATGGAAATTCGAAGAAGTTTTCGATTAGCATTGGTAGGTGCCCAAAGCCTTAGCTGAAGATACCGCCATGGACGCCTTGAACGGCGTCCCCGCTCTTTCCGATACCAAACCCGCCAAGCCGGACCTTTCCCGCTTGGTGGTTAAGGGTGCCCGGGAACACAATTTGCGCAACGTGGACCTCGACCTACCGCGCGACGCCATGATCGTGTTCACAGGACTCTCCGGTTCCGGCAAGTCCTCCCTGGCTTTCGATACCATCTTCGCCGAAGGCCAGCGTCGCTACGTGGAGTCATTGTCCGCATATGCACGTCAGTTCCTTGGCCAGGTAGACAAACCTGATGTCGACTTCATCGAGGGTCTGTCTCCGGCGGTATCCATCGACCAGAAGTCCACCAGCAAGAATCCACGGTCCACGGTGGGCACCATCACCGAGATTTACGACTACATGCGTTTGCTGTGGGCGCGCGTCGGTCGTCCGCACTGCCCTGTCTGTGGCGAGCCTATCGCCCGGCAGACACCTCAACAGATTGTGGATCAGCTCCTGGAACTGGATCCGGGTACCCGATTCCAGGTCCTTGCCCCCGTTGTGCGAGGACGCAAGGGTGAGTTCGTCGATCTTTTCAAGGAATTGACGGCGAAGGGCTATTCCCGCGCCCGCGTAGACGGCGAGCTGGTTCAGCTGAGCGATCCGCCCAAACTCGGCAAGCAGTTCAAGCACACCATTGAAGTTGTAGTGGACCGCCTGGTGGTCAAGGAAGAGATCAGCCAACGCCTCACTGATTCCGTCGAGACCGCCCTCGGCCTCGCTGAAGGCCGTGTGCTGGTGGAGTTCGTGGACCTCGAGGCCGAGGACCCCAACCGTATCCGCGCCTTCTCAGAGAACCTGGCGTGTCCCAACGAACACCCCCTGGCCATCGATGAGATCGAACCCCGTTCGTTCTCCTTCAACAACCCCTTTGGCGCCTGCTCTGCCTGCAGCGGCATCGGCACCAGGCTGGAAGTGGATGAAGAACTGATTGTTCCCAATCCCGAGTTGTCCCTTGGCGAGGGTGCCATTGCCCCTTGGGCCCTTGGCACAGCCACCACGGAGTACTGGAACCGTCTCCTTGAGGGGCTGGCGCACGAGCTGGGCTTCTCCATGAAGACCTCCTGGGAGAAACTGCCCAAGGACATCCGGAATACGGTCCTGCACGGCAAGGACCACAAGGTGGTTGTCCAGTACAAGAACCGCTTTGGCCGCGAGCGTAAGTACAGCACCGGCTTCGAGGGTGCCATACAGTACGTTCACCGCAAGCACGGAGAAACAGACTCCGACTGGGCCCGCGACCGGTACGAAGAGTACATGCGTCAGATTCCGTGCCCCGAGTGCAACGGTGCCCGCCTCAACCCTGCCTCGCTGTCCGTGCTCATCAACGGTAAGTCGATCGCCGAGGTTGCAGCCCTGCCCATGCGTGAGTGCGCGGAGTTCCTGGGCAGCCTTACCCTGACCAACAGGGAAGCCCAGATTGCCAACCAGGTCCTGAAGGAGATCCAGGCCCGCCTGACCTTCCTCCTGGACGTTGGACTGGAGTACCTGAACCTTGAACGCCCTTCGGGAACCCTGTCGGGCGGTGAGGCTCAGCGCATCCGTCTTGCCACCCAAATTGGCTCTGGCCTGGTGGGTGTCCTCTATGTTTTGGATGAGCCATCCATTGGTTTGCACCAGCGGGACAACCGGCGGCTCATCGAGACGCTCACGCGCCTCCGGGACCTCGGTAACACCCTGATCGTCGTGGAGCACGACGAAGACACCATCCACGAAGCCGACTGGGTGGTGGACATCGGACCGGGTGCCGGCGAGCACGGCGGCCAGGTAGTGCACTCCGGTACCTACAAGGAGCTGCTGAAAAACACGGAGTCACTGACCGGTGACTACCTGTCCGGTCGTCGCAAGATCGATGTCCCCACCAAACGCCGTAAGTACGACAAAAAGCGTGAACTCAAGGTTGTAGGTGCCCGGGAGAACAACCTCAGCAATGTTGACGCCACGTTCCCCCTGGGACTTTTCACGGCGGTCACTGGTGTCAGTGGATCCGGCAAGTCCACGTTGGTGAACGAAATCCTCTACAAGGTCCTCGCCAACAAGCTCAACGGAGCCAAGCAGGTTGCAGGCCGCCACCGCACAGTTGCTGGACTCGAGCACCTGGACAAGGTGGTCCACGTTGATCAAAGCCCCATCGGCCGTACACCCCGGTCCAACCCAGCTACGTACACCGGTGTCTTTGACAACATCCGGAAACTCTTTGCTGAGACCACCGAAGCCAAGGTGCGGGGCTACCAGCCGGGGCGCTTCTCCTTCAATGTCAAGGGCGGGCGCTGCGAGGCTTGTTCGGGCGACGGCACACTGAAGATCGAAATGAACTTCCTGCCGGATGTCTATGTTCCTTGCGAAGTGTGCCACGGCGCCAGGTACAACCGGGAAACCCTTGAGGTTCACTACAAAGGCAAGACCATTGCGGACGTCCTCAACATGCCCATTGAAGAAGGTGCCGAGTTCTTCGCTGCCTTCACCCCCATCGCACGGCATTTGAAGACCTTGGTGGATGTGGGCTTGGGCTACGTCAGGCTTGGCCAACCTGCAACCACACTCTCAGGCGGCGAGGCGCAGCGCGTGAAGCTGGCAGCCGAGCTTCAGAAGCGGTCGAACGGACGCAGCATCTACGTCCTCGATGAGCCCACCACGGGCCTGCACTTTGAGGACATACGTAAGCTGCTCCTGGTTCTTCAGGGCTTGGTGGATAAGGGCAACACCGTGATCACCATCGAACACAACCTGGATGTCATCAAATCCGCGGACTGGATTGTGGACCTTGGTCCCAATGGTGGTTCGGGCGGCGGGAAGATCGTGGCCACAGGAACGCCGGAACAGGTGGCCAAATCCGCGGACAGCCACACGGCGACCTTCCTGGCCGAGATTCTCTGATAGCTACTCAAGGGCGGCCGGAAGGCCGTCAGGGAATATCTCCGCGACCTTGGAAGTATTCCTGTAGCGGCATGCGAGTTTCAGGCATGCCGCTACTCGTGAGAAACTAACCCGGTGACTCAAACAATGGTGCCCGTAATATTCGATCTGGACGGCACCCTTGTCGATCCTGCCGGAGGTATCACGGGAGGCATTTCTGCAGCCCTCCGGGAAATGGAGCTCCCTGTTCCGGAGCAAGCCGTCTTAAATTCAATGGTGGGGCCTAAACTCAGCGACTCCCTTCTGCATTTGGCCAACGTCCCCGGCGAATTGGTGGATGAAACCATTGAGCGATACCGGCGTCACTATAGGGAAACCGGTATTGGCCAGAGCAAGCTGTACCCGGGCATCTTCGATCTCCTTGAGTATTTCGCGGAGACCGGCCGGGCCGTTGCGGTAGCCACCCAGAAGCCACAGTCAATTGCGCGGCTGGTGCTTGAGCACCACAGAATCGCAGACTTTTTCGTCTCCATTCGGGGTGCTGCGGACGACGAATCCCTCAAGGCCAACACGGCGCCCGGCAAAGTCGAGATCGTGGGCGCGGCCTTGAAGGATCTTCACTCCCAGCCGGCCGTCATGGTGGGGGACAGGCATCAGGACGTCGCGGGTGCTTTGGCCAATGGACTGGACTGCATCGGGGTCAGTTGGGGTTTCGCCCCGGACGGTGAACTTGAGGAAGCCGGAGCAGTCGCAGTAGTAAGCACCGCCGTGGAGCTTCGCAGCACAATTGAAGAACTTGACGCTGTCCGCGCGGCAGCCCTGAGCGAGGTACAAAACGATGGCAGTCTTTGATGCGATCCGCTGGACAACCCGTGGCCTGATCTCCTCCACGTGCCGTCCAACGGTCATTGGACTGGAGAACGTTCCCAAGGATGGGCCATTCATCGTGGCACCCAATCATCTGTCCTTCCTGGACAGCGTCATCGTCCAGGCGCTCATGCCCCGGCCTGTTGCTTTTTTTGCCAAGGCGGAATACTTCACCACCAAAGGCGTCAAGGGCGCGGTGATGAAGTCGTTCTTTGAAGCAGTGGGTTCCATTCCCGTTGAGCGCGGCGAGCAGGCGGCCAGCGTGCAGGCGCTCAAGACGCTGCTGGACATCCTGGAATCCGGTAAGGGCATCGGCATCTATCCTGAAGGCACCCGGTCCCGGGACGGCATCCTATACCGGGGCAGGACGGGTGTGGGCTGGCTGGCCCTCACTACTGGCGCTCCGGTGATCCCGGTGGGGTTGATCGGCACCGAGAAACTGCAGCCTGCGGACAAGAACGCAGTCCGTCCCCAGCACTTCACCATGAAAGTGGGCGAGCCCCTTTACTTCGACAAGACAGGCCCGGACCATTCGTTGCCGGCCAGGCGCGAAGTCACTGACAAGATCATGGATGCCATTGCGGTGCTCAGCGGGCAGGAACGGTCCACAAGCTACAACCAGAGCAAGTCTGTTGACTAAGGCCTGGTAAACCGGCTCCGTGGCAAAGAGTGTCGTTACGGTTCACTAGACTGGAATCGTGGCAGATCCAGCAAGTTACCGGCCCCAAACGGGTGAAATTCCCACCACCCCCGGCGTCTATCGTTTCCGTGACCCCCATGGTCGGGTCATTTATGTGGGCAAGGCAAAGAACCTCCGTTCCAGGCTGAACTCGTATTTCGCCAACCCTGCAGGTCTTCTTCCCAAGACCCATGCAATGGTCCACGCGGCCAGTAGCGTGGAATGGACCATGGTAGGCAGCGAGCTGGAATCGTTGCAGTTGGAATACACGTGGATCAAGGAGTTCAAGCCACGGTTCAATGTGGTCTTCCGGGATGACAAAACTTATCCCTACCTAGCGGTCACCATGGGGGAGAAATATCCCAGGGTCCAGGTCATGCGTGGCGAGAGAAGGAAAGGGACCCGGTATTTCGGTCCCTACACTGCCGGTGCCATCAGGGAGACCATGGACACTCTTCTGCGGGTCTTCCCCGTGCGGAGTTGCAGCGCCGGTGTCTTCAAGCGGGCTGAGTCCAGCGGCCGGCCCTGCCTTCTGGGGTATATCGACAAATGCTCGGCACCCTGTGTCGGACGGGTTACCCCTGAGGAGCACCGTGGACTGGCTGAGGACTTCTGTTCCTTCATGGGCGGCGAAGCCAAGCGTTTTATAGGCCGGCTGGAAAAGGACATGGCTGCCGCCGTTGCTGAACTGGACTACGAGCGCGCGGCGGGCCTGCGGGACGACATCATCGCCCTCCGTAAGGTCTTTGAACGGAACGCAGTGGTCCTTGCCGAGGACACTGACGCAGACGTCTTCGCCCTCCATGAGGATGAACTTGAAGCGTCCGTTCAGGTGTTCCACGTGCGCGGCGGCCGGGTCCGGGGCCAGCGCGGTTGGGTGGTGGAAAAGGTGGAAGATGCCACCTCCCCGGAACTGATCGAACATCTGCTGCAGCAGGTTTATGGAGAAGACAGTGAAGTTCAGGGCCGCATCCCACGGGAAGTCCTGGTTCCCGAGAACCCCAGCAACCATGCGGAACTGACTGAATGGCTGGGGGGATTACGCGGGGCAAGGGTGGACATCCGGGTCCCGCAGCGCGGTGACAAGGCTGCCTTGATGTCCACGGTGCGCGAGAATGCGGAGCAAGCACTGAAGCTGCACAAGACGCGGCGCGCTGGAGACATTACCGTTAGGTCCGTTGCACTTCAGGAACTGCAGGAGGCGTTGGAGATTCCGGTTCCCCTGCTGAGGATTGAATGCTTCGATATTTCCCACGTCCAGGGCACCAACGTGGTCGCGTCCATGGTGGTAGTGGAAGACGGGCTGCCCAAAAAATCGGATTACCGGAAGTTTTCCATCACGGGTGCTGCGGCCACGGACGATACCGCAGCCATGCACGACGTCCTCACGCGCCGGTTCAGGCACTACCTGACGGACAAAGCTGCCCAGGTCCCCATTGTTTCCGGGGAGATCGTCAACCCCACGCGAACCGGCGCCAAAAGCAGTGCCAAGCTTCCGACGTCGGACCCTGAAGTTCAGGCCCCGAAGGCCAAATTCGCGTATCCGCCCAATCTTGTGGTGGTGGACGGCGGGCAACCGCAGGTCAACGCCGCGGCCCGCGCCCTAGCGGAGTTGGGCATTGATGACGTTTACGTGGTGGGGCTGGCAAAGCGACTTGAGGAAGTCTGGCTCCCGGACAGCGACTTCCCCGTCATCCTTCCCCGAACATCTCAAGGCCTGTACCTGCTGCAGCGCATTCGCGACGAAGCCCACCGATTCGCCATCACGTTCCACCGGCAGAAGCGCGGCAAGGCGATGACGGTCTCGGCCCTGGATGGCGTTCCTGGGCTGGGTGAGGCAAAGCGAAAGGCACTGGTGGCGCATTTTGGCTCACTCAAGAAGATCAAAGCCGCGTCAGTGGAGGAGCTGACATCGGCCAAGGGCATCGGACCGGCGCTTGCAGCCGCGGTGGTCCAGCACCTTGGTGCTACTGAGGATTCAGGTGAAACGGCACCGGCGGTGAACATGACCACCGGCGAAATCCTTGAATCTTAGCTAGGGTAAGAACTTGTCCGGTCGGCGCGATCGAGCTGCCGGACGCCTGTAACCGGCTGCTTGCACCACGGCGCCCCGGGCGGCAACCACGATCATTTTCACTGACCACTTCCTACGAAACGGGGACAACTGATGGATGAGGCTACGGCAGGGTCCGGCACGGAGCAGGACGGCCTGACGCCCGTGAAGCCGCCGGAGGCTGAGCTGTTGGTGGTAACCGGCATGTCGGGTGCCGGCCGCAGCACCGCCTCGGACGCCTTGGAGGATCACGGCTGGTATGTGGTGGACAACCTTCCTCCGCAGATGCTGGGTACCCTGGCCGAAATTGTCTCGCATGCGCCCAAGTCCATTCCCAAGCTGGCAGTAGTGGTGGACGTTCGCAGCAAGGATCTCTTCACGGACATCCAGACCGCTCTGGGGGCATTGAGCGCAAGCGGCATCACGTTCCGGGTCCTCTTCCTGGATGCCAATGACGACGTCCTGGTCCGCCGTTTCGAGCAGGGTCGCCGCCCGCATCCGTTGCAGGGCGGCGGGAGGATCCTGGACGGCATCGGGATTGAGCGTGAGGTCCTGCGCGAACTGCGTGAACACGCCGATGTGGTACTGGACACCTCCGACTTCAACGTCCATGGGCTGGCCACCGCCATCACTGAATTATTCAGCGATACCGGCCCTGTGACACTTCGGCTCAATGTCATGAGCTTTGGTTTCAAGTACGGGCTCCCCGTGGATGCGAACTTCGTGGCGGACGCCCGCTTCATTCCCAACCCGCACTGGGTTCCCCAACTTCGGCCCCATACGGGCCTGGATGAGGACGTCAGCGAGTATGTCCTGGGCGCGGCGGGTGTCCAGGAGTTCGTGGATCGTTACGTTCGGGCGTTGGAGCCTGTCCTGGACGGCTACCGGCAGGAGAACAAGCATTACGCCACGCTGGCTGTTGGTTGTACAGGAGGCAAGCATCGCTCAGTGGCGGTGGCCATGGAACTGTCCAAGCGCCTGGCCCAATACCCCCGCGTCACTGTGACCACCACTCACCGCGACCTGGGGCGCGAATAGTGGGGGTCCTGACGGGACCGCTGCCACTCATTCCGCCCAAGGGCGTTCCCGGCAGCCAACAGAAGAAAAGCCCCTCCGTGGTCGCCCTGGGTGGCGGTCACGGACTGGCCGCTTCGTTGTCCGCCCTGCGGCTGCTCACCTCTGAGCTGACGGCAATCGTCACAGTCGCGGACGACGGCGGCAGTTCCGGGCGTCTGCGTGAGGAGTACGGTGTCCTTCCGCCCGGAGACCTTCGGATGGCGCTCAGCGCCCTTTGCGACGATACGGACTGGGGGCGGACGTGGCGGGACGTCATGCAACACCGCTTCGAAGCCGGTTCGGCTAAAGGCGGTTCGCTGGATAACCACGCCATGGGCAACCTCCTGATCGTCACGTTATGGGAGCTGCTGGGGGACACTGTTGCCGGCCTCAAGTGGGCGGGAGCGCTGCTTGGCGCCCGCGGCCAGGTCCTGCCCATGTCCAGCGTTCCCCTCACCATTGAGGGCAAGGCCCGCGTGGAGTTGCCCGATGGCGGCAATGAACTAAGGACGGTTCGGGGACAGGCGAAATGTGCCGTGGCAGGAAAGCTGGAAGAAGTCAGGCTCCTTCCCGATGCCGCCCCGGCCTGCGTGGAGGCTCTCACTGCTATCGAGCTTGCTGATTGGGTCATCCTCGGCCCCGGCTCCTGGTACACCTCGGTTCTGCCGCACTTGCTGCTGCCTGAGCTGCGGCGGGCCCTCGGTGACACCGCCGCCAAACGCTGCCTCACCATGAACCTGGATGTGGAAACCAAGGAAACTTCCGGCATGACCGCAGCGGACCACTTGGACGTTCTACGCCGCTATGCGCCTGAGTTCACAGTGGACGTGGTCCTGGCCGATCCCTCAGCCGTGCAGGATCTCAAGGCTTTTGAGAAGGCCGCTGCAATGATCGGTGCCGAAGTGGTGTTGGGTAGAGTAGGTGCGTCGAGGCGCCGCCCCGTCCATGATCCACTGCTGTTGGCAGCGGCGTACCACGATATTTTCGGGAACAGTTAGGAACACGCGATGGCACTTACTGCGTCGGTCAAGGACGAACTGTCCCGGCTGGACATCAAGAAATCTTCGGTCCGCAAGGCGGAGGTTTCGGCAATGCTGCGTTTTGCGGGCGGCTTGCACATCATTTCGGGACGTATCGTCATCGAGGCTGAGGTGGATCTTGCCTCCACCGCACGCCGTCTCCGGGCAGCGATCGCCGAAGTTTACGGACATCAGAGTGAAATAATCGTTGTTTCCGGCGGAGGCTTGCGCCGGGGGAGCCGCTACGTCGTCCGCGTTGTCCGTGACGGCGAGGCGCTGGCCCGCCAAACCGGTTTGCTGGATGGCCGTGGGCGCCCTGTCCGCGGTCTCCCTTCAGCGGTCGTGAACGGCTCCGCTGCAGATGCTGAGGCTGTGTGGAGGGGTGCATTCCTTGCTCATGGCTCGCTGACCGAACCGGGTCGCTCCTCCTCCCTTGAAGTGACCTGCCCCGGCCCTGAATCGGCGCTGGCACTGGTCGGCGCAGCCCGACGCTTGGGGATTCAGTCCAAGGCGCGTGAAGTTCGCGGTGTGGACCGCGTGGTCATCCGCGACGGCGACACCATCGCTGCTCTCTTGACCCGCATGGGCGCGCATGACGCCCTGATGGTTTGGGAAGAACGCCGGATGCGAAAAGAAGTACGGGCCACCGCCAACAGGCTGGCCAACTTTGATGACGCCAATCTTCGGCGCTCGGCGCAAGCCGCTGTGGCAGCGGGCGCCAGGGTGGACCGCGCGTTGGAGATCCTGGGAGACGACGTCCCTGACCACCTCAAGTACGCAGGGGAGCTTCGTGTTGCCCACAAGCAGGCGAGCCTGGATGAGCTCGGCCGCCTCGCCGATCCGCCCATGACCAAGGACGCCATCGCGGGCCGTATCCGACGGCTCCTTGCCATGGCGGACAAACGTGCGGTGGATTTGGGCATTCCCGGGACTGAGGCAAATGTGACTCCCGAAATGATGGACGAGTAGGGCGCACCCATAGAATCGAGAAAGTGCGGAGGAAATACTGCAAGGCCACCGCGGGTTGTTCCCGATGGAGGCAAGAGCAGTTTGCTTCGCCAAGGATTTCCGGCCGGCCCGCTGGCCGGATGACATAACGAGAGTTACCAACCGGACGTGAGTCCACTACATTGGAGGATTTCGTGACAGAGTACGTTCTGCCCGAGCTCGGCTACGACTACGCAGCACTCGAGCCGCACATTTCTGCAAAGATCATGGAGCTGCACCACAGCAAGCACCATGCGGCATACGTTGCAGGCGCCAACAACGCCCTCTCCCAACTGGCCGATGCGCGCGAGAAGAATGATTTCGCCAACATCAACCGCCTCTCCAAGGACCTCGCGTTCCACACCGGCGGCCACATCAACCACTCCGTGTTCTGGAACAACATCTCCCCGGACGGCGGCGACAAGCCCGAAGGCGAACTCGCAGCCGCTATCGACGACGCCTTCGGCTCGTTTGATGCTTTCCGTGCTCAGTTCAGCGCAGCTGCCCTGGGCCTGCAGGGTTCCGGCTGGGCTTTCCTGGCCTATGAGCCCATCGGTGGAAACCTGCTCATCGAGCAGCTCTACGATCAGCAGGGCAACGTAGCCGTGGGCACCACCCCGCTGCTGATGCTGGACATGTGGGAGCACGCCTTCTACCTGGACTACGTCAACGTCAAGGCTGACTACGTCAAGGCATTCTGGAACATCGTCAACTGGGCAGACGTCGCCAAGCGCTTCGAAGCCGCCCGCGCCAACGCCACGGGCCTCATCGTCCTCTAGTTGGTGAGTTCCGGTTCACGCAGATGTAATAAAAGTCACCTTTAGCGTGAAATCGGGCGAAATGCTCAAAAGCCTGCCTCCGCAGTTGCGGGGGCAGGCTTAGTTAAACGTAAGATGGATCACGGAAGGCGGTTAGCCTTCAGCAACGTGGCTGGTCGCCCTCCGATCTGATAATCACCTCTGCCCAAAGACGTGCGGGGTCTGTTAGTTGGAAATATTTGATCCGACTCACTAGGCGTGCTTGCAAGAGCACCAAGGAGATTGACACATAGTGACCACCCGTATTGGTATCAACGGCTTCGGCCGCATCGGCCGTAACTACTTCCGCGCAGCACTGGCCCAGGGCGCAGATCTTGAGATCGTGGCAGTCAACGACCTCACCAGCCCCGAAACGCTCGCG
Organism: Arthrobacter sp. StoSoilB22; assembly: GCF_019977315.1. NCBI lineage: Bacteria > Bacillati > Actinomycetota > Actinomycetes > Micrococcales > Micrococcaceae > Arthrobacter > Arthrobacter sp. StoSoilB22. Next base: position 2,307,649 of record NZ_AP024652.1, read on the forward strand.
CACCTCCTGAAGTACGACTCCGTCGGCGGCCGTCTCGCCCAGACCGTGGAAGTTGTCGATGGAAACCTGGTAGTTGACGGTAAGTCCATCAAGGTCCTTGCTGAGCGTGATCCCGCCAACCTGCCTTGGGGCGAGCTTGGTGTCGACATCGTCATCGAGTCCACCGGCTTCTTCACCAAAGCTGCAGCCGCACAGAAGCACATTGATGCCGGCGCCAAGAAGGTCCTCATCTCTGCACCTGCCAGCGACGAAGACATCACCATCGTCATGGGCGTCAACCACGAGCTGTATGACCCCGCAGCCCACAACATCATCTCCAACGCATCCTGCACCACTAACTGCCTCGGCCCGCTGGCCAAGGTTGTCAATGACGCTTTCGGCATTGAGCGCGGCCTGATGACCACGGTCCACGCCTACACCGCAGACCAGAACCTGCAGGATGGCCCGCACGGAGATCTCCGCCGTGCCCGCGCTGCTGCGATCAACATGGTCCCCACGTCCACCGGTGCTGCCAAGGCAATCGGCCTGGTCCTCCCGGAACTCAAGGGCAAGCTGGATGGTTACGCCATTCGCGTGCCCGTCCCCACCGGCTCCGCTACGGACCTCACGGTCACTGTTTCCCGCGAAGTCACGGTTGAGGAAGTCAACGCTGCCGTCAAGGCTGCCGCAGAGTCCGAGCAGTTCGCTGGAATCCTCAGCTACACGGACGCCCCCATTGTGTCCTCGGACATCGTCGGAGACCCCGCCTCTTCCATCTTCGATTCCGGCCTCACCAAGGTCATTGGCAACCAGGTCAAGGTTGTTTCCTGGTATGACAACGAGTGGGGTTACTCCAACCGCCTCGTAGACCTCACGGAGCTCGTCGCATCCAAGCTGGGCTAGGGTAGACACATGACATCTCACACCCTCAACGAACTCATCGCTGAAGGTGTCCGCGGGCGGTACATTCTGGTCAGAAGTGACCTGAATGTGCCGCTCGACGGCTCTGCAGTGACCGACGACGGCCGTATCAAGGCCTCCCTTCCGGTCCTCAAGAAGCTGTCGGACGCCGGTGCCCGTGTGCTCGTAACCGCCCACCTCGGCCGCCCCAAAGGCACACCTGAGGAAAAGTACTCCCTGAAGCCCGCTGCAGCCCGTCTGGCGGAACTCGCGGACTTCACGGTCCAGCTGGCCGAAGACACGGTGGGAGATTCCGCCAAGGCGCTTGCAGCCAATCTCCAGGACGGCGAAGTTCTCGTCTTGGAAAACGTTCGGTTCGATGCCCGCGAAACCAGCAAGGACGACGCCGAGCGTGGCGCGTTTGCTGACGAACTGGTTGCCCTCACCGGAACAAACGGTGCCTTCGTCGATGACGCTTTTGGCGCCGTCCACCGGAAACACGCCAGCGTCTTCGATGTCGCTACTCGCCTGCCGTCGTACCTGGGCGACCTCGTTCACACGGAGGTAGAGGTTCTTCGGAAGCTCACCACGGACACCCAGCGTCCCTACGTTGTGGTTCTTGGTGGCTCCAAGGTTTCGGACAAGCTGGCAGTCATCGACAACCTCCTGGGCAAGGCTGACACCATCCTGGTTGGCGGGGGAATGCTCTTCACCTTCCTGGCCGCAGCCGGACACAAGGTCGCGGGCAGCCTCCTTGAAGAGGACCAGATTCCTGTCGTCCAGGATTACCTCAAGCGCGCGTCCGATGCCGGAACGTCGTTCGTGATCCCCACAGACGTGGTGGTCGCAAGCCGTTTCGCTGCAGACGCTGAGCACGAGGTCGTCAAGGCAGACGCCATTGAGGACAGCCGTTTTGGTGCTTCCGGGATTGGGCTTGATATTGGCCCGGAATCTGCATCGGCATTCGCTGCCCAGATCGAGGGTGCCAAAACCGTGTTCTGGAACGGCCCCATGGGCGTCTTCGAATTCGAGGCCTTCTCCAGCGGCACGCGCGCCATTGCGCAGGCCCTGACGGATACCGTTGCGTTCACCGTAGTTGGTGGCGGCGATTCTGCTGCAGCAGTCCGCACCCTCGGCTTCGAGGATTCGCAGTTCGGCCACATTTCCACCGGTGGCGGCGCCAGCCTGGAATACCTTGAAGGCAAGGAACTTCCCGGTCTGAGCGTCCTGGACCGCTAAGCATCAACCGACCGGCAGGGCGCAACCGCGTCCTGCCGGTCGTTCCATATCTCAACGCATTTTTTTGGAGTTCATGTGACTACCTCTGCTAACGGCAACTTCATCCGCAAACCCTTCATCGCCGGCAACTGGAAGATGAACATGGACCACGTCCAGGGAATCACCTTGCTGCAGAAGCTGGCCTGGACACTGTCCGACGCCAAGCACGACTACAGCCGTACCGAGGTGGCAGTGTTTCCTCCGTTCACGGACCTCCGCGGTGTCCAGACGCTGGTTCAGGGTGACGAGCTGGAAGTCGTCTACGGCGGCCAGGACCTGTCCCAGTTTGACTCCGGCGCTTACACGGGCGATATCTCCGGTCAGTTCCTGAGCAAGCTTGGCTGTGCCTACGTCCTGGTGGGCCACAGTGAACGCCGCACTATCCACAACGAGTCTGACGATGTTCTGAACGCCAAGGTCAAGGCCGGCTTCCGTCACGGAGTTACTCCCGTACTGTGCGTAGGAGAGGGCCTTGAGATCCGTCAGGCGGGCACGCACGTGGAGCACACCCTGGCTCAGCTTCGCGCCGGTGTGGAAGGCCTCACGGCTGAGCAAGCTGCTGAACTCGTTGTGGCTTACGAACCCGTCTGGGCCATTGGCACCGGCGAAGTCGCGGGCCCGGAAGACGCACAGGAAATGTGCGCAGCCATCCGTGCTGAGCTCGCCGAACTCTTCGACGAAACCGTCGCAGCGAAGACACGACTGCTCTACGGCGGCTCTGTCAAGGCCAACAATGCTGCAGCCATCATGGCAGAAAGCGACGTTGACGGATTGCTTGTGGGTGGCGCCAGCCTGGACCCCGCTGAGTTTGCTAACATTGTCAGGTTCGAGAGCCACCTCGTCACGGACTAGTCCGGCTCCCGATTTCCGCTTCTTCGAAAGGCCGTCGTGGACGTTCTTCAAGTCATTCTGCAGATCCTGCTGGGCATCACCAGCCTTCTGCTGACTCTGCTCATCCTCCTGCACAAGGGACGTGGCGGCGGTTTGTCCGACATGTTCGGTGGTGGTATGAGCTCCGGATTGAGTTCGTCCGGTGTCGCCGAGCGTAACCTGAACCGCTTCACCATTATCCTTGGCATCACGTGGGGCGTCGTGATCATCGGCTTGGGCCTGATCATGCGATTCACCTCCGGTGGCGATTCCTAGTCCTACCAGGAAAGGGAGGCTCCTGACGGGAGCCTCCCTTTTTTGTCCCGGGCACCCAACGCTACTGCCGCCGTCGGGCCCCTCGCACTAGACTTGCCCTGTTGGCCGTGACGGCCCACCACCGAGTCGCGAGGGGTTCGAAAATGGTTCATGGCACGTCCGGATATCGGGGCACACGCGTAGGCGTTACCCAGGGTTCCAGTCCGCGACATCAGAGCGACCACGGCCCCGGACAACAAGTGCCGCGTATTCGCGTTCCCTACTGGTGCGCCAAGGGACACGAAACGCGGCTTGTTTTCCTTAAACTGCCGGACGAGCAGATTCCCAAGACGTGGGACTGTCCCAAATGTGGTTCGCCCGCCACGCGTGACCCCGGGCATCCGGCCCCGGAAAGACCTGACGATGAGATTTTCAAATCTCACCTGGACTACGTTAAAGAACGACGCTCCAGCCAGGATGCCGAAGTGGCCCTGGCCGGAGCGCTGGATCGGTTACGCGCCCGCGGGGTCCTTCCGGACCAACTGCTGGGGGACACGTGACGCCGCATTCTCGTCGATAAGCCATAGGGTCCTCGCCCGCCCCACCGGACCCGCTGCGGGGACCTGAACAGGGTTGGCACCCGCGAGGGCCAGGCCCACGGCTCCTGCCTTATCCTCGCCGGCAACAACCATCCAGATTTCCTGTGCGGTATTGATCGCTGGAAGCGTCAGCGAGATGCGCGACGGCGGCGGCTTAGGTGAGTTCTCCACGCCCACCACAGTGCGGGTCTTCTCGCGAATTCCGGCTTGCTCAGGAAAGAGCGATGCTACGTGTGCATCTGGTCCAACGCCCAAGAGCAGGATGTCAAAGCGCGGCAGGATTCCCGGTTGCTCAGGCCTGTTGTCTGATGTGTCTGCTGCGTGCTCAGCCTCAGCAGCTGCCTTGAGCTCCTGGGCGTAAGCTGCTGCTGCTTCGTCAGCTGTGGCATATGCATCGGTGGAGCCGGGTTCGTGAACCCTGGCCGGGTCGACCGCCAAGTGGGCTAGCAGTGCTTGGTGGGCCTGGCGCGTGTTCCTGTCATCGCTGTCGGCAGCGACGAACCGTTCATCGCCCCACCAGAAGTTCACCCTCGACCAATCCACGGCAGGTGCGGCAGCGGAGTCAGCCACAGCCTTCAGGGTCCCGATACCAACGGTTCCGCCGGTGAGGACCACCGTGGCCTCGCCATGCTTGTCCTGGACATCCACAAGCTTGGTGATCAGACGTGCCGCTATGGCGGCCATCAACACCTTCGAGTCGGGGTGGATACTTACTCTGGGCTCAGCGTGCACTGGTCTGGACTCTCCTCTGACTGGTAAGTGGAAGTCCCATCGTAATCACTTCTCCGAACACTTCGTCCGGATCAAGCCGCCGCAGTTCTTCAGCGAGGCAGTCCTTGAGGCTTCGGCGGGGGAGCGTGATGCGTTGTGCCGGCTGCCCGGGTTGGGTCAGCTCGGCAACAGAGAGGCCGGGACGGAAGAGCTGGACGTCGCCACTGGCACGCGTCAGGCGGACACGGCGGATACCGGTACCTGCAGGGTCCGCCACAATTGTGACCGGGGCCTCCAGCGCCAGACTGAGCCACGCCGCCAGCAACAGGGTGCTGGGGGAATCGGAAGCGCCTTCAACGGCAACGGCGGAGACAGGGTCGCTATCGACCTGGTCAAAGACAGCCGCGAGTTGCATGCGCCAGTTGGTCAGCCGGGTCCATGCCAGATCGGTATCGCCGGCCTTGTAGGTGGCACGGATGTTTTCCAGGGCCAGGCGCGGGTCCGGCTCGTTGGCGGAGTCGGTGATGCGTCGGTGCGCGATGCGGCCGATGGAGGTCTCGCAGGCGCTTTCCGGCGCGCCGTGAGGCCACCACGCCACGATCGGTGCGTCCGGCAGCAGGAGAGCGGCCACAAGGGATTCGCTTTCGTGGGCCATGTGACCGTGACCTCGCAGGACGATGACTTCAGATGCACCGGCGTCGCCACCGACGCGGATCTGCGCGTCGAGGCGGTCAGGGCCTTCAACGCCTGCGTCGGCGAGGACAATGATCCGGCAGGGGTGTTCCCTGCTGGCTTCGTTGGCCGCTTCGATGGCTTCTTCTTCATACCCGGACTTCGTCACCACTACCAGGGTCAGTACACGGCCCAAGGCAATCACGCCGCCTTGCTCGCGCAGGGACATGATCTTCTTGGAGATCTTGGAGGTGGTTGTGTCGGGAAGATCTACGATCATGGCCTTCTCCAGGTTCGTCCGTCACGGGCCAGCAAGGCATCGGCCGAGGCCGGCCCCCAACTACCCGGTGCGTAGGGTTGCGGTTGTTCATCGAGCCCGGCCCAGTATTCCTCGAACGGGTCAAGGATCTTCCAGGACAGTTCCACTTCCTGGTGGCGCGGGAACAGCGGCGGCTCACCCAGAAGTACGTCCAGGATGAGGCGTTCATAGGCTTCGGGGCTGGACTCGGTGAAGGAGTGGCCGTAGCCGAAGTCCATGGTGACATCGCGGACTTCCATCTGCGTGCCCGGAACCTTGGAGCCCAACCGGATGGTTGCGCCCTCGTCGGGCTGCACGCGGATGACCACGGCGTTCTGTCCAAAGTCGTCCTCGCCGTGATCACGGAACAGCAGGTTGGGTGCGCGTTTGAAGACCACGGCGATCTCCGTGACGCGACGGCCCAAACGCTTGCCGGCCCGCAGATAGAACGGCACACCATTCCACCGACGCGTGTTGATGTCCACCCGGATCGCGGCAAACGTCTCGGTCTTGGAATCGGCCGGGATTCCGTCTTCGTCCAGGTAGCCCAGGACTTCCTCGCCGCCCTGCCAGCCTCCGGTGAACTGACCACGTGCGGAGTGTGTGGAGAGGTCCTCGGGCAGCTTGACCGCTGCGAGGACCTTTTCCTTCTCCGCCCGCAAGTCATCGGCGTTGAAGGAGATGGGCTCTTCCATCGCTGTCAACGCGAGCAACTGGAGCAGGTGGTTCTGGATAACATCGCGGGCAGCACCCACGCCGTCGTAATACCCCGCACGCCCACCGGTGCCGATGTCCTCGGCCATGGTGATCTGGACGTGGTCTACGTAGTTGGCGTTCCAGAGCGGTTCGAACAGCTGGTTCGCGAAGCGCAACGCCAGGATGTTCTGCACCGTCTCCTTACCCAAGTAGTGGTCGATCCTGAACACGGCGTCAGCCGGGAATACCGACTCCACAATGTCGTTGAGCTGGCGGGCAGACTCAAGATCGTGCCCGAACGGCTTCTCGATGACCACACGCCGCCATTGCCCCGGCTTCGCCTGCGCCAAGCCATGCTTGGACAGCTGCCGGCAGACCTGTTCAAACGCTTTGGGCGGGATGGACAGGTAGAACCCGTGGTTCCCACGGGTTCCCCGGGTCTCATCCAGCTCGTCCAGCACATCGCCCAGACGTTCGAAAGCGTCGTCGTCGTCGAACTCGCCCTGAACAAAACGGATACCGGAGGCAAGCTGCTCCCACACCGCTTCATCAAATTTGGTCCGCGCGTGCGCCTTGACGTTTTCCTTGACTTCGGCCGCGAACTCGGTGTTATCCCACTCACGACGACCGAAGCCCACCAACGCGAAGCTGGGAGGCAAGAGGCCGCGGTTGGCGAGATCATAGACCGCCGGCATGAGCTTCTTACGAGCCAGGTCCCCGGTGACTCCGAAGAACACCAACGACGACGGCCCGGCAATCCGATTCAGGCGACGGTCCCGCGGATCCCGCAAAGGATTCCGGGTACTGCCGTTCTTAGTTTCTGGCATGTTTGGTTCTGTGCCTTAGCTTTCGAGTGCGCTGGCTTGGTTAGCCAACGCAGAGACGATTTCCTGGAGCTGGGCTACGCCGGCTGCACGGTCGGTGAGGTGCAGGCGCAGTACCGGGCGGCCGTGACCTTCCAGGACCTGGGCATCACCCGAGGCCTGCGCAGCAATGAGCTGGCCGAACGTGAAGGGACGCTCCGGGATCTCGAGATCCGTAGCTGATGCTGCAGTGATCTGCAGGAACACTCCGATTGCCGGTCCGCCCTTATGGAACTGTCCCGTGGAGTGCAGGAAACGCGGGCCCCAACCGAACGTCACCGGACGGCCACTGACGGCAGCCAGTTCGTCACGGATGCCTTCGAGCGGTGCATGGGAAATGCGGTCCAGGTAGGCCTGAACGCTCAAATAACCATCTGCACCGAGCTGGCCAAGGAGCGCCTGCACAGCTTCGCTCGCCGTCGAGGCGTCCCCGAGCCAGTCCCCGCCGCGAACCTCCACAGCACCATCGGTGAACGCTGCGGGGGTCGGTTCAGGGCGGGCGTCCAACAGGCCGCGCGCGGCAACCTTAGCTGCCTCGACGTCGGGCTGGTCAAACGGGTTGATGCCCAGCAGACGGCCCGCTACCGCGGTGGCGAATTCCCAGGCAAACATCTGCGAGGGAAGCCCACCGGCAATGGCAACCTCGTTCTCACGAAGTTCGACGTCGGCATCAGCACTCACCAGGCGGACCACCAGGACATCCCCGGCACCGCCAAGGGCCTCCGGGGAATCCGGACCGGCAACGACCGGCAGAACACCGGTGCCCAGCTTGCCGGTGGATTCCGCGATCAGCTGTTCGGCCCAGTCAGCGAAGCCGACAATGCCCGAACCGTCTTCGGCGATCACGATCTTGTTGCGCAGCGGGTTGGTACCACCCAGGGCGATGCCGAGGGCAAGGCCGATGTTGTCCGCTGAATCCTCATTGAGAATCTCAGCAGCTTCTTCAGCTTCATCCAGGAATGCCTGGATGTCGACACCGGCCAGCCCACACGGGACCAAGCCAAAAGCTGTCAGTGCAGAGAAACGTCCACCCACATTCGGATCGGCGTTGAACACTGCGCGGTAGCCCGCTTCGCGGGAAGCGTTATCCAGCGGCGAACCGGGATCGGTGACGATGATGATGCGGCTCTTGGCGTCGATGCCGGCGTCGTTGAACGCCTTCTCGAACACTCGTCGCTGGGAGTCGGTTTCAACGGTGGAGCCCGACTTGGAGGAAACAACGATAGCCGTCTCCGCCAGCCGGTCCGCCAATGCAGCACTGACCTGTTCGGGGTCGGTGCTGTCCAGCACCGTCAGCTCGACGCCGGCGGTGCCGGCGATAACCTCAGGCGCCAAGGAAGACCCACCCATGCCACAAAGGACAATGCGGGTGACCCCTTCACCGCGAAGGGCATCGCGAAGTTCCAGGATGTCACCGACCAAAGCCTGAGACACTGTGGCGGCTTCTACCCAGCCGAGGCGTATCGCCGATTCGGACTCCGCGTCAGGGCCCCACAAAGTGTGGTCCTTGGCGAAAATCCGCGTGGCGATCTTTTCCTCGACCAAGCCGTCAATGTGCTGGGCAATAGCCTGCTGGGCGGCACCGCTGGCGTCGTAGCTGATTGTGCTCATGGTGTGTTAGGAAGCCTTCCGTGCGGTGACGAGTGCGCCTTCAACGTCGGCGAGGAGTTCCTTCCAGGAGCCCACGAACTTCTCGAGGCCTTCGGTCTCAAGGAGGGTGACGACGTCGTTGTAGGAGACACCGAGGGCTTCGAGGGCGTTGAGGGTCTCGTTCGCTTCGTCGTAGGTGCCGGTGATGGTGTCGCCGGTGACTACTCCGTGGTCGAACGTGGCGTCGAGGGTCTTCTCGGGCATGGTGTTGACCACGCCCGCAGCGACGAGTTCGGTGACGTAGAGGGTGTCCGGGTAGGCCGGGTCCTTCACGCCGGTGGAAGCCCACAGGGGGCGCTGGGGGAGAGCGCCTGCTTCAGCCAGCACTGCCCAACGCTCGGTGGAGAAGAGCTCTTCGTAGACCTGGTAGGCCAGGCGTGCGTTCGCCACGCCGGCCTTGCCCTTGAGTGCCTTGGCTTCATCGGTGCCGATGGCGTCAAGGCGCTTGTCGATTTCCGAATCCACGCGGGACACGAAGAACGATGCCACCGAGTGGATCTTGGAAAGGTCGTGGCCGTTTTCCTTGGCCTGCTCAAGACCGGACTGGAAGGCGTTGATGACTGCGCGGTAGCGCTCCAAGGAGAAGATCAGCGTGACGTTGACGCTGATGCCCTCGGCGAGGGTGGCCGTGATGGCCTCCAGGCCTTCCAGGGTTGCCGGGATCTTGATGTGGACGTTGTCCTTGTTGACCTTGGCGTGCAGGTGCTTGGCCTCGGCAATGGTACCGGCGGTGTCCCAGGCAAGGCGGGGGTCAACCTCGATGGAGACTCGGCCATCCACACCATTGGTGGCGGCGGCGATCGGGGCGAAGAGATCGCAGGCGTCAGCGACGTCCGTGGTGGTGATCTCGAAAATCGTCTCTTCGACACTGGCGCCGGCGGCAGCCTGGGCGGCAATGGTGGCGTCGTAGTCCGTGCCGGCGGTGATGGCGGCGTGGAAGATGGACGGGTTGGTGGTCACACCAACAACGTTCTTCTCGTCGATGAGCTTCTGCAGCGTGCCGGTATCCAGGCGGGTGCGGGAGAGGTCATCGAGCCAGATCGAAACGCCGGCGTCAGAGAGCTGCTGCGTGGGAGTTGTAGACATGTGTGTTTCTCCTTGTGAGAGGGAAGCAGACTGTTATGCGTTGGAGTCTGCGAGGGAGTCTTTGGCTGCGGCGGCAACGGCTTCGGCGGTGATGCCGAACTCGTTGAAGAGCCGCTTGTAGTCGGCCGAGGCGCCGAAGTGTTCCAGGGAGATGGAGCGGCCGGCGTCGCCGACGAATTCGCGCCAGCCCAGTGCCAGACCGGCTTCGACCGAAACGCGGGCCTTGACAGCAGCGGGGAGCACGGACTCGCGGTAAGCCTCGTCCTGCTTGTTGAACCACTCAACGCACGGCATGGAGACAACGCGGGCTGCGATGCCTTCGGCCTGCAGGGCTTCGCGGGCCTGGACTGCGAGCTGAACCTCGGAGCCGGTGCCGATCAGGATGACCTGCGCGTCAACGGATTCGCCGTCCTTGGAGGCTTCGGCAAGGACGTACCCGCCCTTGGCTACACCTGCGGTGGAACCGAAGGTGTCACCAGCAGCTTCGCCTTCGCCGCGGGCGTAGGTGGGGATGTTCTGGCGGGTCAGGACAATGCCTGCCGGGTTCTCGTGGTTCTCCAGCATGGCCTTCCATGCAGCCGAGACCTCGTTGGCGTCGCCGGGACGGACGACATCCAGGCCCGGGATGGCGCGCAGCGACGCGAGCTGCTCCACCGGCTGGTGGGTAGGTCCGTCTTCGCCCAGGCCGATGGAGTCGTGCGTCCACACGTACAGGGATGGGACACCCATCAGAGCGCCAAGGCGGATCGCCGGGCGCTGGTAGTCGGAGAAGATCAGGAACGTACCGGAGAAGGCCCGGGTGCGTCCGTGCAAGGAGATGCCGTTCACGATCGAAGCAGCAGCGTGCTCACGGATACCGAAGTGCAGGACACGTCCGTACGGGTTGCCCTTCCAGGCATCCGTGGAGCGCGAGGTCGGGATAAACGACGGCGAGCCTTCAATGGTGGTGTTGTTGGACTCGGCGAGGTCGGCCGAACCGCCCCAGAGCTCGGGCAGGACCGGGCCGATAGCGTTCAGGACCTTGCCGGAGGCAGCGCGGGTGGAAACGTCCTTGCCTGCCTCAAAGACGGGCAGTGCAGCGTCGATGCCCACGGGCAGCTTCTTGGCTTCCACACGCTCCAGCAGGGCAGCAGCATCCGGGTTGGCGGACTGCCATGCCTCGAACGACTTCTGCCACGCGGCACGGGATTCGGCGCCGCGGTCCAGGACCTTGCGGGCGTGGGCCAGAACTTCTTCGTCAACGTCGAAGGACTTGGCCGGATCGAAACCGAGCACGGTCTTCAGTGCCGCGACTTCCTCGGCACCCAAAGCGGAACCGTGGATCTTGCCGGTGTTCTGCTTCTTTGGTGCCGGGTAGCCGATGATGGTGCGCAGCGAGATGATGGACGGCTTGTTCGTCTCTGCCTTGGCTGCCTGCAGTGCGGAGTAGAGCTCCTGGACGTCTTCGACGTAGTCACCGGTCTTGGTCCAGTCAACGCGCTGGGTGTGCCAGCCGTACGCCTCGTAGCGTTTAAGGACGTCTTCGGTGAAGGCGATGTCGGTGTCGTCTTCGATGGAGATGTGGTTCTCGTCGTAGATCACCACGAGGTTGCCCAGTTCCTGGTGCCCGGCAAGCGAGGACGCCTCGGACGTCACGCCTTCCTGGAGGTCGCCGTCGGAAGCGATGACCCAGATGGTGTGGTCGAACGGCGATTCGCCGGCGGGAGCATCGGCGTCGAACAATCCACGCTGGCGACGCTGGGAGTACGCGAAACCAACAGCGGAGGCCAGCCCCTGGCCCAGCGGGCCGGTGGTGATTTCCACACCGGCGGTGTGCTTGTACTCAGGGTGACCCGGGGTCAGCGAACCCCAGGTGCGGAGCGCCTCGAGGTCCTTCAGTTCCAGGCCGTAACCGGAGAGGAACAACTGGATGTACAGGGTCAATGACGTGTGACCGGGGGACAACACAAAGCGGTCGCGGCCAATCCAGTCCGGGTTCTTCGGGTCATGACGCATCAGCTTCTGGAACAGCAGGTACGCTGCCGGAGCCAAGCTCATTGCCGTACCAGGGTGACCGTTTCCGACCTTCTCCACGGCGTCGGCGGCCAACACGCGAACGGTGTCAACTGCCTTTTTGTCCAGATCGGTCCATGACAGTTCTTGCTCTTCCAAATGTGGCACGAAAACCGAGCCCCTCTCTGTGCTGACGGCAGGCGTACGGACACGGCACGCAGGAAGCACAGGATGGCGCCCGCTGCAATGTGTCTACCAGCCGTTCACCATTGAAACGTTGATCTCTCATCCAGACGCACGGATATCCGAGAATACGGTTTCCCGGATGGTCAACGTGTGCTGATCTGCTCAACAGCTTAGCCCTAAACGTGTCAGGTAACTGAGGGAATCCCACTAACTGGACAGAAATTCGCTTATATGAATCACCATGGCACCGCGGGGGAGTGAAGTTTCGGAAACATTGACGTATTTTGCGGACATCGGCCCTCTTTCCGCCACGGTATGATATTTGGAGGCCAGCAGCGGTTCATGCGCCCGAGGTTGCTTTCGACAACAGGGACGGCAGCCGCTGCGAGAACCCCAGAGCATAGAACAGAGTGACTGCCGCCGTGAGCACAACTGATACGCCCCTTAACGCGTCCCCGGCACGGGGAAGCATCGGAATGTCCCGTAAATTCAAGGCGTATCTGGCTCTGACCAAACCCAGGGTCATCGAACTGCTCCTGGTCAGCACACTGCCCACCATGATTTTTGCGCAACGCGGTTTCCCGTCCATCGGGCTGATTCTTGCGACCCTCGTTGGTGGTGCATTCGCTGCCGGCAGTGCCGGCGTCTTCAACTGCTACATCGACCGCGACATTGACAAACTCATGCACCGCACGGAAAAGCGGCCCTTGGTCACTGGTGAAGTATCGCCGCGCGAGGCCCTGGTGTTTGCCTGGGTACTGGGTGCCGCCTCGATCGCGATCCTGTGGTTCGGTGCCAACCCGCTTTCTGCGTGGCTGGGTCTCGGCGCGATCGTTTTCTACGTGGTCATTTACACCATGATCCTGAAGCGTCGCACGGCCCAGAACATCGTCTGGGGTGGCGCTGCCGGATGCTTCCCGGTTCTCATCGCCTGGGCGGCCGTTACCAACACGGTCGAGTGGCCCGCCATTGTCCTGTTCATGGTGATTTTCCTCTGGACGCCTCCCCATTACTGGCCGCTTTCCATGCGATACGGCGAGGACTACCGCAACGCCAACGTACCCATGCTCGGCGCCATCGCCGGCGCGAAGGTGGTCTCTGTACAGGTAGTCCTCTACGCGTGGGCCATGGTGGCCTGCTCGTTGCTGATGGTGCCCGTTGGTGGGGCCGGCTGGGTCTACACCATCGTCGCCGTTGCCGCCGGCGCCTGGTTCCTCTACGAAAGCCACGCCTTGTACAAGCGCGCCCAGGGTGGCGACGTCTCCAACAAGGGCGCAATGAAGGTCTTCCATGGCTCCATCAGCTACCTGACGCTGCTCTTCATTGCCTTGGCCGTTGATCCGTTCGTCGGCTCCGCGATCGTTGGCGCCTAGCTCCGCACACGCTCTGCAAGCCGCAAACGCTCGACGCCGGTACTCGCCAGAGTGCCGGCGTCGCCGTTTTGCGGCGCTCTTCTCTGACCCTCTCTCACATCCCGCGGGCTTGAGCCGATCCCTCTCTCACATCCCCCGGAGCCTAACCGCTCCAGGGGTCCCGTAACGCCCCCTATCGTTCGTGATGTGACGCGGACAGTCCAGCGACACACAGCCTTCGACATTCCGGCTGGCTCTATCCCCGAGGCGCCCCCATGCAGAGGTGCTGTCCGCATCGCAGACGCCGCATTTGTCCGTCTGCAAAGTGCCACCGATTCCTTTGGTGATGTCGCCCTGCTTGATCATTCATTCGGGGCTCCGGTCGCCGTCCTCGGCGGGGACGCCGCACGGCAGCTGGGCCTCGCGAAGCCGGGACCCGGCGTCGTGATGTGGCTCTATGGCAAGCCAGTACCAGTGGTGGGAATCATCAATAAACCGGGGCGTGACCCCATCCTCGATGGCGCCGTTGTGGTTGGCGTTCGGTCCTACCCCATAAGGTCAACCAATGTGGCCGCGAATTTGGTCCTCAGGACGCAAACCGGCGCGCCGGCTGCCATAGCGGAAGTACTCCCCAAAGCGCTGAGTCCGGCGTCAACGGAGGCAATCGAGGTTCAGACCGTCGCTGACCTCAGGGATCTCAAACACGCAATCAACACTGACCTCGGCCGTATGGTTGCGATAGTTTCGGTTGTTCTGCTGGCCCTCGGAATGCGGCGGACCGCTCTGGCGTCCATGTTCCTTGTGGAAGGGGCAGTAGTGGGTGCACTTGGTGGCATTGCCGGCGCCGCCGCGGGCATGGGCGCCGCTCTTGCCTACGCCGCAAACGAGGGCTGGGTCCCGGTGATTCCAGCAGATGCGGCCCTTTGGGGTATCGCGGCCGACCTGCTCAGTGGCACCCTCTCAGCGGTTTATCCGGCAGTGGTGGCGTCGCGGGCGAATCCGGCGCAGCTCATCCGCAGCTAACGCTTCGGGCTGTACTTCGCCACATCAGCGGCGTTGGTGGCCGCACTCATCAACACGGCAGCACCGAACATATGAGCGCCCACGAGCAGTGCGGGAATGCCGTTGTAATACTGAGTGAAGCCGATGACGGCCTGCAGCAGGGTTACACCCAGAAGGAGATACGTCGCCGTCCGGAATGGCCCGGAAAGCTTGTGCCTGAAAACCAAGTACACCGCGAATAGTGTTCCTGCAGTGATCAGGTAGGCCGGTACGGCGTGGATATGTGAGAAGAGGTCCCAGTCAAGGTCATTGCGCGGAGCATCTGCATCGCCTGCGTGGGGCCCGGCGCCAGTGACCACGACACCCAGCATCACCGAAAGTGCCGAGAAAACAGCAACGGCCGTCATCAACGGACGGGTTACAGCGGGCAGGACAGGCAGCGTGCGGTTCATGAACCGGCCGGTCCGCCCGTAAGCGCGGTTGACCAGGAGTGTGGCGAAGACCACCAGAGCCATGGAGACAAGGAAGTGAAGGCCCACAACCCAAGGGTTGAGGCCGGACAGAACCGTGATTCCACCGATCACAGCCTGCGCCGGAATGCTGGCCAGAAGGCCCAGAGCAAGGACGAACAGGTCGCGGCGCTCTTTGCGGAGATTCCACAAGTACACCAGCATGAGCGCAGCAACGGCTGCCAGAGCGAAGGTCAGGAGCCGGTTGCCGAATTCGATGAAACCGTGGATGCCCATCTCCGGCGTATTCACCAACGAATCGCTGGTGCAGCGCGGCCACGTAGGGCACCCAAGGCCGGAAGCGGTAAGTCGCACGGCACCACCGGTCACCACAAGCACTGTCTGTCCAATGAGGGACAACAGTGCCAGGCGGCGCACGGCGTTGTTGACCTCGGTGGGCAGCTTGGACGTCAATCGCTGGACGGTATTGGGTAGGCGCGATGCCGTGCTCACAGTTGTCTCACTTCTCAGTTCTGCGTTGGTGGTTAATGCCTGAATGGGTTAGTTCCATTTGAACCATCGGATGGCCGCAGCACCGGCCAGTACGGTCCACAGCAGGAGGACTAAAACGGCGGGGAAAGGAACACTGCCCGAGAGGAAAGCATCACGGAGCGCTTGGCCCAGCGCCCCTGAGGGCAGGAAGTGCACGATGCCCTGAAGTAGGGAAGGTAGTCGTTCCGCCGGCACCACAATCCCGCCCAGGGCCCCCAGGAGAATCCACAGCAGGTTGGTGATTGCCAGGGTAGCTTCAGGGCGCACCGTACCGGCCACCAGCAGCCCCAGCGCAGTGAAGGCTGCAGCACCGAGAACTAAAAGTCCGAGCCCTGGAAGCCAGGCGTCCAGGCGTGGTTGCCATCCCAGCATGCCGGCAACGGCTGCCACGACCAGGACCTGAAGAAAAAGGACCACCAGCACGGCGAGGATCTTGCCTGCGATGAGTCCGCCCCGACCAAGGGGAGTTGTGGACAGGAAACGGAGCACTCCGTACCGGCGGTCAAAGCCGGTAGCGATGCCCTGGCCGGTGAAGGCAGTGGACATCGCACAAAGTGCCAGGATTCCCGGCGTTGCAACGTCTACGCGTGATCCGCCCATGTCATCGAGGAGGGGCGTCACTACCAGTCCCACCAAGGCCATCAAGGGTAGGACAATAGCGAGGATGAGTTGCTCACCGTTGCGCAGCATGGTGATGGTCTCGTAGCGGCCCTGCTGCATGATCCGGCGCGGTAGGGATGCCGGTCCGGCGTTGGGCGAGTGAAGTGGGCTCATCGGAGGTCCCTTCCGGAAATGTCCAGGAACACGTCTTCCAGGCTACGGGCTTCCAACCGCAGCGAGGCGGGCATGATGTTCCGTTCAGCCCACCAAGCAGTCAGGGATGCAAGGTCATTCGGGGTGATGGCGCCGGTGATGGCGTAACTCCCGGAGCGCGTCTCTGTTATCTGCAGGCCGGCATCCACAGCACCGTTCAAGCTTAGACCGCCGGGTGCGTCGAAGTAGAGCGTCCGGTCCGTGATGGCGGAGTCCGCTGCGTGATCGTGCCGAAGCAATTCGGCGACCGTTCCCTCAACCACGTTGTGACCGCCGTCGATGATGTAGACGTAGTCCGCCAGGCGTTCCGCGTCGTCCATCAGGTGGGTGGTCAGGACAATGCCCATTCCGGCATCCCTGAGCTCGGCAATGAGCTCAAAAACCATCTGCCGGGACTGTGGATCCAAGCCGGCACTGGGCTCGTCGAGGAAAAGGATTTCAGGGTTACCCACCAGCGCCGCCGCGAGTGCCAGCCGCTGCTTTTGGCCGCCGGAAAGGCGGCGCACGCTGGTCCGGCTGAACTGGTGTATTCCCAGGCGTTCCACCAGCGCGTCAACGTTCATGGGCTTTTGGTACATGCCGGCGACATGCCGCAACAAGGGTATGGGACGGGCCGACGGCGGGAGGCCGCCGTCCTGGAGCATCACACCTACGCGGGATCTCAAGACGGCACCTGCAGTATCAGGGTCCGCGCCAAGGAGGGAGATATTTCCGCCTGTTCGCTTCTGCAAACCTTGGGCGCACTCGAGCGTGGTGGTCTTGCCCGCGCCGTTAGCCCCCAATAGGGCGGTTACCTGGCCGCGTTCGGCCACCAGCGACAGTCCGCTGACCACCCTGAGCATTTTGCCGTCAAGGGAGGTCAGGGGGCCTACGTCCTTTATGAGTCCATCTATAGTGAGGACGGGGGATTTGGGGGATCGCACCAGAGTATTCTACGGGAAGTAGTACGGTCACACTTGGCGGCTTCCGCAGGTCAGCCTTGCCTTACTGGATGCATGAAACAAATTACGACATGATTATGTTGTGTATTCCATGAGCAGTCCAACTTCCATGCCTTCAACACGGCATGCTGCAGCGGCGGAGGCATTCCTTGCCCCGCCCGCGATGCCGGACGCGGATGATCGCACACGGGACCGGGTCCTAAGCGCCGTTCTGGAAAACGGTCCAGTGAGCGCCGCGGAGCTCGGCGACCTCCTCGGCTTCACACCGGCCGCAGTCCGCCGCCACCTTGACCACTTGGAGCGCAACGGCGTAATCGAAGTCAAGCGTGTGACCAAGGCCGGTTCCGGCGCGGGACGCCCCGCGCGCCGCTACGTCCTGAGCTCGCAGGGACAGTCCACTCTCGGCGATGACTACCTGAACATTGCCAGCTCGGCGCTCCACCGTCTCCAGGAACTCGCCGGCGAAGACGCGGTTCGCGCATATGCGGAGGAACGCTTCTCCGATATGGAACGGCGCTACGCTCCCGAGGTCGAGGCCGCCGGAGATGACATCACTGCCAGGGCCATGGCACTTTCCAGGGCCCTGAGCCGCGATCGCTTCGTTGCATCAGCCCATTCCATTGAGGCCAAGGCCCCGTTGCCCGCCGCACTGTCCAGCGTCCAGCTGTGCCAGGGTCACTGCCCTATCCAGCGCCTGGCTGCGGAGTTTCCGGTTTTCTGCGACACCGAGACCGAGGTCTTCTCGCGCTTGGTGGGCGTCGATGTCCGGCGTCTCTCCACGCTCGCGCAGGGCGGACATGTGTGCACCACCCATATACCTACCGGGCGCCCGGCTGCCACGGCATCTCCGGATGTCGCAGTGCAGTCCGGGAACCCGTACCAGGAATCAAACAACCAGCAAGAAAGGCCGTGATGACGGACCAAATAGCAGAGAAAGCGGTAGCTGACGGCACTGTGATCTCGGAGATTCTGGAGAAGAATCCCGAACTGCACGGTATCGGAAACTACGAGTACGGCTGGGCCGACAAGAACGACGTTGGCGCCAACGCCCGTCGTGGCCTCAACGAGGAGGTCGTCCGCGATATCTCCTCGAAGAAGAACGAGCCCGAATGGATGCTCGATCTGCGGCTCAAGGGCCTCAAGTATTTCGACCGCAAGCCTATGCCTACCTGGGGTGCAGACCTCTCCGGCATCGACTTCGACAACATCAAATACTTCGTGCGCTCCACCGAGAAGCAGGCGGCAACGTGGGAAGACCTTCCGGAAGACATCCGGAATACCTACGAGAAGCTGGGTATCCCCGAAGCTGAGCGCAGCCGTCTCGTCTCTGGCGTCGCAGCCCAGTACGAGTCCGAGGTTGTCTACCACCAGATCCGCGAGGACCTGGAAGCCCAGGGCGTGATCTTCCTGGACACGGACACCGCACTTCGCGAGCACCCGGAGATCTTCCAGGAGTACTTCGGCACCATCATCCCGGTGGGCGACAACAAGTTCGCTTCGTTGAACACGGCCGTATGGTCCGGCGGATCATTCGTGTACGTGCCCAAGGGCGTTCATGTGGACATCCCGCTGCAGGCCTACTTCCGCATCAACACGGAGAACATGGGCCAGTTCGAGCGCACGCTGATCATCGCTGATGAAGACTCCTACGTTCACTACATCGAAGGCTGCACGGCTCCGATCTACACCTCGGACTCACTGCACTCGGCCGTGGTGGAGATCATCGTGAAGAAGGGCGCCCGCGTCCGTTACACGACCATCCAGAACTGGTCCACCAACGTGTACAACCTGGTGACCAAGCGCGCTATCTGCGAAGAGGGCGCCACCATGGAGTGGATCGATGGCAACATCGGTTCCAAGGTGACCATGAAGTACCCGGCCGTCTACCTCGTTGGCGAGCACGCCAAGGGCGAGACGCTGTCCATCGCCTTCGCCGGCGAGGGCCAGCACCAGGACACCGGGTCCAAGATGGTGCACATTGCACCGAACACCAAGAGTTCCATCATTTCCAAGTCGGTCGCCCGCGGCGGCGGACGTGCAGCGTACCGCGGCCTGGTCCAGGTCCGTGAGGGTGCCAAGCACTCGGCCAACACGGTCCGCTGTGATGCCCTGCTGGTGGACACCATTTCCCGTTCGGACACGTACCCGTACATCGACATCCGCGAGGATGACGTTGTCATGGGCCACGAGGCCACCGTTTCACGCGTCAGCGAAGAGCAGCTCTTCTATCTGATGTCCCGCGGCATGCCTGAAGACGAGGCCATGGCCATGATCGTGCGCGGCTTCATCGAGCCGATCGCCCGTGAACTGCCCATGGAATACGCTCTTGAGCTGAACCGCCTGATTGAACTGCAGATGGAAGGGTCCGTCGGTTAACAATGACTGATATCACTACTGAAAAAGCGCGCATCGGCGCGCCCTCGGCCCAGCCGTTCATCAACGGCTTCACCGAGGAAGGCGAGAACCTTTCGCCCGCCAACACCGGAACGAACACCAGCACGACGTCGGAGCAGCCCTCCGCTGGTCCGCTCGCCGGCGCTTCGGCCAAGAGCCACTCGCACGGTGGCGGGGTCGGCATCCCGGACAGCTCCCGCGCCGGCCGCCTCACCTCGTACAAGCTGGCAGACTTCAAGCCGCTGAACGGCCTTGAGGAAGACTGGCGATTCACTCCGTTGAAGCGCCTCCGCGGCCTCCACACCGATGTCCTCAACGGCGCAGCTCCTGTTGTCAGCGTCACTGCACCGGCCGGCGTCGTTGTTGAAACTGTTGGCCGCGATGACAAGCGCATCGGCCAGGCGGGCATCCCCGAGGACCTCGTGTCCGCCAATGCCTGGGAGAACTTCGCCGAGGCCACCGTGATCACCGTGCCCGCCGATCTGCAGGCCGAGAGTGAAGTTTCCGTCCTGGTCACCGGCGCCGGTGAGGCGCCGTCGGCACAGCACATCGTGATTGTGGCCGAACGCTTCTCCAAGGCTGTTGTGGTTCTGGATCACCAGGGCTCCGCGGTTGTCTCCGAGAACGTGGAGATCATTGTGGAGGACGGTGCTGAACTGACTGTCGTCTCCTTGCAGGAATGGGCAGACGACGCGGTCCACGCGTCTTCGCAGCAGGCAAAGATCGGCCGCGATGCCAAGTTCAAGCACATCGTGGTCAGCCTTGGCGGCGACCTCGTTCGCGTCACGCCGTCCACGCGTTTCACGGCTCCCGGTGCCGACGTCGAAATGTTCGGCCTGTACTTCGCCGACGCCGGCCAGCACCTTGAGCAGCGCCTCTTTGTTGACCACGCAGTGGCCAACTGCAAGTCCCGCGTCCTCTACAAGGGTGCTCTTCAGGGACGCAATGCCCACAGCGTATGGGTGGGCGACGTCCTGATCCGTAAGGAAGCAGAAGGTACCGATACCTACGAGGCCAACCGCAACCTTGTCCTCACGGACGGTGCACGCGCCGACTCGGTTCCCAACCTCGAAATCGAAACCGGTTTGATCGAGGGTGCAGGCCACGCCAGCGCCACCGGCCGTTTCGATGACGAGCACCTCTTCTACCTCATGGCCCGCGGTATTCCTGAGAAGGTTGCCCGCCGCCTGGTGGTCCGGGGCTTCCTCAACGAGATCATCCAGCAGATCAAGGTCCCGGCAATCGAAGATCGCCTGACCGCAGCTGTTGAGCGCGAACTCGCCGCGACCGACAACTAAGACAGGCCAGGCAGAGCAAACAATGAGTGAAGAAACCAAGGGCGAACTGGTATGCAACGCCAATGACATCCAGGTCAAGCAAGCGCTGCGTGTCCTGATCGATGACTATCCTGTAGCCATCGTCAGGGACTCGATGGGCGAGATCCACGCGATCGCCGATACCTGCTCGCACGCGGACATCTCGTTGTCCGAGGGTGAGGTTGAAGGCTGCGCGATCGAGTGCTGGGGACACGGTTCGCAGTTCGACCTCCGCAGCGGACAACCGCTCCAGCTGCCTGCTTATGACCCCGTCCCCGTTTTTGCCGTCACCATCGATGGAGACGACGTTTACGTGGACGTGACCAACGTTGTGAACGGTGCCTCGGTAGATCACTACTGAGCGCCCAGTACCGCCAGACTTACGAACGGAAAGAAAGAAGAGCATGTCAACTCTTGAAATCAAGGACCTGCACGTCAGCATCGAAACGGAGCAGGGCACCAAGGAGATCCTGAAGGGCGTCAGCCTCACCATCAAGACCGGTGAAACGCACGCCATCATGGGCCCCAACGGCTCGGGCAAGTCCACCCTCGCCTCCACGATCGCCGGTCACCCGCGCTACAACGTCACCAGCGGCACCATTACGCTGGACGGCGAAGACGTCCTGGAAATGAGCGTCGACGAGCGCGCCCGTGCAGGCATGTTCCTGGCCATGCAGTACCCGGTAGAGGTTCCCGGTGTGACCATGACCAACTTCCTGCGCACCGCCAAGACCGCGATCGACGGCGAAGCACCGGCACTGCGCACCTGGACCAAGGACGTCAAGGCTGCCATGCAGCAGCTGCGCATCGACGCCGACTTTGCACAGCGCAACGTCAACGAGGGCTTCTCCGGTGGTGAGAAGAAGCGTGTTGAGATCCTGCAGCTCGAACTCTTCAAGCCGAAGTTCGCCATCCTTGACGAAACCGACTCCGGCTTGGACGTCGACGCCTTGAAGGTTGTCTCCGAGGGCGTCAACCGCGCCCACGAAGAGGGCAACATGGGCACGCTGCTCATCACCCACTACACCCGCATCCTGCGCTACATCAAGCCGGACTTCGTTCACGTGTTCGTTGACGGCAGGGTTGTTGAAGAGGGCGGCCCCGAGCTCGCAGACCGTCTTGAAGAAGAAGGCTACGACCGCTACGCTCCAGGCGCCGGCGTTGCCGTTGCTCCTGCTGTGCAGGCCTAGTTAGGATCGTTCCATGACCGAAATCAACACGGCGCGAACCAGCCTCGAGGACGTCGAGGAAGCGCTCAAGGACGTCATTGACCCAGAGCTCGGGGTCAACATCGTGGACTTGGGCCTTCTTTACGGACTCAAGTACTCCGACGATGACGGCGCGCTCCTGATCGACATGACACTGACCACGGCGGCTTGCCCGCTGACGGATGTGCTTGAAGAGCAGGTGGGCAAGTCCCTCGACGGAGTGGTTGACGACTGGCGCCTGAACTGGGTATGGATGCCGCCATGGGGTCCGGAACGGATCACCGACGACGGCAAGGACCAGATGAGGGCCCTCGGCTTCAACATCTAACCAGCCTTCACCCGTGCAACGGGCAAAGGAAGGGTTCCGGGTATATCACCCGGAACCCTTCCTTTTTGGTGTTGTCATGCCTTAGGGCGCAGCCACACCGAAGGTGTCGCACTTGTTGATGTCGCCCGTGGTGTACCCCTGATAGAACCATTTTTGCCGCTGCTCGCTGGAGCCGTGGGTCCATGACTCAGGTGAGACGCGGCCGGTTGCGGCTTCCTGGATGCGGTCATCGCCGACGGCGGAAGCGGCCGAGAGCGCATCCTGCAGGTCCTGCTGGGTGAGGGGGTCAAGGAAAGGCTTCCCGCTCGCATCCGTCTGCGTGGTGGCATGGCGGACCCACAGTCCCGCATAGCAGTCTGCCTGGAGCTCCACCCGCACCGCCCCCGACTGCGGTCCCTGTGGATCCTGCTGGGCCTTGTCCAGGCTTCCGAGGATGTTCTGGACGTGGTGCCCGAACTCGTGGGCTACTACGTACTCTTGTGCCAGCGGGCCTCCAGAAGAGCCAAAACGGGTCACCAGTTCATCGAAGAAGCCGGGATCGAAATAGGCGGTGGTGTCTGCAGGGCAGTAGAAGGGGCCAACAGCGCTGGTAGCCGCGCCACAGCCGGTGTTTGTGGCCTCGCTGAAGATGACAGTCTTGGGCCGCGGGTACTGGACGTTGTAATCCGCCAGATAGTCAGGCCAGAAAGCATTCAAGCTATTCACCGTACCGGTGATCCGGCAGTCCAGGCGTTTGTCGGCATCGGCGCCGGTCTGGCATTCCTGGACGCCGCCGGCTCCGGCACTGCCACCTTCGACGGCGGGTGGCTGGCTTCCGCCCCCGGTCAGGTCCCCAAGGATGTTGGGATTGATGCCGAAGAGTGCCAGGAGCAGCACCACAATACCGCCACCAATTCCACCACCGATCTTGGTACCGCGGCCCATGCCACTGCCACGTCGGTCCTCCACTTGGGAGGGGTCAAGCTGCGCGCCGTCATTGAAACTCATACAGTCAGAATAGACGTCACTTTTGGTGCTTGGCGCCAGACACTGCCGTAAAATTGTTTGGATGCCTTTCCTGGATAAACTTCAGCTCTGGGCCGAGGAGCGCCCCCACGACACCGCCGTCGTTGTGGGCAGCGGCCGGCTCACCTGGGCGGGACTCCGCGACGCCGCAGCTGGCTTGGTTGCGGACGCCCCTGCCACCACCGTTCTGGCCGAGCCCAACTCTGTGCGCTTCGTGGAGCGCTATGCTGCCGCTGTGGCGGGGGATCGGCGGTGCGCCGTTCTGGACCCCGAATGGCCGGCCCCGATGATCGAAGAAGTATCCTCACGCGTCCTGCCAACCACCACACCGTTTGGCGCCGAACTGGTGGACGGGGACGCGTCCAGTACCTTCCTCATCGGCCTCACGTCCGGTACCACGTCCGTGCCCAAGGCCTTCACCAGGTCCCGCCGGTCCTGGCAGGTGTCTTTCGATGCCTCCATCGAGTTCTTTGGCTTGTCCCAGGAGGACCGGACCCTTGCGCCCGGTCCTTTGTCAGCAAGCCTGAATCTTTTCGCCCTTTCAGAGTGCCTGTACGCGGGTTCGGCTTTCCATACGCTTGAGTCGTTCGATGTCGCCGACGCCCATGCCGCCATCAGCCATGACGGCATCACCCGCCTTGTTTTGGCGCCCACTGCCCTGAGGTTGCTCAGCGAGCGGGGACTGGCCGGCGACGTTGATGCTTCCGGTATCCGCAGCATCATCTGTGCCGGTTCCAAGTTGGACGCCCGGACACTGGAGGCAGCCCGGCGGTGGGCACCCCGTGCAGCCATCTACGAGTACTACGGTGCCTCGGAGCTGAGTTTCGTTTCCGGTACCCGCCTGGCCGCCGGCGAGCCGTTGGATGCTGGCGGTACCGGCATTGGGTTGCCTTTTCCGGGGGTTGAAGTGACCATCCTTGACGACGCTGGCAGCCCTCTCCGGGACGGGGAACACGGGAATATCAGCGTTCGCAGCGGGATGATCAGCAATGGCTACCTGTGGGGCGACGACGGGCAGGCCCTGCGGTGCCTTGATGGGTGGTACACCGTGGGGGATCAGGGCTTTCTGGAGGACGGCACCCTTCACATCCTTGGACGGCGCTCGGACATGATCATCACCTCGGGAAAGAACGTCTACCCGCATGAGGTTGAGCTGGCCGTTGCTTCCGTGCCGGGCGTGGAAGGGGCGGTTGCTGCCGGAGTACCGGATGACATCCGCGGTCACAAGGTGATCGCCGGCGTCGTTCCTGCCTGCGGTGCGATCACCGCCACCCAGCTCCGCACAGGCTTGGATGGCCTGCTGGCGCGCGACAAGTGGCCGTTGCAGTATTACGTGTTGTCGGAGCTGCCCATGACGGACCGTGGCAAGGTCAGCCGAAAGGTGCTCCTGGACTGGATCAAGAACCACGACCCCCGGGCGCGAGCCCTTGGATAGCCACAAGCCCCTGGATAGCTGGACCGGCTCAGCCGGAGGGTTTGACGAATCCCGCCAGCCTGTCATTATTGCCGCGCTCCGATCTCCTATTTGTCGTGCCAACGGTCAGTTGAAGCAGTTACGTGCCGCGGACCTCCTGGCACCCGTACTGGCTTCCCTGGTTGAAAGAGCGGGCGTGGACCTGGCGGAGGTGGACGATGTCATTGTGGGCAATGCTGTGGGCGGCGGCGGGAATGTTG
The DNA here is from genome assembly GCF_019977315.1 of Arthrobacter sp. StoSoilB22. Lineage (NCBI taxonomy): Bacteria > Bacillati > Actinomycetota > Actinomycetes > Micrococcales > Micrococcaceae > Arthrobacter > Arthrobacter sp. StoSoilB22. The sequence continues at coordinate 2,332,718 of NZ_AP024652.1, forward strand.
CCAGATTCGCAGCTCTCCAGGCGGGTTTGCCCATCAACGTCCCTGGCCTTACCGTGGACCGCCAATGCGGCTCAGGTTTGGACGCTATTGCACTGGCATCCCGCTTGGTGGCAGCCGGCGGGGATCCGCTGTATTTGGCAGGGGGCGTTGAAAGCATCAGTAACGCCCCGGCCCGGGCCAATAGAAACGACGACGGCGAACTCGACTTCTACTCCAGGGCCAGCTTTGTGCCGCCGCAGTTCGGCGACCCGGACATGGGTGTTGCGGCGGAGAATGTCGCCCGCGAATTCGGCGTGACACGTCAGAGGCAGGACGAGTACGCGCTCCGGAGCCATCACCGTGCCGTTGACGCTGCCAGGACAGGGCTCTTTGAGGATGAAATTGTTCCGCTCAAGAGCAAGGGGAAACAGGTGGCGCTGGACGATGGCCCCCGAGCTTCACTGCGGGCCCCGCTGATGGCGAGGTTCCCAGCAGCATTCGTGGCGGGCGGATCGGTCACGGCAGCAAACTCATGCTTTGACGCGGACGCAGCGTCCGCCGTCGTCATGACGTCCCTTAAACGAGCCCGCACCCTGGGCGCGACGCACGGGATGCTGGTGCTGGGGTGCGAGACCGTCGGCGTTGATCCGGAATTTCTTGGCATAGGGGCAGCCCACGCGGCCAAGCGGCTCCTGGACCGCCATGGAGTGGACGCAGATGACATTGATCTGGTGGAGTTCAATGAGGCATTCGCCTCCCAAACCATCGCATGCCTGGAGTATCTGGGCGTTGATCCTCAGAAAGCCAACCTTGATGGCGGCGCGCTTGCCTTGGGTCATGGCTACGGAGCTTCGGGAGCGGTCCTGGTGACGAGGTTGATGGCTCAAGCACGCCGCAGTTACGCAGTGCGGGGCGAGAGTTCGCTGGCATTGGCCATGATCAGTATCGCCGGAGGCATGGGAACCGCAGCTCTCTTTCAGTACGCCAAGCTGTAGCCCCTGCGCCGGTCTAGTCCCTCTCCGGTTCGCCCAACCCGCGGGCCGCCAAAGCATCACCGGTTTGGCGCGCATACGCAACAGTGGTGATGAAGACAGGGAGCACCAGTGCGCGGGGATTGCGTTCAAGCCCGCGTGCCCGCGCTGAGTCCCTTACGTCAGTGAAGGCGCCGGCTATGAAGGGAATGCTCCTGAGCATCACTGCGATGGTCAAAGCGAATCGTTCAGGATCGGCACCGAAACGCCGGAACGGTTTTGCCAACGCCACCACGCCGTCCAGAAGATCCTGCACGGGAGTAGTCGCGGTGAGGACCGAAGCTGCCACTACGCAGACCAGCACATTGAACACGATGCGTGCCGCGGTGGGCCCGCCCAGTTGCCACCATTGGAAGAGACCGATGACCAGCAGGATAGGAGCCACCAACCAAATGGCCTTCAGGAGGCGGCGGAAGCCTGCCCCCGTCAGCATGAATAAGCCACACATGACGGCGAAGACCACCAGCGACACGGCCCAGTCCACAATAAGGAAGGACGCCGCTCCGCAGGCCGCTACAACCAGAAATTTCAGCCACAGGGGAGTGCGGTGGATGATCGAGTTCCCTCGCACGTAGTTGGCTATAAGGAAGCCATGCCCCCTCATCTCGGCACATCACCCACGCCGGCACCGGGCAGGGCAGCCGCGCAAAGTTCGCGGTACCGGGCGACGCCGTCTGCAGCACCGCCGTCGAACACGATACGCCCGGCCTCAACTACCAGCACCCTGTCCATGTCCAAGGCCAGGTCGAGATCATGCGTGGACATGATGACTTGTTGATCCAGGCCAGCGACTGTGCGGCGCAGCAGTTCGCGGTTTCGAAGATCCAGGAGGGTGGATGGTTCGTCGAGAACCAGGACGGTGGGATCCACCGCAAGGACTGCGGCCAAGGCCAGTAGCTGCCTTTCACCACCGGACAGTTCATAGATGCTTTGATCGGCCAGATGCAGCAGGCCGAAGCGATCCAGCACTGCTTCTGCCCGCGCCGCCCGCTCCTTAGAGTTCTTGACGGAGCGGCGCAACGAGAGCTCAACATCTTCCCGCCCGGTAGGCATCACCAACTGTGACAGGGGATCGGTAAAGACGAAACCCACATTGCCCCGGACACGGCGGACATCGGCAAGAGTGTCATCTCCGTGGACTACCACTGTGCCTTCGCTCGGTTCAACCAAGCCATTCACGAGCCGCAGCAGCGTGGACTTTCCGGAGCCGTTGGCGCCGATGACTCCAATCCTGCGTTCTGCGAGGTCCAGGGAAAAATTTTGCAGCAGGGTTTTGGGGGTGTCGCTGCCATCGACTGCGACACGCACCGAAACCCTGCTGAAACTGATGGAATTCATGGAGTGATTGTTCCCGCTTACTTGACCCGGCGTACCAAGACATCCGGGAAGGCTTTGTGGATTGCCACGGCGATGATCACGGCCAGGACGTTCTTAATGATATCGCCGGGGACGAAAGGGAGGTCTGCGAGGAAGGCCTTGGTGAAATCCAACTTGGCATTGACCATCATGCCCAGGACGCCGAGGGCGTGAATAACCACGATGCTGCTCACCATGGTCGCTGCGAAGAGCCACAGTGCACGGAACTTGACTGTCCTGCGGATGACCACCGATGTTAGGTAACCGGTCGCGGCTGCCGCCAGCGGGAACGCGATGATGTAACCGGCGGAGGGCGTGGCGAGGATACCCAAACCGCTGCGCCCGCCGCTGAAGATCGGCAGACCGGCGAAGCCGAGCAACACGTAAAGCCCGACGGCGGCGAAACCGCGCCCGGCTCCGAGCACCAGTCCACTGAGCATCACCGTCAACGTCACCAAAGTGATGGGAACCCCAAGGGCTCCTACCGGAATGCCCGGGACAATTGCCGATGCCGCTACGAGGGCAGCGAAAACTGCGATGAGGCCCAGGTCTGTGGCGGTCCAGCGTTTTCGGGAGGACGCGGTTCGCTGCAGTGTGGCAGCGGAAGTGGAAGAGTTGGTCTGGCTCATGACGGTCCTATCGGGTGTAATGCGATGCGATGGATGTTTTTGTTTCCCCTGTTGTCGAGAGTACGGAGGGAACGGAATCGGGATTTTGGAGTCTTTCCACAACACTGACCCGGAATTCTTTGGCCGTCAGCACAGTTTCCTCCTGGGAGGACCGATGTCAGGCAGCGGCCTAGGTACCGGTAGACTTGAACAGGCTGTTCTCACGGCCGCCCCCGCCGCACTTATCGGACCCACCGGTCCCCGCGAGCGTTCCCCATTGAAAGGCATCACCCGAATTGATTACCGTCCAGGACCTCGAACTCCGCGCCGGCGCACGCCTGCTCATGGACCAGGTCAACTTCAGGGTGGACAAAGGGGACAAGATTGGACTCGTCGGACGTAACGGTGCCGGCAAGACCACACTCACCCGGGTCCTCGCCGGCGAAGGGCTCCCCGCCGGGGGTAAAGTCACCCGCAGCGGTGAGATCGGCTACCTTCCACAGGATCCGCGGACTCCGGACATGGAACAGCTCGCCCGTGACCGCATCCTTTCGGCCCGCGGCCTGGATGTGGTGGTGGGCAAGCTGAAGAAGGCCCACGAGGATATGGCAAGCGATGACGCGGCGGTCCAGCGTAAAGCCATGAATCGCTATGACCGCCTGGAGGCTGAGTTTCTCTCGGGCGGTGGCTACGCAGCGGAAGCTGAAGCTGCTGCGATCTCCTCCAACCTTGCGTTGCCGGATCGCCTCCTCAACCAGCCACTCAAGACCCTTTCCGGTGGCCAGCGCCGCCGTGTGGAGTTGGCGCGCATCCTGTACTCCGATGCGGAGACCCTGCTCCTCGACGAACCCACCAACCACCTTGACGCCGACTCCATCACCTGGCTGCGTGACTTCCTGAAGAACCACCAGGGTGGCTTGATCGTGATCAGTCACGACACCGACCTGCTCGAGGCGACGGTGAACAAGGTCTTCCTCCTGGACGCCAACCGCGCCCAGATCGATTACTACAACATGGACTGGAAGCGCTACTTGCTCCAGCGCGAAACGGATGAACGCGCCCGGAAGCGTGAACGCGCCAACGCCGAAAAGAAGGCGCAGGTCCTGATCGACCAGGCCAACAAGATGCGCGCCAAGGCAACCAAGGCCGTCGCTGCCCAAAACATGGCCAAGCGAGCAGAGCGGCTCCTGAGCGGCTTGGAGGCAGTGCGCGAAAACGACCGCGTGGCAGCTCTGCGGTTCCCGGATCCGTCTCCTTGCGGCAAGACCCCCTTGACTGCGGAGGGATTGAGCAAGTCCTACGGTTCGCTGGAGATTTTCACGGACGTGGACCTGGCAATCGATCGCGGTTCCAAGGTGGTCATCCTTGGACTCAACGGTGCGGGCAAGACCACTCTTCTGCGCATGCTGGCCGGCGTCGATAAGCCTGACACCGGCGACATCATCCCCGGACACGGCCTCAAGGTGGGCTACTACGCCCAGGAGCATGAGACCCTCGACGTCGACCGAACGGTCCTGGAAAACATGCGGTCTTCAGCTCCGGACATGAAGGATGCCGAAGTCCGAGGCATCCTGGGCTCGTTCCTGTTCTCCGGCGACGACGTGGACAAGCCCGCCGGCGTCCTCTCCGGCGGTGAGAAGACACGCCTGGCCCTGGCGACCATTGTTGCCTCCAGCGCCAACGTGCTGCTCCTCGATGAGCCCACCAACAACCTGGACCCGGCCAGCCGCGCAGAGATCCTGGGTGCGCTCAAGAACTACAGTGGCGCCGTCGTCATGGTCAGCCACGACGAAGGTGCCGTGTCAGCGCTGAACCCGGAACGTGTTGTCCTGCTTCCGGACGGTGTTGAAGACCACTGGAACGAGGACTACCTGGACTTGATCACGCTGGCGTAAGCCCTGGTTGCGTTCGGCTGCGCGCGTGTTGCGTCCGCTGCGTCGCGTCTGGTTGCGTTCCGCTGCGCGGCGTGCTCGATCTGCCGCGTGCTCGCTCGTTCCTCGCTTAGACGCACGCTACGCAGATCAACCTCGTCGCTTCGCTCGCGGTGGGGTCACCCCCGCAGGCTGATGCAGCTAGCGGACCCGGAGTTCTTCAGCGTCGGTGATGCGCGCTAGTTCTTCGTAGCTGATGGAGAACATGGAGTTGTGGTCTCCGGCTCCTGCCCAGAGAAGTGGGTGTTCTTGGAGCGAGGTGTCCAGGATGGTGCGGAGTTTCCTGGGGTGGCCTACGGGCGCTACTCCGCCTACTTCCTGGCCTGTGTGTTCCAGCACGAAGTCGGGTTTTGCGCGGCGGATTTTGCCGGCCCCCAGCTTCTCCGCCACAAGCCCCGTGTCCACCTTCGCCGCACCGCTTGCGAGGATGAGCAGCGGCTCGCCATCAAGTTCGAAGACCAGGCTGTTGGTGATTGCCGCGACTTCACATTCCAACACAGCAGCAGCGGCGGCAGCTGTAGGGACCTTTTCCTCGAATGTCCGGACGGTGTCCTCGGCGCCGGCGGCAGTCAAAGCGGACCGGACATTGAGCACCGGATCGTGAACCGGATCAGTAACCCTGAGCATCAAGGATGGCGTCTTCCTCTTCTTCGGACGTGGGTCGCTTGTTTTTCCGGGGAGCGGGGGCACGCTTCCTGGGCGTGCCACCCGCGGCCATGATCTGCTCGTCCTCTTCGTCTTCGGCATCAATGGCGGCGTTCCGGGCCTGTTGCCGTGCAGCGTATCCAAAGCCGATGAACATCAGGACGCCGAAGGCGAACCATTGCAGTGAGTAGGAGAGGTGCGTCCCTTCCTCAGTGGCCGGCTTGGGGAAAGGCGTGGGCATCGGCCGCACTGCAGGAGATTCACTGGCCAACTGCCCGTAAGCACCTGTTGCGATTGGATAAGGGAGTTCCTCGGCAAAGCTTGCGAGGTCAATCGAAGCCAGCTGACCGTCAACCGCGCCACGATCCAGCTTGGGTTCGGCAGGCTTGAGACGGGCCACCACAGTTACTTCACCAGTGGGTGGAGCAGGGATCACGTCAGGCCGGCCTGGTGTGTTGTTGCCGATGGGTAGCCAGCCGCGGTCGATCACGACTGCTTCGCCTGTAGTCAGCCGGAATGGAACCACGACGTCGTAGCCTGGCTGGCCGTTAAGCGGCCGGTTGCGCACAACCCGCTGCCCGTCGAGGTCATAACTGCCCCGTAACTCAACCTGCGTCCATTCCCGTTCAGGGTCCAGGGAGTCGAACTCGTCCTTGATCTGAGCGTAGGGGATGGGGGTGGCCGAGTAGTTACTCACCACCCGATTGATTTCTGCCAACGTCTCAGCCCGGCGGTCCATCTGCCATCGCCCCAGGAAGACACAGGCTGTGGCGAAAATAACAGCCAGCACGAAGTACCCCAGCCACTTGCTGGAGAAGAGAAAACGGTACATTCAGCCAGCCTCATTCGCTGTTGCTTCACTGGCCTTGAACGGCAGTGTTTCCTTCCAGAGGCCACGCGTCTGCAGGTAATCCTCCAGCCAGTCCCGGTGTTCGCCGCACGAAAGCCACACCTTACGGCGATCCGGCGTGTGAATGCGCGGGTTGTTCCACAGGAGCTGCCACTCTGCGCCGGCGCGGCAACCTTTGCGGGAGCACGTTGCCGTAGCCGTGGCGCGTCCGGACTCCCCGCTGGCCGCACCCGGGCCGCCGAGGTTGAAGATATTCATGAAGCCGCCCGTTCGTCGCCGGACTGTCCGGCATCGCTTGAATGGCCCGTGGCCGGGCCTCCTGATGTGCCAGGTGTTTCGTCATCCACCAGTTCACCTTGGAGCACGGTTGGGGCGTCCACGGGAGCTTCTTCAGGCTCGGGGGAACGTTCCAATTCAGGGACGGCGACGTAGTCCAACAAGGACTCGCTATGGTCCTCGGCCTTGTCATTGCCATTGGCTATGACTACCGCAATCCACGGCAGGAAGACGGCGCCCACAATGGCAATGATCTTGAACCAGCCATCGACCACAAAAATGAGGATGATACAGACCATGCGAATACCCATGGCTACCGCGTACTTGACCATGCGATCACGCATGTCTTCGGAGTGGGCAGCAGCGGCGTCTGTGATGCTGTGGACTTCGGGGGCACCGGAAAAAGCGTCCGGTTCCCCGGGCACTTGCTGCAGGGGACTGTTTTCTCGTGTCACAACTGAATCATCACGCTCCAAAGGCCTTCATCAATTCTCTCACCAAGGACGTACTCGCCCAAACCACACTGATGACCGGTTACCCGCCGGTTGCAGCGCCCGCCAGATAGGATCAACTCAGAAAATCCCTCTCTCATAGCGGCCTGGCAAATGCCGCGGAACCTGGAGCAAACCCATGTCTGAAGCAGTAACCACCGGCCGCAGCGTCCTGATCACCGGCGGCAACCGGGGCATCGGCCTCGCCATTGCCAAATCTTTCCTTGCCAATGGAGACAAGGTGGCTGTCACCTACCGCAGTGAATCAGAATTGCCTGAGGGCATCCTGGGGGTGAAGGCCGACGTCACGGACGAGGCGTCGATTGACGCTGCGTTCAAGATTGTCGAAGAGGCGCATGGCCCTGTGGAGGTACTGGTTGCCAACGCGGGCATTACCAAGGACACGCTGCTGCTGCGCATGAGCGAGGACGACTTTACGTCAGTCCTGGACACCAATCTCACCGGCGCCTTCCGTGTCATCAAGCGGGCCTCCAAAGGCATGATCCGGTTGCGGAAAGGCCGCGTTGTCCTCATCTCGTCGGTTTCCGGTCTCTATGGCGCCCCCGGCCAGATCAACTACTCCGCTTCCAAGGCAGGCATGGTGGGCATTGCACGCTCGCTGACGCGCGAACTCGGCAGCCGCGGCATTACGGCCAACGTTGTTGCACCCGGGTTCATCAACACAGATATGACTGCTGAATTGCCGGAGGAAACGCAGAAGTCCTATTTGGCCAACGTTCCCGCCGGACGCTTCGCTGAAGCTTCCGAGGTAGCAAACGTGGTGCGCTGGGTTGCCAGTGACGAGGCCGCGTACATCTCCGGAGCCGTGATTCCTGTGGATGGCGGCCTGGGGATGGGCCACTAGGCAACTAGCCCGCACATAAGTTTTTGTTCGAGGGCAACAACGGATTTCTCCCGTGCCGCTGGCATGATGGAACCCGAGCCCACCGAATTTGGATGAAGTGAACAAAAGGAGCACGAATGGGAATGCTGGATAACAAGACCGCGATCGTCACAGGGTCCTCCCGCGGAATTGGCGCCGAAGTTGCCAAGATCCTCGCAGGTGAGGGCGCCGCCGTCGTGGTCAACTACCGCCAGAAGGCGCCTCGCGCCAACAAGGTAGTGGCCGGGATCCAGGCTGCAGGTGGACGTGCCGCCGCCGTCGGCGCAGACCTCACTACCGATGAAGGAGTTCACGCACTGGCCAGCACCGCGATGGAAGAGTTCGGCTCCCTCGATATCCTGGTCCTCAATGCCTCCGGCGGTATGGAATCCGGCATGGAGGAGGGGTACGCACTCAAGCTGAACCGCGATGCCCAGGTCAACATGCTCAATGCGGCTGTTCCCCTCATGCCCGAGGGATCTCGCGTGGTATTCGTCACCAGCCACCAGGCGCACTTTGTGGAGACCGTGCCCACTATGCCCGAGTATGAGCCTGTGGCAAAGAGCAAGCGCGCCGGTGAGGATGCCCTGCGCGCCCTCCTGCCCAACCTTGCGGACAAGGGCATCTCACTGGTGGTTGTGTCCGGCGATATGATCGAGGGCACCGTGACTGCCACGTTGCTTGATCGCTCCAACCCGGGCGCTATCGAAGCGCGCCGCGCGGAAGCCGGCAAGCTCTACTCCGTGGAGGAGTTCGCAGCCGAGGTGGCAAAGATGGTGACCGCCGACGTCGAATCCGGCCACACTGAATATGTGGGCGGCGCCGACTACTTCGACAAAACGTCAGAGTAGCCTTCGCACACCACTCCAGCAGAGGCCCGGGACATGTGTCCCGGGCCTCTGCTGCTTAAACACGCCTTGGCGTGTGAACAATAACGATTCCAACAATTATTTTGATTTTCGCGTCACGAAATGCGCTTTATTGTTTTAGGGCAATCGCTTTGCAATATGGGATTTGATCTGATTGACTCTCAAAGGCGCCCTCGCCCTTGGTTATCAACGGGCCGCACAACCCCGGGTTGGGAGTTTAGATACACTCAGCAACCTCATGCAGCATGTGGAAGCTACTCGGTTGACTCACAGGGCGATTATTGTCCCCTTGCATTAGGAGCTTTCGTTGGACCTGTTATTGCACGCCGATAATATTCATGCATCATACGATCAGCGGCGAATCCTCAAAGGCGTTGCACTTTCGGTACGACGAGGCGAGATCCTGGGTTTGATCGGAACCAACGGTGCGGGAAAAACCACGCTGATGGGCGTACTGGCCGGCTTGCATCAACACGACGCCGGGCTGATGACGCTGGCGGGAGAAAAGTATGGGCCGGAATCCCTTGATGAAGCGCAAGCCTGCGGAGTCGGCCTCATCCCGCAGAACTTCAGGATCGACCCCCAGCTAACCATCGCACAAGCCATCTTTCGCGGTACGTTCCAGGCAGACAGGCCCCACGAGGAACTCCGTGAGCAAGCAAGCCAGCTGATCGGTGACATCGGCGTCAGCCTGGATCCGGACACCAAAGCTGGATCCCTCATCCGTGCTGAGCAAGCCCTGGTTGAAGTCCTGAGGATGGTCGCCGAAGAAGCCCAGCTCGTCATCATGGACGAGGTTGCTGCATCGCTTCCGGACCATGACGTCGCCGTGCTCCATCAGGTTCTGCGCATGCTCGTCCGGCAAGGACGGGCCATCATTTACATCACCCATCGCCTGGACGAGGTCCGATCCATTGCCCACCGCATAGCCGTACTCAGGGAAGGCCGGGTGCACAAAATCCTGGAGGCCAGCCATACCGACGTCGACGAACTGGCCTTCCTGTTGCTTCAGCACGAACTGGAAGGCAGCGCCAGGCCCAGCGACCCCGCCGAGGTTGATGAAGTCCTGCGGGTAGTGTCCCTCAGCGTGGGGGACAGGGTTCGGGACATTACCTTCAGTGTGGGCAGGGGCGAGATTCTTGGCTTGGCAGGAACGCATCGTTCCGGCGTCTACGAGTTGGTCGAAGCGCTGGCGGGCGTCCGCCCCGGCACCTCAGGCCACCTGCTCATGCATGGACAAGCAGTGCAGATACGGTCGGTCGAGGATGCCATGCGGTTGAAGATCGGATACTTGTCCGATGCCCTCGACGCTGACCAGGCCACGGGAACCATAGTGGCAGGCCTTCAGCGAGGCGTGGAAGGGGGAGAAACGAGCCTTCGGGATGAGATCACGCAGCTTCGTGGGGTTGCGGAAGTCATTCAACGCATGCGCATCAGCACCACCAACATCCACGGAAACATCAGTACGCTTTCGGGCGGCGACCGCCAGAAAGTGCAGCTTGCCAAGTGGATGACCACAGGCTGCGACCTCTTGATCCTTAGCCATCCGAGCCGCGGAATCGACATCGGCGCCAAGGAAGCGGTCTACCAGATGCTCAACGAGCTCAGCCAAACAGGCGTGGCCATTATTCTCCTGTCCTCGGACCTGTCCGAACTGATCAGCTGGTGCCACCGGGTGGGTGTCATGCGAGACGGCGAACTCGTGACCATCGAGGCCAATGCCAACACCAACGAAGATGTGCTGGTGCACCATATGTTGGGCGTGAAATTTGAATCAGGCAGCAGCGAGGCCCGGCGCGCGAGAATTTGACGCGTTGGATCCCTGCCACGGCAATAGGGGCGGTGACGCATGATGCGCCACCGCCCCTAGTGACTTTCCTCGAAAGATCAGATGGTGATGTCCTTGGCGAGGTTTTTGAGCTTGTGCCGGGCAAGCGCCAGGTTCGCATAGGTCCTGTCAAGCACAAGGTAGACGAACAGCCCCTTGGAGCCGCTCGAGTTCAGTACGTTGATGAGGTGGTACTGCGTTCCCAAGGTAATAAGAATGTCTTCGATGTCGCTGTCAAGGCTTAGGTCGGCCATGGTACGCAACTTGGCGCTCACCACGTTGGAGTTGCCGGCTGCTGCAACTCCGAGGTCAAAACCGGGGCTTCCGCCCTGGGCCAAGGCCATGCCGCTGGAGTAGTCCACCACGGCAGCACCAGTTGATCCTTCGATGGCCAGCAGTTGCTTTATGGCTTCGTCCAGTGTGCTCATATCCGGTAGTTCCTGTTCTGTTGAGTAATCGGGAGTTTCTGTGAAGTCGGCAAACCGGCTTGCGTCGTCGTCATCAAGATCCAAGTGGAGGATCTCAAGCAAGGGTGACAAGGGACCTTCCGCGCCATCTTGTTCATGGGCGTTGGATTGGTAGCCTTCGCCGCGTTTCCACCATTTCCATGTGCGCTCTGAACGGCCCACTTCCTACCCTCGAATTTCGTCATTCCGGTCAACCGCTGATAATGCGGAGATATTGATAAGAATCTCCACTTTACACAATTAAGGGGCATCGGAGACTGAAATACGCCCTCGGCTACCATCGAGGGTATTCCGTCACCAGAAAGAATGACAATTGTATAAATTGTTTCTGTTTCTGCGTCACGAAATTGGTTTTACTGTTTCAGATCGGGTCTTTACGTTTTGAGCGTCGATAACGGGCACGCAGATACGTCAAAGCACCGGCGGGATAACCGCGCCGGTGCTTTGCGAGGGGACTGGAGAGGGGCTCGGGGAAAATGCGCCCCTGCAATCACACGTTGGCTATGTGCCGCACGGCGTCCAAATACGGCATGGTGATCACGGCGTCTGCCACCGCGCGAACAGCAGGTTTGGCATTGAAAGCAACTCCAATGCCGGCAGCACTGAGCATGTCAAGGTCATTGGCACCGTCGCCCACTGCGATGGTGTGCTCACGGCTGATGCCCTCAGCAGCCGCCCACTCGCGCAAGTACTTTTCCTTGGCGGCCCGATCGATCACCGCGCCCAGCACCTTACCGGTCAACGCGCCGTCGACGATTTCAAGCTCGTTGGCGATCCAATGGTCCAAGCCGAGTTCATCAGCGATCGGACCCAGGATCTGGTTGAATCCTCCGGACACCACCGCCACCACGTGGCCCGCCTTCTTGAAAGCCGCCACAAGTTCTGCAGCACCAAGGCTGAGGCGCACCTCTTGGCGAACAGAATCGACGACGGCGGCCGGCAGGCCTGCGAGGACGGCAACGCGGGCGTGGAGGCTCTGGGCAAAGTCCAACTCGCCGCGCATTGCGGCTTCGGTGACGGCAGCGACTTCCTCGCGTTTGCCAGCGTGCGCTGCCAGCAGTTCAATGACCTCTTGCTGGATCAGCGTGGAATCAACATCCATGATCAAGAGCTTTCGGGCGGCTTGGCGCAACGATTCAGGCACGATGGCAGTATCCACCCCTGCTTCTGCGGCCTCTGCCACCAGCCGACGCATGGTGCGCAGTTCCACATCCGTGTCCCCGCCCACCAAGAGAGCGGCCGTGTGCACTCCAAAGCGCTCGTCTCCACCCTGTGATTCCGATGACACTGCCGCGCCGGCATCGGCCAGCGTCTTCCGCACATTGTCGAGGGATTCGGGGGACAAGTTCACGCCATAGCTGACTGCAGCCAAGTTCGAAGTCATGGCCCCAATCCTACTGAGGGCGTTGCACGCGCCCGAATTCGTTTCGCCACACAGAGCCTGCTTCACTGCCGGTTATCAGTCATATGGATTTTTGTCCTAGTGTCTACTGCTATGAGTGATGTTCTGGAATTGGCTTCCGTCAGCGTTGTCCGAGGCAAGAAGACCCTGCTGGACAAGGTTGACTGGCAGGTCAACGAAGGCGAACGCTGGGTCATCCTGGGACCCAATGGAGCCGGCAAGACCACCCTCCTCCAGATTGCTGCCGCCCGCCTGCACCCAAGCAGCGGCAGGGCCGGAATCCTTGACGAAACCCTGGGCCGCGTGGACGTCTTTGAACTGCGACCCCGGATCGGACTTTCCTCCGCCGCTCTTGCCACCCAGATTCCCGAACACGAGAACGTTCTCAACGTTGTGGTGACCGCTGCCTACGGAGTTACCGGCCGCTGGCGCGAGGGCTATGAGCGCGACGACGAACGCCGCGCCTTTGCCCTGCTCAACGACTGGGGGATGGGTCCTCTCCTGAACCGGACGTTCGCCACCCTGTCCGAGGGTGAGCGCAAACGTGTCCAGATTGCCCGCGCACTGATGACGGACCCCGAACTGCTTCTGCTGGACGAGCCCGCGGCCGGCCTTGATCTCGGGGGACGCGAAGAACTGGTCCACAAGTTGGGCGAACTCGCCAGTGACGAAGCAGCTCCGGCCATGGTCCTTGTCACCCACCACCTTGAGGAAGTGCCGCCAGGGTTCACTCACGCCATGCTGCTGCGCGAAGGCGGAGTGGTAGCTGCTGGTCCCATCAAGGAAGTACTTACCGACGAGCACCTCAGCAACACCTTCGGCCTGGCCTTGGATGTTTCGGAGAACGCCGGCCGCTACACGGCTACTGCCCGGCGCTAGAGGAGTTCTGTAACTTACTGTGGAGATTCTTAGCAGCATCCTGGTCTTTTTCGCGGGCTTGTGGGCCGGCACCATCAATGCCGTCGTCGGCTCCGGCACCCTTGTTACATTCCCCGTTCTCATCGCCATTGGCACAGCGCCAGTGGTTGCCTCCATGAGCAACGCCATGGGCCTGGTGGCGGGGAACGCCGCCGGCGCTTGGGGCTACCGGCGCGAACTCGCCGGCCGCGGTCGGCAATTGATGAAACTCTTGCCGGCCTCGTTGCTGGGCGGCATTACCGGTGCCTGGCTGCTGCTCCACCTTCCGGAGAAGGTGTTCCACTACGTAGCCCCAGTGCTGCTGATACTGGCTTTGCTGATGGTGGTCTTCCAGCCCAAGCTGCAGTCCTGGGTGAAGAACAGGGAACAAAACCCCGAGCATGCCATCCGCGATCGAAATCACGACGTCCTTTTAGTGGTCCTCGTGTACCTGGCGGGCGTATACGGAGGTTACTTCGTGGCAGCACAGGGAATCTTGCTGGTGGGGATTCTGGGGGTCTTCCTCTCAGGCACCATGCAAAACGCGAATGCCATGAAGAACATCCTGGTGCTGGGCGTCAACATGGTTGCCGCCGTTTCCTACCTGATTTTTGCGTTCGACCGTATTGAGTGGTTGTTCGTCCTCATCATCGCCGTAAGCTCCACCATTGGCGGCTTGATCGGTTCAAAGGTAGGCCGAAAGCTGTCCCCGAAGGTCCTGCGGGCCGTGATCTTCGTCCTCGGCATCGTGGCACTGGGCTTCATGATCGCCAACCTGCTGAAGTGACCGCACCTTGACGTTCCACTACCTTGAGTCGGCCGAGGATCCCCGCGTCAGCGACTACACAACGCTGACCGATGTTCATCTTCGGAAGCTCCGGGAGCCCCAGGAAGGCATGTACATCGCCGAATCCTCCAAGGTCCTCCGCAGGGCACTGGCCGCAGGCCATCAGCCACGCTCCTTTTTCCTGGCGGAGAAGTGGCTTGAGGACCTGGACGATGTTTTCCAGGCGTATCCCGACGTTCCGGTTTTCATTGGCAAAGCTGCACTGCTGGAAGAGATCACCGGCTTCCACCTGCACCGCGGAGCGATGGCTGCAATGCACCGGCCAGCCCCCGTTCCGCTGGCGCAGCTCCTTAGCAACGCGCAACGCGTGGCTGTGCTGGAGGACATCGTGGACCACACCAACGTTGGCGCCATCTTCCGCTCAGCTGCGGCGCTGGGTGTGGACGCCGTGCTGGTATCGCCCAGGTGCGGGGACCCCTTATACAGGCGCAGCGTTCGGGTCAGCATGGGAACGGTCTTCCAAATACCGTGGGCGCGCTTGGAAAGCTGGCCTGAGAGCTTGGCAGGCCTGCAGGAGCAAGGCTTCACGGTGGCCGCCATGGAGCTGACCGATGATGCGTTGACCCTGGACGAACTCGCCGCCAGAAACTACCCGAAACTCGCCTTGGTGCTGGGGACCGAAGGTGCCGGCATGAGTGAGGAGACGCTGGCCGCCGTCGACCTCACCGTGAAGATTCCCATGCGCGCAGGTGTGGACTCACTCAATGTCGCAGCTGCCTCGGCAGTGGCGTTCTGGGAGCTTCGTCCGCAGCACTGAGTCCGGTTCGTCTGGCATGGGCGTTTCCGCTATGATTGGTTGTTGGCCCGCCCGCTGGAATGTTCGCATTGCAGCCACGGACCACCTCCATTCATACCTGGCAGCTGGCAAAATCCAGTTGCGTGAACAAAAGGTCCCATTATGAAGTCTGATATCCACCCGAAGTACGAAGCTGTTGTCTTTAACGACCTGGCCTCCGGTACTCAGTTCCTGACCAAGTCCACCGTGTCTTCCTCGAAGACCATCGAGTGGGAAGACGGAAACACCTACCCGGTTATCGACGTCGAAATCTCTTCGGAGTCCCACCCGTTCTACACGGGCAAGCAGCGCATCATGGACTCCGCTGGCCGCGTCGAGCGCTTCAACGCTCGTTTCAAGGGCTTCGGCGGCTCGAAGTAACCCACTTCACCCCAAGGCTTTCAAGGCCCGCATTGCTGGACTTCCGGCAATGCGGGCTTTTGCGTTTTCCGGCAAGATGGAAACCATGACTTCCCACCCTGCCCACGAACAGCCCACCCATGACGACGGCACGCGCCTCCACGGCGAATACAAAGTACCGGGCGGCAAACTCGTAGTAGTTGACCTGGTGGTGGTTGATGGACGGTTTACCAATGTTTCGCTGAGCGGCGATTTTTTCCTGGAGCCCGATGAAGCCCTTGAGGACATCAACCGCGCGCTGACCGGACTTCCTGAAGACTCAACAGCGGCGGACATCGCCGCTGCCGTCACGGGCGGCCTCCCCGAAAACACCGTCATGTTCGGCTTCTCCGCCGAAGCGGTGGCGGTAGCAGTCCGTCGCGCACTGTCCAAGGCCACAGGCTGGGCGGACCACCAGTGGGAAGTCATCCCACCGTCAGTCCTGCCCACGCAGGTGAACGTCGCGCTGGATGAGGTGCTCACGGCAGAAGTGGGAGCCGGTCGACGCAATCCCACGTTGCGGTTCTGGGACTGGGAAGAACCATCCGTGGTGATCGGCAGCTTCCAGTCGGTGCGGAACGAGGTGGATCCGGACGGGGTCATGCGGCATGGTATCTCCGTGGTGCGTCGCATCAGTGGTGGCGGTGCCATGTTCATGGAGGCCGGAAACTGCATCACCTATTCCCTGTACCTGCCGCAGACGCTGGTGGACGGCATCAGCTTTGCTGACTCCTACGCATTCCTCGATGCCTGGGTCATGGCAGCCTTGGAGAAACTGGGCATTACTGCCTTCTACGTGCCCTTGAATGACATCGCCACCGATCAAGGCAAGATCGGTGGTGCCGCACAGAAAAGGCTCGCTAACGGCGGCATGCTCCATCACGTCACCATGAGCTACGACATCGACGCCGACAAGATGGTGGAGGTCTTGCGCATCGGCAAGGAAAAGCTCTCGGACAAAGGAACCCGGAGCGCCAAGAAGCGCGTGGACCCCCTGCGTCGCCAGACAGGTCTTGCACGGTCGGCAATCATTGAGGCCATGAAGGATGTCTTCATCGAACGCTACGGTGCCGTTGAATCACGGCTCACCGATAGTGAGCTCGACGAAGCCAGGCAGCGTGTGAATGAGAAGTTTGGCACTGAGGAATGGCTGAACCGGGTTCCCTAGGCGTTCCCCGGGTCATTTCCGGTGTACCTATCCTGCTGTCAACCTTTCCCGTCGTTCAGCCTGCCGCTTGGGCGGTCAGCGCCCGCAACAGGTGGCTCCGTTGTTCGATGAGGATGCGGCGCAGGGCACGGGGCGCCTCAGGGTGGTCATGCAACCACTGGTCCGCCCGGATGAGGACAGGGTGCTCAGTGGGCCGCATGCCTTCGGAGAGATTTTGGGCTCCGGGAAAGAGTCCACGGACTATTCGGCCCGCGATTTCAATACTCCGTTCGGACCACACTCGTTCAAGGCACTCGAAGTAGGGCTCGATGTAGCGTTCAAGAAGCTCTCCGGGAGCAGTGACGAACCCCGCTATGGTGGCGCTGAGGATCTCGTTGGAAAGACCGGCGCTGTTGACGATGGAATCCCAGGCTGCGGCCTTAACTGAGGCCTCCGGACGGGCGGCCGAGGCCAGAGCATAGCCCTCCTTGCCCGATGCTGTGGTATCAGCGTCAAGCTCCCGGTCCAGCTCAGCGAGGGTCGCCTGCCCATGGGCTGCCAACGCCTGCCACAGGCTCCAGCGCAGTTCAGCGTCCACGGCCAGGCCTTCCACCACGGTGGTGCCTTCCAGTATTCCCCGCGCCAGGGGGAGCTGGCTGGCACCGTGCCTGGAAACCTCAGCCACGGTCCTGGCCCAGGCAAGTTGCTGGTCAGAGCCGGGAACAGCAGCCATCAACTGCTCAGCGGCTACTCCCAGAAAATCCTTCCGCACGCCCTCGCGCGTGGCCGCGGAGACATAACGCTCGATGGCACTGGCAGCGTTGCCCAGCACGTTGAGCAGGACACCTATGCCCGTTTCCGAAGGCGCGAACTGCTCGACGGCGGTCACGTAACGGGCCGCCGGTGTGACGCCATCCCTGGCCGAATCCCAAAGCGCAGTCCAGCAGAGAGCACGTGCCATAGGATCCGAAATCCTGTTCAGTGATGTCCTTACCGTGTGTTCGGATCGGCTGTCCAGCCGGACCTTGACGTAACTGAGGTCGTCATCGTTGACCAGGAGCAGCGCTGGCCGGCGCCTTCCCTGCAATTCCGTCACCAGTGAGCTGGGTCCTGCAACGTCTACGTCGATGCTTTCGGTCCTTACCAAGGCACCCGTTGAGTCGGCGTCATACAGGCCCAGCCGCATACGGTGCGGACGGAGTTCCTGGTGACCGGTGAGGGGATCGATGGCGTCCTGCCGGAGCGTCACCGCACCGAGTATCCCGTCGTCTTCCACAATCTCGGCCGAAATAGTGGAGATGCCGGATGTCTGCAGCCACTGCCGGGCCCATCCGGCCAGATCCCGTCCCGAGGCCGCGCTGAGGGCCGCCAGGAGATCCTGGAGGGAAGTGTTCCCGAAGGCGTGATCCCTGAAGTACTGACGGGATCCTGCAATGAAGGCATCAAAGCCAACATAGGCAACCAGCTGCTTCAACACCGACGCACCCTTGGCATAGGTGATCCCGTCAAAGTTCTGTTTGGCGGCTTCAAGGTCCGGAATATCCGCCACGATCGGGTGCGTGGTGGGCAATTGGTCCTGCACATAGGCCCAGGCTTTGCGCTTGCTGGCGAAGTTCACCCATGCCGTGTCCCAATCCGTGGCACGGTCCACCCCCAGTGTCCCCATGTAGTCGGCGAACGACTCTTTGAGCCAGAGGTCATCCCACCAACTCATAGTCACCAGGTCTCCGAACCACATGTGGGCCATCTCATGCATGAGGGTATTGGCGCGGGCCTGGTACTGGGCGTCGGTGGCCCGTGAGGCGTACACGTATTTTTCAGTGAATGTCACGAGCCCGGGGTTTTCCATGGCGCCGAGGTTGTATTCGGGCACGAACGCTTGATCGTACTTGCCCCAAGGGTAGGGGTAGGCGAAAAGGTCGTTGAAGAAGGCCAGACCGTTCTTGGTCAACCCGAACAGGTGATCGGCATCGAAGGAGTCGGCCAACGAAGCCCGGCAGTAAAGTGCCAGTGGCACGTCCAGGCGAGTGCCGTCGTCGAGCGTTGTTCCCCAGTGGTCCGTGGCCTTGAAGTAGGGGCCGGCAAGGACCGTGGTGATGTAGGTGGACATTCGCTTGGTAGCGGCAAAATCCCACCGCGCGGCAGTCGGCTGGCCCTGAACCGGCGTGCGGGCCACCTCAACTCCGTTGGAAGCGACTTCCCAGCCGATTGGAGCGATCACATGGAAGGTGAACTCGGCTTTGAGGTCCGGTTGTTCGAAATTGGCGAACACGCGGCGACTGTCCGCCGGTTCGTACTGCGTGTAGAGGTAGCACTGGCCATCCGCAGGATCCACGAAGCGGTGCATTCCCTCGCCTGAGCGGCTGTACAGCGCCGTCCCTGTCACCGTCACGGTATTCTCGGCAGCGAGGCCTTCCAGGATGATCCTGTGACGGTCCACCACTGACCGCAGGTCAAGCGTCAGGCCGTTCAGCACTACGGACTCGATGCCGCCGCTGATGAAATCCATGAAGGTGGCGGAGCCGGGTTCGGCTGAGAAAGTGACCGTGCTGATGCTCGGGTAACCGGCGACGGCGGGATCTGCCGCGTCGCGGACATCGAGGGTGACGTCGTAGCTGTGGGTGGTGATCAGGGCTGAACGGGTTGCGGCTTCATCGCGCGAGAGATTGTGATTCGACACACAGCTATCTAATCATGATCCACGCGGCCCCCAGGCCCAGCGATGCGATGAGCAGCCAAGAGCCCAGCGCCACCAGAACGGCGCGCCCTCCCGTATGAATCAGGGTGCGTACACGCACCGCCGAACCCAGCCCGAACAGGGCAGTCGCCAGGAGGATGTCCTGGACAGCGGCCGCCATTTCCAGACCGGTCTGCGGCACCCAGCCCAGTGAGCGCAGTGCCACCGTGGCGAGGAACCCGACCACAAACAGAGGAACAATCGGCGGGAACCGCCCGTCGATACCACCAGCCCCATCGCTTGTGCTGCTGGCACGCTTCCTTACATGGATGATTCGTTGGTGCACCCCGGCGGCAGCCGCAACCGGGGCCAGTAGGACCACACGCGTCAATTTGACGACGACGGCGATCGCCAGCGCCGATGTACCTGCAGTTTGCGCAGTGGCAACTACTTGGCCGACGTCATGCACCGAGGCGCCTGTCCACGCTCCGAACTGTTCAGGGTTCAGGCCCAAGGGGTGCATGAGCAGCGGCAAAACACCGATGGCGAGGGTACCGCAGAGGGTTACCAGTGCCACGGGGAGCACCGTGTCTTGATGTTTGATGCGTCGCACAGCTGCCATGGCGCCGATCGCGGATGCGCCGCAGATGGAGAAGCCGGTGGCAATGAGCAGGGCAGCTTCCCCGGGCAGACGCAGCAGACGCGCCAGCCCATAGGTTCCCGCAAAGCTCACCAGGACAACCCCGGCGATCAGCAGCAACGACAGCCACCCCAGGCCGATGACGTCGCCGATGCTGACCTTGAGGCCCAAGAGCACAATTCCGGCACGCATAAGGTGCTTTCCCGCGAAGTCCAGGCCTGGCCGGGCGCGCCCCGCGGCCAGGATAGCCGTGCCCGGTATATTTGCTGAAAGCAGTCCCAAGGCAACGGCTAGCGTCATCGCCGGGACAGCCGGAAAGACGCTGTGGATCGCGAAGGCAAGACCCGTGGCGGCGATGCTCAGGACCAAGCCTGGCCCCAGCCGGGACAAGCGGGGCGCGGGACTGTTGAAGGGCATGCCTCAACCCTGCCGGATGGGGGCACGGAAGGCGAACCGGGAGCACCCGGAAACGGCGACACAACCAGCGCGAAATGCGCTCGACTCAAAAAGGTGATTACCTGAATCCCATGTCTGACCTATTCCAGGATTACTCCGAGGCTGCTTCCCGCACTGGCGCCTATGACGAGATGTTTGCCCAAGGCCACGTTGCCAGAAGATCCTACGGTCAGGTTTCCGGGGCTCTCCGCGAGCTTTCCCTGGCCGATGTCACCGCCCGTGCCGACTCCATGGCGCGCACCTTCCTGGACCGTGGCGTGACATTCGACTACGCGGGGGAGGAGCGGCCGTTTCCCCTGGATATTGTCCCGCGCGTCATTCCCGCCGATGAGTGGGATGTGCTGGAGAGAGGCGTAGCCCAACGCGTCAAGGCACTTGAGGCCTTCCTCAATGACGTTTACGGACGAATGGCCGTTGTCACCGACGGCGTGATTCCCCGGCAGCTGGTGACCACCAGCGCGCACTTTCACCGCGCGGTGCACGGCTTCGAACCGTCAGGTGGCGTCCGGGTCCATGTCTCAGGGATCGACGTCGTGAGGGATGCTGCCGGAACTTTCCGCGTCCTTGAAGACAACGTCCGCGTACCTTCGGGCGTCAGCTATGTCTTGGAGAACCGGCGCGCCATGGCCAAGGGTTTGCCCGAGGCTTTCGGCCAACAGCACATCAGGCCTGTGGAGGAGTACCCCAGGCGGCTCCTCTCCGCACTGCGCAAGACCGCTCCCGCAGGCGTGGACGACCCCACCGTGGTTGTCCTGACACCGGGCGTCTTCAACAGCGCCTACTTCGAGCACACCCTCCTTGCAGGGCTCATGGGCGTCGAGCTCGTTGAAGGCAGGGACCTCATTTGCCGCGGCAACCGTGTCTACATGCGCACCACAGCCGGTGAGCAGCGCGTGGACGTGATTTATAAGCGCATCGATGACGACTTCCTGGACCCGTTGCAGTTCCGCTCGGATTCCATGCTCGGTTGCCCGGGCCTGGTCAACGCCGCACGGGCCGGAGGGGTGACTATTGCCAACGCTGTAGGCAACGGGGTGGCGGACGATAAGCTCGTGTACAGTTACGTCCCTGACTTGATCCGGTACTACCTTCACGAAGAGCCGATCATCGCCAACGTTGACACTTTCCGGCTTGAGGAAAAGGAAGCCAGGGAGCATGTTCTGGACCGCCTCGACGAACTGGTGGTCAAACCTGTGGACGGTTCCGGTGGTAAAGGCCTGGTCATCGGACCGGATGCCACGAAGGACGAGCTTGACGCTTTGCGCAAGCGCGTCATTGCCGATCCCCGCGGTTGGATCGCCCAGCCTGTCCTGCAGCTCTCCACAGTACCGACGCTCTCCGGCGACAAGTTCGGGCCGCGGCATGTGGACCTGCGTCCTTTCGCAGTCAACGACGGCGACGACGTCTGGGTCCTGCCCGGAGGCCTCACCCGGGTGGCGCTCAAAGAAGGCTCTTTGATAGTGAACTCCAGCCAGGGTGGCGGTTCCAAAGACACTTGGGTTTTGGCTGACTCGCCGCAGTTGCCGGCCGAGATTATTCCCCGCCAATCCGTCACCATACGTGAGCAGGTATCCGTGTGGCCGGTGGAAAGCAATTGGCGGGACCGCCAAACGGAGCAGCAGCAGTGAACGCGCTCCACCAACACTTGAACTTCGATCTGCACCACGCGAAGGAGGCAGTTCCATGCTGAGCCGCATTGCTGAGTCACTCTTCTGGATCGGACGCTATGTTGAGCGTGCCGACGGTACTTCCAGAATTTTGGATGTACACCTTGAGCGTTTGAACCACCTGCCCCTTGAGGAACAGAGAAGCGTCGCGCGGGAGCTCCTTGCCGTGATGGGTGCCAAGCCGCAAGGGGAAGAGTTCGGCCTCCCCGAACTCCTCCATGCGCTGGCCTATGACAAGCACAGCGCATCCTCCATAGCGGGTTCTTTGGGCGCAGCCCGTGAGAATGCACGCCGGGCCCGCGAGACTGTCTCACAGTCCCTTTGGGAAAGCCTTAACACCACTTATTACGGCCTCAATCAGCATCGCAAGGACGTTGTAGGAACCTACCGCTTCTGCAATTGGGTTTTGGAGCGCACCGCCATGGTCCGCGGGCTCGCGGACACCACGGTCAGCCACGATGAGAGCTGGTTGTTCATGGTGCTCGGCCGCTCACTGGAACGCGCCGATATGACGGCCCGCATGTTGTCCACGCGCGATGTCCAATCCGCTGGGATGTCATGGGTCAACATGCTCCGGTGTGCGGGAGCGTATGAGTCGTTCATCCGGACCCGCAGGGCTGCATTCGGGGACCAGCACGCGGCAGAATTCCTGCTCCTGGACCGATTGTTCCCGCGTTCGATTGTGTATGCCTTGCGTGATGCCGATGATTGCCTGGCCAAGTTGGATCCTTCGGCGCAGCGCGTCGGGTTCATCAACGATGCCCGACGGATCGTGGGCCAGGCCCGCACCTTCCTGGAGTTCCACCGCACGGACGATCTCATGTCCGAACTGCCCGAGCACATGGAACGTGTGCAGAAGGCAGTGACTCAAGCGTCGGACGCAATTTCCCGTAAGTACTTCAATCAGGCTGACGAGCACGCCTGGGTGGGAGAAGTTTCATGACCCGGCTGAGCATCGTTCACAAAACCGCCTACAAGTACAACCGACGCGTGACCTTGTCCTATAACGAGGCCCGCATGACCCCGCTGACCGACGGTCAACAAGTGGTCCTGGAGGCGTCGCTGAAAGTTTCACCCCATCAGGCATCCGTCAGCACCTACCGTGACTATTGGGGAACGCGTGTCACCGCGTTCGATATGCAAATGCCGCACGAAAGCCTTGAAGTCCTCGCTACAGCCACTGTTGAGGTGCACCGCACGGAACGGGTGGCAACCGAGGATGACATCGTGGGATGGGACGTCATAGCCTCGGAGAAGGTCCAGGACGAGTTCAGCGACTGGCTGCCTCAGTCCCGTCTTAGCGGGCCAGGCGAGGAAGTCCTGGGGATCATTCCCGACGTTGTGCGGGGAAAGAACCCCCATGAGGCCGCTCTCGCAGTGTTCGCGTGGATGGCCGGTGAGATGACGTATATGAAGGGCACTACCGGCGTCACCACGAATGCCGAACAGGCCTGGTCCCAACGCCAGGGCGTGTGCCAGGACCTGGCACACCTGGCGATCGGTGCCTTACGCTGCAGCGGCATTCCGGCGCGGTACGTCTCCGGCTATATCCACCCCCGGTCCTCGGCGGACATCGGCGAAACCGTAGCCGGCCAATCACACGCCTGGCTGGAATGGTGGGATGGAGAATGGCGCAGTTGGGACCCCACCAACCACAAGCCTGCAGGGGATTACCACGTCACAGTGGCACGCGGCCGTGACTACCGGGACGTTCCGCCCTTGAAGGGCATCTTGTCAGGGGGAGGCGGTTCGGGACTCTCTGTATCCGTGGAGATTACCCGCCTCGCCTAGGAGTTTATGTACAGACAAGGCCCTTAAGAGTCGCTCTTAAGGGCCTTGTCTGTACTCAAACCTAACGTCTTTCTACCAAGGAGACGGCTTGTAGTCCTTGAGGAAGACCCCGTACTGGTCCTCGCCCTTTTCACCCATCACAATGGGATCGTAGACACGCGCAGCACCGTCCACCAGGTCCAAAGGAGCATGGAACCCTTCCTCCATGAGCCGGACCTTCGTGTAGTGCGGCCGTTCGTCAGTGATCCATCCGGTATCTACCGCGGTCATGAGGATGCCATCGGAATCCAGCATTTCCTGTGCGCTGGTCCGGGTCATCATGTTCAACGCAGCCTTGGCCATGTTGGTGTGAGGGTGTCCCGGGCCTTTGTAAGCGCGGGAGAACTGGCCCTCCATGGCAGAGACGTTAACGATGTACTTCCTGTGGGCTGTGGACCGTTTCATGGCGTCCCTGAGACGGCTGACCAGCAAGAAGGGCGCCGTAACGTTGCACAACTGGACCTCGAGCATCTCCAAGGGATCCACCTCGTCCACCACCTGGGTCCAGCTGTTGATGGCGGCGAGGTCCGGAACCAGGCCGCCGGCGTCGATCGCTGTTCCCGATTCAATGCGTTCCAGTGATGCTGATCCCGTGGAGAGCGCCAGAGAGGTGATCGCATCGCCGGCCAGCACCGGGTGTTCGGTGACGCTGCTGGCGAGGGCAAGCGGGTGCTTGTCATGTGCGTGCCCGAATGTCACCAGCTCGGGCCCGCCGTTGGCAACGTCAAGCGCCGCCGGCAAGGGCTCGTCTTCTGCATCGACCAAGGGCTTGTACGCATTGCCCGAGCGTCGCACGGTCTGAGCTGCATTGTTGATGATAATGTCCAGCGGGCCGGCTTCATTAAGAGAGTCGGTCAAAGCCATCACTTGTGCCGGGTCACGGAGGTCGATGCCCACAATCCGGAGCCGGTGCAACCATTCGCCGCTGTCTTCCATGGCAGCGAATCGACGCGCAGCGTCCTTGGGAAAGCGGGTGGTGATGGTGGTGTGGGCGCCGTCCCTGAGCAGGCGCAAGGCAATGTACATGCCGATCTTGGCGCGCCCGCCGGTCAACAATGCGCGCCGTCCCGTGAGATCAGTGCGGGCATCGCGCTTACTGTGGCTGAAAGCCGCGCATTCGGGGCAAAGCTGGTGGTAGAACGCGTCAACCTGCGTGTAGTGCTTTTTGCAGATGTAGCAGGGGCGGGAGCGAATGAGGTGCCCTGCAATTTCCCCGGTGGTGGAAGGGGCCAGCTTGTTTCCGCGGGTTTCGTCGTCGATGCGGTCCGGGGCTGCGGTAGCAGTGAGGGCAATGACAGCCCTGTCTGCTTCCGCGATGGAGTCGCGCTTGGTGACGCGCCGGTGCCGTTTGACGGCTTTGAACATCTTGCCGGTGGCACGGCGGACAGCAACGTAGTCCGGGTGCTCTTCGTCGTAGACGTGGATCGTGGTCAGAACCTTGAGGCAGGCCTGGATCTCTTCAGGCGTCAGATCGGTGGAGCTCATTGACCTGATTTTACAGCCTTGGGAGCCAGTGGCCTGCCTCGGGTTCTGTGGGTGCCGGCGGTGCGCCTACGGGCTAATGCGACGCACCCTGCGCAGCGGCGTCCGCTACGCGTGATTGGATGCCGGCTGCCACCTTTTCCGCTGAGTCGCGGATATCGGGATCGTCATGCGTGGCCGCTTTGACCGCTTCCGGCAACCCACGCCGATGCTGTGCGGACAACGCAAGTTCGGCTTCACCGGGCTCGGGAACAACCTGGCCCTTTGCCAGCACGGTAATGCCGGATTCGGTGACCTTGTAACCTCGGGCCTTATCCAAGGCGGGGTCCAGGCCGATAGCCGCGCCCGCGGGCACCTTGACGTTCTTGTCCAGGATTGCCCTCCTGATGACGGCGCCCTCGCCCACACGGACCTTATCCATGAGCACGGAGTCCTGGACCCGGCTACCGGCAGCCACATAGGCGTCGTTGGAGAGGACGGATCCCTCAACGATTCCGCCGGAAACCACCACGCCGCTGGCAACGATGGAATCCAGGGCTGTTCCCACTGTGTTGTTCTCACCACGGACAAACTTCGCTGGCGGCGAGATGCTCTGGCGCGTGTAGATCGGCCACTCGGAGTTATAGAGGTTGAAGATCGGCACGGGGGAGATCAGGTCCATATGAGCGTCGTAGAACGAGTCAATGGTACCGACGTCGCGCCAGTAGGTCCGGTCGCGGTCGGTGGCACCGGGAATGTCGTTAAGGGTGAAGTCATAGACGCCGGCTTCTCCCTGGTCCACGAAGTAAGGAATGATGTCGCCACCCATATCGTGCTTGGTATCGAGGCGTTCCGCGTCCACATGCAGCGCTTCAACGAGGGCGTCTGCGTTGAAGACGTAGTTGCCCATGGAGGCCAGGAACTGCGTGGGGTCGGCTGCCAGCCCGGGGGTGCTGGCCGGCTTTTCCACGAACGCGGCGATCTTCCGGGGATCGTTCTGGTCTACCTCGATCACGCCGAACTGGTTGGCCATGTTCAGCGGTTGCCGTACTGCAGCAACCGTGGCTTTGGCGCCGCTGGCAATGTGTTGCTCCACCATTTGGGAGAAATCCATGCGGTACACGTGGTCAGCGCCGACCACTACCACGATGTCCGGGGCGTCATCGTGGATGAGGTTCAGCGACTGATAAATTGCATTGGCACTGCCAAGGAACCAACTTTTGCCCACGCGCTGCTGCGCCGGTACAGATGCCACATAGCGGCCCAGCTGCGTTGACATGCGCCAGGTTTCCGAGATGTGCCGGTCGAGGCTGTGCGATTTGTACTGCGTCAGCACGACGATTTTCAAATATCCCGAATTAACGAGATTGGACAGTGCAAAGTCAATTAACCTGTAGCCGCCTGCGAACGGAACGGCTGGTTTGGCCCGATCCGCCGTTAGCGGCATGAGTCGGTTGCCTTCCCCGCCTGCCAATACGATTGCCAAAACTTTCTTCAACGCCATGGTCACAGCTCCCCGTACGTCTTCGTATCCCCCAAAAGTCCGATTTTCCGGACTCTTTCACACTAGAACACATACGCCGGAACGACTACGTTGGTTAGCGTGCGAATAGACATTGTGACTAAAGAATTCCCTCCGGAAATTTATGGCGGTGCCGGTGTCCACGTTGCCGAGCTCAGCCGGGTGCTGGCAAAGCACGTCGACCTTCATGTTCGGGCGTTCGGCGCGCCCCGTGACGCCGACTATCACGGGGCTTCGGTGGCGTCCTACGCCACACCCGAAGACCTCGGCGATGCCAACGCTGCCATCCAGACCCTCGGCGTCGACTTGAGGATCGTTCCGGACATTGCGGGGGCGGACCTTGTCCACTCGCACACCTGGTACGCCAACATGGCTGGACACCTCGCCTCGCTGCTCCATGGCATTCCGCACGTACTCAGCGCTCACAGCCTGGAGCCGCTGCGTCCGTGGAAGGCCGAACAGCTGGGTGGCGGTTACGCCTTGTCTTCCTGGGTGGAGAAGACGGCTTATGAAGCTGCGGCGGCGATCATCGCCGTCTCCGATGGCATGCGGCAGGACATTCTGCGCAGCTACCCTGACGTGGACCCGGACAAGGTGCGCGTCGTCCATAACGGAATCGATGTCTCCCTGTGGGAACGTGATGAAGAGGACGATGCAATCCGGGCCTTGGGCATCGATCCCGCCAAGCCCAGCGTGGTCTTCGTTGGCCGCAATACACGTCAAAAGGGCGTGCCGTACCTGCTGAGAGCCGCTTCAAGCCTGCCTGACAACGTCCAGCTGGTGCTCTGCCTCGGCGCTGCGGACACTCCCGAGCTCGCTGCCGAAACCGCACGCCTCATTGAGGAACTGCAGGCCAAGCGTGAGGGCGTCATCCTCATTGAGCGGATGTTGCCGCGTAGGGAACTCATCCAGGTCCTCAGCCACGCCACGGCCTTTGCCTGCCCGTCGATCTACGAGCCCCTTGGCATCGTGAACCTCGAAGCCATGGCCTGCGGTGCCGCAGTGGTGGCCAGTGCCACGGGCGGCATTCCCGAGGTTGTCCAGCACGGCGAAACGGGCCTTCTGGTGGAACTTGAGCAGGTAACCGATGGCACGGGTACGCCGTTGGAGCCGGAAAAGTTCGTCAGCGACTTCGCCGCGGCATTGAACCAGGTTGTGGCCGATCCCGCCCGTGCCCGCGAAATGGGCATCGCAGGACGGCGCCGCGCTGAAGAGCACTTCTCCTGGGAGTCCATCACGGAAACAACGCTTGAGGTCTACCGGTCGGTTTTGCGCTAACCCTCGGCTCTGAAGAACAGCAAAACCACGACGGCGCCGTCCCCCTCAGGCGGGGACGGCGCCGTCGTGGTTTTCAATAGTTCCGCAATTGTTCACCGCTCGTAAGCGGCCTGCTGCTAGCGGCTCTTCGAGACCTTCAGTGCCATTAGCGTCTTCTCATCCGCAGGAGCACTGCCGTTGGCTCGCTGCTCGCGGAAGTGCTCACGCGCCGCATCCTGCCGGGTTGCTTCCGCGCCGGTGGCAATGGAGGCACGCAGGTGCTCAGGACCATAGCCAAAGGCGTCCACAAGGTCCACCGCGTGCGGGCGGATCTTCACCAGCAAGCGGTTGATGTACGTGCCTACGGTACGGCCACGCTGCATCGACAACCTTCCGTTCATGAGGTACCAGGACAGATGCTTCTCGATCAGGGACAAGCCGAACAGGTCCCGGAGCCAGGTCAGGACCCGCTTGGTTCCCTCATCCTTGACCTCCGCGAGGGCCTCGGTGAAGGCTTCCCACTGCAGGAGTTCAGCATGTGCCTGGGCAGCTTCAATGAGCTCATGCTGGTGCTGGTTGAAGAGAGCAGCGGCCTGGTGTTGGGGAAGCTTGTTGGCCCCCTTCAGTGCAGCACCGACTTCTGCAACCATGGACTGGACGCGGTCAGCCAGGAGGGTTCGCTGGCCTTCCTCGTCCCGCAAAGCCAGTGCTGCCTTCTGGACTGAACCGGTATCGGCCACGAACTGGGCAACTTGCCGCAGACCCGTCCGGTGCAATGCGACACCCGCGGCTTGATCTACCACGTAGCGGGCCAGGACGCCAAAGTCGGCACTCCGGAATTCCTTGGCATAGTCGGCCAGCAACCGCTTGGCCACCAGCTGCAGCAGGACGGTGTTATCGCCTTCAAACGTGACATAAACGTCCAGGTCCGCACGAAGCGACGCAAATCGGTTCTCGATCAGGAAGCCCGCGCCGCCACACGCTTCGCGGCACTCCTGCAGGGTGTCCAAGGCATGCCAGGTACTGAGTGGCTTGAGCGCGGCCGCCAATGTCTCCAGGTCCTGACGGTCCGCGTCGGTGTCGTGGGCGCCGGAAAAGACGTCGTCGAACTTTTGCAGGAGCTGCTCGTGGGCAAAGCTGGCCGCGTAGGTAGTTGCCAACCGGGTGAACAAGCGTCGCTGGTGCCGCTGGTAGTCCAAAAGGACCTCTTCGTCGGTGCTGGACGAGGCATTGAACTGTCGACGCTCGGTGGCGTACT
Source organism: Arthrobacter sp. StoSoilB22 (assembly GCF_019977315.1). Lineage (NCBI taxonomy): Bacteria > Bacillati > Actinomycetota > Actinomycetes > Micrococcales > Micrococcaceae > Arthrobacter > Arthrobacter sp. StoSoilB22. Next base: position 2,362,167 of record NZ_AP024652.1, read on the forward strand.
GGATGGCCGTTTTCAGCGCCAATTTGCTCGCGGCCACTGCGGCACCGTCAAGGGAAACGCGGCCCTGGACCAGCGTTCCAAGCATCGTGAAGAAGCGGCGTCCGGGGCTCTCAATGGTGGAGGAGTACGTGCCGTCCACAGCTACATCGCCGTAGCGGTTCAGGAGGTTGGTGCGCGGTATGCGAACCTCGGTAAAGTGCAACCGGCCGTTATCGATGCCGTTCAGGCCGCCCTTGATGCCGTCGTCCTCGCCGCCGATACCCGGGAGGAATTCTTTGGTAGCTGGATCGCGGAGCTCCACATAGAAAGCGTGGACACCGTGATTGACGTTCTTGGTGATCAGCTGGGCAAAGACCACTGCGGCAAGGCCGTCGTTTGCCGCGTTGCCGATGTAGTCCTTCCACGCCGCCCTGAAGGGGGTATTGATAATGAATTCCTGGCTGGCTTCGTCATACGTCGCCGTGGTTGCAATGCTGGCGACATCCGAGCCGTGGCCTGTTTCAGTCATGGCGAAGCAACCGGGAATCTCCAGGCTCATGATGCCCGGGAGCCACTTATCCTGATGTTCCACCGTGCCCAGGTGCATCACTGCAGAGCCGAAGAGGCCCCACTGGACGCCGGCCTTGATCTGTAGGGACGGATCAGCAGTGACGATCTCTTCGAAGCCGGCGATGTTGCCGCCGTGGTCATCCGAACCGCCCAGACGGGTGGGGAACGCGCGATGGACAGTGTTGTTGTCCACCAGGAACTTCAGCTGCTCGAACACGCGGGCGCGGTGCTCGGTGTGATGCAGGCCTTCGATCTTCTGCACCACCGGGTTCCCCGCCACCTTGCGGGCTTCGTGGCGGATATGCGCCCATTTTCCAAGGAGCTGCTCTCCGAGGGCGGCTACGTCCACCACCGGCTCGGCGCCGGGGGTGGCTTCTTCGCGGCCGGAGGGTTGCTGGGCGGATGAAGCCCGGTCCACTACTTCAGTCATGTTGCTTCCTTCTTTGGTTCCGACAACTGATGAGTCATTGCTGATGTCAGGTGGTGCTTCTAAGTTCCGGGGCGATGCCCAGGCACAGCCAGTCCGTGATCTGGGCGGCCATGGTTGCCTGATCGGGTTTGGTGCTGCCTGCGGGGCTGCCGAGCCACATTTCGCCGGCATTCCTCACGAGTCCAATAGCGGCTGTGGGCCAGTACACGATGACCGCTTCCTTCTCTCCGCCAAGGTGCTCCCGCATGGGAGTTGCGATCATGTCCGTGATTTGTTCGAAGAAGTTGCCCAAGGCGCCCGAGGCCGCGATGGCATCCTGGGCCGAAGCCTCCCCGGGAGTAAGCCGGGTGATGAAGGCGTAGACGTTAGGGCTGGATTCGGCCATCTGCAGATATGCCGACACCATGGCAAAGAGTCCCTCGCGAGGAGTTTGCGCCAGCTGGGTGGCCTCCTGCATGCGTCGCTGCATTTGCCCCAGCACTACTTCACCCATGGCTTGCTGGAGACCTGCCTTGTCCCCGAAGTAGCGGTAAAAGACTGATTTGGATGTTCCGGCGGCCCCGGCGATCTCCTCCATGGAGGCATCGCTTCCAAGACTGTGGACGGCTCTTCGCGCGGTTTTGATGAGTTCGCGCCGGCGCTCTTCACGGTGGGACTGCCACCGGGCTGCACGTCCATCCACTACCGCGTCTGCGTCCACTGCACCGGGTACTTCAACGGCAAGCTGCGGGGAGCCGGCGGCTTCGGCGGATTCTTCGTGGCGACTGTTCACGATACCCAGCGTATCAGGTACGCTGGGTATCAGTAACTGGCATTGATCGAAGGAGACAAGCATGGCTGCAGCAGACGTGACAACGAACGGGCCCTTGGAACCGGCTACCACCCCACAAGCATCGCGTTCGGCGGTCATCGTAGGCGGCAATCGCATCCCGTTCGCCCGCACCGGCGGCGCCTACGTAAAATCCTCCAATCAAGACATGCTGACCGCGGCCTTGGAAGGACTCATTGCCAGGTTCGGGCTCCAGGACGAACGCATCGGCGAGGTAGCAGCCGGGGCGGTCCTCAAACACTCAAGGGACTTCAACCTCACCCGGGAAGCTGTGCTCGGCTCTGCTTTGTCTCCGGAAACCCCCGCATACGACCTCCAACAAGCCTGTGCCACAGGTTTGGAGACAGTCCTGGGACTGTCCAACAAGATCAAGTTGGGACAGATTGATTCAGGTATCGCCGGTGGGGTGGACTCGGCATCCGATGCCCCGATTGCTGTCAGTGAAGGATTGCGTGAAATCCTGTTGGATCTGAACCGGGCAAAGACCACGGTGCAGAAACTAAAGATCATCGGCCGGATCCGGCCCAAGGATCTGGCCCCGGACGCGCCCAACACCGGAGAGCCCCGCACGGGATTGTCCATGGGTGAGCACCAGGCCCTCACAACCGCACAATGGAAAATTACCAGGGAAGCCCAGGACGAGCTTGCTTACAACAGCCACCGCAATCTGGCGGCCGCGTACGAGCGGGGCTTCTTTGATGACCTCATCACCCCGTACCGCGGCCTGAACCGGGATTCAAACCTGCGCGCGGACACCACCTTGGAGAAGCTCTCCACCCTGAAGCCCGTCTTTGGGAAGACGCTCGGCTCCGAGGCCACTATGACCGCTGGCAACTCCACACCCCTGACAGACGGCGCATCAACGGTCCTCCTGGCAACGGGGGAATGGGCGGACGCCCACGGCCTGCCCAAGCTCGCTACGGTCCTGGACGGCGAGGCGGCCGCCGTGGACTTCGTCCATGGCAAGGACGGCCTCCTCATGGCGCCGGTCTTCGCTGTGCCACGCCTCCTGGCCCGCCACGGCCTTACCTTCGAGGACATCGATTTCTTCGAAATCCATGAAGCCTTCGCCGGGACGGTGCTCAGCACCCTTGCCGCGTGGGAGGACGAAGATTTTGGCAGGACGCGTTTGGGCCTGGATGGCGCACTGGGAAAGGTGGACCGTGCCAAGCTCAACGTCAATGGATCCTCGCTAGCTGCGGGCCATCCGTTTGCCGCTACAGGTGGCAGGATCGTAGCTTCCCTTGCAAAAATGCTGCATGAGAAGGGCAGCGTAGACGGCCGCCCTGCCCGTGGCCTCATTTCCGTGTGCGCCGCCGGCGGTCAGGGTGTCGTTGCGATTCTGGAAGCAGCTTAAGGGGGAGCGCGATGACTGATAAGTACACACAGCTTGTAAGTCAGGGACTAGGGAAGGACGTGGCCAAGAAGCTCGGTCTGCCTCAACCGGTGGTTCTTCGACGCCACGAACCCGGCGCACCCCTCGTTACCGGTCCGGTCCTGGTAAGCGGCGACAGCGCCGGCGCAGATGACCTTGCCACCACAATGCTTGGATGGGGTTTGGACGTCAGGCGCAACGCGTTGCCTAAGGAAAAGCTGGGGGCTATCATCCTGGTCCTTGATGCCGTCCAGCACCCCGAGGACCTGGGCAAACCAGTACTGACCGCGGCCGCTTCCTTGCGGGACCTATCGCCCAACGGTCGTGTCATCACTATCTCCCGGACATCGCAGTCAGCCCGCAACCCGGCATCGGCTGCTGCGCGGCAGGGCATTGATGGGATGTTGCGCTCCCTTGCCAAGGAACTGCGGGCGGGCGCCACAGCCAACGGCATTCTCCTGGACGAGCACTTGGACGAGCATCTGGCAACAACCAGTCCCTCAGCACTGGGGGCGCTAAGGTTCTTCCTCTCAGGCCGATCCGCCTACGTGGACGGACAGTTCATCACCGTCCGCTCAACGTCCGGCAGCTTGCCGAACGACGCCTACAAGCCACTCGCCGGCAAAGTAGCAGTTGTTACAGGCGCGGCCCGCGGCATTGGTGCAGCAATCGCCAGAACCCTGCACCGCGACGGAGCCAAAGTGGTAGCTGTGGACATCCCGGCAGCCGGGGATCATCTGGCAGCAGTAGCCAACGAAGTACGCGGGACCGCCCTGCAGCTTGATATCAGCCGGGATGACGCAGGACACCGGATCATCGAACACGCGGTGGAACGCCATAGCCGGCTCGACATCGTGGTCCACAACGCAGGAATCACCCGTGACAGGCTGCTGGCCAACATGGACGAGGGCCGCTGGCAGTCAGTCATCGCGGTCAACATCGCCGCCCAACTGAGGATTAACGAAGCCCTTCTGGCATCGGAGCATTTCAAGGAATCACCGCGCATCGTCTCGGTTGCTTCCACCAGCGGCATCGCTGGAAATAGGGGGCAGACCAACTACGGCGCGTCCAAGGGTGGCGTCATAGGGATGGTCAGGTCCACAGCGGCCCTGATGGAACCTTTCGGCGGGACAATCAACGCCGTAGCTCCTGGTTTCATTGAAACCGAGATGACGGCAAAAATGCCCTTCGCGATCCGTGAGGCCGCCCGTAGGCTCAACTCCCTCAAGCAGGGGGGCCAGCCCCAGGATGTGGCCGAGGCCATCGCCTTCCTGGCAAGCGACGCTGCCGGCGGAATCTCCGGAGAAGTACTGCGCGTATGCGGGCAGCAACTGGTGGGAGCATGAACCATCCGCAGCCAGTTGTCCTGGGCGAACTGCCGTCCTTGTCCAAGCTGTACGTCAATGCAGCGGCCGCGGCAGCCCGCCGTCGGGTCCTTGGATCCTCCACCGGCAAGAAGCGGCTTCCAGCTGTCAGCCACGAGGTCAGGGGAGTGCGGGCCGACGTCGAGAACCTCACCGCCTACCAACATCTGCTGGGGGAGACAGCCAGTGATACCCTCCCCGCCGGCTACGTGCATGCTTTGGCATTTCCTGTGTCCATGAGCGTCATGAACCGCGAGGATTTTCCGCTGCCGCTTCTTGGCATGATCCACCTGAAAAACCGCATTGAACAGCTGGCTCCCATTCAGTTCGCCCAGGAACTGGACATCCGATCCTGGGCGGAGAGCCTTGCCGGGCATAGAGCAGGAACCCAGCTGGACGTAGTTTCCGAAGTCCGGGCGGGTTCCAGCGATGATTTGCTGTGGCGGGGCGTTTCAACCTATTTGGCCAAGGGTGTCTTCCTGCCGGGTATCGACAAAGCGGGCAGTCCGAACGGTGCCTTGGATGCCAGCGATTTTGTCCCTCCGCATCCCACCGCTCTGTGGCAACTCAACCTGGACACCGGCCGAAGCTACGCCGCGGTTTCCGGCGACTTCAATCCGATCCACTTAAGTGTGCTTTCGGCGAAGGCTTTGGGGTTGCGGGGATCCATTGCCCACGGCATGTACCTGGCCTCCCGCGCGCTGGCCGACGTCGGAGCCGTCAAGGCGGACTCATTTGCCTGGAATGTCTCATTCGAAGCCCCGGTCTTCCTTCCAGCGCGGGTTGCCTTGGACATCACAACGCTGCAGTCGGATTCGGGGCATTGGGAACGCTCGGACTACGTGGCGTGGAATCCCCGCAGCGGCAGGCGGCACTTCACCGGAAGCGTTACTGCCTTGCCATGATCCACCAGCAACAACGGCGGCGGCCACCACCAGGTGCCCGCCGCCATTGTTCGTTAACGGCAACTAAAGAAACTGTTCATTAATGACAACTAAAGAAACAGTTGTGATGAAACTCGCACTGTCTCGCATGTTCTTCATACAAACAAAACAAGGCCCGAAATCCATGGATTCCAGGCCTTGCGATGGTGCGCGGAGGGGGACTTGAACCCCCACCCCCTTTCGAGGACTAGCACCTCAAGCTAGCGCGTCTGCCATTCCGCCACCCGCGCAGGTGGTGTTCAGATAGTTTGTTGGGCACCTTCCGGTGCTTTACTTTCCTCCGAAGCAGCGAGAAAAACTCTAACACGGTTTCAGGTCGCTGAAAAATCGGCCCTGGTCCGGGCGAGGGTGTCATCATCTCAGGCCCTTACCACGGCGAATATTCCGGACGCCGGCAACCGCTGATGGGTAGGCTGATGGAACAAGGGACGCCAGATGCCGCGAAGACCGCAGCGTGCGTCGCCGGAACCTGCAGCCCAGCCACGCAAGGAGAGTTTCCATGTCTGTCATCCGCCCTGAAGATGAAGTTGTCCGGATCTGCCAGGAACTCATCAGGATTGACTCCTCCAACTTCGGCGACGACACCGGCCCGGGTGAGCGGGCAGCAGCAGAGTACACGGCCGGCCTGATCACCGAAGTCGGCCTCGAAGCCGAGATTTTCGAGTCGGCCCCGGGCCGCGCGAACGTGATAACCCGCATGGCCGGGGAGGATCCTTCAGCCGACGCGCTGGTAGTTCACGGTCACTTGGACGTCGTTCCCGCCCTCAAGGATCAATGGAGCGTTGACCCCTTCAGCGGCGAACTGAAGGACGGACTGATCTGGGGGCGCGGCGCCGTAGACATGAAGGACATGGATGCCATGATCCTTTCAGTCATGCGCAACTTCGCCCGGACGGGCCGCAAGCCAAAGCGCGACATCATTTTTGCTTTCTTCGCCGACGAAGAGGCCGGCGGCACCTACGGGGCACGCTACGCCGTCGAACACCGACGTGAACTTTTCGACGGGGCCACCGAGGCGATCTCGGAAGTGGGTGGATTCTCCGCCACGATCGGTGGCCAGCGGACCTACCTGCTGCAGACCGCTGAGAAGGGATTGTCATGGTTGCGTTTGGTTGCGCATGGCAGGGCGGGCCACGGCTCTCAAATCAATACTGACAATGCTGTCACCCGGTTGGCAGGGGCCGTCACCCGGATCGGGGAATACAAGTGGCCCGTGGAACTGACACCCACCACTCGACAGTTCCTGGACGGCGTGACTGAACTGACCGGCGTCGAGTTCGACGCCGACAACCCGGACATCCTCCTCAAGGAGCTTGGTACTGTAGCTCGCTTCGTCGGCGCCACCCTTCAGAACACTTCCAATCCCACGTACCTGCGCTCCGGTTACAAGCACAACGTCATCCCGGAGTCAGCCGAGGCGTTCGTTGACTGCCGCACGCTGCCGGGCCAGCAGGAGTTGGTGTTCGAGACCATCAAGGAACTCGCCGGCGACGGCATCGACATCAGCTATGTCAACAAGGATGTTTCCTTGGAAGTGCCCTTTGCAGGGAACCTGGTGGATTCCATGATCGATGCCCTGCACACTGAAGATCCGGGCGCGAAAGTCCTTCCCTACACACTCTCAGGGGGCACCGACAATAAGTCGTTGAGCAAGATTGGTATCACCGGTTATGGTTTCGCCCCGCTGATGCTGCCCGACGAGCTCGACTTTACGGGAATGTTCCACGGGGTTGACGAGCGCGTGCCGGCCGAGTCCCTCCAGTTCGGCGCACGGGTCCTGAACACCCTGCTAAGCAACTACTAACGAGGAGGTCCCCGCCGTGAGTCCCGAAGAAATCCTTCCCGACGAACTGCTTGAACGGCTCCGTGGCCGCGCGGCAGGCTACGACGACAACAACCAGTTCTTCCACGAAGACCTTGATGAACTGGCCGCTGCCGGTTACCTCAAGCTGTTCGTGCCAGAGGCCGACGGCGGTTTTGGGCTCGGGCTCGAAGCGGTGGCTGCGTTGCAGCAGCGTCTCGCTACGGCCGCGCCCGCAACGGCATTGGCCGTCAATATGCACCTGGTCTGGACCGGAGTCGCGCAGGTCATGACCGCGCGCGGGGACACGTCATTGGATTTCGTGTTGAAGGAGGCGGGGCAGGGTGAGATTTTTGCGTTCGGCATTTCCGAGGCCGGCAACGACTCCATGCTGTTCGATTCCGGCACGGTTGCCGAGCCGCTGCCGGACGGAAGTTACCGGTTCACGGGCAGGAAGATCTTTACCAGCCTCTCCCGTGGCTGGACCCGGCTGGGAACCTTCGGCAAGGATGCCGACGCCCGGGACGGTGCAGGGGAGCTGGTCTTCGGCTTTCTCAGGCGAGATGAGCCGGGCCATGAAACCCTGAGCGACTGGGACACCCTGGGAATGCGTGCCAGCGCGTCCAACACCACCCTCCTGCACGGTGCTGTTGTTCCGCCGGAGCGGATCTTCCGCAAACTGCCGGTGGGTCCCGGTAAGGACCTGCTGTTCTTCGCGATTTTCGCGTGCTTTGAGACGTTGCTCGCCGCTGTGTATACCGGTGTTGCCGAGCGTGCGTTCACCCTTGGGGTAGCGAACGTCAAGCGCAGGGTTTCGGCGAAGCACGGTGGCCGGAGCTACGCCCAGGATCCCGATATCCGTTGGAAGGTGGCCGATGCCGCCTTGGCGATGGACGGCATTTCCCCGCAAATCTCGTCCCTGGCCAGGGATGTGGACAACCTGGTGGACCACGGAGCCCAGTGGTTCCCCAAACTTGTGGGACTCAAGTCCCGGGCAACGGAAAACGCACGCCACGTGGTGGATTTGGCCATTCGGGTGACAGGAGGATCCAGCTACTTCCGCGGTTCCGAGATGGAGCGCCTTTACAGGGATGTCCTGGCGGGAATCTTCCATCCTTCCAACGACGAATCCGCCCATAACACTGTGGCAAATGCATGGTTGGGGCCGCTGGAGGACTAGCTGCATCAACCCGGCCGGTGGTGTCGCAGGGTTCAGACGGTTCGCTGCACGGAGTAGACCTTGCGGCGAAGCCAGAAGCGCCGCCCGCCTCCCAGGTAAAGCACGCTGCGTTCGAGTTCCCACTTGCCGTATTCGGAATGTTCGGCCAGCCGGCGCCGGGCGTCCGGCAACGAATCGTCAGGTCCCACCGTCAGAACGAGGTATTCGTACTGACGTGCATAGTCTCGTTGGCGCTCTACGGAGCTGCCTGGAAATTGTTCTCTCATCCCTCTCCATTTTCGTCTTTTTCCGGCTAACGTGAAGTCATGAGCATCGATCCGCGTGTCGCGCTTCAATCACTGACCGCCGCCCTGGAAGAACATCTGGCCGCCGCATCGGCTCGGAGAGGTGAAGGTGACCCCAACGTTGAGTCGGCCTTTTTCGCCGTCGCTGATGCCTTTGAGGTCTATGAAGATGCGCTGTACGAGGCCTACTCCGAGGTTACTCCGCTGCAGGTCTTCGATGACGAGGATGAAGAAGACGACGATGTCCTGGACGAAGATTTGGAAATCGTGGAGGACTGAACACCCTCATGAACCGGCCACCTTGGGTGGCCGGTTTTTTTATGCCCCTCCCGGCGTCAAAAGATCCCACTCCCGCCTGGATTTCTGCCGTTCGCGCCACAGGGAATGACACCAAAAACACGTAGTCCCGTCCTCCCCGGATAGGTACTCGCACGTAGGCGTGATGGGTAATACTGCGCAAACTTGAGTACCGACTACTGGTGCGTCACCACAGAGCCGCCGCTTCACTGATATGTAGGCAATGGCAGGTCTGCGAAGAAGGCTGACATGGTGAAAGTTCCAGTCTTGCGTACGGGCAAGGTAGCGGCACCCCAGGGTGCGGACCGTGCCTCAGCGCATTCAGTCTTTCCAGCAAAAACTGCCATCGTCGACGTCAATCCGCCGGCGTCTCCCTGGATTGACAAGTCCGTTGCTGCACAACGGGCTGAAAAGGCGGGACTGGCGGCACCAAGATCCGAGGTCACCCTGGATTTCGTGCCGTCAGTCACCCGCAGAGCGCCAAAAGTTAAGCCCACTGCCCGGGGCGGCGACGATTGGGCGCACTCCCTGACCAACAGTCTCCGCATGACAGACACCGCGTTGGTCGCTGCTGCGGTCTTCGCCGGCTTTGTTCTCAACACCGATGGCCTGTCCCTTTCCGCCCAAAGCCCTGGCTACTCACGGCACCTGGTATTGGGGCTGATACTTGGACTCCTTTGGTTGGGTTCGCTGGAGGTCTACCGCACCCGCGATCCTAAGGTCCTTGGCGTTGGGCCGGAGGAATACAAGCGCGTTCTGTCAGCCAGTTTCCGCGTCTTTGGTTTCCTGGGCATTGTGGCCGTGGTTTTCCGTATTGATGCCGTGAGTTCATTTGTCATCGTTTCCTTGCCGCTTGGCCTGGTGGCGCTCACCGGCAGCAGGTGGAGTTTCCGCCGATGGCTGAGTCACGAGAAGTCCCGTGGACGCTGCCTTTCCCGTGCAATCGTTGTTGGCGAACCCCAGGATGTCCGGTACGTCATCAAACAGATCAACCGAAAGTCCGGCACCGCCTACGACATCCTCGGAGCATGCCTCCCGGGCGCCCGTCGCGGTGCGGTCCTGAAGGTTGACGAACGTCGCGTCCCCGTCCTGTCATCGATCTACGGTATTGCCGACACCGTCCGGCAGACAGGTGCCAACGCGGTCATTGTGGCTGGCCCCGTGCCCGGGGGAAACCAATTCATTCAGGAGCTCGGATGGCGGCTGGAGGAAAACGCGGCAGAACTTGTCCTCGCGGCCGCCCTGACCAACGTAGCCGGCCCCCGCATCCACTGGCGGCCGGTGGAGGGACTTCCACTGATGCACGTGGACATCCCGCACTACTCCGGGGGGAAGCACACTCTGAAGAGGTTGATGGACATTACGGTTTCGGCGTCGGCATTGCTGGTCCTGTCACCGGTCTTGCTTCTCCTGGCCGCCATAGTTCACCACGACAGCCCCGGGCCTATCCTTTTCCGCCAGGAACGGGTTGGCCGGCGAGGCAGCACCTTCCACATGCTCAAGTTCCGGTCCATGGTGGTGGACGCCGAATCCCGCTTGGAGGAGCTCACTACCCAGGACGAGGGCGCGGGCGTCCTGTTCAAGATCCGCGGGGATCCGCGTATCACCCGGTGCGGGCGTTGGATGCGTAAATACTCCCTGGATGAACTGCCCCAGTTCTGGAATGTCCTGGTGGGCAATATGAGCTTGGTGGGGCCCCGGCCGCCGCTGGCCAGGGAGGTGAGCGGCTATGAACGCCATACGCACCGCCGGCTCCTCATCAAACCCGGCATCACGGGCCTGTGGCAGATCAACGGGCGATCCGACCTTCCATGGGACGAGGCCGTTCGACTGGACCTCTACTACGTGGAGAACTGGTCAATAGCGGGAGACCTGATGATCATGTGGCGGACTTTCAAGGCAATGATCCAACCGACCGGAGCCTACTAGCCAAGAGCTGACCAACACCAAACGAATCGCGCTGTCAACACAGAAGCAGAGTGGGAAATGACCATACGAACCATTCCATCAGGACAATTGAACGGCCACGGGCTATTGCCCAGGCTCCGCATTGCTGTGGTCGGGGCAGGGTACTGGGGCCCCAATCTTGCCCGGAACCTTAAAGCCAGCCCGGACTGGGATCTTGTTGCCATCTGCGATCTCGACGTCGAGCGGGGCCTCAAGCTCGCGGAGACAGTGGGCGGGGTGGCCGTCGTCGAATCCCTGGACGAGCTGTTGGATACCTACAATCTGGATGCCGTAGCCGTAGCGACTCCCGCGCATACCCACCATGGAGTGGTGATGACAGCCCTGCGCGCAGGCAAACACGTCCTGGTGGAGAAGCCACTTGCCGACAGCCGCACCAAGGGCTTGGAAATGGTGGAAGAGGCAAAGGCGCGGGGATTGGTCCTCATGGCAGACCACACCTACTGTTTCACCCCAGCGGTCCTCAAGATTCAGGAGCTGGTAGCCAGTGGCGCCTTGGGCGACATCCTGTATGTCGACTCCGTCCGCATCAACCTCGGCCTCGTCCAACCGGATGTCAACGTTTTCTGGGACCTGGCACCGCATGACCTGTCCATCCTGGACTTCGTCCTGCCCGGCGGGCTGCATCCCACGGAGATTTCCGCCCACGGCGCGGATCCGCTGGGAACCGGCAGGGACTGCGTTGGACACCTGACCTTCGGTCTGCCCAACGACGCCATGGTCCATATCCACGTGAACTGGCTCAGTCCCACCAAAATCCGGCAAATGATCATCGGAGGGTCAAAGAGGACCCTTGTGTGGGACGACCTCAACCCCCAGCAGCGCCTCAGCGTCTACGACCGCGGGGTCAGCCTGGAGCACCAACCCAGGTCTGCCGCAGACAAACGAACCTCAGCTATTTCCTACCGGCTGGGGGACACATGGTCCCCGGCCCTGCAGGAACGGGAACCCCTGGGCCAAGTAGTAAGCGAACTTGCCTCCTCCATCCGCAACCGGACAACACCACGGACCAGCGGTGAATCCGGGCTCCGCGTCCTGTCTGTGCTCGAAGCCGTCACCCGAAGCTTGAGCACTGACGGACAATCAACCATTGTCGCCGGGAATGAAGTCTCCCTCCAGGTTGTACGGTGAAAGAGCTTCCAGGAGCACACGTGCTGGTTACCGGAGGCGCCGGGACCATCGGATCGACGCTGGTTGACCAGCTGCTCGACGCCGGCGCGGCGCACGTGGACGTGCTCGACAACCTGGTCCGGGGCCGCCGCGCAAACCTCGGCGAAGCCCTCGCCACTGGCCGGGTGCAGCTGATCGAAGGCGACCTGCGCGACCGCGACCTCGTCCACGACCTTACCAGGGGCAAGGACCTCCTCTTCCATCAAGCGGCCATCCGCATCACCCAATGCGCGGAAGAACCACGGCTTGCTTTGGAAGTCCTGGTGGACGGGACCTTCAACGTCTACGAGGCTGCTGCAACACACAAAGTGGACAAACTGATCTCAGCATCAAGTGCCTCCGTTTACGGCATGGCCGAGGCATTTCCCACCAAGGAAACCCACCATCATCACAACAACGACACCTTCTACGGCGCGGCAAAGTCCTTCAACGAAGGAATGGCCCGGAGTTTCCGCGCCATGTCAGGCCTGAACTACGTCCTCCTGAGGTACTTCAACGTCTACGGGCCCCGCATGGACGTCCACGGCCTCTACACCGAAGTCCTGGTTCGCTGGATGGAGCGAATAGTCGATGGCCTGCCCCCTGTGATTTTCGGCAGCGGAGACCAAACCATGGACTTCATCCATACCGAGGACGTTGCCAGAGCCAATGTCCTCGCCGCCCTCAGCGAAGTACGCGAAGGCGTCTACAACGTAGCCAGCGGTACCGAAACCAGCCTGGCGGAACTGGCTCAAACGCTGCTCAAAGTCATGGACTCACCCCTTGATGTGGAACACGGCCCGGAACGGGCTGTCAACGGAGTTGCCAGACGCCTCGCAGACGTCACGGCAGCACGCGAGGACCTGGGCTTCGAGGCCGCCATAGCGTTGGAAGACGGGCTGCGCTCGCTGGTCTCCTGGTGGCGTCCGCTGCGGGAAGAGATCGCCGCAGGCCGCGCGGTAGCCCGCCCCACGGCTCCGGCAGTGGGTGTGCGATGACTATCTCCGAAACCCAGCTGGGCCGTATTGATGTCATGAAGCCATGGCTGGGCGAGGCAGAGGCGCAGGCGCTTGCTGAAGTCGTCGCCTCCGGCTGGGTAGCCCAAGGCCCCAAGGTGCGGGAATTCGAGGACGCTTTTGCAGCTGGCCAGCATGCCGGATTCGCCATCGCAACCTCGAGTTGTACCTCCGCACTGCACCTGGCCCTTGTTGTTGCCGGCGTAGGAGCCGGTGACGACGTCGTGGTGCCGTCCTTCTCCTTCATTGCTACCGCCAATGCTGCTGCATACGTCGGCGCCAGGCCAATTTTTGCCGATGTCGATCTTCATACAGGCTGCGTCACCGCTGCGACCATCAAAGCTGCACTGACTCCTGCCACCAAAGCGGTCATAGCCGTTGACCAGGGCGGAGTCCCGGTTGACTTGGAACCCATCCGGGCACTCTGCGATCCTCTCGGAATCATTGTGGTGGAGGACGCGGCGTGCGCCATCGGCTCCCTCTACCGCGGACAACCGGTGGGTTCCACCGCGGAGCTGTCAGCGTGGTCATTCCACCCGCGGAAAATCCTCACCACCGGAGAGGGCGGCATGCTCACCACTGCGCGCCAGGACTTCGGTGACAGGGCACGGCGACTTCGTGAACATGCAATGAGCGTTTCCGCCGCCGACCGGCACGCCAGCCTCCTCGCCGCCCCGGAGGAGTACCTCGAAATCGGGTTCAACTACCGCATGACCGATCTTCAGGCCGCCGTCGGAATCGTCCAACTCAGCCGCCTCGAAGCGGTTGTCCGGCGTCGCCGCGAACTCGCAGCGACCTACGCCCAAGCCTTTGCCGGCGTGGAAGGTCTCCGCCTGGTGAGCGATCCGGAGTACGGCATGAGCAACTTCCAGTCGTGCTGGCTTGAGGTGGGCCCGGCCTTCCCCGTCGGACGCGAGGTTCTGATGGCACATTTGGCCTCGGACGGGATATCTGCCCGTCGCGGGATCATGGCCGCGCACCGGCAACCTGCCTATGCAGGCGCCGATACAGGTGCCGCTGAACTGGGAGTCACTGAATGGTTGTCCGACCACACCCTGATCCTCCCGCTTTACCACGAACTTGCACTGCACGACCAAGTTAGGGTCATCGACTCCGTACTGCGCGCGGCGGGACAGCCATGAGCGAGCTACTTCTCATTGCTGCAAGCGGCCTCGCCCGGGAGGTGCTTGCCATGGTCCGCAGCAGCGGGCCGTTCGACGTCGTAGGGATCCTGGACGACGACGAGGACAAGCTGGGCCGCGTCGTGGACGGCGCCCACGTGCTCGGTCCGATCCGTGAGGCCATGAATTACCCCCACGCATTGCTGCTGATTTGCATTGGAACGGGGAGCGGCCGGGAAAGCGTCGTGCTGAGGCTCCGTGCTTTGGGCTTGGCTGAAGACCGCTATGCCACGGCGATAGATCCGTCGGTGCATGTTCCCGAGGGCTGCGTGATTGGCCGGGGAAGCATCATCCTCGCCCACGTGAGCATGACGGCGTCCGTGACCATCGGCAACCATGTTGTTGCCATGCCGGGGGTTACCTTCACCCACGACGACGTGATCGGCGACTATGCCACGTTGGCCTCCGGCGTCTCGCTCGGAGGAAACGTCCACATCGGCAGGGCGGCATACCTCGGAATGAACGCCAGTGTCCGCGAGCGCCTGAGCATTGGGGCGAAAGCGACCATCGGCATGGGGGCCGCTGTCCTTGCCGATGTTCCTGAGGATGAAACCTGGGCGGGTGTGCCGGCCCGGGTGATTCGGCGGGGTAATTCTCCTGAGCTGGAGGGCGTGAAATGAAAGTGATGCGGCCCAGGCCCCTGGTGAACCGGCCGACGGTGACGGTGGTGATTCCCTGCTACAACTACGGGCGGTATCTGCCGGAGGCTGTCAATAGTGCGTTGTCGCAGGAGATGGTGGAAGTGGACGTCATCGTGGTCGATGACGCGTCCACGGATGGCAGCGCAGCGATCGCGTGGGGGCTTGCCGCAGCGGATCCCCGGGTTTCGGTGGTCCATCATGGGCAGAACCAAGGGCATATTGCCACTTACAACGACGGACTTTCCAGGGCCCGGGGCCGTTACGTGACGCTGCTTTCGGCCGATGATGTGATCGCTCCCGGTGCACTGGGGCGTGCTGTGGCTTTGATGGAGGCCAACCCGAACGTGGGGATGGTTTATGGGTTGCCGAAGGACTTCGTTGATCAGCCCCCGCCTGTTGCCTTGCATGGGCGCACCACGTGGACGGTGTGGGAGGGTAGCCGGTGGCTCGCACTTGCGTGTGCCCGCGGACGGAATTTCATTCTGTCCCCCGAGGTGGTAATGCGGACCGAGACGGTGTTGAGTGTTGGCGCTTACAGTGCCTCGCTGCCACATTCGGGGGACTTGGAGTATTGGTTGCGTGCGGCTGCTTCCTGGGATGTTGGGCGGGTCAACGGGCCGGTGCAGGCTTTCTACCGGGTTCATGGGAACAACATGCACCAAACGGAGTTCGCTGCGGCGGCGGTGGACCTCCAGCATCGGCTTGAGGCCTTCCGGGTTCTTGAAGATGTCCGTTTTCCGATTACGTCAGAAAAGCGGGTTCGCCAGTTGCGGCGGGCCAAGGGTGCGCTCAGCAAGGAAGCCTCGCATTTGGGGGCAAGGGAAGTCATCCGTGGCGGCTCGCTGGAAACTGCCATTGAGTTGCGTAAGTTCATTGAGTGTCTGCAGGATGTCCCGGGGAATGTCCATAGGGCGAACGCGCTTCAGGCCAGGATCACACGTGTCTCACGTGGCGGTCGGCCACGGCCGGCAACGAGTGCTGCCGAGTTTGTCCGGAGCCAGCTTGAGCGCGTCCGCTGGCGTTTGTGGGCCATGACAGGAATTTCATGACGACCGGTAGCGGTGCGGACCGCACTCTGGGCGCCCGGTCCGCGAGCGCCACGCTGTGGGGCGGGGTCAACATGGCCCTCGGCAGGATCGTCCAATTCGCCACCACCATCATCGTGGCCCGGATGATTGCGCCCGAGCATTTCGGTGCCCTGGCCGTGGCTATTGTGGTGCAAACCATCGCCACGAACATGGCAGAGCTGGGTGCTACAGCGGCGTTGGCCAGGGGCAACGGGGATCCGGACAGGATCGGACCAACTGTTTTCTCCATTTCTTTGGTGACCAGCGCAGTGATGACTGCCGGAGCCGTGCTCCTGGCTCCTGCTTTGGCTGCAGCTTTTGACGACCCCGCGGCGACTCCAGTGATCCAGGTACTCTCTTTGACCATCCTGTTCCAAGGTATTGGTGCTGTTCCGTCCACCATGGTGTGGCGTGAGTTCCTGCAGAAGCCGCGGGTTGTCGTTGACGTTGGCAGTGTGGCGGTAGTGCTGGTGCTCGTTGTTCCCATGGCGCTGGATGGGTGGGGGGCCATGGCGCTGGCCTGGTCCAGGGTGGGCGGCCAGTTCTTCGCCATGGTTGGGTATTGGGTCATCACGCCAAGGAGGTATGCCCCCGGCTTTGACCGCGCGGTGGCCAAGGAGGTCCTGCGCCTGGGCATGCCGTTGGCCATGGCCAACCTGGTGGTGTTTGTGACCCTCAACATGGATTACCTCCTCATTGGCCGAATGTTGGACCCGGCCGCCCTGGGTCTTTATCTGTTGGCCTTCAATTTGGCCGGTCTTCCGAGCTCGGTGATCACGGCAGTCATCCGTGCCACCGCGGTGCCCACTTTCGGCAGGCTATTCGCCGAGGGCACCCTTGGGGAATTGGCGGGGCGGTTTGTTGCGGGGGTCTCGTATTGCGCGTTCCCTATCTCGGCGATGATCATCGCACTTGCAGAGCCGCTGATGGTCACAGCCTACGGACAAGCGTGGGCGCCTGCAGGCATCGCGCTGGCGACCCTCGGCGTTTTTGGGGCCGCACGGATTCTTGTGGAACTCTTTGCCGACTTGAGCGTGGGTGCAGGGAGGACTGTATGGCTCTTTTGGGTCCAGGTGGCGTGGCTTGTTGCCCTCACACCCGCACTGTATTTCAGTATCCGGTGGTGGGGGATTGCCGGCGCCGGCGTGGCCCACGCGGCTGTTGCCTGCCTGATTGTCATACCTATGTACGTCATGGTTCTTGCGTCAGTGCTGGGCGTCCGCGCCGGGGAGTTGTTGCGTGGAAGTATTGCCCCTCTTGCGGCGGCCGTGGTTGCGGGATCCTCGGCCCGGATCGCCACGTTCAGCATCACGGACCCTGTGATGGCACTCGTGTTGGGATGCTGCTTGGGCGGATTCGTTTATGCCCTGCTGACGTTCCGGCAGGGCAAAGTACTCCTGCGGACAGTGCGTGGCCTGCTCCGTAAAGGCCAACCCCTGCCCGGGAACACGCCAGCGATGGAGGGTCGGTCATGATTCCGAACCTGCCGATCATGGGTCCAGGCCCGGTTCCAGGTGCCGATCTGGCAGTGGTTACCCCGAGCTATTTGCCTGACCGGGAGTTGTGCTTGGACCTGAACCGATCCGTCCTTGAGATGACTGCGCCCGGCGTCACTCACCACATCATCGTGCCGGATCATGACCTCCATGCTTTCGCCGGCCTTGGCGGGCCCAGGACAGAGGTGCACGGTGCCCGGGAATTTCTTCCGCGGTCTTTCACCAGGCTCCCGGGAGTCAATGTATGGATCAATTCCGCCCGCCCCTGGCCGCCGATCCGCGGCTGGATCGTCCAACAAATCATCAAACTGGCCGTAGTTGCGAGGCTTAATGTTGACGGGGCGTTGCTTCTGGACTCCGACAGCATCCTTATACGCGAGACAACCCTCGATACATTCCGCAAGGACGGTCGAGTGACTCTGTACCGCGCTCCCGGTGCCGTTGATCACACCCTTCCAGGGCACAGACTCTGGCATGTAACGGCACGCCGGCTCCTTGGCCTTGCGCCCCCACCGGCCTCCGACTTGGCGGACTACATTTGCTGGCCGTGCCTATGGGAGCCCGCTGTAGTGAGAAACATGCTTCAGCACATCCAAAATGTCACGGGTAGGGACTGGCCCACAGCAGTGGGAGCACAACTGCATTTTTCCGAAATGATGTTGTATGGCCTCTACGTAGATGAAGTCTCCGGCGGAACGGTCCCGGCCGTCAGCGAAATGCTGGGGATTGTCCACACCGCCGAGGTACCCCTGAGCCAGGCAGAAATCGAACGCCTCCTCAGCGGGGCAACCCAAAACAAGAATGTGGTGATGCTCTCCGCCAAGGCCGGGATACCGCTGGACGTGCGCAGGCGTGCGCTGCGGTCGTACCTTGACTCCTCGCTCGGGTCCGAACGGGGTGATCTCCAGTGAGAAGCATTTACCGCCGCGTTCTTACCCACGCCAGAGAGCATGGCTGGCGTTCGGTCACTAAGAAGGTGCTGCAAAGGACAGCCGCCAAAGCCCTTGAAAACCTGGCATTGGATGAGCCTGTGCTACCCCTTCGTCCTGAAGACATTATGGAGGCGGCAAGGCGAGGCGCTGTGGACAAGCCACGTCCCAGAACGGGCAGCCTTGACGTCGGGTGGGTGTGCACGCCTCCGGGACCTGGCTCGGGCGGACACACCACTTTCTTCCGCATGGTCCAGGGCCTGGCTGACCGCGGCCACCGCTGCACACTGTATCTCTACGATCGAAACAGCGACGACGTTTCCCGTCACGCCTCCGTCATCCGGCAATACTGGCCGGACGTTGATGCCGGCATCAGAAGTGTTGCCGAAGGTCTCGAAGGTTTGGACGCGGTGGTCGCAAGTTCGTGGCCAACCGCATATGCGGCCGCGACCCGTCGGGGACCGGACGTGCATGGCTTCTACTTCATCCAGGACTACGAGCCCTACTTCTACCCCCGGGGAACGTTGTATTGGCTCGCTGAGAACAGTTATCGCCTGGGGTTCACCAACATCGCCCTCGGAGAAATGATCACCCCCGTCATGAAAGCGGAAATAGGCCAGGAACCCGCCGCGACGGTGCCCTTCGCCTGTGACACCGCAACGTACCGACTGTTGGACGCCGGAGAACGTCAGGCGCCCCGCCAGGGGGTGGTCTATTACGCGAAGCGTGCTGTGGATCGACGCGGGTACCTCCTGGCCAAGCTGGCCTTGGAGCAGTTCCACTCCTTGCACCCGGAGCAGGAGATCCACGTATACGGGGACAGGATCACAGGATGGTCCATCCCTGTGAACAACCACGGCAATCTAAGCCCTGCCGAATTGAACAGACTGTACAACCGCACCATCGCCGGACTTGCGATCTCCTACACCAACATCTCCCTTGTCCCCGAAGAGTTGATGGCTGCCGGCAATGTTCCCGTCATCAATGAATCGACGTTCTCGGAACAGGTGATGAGGGACCCCGACGTCGTGTGGGCTCCGGCAACCCCCGGCCGGATGGCCGAGGCTCTTGCACAAGCAGTGGAAGCCCCCAACATAGCCGCACGTGCGGCGGCCATTGCGCAACGGGGGCGTCTGGACTGGTCAGTGTCACGGGAGAACTTTGCCAGGGTTATTGAATTGGTCTGCGCCAACGAGCCCGGAAGTCCGGGGTTGTTATGAGGATCTCCAGGAATCGCATGAATCTCCAGCCCGCGCCGGCGCCCATGGGGCTGGATGATCTCAACGTCAGCGGACTATCCCCCCGCGCACACCTGCCGTTGTTGATTAAATTTGCCGCTTTCGCTATCTTCTTCTTTCCCTCCAATATGGTGCTCAAACCGCTGGGAGCTGTAGGGACGTTGCCGCTGATGATTGCGTTGCTTCTTTTGGCGGTTTGGCTGTGCTCTGTCCTTTTTGGCCTGACCAACCCCCTGGACACCCGCCATCCCGGCCGCATGGGCTTGGTTATCCTCTGGGTGGGAACATGTGCCTCCTATGCGGCGATGTACTCCGGCTACACGGGAGGAAGCGAAAGCCCTGCACGCGCTGCAGCTGACAGATGGCTGATTCTCCTGCTGGCCAGTGCAGGAATCATTCTGGTGACGGCGGAAGCCGTGAGGACGCTGAACGCAGCCATGGCCTTGACGCGGGCCCTGTTGGCTGGTGCGGCATTTTGCTGTCTCGTGGCGGCTGTTCAATTCTTCTTCCGTGTTGATCCCATGCAGTTCCTGCAAATGGCGATGCCCGGGTTCACCAACAACGGGGGAAACACAACATTCCAGATACGTGGGTCGTTGATGCGTGTCTCGGGGAGCACCTTCCATTCAATCGAGATGGCTGTTGTCTGCGCAATGCTTCTTCCGCTGTCCATATGGCGGAGCCTGTACGATCAAAAAGGCCGGAAATGGGTGCATTGGACCATCACAGCACTCTTGGTTTTCGCCATCGCCTCAACAGTCTCGCGCTCAGGGATCCTCGGCCTGCTGGCCGGAATGGCTGTTTTCCTGCCTTTCCTGCCCCGGGTTGCCAGGCGTTGGGCTTTCGTTGCGGCCCCCGTGATCGTAGCCGTCTTGTTTCTCGGCGTCCCTGGCCTGGTTGGCACTCTGGGAGCATCGTTGACAGCGGGAGAAAGCGACCCGTCCATTACCACGCGAACCAACAACTACCCCCGGGTGGCGGCAATGGTGGATGAACATCCGTTCTTCGGCGTAGGTCCGGGAAACTACATGCCAACCAACGCCATACACATCCTCGACAACCAATATCTGAACGCAACAGTCACCATCGGTCTGGTGGGTCTGGTGGGCATGATCGCCTACCTGACGTTCCCAGGCATATCCGCCCTCCTCGCCGCCCGTGCTTCCCGCCTTCCCGCATTGCGATGCTTCGCGGGCGCCGTCGCCGCTGCCGGAATCGTTGCCGCCATCTGCTCCCTGACGTTCGACTCCATGTCATTCCCGGTCTTCGCGCTCGCCTATCCCTTCATCGTCGGGCTGTCCGGAGGAACGTGGAACATGGTGCGGCGGGAGCTCGAACATCAAAAATATCCTGCTGCACCAGAGGGCCGAACGCGGCCGCCGCTTAACACGAAGAAACTACTCCCCAAGGAGAGATCATGGACCCCGTAGCCGTCATCAAAACCCTGTGGCGTTACAAAATCTTCGTACTCCCCGTCCTGTTGCTGACGGCGGTGGCGGCGGTCTACATGTTTTCCTACGCCCCCAGAACATACGAAGCCCGCACCACCTACGCCATAGTCGCCCCACAGGTACCAACGGCGGAACAGATCGAAAAGGATCCTGCCCTGGGCTTGCTCAACACTGACAACCCCTACCTGCGCTCTGCCGACACTTCCCTCGTAGCCCAGGTAGCTGTGACCCGTCTGAACGATGTTGCTACGGGCGATTTCCTTGCAGAACAAGGGCTCAGCACGGACTACAAGGTAGAACGGCCCTCGGACGCCTTCCTCATCGACATCTCCGGAATCTCAGATGACAAGGCCCAGGCAATCAGCACCGCCAAGGCGCTGGGGGAGCGCCTGGAGCAAGACCTAAGGACCATCCAAGCGATCAACGGCGCCTCTGATAGATACCTGTTCACGGCACTGGTCGTAGCTTCACCAGAGAAAGCCACAGAACAGTTCTCCAGCAGGTTGAGGTCCGTCATCGTCGTGGTGGTTGCCGGTCTGGTTCTCACACTTGGCGCAGTCTCGCTGGCGCGCGCGGTGGAGACCACCAGGAATCGGGAGAGTAAATCAAAAAACGATCCCCGCAAGCGCAGCTTGCGTAAGATCTCCGAAAGCAACCCGACGCTAGTACTGCCGGGTAAGGACCCAACCTTCGACGACAAGGCTCTGCCGATTTCGGAGCCCCTGGTGGCAATCCACCCACTTGAACCCCACGAAGATAGAAGAACCACCACCACACCATCTGTTCAACCAACCAACAGCCGCTAACGGTTGGGGACGATGCAGCAATGACCAGATTTGGTTACCTGGTGCCGGAATTCCCAGGTCAGACGCACAGCTTCTTCTGGCGTGAACTCAAAGCACTGACCGACCTCGGGCACCAGCCGGAGCCAGTTTCCACCCGCCGTCCACAGCAGCCCGGGACCGTGCCTCCCTGGGCACAGGACCAACTACCTAAGATTCATTACCTGGTCCCACCGGGCCTGTCCGGCATCGGCGGCACAGCCACGACGGCCTTGGCCGGACTCCGCCACCTTGACACGCTGGTAGCAGCGTCCGGCATCCACCGGCAGCCCGCACTGACCCCGGCTCAGACCCGCGACGTTCTGCAAACGGCAGGACTGCTCTGGGCAGGAGCCGCCCTGGCCCGGCACGCGCGCACCAGAGGGTGGCAGCACATACATGTCCATTCCTGCGCCCACGCCGCCCAGGTAGCCCTGTTCGCCCATATGATCACCGGCATCACCTACAGCCTGACGCTCCATGGCCCCCTCAGCGACTACGGCCCAAACCAGCACCAGAAATGGCTCAACGCCAAATTCTCCCTCGTCATCACCGAACGGCTACTGAGTGAAACCCTGCAGCAACTTGAGGACGTCATGCCTGCGGACGTCAGTGTCGCCCCCATGGGGGTGGAACTGGCCGCCTTCACACGCACCGCACCTTACGTCCCGTGGGACGGTGCAGGACCTGCACGGCTGTTCTGCTGTGCCCGGCTCAACCCCAGCAAAGGTCACGAGGAACTCCTCACAGCGGTCCGTCTGATCACAGACACCGGAATAGACGTCGAGTTGACCATCGCAGGCGAGGACGAAATCGGAGGAAAGGGCTACAGGCAAGCCATGGAAAACCTCATCAAGGAACTCGATCTCACACAGCGGGTAACGCTCCTCGGTGCCGTTCCGGAGCACAGGGTCAAGGAAGAACTTCAAAGAGCACACATCTTCACCTTGGCCAGCCACCAGGAACCACTGGGTGTGGCCATCATGGAGGCCATGGCCATGGAGGTTCCCGTGGTAGCCACATCAGCCGGGGGCGTCCCGGACCTGATAGCTACCGGACAGTCCGGCACCTTGGTCGATCCCGGTAATCCCGCATCCCTGGCAGCGGCAATACTGCACACCCTCCACAACCCCTCGCGCTCTGCAGCCATGGGACAGCGGGCGCGGATAACTCTTGGCGAATCCTACGACGTCTCCAAGAGCGCCCGCATCATGGCAGCACGGATCTGAACCAACTCCCGGAAAGGGAAACAATGAAGGGCAAAACAGTTGGCCTCTGGGCCGGTTCTGCGCTCGCAATCGCGGCCGTCAGCCTGATCGCCGTCGTGGGATCAAGCCGGACCCCCACGCCCTCAGCCCTGCCGGTTCCCGGAAGTTCCCCCAGCAGCGGGTCCGCGCCCGGAACGTCCCTGGCACTGCGCGACGTGGACGGAGGACCGGACTACTACGGGAAATTTGCCAACAGCCTTCCAACAGACCCATCCTTCTTTCCTCTGGGGGTGTGGCTGGAAAGCGTCCTGGACAAAGGCAACACAGCCATGGACTCGGCAGCCGGCATCAACACCTACGTTGAACTGACAGGGAACTCCGACGTGCAGTTGATCAAAGACTCCGGCATGTATGCGCTGCCAACTTTTCGGCACGCTGCTGCCGCGGGCTACGTCTTGAGCGACGAAGTGGACATGTGGGCAGGCCCGGGGGACGCCCGATGGACCGGCAGATACCCAGGGGACGGCGCACCGTGTTTTCCCGAAGGCACACCATGCGGGTACACCATACAGAAGGAACGGCGGGCATACGCACCACAGAACGTCTTGCTTTACTCCAACTACGGAAAAGGCGTCACCTTCTGGGAATCCGACCAGGAAGCCCACGGATTCATCAGGGGAGTCCAGGATGTGGTCTCCGCGGATAACTACTGGTTCACCGATCCCAACATCTGCGGCAAAGGCGAAGGAGGTGCCATTGTTGGCTATGCAAGAGACCTGACGCGAGAGGAATGCCGACTAGCTGCCAACTATGGCTGGACCATCGACAGGCTACGGAATCTGCAGGACCCCGCCACCAGAATTCCTGTGTGGGCGTTCGTAGAGAATGGCCATCCTTCAGGCGATGTCCCCAACACCACAACAATCACCGGCCCTGAACTCAAGGCCGCAGTCTGGAGCAGCCTCATCCACGGCGCCCGGGGAATCATCTATTTCAACCACAACTTCGGCGGCCCATGCGTCACCCAACACGTCATTAGGGACTGCGGCAAAGACATAGTGCCCACACTCACTTCCGTGAACAAGCAAATCACAGACCTCGCACCCGTCCTCAACGCCCCCTTCCTTGACGGCGCCACCACAGTCACCGGCCCCGTAGACCTCGCCACCAAACTCCACAACGGCCACGTCTACATCTTCGCGGGAGCGAACAAGAACACCGGCGGCGCAGCGACCTTCACGCTGAAATGCGGCGGCAGCACCGCCGTCGTCATCGACGAAAACCGCACCATCCCCATAGTGGCCGGAACCTTCACCGACACTTTCGCCGACGGCAACGCCGTCCACCTTTACAGCATTGAAGGCGGGGGCAGCTGCGGCTTCTGACTAACGGCTGGTGTCGTCCCGCTCCCAACCAGGCAGCGCCTGAGGGCCAAACAGCGCACGACGGCGGCCCGCACCGGCGAACACGACGTAAACGGCGGCATCAAAAACGCTCAGCGGCCCCCTGACGGAGGCAAGCAACTGCCGTACA
Source organism: Arthrobacter sp. StoSoilB22 (assembly GCF_019977315.1). Taxonomy (NCBI): domain Bacteria; kingdom Bacillati; phylum Actinomycetota; class Actinomycetes; order Micrococcales; family Micrococcaceae; genus Arthrobacter; species Arthrobacter sp. StoSoilB22. Next base: position 2,386,915 of record NZ_AP024652.1, read on the forward strand.
GTCCTCGCCGTGGAGGCACCGCCGGATACGAGATCCTGCTCCGCATTGCCCCGATACGTGCGCCTAAGAACAGACATCAACGCCTTGCACGTCCGGGGCGTCCGCACCACCACAGGAACCGTAGCCAACACCGCCTTCTCATGGGCAGAGAAGAGCCGATCCACATAGTAGTCATCACCAGTAAGAGGGGGAAAAGACCCCAGCCGCTCATGCCCGGTGAAACTCAACCCATAAGCACCCGCACCCCAAAGCGCCTCGGCATTGCCCGGTATACGGGAACGGGCACGGTAATACGAGCGCACCAATACCGAAGCGCCCTCGGTGTCATAGCGAAAAGCCGGACGGGCAGCCAGCAAAGTCCCATCCTCCAAAGCAACAAAAACTGCATGAAGCGCAGGGGCACTGACTTCAATATCGGCATCCAGGTACACGCGCGGCCATCGCTGCGTTGCCTGATCGGCAGCGTTCAACGCCGCAGTCTTGGAAGCCTCCGGCACGTGAAGCACCTGAACACCCCCGTACCTCGACGCGATAGCCTCCGTGGCATCCTTACACCCGTTACATGCCACCACCACATCAACTGTGCCCCACGCGATGACCTCGCTCAACGCCTCAAGCGTCCTGCTGATAACACCGGCCTCATTATGCGCCGGGATGATCACCGCACCGGAAGGATGGGTAACAGTCATGGCGTGGCTGCCGTCGTGGTCCGCGTCGCGTGCGGGAGCCTCTCCCAACGCCGCTGCATAAGGACCGCCAATGCAGCATCCCGATGCCCGGCTTTGTTCAACCGCGCAATTTCCGCAGCCAACACAGCACCACGGAATGCCAACGCCCGCCCACGTCCAAGATACTTCTCTGCATACCGCACCCTGTTGACCGACATCAAAGCAGTCAACTGCGGAGATGACCCCGAACCACCACGTTCATGCCACATCCGGGCAGCGGGTTCGAACCAAATGGAGAAACCCGCCGACCTCACCCGATGGCAATAGTCCGTCTCCTCCGAATACAAAAAGAACTGCTCATCCCAAGCACCCACCGCCTCCGACGCCGCAGAGCTAATCAGCAGAGCCGCACCCGTGGCCCAATCAACCCGGTGCCCGTGCAAATAGCTCTCAGTGTCAAAGTCCATCTCCGACAACCAACCCGGCCTGCCCTTCGCATGGCTACCCAAAGCAGCATCACCCAGCGCTCGCAGAACGCCCGGTTCACGGCGTAGCGACGGGTAGATGCTTCCGTCATCGTCCAACAGGACCGGTACCACCATGCCGGCTCCCTGCTCATCCATCCGCTGGAGCATGGCGGCCACCGCGCCTGGTTCCACGCGGAGGTCCGGGTTCAGGATGAGGTAGCTTCCTGCTTCCCCTGCAACAGAGAACGCAGCGTTGATTCCGCCCGCATAGCCGAGGTTTCCGCCCGTTCGCACTGCTGTGATGTCGGGGTGGTGTGCGAGCTCACGCAGCGTGCTCTCATCCGGGGAGTTGTCCGCCACCACCACTTTGATGGAAACATCGGCTGCTTCCTTGCGCAGGCTCGCCACCAGCGGCCCGACGTCGTCAGCGTTGTTGTAGGTGACAACCACGACGGCGACGTCGGCCGCTTCGGTGGCCGGGACGAACGATCCCGGAGCCCGGCTGGGCACGGGTTCCGGGACAGCGTATGCGGCGCTGGAAAGCAGCTTTCTTGGCTCGACGTCGGAACTGCTGGCGGTCCGCAACTTCACGTATGCCTCCGGCCCCTCCACCAAATAACGGCGTGCCAAGCGGCGTGGCTCCAGCATCAGGCGCCATGCCCACTCAAGGCTGTGCGAACTGGCCCAGGAGGGAGCCCGCCGGACGTTCCCCGCCAGGAAATCGACCACGGCACCGAATGCCAGCAGGACCTTGGCGCCGGTCAGGTGACCGTACTCGGCTATCCACAGTTCCTGTCGGGGTTTTCCCAAGCAAACAATCAGGACATCGGGCGATGCCGCCCGTATCTCCCGGGCGAGCCTGCGGGAGGCTGCTGCGTCTCCCAGCGTGGACCTGGCGGGAGCCCACCAACCAACTACCTTCAGCTCAGGCCGCTCGGTTACGAACTTGCTTGCGATCAGTTTTTGGGTCTCTTCCGAACCTCCCAGAAAACCCAGGCGCAAGCCGCGTGCCGCTGCTCCTGCCAGGAAGGGGTGAATGAGGTCGCTGCCGGCAAGCCGGGGCCATGTCTTTGACGTCAGGCGCCGAGCCTGGGTGGCCAGGGGGGCGCCGTCAATCAGGGTTAACCATTCAACAGGCGCGGGCGGGTCCAAAGTGCCTATCCAGCGGCTTCCGGTTCCGAAGTGTCGGATATGGTCCAGGTTTGCGGAGCAGACGCCCAGAGGGGGAGCATCGGGGGAGCCGGCGCGATCCAAAATTTCCCGAAGCGCGCCCTCAGCCTCCATGAGCTTGACCGGGACCCCGCCCAGATTCACCCAAGGAGCCTTAGCCACCGTCTCTGCGGAAGCGGCCACACTGTGGTGGTCCTCGCCCTGGGGTACGCCGGCGGGGACGCCGCGACGCGGGTAAAAGTGGGGGACTGCCCTGTGGAGGAGATCTCCCACGGGCATGATTTTCGGTAGCAGCATTCTCGGCTCCAACTCAAGGCATCACCATGTGGCCGACGATCCGAGGCTGCTGCACTGCCTGGATCGTCGGTGGCGGACCAGTGCCGCCGTGTCAACATGTTTATTTGAGTTGTCTCCCGGCCTCCTGCAAGAGGCTGCCGTACGGCTACTTTAGGACGTTTCGCAGGACTCCGCTAGAGTTCCAGGCCTTTGATGTACTCGGCCAGACGCTGTGCTGCCGGGGGTGGATCGAATCCGGTCGCGCGGATACCGGACAAATCCAGGACGCTGCTGCGCGGCCTTGGAGCAGTGCGGGGTCCTGCGTAGTCGGCGGTGCCGATCGGACGCACCAGATTCGGATCGGCGCCCACAAGGCGGTAGACATCGCGGGCCAGCTCAAACCAGGTCTGGGGGTTGCCACCGTTGCTGAGGTTGTACGTCCCGTACGGGGCTTTGTTGAGGAGCAGGTGACGAATGCCCGCTGCGATGTCGGACGCGAAACTCAATCGCCCCCATTGGTCATTCACCACCGTTGGCGAGGCACCCTTCGCGGCCAACGCCGCCATGGTTCGAACAAAGTTCCTGCCGCTGCCCACTACCCAACTAGTCCTGACGATGTAATGCCTTGGCGTGATGCCCGCCGCGAGGTCGCCGGCAGCCTTGCTTTGGCCGTAGACCCCCAGGGGAGCTGGAAGCTCATCCTCGAGGTGAACCTCTGCTGTGCCGTCGAAAACGTAGTCACTGGAGATGTGGACAAGAGTTAGTGAATGCTCGACGGCGGTACGCGCCAAGCGGGAAACGGCGGCGGCGTTGATGCTCCAGGCAGCAGCCCGGCCTTCCGGTGTTTCGGCGACATCTACCGCGGTGAACGCGGCGGCGTTGATGATGGCGGAATATTCGCGCCAGTTCACAGCCCGATAGGAGTCCTCGGAGGTGATGTCGAACCGCGCGCGGCCCGCGAACTCCACTGTGGAGTCACCCGCGAAGGCACTCCGAAGGCCAGTGCCCAACTGGCCGTCCGCTCCAAGGACCAGAGTGCGCCGCCTGGGCACTGGCACGACGTTTGCCAGCCGTGGGTGCTTCTGGTCCGGCGCGGAGATTACGCAATGATCCAAGGGGATCGGCCAGGGAACTGCCACATCCTCGTCGGCGAGGTTAAGGAACGTGTAGTCCTTCTGTGCCTCCGTGCTCCAATGGTCGTTGACCAGGTACGTGTAGGCGGTGTGGTCCTCCAGGGTCTGGAATGCGTTGCCCACGCCGCGGGGGACGTAGATGGCCTCGCCGGGGGTCAGTTCTGCGGTGAACAGCGTCCCGAACGTTGGCCCCTCCCGCAAGTCCACCCACGCGCCGAAGATCCGTCCGGAGGCCAGTGAAACGAACTTGTCCCAAGGCTCCGCATGGATACCGCGAACCGTTCCACGAACTGCGTTGAAGGAGATGTTGTTCTGCACCGGGCCAAAGTCCGGCAACCCGGCATCAAGCATCTTGCCCCGGTGCCAGTTCTCTTTGAACCATCCTCTGCCATCCCCATGAACAGGAAGCTCAAACAGCAGCAGTCCGGGGATGGGCGTGGCCCGTGAACGTAGCTGGCGTCCCTGTTCCACGCCTTAGTGCCCTTGACCTGCGTACTTGGATTCCGTGGCCGCTTTCTGCGGTCTCCACCACTGTTCGTTGTCCTTGTACCACTGGACGGTGTCAGCCAGTCCGGCGTCGAAGTCCGAATAGCGGGGCGCCCAACCGAGCTCACGCCGAAGTTTGCCCGAATCGATGGCGTACCGCAGATCATGACCTGGCCTGTCCGTGACCAGGTCATATGCTTCGCGCGGCCGTCCTGCGAGGGAGAGCAGCATCTCAACCACCTCCCGGTTGGACCTTTCGCCGTCTGCGCCTATCAAATAGGTTTCGCCCACGCGTCCGCCCTCCAAAATTGCCAAGACTGCGGAGGAATGGTCTTCCACGTGGATCCAGTCACGAATATTCCGCCCGCTGCCGTAAAGATGTGGCCGGTTCCCGTCCAGGATGTTGGTTATCTGCCGCGGTATGAATTTCTCCACGTGCTGGTACGGGCCGTAATTGTTGGAGCAATTGCTAATGGTTGCTTTGAGGCCGAATGAGCGCACCCACGCGCGCACCAACATATCCGAGCCGGCTTTCGTTGCCGAATAGGGACTCGTTGGCCGATACACGGAATTCTCCGTAAAGCGGTGGGGATCGTCCAGCGCCAAGTCGCCATAGACCTCATCGGTGGAAATGTGATGGAATCGCGTGCCGTGCGTTCGTGCGGCTTCGATCATGGTGAACGTTCCCGCAAGATTTGTATCAAGAAAGGGTCGGGGATCCTGCAGCGAATTGTCGTTATGGGACTCTGCTGCGAAATGCACCACCGCTTCAACGGATTCCGTCAGCTTGTCAACCAACACTGCATCGCAAATGTCTCCCTTGACGAAGGTGAAGCGCTCCGGCGGCAGCCCGGAGAGAGATTCGATGTTCCCGGCATACGTCAGTTTGTCCAATACCGTGACATGAAGCCCGGTGTGCTCCATGATGTAGTGGACAAAGTTGCATCCGATGAATCCGGCCCCGCCGGTGACAAGGATTCTCTGCATGGCCCTAGAGTAACCGCCAGCGGCAATACTGGGCACAGGTGAGGACGGCAGGTTTGCGAGGAATTGTTCTTGCAGGTGGAACGGGTTCAAGGCTTCATCCCATCACGCTCGGAATCAGTAAGCAGCTGGTTCCGGTGTTCGACAAGCCGATGATCTATTATCCTCTGTGCACGCTGATGCTGGCGGGAATTCGCGACATTCTTGTCATCACCACGCCCGGCGATGCCGCGCAGTTCCAGCGGCTCCTCGGAGATGGTTCACAGTTCGGCATCAATCTCAGCTACGCAGAGCAGCCCACCCCGGACGGCCTTGCCCAGGCGTTCATCCTGGGCGAGGACCACATCGGAAACGGCAACGTGGCGCTGATCCTGGGTGACAACATCTTCAATGGACCCGGCATGGGCAACCAGCTGAGGCACTACACCGACGTCCACGGCGGTGCGATCTTCGGCTACTGGGTCAAGGATCCGTCCGCGTACGGCGTGGTGGAGTTCGACGATCATGGAATGGCCGTCTCCATTGAAGAAAAGCCCGCAGTCCCCAAAAGCAACTATGCCGTTCCAGGGCTCTACTTTTATGACAACAACGTTGTTGCCATGGCGAAAGACCTGCAACCGTCGCCGCGCGGGGAACTGGAGATCACGGATATCAACCGGAAATACATGGAACTTGGCCGCTTGCATGTGCAGAAGTTTCCACGGGGCACTGCCTGGCTGGACACCGGCACCTTCAGCGACCTCAATGACGCTTCAAACTACGTCCGGACCACGGAGAACCGGCAGGGTTTGAAGATCGGGGCTCCCGAAGAGGTGGCTTGGCGCATGGGATACCTGAGCGACGACGGACTCCGCCAGCAGGCTGCAAAGCTCGCAAAAAGCGGCTATGGAAGCTACTTGCTGGACATTCTGGACCGCCAGTAGACCCAGCTACGCTGCTGAAACGTCCTCCAGGGCGCGGGCAATCTCAGCCGGCAGAACCGTCAGTTGCGCGTCCAGCAGTTCCTTGAGCTGAACAGCGTTCCTGGGGCCAACGATTGCGGTGGCTACCCCCGGCCGGGCGAGCAACCAGCTGAGGGACACGTCTAGGGGAGTGCGGCCCAGTCCGCGGGCTGCCATCGCCACTGCTTCAACCACGCGCGACGCCCGCGATTCCAGATAGGGCTCAATGTAACCGGCAAGGCGGCTTTGTGCGGCACGGGAATCGGCAGGTATTTGTCCACGATATTTACCGGACAGCACACCACGGCCCAAAGGCGCCCAGGCCATCAGCCCCAGTCCGGCGTCTTCCACGGCAGGGATGAGTTCTTCCTCGGCTTTGCGTTGGACGAGGGAGTATTCGGACTGGTTTGCCACCAGGGTAAAACCGGCCACGGCCGCTGCCTTGGCTGTCTGCCAGCTGTTGTAGTTGGATATCCCAACGTAGCGGGCACGTCCGCTTCGCTGGGCTAGTTCCAAGGCAGAGAGAGTTTCGTCCAGTGGTACATTCGGATCCCACTCGTGAGCGAACCAGATATCAATGTAATCAGTGCCCAGCCTGGCCAGGCTGGCATCAAGGGCGGACAGCAGTGCACCCCGCGATGCGTTGACGCTTCGCCTGGAGTCTGCTGACGACACGCCGGCTTTGGTGGAGATCACAATCTCGGACCGGGCCACTACATCGCCCAGCATGGATCCCAACATGGCTTCTGCCCGCCCTTGCGCGTAGGACGCTGCTGTGTCCACCACGGTGCCGCCCCCGGCAACGAATGCGTGGAGGAGTTCAGCAGCGTCCTGTTCGTCGGTCTCCTGTGCCCAGGACATGGTTCCGAGGGACAATGAGGACACACGGAATCCGCTGTTTCCGACATAACGCTGCTGCATAGCAGTTAGCTTACGGGGAGTTAGAGGACTTCATGACGTAGGGTCTATTCACGTGAACTGGATAGAAGCAGCCTTGCTGGGCCTGGTGCAGGGCCTCACCGAATTCCTCCCGATTTCCTCGAGCGCACACCTGCGGATTGTCGGCTCGTTCCTTCCCAATGCCTCAGACCCCGGCGCTGCCTTCACGGCGATTACGCAGCTGGGAACTGAAACCGCCGTGATTGTCTACTTCTGGCGCGACATCGTAAGGATCGTCCGGGCCTGGTTCGGCTCCCTCACAGGGAAGGTAGAGCGGAACAACCCGGATGCCCGGATGGGCTGGCTGGTGATCATCGGTAGCCTGCCGATCATCATCCTCGGCCTGTTGTTCCAGGACCAGATCGAGTCAGTGCTGCGCAGCATGTGGATTGTGGCCACCATGCTGATCGTGTTCGGCATGATCCTTGCTGTAGCCGATGCCATTGGCCGGCAGGAGAGGGATCTCACCCAACTGAGCTATAAGCACGGCATTCTTTACGGCTTCGCCCAAGCGATGGCCTTGATCCCCGGCGTGTCACGCTCGGGCGGCACCATCACCGCCGGCCTCCTGATGGGGTACACCCGTGAAGCCGCCGCCAGGTACTCCTTCCTCCTGGCCATACCGGCAGTGTTCGGCAGTGGCCTGTACCAGCTCTACAAAACGGTTTCAAACGAAGGCTTGGGCGGGCCCTACGGCCTCCCGGAGACTGCGCTGGCCACGGTCATCGCCTTCGTGGTGGGTTACATCATCATCGGCTGGTTCCTGAAATTCGTCTCCACCCGCAGCTACCGCCTGTTCGTTTGGTACCGGATCCTCCTGGGTCTGGCCTTGTATGTCCTCCTCGGTTTCGGCGTGATCAGCGCCTAGCACTAAGGTTAAGTCGTGAAATCGTGGACCTCCCGCCCTGTACCTGAGCTGCCCGGCAGCCTGCCGCAACTACGGCTGTATGACACAGCCCTTGGGCGGGTGGTGGACGTTGAGAAGCAGCCGGAGCAGTCGATGTATGTCTGCGGCATCACCCCGTATGACGCGACTCATATGGGACACGCAGCCAGTTATGTGGCGTTTGATCTCCTGAACCGCGCTTGGCGCGATTCCGGCGTCCGGGTCTCCTACGTCCAAAACGTCACGGATATTGATGACCCCCTCTTGGAGCGGGCTACAGCTACCGGAGTGGATTGGCGTGACTTGGCCCAGAGCCAAATCGAGCTGTTCCAGACAGATATGGACGCTTTGAACGTCCTCGCGCCGAACCACTACATCGGCGCTGTGGAGGCCATCCCGGACATTGTTCCGGCCATTGAGCAACTGATCGCCGACGGCGTTGCCTACCGGGTTGCCGGCTCCGAAGGAGAGCCCGACGGCGATGTTTACTACGACGTCGAGACCGCCGGCAAGCGCTCAGACGCCACAGACGCCTGGACGCTGGGCGATGTTTCCGGCCTGGGTGAGAAGGACATGCTGGAATTGTTCGCTGAACGCGGTGGAGACCCGGCCCGGGCGGGCAAACGCCACGCCTTGGATCCTTTGCTGTGGCGGGTTGCCCGTGAGGGCGAGCCGAGCTGGCCCGGCGCCACCCTCGGCGACGGCCGTCCCGGCTGGCACATCGAATGTACGGTGATCGCGCAAAAGTATCTTCCTGCACCCTTCACCGTTCAGGGTGGTGGCTCCGACTTGGTGTTCCCGCACCATGAAATGGGCGCCGGCCATGCTTATTCACTCTCCGGAGTTCCGCTTGCGCGCCATTATGCGCACGCCGGAATGGTGGGGCTGGACGGAGAGAAGATGAGCAAGTCCAAAGGCAACCTGGTTCTTGTCTCAAAACTTCGCGCTGCCGGTGAGGAACCCGCGGCAATACGTCTGGCAATCCTGGCCCATCACTACCGCTCCGACTGGTCATGGACCGATGCCGGGTTTGCAGAAGCCAAAGACCGTCTCAAGCGGTGGCGCATAGCTGTGGATCACGCCCCTGCTGGATCTGCTGCGGCCTTGACAGCGGCCATGCGCGGTGAACTGGCCAACGACCTCAACGCCCCGGGGGCCATCGCCGTCGTCGACCATTGGGCAGGGGAAGCGATTCGCGCCGACGCGGTCAGCTCGGCTACGGATGCCGCCCTTGTTACTGACGCCATTGATGCTCTGCTCGGGGTTGAGCTCTAAGCGACTCCCAAGAAAAACCAACAACGGCCCTGGCATCATGCCAGGGCCGTTGCTTGTTTGAGGGGTTTGTCCTCTTAGGGACGTTCTTTACCGCGCCGTTTCAGGTACCGCTCGAATTCACGGGCAATGGATTCGCCTGAGGCCTCCGGCAGGTCAGCTGTATCTTTCGCTTCTTCCAGCTGCCGCACATAGGCGGCAATCTCAGGGTCTTCTGTTGCAAGCTCGTCTACTCCGCGTTCCCAAGCCTCAGATTCTTCAGCCAATGGCTGGCTGTCCAAAGGAACTTGGAGGAGGTCTTCGATCCTGTGCAGAATCGCCAGCTGTGCTTTGGGGGAGGGCGGCTGGGCGACATAATGAGGTACTGCTGCCCACAATGAGACTGTGGGCAGCCCTGCCAGCATTGCGAACTCTGCGAGCACACCCACAATGCCCACTGGTCCCTCGTATTGGGATGCCTCCAGGTTCAGGCGCTCCCGCAGTGAACTGTCCTCGGTGGTAGTACTCACCGGAATCGGACGGCTGTGGGGGACATCGGCCAGCAGTGCGCCCACCAAAATCACGGAGTCCACTTTGAGCGCTTCCGCATGGACCAGCAATTCTGTGGTGTAAGCACGCCAGCGGTATGAGGGTTCGGTGCCGAGAACCAGGACCACATCCACGTTGCTGTCCGGAACCTCAGCCTTGTAAATCCGGGTTGACGGCCATTTCACCTTTCGGGCGCCTGAGGACGTCCGGCGCACCGTGGGCCGCGTGAACTGGAAGTCGTAGTACTCCTCGGCGTCCACGGTGGCCACCTTCTTGCCGTCCCAGAGCTTGTTCAAGTAGTGCAGAGCATCGCTGGCGGCCTCACCGGCATCGTTCCAGCCCTCAAACGCGGCAAGCATTACGGTGACACGCCGGCCGTCCGCGGGTTCCTTGAGGAAACGCTCGGGCTCCGCGGTGATGTCCTGTCCTTCGGGGGTCCCGTCCACACTGTTCATCCACTCACCCTACGTCCAAGACCCTTGTGGATGCATGGCATTTCACCCCGAAGCGTGTCCGCGATTCGCCCACAGCGCAACCCGCGGACGGCCGCGCGCTTGGTTCCACGTAGACTGGAAACCATGCATTCCTCACCCAGCCAGCCCCTCCTCAAAGCCGTGCTCTGGGATATGGATGGCACACTCGTGGACACCGAACCCTATTGGATAGCGGCCGAGCGTGCGCTGGTGGAGTCCCACGGCGGGACCTGGTCCCACCAGCAGGCCATGCAGTTGGTGGGACAGTCCTTACTGCACTCGGCAGCCGTCCTGCAGGCCGCAGGCGTCAGGTTGGAGGCCCGCGAAATCGTAGACACCTTGAGTGCACAAGTGATCGCCCAGGTCCGCAAAGAGGTTCCCTGGCGGCCAGGCGCCCGCGAGCTGCTGGATGAACTCCACGAGGCAGGCATTCGCTGCGCACTGGTGACCATGTCCGAAGGGCCCCTGGCCGGTGTGGTGGTGGAAAGCCTACCCAAGCCCTACTTCGAGTTCATGGTCACCGGCGATACTGTCACCCACGGAAAACCGCACCCGGAGGCCTATCTCACGGCAGTTGAACGGCTCAAGCTGGACGACCCCTCCGTTAGCATCCACCACTGCGTCGCGCTCGAAGATTCCATCCCCGGCGCAACGGCAGCCATTGCTTCGGGGGTGATTACTGTGGGAATTCCCCATCAGGTGCCCCTTCCGGACGATCCACGAATGATCATGTGGCCCACGTTGGTTGGCCGTGCCGCTCCCGATCTGCAAGAGCTGGTAGCTCACCGTTTCGCAGCAGCGAACTTGCTTGAAGGGGCCAGCTAGGTGACCAGCCCGTCCACACCGCACCATTCGCAAAGCAAAAAACGTGACGGCATCCCTTTGGGGAAGATTGCCGGCGTGCCGGTCTACCTCGCGTACTCGTGGTTTGTCATAGCAGCCATCACCGTGGTCTTCTACGGTCCGTTCATCATGGATTTCATACCAGGACTGGGCAACTGGGCTTACCTCGTTGGGTTGGCGGTCGCGTTACTCCTGGCGTTATCAGTTCTTATCCATGAACTCGCCCATGCCCTCAGTGCGAAAGTCTTCCACTGGCCCACCGAGAAAATTGTCATCAATCTTTGGGGCGGACACACACAGTTCGAGAACTTCACCGCCTCTCCGGGGCGTTCCGTGGTTGTGGCGTTGGCCGGCCCGGCATCCAACTTCGTGGTAGCCGCAGTGATGTTCTCGATCGACTCCGTTGCCCAGTTCAAGGGAGTTGCCGGGACGCTGACAGACATAGTAGTGATGGCCAATCTGCTGATTGGAATCTTCAACATTCTCCCGGGGATGCCGCTGGACGGGGGTCGATTGGTTGAGTCTGCGGTCTGGAAAGCTACGGGCAGCCAGGACAAGGGCACCATTGCAGCAGGATGGTCCGGCCGGATCATTGTGGTGGCACTTGTTATCTGGTTCATCGTGGTCCCTTTCCTGAGGGGGCAATGGCCGGATCTGATGTACACCACCGTCACCGTGCTTGTCTGCGGTTTCCTCTGGATGGGCGCCTCCAGCTCCATCCACCACGCTAAGCTCCGCAGCCGCCTGTACCTGGTCAGTGCTGCCGGCCTCGCTGAGCCAGCAGTAGGTGTGCCGAACTCGGCATCCGTGGCTGACGTCCTGGACATTTCACCGACCGGAAGTCCCGCCGTCGTGATTTGCGGTCCTGACGGCAAGCCACAGGGTGTGGTGGATTTCGGTGCAACGCTCGCTGTGGCGGCCGCACATGCGACGACGACGCCGGTCACCGCCGTGGCTCATGCCCTGGCCGCCGGGGCTTACGTCCCGGAATGGTCGAAGGGCCAGGAATTGATCCAGTACCTGGCTCGCCTGGACGGCGGCGAATACGCTGTGGTGGACCACAATGGAATCGTCACCGGGCTGCTTCGGCAGCAGGCAGTAGTGACCGCCATAACAGGTAAGGAAGCACGCAGGAGCGGGCGCGCCTGACTGTCTTGCCGGTAGAGTTACTTGCCGGCCGATATGCATAACAAGAGCCAATGATTTTTTTGGCGCCCACCAGCCGGTCACACACCGCGGCCAAGCCGTACAGGAGCGAGGAACACCACATGAGCAGCGAAACCGCCGCCCCCGCAGCAAGCACAGGCACTGACCAGTCGGCCATCGGCTCGGCTGTGCAGCCGACGGGCGCTGCACGACGCCGCGGGCCTTTCCGTGTGGGCGAGCGGGTCCAGCTCACGGACGAGCGTGGCCGGATGAACACCATCACACTGGAAGTAGGCGGCGCTTTCCACACCCACCGCGGTTTCCTGAACCACGATGAAATCATCGGGAAAGTTGATGGTTCCGTGGTCAGCAACAACGTCGGTCAGCAGTACCAGACGTTGCGTCCCCTGCTCTCTGATTTCGTGCTGTCCATGCCCCGGGGCGCTGCTGTGGTTTACCCCAAGGATGCCGCCCAGATTGTCACCATGGCGGACATCTTCCCCGGCGCGCGGGTTGTCGAAGCCGGTGTGGGTTCGGGCGCTCTGTCCATTTCCTTGTTGCGCGCAGTCGGGGACGGGGGCTACCTGCATTCCTTCGAGCGCCGCGAGGAATTCGCGGACATCGCCCGGGGAAACGTAGAAACCATCTTTGGCGGCCCCCATCCCGCATGGCAGATCTCCTTGGGCGATTTCCAGGAAGAGGTCATCAAAGCCGAAGCTCCGGGCTCCGTGGACAGGGTTGTCCTGGACATGCTCGCACCATGGGAGTGCTTGGACGCGGTAGCCACTGTCCTGGCTCCGGGCGGGGTTTGGATCAACTATGTCGCCACCGTCACCCAGCTGTCCCGCACCGCCGAAGCAATCCGCGCGGACGG